>NZ_JBHIWR010000001.1:0-1043974 GCF_041987405.1 Pseudooceanicola sp.
ACCAGTTAGCCGCCGCGTAGGCGGTAGAGGAGAAAAAGGTGTTTCCGTGTGCAACGGCTCCACCCTATCTCCTTGTCAGGGACCCGGCGTGAGCCGCCGCATAGGCGGCTGAGAAACAACGCTCTTGATACAAGAGTGCGCCGGGTCCCACCAGTTAGCCGCCGCGTAGGCGGTAGAGGAGAAAAAGGTGTTTCCGTGTGCAACGGCTCCACCCTATCTCCTTGTCAGGGACCCGGCGTGAGCCGCCGCATAGGCGGCTGAGAAACAACGCTCTTGTTACAAGGGTGCGCCGGGTCCCACCAGTTAGCCGCCGCGTAGGCGGTAGAGGAGAAAAAGGTGTTTCCGTCTGAATCGGCGCCAACCTATCTCCTTACCAGGGACCCGGTGTGAGCCGCCGCGTAGGCGGCTGAGAAACAACGCTCTTGATACAAGAGTGCGCCGGGTCCCACCAGTTAGCCGCCGGGTAGGCGGTAGAGGGACCTGGATCTCCGGCCCGAACTCTGTGATCCTTGCGTTGAAGATGCGGATATCGCCCCGGTGGAAGATCGCAGGTCCCCAAGGAAAAACCTTCCCGCTTATCCACGAGAAAAAGCAGCCAATGGCCAAACGCCCTGACGTGGCTTAGCTTTTCCGCCATCTCGCCGCATTTTGCGCGATTTTCCTGGTTTCTTCTTCGCCGAACACCCGCCGGGCCAACATTGCTCGGTTCGCGGAACGAGCGGAGAGCCCTGATGATCACCGAACTGAAGTCTATCCCTGACATCTGGAAGCGGATGCCGAGCGAGATGCACGCGCGACGCTTCCTGGAGGGTATCATATGGTCGACCGGCAGGCACTGTCCGCATTGCGGGTCGGTGACCTCGTCGGAGTTGCGCGGAAGGACCTGCCGCCCGGGGCTCTACCAGTGCAGGGACTGTCGTCTCCAGTTCACGGTCACTACGCTGACCCCGATGCACGGCACCAAGCTCGACTTGCGTATCTGGATTTGCGCGATGTTCCTTGTGCTCACATCGAGCAAGGGCATCTCTTCGCTCGTGATGGCACGGCTGCTCGGCGTGAACCAGAAGACCGCATGGAAGTTGGGGCACGCCATCAGGGAAATGATGGACGACCGGAACGGCGAGTTGCGGCCTCTGGAGGACATCGTCGAGGTGGACGAGGCATATGTCGGGGGAGCCCCGAAATCCCTGTCAGGAGCCTATAACCCGAGGGGCAAAGGGACCGGAAAGCCAATGATATTCGTGGCGGCCTCTCGCGCCGGACAGGCGCGCGCCAGGGTTGTTGCCGATGACAAGAGGGCGACGCTCGAGCCGGTTCTTCTGGAATGGATCGATCCCGAGACGACGAGCCTGATGACCGATGGAAGCAAGAGCTACAGGGGTCTGGGGAAAACCATGGCCGACCACCAGTATGTGATCCACAGCCAGAAGGAGTATGCCAACCCGGAGACCGGCGCTCACGTGAACACGGCCGAGGCAGTGATCGCCCAGGTGCAACGCGCTCTGGTCGGCGTCTACCACAACCTCGGTCGACAGCACCTCCAGCGATACCTCGACGAGATCGTCTGGCGGTGGAACCATCGCGCTCCGGTTCGGGAAGTGGTCAAGCAATGGACCACGAAAGCCGGTGTAGAGCGGGAGAAAACGACGACGATCTGGAAGCCGATCCCAGTGGTCGACCAACTGCGCGTCTTGCTTCAGGGGGCGGTCGGAAAGCAGCTGCGGCGCTCGAAGGAATACGGGCTATGCTGGCCTTGATGGCCGCCCTATACACTTATGGTGCAGTTGAGCGTTTCAGAGACCGAAGCGCAATGGCGGCTTCGAGTCCTTATCAACCTGCGCGTGGTGCGAGAAGGATCACTGCGGCGCCGATCAGGCACAGGCAGGCACCGGCGATGTCCCATACATCAGGCCGCTGCCCCTCTGCGCTCCACATCCAGAGAAGCGATGCGGCGATATAGACTCCGCCGTAGGCGGCATAGGCTCGCCCGGCGAAACCTGCATCGACCTGTGCCAGAAGCCAGCCGAACAGCAAAAGGCTCGCAATCCCTGGCAGCAGCCAGAAGATCGACGCGCCCCGCCACCAGGCCCAGATTGCAAAGCAGCCGGCGATCTCGGCCAGCGCAGCGGACGGATAGATCAATATGGTCGGCATCAGGAGTCGGGCCGGTCGTGATCGGAGAGGCACTCTTCGTGGTCGCGTAGCACCTCAAGGATGCGGCAGTTCGCAACACGATCGGCCCTGCACTCGCCGATCATCCGTCGCAGTTCGACCCGGAGCGCCTCAAGCCGGGCGATACGCGCCTCGACCTCGCGAAGCTGTTTTTGAGCGACTGCATCGACCTGCGCGCAGGACCTTTCTGGGCTGTCCGAGAGGTCCAGAAGTTCTCGTATCGCCTCCAGCGAAAAGCCGAGCTGTCGAGAGTGCCGGATAAACGCGAGGCGGTCGAGTTCCAATGCTCCGTAGCGGCGCTGGCCACCCTCGCTCCGCCCGGGCTCGGGCATCAAACCGATCTGTTCGTAATAGCGGATCGTCTGCACCTTGGTGCCGGTCCGCTTGGCAAGCGTGCCGATAGACAGCATGTGACGCCTCCTTCCGTTGGTGAAATCGCATGGAAAGCCCAAGCACCGACATTGGGAAAAACGCCCGCGCGGGTCTTGAACCTACAGTTGCTGTAGGTCGTATATCAAGGTTCGGTCGAAGAATCACGACGGAGAGCCTTCATGGCAGACGGAAGCGGACAACAACGCGAATGGCGTGTTACAGGCATGGATTGCGGGTCATGCGCCGCCAAGGTGCGCGGCGCGGTTGAGCGTCTGCCTGGCGTCGAGCGTGTCGATGTCGCCCTGATGGCCGAGCGGTTGCGACTGACGCTCGATGAGACACAGACACCGCCCGAGCGCATCGAGCAGGCAGTGCGCGGCGTCGGCTTCGGGATCGCGCCCAAGGGCGCACGGCCAGAAAAGCCCAAGGGCGGCTTTGTGCTGCCGGATGGCGCCTTTCCGGATACGGCGGAGGCTGTGGAAATCGACATCGAGCCGGAGGAGATCACTGGGCCCGACGATGATGCGCCGACCTCCTGGTTGAAGACTTCCAAGGGTCGCCTCGTTCTCGGAACCGGCGCACTGCTGGCGGCAGCCTGGGCGTCACGGCTCGTCCTGCCGGCTGAGATCGTGCATTGGGCGTTCGTTTTGGCGACACTGGTCGGGATCGTGCCCGTGGCACAGCGCGCCTTCGCCATGGTGCGGGCCGGCATGCCCTTCACCATCGAGATGCTGATGACCATCGCCGCTGGCGGCGCGCTGATGATCGGTGAGCCGGAAGAGGCGGCGCTCGTCGTCTTCCTCTTCGCCGTGGGCGAACTCCTGGAAGGCGTCTCGGCCGGCAAGGCGCGCGACAGCATCCGGGCGCTCTCGAAGCTCGTGCCGAAGACGGCGCGGCTCGAGGTGGGTGGCAAGACACGTGAGGTCGCGGCCGAAAAGCTCCAGGTCGGCCAGGTCGTGCAGGTCCGCCCCGGCGACCGCGTGCCCTGCGACGGCGAGGTGATCGACGGCACGTCGGGGGTCGACGAAAGCCCGGTGACCGGCGAGAGCGTCCCGAGTCTCAAGGAGCCGGGCGCGGAGGTCTTCGCCGGGTCGATCAACGCCGAGGCGCTTCTGCGCGTGCGGGTGTTGAGGTCGGCCGAGGACAATACCATCGCCCGCATCGTCCGCCTCGTGGAAGAGGCAGAGATCGCCCGCGCGCCAACCGAGCGCTTCATCGACCGGTTCAGCCGGATCTACATGCCCGCCGTGGTCGGGGCCGCTGTCCTCGTCGCCGTCGTCCCTCCGCTGGCCTTCGGCCTGGCCTGGGGCGAATGGGTCTACCGGGCGCTGGCGCTGCTGCTGATCGGCTGCCCCTGCGCGCTGGTCATTTCGGTGCCGGCTTCGATCACTTCGGCGCTCTCCACGGGGGCGCGCAACGGCCTGCTGATGAAGGGCGGCGCAGTGATCGAGGCGGCGGCCCGCACGACCCATGTCGCCTTCGACAAGACCGGGACGCTTACGCATGGCAGGCCCCGCGTGACAGATGTCTCGGTGTTGAGTGGAAGCGCCGACGACCTCATGGCGCTTGCCGCCGGGGTCGAGAGCGGCGCGAGCCATCCGCTCGGACAAGCGATCTGCGCCGAGGCCGAAAGGAGGGGCGTGGAGGCGGCGGCAACGACCGGAGGCCGAGCGCTTCCTGGCAAGGGGGCGGAAGCCTCCATCGACGGCGTGACCATCAGCGTGGGCTCCCCAGGGCTGGCGAACGAGCGCGGCGCACTCACGGACGACGTGCGGACCCGGGTCACGAAACTCGAAGCCCAGGGCAAGACGGTGGTCATTGTGTTACGCGAAGACGTGCCTCAGGGCCTCATCGCGCTCAGGGACGAGCCGCGCGCCGATGCGGCGGACGCGGTCGCGCAGCTGCGCGGACTCGGCATCTCCTCGGTCATGCTGACCGGGGACAACCCACGCACAGCGCAGGCCGTCGCCGAGGGGCTCGGAATCGAGCATCGGTCGGAGCTGATGCCCGAAGACAAGGTGACGGCGATCCGCGATCTGACAACGGACGCCCGTGTGATGATGATCGGCGATGGGATCAACGACGCTCCTGCGCTCGCCGCTGCGCATGTCGGCGTTGCCATGGGCTCGGGCACCGATGTCGCCCTGGAGACGGCCGACGCCGCGATCCTGCGCAACCGCGTGACCGATGTGCCGGGGAAGATCCGCCTCGCCCGGGCCACCATGTCGAACATCCGCCAGAACATCGCGATCGCCCTCGGGCTCAAGGCGGTCTTCCTCGTAACTACCGTGCTCGGGATCACCGGCCTCTGGATCGCGATCCTCGCGGATACCGGTGCCACAGTGCTGGTCACGATGAACGCCCTCCGGCTGCTGTTCTTCCGGCCCACAGGCACACCTGAACCTGCGGGGCACGTCGGTCTGACCGCTGAGACACGCCCCGATCACGCAACTGCAACGACCTGAAATGGAGACACCGATGATCCTGACCCGCCGCGCCATGATGGCTTCCGCCGCGTGCTTCGCCGCGACAGCGCCAACCGCCGGACTGTCTCAAAGCTCCCCCGCGATCCACGTTCTGAAAGATCCAAATTGCGGCTGCTGCTCCGCCTGGATCAAGATCCTGGAGGAGGACGGCTTCAAAGTCACCACCGAGCGCAGCTTCGGCACCCTCCTGATCCGGCACAAGCTCGAGAAGGGCATCCCCCAGAACATGACCTCCTGTCACACCGGCGAGATCGAGGGCTACATGATCGAGGGACATGTGCCGACGACCGACATCCGAAGGCTCCTCTCAGAGCGCCCTGATGCCGTCGGTCTCGCCGTGCCCGACATGCCTTATGGATCACCTGGCATGGGTCCAGAGGATGAGCGGGAAGCCTACGATGTGTTCCTGATCCATAAGGATGGCACCACAGGTATCTTCTCAAGCTACGATGCTGGCTGAGGGCATTTGGATCGCCGTGAGGTCACTGCACATATCTCACACCGCGCGCTCGCAGCGAAAGTAAGGAAAGTCGCCTTGATGACATTCAGGACAAAAGGAATGGTTGCTAATGTCGCGGCTTTCTTTGGTGGATAAGCGGGAAAACCTTCGGAGACGGCAGTCAGATTGCCAATCTCTCAGGTCTCAACCGCTCCGATTCAGTTCTTCATGGAATCACCCGGTAGCTGCTGATCGCGACTAACGGTCGATGCTGGCTATTGCTTCTCTCCGGGCGACGCGGGCATAGGCTCAAGACCGAGAAACTTCCGATCTGTCGGTCGATTGATGTGTTTGTCGATGAACCGTTCCAACCTCTTGCGATCCTCCGGGCTGGCCTTGGCCATCGCCGCCAGAAACGCACCACCGTGGATGTATTTACGCCGATCGTCTTCCTTGCGCTGACGCTTCTTCTCCTCGCCCTCCGCAGATTTCAAGCGCGCCTGCGCCTGCTCCAGCTTTTCCCTGAGCATCTCTACCCGTTTGCTGCGATCTGTCATGGGAACACCTCCTGATTTCTCATCTCCGAAAGGGAGATGTTGCCCGGCCTTGCTTCGCGCACCCAAAAATCGGAACGACGACGCGGGAACAGCTGTGCACGGCACCCGTCCCCGCCGCCGAGAGGCAAGGGCGCAGTTACGCAAAGTTGAAACTTTGCCGCGCGCTGCCGCGAGCATTGAGGAGCGGATACCCGCCCCGGGCACGATTTCATTTCTATGAAACACTTGCGCCCACATCCAGCCAGCCATTGCCCACTCCTGGTCATTTCCCGGTCGGACGGACGGTCATCCGTCGCCGCGGCCGCTTACGCCTCTCGGAGCCGGATGACCGATCATCGGACTGGTCTGATTTTCAACTATCGCAATGTTCCGGGTCTCCTGCACGAGGGCCTCGTGGGCTGGAAATCCTCTGCCGAGGAACTTTGGAACGCCGCCGAGAAATCCGAGGTGCGAAGCAACGCGCGTGTCGCGAGGGAACTGAGGCCGGCCCTGCCCGCTGAGCTGCCGCACAACGAGCAGATCCGTCTGGTTCACGGGTTTGCGTGCTGGCTGCGAGACTCGTTCGGTGTTGCCGTCCATTATGTGACCCACGCCCCCAGATTCTTCGACGAAGAATGGGGGAAGGCGCTCTGGAAAAACCGTGGGACGGAGGTCGGCGAACAGGACTATTTTACCGCTCTAAATGACCCAACAAAGAGCAATATCAACTTTCATGCGCACATCCGGTTCACGACCCGGGAAGTCGAGCGCGATAGTGGCGTTTTCGGAGAGAAAACGCGTGTGCTCGACGCACGGGACACCGGTGCCGCCTGCGTCCTTCTCATGCGCCAAGAATGGGAAAACCGAACAAACGCCGCGCTCAAACGCTGTGGATCATCCGCTCGTATCGACCTGCGTTCCTATGCCGATCAAGCAGCGGCTGGCGACGCGCCGGAAGGGCTTGAGCCCCAGAGGCACGAGGGACCGAAGACGGCAGCGATCAAAAGAAAACGGCGGCAGGCAAAAGCAGCACCAACGGGGGCCAGACAACGGGACCGCGCGACCGTGCGCTCAAGGAATGAGGCTCTGTGGCAGGCGTGGGATCTGAAGCGCGCAAGGCAACGGGAAGAAGCTCGGAGATCCGGAGAGTCGCAGCATATCGCGAACAAGCGGGAGGCTGAGCGCCGACAGGAAGCCACGGCTCATGCTGACAGGATCCGTTCGGCCGATACTGATGAAGCAATAAGGGCCGCGGTCGAACAGTCACACTCCGTCGAGAGCACTCGAGCTGGATGCGGCTGGGCCCAGGCTATCAGCGACGCAATGGCCGGACGCGGTCCCTTCGCCGAAGGTTTCGAGAACGACGAAACGATAGATCCCGAGAACTGCAATCTGCCCCATGCTCCGGAACCCGAACCGATCATGCGGCCGGTCGCGGTGAAGCGCCGCTCTCCGCGGCAGCGCACACGGGGATAGAGGCGCGGCACAGGCGACGGTTTGTTGCTGAGGCACTCCGCATTTCTCCTACCGACTGTATGCCCGCCCGCCTCCATTAGCGCCGAAACGAGGTTAAGCGGCGATCCTGCTGCACTTCCACCGAGAGGGATATCTGCACCGGCTGCACGCGCGTTGTGACGCGCATCCGGTGGCCGATACCCGAGAGAGGCAATGTTGGACCGCGTCGATCATCGAAGCCAGGAGATATTGATGTTCGATCACACAACCCATGTCGCAGCCAACTGGGCCGAATATGTCCAGCCAGGTCATGTCGTGCTGTTTCGCTTCCCCGTTCGCTATCCGCAAACGAAAGACGGATTGCCGACGGCCCGCCCCTGCCTCGTGCTCGAAGTCGATGGCGAAGGAGCTTCCCGCAAACTCGTGCTTGCCTATGGGACAACTGCGACATCGATTTCACACACCGGCTACGACATTCGCCTCACACGCTTGTCCGACCTAAAAAGTGCAGGTTTGAAACGGCCCACTCGCTTCATCGGCGCTCGTCTGTTGTCGGTCAGTCCGAACCATGATGGCTTCCCCATTGGAATGACCGGCACACCGGTTACAGGTCGTCTGGCAGATGCCCCTTGGGAAAGGATGCAATGGGTGCGCGCGCGTCTCCATGCCGAGCACGGTATAGCCGTCGAGCACCAGAGGGAACGCAGCTCAACCTCCGTCGCCGTTGAGCATCGCATGCGGCGAACGATGAAATCGGGACGCCAATCGGCAGTCTAACCACCGGCAGTATGATCGGCCCCTCCATGGTGAGGGCCGGTCGCACTCCGGCTCGCAGACTTGGAGAGAAACATGTTTCCGAAACCCACCACATACGCCAACGGCAACAACCATCGCATGGTGCATTTCTTCGATCAGAAAATGCACGGAGATTTCGAGAGGATGGAGGACATCCTCGCTGACGCGTCACGCCATACCCGAGCGGCGTGCGAAGAGATCAGCCAGCTTCCCTACGAGGCGTTCAAACCACTCCAGCGGTGGTCTGGCGATCTCGACAAGCATCTCGAACAAAACTCACTGCTCACTGAGGATTTCCGCCACGCTACTCGTTCGGCGCTTCGCGAAATGGCGAAGCTGGAGCCGGAGCTGGCCCCCGGTCTGATAGACGATGCCATGCGATTTTTGCGCGATGCTCTGGAGGCGTCCTACCGGGTCTGCGACTTGCTCGCAGCGGAGCAAGCCATCGCCAAGCACCGCGGAAACCGTAACTGACGCCGAGATCGCCGGGGCTGGATCCCCCGGCGCCAGGGCGCGCTGGCCCCACTCACCTTTCTTTTGCTCAAGTTGGCGCGCCCGTCCTGACACCACCGCCTTTACCGGCAATGAATACCAGGAAGTGATCATCGTTCCCGGAAAGACCGATCACAGGTCAGAACGAACTGTTTCCTATACAGATGTTTATCCCGCGAAATCTGTCGGCTACTTTCAGCCTCAGCACGAACGGAGCCACTTCATGTAGCGAACACCTTCCATGCCCTCGAAACCAGCCGCATCCCTGCGGTGGTCGGGCATGGAGTGCTATGTCGAAAAAGACAACCGCGCGGGCCGCGGCGAACGCAAGAGCCCAAGTCTCCCTGACCTCCTCGACCGCGCGGATCGAACAGGTCAGAACTACCCTCAGTCAGGCAGCGAGGCTGATCACCCAGGGCGAAACCTGGATGCTCCCATACCTGAAAAGGCTCAAGGCCGAACTTGACCGGCTCGAAGACGACCAAGACCTTCTCCTTCAAGCCCAAGAAATCGCCAACGCCGCCCCTCGCAGGGCGGCGTAATGCTTTCACATCTACCGGAAACGGAGTGATCAGCGCGTGCAGCTTAACATGGCGTGCATGTCGTATGGTGCTATCGTCGAGAGAGATATGTCCGACAACACAGAAAACACTGAAAAAAGGCTGCTATGTCACACTATGCGGTCATCGACTTCGAAGCCAGCAGCCTTTCGTCTGACAGCTGGCCGATCGAGATCGGTTTGTCATGGCTCGACGAAGGACAGGTTAGGACCTGGTCATCTCTTATGCGGCCATCCAGATCATGGAGCCTCGATGACTGGTCTGATGAGAGCGCAGCAGTTCACCGGATCCCCATAGAAATCGTCCACGCTGCGCCATGCGTCGATGTAGTCGCGGCCCGTTTCTTCGAAGTCCTCGGAACGCGCCAGTTGGTCTCCGACGCGCCGGTCTTTGAAACACACTGGTTAACGAGAATGACCGAGGCCGCTGACCAGCCGGCCAAAGGACCGGTGCTCGATTTCCACCGGGTTTCATTCGCGAACTTCAGCGGCCTTGCCCTCGATTTGCTATACGAAACGATCGAGAGAAAGGTTGTGCCGCATCGAGCTGGCCCCGACAGCGCCCGATTGGTTGCTGGTTGGCGCAGAGCCCTTGCGCATCATGAGGACCACCTCTCGTAGATTTTGCCGCAGCACCCGGTTTTGCCACGATCATGCGAGATGATCGGGCACCGGCAAGGACAGCTGCTGGGCAATCTCGTGCCGCTTTTCGAGCGTCACATCGTCACCGTAGACCGGCCGCCCCCGGATCTTTTTGATGCTGTGGCCCATCATGTGGCCCTTCTCCGTTTCGCTCACCCGGAACGCCTCCATCCTGCTCTCCCAGGAATGCCGCAGACCTCCGATCGTGTGCTCTGGCGAAGGAAAGAGACCACTTGTCCTAAGACGGCCATTCACATTGCCGGAATACCCACCCCTACCGCGATACCTGGGGAACCCATCCGGGTTTCGCCGTGCCGCCGCCAAGGCGACGCCCACCAATGGCACCTGCCGCTTCGACGCATGGTTCTTGATTTCGCGCCGGTGCTCGCCGCCGCTATTCGCGACGAGGATGTGGGGAATGGCTGCATCCAGCACGATCGCCTCAGGCGGGAGATCGTGGATTTCAGATTGTCGACACCCAGTCTCAATGGAGATCAGAAGGATGTCCCGCGCTTCGGCATTGAGATTGTCGAACGCCCCAGGTGCGAACCATTTCTCGACGATCCAGTCGGTCGGAATCTCCAGCTTCCGGTTTTCATCATTGTGCCGATCACGCAGACTGACCCTCCGATACGGCTCGGGAGGGTTCGGTCGCGCGATGTTCTCGTAGTAACGCCTAAGCATTCCTGCGAGGTTGGCGAACTCTTTGTTTGCGCTCTCAATCGCGAGGCCTTCGGCAGCCACCCTGCGCTTCCACCACGCTCGATGCCGTAGCGCGACCGCATGGTCGATATCCTCCACGAGGATGTCGGCACCGTCCAACGCCGCCCGTAGGTTGCTGGCAGCCCGGATTTTCGCATTGCGCCAGACCCGCATCTGGTTGGGATTTTTGAACCGATTGTCGAATGCAGCAAGCTGCTCATCAGCAGCCGCGAACTGGGATAGTCGCAGGCCCGTCTGCTCCACGCCGCCAAGCAAGGCCGTCGCGACCTTTGGATCGCTTCCATGCCTTTCCACGGCGGCGAACCGACCCAACAACTCATCCAGAGGCGCTGTCACGAGATCCGCGACCGGGCGATAGGGAAATCCTTCATTGGCCGCGATATGCGATGCAGCGGCCAGTTGATCTACGGTGCCTGACATTTCCGGTGTGAGTGCCCGCATCGCTTCAAGATCCTTGAGAATCTGAGCTTCAGCAGCGGGCAGAAGCTCGCGCGCGCGTCGCTCGCTGTCCGTTCGTAGACTGCGATGAATCTCACTGCGACCGGCGACATCGAGATATCTCCGCGGCACCCGCATCCGGAGATGCCAGATGCCGTTTCGCTTGTGCAATCCCGCCATGATTTACCCCGTATCCGAGCCGGACCCGATTCCACAGATTCGGCCGGGTTTGCTCCACATTTTGCTACACAATGCCCGGCATGTCTCGCATCGTGATGTGTCGCAACTATCTTGAAATCATGGCTTTTTCAGGATGCAGATTGTCGCATTCGAATCCCTGTCTCTCCGCCACTTTTACCTGAACAGGTCGCCCTTCAGTCGCTGGAACCTCCGGCGCCTCAGGGATTTTCCTTACAACACCACCTTCCATTGCCCCGACCTGCGTTCCCGACCCGGCCGATCACGTCTCATACGGGGCCACAAGTCGGGACGCATGCATGCACCGCCCCCAAAAAGAAAAAGACGCCCGGCCTGAGGCCGAGCGTCCAACTAGGTACTGAAAAGGTTACTGAAATAACTGCATGCAAGGAACTGGTAACAAACACATGAAGAAAGATGTGAACTCGACACAAACAGGTAGGTAAATCAGGCGTCGCTTTTGACAAGCAGACCGGCGTCGGCGCTGAGCATCCGGGCAATCGTGGGGTCGATCGAAGTGCGCGCCGCCTTGAACGGGGTCGGCAGGAGACGCAGTTCGGGGTAGATCGCATACAGCTCTTCCACCGCTTCGACATCCAGACCGTTCATCGCGCCGAGACCCGGCAGGAAGCTTTCGGTCCAGGTGCCTTCGCTCAGCACCAGTTCGTGATCGTCGAACATCAGGTGGTAGTAAATGACCGCCTCGACCTCTTCGACGGTGATTCCCTTCCGGCCTACAAGATACTTGGCAGCGATCAGGGCTTCTTCCTCACCGACCAGTTCCGCAACCGCGGCACCGGAGACCATCACACGATGTTCAGGAGAAACCAGAAGATCGCGGTCCGGCATGCCATTGCCCAGGGCCCCCTTGGCGATGCGGATCGGACGGACGCTGTCGAATTCAGCAACCTCGGAGGCGTCAACGTGACGGCAGCCGATCCAGCGCAGCGTCTGGAGCCCGTGATCACGGGTCATGACACGATCACCGGGAACAAGCTGTTCCACGGGCCGCTGGCCTTCCACTGTCAGGATACGGGATCCGGCGACAAAGCAGGCGATCGCACCACGCTTGCCCACACGGCGCGTTTCCGCACCTTCGACCTGACCGTTAACACCCTTCGGTTCGTATGCTTCAAACTTCGACATCGTCCTGCCTCTCGTCTTGCTCATGCAATCTTCAAGGCCCCCGCAGACTGATATACACAATTCGGGCAGCGTGTGGTGAACTAAGGCCAAAAAGGGGCTGATTTTCGGTAATTTGCCGTTTTGCCCCCTCCAGATCGAAGACAGTCACAGGGGTTTGCTGAAAACTGTCGCCGAAACGCGGTCAAAAGCGCCATATTCCGATTCGTATTTGAGGCAAACCTGCCCCATTTTGGCCGAATCTCCTGACGCAATTGTGGCGGCGTCGCGGGGGCACCCTTGACTTCGGCTCCGCGGATTTACAGCGTAAGCGTGACATCACAGCAAAGACCGCCATGACCGAGACACGCCTCCCCCTTTCCCGCGACCGCATTCTGACCGCTGCCCTGACCCTGGCCGATGAAGAGGGGCTCGCCGCCCTGTCGATGCGCAAAGTGGCCGCGCGCCTGTCGGTGGAGGCGATGTCGCTCTACAATCATATCGGCAACAAGGCAGACATCCTGTCGGGGATCACCGATCTTGTCGCGGGCGAGATTGAACTGCCGACACCGGATTTCGACTGGAAGGGGCAGATGAAGGCGCGGTCGCTGTCGGCGCATCGCGTCCTGATGCGTCATTCCTGGGCGGCGGCGCAGTTTCAGCAGCCGGGCCTGCCGGGGCCGAACATGATGACCTACCTGGATGCGACGCTCGGTTGCCTGATCGCCGTGGGCTTCACCCCCGCGCAGGCGGATCACGCGCGCAATACGATCGACAACCACGTCTATGGCTTCACGCTGCAGCGGCTGACCCGCCCGACCCGCACGCGGGAGATTGCGCGGCTGGCCAAGAAGGAGCTTAAGGAGATTTCGAAATCCGCCTACCCCAGCCTCTACCGCCGGACCGAAGACCTGGCCAATGCCACCACGCCGGAGGTGGATGATTTCGATTTCGGGCTCGACCTGATCCTGGACGGGCTGGATGCGATGACCCGCCGCTAGCGATGGCCGAATCCGTCACCGCCATCCGCAATATCGGCCCGGCTTCGGTCTTACCCTTCGCCCGCGCCGGTCTGACCACGGCCGAGGCGGTGCGCGCCCTGGGGCCTGACCAGACCTATGCCCGGCTGATCGCCACGGGCACCCGGCCGCATTTCATCGGCTACTACGCACTGGTCATGGGATTGCAGGGCCGCCCCTGGAACGATTGCAAAGGCAAGGAGAAGGCGGAGCTGCGCAAGAGGTTCGACGCCATCTGCGCCGCCGCGCCGCCGCCGGAGATCGCGGGGCTGCCAGCCGAATTGAGCCGCTTCCTCGACCAGATCGGCGTCCGGCCCCGCTGACCCAATGGAAAAGGCCGCACCCGGGGGCGCGGCCTGTCCGTGATTCACGGTCACTCAGGTCGGGTCAGCCGACCAGTTCGAGACCGGAGAAGAAGTAGGCGATTTCGACAGCCGCGGTTTCCGGCGCGTCGGAGCCGTGCACGGAGTTCTCGCCAACGGATTCGGCGAACTCGGCGCGGATGGTGCCGGGGGCCGCATCGGCGGGGTTGGTCGCGCCCATGACTTCGCGGTTCTTGGCAATGGCGCCTTCGCCTTCCAGCACCTGAACGACGACCGGCTCGGAGGCCATGAATTCGCACAGCTCGTCATAGAAGGGGCGCTCGGCGTGCACGGCGTAGAAGACACCGGCCTGCTCCTTCGACAGTTTGATCCGCTTCTGCGCGACGATCCGCAGCCCGGCCTCTTCGAACTTGGCGTTGATCTTGCCGGTCAGGTTGCGGCGGGTGGCGTCGGGCTTGATGATGGAAAGCGTGCGTTCGGTGGCCATTGTCATCTCTCTATATAATACGGAGCGGCGCTCCGGGTGATGGATCGGCGCCCGCCTAGCATGGGGATGCGGGTTTGAAAAGCCACCACGGTCGCCTGCATGGCCCCGCCCCGGCGACTTCCGGTCAAAATTGCTTCGGGCGATCGCATCACGGCGCAATAGGGGGCAGTGCCCCCCTGTCCGCCTCTTCTTAAACAGCCCGCATCCGCCTCTGGCCCCCTCCGCAGACCTCTGCTATGCGCGCTTCATGCTGCGTATCAACGACATCTCTTATTCCATCGCCGGCCGCCCCCTGCTGGAGGGCGCCTCTGTCACCATTCCCGAGGGGCACAAGGTCGGCATTGTCGGGCGCAACGGCGCGGGCAAGACGACGCTCTTTCGCCTGATCCGGGGCGAACTGACGCTGGACGGCGGCACGATCTCCCTTCCCGAGCGCGCGCGGATCGGCGGCGTGGCGCAGGAGGTGCCGGGCAACGAGGTCTCGCTGCTGGATACGGTGCTGGCGGCGGATACCGAACGGGCGGAGTTGCTGGCGGAATCCGAAACCGCGACGGAGGCGGGGCGGATCGCTGATATCCAGACGCGGCTGGCCGACATCGACGCCTGGTCGGCGGAGGGACGGGCCTCCTCCATCCTGCGCGGCCTCGGGTTCACCGATGCCGAACAACGCATGCCCTGCTCTGCCTTCTCCGGCGGCTGGCGGATGCGGGTGGCGCTGGCCGGGGTGCTGTTTTCGCGGCCCGACATCCTGCTGCTCGATGAACCGACCAACTATCTGGACCTCGAAGGGGCGCTCTGGCTGGAAAGCTACCTGCAGCGCTATCCGCATACCGTGATCATCATCAGCCACGACCGCGGCTTGCTGAACCGCGCTGTCGGGTCGATCCTGCATCTCGAGGGCAAAAAGCTCACTCTATATACAGGCGGCTACGACAATTTCGCCCGCCAGCGCGCCGAACAGCGCGCATTGCAGGCCGCAGCGGCCAAGAAGCAGGAGGCGCGGCGCGCGCATCTGCAAAGCTTCGTCGACCGCTTCAAGGCCAAGGCATCCAAGGCGAAACAGGCGCAGTCCCGCGTGAAGATGCTGGAGAAGATGGAGAAGATCACCGCGCCCGAGGATGCGGCGCGCACCGTCTTTACCTTCCCCTCGCCGGAGGAGCTGTCACCACCGATCATCCGGATCGAAAACGGCGCGACCGGCTATGGCGAGCGCACGGTGCTGGGCAAGCTGGATCTGCGCATCGACCAGGACGACCGGATCGCCCTGCTGGGCCGCAATGGCGAGGGCAAGTCGACCCTGGCCAAGCTGCTCTCGGATCGGTTGGCGCTGCAGGACGGGCGGATGACCCGTTCGTCCAAGCTGCGCATCGGGTTCTTTGCCCAGCATCAGGTGGACGAGTTGCACCTGGATGAAACCCCGATCGACCACCTGCGGCGCGAACGACCCGACGAAGCCCCGGCGAAACTGCGCGCGCGGCTGGCCGGGTTCGGTCTGGGCGCGGATCAGGCGGAGACGGAGGTCGGACGGCTGTCGGGCGGGCAGAAGGCACGGCTGACCCTGCTGCTGGCAACGCTGGACGCGCCGCATCTGCTGATCCTCGACGAACCGACCAACCACCTGGACATCGAAAGCCGCGAGGCGCTGGTGGAGGCACTTACGGCGTATACCGGCGCGGTCATTCTGGTGTCGCATGACATGCACTTGCTTAGCCTAGTGGCGGACCGGCTGTGGCTGGTCAAGGACGGCCGGGTGACGCCCTATGAAGAGGATCTGGAAGCCTACAGAACCCTCCTGCTCAGCGCCAACTCCGGCCCGCAGAAGGCGGAAAAGAAAGAGAAACCGAAACGCGCGTCGAGGGACACGATCCTTGCGCTGCGGGCCGAGGTCCGCAAATGCGAAGAGCGGGTGGTGAAGCTGCAGGACATGGCGACCAAGCTTTCGCAAAAACTGGCTGACCCCGCGCTTTACGAGGACGAGAAGGTCGGCGAGCTGGAGGTCTGGAACCGCAAATACGCCGAGGTGAACGAGGCGACGGACCGGGCGGAGGCGCTGTGGATGACCGCGCTGGAGAAGCTGGAAAAGGCGGAGGGATCCAATGCCGCTTGAGACCGGGACAGTCCGCTGATGGACAGCGCCTTCTATATCACCGCCTTCGTCACGCTCTTCGTGATCATCGACCCGATCGGATTGACCCCCGTCTTTACCGCGCTGACCCAGGGCCAGGGAGCAGAGCGGCGGCGCGCGCTGGCGCTGCGCTCCTGTCTGATCTCGCTCGGGTTGCTCACGCTCTTCGCCATCTTTGGCGAGGCGGTCATGGGCTTTGTCGGGATCACCATGCCCGCCTTCCGCATCGCCGGGGGCATCCTGCTGTTCCTGACGGCGCTTGAAATGCTCTTTGAACGCCGGACCAAACGGCGCGAGGACCAGTCGGAACATGCCGAGGACCAACCCGATCCGTCTGTCTTTCCGCTGGCCATGCCGCTGATTGCGGGGCCCGGGGCGATTGCCACGGTGATCCTGCTGGCCGGACGGCAACCGGGCCTTCTGGGCGCGCTGTCGGTCGTCGGCGTGGCCGCGGCGGTGCTGGTGCTGGTCTTTGCCTTCTTCCTGACCGCCGGGATGCTGGAACGCCTGCTGGGGCGGACCGGGATCAACGTGGTGACGCGGGTCATGGGGATGCTTCTGGCGGCGCTGTCGGTCCAGTTCGTGCTGGACGGTCTGAAGGATTTCGGCTTCGCAGGGTGACGGCGCGCGTCGCTGTGCCTATATCCGTGCCATGGATACAAATTCGACCATGCACCTCGCCTATCTCATCCTGCTGCTGCTCGCGGTCGGCGGATGGATGTTCACCCAGGGCCGCAAGCACTGGGGCCGCCTGGCACAGCAATTCGCCGCCTGGGTGCTGATCTTTGTCGGGGTCCTTGCCGCCGTCGGGCTGTGGGGCGACATCCGCCAGACCGTCGTGCCCAGCCAGACCGTCCTGCAGGGCGGCGCGATCAACGTGCCGCGCGCGCCGGACGGGCACTATTACCTGACGGCGGAGGTCAACGGCACCGCGCTGCGCTTCATGGTCGACACCGGCGCCAGCGATATCGTTCTGACGCAGGAGGATGCGGAACGGATCGGGTTGGACCCGAAGGCGCTACATTATTCCGCCCGCGCCTTCAGCGCCAATGGCGAGGTCGGCATCGCGCCGGTGGTGCTGGACAGTGTGGCGCTTGGCCCGGTCCGGATGGATGGCGTGCGGGCCATGGTGAACGCGGGCGACATGCAGCAATCGCTATTGGGCATGCGCTATCTGCAGCAGTTCTCGAAGATCGAGATCGGCGACGGGGCGCTTCTGCTTACGCCGTAAGGCCGGGGTCAGCCCTGCGCCGCATTCTCCGCCTTCATTTCCCAACTGCCCGAGGCTTCGGACCAGTATTTCGCGCCGCAGCCCGCGTCGATCAGGCTTTTCCACTGGACGCGGGCATGTTGCACCGCCTCGTCATCGGTCCCGTCGAACAGAACGCAGGTCCGCTCCATCGCCCTGACCTCCTCCGGCAGGACCCCCGCCCCGTCGATGGTCATGAGGCAGGCCGGGCTGTTCCCGGCTTCCCCCGTGGTCAGCAGGATTGGCTGCAGGGCGTCATGCTCGCCCCCCGCAAGGCCATGCGGCAGAAACCCCTCCTCCGGGCCGAGCCAGAGCTTCTGGTCCAGCCAGTCCAGCCTGTCGGGCGAGGTGCCCCGCACCGCGATCCGCCACCCGGCCCCGCGCGCCTTGCCCAGAAGCATGGGCAGGGTCTGTTCCAGCGGGGTAT
This sequence comes from Pseudooceanicola sp., assembly GCF_041987405.1. Classification (GTDB taxonomy): domain Bacteria; phylum Pseudomonadota; class Alphaproteobacteria; order Rhodobacterales; family Rhodobacteraceae; genus Pseudooceanicola. The sequence goes on from NZ_JBHIWR010000001.1 coordinate 18,060, forward strand.
GGGTCAGGTGGTAGAAATAGGCCTCGCCCATGTCACTCCGCCTCGAACCTGTCCCGGACCAGACGGTCCAGCGCCCGCACGCCCCAGCCCGTCGCGCCTGTAGGGGCAAAGGTGGTGTCGGCCTTCACGCTGGCGACGCCGGCGATGTCGATATGGGCCCAGGGTGTCTCCTCCTTGACGAAGCGGCGCAGGAATTCGGCGGCGGTGATCGACCCGGCGGGGCGGCCGCCGATATTGTTGGTGTCTGCGATGCGGGATTTCAGCTGCTTGGCATAGGCCTTGCCAAGCGGCATGCGCCAGGCGCCCTCGCCCACGGCCTCGGCGGATTTGATCAGCCCGTTGCACAGCGCATCATCGGTGGAGAAGACCCCGGCATTGTGATGCCCCAGCCCGATGATGATCGCGCCGGTCAGGGTGGCCAGGTCGATCAGGCCCGCCGGTTTGAACCGGTCCTGCGCGTACCACATCACGTCACACAGGACGAGGCGGCCTTCGGCATCGGTGTTCGTCACCTCGATCGTGTCCCCCTTCATGGAGGTCACGACATCCCCGGGCCGCATCGCGTTGCCCGAGGGCATATTCTCGACCAGACCGACCAGGCCCACGACATTGGCCCTGGCCTTGCGCAGCGCCAGCGCCTTCATCGCGCCGGCCACCGTGCCCGCGCCGCCCATATCCATGGTCATGTCTTCCATGCCGCCCGCCGGCTTGAGCGATATGCCGCCGGTGTCAAAGACCACCCCCTTGCCGACCAGCGCTAGGGGGGCCTCGTCCCCGCCGCCGGTCCACTGCATCACCACGACCTTGGAGGGGCTGTCGGACCCCTGCCCGACCGCCAGAAGCGCGCCCATGCCCAGCTTTTCCAGCTCCGCCTCTTCCAGCACCTCGACCTTGAGGCCGATGCTCTCCAGGTCTTTCAGCTGATCGGCGAATGTCGTGGTCGTCAGCACATTGGCGGGCGCATTGACCAGATCGCGGGTAAAGAAGACGCCCTCGGCGACCGACAGAAGATCGGCGGTCCGGGCCTGCATCTCCTCCGGATTGCTGACCTGGGCGGTGATCGCGCCGGGGGTCTTGGGGGTGTCGGTCTTCTGATCGGTATAGGCATAGGCGCGCAGCACGCAGGCCTCGATCAGTTCGGGCAGGCGCTGCGACGGGCCAAGGATCAGCAGGGGTTTGTCGCCCAGGGCTTTGCCAAGGGTCGCGCCCGCCTCGCGCAGCGCCTCCATCTCCGGACGGCGGGGCAGGATGACGATGTCCAGCGCCTCGGCCGCCATGCCCGTGGGCCAGTTCAGCGAAATCACCGTCCCCGGCTCGGCCTTCCCGAAGGCTTCGCTCTCCACCAGACGGGCCAGGGCGCCACGGGTCAGCCGGTTGATCCGCCGCCCGGCGCGACTCAGCGTGCCTTCGGGCGGAACGATCAGGGCGGTGCGGCCCGTGGCCTCGGCAATGGCATCGAGGTCATGGGCGGTAAAGCTGACGGCGGCGGTCTGGGTCAAAAGCATCTCCTGCATGGGGTTTTCCGGGGTCCGCGCGGGGCGCGAGACGGGTTTCGCGCGAGGCTAGCGTCCACCCGCCAATTTGGCCAGATAGCAGTTTTCCCCCCCTTCCAAATCCGCTAGGGTTCGGGCCAGCCCGCTGCCGGGGCGAAGGAATTTGGGGGACAGCCTTGTCACGATTCGACAGATATATCCTGTCGCAATTCATGGTGCTGTTCGGGTTCTTTTCGCTCGTCCTGGTGTCGATCTACTGGATCAACCAGGCGGTGCGCCTGTTCGACAGTCTGATCGGCGACGGGCAATCGGCCTGGGTGTTTCTGGAATTCACCGCGCTGACCCTGCCGAACGTGATCCGCATCACCCTGCCGATGGCCAGTTTCGCGGCGGTGGTCTATGTCACCAACCGCCTGTCGTCGGAAAGCGAACTGGTGGTGATGCAGTCCACCGGGTTCTCCCCCTGGCGGTTGGCGCGGCCAGTGCTGTGGTTCGGGCTTTTCGTCGGGCTTTTCATGTCGGTGATGACGCATCTGCTGGTGCCCGCCTCAATGACGCAGCTGCAGCACCGCCAGGACGATCTGGAGCGGAACTTCACCGCCCGTCTGCTGACCGAGGGCACCTTCCTGCATCCGGCGGCCGGGGTGACGTTCTACATCCGGTCGATCGAACCGGATGGCGCGCTGACGGATGTCTTCCTGTCGGACCGGCGCAACCCGGAGTCGCCGCAAACCTTCACCGCCGCCAAGGCCTATCTGGTGGCTGATCGCGCCTCGGCAGAGGGATCGGCGAAACTGGTCATGGTGGATGGTCTGGCGCAGACGCTGCGGACGGACAGTCAGCGGCTGTTCACAACGCATTTTCAGGACTTCACCTACGACATCGAACGGCTCTTCGGGGCCCGAACGGCGAGTTTCGTCCATGTGCGGTATCTTTCCACCTGGCAGCTCTTCACCCAGGAAGACGCGGTGATGAAACTCACCGGCGCGTCGCTTGGCGATGTGGTGGTGGAACGGCACGAGCGGTTCGAACAGCCGCTGATGTGCATGGCCGCTGCGCTGATCGGCTTTGCCGCGCTACTGGTCGGGGGGTTTTCCCGTTTCGGCGTCTGGCGTCAGATCGTGCTGGCCATCGTGCTGCTTTTGGTGATCAAGGGGATCGAGGGCGCGGCCTTTGACCCGGTGCGGCGCGATCCGACGCTCTGGCCGCTGGTCTATGCCGCGCCGGTGGCCGGGCTTCTCATCGGCAGCGCCATGTTGTGGTGGGCATCGCGGGCGCGCCGCCCCCGCAAACCACGCGACGCGGAGGTGGCGGCATGATCCTCAACCTCTACCTCGCGAAACGTTTCCTGCGGACCTTCGGCGGATTGCTCCTCGTCTTCCTCCTGATGTCCCTGCTGATCGACGTGGTGGAACACCTGCGGCGGCTTGCCTCGACCTCGGCCACCTTCGGTCAGGTGGCGCAGCTGGCCCTGCTCAACGCGCCGCAGGGGATCTACACGATCCTGCCGCTGGTGCTGATCCTGGCCACGGTGGCGCTGTTCCTGGGGCTCGCGCGGTCCTCCGAACTGGTGGTGGTGCGGGCGGCGGGGCGCTCGGCCCTGCGCGCGGTGATCTCTCCGGCGGTGACGGCCTTTCTGGTCGGGGTGCTGGCGGTGGCGGTGATGAACCCGATCGTGGCTGCGACATCGAAACGCTATTCCGTGCTGCTGGAGGACTATCGTTCCGGCGGGCGCGACGTGATCTCGCTCTCGGCGGAGGGGCTCTGGCTGCGTCAGGGCGGGGCCGAGGGGCAGACGGTCATCCGCGCCGCACGCTCCAACCCGCAGGCGACGGAACTCTATGACGTGACCATGGTGCAATATGCGCCCAATGCCGGTCCGACACAGCGGATCGAGGCGCGCAAGGCCCGGCTGATCGACGGCGCGTGGGAGCTGACCGATGTGCGGACCTGGCCGCTGGACCAGGGGTTGAACCCGCAGGCCCGGACCGAGCAGCTGGAACGGATCGAGGTGCCTTCGACCCTGACGGAGGCCCGTATCCGCGACACCTTCGGCGAACCCTCGGCCATCCCGATCTGGGACCTGCCGACCTATATTCATCTGCTGACCGAATCCGGCTTCTCCGCGCGCCGCCATGCCGTCTGGTTCCAGATGGAACTGGCGCGGCCGCTCTTCCTGGTCGCCCTCGTGCTGGTCTCCGCCGCCTTCACCATGCGGCATGTGCGGTTCGGCAATACCGGGGTCGCCGTGCTGACCGCCGTGATGCTGGGCTTCGCGCTCTATTATCTGCGCAACTTCATTCAGATCATGGGCGAGAATGGCCAGGTGCCCGTCGCCCTCGCCGCCTGGGCACCGCCGATCGCCTCGCTCCTCCTGGCCATCGGATTGCTGCTGCACAAGGAGGACGGATGATACGACATCTGATCCTTGTGCTGATGCTGACGCTGATGACCCTGCCCGCCCTGGCCCGCGCGCAGGACGGTGACGATCCGGCCATGCTGGTCGCCGACCGCGTCTGGCTGGAAGGGCGCGACCGCGTCGTCGCACAGGGGTCGGTGGAGGTGCTGCACGGCGACGCCCGTCTGCGCGCCTCCCGGGTCAGCTATGACCGGGAGAGCGAGCAACTGTTGATCGAAGGGCCGATCGTGCTGACCCGGGGGACAGATCAGGTCGTCATCGCGGATGCAGCGGAACTGGACCGCGACCTGCGCAACGGGATGATCCGGGGCGCGCGGATGGTGCTGGACCAGCAGTTGCAGCTGGCCGCCGCGCGACTGGACCGGGTGGAGGGGCGCTATTCGCAACTGACCCGTGCGACCGTCTCCTCCTGCAAGGTCTGCGGCACCCGGCCGCCGCTGTGGCAGATCAAGGCGCGGCGGGTGATCCATGACCAGGAGGAAAAGCAGCTCTATTTCGATGATGCGCGGCTGGAGGTCATGGGCACACCGATCTTCTGGTTACCCCGGCTCCGCCTGCCCGATCCCAGCCAGACACGGGCGACCGGGTTCCTCATCCCCTCGATCCGCCGCAACTCGCAGCTCGGCACCGGGATCAAGCTGCCCTATTTCATCCGGATCGGCGACCACCGCGACCTGACCCTTACACCATATGTCGCGACTCGCACCACGACGCTGGAATGGCGCTACCGGCAGGCCTTCGTCAACGGCGGCATCTCCTTCTCCGGCGCGATCAGCAAGGACGAGCTGAAGCCCGCCATCACCCGCGCCTATGTCGAGGGCGAGGGCCATTTCGATCTGCGCCGCGATTTCAAGCTGGATTTCCGCCTCGCCGCGGTGAGCGACGATGCCTATGTCACCGACTACGGCTATTCCGATGCCGACCGGCTGGAAAGCGAGGTGACCCTCTCGCGCGTTCGGCGGGATGAGTATTTCTCCGCCGGGCTGGCCAATTTCCATTCGCTCCGCGTGACCGAGGACAATGCGACGATCCCCTCCATCGTCGCCGACATGACCTATGAGCGGCGGATTTTCCCCCGCTTTGGCGGCGAGTTGCGGCTGACCGCCGACCAGCACAGCCACCTGCGCTATTCCAACCTCAACGTAGACGGGCCGGATGCGGATCTGATCACCGACGGACGCGATGTCACGCGGCTGTCGGTCGGGGCCAGCCTGCGCAACGGCTGGACCCTGCCGTTCGGGCTGCGCGCCGATGGCATGATCGGGGTGGTGGCCGACAGCTTCCGCACCGCCCAGGACGCCGCCCTGCCCGCCAGCGACAGCGAAATCAGCCCCTCCGCCGCGTTGACCCTGCGCTGGCCCTGGGTCCGGCACAGCCTGAACGGCGTAAGCGAGGTGATCGAACCCATTGCCATGGTCGCCTGGACCGGCGGGGACGGCCTGGCCGTGGCCAATGACGAAAGCACCCGGGTCGAGTTTGACGAGGGCAACCTGCTGAGCCTGTCGCGCTTTCCCGCGCCGGACCGCCGGGAACGCGGACTGCGGGCGGCGGTCGGGATCAACTGGACACGCATCGACCCCACGGGATGGGACTCCCGCCTGACGCTTGGCACGGTGCTGCGCAAGCAGTCGGCGCTGACCTTCACCAATTCCTCCGGGCTCAGCGGCACGACCTCCGATCTGCTGGTGGCCGGACAGATCCGCACCGCCGCCGGTCTGACCGTGACCGCGCGGGGGCTCTTCGATCATTCGCTGAAGGTGAACAAGGCCGAGGCCAAGGCAAGCTGGGTCGCGGGGCGCTACGACCTCTCGGCCAGCTATGTCTGGCTGACCGCGGATCTGGCGGAGGATCGACCGACCTCGATTTCAGAATGGGCCTTCGACACCAGTGTCGACCTCAATCCCAACTGGCGTGGCACGCTTTACGGGCGCTACGACATCGTCGCGGATGAACCGATTTCGGCGGGGCTTGGCCTCGTCTATTCAAACGAATGCGTGGATGTGACGCTTTCGGCCTCGCGCCGCTTCACCTCTTCCACTATCGTCACGCCAGCCACGGACTTCAGCTTCACGATCGGGCTGCGCGGCTTTTCCGCCCGGACATCGGGCGGGGGCGCGTCCCGATCCTGCCGCTAGAGCCCCAGAGACAAGACCAGCAAACGGACATGACTATGCATATCCTCATCCGCCTCTGCCTGACCCTGACACTGATCGTCGTCGGCCCGGCCCTGAGCGTGCAGGCCCAGAGCTTCAGCCCGGCGATCAAGGTCAACGAACAGGTGGTGACCGAATTCGAGCTTGAGCAGCGGGAGCGGATGCTGCGTCTGTTCCGCACCCCTGGCGATATCCCCGAACAGGCGGCGGAGCAGATGATCGACGACCGGCTGCGGATGCAGGCCGCGCGGCAGCTGGGCATTTCACCGTCGGAAGAGGAAATCCTCGAAGGCATGACCGAATTCGCCGGCCGGGCCAATCTTTCCGCCGAACAATTCCTCCAGGCACTGCAACAGGGCGGCGTCGCGCCCGAATCCTTCCGCGATTTCGTCCGTGCCGGTCTGGCATGGCGCACCGTGGTCCAGGCCAGATTCGGCCCCAAGGTGCAGGTCTCGGAACAGGAAATCGACCGCGCCATCGCCTCCGGCGGGGCTTCCGGCGCCTCGGTCCAGGTGCTGATGTCCGAGATCTTTCTGCCGATCAACGCCGAGAACCCCGATGAAACCCGCGCCCTGGCCAACCGGATTCGCCGGACGAACGCGACGGGCTTTGCGCAGGCGGCGCGGGAATATTCCTCCGCCCCCTCTGCCGGTCAGGGGGGCCGCGTGAACTGGGTTCCGGCCTCCAACCTCTCGCCGCAGCTGCGCGGGGCCATCCTGGGACTGCGCCCCGGTCAGATCAGCGCCCCGGTGGAGGTCAACGGCCAGATTGCCCTCTTCCTGCTGCGCGCGATCGAACAATCCGACAGCCGCGCGCCGTCGAACTACAGCGCCATCGAATATGCCGCCTACTACATTCCCGGCGGCCGCAGCAGCCAGGCCCTGGCCCAGGCGGAAAAAGTGCGCAACCGCGTGGACACCTGTGACGACCTCTATGGCGTGGCCAAGGGCCAGCCCGAAGAGGTGCTGGAACGCGGCACCAAGGCCCCTGGCGAAATCCCCTCGGATATCGCGGCGGAGCTGGAGAAGCTGGACGCCGGAGAGGTGTCCACCGCGCTGACACGGTCCAACGGGCAGACGCTGGTCTTCCTGATGCTTTGCGGGCGCAGCTTTGACCTTTCGGGCGCGGTCTCGCGCGAGGGCGTGGCGCTGGACATCCAGAACCGGCGGCTCACCTCCTTTGCGCAGGGCTATCTGCAGCAGCTTCGGTCCGAGGCGCGGATCACCCGCTACTGATGGCCGCGATCGACGGGCTGCCACCCCTGCGCGAGGTCATCGCGACACATGGGCTGGCCGCGAAGAAATCCCTCGGGCAGAACTTTCTGCTGGATCTCAACCTGACCGCCAAGATCGCGCGTCAGGCCGGGGATCTGAGTACCTGCGACGTGCTGGAGATCGGGCCCGGCCCCGGCGGGCTGACCCGGGGCCTTCTGGCCGAGGGCGCGCGGCGGGTTCTGGCGATCGAGAAGGACGCCCGCTGCCTGCCCGCGCTGGAGGAAATCTCCGCCGCCTACCCCGACCGGCTGGAGGTGATGAACGGTGATGCGCTGGAGGTGGACCCGCTCGCGCGGCTGACCCCGCCGATCCGGGTTGCCGCCAACCTGCCTTACAACGTGGGGACGGAACTGCTGGTCCGCTGGCTGACACCGCCGGACTGGCCGCCCTTCTGGCAGAGCCTGACGTTGATGTTCCAGCGCGAGGTGGCCGAACGGATCGTGGCCCGCCCCGGCAGCAAGGCCTACGGGCGGCTGGCGCTGCTCGCCTCCTGGCGGGCGGAGGCGCGGATCGTCCTGTCGCTGCCGCCCGAGGCCTTCACCCCGCCGCCCAAGGTGTCCTCCGCAGTTGTGCACCTGACCGCCCTGCCTGAACCGCGTTACCCCGCCGATCCCAAGGTATTGGAGCGCGTGGTGGCTATGGCCTTCAACCAGCGGCGCAAGATGTTGCGCTCGGCGCTCAAGGGGCTGGCACCCGACATCGAGGATCGCCTGATCGCCGCCGGTATCAAACCGACCGACCGGGCAGAGACCGTCGGGTTGGAACAGTTCTGCGCCCTGGCGCGGGCCGTGGCCGGGTGACGCGCTGCGCGCGGGCCTCCGGCGGGAGTATTTTGGGAAAGATGAAGCTGCGGGACCTGGCTCAGCGGCGGGTGAGCCGCAGGTGGATGCCGTCGCGGGAGCGGACGGTGAGATGGGCGACCGGAACGGGGGCCTCGCCGACCGCTTCGACCCGGAAATGGCGCAGGATCATCGACAGGATCAGCGGCCCCTCGACCATGGCGAACCCGGCCCCGGTGCAGACGCGCGGCCCGGCGGAAAAGGGGATCCAGGCGTCGCGCAGGCAGGTCTTGCCGTTTTCGGTCTGCCAGCGTTCGGGGTCGAAATCATCGGGCGCCTCCCACAGTCTTTCGTGGCGATGCAGGTGCCAGGGACTGAGCACGATCTGCGCGCCGGGGGTGATGTCGCGGTCGCGGAAGCGTTCCGGACAGGTGGTTTCGCGCACCATCATCGGCACCGGCGGATAGAGGCGCAGCGCCTCGCGGAAGGTATCGCGGCTGAGGCGCAGGCGGGACATGACGGAAAAGTCGGGCCCGTCGTCCAGCGCCTGTGCCTCCTGCGCCAGGTTCTCCTGCCAGTCGGGGTGGGTCGCGACGAGGTAGAGCGTCCAGGCCAGAGCGGAGGCGGAGGTTTCATGCCCGGCGAGAAAGAAGATCGCCACCTGATCCACCATTTCGTCCGTGTCGAACCCCTCGCCGGTCTGGGGGTCCCTGGTCGTCATGATCTTGGTCGCCAGATCCTGCGGAGCGGTGCCCTGACGTATCTGGTCCTGCCGCTCCGTCGTCAGGCGGGTGATGAGAGCACGGATGTCGCGGGCGGCGCTGCGGGTGCGGCGGCTGTGGAAGCGGGGCAGCCATTTCGGCAGCGGAACGAAGGCGGCGATGTTCAGGATCGGCGCGGAGCGCTGGTAGTCGCGGAACCGGGTGAAGACCTGGGCGGCGATCTCATGGTCGATCGGGATGGAAAAGAGCGTGCGAAAGATCACATCCGCCGCCGCGTGGGAAGTTTCGGCCTCGATCTCCACCGGCCTGTCGGTTTTGGACGAGAGGCGGGCGACGGTGGCCTCTGCCGCCTGCCACATCGCCGGGAATGTGTCCTTGAGGCGCCCGCCCTCGAAGGCCGGGTCGATGATGCGGCGCTGGCGTTTCCAGCTCTCGCCATTGGTCAGGAAGACCGAATTGCCAAGCAGCGGCCGCAGCCCTTCGGAGATGCGGTTGGACTTGGGGAAGGCGTCGGGACGGTCCTTGAGTACGGTTTTCACCAGGTCGGGCTGGTTCACGAGGTAGGATCGGAAGAAGGGCGTGCGGAATTCGGCCATCCAGGCGCGGTAGAGGCGCGCGGGTTGGGCGGAGAGGATGTCCTGCCGAAAAAGCCTAACATAGCGGCGCAGGGAGACCTTGTCGGGCCGGGCCGCGGGTTTTGGCGGGCGGGTCATGCGGTGCTCCGGAACCGGTTGACCGGGGTCTCGATGCGGGAATTTGACGGGGCTTTGTCGCGGTAGCGGTCGTACAGTGTAAGTGGGCCTGCGGTGATGCGGAAATAATCGTAATGGCCGGGCTGATCGAAAGCGCACAAGTACTGGAAATGCAATCGGAAAAACCGCCAGCGCAGGGATTTCCAGCGCGCCGGGCTGAGAGTTTGCGTGAAGGCGGCCGACAGGACCAGCGGCCAGCGTTTGCCCTCTGGCGCGACGCCGGTGACGCTGACGGGATCGCACAGCGCGAAGGCGCAGCCGTCGCCGGGAGCGGTCACATCGACCCAGGTCAGCCCGGGTTGTTGCGAGAGATAGGCCAGATCAGCGCGCAACCTGTGCGCCCGGGGCAGGAAGGAGACCATGGGCACCACCTGGCCGAGCGAGAGGAAGCTGAGCGTCGGGCCGTCCTGCGGAACCCGTCCCTGGCGGAGCAGGTCGGAGAGGATGGAGACGGCGAGATGCGCGCCGGAGGAATGGCCGACCACGAGGACCTCGTCCGTGTCGCTGTGCAGGGCGTCGTCAATTGTGTTGGCAAAGTCTGAAATACGCTCTTCCAGTGGTTGAGGATTGCCCCCCAAGTACCTGGCTGAGAAGGAATAGTCATGCATCAGGTAATAGGCGAAGAACTTGCCGTCCCTGGCCTTGAACCAGCGCAGCAGGCCAATGCCGAGGGCCAGTCCGGCCGCCCAGGACAGCAGGATGCCCGGGTACAGCAAGGGAGTGACGGCCTCGCCCGGGAAGATGCGGCCGCGGATGAAGCTGATGATCTCGAAGGTCAGGTGCGCTGCGGCCATGCCGAGAGCTACGGCGATAAGCAGTTGAACCAAAAGGAAAAGGACCGGATAGAGGGCGGCGATGACCGGCCCCTTGCGCAGGCGCATCAGGCGGAAGAGCGCGCCCGTGCCGATGTAGACTGACGCTGTACGTATCAGCGCGAGGTAGGTCGCGGGGATCGAGCCATCCATGCTGTTGCGCACGATGTCGGACCAATAGAGCACCTCTATGTCCGTCTCGACCGACGTGCCGTCCTGCGTGGCGCTGACATGCCAGCCGTAGGGGCCCTGTGTCGCCTTGGGGCGCAGGGCGATGTCGTAGCCCGAAATTTCCGCCTGCGCGGCGCCTTCCTTGCGGTAGAGCTCGCGGTAGCGGCGCGGGTGAATCGGGTCGTAACCGGGGATGTAAAAGACCCGGCGTTTGCGGATGTGGGTTGGGCTGCTCATATCGGCCTCTTTTTTGTTTTGAGGCAATATAAACCATGTTGGGGGCGAAAGTGTGAATAAAGCGTACGGTGGTCCGGACGCTTCATTTGACATTCAGGTACAGGAGGTTAGCCGAGTGTCGCGAGGCCCGGGAAAGTCTCCAGCAGCCAGAAGGACATGGAGGAGAAGCCCCCCGTCAGCATCAACAGACCGATGGTCCAGAGCAGCAGGCCCATGATGCGTTCGATCCGCTCCATGTTGCGTTTCATCCAGTTCATCGTGCCGGTCAGGCGCGGCAGGAAGGCCGCGACCAGCAGGAAGGGGATGCCAAGCCCCGCCGCATAGACCGCTAAAAGCGTCGTGCCCCGGGTGACGGAGGCCTCCGAGGCGGCAAGCGACAGGATCGCGCCGAGCTGCGGGCCGATGCAGGGGGTCCAGCCGAAGGCGAAGGCGAGACCGAGGACATAGGCGCCGAAGGCCGATCCGCCCCGGTCGCCCGCATCCAGCCGCGCCTCGCGGTCGAGGAAGCCGATGCGGTAGATGCCGAGGAAATGCGCGCCGAAGATCATCACGAGGATGCCGGCGATGGTGTTGAAATATTCCTGGTATCTCAGGAACATCGTGCCAACGACCGACGCCGCGAAGCCTAACAGCAGGAAGACGGTCGAGAGGCCCAGCACGAACATCGTGGCGGTGGTCAGCGCGCGCCCGCGCCGCTGCCCCTCGCCCAGGTCGTTGAGCGTGACGCCGGACATATAGGCGATATAGGGCGGCACAATGGGCAGGACGCAGGGGCTGAGGAAGGAAATTCCCCCGGCCAGCAGCGCCACGAACATGGCGGGCAACAGGCCCGCGTCAAAGATGTCTATCCCGAACATGGGTTCCGATTAAACGGTTCCGCCGGTGGCGTCACGTGGCGTGTTGTCACAAAGGCGTGGAGCGGGTAGCGGAGGAGCATGGACGAGGTCGACATAGATGCCCGCGGGTTGCTTTGCCCCCTGCCCGTTCTGCGGCTGCGCAAGCGGCTGCAGGGTGTGGCGGAGGGTGGAGAGCTGACGATGCTGACGGATGATCCGGTGGCGGTGATCGACGTGCCGTTTTTCTGTTCCGAAGCGGGGCACGAGGTGGTCGAGGCGCGGGAGGTGGAGGGTGCGCGGTTCTTCCGGGTGCGTCGGGGGAGTGGCGCGTGGTGAGGCCGGGGAAGAGATGGGTGCGGAGCACCCATCCTACGGGGCTGTTCGTTGGAGTTGTTGACGTCCTGTGTTCTGTTTCCGGCGTGGGGCAAGAGGTGGTCGAGGCGCGGGAGGTGGATAGCGCGCGGTTCTTTCGCGTGCGTCGGGGGAGTGGCGCGCGGTGAGGCCCGGGGAGAGATGGGTGCGGAGCACCCATCCTACGGGGCTGGCCGTTGGAGGTGTAGACGTCCTGTGTTCCGTTTCCGGCGTGGCGCAAAGGCGGTGCCTTTAGACCGTAGGGTTTGAGGTTTGTTCCGGACTTGAGGCGGGGCCTCTTTATGGCGCGATCGGCGGCGAGGTCCCGGCGCGTGGGCCGGGACGTTGATGTGATAGGATTGGCAAAGGGGGCTCGGCGTGGGGGCCGGGACATGGGGCGGAGCTGACCGTCGCGCATGAAAAAGCCGCTCCTTTCGGGGCGGCTTTTTCCTTTTCGATACGTCCTGATCAGCCTTTGCCGAGCGACCACCAGCCGCGGCGCTTGGGCTTGTCCGGCTCATCCGTGGCCTCGGCCGGTTCCAGTTGCTTCTCCGGCTCGGGGGCCGGTTCCGCGGCAGGCTCCGGGGCCTCGTCCTTGGCAGGTTCGGGCTCCGCCTCGGCAACGGGGTCCGCTTCGGGCTCCGCTGTCGGAGTTTCGGCGGCGGCGGGGGCCTCCTCGGCGGGCGGCTCCACGGCCTCCGGTGCAGGCTCCGAGGTCGGCTCTGGCGCGGTTTCGGCGGCAGGCTCTGCCGCCTCTTCCGGGGCCGCTTCGGGGGTCTCCGCCGGGGTGTCCTCGACCTTCTTCTTGCGGCTGCGCGAGCGGGTCCGCTTCTTGGGCTTGGCCTCTTCCTCAGCCTCGGGGCTGTCGGATTTGGCCTCGGCCTCGGCTGCCACTTCGGCGGGTGCCTCGGCGTTCTCCGGAGCAGCGGGCGCCTCGGTTCCGGCCTCGTCGGCGCTGTCGCTGCCCGCCGACTGATCGTCGCCGGAGCCGCTGTCCTCGCCCTCGCCGTTGCCGCCACCGCGACGCCGCCGCCGACGACGGCGACGCTTCTTGGGCTTCTGTTCCTCCGCGTCGGCCTCGGGCGTTTCCGCGGCCTCCTCCACCGGCTCCTCGACGATCTCGTCATCGACCTCATCCATCAGCGAGGCGCTGGCGGAGACAAAGGCGGTCGGTTCGGGGACCGAGCGGGTAGCCGTCTTGAACTTTTCGAGCGTGAAGTCGGGGCTGACCAGATGGGGGTCGCCCTCGATCCGGACGGAGAGACCATAGCGGGCCTCCACGTCCGCGACATGTTCGCGCTTCTGGTTCATCAGGTAGTTGGCGATGCCGACCGGGCATTTCACCAATACCTCGCGGGAGCGGCGGCGCACGCCCTCTTCCTCGATCTGGCGCAGGATGTTCAGCGCCATGCTGTCGTCGGACCGGATCAGGCCGGTGCCGTGGCAGGACGGGCACGGCTGGGTCGTGGCCTCCAGCATGCCGGGGCGGAGACGCTGACGCGACATTTCCAGCAGGCCGAAGCCGGAGATGCGGCCGACCTGAATGCGAGCGCGGTCCGTCTTGAGCTTGTCCTTCAGGCGCTTTTCGACGGCGTTGTTGTTCTTGCGCTCGTCCATGTCGATGAAGTCGATGACGATCAGACCGGCAAGGTCTCGCAGGCGCAACTGGCGGGCGACCTCTTCGGCGGCCTCCAGGTTGGTCTTGGTCGCCGTCTCCTCGATCGAGCCTTCCTTGGTGGCGCGGCCGGAGTTGACGTCGATGGCGACCAGCGCCTCGGTCACGCCGATCACGATGTAGCCGCCGGATTTCAGCTGCACGGTCGGGTTGAACATGCCGCCGAGGTAGGATTCTACCTGGTAGCGCGCAAAGAGCGGCATGGCGTCGGCGTAGTGCTTCACGTTCTTGGCGTGGGACGGCATGATCATTTTCATGAAGTCCTTGGCGTTGCGGTAGCCGCGTTCGCCTTCGACCAGAACCTCGTCGATGTCGCGCGAATAGAGATCGCGGATCGAGCGTTTGATCAGGTCGCCTTCTTCATAGATCTTGGCCGGCGCGATGGATTTCAGCGTCAGTTCGCGGATCTGTTCCCAGGTCCGCTGGAGGTATTCGTAGTCGCGCTTGATCTCGGTCTTGGTCCGTTTGGCGCCCGCGGTGCGGACGATCAGGCCCGCGCCCTTCGGCAGGTCGATCTCGGACGCGGTTTCCTTGAGCTTCTTTCGGTCGGCGGCGTTGGTGATCTTGCGGGAGATGCCGCCGCCCCGGGCGGTGTTGGGCATCAGCACGCAGTAGCGGCCGGCGAGGGAGAGATAGGTGGTCAGGGCGGCGCCCTTGTTGCCGCGTTCCTCTTTCACGACCTGGACCAGCAGGATCTGGCGGACCTTGACGACCTCCTGGATCTTGTAGCGGCGCGGGCGCGGCTTGCGGATCGGGCGGAGGTCTTCCTGATCGTCCTCGTCGGCGACGGATTCGATCTCGTCATCGTGGGCGGTGGCGTCGCGGACGGAGTCTTCCTCGTCACCCTCGTCGGAGGTGTCCTCGTCGGATTGCGCCTCGTCAGGGGCGTCGCCCTCGTCATCACCGGAGGCGGCGGTATCGTTGTCCTCGGCCTCGTCCGGATCCTCGACGGGCGTTTCGTCGACCGTTTCCATCGGCGACAGCCCCTCGAGCTCGTCGTCGGTTTCCAGATCAATCGTCTCCATCCCGGAGATCTGATCCTTCAGGACCGCATCCTCGGCATCGGATTCCACCTTGGCAGCCTTGGCGGGCCGACGGCGGCGGGTGCGTTTCTTGGGCGCCTCCTCTTCCTCTTCGCGCGCCTTCATCGCCTCGGCGTAGGCGCGCTCTTCCTCCATCAGGGCCTCGCGGTCCGCGACGGGGATCTGGTAGTAATCCGGGTGGATTTCCGAAAAGGCGAGGAAGCCGTGCCGGTTCCCGCCATAGTCCACGAATGCGGCCTGGAGCGAGGGCTCCACCCGCGTGACCTTGGCGAGATAGATGTTTCCGGCTAGCTGGCGTTTGTTTTCAGATTCAAAGTCGAATTCCTCGACCTTGTTTCCGTCGACCACCACAACGCGGGTCTCTTCCGCGTGGGTGGCATCGATGAGCATTTTCTTGGCCATGTTTTCCAATTGCACGACGACGCCCCCTGACGGCCGGGTGGGCCCAGGGGGAATACAGCGTGTCTGATAAGGGCGATTGAGCGGGCGTCCCGGGCAATGGGCGCGGGACGGCGCGATTGCGCCCTGCCCCTGCTCTCACTTGTCCCGTCGCGCCTCATCGCGGTTCTTCTCCGGCGGTTTTTCCACGACTTGCGCGGTGTCCGCCCGTTCGGTGCCTCGTCAGTCCCTCGGGACAGCTTGGCGTTTGCGTGACCCTTTGCAGGATCCATTCGGTCTGTCCATCTGCCCGGGACCCGTCATTCGGACGGTCCCAGAGGCGGGTGGAACAGAGAAACTCATGAAGGTCGGCACCAGAGGCACCGAGCCATTCTTCATCATAAAGCCCCTACAGGTGAAAAGACAATGTCCAATTTGGGGGTCGGCGCGGCGAAAGCGCCTGTGCAAGGGCATATGGTCTGTCGCCTCATTCCATCTGCGCGCCGGGGGTGGAGCGGGAAATGGCCTGCTCCTCCTCCGTCATGCCTTCGGCGATTCCCTCGAAAAGCGGCGTTGTCATGTAGCGTTCGCCCGTGTCCGGCAGCATGGCGAGGATCACCGTGCCCGGTTCGGCGGTTTCCGCGATCTTCATGGCCACGGCCAGGGTGGAGCCACCGGAGATGCCGGTGAGGATGCCTTCCTTCATGGCCAGTTTGCGGGCCCAGTCGATGCCGTCGGGTCCGGCAACGGGGATCAGCTCGTCAAAGCTGTCGCTGTCGAGGAATTCCTGCAGCACGGAGGGGATGAAATCCGGGGTCCAGCCCTGGATGGGATGGGGTTCGAACGCGGGGTGGGAGGCGGCGGGGCTGCCATCGGCGGTCCGCTCCTGCGCCGTGCCGGAGCCGACGAGTTGGGCGTTGGCGGGTTCGGTCAGCACGAGGCGCGTCTCGGGGCGTTCCTTGCGCATCACGCGGGACAGGCCCGTGATCGTGCCGCCGGTGCCATAGCCGCTGACGATCACGTCGAGGCGCTGGTCGGCGAAATCGGCCAGGATCTCGCGCGCGGTGGTGGCCTCGTGAATGTCGGCATTGGCCTCGGTTTCGAACTGACGCGCGAGGAACCAGCCGTTCTTTTCGGCCAGCTCGGTGGCCTTCTGGTACATGCCGAAGCCCTTGAGCGCCTTGGGCGTCAGCACGACCTTGGCCCCCAGCATCCGCATCAGCTTGCGCCGCTCGACCGAGAAGCTTTCGGCCATGGTGACGACCAGCGGATAGCCCTTGGCGGCGCAGACCATGGCGAGGCCGATGCCGGTATTGCCGGAGGTCGCCTCCACCACGGTCATGCCGGGCTTGAGCGCGCCGCTGCGTTCTGCAGCCTCGATGATGTTGATCGCCAGCCGGTCCTTGACCGAGGCGGCGGGGTTAAAGAATTCGGCCTTCACATAGACCTCGACGCCGTCGGGGGCGAGGGTGTTCAGCCGGATGACCGGGGTATCCCCGATGGTCTCGACGATGCTGTCATAGGTCTTGCCGCGACCGGTGGTCGTTCTGGTGCCTGCGTCCATCTTATGTCCCTCCGCTGGTGTGGTCGGGACGAGGGTAAACCCGCGGCGGCGGCGATGGCCAGTGTAAAGGGGGGCGGGTCGTAAAGGGGGGCCGGTCCTTGCATAGGGCTGCGCCGACCCGCGGGTGGCGCAATAGCGCCGCCCGTCACGCCAGAGGCGTGCCAGTCTATTCTGGCGCACCTTCGGTGCGACGGGGCGGGTCGGCGCTGCCCGGCGGTGCCGCCGGGCGGTGCGTTTGATCGGTGTCCCGAGTAAGTCCAAGAAGACAAAACCGACAAGACGTCCGCCTGCACAAGAGCTCAAGAGCTTGCGTAGAATCCTTCGACAGAATCCAAAATGGCGAGGGGCTGCCACCCGGATGAGCGTCGCAAAGGTGGACCTACCCGCGGGGCGCGGGTCATCCTCGGGCTTGACCCGAGGATTTTGTGCCGACCAGTGCGGCGAATGGCGGGAGATCCCCGGGTCAAGCCCGGGGATGACGGGGCGCGTTATTGGTGGGCGGCCCGTCCGGAGTGGCTCTTCAGTTCAGGTAATCCGACCGCTGCAACCCGTATTTCGCCATCTTCTCGTTCAGGGTCCGGCGCGGCAGGCAGAGTTCGTCCATCACGCTGGCGATGGAACCCTTGTGGCGGCGCATGGTGTTGTCGATCAGCATCCGCTCGAAGGCCTCGACATATTCCTTGAGCGGCTTGCCCTCGGTCGTGACCACGGCCTGCATGTCGTCATGTTCGGTCATCAGTAGCGAGGCGATGGTACCGGAGCCGCGGCGCGATTGCAGCACCGCGCGTTCGGCCACGTTGATCAACTGGCGGACGTTGCCCGGCCAGGGGGCCTGCAAGAGTTGCGCGGCCTCCTGCGCGGCGACCTTGGGGGCGTCGCAGCCGTATTCCTCGGCAAACTGTTCGGAGAACTGGGTGAAGAGGGTCAGCACGTCCTCGCCCCGCTGGCGCAGGGGCGGCACGGTGATGCGCAGCGCCGCCAGGCGGTAGAAGAGGTCGGAGCGCATGGCATCCTCGCAGGTGCGCTCGGCCTCCTGCATGTTGCAGATGGCGACGATCCGGGTCTCCGCCGGGGTGCCCTGTTCGTTGATCGCGTTCAAGAGCTTGCCCTGCACCGCATCGGTCATGCCCTCGATATCTTCGAGCACCAGGGTGCCGCCGCGGGCCTCTTCCATCGCGGGAAGCTGGCTGTCCTCGGGTTTCATCGGGCCGAAGAGGCGCTTGGTCAGGGCCGCTTCATCCATGGCGGCACAGCTGACCAGGACGAACCGTTTGCCCGCCCGCGCGCCGACGGCGTGCAGGGCATGGGCGACCAGGGTCTTGCCGGTGCCGGTTTCGCCGTCGATCAGCACGTGACCGTCGGCCTGGCCCAGGTCGAGAATGTCCTCGCGCAGTCGTTCCACCGCCGGGGAGGTGCCGATCAGTTTCTTCATGATCTCGCCGCCGTCGGAAAGCTCGCGCCGCAGCTGGCGGTTATCCATCACCAGGCGGCGGGCATTGGCGGCCTTCTTGGCCAGCTGGTTCATCCGGTCAGGATCAAAGGGCTTTTCGAGGAAATCGAAGGCTCCGATGCGCATGGCCTCCACCGCCATGGGCACGTCGCCATGGCCAGTGATCATGATGACCGGGAGGGCGCTGTCGGACCCCATGAGCTTGCGCAGGAACTGCATCCCGTCCATGCCGGGCATCTTGATGTCGGAAATCACGATGCCGGGATAATCCGGCCCCAGCTTCTTCAGCGCATCCTCGGCGCTGGCGAAGGTTTCGGTGTCATAGCCCGACAGGGCAAGCCACTGGCTGATCGACTGACGCATATCCGTCTCGTCATCGACGATCGCGATTTTCATGGCCTTCTGCATATTCGTACTCCGGTGGTTACACAGGCGCGCTATTCTGCGGCTTCAATCTCGGCCGTATCGGACAAGATAGGCAGTTGTATCTCGAAAACAGCCCCACCCCCCTCGGCGTTCCGTGCGGTGAGGCGTCCGCCAAGGTCGTTCACGATACCAGAGGAGATGGCAAGACCCAGACCGACGCCATCACCAGGTTGTTTTGTGGTGTAGAACGGCTCGAACAGATCCTTGAGATTTTCGATCCCGGAGCCGTTGTCGCGCACGGTGATCGTGGCGGTTTCCCCGGCCGACAGGATGACGTCGATGGCGGGCTGGTCGACAGCGGAAGTCGCGTCCACGGCGTTGCGCAGCAGGTTGATCAGCACCTGTTCCAGCCGCACCCGATCGGCCATGACCATGACCGGTTTTTCGGGGATCGCCCGTGTGATCCGGATGTGGCGCTGGCGCAGTTGCGGCTCCATCATGGAGAGGGCGGAATTGAACGCATCGCCAACGTTTACAGGGGCAAACTGCTCCCCTCCCTTGCGGGCGTAGGATTTCAGCTGACGGGTGATCGCGCCCATGCGGCCGATCAGATCGTCGATGCGTTGAAAGCTGGCCAGGGCCTCGTCCGGGCGGTTGCGGCGCAGCAGTAGGGCGGCGCCGGCAAGGTAGGTCTTCATCGCCGCCAGGGGCTGGTTCAATTCGTGGCTGACAGCCGCCGACATCTCGCCCAGGGCGGCGAGTTTCGAGGACTGCGCGAGGGTCTGTTCGGCGACGCGGAGCGACTTCTGCATCCTTTCCCTCTCGGCGATTTCCCGCTGGAGCCTTGCGTTTAACGCGCGGAGGTCCGCCGATTCATTCTGGAAGAAGGCCATGCGCACCGCGTTCTTGCGGGACAGCGCATAGAAGGCAAGCGCGAGCAGGATCGCGAAGCCCATGATTTCCAACGCCAGAACTCCGTTCACTTTTTCGCGCACCGAGGCATAGGTGGTGAAGCTGGCGATCTGCCAGCCCCGGAACGGTAGCCGGGAGGAGACGCGCATCACCGCCTCGCCCTTCACATAGGCATCGGGCGGCAGGGCGGACCAGTCGGTGGTCGCCTGAATGGCGCGCTGGATGGCGGTTTCGGGCGGTTCGCGTTGCAGGGCGACGCCTTCGGTCAGGCTGCGCCAGCGCGGTTCGGTCGCTAGGATGATCTTTCCGGTGCTGTCAGTAACCAGAACGGCGTCGGAGATCCCGGCCCAGGCGCGTTCGAATTTCTGCAGGTCGACCTCCACCACGATGACGCCGATGACGGAGCCGGTGCTCTCCATCCTGCGGGAATAGGTGAAGCGGTATCCGACGCCTTCGCGTTCGGCCACGGTGAAGATCGTGCCGGAGCTTTCCTGCGCGCCGACGAAATGCTGCGTTCCCGCATGCAGTTCGCCCAGGCGGTTGCGGTCGGTCGCCGCCACCGTGCGCCCGTCCTTGTCCAGCAGCATGAGCGAGGCCGCCCCGATTTCATCGACGAAGGAGATCAGGCGCTGCGTGGACTGCGAATAATCGGCGGAGTTGAGCGCGCCGATCAGTGTCGGGTCGCGCGACAGCAACTGCGGCACGATGGAATTCCGGCGCAGTTCCGACACCAGGTTGCCGCCGTAGAGCGCCAGGCGCAGTTCGGCCCGGTTGCGGGTGTTCTGGGTGAAACGGTCGGTCAGGGCGGAGTTGGTGATCCAGACCGTCAGGATGGCAATGGCGATGAAGAGGCCCAGGGCCACGCGGCTTTGCCATGAAAAGGTCCGCCCCCCGCTGAAGCGGGCCCGCGATGTTTCGAAAAATTGCGGCCGGTCGGTCATGCCATACGATACGTCAGCACGGGGTGCCGCTCAAGCACGGGCGCGTGAGGGCCTCCGGGATCAGGCGGAAACCAGCGCGCTCATCAGCGTCTGGAACATGGCCCGGCCGTCACTGCCGCCAAGCGCCTCGTCCGCGGCGCGTTCGGGATGCGGCATCATGCCCAGCACGCGGCGGTTCTCGCTCAGCACGCCGGCGACATCCCCGGCGGAGCCGTTCGGATTGTCGGTGTAGGTGAAGGCAATGCGGTCCTCTGCCTGCAGCTGATGCAGCAGTGCCTCGTCCGCCTGATAGTTGCCATCATGGTGGGCGATCGGGATCTGCAACTCGGTCCCCGCGTTCCAGGCGCGGGTGAAGTCGCTGTCGGAGGTGCGCACGGTCAGCGGCACGGTGCGGCAGATGTATTTCAGACCGGCATTGCGCAGCAGCGCGCCGGGCAGGATGCGGGTTTCCGTCAGGATCTGGAAGCCGTTGCAGATGCCCAGGGCATAGCCGCCCCGGTCGACGTGCGTCTTTAGCGAGCGGGTGATCGGAGAGTTGGCCGCGATGGCCCCGCAGCGCAGGTAATCGCCGTAGGAGAAGCCGCCCGGAACGCCGACGATATCGGTGCCCTCGGGCAGCGCGTCGTCCTTGTGCCAGACCATGGTGACATCGGCCCCGGCCTGTTCGAAGGCGACCTTCAGGTCGCGGTCACAGTTCGATCCGGGAAAGACGAGGATGGCGGCCTTCATGGGCGGGCACTCCGATCTGGGGTTCTTTTGCCGCTGTTACGCCGGGTGTCGGCGAATCTCAAGGGCGCTTGGGGCCTGCGCCTGCGATCCCTTGCGGCGCGAGCGGTTCGTGCAGCGCGGGTGCCGGGTCGGTCAGCCGTTGCAACTGTGCCCAGGTGACCACGTCATAGAGCGATTGTGGGCTCATCCGTTGCGCATTGGGCATGCCGAGGGCGGCGGCGCAGATCTCGGAACAGAACCATTTGTCGGGGTTGTGCCGACCGAGCGACAGGATCTGGCTGAAGATGATGCCGACGTAGTCATAGCGTGCGCCGATGCGGTCGCGGATGAAGGTCCCGATCTCTTCGGGTTGATCGGGCAGGTCGACTAGATCCCAATGGGTGGGCTTGAGCAGTATCGTGGTTTCTCGCACACCGCCGTCGCGGCCTGAGGAGGACAGGCAGGTGGCCTCCCGCCCCAGGTCGGCGGAGCCCTGGATCAGTTCGACATGGCTGTAGGGCGAGCGGGTGGCAAAGCGGATCGCCCAGTCCTGCACCCGGTTCCAGAAGCTGCTGCCGCGTCCCTTGTAGAATGCCAGTGTGATCATCGCTGCCTCCTGTTGGCGTCACCCTAGGCGGCCAGGGTGTCGGGGCCAAGGGGCCTGTTGGTGAGGCTGGGCCATTCCGAGCAAGGCGCGGCGCAAAGACCCCATTGATCCCGCGCCCCTGCCCGTGCAGCCTGACCCGGAGCCCGAAGGATCGCCCATGACCCATGCCCCGCTCTTTCCGACCGACGAATTCCGCGCCCGGGTCGCGCGGGCGCAATCCGCGATGCACACGGCGGGGCTGGATGCGCTGCTGCTGACCACGGCGCCGGAGATTTTCTATTTCACCGGCTTCCTGACGCGGTTCTGGGAAAGCCCGACGCGGCCCTGGTTCCTGGTCCTGCCAGCACATGGCGACCCGGTGGCGGTCATCCCCTCCATCGGGGCGCACCTGATGGCCCGGGGCTGGATCACGGATATCCGGACCTGGCGGTCGCCGGATTATGCGGATGACGGGGTGAGCCTGCTGGCCGGGGTTCTGAGGGATCTTGTGCCGTCGGGGGGCCGGATCGGGCTGCCAAGCGGTGGTGAAACACATCTGCGGATGCCCCTGTCAGACTGGCAGACGCTGCAGGATCAGCTGCCGGACCGGGTGTTTGGCCCGGATGCGGGGATCATGCGCCGCCTGCGCATGGTGAAATCCGAGGCGGAGATCGCCCTGATCCGCCGCGCCTGCGAGATCGCCTACCGCGCCTTTGACCGCGTGCCGGAGATCGCGGCGGAGGGCACGCCGCTGTCGACAGTCTTTCGCCGGTTCCAGATCCTGTGTCTGGAGGAGGGCGCGGATTGGGTGCCCTATCTGGCCGGGGGCGCGGCGCCGGGGGGCTACGGCGACGTGATCTCGCCCGCCGATGACCGACCTTTGGCGGCGGGTGACGTGATGATGCTGGACACCGGGTTGGTGCGGGATGGCTATTTCTGCGACTTCGACCGCAACTGGTCCATCGGCCCGCCCTCGCCCGAGGTGGCCGAGGCGCATGCCCGGCTGATCGAGGCGACGTGGGCCGGGTTCAACTGTGCCCGGGTCGGTGCGACGGCGGCGGAGGTCTTTCACGCCATGGACAGGATCGTCAGCGGCGGCACAGGGGGCGGCGACGCGGGGCGTCTGGGGCATGGGCTGGGCATGCAGTTGACCGAGCCGCCCTCGCTGATCCCGGCGGATGACACGGTGCTGGAGCCGGGCATGGTGCTGACGCTGGAGCCGGGGATCGACCTGGGGGATGGTCGGATCATGGTGCATGAGGAAAACATCGTCCTGCGGGAGGGCGGGGCCGAATGGCTCTCTGCCCCGCAGGGGCCTGAGATCCGGGTGATCGGATGAGCGCGCATCTGTTTCCCCATAGCCTCTCCGCCGACCAACCCGTGCAATTAGGCCTTGTGGTGCTGCAGGCGGATGAGACGATCGAGCCGGACATGCGGCGCCTCTTCGGGCGCGAGGCGGAGGTGCTGGTCACCCGCATCGCCTCGGGCGAGGAGGTCACGCCGGAGACGCTGGCGGCGATGGAGACGCACCTGGGCCAGTCGGCCTCACTGCTGCCGGGCGGGGCGCGGTTTTCAGCCCTGGCCTACGCCTGCACCTCCGGCGCGGCGCAGATCGGCCCGGCCCGGGTGGCAGAGATCCTGAGGGCGGAGACCGGGGTGGCGCAGATCACCGATCCTGTGTCAGCGCTGACCGCCGCCTGTTCCGCGCTTGGGGTGACACGGCTTGGCCTGTTGTCGCCCTATGTGGCGGAGGTGTCGGACAGGATCAGGACTGTGCTGGCGGAGGCGGGGATCGCGACACCGGTTTTCGGCAGTTTCAACGTGGCGGAGGAGGCCCGGGTGGTGCGGATCGCCCCGGCCTCGATCCGGGACGCGGCGGTCAGCCTGGCGCAGGAGGGCGGGATCGAGGCGCTGTTCCTCTCCTGCACCAACCTGCGGACGCTGGATCTGATCGAGGAGCTGGAGGCGCGGACCGGCCTGCCGGTGCTGTCGTCAAACCAGGTGCTGGCCTGGCATCTGGCGCGATGTGCGGAGGTGCATTTGGCGCCGGGGTCCTGGGGACGGCTGGCCAGCCATTCTGTGTCGCTTCGTTCTTGACGGGATCAGGTCCCTGCAGAGGGCAGCGCCGACCCGAGGGGGGCGCAATAGCGCCGCCCTGGGGGGCGGGTCGGCGCTGCCCGGCGGTTCCGCCGGGCGGGACATTCATAGATGTTCTATGAAAGACTTCGAAAATCAGACCGAGAGACGTCCGTCTTCACAAGAGTCTGCGTTGACTCCCTTGACTTAGGCCATAGTGGCCTGGGTAAGGCTGACCCGGTGCTGAAACAACCTATGATCGCAAAGGATTATACCCTGCCCCGCGCCTGTCGGGACTGGGCCCGCTAGTCGACTTTCGCCCGCGTGAACACCAACTTCGCCAGCAGCCAGAAGGCGATCACGACGGGCAGCATGCCAATACAGAAGAACGCCCCGCCAAGCAGATAGAGGTTATCCGCCCCCGGGATGCGGACGTAGTCATAGGCGCGATTGCTGAGTACGGTGATCTCCGCCCCCTCGCCCCAGCCATAGTTCGAAGCGCCGAACCGGGTGCGGGTGACGCGTTCCGTCCCGTCGGCCTCCTGCACCTGGAGCGTTGGCCACCAGGTGCAGCCGTCGTCGTCGCATCTGTCGGGGTTTTCCAGAACGGTGGCGGGCCGTTCCTCCGCCGTGCCCATGAAGGCATAGGTGGTGACGACCTGGTAGCCGCCGAAGATGGCGAAGCCGCCTCCGATCAAGAGGAAGAAGACCGCGCCCCAGAACGTCGGCCAGTCCACGCGGATCGGGCCGGCCGCCACGGGTCAGACCATTTCGACGGAGTAGCTTTCGATCACCGTGTTGGCGAGCAGCTTTTCGCACATCTCGCGCACGGTGTCCTCGGTCGTGCCGTCGGCCAGATCGAGGTCGATCACCTTGCCCTGACGCACCCCGGTGACGCCGTCGAACCCGAGCGACCCGAGCGCGTGGCGTACCGCCTCGCCCTGGGGGTCCAGAACACCGTTTTTCAGCATGACATGAACGCGGGCTTTCATCGGTGAACCTTTCTCAGTTGATCAGCGTCGGCTTGGTGTGGCCGTTGGTTTTGGGCATGACGCCCAGGCGGCGGGCGACCTCGGTATAGGCGTCGGTGAGGTTGCCTAGATCGCGCCGGAACACGTCCTTGTCGAGCTTCTGACCGGTTTCCATGTCCCAGAGGCGGCAGCTGTCGGGGCTGATCTCATCCGCCACGATCAGGCGCTGGAAGTCGCCGTCGTAGACGCGGCCGATCTCGATCTTGAAATCGACCAGCTTGATCCCGACCGCATACATCACGCCCGAGAGATAGTCGTTGACGCGCAGCGCGAGGCTGAGGATGTCGTCCATGTCCTGCTGGCTGGCCCAGCCAAAGGCGGCGATATGTTCCTCGGTCACCAGCGGATCACCCAGCTTGTCGTCCTTGTAGCAGTATTCGACGATCGGGCGGGGCATCGGGGTGCCCTCCTCGATGCCGAGACGCTTGGAGAGCGATCCGGCGGCAAAGTTGCGCACGATGATTTCCAGCGGAATGATTTCACAGCTGCGCACCAGCTGTTCGCGCATGTTCAGCCGTTTCAGGAAATGAGTCGGCACGCCGATATTGTTCAGCCCGGTCATGAAGAACTCGCTCAGCCGGTTGTTCAGCACGCCCTTGCCGTCGATCGTGGCCTTCTTTTCCGCGTTGAAGGCGGTGGCATCGTCCTTGAAATACTGCACGATGGTGCCCGGTTCGGGACCTTCGTAGAGGATCTTTGCCTTGCCTTCGTAGATTTTCTTGCGACGTGCCATGGATGACCTTTCGTTCGGGCCTCCGGATGGCCCTGTCGAGTGTTGCGCCCTCTTAGATCATGGGCGGCTTTGTCGCAAGCGCCCCACGGGGCTTGCACGCCTTCGCGCAGGGGGGCATATCGGGGCTGAGGGAATTTCACGCAGGGGAGCGGCCATGAGCACCTTCGACGATCGCGAAAACGCATTCGAAAACAAATACGCCCACGACCAGGAAATGCAGTTCCGCGCTGAATCGCGCCGGAACAAGCTTCTGGGGCTCTGGGCGGCCGAGTTGCTGGGCAAAACCGGCGAGGACGCAAATGCCTATGCCCGCGAAGTCATCAAGTCCGATTTCGAGGAAGCCGGACATGAGGACGTTGTGCGCAAGGTCGCGGGCGATCTGGGCGACAAGGCCAGCGCCGACGAGGTGCGCGCCAAGATGGATCAGCTGCTGAAGGTCGCCAAGAGCCAGCTGCTGGAAGAATAAGCCGACCTTCGGGTCGCAAGAAGGGGCGCGGCCGGACGGGTCAGCGCCCCTTTCTCGTTAAACGTGCGGCATCGCGGCCACACACAGGTTAAAGCTGAGCGATCTGCTTCAGATTGTCGGTTTTCATCCCCTCGCCACACCGCTAATCGCCTTGAAAACCGGCGCAGACCGGATCGAGCAGTCCTTCGAGACAGACGGCCAGATGATGGCATGGGTTAAGACCTCGGTA
Organism: Pseudooceanicola sp.; assembly: GCF_041987405.1. Taxonomy (GTDB): domain Bacteria; phylum Pseudomonadota; class Alphaproteobacteria; order Rhodobacterales; family Rhodobacteraceae; genus Pseudooceanicola. Next base: position 44,217 of record NZ_JBHIWR010000001.1, read on the forward strand.
GGACTTCCTGCCTATGCCTCACCGCGGAGTGAGTGGAGAGACCTATGACCCAAAACGCCCGCCAGCGGGCTGCCGTGGCACGCGCGGCCGCCTCTCGGATCCTGTTGCGTTCCGGCCTGCCGCTGCTGATCGGGGCGGCCTGTCTGTGGCTGCTGCGCGACCGGCTGGAGGGGCTGGATTTTCAGGCAGTTGCGGCGGTGGTCGAAGCGACCTCCCTGGGGCAGTGGATCGCGGCGGCGGGGGCGACGGCGGTCTCCTTCTGGGCCATCGGCAGCTACGATCTGGTCATGCACCGACATCTGCGCACCGGGGTGCCATCGCGGGTGGCGCAGGTCTCCGGGGCGGGGTCCATCGCGCTGGCGCAGGTGCTGGGAATGGGGATGGTGACCGGGGCGCTGGCGCGTTGGCGGATGCTGTCAGGGGCCCAGCCCGGGATGGCTGCGGCGGTCACAGGTACCGTGGCGCTGAGCTTCATGGCCGCCTGGGCCTTGATCGCGGTGCTGATGGCCTGGTTGCTGCCGGGGGTGACGGTGCCGGGCTGGATCGTTCTGGGTACTGGGGGCGTGACCCTAGCGGCGGTGACGCTGGCCTTCCTCTGTCCGGTCCTCCGCCTTGGCCCGCTGACGCTGCGCCTGCCCAGCCTGCGCGCCCTTGCGGCGATGGTCCTGCTGACGGGGCTGGACATCGTGGCGGCGGCGGCGGCGCTGTTTGTGCTGATGCCCGCCGATATGGCGCTGACCTTCGAGGTCCTGCTTCCGGTCTTTGCGCTGGCGCTTGGGGCGGGGCTGTTCAGCTCCACCCCCGGCGGGGCGGGACCGTTCGAGCTGACGCTGCTGGCCCTGCTGCCGCATGTGGCGGAGGCGCCGCTGCTTGGCGCCGTGCTGGCCTGGCGGGTGATCTATTACGCCGTTCCCGCGATGATCGCCTTGATCCCGCTGGCCGTGCCGTTCCGCATCCGAGAGGCCGCGCCGCTGCCTTGCCCGGTCAGCTCCGGCCTGTTGCCCCAGGCCACGCGGGCGGAATGCGGGGTCGCCCGGCAGAACGGCGGGCGGGTGCTGTCCACAGAACAGGGCACGGCGGTGGTTGCGGAAACCGGGCAGACGCTGACGCTGCTGTTCGATCCGATCTCCGGCCGTCCCGGCGGCGTGCTGAGCGCGCTCTCCGCCGCGGCACGGGACAGGATGCTGATCCCGGTGGTTTACAAATGCACCGGGCGGCTGGCGGCGCGGGCGCGTCGGGCCGGTTGGGCGGTTCTGCGGATTGCCGATGATGCGGTGATCGACCCGGCGGGCTTTGACACCGACGGGCCGCAGTTTCGGCAACTGCGCCGGAAGTTGCGGCAGGCGGATAAGGCGGGGGTGCAGGTGACGCGCGAGCGCCCTGCCCCGGCGATGCTGGATGAGCTGGCGGAGATCGACCGGCAGTGGGTCTCGGACCATCGGGGAGCGCGCGGGTTTTCTATGGGGCGGTTCTGTCGCGACTATCTGGACCCGCAGCAGATCTTTGTCGCGCGGCAGGAGGGGCGGGCCATCGCCTTTGTCACCCTGCATGAAACGCGGCATGACCTGGCGCTGGATCTGGTCCGCCATGCCGCGCAGCCGCCCGACGGCACGATGCATCTGCTGATCGCCACCGCCATCCGGAGCGCACGGGAGGAGGGTCGGACCCGGATGACACTGGCCGCCATGCCCGCCCGCCCGGGTTGCGAACACAGGATGCTGGCCGCCCTGCGCCACCGGATCGCGGATGGCACGGGCGGGGCTGGCCTCACGCGGTTTAAGGAAAGCTTCGGCCCGAGGCGACAGCCGCTCTACATGGCCGCCCCGGATATGGTGACACTGGCCCTTTCGGCGGCGGATATTGCCCGGACCATCTGGGAAAAGCGTTGCTAGCCGGGCTTTCCAGCGGTCGGCACGCGCGCTATGTGGGACGGAACGCGCCCCGACCTGACCGGAGGATTCGATGACCGACGCCCTGACCAAGCTGCTTGAAACCCGCGACTGGCTGATGGCCGATGGCGCGACGGGCACGAACCTGTTCAACATGGGGCTGGCCTCGGGCGAGCCGCCGGAGCTGTGGAATGTGGACGAACCGGAGAAGATCCGCGCCCTCTATTCCGGGGCGGTGAACGCGGGCAGCGATATCTTCCTGACCAATTCCTTCGGCGGCAATGCCTCGCGGTTGAAACTGCACGGGGCCGAGGGCCGGGTGGCGGAGCTGAACCGGCTGGCGGCGGAGCTGGGGCGCGAGGTGGCGGATGCCTCCGGGCGTCAGGTGATCGTCGCGGGGTCGGTCGGGCCGACGGGCGAGATCATGGCCCCCATGGGATCGCTGACGCACGAGCTGGCGGTGGAGATGTTCCACGAACAGGCCGAGGGGCTGAAGGCCGGCGGCGCGGATGTGCTGTGGCTGGAGACGATCTCCGCCCCCGAAGAATACAAGGCCGCGGCGGAGGCCTTTGCCCTGGCCGACATGCCCTGGTGCGGCACGATGAGCTTTGACACTGCCGGGCGCACCATGATGGGCGTGACCTCCGAAGCCATGGTCGCCATGGTCGAGAAACTGCCGAATCCCCCGATTGCCTATGGGGCGAATTGCGGGGTCGGTGCGTCGGACCTGTTGCGGACGGTGCTGGGCTTTGCCGCGCAGGGGGCCGAACGGCCGATCATCGCCAAGGGCAATGCGGGGATTCCCAAATATCACGACGGGCATATCCATTACGATGGCACGCCCGACCTGATGGCCGATTACGCGGCGATGGCGCGGGATTGCGGTGCCACGATCATCGGCGGCTGCTGCGGGACGATGCCGGAACATCTGGAAAAGATGCTTGAGGCGCTGAGCACCCGTCCGCGCGGCGAACGCCCGACGCTGGAGCAGATCGCGGCAAAGCTGGGCGGCTTTTCGTCGGCCTCGGACGGCACGGGCGACGACACCGGGCCGGGTCGTAGCCGGGGTGGTCGGCGGCGTCGCGGCTGATAGTGTAAGCTTGGTTTTCGCCTGAGGTGGCGGGTGCGGCGGGGCCATGAGCCCCGTCTGGTGGAGGGGGTGTTTCCGCGCTACTTTAACTTACAGCGCAAGTTGCTCTTGATAGAGTTACACCCGCTCATAGATCACATTAGCATCCGCCCATAACACACTGACTCTATTCTTTTACTATCCGATACACCGCCCCATTCCCCTCGGACAGGAACCACAGCGCGCCATCCGGTCCGGTGCGAACATCGCGGACACGGGTGGTCTCTGGCGCTTCGATCTTTTCCACCTCGCGCAGGGGAGAGCCCGAGAGCCGGGCGATATAGTCGAACTTCAGCGAACCGACAAAAGCATCGCCGCGCCATTCGCGAATCGATCCGTCATAGAAGGTCATGCCGGAGGGGGCGATAGACGGGTCCCAGTAGCTTACAGGCTGTTCCATCCCCGGTTTCTGCGTGCCCTCGCCGATCTTCATGCCGGAATAATGCCGACCATAGGAAATGACCGGCCAGCCGAAGTTGGCGCCCTTCTTGATCCGGTTGACCTCGTCCCCGCCGCGTGCGCCGTGCTCACTCACCCAGAGCTGACCGTTCGCGTCCAGGGCCGCGCCCTGCGGGTTGCGATGGCCGTAGGACCAGATCTCCGGCTGCGCGCCCTCAACCCCGACAAAGGGGTTGTCGTCCGGCACCGATCCATCGCGGTTCAGCCGGATGACCGAGCCATTGTGACGCGACAGATCCTGCGCCGACGGGCGATCCCCCCGTTCGCCGATGGTCATGAAGAGGCGGCCCTGCGGCCCCTCGACCACGCGTGAGCCGAAATGGCGACCGCCGGTGCTGCCCCGCTCCATTTCGAAGAGGGTCTTCACCCCGGTCAGCTGCGTGCCATCCTCAGACAACACGCCCCGGGTCAGCGCGGTGCCGCTGCCGCTGCCCTGGCTCGTGGCATGGGTCAGGAAAATCTCGCGGCTTTGCGCGAAATCGCGGGGTATCATCACGTCCAGCAGGCCACCCTGCCCGGCATCGACCACGGGCGGAACACCGGAGACCCGCCGGGCCTCTCCATCGCGCAGTAGGGTCAGGCGCCCGGCCTTTTCGGTGATCAGCAGCCCGCCGTCCGGCAGAAACCCGATCGCCCAGGGGGTGTCGAAGCCGCGGGCGACCTCTTCGATGCGCAGCGATCCGGCGGAGGTGTCGAGAGCATTCGCGGGCAAGGCAAAAAGCACGGCTCCGAAGGCGGCGGCAATGAATCTGAGCATGAGATATCTCCTTTGGCCCAGAGCTAGGCCAAGTTGACGTAGAAACAACCTGACATCACGAGAGCTTTTCTTTTTGCTTTGGCGCGCATAGCATCATCCCCGGACCATTGTTCCAATAGGGAGATGAACGATGAAAAAGCTTCTGCTCGCAGGTGCCGCAATCACGGCAATGACCGCAGCGGCACATGCCGAAGACGTCAAGCTGGGGGTGATCCTCGGCTTTACGGGACCCATTGAATCGCTGACGCCGGCCATGGCCGCCGGTGCGGAATTCGCCATGAAGGAAGTCACCGACAGTGGCAAGTTCATGGACGGGTCCTCCGTCACGCCGGTGCGTGCGGATTCGACCTGTGTCGACGCGGGCGCCGCAACGGCCGCGGCCGAACGCCTGATCACCTCTGACGGGGTGAAGGGCATCATGGGGGCTGACTGTTCCGGCGTGACCGGCGCGGTTCTGACCAACGTGGCCGTGCCGAACGGCATGGTGATGATTTCGCCCTCCGCAACCTCGCCGGGCCTGTCGGAGACCGAGGACAACGGCCTCTTCTTCCGCACCTCGCCCTCCGATGCACGTCAGGGTGTCGTGATGACCGAGGCGCTGATGGACATGGGCGTCAAATCGGTCGCGCTGACCTACACCAACAACGACTACGGCAAGGGTCTGGCGGACAGCTTCCAGCAGGCCTTCGAAGCCGCGGGCGGCTCGGTGACGATCTCCGCCGCACACGAAGACGGCAAGGCGGACTATTCCTCCGAAGTTGCGGCCCTGGCCTCCGCCGGTGGTGATCTGCTGGTCGTCGCGGGCTATGTCGATCAGGGTGGCGCGGGCATCATCCGCGGCGCGCTCGACACCGGCGCGTTTGACAAGTTCCACCTGCCGGACGGCATGATCGGCTCCGCGCTGGAAGAGAACTTCGGCACCGAACTGGACGGCTCCACCGGTCAGGTTCCGGGCACCGACAGCCCGGGTGCGGCCAAGTTCGCCGAAGTTGTGGGCGATGCCTTCGACGTCTCCGGCCCGTACACCGGGGAAAGCTATGACGCGGCCGCGCTCATCATGCTGGCCATGCAGGCCGCCGGGTCCACTGATCCGAACGAGTACAAGGGCAAGATCATGGAAGTCGCCAATGCCCCGGGCGAGCCGATCTATCCGGGCGAGCTGGGCAAGGCGTTGGAGCTGCTCGCAGCTGGCACCGACATCGACTATGTCGGCGCGACGGCGGTCGAACTGATCGGCCCCGGCGAGGCTTCCGGCTCCTACCGCGAGATCAAGTTCGAAGACGGCAAGATGACCACGGTCGGCTACCGCTAAGACTAGGTTGACCTTTGAAGCGGCCCGGCCCAGAACCGGGCCGCTTCGCATATTCAGGCAAGAGGCGGCAAACGCCCGCGCCACAGGGGACAGAGATGATCGTCGTCGAGGACATCCACAAACATTTCGGCGGCTTCCACGCCGTGGACGGCGCCAGCCTGACGATCCGGGACGGGTCGATCACCGGGCTGATCGGGCCGAACGGCGCAGGAAAGACCACGCTTTTCAATGTGATCGCAGGGCTTCTCCCGCCCACCTCCGGTCGGGTGACCATGGGCGGGGAGGATATCACCGGCCTGCCGCCGCATGACCTGTTTCACAAGGGGCTCTTGCGGACGTTCCAGATCGCGCATGAGTTCCATTCGATGACCGTGCGGGAAAACCTGATGATGGTGCCCGGCGGCCAATCCGGCGAGACGCTGTGGAATGCCTGGTTCGGTCGCGGTCAGATCGCGGCGGAGGAGCGGGACTTACAACGTAAGGCGGACGAAGTTCTGGAGTTCCTCACGATTTCCCACCTCGCGGATGAAAAGGCCGGGAACCTCTCGGGCGGGCAGAAAAAGCTGCTGGAGCTGGGCCGCACGATGATGGTCGACGCCAAGATCGTCTTCCTGGACGAGGTCGGCGCCGGGGTGAACCGGACACTGCTGATGACCATCGCGGATGCGATCCTGCGGCTGAACCGCGAGCGCGGCTATACCTTTGTCGTGATCGAGCATGACATGGATTTCATTGAGAAACTTTGCGATCCCGTGATCTGCATGGCCGAAGGCAAGGTGCTGGCCGAGGGCACGCTGGCCGAGATCAAGGCGAATGAACATGTGATCGAGGCCTATCTGGGCACCGGTCTCAAAAACAAGGAGATGGCGCAGTGAGCCTCGCAGACGACACGCGCCCCTTCCTGATCGGCGAGGCCATGACCGGCGGCTATGGCCGCGGGCCGGATATCCTGCACGGCTGCACGATCGCGGTGAACCCCGGGGAGATCGCGGTGATTGTCGGGCCCAATGGCGCGGGCAAATCCACCGCAATGAAGGCGCTGTTCGGCATGCTGGACGTGCGGTCGGGTCAGGTCTTGCTGGAAGGTCAGGACATCACCGGGCTGAGCCCGCAGGACCGGGTGCGTCAGGGCATGGGATTTGTCCCGCAGGTGAACAATATCTTTCCCTCGATGACTGTGGAAGAGAACCTGGAGATGGGCGCCTTTATCCGGGACGATGACATTTCCGGAACGATGGCAACGGTTTACGATCTGTTCCCAATCCTGAAGGACAAGCGGCATCAGGCGGCGGGGGAACTCTCCGGCGGGCAGAGGCAACAGGTGGCCGTGGGCCGCGCGCTGATGACGAAGCCGAAGGTTCTGATGCTGGACGAGCCGACGGCCGGGGTCAGCCCGATTGTCATGGACGAGCTGTTTGACCGGATCATCGAGATCGCGCGGACCGGTCTGCCGGTGCTCATGGTAGAGCAGAACGCGCGGCAGGCGCTGGAGATCGCGGATCGGGGCTATGTCCTTGTGCAGGGAGCCAATGCCCATACCGGAACGGGCAAGGACCTGCTGGCCGACCCGGAGGTCCGGGCCAGCTTCCTTGGAGGGTAAGGGATGGGCTGGTTCGCACTTGACTTGCTGATGTCGCCACGCCTTACGGCGTATGTCGGGGGGATGCCCCTGGCGCGCGGGGTGACGCCATGATCCGCTATCTGGTTGCTGTGGTTTTGTCTGCCCTGCCCGGTCTGGCCCAGGCCTCGGATTATTCCTGCAATTTCAAAACTGAATGCTATGAGTCCGAAGCCTGTGCTGAAAGCAACTTCACCGTCGCCGTGAGGGGTGGGGAGGACAAGTTCGTCACCGATTTCGGCACCTTTCCGATCCTCGCAAAGCGGGATACGGAGAGCATTCTGACGGTCTTCGTTCGCACGGACGGGGCGGTCTACCTGCTGTCTGCAGGACCTCGCGCGGCGCGATTGACGGTGCATATCACCGACGGTCCGCAGTCGCTTACTTACCTCGGTCTCTGCGAAAAGGTCGGATGATGGATTGGCTCAACGCACTGGTTGCCCTGTCAAATTTCGTGTTTGTCCCGGCGCTCGCCTATGGCGCGCAACTGGCGCTCGGCGCGCTTGGGGTGACATTGATCTACGGGATCCTCCGGTTCTCCAACTTTGCCCATGGCGATACCATGGCCTTTGGCACCATGTGCGTGGTGCTGGTGACCTGGGCCTTTCAATCCTGGGGCCTCAGCCTGGGGCCCTTGCCCACGGCCCTGTTGGCGCTGCCTTTCGGGATCCTGCTCTGCATGGCGCTGGTCCTGGGCACGGACCGGGTGGTCTATCGCTTCTACCGCGCGCAGAAGGTGAAACCGGTGGTTTTGGTCATCGTCTCCATGGGGGTGATGTTCGTGACCAACGGGCTGGTCCGGTTCATCATCGGGCCGGACGACCAACGCTTTGCCGATGGCGAGCGGTTTCTGATTTCCGCACGTGATTTCAAGGAGATGACAGGGCTTGAAGAAGGCCTCGCCATCAAGACCGGGCAGGCGCTGACCGTGGTGATCGCGGTGATCGCGGTGGTCTGGCTCTTCTGGTTCCTCAACCGGACACGCACGGGCAAATCCATGCGCGCCTATTCCGACAACGAGGACCTGGCCCTGCTCTCGGGCATCAACCCGGAGCGTGTGGTGACCGTGACCTGGCTGATCGTGGCGGCGCTCGCCACCCTGGCAGGCACGCTTTACGGTTTGGACAAGTCATTCAAACCCTTCACCTATTTCCAGCTGCTCCTGCCGTTCTTCGCGGCGGCTATCGTCGGCGGGCTGGGCAGTCCGATCGGCGCGATCGTCGGCGGTTTCGTCATCGCCTTTTCCGAGGTGATCATCACCTACGCCTGGAAAAAGGTGCTGACCTATGTCGTACCGGAGACCTGGGCGCCTGACGGATTGGTTCAGCTTCTGTCGACCGACTACAAGTTCGCGGTCTCCTTCGTGATCCTGATCGTGGTTCTGCTCTTCCGGCCTACGGGCCTGTTCAAGGGGAAATCCGTATGACCCTGCGCGACGCCTCTCTCTTCGCCCTCGTGGGGGCCCTCATCCTGCTAACGGGATTTATGCAGAGCTGGAACCTCGCCCTGCAAGTTCTTAATATGGGGCTGATTTCCGCGATCATGGCCCTGGGCGTGAACCTGCAATGGGGCTTTGCCGGGCTCTTCAACGTCGGTGTCATGGGCTTTGTCGCACTTGGCGGGCTGGCGGTGGCGCTGACCGCGATGCCGCCGGTGGCAGAGGCCTGGGCCGTGGGCGGTTGGCGCATCCTGCTGGCGCTGGCCGTGGGGGCCGCGACGGCGGCGGCGGCGGTCTATGCCTGGACCGCGAAACTGCCGCGGCGGGGCTGGATCGTGGCGGCGATGCTGACCATCGGATTCATCCTCTTCCGCATGCTGTTCGATCCCGCGCGTGACGCGGTGGAAAGCGTCAACCCCGCGCTTCAGGGCAACCTGGGCGGGCTGGGTCTGCCCGTGCTGCTGGCCTGGCCGGTCGGGGGGCTGCTGGCCGCCGGGGCCGCCTGGGCGATCGGCAAGACGGCACTTGGCCTGCGGTCCGACTATCTGGCGATTGCCACGCTCGGAATTGCCGAGATCATCCTGGCGGTGATGAAGAACGAGGACTGGATGGCGCGCGGCGTGAAGAACGTCATTGGCGTCCCCTCGCCGCTTCCGACGGCTTTCGAGCTCCAGCAAAGTGCTGAATTCGCCTCACGTTTTGCCGATCCGGTGACGGCCTCGACGATCACGGTCAAACTGGGCTATGCGGTCCTGTTCACCATTGTCCTCGTCCTGATCCTGCTGCTGATGCAGCTTGCGCTGAACTCCCCCTGGGGGCGGATGATGCGGGCGATCCGGGATAACGAAACGGCGGCGGCGGCCATGGGCAAGGACGTCACGCGGCGGCATCTGCAGATCTTCGTCCTTGGCTCGGCAATCTGCGGGATTGCGGGCGCGATGATGACGACGCTGGACGGGCAGCTGGTGCCGGGCACCTATCAGCCGCTGCGCTTTACCTTCCTGATCTGGGTGATGGTGATTGTCGGCGGGTCCGGCAACAACTTTGGCGCGGTGCTGGGCGGCTTCCTGATCTGGTTCCTCTGGGTGCAGGTCGAACCAGTCGGGCAATGGGCCATCGGGATCCTCACCTCCGGCCTCCCAGAGGGCAATTTCAAGGACCATCTGGTGGACAGCGCGGCCTATATGCGCCTGTTTACAATGGGGGTTCTGATGCTGGTGGTGCTGCGCTTCTCGCCGCGCGGCCTGATCCCGGAACGCTGACCATGGCCCTGCCCCGCACCGCCACGACGTTTTCGCCCCCGGTGATGGAGGCGCGCCGCTGGCTGGCGGAGGCAGAGATGCCCGCCGACCTGCCGCTGATCAACGTCAGCCAGGCCGCGCCGGTCGATCCGCCGCCCGAAGCCATGCGCCGGGAAATTGCCCGCCTCGCGTTGGAGGAACCGCAGGCGCATCTTTACGGCCCCGTCCTTGGCCTGCCCGCGCTGCGGGAGGAGGTCGCGCAGCAGTGGCTTACGGCGTATGGCGGCGAGACCGCTGCGGATCAGGTTGCCATAACCTCCGGATGTAACGAGGCTTTCTGCGCCACCATCGCCACGCTGCTGGCCGAGGGGGACGAAGTTCTGCTGCCGGTGCCCTGGTACTTCAACCACAAGATGGCGCTGGATATGGCGGGGGCGCGGGCCATTCCGCTGCCCACGGATGCGGCGCTGCTGCCGCAGATCGAGGCGGCGAAGGCTCTGATCACTGAGCGGACCCGGGCGATTGCGCTGGTCAGCCCGAACAACCCGGCGGGGGTGGAGTATCCGCCGGAGCTGATCGGGGCCTTCTATGACCTCTGCGAGGCGCATGGTCTGGTGCTGATCCTGGATGAGACCTACCGCGATTTCCATTCCTCCTCCGCCGCGCCGCATGATCTGTTCGCGCGCCCGGATTGGGGACGGACTTTGGTCCAGCTCTATTCCTTTTCAAAGGCCTACCGGCTGACCGGGCACCGGGTCGGCGCCATGGTCACCTCTGCCGCGCGACTGGCGGAGGTGGAGAAATACCTCGACACCGTGACGATCTGCCCGGCGCAACTGGGCCAGTTTGCGGCGCTTTGGGGGATGCGCAACCTGGGCCAGTGGCTGGCGGGCGAGCGGGCGGAGATACTGGCGCGGGGGGCGGCGGTTCGGTCAGGCTTCGCGCCGCTGGAGGCGCGGGGCTGGCGGCTGCGCGGGGCCGGTGCCTATTTCGCCTATGTCGATCATCCCTTCGCGGCGCCCTCGGATGTGATCGCGCGGCGGCTGGTGTCGGAGGCGGGTGTGCTGATGCTGCCGGGCACGATGTTCACGCCCGAGGGAGATGCGGAGGGCCAGCGCCAGATGCGCATCGCCTTTGCCAATCTGGACACTGCGGGGATCGGCACCCTGATCGACCGGCTGGCACGGGTCGCGGAGTAGCGCGGCCCCTTGCCCCCTATCCCGCGGCACACTAGACAGGGCCGACACATTACCCGCGCTCTGCGCGGATGAAGGAGACGGTGCAGTCATGGCAAAGAAAAAAACCGGGGCAAGGACCGCAGTCTGGATCCTGATGGGTCTGCTCATCCTCGGGCTGGGCGGCTTCGGTGCCACCAGTTTCTCCAGCTCCGTTCGCAGCGTCGGTTCTGTCGGGGACCAGGACATTACCACCGCGGAATACGGCCGCGCCCTGCAGAACGAGCTGCGCGCGCTGGAGGCCCAATCCGGTCAGTCGATCTCCTTTGAACAGGCGGAGGCACTCGGTCTGGACCGGCAGGTGCTGAGCCGGTTGATCTCCGACGCCGCCATCGACAACGAGGCCGCCCGGATCGGCCTGTCTGTCGGGGATGAAACGCTGGCCAAGCAGTTGCAGGGCATCGCTGCCTTTCGGGGGGTCGACGGCAAGTTCGACCGTGATGCCTACACCTTCGCCCTTGAACGCGCGGGGCTGAGCGAATCCGAGTTCGAAAGAAGCATCCGCAAGGAAACCTCCCGCGCGCTGGTTCAGGGGGCGGTCGTCTCTGGCGCGGCCCTGCCTGACAGCTATGTCGACGCGGTTCTGCGCTATTTTGCCGAGAACCGGCGTGTGACATGGGCCCGTGTGGAAAGCGACCAGCTGGAGGCGGACAATCTGGAGCCGTCGGAGGAGGACCTGCGCGCGCTCTACGAAGACGAGATCGAGGATTTCACCCGTCCGGAGATGAAGCGCATCACCTATGCCTGGCTCACGCCGGAGATGATTCTGGACCAGGTGGAGGTGGACGAGGAGCTGCTGCGCAGCGCCTATGACGACCGCGCGGCAGAATACAACCGCCCTGAACGCCGTCTTGTCGAACGCCTGATCTACGCCGACGAGGCGCGCGCTGATGAGGCGCGGGTGGCGTTGGACGAGGGCACGAGCACTTTTGACGATCTGGTCGAGGCGCGCGGGCTGAGCCTGGATGACGTCGACATGGGCGATGTGGCCATCGGCGATCTGGATGCGGCGGGCGAGGCCGTCTTCGCCGCCGAGTCCGGCGATGTCGTCGGCCCCCTGCCGACCGACCTCGGCCCGGCCTTCTTCCGTGTGAACGGGATCCTTGCCGCCGAAACCACCAGCTTCGAGGAGGCCCTGCCCGAACTGCGGCAGGAACTGGCCGCCGACCGCGCCGCCCGCCAGGTCGCCACGGTGGCGGAACCGGCCGAAGACATGCTGGCCTCCGGCGCGACGCTGGAAGAGCTGGCCGCAGACACGGATATGCGGCTTGGCTCCGTCGACTGGGCCCCGGGCCAGGGCCAGGGTATTGCCGCCTACGCGGGCTTCGATCAGGCCGCCGAAGCGCTGAGCGAGGATGACTATCCGGAAATCCTCTACCTCGACGATGGCGGCATCTATGCGATGCGGCTGGAAGAGGTGATCCCGCCGCAACCTGCGCCCTATGAGAACGTGCGGGACAGGGTCGTCAGCATCTGGGAAACCCGCCGCCAGATGGAGCGCCTGCGCGGCATCGCGACGGATCACGTCACCCGCCTGCGTGAAGCGGCCGATTTCGCCAGCCTCGGGCTGGAGGTGAAAACCGAAGAGAACCTGACCCGTCAGGGGTCGGTCCTGGGGGCGCCCGACAGCTTTGTCGAGACCGCCTTTGCGATGGAGCCGGGCGAGATCAGCATGGTCGACGGCTTTGGCGCGGTTCTCATCCTGAAGCTGGAAGAGGTGCTGCCGCCGAACCTGGACGACCCGGAGGTCAAGGCGATGCGGGACAGCCTGGAACAGCAGTTGCAGGCCTCCGTCGCCAATGACCTCTACCGCGCCTTTTCCGAAGACGCGCGGCAGCGCGCCGGGGTGTCGCTGGATCAGCAGGCGGTCGCGGCGGTCAACGCCAATTTCCGCTGACACCCGCGTGACGCTTCTGAACTTCGAAACGCCGCGCGTCGGCGTTTCGGATGCCCCTGCAAGGGCTTAGTCTGACCCCAATCCCCAGGCCGCCAAAGGCAAGGCTCATGTCCGATCAGCCGCTCGTCATCTTTACCCCCTCCGGCAAACGCGGGCGGGTCGCCCGGGGTACCACGGTGCTGTCGGCGGCGCGGCAGCTTGGCGTCGATCTGGATTCGGTCTGCGGCGGGCGGGGCATCTGTTCCAAGTGCCAGGTGACGCCCTCCTACGGCGAATTTGCCAAACATGGGGTGACCGTGCGCGCCGATGCCCTGTCGGAGTGGAATTCAGTTGAACAGCGCTATGACGACAAGCGCGGGCTGGCCAAGGGACGGCGTCTGGGCTGCCAGGCACAGATCCAGAGCGATATCGTTCTGGATGTCCCGCCCGAAAGCCAGGTGCACCGCCAGGTGATCCGCAAATCCGCCGATGCGCGCCCGATGGTGATGGACACGGCGACGCGGCTCTACTTCGTCGAGGTGACGGAACCGGACATGCACGTGCCCACGGGCGATTTCGAACGACTTTCCCGGGCGCTGGCCGATCAATGGGAGGTCATGGGGGTCCGCGCCGCGCCCTCCCTGCTGGCCCGGTTGCAATCGGTTCTGCGCAAGGGCAACTGGCAGGTCACCGTGGCCGTGCATCGCGATCATACCCGGGCCGCGCCCGAGGTGATCGAGATCTGGCCCGGCCTGCACGAGGCGGGGCTCTTCGGTCTGGCAATCGACCTCGGCTCCACCACTATCGCGGCGCATCTGACCGATCTGGATACCGGCGCGGTGCGTGCCTCCTCCGGCCTGATGAACCCCCAGATCCGCTTTGGCGAGGATCTGATGTCGCGTGTCTCCTACGTGATGATGAACCCCGGTGGCGAGGCGGAACTGACGCAGGTCGTGCGCACCGCGCTTTCGGAGCTGGCCACGGCGCTGGCTGAGGAAGCCGGGATCGACCCCGCGCTGATCGTCGAGGCGACGGTTGTCTGCAATCCGGTCATGCATCACCTGCTGCTCGGCATCGACCCGACGGAACTGGGCCAGGCCCCCTTTGCCCTGGCGGTGAGCGAGGCGCTCTCCCTGCCCGCGGCGGATCTGGGGATTTCGACAATCAACCCACGGGCACGGGCCTATATGCTGCCCTGTATCGCGGGCCACGTCGGGGCCGATGCGGCGGCGGTGTCGTTGGCCACGGCGCCGGACCTGTCGGACGAGCTGATGCTGGTGATCGACGTGGGCACCAATGCGGAGCTTCTGCTTGGGGACAGAACACGGGTTCTGGCCTGCTCCTCGCCCACGGGCCCGGCCTTCGAGGGGGCGCAGATCTCCTCCGGCCAACGGGCGGCGCCGGGCGCGATCGAGCGGGTGGAGATCGACCCCGAGACCAAGGAGCCTCGGTTTCGCGTGATCGGCGTTGACCTCTGGTCGGATGAGCCGGGCTTTGCCGCCGCCGTCGCGCAGACCGGTGTCACCGGCATCTGCGGATCGGGCATCATCGAGGCGGTGGCGGAGATGCGCATGGCGGGCCTGCTGGACGCCAAGGGCCTGATCGGATCGGCCGAGCAGACCGGCACCCCGCGCTGCGAGGCCGAAGGACGGACGCACAGCTATCTTCTGCATGACGGCACGGCCGAGGGCGGGCCGCGCATCTCGGTCACGCAGGGCGATATCCGGGCGATCCAGCTGGCGAAATCCGCGCTCTATGCCGGGGCGCGGCTGTTGATGGACGAACGCGGGGTCGACCGGGTGGACCGGGTCGTGCTGGCGGGGGCCTTCGGCGCGCATATCTCGCCCAAGCACGCCATGGTGCTGGGGATGATCCCGGATGTGCCGCTGGACAAGGTCAGCTCCGCCGGGAATGCGGCGGGTACCGGGGCGCGGATGGCGCTGTGTTCCATCGCCGCGCGGCAGCAGGTGGAGGACGGGGTGCGCCGGATCACCAAGATCGAGACCGCCATCGCCCCGCGGTTTCAGGAGCATTTCGTCAACGCCAATGCGATCCCCCATGCGACCGATCCCTTCCCGGAACTGCGCGCCATAGCACCGCTGCCGGAGGTGTCCTTCAATATGGCCGGTTCCGACGCGCCGGGCCGGAGACGCCGCAGGCGCTGATTGGGGCAGGTGCTTTGTCCGCGTGCGGCCGCGCGGCATAAGGCGACTACTGCCCCGGCCCCCGAGCCGGGGCCTCGCGCCCAGCCCTATCCAGCCATAGTGCGCTTACCTTCGGGGTCCCGGGGCAAGCCCGGGACACGAGGGTTGCAAGCGCTTGCCTGCCCCGGCCCCCGCGCCGGGGTCCCGTAGACCCGAGGTTCCGAATAGAACCCGTGTGTGGCTCGAGCCTGCGAGGCCCCGGCGCGGGGGCCGGGGCGCGGTGTGCGTGAATGTCAGCCTCATGCCGCCGCGCGGTCGCCCTGCAACGCCCCCCACCAAGGCCACTTGACCGCCCTCAGGCTCTGACGTAGTGAAGCCGGACACTTCGCGGGTGTAGCTCAATGGTAGAGCAGGAGCTTCCCAAGCTTAAGACGAGGGTTCGATTCCCTTCACCCGCTCCAATCCTCAGACCCGGACGTGATCGCGCGTGATCCCCCAGTTCCAAATCCATCCGCGTCTGATCTTTCTCCACCTCGCTCTCATCCTCCTCGGCTCCATCGGCGGGTTTATCGCGCAGGCGCTTGGCCTGCCCCTTCCCTTCATACTTGGCAGCCTGATCGGCGTCGCCATCTTCGCCCAGGGCGCGGAGTTGCTGGCCAAAACGCCCGAAACCGCGCTGATCCCGCCGGACTTCAAGTTCAACGACAACTTCCGGGCGATCTTCATCGCGGTGATCGGCGTGGCCATCGGCACCAAGATCACGATGGACGTCATCATGGCCCTGCCCAAGGCGGCCTATTCCTTTGCCGCGCTGACGCTCTTCGTGCCGCTGACCTTCTGGACCAATTACCTGATCTTCCGACGCGTCGGGAAATACGATCGTCCGACGGCACTTTTCTCCGGCTCGCCCGGGGGTCTCTACGAGGCGATCATGTTCGGCGAAAAGACCGGGGCGGACATGCGGCAGCTGATGGTGGCGCAGTTCCTGCGGGTGATCCTGGTGGTGACCATGCTGCCGATCGGCATGTCGATCTATATCGGGCATCCCGTGGGATCTTCGGCGGGGCTCAGCTTTGCCGCCGCCGACACCGGGTATGAGCATCTGCCGGTTGCCATGCTGGTGGTCTTCCTCGGCCTCTTCCTCGGCTTCCGCCTGCACCTGCCCGCGGCGCAGCTCGTCGGCCCATTGTTGCTGGGTGGTATCGTGACGCTATCCGGAATGGCCGTTCTGGACATGCCGCCCTGGACGCTGTCGGCGGCGCAGGTAGTGATCGGCACCTCGCTTGGCACGCGGTTTGTCGGGCTCAGCCCGGCCATGCTGATCAAGGGGATCTGGCTGGCCTTTCTCAGCGTCGGGTCGATGCTGCTGATCGGGACGGCGATGGCCGTGCTGCTGCAGCCGCTGACGGGCGAACATGTGGATGCGCTGCTGATCTCCTTCGCGCCGGGGGGCGTGACGGAAATGGCGCTGGTGGCACTGTCGCTGAATGCCAGCCCAGCCTTCGTGACGCTGCACCACCTCTACCGCATCCTGCTGACCGTGGTGGTGATCGGACAGGTGGCGAAACGCTTTGGCGACGCCGATTAGACGCGGGTCGAGTTACCTGGCGGCTTCGGCCTTTTCTTCCAGCGTCATCCATTCCTCTTCCGCCTCCGACAGGGCCGTCTGGCGGTCGACCAGCGCCTCCGTCCCCTTGGCGAATTTCACCGGTTCGCTGGTGTAGAGGTCGGGCTGGGCGAGGAACACCTCCAGCTTGGCGATCTCGGCGGTCAACCTGTCGATCACCCCGGGCAGTTCCTCCAGCCGATGCCTTTCGGTAAAGGTCAGCCCTTCGGCTTTCTGTTGCGGCTTTGGCGAGGTCGCGGGTTTCACCGCTGTGGGCTTTTCTGCCGCGGCGCGCGCAGGGGGGCTCTCGCCCTTCTGCGCCTGGTAATCCGACCAGCCGCCCGCATAGACTGTCACCTTTCCACGGCCCTCCATGGCGATCGTCGTGGTGGCCACGCGGTCGATGAAATCGCGGTCGTGGCTGACCAGAAGGACCGTTCCGTCATAGCTGTCGAGCAGTTCCTGCAACAGGTCCAGCGTCTCCACATCCAGATCGTTGGTCGGTTCGTCCAGCACCAGCAGGTTGCTTTCCTTGGCCATCAGCTTGGCCAGCAACAACCGCGCCTTTTCCCCGCCGGAGAGAGAGCGGACGGGCGCGCGGGCCTGGGCGTCGTCGAAGAGGAATTCCTTGAGGTAGCCGACCACATGTTTCGGCTGGCCCCGCACCAGCACCTGATCGGCCTGGCCGGAGACGCGCATCTCCTTGTCGCCGACGAGGTTCTCCCAAAGCGATTGTTCCGGGTCCAGCGCCGCGCGGCTCTGGTCAAAGATCGCGGGGACGAGGTTGTTGCCCAGTATGACCTCGCCCGCATCGGGGGCGATTTCCCCGGTCAGCAGCTTGATCAGCGTGGTCTTGCCCACCCCGTTCGGGCCGACAAAGGCGATCCGGTCCCCGCGCATCACCCGCAGGTCCAGTCCTTTCACGAGGGTCTGCTCGCCAAAGGCCTTGCTCAGCCCCCGCGCCTCGATCACCCGGCGCGAGGATTGCGGGCCGGAGGCCAGTTCCATCGCCGCCGTGCCCTGACGCCGGATTTGGGACGCCCGATCCTCACGCAACTGTTGCAGGGCCCGCACCCGCCCCTGGTTGCGTTTGCGGCGGGCGGAGATGCCTTCGACGGCCCATCTCGCCTCGGACTTGATCTTGCGGTCCAGTTTGTGGCGGGCGATGTCCTCGTCCTCCCAGACCTTGTCGCGCCAGGCCTCGAAGGCGGCAAAGCCCTCCTCCTGCCGCCGCACGGTGCCCCGGTCGATCCAGAGCGTGCCGCGGGTCAGGGTGCGCAGGAAGGTCCGGTCGTGGGAGATCAGGACATAGGCGGCGCGGGTCTGCTTCAGCTCGGCTTCCAGCCAGGCGATGGCCTCGATATCCAGGTGGTTGGTCGGCTCGTCCAGCAGCATCAGTTCCGGCGCCTCGGCCATCAGCTTGGCCAGCGCGGCGCGGCGGCGTTCCCCGCCGGAGGCGGTGGCAACCGGGCGGTCGGGATCGAACTTCAGCCCCTCGGAGGCCATTTCCACCCGGTAGTGTTCCGCCGGATCGAGGGCGGAGGTGGCGAAATCGCCCAGGGTGGTAAAGCCCGCCATCTCCGGGTCCTGCTCCATATAGCCGACGGAGGTGCCGGGGGTGACGACACGGTCGCCGGTGTCGACCTCCACCAGCCCGGCCATGACCTTCATCAGGGTGGATTTGCCGGACCCATTGCGCCCGACCAGCGCCAATCGGTCGCCGGGCTGGATCACGAGCGAGAGGTCGTCAAAGACGGGATCGCCCCCGAAGGTCAGGGAGATCGCGGAAAGCTGGAGTAGAGGTGCACGGGCCATGCACGCTCCGCTACGCTGGCACCTGCGTGGCGTCAAGGGGCGGCGCATTGGCCTTTCCGATTGCGCGAAATGGCCTGCGACGGCAGACCGTTGCAACGCTAGGCTCACCGCTGATCAAACCGGGGAAACCATGTCGGACGGGTGCATCATCGAAACGGATATCGTGATCGTCGGCGCGGGCTCGGCCGGGTCGGTCCTGGCCGGGCGGCTGAGCGAACGCTCCGCCACGCGGGTGACGGTGGTGGAGGCCGGCGGCTCCGATGCCTCGCCCTGGGTCTGGATGCCGATCGGCTATGGCGGGGCCTTCTATCACCCCCGGCTGAACTGGCGTTATTATACCGAGGCCGAGCCGGAACTGGGCGGGCGTCAGGCCTATTGGCCGCGCGGTCGGGTGCTGGGCGGGTCCTCCGCGATCAACGCCATGGTCTATGTGCGCGGTCAGGCGCGGGACTACGACCAATGGGCGGAGGCGGGATGCGACGGCTGGTCCTACCACGACCTGCTGCCCTATTTTCGACGGATGGAGAGCTATCAGGGCGGGCCGGACCAATGGCGCGGGGGCGCAGGGCCGGTGCATGTCCGCGACATCGACGCGGATGCTCACGGGCTGAGCCATGCCTATCTGGCAGCGGCGCAGGCGGCGGGGCATGAGGTCAATCCAGATTACAACGGCGCGGATCAGGAGGGCGTTGCGCTCTACCAGATCAACACGCGAGGCGGGTTCCGCTGTTCGGCGGCCCGGGCCTATCTGCGACCGGCGATGAAGCGTGCGAACCTGCGCGTCGTGCGGGATGCGCTGGTGGCGCGGGTGCTCTTCGACGGGCGGCGGGCCGTCGGGGTCGAGCTCACGCAGAAGGGGCGGCCGATCCGGATCATGGCGCGGGAGGTGGTGCTGGCCGCCGGGGCCATCGGATCCCCCGCCATCCTGCAACGCTCCGGCGTGGGCGATCCGCAACGGCTGGCCGATCTGGGGATCGAGACCGTCCATTCTGCCCCCGGTGTCGGGCGCAACCTGCAGGATCACCTGGGCTTTGACATCGCCTATCTGTCCCGCACCCCCACGCTGAACCGCGATTTCGGCACATGGCGCGGGCGGATGCTGGCCGGGATGCGCTATCTGCTGACGCGCGGCGGGCCGCTGGCGCTGTCGGTCAATCAGGGGGGCGGGTTTGTGCGCAGCACGCCGGAACATGAGGTGCCGAACATCCAGCTCTATTTCTCGCCCATGTCCTACACGCGGGCGCGGCCCGGCAAGCGCAGGTTGATGGCGCCGGACAGCTTTCAGGGCTTCATGCTGGGCGCGTCCAACTGCCATCCGAAGAGCCGCGGCTGGCTGCACATCCGCTCCGCCGATCCGTCGGAGGCGCCGGAGATGCATGGCAATTACCTGAGCGCGCCAGAGGATCTGGAGGAGCTGATCGCCGCCTTCCCCCTGCTACGCGCCATCGCGGCGCAGCCCCCCCTGGCCGATCATATCGAGAGGGAGTTGCGCCCCGGCGACGGCGCGACGGACCGCGCGGCGATGGAAAGCTATATCCGGGACACGGCGGGATCGGTCTTTCACCAATGCGGCACCTGCGCCATGGGGCCGGATGCGGCGCGGGGGGCGGTGGTGGCCCCTGATCTGAAGGTGCACGGGCTGGCGGGGCTGCGGGTCGCCGACGCCTCGATCATCCCGGTGATCCCCTCCGGCAATATCAACGCCCCGGCCATGATGATCGGGGAAAAGGCCGCGGATCTTATCGCCGGGCGCGGCTGATCGCGCGGGCCAGCCGTTCCGCGCCGCGGGTGATCTCTATCGGCGGGGTGGCGGAAAAGCCAAGGGTCAGCCCCTGCTGGTCCAGCGGCGTCAGGGCAAAGCGCGACAGGGGTGCGGTGGCGAGGTTCTCATCGGCGGCGGCGCGGGCGATGGCCTCCTCATCGCCGGGACCGGGCAGCAGGCCGACCGTGTGGAACCCGGTTTCGGTCCAGCGGATGTCGAGCAGACCCGAGAGATGCCTTTCCCCCGCTTCCATCATCGCATCACGCCGGTCGCGGTAAAGGCTGCGCATCCGGCGGATATGGGCGCTGAACTTCCCCTCGTCGATGAAACTGGCCACGATGGACTGGATCGAATGGGACACGCCATGGGCGGCGGCGGAGAGGATGCGCTCGAATGTTTCGACCAGCGCTGGCGGGACCACGGCGTAGCCCAGGCGGACAGCGGGAAAGAGCGCCTTGGAAAAGGTGCCGACATAGATCACCCGGCCCGAGGTATCGAGCGCCTTGAGCGGTGGAAGCGAGGCGCGGCCATAGTGAAACTCGCCCACATAGTCATCCTCGATGATCCAGGCATCGGCCAGATCGGCGGCGGCCAGCAGGTCAAACCGGCGGTCGCGCGACATGGGCACGCCAAGGGGATGCTGATGCGCTGGCGTGACGAAGGCGGCGCGGAACGAAGGTTCTGCCACCCTGCCCCGGGCGACGTTCAGCCCTTCTGCGTCCACAGGGACCGGCACCAACCGCACCCCGCGCGCCAGCAGCGCATTGCGCGCGCCGATAGCGCCGGGGTTCTCCATCCAGACGGGCGCGCCGGGTTCAAGCAGGATGCGCGCGATCTGCAGAAAGGCGTCCTGGGCGCCGGCGAAGATAAAGACCTCCTCCGGCTGGCACAGAAGCCCCCGGTTCGCGCCCAGATGCCGCGCGATGGCCTCGCGCAATGCAGGCAGGCCGGTGGCGTCGGGGTAGGACATGATCTCGGCCCGCGCGCCGCGCCAGTATTTCGCCGACATATGCGCCCATAGCCCCATGGGAAAGGCATCGAAGGCGGGCATGCCGGTCACGAAGGGGCGCGGTTTGCGCGGGTGTTCCAGACGCGGGAAGAACTGATCCGCCGCATCCCGGCTGAGGTCGGCGATCTGCGGCGGCGTTGCGGGGGCGCGCGGTTCGGGCGGGCTGGCAGGCAGTTTGACCTCGTCCGATACATAGGTGCCCGCGCCCACCTTGCTCGTGATCATCCCTTCGGAGGCAAGCTGTTCATAGACCGTGACGACCGTGGTGCGCGACACGCCATGATCCTTGGCCAGGATGCGCGTGGCCGGCAGGCGCGTGCCCGCAGGCAGCTGGCCCGAGAGGATCAGGTCGCGCAGTTTGGTGGCCAACTGCATCGACAGGCTGGCCGCATGGCCCCGGTCGACCTGCAGCGAGGGGATGAGTGCTCCGCCAGCGTATTTTGTCATCGGCACCTCATTGGTCCGCCAAGAGATGGGAAATGGACCTTATCACCAGACCGTTTTGAATTTTGTATCCCTGCAACGCCTCAAAGGACAATGCTGATGCGCCTGACCCGGATCGAAACCTTCGCAACACCGGACATTGGCTTCGTGCGTGTGACCGACGACACGGGGGCTGAGGGCTGGGGCCAGGTTTCCACCTATCAGTCGGATATCACGGCGCAGGTGCTGCACCGCCAGATCGCACCGCATGTCCTGGGGGTGGCGTTCGAGGATGCGGATGACCTTTTCGACCGCGCGCAGGAGAAGGAACACAAGTTCCCCGGCTCCTACATCGCGCGGGCCATCGGCGGCGTGGATACGGCACTTTGGGATCTGCGCGGCAAGGTGGCGGGCAAGCCGGTGGCGGAATTGCTGGGCGGCACGGCCGGTCCGCTGCGCTGCTACGCCTCGTCGATGAAGCGGGACATTACCCCGGCGCAGGAGTCCGAGCGGTTCCGACGGTTGCGGGGCGAGCATGGCTTCGACGCCTTCAAGTTCCGCATCGGCGCCGAATGCGGCCGGGGTCAGGACGAATGGGAAGGCCGGACCGAAGAGATCATCCCCACCATTGCCCGCGCCTTCGCGGGGGATGATGTCGCCCTGCTGGCCGATGCCAATTCCTGCTATGCGCCGGATCAGGCGATCCACTATGGCCGCATGCTGCAGGACCACGGGATCGTGCATTACGAGGAACCCTGCCCCTATTGGGAGCTGGAACAGACTGCCGAGGTGACCGCCGCGTTGGAGATCGACGTGACCGGCGGCGAACAGGATTGCTGGCTGCCGACCTGGAAGCGCATGTTCGAGTTGAAGGCGGTGAATGTGGCGCAGCCGGATGTCCTCTACGTCGGGGGGATCGGGCGTATGCTGCGCGTGGCGCGGATGGCGGCGGAGGCCGGTCTGCCGGTCACGCCCCATGCGGCGAACCTGGGGCTGGTGACGCTCTACACGATGCATTTCCTGCGGGCGGTGCCGAATGCCGGGCCCTATCTTGAGTTCTCCATCGAGGAGGCGGATTATTATCCTTGGCAATACGGCCTGTACCGCAACGATCCCTATCAGGTGACGGACGGCCAGGTGATGGTGACGGAGGCGCCGGGATGGGGCGTGGAGATTTCGCAGGACTGGCTGGAGAAGGCCGAATATCGCAAGAGCGAGGTCGAGGGGTGATGGTCTCTGTCCGTGGTCGTTCCGGAACGAGTGGTTGGCACTGTGCCTTTTCTCTGAAACGGTCCCAAATTCCCGGCCAAGACATTCGAGGATGTTTTCGGCGCTCTGATCATATGTCCCGCCCGGCGGCAACGCCGGGCAGCGCCGCCCCGCCCCACAGGGCGGCGCTTTCGCGCCCCCCTCGGGTCGGTCGCTGCCCTCAACACTGTAGTTTGACCGATCACGGAGACGCGCAGCAGTCCGTCTGGCGGGAAAGCCTAGGGGCGAGCCCGAAAAAGACGGCACTCCATAGGTCTGACCTTCAGCTCCGGAGGGCCCTGCGATGAAGACCACCCCCTATTGGTGGGAGACCTCCCCCCTCGCCCGGATCGACCGTCCCGACCTGCCCGTCCGCGCAGATTGCGTGGTCATCGGGTCGGGCTACACCGGCTTGCAGGCCGCGTTGCGCGTCGCGCGGGCCGGGCGCCGTGTGGTAATCCTGGAAAAAGGCCAGCCCGGCGAAGGCTGTTCCACCCGCAACGGCGGGCAGATCAGCCATTCGATCAAGCCGGGCTTGGCGGACCTGACCCGCCGCCACGGGGCGGAGGTTGCGCGGGACATCGTCGCCGAAGGCTATGCCTCCATGGCCTACCTCGCCGATTTCATCCGGGACGAGGGGATCGACTGCGCCTATCGCCCCTGCGGCCGTTTTGACGGGGCCGCCACCCCGCGCGCCTATCGCGAGATGGAGGCGCTGGCGGATGGCACCGACAGAATTTTCGTTCCGAAGGAGCGGATGGCGGAGGAGATCGGCACAGACCTCTATCACGGCGGCATCGTGCACCGGCGCTACGCCAGCCTCGATCCTGGGGCCTATCACGCGGGTCTGCTGGCCAAGGTGCGCGCGGCGGGGGCGGCGGTGCATCCCGACACCCCCGTCACCGCCATCGACGACGGCCCGGAGGAGGTGCGCCTGACCACACCCCATGGCACGATCACGGCCCGCGATGTGGTGGTGGCGACCAATGGATACACCCCCGGCGCCACCCCCTGGCACCGGCGGCGGGTGATCCCGATCGGCAGCTATATCATCGCGACCGAGGAACAGGACCCGGCGCTGATCCGGCAGCTCTTCCCGACGGACCGGATGATCTGCGACAGCCGCCGGGTGATCTACTACTACCGCGCCTCGCCCGATGGTCGCCGGGTGATCTTTGGCGGGCGGACCAGCGCGGGGGAAACCGGCGCGCAGGCCGCCGCGGCCAGGTTGCAGACGGAAATGTGCAGGCTTTTCCCGCAGTTGGAAAACGCCGCGATCAGCCACAGCTGGATGGGGTTCGTGGCCTTCACCTTTGACAAGCTGGCCCACACCGGGCAGCGCGGTCGGCTGCACCATGCAATGGGCTATTGCGGATCGGGCGTCGGTATGGCCTCTTACCTGGGGATGAAGATGGGCCTGCGGGTCCTGGGCGATCCGGCGGGGGAGACCGCGCTCAGCGCCCCGGGCTTTCCGACGCGACCGCTTTATTCCGGGGATCCATGGTTCCTTCCGGCGGCTGTCACCGCCTATCGGGTCCTGGATCGGATGGGTCTGTAACAGAGGTGTCACAAACAGGGCATATCGGTTTGCCAGGATGCGCGAAATGGACCTTTCTGGCCAGACCAATCTAAAGTCAACTTGTTCCAAGTCCGCGCAGACGGACCCTTTATTAACAATCCAACGGAGGATACCCCATGACACCCACGCTTCGCGCCTTACTGGCCGGGACCGCAGTGGCCCTGGCCGCCAGCAGCGCCAGCGCCGAGACGCTGCGCCTGTTGACCTGGGGCAGCTATGCGCCCGACGAGGTCATCAAGCTGTTCGAAGAGGAATACCCCGACATCGACGTCGAGGTGACCTATTCCAACAACGAGGAAATGATCGCCAAGCTGCGCGCCACGGGCGGCACCGGTTTTGACCTCGCCCAGCCCAGCCATGACCGGATCTACGCGGCGCAGCTGGAATACAACATCTACAAGCCGCTGGACCTGTCCAAGATCAACATGGACGCGCTGACACCGAACCTGGTCGAAGGCGTGAAGGCCAACACCACGATCGACGGCGAGGTCTATTCCGTGCCGCACCAGTGGGGTACCTCCGGCATCATGGCCAACATGAAGGAAGCCCCGAATGCCACTGGCTGGGCCGATCTCTGCGATGAGCAATACAAGGGCCGCACCTCCATGCGGCTGCGCAGAACGATCCTTCTAGGGACGGCGTTCGGCATGGGGATGGACCCCTTCGCGCTCTACTCCGACACCGAAGCCTACCAGGACATGCTGGACAAGGTCACCGAGAAGCTGATCGCCTGCAAGGACGTCATCAAAACCTACTGGACCGGTGGCGACGACCTGTCGGCGCTGATGCTGTCGGGCGAGGTCGTGGTGTCCGAAACCTGGGATTCGACCGCGTTCAAGCTTTATGGCGAGAACCCGGACATCGTCTTTGTCCCGCCGGAAACCGGGGCCCTGGCCTGGATCGACACCTTCACGATGCCGCGTGGCGGTGAGGCGGATGATGCCGCCTACAAGTGGATCAACTTCGTTCTGCGTCCCGAGATCACCAAGCTGATGTCGGCCTCCACCGGCGCCATCGCCGCCGTGCCGAACGGGATCGAACTGATGCCCGATGACAAGCGCGCCGCCATCTCGGCCGCCTTCGATCAGTCGGACATCGACAACCTGAAGTTCTTTGCCAACATTCCCCCGGGGATCGAGGACATGGAAGGCCTGGCGCTGGAGCGCATCAAGGCCGCGAACTAAAGGCACCGGGCCGGGGCGTCACCATGCGCCCCGGCCTTTTTCTGTCCAGACCGGACGAATGCCCTGCCCGATGCGCGTTGCGGGCGCCAGACGCTGCCTGTCCGCTGTAACGGCGTTTGGGGCATTGGGGACCGACCCTGGGAAAGATGACTGTTGCACCAAGACCTGAGCCGTTACACCGTCGAACGGCCACACCCGGGGCGACGCTGTCAGGCGCCCTGCCTGTGGGACAAAATAGAAAGACCCGTCCATGTATGATCTGAGCTGCGCTGACGTCACCAAGAAATTCGGCACTTTCACTGCCGTGCAGAACGTCTCGCTCGACATCCCCTCGGGGTCCTTCTTTTCCATCCTCGGGCCCTCGGGCTGCGGCAAGACCACGCTGATGCGCATGATCGCCGGGTTCGAGACACCAAGCGAGGGCGACATCCGGATCAAGGGCGAAAGCGTCCTCTCCCTGCCGCCCAACAAGCGCAACGTGAAGATGGTCTTTCAGCACCTCGCGCTCTTCCCGATGATGAGCGTGGGTGAAAACATCGCCTACGGATTGCGCTGCAACCGCGTTCCCAAGACTGACATCGCCCCCCGGGTCGCCCGGGTGCTCGACCGCGTCGGCCTGCCGGGATCCGAGGACAAGCGGATCGACCAGCTCTCGGGCGGGCAGAAGCAGCGGATCGCGATTGCGCGCTGCATGGTTCTGGAACCGGACGTTCTGCTACTGGACGAGCCGCTCGGCGCGCTGGATCTGAAGCTGCGCGAACATATGAAGATCGAGCTGAAGCAGCTGCAACACCAGTTCGAAACGACCTTCCTCTACATCACCCACGACCAGTCCGAGGCGCTGGTGATGTCCGACAATGTGGCCGTGATGAACGCCGGCAAGTTCGAACAGATAGGAAGCCCAAAGGCTTTGTATGATCAGCCGGCCTCGGGTTTTGTCGCCGGTTTTGTCGGCGATTCCAATATCTTGTCCGGCACGCTTGGCGAGGTGCGCGGGGAGGAGGCCCGGGTCGATCTGGACGGCGGTGGCGCGATCCTGGGCCGGGTCTGCGACGGATCGACACCCGGCGACAAGGTCGAGGTCTTCCTGCGCCCCGAAAGCCTGCGCCTTGGCGAGGGCGGCGAAACGACCTCTCTCTCCGGCAAAGTCGAAAGCCTGCTCTTCAACGGTGCCTCGTCGCGTGTGCTGATCGACGTGAACGGACAGCTGATCGAGGTCGCGGACCCCGAACAGGCTTCCGCCCTAGACAAGGGCGCCACAGCCACGGTCGGCTGGACGCCGGAGCGCGCGCGCATCTTCGCCCGGAGGTCCGCATGAGCCGCGATGCTTCACGCCTGTCACTGATCCTGCTCTTCACGCCCTTCGTGCTGTGGATCGGCCTGCTGATCATCCTGCCGCAATTCGGGATCGGCTTCGTCTCGCTGCGCGAGAAGATCAGCTGGAACGAATATTCCTTCGGTCTGAAGAACTACGCCGATTTCCTGGGCGAGCCAGTCTATCGCAACACCCTGCTGCGCACCGCCTGGATGTCGATCTTCGTCACGATCCTCGCCCTGATTATCGGCTTCCCGATCGCCTATTACATCGCCAAGATCGCCCGGGAACGCTCGCGCGCCGCGCTCTTTCTGATGTGCCTCATCCCGCTCTGGGTGTCGGACCTTGTGCGCGCGTACGGATGGATCGTTCTGCTGCGGGAAACCGGCGTGATATCCACCACCCTGGTCAAATGGGGGATCATCAACCAGCCGATCGAGATGCTCTACAACGACATCACCGTCGTGATCGGCCTGGTCTATACCGTGATCCTCTTCATGATCGTGCCGCTTGTCTCGACCCTGCAGGGCATGGACGACGCGCTGCTGGAGGCCGGCTACAACCTCGGCGGGTCGCGCCTGACAGTGCTGCGACGGATCATCGTGCCCTATGCAATGCCTGGCATCGTCTCGGGCTGCATCATCACCTTCATGCTGACGGCCGGCAGCTACCTGACGCCGATCCTCCTGGGGGGCAAGAACTCCTCCTGGTTCACCGAGCAGATCTACAACCAGTTCATCACCCGCTATAACTGGGAAAGCGGATCGGCCTTTGGCGTCGCGCTTCTGGTCTTCACTTCCTTTGTGGTCTGGGCCGGGCTGCGGCTGACGGGGCAGAGCCTCGCAACCACCGTGGCGAGGGACTGAGCGATGCAGAAATCCGCCCCCCTCCTCTTCGTCTACCGCGCCTATATGGTGATCTTCTTCATCTTCCTGGTCTCGCCCCTGGTGGCGGCGGGCGTCTTCGCCTTCAACGACTCGATGTTCCCCTCGCTGCCCTGGAACGGGTTTACCTGGGACTGGTTCTTTTCGCCGGTGGAACCCAAGCTGGGACTCTTCCACGACGACCGGCTGCTGCAGGGGATCGGCAATTCGGCCTATATCGGGCTGATCGTGGCGACCCTGTCGGTGGCGGCGGGCACCTGCAACGCCTTCCTGTTCGAGCGTAAGCAGTTCCCCTTCAAGAACGCGCTCTATGTGCTGATGGTGGTGCCCCTGGTGATCCCCGGTGTGATCCTCGGCATCTCCATACTGGTCTTCGCCTCGATGATCGCCAATTTCGCGGATCAGCAATTGGGGCTTTTCCTGACATGGCTGCGGCCCGGCATCCCGCTGGTGGTGCTGGGGCAGTTCTCCTTCCTGACGACGATCACCTCGCTGGTGATCGCGGCGCGGCTGCAGAAGTTCGACATCTCGCTGGAGGAGGCGGCGCTGAACCTTGGCGCCTCGCGTCTGCGGGTGTTGCTGACCGTCACCCTGCCCTTCCTCTTTCCGGCGATGTTCTCCGCCTTCGTGGTGGCGTTCCTCGTATCCTTCGAGAATTTCAACACCACGTTGATGCTGGTTGGCTCGGACGCGCCGCTGACGATCACCATGTATGACCGAATGGTGAAGGTGGGCTCGACCCCGGTGCTGAACGCGGTTTCGGTGTTGCTGATGCTGGGCTCGGGGCTGCTGGCGCTGCTGTCGGTGGTGGCGCAGAGGCCTAAGAAGACCGCCTGAGGGGCCCCTTTCTTTTTGCCGGAAATATCCCCGCCGGAGGCTTGCCCCGCAGGGGCAATCAGATCGCGCGCAGCAGGCGCTTTCGGGCGGGCGGGATGGCCTTGATCTCCAGCCCGGTGAAGACATGCAGCGTGTTCATGTGGCTGTCGACCACCGCGTGATCGCTGACCCAGCCCCCCATGAGGAGATAGGTCCGCAGCAGCGGCGGCATGCGCATCATGGCCAGCTTGGCATCCGGTTTGCGGCGCAGCTTCTGGGCAAATCGGAAGACCTTGGGCGCCTTGACCTTGGGCAGCCAGCGTTTCGGCGCGAGGTGGCGTGCCTTGAGCATGGCAAAGGCGTCCAGATACTGCTCCGCATCCGTGCCGTGGAAGGAGGAGCAGCCAAAGAGCATCTCGACCCCCGTTTCATCCACATAGGTGGTCATGGCGCCCCAGGCGACGCGCAGGATGTCGGGGTCCTTTACGTCCGGGTCGATACAGAAGCGGCCCATCTCGACCATGCGGCCCTCGAAGGCCTCAAGCGCGGACAGTTCGTAATACTGGGCGGAGTAGCTGCGCGCGATCTCCCGTCCCCCGGTCAGGGGAAGGATGCGGAAGCAGCAGACGAGCGCGCCGGATTTCTGATCCTCGACCAGGACATGATCGCAGAGCGTATCGAAATCGTCGCTGTCCAGCGTCGCCTCGGCATCGCCGCGGAAGGCGCGGGTGCGCAGGCGCTGCGCAGCGAGGATATCTTCGGGGGTCTCGGCGAAACGGGCGCGATACCGACCTTTTTTCAATGACAGCATCCGGGCACCTCCTGCGGGCCTGCCAACGCAACATAAGCTAGGTTGCGCCAGTCATGACCGCAAGATGTGTCGGATTGATGACGGATCAGAGCCCGAGGTTACTGGGGCCGAAGTTGCCGATATTGCGCAACAGTTGCCGCAGGATGCCGGTATTGCTGCTTTCGATGTCGGTGACGCGGCGGGACAGCACGACGGCACGGCCATCCTCCAGCCCGTAGCGTTCGATGTTCTGGACCACACCGCTGTCGTCAAAGGTGATCGCGACGATCTCGCGCTCGACGACACGGGGCGCCAAGGGACCGAAATGGCGGAAGGAGGAGCGGACGTAGTAATAGCCGCTGCTGTCAGCCACGCCGGAGGTCGAGGGCGCGCCGAGGACATCGTTGACCGTGTCGCGCGTGTCGACGCCGACGGTGATCTGGGTCAGGTCCTCTTCATCAGGGACATAGCCATGGGCGCGGATGCGCTCCACACAGGCTGCAAGCGAGACGACCGCCAGCCCGAGCAGGGCCATCCGGGCCGCCCGCGCCGTCCGGTGCATCCATGCGTCTTTCGCTCTGGCCATTCCTGCCCCCTGTCTTACCTCCGCCGGCCCCTTGTCACGGGCGCTCGCGGCTTTTAACCCGATTACATCAACTTCTTGTCCCGGTTCAAGGAAGGATCAGCATGATGGCCAAAGCACCGACAGAACAGACCCGTGTCCGCCTCGCCGATCTAAATGACCGGACGGGCCTGGAATTCGACCTGCGACCCGACGATTTGGAGGGTATGGCCCAGGAGCTGGAGTTGCTCGATCTTCGCAAGGTGCGGTTTCAGGGGGCGCTGCGGCCCGATGGCAAACGCGGTTGGCGGCTGGAGGCGCGACTTGGCGCGACAGTGGTGCAGCCCTGCGTGGTGACGCTGGCGCCGGTGACGACACGGATCGAGGAGGAGGTGCTGCGCCGCTACCGGCCCGATTTCGACAGGATCACTGCAGAACAGACGGAGCGCGACGGAGAGGGTGTGCCCATGCCCGAGGACGAGACGCTGGAGCCCCTGCCCGCGGAGATCGACCTGATGCAGACCCTGACCGAGGCGCTGAGCCTTGCCCTGCCGCAATATCCCCGCGCCGAGGGGGCCGAACTGGGCGAGGCGCGCTATGCCGAGGATGGGGTCACGCCGCTGAAGGACGAGGACCTGCGCCCCTTTTCCGGCCTTGCCGCGCTGCGCGACAAGCTGGCCGGATCCGAGGGCGAGGAGGACTGAGAAAGCGGCGGAAAGAATCGCTTGCGTTTGAACGGCTGAGGAGTATTTTCGCGCGCTCATTCCGATTTCCCCTTGAATGCGTGGCGCATGACCGACTATGAGCCTCGCATCCGACGAAACTCGGCCCCTGACGACGCGGTGGCGCTGACCACGCGCCCCGGCCACGGGCCCCAGATATGAAGGTTGCGACATGGCTGTCCAACAGAACAAAGTCTCGAAGTCCCGGCGCAACAACCGTCGTGCGCATGACGCTCTCGTGGCTGCAAACCCGAACGAATGCCCGTCCTGCGGCGAGTTGAAGCGCCCGCATCACGTCTGCCCCTCCTGCGGCAGCTATGCCGACCGTGAGGTCATCGCGATGGCTGACGAGGTCGATCTGGACGAAGACGCGGCGTAAGCCGACTGACCCCCAAGGCTAACCCGCATGAGCGACGGAACTGACCAGACGCCAGCGGGACCTCTCAACGGAGGGTCCACCCCTTCGCCATTGCCGGGCCGCATTGTCATCTCCGTGGACGCCATGGGGGGTGACCGCGGCCCGAACGCCGTTGTGGCGGGTATTGCCAAATCGGCCAAGGCCAATCCCGACATCGCCTTTATCCTGCACGGTCCGGCCAAGACGCTGGAACGTGCCGTGAACCGGCGCAAGATCCTGCGCGACCGCTGCGAGATCCGCGATGCCGAAGGCGTGGTGACGATGGAGGACAAGCCGAGCCAGGTGATGCGCCATGGCAAGGGCACCTCCATGTGGTCCTGCCTGGAATCGGTGCGGGATGGCGAGGCGAAGGTGGCTGTCTCCTGCGGCAATACCGGCGCGCTGATGGCGCTGTCGATGATCCGCCTGCGCAAACTGCCGGGTGTGAACCGTCCGGCCATTGCCGTGCTCTGGCCTTCGCGCAATCCCTCGGGGTTCAACGTGATGCTGGATGTCGGCGCAGATGTGCGCGCGGACGAGGAAGACCTGCTGCAGTTTGCACTCATGGGCGCCTCCTATGCGCGCAACGGCATGCACATCGACCGGCCCCGGATTGGGCTGCTGAACGTCGGCACCGAAGAGAACAAGGGCCGGGCAGAGCTGAAGGCCGCGCATGATCTGATAGAGCGTGAAGCGCCGGGTGCGAATTTCGATTTCGTCGGCTTTGTCGAGGGCGGCGACATTCCGGGTGATTCCTGCGACGTGGTGGTGACCGACGGGTTCACCGGCAACATCGCGTTGAAAACCGGCGAAGGCACGGCGAAGCTGATCGGGGATCTGCTCAAGGAAGCCTTCAAATTTTCGCCATTGTCACGGATTGCCGCCCTTCTGGCGCTGACCTCCCTGCGGCGGCTGCAAAAGCGGATCGACCCGCGGCGGGTCAATGGCGGTGTGTTTCTTGGTCTCAACGGTACGGTTGTGAAATCCCACGGGTCGGCCGATGCGACCGGGGTGTCGGCTGCGGTGCGGCTGGCCTTCCAACTGGCGCAGCAGGACCTGGCCAGCAAGATCAAGGCACGGGTTGCATCCGCGGGCACGGCGGATCAGGATGCTCCGGAAGACAACAAGGTGGCTGAATGACTGTACGCGCCGTGCCGACCGGGATCGGGCACTATCTGCCCGAACGGGTCGTCGAAAACAGCGAATTCGAAAAAACACTCGATACGTCGGACGAATGGATCAAGACCCGTTCCGGCATCGAGCGTCGGCATTTCGCGGCCGAGGGCGAGACCACCAGCCAGATGGCGGTGAAGGCCGCCGAGAAGGCGCTGGAGATGGCCGGACTGAAGGCGGACGAGATCGACGCGGTGATCGTGGCGACCTCCACCCCGGACCTCACCTTTCCCTCCGTCGCGACCATGGTCCAGGAAGGCCTGGGGATGACGCGGGGCTTTGGCTATGACGTTCAGGCGGTCTGCGCCGGGTTCATCTTTGCCCTGGCCAATGCGAACGGCATGGTCCTGTCGGGCCAGGCGGAACGCATCCTGGTCATCGGGTCGGAAACCTTTTCGCGCATCATGGACTGGGAAGACCGGGCGACCTGTGTCCTCTTCGGTGACGGCGCGGGTGCGCTGGTGCTGGAGGCGCGGACAGGCTCCGGCAACAGTTCCGACCGGGGGATCCTTTCGGTCGATCTGAATTCAGACGGGCGCTATCGCGACATGCTCTATGTCGATGGCGGCGTGTCGACCTCCGGTACTTCGGGCAAGCTGCGGATGCAGGGCAATCCACTGTTCCGTCAGGCGGTCGGCAAGCTGGCAGACACGGCGCATCGCGCGCTGGAGAAGGCGAAACTGGGGGCCGACGACGTAAACTGGATCGTGCCGCATCAGGCGAATATCCGGATCATCCAGGGGACGGCCAAGAAAATGGGCGTCTCGATGGACCGCGTCATCGTCACGGTTCAGGACCACGGCAATACCTCCGCCGCCTCGATTCCGCTGGCCCTGTCGGTCGGTGTCAGCGAAGGCCGGATCAAACCCGGTGACCTGCTGGTGGCCGAAGCGATCGGCGGCGGTCTGGCCTGGGGCGCCGTGGCGATGCGGTGGTGAGCGGGTTCTCGCCACAGGGTGGATCGGCTGTACCGTCCAAGTAGTTGATATTGACTCGGAAAAGCCTGCGTCGCAGGATGACCCGAAATGCGTTAACCAGCGACCCTGCCCAAGTGCCGCCCGGAGGAGGACCGACGATGAGCGAAAAGACCCTGACGCGTCTCGACCTGAGCGAGGCAGTATTTCGCGAAGTGGGCCTGTCCCGAAACGATTCCGCGCAGCTTGTCGAATCGGTGCTGACCCATATGTCGGACGCGCTGGTAAAGGGGGAGCAGGTAAAGATCTCCTCCTTCGGAACCTTTTCGGTGCGGGACAAGGCCGCGCGGATCGGGCGCAACCCTAAAACCGGTGAGGAAGTGCCGATCAGCCCGCGCCGCGTGCTGACATTCCGGCCGTCGCATCTGATGAAGGACCGGGTTGCCGACGGGAACCGCAAGTAAGGACCCCCTGCTGGCATGGCCAAATCCGCCGACGCCTTTCGCACGATCTCCGAAGTATCGGAATGGTTGGACACCCCGGCGCATGTCTTGCGTTTCTGGGAGAGCAAGTTCACCCAGGTGAAGCCCGTGAAACGCGCGGGCGGACGGCGGTACTACCGCCCCTCCGACATGGAATTGCTGGGCGGTATCAAACGCTTACTCCACGAAGACGGGATGACCATCAAGGGCGTCCAGAAGCTGCTGCGCGAAAAGGGCGTGGCGCATGTCGCGGACCTGTCGCAGCCGCTGGATGATGTCACCGCTGCTGTGCGCGACGCGATGGACGGACGCGCGAAGAAAGCCGCCGAAGCGGTCGAAGACGCGGAGATGGCACCCGATAGTGCCGAGCGCACGCAGGCCACCCCGGCAGACCCAGCCTCCCCCCCACGGGACGCCCCGGCGGAGAGAGAGGCGCCTGCGCGCGCGGAAAACCCCGCTGCGTCGCCGACAAATACGCCTGTCCCTGCCCCGGCTGTCACCCCGGTACTGGGTGTGCCTGCAGCCGTGCCCCCGGTTTCGACCCCGACGCAGCACAAGGCGCCTCCGCACGGCGCGGCGGACAGCCCGGCACCCGCCACGGCGGACAGCCTTCTGGCCGCACTCTATGCGCGCTCGGCCCCCTTACCCGCTGCCGCGGCGGCAGAGGCGGCGGGACTTCAGCAACGCCTGAAACTCTGGCTCGCCGCCGATCTGAGGTGAGACCGGAAATCGGGCTTGGCGGGTGATTTGCCCCTTGCTCCTCACGCCAGATAGATTATGTAGGCCGGACCGTCGGGCTATAGCGCAGCCTGGTAGCGCGTCCGTCTGGGGGACGGAAGGTCGCAGGTTCGAGTCCTGCTAGCCCGACCACTTCAATTCCGAACGGTATATGCTTGAGATGGCTGCCCCTGGGCGGTCCTTTGGCATTTCATTGACCACCATCCTCGGGTCGAGCCCGAGGATGACGGGGCGTGAGGTGGATGTGGCAGCGCCGACCGGTCAAAGTGCCTGCGGCACGGGTTCCTTCACCCAATCCCAGGCGGCCTGCTCTTCGGACATCGGGAAGATCCGCACGTCCACATGGCTCACCATACGGGCAAATCCGACAAAGGGACGGACCCACTGGTGATCGGTGACCACCGCATAGCGGTGCAGAACGCGGATGGCATCCCATTTCATCACCAGGAGCGCGCGGTCGAACAGGATTTCGGGGTCGAAACCGGCAAAGTGCTTCAGCCGGGCCAGCGCATTGAACTTGCCGCCCCGGTCGATCCTTTCGCGGAAGGGGCGCACGATGACCTCCATGTCGTCGTCATCCATATAGCCGTCCAGTTCAAACGCCAGAACGTCAGGATGGCCGCTGTCGATCACGGTGAGGCCCGGCCTATGCGGTTTTTTCTCCGGCAGGTCCGCGGCCCATTGGGCGGCCGTGGAGATCTCCTCCGGGGCGAAGGCCCGCAGTTCCATGCGGGGGACAACCGGATTGATGTAGCGCACCATGCCCGCGAGCGTCCGGTTGCCCGTGATCAGCGCGGCGCGGGGCATCTTCTTCAGATCGTCCAGCAGGCTCAACTCCTCGATCACGTCTTCAAGCGCGGCCCCCGCGCTGATGTCGCCAAAGCCGGTCATGTCAACGACAAGGCCGACGCGACCGGCCTCGTCGAGGGCGGGTTTGAACTTGCGGTAGAAGTCCCGGATATCCTCGCGGTCGATGTCGCCCTTCACCGTGACGTGGAACAGCGGGGACTGCGTGGTGTCGAAATGGATCATGTCGGACCTCCCTCGGCAGGGGGCGGACCAGCGCCGCCCGATACCCATCAGATGGGTCGGACGGCGCCTTTCTGCAATGATTCAGATCAGATGAGTTTGGCGAACATCATCGGCTGATCATCCTTGACCGGATGGAACATGATCTTGGCGCGCTTGCCGATGGCGAGGTCATCATTGTCCTCAGGCCGGAACTGAACGTAGACGCGCGGCCCCTCGTCCAGTTCGAGGTAAGCCAGGGCAAAAGCGCCACGCGGGGATTTGCGCATCACGGTCCAGGTGTAGATCGTGCCTTCACCCGGGGATTCCTCCCATTCGGTTTCGGCCTTGTGACACAGCGGACAGATCGCGCGCGGCCAGAAGTGCGCCTCGCCACAGGCGGGGCAGCGGCGGAGGAGGAATTTTCCCTCGGCGGCGGCATCCCAGAAGGGTTTGCTTTCGGGGTTCACGATCGGGGCGGGGATCTTGTCGTAGCTCATGCGATACGCTCCAGAACGGCAGAGGCGGCACCGTGGCGGACAGCAAGCGTGCCGCCGATGCCGGTGACGAAGGCGAGGTGGCAGTCGGGGACCTGAACGGCGGGATGCGCCTCTCCGCGCAGCTGACGCACGGCTTCGAGCACCTTGGTCAGCCCGCCCCGGTTGACGGGGTGGTTGTTGCACAGGCCGCCGCCATCGGTGTTGAAGGCCAGCTTGCCCTGCCCCGCAATCAGGTTGCCGTCGGAGACAAACGCGCCGCCCTTGCCCTTTTCGCAGAAACCGCAATCCTCCAGCTGCATCAGCACGGTGATGGTAAAGCTGTCGTAGATGGAGGCGTATTTGAAATCCGACGGTTTCACGCCCGCCTCTTCCATCGCCTTGGGTCCGGTATGGACCGCGCCGGAATAGGTCAGGTCGATCTTGCCGCCGTTCTGGCCCTTGATCGCCTGCGCCGCGCCCTGCAAGCGGACGTCGGGTTTGCCAAGAGATTTGGCGATTTCGGGCGTCGTGACGATAAACGCTCCGCCGCCTTCGGAAACGACGCAGCAATCCAGCCGGTGCAGCGGGTCGGCGATCATCGGGCTTTCCAGCACCTCTTCGACGGTGACGACGTCGCGCAGCATGGCGTGTTCGTTGTGCTGGGCATGGTGCGAGGCCGCGACCTTGATCCAGGCGAGTTGTTCGGAGGTCGTGCCGTATTCATGCATGTGGCGATGCGCGGCCAGGGCGTAGATATTGGGCGGGGAGCCGCCGTAGGGCAGTTCCCATCCGGCCTCTGGCCCGGCGGGGCGCGGCGCGGGCTTTTCGCTGCGGGGGCGGCCCGCCAGGGTGACGAGGACGATCTTGCAGCGGCCCATGGCGATGGCCGCCGCGGCCTCGTTCAGATGGGCGATATAGGAGGCGCCGCCGATGTCGGTGCCGTTGAAATAGGTCAGGTTCGTGAGGCCCATGTAGTCGGCCATGGCCATGACCGAGGGCGCGTCGCCCGCGCAGAAATAGCCGTCCACATCCTCGAAGGTCAGCCCCGCATCCGCCAGCGCGCCGCGGGCGCATTCGTAATGCAGCTGTGGTGTCGACGTGTCCGGCGCCTTGCGCAGGGGGTGCTCGTAAATGCCGACGATGCTGGCAACGCCCTTGATACTCAAGCCTGGTCCTCCTCGTGGTTGGTTCGGGCATTCTACCGAGGGGTAAGTGACTGTCCAGCCGAGTCAAAGAAAATTACGTGTTTTTTGCATGTAATTTGTGACATGGGCCGGTTGCCCCCGGATTTTGAACCGGAAACTGGCCCCTGCCCGCCTTTCCTTTGCCCAAACAGCAGCGTAACCTGCCGCGCAAACCGCAGGAGACCCCATGACCGGTATCATTCCCAGCCAGCATCTGCGCCAAATGATCGAGCGCGGCGACATCACCGGCGAACCGGCGATCACCGAGGCACAGATACAGCCGGCGAGCCTCGATCTGCGCCTTGGTCGTGTGGCCTATCGGGTGCGGGCATCCTTTCTGGCGGGCGACGGCCGGACCGTGGCCGAACGGCTGGAAGAATTCGAGATGCACCGGATCGATTTGACCCCGGGGGCGGTGCTGGAAAAGGGCTGCGTCTATATCGTGCCGCTGATGGAGGGGCTGAACCTTCCCGGCGGCGTGCAGGCGGTGGCCAATGCCAAAAGCTCCACCGGGCGGCTGGATCTGCTGACGCGGACAGTGGTGGACGGCGGGACCGAATTCGACCGGATTCCGCCGGGCTATCAGGGGCCGCTCTATGCGGAGATCTGCCCGCGCTCCTTCTCGGTGCTGGTGCGGCCGGGCATGCGGCTGAACCAGATCCGGTTCCGGGCGGGCGAGGCGCGGCTGTCGGATGAACAACTGCGCACGCTGCATCGCGAGGTGCGGCTGGTTGACGGCAATCCGGTGATCGAGGACGGACTGGGATTTTCCGTCGATCTGAAGGGCGGCGTGGATGACATCGTCGGCTATCGCGCGAAGCCCCATGCCGGGGTGATCGATCTGGACAGGATCGACCATTACGACCCGGAGGATTTCTGGGACCGGGTGCGCACGACGCGCGGAAGGATCATTCTGGATCCCGGCGCCTTCTACATCCTGGTCAGTCGCGAGGCTGTGACGATCCCCCCGGATCATGCGGCGGAGATGGCCCCCTATCTGGCCATGGTGGGCGAGTTCCGGGTGCATTACGCGGGCTTCTTCGATCCCGGCTTCGGCCATGACGCGGCAGGCGGGACAGGCTCGCGCGGGGTGCTGGAGGTGCGCTGCCACGAGGCCCCCTTCGTGCTGGAGCACGGGCAAGTCGTCGGGCGGCTGGTCTACGAGAGGATGGCGGCGGAGCCGGAAACGCTATATGGCGCGGACATCGCCTCGAACTATCAGGGTCAGGGGCTGAAATTGGCGAAGCATTTCAAGAGCGCCTGATCCGGCGCCTTGGTTGAGCTTTGCCCCCTACCCCACGGACATTGACCTGAAATGATGACGCCCCCCATTGCCCTGCTGACCGCGGCCATCGCGGTGGTCGGCGCCAATTCCATGGTGCTGGCCCCGATCACCGGGGCGGTCGCCCTGGATCTGGGCGGCGACCCGGCGGAGATCGTGCAGGCGGCGGCGGCCTATGGGCTGACCACGGCGGCCTCGGCCATCCTGCTGGCCCCGCGTG
This sequence comes from Pseudooceanicola sp., assembly GCF_041987405.1. GTDB lineage: Bacteria > Pseudomonadota > Alphaproteobacteria > Rhodobacterales > Rhodobacteraceae > Pseudooceanicola. Next base: position 82,907 of record NZ_JBHIWR010000001.1, read on the forward strand.
GGGATGTGATCGGCCCGCACAAGGCGCTCTATCAGGCGGTGATCGTGATCCTGATTTCCATGGTGGCCTCGGTCTTCGCGCCGACGAAATGGGCGCTGATCCTGGCGCAGGGCTTTGGCGGGATTGGCGCAGGCGTGGCGATCCCGTCGATCTACGCCCTGGCACCGCAACTGGCCCCGCGCGGGCAGGAAAAGCGGACCATGGGTCTGGTGCTGTCCGGCTGGACGCTGGCGCTGGTCGGCGGGGTGGCGGGGTCCGGGTTTCTGGCGGAATGGGCGGGATGGCGGGCGGTCTATGTCGTGTTGGCGCTGGCCATCGTGGCGGTCTTTGCCGCCATGCACCGGATCGACCTGACCGTGGACATGAGCCGCGCGCGGGCGACCTCCCCCCTCACCGCGCTGCGGGTGCCGGGGGTCTGGCGCGGGCTTTTTGCCGCCGGGGCGCTGATGCTGGGGTTTTACGGCACCTATGCCTTCATCGGGGCCCATGTGCATGACGCGCTTGGGCGGGGGACGGATGGCGCGGGCTTCGTGACGCTCTTCTATGGCACAGGCTTTGGACTGGCGGCGCTTATCGACAAATATGTCGACCGCCTGCCACAGCGCAGCGCGGGCATGCTCTCGTTTTCCGGTCTTACGCTGGTCTATCTGGCGCAGGCGGCGTTTGGCGGGGCCTTCGTGGCGCTGGCCGGGATCGCTCTGATCTGGGGGATCGTGCAGCATCTGGGGCTGAATTTCGTCGTGTCGCGGCTGGCCGCGCTGGATGCCTCGCAGCGCGGGGCGGTGCTGGGGCTGAATTCGGCGATGACCTATCTGGCCGTCACCGGCGGCGCGCTGGCTTTCCGCCCGGCCTACGAGAGCGGCGGGCTGGTGCTATGCAACCTGTTGTCGGCGGTCTGTGTCGCGGCGGCGGTGGTGGAGAGCCTGACGGCCAGGGATGTGGAGGCGGCGTAGAGTCGTGTCGTCCTCGGGTTTGATCCGGGGACCCTGTGTATCCGTCGTGACTTACGGCAGGAGATCCGCGCTCGGGCCCGAGGATGACGGGTGCAGGGGGGCAACCGGCGGGCCAGATGGCCGACGATCAACCCTCGTCCTCCTCGAACATGTCGCTCTGGCCCTCGTCGTCCTGCGGTTCGTCCTCGTCATCCAGCGGCGCGTCGAAGCCCGGGGGCGGACGGTTGTCCAGCAACCCGGCGGCCCGCAGCTCCTTCAGCCCCGGCAAGTCGCGTGCGGTTTCGAGGCCGAAGTGATCAAGGAATGACGGGGTGACAACAAAGGTCACGGGGCGGCCCGGGGTCATGCGGCGGCGGCCGAAGCGGATCCATTCCATCTCGATCAGCAGATCAATCGTTCCGCGAGAGACCGAGACGCCGCGGATCTCCTCGATCTCTGCCCGGGTAACGGGTTGATGGTAGGCGATAATCGCCAATGTCTCGATGGCCGCGCGCGACAGTTTCCGCGTCTCCACCGTTTCCTTCTGCAGCAGATGGCCCAGATCCGGAGCGGTGCGGATTGCCCAGGCCTCGCCCACTTTGACCACGCGCACGCCCCGGTTCTCGTACCGGCTGCGCAGCAAAGCAATGGCCGCCGCCGCGTCGCATCCGTGCGGCATGCGGGCGTTCATATCGGCCTCGGTCACCGGCTCGGCCGAGGCAAAGAGGATCGCCTCCACCATGCGTTCCTGCTCCGCCATGGGCGGGGCTTCGAACAGGGGATCGGTCTCCTCGACCTGTGGCGGGGTCTGGTCAGTCATCACGGTTGTCCCGGTGCCTCAGGTGAATGGGGGCGAAGGTTTCGGTCTGGCGCAGTTCGGCATGGCCTTCCTTGACCAGTTGCAGCGAGGCGGCAAAGGTCGCGGCGGTGGCGGAACGGCGCTTGGCCGGATCGGTATCCCAGCCCTGCGGCAGGTAGGAGAGGATATCCGTCCAATTGCCCGCAAAGCCGATCATCTTGCGCATCCGGTCCAGCGCCTGTTCCATCGTGTAAACGCTGTCGCGGTCCATGACAAAGGGGCGGAATTCGTCATGGGTGCGGATCCGCGCATAGGCCTGCATCAGGTCCAGCAGGTTGGCAGAATAATCAATCCGCTTGACCCGTTCGACGCCCTCGGGGATGCCACGGGCAAAGAAATCGCGGCCCAGCTGATCACGGGCCATCAGCCGGGCGGCCATGTCGCGCATCGCCTGCAGGCGCTCCAGCTGGAAAGCCAGATGCGCCGCCAGTTCCTCGCCCGAGGGGCCGTCTTCCTCCGGATCGGGGGGCAGCAGGAGGCGGGATTTCAGAAAGGCCAGCCAGGCCGCCATGACCAGGTAGTCGGCGGCCAGTTCGATCCGCAGTTCCTTGGCCTTCTCGACAAAGACCAGGTATTGCTCGGCCAGGTGCAGGACGGAGATCTTGAGAAGGTCGACCTTCTGGGTCCGCGCCAGGGTCAGCAGGATATCCAGCGGGCCCTCGAACCCCTCGACATCGACAATCAGCGCCTCGGCGGCCAGCCGCTCGGAAACGCTGATTTGGGTGTCGGTAAGATCTAGTTCCTGGTCAGACATCGCCCCGGCCGCGCAAGAGAGCCTCAAGCTTCTCTTCGACGGTGCGAATGTCAACCTCGGAGGCCTGTCCGCGCAGCGCCAGAGCCCGGTCCGCACGGTCCTGGGCGATGTGGCTCATCTGTCCTGCGGCGTCGGCCACGGTGCGACGATCCTCCAGCGTGGCATTGCACAGCAGCACCACATCGCAGCCCGCGTCGATGGAGGCGCTGGCGATATCGGCGTAAGAGCCGCTGAGCGCCTTCATGGAGATGTCGTCGGTCATCAACAGCCCGTCAAAGCCGATGTCATTGCGGATCACCTGGATCATGCGGGGTGACAGGGTGGCGGGTTGATCGTCGAAGGCCTCGTAGACGACATGGGCGGTCATGGCCATGGGCAGGTCGTTCAGCACCTTGAAGGGGGCGAAATCCACCGTATCCAGCTCCTCTACCGGGGCGGAGACCACGGGCAAGTCCAGATGGCTGTCCGCCGTGGCGAGGCCGTGTCCGGGGATATGCTTGACAACCGGCAGAACACCGCCCGCCATGAGGCCCATGGCCACCGCGCGGCCCAGGCCTGCGGCTTCGGCCGGGGTAGTGCCGTAGCAGCGGTCGGTCAGGAACTCATGCGTGGTGGCGCGCGGGACGTCGACCATGGGCGCGCAGTTCACATCGATGCCGTAGCGGCGCAGTTCCAGCGCGGTGATCAGATAGCGCAGGTACATGGCCTGGGTCGCCTCCGGCCCCGCCTGACGGGCGAAGTCGAGCGGCGGCTCCCACTCGCGGGCCAGGGGCGGGCGCAGGCGTTGCACCCGCCCCCCCTCCTGGTCGATCAGGATCGGGGCATCGCGGCCCACGGCCTCCCGCATCTCGCCCGTCAGGGCGGTCAGTTGGTCGGCGCTATCGATATTGCGCGCGAAGAGGATGAAGCCAAAGGGATCAGCCTGCCGGAAGAACGCCTTCTCCTCGGCCGTCAGGCGCAGCCCTTCGGCGTCGAGGATCGTGGCCCCGACGCTCATTTTGCCACGACCGGAATGCAATCCGCCTTTTCCGCCACGAGGGCCGCGCAGAAGTAGCGCGCTGCGGCCAGATCCTCGAAGCCCATGACGCGCAGGCGGTAGAAGGTGCGGCCGCCGGTGCTGGCCTCCTGAATGACGCGTTGCTTGTCGTTCATGTAGTCCGAGAAGCGGCCGGCAAAGCGATCCCATTCCTGACGGGCAATTTCGACGCTGTCATAGGCGCCAAGCTGGGCGAGGCGCGTGCCGGGTGTGATGGATTTCGGGTCCACGTCCACGGCTGTCTGGAAGGCCGCGGGGGACGTGGTCATGACCTGGGGTCCGGAGGTCGAATTGACGCCCGGGCGCATGCGCGGACGCACCACGCCGACCGGCAGGGCGGGATTGACGGGTGTGAAGGCGACGGGGGTCGCCGTGGCCTCTTCGACCGCCTGCCCGGTCGGGGCCTCTTCGGCAAGGCCACCGCGTTCCTGGGCGCGCATCAGCGCCTCGGCGATCGGGCCTTCAGCGGCGACCGGCTGCACCGTTTCCCCCGACAGCGGCGGAACGCCGTCGGTCAGCATGGCGGCCAGACGGTCCATCGGATCGCCCTCTGCCGGGGCCTCATCCTCGGTCGCGTCCCCGGCCTCGTCCCCGGCGATGGCGGCCTGGGCCAGGGCGGCGGCGCGGGTCTCGGCCGCGATCATCTCGTCCAGGGTGCGGCTTGATTCGTCTTCGCGCGACAGGCGGATCGGTTCCGGGGCGAGGATCAGGCGGTCGGCCGGCTTCTCGGCCATGCCCTCCGCGGCGACCTTGTTGACCGCCAGCCCGGTGTTGCCCCTGAGCGTGCCGCCCGGGTCCTCCGGCGCGATGCGCATGGGGTCCTGCGCGGCGCGCACGACCGGCACGTCGGACACGTCCCGGGCCAAGGTACGATAGCCCCAGATGCCCACGCCGACCAACAGCGCGATGGACACGAGCCCACCCGTCAGATTGATCAGGGTACCCGTGGAAATGGGGAATTCTTCCTGCCCGGACTCCACCTGTATCTCTGCCATTTCGCCTCTCATCCCGGACGCTTCTGCGCCTCGGTTCCTTGGACTGCTCGTCCCCGGATGCGGAGGTGCGTTATCGCATCTCTTCCGCAGGGGTTACGCCAAGAATAGCAAGACCTGCGGAAATGACAACGGCTGTGGCTCTGGCAAGCGCCAGTTTGGGCTGGGTTTCGGCCGGTTTCCCCTCCTGCAGGAAGCGCAGCTCGGGCTTCTCGTTGCCGCGATTCCACAGCGAATGCAGGTCGGAGGCCAGTTCGTAGAGGTAGAAGGCGACCCGGTGCGGTTCGTTCGTGCGCGCGGCGGTTTCGACCAGGCGCGGCCATTCGGCGATCTTCCTGGCCAGCGCAAGCTCCGCCTCGTCCGTCATGCCGGAGAGGTCGGCGGCGGCCAGGGTGGCGTCGTCATGGGCGATGCCTTCGCCACCGGCCTTGCGCAGGACCGAACAGATCCGGGCATGGGCGTATTGCACGTAGAAGACCGGGTTTTCGCGGCTTTGCTCCAGCACCTTGTCGAAGTCGAAATCCAGCGGCGCGTCGTTCTTGCGTGTCAGCATCACAAAACGAGTCACATCCGGTCCGACCTCGTCGACCACATCGCGCAGGGTGATGAAGGTCCCTGCCCGCTTGGACATCTTGAACGGCTCTCCGTTCTTGAAGAGCCTCACCAGCTGCGTCAGCTTGATATCCAGCGGAACCCGGCCGTTCGACAGGGCCGAAACTGCCGCCTTCATCCGCTTGACGTACCCGCCGTGGTCGGCGCCGAAAACGTCGATCAGCAGGTCGTAATCCCGTTCGACCTTGTCGTAGTGATAGGCGATATCAGGGGCGAAATAGGTCCAGGAGCCGTCGGATTTCTTGATCGGCCGGTCCACGTCATCGCCGTGTTCGGTGGATTTGAAGAGCGTCTGTTCGCGCGGCTCCCAATCCTCGGGCACCTTGCCCTTCGGCGGTTCCAGCACGCCGCGGTAGATCAGGCCCTGCGCGTCGAGCCGCTCGATGGCCTTTTCGATCTTGCCGGTGCCGTAGAGGCTCTTTTCCGAGAAGAACCGGTCCATCTGCACGCCCAGCATGCCCAGATCGACGCGGATCAGTTCCATCATCGCCTCGGTGGCCATCTCGCGCACGTCGTCCAGCCAGACTTCTTCGGGCTGGTCGACATAGGCGTCGCCCACCTTGGATTTCAGCGCCTCGCCGACGGAGATCAGGTAGTCGCCGGGATAGGTGCCGCCCTCGAAGGTGACCTCCTGCCCGTGTGCCTCCAGGTAGCGGAGGTAGACGGAGCGGGCCAGCACATCGACCTGCGCGCCGCCGTCGTTGATGTAATATTCGCGGGTCACGTCATAGCCCGCGTAGGCCAGCAGGCTGGCCAGGGCATCGCCAAAGACCGCGCCACGGGTATGGCCGACATGCAGCGGGCCGGTCGGGTTGGCGGAGACATATTCGACGTTGACCTTCTTGCCCGCGCCCAGGTCGGACCGTCCGTAATCGGCGCCCTCGGTCAGGACGGTCTTGACCACACCGGCCCAGGCCGAGGGATCGAGGCGCAGATTGAGGAACCCGGGCCCCGCGACCTCCGCACTGGTGATGCGGGCGTCGTCGGCAAGTTTCGCGGCCAGGGCGTCGGCGATGTCGCGCGGCTTCATCCCGGCGGGTTTCGCCAGGACCATCGCGGCATTGGTCGCCATATCACCGTGGCCCGCATCCCGCGGGGGTTCGACCGCGACATTGGCAAAGTCGAGGTCGGCGGGCAGCGTGCCCTCGCCCTGCATGGCGGTCAGCGCGTCCAGCACGAGGCTGCGGATATCGGCGAAAAGGTTCATGTGACCCGTCCTTTCAGTCTTGCGCGGGTTTATCATGGGGGGGCGGCGCGTCAACGGGGGTGCGCACGGTGGTGGTATCGCGGGGGGTGCGGACGGGGGTCACCCGGGGTATGACACGTGGGCTGCCGTTTCGGACAGGACCCGTCGGCATGTCCCGCAGCTCGCCCCCGGCCATTGCGGCTCAGGTGTTTCACGGCGGCCTTAGTCCTGAACAGAGGGCAGCGACGTCCCGCGGGGTGGCGCATAAGCGCCGCCCCATGGGGGCGGGTCGGCGCTGCCCGGCGGTGCCGCCGGGCAGGACATCCAATCATTGTTTCAACGAACTTTCGAAGACTGGATTTTGGTAAACTGCGCCCGAGCCGACCCGTGTCAGCACTTTTCCACGGGTTGTTTCGGGGCTGTCCCGGCCTTGCGCCGGGACCTCCGGGAGGTCGGTCGATCAGCGGGGTCCCGGCGCACGGGGCCGGGACAGGGGTAGGAAGGCATCGGGTGGTGAGGCGGTCAGCAGAGCGCCGGCGGAAACCCAGGCCCGACTGTCGAGTAGCGAGCCGTCGTCCCCGGGCTTCACCCGGGGATCTCCCGATCAAACGCACAACGGATGGCCAGAGGTCCTCGGATCAAGTCCGAGGACGACGCTCGCGACTTAGCGCTTGCCTCGCCCATAAAGTACATTTGCACGGGTAGTGTCGGGCCTGTCCTGTCCCGGCCTTGCGCCGGGACAGGGGTGGAAAGGCATCGGGTGGTGAGGCGGTCCGCAGGGCGGAGGCGGAAACCCCGGCCCGACGATCGCATAGCGAGCCGTCATCCCCGGGCTTCTCCCGGGGATCTCCCGACCAAACGCGTAATGGGTGGCCAGAGGTCCTCGGATCAAGTCCGAGGACGACGCTCACGACTTAGCGCTTGCCTCGCCCATAAAGCACATTTGCGCGGGTTGTTTCGAAGCTGTCCTGTCCCGGCCTCGCGCCGGGACCTCCGGGAGGTCGGTCGAACAGCGGGGTCCCGGCGCGGGGGCCGGGACAGGGGTGGAAAGGACAACGGCTCGTGCAAACAAACCCCGCCCGATCACCCGTTCTTCAACCGCTCCTCGTACCGGATATGTCCGGGGCCGGAGGCGCGCAGGCCCGGCTCGGGCTCCTGCCCGGTCAGCCGGGCGTGTTCGACGATGGCAAAGCGGTCCGTCATGCCGGAAATATAGTCGCAAACGATCCGCGCCAGCGCGATCTCGTCGCCGGAGACGGCCTCCACATCCTTGCGCCACTGCTTGGGCAAAAGGTCGGTCTGCTGCATGAAGAGCGGGAAGAGGTCGCGCACGATCTGCGTCACCTTGGACCGCGTGACGACAACCTCCGGCGCGCGGTACATCCGGTGGAAGAGGAACTCTCGGATCACCTTCAGATCGCTCCAGACCCCGCCGGAGAACCGCGCCATCATCTGCCCGGCCTCGCGCACATCCGTCACGCTGGCGGGATCGACGCGGGAAAGGTTGGCGCGGGTCACGTTGATCACATCCTCGACCAGCACACCGAAGAAGCGGCGCAGGGCCTCATGCCGGCGGCGGTAGTAATTCAGGCCGGGATAGCGGCGGTCGACCTCTCCGAAACAGTCGCGCAGGATCGGCAGTTCGGCCAGTTCGTCGGTCGAGAAAAGCTCCGCCCGCAGACCGTCGTGCAGATCGTGGTTGTTGTAGGCGATGTCGTCCGACAGGGCCGCCACTTGTGCCTCGGCGGAGGCATGGGTGTGCAGCTCCAGATCGTGGCGCTGGTTGTACTCGGCCAGGGCGATCGGCACTTCGCCGACGACCGGGCCGTTGTGCTTGGCGATCCCTTCAAGGCAGTCCCAGGTCAGGTTCAGACCGTCCCATTCCGCATAGGTCCGTTCCAGATTGGTGACGATGCGAATGGCCTGGGCGTTGTGGTCAAAGCCGCCATAGGGCGCCATCAGATCATGCAGCGCGTCCTCGCCCGTGTGGCCGAAGGGCGGGTGGCCCAGATCATGGGCCAGCGCCACCGCCTCCGTCAGCTCGGGGTTCAGCTTCAGCGCGCCCGCGATGGTGCGGGCGACCTGGGCGACCTCGATCGAATGGGTCAGGCGCGTGCGGAAGTAGTCGCCCTCATGTTCGATGAAGACCTGCGTCTTGTGCTTGAGCCTGCGGAAGGCCGAGGCATGAATGATCCGGTCGCGATCCCGCTGATAGCAGGAGCGAAATACGCTTTCCTCTTCCGGGTAGAGCCGCCCGCGCGACTGTGCCGGTTGTGAGGCATAGGGCGCGAACATGGCGCCTCCTCATCTTTTGTCCCTGGTCCCGGCGTTGATCGCCGGTGATCCGTGTGGCCCACCTTGTGACCCACACTGGCCCTGCTTATATTGCAGAACGATGACGGGCAAACCGGCTTTTCCCCGTATGGAGTTGATCAGATGCAGATTCCGCCCAAAGTGACCGAGCGTGCCTTCGAACGCCTGGCCGAGATCGGCGCAGGCGAACAGGGGCAGGCCCTGCGCGTGGCCGTCGAAGGGGGCGGCTGTTCGGGGTTTCAGTACGAGTTCAAGCTGGACGATGTGGCCGAGGGCGATCTGGTGCTCGAAGGCAATGGCGAAAAGGTCGTGGTCGACGATGTCTCCCTGCCCTTTCTGACCGGGGCGGTGATCGACTTCTCCGAAGAGTTGATCGGCGCGCGCTTTGTTATCGACAATCCGAACGCCACCAGCAGCTGTGGCTGCGGGACGTCCTTCTCGATCTGAACGAAATTTCCTGTGCGGGTTATTCGGCCGGCGGCATGACCGCCTCCGGCTGGCGGCGCGGGGCGAACTGGTCATAGACCAGATAGAGCCCGGAGCCGACGACGATCAGCGCGCCGAGGTAGATATGCGAGCCCGGCACTTCGCCGAAGAAGACCACGCCGATCAGAACCATCCAGACAAATTGAAGGTTCATCAGGGGCGTTGCGGTATAGGCTGGCAGCAACCGCAAAGCGACGACCAGCAGCCAGCGCGCCCCGAAGAGCAGCGCGGCATAGGCCACCGCAAGACCCAGGTCCGTGAGTGGCATGGGTTTGAAGACAAAGGGCAGAACCGCCGCCATGACGAACATGTTCAGCAGGTTCGGGTAGAAGACGAGTGCGAGGGAGTTCCGCTCGTACCGCCCGACATAGCGCGCCATGACCATGGAGAAGGTGCCGGACACACAGGCCAGCAGCGCCACCGCATGGCCGAATGTGACCGCGTGGAGACCTTCGGGGAAGAGGCACAGGACCCCGATGAACCCGGCACCCAGGGCGATCCAGACCCGCAGCGCCACCCGTTCCTGCAGGATCGGGCCCGACATCAGCCCCGCGACCAGCGGCATCAATCCGATGAAGATGAAGACCTCGGCGAAGGGCAACAGGCGGAAGGCGTAGAAGAAGGAGACCCCGGCGATCACCGTCGCGACGGAGCGGAGCGCCATGGCGTAGGGGCGGGTCGTGCCCAGGCCACCTGGCGCGGGTTTCGCGCGGTTGGCCAGAACGCAGAAGAGCGCCACGAGGCCGCCGGAGACCGCATAAAGCTGTGGCGCGGCGTATCCGCCGGCCAGCAGCTTGGTGATCCCGTCCGCAGAGGAGATCAGCGCGGTGTAGACCATCACCAGAGTGGCGCCGGTCACGACGGCTATCGGGGCTGCCTTCATGCGGTGAGCGCCCCCAGTTGCGCCCCGCGCAGGCCGGTCCGGGCGAAATCGGCAAAGAAGTCTTCGAAGCAATCGCAGGCGGCTTCGGCGGTGAGCAGGATGTCGGCACTTTCCGGGCTGACGCTGTCACAGAGAAAATCGCGCATGCCAGACCAGTCGGAGGAGCGGCGGGCATTCAACCCGTGCATCACCTCGGACAGTTCGCGCAGTGGTGCGGCGGATTTCGGGGCGGCGTGGAAGCTGACGGGGCCCGGGCGCAACGGCGCCTGGAACGGTTTTTGCCCGGCTTCACTCAACGCCCAGTTGCAGACGAGGTATTCGTGATAGTCGTCCTGCAGCACTGCGTCTTGTCCTTCCGAAACCCCGAACCTGGCCGTCGAGCTGGCCACGGCGTCCTTCCAGACATCGGGCGCATCGGCCCCGCAGAAGCTCAATGCCACCAAGATTTCAGCAAGCAGGTCGAAATTGCAATCCAGAAAAGCCAGTGTTCCCGAGAATTTAAGGCTCTGCACCACATTGGCGCCAAGACCGGGGTCGCGGCGACCGTATTCGGACAGGTAAAACACAATATGTGTAAGCTCATAGGCCGCTTTCTTGTTCGGCACGGCGAAGGTCGCCGAACGGCCGGCGAAGGCTCTCAACCTGTCGTTGATCGGCGTCATATCTACCCGCGGACTGACGCCAACGCGCGTCAGAAGCCGGACGGCCTCCCCGCGCTGCAGATCGGAGAGTTCGGCCTCGATCAGGCCCTCATCGGAAATCCACTGCGCCAGACGACGGCCTTTGCCGCCCTCCATGCCGAGGGATTCCAGGTCCTGACAGATGGACAGGAGGAAGCGGTAGTATTGCGGAAAGAACTCCAGACGTTCCTCGATGGTTGCGTAGAACCCGGCGTAGGCGTCCAGCGCGTCGCGCGGAACAGTCTGACCGGTGCATTCGAGGATATTCAGGATTTCCGCATTCTCCTTCATCCAGAACACGTCGCCATCCTTGCGGCGATGCGTGGCGAAGGTGTCCAGCAGGGCCGCGATGGACGCGGCCCGCTGTTCGCTACGGGAGGGGAAGGTGAGGTTGATGACATTGGACATTGGTTTGCTCCTTTGATCATCGGGGCCTGGCCTGCCCCGTCCCGTCAGTCAGTCGCGGCTCAGGAGCCGGAGGCGAAGGCCTGAACAGCGTCACCCTGCGCGGTCTCGGAGGTCACCGGGGCGGAACCGGAGGCGAAGGCTTCGACCGCGTCGCCAGTGGAGGCGTCGGAGCTGACCGGAGCGGAACCCGATGCGAAGGCTTCGACCGCGTCGCCGGTGGAGGCGTCGGAGGTAACCGGAGCGGAACCCGATGCGAAAGCTTCGACCGCGTCACCGGTGGAGGCGTCGGAGGTCACCGGGGCGGAGCCGGAGGCGAAGGCTTCAACCGCGTCACCGGTGGAGGCGTCGGAGGTCACCGGGGCGGAACCGGAGGCGAAGGCTTCGACCGCGTCGCCGGTGGAGGCGTCGGAGGTCACCGGGGCGGAGCCGGAGGCGAAGGCTTCAACCGCGTCACCGGTGGAGGCGTCGGAGGTCACCGGGGCGGAACCCGAGGCGAAGGCTTCAACCGCGTCGCCGGTGGAAGCGTCGGACGTGACCGGAGCGGAACCGGAGGCGAAGGCTTCGACCGCGTCGCCGCTGCTCATTTTGGAGGCGGTCGGCGCCGAGCCCGAGGCAAACATCTCAACCGCGTCACCGGTGGCGGTGCGGCTGGCGGTCGGCGCGGAGCCAGAGGCGAACATTTCGACCGCGTCACCGGTGCTGACATCCGAAGAAGCCGTCGGAGCGGAGCCCGAAGCGAAGAGCGAAACGGCATCGCCGGTCAGTGCGCGGGTGGCCGTCGCCGGTGCGGAACCGGAGGCGAACATGTCAACCGCGTCGCCGGTCAGGGACGAGGAAGCGGAAGGCGCGGAGCCGGAGGCGAACATCTCAACACCCTCGCCCATCAGAGCGGTGTTTTCCTGCGTGTTGTCAGATGCTTCTGCGATGAAGTTCTTGCGAATTGCGGTCATTGGTCTTTTTCCCCATGTGGTCGTTGATGTACATGAGGATTGCCCGCTAACCGATTGTTGCAAAGAACTTTTTCAACCTATACGTGTGTCGAATTTTGTGGCACGCGAGGCGATTCGTGGTAAGCGGTTGAAAGAATTGAACCGCGCTGTTTCCAATTTTTTCGTTAAGATCGTCACAATTCCGCCGAAGACTGTCCGAGACCTAAGGTTCCGGGACATGATGCGGTCGAATCAGCAAACATTGGCCGACGATTTTGGGACAAGTTTGAGCGGGTGCTGACGCGATTCAGCGCCTGGATGACGCAGGATTGCGTCGCTTGCCCCCATCTTTCGGATCAGCGAAAGTCCCCAAAACGAGGGAGTCCCGCCAATGCGCATCGCCACTTTCAATATCAACGGGATCAAGGCGCGTCATGCGGCGCTGACCACCTGGCTGGACGAGGCCGCGCCGGATGTCGTGCTGCTGCAGGAGATCAAGTCGGTCGACGAGGGTTTCCCGCGGGAGCTGTTCGAGGACCGGGGCTATAACGTCGAAACCCACGGGCAGAAGGGTTTCAACGGGGTCGCCATCCTCTCCAAGCTGCCGTTGGAGGATGTGACACGCGGGTTGCCCGGTGACGACGGCGACGATCAGGCGCGGTGGATCGAGGCGACGGTCTGCGGGGACAAGACGGCAGTGCGGCTTTGCGGGCTTTATCTGCCCAATGGCAATCCTGTGCCGGGGCCGAAGTACGATTACAAGCTCAGTTGGATGGAGCGGCTGCGCGCCCGCGCCCAGGATCTGCTGGATCAGGAGGAACCGGCGCTGATGGCGGGCGATTACAACATCATCCCGCAGGCCGAGGATGCGGCCAACCCCGACGCCTGGCGCGAGGATGCGCTGTTCCGCCTGGACAGCCGCACCGCCTTTCGCCGGATTTCACACCTCGGATTTACGGATGCCTTCCGCGCCCGGACCCCGGGTCCGGGTCACTATTCCTTCTGGGATTACCAGGCCGGGGCCTGGCAACGGAACAACGGTATCCTGATCGACCATATCCTGATGACACCGCAATGCGCCGATCTGATGGTCGATGCGGGGATCGAGAAAGACCTGAGGGGCCGCGACAAGCCCTCGGATCACGTGCCGGTCTGGGTGGACCTCGACGCCTGAGGCACCAGCGTCTCCCCTTCGGTCACATCGTGATCATAGAGCCATGAGAAAGTGCGGGTCATGACCGAAGGATACGCGACCCCCGCAACCCGCATGCCAAGATTGACCCCAAGCGCCAATGGCCCGCCCAGGTGAAACCGCCAGGCATTGCCGCTGGCGGTGTGCACCGTCTTTTTCACCCGGGCCATGCGTATGGATTGATAGCTGTCCAAAGCCGTGCGCGTGTCGGAGGTGTCGTCCAGTTTCTTGGCCAGAACCCAGGCATCCTCGATCGCCATGCAGGCCCCCTGGGCGAGGAATGGCAGGGTCGGATGCACCGCATCGCCCAGGATCACCACATGCCCGGCGTGCCATTTGTCGGCGACCCGGTGCCGGAACAGGCCCCAGATGTTGATGTTCTCCGCCCGCTCCAGCAAGGCGCGCGGCCGCGACCCGAGGCTGCTGAAGGCCGCGCGCAGGGCCTGCGGGCTGTCCTTGCGTGACCAGCTTTCCGTGGTCCAATCGGCGCGTTCCTCCACCGCGACGATATTGCGGAGACGCCCGTCGCACAGCGGATAGGTCACGATATGTCGCCCGGGAGCCATGTAGAGTTCGGCCTCGAAGGGGCGGTCATCTCCGGTCACGATGGCCCGCCAGGCAACCTGCCCGGTAAAGAACGGCTCCTCTCGACGCAGGACGGCCTGGCTGACGACGGAATGCAGCCCGTCGGCGCCGACCACAAGCTCCGGTGACAGGCTCTCTCCGTCGGCGAGATGGACCTGCGGGCGGCCGCCCGGTTCAACCTTCTCGACCCTCTTGCCAAGTCGGATATTGACGCCCGCCTCCCGCGCGGCATCGGCCAGCACGTCGATCAGATCGGCCCGGTGCAGAAACAGGTAATCACGGGGCCGCTTCAGCCCGCTGAAGGGAAACCGCGCCAGGCCGCGCCCGTTTCTGTCCCGCAGGACCAGAGCCTTGGCAACCGGGGCGCCGGTATTGCGGACCGCTTCTTCGACGCCGATGGCGCGCAGCACGGCCAGTCCGTTCGGGCTGATCTGGATACCGGCGCCGACTTCGCGGATCGCGTCGGCCTGTTCCAGCACCGTGACATTCGCGCCCCGCAGCGCCAGCGCGCGCGCCACTGTCAAACCGCCGATCCCGGCGCCGACAACAAGAATGTCTCGATTACGGCAACTCATACCACGGCCCCAAAAGAAAACACCGGAGACGATGCTCCGGTGTTTTCCAAACACACGTTATGCGTGCCGTCAATCGTCGCGATGCACCTTTTCGCGGCGCTCGTGGCGCTCCTGGGCCTCCAGGCTCATGGTCGCGATCGGGCGGGCGTCGAGGCGTTTCAGCGAAATCGGCTCGCCGGTCACTTCGCAATAACCGTATTCACCCTCGTCGATGCGGCGCAGGGCCGAGTCGATCTTGGCCACCAGTTTGCGCTGACGATCCCGGGTGCGCAGTTCTAGCGCGCGGTCGGTTTCCTCCGAGGCGCGGTCGGCGACGTCCGGGATGTTGCGGGTGTTTTCCTGCAAGCCCTCGACCGTGTCACGGCTGTCTTCCAGAAGGTCTTCTTTCCAAGCAATAAGTTTGCGTCTGAAATACTCAACTTGCCGCTCGTTCATGAAGGGTTCGTCCTCTGCGGGACGGTAGTCTTCCGGCAGAAAAGTCTCTGCTTTCATTTTTGGCTCCCTAGCAATGCCCCGGCCAGCCAGAATAATATCAGTCATCACCGGGCCCCCTTACGGGGCCGCTGTTACTCGGTTTACTCGGGGTTGTCACTACACATTTCCATACGGAAAGCTCTTGACCGGGCCGCATTGCACGCGGTTGCGGAAGATATTATCGTTCTGCGGAAACGTTTGCGAAGAGGCCGAGATTACATGAAATTCCAGGGCACAGAGAGCTATGTCGCCACCGAAGACCTGAAGGTTGCGGTCAATGCCGCCGTCACATTGGAACGCCCGCTGCTGGTCAAGGGAGAGCCGGGCACGGGCAAGACGGAACTGGCGCGCCAGGTGGCGGAAAGCCTGGGCCTGGAGATGATCGAGTGGAACATCAAGTCGACCACCAAGGCGCAACAGGGGCTTTATGAATACGACGCCGTCAGCCGTCTGCGCGACAGCCAGCTGGGCGAGGAAAAGGTTCATGACGTCCGCAACTACATCCGCAAGGGCAAGCTCTGGTCGGCCTTCGAGGCGGACAAGAAGGTCGTGTTGCTGATCGACGAGGTCGACAAGGCGGATATCGAGTTTCCGAACGACTTGCTGCAGGAACTCGACAAGATGGAGTTCCACGTCTACGAGACCGGCGAGACGATCAAGGCCAAGCAGCGCCCGATCGTGATCATCACCTCAAACAACGAGAAGGAACTGCCGGACGCGTTTCTGCGCCGCTGCTTCTTCCACTATATCCGCTTCCCAGACATGGAGACGATGAAGCAAATCGTCGAGGTGCACCACCCCGGCATCAAGGGCGAGTTGCTGACCATGGCGCTGACGCAGTTCTTTGAAGTGCGCGAGACATCGGGCCTGAAGAAGAAGCCGTCGACCTCCGAAGTGCTGGACTGGCTGAAGCTGCTGCTGGCCGAGGATCTCGATCCCGCGGATCTGAAGCGCGACGGGGCGAATGCGCTGCCGAAGCTGCACGGGGCGCTGCTGAAGAACGAGCAGGATGTGCACCTGTTCGAACGGCTGGCCTTTCTGGCACGCGGTCAGCGGTAATAGAGACGAACCAGTCCCGGCCTTATGTCGGGACCGTCCGCCGTATCCCACCACACCACGAGGTCCCGGCACGGGGACCGGGACAGCGGGCCACTCGGGTCTTGCATGTCCCGGCCTCGCGCCGGAACCTCGCACCGCATCGCATTACACGTGGCGGTCCCGGCTCAGGGGCCGGGACGAGGCGGGTTCGCTGCGATGGCATGGTGCCGTCCCTCTATCCATCCCCCAGTTCTTAAAAGAACCTTACCAAAAGCCGCAAAACCAAGAACTGACCCAACTCTTTGCTTGGACCATGGGGCAAGCGGGGGCATAGTCGCATCAGGCCGGACAACGATCCGGCCCGGACCTCGGACAAACCGGGGCCATCAATAAAGGTCAGACGGGGGAAACATCCCGCTGGCCGCGAGTTGGAGCAGTGTTTTATGGCAGGACCGGCAAAGCCCGCGTCCCTGTCCATCCGTCCTATCGAGGGGGCGGACCGTGCCGAATGGGGCCGGTTGTGGCAGGGGTACCTGGAATTCTACAAGACAGAACTGCCGGAGGAGATCTACGATCTCGCCTTCGAGCGGCTCCTGTCCGGCAAGGACGGGGAGTTTCGCGGCTTCATCTCCTTGGTCGAGGATCGGCCTGTGGGGCTGGTGCATTACCTCTTTCACCGCCACGGCTGGAAACGGGAACAGGTCTGCTACCTGCAGGATCTTTATGCCGATCCGGAGGTGCGGGGTATGGGTGTCGGCGCGGCACTGATCACCGCGGTCTACGCGGCGGCGGATGAGGCCGGGGCGCCGACGGTCTACTGGAATACCCAGCAGGACAATCTCACGGCCCGCAAGCTCTATGACCAGATTGGCGTGCAGACCGATTTCATCAAGTATCAGAGGCCGGTATGAGGGTGCGCAAGGCCCTCCGCCTGATCCCGCTGACTTTCGCGCTCAGCGCCTGTATCGGACCAGTCAACACGGTCCAGCCCGGGATGCAAGTCTCGGACGAGATGCCGACGCGGCTGGCGCAACCTGCCCTGCCGCCCCTGCCCCCGATGAAGGTCTTCTCCCGCCCCCTGCCCGCGCCGCCGATGCGCGGGAACAGCGAGATGGCGCTGGATTTCATGGATCTGTCGTTTCAGCTGGAATCCGGGCGCAGCCTGCCCGTGCTCACCCGCTTCGAAGGGCCGATCCGGATAGCCGTCGCGGGCAGCCCCGACCGTGACCTGATCGAGGACCTGCGCCGCCTGATAGTTCGGCTGCAAAGCGAGGCCGGGCTGGACATTGATTTCGGCGAGGGTCCGAACCAGCTGACCGTGGAGGCCGTGCCGAGCCGCAAAATCCGCCAATACCTGCCGCAGGCTGCTTGTTTCGTCGTGCCCGGCATCACCAGCCTGGACCAGTATCATGCCGCCCGGCGCAGCGGGAAAACCGACTGGGCGCAGCTGCGTCAGCGGGAAAAGATTGCGATCTTCGTGCCCAACGACGTCAGCCCGCAGGAAAGCCGCGATTGCCTGCACGAGGAGTTGGCGCAGGCGCTTGGGCCGCTGAACGATCTCTACCGGCTGCCGGACAGCACCTTCAACGACGACAACATGAACTCCGTCCTGACCGGGTTCGACATGCTGATGCTGCGCGTGACCTACGCGCCGGAGCTGCGGTCCGGCATGGGGCGCGAGCAGGTGCAGCGGCTGTTGCCCGGCATCCTGTCGCGGCTGAACCCCGAGGGGAACGGGCGCACCACACGTCTGATGGGGCCAACCCCGCAGGAGTGGGTGGAAGCGGTGCAGGCGGCGCTTGGCGCCAAGGGCACCTCCAAGACCCGGGCCGCGGCGGCCTATCGCGGGCTGTCGATCGCGCAGGCGCAGGGCTGGCAGGATCATCGCCTGGCCTTTGCCCATTACGTGGTGGCGCGGCAGATCCAGACCACCGACCGGCTGACCGCGCGAAAGCATCTGGAGCATGCCTATTCGATCTATCGCCAACGCCCGGAAACCGCGACGCATACGGCGCAGATCGCGGCCCAGCTTGCGGCCCATGCGATCTACGAGGGGGACGGCGACGCCGCGCTGGCCCTGTTGCGCGGCCAGGCCGATGTGGCGCGGCGCGGGGAAAACGCGGCGCTGCTGGCCTCGATTCAGATGCTGCGCGCCGAGGCGCTGGAGCTGACCGGCCACGGACCCGAGGCGGGCAGCGTGCGTCTGGACAGTCTGGGCTGGGCACGCTACGGCTTTGGCCCGGACTGGGCCGTGCGGGCGAAGCTGAACGAAATCGCCTCCCTGCGCCCGGTGGATATCCAGGGCTGACCCGGTCAGCCAGATCCCGCGCGGAGGCAAGGCATGATCATCATTCTCGGGGCGCTGATCGGCGCAGTCTTTGGCGGGCTGCGAGCCAGGCGGCGCAAGGGCAAGACCGCGGACATTTTGCAATATGCCGTGGTCCATGCGATTGTCTTTGCACTGATCGCCCTGTTCCTCTCCCTCTTCCTGGACCGCGTGTTTTTCTGATGTTCATTCCCTTCTTCCAGACCCTTCGCGACCATGCCGTGCCCGTCTCGCTACGGGAATACCTGAGCTTTCTGGAGGCGCTGAAGGCGGATCTGATCACGTACGATCCGGAGGGGTTCTATTACCTCGCCCGCTCCGCGATGGTGAAGGACGAACGCAACCTCGACAAATTCGACGTGGCCTTTGCCAAGACCTTCGAGGGGCTGGACCAGATCAGCCTCGACCAGATGCTGGAGAAGGTCGACCTGCCTGCCGACTGGCTGCGGTCGATGGCCGAAAAGCACCTGTCGGAGGAAGAAAAAGCCGAGATCGAGGCGCTTGGCGGCTTTGACAAGCTGATGGAGACGCTGAAGAAGCGGCTGGAGGAGCAGAAGGAACGCCACGAAGGCGGCAACAAGTGGATCGGCACGCGCGGCACCTCTCCCTTCGGCGCGGATGGATACAACCCCGAAGGCGTGCGCATCGGACAGGAGAAATCCCGACACCAGCGCGCGGTGAAGGTCTGGGACAAGCGCGAATTCAAGAACTTCGACGACACGGTCGAACTGGGCACCCGCAACATCAAGGTCGCGCTGAAACGGCTGCGCAAATGGGCGCGGACCGGGGCGCATGAGGAGCTGGACCTGGACGGCACGATCCGCGCGACGGCGGAGCATGGCTATCTCGACGTCAAGGTGCGCCCCGAGCGGCGCAATGCGGTGAAGGTGCTGCTGTTTCTCGATGTCGGCGGCTCGATGGACCCGCATATCAAGGTGGTGGAGGAGCTGTTTTCCGCCGCCAAATCCGAATTCAAGCACTTGGAATATTACTACTTCCACAACTGCCTCTATGAAGGCGTCTGGCGCGACAACAAGCGGCGCTGGACCGAGCAGACCCCGACCTGGGAGGTGCTGCGGACCTACGGGCCGGATTACAAGTGCATCTTTGTCGGCGACGCCTCCATGTCGCCCTACGAGATCGCCTATCCCGGGGGCGCGAACGAGCACTGGAACGAGGAATCGGGCCAGACCTGGCTGGAACGCTGCCGCAACCAGTGGACCTCGAATCTCTGGATCAACCCGGTGCCGGAGAAGTACTGGAGCTATACCCAGTCCATCAAGATGATGCGCGAGATCTTCGAGGACAACATGGTGCCGATGACCCTGGCAGGGTTGGAAAAGGGCATGAAAGAGCTGACCCGTTAGTGGGCTCCGACCGGGAAGCCGCGTTGCAGTCGGGGGCTTAGCCCCGTCCGGCGGACACCCCGGGTGTCTCAAGACAAGAAGAAGACGGCGGCGGGGTTGAAACCGCGGCGCGGCGCGCTCTCCTTTCTTCAGCGCAACTGAAGGAGCGAGAGATGATCAAGAAACATGGTTCAGCGATCTGGAACGGCACGATCAAGGGCGGGTCGGGCACGGTTTCCACGGAATCCGGCGTTCTGGACAAGGCGCAATACGGGTTCAACCAGCGGTTCGAGGGCGAGCCAGGCACCAACCCGGAGGAACTGGTCGGGGCCGCCCATGCCTCCTGCTTCGCGATGGCCTTGTCGCTGCAACTGGAACAGGCGGGAATGGAAGCCGAGGAGCTGTCCGCCAAGTCGACCGTCTATCTCGACAAGGACGACGGCGGGTTTTCGGTGAAGAAGGTTCACCTTGACCTGACGGCGAAGATCCCCGGTGCCGACGAGGCCAAGTTCCACGAGGCGGCGGAGGCAGCGAAGGCCGGTTGCCCGATCTCCAAGCTGCTGGCCGGGGCGGAAATCACGCTGGACGCGACGCTCGCCTGACAATCGTGCGGGCGCGGCTTGTTCAAGGCCGCGCCCTGCCCCATATCGGACCCATGCTGCGTCTGACCCCGATCCTCCTGGCCATTCTCTATGGCATCTTCGCCTGGCACTTTTCGTCCTGGCGGTTGAAGAAGGAGCTGGACCAGAAATCCACCGAACTGGCCGACCCACGGCTGGAGGCCCTGACGCGGAAGATGGCGCAGGCGCTGGACCTGCCGCGTATTCGCGTCCATGTCTACGAAGTTTCGCCGGTCAACGGCATGGCCGTGCCCGATGGCCGCATCTTCCTGACACGCGGTTTTCTCAACAAATACAACGCCGGAGAGGTCACGGCCGAGGAGCTCGCCTCCGTCATCGCGCATGAGCTGGGGCATGTGGCGCTGAACCACACCCGGCGGCGGCTGATCGACTTTTCCGGCCAGAATGCGCTGCGCTCGGCGCTTGGCATGGTGCTGAGCCGGATTTTGCCGGGAATCGGCGGCTGGATCGCCGGGCTGCTGACCTCGCTTCTGGCTGCGCGGCTGTCGCGGTCGGATGAATACGAGGCGGATGCCTATGCGGCGGCGCTGCTGACCAAGGCCGGGATCGGCACGGAACATCAGGTCAGGCTGTTCGAGAAACTGGCCGCGCTGACCGAAACGAACCACGGGGCCGCCCCCGCCTGGCTGCTGTCGCATCCCAAACCGGAAGAGCGGATTGCGGCGATCCGGCGGCTCACCGACGGCTGGACCTCCGGCTGACAAAAGGACAGATTGCAGCCCATGCGCTATTCCCTTCTCGACCTCGCCCCCATTCCCGAAGGCTCCACCGCGCGGGAGGCGATTGCGAATTCCGTCGCCCTCGCCCAGTTCGCGGAAAGCCAAGGCTATCACCGGCACTGGCTGGCGGAGCATCACAATATGCCCGGCATCGCCTCGTCCGCGACCTCCGTCCTGATCGGGCATATCGCCGAGGCGACCTCGCGCATCCGGGTCGGCTCCGGCGGGGTAATGTTGCCCAACCATGCGCCGCTGGTGATCGCGGAACAGTTCGGCACGCTGGCGGAAATTCATGGCGACCGGATCGACCTGGGCCTCGGGCGTGCGCCCGGCACGGATATGGAAACCGCGCGGGCGCTGCGACGGCACATGTCGCAGCAGGATACATTCCCGCATGATGTGCTGGAGCTGATGGCCTATCTCGGCCCGGTCGAGGAAGGCCAGCGGCTGCGCGCGATCCCCGGGGCTGGGACCCGGGTGCCACTGTGGATCCTAGGTTCCTCGCTCTACGGGGCGCAGCTGGCGGCGCATCTGGGGCTGCCCTACGCCTTCGCCTCTCATTTCGCACCGGAGATGCTGGAGGAGGCCGGGGATGTCTATCGCCGCACCTTCCGCCCCTCCGACCACCTGAAGGCACCGCATTTCATGGTGGCGATGAACGTATTTGCCGCCGAGACAGAAGAAGAAGCGGCCTACCACCAGTCCTCCGCCGTTCTGGGCTTTGCCAAGCTGCGCGCAGGCACGCCGGGGCCCTTGCCCAAACCGGTCAAACATCTGGAAGACCACCTGGACCCGTCCTGGATCGCCGCGGCGCAGTCCCGCTTTACCGTCAGCGCCATCGGGTCGGAGGAGATGGTGAAGCGCCAGATCGCCGATATTCTTGAGAAATATCAACCGGATGAGGTGATGGTGAACGCGCAGATCTGGGACCACGCGGCGCGGATCAAGAGCGTTGGGATCGCGGCGCGGGTGCTGCGGCAGCTTGGGGCGGACGGGTCGTTCTGAACTGAGTGGGGCGTTTTGAGGCGCTCTCATCCCGGACTTGATCCGGGATCTCCCGCCGACTGCGTGACGGCAGAGGCCCCGGATCAAGTCCGGGCAGATGCGGCTACGCGGCCTCCAGAGCCTTGCCCAATCGCGGCAGACGAGCCTTCTTCATCAGGCTCCGCAGGGTCCAGTCCTCGGACGACAGGCGCCGCGCCTCGGCCAGGACCCGGTCCGCAACCTCCCGCATCGGACCGGGCCGCGCCTCGAAAAAGCCAAGGAGCAGCGTATCGGGATCGGCGCGGGTCAACCCCTCTTCGGCCAGGATGTTGCGGGGGAAATCCTTGGCATTCATCGTCAC
This sequence comes from Pseudooceanicola sp., assembly GCF_041987405.1. Taxonomy (GTDB): domain Bacteria; phylum Pseudomonadota; class Alphaproteobacteria; order Rhodobacterales; family Rhodobacteraceae; genus Pseudooceanicola. The sequence goes on from NZ_JBHIWR010000001.1 coordinate 105,218, forward strand.
GATCCCGTCGCCATGCCCCGCGATCCCCGTGGCGAGCACGTGAATATCAGCCGGGTCCGGTAGCCAAAGCCGCGCTGTCAGACTTTCCGGCGCTGTGATCCGCGCCCGCGGGTAGCGGGCAGTCAGCAGGGCGATCTCGCCCCGCGCCTGGGCCTCCTGCGCCGGGTCGATCCGGGCCGCGGCGCGGGCCCATTCCTCCAGGATGCGGTCCGACCAGAGCGGTGTGTAATACCCCGCCTCCGCCGCCCCGATCAGCACCTCGCGCATGACCGTCGGGTAGAGGACACAGGCATCGAGAACCAGTTTCATAGGCGGAAGGCCAGCGCCTTGAGATAGCCGCTTTCGGCCAGCTGCGGATGCATCGGATGATCCGGCCCGGCAAAGCCCGTGTGTATCAGCTGTGCGGTGCGCCCGGTCTGATGCAGCCCCCGCCCGATCCCGCGGATGCAGGCGGTCCGAAACTTCTCCAGATCCGCCGCATGGGAACAGGAACAGAGCACGAGGTAGCCGCCCGGCGTCACCAGCGGCGCGGCCAGACGGGCGATGCGCTCATAAGCCCTCAGGCCCGCGTCCAGCGCCTTTTTCGACGGGGCAAAGGCAGGCGGGTCGCAGATGACAAGCTCATAGCTTTCACCCTCATCCGCCAGAGCAGTTAGTGTGTCGAAGGCATCGCCCTTGCGGGTGGCGAAACGGTCAGCGACGCCTGACCGGCTGGCCCCCTCTGTCGCCAGGTCCAGGGCGGGTTGCGAGCCATCGACGGCCAAAGCCGACACAGCCCCGCCCGCCAGCGCCGCGAGGGCAAAGCCGCCGACATGCGAGAAGACGTCAAGCACACGTGCATCCCGCGCGAGACCCGCCGCAAAGGCGTGATTTGGCCGCTGATCGAAGAAGAGACCGGTTTTCTGCCCGCCCGTCAGATCCGCCATATAGGTCGCGCCGTTCATCGGCACCGGCACGGGGGCCTCGGGCGCGGTTCCGGCCAGCACGGCGTCGCGGTCGTCCAGCCCCTCCAGCCCCCGTGCCCGGCCGCCCGCGCTTTTCAACACGTTCACGACCCCGGTCACGGCGATCAGCGCCTCGGTGATCTGCTCCAGATGCGCCTCGGCCCAGGCGGCGTTCGGCTGGATCACCGCCGTGTCGCCAAACCGGTCGATGATGACGCCGGGGAAGCCATCGGCCTCCGCATGGACCAGCCGATAGAAGGGCTCATCGTACAGCCGTTCACGCAGCGCCCGCGCGCGGGTGAGTCGCGCCGTAAACCACTCCGGCGTCAGCGCGGTGACATCGGCGCGGTCCAGCACCCGCCCGGCAATGCGCGAGCCGGGGTTGGCGGCGACCAGGGCCAGCGGTTCCCGCCCCGCGTCCTCCAGCACGGCCAAAGAGCCGGGCGCGATCGCCTTGCTCCGGCGGTCGAGGACCAGTTCATTATCATAGACCCAAGGGTAGCCGAATCTGATGCGGCGGGGGTCCATTTTTGGTTTCAAACGAAGCACGGGAAGGTCTGTCATGCCTCCCTCTAGCGCCAATTGGGGCCGCCGGGAAGAGCCGCTCTTGTGGGCACCCTCTGGCAGGGCTAGCCTGATCCCATGGCGACCCCTGTCAAGAAGTTCCACAAGAGCGGCACCCTGCACGCCACCGGCCAGGAAGAGGACGACCTGCCTGTCGGCTACTGGGAATGGTTCCGCGAGGACGGGACCAAAAAGCGCTCCGGCCAATTCGAGCGGGGGGAGCCGCGCGGAGAGTGGATCACCTATGACGCGGCAGGTCGGGTCCATAAGGTGACGCAGCGCTGATGCGGTCCGGACCCGGGCCATGATCCGCATTGTTACCGCTACCATTGCTTGTTAAGAAAGCCGCAGAAGGAGACACCCATGCCGCTCAACCCAGCCATCGAGAAGGTCACCCAGAGGATCATCGCAAGATCGGCTGAGACGCGTGGCCGGTATCTGGACCGTATGACGGCCGCGGCAGAGGCCGGACCCGTGCGGGCGCATCTGAGCTGTGGCAACCAGGCGCATGCCTATGCCGGCGTGCCGGACGATCAGGCGGCGCTGGCGCAGGGCACGGGCGCGAACCTTGGCATCGTGACCGCCTATAACGACATGCTCTCGGCGCATCAGCCGTTTGAACGCTTTCCCGATCTGATCCGGACGGCCGCTCGGGCCAAGGGCGCAACAGCCCAGGTCGCAGGGGGCGTTCCGGCCATGTGCGACGGTGTCACCCAGGGCCAGCCGGGGATGGAGCTTTCGCTTTTTTCCCGTGATGTCATTGCCTTGTCCGCCGGAGTTGCCCTGTCACATAATTGTTTTGATGCAGCGCTTTACCTTGGCGTCTGTGACAAGATCGTGCCTGGCCTCGTCATGGCGGCGGCGACCTTCGGCCATATCCCGGCGGTCTTCCTGCCCGCGGGTCCGATGCCCTCCGGCCTGCCGAACGACGAAAAGGCCAAGGTCCGCCAACAATTCGCCGCCGGAGAGATCAGCCGGGACGAGTTGATGGCGGCGGAGATGGCGTCGTACCATTCACCGGGGACCTGTACCTTCTACGGCACCGCCAATTCCAACCAGATGTTGATGGAATTCATGGGGTTGCACCTGCCCGGCGCGTCCTTTGTGAACCCCAATACACCGCTGCGCGACGCGCTGACCGTGGCCGGGGTGGAGCGCGCGATGGAGATCACGGCGCTTGGCAATGACTACCGGCCTGCGGGTCGCGTGCTCGACGAAAAGGCCTTCGTCAACGGGATCGTCGGGCTGATGGCCACGGGCGGGTCGACCAACCTTGTGCTGCATATGCCGGCCATGGCGCGGGCCGCGGGCGTGCTGATCGAAACCGAAGACTTTGATGAAATTTCGGCCGCTACACCGTTGATGGCAAAGGTTTATCCGAACGGGTTGGCGGACGTTAACCATTTCCACGCCGCCGGGGGCCTTGGCTATATGATCGGAGAGTTGCTCTCCGCCGGGTTATTGCATGAGGATACGCTGACCATCGCGCAGGGGGGACTTACGGCGTACGCCAAGGAACCGAAGCTCACAGATGGCCGTCTGACCTATTCCGACGGCGCCCGAGTTTCGGAGAACGATCGCATTCTGCGCCCGCCCTCCGATCCGTTCCAGGCAACGGGCGGGTTGAAGCTGCTGCAGGGCAACCTCGGCGCGGGGATCATGAAGGTCTCTGCCGTGACGCCGGAGCGGCATGTGATCGAGGCGCCCGCCCGGATCTTTGACGATCAGGAGGCGGTGAAGGCGGCCTTCAAGGCGGGGGAATTCACCTCTGACACTGTGGTTATCGTTCGGTTTCAGGGACCTAAGGCCAACGGGATGCCGGAACTGCACTCCCTGACCCCGACGCTGTCTGTCCTGCAGGACCGTGGCCTGAAGGTCGCCCTGCTGACCGATGGCCGGATGTCCGGTGCCTCCGGCAAGGTGCCCGCCGCCATCCATGTCTCGCCCGAAGCGGCGGAGGGCGGTCCCCTGTCGCGCCTGCGGGACGGCGACATGATCCGTGTCGACGCTGTGAGTGGCAAGATCGACGTGCTGACCGAAGGCGCGCTGGACCGCGCGCCGGAGCAGCCCGATCTGTCCGCCAACAAGTTCGGCATCGGTCGCGAGCTCTTTGAGGTTTTCCGCCAGAATGCAGGCCCGGCCACGACCGGCGCCGCCAATGTCGTTTAAGGTGAAGGTATGCCCATAACCCCTGAAGAAGCCAGCGTTTCCAGCGAGAGGCTGTGCCGCACGGCCCCGGTCATCCCGGTGCTGGTGGTCGACCAGATCGCTCATGCGCAACCCCTGGCCGCGGCGCTGGTCGCCGGCGGGTTGCCGGTGCTGGAGGTGACGTTGCGCACCCCCGTGGCTCTGGACGTGATCCGCGAGATGGCCAAGGTGCCGGGCGGGATCGTCGGGGCGGGCACGATCCTGACCCCCGCGGACGTGGAGCGCGCATTGGAAGCGGGGGCAACCTTCGGCGTCTCGCCCGGGGCGACGGACCGCCTGCTGGACGCGGCGGAGGAGATGGGCCTGCCCATGCTGCCCGGCGCCGCCACGGCGAGCGAGGCGATGCGCCTGCTGGAACGCGGCTACCGGGTGCAGAAGTTCTTTCCGGCAGAGGCCGCGGGCGGGGCCAAGGCGTTGAAATCCCTGGCCTCTCCGATCCCTCAGATCTTGTTCTGTCCCACGGGAGGGGTGACCCCCGGCAATGCTGCGGACTACCTGTCCTTGCCCAACACCGCCTGCGTCGGCGGTTCCTGGGTGGCACCGAAAGACAAGGTCGAAAGCGGCGACTGGGCCGGGATCGAGGCGCTGGCGCGGAAGGCGGCGGCGCTGGCCTGATACTCCTCCGCATCCTCTCACCTGCCGTCCTCCTCGGGCTCGCCCCGAGGATCTAATGACTCCCGAAGCGGCATATGGTCGGAGGTCCTCGGACCCAGCCCCCAGATGCACGGAAGTCGCGCCCTCAACTGGATTTTCCCGTCCGCGCGGCTTTCGCTTGGCCCGCCGCCCAGCCCGCCCTATACAGCCGCCAAAACCACCGGAGGCCCCATGCGCAGCGCCAAGATCAGCCGCAAGACCGCAGAGACCGAAATCGACGTGAGCCTGACCCTCGACGGGACGGGCCGCTACGCCATGGAAACGGGCGTCGGTTTCTTTGACCATATGCTGGATCAGCTGGCCCGGCATTCGCTGATCGACATGGACGTACGCTGTAAGGGTGATCTGCATATCGACGACCACCACACGGTGGAGGACGTGGGGATCGCCATTGGACAGGCCCTGACCCAGGCCCTTGGCGATAAACGCGGAATCCGGCGTTACGGGTCCTGCCTGCTGCCGATGGACGACGCGCTGGTGCGGTGTGCGCTGGACCTGTCGGGGCGGCCTTTCCTAGTCTGGAACGTCGATCTGCCGGCAGCAAAGATCGGCAGTTTCGACACCGAACTGGTGCGCGAGTTCTTCCAGGCGCTTGCCACGCACGGCGGGATCACCCTGCATGTGGACATGCTGCACGGGGTGAATTCGCACCATATCGCCGAGGCGGTGTTCAAATCCGTGGCCCGCGCCCTGCGCGAAGCCGTCGAAACCGACCCGCGCAAGGGCGATGCGATACCGTCGACAAAGGGAACGCTCTGACGCGCGAGCCTCCGGCGGGGATATTTCGGGCAAAAAGAAAGCCGGGCCGAGGTTCGGGGAGACGACCATGCTGACCGTTCTGATTGATTATGAAAGCGGCAACCTGCATTCCGCCGAAAAGGCCTTTCAGCGCATGGCGCGGGAGGTCGATGCCGGCGAGGTGATCGTGACCGACCGGGCGGAGGATGTGCTGCGCGCCGACCGGATCGTCCTGCCTGGCGACGGGGCCTTTCCGGCCTGCGCCAAGGCGTTGAAAGGGCGGGAAAACCTTTACGGCGCTCTGCGAGAAATGGTGGAGGTTAAGGCGCGGCCCTTTCTGGGGATCTGCGTCGGCATGCAGCTGATGGCGCGGGTCGGGCATGAATATGAGGAAACGCCGGGCCTGGGCTGGATCGACGGCGAAGTGTCGCGGATCCGGGCCGAGGGGCGCAAGGTGCCGCATATGGGCTGGAACGATCTGGTGATCGACCGGCCCCACCCCGTGTTGGAGGGGATCGAGACCGGGCGCCACGCCTATTTCGTGCATTCCTACCAGATGGAGGTCGCCGCGCCCGATCAGCTGTTGGCGCATGTGGAGTATGGCCATCCGGTGACCGCCATCGTCGGACGCGACACCATGGTCGGTACCCAGTTCCATCCGGAAAAGAGCCAGGAGACCGGCCTCAGGCTGATCGCAAATTTTCTCAGCTGGGCGCCATGAGGCAAGCCCCGGCCTCGCGCCGGGGCCTCCCGCTCAGTTGATCCGGCCCCAGGTCTGGCTGGAACAGAACAGGCCACCGGCGACACACCCCTTCATTTTCAGAGAGTTGCCGTTAAGCTCCAGCTTGCCGAGGTAGATCTTGTTGTTCGAGGGCCGCCAGACTTTGCCTTCGTATTTCCCGCCCCCGGCCGGCTTCATCTCCCGGATGAGCTGCTTGCCGATATTGGCGCTCTTGTATTCGCCGCTGGCGTTGAACGTCCGGGTAATGGTGCCGCAGAACCCGCTTCCGCAGGGCGCGATCTTGACATGGGCATAGGCCCCATCGTCCTCCTGGGTCTTCCAGGTGCCTTCGACCGGGTCGGCCCAGGCGGCGCCGGCGGACAGGGCCAGGGCGGCGAGTGTCAGGATTGTCTTGCGCATTTTGGTTTCTCCCAATGGTTACCGCGATGTTGCCGCCGGTCATGCGCTGCTGCAAGTGAAGGTTGCAAGTCTCGTGACGTCATGCATAACCGCGCCGAACAGGAAAGGCCGCGACATGATCCTCTACCCCGCCATTGATCTCAAGGACGGTCAGGCCGTCCGCCTCCTCAAAGGGGACATGGAGAAGGCCACGGTCTTCAACGACGATCCCGCAGCGCAGGCCATGGCCTTTGTCGAGGCGGGCTGCGAATGGCTGCATCTGGTGGATCTGAACGGGGCCTTCGCGGGCGCGCCGGTCAATGCCGCGCCGGTGGAGGCGATCCTGGAGCGGACCAAGGTGCCCGCGCAACTTGGCGGTGGCATCCGCGACATGGCAACGATCGAGACCTGGCTGTCCAAGGGGTTGGCCCGGGTGATCCTGGGCACGGTGGCGGTGGAGAACCCCGCGCTGGTGCGCGAGGCGGCCAAGGCATTTCCCGGTCAGGTGGCCGTGGGGATCGACGCCCGCGACGGCCGCGTCGCGACCAAGGGCTGGGCGGAAGAAACCGATGTCATGGTCATCGACCTCGCCCGGTCGTTCGAGGATGCGGGCGTGGCCGCCATCATCTACACCGACATCAACCGCGACGGCGCGATGCAGGGGCCGAATATCCCCGCCACGGCGGCGCTGGCCAAGGCTGTGTCGATCCCGGTGATCGCCTCGGGCGGTGTCTCCTCCCTCGCCGATCTCACCGCGCTGCGCGACTGTGGTGCGCCGCTCAACGGGGCCATCTCGGGCCGCGCGCTCTATGACGGGGCGCTGGATCTGCGCGCCGCGCTTGCCGAACTGAAGGGCTGAGCCATGGGCGCAAAGGAAATCATCCAGGTCCTGCTGATCCTTGTTCCGCTGGCCTGCTGGCTTTCCGCCCCGCGCATGCAGAGCCGCGCGGCCTTCTGGATCCTGCGGGTCGGCGGGCTGCTGTTTGCCGTGGCGATGGCGCTTGCGGTCCTGGCCGAAACGCTTTGCGGCGGGTCGCTGTCGGGGGGGATCGGCCCCTGCGCGGCCGGGCTGACGGGGCTTTTTCAGTTGATCGGCCCGATCCTGCTGACGCTGGTGGCCTCGATGCTGTCGGTCGGGCCGCTCCTTCTGATCGCGGCGCTGCTGATCGAGGCGGTGCACAGATACCGACAGGGCACGGGCGAAGGCTAAGACCATGTATCGCGGGTTCGTCATCCTCTGCGCCGTGCTGATCCTGATCTGTCTCATGCCGCTCTTCGGTGTGCTCTGGTCCAGCTGGTTCGCCAACCGGCACGGCTGCACGCTGAACGAGGCCGCGCGCCACCCCTGCGTGGTCAATGGCACGGACTGGGGCGACTGGCTGGCGGCGGCCTTCGTGTCGGGCTGGTTCATGCTGCTCACCCTGCCCGTCGCGGCCCTCATCCTGGGCGCGCTGATCCTGGTCACGGTCATCCGGTGGATTCGCCGCGCACGGCAGTGATTGCGCCGCCCCGCGCCCCGGCCTAGAAGAGCATCATGTTAAAGACCCGTATCATCCCCTGCCTCGACGTGGCTGACGGCCGCGTGGTCAAAGGCGTGAATTTCGTCGACCTGCGCGATGCGGGCGATCCCGTGGATGCCGCCCGCGCCTATGATGCTGCCGGTGCGGATGAGCTCTGCTTTCTCGACATCCACGCCACGCACGAAAATCGGGGCGTGATGATGGATGTGGTCACCCGCACGGCCGAGCACTGCTATATCCCGCTGACCGTCGGCGGCGGCGTGCGGACGGTGCAGGACGTGCGCAACCTGCTGCTGGCGGGGGCGGACAAGGTCTCGTTCAACTCTGCCGCCGTGGCCAACCCCGATGTGGTGGCCGACGCCGCGGATCATTTCGGCTCGCAATGCATCGTCGTGGCCATCGACGCCAAGACGGTCTCCCCCGGCAAGTGGGAGATCTTCACTCATGGTGGCCGCAAGCCCACGGGCATCGACGCGGTGGAGTTCGCGCGTCTGGTGGCGTCCAAGGGCGCCGGGGAGATTCTGCTGACCTCGATGGATCGCGACGGCACGCGCGCCGGGTTCAACCTGCCGCTGACCCGCGCCATTTCCGACGCGGTCGAGGTGCCGGTGATCGCCTCCGGCGGCGTCGGCACGCTGGATCACCTGGTCGAGGGCGTGACCGAGGGCGGCGCCTCTGCCGTGCTGGCGGCCTCGATCTTCCATTTCGGCGACTATTCCATCCGCGAGGCCAAAGACCACATGGCCGCCGCAGGCATCCCGATGAGGCTGGAATGAGCATTCTCGACCAACTCTCCGCCACGATCGAGGCCCGCAAGGGCGCCGATCCGGACACCTCCTGGACGGCCAAGCTGCTGTCCAAGGGACCGGAGAAATGCGCCGAGAAGTTCGGCGAAGAGGCCGTCGAGGCGGTGATCGAGGCAGTGAAGGGCGACCGCGCCGCGCTGACCTCCGAGGCCGCCGATGTGCTCTACCACCTGCTGGTCATGCTGGCCGCGCGCGATGTGAGCCTTGCGGAAGTGCTGGCGGAATTGGAGCGCCGTGAAGGCACCTCCGGCATCGTGGAAAAGGCCGCGCGTCCGCAGACCTGACATTCTTTTTGCTGAAAATATCTCGGGGAGGCGCCGCAGGCGACGGGGCAGAGCCCCTGCCCGGTTTCACAATTTCGACGAGATCACACCGGTATTGAACCCGCCCATGCGCAGCTCTCCGAAGAGGCGCTGGTATTCGATCTTGGGACAGCGGTTCATCACCACATCGACGCCGCGCGCCCGCGCCGTCTCTGCCGCCTGCTCGTGGACAACACCGATCTGCATCCAGATCGTTTTCAGGTCGGGGAACTGCTCCAGCGCCTCATCGACGATCGGCGGGACGGCCTCCGACCGGCGGAAGATATCGACCATGTCCACCGGTTCCGTGATGTCGGAAAGGGAGGCGCGTACGGTCTGGCCAAAGAGCTGAGCACCCGCGTGGCCCGGGTTGACCGGGATCACCGTAAACCCTTTCAGACCGAGGTAGCGCGCCACGTAATAGCTGGGCCGCACCGGGTTCATCGACACGCCGACCACGGCGATCACCCTGGTGCGTCGCAGGATTTTTGTCAGATGGGCGTCGGTGTAGTCTTCGGTCATGCAATCACCCTAGCCGATGCCCCTGCCGCCGCAACGGGAAAGCGGCGGTGTGAGGGGGCAAAAAAGAACGCCCGGGACAAGCCCGGGCGTAGTACGGAACGAGGGACAGTGAAAGGAAGCACCGGAGTTCCGGTCCAGCGCTTCTCGACTTCATGTAGGAAGTCAGGGACAATGTGACGAGAGCTTGTAATACGAATGTGAAGACTTCATTAACGGAAGAGCCTTATCCACAGGAAATCGGTCCGGCGCGGGCGCGGCCTATCTGGGCCGCACGGCATAGAGGGCCACGGCCGCCGCGTTGGAGACATTGAGCGAGCCGAAATCCCCCGCAAAATCAATGCGCACCAGGGCGTCGCAGGTCTCCTTGGTCTTGGGGCGAAGCCCCGGACCTTCGGCCCCCAGGACCAGGGCAATCGGGCGATCCAGCTTGCCTTCCACGGCCTCTTCCAGGGTGCCCTCCGCCTCGCCGTCCAGCCCGAAGACCAGATAGCCCATGGACCTCAGCTCCTCCATCGTGTCGGCCAGGTTACGGACGCGCAGATAGGGCTGCCGTTCCAGCGCGCCGGAGGCGGTCTTGGCCAGGGCGCCGGTCTCGGGCGCCGCATGGTGACGCATGCCGATCACCGCCAAAGCGCCAAAGACCTCCGCCGAGCGCAGGATGGCGCCAACGTTATGCGGGTCCGTCACCCGGTCCAGCAGCACCACACGCGGCGGGCGCCCATCCCCGAGGCAGCGGTCGGCGACCTGCCCCCAGTCCAGCGGTTTCACCTCCAGCGCTGCGCCCTGATGGACAGACTGCGGGTCGATCGGGGCGGAAAACCGGCGGGGATCGGCCATTTCCGGCTCCATTCCGGCCGTGGCGATGGCATCGGCCAGCTTGTCGGCGGCGTTCTTGGTCACGATCAGGCGCAGCTTTTCCCGCGCGGGGTTGACCAGCGCATCCCGCACGGCGTGCAGGCCGAAGAGCCAGACGGTTTCCTCTGCCGCGGCCTTCTTGCCGCGCTCTTTTTCAACGACCCATTTCGGCTTCTTCATGACCATCCCCTGCGGCTGACCCGACACGCCCTATCATCCCGCGCGGCCCGAGGCGAGAGCACGGGTGGATTTCCTGTTGACGCCCCCGGGCGGCCTTAGTAATCACCCCCTCACGATCCGCCCCGGGCCCGGCCCGGAGCCTGATCGGGCGACGAGCTGCAAGGTGCGGCAGCGGACTGTAACTCCGCCGGGGAGACCCATGCCTGGTTCGATTCCAGGGTCGCCCACCACTCCCCCGCATCTCGCAATGATCAGGGCCACCCCGGCCCACGTTCAGAAATCCTGACGGAACGGTTCGTTGTTGGCCCAGGCTTGGCGGTCCATCACGATCGGCAACTCGCCGACATTCACCGCCCAGGTGTCGATGATGAACTCCTGGCCCGTGTCCCGCTGAAAGATGGACGAGACCGTATGCGGCCAAAAGCGTCTAGTCATCGGCCCGATGGTCACGCGTTGACCCTGCTGGTGATAGCGCATCAGCCCGGCGTCGTCGAAGAGAGCGAGGTAGACCGCGGCGTTGACCATCTCGTCGACGCAGTCCTGCGAATTGCCGGAAAGCTGCAGCGCGGAAAAGGCCTCATCGGTGTCATAGCCGGTCTTGGCGCCGACGATCACCTCGATCCGGCGCAGGGACTCGGCCAGGGCCCGGCGCTCCTCCCCGGCGGATCTGGGTCGGCGGGCGAAGGGGGCGCGGACATGGCGCCATTCAGCGGGGCTGAGGGCGACCGCGACGCGTTTGGCACAGCCGATGTCGCCGCAGACATGGAAGGCCTCGGGGCGCGGGTCGGCCACGCCAAAACTCATTCTGGCATGTTCGAGGGAGCCTCTGGGCATATCGCAGCCCGCCAGCAGGGCAAGGGACAGCAATGCGGTCAATACTGCGGATCGGGTCATCGGCACGGCCTCCTGAAAGCGAGTTTAGCGAAAGCCGTGAGAAGGCCAAGCTTACCACACGGCAAACAGGGCCGGATGTGGGGTGGCGGCCACAACTGCGCCTATCACCGCCCTGATGGCCCGACAGACAGGGTATTGACCCGTCGGTAAAATCGAGGTTGCACGCCCCTGCCCGACCGCGCATTCTGCCTTCCGGGAGGACTGCCAATGTTTATGAAAGCCGCTGCCCAGCACGGGGCCGGTGTCGATATACGCGAGGTGCCACGCCCCACCCCCGGCCCCAATGATGTGTTGACACGCAATCACACTGCAGCCTTGAACCGTGCCGATCTGGGCATGGCGGCGGGCCATGCCCATGGGGCGGCCGGTGGCGCAGGCACGGTCTTGGGCCTCGAATGGGCCGGAGAGGTGGTGGAGGTCGGCGCCAATGTCACCCGCTACAAACCCGGCGACCGGGTCATGTGTTCGGGCCTTGGGGGCTTTGCCGAATATGGCGTGGCGGATCAGCGGCGCGTCTTCCCCCTGCCCGGCGGCAATCTCGGCTGGCGCGAGGCGGCGACGCTGTCGGTCGCGCTCAGGACCATGCACGACGCGCTGGTGTTGAACGGGCATCTCACCCCGGGCCAGTCGGTTCTGGTGCTGGGGGCCTCCTCCGGCGTCGGCCTCATGGGGATGCAGATCGCGCAGCACATGGGGGCGGAGGTGGTCCTCGGCTCCTCCACCACGCCGGAGCGGCGCAAGCGACTGTCGGAGTTCGGGGCGACCGGCACCGTGGACACCAGCGCCGAGGGCTGGTCGGCCCAGGTTCTGGATGCCACCGGCGGCGCGGGCGTCGATCTGGTGATCGACATGCTCTCTGGTCCTGGAACCAACGAAACCATGCGCGCAACGCGGATCGGCGGGCGCATCGTGAATGTCGGGCGGCTTGCGGGCATGCGGGCGGAGTTCGACTTCGACCTGCACGCGCTGCGCCGCATCCAGTACATCGGCGTCACCTTCCGGACCCGCAGTGTGGATGAGGTCGAGGTGATCTCCAAGGCCGTGGAACGCGACCTCTGGGGGGCGCTGGAGGCGGGGAAGCTCACTCTGCCGATAGACCGTGTCCTGCCGCTGGACAAAGCGCAGCAGGCGCTGGACGAGATGGCCGCGAACGCGCATTTCGGCAAGATCGTTCTGGAGTGCCAGTGACGGCCCGATGATGGCTTAGGGCAACAGCACCTGCGCCCGCTGAAACGTCGCGCTGTCGGTGGTCAGATCGTCATAGGTGACCCCCACGGTCACGCTCTGCACCGATCCGAGCGGATAGCTGCGGTAGATCACGGCGTCGGGTGTAATCGCATTGGGCGTTGCGGTGTTGTCCAGGCAGGGTGGCATATCCCAGATCTCGGGCGTGCCGCCGTTGATGGACAGGCTCATCCCCGCGAGGCCGCAGCGCCAGGACAGGATCTGGGTGACATAGACCAGGTCCTTGCCGTCGTATTCCCGCACCGCCACCCAGGAGCCCTTGGTCGCGGTCAGGATCGGCTTGACCTCCACCGCGGTGGTGAACCTGCCAGAGGGCACCTGCGGCTCCGCCACGATGGCCGGGGTGGCGGGGCTCATCGGCGAGCCGGGCGCATTCGGGGCGTTTGGCGAGTTCGGAGAGTTCGGCGCATTGGGGGTCGCAGGGCTGGCCGGGGCGGTCGTGGTCGTGATCCGCTGAGGCGTCGGCGGCTCCCCCGGCTCTCCGGGCATGCCCAGCATGGCCAAGGCGACGATGGTCCAGACCCAGAAAAACATGAGCACCTACCTGACAAGACAGGGCCGCCACAGACGCGGCCTTTCCCTTGCCATTATCTTTGCTAGGGTCGACAAGACCAAGCATTGATTTTTGCAAGGCCATCAAGGGTATCGGGGGCATGACCAACAGGGACGCGGGACAGGCGGGGCCGAATATCGTGATCGTGGGGCAGTCCGGGCGGCTGCAATACGAGGCGGTGATCTTTGCCGCCTCCCTCTTTGCCAACAGCCCCCAGACCCCGCGCCTGTTTGTTGCCGAACCGCAGCCCGGCCCGCTCTGGCCCAAATTGCCGGAGATGAGTGCCGAGGTCCGGGACCTGCTGGAGGAGATGGGCGCGACCCTCCTGCCCTTCGAGAGCCGCCATTTCGGCCACGCCTACCCTTATGGCAACAAGATCGAGGCGCTGCTGGCCCTGCCCGAAGGCGAGCCCTTCATCTTTTTCGACACCGATACGCTGATCCTCGACAGTCTGACCCGGGTGCCTTTCGACTTCGACCGCCCCGGGGCCTCACTGCGGGTCGAAGGGACATGGCCGCAAATCGAGCTTTATGGTCCGGGCTATACGCAGATCTGGCGGTCGCTCTATGACAGGTTCGGCCTGGATTTCGAGGCCTCGCTGGACCTGACGCAGCCGGATGAGTTCTGGCGCCGCTACCTCTATTTCAACGCCGGGTATTTCTTCTACCGCTGCCCGCGCGTCTTCGGTCAGCGGTTCCTCGACTATGCACTGACCATCCGTGACGACCCGCCGAGGGAGCTGATCGGCCAGCAGATGACCCCCTGGCTGGATCAGGTGGCCCTGCCGCTGGTGATCTCCTCCTTAGGGGGCGGGCGCGATGCGCTGCCGCCGGGGCTGCTTGACGGCGAGGTCAGCTGCCACTACCGGGTGCTGCCGCTGCTTTATGCGCGGGAAAGCGACCGGGTGGTGGAGGTCCTGGAAGAGGTGACGGCGCCACAGCGTATCAAGCGGGTTCTGAAGGGCTACGATCCGGTCAAGCGCACGGTCTTTCAGGGGCGCGGGCACAAGGTGCGGGCGATGTTCGACCGCGATAACCTGCCCCGCCGGGAACAGGCTATCCGCAACCGGATCAAGCGCGAAGGCTACTGGATGCGCTAGGCCTCGATCGGGGTCGCTCCCAGTTCGGCGCACCAATGGGCCCGCCGGTCCTTGATCGCGTCCTGCCGTGCCAGCGGGCCGAGGCTGTCGTCCAGGGTTTCCAGCGGTTCGATGGTCAGGGTGCCGTCATAGGCCGCCTGCATCCCCTTGGTGCGGCAATCCCCGAGTTTCAGGGTGAAGCCCAGGCGGTTCTCGATCGCCTTCAGGTCCGCGGTCACCCCGACCCAGGCCGCGCCACCCGTGCGGGCAACGTAGACCGTCCATTCTGTATCCCGCTCTTTCCAGGCCATGCGGGCGGCGCGTTTGTCGATTGCCATGGCAGACTCCTTTCGCGCCGGTTGACCATATTTTTACCCGGGTGTAAATAGCACGGATGACAGAGACATTCACAGCCTTCGCCGGCCCCCGTGTCGTGGCGCGCGGAACGCGGGGTGCCCTCGCCCGCGCCCTGATCGACCGGAGCGAAACAAACGTTCTGATCTTCTCAGACGAGACAGGCCGGGAAACCGACCTCGACCTCTCTGGCGGGGCGGAGGCCGTGGCCGCCCGTTACCCCGACCGCGTGGGCCGCGGTCGGCCCAAGCTGGGCGTCGTCGCGCGGGAGGTGACCCTGCTGCCGCGCCACTGGGACTGGCTTGCGACACAGCGCGGCGGCGCCTCGGCCACATTGCGGCGGCTGGTGGAGGCGGCCAGCCGGGGCGACGACAGCGCCCTGCGTCGGGATGCGGCCTATCGCTTCTGTTCCGCCATCGCAGGCGACCTGCCCGGGTTCGAGGAGGCGATGCGCCAGCTCTACTCCGGGGATACGGAGGCGTTTGGGGCGGCTATCGCGGAGTGGCCGGGAGATATAAGCGGGCACGCGCTGTGGCTGGCGGGGGCGGAATGAGCCTGGAGACGCATATTGCCACGCCAGATGCGGGTCGGCGCTGCCCCCTCTCGTCGATTGCGAGCGATCGACTGCCAGGCGACGGGCGTTGCCGCCGGGCGGGACCGACGTCCGATGTCCCAAATGGAATGACGGCGTCCGTACATTCTGCGCGGACGGAGGCCATTACGTAGGGTGCGTGCTTGCACGCACCGCCCGACCCGGCACCATGGTGCGTGCGAGCACGCACCCTACGTCGCGAACAGCCCCGCGAAATCCTTGAACCCCTTGATCTCGATCGGGTTTCCCGAAGGGTCGCGGAAGAACATCGTCCATTGCTCCCCCGGCTCCCCCTCGAACCGGACAGAAGGCGGCAGGACAAACTCCGTCCCCGCCGCGCTCAGTCGGTCCGCCATCTCGCGCCAGGTATCCAGCGGCAGCACGAGGCCCAGGTGCGGCATGGGCACCATGTGATCGCCGACCTTGCCCGTGTTCGTCGTCTCGAAGGGCGTGCCGAGGTGGAGCGAGAGCTGATGGCCGAAGAAATCGAAATCGACCCAGGTCTCGGTGCTGCGCCCCTCCGTCGCGCCCAGGACACCGCCATAGAAGGCGCGGGCCGCGTCCAGGTCGGTGACGTGATAGGCGAGGTGAAATGGCGGGTTCATGCGCGGTCCTTTCGGTGGAAGCTTGAGGGGCAAGCTGCGATCCCGTAAGCCTTTTGGCAAGCCCCGAACCGGGGCGCCACAGGGAGGTTTACATGGCATACGGTTTCGACACTCTGCAGATCCACGCGGGCGCCCGCCCCGATCCGGCCACCGGCGCCCGTCAGACGCCGATCTATCAGAGCACGGCCTATGTGTTTCGGGATGCGGATCACGCGGCGGCGCTCTTCAACCTGCAGGAAGTGGGCTATATCTATTCCCGCCTGACCAACCCGACCGTCGCCGTTCTGCAGGAACGTGTGGCAACGCTGGAGGGCGGTGCAGGCGCGGTCTGCTGCTCCTCGGGTCATGCGGCGCAGATCATGGCGCTCTTCCCGCTGATGGGGCCGGGCAAGAACGTGGTCGTCTCCACCCGGCTTTACGGCGGGTCGATCACCCAGTTCAGCCAGACGATCAAGCGCTTCGGCTGGTCGGCCACCTTCGTGGACTTCGACGATCTTGACGCGGTCAAGGCGGCCATCGACGAGGACACGCGCGCGGTCTTCTGCGAATCCATCGCAAACCCGGGCGGCTACATCACCGATCTCGACGCCATCGCGGCGGTCGCGGATGCGGCGGGCCTGCCGCTGATCGTCGATAACACCTCGGCCACGCCCTACCTCTGCCGTCCGATCGACCATGGCGCCACGCTGGTTGTGCATTCCATGACCAAGTTCCTGACCGGCAACGGCACGGTCACCGGTGGCGTCGTGGTGGATTCGGGCAAGTTCGACTGGTCCGCCAGCGACAAGTTCCCCTCGCTCAGCCAGCCGGAACCCGCCTATCACGGGCTCAAGTTCCACGAAACCTTCGGCCCCCTGGCCTTCACCTTCCACGGCATCGCCATCGGGCTGCGCGATCTCGGCATGACGCTGAACCCGCAGGCGGCGCATTACACGCTCATGGGGATCGAGACGCTGTCGCTGCGGATGGAGCGGCATGTGGAGAACGCAGTCAAAGTCGCCAAATGGCTGGAGAACGACCCGCGCGTCGATTACGTGACCTATGCGGGGCTCGACAGTTCCTCTTACAAGGGCCGTGTCGCCAAGATCTGTCCCAAGGGCGCGGGCGGGCTTTTCACCTTTGCGCTGAAGGATGGCTACGAGGCCTGCGTGAAGCTGGTGGACGCGGTGGAGATCTTCTCCCACGTGGCCAACCTGGGCGATACGCGGTCGCTGATCATCCATTCGGCCTCCACCACGCACCGGCAGCTGACGCCAGAGCAGCAGAAGGCCGCCGGTGCCGCGCCGGAGGTGGTGCGCGTGTCGATCGGGATCGAGAACGCAGAGGACCTGATCGCAGATCTGGATCAGGCGCTCACGAAGGCGTGCGGATGACCGCTACAGTCCGTTTCGTGATCGCCTTGTGCTTTTCCTCGCGGTAACGGTGCTATAGCATCCAGCAAACTCCGGGGAGGCGTCCGCGCCTCCTCTCACGTCAATTGTCGGGACCATGAAACCGAATTTCGCGCTGATCTTGTCGATGGACGGCATTGCCCTGCTGCAACGGTCGTCCCCGGGCTGGGCCCTTGTCGGCGAGGCTTATCCAGATAGTCCTGACCTGGCCAAGGACATGGCCAGGCTGCGCGATGCGGCGGACCGCCTTGCCCCCGGCGAGGCGCAGTTCAAGGTCGTCATTCCGAACGATCAGATCCGCTATCTCTCCATCCCCGCAGGGCCTGCCGACCCCGCGGCGCGGCAACAGGCCGTGGAGCAGGCGCTGGACGGGGCGACGCCCTATGCGCTGGACGAGCTGGTGATCGACCATTCGGTCGCGGGGGATCAGTTGCAGATCGCGGCCGTGGCCACCGAAACCCTGCAGGAAGCCGATGATTTCGCACGGAGTTTTGGGTTCACCCCGGTCTCCTTCGCGGCGATGCCGGAGGGGCGCGAGTACACGGGCGAGCCGTTTTTCGGCACCGCCCATGACGTGCCCGACGATATCGAGATCGAACCCGATGTGACCGCGATCCGCGTCTCCGGACGGGTCAAGGTGCCGCCGACTCCGGCCGAGCCCCCGGTGGAAGAGGTGGCCGAGACGACGACGGCGACTTCCGACGCCCCTGCAAAAGATGCCACCGACGAAACCGCGCAAAGCCCCGCGGAAGAAACCCCGGTTGAGACGACCGGCGGGAGCGACGAAGACAGCGGCCCCGTCTCCTTCAGCAGCCGACGGGCCACGGCGGAGGCGGGCGCGGCCACCGGCGCAGAGGCACCGCTGAAAATCACCCGCCCCGCAGAGCCGCGCAATGACGCGCCGCGGATCACCTTTGCGCCGCCGGAGGCGGGCAAGGCCCCTGCGCCGGTCGTCATGCCCCCCCGCGACATCAACCCCGAGGAATTGTCGGACAGCCTGAAGTCCGACGCGCCCTCGGCGGACAGCCCTTCGGGCAAACCGCGTTTCGCCGCCGTCCTGGCGGCTGGGTCCGGGGTATCTACCCGTGTCCGTACCGCCCTGGCCGACCGCCGCGCAGCGCGGGCCGAGAAACGGGCCAAGGCGCAGGCGGAACGGGAGGAGGCCGCACGGATCAAGGCCGAGGAGGCCGCCGCCGCCGAAGCCGCCGCGCAGGATGCGCTGAGCAAGGCGGAACCGCCCGCCCCCGCTGAGCCTGCCCCCGCCGCCCCGACGCCCGCGCCGAAGCCCGAGGGAAAGGCAGACGCGAAAGCGGACAAGCCGCCCAAACGCAAGGGCCGCAAGGGCAAGGACAAGCCCACACCGCCCACCGATACGCCGATCGCCCCGCCACAGGCGGAGCCGACGCTGACAGTCATGCCCGCCCCCTCGGACACCGAAACCCGCGGCGGGGATCGCCGCCCCGGCGCGCTGACCGCCGAGGAGCGCAAGGCCGAGGAAGAACGGCTGACCGTGTTCGGGGCGCGCAATGCCACCTATGACCCTGGGCGCGGCGGCTCGATCGGGGTGGTTGTCGCGGTGGTGGCGGCCATTCTGGTCGTCGGGTCCGTCGCCTGGGCGGCGCTGTTCAGCGATGCCTCGCTGTCGGCCCTCTTCGGGCGCCCGGACAGCACGCTGGAGGAGGTCGCGGTTGCCCCGGAGGAGGCGCCGACAGAAAGCTTCGTTCCGCCCGCTCCGGGGGATGACACGGCCGCGGATGGTCCGGAGACGGCAGAGGATCGCGCCGTCCAGGCCGCCCTGCAGGAAAGCGCGGCAGAGCCCGAAGCACCTGCCGCCGAGGCCCCCGTGGAGGAAGAGCCCCCCGCCGAGGACACGGCAACGGCGGAGGAGCCTGTATCCCCGCTGATCGTGACCGAAGCCGTGACCGAGGAGCCGCCTGCCTCAGAGACGACCGCCAGTGATGAGCGCCCCGGTAACGGAAGCACCCCGGACGAGGGCACCGTCGAGGAGACCACCACCGCCGAGGAGGAGGCGCGGTACGCCGCCTCCGGCATCTGGCAGGACTCGCCCGAGGGGATCGCCTCCTCCGGGTCCGGCACGGCATCGCCCGGCACGGACAGCGCGACGGATTCCGATGCGCCGCCGACGCGCGGCCCCTCTGTCTCTCTCGCCGCGCTCAGCCCCGATGCCCGCCCCGCGCCCCCGGCCCCGCCGCCGGTCTTCGGGCAGCGGTTCGACATGGACGAGCGCGGGCTGGTGATTCCGACCGAGGATGGCGCGATGACCCCCTCGGGTATCATGGTTTTTGCCGGCGATCCGCCCGTTGTGCCGCCCCCCCGCCCGGGAGAGGCACTGGAGCCCGAGCCGACGGAAGACGCCCAGCCAGAAGCTGAGGCCACACCAGAGGCCACGTCGGAGACGACGCCCGAGACCGCGCCAGAGGCCGAGACCACCGAAGAGCCCCCCTCGGACGCGCAGTTGACCGAGGAACCCCAACCGGGGGCCGAGGCCGAACCGGACCCGCGGTTTGCCCTGGTCCGCCCGCGCCTGCGGCCCGGCACCTCCGACCAGACCACCGAAAGCGCAACGAGCGAAGAGGCCGCGTCGGACGATGTGGAACTGGCCAGCGCCGCTTCGCTCGCCTCCGGCGCCGTGCGGTCGGACGAGCAGGGCACCGCGCTGATCGAGGATGAGGAGCGCGCCTCCATCGCCGCGGGTCTGGCCTCCGGCGCCGACGCGGTGCGCGAGGCCGAGGAACAGAGCGAGGCCGAGGCGGCAGCCGACGGGATCGAGCCCGCCTTCATTGCCCTGCGGCCGATCCAGCGCCCGGGCAACATCGGCGAACTGGCCGCCGCCGCCCGCGCCACACCCGAACCGCCCCCGGCCATCGCGCCATCCGGGCCGACGGCGGTGTCCGTGGCCCGGCAGGCAACCGTGCGCAACGCACTGGACCTGACGGAGGTGAACCTGATCGGTGTCTACGGCCAGCCCTCCGACAGGAGGGCTTTGGTTCGTCTGGCCAATGGCCGGTACCGAAAGGTCCAGGTCGGTGACCGGATCGACGGCGGGCGGGTGCTGGCTATCGGCGAGGACACGCTGCGCTACCGCAAGGGCAACCAGAACCTGACCCTGAACATGCCGAGCGGCTGAGGGCCATGGCGGTTTGAGATGAAGATCGCCTGCGGCGATCTGCCTCCGGCGGGAGTATTTTGGGAAAGATGAAGCCGGGGGACAGGTCGGCGGGGCACGCGGCGGAGGCGGAGTGTTGGCCTTCGCGCATCAATGCCGCGATCCTGAGCGCGGGGTCTTGGACAAGACCCAACCGCGGCGCGGTTGCTTGCCGAAAATATGCGCGGGATTTACGATGATTTCAGATTTTACGCGAGACTCCCGCATATGCTCGACTCAACCGACCTGCGCCTTCTAACCGTGCTGCAAAAAGACGCGCATCTGACCGCGCAGGAGCTGGGCGAGATGCTGAACCTGTCGTCCTCCCAGGCCGGGCGGCGGCGGCAGCGGCTGGAGGCGGAGGGCTATATCGACGCCTATGTCGCGCGCCTCGCCCCGGTTAAGCTGGGGCTGGCGATTCAGGCCTTCGTGCAGGTGCAGATGGCGACCCACGGGCCGAACCAAACCCGCGATTTTGCCGCGCTTGTGGCCTCGCGGAACGAGATCACCAGCGCCTGGACCCTGACCGGAGAGTCCGATTACCTGCTGCGGGTCTATTGTGCCGATCTGGCAGAGCTGCACAGGCTGATTCACGAGGTGTTATTGCCGCATCCATCGGTTACACGGGTGCAAAGCCAGATTGTCATGGACCAATTCAAACAGGACGGTCCCCTCCCGACGCGCCCGCTGTAAGACGAAAGACATCTCATGGACGAGTTCCTTTACCAGGCCACCATTTACCTCGCCGCCGCGGTCATCGCGGTGCCGATCGCCGCGCGGCTGGGCTTCGGCTCGGTGCTGGGCTATCTGGCCGCGGGGATCGTGATCGGGCCGGTACTGGGGCTGATCGGGCATGAGTCGCACGATCTGCAGCATTTCGCGGAATTCGGCGTGGTCATGATGCTGTTCCTCATCGGGCTGGAGCTGGAACCCAAGGCGCTCTGGGCGATGCGGCACAGGTTGCTGGGCTTGGGCGGCTTGCAGGTGGCACTGACGACCCTGGCGATCTTCCTGGCCTTCCGCGCCTTTGGGTATGGCTGGACTGTCGCCCTGGCCACCGGCATGATCCTCGCCCTGTCCTCGACCGCCATCGTGTTGCAGACGCTGTCCGAAAAGGGGCTGATCCAGACGCCGGGGGGGCGATCCGCCTTTTCGGTGCTGCTGACGCAGGACATCGCGGTGATCCCGATGCTGGCCTTCCTGCCGCTGCTTGCCCTGCCCGCCCTCGGGCTGACGGCCAACCCCGACGGGTCGCTGACCCGGACCGCGATGAGCGAAGAGGCGCAGCACGGCATGTCGCTGGTCGAGGGGCTGCCGGGCTGGGGCGTGACGCTGGTGACGCTTGGTGCGGTCGCGGCGGTGATCCTGACCGGGGTCTATCTGACCGCGCCGGTCTTTCGCTTCATTCATGCCGCCAAGCTGCGCGAGATGTATACCGCGCTGGCGCTGGTCATCGTGGTGGGCATCGCCTTTCTGATGAACATGGTCGGCCTGTCGCCCGCGCTTGGCACCTTTCTGGCGGGCGTGGTTCTGGCCAACTCCGAATTCCGGCACGAACTGGAAAGCGATATCGAGCCGTTCAAGGGGCTGTTGCTGGGTCTCTTCTTCATCACCGTCGGCGCGGGCATCAACTTCGAGGTGCTCCTGGGTGACCCGGTGGTGATCCTCGGCATGGCCTTTGGACTGATCCTGATCAAGGGCGGCCTGCTGTTCCTGATCGGGCGGGCGTTCAAGCTGCGGCGCAGGCGGCTGATGCTCTTCACCCTGTCTCTCGCCCAGGCGGGGGAGTTCGGCTTTGTCCTCCTGTCCTTCTCGCAGCAACAGCAGGTGCTGCCGCCGGTCCTGGCCGAGCAGTTGCTGCTGGTGATCGCGCTGACAATGCTGATCACGCCGCTGCTGTTCCTGCTCTATGACTGGCTGTCGAAGAAGATCGGCGAGCCGATCAGCGAGGAACGCGATGCAGATGAGATCGACGAAGACGGACCCGTCATCATCGCGGGGATCGGTCGCTTCGGGCAGATCGTCAACCGGCTGGTGCAGAGCTCCGGCATCAGAACCGTTGTTCTGGATCACGACATGCGCACCATCGAGGTGATGCGCCGCTTTGGCTTCAAGGGGTATTTCGGCGATCCGACCCGGCCGGACATCCTGCGCGCGGCGGGGCTGGAAAAGGCCCGCGTGCTGGTCGCGGCGATGGACAACCCCGCCTCTGTCACGCGGCTGGTCGCATACGCACGCAAGTTCCGGCCCGATCTGCACATCGTCGCCCGCGCGCGGGACCGCCGCCATGTCTATGAGCTCTACCAGGCGGGCGCCGATGACATCGTGCGGGAAACCTTCGACAGCAGCCTGCGGGCGGGGCGGTACGTGCTGGAAAACACCGGCTTCACCGACTACGAGGCCTCACGGTTGGAAGACGCCTTCTATCACCACGATCGCGAGACGATACGCGAGCTGGCGGAGCTTTGGGATCCGGAGCTGGCGGCCGAGCAGAATCCGGAATATGTGGCACGCTCCAAGGAGTTGGAGCGCGATCTTGAAGCAGCTCTCCAGGCGCTGCTGACGGATGAGGAGGACGCGGCCTGAGGGGGGCTCAGCCCCCGCTGACCCCGGCCTCGGCAAAGGTGGCCATGCCGGAATGGCAGGCGATGGCCCCCTGCAGGATGCCAATGGCCAGCGCCGCGCCGGAGCCTTCGCCCAGGCGAAGGCCGAGGGACAGAAGCGGTGTCAGGCCAAGCTGCGCCAGCAGCGCGGGATGTGCGGACTCGGCGCTGACATGGCCCGCGACGCAGTGGTCCAGCGCGGCCGGGTTCACAGCATGCAGGCAGGCGGCGGCGGAACAGCAGATGAAGCCGTCGAGGATCACCGGAATGCCCTCGTGCCGCGCGCGCAGGATCGCGCCGGCCATGGCGGCGATTTCGCGCCCGCCAAGCCGTGCCAAAGTGTTCAGCCCGTCGCCACCGGCATGGCGCGCGACGCCCTCGCGCACCACCTGCGCCTTCAGGGCCAGTCCGGCGTCATCCACGCCTGTACCCCGGCCCACCCAATCCTCGGCGGCCCCGCCATAAAGCGCGTGGGCAATGGCAGCGGCGGAGGTGGTGTTGCCGATCCCCATCTCGCCGGTCACCAGCAGGTCCGCCGCGGGATCGACGGCGGCCCAGCCGGTGCCAAGGGCGGTCAGCACGTCAGCGTCGTCCATGGCGGGGGCCTGGGTGAAATCCTGCGTCGGACGGTCGAGGTCCAGCGCATGGACATCCATTCGCGCGCCGAACTGGCGCGACAGCTGGTTGATCGCCGCGCCGCCATGTTCAAAGTTCGCCACCATCTGCACCGTGACCTCGGTCGGGAAGGCCGAGACGCCACGCGCGGCAACCCCATGATTTCCGGCAAAAACCACCACCTGGGGATTGGACAGCGCCGGGCGCCCGTCGCCGCGCCAGCCGGCGTACCAGCGGGCCAGATCCTCCAGCCGACCCAGGGCCGCAGGGGGTTTGGTCAGCTGCGCATTTCGCGCCTCGGCGTCGGCAATCGCCGTCTGATCCGGGCCCTCCAGAGCCGAGAGACTGTCGCGGTAAGCATCAAGGGACGCGGGGGCCTGGGACATGGTATTCCTCGTTGATCAGACGTGCTGCGCAGTGTCTAAAGCATGGCGCATCAGGAGCAACCCATGGAAAACGTCCTTTCACGTCTGCGGACAGACATCCTGACCGGTGCAGGATTGCTGACCCGCCTTCCCCTGCCCGATCACCGCTCGGGCGGAATCGGCGCGGCCTGGTGCTGGCCGGTGATCGGTCTGCTGGTCGGGGCGCTGGCCGTGGGGGCCGGCGGGCTGGCAATCTGGGCGGGGCTGAGTGCCGGGGTCGCGGGGGTGATCGTGCTGCTGGTGCAGGTGCTGCTGACCGGCGGGCTGCATGAGGACGGGCTGGCGGATACGGCGGACGGGTTCTGGGGTGGCTGGACGCGGGAGCGGCGGCTGGAGATCATGCGCGACTCCCGCATCGGTTCCTACGGGGTGATCGCGCTGATCCTTGTCTTTCTCGCGCGCTGGACGCTGGTGGTGCAGGCGCTGGCGCATGGCCACTGGGGCGTGGTGATCGCCGCCGCCGTGCTGTCGCGCGGGGTGCTGCCCGGGGTCATGGCACTGGTGCCCCATGCGCGGAGCGACGGGTTGTCGAAAGGGGTCGGGCGGCCGGATCGCGATGTGGCGGCGCTGGCCTTTGTGCTGGCCCTCGGGTTGACGCTGGTCCTGTCGGGCAGCGTGGTCGTCGCGGGGCTGGTGGCCATCGGTGTGGCGGCGCTGCTGTCGCGGCTGGCGCTGGCGCGGATCGGCGGGCAG
Source organism: Pseudooceanicola sp. (assembly GCF_041987405.1). Taxonomy (GTDB): domain Bacteria; phylum Pseudomonadota; class Alphaproteobacteria; order Rhodobacterales; family Rhodobacteraceae; genus Pseudooceanicola. The sequence continues at coordinate 129,845 of NZ_JBHIWR010000001.1, forward strand.
ACGGGCGATATCCTGGGCGCGGTGCAGGTCGTGGCGGAGATCGCGGTGCTGATGGCGCTCTGATTGCGCATCAAAAAAGCCGCCCCGGGACCCCGGAGCGGCTTTTCATTGATATGTCAGGCGATTACGCCGCGCGGGACAGCAGAACCTCGTCCACCTTACGCGCCGCGTCGACCTCATCCGCACCGGAGACGGCGGCAACTTCGCGGGTCAGACGCTCCAGCGCCGCTTCGTAGAGCTGACGTTCGGAATAGCTCTGCTCGCGCTGGTCGTCATTGCGGTGCAGGTCGCGCACGACCTCGGCGATGGAAATCAGGTCGCCGGAGTTGATCTTCTGTTCATATTCCTGCGCCCGGCGCGACCACATGGCCCGCTTGACCTTGGCCTTGCCCTTAAGGGTCGTCATGGCCTTGGACACGACATCGGGGGTCGAGAGAGAGCGCATGCCCACCTCGGTCGCCTTGTTCGTCGGCACGCGAAGGGTCATCTTGTCCTTCTCGAAGGAGATCACGAAAAGCTCGAGCGAGATCCCGGCGATCTCCTGGCTCTCGATCGACACGATCTGACCCACGCCATGGGCGGGGTAGACAACGTAATCGTTCGGGCTGAATTCGGCTTTTTTCGCTTTGGTCATCGTGTTTTATCCTCACAGAGCCCCGTCAACAGGCGACACGTGTACGGGCGAGGCAATCGAGGCCTCGTCCGGCGCTACATGGCTTGTGTTTATGTCACGCTACGGATGGCAGAGTCCGTGGCAAAGGGGCTGGCAGTCTTCATCATACGAACGACACCATAACACGAATCACCCCGAATCGGAAGGAGGATGTTGCAGCGCGGCGTCGGATGGGGTGACGCAGGGTCAGCCCCCAGCCCCCGGATTTTCCGAGAAATACTTCTCCAGCTTGCCCTCTTCGCCATCACGCTCCTCCGCCTCGGGAAGCGGGTCCTTGCGGGTCACGATGACGGGCCACATTTCGGAGTACTTGCGATTGAACTCCACCCACTTCTCCATGTCCGGTTCCGTGTCGGGCCGGATCGCATCGGCGGGGCATTCGGGTTCGCAGACGCCGCAGTCGATACATTCGTCGGGGTGGATCACCAGCATGTTCTCCCCCTCGTAGAAGCAGTCCACGGGGCACACCTCGACACAGTCGGTGTATTTGCAGGCGATACAGGCGTCGTTGACGATATAGGTCATGGGTGGCTCCGCTCGGGCCTTTGCGGCGTTTCGGGTTAGCTAACCTGCACTGCCGGATCATTCAAGCGCATCATCGCCTATCCCCTTGCGATAAAGATCGAGTTTCCGACGATCCCGCTTCGTCGGGCGAGAATTGCCTTCATTGCGGGCGCCCTGCGGGATTTCCGTCTTCTCCATCGGAGGCGACATATCGTCATAGAGCGTCTGCGCCTCGGTCGCGGGGCCACGACGCAGCGCCGGGGCGAGGATGCGCACGACGCGGATGCGGTCGCCCTGCGGGAAGGTCAGCACATCACCGGGCTGCACCCCATGGGCGGGTTTGGCGGCGCGGTTGCCGTTGACACGGACATGCCCGCCGGTGACCAGCCCGGCGGCCAGGCTGCGCGATTTGACGAACCGCGCCTGCCACAGCCATTTGTCCAGGCGGAATTTCTGTTGTTGGTCCGACATGCTGCCCCGCCCAGGGGATCAGTCCGTCTTCAGCCCCTTGAGCGCTGCGGCAAAGGGGTTGTCCGGGTCGATCGCCTTTTCCTTCTTCGGCGGGCGCGACTGGAAGGACTTCGGCCCCTCGTCGCGGCGCCCCTTGCCACCCTTGCCCTTCGGTCCGCGCGGTTTGCCGCCCTTGGGCTTGCCCTGCCCCTGTGGCTGACCGTCCTCGCGGCGGCCGCGGGCGCCCCGGCCCTGCTGTTCGCCGCCACGACGGGATCGGTTGCCGCCCCAGGTGAAGGTGAAGAAGACCTCCAGGTCCGGCGCGGTCTCCTCGGCGGGTTGATCGGGAATATCGGCGGGGGCCTCCGGCGTGGCCTCGGCGACGGGGGAGGTTTCCTCCGGCGCGACCTCGGCCAGCACCTCCTCGGTGGTGAGGCCTGCGGTGGTTTCCTCGCTCTCCAGCTTTTCGGGCGTGCCGTCGGGGGTGGCCCCTTCGACGGCGGGCTCGGAGGGTTCGGCGGTCACGGCGCTGTCGTCGACGACCTGCGGCGTTTCGTCGGGGGCGTGGCGGACCTTTTCGCGTTCACCCTTCGCGGCCTTGTAGCCCAGGCCTTCCATCAGGTCGGCGAACTGTTCCAGGGTCATGCCGGTGATCGACAGCATGTCGGCCTTGGCTTCGAACCCGCCCCGGCTGTCCTCGCCGCGCAGCATGTCGGCCAGACGTTCCAGCATGTCGATGCGGATCGCGCGCTGCCCGGCGGTGCGGTAGCCCGACATGGTGGCATAGCCCTCGGGCGCGGCGGTGTCGGTCGGTACTGTGACCAGACCCGGCGGCGGGGCGTCAGGGAATTCCTGCAGACCCTTGGCCAGCGACCACAGCACCAGGCGCAGACGGGTCGGCGCGGGCTTCAGCAGCAGCGGCATGAAGATTGTGAACTGGCCAAAGCGGATGCCGTGCTTGCGCAACGCGCCGCGTGCCTCCTGATCCAGCTGCTTGACCTCCTCGGCCACCTGCTGCCGCGGAATGATGCCCAGACCCTCGACCATCTGGAAGGCAAAGCCGCGCGCCAGACCGTTCAGCGTCTCATCCCGCGACATGGCCAGCAGCGGCTCGAACAGGGCGGCGATCTTGCGGTCCATGAAGTGCTGCAGACGGCGCTGGACCTTCTGGGCGACCTCCGGCCCGGCCTCGTCATCGACAAAGACTTCGACCTGCGGTTTCAGCGCCTCGGGACCGGCGACCAGCTTGCCGACCGCCTGCTCGCCCCACATCAGCCCGCCCTGATCGGTGAAGTCGATCTCGGTATCGGGCGCGTTGTAGAACTTGTCCGCGCGCAGATGGAAATGCGGCGCCAGGGCCTGCATCGCCGCCTTGGCGAGTGTCTTGGCCTCCTCGCCCGACGCCTGCGCGTCCTGACGGAAACGGAACCCTTCCAGACGACCGACGAATTCTCCTTCGACGGTCACTTCCCCGGTATCACTGACTTCGGCCAAAAGGGCCTCCTTCTGCTTGAGCCGGCGCAAAAGTACGCTTGTGCGCCGGTCCACAAATCTCTGCGTCAGGCGTTCATGTAACGCATCCGACAGGCGGTCTTCTACAGCGCGCGTCTCGCCACGCCAATGGCTTTCGTCCCGAACCCAGCCCTTCCGTTGTGCGACATAGGTCCAGGTTCGGATAAAAGCCAGCCGTTTGGACAGGGTGTCGATGTCGCCATCGACCCGGTCGATGCGGCGGATATGGGTCGCCAGCCAGTCGTCGGGAACGCGGCCCGATTGGTGCAGATAGGCATAGATCTGGGTCAGCAGGCTGGCGTGTTCGGCATGGCTGATGCCGCGGAAATCGGGAATGCGGCAAACATCCCACAACAGGCGCACGGCCTCGGGGCCGGAGGCGCGGGCGCGCACCTCCGCATCGGCCGAAAGGGCGCGCAGGGCGATCAGGTCGTCGGCATCCCGGGCGCGGTGCAGCCCCTCGATCCGCGGGGGTTCCTCCAGCGCGGCGATCAGGGTGTCGGGCGTGGCGAAGTTCAGCGCGGAATTCCGCCACTGCAGATGCCGGACGGGGGTAAAGCGGTGATCCATGATCGCCTCGGCCACCTCATCGTCCAACGGCGGCGCCTCGCCGGTGACGCCGAAGGTGCCGTTGGCCATACCCCGTCCGGCCCGGCCCGCGATCTGGGCCAGTTCGTTCGGGGCGAGGTGCCGCATCCGCCGTCCGTCGAACTTGATCAGCGAGGAAAAGGCGACATGGTCGATGTCGAGGTTCAGCCCCATGCCGATGGCATCCGTGGCCACCAGATAATCCACATCGCCGTTCTGATAGAGCGCCACCTGGGCATTGCGTGTCCGCGGGCTCAGCGCGCCCATGACCACCGCTGCCCCGCCCTTCTGGCGGCGGATCAGTTCGGCGATGGCATATACATTATCAACTGAAAAGCCGACAATTGCCGATCTTGGCGGCATTCGGCTTATCTTTTTCGAACCGGAATAGGTCAATTGGGACATCCGCTCGCGGCGCATGAATTCCACCCCGGGGACGAGGTTGGCGATCATCGAGCGCATCGTGTCGGAGCCGAGGAAGAGCGTCTCGTTCAGCCCCCGCGCCCTCAGCAGCCGGTCGGTAAAGACATGACCGCGCTCGGGATCGGCGCAGAGCTGGATCTCGTCGATGGCCAGGAAATCGGGGCCCATGCCCTCGGGCATCGCCTCCACCGTGCAGACCCAGTACTGCGTGCGGGGCGGGACGATGCGTTCCTCGCCGGTGACCAGCGCCACGACCGAGGGGCCACGGATGGCGACGATCTTGTCATAAACCTCGCGCGCCAGCAGCCGCAGCGGCAGGCCGATGATGCCGGTGCGATGGCCCAGCATCCGGTCAATCGCGTAATGCGTCTTGCCCGTATTGGTCGGCCCGAGAACGGCCGCGATCCTGCCCTGCCCGGCCATGGTCTTCGCTTTCGTGGATCAGAGGGTCTGGCCCGCAACGCGGGAGCGCAGCCGGTCGGCGGCTTCCTGCGCACGGTCATGGGTCGGGTAGGTGTCCAGCACCTTGGAGTAGGCGCGAAAGGCGTCCTCCTCCCTGCCCAGGGATTCGAGGACCACGCCAAGACCGAAGAGCGCCTGGAAATGATCGGGGTTCAGCGTGAGCGCCTGCCCCAGGTCCGACAGGGCCAGGCCGAACTCCTCCTGCCGGAAGAAGGCCGTGGCGCGGCGGTGGTAGGCTTCGGCGAAATCCGGCGCATGGTCGATCAGGGCCGAGAAATGGCCGATGGCCGTGTCGACCTCGCCTGCTTCCAGCGCATCCTGGCCACGTGTCAGCAGCAGATCCATCGCCGGAGAGCCGGAGCGCGCCCAGACCAGATCCAGCTCCCGCTCGATTTTCGCGGCGCCCACGGGATCGGCATCATGGAGTTGTTGCAATAGCTCCTTACTGCGGTCACTCTGAACCTGCGCGAGGGACATGGCAGGTCCGAGGATCAGGACTGCCGCCACGGCATGTTTGAGACTACGCATTGAGACGCCCATAACCTTTGAGAGTGTAAAGACAGTATCGGGAAATGTTGCGTCCGATGAAACCCCAAAGGGTGAATATTCCAGGAAAGGTGAACTATGAGTGAAGTGATCGACACGGCCGTCGCGGCCCTGCGTGAGAAAATGGACGGCAGTTTCGACGGCACGGCCAAGTTCGTGATCGAAGGCGAAGGCGCCATCATGATCGACGGCGACGAGGTGCGCGCCGGGGATGAAGAGGCGGATGTGACGCTGAGCGCGGATGCCGACACCTTCAAGGACATCCTGTCGGGCGACCTGAACGCGACCTCCGCCTTCATGACCGGCAAGCTCACCGTCGATGGCGACATGGGCAAGGCCATGCAACTCGGCTCCGTCCTGGCGTAACGCATGGATCAGGCACCGTTCTTTTCGGATGTGGCCGAGGGCCCCGAGGGTGGGCAGGCGGTCTGGGCCAAGGCTGCGGACGGTCTGCGCATCCGGGTCGGCTGGTGGCAACCCGAGGGCGCGGCCCGGGGAACGGTGCTGCTCTTTCCCGGCCGGACGGAGTATATCGAGAAATACGGCCGCGATGCCCGCGCCCTGACCGAGGCGGGCTATGCCGTGCTGGCGATCGACTGGCGCGGACAGGGGCTGGCCGACCGGATGGTGCCCAATGCGCGGGTCGGCCACGTCGGCGTCTTTGCCGATTATCAGCTGGATGTCGCCGCCGCACTGGCCGTGGCCGAAGAGGCCGGACTGCCCCGTCCCTGGCATCTGCTGGCGCATTCCATGGGCGGCTGCATCGGGCTGCGGTCGCTTTATGAGGGGCTGCCGGTCAATTCCGCCGTCTTCTCCGCCCCCATGTGGGGCATCCGCATGGCCGCCCCGACCCGGCCCGCCGCCTGGGTCCTGTCGTGGAGCGGGTCGCGCCTGGGCCTCGGGCACCTGATGTCCCCCGGCACCAGCGAAGAGCCCTATCCGCTGGATGCGCCCTTTGCGGAGAACAAGCTGACCTCCGACCCCGAGATGTACGACTACATGCGGCGGCAGCTGATCGCCCAGCCCGAGCTCAGCCTCGGCGGGCCGTCGCTGCACTGGCTCAATCAGGCGCTGGCGGAAACCCTGGCGCTGGCCCGCCGCCCTGCCCCGGCGCTCGACTGCCTGACCTTCCTCGGCGCGGACGAGGCGATCGTCGACCCCGGCCGCATCCATGCCCGCATGGAAAGCTGGACCAATGGCGAGCTGGTCATGCTGCCTGGCGCCCGTCACGAAGTTCTGATGGAAACGCCCGCGACGCGCGATGCGATCTTCGCCCGGATGGTGCCGTTTCTGGACGCCCATTCCGAGGTCGGCCCGGTGGCCGCGCAATCGGCCTGACCATCTGTTTGGGCCGACCACATGGTCGGTCCGCCCCTTGCCATAGACGTTCGTGCAATAGCGTTCGTCTCAGTTCTCGATTACTCTAACGCCCGCGACATCAAAACCACTCAGCTTGCATGCTTCCGAGGAACGCCGACCATAGGTCCCGCCCGGCGGCACGCCGGGCAGCGCCGACCCGCCCCCGTCGCACCAAAGGTGCGCCAGAATCAAAACGGCACGCCTTCGGCGTGACGGGCGGCGCTTATGCGCCACCCCGCGTGTCGGCGCTGCCCTCACCGATAACGAATGACGTGAGGGGTCACGCTCGTCACTAATTCCCCGCCCCTTGCCCCATCCCCCCTCACCGCATATCTCTGGCCCAAAGCCGTAAGGAGGTCCCATGTTCGTATTTCCCCGCCCCGCCTATGACGCCAACGCATCATCCGGGGGCAAAGACCTCGGGAAACTGCCGGACTGGGATCTGACGGACCTCTACGCCGCCGATGACGCCCCCGAAATCCAGCGCGATCTGGACTGGCTGCGCGAGGAATGCGCCGCCTTTGCCGGGGATTACGAGGGCAAGCTCGACACGCTCGACGCGCCGGGGATGCTGCATTGCATTCAGCGCGACGAAAAGCTGACCAATGTCTCCGGCCGCCTGATGTCCTATGCCGGGCTGCGCTACTACCAGCAGACCACCGATGCGGGCCGGGCCAAGTTCATGTCCGACATGCAGGACAAGATCACCACCTATACCACCCCCCTCGTCTTCTTCACGCTGGAGCTGAACCGCCTGCCGGACGACCGTCTGGACGCGCTCTTTGCCGCCAGCGCGGACCTGGCCCGCTACAAGCCGATCTTCGACCGCATCCGCGCGATGAAGCCGCACCAGCTGTCCGACGAGATGGAGAAATTCCTGCATGACATGGGCGTTGTCGGCGATGCCTGGGAAAAGCTCTTTGACGAAACTGTCGCCGGGCTGACCTTTGAGGTGAACGGCGAGGAAATGGGGCTGGAGGCCACCACCACCCTTCTGACCGAGCCGGATCGCGCAGTGCGCGAGGCCGCCGCGCGGGAAATCGCCGCTGTTCTGGGCGACAATATCAAGACCTTCGCCCGCGTCCACAACACCCAGGCCAAGGAGAAGGAGGTCATGGACCGCTGGCGCGGCATGCCCACGGCGCAGACCGGCCGTCACCTGTCCAACCAGGTCGAGCCCGAGGTTGTCGAGGCGCTGCGCGACGCCGTGGTCGCCGCCTATCCGCGCCTGTCGCACCGGTACTATGAGTTGAAGCGGAAATGGCTGGGCCTCGACCGGATGCAAGTCTGGGACCGTAACGCGCCGCTGCCGACCGAACCGCCCAAGACCGTCGACTGGCCCACGGCGCAGGAGATGGTGATGTCCGCCTATGCGGGTTTCGACCCCCGCATGGCCGAGATTGCCGAACCCTTCTTCACCAAGGGCTGGATCGACGCCGGCGTGAAACAGGGCAAGGCCCCCGGGGCCTTTGCCCATCCGACCGTGACCAATGTCCACCCCTATGTGATGCTGAACTACCTGGGCAAACCGCGCGACGTGATGACACTGGCGCATGAGCTGGGCCACGGCGTCCACCAGGTGCTGGCGGCGGAACAGGGCGAACTGCTGTCTTCAACGCCCCTGACCCTGGCCGAAACCGCCAGCGTCTTTGGCGAAATGCTGACCTTCCGCAAGCTGCTGGACGAGGCCAAATCCCCCGCCGAACGCAAAACCCTGCTGGCGGGCAAGGTCGAGGACATGATCAACACGGTCGTGCGCCAGATCGCCTTCTACGATTTCGAGTGCAAGCTGCACGCGGCGCGCCGCGAGGGGGAGCTGACGCCGGAGGATATCAACGCGATCTGGATGTCCGTGCAGGCTGAAAGCCTCGGCCCGGCGTTTGATTACATGGAGGGCTACGAGGTCTTCTGGTCCTACATCCCGCATTTCGTCCATTCGCCCTTCTACGTCTATGCCTATGCCTTCGGCGACGGGCTGGTGAATGCGCTCTACGCCGCATATCAGGAGGCGCCCGAGGGCTTCCAGGACAAGTATTTCGACATGCTCCGCGCGGGCGGCTCCAAGCACCACAAGGAACTGCTGGCGCCCTTCGGCCTCGATGCCTCGGACCCGGCGTTCTGGGACAAGGGGCTGTCGATGATCGAAGGCTTCATCGACGAGTTGGAGGCGATGGAAGACTGACATGCCCGACGCCCCGCAACCGGATCGGCCCGATTGGCGCGACCGGCTGCGGCGCGCGGCACACTGGATCGAGACGCGCCTGCCCCCCGTGGTGCGCAGCCTCGTCGGCGTGTTGCTCATCATCGGCGGGCTCTTCGGCTTTCTGCCGATCCTCGGGTTCTGGATGATCCCCCTCGGCATCGCCTGCATCGCGGTAGACCTGCGCGCGGCCTGGCGCTGGCTCCGGCCACGATGAGGGACCGGGGCCTGCGCCGGTCAGCCCGCGCGGGTACCGCCGTCCAGTCAGGCGTGTCTTGGATCAGGTGACGACGTAGGACGCTGCGGTTGCGACGATCGCCGCCGCCATGATCAATACATAAGCTTTCATCAAAACATTCCTTCAAATCACTACGAAAAACGTAAAAGAATGGGGAAAGTGTACACCGATTGCGCCGTTTCTCCAAATCACGAATGGTGCGGGGCTGCGGTCGGGATCGCCTGCGCCGCCGGTCGGCCACCGTGCCCCCCCCCGGCTTGACGTGACGTAGCGGCTGCCCGGATCGGGGCGCTGCGGCTAGCATCCCCGAAAACGGAGGACCTCATGTATCGTAGTCTCGTCTGGATCGCCCGGATCATCCTGGGCCTTGCCGCGCTGGCGGTGGTGGCCGTCATCGCCTTCTGGGCCATCGCGCCCGGCTATGTCGGGGCGGCGCGGAACAATGTGCTGGATCACGGCCCCTACCCCGTCAGCGAGGAGGCGCAGGCCCTACACGACCGGCTGATCGTCGGCGACTGGCACGCCGACCCGCTGCTGTGGAAGCGCGATCTGAACAAGCGCGGCGACTGGGGCCAGGTCGATTTCCCGCGTTTGCAGGAGGGCAATGTCGCCGTGCAGGTCTTCACCGCCGTGACCAAGAGCCCGGCGGGCCAGAACTACGAGGAAAACTCGGCCGAGGCCTTCGACAACATCACCCTGCTCGCCTTCGGGCAGCGCTGGCCGATGCGGACCTGGGACAGCCTCTATGAACGCGCCCGCTATCAGGCGGAAAAACTGCATGGCTTCGCGGCGGAGAACAGCGATGTCACCATCATCACCTCCGCCGAGGATCTGGAGCGCGTTCTGGCCGACCGCGCTGCGGGCGGCAGGCAGATCGGCGCCATCCTGGGGATCGAGGGCGCCCATGCGCTGGAGGCCGACATGGCCAATCTGGATGGGCTGGTGGAGGCCGGATACCGGCTGATCGGGCTGCACCACTTCTTCGACAATGCCCTGGGCGGATCGCTGCACGGGCTGAACCCGGCGGGCCTGTCGGACTTCGGCCGCGAGGTGGTTGCAGAGGTCGCCGCCCGCCCCCTGATCCTCGACCTCGCACATTCCAGCCCCCAGGTGGTGCGCGACGTGATCGAGATGACGGACATCCCGCTTGTCATCAGCCATACCGGCGTCAGCGTCTTCTGCCAGACACAGCGCAACCTGCCCGACGACCTGATGCAGGCGGTCGCGGGCACCGGCGGGGTGATCGGCCTGGGCTACTGGGACGAGGTGACCTGCGGCAAGTTCGACCCGTCGGGCATCGCCGCGATGGCTGTGGCGGCGGTAGAGCTTCTGGGCGAGGATCACGTCTCGCTCGGATCGGATTTCGACGGCTCGGTCGAGACGGCCTTCGACACCTCGGAACTGGCCGCGCTGACCCAGGCCATGCTCGACGCCGGGCTGAGCGAAGATCAGATCGCCAAGATCATGGGCGAGAACATGGTGCGGGTGCTGCGAGCCAGGCTGGGCGACTGAGGCCCCCACCCCCACCCCCACGCAAAAGGCCCGGAGCCATCGCTCCGGGCCTTTCCAACTCACCCTTTGACGGTCACTCGGCCGTCAAAAGGCCCTTCTCTTCCGCCAGTTCCTTCATCCGGTCCTGCAGCTTTTCGAACGCCCGCACCTCGATCTGGCGGATGCGCTCGCGGCTGACGCCGTATTGCGTGGAAAGGTCTTCCAGCGTGATCGTCTCGTCCGACAGGCGGCGCTGCGTGAGGATGTCCTTCTCGCGGTCGTTCAGCACGTCCAGCGCCTCCGCCAGCATCTCGCGGCGGATGTCCATCTCATCCTTCTCGGCGTAGTCCCCGGCCTGGTCGGCGTCCTCGTCCTCCAGCCAGTCCTGCCACTGCATGGTACTGTCGCCCTCGGTGCCGACCGTGGCGTTGAGCGAGGCGTCGCTGCCCGACATCCGCCGGTTCATCGAGATCACCTCGTCCTCGGTCACGCCCAGATCGGTCGCGATCCGCTTGACGTTGTCGGGATGCATGTCACCGTCTTCCAGCGCGCCGATGCGGGCCTTGGCCTTGCGCAGGTTGAAGAACAGCTTCTTCTGCGCCGAGGTCGTGCCCAGTTTCACCAGGCTCCAGGACCGCAGGATATACTCCTGAATCGAGGCGCGGATCCACCACATGGCATAGGTCGCAAGACGGAAGCCCTTTTCGGGGTCGAACCGCTTCACCGCCTGCATCAGGCCGACATTGGCCTCCGAGATGACTTCGGCCTGGGGCAGGCCATAACCGCGATAGCCCATGGCGATCTTGGCGGCGAGACGCAGGTGAGAGGTGACCAGCTGATGCGCGGCCTCGGTATCCTGATCCTCGACCCAACGCTTGGCCAGCATGTATTCCTGCTCCGGCTCCAGAAGGGGGAACCTTCGGATTTCCTGGAGATAGCGGTTCATTCCGCCTTCCGGCGTCGGCGCCGGGAGATTTGCGTAGTTACCCATGTTTACCCTGTCTCTCGTTTCGGCCCTATGTTTATAGGATTAACATTACAGTTGGGGACGTCCAGACATGCTTTCAAGACCGGTACGTCTATTTTCTTAACGCATGATGAAGCATTTTCCGTCGGCAGGCAGACAGATTTCACTTTTGTCACACGGTCGTGTCGCAAGGTGAGCCTTCGTGCGTCAAAGCTCAACTCCCCTCCTGCGCACAGGTCGGCGTGGAACTGCGCACCCTTTACATGCGAATTCGCATGGAAGCGCTGCCGATTTCGCGAATACCCATACGACAGCGCATGATGGATAAGCCGGGCAATCAAATCGACATCTTCCGAAAGGACACGCCATGACTGCTCCCTCCACCCTGCCCCGTTTCGCCGGTCTCGCCTATCTCGGGATCATTGCCCTTGGCCTCGGCGCCGAAGTCGGATTACGCATGCCGATCGCCTCTGCGGCCGATCCGGCCGCCGCCCTGGCCGCGCATCTGCCGCAATGGCGCGCAGCACTTGGGGCGGATCTGCTGATGGCGACGCTGGATATCACCCTGGCCCTGCTGCTCTTCCGCCTGTTCCGGCCCCTGGGCCGCGATCTGGCCCTGGGCGCGCTGGTGCTTCGTCTGGTGCAGATGGCGGTGATCGCGGCGCATCTGCCGCTGCTCGCCTCCGCCATCGGCGCTCCGGACCCGCTGCCGCTGATCGAACGTCACGCGGCGGGCTACGACCTGGGCCTGTGGTTCTTCGGGCTGAATGCACTGCTCATGGCCCTGCTGCTCTCTCGCGCCGGGGTGCGGTGGCTGTCGGTCCTGATCGCCCTGGCCGGTCTGGTCTATCTGATCGGCAGCGCCACCCGCTTTGTCGCGCCTGAGATCAACGCCGTGATCCAGCCCGCCTATCTCGTGCCTGTGGTGGCCGAGCTCTCCTTCGCGCTCTGGCTACTCCTCGCCCCCGGGGCCCGGCGCCTCGCCGCGCAGGGCTGACAGCAAGGCCTCCATATCCTCCGGCAGGGCCGCTTCGAACCGAAGCGGCCTTCCGTCGTCGGGATGGGCAAAGCCCAGAACCGCCGCATGCAGCGCCTGCCGGGGGAAGTTGATGACCGCCTCCGCCGCCCGGGCCTCCAGATCGCGGCCGGGTTTGCGCCGCCCGCCATAGACCGGATCACCGACCAGCGCGTGACCCGCATGGGCCATATGCACGCGGATCTGATGCGTCCGCCCGGTCTCCAGCCGACATTCGATCAGGGCGACGGAGGTGCCGAACCGCTCCAACAGCCGGGCGCGCGTCACCGCATGGCGGCCACCGTCGAAGGTCACCGCCTGTTTCTGCCGATCCGTCCGGTGCCGGGCCAACTGCGTGCTCAGTTTCAGCACACCGCCCGGCTCGAAACTCGCCCCTCGGATGCCGCGCAGGCGCGGATCGCCGGGATCGGGCACGCCGTGGCACAGGGCCAGATAGGCGCGCTCGGCGCTGTGTTTCTCGAACTGGCGGGCCAGCGCATGATGGGCGCGGTCGTTCTTGGCGACGACCAGAAGGCCCGAGGTCTCCTTGTCGATGCGATGCACGATGCCGGGGCGTTTTTCTCCCCCGATGCCGGACAGGCTATCGCCGCAGTGATGCAGCAGCGCATTGACCAGGGTGCCATCCGGGCTGCCCGGCGCGGGGTGGACGACCATGCCTGCGGGCTTGTTCACCACCACCAGATCCGCATCCTCGTAAACCACATCCAGGGGAATATCCTGCGGGCGCGTCTCGACCTCCTCCGCCGCCTCGACGGTGATCTCGATGATGTCCCCCTCGGCCACCTTTGCCTTGGGATCGTCCAGCACTGCCCCCTCGCGACGCACCGCGCCCTCGGTGATCAGCCGGGCCAGCCGGGTGCGCGACAGGGCGGCTTCCTCTGGCACATCCCGCGCCAGGGCCTTATCAAGACGGTTGGGCGGGGTCGCCCCGATACGAATGGTGAGACAGGTGGACACGAACACTCCAGAAGACGACGCCCAGGATTTTCCCCAGCTCCGCTTCCTGCGTGTGCTGGTGACGGTGCTGGCGGGGGTGATGATCCTCGGGCTTCTAGTCCTCATCACCCTGATTGTCATCCGTTTCCGCACGCCCCCCGCAGCCCCCGTCCCGACCCTTCCGACCACGATCACCCTGCCCGAGGGCGCCGTGCCCCAGGCCGTCACCGCAGGGCAGGGCTGGTTCCTAGTGGTGACACAGGACGGCCGGGCGCTGGTCTATGACGCTTCGGGAGCCTTGACCTCGGAAAGCCAGCTGCAACTGCCCTGAGCTTCATCTTTCCGCCAAATACTCCGGGGTAGCCGTGATGGCACATCGCGGCGTAGGGGCAGCGCCCCTGTTCGCGGTTTCCACAAGATGAGGGGGATGGTACCGCCTCCCTGGCTTGAACAGGGGACCTCTGGATCCACAATCCAGCGCTCTAACCAACTGAGCTAAGGCGGCACGTGACGGGCGACTTACCGCTGTCGTCTTGCGAATGCAAGCCCGTCCGAACGGAAAATCACCCGACCGGGACAGGGGCCGGGCGGCGCGGACATCTGCCCGGCCGCCCGGCGACCCGTGTTGGTTAACAAACCCCTGCCCCGCGTCGCGCAGCGCGACAGGATCGGCGTTCAAGCCGCTGATCTCGCCCGCTCAACCACCGGGGGCGGCCCTGGTCTTGAAACTTCCCTCAGGCTGGGATAGCCACCGCCATCCCCTCACGGAGGCAGACATGGGCATCGACACCGAACGCGATATCGAGGCGAATCTTCAGATCGGTCCGACGGATCACGGAATGGTCCGTCTGTTCATCGACGCGGGCCAGATCGAGATCCCGATGGATTTCGACCCCGACGAAGCACGTGAAATTGCCGAGGAAATCCTCGCCGCCGCCCAGGCCGCCGAGGGGATGAACCGCAAGAAGCGTTGATCAGCCGATCCCGACCGGCCCCGTCGGATCGCGCATGACGGTCAGCCGCCGCGCCGTATCCCGCGCGAATTTCAGCGTCATCGCCTTGCGCCGCGCCCCGGCCAATTTCGACTCCTCCGGCATCCGCACGATCTCCCCGCCCCAGGCGTCGGCCAGGATCAATCCGCTCTCCTCCGGCAGCAGCTCCACTGGGAAATCCGGGCCCACGGCCCAGAAGAACCGGTCGCAAAACTCCAGATACCCCCGCCATTTGCTGTCGGCGGCGTAATCCGCGCGGCTCGACTTGCACTCGACGCACCAAAGCTCGCCCTTGGGCCCCACAGCCATCACATCCATGCGCAGGCCGCGGGCCGGCACGAACTCCTCCAGGCACCAGAAATCATGGCTCGCCAGCAGGCGGCAGGTGCCCCGGGCGATCAACTGACCGGGCTGATAGGCGGCAAGATCCGATGTCATATCCGTCATGCCGCGATCATGAACATTCCGTGAACAAATGCAAGTCCATGCGCGCCAGACTGGTAACTTGGCCCCGCAAGACCTAACTATCATTGAATTTCTCTTTGATGCACCCGGGGACCGAACATGAGCGACAGGACTGACCGCGGCGCGCGGATGGCGCGCGAGCTTGAGGGGCATCTGGGCTGGCTCGACAGTTTCACCGGTGCCGCGCTCGGCATCCTCGCCGTGGCCTCCGGCATCTACACCTACCTCGGCGTCTCCACCCTGCTGGACGGCGACGGCGCGATGAAGGCTTTCGCCGCCATCGCCTATTCCGTCGCGGTCTCCACCGGCATCTTCGTCTTCTGGTCCTACCTGATGCGGCTCTTCCCGGCGATGCGCACCGCGCGGTCGCGGATGGGCCTCATGGGGGCGATGACGCTCGGCTCCGTCGCCATTGTCGCCATGTCCTCCTGGCTCAACGCCGCCGCACTCGCCGGGGCCGCCGCGGTCGAACAGCACCTGGCGGAGACGGTGCAGGACTACCAGGTCTCTCTCGAACGCGCGAACGAAATTGCCGTATCCGCCCTGGGGCTTGAGCGCGATGTGGCCCGCGTCCGCCAGTCGTTCGAGGACCTGTCGGAGCAGGAGGCACAGGGCACGCTCTCCGGTCTCGCCGGGCGCGGCGCGGTGTTCCGGGTTTTGCGGCAGAAATCGGCGGAGCTCTCGGGGCTGGAGGAACAGATCGGCTCCCAGGCCCCCCTCGTCACAGCCGCCTTCGCCGAAGGAAACGCGCTGCTGTCGCGAATGCGGGCGCTGACGGTCGAGCCGGGCCCGGTCGAACCGCGCTCGGTGGAGTTCTCGGAACAGGCGGTCCGCCTCGCCGGGATCATCACGCGGCTCAGGCAACTTTCCGTCGCGCCTCTGGTCGAACGCGCGGCGCAGGATCTCGCCGCCTCCGTCGTCCTGCCGGAGCTTGACGGGAGGACGGAGGCGAACCGGACCGATCAGTCTGCCACGATCACTTCCGTGCTCGAGGTGCTGCAACAACGCGCCCAGACCCTGGAACGCGCCGCGGCAGAGGTCATTGCCATGCCGCCCCCGCCCGAGACGACCTATACCCCGATCTCCGCCGCCGATGCGGTCATCCGCTACGCCGGCAATTTCATCCCCTCCTGGGCCGGGGCCATCGCGATCGACCTGCTGCCGGCGGTCCTCGTCCTCATCGTGTCGATCACGCAGGGGCTGATCCGGCACGGGCGCGAGGGCGCGGCGATCGAGGACACGATGACGATTGCCGAGTTGCGCGCGGCGCTCCATGCCGCGCGGGATGTCGATCTGGCCTTCACGCAACATGCGGATGCACAGACCCGGGCCGACCCGCCACCGCAGCCCGCCCTCCCGGAGGCGCGGGAGGAATGACCGAAGATCAGGAAAAACTGCGCCCGATCAAGCGGATGCTGACCGGCGTCCTGGTGTTTCAACTGGTGCTGGCGGCCTTCCTTTTCCTGGGCGACATGGGGCGCGATTTTGCCCTGCCGGTGCGCGGCCCTGCGGCGCCGAGTCTGGAACAACCCGTGCGCCCCGGCGACCAGATGCGCGAGTATGACCCCAATCTGCCGACCGCCCCCGGCACGCAGATCGACGGCCCGATGCCCGACCGTCTGGTGATCGAACCCCTCGCCGACGGTCAGGTCCTGCTGACGGGCCGCATTCAGCGCGGCGATGGCGAACGCATCGTGCAGCAGATCGAGGCCGCCACGGCCGAAGAGTTCGTCCTGCATTCCCCCGGCGGCAATGTCGCCGACGCGCTGGAGATCGGCCGCGCGCTGCGGGCGGCCGGGAAGCGCACTGCGCTGCGGTCCACTGATGTGTGCCTTTCCGCCTGTCCCTACATGCTGGCCGGTGGCACCGAACGCAGGGTGGCAGAGGGCGGCCGTGTCGGACTGCATCAGCACTATTTCGGCGAGAACACCTTCCTGCCCGCCTTCCTCGCCGTGCGCGATATCCAGCGCGGACAGGCAGAGGTGATGCGCCATCTCGATGAGATGGGGATTGACCCGATGGTCATCGTGCCCGGCCTCGCCACCCCGCCGCAGTCGATCTACATCCTCACGCCGGAGGAGCTGTCGGAAAGCGCGCTGGCGAACGGCTAGAGCGCAACGCAGGGCATTTGCGCCAACAATACTGGGCTTTCGCCCCTTGTCCGGCCCGCCCGATCACTTAGCCATTGAGGTGACTCTCGGACCGCCATACAAAGCTTTATGGCTCACAAAACCCAAGACCTCGACCTCGTCTTTCAGGCCCTCGCCGACTCGACCCGTCGCGCGGTGTTCGATGCCCTCGCCCAAGGCCCCGTCTCGATTGCCGACCTGGCCGCGCCGCATCGCATGGCGCTCCCCTCCTTCACCAAGCATATCGCGATGCTGGAAAAGGCCGGACTGATCCGGTCCGTCAAGAAGGGTCGTTCTCGTATCTGCACCCGTCGGGCTGACCGGCTGAAGCTGGTCGACCGGTGGCTCGAGGCGCAGCGCGGCGTGGCCACGGACCAGACGGAGGAGCTGATCGCGATTGCGAGGTCGCTCTACCCCGAACGGCCGTCGACCCGCGTCTGACCGGGCCGGACACCCGCGACACCGCCTGCCGCGACGGCCGGGACCTGCGCGATCAGACGAACCCTGCCGAGTATTTTTCGTGCCCCCTTGCAGGAACACAGGCAACGGCCTATCTGGGTCGGAGGCGGGTGCTGCCCTTCTCGTGAACGGGTACATTCCGGTGGCCTTAAGCAAATCCGAGGGAGCTGGCTCTGTCCGGGCCCTGGTCCGGTTACCCGGCGCCCACCTGTATGAACAGGTCCTCGGGAATGCGTCACCCAAACGGTTGCGTGCGGGCCCGCCGTCCCACTTTCAGATCAACCGGTTATCGGGCGAAGCTCACCTTGCCCGCTTCGCCGTCTCCCGCACGGGGGCGGGGATCCGGGGTGTGACCGGCGCCCGGGTTCCCCCGCTCGGCCCACTGTCCCGCTCGCGCAGGGCCATGACGGCGATGGCGAACTGAACCCCGGCAAAGACGATCCCGTTGGCAAACCACAGCATCGCAACCGCCATGTATCCGGCGGAGGAGGCGGTCAGCAGATGCCGCAGACCGCCGACATCGAAGCCGATCAGCATCGCGACAAAAATCGCAGCGATCACAAAGCCTATCAGGACGTTCTTGATGTACAGACGGACGAGCTTGGGCATGAGGGAACCTTTCGACTCCCTCCCATCATATACAATTTTCGCAATGTTTTACAGGGCAACGGGGCCGTGACAGCCTGGGCCCTAATGCCGCACGCGCCCGGCCCGCCCGCCGCGCCGTCCGGTGGCCGAGACGCTCTGCAAGCCCTCCCGCATCAGGCCCGTCATCGGATGATCCGGGTCCGCCTCGCCATAGCGCTCCAGCAAGGCCGTCAGCGCCGTGCCCTGCGCCACGCCCTCCGGCAGGCTCAGCGCCCAGTCCATCAGGATGGACCTGCATTCCGCCGCGCTGATCCCCTCGATCCGGTAGGATTCGCGGATCAACCCCTTGGGATCGTTCGGGTCACGCGGGTTGCTCATGTCCTGTCTCCTGTCCTGTCTGGTTCTGCAATGCCCTATCGAGGATCTGCGCCGCCTGATGGCGCAGCATCTCCAGCCGGTCCTGAAGGGCCGTCCATCCATCCACCTCGCTGTCGCGCAGCAGCAGATCACAGCCCCCGGAACCAAGCGTTTCGGGATCGAGCGGGGCGTCGGTCAGCAACTTGGTCGTCATGTTGACCGCCCAGAACTGCGTCCAGGCGCTGGCCAGCTCCGCCGCCTGCGCCTCGCTCAGCCAGCCGACCTCGACCGCCCCCGACAAACCCTCGTCGACGGAGGAGGTCGGCCGCCCCGCCGCCAGCGC
Organism: Pseudooceanicola sp.; assembly: GCF_041987405.1. Taxonomy (GTDB): domain Bacteria; phylum Pseudomonadota; class Alphaproteobacteria; order Rhodobacterales; family Rhodobacteraceae; genus Pseudooceanicola. The sequence goes on from NZ_JBHIWR010000001.1 coordinate 148,563, forward strand.
CCCGGCCTGGGCCAGCAGCTCGATCTCCTGCGTGCGCCCGCGCCCGACCTTCATGTCCCAGGCCTGGGTTTCCCCCTTGGCCGCCGCGATCCGGTCGCGCATCTCCGCCACGTCCTGGCGCAGCTTCTCCGGCTCGGTCTCCGCCGACAACAGGTCCAACCGGAACCGCGCGACATCCTCGCGCAGGCTCTCCGGCCCCGCGATCGGCCGGGCGGAGGTCAACGCCATATGTTCCCAGGTCCAGGCCTCGCTCGTCTGATAGGTCCGGAACGCCGACCAGGAGGTCGCGACCGGCCCCTGATTGCCGGAGGGGCGCAGGCGCATGTCCACCTCGTAGAGCCGCCCGGCCGCCGTCGGGGCAGACAGCGCCGTGACCAGCGCCTGGGTCAGCCGCGCGTAATAGGTGCGCGCAGGCAGCGGACGCCGCCCGTCGGAGGCCTCCACGTCTTGCGGATCGTAGATCACGATCAGGTCCAGATCCGACCGCGCATTCAACCGCCGCGCGCCCAGCGACCCCATGCCCAGAACAATCGCGCCGCGCCCCGGGGGCGCCCCATGGCGGGTGGCAAAGCTTTCCTGAACCGCGGGCCAGAGGGCGCGCAGGATCGCATCCGCCAGGTCGGTATATTGCGCCGCTGCCTCCTGCGGTCCGATCAGCCCGCGCAGATGATGCACGCCGATGCGGAAATGCCATTCTTTCTGCCAGCGGCGCGCGGCATCCAACTGGCCCTCGTAATGCTCTTCGGCGGCCAGCTGCGCGCTCAGCCGCTCGGTCAGGCCATCCGGCCCGGGCCAGTCGGAGAAGAAGCTACCGCCAATAACCCCGTCAAAGACCGAGGAATTGCGCGACAGGTAGCGTGCCAGGTCCGGTGCGGTCCCCGCAATATCGCCCAAGAGGTCGATCAGCTGCGGATTGGCCTCGAAGAGCGAGAAAAGCTGCACCCCCGCCGGCAGGCCAGACAGGAACCCGTCAAAGGCCATCAGCGCCTCGTCCGGTTTGGCAGCGCGTCCAAGCGCCTCCAGCAGCCGGGGGCGCAGGCGGGCAAAGATTTCCTGCGCGCGGGTCGACCGCAGGGCGGGATAGCTGCGCCAGCGGGCAATCACGTCCGGATCGACCTCCGGCGCGCCCTCGGGGTCCGCCCGGTGGCTCAGCTTCTCCCGCGCGAAGAAATCCTCGCAGGTGGTGTGCACATCCTCTAGCCGCTCGCGGATTTCGCGGCGGAAGGCGTCCGGGTCCATGTCCGACAGGGCCGCGATCCGGTCGATCCCCTCCTCGCTTTGTGGCAGGGCGTGGGTCTGGGCGTCGTTGACCATCTGGATGCGGTGTTCGACGTCGCGCAGCACGCGGTAATGCGCGGCCAGCCTTTCGGTGATCTCGGTCGGCACCCAGTTGCGTTCGCCGATCAGTTTCAGCGCCTCGCAGGTCGGGCGCACGCGCAGGTCCGGGTCGCGCCCGCCGGCAATGATCTGGTGGAACTGGGCAAAGAACTCGATCTCGCGGATACCGCCGCGGCCCAGCTTCATGTCATGCCCGGGCAGGGAAATCGCCCCGTGGTGCCCCTTGTGGTCGCGGATGGCCAGCCGCATGTCATGAGCATCCTGGATCGCCGCATAGTCGAAATGCCGCCGCCAGACAAAGGGTTTGAGGTCCGACAGGAACCGCTCTCCCGCATCCAGATCCCCGGCGCAGGGTCGGGCCTTGATATAGGCGGCGCGCTCCCATGTCCGGCCGAGGCTTTCGTAATAGCGCTCCGCCGCCTCCATCGACAGGCAGACTGGGGTGACCGAAGGATCGGGCCGCAGCCGCAGATCGGTGCGGAAGACGTAGCCATCTGCGGTGATATCCGACAGGGTCGCGGCCAGGGTCCGGGTGGCGCGGATATAGATCGGGCGCGCCTCCAGATAGCCGTCCTCGTCAAACCGGTCCTGATCGAACAGGCTGATCAGGTCGATGTCGGAGGAGTAGTTCAGCTCCCCCGCCCCCATCTTGCCCATGGCCAGGATGAACAGCCCGGCCCCGCTCTCCAGATCCGCCTCATCCATTCCCGGCAGCTTGCCGCGCCGCACCGCGGGGGCCAGTGCCTGAGTCAGCGCCAGCTGGCAGGCGAGGTCGGCAAATTCGGTCAGGGTGCCGGTCACCTTCTCCAGCGGCCAGGCCCCGCCCAGATCGGCCAGGGCGATCAACAGGGCCACCCGCCGCTTGCCCTGCCGCAGCCCGGGTTTCAGCGCCTCCCCCTCCAGCGCGCGCAGGCGGGCGTATTCCTCCGCCAGGGCGGCGTCGGGATCATCCAGCGCGGCGGCGATCCAGTCACCCTCCTTCTGGATCAGCGACAGCAGGTAGGGGCTCGATCCCCCTGCCCCTTCGATCAGCGTGCCAAGCGGCCCGGGAAGGTCCAGCGCGGCACGGGCATCCACGGCCCTGTCGGGGTCATGCGGTCGGGGGCATCGGGTGAGGGTATCGGCGAAACTCATGGGCCGACATTCGCCGTGTTGGGGGGGCTGGTCAATGGGGCGCGCGCGGGGCAGATTGCGCGCATGAGCAAGAGCATGAAACGCGTGATCCGCGCACTGGAAGCCGCGGGGATCGACCCGCAGATCAAGGAACTGGGCCAGGCCCGGACGGCGCAGCAGGCGGCGGATGGCGTCGGCTGCGAGTTGGACCAGATCGCCAAGTCGATCATCTTTGCCGGTGTCGACAGCGGCGAGGCGCTGCTTTTCCTAACCGCCGGGGGAAACCGCGTCGACGATGCCAAGGCCAGTGCGGTCGCGGGCGAGGCGCTGACCAAGGCGGATGCGGCCCTGATCCGGGCGCAGACGGGCTTTGCCATCGGGGGTGTCGCGCCTGTCGGGCATCTCAACCCGATCCGGGCCTGGATCGACCCGCGACTGCTGGAGTTCGACGAAATCTGGGCCGCCGCGGGCACGCCGCACCATGTCTTTGCGCTGAAATCCGCCGTTCTCCCGGAAATTTCCGGCGCAAAACCCGCTGATTTTACTGCATAATCCCGATTTATGTAAAAAACCTTCACATCACCCCTTGCGCCCCGGGGATGCGGTGCCAATCTATGTAATGTGAAAGGCATTCACATCGACTGACACCAACTGACCCAACCACGGAGCACAAACATGACCCCCGCGACCGCCACAGCCTATTCCGGACAGGAGACCCGTCACATGGGCTGGCTGTCCAAGTCCGAGGCATGGCTCGACAGCAAGGGCAAAGGTGCATGGATCGCCGCGATGGTCCTCGGCTTTGTTTTCTTCTGGCCTGTCGGCCTCGCCCTTCTCGCCTATATGATCTGGAGTAAACGCATGTTCTCGAAATCCTGCCGCCGCTCGGGCCGTTCCTACGAAATGCGCCGCTCGGGCTATGCCGCGATGAAGACCTCCGGCAACAGCGCCTTCGACGCCTACAAGTCCGAAACCCTGCGCCGCCTGGAAGACGAACAGGAGCAGTTTGAAAACTTCCTGGAGCGTCTGCGCGAAGCCAAGGACAAGACGGAGTTCGACCAGTTCATGGACGAACGCGCCCGCAAGGCCCGTGAAGAGACCCGCGAAGACGAAGACGCCTGAGCCGTCCCGCTTCGCACCGACGCGGCACCGACGTAATACCGACGTGATACCGACGTCACACCGACAGCACTTTGGGGGGGCCAGTCCGGCCCCCTTTCCCCTGCCCCCGACGGAGACCCCGATGACCGAGACCTGGTCCATTCCCGATCCCTACCACCAGCCCGAATTCTACGCCGACGTGCCGGTCAAGCGGTTGCTGGCCTGGGTGGTGGACACGCTGCTGATCGCGGCCCTGGTCGCGCTGATCGTGCCCTTCACCGCCTTTGTCGGCCTCTTCTTCCTGCCGGTCCTGTTCCTGGTTCTGGGCTTCCTCTACCGCTGGAGCACCATTGCAGGCGGCTCGGCGACCTGGGGTATGCGATTGATGTCAATCGAGTTTCGCGACGGTTACGGCCGTCGGTTCGACACAGGCATGGCGCTTTTGCACACCCTTGGCTACACCGTGTCGCTGGCGGTGCCGATCCTGCAGATCATCTCCATCGGACTGATGCTGACCGGGGCGCGCAAGCAGGGGCTGACGGACAATCTGTTCGGGACTGTGGCGATCAATCGCCGGGCCGGACATTAACCGCGAATCTGGAAACTCACCATCCGCGTGGCGGCGTCGGCTACACACCGATGCCGCCACATAGACGTTCAGACCGGTTGATTACCCCCCGAAACCCCGCCCGCGTCACGCGAAATCCTTGCCATTTCGCAAGAACAGGCCGCGTCACGCGCTTTCTCTGCCTCTTCCTTTGACATCGTGTCCCTCGTATGTATCGTTTCGAAATAATAACCTCGCATTAACCACCGATCCCATGCGCCACACTCTTCCGCTGACGCCGCAATTCTACGTGACGGCCCCACAGCCCTGCCCTTATCTCGAGGGCCGGATGGAACGGAAGTTGTTCACCTCGCTCTCCGGCGAGGGCGCGTCGCAGCTGAATGACACGCTGTCCAAACAGGGGTTCCGGCGGTCGCAGAACGTACTTTACCGGCCGTCCTGCGCCGATTGCGCCGCCTGCCTGTCGGCCCGGATCGACGTGGCGCAGTTTGCCCCGACCAAGAGCCAGAAGCGCACGATCAAGCGCAATGCGCAGGTCACGCGCCGCGCGACCTCGCCCTGGGCGACCGAGGAACAGTATGAGCTCTTCCGCGACTACCTGGAAACCCGGCATGCCGAGGGTGGCATGGCGGACATGGATGTCTTTGAATTCGCGGCGATGATCGAAGAAACGCCGATCCGGTCACGGGTCATCGAATACGTGGACGAGGAGCGCGGGCTGGTCGCGGCGGCGCTGACCGATGTGCTGGATGACGGGTTGTCGATGGTCTATTCCTTCTACGATCCGGATCTGCAGGCCGATAGCCTGGGCACCTATATGATCCTCGACCATATCGACATCGCGCGCGAGGCGGGGCTTCCTTATGTCTACCTTGGCTACTGGGTGCCCGGATCGCCCAAGATGGGCTACAAGGCCAAGTTCAAGGGGCTGGAGCTCTATGTCGGCGGGCGCTGGAACAAGATGCGCAACCCGGCAGATTACGATGCGGAACGCCATCCGCTGAAGACCGACCCGATTGCCGAACAGGTCGCCAATATCTCGCTGCCCGATCTGCGGTCGCCGCGGGGGTGAACATGCCCGACATGTGATCTCCGACATGCCCCGGCCCTGAGCCGGGGCCTCATGTTTTAGTGTTGAACCACGACAAAGCCCCGGCACACGGCCGGGGCATTTTGCATTCTTCAGCGGCCCCGGCGCAAGGCCGGGGCATTCTGCATTCGTCAGCGGCCCCGGCGCAAGGCCGGGGCACGGCAGGCGTCAGTTGCCGATCAGGTCCGGAACGATCGTCACGATCCCCGGCGCGAACCACAACAGGGCCAGCCCCACCACCTGGATCAATACGAAGGGGATAATCCCGCGGTAGATGTGCCCGGTGGTGACCGTCGGCGGGGCCACCCCGCGCAGGTAGAAGAGCGCGAAGCCGAAGGGCGGCGTCAGGAAGGAGGTCTGCAGGTTCACCGCGATCATGATCGTCACCCATTTCGGATCGAAGGAGCCGCCGTAGATCACGGGGCCGACGATCGGGACGACGATGTAGATGATCTCCAGGAAGTCGAGCACGAAGCCCAGGAGGAAGAGCACCAGCATCACCAGCAGGAAGACCGTGAACTCGTTGTCGAACGAGCGCAGGAACTGCTGGATGTAATGCTCCCCCCCGAAGGAGATCACCACGAGGTTCAGCAGCTGCGAGCCGATCAGGATTGTGAAGACCATCGAGGTCACCTTGGCCGTCTCGCGCACGATCGGGCTGAGCACGCCGTTGCGATAGAGCACGATACAGGCGTAGATCAGTCCGATGCCCGCGACCATGTAGGCACCGTAGGCAATGACGAAGCCGATGACATTTCCGGCGGTCACCACCGACTGGTTCATCCGCAGGTCGAAGTTGATCCCGACAAGGATCAGCGCCGCCAGGGCCAGGGTGGCCCAGATGATGAACTGTCCGGAATTCCCCTCGTCCTTCAGCTTGCGATAGGCGGCCAACATGATCGCACCACCGGCGCCAAGCGCGGCGGCCGGGGTCGGGTTGGTGATCCCGCCCAAGATGGAGCCCAGCACGGCGATGATCAGAACCAGCGGCGGGAAGACCACGCGGATCAGGTCGTTCTCGGCCATCCGCACAGCGGCATGTTTCAGCGACCAGAGCGTGATCAGCAGCGGGATCATCAGAAGCGCCACCTTGGGCGCGCCGGACATGCCGGGCGTGATCACCAAGGCATCAATCGCAAAGGCCAGAGCGACCCCGGCCACACCGATCAGCAGCGGCGTGGGCGAGGCCGAGGGCTTCACCCCCCGTGCAATCGCCAGGGTCAGCAGGACCAGACCGAAGAGCGTCGCGACACCGGAGCCAACCGGTGCGGCATTGGCGATCTTTTCCGCCAGCGCGGTGCGCATCTCGTCCTCGGTCAGTTCGCGGGCCTCCTCGGTTCCGCCAGCTTCGGCCAGCGCCGCGCGGTCGGCAACGGACTGATCCCAACGGGACTGTCCGTGCAGCTCGATCATGGCGGCCTGGCATTCGGGGCTGACATTGGTGCGCAGCGCGTCCAGCCGGTCGACCTGGCTGTAGTTCGACACGGTGACATCCTGCTTGCCGATCAGGCCACCCTCGGCCGCCAGCATGAGACCACCGATGATGACCACCGGCACGGCCAGGAACCAGGTCAGGCCCTCGCGGCGGGTGATGACCTCGCCATCCGGGTCCTCGATGTGGACGGCCGGCGCCTTGGAGGGGTTGAACAGCGCATAGCCAAAGGCATAGGCGGCATAGAGGAAGGCCAGCAGCACCCCCGGCAGCAGCGCCGCCTGAAAGAGCGTGCCGACCGAGACAACCGCCGGACGGCCCAGGTAGGTCAGCGCGTCGGTACAGCCGAAGCCCTGCGCGCGGGTTTCCTGCGCCGCGGAATAGAGGTCGCCCGCCAGCGTCCCCAGAAGGACGATCACGATAGACGGCGGGATGATCTGGCCAAGCGTGCCGGAGGCGGCGATGACCCCGGTCGACAGTTCCGCCGAGTAGCCGTTGCGCAGCATCGTGGGCAGCGACAGCAGGCCCATGGTCACCACGGTGGCCCCGACGATCCCGGTAGAGGCGGCGAGGAAGGCACCGACGACGACAACCGACACGGCCAGGCCGCCCGGCAGCGGGCCGAAGACGCGCGCCATGGTGGTCAGCAGGTCGTTCGCGATCTTGGACCGTTCCAGCGTGATGCCCATCATGACGAACATCAGCACCGCCAGCAGCGTCTCGATCGACTGGCCGGCAAAGACGCGTTCGTTCATCCGGTTCACGATGAACGACAGGTTGCGGTCCATCGCGGTTTCCCAGCCGCGGTCGAACACCGGTACGCCAATGGTCGGCAGGTCCGGGTATCGGAAATGCGAGATACTGTCGCGATTGACCCCGGAGTTCACGAGATCCTTGAAGGCCTGCGACCCCTGGTCGATGGCCTGATGGATCAGCAGACCCTGGCTATCCAGCCAGGCGATCACCGCAAAGGAGATCAGGCCCGCGCCCGGAATGGCAAAGGCCACCGGAAAGCCGGAAAGAATACCCGAGAACAGGCTCAGGAATACGATGATCAGGCCGATTTCGACGCCGTCTAAACCGAACAACATGCCCCTGCTCCCTAGTGCGTGCCTTCGTACATTTCTTCACCCTCGCCGAGCGAATCCCGGTCGAGGTATTTGTCCTGTGCCTCTTCGCCTTCCAGGAACTCCAGCAGCGAGCGGTAGAAGAACGCCACCGCCTGCAGCAAGACCAGCGCAAGGAACGCGAGGATCAGGATCTTGAACAGGAAGTAGAAATCGAACCCGTCGGGCGAGAACCCGGTCCGTTCGACATTCCACTTCACGATCCGCGCCTTGCGCAGCATCAGGTCCAGCTGGTCCGAGGCGGAGACCTTGGGCGTGATCAGGTGCCGCCAGAGGAAGTACCAGGAGTACATCCAGGTCAAAACGGCGAAGGGAACCATGAAGAAGAGCGCGCCGAACATGTCGATGCATTTCTTCGCCCTGTGGCTGACGCCCGCGTAGATCAGGTCGACCCGGACGTGGCTGCCCTGAACGAAGGCGTAGCTGACGCAGAGCGCGATTACCGCCGCGTTCCAGAACTTCAGCCCCTCTGCGTGCCAGGTCAGCGAATGGGTAAAGCCGATGCCGAGCGGCGATATGGTGATTTCACCGAGGCGGAAGACCGATTGCAGGAAGATGATGATGATCTGCTGGCCGACCATGATGAGGCCCGCCCAGGCGGCCGCACGGCCGATCCAGTTGGCGATGCCCTCGAACAGGCGGACCATGCCCCACATGAAGGGTCGCCAGATGAGGCCCGCCACGGTCAGAACCAGGAAAACGTCAAAGACCGCAAAGAAGAACTCTGTCGATCCGCCGTAGTAGACGAAGCGCAGCAGGCTTTCCTTGTCGGACCAGTCCAGCCATAGCCCCGGATGGCTTACGGCGTAAGCGATGTTGTAGAAGCCCAGTCCGATTTGCGTGATCAGCCAGGTCAATCCGCCAAGCATGTCCCTTCCCCCCGCACGAAAGATGCGCGCGGATACCGCGCGCATCTGTTGTTTTCAAGCTTTACACGATCAGGCGCCGGTGACGCGGGCACGCTGCGAGGTGTAGGTGCCATCGGAAAGCGACACCCAGCCCGCCGTCGCGGCCATGGACGCGTCCACGGAATTGCGGATCTTGGCAAAGAGCTCGTCATCCATGAAGCCGTCCAGAACCGACTTGGAGGCGGCGCCGAAGGCGTCCCAAACGTCGTCGGTGAACTGGTGGATCTGTGCGCCACCGTCCTTCAGACGCTGCAGCGCCGGACCGTTGTTGGCGATGAAGAGCGCGTAGTTGTGCTGATGCGCATCCGCAGCCGCCACTTCGATGATCTTCTGATGCTCGGCCGACAGACCGTTGAAGACGTCGAGGTTGCAGCCGACCGACAGCGCCGCGCCCGGCTCGTGGAAACCGGCGGGATAATAGTGGTCGCAGACCTCCTGAAGGCCCAGCTTTTCATCCGACCAGGGGCCGATCCATTCGGTGCCGTCGAGGGCGCCGGTGGAGAGAGCCTGGTAGATTTCGCCGCCCGGGATGTTCTGCACGGAGGCGCCCAGTTCGGCCAGGGCCTGGCCGCCGAGGCCGGGCATACGGAACTTGAGGCCTTTGAAATCGTCGGCAGAGTTGATCTGCTTGCGATACCAGCCGCCACCCTGCGCGGCGGTCTGACCGGCGATGAAGCCCTTGATGCCGAAGACTTCGCCCAGTTCGTGGTGCAGCGCCATGCCGTCCTGCGCATAGTACCAGACCATCATTTCCGGCGCGGTCATGCCGAAGGGAACAGCGGTGAAGAAGGCCCAAGCGGGATGCTGGCCGACCCAGTAGTAGTCCGCACCATGGTACATGTCCGCCTGACCGGAGGTCACGGCGTCAAAGCTTTCCAGTGCGCCCACAAGTTCGCCCGCGCCCTTGGCGTCGATGGTGAGCGTGCCACCGGACATGGCGCTGACGTTATTCGAGAAACGCTCAACGGAGTCCCAAACACCGGCCAGGCCGCGCGGCCAGGTGGTGACCATGGTGAGCGTAGTGTTGCCCTGTGCGATTGCCGGAGCAGCCAGCGAAGTCGCGGCGACAGCGGAACCACCCAGAGCGGAGGTCTTCAGAAAAGAACGGCGATCCATTTTTATCCTCCCAACAGATCTTTGAAACCGGGACGGTTTTGACCCTTGTCCCCGGCATCACGAGTGGAGCCAACCTAGCGATGGATGGCGAGAGCGCAAATACTTTTTGCATCAGGACAATGCGTGAACTTCGCATGTAATTTTCCGGCCAAGTTGTTGCCGGGTCTCGGGAAATGCCCGCCGATCACTGACCCGCCGGTCAATTGGAGCCCCCCTTGTAACGGCTTGACGCCAGGTTCGGCACAGACGGCAAAGCGGCACGGAATCCGGCGGTGACCGGCATTTCCGTGGCATGTGCCCAATACCGCGTCATCTGCACGAACCTTGGTCAGATCGCACCGCCGTTGACGCAAATGGAAACAATTGCCCGTGTTAACGCAACTTTCGGAAAGATTTCGGCCGCACCGCGACACTTTTGTCGCAGAATTGCGGTTGACCTTACTGCGCGTCCCCCTTATTTCCTCGAATATCAACTGAAAGGGCCCTTGGGCATGACAGCACTAATCGTCATCGTAGGAGACAGGCGCATGGGCCGGTAGCACCGGAACCTGAATTGGACCCCATGCGCCCCCGGATCACCCTCCGGGGGCTTTTTATTGGCTGAGACCCGCGCGACAGGCGCAGCAGACGGAGAAAGAACATGGCACGGCAGATGACTGGTGCAAGAATGGTGGTTCAGGCGCTGAAGGATCAGGGCGTCGACACCGTATTCGGCTATCCCGGTGGCGCCGTGCTACCGATTTATGACGAGGTCTTTCAGCAGAACGACATCCGCCACATCCTAGTGCGCCACGAACAGGGTGCGGTTCATGCAGCCGAAGGTTACGCGCGTTCGACCGGGAAACCGGGCGTGGTGCTGGTGACCTCGGGCCCCGGGGCGACCAATGCGGTGACCGGTCTGGCCGATGCGCTGCTTGATTCCATCCCGATCGTCGTGATGACCGGCCAGGTGCCGACCTTCATGATCGGCTCGGACGGCTTTCAGGAGGCCGATACCGTCGGCATCACCCGCCCCTGCACCAAGCATAACTGGCTGGTGAAGGATACGGATGCCCTCTCCGGCACGCTGCACGAGGCCTTCCATGTCGCCACCGCCGGCCGCCCCGGCCCGGTTCTGATCGACATCCCCAAGGACGTGCAGTTCGCCACCGGCACCTACACCCCCCCGGTCAAGGGCGGGTCGAAACGGTACCAGCCGCAGGTCAAGGGCGACATGGAGGCGATCACCGAGCTGGTCGAGGCGCTGGAGACGGCGAAACGGCCGATCTTCTACACCGGCGGCGGGGTGATCAACTCCGGCAATGCGGCCTCGCAGCTGCTGCGGGAGCTGGTGGATGCCACCGGTGCGCCGATCACCTCCACCCTGATGGGGCTCGGGGCCTATCCTGCGTCGGGCAAGAACTGGCTCGGCATGCTGGGGATGCATGGGCTTTACGAGGCGAACATGGCCATGCACGGCTGTGACCTGATGATCAACATCGGCGCGCGGTTCGACGACCGGATCACCGGCCGGATCGACGCCTTCAGCCCGCATTCGCGCAAGGCCCACATCGACATCGACCCCTCGTCGATCAACAAGGTGATCCATGTCGATATCCCGATCGTGGGTGATGTGGCGCATGTTCTGGAGGACCTGCTGAAGGTCTGGAAGTCGCGCGGCCGCAAGATGAACCGCGACGCGCTGGACAAATGGTGGAAGCAGCTTGAAGAGTGGAAGGCAGTCTCCTGCCTTAACTACAAAAACTCCGACAAGACGATCAAACCGCAATATGCGCTGGAACGGCTGGAAGCACTGACCAAGGACCGGGATCGCTACATCACGACCGAGGTCGGCCAGCACCAGATGTGGGCGGCGCAGTACCTGCAGTTCAACGAGCCGAACCGCTGGATGACCTCCGGCGGCCTAGGCACCATGGGCTACGGCTTTCCGGCGTCGATCGGCGTGCAGATGGCGCATCGCGACGCGCTGGTCATCAACGTGGCGGGCGAGGCCTCCTGGCTGATGAACATGCAGGAAATGGGCACGGCGGTTCAGTTCAAGCTGCCGGTGAAGCAGTTCATCCTGAACAACGAACGTCTTGGCATGGTGCGCCAGTGGCAGGAGCTGCTGCATGGCGAGCGCTATTCCCATTCATGGTCCGAGGCCCTGCCCGATTTCGTCAAGCTGGCTGAGGCGTTTGGGGCCAAAGGGATCCTCTGCACCGATCCGGCCGACCTCGACGACGCGATTATGGAGATGATCGACTATGACGGTCCGGTGATCTTCGACTGCCTGGTCGAGAAGCACGAGAACTGCTTCCCGATGATCCCGTCGGGTGAGCCGCACAACAAGATGCTGCTCGGCGATGCCTCGACCAAGGATGCCATCAAGGAGGGGGGCGCGGTCCTGGTGTGACCGCCAGTCGGTGCGTGCAAGCACGCACCCTACCCCACCCCGCAGGGTGCGTGCTTGCACGCACCGTTCACAGAGGACAGAACAATGAGCGCACTGCATATCAAGAAAGGCTCGACCAAGCATTCGGCCTATAACCTCCGCCCCACCTTCTCCGATGTGGTCGAAACCCACACCCTCGCGGTTCTGGTCGACAACGAGGCGGGGGTTCTAGCCCGCGTCATCGGCCTCTTCTCCGGGCGCGGCTACAACATCGACAGCCTGACCGTCGCCGAGGTGGACCACACCGGGCACCTGTCGCGCATTACAATCGTCACCCGTGGCACGCCGCAGGTGATCGAACAGATAAAGGCGCAGCTTGGCCGGATCGTGCCGGTGCACCGGGTTCATGACCTGACGGTCGAAGGGCCGTCGGTGGAGCGGGAGCTGGCGCTGCTGAAGGTCGAGGGCGCGGGCGACAAGCGGGTCGAGGCGCTGCGGCTGGCAGATATCTTCCGCGCCAATGTGGTCGACAGCACGCTGGATAGTTTTGTCTTTGAAATTACCGGCGCACCGGAAAAGATCGACGCTTTCGCCGATCTCATGCGGCCCCTGGGGCTGATGGAAATGGCACGGACCGGCGTCGCCGCCCTGTCGCGCGGCGGGCGCGGCTAGGCGGGGTCAGCGGCCCGTGCCAGTCAGCGGAATCGGCTCCGCATTCCTGTCGGCAGGGCGGAGCGTTGCCGCATTGGGGAACGGCACGACCTGACCCCGCTTCTGATCGGTGGCGACGCTATCTGACGCCATGTTGTTCATCACGGCGTCCATCGCGGCCCCGCCTGCGCGCTTCAGTTCGCCGGGCAGACCAACGAAATGGTCGGGGGCCACAACAACGGTGTTCCACGCCTCGCGGACGCCGTTTTCTTCTTTGATATCAAAGCTGACGAGATCCCCTGCCTCGGGCATCTGTGCCAGGTCCGGAGTGATGGCGGATTGGCGAAGTATCGCCAGATCCTGATGGTCTTCGCACCAAATCACTGCGCTCAGATCTTCGTGGCTGCTCCACAAAACGACACCGAACATGCTGATCTCCGGACATTATTCCCGTTTGGGTCCAGTGTGTGGAAAACACTAGCGTCCGGAAATTACCTATCCTGTACCGCCAAATGGGAAAATGTGTCGTGCATTAATCTAGTTGACGCTATACAGTGCGTGAAATGACGCCAATTCACGTCACATTTGCTCGAAAGCGATGCGAGTTGGCATCATACAGGAAGGTAAAACCAGAATAACTAGCGGAGCCCTGACATTTGTCCCGATCTGCCAAAAACCCGAGTCAGGTTCCAACTGACCCTGCAGAGATCCGAAACATCTTTGGCGCGAACCTGCGTCAACTGAGTTCGCAATACCCTTCTATCGCCGGCTTGTGTCGCGAATTGGGCATCAACCGGACGCAATATAACAGGTATCTTTCAGGCGAGAGTTTTCCCCGGCCGGACGTCCTGCACCGTATATGCGGCTTCTTCGGCAAGGATGCCCGTATCCTGCTGGAGCCGGTCGACACGATTCCCGACGGCAACAGTGAACTGCTGAACCACCCCGCGATTCGGGACTTCATGGGGCAGAATTCGACCAAGGTACCCGAGGATGTGGTGCCCTCGGGGATCTATCGCTTCTCGCGGCGGTCCTTTGTCGATGACACCATGGGCGTGCTGGGCATGCTTCTGGTCTTTCGCGAGGACGGATATACCTTCCTGCGCGGCTACGAGGCCAAGGACGCGATGGAGCAGCAGGGTCTGCCGACCAACGGGCCCGCACGGGAATTTCGCGGAATCTTCCTGTTGCAGGAGGAAGGCGTGGCCAATATCGCGGCGCGGCGCGGGTCGATCACCTGTTCCTACCAGTTCCTGTCGCGCTATCCGTCAATGGATGGACACTTCCTGGAAGGCTATTCCGCGCGATCCGTCCGAGAGACGATGCGCAGCCGCCGGATTGAACGGACGGTCTATGAGCATATCGGCCACAGCCGGGATGCGATCCGGACGACAGCGCGGGATCAGGGGCTGGTGCCCTTCGACAAGCTGCCCAAGTTCCATCAGCGGCTTTTGCGTCTGGACGAGCCCTTCCGGTAAGCGGCCGCAACATCTGGATTATCGAATATCCCCGGGGCACGTCCCGGGGATATTCGTTTGGACCTATTGCGTCGTTGAGGAGGGACCGCCCCTACCCCCGGCGCGCCGTGAACCGGGCGATCCGCTCCATCCCTTCGGCAATTTCGGATGTGGCGGCGGCGTAGGACAGGCGCCACATGCGCCCGCCACGTTCGGGGTCGAAGTCATGGCCCGGGGTCACCGCCACGCCTTCCTCCTCCAGCAGTGCCTTGGCCAAGTCGAGGCTGTCACCGCCCAGATGGCCGATATCCGCATAGACGTAGAAGCCGCCGTCCGGCGGGGCGAAACGGGTGATCCCGGCCTTTTCCAACCCGGTCAGGACGATCTCGCGATTGCGGGCATAGGTGGCATGGTTGAACTCCAGCTCCTCCGTCGCGTCCAGTGCGGCCAGGGCGGCGACCTGGCTGACATGAGGGGCGCAGATGAACATGTGCTGGGCCAGCTTCTCGACCCGGTCGACCAGATCGGGCGGCACGATCATCCAGCCGATGCGCCAGCCGGTCATGGAGAAATACTTGGAGAAGGAGTTGATGACGATCGCCTCGTCCGTGATCTCCAGCGCCGAGACGCCCCGCCCCTCGTAATGCAGGCCATGATAGATCTCGTCCGAGATGAAGGCGGTGCCGGTGTCCTGGGCCGCGTGGATCAGGCCCGACAGCCTGGCATGATCCAGCATGGTGCCGGTCGGATTGGCCGGTGAGGCGACCAGAACCCCGTCCAGCCCGGCACCGGTGATCTGATCCGGGCGGAGTTGATAGCCATCCTCCAGCACTGTTCGGATCAGCACCGTCTCCAACCCCTGCGCCTTGAGGATCTGGCGGTACGCCGGATAGCCAGGATTGGCGATGCCGACCCGGGCGCCGGGATCGAAGAGCGCAGTGAAGGACAGAAGAAACCCGCCGGACGAGCCGGGCGTCACGATCACGCGGCCCGGGTCCAGATCGACGTCGTACCAATCACCATAAAGCCGCGCGATGCGGGCCCGCAGCTCCGGCAGGCCGCGGGCGACCGTGTACCCCAGGGCGTGCCTGTCCATCTCGGCACGGGCGCGGGCCCGGGCGGGCCCCGGCGCCGGGGTGCCCGGCTGCCCGATTTCCATATGGATGATGTGGCGGCCCTCTGCCTCCGCCTCGGCGGCGAGTTGCAGAATGACCATCACAATGAAGGGATCGACATCCCCACGGCTTGAAACCCGCATGTGCATCTCCGACAGTGTGGGCACTTTGTTGACGGAGTCCGCCTTGAGGTCAATCGCCCGCCTCCTGACATGTGTTCTGGTGCTGGTGCTGACCTTGGCGCCGGTCATCGCGCGGGCCGGCGGGCTGGTGCGGGACCCGGATATCGAACACGGGCTGACACAACTGGCCGCACCGATCCTGCGGGCGGCGGGGCTCAGCCCGTCGCGGGTCGGCATCTATGTGATCGAAGACGGGGCGATGAATGCCTTCGTCCTCGACCCCACGGCCATCTATATCCACTCCGGCATGATCCTGAGGCTGACCAAGGCGTCGGAGCTGCAATCCGTGATCGCCCACGAGGCCGCGCATATCGCCAATGGCCACCTCGTCCGCCGCGCCGCCAATGTGCAGAGCGCGCGCAATGTGATGATGCTGGGCGCGGCGCTTTCGGTGGCTGCCGGGGCCGCGGGGGCCGGTGAGGCGGCAGGCGGGCTGGCCCTTGGCATCGCCTCCTCGGCGCAGGGGGTCTTTTTCGGCCACACGCGGGCGGAGGAAAGCGCGGCGGACCAGTCGGGTATGCGCTACCTCGCCGCGGCGGGGATCGAGACCTCCGGCGCGGTCAGTCTGCTGGAAATCTTCGCAGGCCAGGAGGCGCTGCCAAAGCGGCGGCAGGATATCTATGCGCGGTCCCATCCGCTGTCGCGCGACCGGCTGCGGCAGGTCAAGGCGCTGGCGTTGAGCTATGGCAAGAACGGCAAGCCCGATCCGGAGGCGGACTATTGGTTCGACCGGACGAAGGGCAAGCTCTCGGCTTTTATCCGCAACCCGAAATGGACCTTTCAGCGGATGAAGGAGAGCCCCTATGCGGACGTGCGTGCCATGCGCGAGGCCATTGCCCATCACCGCCTGAACCAGACGCAGAAGGCCCTGGCGAGCCTGGACAGGGCGCGGCAGGCACGGCCCGGCGATCCCTATTACGACGAGTTGCGGGGGCAAATCCTTCTGGAGTCGCGCAATTTCGGCGCGGCCGCCAATGCCTATGGCGCGGCGCTGAAGCGGGCGCCAAACAACGCGCTCATCATGGCCAGCTATGGCCGCGCCCTTGTGGCGCTTGGCGGCACACAGCGGCTGCAACAGGCGGTGCCGCTGCTGGAACGCGCGACATCGCGAGATTGGCGCAATGGCCAGGCGCTGCGCGACCTGGGCACCGCCTATGCCAAACTGGGCAACAACGGCATGGCTTCGCTCGTCACCGCAGAGGCCCATGCGATGCATGGACGCACCAAGGAGGCGCGCATCCTTGCCAAGCGGGCAGTCGACATGCTGCCGCGCGGTTCCGCCGGTTGGCAACGCGCCCAGGATGTGTTGAATGCCGTCAAGACCGACAAATGACCCCAGCCCGAACCCCGGAGACATCGCCATGACCCGTCTAGCCCCCCTCGCCCTTCTGGGACTGCTTGCCACCCCGGTCCAGGCGCTGGACCTCACCGACATGACCACGGCAGAGCGCGAGGCCTTTCGCGAAGAGGTCCGCGCTTATCTGCTGGATAACCCCGAGGTGATCATGGAGGCGGTGAGCATCCTGGAGGAGCGCAACGCCGCCGCGCAGGAGGGCAATGACCTGGCGCTGGTGCAGGGCAACCTCAAGGCGATTCAGGACGACGGCTATTCCTGGGTCGGCGGCAATCCCGAGGGCGACCTGACGGTGGTGGAGTTTCTGGACTATCGCTGTGGCTATTGCCGCAAGGCCTTTGAGGAGGTCCGCGAGCTGATCGAGCAGGACGGGAACATCCGCTTTGTCGTGAAGGAGCTGCCGATTCTGGGTCAGGCCTCCCTCGACAGTGCGCGCTTTGCCGTGGCGACGAAGCAGGCTGCCGGAGACGAGGCCTACGGGATGATGCATGACGCGCTGATGGCCTACAAGGGCCCGACCAGCGAAGCGGCCCTGTCCCGCCTGGCAGAGGGGCTGGGCCTCGACGGGGCAGCGATTGTCGCGCAGCTGGAAGACCCTGCGGTGGATGCGGAGATCCGGCAGACACATGACCTGGCCTCCAAGCTCAAGATCAACGGCACGCCGACCTTTGTCTTTGGCGAGCAGTTGATCCGGGGCTATGTGCCGCTGG
The DNA here is from genome assembly GCF_041987405.1 of Pseudooceanicola sp. Taxonomy (GTDB): domain Bacteria; phylum Pseudomonadota; class Alphaproteobacteria; order Rhodobacterales; family Rhodobacteraceae; genus Pseudooceanicola. Next base: position 166,199 of record NZ_JBHIWR010000001.1, read on the forward strand.
ATGCCATGACCCAGATTGCGGCGGACCAGCGGGACGGGTGATCAGACCTTTCGTTCTGCTTCTGGCGCTGGCCCTTTGCGGGGCGGCGCAGGCCGAGGGGCTGGACTTTTCAGCCGCCGAACGGCGCATCTTCGGAGAGGAAGTGCGCGCGGCGATCCTGGCCGATCCCTCACCGGTGGCCGGGGCGCTCTTTCCGCCCGCCCCCGATCTCTATGCCGAGGCGGCGGCGGAGGACCGGGCGCGGCTGGAGGCGCAGGCTGGACTATTCAAGGCCACCGAACGCGGCTTTGGCGCATCGGCCCCACGGCTGACGATCGTCTTTTTCGAGGCCTATCCCTGCCCCGACTGCGCCGACGCTTGGGCGGAGCTGGCGGCGCTGATGGCGCGGCACCCTGACATTCGCGTGGAGCCACGGTTCGCCAGGGACGGCGCTGTTCCGCAACTGTTGCTGTCGCTGCTGGATCGCGAGGGCCCGGACGCCTACCGCGACGCCCGGACCCGGCTCATGGCAGCGCAGACGGAGGCGGAGTTGGCGGAGATCCTGGCAGAGGGACGCTGGACACAGGACCGGATGATGCGCCCGGCCCCGAGAGAGGAGGCCGCTGCCTTTGCCGCGCTGGAGCTGGAAAGCACCCCGGCCTACGTGCTGCCGGGGCTGATGTTGCAGGGGGCTATCCCGCAGATCGTGCTGGAGAAATACGTTTCAGAATGAACGGTCGGCGCAGGTGAGCCGGGCGTGTGGTGGGTAAAACCCCACCCTACGGTGAGCCTGACTCGCCGGTGAGGATTACTCTGCCGCCTCGACGGCCCCCGCGCTCTCGATCTCCTCGGCGCGTTTTTCGACCTGTTCGACGATGTGATCCACCATCTGGTCGTTGGTCATCTTGTGGCTCTGCTTGCCCGCCAGATAAACCATGCCCGCCCCGGCCCCGCCGCCGGTGAAGCCGACGTCGGTCATCAGCGCCTCACCGGGCCCATTGACGACGCAGCCGATGATCGACAGGGACATCGGGGTCTTGATGTGTTCCAGCCGTTTTTCCAGGATCTCCACCGTCTTGATGACGTCGAACCCCTGCCGCGCGCAGGAGGGGCAGGAGATGATGTTGACGCCGCGATGGCGCAGACCGAGCGACTTCAGGATCTCGAAGCCCATTTTCACTTCTTCAACCGGATCGGCGGACAGGGACACGCGCAACGTGTCTCCGATACCCATCCACAGCAAATTGCCCAGACCGATGGCGGATTTGACCGTGCCGGACATCAGCCCGCCGGCCTCGGTAATGCCAAGGTGAATGGGGGCGTCGGTGGCGTCGGCAAGCTGCTGATAGGCGGCGGCGGACATGAAGACGTCGGAGGCCTTCACGCTGATCTTGAACTCGTGGAAATCGTGGTCCTGCAAGATACGGATATGGTCGAGGCCGGACTCTACCATCGCATCCGGGCAAGGCTCGCCATATTTCTCAAGCAGGTCCCTCTCCAGCGATCCGGCGTTGACCCCGATGCGGATGGAGCAGCCGTGATCCTTGGCCGCCTTCACTACCTCGGCCACGCGTTTCTCATCGCCGATATTGCCGGGGTTGATGCGCAGGCAGGCCGCCCCGGCCTCTGCCGCCTCGATGGCGCGTTTGTAGTGGAAGTGGATGTCTGCAACGATCGGCACGGGGCTTTCGCGCACGATCTCCTTCAGAGCCTTGGTCGCGGCCGCATCGGGGGTGGAGACGCGGACGATGTCGGCCCCTGCCTCCGCCGCGCGCTGCACCTGGGCGACGGTGGCCGCCACATCGGAGGTGTCGGTGTTGGTCATCGTCTGGACTGAGATCGGGGCGTCGCCCCCGACGGGGACATTGCCGACCATGATCCGACGGCTCTTGCGCCGCTCGATATTGCGCCAGGGACGGACGGGATTGTGCGACATGGGGGCCTCGCGGTTGGCTCGCTGAGATGCTTGGCGCAGGCTTACAACGCGAAACGGCCCGGGGCAATGCGTGGGGCATTGCTCTGGGCCGGATGTCGGATCACCTCTGCGGGATCACTCGGTCGGGGTTTCCAGCTGCCGCGCCTTGGCCAGCATGATGTCCTTGGCCACCGGATCGGAGGAGAGGTCCGCCACAGCGTAGTTTTCCGACACCGCATCGGCGGTCAGGGCCACGTTGCGGATGGTGGCCGTGCCGGGGCCAAGCGGGCCGCGCAACTCGCCATTCACGGAGACGTAGAGAGAGCCGGACATCCCCGCACGGAGCAGCGGCGGCTCCTCGGTCATGGGAACCTGGTACTCTTCGCCCGCGTCGAGGATCTTTTCAAAGACCACGGTGCCATCGGCGGCGCTGACCCGCACCCAGGCGGGCCGCACGGCAACCAGGGTGACACCCGGGCCGACGTTTTCGGTCACGCGGGGCGTGGTGGGGGTCGGCTGCTCCGGCTCGGCGGTGATTGCACCGTTCAGGGCGACGGCAACGGCCCGATCCTCGGCAGACCCGGCAGGCAGCGGGGATGAGGCTTCCGGCCCGGTATCGGCGGCGAATGTGCCGTTTTCCGACGGATTCAGGGTCGAGATCGGCGCGTCGCGGGCCACCAGGACCGGGACGTCCAGTGCCTCGGGCCGGTACAGACGATCTAGCCCCTCGGCCGCGCGACCGGTGGTCGATACGCTGGCGGGCCCGGCGGGCAACGTGGTTCCGGGGACGGCCTGAACGGGGTCGAGATCGCTCAACACCTCGGGGGCCTGTTCCACGGGGGCGAATTTCACGCGCTGAACCTCGGTCAGGATGGACCAGCCGCCGTAGCCGAGCGCCCCGATCAAAGCCACCAGAACCGCAACGGAGCCAAGGGCGCCGGGTTCGATGGTCGACAGGAAGCTTTCCTTTTCCGGCAGGAAGGCGGTGGAGGAGCCGAGGGCATCCACACCCTTGACCGGCGCCGCCTGCGGCTTCTTGCGCTTGGTCCCGGAGGCCGCTTCGGACATGCCGTGGGCAATCTCGAACCCGCTTTCGGCGCAAAACTGTTCAAAGGCGCGATCCGGGTCCAGATCGAGGTAGCGGGCGTAGGAGCGCACGTAGCCGGCAATGAAACCGGGTGTTTCAAAGCTTTCTGGATCGCAGTTTTCGATGGCGGCGATGTAGGAGGCCTTGATGCGGAGTTCGCGCTGCACGTCCAGCAGGGATTTGCCCATGGTTGCACGTTCACCGCGCATCATGTCGCCGAGCTTCAGCTCGTAATCATCGAATCCCTTGGGCTGGATCGTTTCCTGCTCCAGCTTGAGCCTCTTGCGCCGCATCATGCTAGCTGCCCCGTCCGCGAATGTGCTGAGACCCGTTATCACCCCGATTCGAGTCCCGCTCTTTGTTGCTAAGACCCTATCACGATTCAAGGAGGTTTAAAGAAAAAGGGTTGGTGTCGGCGGGATTTGGCCCCGGAAAAGCGGGAAAACCGCCTAATCCTTAACTACAAGGGCTTGTGGTTGCCCCGGCAGAAGGCACAAGAGCCTTCTGCCTGAGGATGATCCGTGTCAGCCGGCGAGTTCCTGCCGGTTGAGGGCGCAATGGGACCACAGCGAATCCATTGCGTGAATCAGTTTGTCGATCTCGTCCGGTCCGTGAACCGGCGACGGGGTGAAGCGCAGACGCTCCGTCCCGCGGGGCACGGTCGGGAAGTTGATTGGCTGAACGTAGATGCCGAAATCGTCCAGCAGCATGTCCGACAGCATCTTGGTATGCACCGGGTTGCCGACGATGACCGGCACGATGTGGCTGCCATGGTCGATCAGCGGCATGCCGAGCGCCTTGAACCGGGTCTTCAGGATCCTGGCCTGGGTCTGGTGCAGATCCCGCAGCGCCTGGTCCGTCTTGAGGTGCTTGACGGAGGCCGCGGCACCGGCGGCCACCGCGGGCGGCAGCGAGGTGGTGAAGATGAAGCCCGGCGCGTAGGAGCGGATGGCGTCACACATCTTTTCCGAGGCGGCGATATAGCCGCCCATCACGCCATAGGCCTTCGCCAGGGTGCCGTTAATGATGTCGATGCGATGCGCGATGGCGTCCCGCTCGGTCACGCCGCCGCCGCGTGGGCCGTACATGCCGACGGCGTGCACTTCGTCGATATAGGTGAGCGCGTTGAATTCCTCGGCAAGGTCGCAGAGCGCCGCGATCGGGCCGAAATCACCGTCCATGGAGTAGACCGACTCGAAGGCGATCAGTTTCGGCGCGGCGGGATCGTCGGCCTCCAGCAGTTCGCGCAGGTGGTCCACGTCGTTGTGGCGGAAGATGCGCTTGGCCCCGCCATTGCGGCGCACGCCCTCGATCATCGAGGCGTGGTTGAGCTCATCCGAATAGATGATGAGACCGGGGAAGAGCTTGGGCAGGGTCGAAAGCGTCGCGTCATTGGCGATATAGGCGGAGGTAAAGAGCAGCGCCGCCTCCTTGCCATGCAGATCGGCCAGTTCCGCCTCCAGCGCCTTGTGATAGAGCGTCGTGCCGGAGATATTGCGCGTGCCGCCGGAACCTGCGCCAACTTCGTCCAGCGCCTCATGCATGGCGGCGAGGACGACGGGGTGCTGCCCCATGCCGAGATAGTCGTTGCCGCACCACACCGTGACAGGCTGTTCGGAGCCATCGGGACGCCGACGGGTCGCATGGGGAAACTGACCCTTGTGCCGCACGATATCAATGAAGGTCCGGTAACGGCCTTCTTCGTGCAGCTGGTTCAGCGCCTGGTCAAGATGAGCCTCGTAAGTCACGGGCAATCCTCCTTGGTCGTCCCCTGTCCGCGCGCGGGCAGGCGGTCCGGTGCTAGCACCGTCACTTCGTAATTGGAATGGTTATAAGTCGCGCATCCATTCAAGGGCAGGTTACAAATTGCCGCCCCCCCGGCCTTGACCCAGATCAAAGGCACATTTGTTAGTGATCTAAATACGTGCCTAAACCCCAGCCTCGCTTGGGTTTCGCGGGTGTTTTCCGTCGCGTGGCATGGGGCCCTGAGGAAAAGCGGTCAATTTGAAGGATGGGGTGCGAATAACTCAACCGCACTGTTGCCGTTGCGTGATCTGGACACCGGGCGGCGCCCTGATACGGTCGCGCATCGCTTTTTCCGAATCTCCATGACCCAGCAAGCCCCCCTCGACACGCCCCTGCCCTCGCCCAATCTGCGCGCCGCCCTGTGGATGCTGGGGGCCATCGCCTCCTTCCTGACGATGGCGGTGGCAGGGCGCGCGCTGGCGGCCGAGCTGGACACCTTCGAGATCATGACCTGGCGCAGCCTGACCGGGGTGGTGATCGTGGTGGGCGTGGTGGCGATGCGCGGGGCCTGGGACCAGATCTCAACACACCGTTTTGGCCTGCATCTGATCCGCAACGTGGCGCATTTCACCGGGCAGAACCTGTGGTTCTACGCCATCACGGTGATCCCGCTGGCGCAGGTCTTTGCGCTGGAGTTCACCGCGCCGCTTTGGGTGCTGGTGCTGTCGCCACTGTTGCTGGGCGAGCGGATGACCCTGCGCCGGGCGCTGGCGGGGCTGGTCGGCTTTGTCGGTATCCTGATCATCACACGCCCCGGGGCGCAGGAAATCACTCCCGGGCTTATCGCAGCCGCCGCCTGCGCCATCGGCTTTGCCGGGACCATCCTGACCACCAAGATGCTGACGCGGGATGTCTCGACCCTCAGCATCCTTTTCTGGCTGACGGTGATGCAGGCGATCTTCGGCCTGGTCTGCGGTGGCTATGACGGGGATTTCGCCATGCCCTCCGCCGCGCTCTGGCCGGTGGCGATCCTGGTCGGCTTCGCCGGGCTTTTTGCCCATTTCTGCGTGACCTCGGCCCTGTCTATCGCCCCGGCCTCCGTCGTGTCGCCGATGGATTTCCTGCGGCTGCCGACGGCGGCGGTGGTGGGCCTGCTGCTCTATCAGGAGCCGCTGGATCCTTACGTGCTGCTCGGGGCGGCGGTCATTTTTGGCGCGAATTATGCGAATATCCGGGCCAGTTCACGTGCGTGATTGCACAGGTTCCGGGTTGCCGAACGGCCGCCTGCATCGGCTAATGGCCTCATGACACCACAAAAAACCATGTCCGGCGCCGCCTGGGGCCAATTGCTGATGCTGGCCCTGATCTGGGGCGGGTCGTTCCTGTCCACCCGGATCATCCTGGACGAACTTGGCCCCTTCACCACGGTGATGCACCGCTGTAGCTGGGCGATGCTCGTGCTCTGGATTGTCGTCTTCGCGCTGCGCCTGCCGGTGCCGCGCGATCCGCGGTTCTGGCTCGCCTTCTTCTTCATGGGGGTGCTGAACAACGTGCTGCCCTTCTTCTTCCTGGCCTGGGGGCAGCTGCATATCGAAAGCGGGCTGACGGCGATCTTCAACTCCTTCACCGCCGTGTTCGGGGTGGTGGTCGCGGCGATCGTCTTTGCGGATGAGAAGCTGACCGCGCGAAAGGCCGTCGGCGTGGGGTTTGGCGTGGTCGGGGTGGCCACGGCCATGGGGATCGACACGCTGGCGCATATAGACCTGCGATCGCTCGGGCAGTTGTCGGTGCTGGCGGCGACGCTGTGCTATGCGCTTGGCGGAGCCTTCGGGCGGGCACGCCTGTCGACCCTGTCGCCGCTGGTCGCCTCGGCGGGGATGCTGACCGGATCGACACTGGTGATGATCCCGCTGGCCTGGATGACCGAAGGCACGCCGAGCCTGGACCTGCTGCCGCGCACCTGGATCGCCATCGGCTATTACAGCCTGATCGCCACGGCGGCGGCCTATCTGCTTTATTATTCCATCCTGTCCAAGGCGGGGAGCGGCAACCTGATGCTGGTGACTCTGTTGCTGGTGCCGGTGGCGATCCTTCTGGGCCATCTGGTTCTGGACGAGGTGCTGCTGCCGCGTCATCTGATCGGGTTTGGCATCATCGCCTTCGGCCTGATCGTGCTGGATGGACGGGTGGTCCGGCGACTGGGGCTTGTGCGTTAGGAATTGGGGTTTGATTGTTCCGGACCAGCGCCTTAGCAAAGGGCCTGACAGGACCGGAGCCACAGATGATCTACGAAACCGCACAAGACTGGCTGAATGCGCCGCAGAAGCGTGTCGTGCTGTTTGGCATGTCCGGACTGGGCAAGACCCATGTGTCGAACCTGCTGCGCGGGACCGGCGACTGGTTCCATTATTCCGTCGATTACCGCATCGGCACCCGGTACATGGGCGAGTTGATCGCGGACAACGCCAAGGCCCATGCCATGCAGGTGCCGTTTCTGCGGAACCTGCTGATGACGGATTCGATCTACATCGGCTCCAATATCACCTTCGACAACCTCGCGCCGCTCTCGACCTATCTGGGCAAGCCGGGCGATCCGGCCAAGGGCGGCCTGCCCTTCGACATCTATCGTCGCCGCCAGGCCGAACATCAGGCGGCGGAGATTGCCGCGCTGCTGGACACCGAACGTTTCGCGCTTCGGGCCGAGGCGCTTTATGGCTATCCGCATTTCGTCTGCGACAGCGGCGGGTCGATTTGCGAAGTGGTCGATCCCGACGATCCCGAGGACCCCGTGCTGGGCACGCTGGAGGACATGGCGCTGCTGGTCTGGATCAAGGGCGACGAGGCACACCGGGACGAATTGGTGCGGCGCTTCGACAAGGCGCCCAAGCCGATGTATTATCAGCCGGAATTCCTAGAAAACGCCTGGACGGACTATCGCGCCGAAACGGGTGAAGACGAGGAGAGCGTCGACCCCGATGCCTTTGTCCGCTGGACCTATGCCCGCGCGCTGGATCACCGTCGACCGCGTTACGAGGCGATGGCGCGGCGCGGTGTGACCGTGACGGCCAGCGATGTTGCGCAGGTCACCGACCAGCAGAGTTTCGAGACGATGATTGCCCGCGCCCTTGAGGCGCGCTGACCCCCCGCTTATCTGAACCGAACCCACAGTCCCGAGGCCCCCATGCCGATCAAGCTTCCCTCCGATCTCCCCGCCTATTCCGTCCTCTCCCGCGAGGGCGTGATGGTGATGGGCGAAGATCAGGCGGCACGGCAGGACATCCGGCCGCTGCGGATCGCGCTGCTGAACCTCATGCCGAAGAAGATCCAGACGGAGACGCAGTTCGCCCGGCTGATCGGGGCGACGCCGTTGCAGATCGAACTGTCGCTGATCCGGATGAGCGAACACCAGACCCGCAATACAGCCGCCGAGCATATGGAGAGCTTTTACCGCCCCTTTTCCGAGGTGAAGGCGAGTGGCGAGAAATTCGACGGGCTGATCATCACCGGCGCGCCGATCGAGCATCTGGAGTTCGAGCACGTCACCTATTGGGACGAGATGGTCGAGGTGATGGACTGGACGCAGACCCATGTGCATTCGACCTTCGGCGTGTGCTGGGGGGCGATGGCGATGATCCATCATTTCCATAACGTGCCGAAACATATCCTGCCGACCAAGCTCTTTGGCTGTTACCCGCAGAAGAACCTTGCAAAATCCTCGCCCTACCTGCGCGGGTTTTCGGATGTCTGCGTCGTGCCTGTCTCGCGCTGGACCGAGAACAAGCAGGCGGAGATCGACGCGGCCGGTGGTCTGACCACCCTGCTTGGCGAGGAGGTGACCGGCCCCTGTCTGATAGAGGATGCGGGGCACCGGGCGCTCTATGTCTTCAACCATTTCGAATATGACAGCGATACGCTGAAGCAGGAATACGACCGGGACATCGCCAATGACACACCGATCAATGTGCCGATGAACTATTACCCCGATGATGATCCGTCTCGGCCGCCACAGAACCGCTGGCGCAGCCATGCGCATCTGCTTTATGGTAACTGGATCAACGAGATATACCAGTCGACACCGTTTGACCTGGCGCGGATCGGGACGGAGAAATGAAACCGGACCCGGCCCGGCTGCGTATCACCGGGGACGAATGACACCCCCGCCGATACGCAAGAGGACCCGATGACCCTGTTCGCCCGCCTGGCCTTTGGCCTGCTTGTTCTTGTCCTGATCTTTGCCCTCGTGACCCTCTGGCGTGTCAACAAGCGGGTGGCAGAAGCAGAACGGGCATTCCCGCCCGAAGGCGCGATGATCCAGGTGGCGGGCCACCCGGTGCATTACGTCCAGCGCGGTACCGGGCCGGATCTGGTACTGATCCACGGGGCTTCGGGCAATACGCGGGATTTCACCTTCTCCCTCGTCGATCAGTTGACGGATCGCTACCGGGTCACCGTCTTTGACCGGCCCGGCCTGGGCCACACGCCACGGCTGGCCGCGCGGGGGGTGACCCTGAAGGATCAGGCGGATCTGCTGGTGGCCGCCGCGCAGGCTCTGGACGTCGATCAACCGATCGTTCTGGGTCAGAGCTTTGGCGGCGCGGTCGCCATGGCCTGGGCGGTGCATCACCCGGGCGAGCTGCGCGCCGTGGTGAACCTGGCCGGTGCCACCTATCCCTGGCCGGGGGAGTTGGACCGGTTCTATTCCCTCCTGGCGCGGCCCGTCATCGGGCCGGTCATCGCCCATATCGTCGGGGCCTGGGTCAGCGAAGACTATATCCAGCGAGCGATCGAGGGGGTCTTCCTGCCCCAGAACGAACCATCTGGCTATAGCGAATATATCGGCGCGCCCCTTGTTGCGCGGCCGCGCAGCCTGATGGCCAATGCGCAGCAGCGCACCGACCTGCGGGCGGAGTTGCGGGAGCAATCCAAACACTATCCCGACCTCACCCTGCCCATTGAGATCCTGCATGGGGAGGCGGATGAGATCGTATCTCTCCGCATCCATTCCGAGGCGCTGGCCCGCGGCGTCCCGTCGGCGCATCTGACGCCCCTGCCCGGCATCGGGCATATGCCGCACCATGTCGCGCAGCCCCAGGTCATCGCCGCCATCGACCGCGCCGCCGCCAGGTCCGCGCAGCGGTGAAGCGTTGCGCCCTCGCGCCGCTGCCCCCATATTGGGCAAAAAGGATGAACGTATATGGACTTGCCCTACGATGGCGCGATCAGCGCCTTTCACCAGAAGGACGCACCCAAGAGCGTGCGCGAGGCGATTGCCCGGTCCGACAAGGACGACATTCTCAGCCCGAGCTACCCCTATTCGGAAGAGATGAAGAAGAAGTCCTACGAGAAGGAGCTGGAGACGCTGCAGACCGAACTGGCCAAGCTGCAAGCCTGGGCCAAGGACAGCGGCGCGCGCGTTGTCTGCGTCTTTGAAGGACGCGATGCGGCGGGAAAAGGCGGCACGATCAAACGGTTCCGCGAATATCTCAACCCTCGCGGGGCGCGGGTGGTGGCGCTGTCGAAACCGACGGAAACCGAACAGGGCCAGTGGTATTTCCAGCGCTACGTGGACCACCTGCCGACCGCTGGCGAAATGGTGTTCTTTGATCGGTCTTGGTACAACCGTGGCGTCGTGGAGAAAGTCTTCGGCTTTTGCACGGACAGCCAGCGGGAGCATTTCTTTGCCCAGGTGCCCGAGTTCGAGAAGATGCTGGTGGACGAGGGCATTCACCTCTTCAAGTTCTGGCTCAACGTCGGGCGTGCAGAACAGCTGCGCCGTTTCCTCAAACGGGAGGGCGATCCGCTGAAGCAGTGGAAACTCAGCTGGATCGACGTCGAGGGGCTGAAGAAATGGGACGATTACAGCGCCGCCATCATGGAGACGCTGGATCGTACGCATACCGATTTCGCCCCCTGGACGGTGATCCGCTCTGACGACAAGAAACGCGCGCGGCTGGAGGCGATCCGCCACGTGCTGACCCATATCGACTATGAACGGAAGATCGCCAAGGCCGTCGGCACCCCCGATACCAAGGTCATTGGCGGCCCGGACCTCTGGGATGCGTAAGAAGCGCGGCTATCATCACGGCAATCTGCGACAGGCGCTGGTGGATGCCGCGCTCAAGCTGATCGAGGAGAAGGGGCCGACCGGCTTCACCCTCTCCGAGGCCGCGAAGGAGGCGGGGGTGACCCCGGCCGCCGTCTACCGCCATTTCGAGGGGCGCGAGGATCTGATCGCCGAAGCGGCGCGGCAGGGGTACGAAATCTTTGCCGATGTGATGCAATTCGCCTACGACAAGGGACAGCCCTCGGCGTTGGCGGCCTTCGAGGCGACCGGGCGGGCCTATCTGGCCTTTGCGCGGAAATACCCCGGCCACTACATCGCGATGTTCGAAAGCGGCATCTCCGTCAACCGCACGCCGGAGCTGGCCGCGGTGGCCAACCGGGCCAGCGGCGTGCTGGAAAAGGCCGCCGCGGACCTGTCGCGCCACATCCCGCCGGAGAAGAGACCCCCGGCCTCGATGTTTTCGGCCCATATCTGGGCGCTGTCGCACGGGGTGGTGGAGCTTTTCGCGCGCAACTCTCCGGGCCGCGCCAGCCCCTTCCCGCCCGAGGACCTGCTCGAAACCGCGATCGGCGTCTACCTGCGCGGGCTGGGATTGATCCCGGCAGATGAGTGAGCGGGGCCGCGGTTAACAATCCCGAGGTTGCGAGGGCCTTGCAGGATCAGACGGATCGGCAAGGAAAAAGGCCGCCCCGAGGGACGGCCTTTTGCAATTCGTATCCTGTGAGGATCAACGCTTGGAGAACTGGAAGCTCCGGCGGGCCTTGCGGCGGCCGTATTTCTTGCGTTCCACCACGCGGCTGTCGCGGGTCAGGAAGCCAGCGGCCTTCAGGGCACCGCGCAGCGACGGATCGTAGAGCTGCAGAGCCTTGGAGATGCCGTGCTTGACAGCACCGGCCTGACCGGAGAGGCCGCCGCCGGTGACGGTGGCCATCACGTCGAACTGGTCCTCGACGCCGGCGACGGTGAAGGGCTGGCGCAGGATCATCTGCAGCACCGGGCGGGCGAAGTAGGTGTTCATCTCCTTGCCGTTCACGGTGACCTTGCCGGAGCCCGGCTTGATCCAGACGCGGGCGGTTGCGTCCTTCCGCTTGCCGGTCGCGTAGGAGCGGCCCAGCTCGTCCCGGACGGGCTCACGCGGGGTTTCGGGTTCGGCTGCTGCGGCCACGCCACCGATATCGTCGGTCACGGCGTCCTTCAGCTCTTCGAGCGAATTGATCTGGTCGGCCATTTATCAGCTCCGCGTGTTCTTGGAGTTCATGGATTTGACATCCAGCACTTCGGGCGACTGCGCCTCGTGCGGATGCTCGGACCCGGCATAGACGCGCAGGTTGGTCATGATCTTGCGGGACAGGCGGTTGCCCGGAAGCATGCGCTTGACCGCAGCGGTCACGACACGTTCGGGGTAGGCCCCTTCCAGCAGTTCGCCCGCAGTGCGGTGCTTGATGCCACCCGGGTGGCCGGTGTGCCAGTAGTATTTCTTGTCCGCGCGCTTGTTGCCGGTCATCTGCACCTTGTCGGCGTTGATGATGATGACGTTGTCACCGGTGTCCATGTGCGGGGTGAAGGTCGCCTTGTGCTTGCCGCGCAGGCGCATGGCAACGATCGAGGCGAGACGGCCCAGAACGACGCCTTCCGCGTCGATCAGGATCCATTTCTTGTCGATGTCTGCCGGAGTCGCAGAGTAGGTTTTCATCTCGGGTGCCCTTTGGAAAATGGCAGCCCGGACAGCGACACGGCCGACCGGGCGGATTGATGGGCGGGTTATACAGGGCGGCGCGATGCAGTCAAGCGGCACCTTGCGCAATAAAACGTTTTAAAACAGAGTCTTGTAAATTGGGTATCATATTACCCCATCAATTGGGCGCTTTCTGTCCGGGCCTGACCCGGCCATTTGCGCCACCTTCCCCCCCTGGGCGCGCCGAAAAAGCGAGTCTCCGGCGCCACACCACAACTATTTCTGTGCGCCATGCTCGCCCGGCAGCCGTCCGACCTGTATAAGCAGCCGCAAAAGGTCGAGGAAACTCAATGGCATCGCCTTCCCCTCTGACGATCTGCGCCCTGGTCATCCTGGCCGTTCCCGCCGCCTGCACGCAGGCCCCGAAGATGACCCTTGGCACCTCCAATCCGCCGCGGGTCGCGGCCGTGCCGCATCCCGGCGACACTGATCGGATCACCGGCCATCACCGGGCGGAGATCCACACGACCTACAAGGGCCAGAGCGCCACAGGCGCGACGTGCCGGATGATCGCGCCCAACCTCAACCTTGAGTTCATGACACCCGCGACCGTCGTCGTCCCGCTCATGCATGGCCCGATCGGTCCGGCCACGCTGACCTGCAAGTTCGGCCAACACCAGGCCCGCAGCTTGATCCATGCGGATCGCAAAATGCACCTGCAGGACAACCCGGACATGCCCTTCGGGTATCTCATCGGCCCGGCCGCGCGTCTGGCCTCTGGCACCGTCAACATGTGGTCCTATTTCGCCAATCGCAGCCGTGTCAGTATCGAGCTGGCGCCTTAAGGTCTGCCCCTTAACGCTCCGGCGGGATCGAATAGGTGAGCGTCGCACGGGCCACGGGCGCCTCCATCCCGTCGGACCGGATCAGCGTATCCCCTATGGCCAGGACCCGCCCCAGTTTCAGCAGGGTGCAATCCGCCACCAGATCCGTGTTGGCGGCCGGTTTGCGCATGAAATCAATGGAACAATTGGTGGTCACCGCCAGGGCCTTTGGCCCGATCTGCGCCAGGATGGTCAGATAGACGGCCACATCGGCCAGCGAGAACATCGTGGGACCGGAAACCGTGCCGCCCGGCCGCAGATGCCGCTCCTCCACCTTGAGGCGGACGCGCAGGCCCATGTCGCGGACCTCCTCGATCTGGAATTCGTTCTTCACCTGGGGAAATTCCCTGGCCAGAAAATCCGTCAGATCTTCGATGGTCATGACCGGCATGTGCTTTTCTCCTCGTCTTGCGCGGCGTAGAGTTTCCGGAAATCCAGGGAGGCACAAGATGGCAATTCTCGAACGGACGGATCGCGACCGCGTCGCCCATCTGCGGATGAACGCGCCGGAAAAGCTCAACGCGTTGAGCGATGCGATGTTGGCGGAGCTTCAAGCCGCATTTGATACGCTGCGCGAGGATCGCGATATTCGGGTTGTCGTGCTGTCGGGCAGCGGCAAGGCCTTCTGCGCCGGGCACGACCTGAAGGAAATGCAGGCCGGGCGGCAGGCCGAGGACGGTGGCGCGGCCTATTTCGCCGATCTCTTCGCCCGTTGTTCCCGGGTGATGGAGGCGATCCGCACGCTGCCGCAGCCGGTGATCGCGCAGCCCCACGGCATCGCCACCGCCGCGGGTTGTCAGCTGGTGGCGACCTGCGACATGGCCATCGCGGCGGAGGGCACGCGGTTTGGGGTCAACGGGGTGAACATCGGGCTCTTCTGTTCCACGCCCATGGTCGCGCTGTCGCGGAACATCCCGCGCAAACAGGCCTTCGAGATGCTGACAACCGGCGATTTCATCGACACGGACCGCGCCATCGCCCTCGGGCTGATCAACCGGGCCGTGCCCCACGACCAGCTGGAGCAGGCGGTGCAGGACCTGGCGACGACAGTGGCGGGGAAACTCTCTGCCGCGGTGCGGATCGGCAAGGAGGCCTTTTATCGTCAGGTCGAAATGCCGGTGACCGAGGCATACGCCTACACCGGGCAGGTCATGGTCGAGAACATGATGCTGCGCGACACGGACGAGGGCATCCGCGCCTTTATCGAAAAGCGCAAACCCGACTGGCAGGAGTGATGCGTGGCGCGCCTCGGCAGCGCTCTGCATCGACAGGCCCTTCCCAAAGCGCCCGCGATACCCTAGATCGCGCGCATGTCTGATACACGCGAACTCCACATCGTCGGTGGCGGCATGGCCGGATCCGAAGCCGCCTGGCAGGCCGCCCGCATGGGCGTGCCGGTCGTCATCCATGAAATGCGCCCCAAGGTCGAGACCTTCGCCCACAAGACGGGTGACCTGGCGGAGATGGTCTGTTCCAACTCCTTCCGGTCGGATGACGACGAACAGAACGCCGTCGGGCTGCTGCATTGGGAGATGCGGCAGGCGGGCGGTCTGATCATGGAAATGGCCGATACCCATGCCCTGCCCGCCGGCGGCGCGCTGGCGGTGGACCGCGATGCCTTTTCCGCCGGGGTGACCGAACGGCTGCGCGCGCATCCGCTGGTGCGGGTCGAGGAGGGCGAGGTCGACAGCCTGCCGTCCGACGGCAGCTGGATCTTTGCCACCGGTCCGCTGACATCCGAAGGTCTGGGCCGGGCCATCCAGGCCGAGACCGGGGCCGAGGCGCTGGCCTTTTTCGACGCCATCGCCCCGATCGTCTATGCCGAGAGCATCGACATGGACACGGTCTGGGCTCAGTCCCGCTATGACAAGGGCGAGACGGAGGCGGAGCAGAAGGCCTACCTCAACTGTCCGATGACCAAGGATCAATACGAGGCCTTCATCGACGCGCTGTTGGCCGCAGACAAAACCGAATTCCACGAGGGGGAAGAGACGTCCGGCCCCACACCCACCCCGTATTTCGACGGCTGCCTACCGATCGAGGTCATGGCCGAACGCGGCCGCGAAACCCTGCGCCACGGGCCGATGAAGCCCATTGGCCTGACCAATGCGCATAAGCCGGAGGAGAAGGCTTACGCTGTAGTCCAGCTGCGCCGGGACAATGCGCTCGGCACGCTGTTCAACATCGTCGGCTTTCAGACCAAGATGAAATACGGCGCGCAGACGGATGTGTTTCGGATGATCCCGGGGCTGGAAAACGCCTCCTTCGCGCGGCTCGGGGGGATTCACCGGAACACCTTCCTGAACTCCCCGACCCTGCTGGACGACCGGATGCGGTTGAAATCCCGCCCGAACGTCCGGTTTGCCGGGCAGATCACCGGGGTCGAGGGCTATGTCGAAAGCGCCGCCATGGGGCTGCTGGCCGGTCGGATGGCCGCGATGGAAATTCTGGGCCGCGATCTGCCGCCCCCGCCGCCGGAAACCGCCATGGGCGCACTGGTCAACCACATCACCGGCGGGGCCGAGGCCAAGACCTTCCAGCCGATGAACGTGAACTTCGGCCTCTTCCCGCCGCTGGACGGCGTGCGTGGCGGCCGGAAGGGACGCAAGGAACGCTACAAGGGCTATACCGACCGCGCCAAGGAGCTGTGGGTCGACTGGCTGGCCGGGGCCGAAGCCGGGCTGGAGCGGGCCTGACGGCCCCCCCGGTCGGCCAGCCTATAGCGTAAGTTTACGGCCTTTTCGAGCGAACCCGCCCCACGCAACCCTGCGTAGTGCCATCGTGGCGCGGGGTTCACCCCGCCTTTCCCCCCCTAACATGCGAAGGTTAGCTTTGGTTGATGGGCCTAACCTGATTGCGGAGAAAATATTAATTATCAGCCTATTACCTAATACTCCGAACCCAACAAATCAGCTTAACTCCAATTTTACTCAGCAATATTCTCCTTTTAACTCCACCCTATTCAACTTACCTCTGAACCACACCGCCCCGAACGCCGCCGAACGCCACGACCCGGATGCCTTTTACCACCCGTTTCGCCCCCTCTCCGACCGGGCCGCTGCACCTGGGCCACGCCTACTCCGCGATCCTTGCGCATGACATGGCGCGGGCGGCGGGCGGGCGGTTTCTGCTGCGGATCGAGGACATCGACCAGAGCCGCGCGCGACCCGAATGGGAGGCGCATATCCATGACGATCTCCGTTGGCTGGGGCTGAGCTGGGAGGAGCCCGTCCTGCGCCAGTCCGACCGCCTGTCCGCTTATCGCGCGATGCTGGAGGATCTCTGGGCGCGGGAGGCCATATATGCCTGTACCTGCACCAGAAAAGACATCCTGGAGGCCGCCAGTGCCCCGCAGGAAGGGGTTCCCATGGGGCCGGACGGCGTGATCTATCCCGGCACCTGTCGCGGCAACAGATCGGACCACGGGCGCCGCCCGATCCCCGAGGATGCGGCGCTGCGTCTGGATATGACAAGGGCCGCAACTGACGCCGTAAGTTTCATCGAGGCCGGAGTGGGTCCGCAGGGGGAGACCGGGCGGATCGCGGTCACCTCAACTCAGCTCATCCAGAACATTGGCGACGTGGTGCTGGCGCGGCGGGATATGGGGACGTCCTACCACCTCTCCGTCGTGCTGGATGATGCGGCGCAGGGCGTGACCCATGTGATCCGCGGGCAGGACCTGTTCGAGGCGACGGCGATCCATGTGGTGCTGCAAAACCTGCTCGGCCTGCCTGTGCCGATTTACCATCACCACCGCCTGATCCGGGACGCTCAGGGCAAGCGATTGGCCAAGCGCGACGATGCACGCTCCATTCTGAAATACCGGCAAGAAGGCGCCACCCCGGAGGATGTCCGGAGAATGGTCGGTCTCACACCATAGGCGCCATCAGCTCCGTCTCCTCCCCATCCAGAACGGAGGTATAGAAACAGCTGCGCCGGTTGGTGTGACAGGCGGGGCCGGTCTGGCGCACCACCATCAGGATGCAGTCGCGGTCGCAGTCGATGCGGAAATCGACCAGTTTCTGCACATGTCCGCTGGTTTCGCCCTTGATCCAGAAGCTTTGCCGCGAGCGCGACCAATAGGTGACGCGACGTGTCTCCAGCGTCCTGGCCACGGCTTCGGCATTCATCCAGGCCATCATCAGGACCGTGCCCTCTTCGTCCTGGGCAATGGCCGGGATCAGGCCGCGATCGTCGTATTTCAGCGTGGATGGGTCGAAGGGCATCGGGCGATCCTTTGCAAACCGGGTTACGGGGGTTATCTAAGGGGGAAAGGCGCGGGGCGCCACCATGGAAAGGATGCGCGATGAGCGCGGAGACAGATCTCGTCAAACTCTATTCCGACCGGATCCTGGCCCTGGCCACGGACATCCCGCATCAACACAGGCTTGAGGCGCCGGATGCCACGGTGAAACGCCGTGCGCCGCTCTGCGGCTCGACGGTCACGGTGGATGTCTCGCTGCGCGACGGCCGGGTGTCGGACTATGGGCAGGAGGTCAAGGCCTGCGCCCTGGGCCAGGCGGCGGCGGCGATTGTCGGGCGCGCCGTGATCGGAACGGAGCCGGGGCAGATCGTTGCGGCGCGCGATGCGCTCAAGGCGATGCTGAAGGAGGACGGGCCGACACCCCCTGCCCCCTTCGACGGTCTGGAAATGCTGCGCCCGGCCAAGGATTACAAAAATCGCCATGCCTCGATCCTGCTGACGCTCGAGGCGTTGAGCGAAGCGATGGAAAAAATAGAGCATTCCGACTGCGCTTAACCTGATGTTGTGGGATTCGTCCTATCCAGTCCCGAGGAGAGGGACTGGACCCGATGCATCACGACCAAACCGGCTTTGGCACCGCCCGCCACGGCGAGACACTGACCCGTGTGGCCGAAAACGCGGCCACCCTGGGGGCGGAGATTGTCGATGTCACCGGCTTCCTTGACCAATTGGAGGAGCAGACGGGCGAACAGCTGCGCACCCTGAAGCAGTTGCGGGAGGGGGCGGGGCATGTGGTGCAGGTCAATGCCTCTGTAATGGAGACGTTAACCTCCATGTCGGAGGCGATCACCCAGACGCTCAACAAGCTGACCGGGGCGAGCGAGCTGATGGATGTGACGGAACAGCAGGCCGGGCATCTCATCCGCTGGATCCGCAGCATCGACGAACGCTCACAGGCGGTTCAGGGCACGCTGGATGCCGTGCAAACCTCCAACAACCAGATCGCGGTGATCGCCTCTCAGGTCAACATGCTGGCGATCAATGCGAAGATCGAGGCCGCCCGCGCCGGGGAAAGCGGCCGGGGGTTCGCCGTCGTCGCCGATGCGATCAACGAATTGTCGCAGCGCACCGGCAAGGCGGCGGAAGATATCACCGGCAATGTCGCTGCCCTGATTGACTGGATCATCGACCTGCAACAGGAATCCGGCGCGGTGAACAGCCAGGCGTCGGAAATGCAGACCTCCGGCACCTCCAGCCGCACTGCCCTGTCGGAGGCGCTGGAGCAGATGCAGACCGCGCATCGCCGGACGGAGCTGATCACCCGCGACGCGCGGGAGGCGGATGGCGAATTGAGGAACTTCCTGCCCCGGGTGGAAGCGATCGGAACCTCCGTCCAGTCCGGGGTCGAGGGGGTCAGGGTCGCCCATGACCGGGTGCGGCGGTTGGTCGATACCTCCGAACGGCTGGTCCAGGACAGTGTCGCCCTTGGCGGGGCGCATGGCGATGCCGCCTTCATCCAGGAAGTCACCCGCGCAGCCGCCACGATCCGAGGTCTTTTCGAAGCCGGCGTGCGCGACGGACGGCTGACGCTGGAGGATCTCTTCGACACGGCTTATCGACCAGTGGCGCAGACCGATCCGCAGCAGGTCACCACACGCTTTACACGCTTTACTGATGAGGTCCTGCCGCAGGTGCAGGAGCCGACGCTGGAGTTTGACCCTCGCGTCGTCTTTTGCGCCGCCGTGGACCGGAACGGCTATCTGCCGACCCACAATCTGAAGTTCTCTCATCCGCAAGGAAATGATCCGGTCTGGAACGCGGCCAACAGCCGGAACCGGCGGATTTTTGACGATCGTGTCGGGCTGAAGGCCGGGCGGAACACCGATCCTTTCCTGCTGCAGGTCTATCGCCGCGACATGGGCGGCGGTGAATTCCGCATGATGAAGGATGTCTCCGCCCCGATCTTTGTCGAGGGGCGGCATTGGGGCGGGTTGCGTCTGGCCTATACGTTCTGACGGTGCGCGCCCCGGGCAAAAAACCGCCGCCGTCGGGGTGGACGGCGGCGGACAGTCAGCGTCTTCGCGTGGGACACCGTGCCGACCGGAACCGGGGGATGAGGCAACCCGGCAATCTGGGACAGGCAATCGCAGCACCGCATCGGGGAATGCGGAGGTCTGCACGGACGCGAAACCGCAGGCAGAAACTGAAAATCAGGCGATGGCAGGCAGGTGCAGCGCCCCCAGAAGCAGAACGGTCAGGGCCGCAACGCCGAGGAGGTCCTCGACCAGCGTTCCACGGGAGTCGCGAAGCAGGTCTGCGATTTGGCGGATCATGGCGATGTTCCTTTCGGCGTTAACTCTGTTTCCTCTTTGTTCTCATATTCAC
This sequence comes from Pseudooceanicola sp., assembly GCF_041987405.1. Lineage (GTDB taxonomy): Bacteria > Pseudomonadota > Alphaproteobacteria > Rhodobacterales > Rhodobacteraceae > Pseudooceanicola. The sequence goes on from NZ_JBHIWR010000001.1 coordinate 186,138, forward strand.
CCCGCCGCTGTAAAGAACTTTTTGAGAACATTTGAGAACAAAATGAGTTATCCGACCGAAATCAAACGGATAGCCTCGTCCTGCCCCATGAGCCAAAGGAGCTGCCGCGCCGCCCTGCCCCGGTCGCTTTCCAGCGTCGGATCCAGGGTCAGCAGGGTGCGCGCATCGGACTGGGCCAGAGCCATCAGGCCGGTGTCCCGCTCCAGATCGGCGATGCGGAACCGGGGCACGCCGGATTGGGCCGTGCCGATGACATCGCCCGCGCCGCGCATCTCCAGATCGACCTCGGCGATTCGGAAGCCGTCCTCGGTTTCGCGCATCAGGGTCAGGCGTTTTTCGGCCGTTTCGCTCAGCGGTGGCTGGTACATCATCAGGCAGGTCGCCTGCGCCTCGCCCCGCCCGACGCGGCCGCGCAACTGATGAAGCTGGGCAAGACCAAATATCTCCGCCCGTTCGATCACCATGATGGAGGCATTGGGCACGTTGACCCCCACCTCGATCACCGTCGTGGCCACTAGAACCCGCCGCTCACCCGCGACGAACCCCGCCATGGCGCGATCCTTTTCGGCCGGGGGCATCTGTCCGTGCACCAGCGCGACGACCTCTTCGCCCAGGACGGTGCGCAGGTGCTTGAAGCGGTCCTCGGCCGCAGTCAGGTCCAGGCTTTCGCTCTCCTCGACCAGCGGGCAGACCCAGTAGGCCTGACGCCCCTCCGCCAGGGCACGGCGCAGGTGGTCGATCACCTCCTCCATCCGGCCGGTCTGGACCAGCGCGGTCTTGATCGGCTTCCGCCCCGGCGGCTTTTCGTCCAGCACGGAGACATCCATATCGCCGTATTGCGCCAGCGCGAGCGAGCGGGGAATCGGCGTTGCGGTCATCACCAGCACATCTGCCAACGCGCCTTTCTTACCCAGTTCCAGCCGTTGCCGGACCCCGAAGCGGTGTTGTTCATCAACAATGGCCAGGCGCAGATCGTGAAAGGCAACATCCGCCTGAAACACCGCATGGGTACCCACAAGGATGTCGATCCTCCCCGCCGCCAGGTCGGAAAGCTTGGCCGCGCGGTCCGCCCCGCGATCCCGCCCGGTGAGGATCTCGACCCGCACCCCCGCCGCCTCCGCCAGCGGGGTGAGCCCCTCAAGGTGTTGACGCGCAAGGATTTCCGTCGGGGCCATCATGACACCTTGTCCCCCCGCCTCCACCGCGATCAGCAGGGCGAGGAAGGCGACCAGCGTCTTGCCCGCGCCCACGTCCCCCTGCAGCAGGCGGGACATGCGCCGATCCTGCGCCATGTCCTTGGCGATCTCGTCGACCGCGCGGCGCTGTGCCCCGGTCGGCTGATAGGGCAGTTGATCCAGGACCTTGCGCCGCAGTGCGCCATCGCCGGTCGTGCCCCGCCCCTTCGCGCGCCGGGTTCGCGCGCGGGCCAGGGCCAGGGTCAGCTGGTGAGCGAAAAGTTCGTCATAGGCCAGGCGCTGATGATCCTTGTCCAGCGCGCTTGGGTCATGTTCGGGCGCATGGGCCTGGGCCAGCGCCTGCGACCAGGCGGGCCAGCCGCGTTCGGCCATAAGCCCCGGGTCGATCCATTCGGGCAGCTCGGGCACACGGGTCAGGGCGGCGGTGACGGCCTTGCCCATGGTGCGCTGTGTCACGCCATGGGTCAGCGGGTAAACCGGTTCGAAATCAGGCAGTTCGCCTGCCTCATGCAGCTCCAACACGTGATCGGGATGAACCATCTGGGCCATGCCGTCGAACAGTTCGAACTTGCCCGACACCACACGCCGTTCACCGATTGGCAGGATTTTCTTGAGATAATCCCCGCGCGCGTGGAAGAAGACGATCGGGAAATCCTCCTGCGCGTCGCGGACGAGAACGCGATAGGCCCCGCCCCGGCGCGCCGCGGGGCGATGCGCCACGACCTCGACCTCCACCGTATGGGTGTCGGGCAGCGGCGCGCCCTTGATCGTGTCGCGGCGGCGGCGGTCGATCACCCCATGCGGCAGCAGGAAGGCCAGGTCGCGCGGAGTTTCGATGCCGATCTGCGCCATATGCTTGGCCACCTTGGGGCCAACCCCGGGCAGGGTCTGCACATCGGCAAAAAGCGGGAAGAGGATTTCCGGCCGCTGCGCCATCTCACCCCCCGATGAGGGCGAGCCAGCCGTCCTCGTCTATCGTCTCCACCCCAAGCTCGGCCGCTTTTTTCGCCTTGGACCCCGCGCCGGGCCCGGCCACCAGCAGATCCGTCTTGGCGGAGACGGAACCGGAGACCTTGGCGCCGAGCGCCTCCGCCCGCGCCTTGGCCTCCGCACGGGTCATCTTTTCCAGGCTGCCGGTGAAGACCACGGTCTTGCCGGCGACCGGGCTGTCGCCTGTCGCGGCGGCCTCCATATCCTGAATGTCCAATTCCGCCACCAGCCGGTCGATGGAGGCGCGTTCGGCGGTCTGTTGCAGGGTCGTGACCAGCGAGACGGCGACCGCGGCCCCGATCCCGTCGATGCCGACCAGATCGTCCCAGGCCGCCTTGGCCGCCGGGTCCAATGCGGGCGCGGCCTCCCAGATTTGGGTGCGGGCGGCGGTTACGGCGGCGCGGCGGCCCTCCTCGGCGGCGGCGCGGCGTTCGCGCAACACGGCCTCTTCGGCCATGACGTGGCGTTGCGCGGCGGGGGCGGCTGTGTCGATCGCCCGGGCGAACGCGTCCCAGCTAGTGAAATGGCGGGCCAGATCGGCGGCGGCGACTTCCCCGACATGGCGGATGCCGAGGGCGAAGAGCAGTCGATTCAGGGGGATACGCCGTTTGTCGTCTATTGCGGCAAAAAGATTCGTCGCGCTCTTTTCGCCAAAGCCCTCGCGGTTCTTCAGCTTGGCAATCTGCGCCGCATCGCGCGCCTCAAGCGTGAAGATATCGGCCGGTTCACGGATAGGCAGGGTGTCGTCGGCGTAGAACATCTCCACCTGTTTCGCGCCGAGCCCCTCGATGTCGAAGGCGGCGCGGGAGACGAAATGTTTCAGCTTTTCAACGGCCTGCGCGGGGCAGATCAGACCGCCGGTGCAGCGGCGGACGGAATCGCCCTCCTCGCGCACGGCCTCGGATCCGCACTCGGGGCAGCGCGTCGGGAAGACATAGGGCTGCGTATCGTCGGGGCGTTTGGACAGATCCACATCCGCCACCTTGGGGATCACATCGCCCGCGCGATAGACCTGCACCCAGTCGCCGATGCGGATGTCCTTGCCTCCGCGGATCTCTTCGCCCTTGCTGTCGCGGCCCGCGATGTAATCCTCGTTGTGCAACGTGGCGTTGGAGACGACGACGCCGCCGACCGTCACCGGCGTCAGCCGCGCCACGGGCGAGAGCGCGCCGGTCCGGCCGACCTGGATGTCGATGGCCTCCAGCCGGGTCCAGGCCAGTTCGGCGGGGAATTTATGCGCCAGGGCCCATCTGGGCGTGGTGGCGCGGCTGCCCAGGCGGTTTTGCAAAGCCAGGTCATCGACTTTGTAAACCACCCCGTCGATGTCATAGCCAAGGGTCGCACGCTGCGCCTCGATCTCGCGGTAATGCGCCAGCATCTCCTCGGGGCCGTCGCAAGTGCGGGTCAGCGGGTTGGTCTGAAACCCCAGTGTCTCCAATCGGTTGATTGCCCCGGTCTGGGTCTCGGCCAGGGGTGCGCTGAGCTCCCCCCAGGAATAGGCGAAGAACCGCAGGGGGCGCGCGCGCGTGATTTCGCTGTCCAGTTGGCGCAGGGATCCGGCGGCGGCATTGCGCGGGTTGGCAAAGGTCTTGCCGCCCCGTTCAGCCTGCCGGGTGTTGAGGGCCGCGAAATCCTCATGCGACATGTAGACCTCGCCCCGTACCTCCAGCACATCGGGGGCGCCGTCGATCCGGGCGGGAATATCGGTGATCGTCCGCGCGTTGGCGGTGACGTTTTCGCCGACCTCGCCATCGCCGCGGGTCGCGGCCTGGATCAACTCGCCGTTTTCGTAGCGCAGCGACAGGGACAGCCCGTCGATCTTGGGTTCCGCGGTGAACTTCAGCGGCGCCGTGGGTGAGAGGTTGAGATAGCTGCGTATCCGGGCGTCGAAATCTGTGACATCCGCGTCGTCAAAGGCGTTGGCCAGGGACATCATCCGCACGGAATGGGTGATCTTGCCAAAGCCCTCCGCCGGGGCGGCGCCGACCTGTTCGCTTGGGCTGTCCGGGCGTTTCAGATCCGGGAATCGCGCCTCGATCGCGGCGTTGCGCAGTTTCGCGGCGTCATAGTCGGCGTCCGACATCTCGGGGGCGTCGTCGGTGTGGTAGGCGGTGTTGGCGCGGGTCAGAAGGTCGGCCAGACGGGCGAGTTCGACCTCGGCCTCCTCCCTCGTCAACCTGTCGACGGCTGTGTCGGACATGCCTGCGCCCCCTTCATCATCCCCGCGGCCAATGTGGCTGTGGGAAGTGATAGGGGGCGCGTGAACCGGGGTCCAGTGGTGAGTGGCGGCGTTTCGGCAGAATCAGGCGCCCACGGCGAGGCGCTGATCGTCGTATTCTTCCGGCTGCGGATCACGCAGCACATAGCCGCGGCCCCAGACAGTTTCGATGTAGTTTTCCCCGCCCGTGGCGGTGGAGAGTTTCTTGCGCAATTTGCAGATGAAGACGTCGATGATTTTCAACTCCGGCTCGTCCATGCCGCCGTAGAGATGGTTCAGGAACATCTCCTTCGTCAGGGTCGTCCCCTTGCGCAGGGAAAGCAGCTCCAGCATCTGGTATTCCTTGCCGGTGAGATGCACGGATTTCCCCTCCACCTCCACCGTCTTGGCATCGAGGTTGACGGAGACCTTGCCGGTGTCGATGACCGACTGCGAATGGCCCTTGGACCGGCGGATGATGGCGTGAATGCGGGCGACCAGTTCCTCGCGGTGGAAGGGTTTGGTCATGTAGTCATCCGCGCCGAAGCCAAAGCCGCGGATCTTGTTTTCGGTATCATCGGCCCCGGTGAGGATCAGGATCGGCGTTTCGATGCGGGACATGCGGAGTTGTCGGAGCACTTCGTGACCATTCATGTCCGGCAGACCGAGATCCAGCAGGATCAGATCGTAATCGTAGAGCTTCGCGAGATCGATGCCCTCCTCCCCAAGGTCTGTCGTGTAGACGTTAAGGTTGGCATGGGTGAGCATCAGTTCGATGCTCTTCGAGGTCGTCGGATCGTCTTCTACGAGCAGGACACGCATTACCGAACTCCGTTATGTGTTAATCTACTTGGTCACTCTGCCCCCAAATGGTTAATGACCAATTACCGTATCTGGCGATTCCACTCAACAACCCAAAGTTGTTCCAATCATGTCAGCTTTGCCTAAATTTTTGCACAGAGGTCGCCTTGAGCGCTTTTTCGCCGTGCCGGGAAATCGCCCAGACCCATTCGCGAAACTCCTCCTCACTCAACCCATATAGCTCCAACGCCTCCTCCTGCGTGATCAGGCCATGGACCACGCCGCGCACCACGGCCGCCTTGCGCGAGGCCACCCATCTGCGGGTTTCCTGCGGGGGCAGATCCGCGCGGGTCATGAACGTCCCGTCCGGGAGGGTGACAGCCCTTGGCCCCTGGATTTTCTTGAGATACATCGCCAGCACAGCCTTTTCCGTTCCGGAGGCATCCTTGCCGCTCGGGCTTAACGGGAGGTGAAATCCCGGGCTGTTAATCGCTCGCATTTTCGCTTATTGCTTCATGCTTCGTTGAACTTCGGGTCGGAGGCCCCGCCATGGCGCTTGATCGGAACACCGGACTGAACTCCCTCGGTTTTGCCAAACCGCCTGCCGAGACGCGGGTGGTTGTGGCCATGTCGGGCGGCGTCGACAGCTCTGTCGTGGCGGCGATGCTGGCCGAAGAGGGCTATGATGTCGTCGGCGTGACCCTGCAGCTTTACGATCATGGTGCGGCGCTGGCCAAGAAGGGCGCCTGCTGTGCCGGACTGGACATCCATGACGCCCGCCGCGTGGCGGAGGAAATGGGCTTTCCGCACTACGTTCTGAACTATGAAAATATCTTCAAGGACGCGGTTATCGACGAGTTTGCAGACAGTTACCTGGCCGGGGCGACGCCCGTGCCCTGCATCCGCTGCAACGAACGGGTGAAGTTCAAGGACCTGCTGGAAACCGCGCGTGATCTGGACGCCGATTGCATGGCTACAGGCCACTACATCCAGCGCAAACTCGGGGCGCAGGGGGCGGAACTGCACAGCGCGGCGGATGCCAATCGCGACCAGAGCTACTTCCTCTTCTCCACCACGCCGGAGCAGCTGGACTACCTGCGGTTCCCGCTCGGCCATCTGCCGTCCAAGGCGGAAACCCGGGCGCTGGCGGCGAAATATGGACTGCCGGTGGCGGACAAGCCCGACAGTCAGGACATCTGCTTTGTCCCCAACGGCAACTATGCCTCGGTGATCGAGAAACTGCGCCCCGGCGCGGCCGAACCAGGGGAGATCGTGGACCCCGAGGGCAAGGTTCTGGGCACCCATGACGGGGTGATTCATTACACCATCGGGCAACGGCGCGGGCTGGGCATCGGCGGGCTGGCGGAGCCGCTATACGTGGTGAAGCTTGACGTGGATGCGCGTCAGGTCGTGGTCGGCCCGAAGGAAATGCTGGCCACCCGCAGCGTTCCGGTGCGCGAGATCAACTGGCTGGGCGACGGGAAATTCACCGATCTTAACGAACGTCACATTTCGGTGAAGGTCCGCTCCACCCGGCCGCCGCGTGAGGCGATCCTGCGGCCAATTTCCGACACGGAAGCGGTGGTGGAGCTACTGACGGCCGAGGAAGGCGTCTCTCCGGGCCAGGCCTGTGTGTTCTATGAGACGGGCGGGACGCGGATTTTGGGCGGCGGCTGGATCTGGAAGGGCTGAGCGCAAAGGGGTGACTTTGGCGTTGGCCCGGGAGGCCAGAATGCAGCGCCTTTCTGACCCTGGCCCATGGCGCTCGCTCACAGTCGGGCCAGCACCGCCTCTGCCGCGCGCAGCCCCGGGGCTTCGCCCCCCTCTCCCAGTCGCTCCATCGTCAGCGCCATGGCGGCGTCCTGAGCCGTCGGGTCCTCCAATAGCGCCCGCGCCGCCGGGGTGATCAGATCGGCGCGGCACTCGGGGCCGAGGAATTCCGGGACCGTGCGGCTATCGGCGACGAGGTTCACCAGGGTCACCGTATCGGTCAGGATCATCCGCTGCATGATGGCAAAGGTCACCGGGTGCATCCGGTAGGCGATAACCATGGGCGTCCGGGCGGCGGCCAGCTCCAAAGACACGGTGCCGGAGGCCGCAATCGCCAGGTCGGCGGCATGGAAGGCGGCGCGTTTGGCGGTGTCGTCGGTCTCCGCCGGGTCGAGGAGGATGGGCTGCACGGGCCAGTCGGGCAGCATCTCGCGCAGCAGGGGCAGGACGGGTGCGGCGGCGGGCAGGACGGCGCGCAGGTCGGGCGTATCCCGGGTCAGCTGCGTCAAGGTCTCCGCCAGAACCGGGGCGATCCGGCTGACCTCGCCCCGGCGCGACCCGGGCAGCAACAGGGCCAGCGGGGCGTCGCCAATGTCATGGGCGGCGCGGAAGGCCCGGGCCTCTTCGGCGGTGGCGCGGGGCTGCGTGGCGATCGGATGGCCGACGAAATCGCAGTCCATCCCGGCGGCCTGCATCAGCGGCGGCTCGAACGGGAAGAGCGCGAGCACATGGTCGATCATCGCCGCCATCTTCTGCGCCCGGCCGGGACGCCAGGCCCAGACTGTCGGCGCGACGTAATGCACGGTGCGGATCGGCGCGGCCGCCTTTACCAGTCGGGCGACGCGCAGGCAGAAGTCCGGGCTGTCGATGGTGATCAGAACATCCGGTCTGATATCAAGAACCGCTTGCGCGCTTTCCCGGATGCGCCGCTTGAGGTGAAAGTACTTCGGCAGGATCTCCGCCAGCCCCATGACCGAGAGCTCGTCCATCGGAAACAGGCTCTCCATCCCCTCGCCGCACATGCGCGGGCCGCCGATGCCGTGAAACTCTATATCCGCAACAAGCGATTTCAGCCCCTGCATCAGCGCCTGGCCAAGCGCATCGCCCGAGGGTTCGCCCGCGATCAGAAAGACCCGCATCAGGGATCCGCCAGCAGGAAGAGGCCGTGGTCGCGGCAGAGCGACAGAATCTCCGCCCTATCGAGCAGCAGGACACCGCCCGCGGCAATCGCGATGCCGTCCAGCCCCGCGCGGGCGGCGGCGCGCAGCGTGTCGGGCCCGATGGTCGGCATGTCGACGCGCAGGTCCTGGCCGGTCTTGGGACGTTTGATCAGCACGCCACCGCCCTCGCGCCGCAGATGCGCCGGGGTCTCTCCGACAAAGCGCAGCAGCGCGTCGGTGCCCTGCAGCGTCTCGATCCCCAGGCAGAGGCCCCCGGCCACGACACAACCCTGGCCGACGTCATGGGGTGACAGCGCCTCCAGAATGGCGCGGCCCCGGGCGATGTCTTTGCGGGCGATGGCTGTCGGGTCCTCCCCGGCCAGCAGGCCGGGCGCGGCGATCAGATCGGGCAGGATGTCGGTGACACCGACGACGGCGAAGCCCTCCTCCTCGAACATGCGGATGACATAGCGCAGCAGGTGGTCGTCGCCCTGCTGCATCGCCGCCATGAGATGTGGCAGAAGCCCGGTGGTCGTCACATCCAGCGCGGCCGGGTCAAAGGCGGGGCGGGACATGGCCCCGGCCATGACGACCCTGCTCACCCCCTCGGCGCGCAGCGCGGCAAAGAGATCGCCCAGACGTTCCATCCGATGGCGGGAGACACGGTCCTCCGGCAGAGTGACCTCCGCCCCCTCGAAGGCGATGCAGCAGGCCCCGGGATCGGCTGCGGCCAGGGCGGCGGGCAGCCCCCCGCCCCCGGCGATGATGGCGAGCCGTCCGCTCACCCCTGCCCCGGTGTGAGGAAGGAGCGGTCGCTGGCGCCGGTGACAAAATCCACAATCTCGCGCACATAGGCGCTTTCGGTTTCCTCGCCCAGACGGCGGGCGCGGTCCTGAAAGGCGCCCTCGCCCTGGGCCAGCATCTGAAAGGCCGCGCGCAGGGCGGTGATATCGGACCGCGCAACGCCACGCCGTTTCAGCCCGACCAGGTTCAGCCCGTCCAGCACACCGCGCGGCGCCTGGACGAGGCCGAAGGGGATGACGTCATTGGTCACCATGGTCACAGCGCCGATGATCGCGCCGCGGCCAATGCGCACGAACTGGTGCACGCCGGACAGGCCGCCGATGATGACATCGTCGTCAATGATGCAGTGACCGGCGAGCGCGGCATTGTTCACCACGATGACATTATTGCCCAACTGGCAGTCATGGGCGATGTGGCAGCCCGCCATGAAGAGCCCGTCGTCGCCGACCCGGGTCACCCCGCCGCCGCCTTCGGTGCCGGTGTTCATGGTGACGTGTTCGCGGATGCGGTTGCGCTTGCCGATCGTCAGGGTGGTCTCTTCGCCCTTGAACTTCAGGTCCTGCGGGATGCCGCCCAGAACGGCAAAGGGATGGACCAGCGTGTCCTCGCCCACCTCGGTGATCCCCTGCACCACCACATGGCTCATCAGGGTGACGCCCCGGGCCAGGGTCACCTTGGGGCCGATGTGGCAGAAGGGGCCGATGGTGACGCCTGCAGCGATCTGCGCCCCGTCCTCGATGATGGCAGAGGGGTGAACCTCTGCACCGGGATCAATGGCCATGGGTCACTCCTTCGGCAGGTCCATCATGGCGGTGAATTCGGCCTCACAGGCCAGATCGCCTTCTACCTCGGCCACGCCCTTGAACTTCCAGACCTTGGCGCCCGGCTTGCCACGCAGGGTGGTCAGCCGCATCTTGAGCACGTCGCCCGGCACGACCATGCGGCGGAACTTGCAGCCGTCGATGGCCATGAAATAGACCAGTAGCTCCTTGTCGGCCATGTCCATGTCGACGCCCACCATGACGGCGGCGGTCTGGGCCATGGCTTCGACGATGGTCACACCGGGCATGATCGGCTTGCCGGGGAAGTGACCCTGGAAATGCGGCTCGTTCATCGTGACATTCTTGATGCCGAGGGCGGAACTGTAGCCGTCGATCTCTTCGACGCGGTCGACGAGGAGGAAGGGATAGCGGTGCGGGATGATCCGTTGGATGAGCCCGATATCGGCGGTTTTCAATGTGTCGCTCATGGGCAGTCCCTTTCGTTTGGTGAGGTGCCTAACAACTGGACCCGAAACGGGCAAGCGTGGCGTTTCAGTCGCCTGACCCGGCGGTAGCGCCTTCGGTCGGCGCGGGCGCATCCGTGGCGGGGTCACCTGTGGCACCGGTGTCCTCGGTCGGGCGGATGTCGCCCCCGTCCTGCATGGCCGCATCCAGCCGTTCGATCGCGGTGTCGGTGACGTCAATGGACTGCAAGCCCACGATCACGTTGCTTTTTTCCAGGATCGCGACGGCGCCCGTATCGCGCATGATCGAGGCCAGAACAGGGTTCGCGGCCTGAAGGATCCGCAGGCGTGCCTGTTCCGACTGGCCCTGCAACTCGCGCAGCTTGGCGTCCTGTTCCTCGCGAATGCGGTTCACCTTCTCGTCGAAAGCGGCGGCCGCGGCGCGGAAATCCTCGGTCGAGAGGGAAGCGCGCCGGACAGACAGGTCCTTCTCCTCCTCCGTCAGCTCCGCCTCGATCCGGCGGTTTTCGGCGGCAAGGGTGGCGCTTTTCTCGGCCAGGTCGCGCTCGATCTCCCGGCCCGCCGCGCTGTCGTTGAGCAGGCGGTCGGTGTCCAGGGTCAGGACGGGGCTGAAGACCTGATCCGGCGAGCGGCCCAGTTCAAAGCCCGACTGCGTCGCGGCCGGGGTGGCAGCGAAAAGGGCGATCGTGACACCGACCGCCCCTGCCAAAGATGTCCATGTGGTCCGGGTCACGCGGTCCTCAGAATTCCGACCTGATCGTCAGGTTGAAGAACTGCTCCTCGTCGAGCGCTTCTTTCCGCAGGGCCTTGGCGAAGTTGAACCGCAACGGTCCGATCGGGGTATCCCAGAAGACCGAGAGGCCGACGACATGGCGGAAGGAGCCACTGTTGTAGAGCAGGTCACCCGCCCCCGCGCCCGAGGCCCCGACATCCCAGACGTTGGACACATCGTAGAAGGCGCCGCCCGAGATGCCGTATTCTTCGGGAAGACCGAGGGGGAATTCCGCCTCCAGGCTGCCGACGACGAACATGTTGCCGCCAAGGGCGTTGTTGTGCGTTCCGGCGGTGTATTGCCGCGGGCCGACGCCATCCGGTTCGAACCCGCGCAGATAATCGTCTAGCAAGCCGACACGGTCGATCGTGCGGCTGGAGCCCCTGGTGTAGTTGAGCATGCCGCCGCGCAGGCTGGCGCGCAGGGTCACCTCTTCGTTCAGGACACGGGTCTGGGCCACCGCGGCGGCCTTGGTGCGAATGAACTGCGTATCGCCGCCGATCCCGGCGAAGTCCTGGCTGAATTCCAGCAACAGCCCCCGGTTGGTGTCAATTCCGGAGGATCGGGTGTCGTAGGTGAAGCTGTATCCCAGATAGCTGGAAAGTACCTCGCCCTGGGCGATCTCACCGGCGATGATGGACCCGATCGCCGGTGCGCCCGCCGCCGTGGCCGCGGTCATGGCGGAGTTTTCCAGCCCGTAGCGCACGCCAAAGCGGCTCTGCTCTCCGAGCGGGAAGGACAGGCCCATGCCAAGGCTGGAGACCTGCGTGTTGTAGGGCGCGTTGAAGGTTTCGGTTTCGACGTAGCCGATGTTGAAATCAAACGCGACGTCACGCCCCAAAAAGGCCGGTTCCACAAAGGCCAGGCTGTAGTTCTGGTTCGAATCCGCCCCCGAGAGGCTGAGGTTCAAAGTCTGGCCACGACCCAGGAAGTTGTTTTCGTTGAACGAAACCGCCAGACCGAAGCCGGAGTTGGTCGAGAAGGTACCGCCGAAGGACAGGGAGCCGGTCGGCTTTTCCTGAACGTCCACATCCAGGACGACCTGGTCCGGGGCGGAGCCTTCGCGCGCGTTCACTTCGGCCGTTTCGAAGTAGTTCAGCGCCCGGATACGCTCCGCCGCCTGGCGGATCTGGCGGGGGTTGAACGGGTCACCCTCGACGATCTTGAATTGCTGACGCACCACACGGTCCAGCGTGGTCGTGTTCCCTTCGACGTCGATCCGTTCGACAAAGACGCGCGGGCCGCGGGTCAGGACGAACTCGACATCCAGGGTCAGGTCGCGGTCGTTGCGGGTCACACGCGGTTCGACACGCAGGAAATCCAGCCCGTCTCGGACGGCCTGTGCCTCCATCCGGGCGATGGCGTTTTCCACGTCGGTCGGCGAATAGACAGTGCCGGAGCGGATGCGCACGACGCCTTCGTAGAGATCGGCTTCCGCCTGGGGATAATCGCTGACGACGGTGATCTCGCCGAATCTGAACTGCTGCCCTTCCTGCACGTTGAAGGTGACGAAATAGGCGTCACGCTGGCGGGCCAGTTCGGCATTCACGGCGGTGGTGCGGAAATCGATGTAACCGCGCGAGAGATAGAAATCGCGCAGAAGCTGCTGGTCGAATTGCAGCCGGTCCTCGACCAGGGTGTCGCGGCGGATGAACTGACGCAGAAGCCCGGCCTGTTTCGTCTCCAGCACGCGGCGAAGACGGCGATCGGAATAGACCTGGTTGCCGACAAAGCCGATGCGGTTGATTTCGGTGTTGTTGCCTTCGAAGACCTCGAAGACCAGATCAACCCGGTTGTCGGAGCGGCGAATGACCTTGGGGGTGACGCGGGCGGAAATCCGGCCCTGCTCTGCATAGGCCGCGGCGATGCGGTCCGCATCTTCCCGCGCGCGGGTCGGCGAAAAGACCAGCCGGGGCTGGGCCTGGACGATTTCGGACAGCGCGTCGTCCTTCAGGCGCCGGTTGCCTTCGAACCGCACCCGGTTGACCGTCGGATACTCCTGCACCTCGATGACCAGCGTGCCGCCCCGCGGTGTGAGGACAACCGTCTCGAACAGGCCGGAGCCGACGAGCCGTTGGTAGGCGTCGTTCAGCTGCGCGGCCGATACCGTCTCGCCCCGGGCGATTCCGGTGTAGCTCAGCACCGTTCCTGTCTCGATCCGGGCGTTGCCGTCGACCTGCACCGAATTGAACCGATAGCTCTGTGCGAGGGTCATGTCCGGTGTCGCGATCACGGCACCACCTAGCAACAGTGCCGCCATGACAACGCGTTTGGGTGCGCTGTACCGGGTAGGGCTGGCAGACCCGTTCCGCTTTGTTTTTTTCATAATTCAGACCTGGTCAGATATCCCCTGTCAGACCGTGAGTAACCCGTCCCTCCGGGCTTGTCAAAATCAAGTGACCCCAAAATGAAAAAGGTGCGCTTCCCGTGTGGAAAGCGCACCGTGTAGTTCTGACCGGACCCAAGTTTGCTGCCTTGATCCGATCATGAGGTCGGCCGCTGCCACGGCCTGGGGGAAACTTTAGTTGAGGATCGATCCGATCCATCCGCCAGCGGCCAGCGCCGCGGCGATCATGCCCACGGTAAACAGGCGGTCACGGTTCATATCGACCAGAAGGGATACACCGGAATAGCCGTTTTGAATGATCTGCATGTTCTTCGTCCTTGCGGGTCATTTCAGGGTCTTACGGGACTTTGCCCGCGCAGGGGCCGTTGTCCCGCCCAAATGAGGCTGAATTCCGTCAATGAATATGGCAATTTCGGGGCAAACGCCCTGCCGTCACGTCAAGGACACAGGACATCGTTGGTCAGGGCAAAGATCATCACCGACAGGATCAACGTCAGACCGGCCCCCATCAGAACCCGCAGGGCGTTATCGGACGGGGGCTTCCCGGCCACGGCCTCGTAGGCGAAGAACACAAGGTGGCCGCCATCCAGCACCGGGATCGGAAAGAGGTTCAGCAGGCCGACCGCCGTCGACAGCGCCGCCACGAACCAGATGAAGCTAACCGCGCCCTGGCTTGCCATGGCGCCGGAGGTCTGGGCGATGCCGATCGGGCCGGTCATGTTGCAGGTGGATATCGCCCCGGTGATCATGTGCCACAGCCCCGAGACGGAGCTGGAGGCGATGCGCCAGGTCTGGCTGACGCCATCGCTCACCGCCTCGCCAAAGCCAAGGCGCTCCGTCGCCGGTTCAAAGGCCAGACCGCCCGCGATCCCGATCCGCCATTCGGTGCGGAAGCCACCCTCCGCCTGGGGTTCATCGACACGGCGCGGGGCGAGGGCAAAGTCCATCGGCTCCTCGATGCCCTCGCGCCAGACGGTCAGCGCCAGAACACGCCCGTCGGAGGATTCCACAGCATCTTTCAGCTGCGTGAAGGCAAAGATCGGGTCGCCGTCGACCGAGAGGATTACGTCGCCGGACTTCAGCCCGATATCATAGGCAGCGGAACTGGGCGCCAGCTGCGTGATGAGCGGCGGATAGGGATAGGGCCCCGGCACCGTCATCTCGATGCCGTCGCGTTCGATCCGGTAGTCCAGCACCTGCTCCACCGGCAGGTCATCGCCAAGACCGGCAAATTCGCTGGTCTCGCTGTCAGGCAGGTCGATCCCTCCGATGGAGAGCAGACGGTCGCCCTGCTCCAACGTCGCATAATCGGGCGGCAGCGGACGCATCTTTTCCACGGCCAGCGGATGCGCGACCTGGCCCTGCGCGACAAAGAGCGCGGCAAAGACGGCGATCGACAGTATGAAGTTGAAGACAGGCCCCGCCGCAACAGTGGCCGACCGCGCCCAGAGCGGCGCGCCATGCATGGTCATGCGCCGATCCCGTTCGCTCAGATGCGACATGGCCCCGGCATCCTTGCCCGAGGCCGCATCGCTGTCGCCCAGGAACTTCACGTAACCGCCAAAGGGCAGCGCGGCCAGTTGCCAGCGCGTGCCGTGCTTGTCGACGCGGGAAAAGAGAACCGGACCGAAGCCGAGGGAGAAGACCTCTGCCCGGATGCCGGAGAGGCGGCCGATGATGTAGTGGCCATATTCATGGATCGCCACGATGATCGACAGCGCCACGACAAAGGCGAGAAGGGTCTGGAAAATGCTGCCGAACTGCGGGAGGAATTCCATCAGGTGTCCTTACTGCTGCCTCTCGGCCATCACCTTGTCGGCCTCACACCGGGCGAGATGGTCCATTTGCAGGATGTTATCAAGGTCAAACCGGCCTTTTGCGGGGCCAAGTCGCGCATCCAGCCGATCAAGAGAGCGTGCGACGACCTCCGCCATTTCGGTGAAGCCGATGCGCCGCGCGATGAAGGCATCAAGCGCGCGTTCCTTGGCCGCGTTGAAGGCCGCCCCCGCCAGACCACCCCGCTCCATCACCCTCCGGGCAAGCTCCAGCGCGGGATATCGGCCCGGTTCGGGCGCGCGGAAGGTCAGCTGGCCCAGCTTGGCCAAGTCCAGCCGCTCCACCGGCAGAGGCGCGCGCGCGGGCCAGTGCAGGGCATAGCCGATGGCATGGCGCATGTCCGGCGCGCCGAGGTGGGCCATGATGCCGCCGTCGACATGGCCGACCAGCGCATGGACCATGCTTTCGGGGTGGATCAGCACCTCAATCTGGTCCGGGGCGAGGCCGAAGAACTCTTTCGCCTCAATGACCTCCAGCGCCTTGTTGAACATGGAGGCGCTGTCGATCGTGATCCGCTGTCCCATGTCCCAATTGGGATGGGTCGCGGCCTGCTCCGGCGTGGCAGAACAAAGCTTCTCCATCGGCCAGTCGCGAAAGGCGCCACCACTGGCCGTCAGGATCACCCGCTCGACGGAGGCGATATCCTCCCCCGCCAGGGCCTGGAAGACGGCGGAATGTTCGCTGTCGACCGGAAGGATCGTTCCGTTATGCTGGCGGGCCATGTCCATCACCAGCGCACCGGCGGCAACAAGGGTTTCCTTGTTGGCCAGGGCCAGGGTCGCGCCCTGCTCCAACGCGGCCAGACCGGGCGGCAGGCCCGCAGCGCCCACGATCGCCGACATGACCCAGTCGGCAGGGCGCGCGGCGGCCTCTTTCAGCGCCTCGGCCCCGGCGGCGGCCTCGACCCCCGACCCGGCAAGGGCCGCGCGCAGGTCGTCCAACAGATCGTCATGGGCGGTCACGGCGACCTCTGCCTCTAGGCGGATCGCGTCCCGGGCCAGCTGCGCGAGATTGCGCCCGCCGGTCAGGGCAACAACCTGATACCCCTCGGCATTCCGGTCTATCAGATCAATGGTGTTCTGCCCGATTGACCCGGTGGCCCCCAGGATGGTGACACGCCGCATCAGGGCGTCCCCACGGGCAGCCCCGCCCAGGGGCCGATCAGCAGCAGGAAGAGCGCGCCGCCCAGCATCCCGTCGAACCGGTCCAGCAGCCCGCCATGGCCGGGGATCAGGGCCGAACTGTCCTTGGCCCCGACCCGGCGTTTCATCGCGCTTTCCGCCATATCGCCCATCTGCGAGGCCATGGAGACCGCGATGGACAGGCCGATGATCCCGCTGCCGACATCCCCGCGCCCCACATAGGCCAGCCCGACCAGCCCCGCGGCGATCCAGCCGGCGACCGTTCCGGACCATGTCTTCTTGGGCGAGACGCGCGGCCAGAACTTCGGCCCGCCGATGGCGCGACCGGCGAAATAACCAGCCACATCCGTCGCCACGACCACCAGCACCAGCCAGAGCATCCAGCCCATGCCGGAGACCTCGCGCAGCTGCACCATGCCGAAGCCCGCAACAAGGATCAGCGCCGCATAGCTGAGGTAGAGCACCCGGTGCCGCGGCACCCAGGCGATGCCGGCCATGGCCGGGGCCAGCAGCAACGGCAAGGCAACAAGAAGCGGCAGGTAGAACGCGGCCAGCAGGGCCGCCGTCGCGAGCACCGCCATGCCAAGCGCGGAAGTCCGCGCCTCCGGCACTAGCAGGCGGACCAGTTCCCAGACCATGCCGCCCACGACGAGGGCAAAGGCGATGCGCAGCAGATGCCCGCCCATCCAGATCACCAATAGGCCGATGGCCACCATCGCCAGGCCGGAGATGACCCGTGCCGTCAGATCGTCCCAGGATCGCGCCATGTCAGGCCTTTACCCCGCCGAAACGACGGTCGCGGTTCATGTAGCTCTGGATCACCTCGCCAAAGACCTTGGGGGTGAAGTCGGGCCAGAGCGTGTCGATGAATTCATATTCGGCATAGGCCGACTGCCAGAGCAGGAAGTTGGAAATCCGCGCCTCGCCGCTGGTGCGGATCACCAGATCCGGGTCGGGCAGCACATGGGTATCAAGGTATCGCGGCAGCGTTTCCTCGTCCACGCTGGCGGGGTCGAGACGGCCGGCCGCCACATCCTCGGCCAGGCGCCGGGTGGCGCGGGCGACCTCGTCCCGGCCACCGTAGTTCAGCGCGATGGTCAGATTGGTGCCGTCACATTCGCGCGTCACCTCCTCCAGCTCGTCCATCAGGCTCTGCAGTTTCTCGTCCAGCCCGGGCCGGTCGCCGATGAAGCGGACGCGCACGTTATTGGCCCTGAGCGCGCGCGCCTCTTTCTGGATGTAGCGTTTGAAGAGCGACATGAGGCCCGCGACCTCGATCTGCGTGCGCTTCCAGTTCTCGGTCGAAAAGCCGAAGATCGTCAGGTATTTGACGCCCAGATCCGGACAGGCCTCCACCGCCTCGCGCACCCGTTTCGCCCCGGCGTGATGGCCAAAGAGGCGCGGTCGGCCGCGCATGGTGGCCCAACGACCATTGCCATCCATGATGATGGCGACATGGCGGGGGCCCCGCCGGATATGCTCCTGCTCTGTCACGTGCTCCTGCTCCGCGATCAGACCTGCATGATCTCTTCCTGTTTCGTCTCCAGCGCCTGATCCACCTTCTTGATGTAGGTGTCGGTCAGATCCTGCACTTCGGATTCCCAGAACTTCTGGTCATCCTCGGACAGGCCGTCCGCCTTGGCCTTCTTGACCTGATCCATCCCGTCGCGACGCACATTGCGCACGGCAACCCGGGCGCTTTCGGCATATTGCGCGGCGACCTTGGTCAGCTCGCGGCGGCGCTCCTCGTTCAGTTCGGGGATCGGCAGCATGATGATGGTGCCGTTGAGCTGCGGGTTGATGCCCAGTCCGCTCTCGCGGATCGCCTTCTCGACCTTGTTCACCAGCCCCTTGTCCCAGACGTTGACGGTGACCATGCGCGGTTCCGGGACGTTGACGGTGCCGACCTGGTTGATCGGGGTGGGCTGGCCATAGGCGTCGACCATCACCGGCTCCAGCATGGAGGCCGAGGCCCGCCCGGTGCGGAGCGAGGCGAATTCCGTCCTGAGCGCGCTCATCGCGCCATCCATGCGGCGTTGCAGGTCGTCTGTATCCAGCTCGAAATCGTCTGACATGGGTGGCTCCCCGTTCTTCAATTTGTCGAAAGGCGTAATACGGCACCCACTCCGCCTTGTATAGGCGTTGCATGTCCGATCGCCCGTGTCGCATCCCCTCGCCCCTCATGCGGAGGGACGAGGCCCGCGCTGGAAGTATCTGCAACCAGAAGCCGACGTGACGCGTCCTGCTTCATCTTTCCTCAAATACTCACAACCCGAGGCCCGGGTCAGTCACGGACGATGGTATAGGTGCCCTGCCCGGCCAGGATACCGCGGAAGCCGCCGGGTTCGTCCAGCGAGAAGACGATGATCGGCTTCTTGTTGTCCCGCGCCAGGGCGATGGCGGAGGCGTCCATGACATTGAGGTGCTGGGCCAGCACCTCGTCATAGCTGACCTTGTCATAGCGTTTGGCATCCGCGTGTTTCATCGGGTCCTTGTCATAGACCCCGTCGACCTTGGTGCCCTTGAAGATCGCCTCGCAGGCCATTTCATTGGCGCGCAGCGTGGCGGCGGTGTCGGTGGTGAAATAGGGGTTGCCGGTGCCCGCGGCGAAGATGCAGACGCGGTTCTTTTCCAGGTGCCGGACGGCACGGCGGCGGATGTAAGGCTCGCACACCTGGTCCATCGGGATCGCGCTGATCACGCGGGTGTGGATCTTCAGCGCCTCAAGCGCGGCCTGCATTGCCAGCGCGTTCATCACCGTGGCCAGCATCCCCATGTAGTCGGCGGTGGTCCGTTCCATCCCCTGGGCGCTGCCCGCGAGGCCGCGGAAGATGTTGCCGCCGCCGATGACCATGCAGATCTCGACCCCCATGTCGTGGACCGATTTGATCTCGCGTGCGATGCGGTCGACCGTGGGCGGATTGAGGCCGTAGCCCTGGTCGCCCATCAGCGCCTCCCCCGAGATCTTGAGCAAAACGCGCTTGTAGGTGGTCTTGGGCTGGTCTTCGGCCATGTTGCGCTCCATCTCTCCGGGGGGGTAGGCTGGCGGCAAAATGGTCGAAAACGGCAGGCAGTTCAATGCGTCAATCCCATCCCCTGCGGTCAGGCCCCGCATGATCCCCCCGGGGATGTCCAGAGAGCGCCCGGTGCTGATCGCCGGGCCGACCGCTTCGGGCAAGTCGGCGCTGGCGATGGAGATCGCGGCGCGGGACGGGCGGGTCGTGGTGAACGCCGATGCGATCCAGGTCTATGACAACTGGCGCGTGCTCTCCGCCCGACCTTCAGAGGCC
The DNA here is from genome assembly GCF_041987405.1 of Pseudooceanicola sp. Classification (GTDB taxonomy): domain Bacteria; phylum Pseudomonadota; class Alphaproteobacteria; order Rhodobacterales; family Rhodobacteraceae; genus Pseudooceanicola. The sequence goes on from NZ_JBHIWR010000001.1 coordinate 205,689, forward strand.
GATGAGGCGCGGGTGTCGCATGCGCTTTATGGCCATGTGGCGCGGGAGGAGGTCTATTCCGTCGGGGCCTGGCTGCGGGAGGTCACGTCGTTCCTATCCGCCGCGCCGGTGATCGTCGGGGGGACGGGGCTATATTTCTCCGCGCTGACGGAGGGGCTGGCGGAGATCCCGGCCACCCCGCCGGAGATCCGGGAGGAGGGCGACCGGCTGCGCGCGGCGGAGGGGTTGGGGCCCCTTCTGGCGGAGCTGGACGCGGAAACGCTCGCAAGGATCGACCAACAGAACCCGATGCGGGTGCAGCGCGCATGGGAGGTCTGGCGCGCCACGGGCCGTCCGCTGTCGGCCTGGCAGGACGACACGCCTCCGCCGCTGCTGCAGGTCGCGGATGCAGAATGCCTGGTCCTCGATGCGCCGAGGGAATGGCTGACGCCGCGGATCGAGCGGCGGTTCGACATGATGTTGGCGGAGGGCGCATTGGAAGAAGCCGCGGCCAACCTCGCCGATTGGGACCCGGCCCGCCCCTCGTCGAAAGCCATCGGCGCGCCGGAACTGATTGCCCATCTGCGCGGCGAGATGACATTGGAGGACGCGCGGGAGGCCGCGACCATCGCGACTCGGCAGTTCGCGAAACGGCAGCGCAGCTGGTTCCGGTCCCGAATGTCCGACTGGCGGAATGTTTCCCCCATGGGTTGATTCGACCCGGCATCATGGCGCTTTATGGGTGAACTATCCCCAAAGCGTCCACAGATTGGCTTTTCATCGCCAAAATTCTGTGGGCAAGCTGTGGATAAGCCACTCAGGACTTTACGATATGCGACCTCCGCTTCAAGCTTCGGTTCAGCAGAGGGGACCGGACATGCAAATACAGAACATCCTTGCGCAATCACCTCATGAGCATTCGGTGGCATCGCCGCGCTTGCGAAGCTTTGGCCAACTGACCATGGGCGACCCCTGGCGGCTGGAATTGCAGCACGCCCGGGCCTCGCATCTTTTCATCTGGATGACCAAGGGTCAGGGTCGTGCGACCATCCTGGGCAAGCGGCGCGGCGTCGGGGCGCACAACGCCCTCTACGTGCCGGCGGGGACGCTGATGTCGATGGATCTGGGCAAGCAGTGCTACGGCGTGGCTGTCGACCTGCCCGCCCATGAAGCCGGGATCATGCCGGACGAAGTGAAACACGTGCGCGTCCGCGATGTGATGGCGCAGAACGAGGTCACCGCGATCCTTGACAACATGCAGCGTGAGCAATCCACGCATCGCGCCTTCGGGGACGAAGCGGCACGCGCCCACGCCGGGCTTCTGGCCGTCTGGATGCGCCGGATGCTGGCCCATCCGGAAAACCAGCCCTCCCCCCGGGTGCCCGCCGCGGACCGGCTGATCGCCGGGTTCTGCGCGCTGGTGGAAAAGAACTATCGTTCCGGCAAGCCGATGGCGGATTACGCGGAGAAGCTTGGCGTGACACCGACGCATCTGAGCCGCGCCTGCCGCCAGATCTCGGGCATGACGGCGGCGGACATCATCACGCAGAGGGTGCTCTACGCCGCGCGCGACATGCTGGAAAGCGGCGACCTGCCGATCCGGCACATCGCGGATATGCTGGGCTTCTCCTCCGCCGCCTATTTCACACGGTTCATCCAGAACCAGACCGGGCGGACGCCGTCTGCCCTGCGGACCGCCGCGCGCGCCTGAGCCGGTTTCGGCCACAGCGCCAGAAAAAACAGCAACTGCCCGGAACCGGGCGTCGCTATCCGGCGGCGCCCGGTTTCACGTCTGCGCGCCATGGTCTTGTTTCTTCTTGCAATATGGGGGGATGTCGTCTTTGACTTATGAGGATGTCGCAAACAGACCATGAAATGTCGACCATGGCCCTAGCCGAACGGCGAAAATTGTTTCGCAATGGAGAAACCAGCGGCGACAGCGGGCCGATCATTAGCCCCCGGAACGAGACACCCGCCCGACAATGGGCCAATTCACCGAAAAACAGGTCCAAAGGACCGAACCAGAGTTACCTCACAGGGAGACCAATATGACTCGCATGGACAAGATCACGGAGGCCGTGCATCCGGCGGCCGAAATGTGGGCGGAGGAATTCAAGGCCGGCAAGATGAGCCGCCGGGAATTCATCACCCGGGCCTCGACGCTTGGCGTCGCCACTGCAACCATCTACGGGCTGGGCGGTATCACCCCGGCGCAGGCCGAAAGCCACATGCAACCGCAGATGGGCGGCACGTTGCGGGTGCAGATGGAGACCAAGGCGCTCAAGGATCCGCGCAACTACGACTGGTCGCAGATGGCCAACTTCAGCCGCGGCTGGCTGGAATACCTGGTGGAATACCAGCGCGACGGGTCCTTCAAGGGGATGCTGCTGGAAAGCTGGTCGGCCAATGAGGACGCCACCGAATACACGCTGAACGTCCGCCAGGGCGTGACCTGGAACAACGGCGATCCCTTCACCGCCGACGATGTGATCTTCAACATCAAGCGCTGGTGCGAGAAGAACGTCGAGGGCAACTCCATGGCGTCGCGCATGGCCTCTCTGATCGACGATGAGGCCGACATGGCGCGGGAGGGGGCGATCACCAAGGCCGATGACCATACCGTGATCCTCAAGACCTCCGCACCGGACATCACCATCATCGCGGGCTTTGCCGATTATCCGGCGGCCGTGGTTCACCCGTCCTACGACGGCGGCGATCCGGCGGCGAACCCGATCGGCACCGGCCCGTTCCGGCCGGTCGAAAATGAGGTCGGCGTGCGCCAGGTGCTGGAAAAGAACACCGATCACGAATGGTGGGGCGAAGGCGCGTACCTCGACCGGATCGAGTTCATCGACTTCGGCACCGACATGGCCTCCTGGGTCGCGGCGGCCGACGCGGACGAGATCGACATGACCTACCAGTCAACGGGCGAGTTCATCGAAGTGCTCGACGCGATGGACTGGGTGAAATCGGAGGCGGTCACGGCGGCCACGCTCTGCGTCCGGTTCAACCAGGGTCAGGCGCCCTATGACGACGTCAATGTCCGCAAGGCGCTGCAGATGGCGGTCGATCCGGCGGTGATCCTGGAACTGGGCTATGCGGGTTACGGCACCGTGGCGGAACATCACCACGTCTGCCCGATCCACCCCGAATATGCCGAGATCCCCAAGGTGGAGGTCGATCCCGACGCAGCCAAGCAAATGATGGCGGATGCCGGTCACGCTGACACCGTGTTCGAACTGATCTCGATCGACGACCAGTGGCAGACGGAAAGCTGCGATGCCGTGGCGGCCCAGGTGCGCGACGCGGGGATCAACATCGAACGCAAGATCCTGCCCGGCTCGACCTTCTGGAACGACTGGCTGGTCTACCCCTGGTCCGCGACCGAGTGGAACATGCGTCCGCTAGGCGTTCAGGTTCTGGCGCTCGCCTACAAGTCCGGCGTGGCCTGGAACGAAACCGCCATGGCGAACGAGGAATTCGACAGCCTTCTGGACGAGGCCATGTCCATCGCCGACGCCGACAAGCGGCGCGAGGTGATGGCCAAGATCGAACAGATCATGCTGGACGAAGGGGTGATGATCCAGCCCTACTGGCGCTCGCTCTTCCGGCACTACAAGGCCAGCGTGCACGGCACGGAGATGCACCCGACCTTCGAGATGCATCACTACAAGTGGTGGAAGGAAGCCTGATCCACAGCGGGGTGCCCTGCCGGGCGCCCCACCCTTTCCGCGGGACAGAAGGCCACAAGGCCCGCCCGTACCCCAGGCCCGCCGGATGCGTGGGCCCAGGCCAACAGGGATAGACGATGCTCCTCTTCCTCCTGAAAAGGATCGGGACCATGCTGCTCACGGCACTCGTGCTGAGCTTCATGGTGTTCTTCCTCACCAACCAGCCGCCGATGCTGGAAAAGGTTGCCAAATACGAAGGCAACTCGCGCATGTCCGACGAGGAGGTCGAGCGCTATCTGACCAACAACGGCTTCGGCCAGCCAATGCTGGTGCGTTACGGCGAATGGCTGGGCGTGCTGCCGGGCTGGACGACGGAACGGGGTGACACGATCTCGGGCCGCTGCATCGCTCCGGGCGAGGACCCCGCCGCGGCCCCGGCCTACTGCGGTGTGCTTCAGGGCGAATGGGGCACCAGCCGGGTCTTCCGCGACGAGGTCTCCACGATCGTGGGCACGCGGCTCTACATGACCGGCAAGCTGATGCTCTGGGTCATGCTGCTGATGGTGCCATCCGCGCTGATCATCGGCGTGCTGGCGGGGATGCGCGAAGGGTCGAAAACCGACCGCACTCTCTCGACCTTTTCCATCGCGACCACGGCCACGCCTGAATATGTCTCGGGCGTGATCCTGATCGCGGTCTTCGCCTCCTCGGCCGTGGGGCTGAAGTGGTTCAAGGGCACGGCGACCTCGGCGATGGAGAACGCCACCTTCGAGAACTTCTTCCTGCCCGTGCTGACCATCGCGCTTTATGGCATGGGCTATATCGCCCGGATGACCCGCGCCTCCATGGCCGAGGTCATGACGGCGCAATATATCCGCACCGCCCGGCTCAAGGGCGTCTCCTTCGGCAATATCGTGATGAAACACGCGCTGAGGAATGCGCTGATCGCGCCCTTCACGGTGATCATGCTGCAGTTTCCCTGGCTCTTGAACGGCGTCGTCATTGTCGAGACGCTCTTCAACTACAAGGGCCTTGGCTGGGCGCTCGTCCAGGCGGCGGGCAACAATGACATCGACCTGCTCATGGGCATCTCGGTCGTGTCGGTCTTCGTGGTTCTGGTGACGCAGCTGATCTCGGATATCGGCTATGTCTACCTCAACCCCCGCATCCGCATTTCATAGGAGGGCCCCATGGAACCGCTGTCCTGGGGGGAAATCCTCCTCCGTCTCGCCTATCAGTTCATGCCCGTCTGGATCGCCCTTGCGCTGACCTTCGGCCTGTCAATCGCCTACAAACGGCGGCTTGGCCTCTATGGCAAGCTCTTCGACAATGTGATCGGCATGGTGGGCTTCGCCATCGTGATGTTCTGGGTCTACACGGCGCTCTTCGTCGGGCTCTTCGACTGGATCATCACCCATGATCCACTCTCCGCCGTGTCGGGGATGAAGAACAAGGTGCCCGGTACACCCCTGCGCGGGGCGGAGGCGGGCGATTACCCCTATTACCTGCTCGGCGGTGACACGCTGGCGCGCGATGTCTTCTCGCGCATGGTGCAGGGGTCCTGGGTCGTCATCCGCATCGCGCCTCTGGCCACGCTCTTTGCCTTCATGGCGGGGATCACCCTGGGCCTGCCTGCGGGCTATTTCGGCGGGCGGCTCGATACGGTGCTGTCGTTCCTGGCGAACCTGATCCTGGCTTTCCCCGTGATCCTGCTCTTCTACCTGCTGGTGACGCCCGAGATGGTGGAATCCGGCATCCCCTCCTACATGGCCGTGGTGCTCTTCGTTTTGCCGATCCTCTTCCTGATCGTCATGGTCAACTCGCGCTTCCACACCCAACCCATGCAGCGCAACGTGATGGTCGCCGTGGTTCTCGTGATCTTCGGCTGGCTCTACCTGTCGCTGATCAATGATCGGGGCACGCCGGTGAACTTCCTGCCGGTCGATCTGGACCTCTTCGACATCCCCGGCGGCATCCTCGTCGTCTTCGTCTCGGTCGTCTTCGTGAACGCGCCCACGGTCTTCCGCATCGTGCGCGGCCTCGCGCTCGACATACAGACGCGGGATTATGTGGCGGCGGCCCAGACGCGCGGCGAAGGCCCGTGGTACATCATGCTGTGGGAGATCCTGCCGAACGCCCGCGGCCCGCTAATCGTCGATTTCTGCCTGCGCATCGGCTACACCACCATCCTGCTTGGCACGCTCGGCTTCTTCGGCCTCGGCCTGCCCTCGGACAGCCCGGACTGGGGGACCACGATCAACCAGGGGCGCAAGCTGCTGTCGATCTATCCGCACCCGGCGATCGTGCCGGCCTTTGCTCTGCTCTCGCTCGTCCTCGGGCTCAACCTGCTGGCCGACGGGCTGCGCGAAGAAAGCCTGAAGGATTGATGATGCGCACCACGTCCCTCCTTCATCTTGCCGAAAATACTCCGGGGGTCCGGGGGCAGCGCCCCCGGTCCTGCCCTCACCACAGGAGCCTGACATGAAATCCCCCGATTACGACGGCCCCATCCTGGAAATCGACCAGCTCTCGATCTCCTTCTTCACCCGCCTGCGCGAAATCCCCGCGGTCATGGACTTCTCAGTCAAGGTCATGCCGGGAGAGGCGGTCGGCCTTGTCGGCGAATCGGGTTGCGGCAAATCCACCGTGGCGCTTGGGGTGATGCAGGACCTGGGCGTGAACGGGCGGGTCGTCGGCGGGACGATCAAGTTCAAGGGGCGCGACCTGGCCGGGTTGTCGGCGGAGGAGCTGCGCGACATCCGCGGAAACGAGATCGCCATGATCTATCAGGAACCGATGGCCAGCCTGAACCCGGCGATGAAGATCGGCAAGCAACTGGCCGAGGTGCCGATGATCCACGAGGGCATCAGCCGGGAGGAGGCCACGCAGCGCGCGCTGCAGGTGGTCACGGATGTCAAACTGCCCGACCCCAAACGGATGCTCGACAGCTATCCGCATCAGCTCTCGGGCGGACAGCAGCAGCGGATCGTCATCGCCATGGCGCTGATGTCCAAGCCTGCGCTCCTGATCCTGGACGAACCGACCACGGCGCTGGACGTGACGGTGGAGGCCGCGATTGTCGATCTGGTCAAGGATCTGGGCAAGAAATACGGCACCTCGATGCTCTTCATCTCCCACAACCTGGGGCTGGTGCTGGAGACCTGCGACCGGCTCTGCGTGATGTATTCCGGCGAGGCGGTGGAAACCGGCTCCATCGACGATGTCTTCGACAAGATGCGGCACCCCTACACGCAGGCCCTCTTCCGCTCTATCCCGCTGCCCGGGGCGGACAAAACCTCGCGCCCGCTAAAGGCCATTCCGGGGAACTTCCCCCTGCCCCACGAGCGCCCCAAGGGCTGCAATTTCGGCCCGCGCTGCGATTATTTCGTCAAGGGCCGCTGCGATGCGAAGGCGATCCCCATGGCCCGGATCGCGGGCGACGACCGGCACACCACACGCTGCCTGCGGCACGAGGAGATCGACTGGGACGCGCCATTGGTCGCGGAGGAGGACAAGGACCGGACCCGGGTTGGCGAGGTCGTCCTCAAGATGGAAGAGTTGAAGAAATACTACGAGGTCTCGGCCAACGCGCTTTTCGGCGGCGGGCAGACCAAGGTGGTGAAGGCCAACGAGACCCTCAGCTTCGAGGCACGGGAGGGCGAGACCCTGGCCATCGTGGGCGAGTCGGGCTGCGGCAAGTCGACCTTCGCCAAGGTCCTCATGGGGCTGGAGACGGCGACGGATGGCAAGATCCTGCTGCACGGCAAGGAAATCCAGGACATCCCGATCGAAAAGCGCGGCGCGGGCACCATCGCTGATGTTCAGATGGTGTTCCAGAACCCCTTCGACACGCTGAACCCCTCGATGACCGTAGGCCGCCAGATTGTCCGCGCGCTGGAGATCTTCGGCTACGGCAGCAATGACAAGGTCCGGCGGGACCGGATGCTGACCCTGCTGGACCTCGTCAAACTGCCCCGCGCCTTTGCTGACCGGATGCCGCGGCAGCTGTCGGGCGGGCAGAAGCAGCGGGTCGGGATCGCCCGCGCCTTTGCCGGCGGGGCCAAGATCGTGGTGGCGGATGAGCCGGTTTCGGCGCTGGATGTCAGCGTGCAGGCGGCGGTGACCGACCTTCTGATGGACATTCAGCGGGAGGAGAAGACGACGCTGCTGTTCATCTCTCATGACCTCAGTATCGTGCGCTACCTCAGCGATCGGGTCATGGTGATGTATCTGGGCCATGTGGTGGAAATGGGGACCACGGATCAGGTCTTCGCCCCGCCCTATCACCCCTATACCGAGGCGCTGCTTTCGGCCGTTCCGATTGCCGATACCTCGGTCGAAAAGGCGCATATCGTGCTGGAGGGCGATATCCCCTCGGCGATGAACCCGCCCCCGGGGTGCCCTTTCCAGACCCGCTGTCGGTGGAAATCCGAGGTGCCGGGCGGGCTCTGCGAGGCGGAGGTGCCGCCGATGCGCACCCAGGACGGCCACCAGATCAAATGCCATCTGAGCGAGGAGCAGCTGGCCCGGATGGAGCCGGTGATCAAGGTCGCGGCGGAATGAACGCAAAGGCCCCCGCTTCAGTGCACGGGGGCCTTGAACCGGTCATTTTCAGACCGACCCGGTTGGATCAGTTGCGGATTTCGCCGATCGGTTGCAGCTCATCCACCTCTTCCGTCATCTGGGCCACACGCTCCGCGAAGGTATAGACCATGGCGGTGTAGAAATCGCGGTTGTCCGGCGAGACGGAGGTATAGGGCACGTCCATTTCCTCAGCCCGGAGGATGATGGGGGCATTCCGGACGTCTTCACCGCCAACGGTGTCGCGCAGGGTCACGACGCCCTCGAGAATGTTGAACTCTCCGTCGTTGACCAGGACCGGGTTGTCGTTCAGCCGCATTGCGGTGATCTGAACATCCACGTCCAGGGTCCGCGGATCGTCGTCACCGGCCAGCGCGACACGCTGTCGGATGGCATTGGCAAGATCCACCGCCACGTCCGGGTAAAACTGCAGCGCGTTGGAGTTGGTCATCGCCTCGAAATAGGTGTCGGTCTCGATCTCGGCGACCGGAAAGGGGCCGTCTACGGCCAGTGCCGGGGTCGCGGCGACCAGAGAGAAACCTAGCGCAGTCATCGTTCTACGAAACATTCTTCATCCTTTCCGCCCGAGCGGCCTGGGAGGGGGCCGAGATCGGACACTCGCGTTGTTATGTTGCGTAGTGACAACACGATACTGAGCGGAAAGGTTCCGATGTTGCGGGATAGCGTGGATGGAGCGCAGGCGGATTTCCGCCGCCGGACGGGTCAGCTGCCCCAGATGATCCGGACGTAGTTCTGCGTTTCCTTGTAGGGCGGGATGCCGTCGTATTTCTGCACCGCATGAGGGCCCGCGTTATAAGCCGCCAAGGCCAGCCTCCAGGATTTGAAGGTGCGATACTGCTGCGCCAGATACCGCGCGCCGCCGTCCAGGTTCTGCTGTGGATCATGCGGATCGACGCCGAGGATACGGGCGGTGCCCGGCATCAGCTGCGCCAGTCCGATCGCCCCCTTGTGCGAGCGCGCCTTGTCGTTCCAGCCGCTTTCCTGTTGCACCAGTCGAAGGAACAGATCCTCGGGCACACCGTATTTCCGGGCGGCCGCCCGGGCGGTCACCAGATGCGGGCCGTTATAGCGTCCGCGAAAGGCCTTGATCGCGCCATCACCCCATTTCGACGGGGTCACGACCTGCGTCGGCTGCAGCCGGACGGAATTGTTGTACTGCTGCGAGGCACGGGTATCGAGGACCTTGAGCTGGCTGGAGAAGACGCGGTTCCGGCTGCTGGTGGAGACCGATTGCGCGGCCACGGCATGCGGCAGCACAAGCGCGGCAATGGTGATTGCCGTGATCCAGCCAGATTTACCCAGTGCCAAGAGTTCAGTCCCCGTCGTTCTGTCCCTCGGGGCGCACCTTATCCACAAATCGGCCTCCGGGGCCACCATAAACTCGCAATTCCCCCGCACCGCGACCGCCCCTCGGCAAGGTGCCGCGCATGGAATTGGGCGGTCTGGCTGCGACGCCTTGACCCAACTCGCAACGGTTTTCCGAGAATTGTCCTAAATCTTTACTCTTTGGCGACACTCTGGTGTAACCGTCCAAACCTGAAGATTCTGCATAGGGGGCAGTCATGGCCGGATCCGTCAACAAGGTCATTCTCATCGGAAACCTCGGCCGCGACCCCGAGGTCCGGTCGTTCCAGAACGGGGGCAAGGTCTGCAACCTGCGCATCGCCACCTCCGAAAACTGGAAGGACCGCAACACCGGCGAGCGGCGCGAGAGGACCGAATGGCACACCGTGGCGATCTTCAACGAGGCGCTGGTGCGCGTGGCGGAGCAATATCTGCGCAAGGGCTCCAAGGTCTATATCGAGGGCAAGCTGGAGACGCGGAAGTGGCAGGATCAGTCCGGCCAGGACCGCTATTCGACGGAAGTCGTTCTGCGCCCCTATGCCGGTGAATTGACCATGCTGGACGGCCGCGGCGAAGGTGGCGGCGGCGGGGGCGGCAACTTCGGCGGCGGCTCCTCCGGCGGGTATGACGACCGCAGCGGTGGCGGCTATGGCGGCGGATATGACGATCGCGGCGGCAGCGGCTCCGGTGGCGGCGGCGGGTCCAACCGCGATCTGGACGACGAGATCCCGTTCTGAGGTTGCACCACAGCCCGCATTGGTCAAAGGCCCGGGTGTTCCGGGCCTTTTCCATTTCGGTCGCCACCACGAGGCCCGTGTAAGGAACTCGCCGTCACACGACCCGACGTCCATTGAACCGCCATCCGCCCGGCGACGTTGATGCGTGCACCCCAATGCTCCGCCCTCACAGCAGGGCCATCAACGTGCACGCGCCCAGATAGGCCAGCAGCCAGAGCGCCGACAACAGGAGGGCAACGATCATCGCAGCCTGCCATGTCGGGCGCGGGGCGGGCAGGTCGCGCGCCCTGGGCGCATGTCGTTGGGTCATGCCCTTGTCTACCCGAACCGGATTAACAAACCTCTGCTCGCCGCGAAGCTCATCCAATATTAACCCTGTGAGGGGTTCATGTCCCGAAGATGACCCCGCCGCCCCTGCCCCAGTCACGCGCCTATGCGGCGACCCTGCGCCTGCTCGGGCGTGCGCCGCGTTGGATGGACCTGCCCGACCGGCCCCCGATCCTGGCGGTGGAGCGGCGTTTGGGGCCGATACCAATGTGCTACCTGCCCCGCGCGGACCTGCGGGGCGCGGGGGCGGACCTGGCCCGGCAGATCCCCCGCTCCGCCCTGACAATCCTTGTGCCGGAGGCCCCGGTGCCCCTGCGCGGTGCGGTTCCGATCCTCACCCCGCAGCACGTGGCGGAAGTCACCCGCCCGGCCGACCCGATCAGGGAGGCGCTGCTGGCGAAGATGCACGGCAAATGGCGCAACCGCCTGCGGCGCGCGCTGGAGGGTCCCCTGCAGGTCGAGAGCACGGATTTCGCCCCCGCAGCCCATGCCCCGCTCCTCGATCTCGAAGCCGCGCAGCGCCGCGCCCGTGGCTACCGCAGTTATCCCCGCGCCTTCCTCACCGCCTGGGTCGCAGCCAACCCACGCCAGGCCCGGGTGTATCAGGCCCGACGGAGCGGAGAGACGGTGGCGGCAATGCTTTTCCTGCTGCATCAGGGGGGTGCCAGCTATGTGCTGGGCTGGACCGGGGATGAGGGGCGGCGCAGTCACGCGCACAACCGCCTGCTCTGGGCCGCGATGACGGAGCTGTTCGAGAAGGACATTGGCCGGATCGACCTCGGACCCGTCGATACCGACAGCGGTCGCTCCCTGACCCGGTTCAAACTCGGCTGCGGTGCCAGGGCGCGCCCTCTCGGCCCCACTCTCCTCTCGCCGCCGGGTTTCCGCGTTTCCCCCTAGCCTTTTCTGCAGATGCAGTATAGGCGGGCGCGAACCTACCCCGAAGGACGCCCCATGGACCTGCGAAATATCGCCATCATCGCCCACGTTGACCACGGCAAGACGACCCTTGTGGACGAATTGCTCAAGCAATCCGGCGCTTTCCGCGAGAACCAGGCCGTGGCGGAACGGGCGATGGACAGCAACGATCTGGAGCGCGAGCGCGGGATCACCATCTTTGCCAAGCCGACCTCGGTCGAATGGAAGGGCAACCGGATCAACATCGTCGACACCCCCGGCCACGCCGATTTCGGCGGCGAGGTCGAGCGGATCCTGTCGATGGTCGACGGTGTCGTCCTGCTGGTCGACGCAGCCGAAGGGCCGATGCCGCAGACGAAATTCGTGACGTCCAAGGCGCTGGCCCTGGGCCTGCGTCCGATCGTGGTGCTGAACAAGGTCGACAAGCCGGATGCGGAACCCGACCGGGCGCTGGACGAATGTTTCGACCTCTTCGCCAACCTCGGCGCGGATGACGACCAGTTGGATTTCCCGCATATGTATGCCTCGGGCCGCAATGGCTGGGCGGATGCGGAATTGGACGGGCCGCGCAAGGACCTGGGTGCGCTCTTCAACCTGATCATCAACCACGTGCCGGCGCCGAAGCAGATCAAGCGGCAGGACGACGATTTCCGGATGCTGGCCACGACGCTTGGCTCCGATCCCTTCCTCGGGCGCCTGCTGACCGGCCGGGTCGAGACGGGCCGCGTGAAGGTCGGCCAGACGGTGCAGGCGATCAGCCGCATCGGCCAGAAGATCGAACAGTTCCGCGTCACCCGGGTGCAGGCTTTCCGTGGCCTCGCCCAGGCCGACATCGACGAGGGCCTCGCAGGCGACATCGTCACCCTGGCCGGCATGACCAAGGCGACCGTGGCCGACACGATTTGCGCGCTGGCCGTGGACGAACCGCTGGAAGCACAGCCGATCGACCCGCCGACCATCACCGTGACCTTCGGCATCAACGACAGCCCGCTGGCCGGGCGTGACGGCAAGAAGGTGCAATCCCGCGTGATCCGCGAGCGCCTGATGAAAGAGGCCGAGGGCAACGTCGCCATCAAGATCAAGGACACCCCCGGCGGCGAGGCCTTCGAGGTGTCGGGCCGGGGCGAGCTTCAGATGGGCGTTCTGATCGAGAACATGCGCCGCGAGGGTTTCGAACTGTCGATCTCCCGCCCGCAGGTCATCATGCGTGACGGCGAGAGCGGCCGCGAGGAGCCGGTCGAGGAAGTCACCATCGACGTGGATGACGAATACACCGGCGCGGTCATCGAAAAGATCACCGGCCCCCGCAAGGGCGAGCTGGTGGAGATGAAGCCCGCAGGTGCCGGCAAGACCCGCATCGTGGCGCATGTGCCCTCCCGCGGGCTCATCGGCTATCACGGCGAATTCCTGACCGACACGCGTGGCACCGGCGTTCTCAACCGCGTGTTCCATGGCTGGACCGCCTACAAGGGTGCGATCGAGGGTCGCCGCGCGGGCGTGTTGATCTCGATGGAGAATGGCGAGGCCGTGGCCTATGCGCTGTGGAACCTCGAAGATCGCGGCAAGATGTTCCTGGGCGCCCAGGCCCCGGTCTACCAGGGCATGATCATCGGGGAGCACTCGCGCGAGAACGACCTGGAGGTGAACCCGCTGAAGGGCAAGAAGCTGACCAACGTCCGCGCCTCCGGCACCGACGAAGCGGTTCGCCTGACCACGCCGGTCACCATGTCGCTGGAAGAGGCGATCGCCTACATCAACGACGACGAGCTGGTCGAGGTCACGCCGAACGCGATTCGGCTGCGCAAACGCTATCTCGACCCGCATGAGCGCAAGCGGATGGCCAAGAGCAGCTGATCTCCGTCTGGTTCAAGGACGCCGGGGCAACCTGAGCTGCAGGTTCTGGAGGGGCATCGCCCCTCCCCGCGCTCTCGCAAGAAATCACATGTAGCGCCATCAGACACATTTGCGGTGCGTGCGCGCACACATCCAATGCTACCAATCCCGCCGTTCTCGCCTATCCTCTGGACAAGCGACGGAGGACCACATGCGCAAGTTACAGACCCAGGGCGTTCATCACATCACCCTGACCGGGGCGGACCGGCAGACCTCGATCGATTTCTGGGAGGGGGTGCTGGGCATGCCCTTCATCTTCGATCAGCCGAACCTCGACAATCCCGACGAGGGGCATCTCTATTTCGATCCCGGTGACGGGCGGCTGATCACGATCTTCACCAACGAGACACGCAAGCCCGATCCGCGCCGCACCCCGACGGAGCCAGGCTGTGTGCATCACCTGGCGTTCAACGTCTCCAAGGCGACGTTCAGTCAGGCGGTGGAACGTCTGACCGAGCGCGGGATCGGGCATTCCGGGGTAAAGGACCGGGGCTTCATGGACTCGATCTATTTCAAGGATCCCATGGGGTTGCTGATCGAACTGGCCTCCTACCGGTTCGAACCGCCCGTTGGCTGCACCCATGCCGACGTGATGATCGAGGCGCACCGGATCCGGGTGGCGCGGGGTGATTACAACATCGCGGAGGTGCATCTGGCCGATGCGATCGAGCTGCTGGTGGCGCGGCGGCAGCAGACCCTGTCGGGGGATCGTGGCGCGAAGGATCCGTATTGAGCTCCGGGCGTGCCCCCCTCCCTAGCCCTCCCCCTGCAGGGGGAGGGGACCTGTCGTGCGGGAAGGGGCGTGACGGTCCTTAAACGGAACAACCCAATTCCCTCCCCCTTCAGGGGGAGGGTCAGGGAGGGGGTCCCCCTACTCCGCCGTCTCCACCACCATCAGTTCCCGCTCGCTCGCGCCGCGGGCGTGGTCCAGCGCTTCCTGGTATTCGGGGGAGTTGTAGCACTCCACCGCCGCCTCGACCGTGGGGAATTTCGCCACCACGTTGCGCGGGCGTTCCTTGCCTTCCAGCTGCACGAAACGGCCGCCCCGGGCGATGAAGCTGCCGCCGTGCTTGGCGATGGCCGGGCCTGCGAGTTCGGCGTATTTGCCGTAGGCCTCGGCATCGGTGACGGTGACATGGGCAATCCAGAGTGCGGGCATCTTATCCTCCTAGGTGAGCTTCTGCGGCCTTGATCGCGGCCTCGGCCTTGCTGGCGTCCGCGCCGCCGCCCTGGGCCATGTCGGGACGGCCCCCGCCGCCCTTGCCGCCCAGTTCCGGCACCGCCGCGCGCACCAGATCGACCGCCGAGATCTTGTCGGTCAGGTCGTCGGTCACGCCTGCGGCCACGGCGGCCTTGCCGCCCGTGTCGGCGATCAGCAGAACCGCGCCCGATCCGATCTGCGCCTTGAACTGGTCGATCAGCGCGGGCAGGTCCTTGCCCGAAACGCCGGTGAGCGCCTGGGCGAGGAAGGTGATCCCGCCGATCTCTTTCGTTTCGGCACCGCCGCCCTGTCCAGACCCGCCGGACATGGCAAGATCGCGGCGCAGCTGCGCCACCTCGTTCTGCAGGGCGCGGCGTTCGTCCATCATCGCCTTGACGCGTGCGACGGCCTCTTCGCCGGTGGCCTTCAGCATGCCCTCGATCTGGCCGAGTGCGAGGTCCCGGCCGCGCAGTTCGGCCATGGCGGCCTGCCCGGTCAGAGCCTCGATCCGGCGCACACCGGCCGAGGACGCGGTTTCCGAGGTCAGGGCAAAGGCGCCGATGTCGCCGGTACGGGTCACATGGGTGCCGCCGCACAGCTCGATCGACCAGGTGTTCCCGTCCTGCCCCTTGCCGGTGTTCTTGTGACCCATGGAGACGACACGAACCTCGTCCCCATACTTTTCGCCAAAGAGCGCCTGGGCGCCCATGCCACGCGCATCGTCGGGGGTCATGATCCGCGTCTCGACAGGGGTGTTCTGCCGGATGAAGGCGTTCACCTCACGCTCGACCTGGGCGATCTGGTCGGCAGTCAAGGCCTGGGAATGGCTGAAGTCGAAGCGCAGGCGGTCCGGCGCGTTGAGCGAGCCGCGCTGCGCCACGTGATCGCCAAGCGCCTCGCGCAGGGCCTCGTGAAGCAGGTGCGTGGCCGAGTGATTGGCGCGGATGGTGCCGCGGCGGGCGTGGTCGACCTCCAGCGCGATGGCGTCGGCAGGTTTGAAGCTGCCCTGCCCGATCTGGACGTGATGGGCGTAGATCTTGCCACCGCCCATCTTCTGGGTGTCGGTGACCGTGGCGATGTCATCCTCGTTCTCCAGCCGCCGCAGCCAGCCGGTGTCGCCGACCTGACCGCCGGACTCGCCGTAGAAGGGCGTCTGGTTGGTGACGATCCAGCCCTCCTCGCCCGCGTTCAGCGCATCGACCCGGGCGCCGTCCTTGACGACGGCAATGATCTGGCCCTCGGCAATCTCGGTGTCGTAGCCCAGGAAGTCGGTCGCGCCATGTTCGTCGGCGATATCGAACCAGAGCGACAGATCGGCGCTTTCCCCGGTCCCGGCCCAGGCGGCGCGGGCCTTGGCCTTCTGTTCGGCCATGGCGGCGTCGAAGCCGTCGGTATCCACGGTCCGTCCCTTTTCGCGCAGCGCGTCCTGGGTGAGGTCGAGGGGGAAGCCGTAGGTATCATAGAGCTTGAAGGCCGCCTCGCCGGGCAGGGCTGCGCCGTCGGAGAGGCCGGTCAACTCGTCATCCAGCAGCTTCAGCCCGCGGTCCAGGGTCTGGCGGAAGCGGGTTTCCTCCAGCTTCAGCGTCTCCTCGATCAGCGCCTTGGCGCGGCGAAGCTCGGGATAGGCCTCGCCCATCTGGCGGACCAGTTCCGGCACCAGCTGATGCATCAGCGGATCCTTGGCGCCCAGAAGATGCGCGTGGCGCATGGCCCGGCGCATGATCCGGCGCAGGACGTAACCCCGCCCGTCGTTCGAGGGCATGACGCCATCGGCGATCAGGAAGGAGGTGGAGCGCAGATGGTCAGCGATCACCCGGTGGTGCGTCTTGCCCGGCCCGTCGGGATCGGAGGAGGTCTTGTCGGCGCTGTCCTCGATCAGGGCGCGCATCAGGTCGGTGGCGTAGTTGTCGTTCGTGCCCTGCAGCAGCGCGGCGACCCGTTCGATGCCCATGCCGGTGTCGATCGACTGCGCCTCCAACTCGCGGCGGGAGCCGTCCTCGAACTGTTCGTACTGCATGAAGACGAGGTTCCAGATCTCGATGAACCGGTCGCCGTCCTCTTCCGGCGATCCCGGAGGGCCGCCCCAGAACTTTTCGCCGTGGTCATAGAAAATCTCGGTACAGGGGCCGCAGGGGCCGGTCGGGCCCATCTGCCAGAAGTTGTCACTGCCGCCATCGGGCTTGTCGCCGATGCGGATGATGCGGTCGTCGGTCAGGCCCGCGACCTTCTTCCAGATATTCGCCGCCTCGTCATCAGTGTGATAGACGGTGACCAGCAGCTTGTCCTTGGGGATGCCAAGCTCTTTGGTGACCAGTTCCCAGGCGAAAGGGATCGCATCGGTTTTGAAATAATCCCCGAAAGAGAAATTCCCCAGCATTTCAAAGAAGGTATGGTGCCGGGCGGTGTAGCCGACATTGTCGAGGTCATTGTGCTTGCCGCCGGCCCGCACGCATTTCTGTGCGGTGGTCGCGCGGGAGTAATCGCGCGTCTCCACCCCGGTGAAGAGGTTCTTGAACTGGACCATGCCGGAGTTCGCGAACATCAGGGTCGGGTCATTGCGCGGGACAAGCGGGCTCGACGGGACGATCTCGTGGCCCTGCTTGTGGAAATAGTTCAGGAATGTGGAACGGATGTCGTTCAGGCTCTGCATATCGGGCACTTTCGAAGACGGGGCTCGCGTCCGCCCGATTTAGCGGTGCCGGGACGTGGTGTCCACAGCCGTCACGTCTATCCCTTTTCGGGATCGTCGTCCTTCGCCCCGTCGCCGCCATCGGCGCCGGGCTTGGCGGCCGTGGGCCCCGGCTCTTCTTCGGCGGCCGTTGGCTTGGGATGCAGCTGGACCAGCCGCAGCGACAACGCCAGAAGCACGACGCTAATCGGCAACACCAGCAGCGTCGCGATCTGCTGATATTCCAGCGTGAGGGTCGAACTGTGAAAGGCCTGCAACGCCAGCCGCAGGAACAGCACGAAGAGGACAACGATGATCACTTCCGCTACCACCTGTTTGAGCTGGCCGATCTGCCGCACGCGCAACCAGTCCGGCAGGGCCAGCTCTTCGCGCGAGCGATGCGGGTGCAGGAACAGGGTGTAGACCCCGTAGGCGAAATAGAGCAGCACGATCCCGATCAGAAACCGATCCAGCGCCTCGATCACGCTGATCACCGATTGTGCGCCGTATTGTTCGTCGGTGTCGGGGATGGTGAGGCCGCCGGCGAACGCCAGGTAGATGTTGAACAACCCCAGGCCGAACATCAGGATCGCCCCGGCAAGCGACCCGAAAACCGCGGCGACAGTCAGGTAGCGGGACCCGACGACGATGCGTCTTTCGATCGAGTTGAAATTCACCCTCTTCTCCCATGGCAGTGCGTTGCGTGGCGCTGTTCCTTAGGTACGTCGGCGCGGGCAAAGGTCAATTTTCGCACGCCGTCCGTGATCTGGTGGCGCGTGCCCGGGACCCGACGTGGGCGGATTGGCGTCGGATAAGTGGCAGGCACCGGGCGACGCAATGAAAAAGGCGGCCCGATCGGGGCCGCCCTGAAAAATGCTGTGTTGTGTGCTAGGCGTCGAGGACGTCGTCGTCTGTCTTGTCCTCGTCGACCATGTCGAACTCCAGCCCGTGGGCGGCGCGGATCTTGTCCTCGATCTCCCACGCGATTTCGCCGTTTTCCTTGAGGAACTGCTTGGCGTTTTCCCGGCCCTGGCCGATGCGTTCGTCGCCGTAGGAGTACCAGGAGCCCGATTTCTCGACCACGCCCGCCTTGACGCCGAGGTCCAGCAGTTCGCCGGTCTTGGAGATGCCCTCGCCGTACATGATGTCGAATTCCACCTGTTTGAACGGCGGGGCGACCTTGTTTTTTACCACCTTGACGCGGGTCTGGTTGCCGACGACCTCGTCCCGTTCCTTGATCGCGCCGATGCGACGGATGTCGAGGCGGACGGAGGAGTAGAATTTCAGCGCGTTGCCGCCGGTGGTGGTTTCCGGAGAGCCGAACATGACGCCGATCTTCATCCGGATCTGGTTGATGAAGATCACCATGCAGTTGGACCGAGCGATGGAGCCGGTGAGTTTCCGCATCGCCTGGGACATCAGGCGGGCGTGGACGCCGACGGAGCTGTCGCCCATGTCGCCCTCAAGTTCGGACTTCGGCGTCAGGGCCGCGACCGAGTCGACGATGACCATGGAGACCGCGCCGGACCGGACCAGCGTGTCGGTGATTTCCAACGCCTGTTCTCCGGTGTCGGGCTGGGAGATCAGCAGTTCTTCCAGATCGACGCCCAGTTTCTTGGCGTATTGCGGGTCAAGCGCATGTTCCGCGTCGACAAAGGCGCAGACACCGCCCTTTTTCTGTTCCTCGGCCACGCAATGCAGGGTCAGCGTCGTCTTGCCGGAGGATTCGGGGCCATAGATCTCGATGATCCGGCCCTTGGGCAGGCCGCCGATGCCGAGCGCGATGTCGAGCCCGAGAGAGCCGGTCGAGGTCGCCTCGATCTGCTGGATGGCGTCCTTGCCGCCCAATTTCATGATCGAGCCCTTGCCGAACTGACGCTCGATCTGGGCCAGGGCGCTGTCGAGCGCCTTTTGTTTGTTCGCGTCGCGCTTGCTATCCATGGAGAGAAGATCTGCCGTTGCCATCTGGTTCAGCCCCTTATTTCATACCCGATAATTGGCGGCAATGACCGCCGTTTGTTCGCCTCTTGTTCCGGTATGGGACCAAAAAGAGAACATTTCAACTAAAATCTTTCCTGTCGCCAGCTAAACCCGTTCTGGTTAAGGAAGTATTGATGCGTGAAATGGGAAGGGTTTTCGGCGATGATGGTGTTCGGCAAGGCGAAGCTGGTATTCCTGTCGGTGCCCAAGACCGGGACGACCGCCTGGGAAAAGGCGCTTGGCCCGGATGCCGATATCCTGGTCAACAACCCGCCGGAGTTGAAACACGCGCCGGTCTTTCGCTACAACCGGTTCTTTCGTCCCATGCTGGAGAAATTCGTGGCCGAAGATATGGATGTCCTTGCGGTCATCCGGGAGCCGATCTCCTGGCTGGGCAGTTGGTATCGCTATCGTCGGCGGCCTTTCATGGAAGGGCGGCCGAACAATACATACGATGTAAGTTTCGATGAGTTCATCACGGGCTATTGCCAGGGCGATCAGCCGGGGTTTGCCAATGTGGGCAGCCAGGCGAAGTTCGTCGAACCAGCGGGCAACGGCACCAAGGTGACCCGGCTGTTCCGTTATGACGATCAGCAGGGGCTGCACCACTTCCTGGAGGCGCGGCTGGAGCGGGAGATCACGCTGACGCGGGAGAATGTGTCGCCCGAGATGCCACTGGAGCTTTCGCCGGAAGTGGAGGACAAGCTGCGGCGCAAATGTGCGGCGGAGTTTACGCTCTATGACGGGATCGCGGTCGGCGGATCCTCAGTCTGACAGGTGCGTGCCCTCGGCCACGGACTGAACCGTCTGGGTCAGTTCGGTGAGCGAAAAGGGTTTGGGCAGAAAGACGGAATTGGGAATGCGGGCCTGATCGTCGATCCTGTGTTCCTCGGCATAGCCGGAGACGAAGATCACCCGCATGTCCGGATTGCTCTCCAGCGCCTTGCCGACCCAGGTCGGGCCGTCCATGCCGGGCATGATCACGTCCGAGACGACAATATCCACCTGTGTCTCCGGATCGGCCAGCAGGTCCAGCGCCTGTTCGCCGCTTTCGGCCTCCAGCACGGTATAGCCGCGCAGACGCAATGCGCGGGAGGCGAAGGCGCGGACCGGGGCCTCGTCCTCGACCAGGATCACGGTGCCGTCGGCATGGCGGGCGGAGGCCTTGTTCAGCTCGCCCATTTCCTGAGTCACTGTCTGGGCGTCCTTGATGGCGCGAAAGAGGATGGTGAAACAGGTCCCCTCCCCCGGCGTGCTGTCGACAAAGATATAGCCGCCGCTCTGCTTGATGATGCCATAGGCGGTGGAGAGCCCGAGGCCCGTGCCTTCGCCCAGGCCCTTGGTGGTGTAGAAGGGTTCGAACACCTTGCTCAGCCGCTCCGGCGGGATGCCCTGGCCGGTGTCGATCACCTTGACCGAAACGTAATCACCCGGCGGCACGGTCACCCGGTCGCGTTCATAAGGGGTGGTGTACTGCGGGCATTCCGTGACGATGCGAATCTCGCCCCTGCCCTGAATGGCATCGCGGGCATTTACCACGAGGTTCACCAGGACCTGCTCCAGCTGGCGCTTGTCCGCCCTGATGGAATACTGGACCGGATCATGGCTGAAGGAGAGGGTGATCTTTTCGCCCACAAGCCGGTTGAGGAGGTGGGTGAGGTCCGAGACCGTGTCGCGCAGGTCGATCTCTTCGGGGCGCAGTGCCTGCTTGCGGGAAAAGGCCAGCAGCTGGCTGACCAGGGCCGCGGCGCGATTGGCGTTCTGGTTGATCTGCATGAGGTCGGCATAGTCCGGATCGCCCTGATCATGGCGCAGCAGCAACAGGTCGCAGTGGCCCGAAATCGCAGTCAGCAGGTTGTTGAAATCATGCGCCACCCCGCCGGCCAGCTGCCCGATGGCCTGCATCTTCTGGCTTTGCACGAACTGCGCCTCGAGCGTCTTCAGCTCCGTCGCGTCGGAGAGAACGGCGAGCAAACCGGCGTTCTCGCCGGTGCCGACCCGCTTGAGCGTAATCTGAACGAAGGTTTCCGAGCGGCTGGTCGTGACGCGCAGGAATTCCGGGCTGCCCGAGCGCAGGCCCGACATGGTTTCGTCCAGCCAGTCGTTGATCGGTCGCCCCAGCCCCTCCGTCAATTCGCTGAGATAGGCGCCGACGCGGCATTCCGGCCCGATCAGGACAAGGGCGCTGCGATTGGCCTTCTGCACGCACCCCTTTGAGTCCAGCCAGAGGAGCGGGACCGGCAGGGAATCGTAGTGATCCCAGTCGAGGCCTTCCTCCGTCGGGGCGGTCGGCCCATCCCCTCCCGCCTCTCCGATCTGCCACAGCAGCCAGTCCCCCGACCGGGTGAGGCAGCGCACCGTGGGCCCAGGCTCGCCCGCGACGTCTTGGGTGTGGAGGGCCCCGGACGGCGTCGGGTTCGGGTCGGTCGCGAGGAGGCCGTTCAGCCTATCGGAAAGCCAGGGTGGCAGCGTCGGTGCCTGGCTTCCGTCAGAGGGGGACAGGCCGAGCGCCTGCTGCGCGAGGGTGTTCATCATCGCGGGTCGGCCCGCCGTATCTGTCAGGACCGCAGCGACGGGCAAGGCATCGACGAGCGAGGCCATGGCGGCCCGTGTCACCGCCCCCGGCGGCGGGCGGGCGACAAGGGCGTAGACGGCGACGGAGGCAGAGATGATCGTCAGTGTAGCAGCGGCGGAGAGGAAGGAAAGGGCCAGCACCGGGTGGCGACCATATTCGATCAGGCCCAGTGCGAGGGCGAAGACCACCGAGGCGACGACAAGAACCACCGCTGCCGAGCGCATCCCGGGGCGCGCCCTATGCAGCGCTGCAAGGCCCGCGAACAGGCCGGGCGCGGGGCCGTCAGGGGAAGGTGGCGCAGGGGCCATCCCCATTTCCAGGTGTCGCGATTGGCGCAAGGTCCTGACGTCCTTCTCATGCCGCGATGAACTTCCCCGCCCACATTAACGCAAAAAGTCGTTAACCAATAGTTAACGGGGCAGACGCTTCCCGTGGCGTCCGGCGTTCAGACCGTTTTATGTGTCTTGTCAGACTGTTACGCGGGTGAACCGGGCGAGGTAAAACCCGTCGCCGCCCGTGTCGGGGTGCCAGTGCCGCTCTTCCTCCATCCGCCACCCGTCGTGTCGGGCCAGGAAGGCCGCCGCGCGGTCCCCGTTCTCGCAGGCGAGGATCGAACAGGTGACATAGGCGAGGCTGCCCCCCGGCGCGACAAGGGCCGCAGCCTGATCGAGGATCTGATCCTGGGTGGTGTTGAGCGCAGAGAGCCGCTCTGCCGTCAGGGTCCATTTCGCTTCGGGCGCGCGCCGCCAGGACCCGCTTCCGGAACAGGGGACATCTGTCAGCACCAGGTCGAAGGGGCCTTGGGGGCGGTCCGTCACGGTGACCTCGACCCCCGCCCGCGTGGCCCGGGCGGGCAGATCGGCAAGGCGGGCGGGATTGGCGTCATGGGCGGTGAACCGTGCGTCGGCCCGTGCGGCCATCGCCAGGGTCTTGCCCCCGCCGCCCGCGCAATAGTCCAGCACCGTCATTCCGTCGCGCAGGGGTATCTGTGCCGTCACGTCCTGCGAGGCCGCGTCCTGCAGTTCCACCAGCCCGTCGAGATAGGCGGCGCTCTGCGCCACACGGCGCGGGCCGGAGGTGACCTCCAGCGCCGTGGCGACCTGCGGATGTTCCCGGGCCTCGACCCCGTCGCGGGCCAGCGACGCAATGGCCCGGTCCCTGTCGCCCTTGCGCAGGTTCACCCGCAGAAAAACCGGCGCGCGGTGCCGCAGCGCCTGGCAAACCGCACGAGTCTGATCGCCGAGGGAGGCGGTGAGCAGGGGCCAGAGCCAGTCGGGCATGTCGCAGGCGACCGGTTCGGGCGCCCCGGTCAGGGCGGGGGGCTGCGCGGCCTGGGTGGCCTCCGCATCGCTTAACGGGGCGGGGGCGTGGCCGTCGCCGGTGAAGAGCGTTGCGGGATCGGTTCCGGCGGCGATGAGCCCGCCCAGCATCAGCCCACGCCCGGTTTCCGCCCCGCCAAGCCAGGCGTGGCTGCGGCGGCAGCGCAGGGCGTCGTAGACCAGATCGCGCAGGGCGGCCCGATCCTTGGACCCGGCAAAGCGGCTGCGCCGGGCCCAGCCTGTCAGGGCCTTTTCCGCCGGGGTCCCGGCAAGGATCTGGTCCAGCAGGTCGGCGGCGGCGGCGATCCGGGCAGCGGGGGTCATGGGCGGGCTCCTTTTCGCCGGGATAGCGGGCGGGACGAGCCGAGGAAAGGTGTTTTCCTGCCCCCCGATCCCCCTGCCCGCCTGCCGCGCGGGGGCAAGTGCGCTCGGGGCGCCGCCGGTCCGGCGGACCATCCCGGCGACGCATAGAACCGGCGCGGCGCATATCCCCCATATCTCTGTGACATTCCAACAGGAATGTGCTGTTTTACCGCGAAGCACCACGGAGGACGGGATGAGCGGCACAGCCTTGTTGGGAGATATCGGCGGAACCAATGCCAGATACGCACTGGCGCGGGACGGGAAGATCCTGCCCGACAGCGCCTTTGCGCTGGTCAATGACGACTTCGCCACCTTCGAGGAGATGCTGCAGGAGGTTATGGCGCGGACTGGGGCGGTCGATGCGATCTCCCTCGCCGCTGCGGGGCCGCTGGTAAACGGGGACATTCGCCTGACCAACCGCGACTGGGTTGTTACGGCGGAGACCCTTGGCCGCCACGCGAAAAAGCTGAGCCTGGTGAACGATCTGACCGCCCATGTGCTGGCCGTGCCCTTCCTGCCCGAGGCCGATCAACGGACGTTGCGGGACGGACAGATCGCACCGAACGGGCAATGGCTGGTCGTCAACCTGGGCACCGGGTTCAACGCGGCGCAGGGTGTCATGGCGGGCGACCGCCCCCTCGCGCTGGAGGCGGAGCGTGGCCTGACGCCCCTGCCCGCCTCTGTCGCGGCCCGGCTCGCCGCCGCCGGGGCCGAGGTGCCGAAGAGTTGTGACGCCTTTTTCAGCGGGCCGGGACTGGCGCGTCTGAAGATGCAAATCGAGGAGGAGGCCCCGCACATATTCGCCCTCTGCCTCGCGGATTTTCTGCGCGAGTTGATCACGGCGACGCTGCCCTTCGATGGCGTCTATCTGTGCGGCGGCGTGGCGAAACTGGTGGCGGAGGGGCCGGGCCTGCCCGGGTTCCTCGATCGGCTGGAGGAGCCCTATGTACCATATGGCTTTCTTCGGGACGTGCCGGTCCGGCTGATGACGGCCAGCGACGCGGCCCTGCGCGGCTGCCTGGCGGCCCTGGGATAGGCTCAGGTCTTGCGGATCCCCGCCAGCACCGGGCGCAGATAGTCCAGGAATTTCATCGGGTTCTCCGACATTGGGAAATGCCCCATCTCCGGCATGACAGTCAGGTCGACGCCCAGAATCGCGGCCAGTTCGGCGCTGTCCTCGGGCGTGCAGGAATAGTCGTATTCGCCGGTCAGCAGGTGGATCGGCACGGCAGAGGTGTCGATCCGCCCGACCTCTTCACGCATGTCGCCGTCGACCTTGTAGAACCACATGTCCCCTTTGAATACGCCCGGCCCGCCCTGCATGTAGTGCCAGCGAGTCTCGTCCCGCTCCACCTCCGGGCTTTGCGGCGCCATCAGACCGTGGGCGATGGCCCCGCAGATTCGGCCCCCATGCACATCCGGCCGGTCGAGCCAGCTTGTGTCGTAATAGGGCGCCACATGCGCGGAGCTTTGCAGGCCGATGAGGGCGCGGAACCTCTCCGGATGGCGGCGGGCCAGATGCAGAACGATCCGTCCGCCGATGGAACAGCCCATGACGACCGGTTTCACCAGCGCCATCGCATCGCAAAAGGCCATGATCTGCGCGACATAGGTGTCGGAGGTCAGGTGATAGGCCTGATCCACCGAGCCCGGCGCGGGGGAGGATTTGCCGTGGCGCGGCATGTCAAAGACCATGACGCGGAAGTTCCGGGTGATCTCCGGATCGTTCAACACGGCCCGATATTGCCGCCCGTCGCTGCCGGCGGTGTGCAGGCAGACCAGGGGGATGCCCTGCCCGGCCTCCTCCCAATAAATGCGATGCGGGGTGCCCTCGATCTCTATATGCGCATAGCGGCCGAGGATGGGTTCGATTGTCACGCTCATGAGGCCCCCCGCAGCGAGGCCAGCAGGCATTTGACGTAGTAGAGATGCGCCATCAGCGGATGCAGGTCGCCCTCGAACCGGATCGCACCCCGGCGCAGCAGGGCGATGATGTCGTGATGGCCAGGGCGTGGCACGGGGGCCAGGAAGGCGGCCCATTCCTCCGGCGCGGCGGCGAGGCGGGTCTGCCAGGACGGCAGGGTGAAGGGGCCCGAGGTGACCTGCGTCACCGCGCCGTCGCGGATGGTCACGGCGGTGTCGTCGGCCCCGCTCTGCAGCATGAGCGACCAGTCGAGGCCCGGGGCCATTGCGGCCAGGGCGCTGCCCGGCGGGGCGGTGTGCAACAGGGGCTGGAACATGGGCGGTCCTCCATGCGGAAAGCGTAGCGGGCGAGCGTGATTGCGCAAGGGGTTTTTGGTATGCCGTTTGAGCGCGGTCCGATCCATGTTGATTGCTGCGCCGCGTATAGGATCCTTTTGGTCTTCCCAATCACCGCTCCATCAGTATGGTATACCATGATGATGGGAGGATCGGCTGAGATGACAGAGCTGGACGCATTAATCGCGCCGCGTCGGGTGGCGCTGATCGGGGCTTCGGATACGGCGTCGCGGCTGACAGCGCGGCCGCAGCAGTTCCTCGCCGCCCAGGGGTTCAGGGGCGAGGTCATCCCGATCAACCCGCGCAGATCAACCGTTCTGGACGTCCCGGCCCTGCCTTCTATCGCGGAGGCCGGGGCGGTGGATCATGCCTATATCCTGCTGGACGCAGACCCGGCGATCTCGGCGCTGGAGGAGTGCGCGCGGGCCGGGGTGCGGGTCGTCTCCATGCTGGCGGACGGGTTTGCCGAGGCGGGACCGGAGGGGCTGGCGCGGCAGGAAAAGGTCGCGGCTCTGGCACGGGAGGCGGGGATCCGGCTGATCGGGCCGAACTCCACCGGTGTCGTGCATCTGTCCAACGGGTTCTACTGCACGTCAAACGCCGCTTTCGTGGCCCGGGACATTCCAACTGGCGGATTGACCGTTCTGTCACAGTCCGGCTCGATGATCGGCATGCTGGCCTCGCGCGGGGCGGCGCGGGGGATCGGCTTTGCTTCCTTCGCCTCGCTCGGCAACGAGGCGGTGACGGATGTGGGCACGCTCGGCTCCCTTCTGCTGGACGATCCGGAGACCGAGAGTTTCGCACTGTTTCTGGAGACGATCCGCGATCCGCAGGCCCTGGCGGATTTCGCCGCCGCCGCGCATGCCCGGGGCAAACCGGTGGTGGCCTACGTGATCGGGCAGTCGGACGAGGGCCAGCAACTGGCGATTTCCCACACTGGGGCGATGGCCGGGGCGCGCGGGGGGATTTCTTGTTTTCTCAGGGATATCGGTATTGTCGAGGTCTCCGTCCTTGATGCGCTGCTGGATGCGCCCGGCGCAATGGTCCGGGCGCGGATTGATCCGGCGCGGCCGCGCAGTGCAACGGTGCTGACCACCACGGGCGGCGGCGGCGGCATGGTGCTGGACCAGATCAGCGCGCGGGGGATCGAGATCGCCGGATGTGGCGCGGAAACACGGGCCAGGCTGGGGCCACAGGGCATCGCGCTCGGGTCCGGCAAGCTGGTGGATGTGACCATGGCGGGGGCGCGGCCGGATGTGATGCAGGCAGTGATCTCCTCGCTGCTGACCGATCCCGAAACGGGCATTCTGGTCGCCGCCATCGGATCTTCGGCACAGTTCAATCCGGAGCTGACGGTAGATCCTCTTGTAGCCGCGCTGGAGGCCGCGCCGGAGGGGCACGCGCCGCTGGTCGTGATGCCCTTGCCCCATGCCCCGGGCACGCTCAAGCTACTGGCGGAAAAGGGCATTCCCGCCTTTGTTACGCCGGAAAGCGCGGCGGAGAGCCTGGCGGCCCTCTTTGCCCGCACCGCGCCGGTCGCGCGCGGCGAAGACACCCTGCCCGATGACGCGCTGGCCCTGCTGGACGCCGCCCCCGAGGGCGTGATGGACGAGGTGGCCGCCGGTGCTGTCTTTGCCGCGCTTGGCCTTGCACAGCCCCGCCATGTTGTCCTGCCCCCCGACGGGCGCGCCCGCCCGGTCGATCTGGCCTTCCCGGTGGTGGCCAAGCTCGTCTCCGCCGATCTGCCGCACAAGACGGAGGCTGGGGCGATCCGGCTGAACCTGGCGGACGAGGCGGCACTGGATCGGGCGATTGCAGAGATGCTGGCGGGGGTCGTGGTGCCGGTGACCGCCGTTCTGGTGCAGGAAATGGCGCAAGGTCTGGGCGAGGCGTTGATCGGGGTGACGCGGGATGCGCGTGTCGGGCCGCTGGTGACGCTGGCGGCGGGCGGCATCCTGGCCGAGGTGTTGGGCGACAGCAGCCTGCGCCCTGCACCGGTGACGGAGGCAACGGCGGTGGACATGACGCAGGAAATCAAGAGCTTTGCCCCGTTGCGCGGCTATCGCGGACAGGCGCGCGGCGATCTGGCCGCGCTGGCCCGGGCCGTGGCGGCGGTCAGCCGGGTTGCCGCGCATCCCCGCGTGACGGAAGCGGAGATCAACCCCGTGTTGATCGGTGCGGAAGGTGTTCTGTGCCTGGATGCGCTGATCCGGTTGGAGGGGCCGCCGCGGAGTTAGGCCGTTCGGGATTTGGAATGGCCCCCGCCCGTCAGAGACGGCGGAAGGAATAGCGGGTTTCGGCGCGGTAGGTCTCGCCCGGGCGCAAGATACTGGGCGGGAAGGTCGCCCGGTTCGGGCTATCCGGCCAGGCCTGGGTTTCCAGCGCCAGCCCCGCCCGAGGGTTCAGAATGGCACCGCCATGTCCCGGTGCACCGCCCAGATGCGCGCCGTTATAGACCTGCAACCCCGGTTCGGTCGTCGCGACCCCCATGGCAATGCCGGAGGCCTCGCTGGTCAGCTCCGCGACATTCCGAAGGGCCGTGCGGTCGGACCCGAGGCAGAGGTTGTGATCGTAGCCCTGCGTGCCGATCTCGCGCCCGGTGCGGAAATCAAACTTGGTGCCTGCGACGTCGGCGATCTCTCCGGTCGGGATCAGGTCAGCGTCCACGGGCAGGTAGTGGTCGGCGGCCACGGTCAGCCGGTGCCGCGTGATGTCGCCGCTGTCGTCGAGGATGAAATAACCATGATGTGCAAAGCTGCAGGGGCTGGCTTTGGTCGTCTGCGCCTCGATCTCGACGCTCAACGCGCCCGCCGGGTCCAGGCGGTAGGTGCAGCGGGCGGTCATCTCTCCGGGGAAGCCCATGTCGCCGTCGGGCAATACCAGCGTCAGTCCCACGCTGTCGACGGTCGCTTCGTCGAGGGTCCATAGCCGCTCGCCCGTGCCCTGGCTGCCGCCGTGCAGCGTGTGACGGTCGAGGAAGTTGGGATCGGTGTGGTGGTCCGCGCCGTCGAGGGTGAACCGGGCGTTGCCGATGCGGTTGGCAAACCGCCCGACCGTGGCCCCGGCGTAGAGCAGCGGGCCGAGATAGTCGGCCAGATCGTCGCTGCCTACGACAACGCGTTGCCCATCAAACCGCAGGTCCTGCACGGTCGCGCCCCAGGTGAGGATCGCGGCCTCCATCTTGCCTGCCCGCAGGTGAATGCGTGCCACATCCCGGCCGTCCGGCAGGGTGCCGAAAGTGTCGACCGCGCTCATAGGATGACCCGTGGGGCGGCGATGCCGCGCAGGCCCGGGTCGACCACGAAGGTCTGACCGTCCGCCGGGCCCGGGTCGGGCATGTTTTCCGTCGCAGAGGTGACATAGAGCTGATCCAGATCGGGACCGCCGAAACAGGGGCAGGAGGTCTGCCGCGCGGGCAGGTCGATGGCCCGGTCATAGCGTCCGTCCGGCAGATAGCGCGCCACGCGCGACGCCCCCCATTGCGCGACCCAGACACCGCCCTCGGCATCGGTGACGGCGCCGTCGGGGTTCAGCCCCTCGTCACGCAGATCGAGGAAGACCTCCGGCTCGCCAGCCAGCCAGCCCTTGTCGTCCAGCGCCACCTGCCAGACCCTTTGGCGGGGCGTGTCGGCGTAATAAGCGCGCTGTCCGTCCGGCGCGAAACAGATCGCATTGGGGATGCTGATCTGGTCGAAGAGTTTTTCGATCCGTCCCTCGAAGAACCGATAGATCGCCCCGGCGCGTGGTTCGGCGGCTTTGCCCATGGTGCCGATCCAGAACCCGCCGAAGGGATCGGCGCGACCGTCGTTGGACCGGGTGAGCGGCTGATCGGGCTCCAGATCGGCCACTTTGTCTTTGCCGCCCGTCGTCAGGTCAAAGCGGAACAACCCCGTCTCCGTCGCGATCAGCAGGGTGTCGCGGTCGATCCATCCGGCGGCGGAGGCATGTTCGCCCATGTCCCATTCCAGAGGCCCGTCTTCGGTGCGCGAGAGCAGGCGGCGGCCCATGATGTCGAACCAGAAGAACTGATTTCGCTCGGGGTGCCAGAGCGGCCCCTCCCCCAGATGGCAGATCCTGTCGTCAAAAACGCTCATGCCGGTCTCCCCGCGCCAGACAGCCGCACCAGTCCCTTCTGCAGCAGGATGAAGGCCAGCAGCAGCAGGCCGATGATGATCTTGGTCCACCAGCTGGAGAGCGTGCCGTCAAAGACGATATAGGTCTGGATCAGCCCCATGGTCAGCACCCCGATCAGCGTGCCGAAGACATAGCCCGCCCCGCCGGTCAGCAGCGTGCCGCCGATCACCACGGCGGCGATGGCCGTCAGTTCAGTGCCAACGGTGGCCAGCGGATAGCCCGAGCGGGTGTAGATGGAAAAGACGATCCCGGCGAGCCCGGCCATGAAGCCGGAGAAAGCGTAAATCGCCACATAGGTCGGTGCCAGCCGCACCCCCATGAGCCGCGCCGTCGTCTCGCCCCCGCCCAGGGCGAAGACCGAGGCGCCGAACCTCGTGCGATGCGCCACCAGCATGCCGATCACGACCGTCGCCAGCATCAGCACCCCGATCAGAGTCAGCCGCCCCTTGCCCGGCATCAGCCAGTAGGCCTTGCCCAGCATGTCGAAAAAGGCGTGGTCGATCGGCACCGAATTGATCGACAGCATGTAGGCCACGCCCCGCATCAGGAACATGCCCGCAAGCGTCACGATGAAGGGCGGCATGGCCAGCGCAAAGATCAGCCATCCCATGGCGGCCCCGAAGGCCGTGGTGATGATCAGCAGCAGGACAAAGACCGGCATGGGATGCAGGCCCGTGTCGCGCAGCATCACCGCGATGAAGACGCCGGAAAAGGCGATCACCGAGCCGACCGAAAGGTCGATGCCGCCGGACAGGATGACCACCGTCATGCCGACGGCCACGATGCCGAGATAGGCGTTGTCGGTCAGCAGGTTGCCGACGACACGGGTGGAGAGCATGTAGGGGAACTGCGCGACGCAGATCACCCAGGCCAGCAGAAAGATCGCAATGGTCGCGGCAAGCGGGTAGATACGGGGGTTCATGCGCCCGGCTCCTTCTGCGTGTCCAGCCCTTCTTCCCGCCGCCTCAGCGCGGCCCGGCGCAGGGCGTACCAGTGATGGGCGAGGTTCGGGCTCTGCAGCACCAGGATCGCCAGCACCAGCCCGGCCTTGATCGACAGATTGTATTCCGAGGGGAAGCCCGCCAACAGGATGCCTGTGTCGATGGTCTGAATGATCAGCGCCCCAAGCAACGACGCCGCGATGGAGAAGCGCCCGCCGAGAAGCGAATTGCCCCCGATGACCACGGCCAGGATCGCGTCCAGCTCCATCCAGAGGCCCGCGTTGTTGGCATCGGCCCCGCGGATATCGGCGGTGGAGATGACGCCCGCCAGCGCGGCGCAAAGGCCCGAGGCGACATAGACCGCGACGATCAGCACCGTGGCATTGACCCCGGCCAGCGCGGCGGCGCTGCGGTTCACGCCCACGGCCTCGATCAGCATGCCAAGCGCGGTGCGCCGCATCAGCAGGGTGACCGCCAGAGCCGTCAGGACCCAGAGCAGCGCAGGCACCGGAATGCCCAGCACAACGCCGGAGCCGAGGAAGGCCAGGCCGTCATGCGAAAAGGTCAGGATGCGCCCCTCGGTCACCAGCTGCGCGATGCCACGGCCCGAGGTCATCAGGATCAGCGTGGCGACGATCGGCTGGATGCCGACGATGGCGACCAGAACCCCGTTCCACAGCCCGGCCACCAGACCGGCGGCAAAGGCCAGCAACAGCGCGCCCCCCAGCCCGTAGCCCTGGGTGATCGCCCAGGCGGCGACGGCCCCGGCAATGGCGATGACCGCGCCGACGCTCAGGTCGATGCCTCGGGTGGCGATGACAAGTGTCATGCCGACGGCCAGAAGCCCGACCGGCGCGCCGCGTTTCACGATGTCCATCACCGGCCCGACAAGGCGGCCGTTGACGACCTCGATCCGCAGGAAATCCGGGAAGAAGGCGGTGACCAGCCCGGCCAGCACAACAAGGGTGATGAGCTGCGGGAGTATGCGTTTGAAAACGGTCATGCCCGGGCCTCCGCCTCTGGCGCGGCGATGGCGCGCACGATGGCGTCGGTCTGGATCTCCGCCCCGGTCAGTTCGGCGACATGGCGGCGGTCGCGCACGACGATGACCCGGTCGGCCACGGCGATCAGCTCGTCCAGCTCCGAGGAAATCACGAGGATCGACATCCCCTCTTCCGTCACCTGCTGGATCAGGCGCAGGATTTCCGCATGGGCGCCCACGTCGATGCCCCGGGTCGGTTCATCCAGGATCAGGAAGCGCGGGTTCATGGCCAGCCAGCGGGCCAGGACGACCTTCTGCTGGTTTCCGCCCGACAGATCGCCGATGGCCTTTTCCGGGCCGGAGGTGCGAATATCCAGCCGTTCGATATACTCGTTGGCAATGCGCAGCTGTTCGGCGCGTGGAATGGGCCGCGCCCAGCCCCGGCGGGCCTGCAGGGCCAGGGCGATGTTTTCGCGGATCGAGAGGTCGGCGACGATGCCGTCCTCCTTGCGTTCCTCGGGGGCAAAGCCAAAGCCCGCCGCGATAGCGGCGCGGGGGCTGGTCAGCTCGATCGCGCCGGTGTCGTCGCTGGCATGGCCCGACTGGGCATGTTCGACGCCGAACATCAGTTCCGCGCTTTCCGTCCGGCCGGAGCCGAGCAGCCCTGCCAGGCCGATCACCTCGCCCTTGGCCACGCTCAGGTCGAAGGGGTCGATATGGCCGCGTCGGCCGAAATTCTCGAACTTCAGCAGCTCTGGCCGGGTTGTATCCGTATGGGTCTTGCCGTGGCCGACCAGATCGTCCTCCAGCGCGTGCCCCAGCATGTGTTCGATCAGCCGGACCCGGTCTAGGTCGGCGGTGTTTTCGGTGGTCACCTTGCAGCCGTTGCGCAGCACCGTGACACGGTCGGTCAGCTCGAACACCTGATCCAGGAAATGCGAGACGAAGACGATGCCCAATCCCTTGTCGCGCAGGTCGCGAACCACGTTGAACAGCGTCTCGACCTCGCGCGCATCGAGGCTGGCGGTCGGTTCATCCAGGATGAGTACCTTGCCCGACAGCGCGACGGCACGGGCGATGGCGACGATCTGACGGATCGCGACGGAATAGGCCGAAAGGTCCCGCGTCACGTCGATCTCCAGCCCGTAGCCTTCCAGCATCTCCTCGGCCATGCGGCGCTGCGCACGGGCGTTGACCATGCCGAAGCGGGTCGGTTCACGGCCAAAGGTCAGGTTCTGGGCGACGGTCAGGTTGGGCAGCAGGTTCACCTCCTGATAGACCGTGCCGATCCCGACCTCCTGCGCCTCGGATGTGGAGCGCGGAGAGATCGGCGCCCCGTCGAGGGTGATCGTGCCCTCGTCCCGCGCATAGGCGCCGGTGAGGCATTTGATCAGGGTCGACTTGCCGGCCCCGTTTTCCCCGAGGAGCGCGTGAACCTCGCCCGCTGCCAGGTCGAAATCGACGGCATCAAGGGCCTTGGTTCCTGGAAATGTCTTTGTCAGGGACCGGATGGTCAGCAGCATCTGCTTCCCCAGTGAAGTGTCATGTCAGAAAAAAAGGGCCGACGCGGATCATGCCGCGTCGGCCCGGATCTGTCAGTAGCCCAGATCCTTGCGGCGCTCGTATTCACCCTGCGGATCGTCGTCCTGGGTGTAGAGCTTGGACTCGGTCTGGATGAATTTCGCAGGCTCGGTCCCGTCTTTCATGTAGGCGTCCAACGCGTCGAAGGCCGGGCCTGCCATGTTCGGCGTCAGTTCGACCGTCGCGTTGGCTTCGCCTGCGGCCATGGCCAGGAAGATGTCCGGCACGGCGTCGATCGACACGATCAGGATGTCCTCGCCCGGCTTCAGACCGGCTTCCTTGATGGCCTGGATCGCGCCGACGGCCATGTCGTCGTTGTGGGCATAGAGGGCGCAGATGTCCTTGCCGCCGTTTTCGGCCTGGAGGAAGCTCTCCATCACTTCCTTGCCCTGGGCACGGGTGAAGTCGCCGGTCTGCGAGCGGACGATTTCGATATTGTCGGCGCCCGCGATGCCCTGCTCGAAGCCGGTCTTGCGGTCGATGGCGGGGGAGGAGCCGGTGGTGCCCTGAAGCTCGACCACGCGGCACTCTTCGCCAGCGACGGCATCGACCAGCCACTTGCCGGCCACTTCGCCCTCATGCACGAGGTCAGAGCCCACGGCGGTCAGGTAGAGCGACTTGTCGCTGTCGACCTGGCGGTCCAGCAGGACGACGGGGATCTCGGCTTCCTTGGCTTCTTCCAGCACGCTGTCCCAACCGGTCGCGACGACCGGGGCCAGCAGGATGGCGTCTACGCCCTGCGCGATGAAGGAGCGGATGGCGGCGATCTGGTTTTCCTGCTTCTGCTGCGCGTCGGAGAATTTGAGGTCGATGCCCCGCTCTTCGGCCTGTTGCTTGGTCAGCGTGGTTTCGGCCGCGCGCCAGCCGGATTCCGACCCGATCTGCGAAAAGCCGACAGTCTGTGCCATGGCGGCGGATGCGCCGAAGGCCACGAAAGCCGCGGTTGTCAGTAGGTGTTTCATTGCGTTTCCTCCCTGGAAATGTAGGGCCCGTTTCTCCTCTGGGCCTCGGTGACCGGCGCCGGGGTATCCAGCGCCGATTGGTCTTTGGTCCCCGATCAGCCCTGCTGCAGATCTTCGGGCAGCAGCGCTGCGGGGATGTTCTGGAACGACACCGGTCGCAGGAACCGGCGAATGCCGAGACTGCCGACAGAGGTCGCGCCAAAATTCGTGGATGCGGGGAACGGGCCGCCGTGCACCATGGCATCGGCCACCTCGACCCCGGTCGGATAGCCATTGGCCAGGATCCGGCCCGCCTTGCGTTCCAGCACCGGCATCAGGGTCTTCGCTTCGGCCGTGTCCGCCTCCTCCATCTGGAGGGTGACGGTCAGCTGCCCGGCAAAGGATTTCGCGATCTGGAGCGTTTCTTCGGCCGAAGCCGTGCGCACAAGGATCGCCGCCGGGCCGAACATCTCCTCGGCCAGGTCGGGATTGGCGAGCCATTGGGCGCCGGTGACCTCGAAGACCGCGGGCAGGCCACAGCGCGCGGGGGCCTCGGCCACCTCAGTCAGGCGATAGGCGGTCTTGCCGGTCTCGGCGACGGCCCCGGCATAGCCTCGGGCCGTGCCTTCGGTCAGCATGGGCTGCGCGCCGACCTGTCCCAGGGCCTCCAGCGCGGCCTCGCGGAAGGCGTCGCCCTCCGGCCCCTGCGGCAGGACGACGATCCCGGGGTTGGTGCAGAACTGCCCCACGCCCATGGTCAGCGATCCGGCCCAGGCGGTGCCGGTCTCGGCCGCGCGCGCCGTCAGGGCGCCGGGCAGGACGAACACGGGGTTGATCGAGCCCAGCTCGCCGAAAAAGGGGATCGGCTCCGGCCGCGACATGGCCAGATCGAACAGCGCCTTGCCGCCCCGGAACGAACCGGTGAAGCCGACGGCGCGGATCAGCGGATGCTGGACCAGCGCCTCTCCCGCCTCGTTGGTATTGGACTGCACGAAGCCGAACGTGCCCTTGGGCATGCCGGTCTTTTCAATCGCCGCCGCGATGGCCTGGGCGACCAGTTCGCCGGTCGCGGGGTGGCCCGGGTGGCCCTTGTAGACAACCGGACAGCCGGCCGCGAGCGCGGCGGCGGTGTCGCCGCCGGCGGTCGAGAAGGCCAGCGGGAAGTTCGACGCGCCAAAGACGCCGACGGGCCCGAGCGGGCGCTGGATCAAGCGCAGATCGGGACGCGGCAGCGGCTGGCGGTCGGGCAGCGCCGCGTCGTGGCGGATGTCCAGGTAATCGCCCTTGCGGATATGCTCGGCGAACATGCGCAACTGGCCGGTGGTGCGGCCACGCTCGCCCTCCAGCCGGGCTTCGGGCAGGCCGGTCTCGGCGCTGCCATGGGCGGTCAATGCGGCGCCGCGCGCCTCGATCTCCTCCGCGATGGCCTCCAGAAACTTGGCGCGGGTTTCGCGGTCGGTCCAGCCATAGGTGGCAAAGGCCTCCTCGGCGGCCTGGACGGCGGCATCGATCTCCGCCGCGCCGCCGGAACAGACGGTCACGGCATCGCCGCTCACCGGGTCGGAGGCAAAGGTGGCCCCGCTGCCGACCCAGTCTCCTGCGATGAGGTGTTTTCCGGTCAGGGGCGTGGCATCAAGCATTCTTGGTCTCCAATGTCGGGTCGATGAAGTCTGGGGCGTCGATCCGCTTGCCCAGGGTGAAGGCGTCGGCCACCAGCACCATGGGTCGCAGGTCAACGTCGGAGGCGCGGGTGGCCAGCAGATCGGCGAAACGCGCATAAAGCCCGTCGTATTCGCCGTGGATGCCGGGTTCGGTCCAGCCCTCGCCCTGTTGCGCGCCACCGTCGATTTCCATGATCGCACCACCCTGGTTGAGGGTCAGCGTGCCCTGGTCGGTTTCGATGATCTGGCGCCAGAAGGGGTCGCCTTCCCACAGGAAATCGACATCGGCGGTGACCAGCGGGCCGTCGGGGCCGTCCATCCGGATCAGCCCGGCAATCGGGGTTTCGCAGTTGGTCGGGAAGCGCAGCTCGGCTTCCGTCACATGGACGAAGACGGGCAAGATCTCCGTCAGGATGGAAAAGGCGTTGATGGTCGGGTCAAAGATGCCCTGTCCACCGGCCTGCCAGATCCATTGCTGCCCGGGGTGCCAGACGCGGACGTCTTCCTTCCAGTCGATGGTCACGGAACGCACGGTCTTGTCCGCAAGCCAGGCCTTGGCGGCGGGGACGGAGGCCGCGTGGCGCGAATGCCAGGTGGCAAAGAGGCAGAGCCCCTTTTCCGCCGCCAGCGCCTCCAGCGCGTGGACCTCGGACAGGCTGGCGCCCGGGGGCTTTTCCAGCATGACGTCGCGGCCCGCATCCAGCGCGGCTCGGGCGCCGGCATAGCGGACCTGCGGCGGGGTGCAAAAGCTGATCGCGGGGATGTCGGGGCGCGCGGCAAGAAGGGCCTCGATACTGTCGAAGTTCTCCACCCCCTCGACCCCGCCGGAGCGGCTGACCGTGGCGGCCAATTCGAAGCTGTCGGAGGCGGCAAGCGCGGGGATGTGCTGGTCGCGGGCAATCTTGCCGATGCCGACCAGGGCGATCTTAGTGGCTGTCACGGGGCACCTCGTTTCCTCTGCATCCCTTCAGGAAGCCGAAGTCGGCCCCGGTGTCGGCGCCCTCGACGCTGTCGTAATAGAGCTTGGTGTAGCCGCCGTTGACGGGCGGTTCCTCCAGCGGGGTCCATTCGGCCAGGCGGGCGGCGATTTCTTCGTCTGGCAGGTCTAGGTGGATGCGCCGTGCCTCGACATCGACCTCGATCATGTCGCCGTTGCGCACGATGGCCAGCGGGCCACCGGCGGCGGCTTCCGGCGAGGTGTGCAGGATGACGGTGCCATAGGCGGTGCCGGACATGCGCGCGTCCGAGATTCGGACCATGTCGGTGATGCCCTTTTTCAGCACCTTCGGCGGCAGGCCCATGTTGCCGACCTCGGACATGCCGGGGTAGCCCTTGGGGCCGCAGTTCTTCAGCACCATCACGCAGGTCTCGTCGATGTCCAGCGCGTCGTCGTTGATCTTGGCCTTGTAGTCGTCGATGTCCTCGAAAACGACCGCCCGGCCGCGGTGCTTCATCAGCTCCGGCGTGGCGGCGGAGGGTTTCAGGACCGCCCCGCGCGGTGCCAGGTTGCCGCGCAGCACGGCAATCCCGCCGGAGGAGGTCAGCGCCTGATCGGCAGGCCGGATCACGTCCTCGTTCCAGTTCACCGCATCCTTGACTTCGTCCCAGATGGCCCCGCCGGAGACAGTCAGCGCATCGCGGTGCAACATCCCCGCCTCGCCAAGCCGTTTCAGGACCACGGGCAGACCGCCGGCATAGAAGAACTCTTCCATCAGGTATTTGCCCGAGGGCATGAGGTTGACGATGGTCGGCACGTCGCGGCCCAGGCGATCCCAGTCGTCCAGCGTCAGATCGACCTCGACCCGGCCGGCCATGGCCAGCAGGTGAACGACGGCATTGGTCGACCCGCCGATGGCCCCGTTGACGCGGATGGCGTTTTCAAAGGCCTGCTTGGTCATGATGTCCGAAGGCTTCAGGTCGTCCTTGACCATCTGA
This sequence comes from Pseudooceanicola sp., assembly GCF_041987405.1. Taxonomy (GTDB): domain Bacteria; phylum Pseudomonadota; class Alphaproteobacteria; order Rhodobacterales; family Rhodobacteraceae; genus Pseudooceanicola. Next base: position 243,700 of record NZ_JBHIWR010000001.1, read on the forward strand.
ACGATGCGCCGTCCGCTCATCTGCGCCATGACCCGGCGGCGGGCGTCCACGCCGGGGATCGCCGCATTACCCGACAACGCCATGCCAAGCGCCTCTGCCATCGAGGCCATCGTCGATGCGGTGCCCATGGTGTTGCAGGTGCCCGAAGAGCGGCTCATCGCCTGCTCGGCCTCGAGGAAATCCTCCTGGGTCATCTTGCCCGCCTTGATGTCCTCGCTCATCTGCCAGAGCGCGGTGCCGGACCCGACCCGTTCACCCCGGAACCAGCCGTTCAGCATCGGCCCGCCGGTCACCACGATGGAGGGGATGTCGGTCGACGCCGCGCCCATCAGCAGCGAGGGGGTGGTCTTGTCACAGCCGACCAGCAGGACCGCGCCGTCGATCGGTTGCGCGCGCATCTGTTCCTCCACCGCCATGGCGGCAAGGTTGCGGTACATCATTGCCGTCGGGCGGAAGGTGTTTTCGGAGGCCGAGAAAGCAGGCACTTCGAGCGGGAAGCCCCCGGCCTCCCAGATCCCGGCTTTCACCTTTTCCGCCAGCTCGCGCAGGTGGCCGTTGCAGGGGGTCAGGTCGGACCAGGTGTTCATGATCCCGATCACCGGCCGCCCGTCGAACAGGTCATGCGGGTAGCCCTGGTTCTTGAGCCAGCCACGGTGATAGATATTGTCCCGCGACGTGCCGCCGTACCATTCCTGAGATCTGAGCCTGCGGGGCCATTCGGCCGGTTTGAAGGTCATGGTCTTACCTCAGAGTGTCCGGATTTCAGTGCGTGGCTCGGGCCGACCAAGCGGCGTGAAGGCGAGCGTGTTGCGCAGCGGCAGACCGAAGGGGTCGGCCTCGATTTCAAAGACATCACCGTCTTGGGTCCGCACGCCCGAAGCAAAGGAGAGCGTCGCCGTGCCGAACATATGCACATGCAGATCGCCCGGCTGACGGAACAGCGGATATTTGAAGTGGTGGTGTTCGAGGTTGGCGAAAGAGTGGCTCATGTTCGCCTCGCCCGACAGGAAGGGCTTTTCGAAAAGCACCGTGTTGCCGCGATAGACGCGGCTGGTGCCCTCGATGCTCTCCGGCAGATCCCCGATCAGCAGCTCTGGCCCGACAGAGGCGGGGCGCAGCTTGGAATGGGCGAGGTAGAGGTAGTTCCGCCGTTCCATTACATGGTCGGAGAACTCATTGGCCAGGGCCCAGCCGATGCGGACGGGGGTGCCGTCGGGCGCAATCAGGTAGATGCCCGCGATCTCCGGCTCCTCGCCGCCGTCCTCGGCGAAGTCGGGCGCGGCCAGCGGCGCGCCGGGGGCGACCAGCACCGTGCCATTGCCCTTGTAGAACCATTCCGGCTGGACCCCGGCGGCACAGTTGGTCGGCTTGCCGCCTTCGACGCCCATGCGGAACATCTTCATGCTGTCGGTTTCATCGCCCGTCGCCTTCTGGTGCATCTCGGCACGGGTGGAGGCGGAACCAAGGTGGGTCAGCCCGGTGCCCGTCAGATGCAGATGCGCAGGGTCGGGATGGGTGATCGGCGGCAGCAGGCGCCGCGTGACGTAAAGCTCATCCAGATCCACCGCCCCCTTCATCCCGAGGGAGGCGATCCGGTCGCGCAGCCGCTGCCCCTTTGCCACGCAATCCGCGGCCAGCTCGTAAAGCGAGAGGTCGGTGTTGACGTCGAAGGCCTCGGTCCCGTCACGGGCGACGATCTGCGGGCTCCCGTCTTCGCGGGCGTATTGAGAGAGCAGCATGTCGTTACCCCTTCTGCTTGTTGAGGACGTCGAAGATGACGGCGGCCAGTAGCACCAGGCCCTTGATGACCTGCTGCCAGTCGATGCCGATGCCCAGGATCGACATGCCGTTGTTCATGACCCCCATGATGAAGGCCCCGACAACCGCGCCGACCACCGTGCCGACCCCGCCGGACATGGACGCGCCGCCAATGAAGACCGCCGCGATCACGTCCAGCTCGAAGGCCACACCGGCCTTGGGCGTGGCCGTGTTCAGGCGTGCGGCGAAGACGAGGCCCGCCAGCGCCGCCAGCATCCCCATGTTGGCGAAGGTCAGGAAGGTCAGCCGCTTGGAGTTGATGCCCGAGAGCGAGGCCGCCTTTTCATTGCCGCCGATGGCGTAGATGCGGCGGCCGAACGTGGTGCGCGAGGTCAGGAAGGAATAGACCGCGATCAGCAGCGCCATGACGATGAAGACATTCGGCAGGCCCCGGAAATCCGCCATCAGCCAGGACATATAGACCAGCGCGGCAAAGATCAGCGCGTTGCGACCGGCGAAGAAGGCGAAGGGCTCGGTCTCTGCCCCGGCGGCCTTCTGGCGGGCGCGGGTGCGCACAGCCAGCCACAGCAGCAGGGCGGCCACCGCGCTGCCTGCGATCAGGGAAAAGAGGTTCAGGTTCTCGCCGCCGAAGAAATCCGGCACGAACCCGGAGGAGATCAGCCGGAAGGTCGGCGGAAAGGGCCCCACGGATTGCCCGGCCAGCAGCCAGAGTGTCAGCCCCTTGAAGACCAGCATCCCTGCCAGCGTCACGATGAAGGACGGTATGCGGAAATAGGCCACCCAGAAACCCTGCGCCATGCCGATCAGCGCCCCCGCCATGAGGCACAGCACCGCCGCGACGGGCCAGGGCAGGCCCCAGTGCACGATCATCACCGCGGCCAGCGCCCCGATGAAGCCCAGGACCGAGCCGACCGAGAGGTCGATATGGCCGCAGACGATCACCAGCAGCATCCCGACGGCCATGATGACGATGTAGGAGTTCTGCAGGATCAGGTTGGTCAGGTTGACCGGTTTCAGCAGGATGCCCCCGGTCGCCACCTGGAAAAAGGCCATGATGACCACAAGGGCGATCAGGATACCGTATTCGCGCAGGTGCCCTTTCAGGAACTGCCAGCCGGATTTCGACGGGGCCTCGGCGGTGCCGGAGGTCTGGGTGGCTGTGTCGGTCATGCGTCTTCTCCCGACTTGACGATCTTGGACATGATTTTCTCCTGGCTCGCCTCTGCGGTCGGCATTTCACCGACGAAACGGCCCTCGTTCATGACGTAAAGGCGATCGGTGACCCCAAGCAGTTCCGGCAGTTCGGAGGAGATCACGATGATCGCCTTGCCCTGCGCCGCGAGGTCACGGATGACCGTGTAGATTTCGAATTTCGCGCCCACGTCGATGCCGCGGGTCGGCTCGTCCAGGATCAGGATGTCCGGATCGGCGAAGAGCCATTTGGACAGGACGACCTTCTGCTGGTTGCCGCCCGACAGGTTCACAACCGCCTGTTCGATGGAGGACGACTTGATCGCCAGCCGGTCACGGTAGCGCGTGGCGACCTCTTCCTCCGCCTGGCGGTCGACGATGCCGTTCCTGGCGATCCCGTCGAGATCCGCCAGCGGCACGTTGCGCCGGATCGTGTCGTCCAGCACCAGGCCATAGGTCTTGCGGTCCTCGGTCGCATAGGCGAGCCCGGCGTTGATCGCGTTCTGCACGCTCGACAGATCGGCCGCCGCCCCGTTGATCGTCACCTCGCCGGAGATGTCGCGGCCATAGCTGCGGCCGAAAAGGCTCATCGCCAGTTCCGTGCGCCCTGCCCCCATGAGGCCCGCGATGCCCAGAACCTCGCCGCGCCGGACCGTGAAGCTGACGTCATTAACGACCTTGCGTTCGGAGTGCAGCGGGTGGTGAACGGTCCAGTTGCGGACCTCCATCGCCACCTCGCCGGGCACCGCGTCGCCTTTGGGCGGGTAGCGATCCTCCAGCGAGCGGCCGACCATGTTGCGGACGATGTCGTTCTCGTCGACGCCGTCCTTGCAATCCATCCGCGCCACGGCGGCCCCGTCGCGGATGACCGTGATTGTGTCGGCGACCTTGGAGACCTCGTTCAGCTTGTGCGAAATGAGGATTGAGGTCAGCCCCTTCTCGCGAAAATCCATGAGCAGTTCCAGAAGCTTGGCACTGTCTTCCTCGTTGAGGGAGGAGGTCGGCTCGTCCAGGATCAGCAGGCGCACGTTCTTGGACAGGGCCTTGGCGATCTCGACCAGCTGTTGTTTGCCGAGGCCCAGGTCATCCAGGATCACCTCCGGGTTTTCCGACAGGCCGACCCGGTCCAGCAGCTCGGCGGCGCGGTCGTGGGTTTCCTGCCAGTCGATGATGCCACGGGTCGCGCGTTCGTTGCCCAGGAAGATGTTCTCGGCCACCGAAAGAAGCGGGATCAGGGCCAGTTCCTGGTGAATGATGATGATGCCGATGTCTTCGCTGTCGCGGATCGAGCGGAAGGCCCGGACCTCGCCGTCAAAGACGATGTCGCCGTCATAGCTGCCGTGCGGATAGACGCCGGAGAGGACCTTCATCAGGGTCGATTTGCCGGCCCCGTTCTCGCCGACCAGGGCATGGATCTCGCCCTCGGCCACGGACAGGCTCACCTGGTCCAGCGCCTTCACACCAGGGAATTCCTTGGTGATCCCGCGCATTTCAAGAATGACAGACATCGGATTTCTCTTTGTTCTTGAAGGGCCCGCCGGGGTGACCCGGCGGGTTCAAGTGGGCGGACCGAAGCCCGCCGGGAGGAAGCGTTACTCGATTTCGCTTTTCTCGTAGTAGCCGCTGTCGATCAGGACTTCTTCCCAGTTGTCGCTCGTGACCTTCACCGGCTCCAGCAGGTAGGAGGGCACGACCTTGACACCGTTGTCGTAGGTTTCGGTATCGTTGATCTCCGGCTCGCCACCGGCCAGCAGCGCATCGACCATGCCGACGGTCACGCGGGCCAGTTCGCGGGTGTCCTTGAAGATCGAGGAATACTGATCGCCCCGCAGGATCGCCTTGACCGAGGGCACTTCGCTGTCCTGCCCGGTCACGATCGGCATCTTCATGTCGCCGGAGCCGTAGCCGACACCCTGCAGCGAGGAGATGATCCCGATGGACAGCCCGTCGTAGGGCGACAGGACGCCATGCACCTGCTGTTCGGTGTAATTCGCCGACAGAAGGTTATCCATCCGCGCCTGGGCGACCGAGCCGTCCCAACGCAGCGTGCCGACGGTGTCCATGCCCATCTGGCCGGAGGGGATTTCGATCTCACCGCTGTCGATCATCGGCTGCAGTACGGACATGGCGCCATTGTAGAAGAAATAGGCGTTGTTGTCGTCCGGGCTGCCGCCGAACAGTTCGACATTCCAGGGCTTTTCGTCGCCAAAGCGTTCCTTGAGGCCGTCGACCAGGGTCTCGGCCTGCTGCACACCGACCTTGAAGTTGTCGAAGGTCGCGTAATAGTCGACGTCGCCGCTGTCGCGGATCAGGCGGTCATAGGCGACGACCTTGATGTCCGCCGCGGCGGCATTGGCCAGTGCAGAGGTCAGCGTGGTGCCGTCGATGGCCGCGATGACCAGGACGTTGACGCCCTTGGTGATCATGTTCTCGATCTGGGCCAGCTGGTTCGGGATGTCATCCTCGGCATACTGGAGGTCGGTGGTATAGCCCGCCTCCTCGAACTGTTTGACCATGTTGTTGCCGTCGTCGATCCAACGTGCGGAGGACTTGGTGGGCATGGCGATGCCGACATATCCCTTGTCCTGGGCAAAGGCCGGGGCCGCAATGACAAGCGCAAGCGCAGTCGCGCCAAGGGCGCGTCTCGTAAATTTCATGGGTCTTCCTCCCTGTTCCGGCAGTCCGCTCCTCTGGCAGATTGTCCGGCATCCTTGTTGTAGGTCCCGAATCTCCGGGGACGTGGCGGCACAGTGCTCTTCTGTGCTATATCAATCAAATTCGAATCCTTCGTCGCGATATATCACTATTGGAATAACTCTGATGGATGTGACCCCTCACTCCCCACCACGGCAGCATTTGCGGGACGAGTTGATCCGCCGCGGGTTGCGCCTGCCGCAGCTTCGCCTGCTGGTGGCCCTGCGCGAAACCGGCCAGGTTTCGGCCGCGGCGGCGCAGGTCGCCATGACACAGCCCGCAGCCTCGCGCCTGCTGGCCGATCTGGAGCGGACCGTCGGCGCGCCGCTGTATGAGCGCAATGCCCGGGGCGTGACGCTGACCCCGGCGGGGCTGGCGCTGGCGGGCAAGGCGCGCGAGGTGCTGCACGGGCTGGACGAGGTGCAGCATGAAATCACCGCCCTGACCAGCGGCGAACGCGGCACCGTGCGGATCGGCAGTGTGACCGGACCGGCGGTGGAGCTGATCCTGCCCGTAATCCGCGAATTGCGCGTGACCTTTCCCGAGATCGAACTGTCGGTCCTGGTGGACACCTCGGACAAGCTGGGCGATGCGCTCTTTGCCGGGGATCTGGATTTCTACATCGGCCGCATCCCCGACGGTATGTCCCCCAGTGCCATCGCGCTGGAGGAGATCGGCCCGGAACCCGTGTCTCTGATCGCCCGGCTCGATCATCCGCTGTCGCGCCGGGACACGCTGTCGGTGGCCGACTGTCTGGCTTACGACTGGGTGATGCAGCCGGAAGGCGGGCTGCTGCGGCGCACGGCAGAGGGCTATCTGCTGCGCAACGGGCTGCGCCCGCCGGAGCGGATCCTCAGCACCTCCTCTCTGCTGCTGACACTGGCGATCATCAGCGAAACGAATGCCATCGCGCCGATCGCCCGGGCCGCGGCGGAATTCTATGCCTCGCAATCCGCATTCGGCGGGCGGATCCGGCGGCTGGACGTGGCCGGGGACATGAGCGTGATCCCCTATTCGCTGATCAGCCTGCGCGATGTGGAGGCCACGCCGGCGGCGCGGAGGGTTCTCAATCTGCTGCGTGAAAAGACCCGCCAGATTTCTGCTTCCACGGTCGCGACATGACCCGTTTGGCGGGGTGTCGGTCTGCAAAGCCGCTTGAGCCTGCCGCGCCGCTGGCCTAACGTCCGCGCCGGGGAGGACGGTCAGAATGACGTGTAACAGTCTGTTTTACATACAAATACATGACACCGACGCGCCCCGTCCGTGGCTGCGGCGTTTCACGACTACCGGCGGTCCACGACGCGCGAGTGCCCCGCTATGACCTCCTGGATCGCGGCGGATTGGGGGACGTCCAACCTGCGGATCTGGGCGATGGACGAGGCGGATGAGGTCATCGGACATGCCACCTCCGACGACGGGATGGGCCGCCTCGCGCCCGGCGATTTCGAAGGCGCCTTCCTCAAGGCCGCCGCGCCGTTTCTGGCGGAGGGGCGGCGCACCACGGTCCTGATCTGCGGCATGGCCGGGGCGCGGACCGGTTGGCAGGAGGTGGGCTATGTTCCGGTCCCTGCCCCGCCCTCGGGCCCGCCCGAACCGGTCGCCACCACCGATGGCAGGCTCGATGTCCATATCCTGCCCGGCCTGTCCCAGGCCGATCCTGCGGATGTCATGCGGGGCGAGGAAACGCAGCTTGCCGGATTGCTCGCCACGCAGCCGGGGTTCGACGGCCTCGTCTGCCTGCCCGGCACCCACAGCAAATGGGCGCGGATCGCGGGTGGCAGGGTCACGACATTCCGCACCGCCATGACCGGGGAGTTCTTCGCCCTCCTCTCGACCCGCTCGACGCTGGCCGGGTTCGCTGCCGAGGGGTGGGACGAGGCGGCCTTCGCCGCGGCGGTGAGAGAGCCGCAGGCGGAGATGCTGCTGGCCGACCTCTTTTCCCTGCGCGCCCGGGGGCTCCTTCAGGGGCTACCGCCAGGCGCGGGACGGGCGCATCTGTCGGGTCTGCTGATCGGGGCGGAGGTTGCGGGGATGTCCGCGCTTGCGCCCGACGGCAGGGTCAGCCTGCTGGGCGAGCCGACGCTCTGCCGCCTGTACGAAACGGCGCTGACCGCGCGCGGTCTCGCCTGCGACACGCTGGAGGCCGAGGCCCTGACCCTCGCCGGTCTGATCGCCGCGCACCAGACACACTTCCCGCCTGCAACAGGCTGACCGAAAGGCATATTCCCATGAAACGCAATCTCGTAGCCATCCTGCGCGGCGTCACCCCGTCCGAGGTGGAGGCCATTGCCGAAGAGCTGATCGAGGCCGGTATCCTGCGGATCGAAGTGCCGCTGAATTCTCCCGATCCTTTCGACAGCATCAATTGCCTCGCCCGGCAGTTCGGGGAAGTGGCGGACATCGGGGCGGGCACCGTTCTGACCCCTGCGGAGGTCGCCCAGGTGCAGGACAGCGGCGGGCGACTGATCGTCTCGCCCGACACCAATCCGGAGGTCATCATGGCCAGCAAACACCGCGGGCTGATCTCCTGCCCCGGTGCTATGACGCCAAGCGATTGCTTTGCCGCGATCCGCGCGGGGGCCGATATGCTGAAGCTCTTCCCGGCCTCGATCCTGGGGCCCGAGGGGCTGAAGGCGATTTCCGCCGTCCTGCCGAAACATCCCCCCGTTCTGGCCGTCGGCGGCGCGGGGCCAGACAGCTTTGCCGACTGGATGCGCGCCGGGGCCTCTGGCTTTGGCCTGGGGACGGCGCTTTACCGGCCGGGCGACAGCGCGGCGGTGGTGGCCGAACGTGCCGCGCGGGTGGTCGCGGCCTTCGATGCGGCGCAGGCCGGTCTGGACGCGTGATCCCCGTCAGGTGACGCGGTTGGCCTGCTTGTACTCCGGGCGGTCCCACAGGCGGTTGTCGATCACTTCCGCCAGGATCTCCACCGCGCGGCGCACGTCCCCCTCGTCCAGATAGAGCGGCGTGAAACCAAAGCGCATGATATCCGGCGCGCGGAAGTCCCCGATCACGTCGCGGGCGATCAGGGCCTGCATGGCGGCATATCCATGTTCGAAGGCGAAGGAGACCTGGCTTCCGCGCTGCGCTCCGTCGCGCGGGCTGACGAGGGTGAGCGCGGGGCAGCGGGCCTCGACCTCGGCGATGAAGACCTCCGACAGGTGCAGGCTGGCGGCGCGCAGTTCGGCCATGTCGACCCCCTCCCAGGAGTCGAGGGCGCAGTCCAGAGCCGCGAGGGCGATGATCGGCGGGGTGCCGACGCGCATCCGTTCGATCCCCGAGGCCGGGCGGTAGGACGGCTCAAACGCAAAGGGCGCGTCATGGCCCAGCCAGCCGGAGAGCGCGGGCTGCGCGGTGCCGATCAGATCAGGGCGGACATAGATGAAGGCCGGCGCGCCCGGCCCGCCGTTGAGGTATTTGTAGGTGCAGCCGACCGCAAATTCGCAGTTGCAAGCGCCCAGGTCCACTGGCACCGCCCCTGCGCTATGCGCCAGATCCCAGAGCATAACCGCACCCGCGGCATGGGCCGCGCGGGTGATGCCCTCCATGTCGTGCATCCGGCCGGTGCGGTAATCGACCTGGGTGATCATGGCGACGGCCACGTCTTCGGTCATCGCGGCCTCGACCTCCTCCGGCGCGACGACGCGCAGCTCGTACCGGTCGCCCAGCAGCTGGATCAGCCCCTCGGCCATGTAGAGATCCGAGGGGAAGTTGCCGTTGTCCGACAGGATCACCCTGCGGTCCGGTCGCATCGCCAGCCCGGCCGCCAGCGCCTGGAACACCTTGATCGACAGGGTATCACCCATGGCGATGCTCTCGTCCTCCGCGCCCAGCATCCTGGCCAGCCGGTTGCCCACGCGGATCGGTTGCGCCATCCATTCGTCGACGTTCCAGCCCTTGATCAGATGCGCGCCCCACTGGTCGGTGATCATCTGCGATACCGCCGCCTCGACCCCGCGCGGCAGGGGGCCGAGCGAATTGCCGTCGAGATAGATCATCCCCTCGGGCAGGTGAAAGCGGTCCTTGACGGGAAGGGTCATAGCGCACCTCGCAGTTTCCAGAGTTCGGGGAAAAGCTCGACCTCGAGCATACGCCGTAAGTATTGCACGCCCGAGGTGCCGCCGGTCCCGCGCTTGAACCCGATGATCCGTTCCACCGTCGTGACGTGGTTGAAGCGCCAACGGCGGAAGTAATCCTCCAGATCGACCAGCTTTTCGGCCAGTTCGTACAGCGTCCAGTACTCGTCCGGCGACCGGTAAACGGTGATCCAGGCCTCGGTCACCGCCTCGCTGGCGGTATGCGGTTCCTCCATCCGGTAGACCTCCGCGTCGAACGAAACCCCCAGTTCCGCCTCCAGCGCCCGCAGCGCGGTGTGGTAGAGCGACGGCGTGCGCAGCTCCTGCTCCAGCATCGCGTGCAGTTCGGGCCGGTGTTCGTGTACCTTCATCATCGCGCGGTTGCGGTTGCCGAGGATGTATTCGATCAGCCGGTACTGATGCGACTGGAAGCCCGAGGAGGCGCCAAGCTCCTCTCGAAAGCGGGTATATTCGCTTGGCGTCATGGTCCGCAGCACATCCCATGCGCCGTTCAACTGGTCAAAGATTCGCGCCACGCGGGTCAGCATCTTGAAGGCCTGCCGGAACTCCCCCCGGGTCAGCGCCGCGCGGGCCGAATTGAGTTCGTGCAGCGCCAGCCGCATCCAGAGCTCGGACGTCTGGTGCTGGATGATGAAGAGCATCTCGTCATGCGCATCCGACCGGGGCCTCTGCGCCCCGAGGATCGGGTCGAGGCCCAGATAGTCGATATAACTCATGTCCTGCGCGAAAGACATCTTCGCGCCGTCGTTGCCCGGATCGTAGCTGCTCATGCCACGCCCTCCTTTTTTGTTATGTGCCCGGTCCCTGCCCGCTCAGGACGCCCGGCGGGCCACCGTCACGCGCGAAAATCCGGCCATGTTGGCATAGCCCCCGACGATGGCCCTGCGGTCCTCGTAGGACAGCACGTCGTCGATCGTGTTGAACCCGGCGGGGGCGAGCTTCTCGACCTCGTCGATGACCCGCTCCGGCCCGCCACGGCGATTGGTGTGGACCACCTCCGCCGTCTTGGGCAGCCGTTCCTTTTCATAGGCGAAGAGCGCGGCGCGCGGGTGTTCGGCCTTCTGCAACGCATCCGCCAGACAGCGCGCATCGAGGATCGCCTGCGACGCGCCGTTCGAGCCGACGGGATACATCGGATGCGCGGCATCGCCCAACAGGGTGATCCGGCCGAAGGTCCAGCGCGGCAAAGGATCGCGATCGGCCATCGGGTATTCGAAGATCTCCGGCGTCTTCTGAACCAGCTTGCCGATGTTCATGCCCGGCACGTGAAAGCGCAGCGCATGGGGCAGCACCTGCGCCAGCGGCGCGCGGCGCGACCAGTTGTCTGGCGGCGGCGGAGAGACCAGAGGATCCTTGATCCGCACATTCACCACCCAGTTCATCAGCTGCTTGCCACCCTGCACCGGCGCGATCGGATAAAGGACGAACTTGCCGCCCAGCCCGCCGCCGATGGCCATGCTCTCGCCATCCTCCCAGACGGGCCATTCGGTGGCACCGCGCCACATCACGACCCCCTGCCAGGAGGGTGTGGTTTCATCGGGGTAGAACACCCGGCGCCCGGCGGAATGGATGCCGTCGGCGCAGATCAGCACGTCGCCGCGCGCTGTCTTGCCCTTGTCGCCCTTCAGCGCATCGGTGAAATGCGCGGTGACCCCGGCCTCGTTCTGGGTGAAGCCCGCCAGGCGTCGGCCGGTCTTGATAGACTTCTTGCCCAGCCGGTCGATCACCGCGTCATAGATCACCTTTTGCAGGCGGCCCCGGTGGATCGAGAACTGGGGCACGTCGTGACCCGCATACATGCCGCGCAGCTCGGACCAGACTTCCTGTCCCTGACGTGTCAGGTAGGTCAGCTTGCGGGTGCGCACCCCGACCTCGTCCAGCGCGGGCAAGAGGCCCAGCTGTTCCAGTTCGCGGATGGCGTGGGGCAGGACGTTGATGCCGACGCCGACCTCGCGGACCTCGCGGGCGGCCTCGTAGATCTTCACGTCGATGCCGCGGGCGTGCAGCATCAGTGCGGTGGTCAGCCCGCCGATGCCCGCCCCTGCGATCAGGACCTTCATGGGATCAGTCCTCCTCGGGCGGGAGGAAATCGACCTCGTGCTGGGCCGAAATGGCAACCACATCCGCCGGGTTGGCGTCTGGGCCCAGATTGTGCAGCGCCCAGAACAGATCATAAAGCCGCCGGGTCGGCGACACCCAGAAGAGGCATTTGATCGTCTGGTCGGTCTTGTTGAAGATCCCGTGCGGCACGTTCATCGGCAGACGGATCAGGTCGCCCGGTTCGGCGTAGGCTTCCACCCCGTTCAGCAGCACGTCGAAACGGCCTTCCAGCACATAGATGAATTCATCCTGCGTCGGGTGGATATGCGGCGGCACGAAGGTGCCCTTGGGCAGGGTCGCGTGCCACGACATGGCATTCTTGGATTTCTGTTTCGGAACGTAAGTCTGGCCAAGGATATTCCAGCTGATATCTTCCATGCCGGAATTGGAACGGGTCACACCAGGTTTCATCTCAATAGCTCCTTCAAAATCAGACGTGCAGAAAGCGGTCCTTCACCTCGGGCGTGGCCAGAATTTCGGGCGTCGTCCCGGACCAGACGACGCGGCCTTTCTCGATCACGACGTGGCGATCCGCGAATTTGGTTAACGCGTCGACATTTTTGTCAATGACCAGAATGGCCTCGCCCTCGTCCTTCAGACGCTGGAGGCAGTGCCAGATGTCCGCCCGGATCAGGGGCGCCAGGCCCTCTGTGGCCTCGTCCAGAACGACCAGATGCGGGTTGGTCATCAGCGCCCTGCCAATGGCCAGCATCTGTTGTTCACCCCCTGACAACTGATTGCCCATGTTCCGGCGTCGTTCACGAAGGCGCGGGAATAGCTCGTAAATTCCCTGGATTGTCCATTTCCCCGGTCGGGCGGTCGCGCGCAGATTCTCCTCGACCGAGAGCGAGGGGAAGATCTGCCGCCCCTCCGGCACATAGCCCAGACCGGCCAGCGCGATCCGATGCGGATCGGCCCCGGTCAGGTTCTTGCCGCCCACGGTCACCGACCCGGCGCGCGGCTTGACCAGACCGAAGATCGACTTGATCGTCGTGGTCTTGCCCATGCCGTTGCGGCCCAGAAGGGTGACGACCTCACCCTCGTTCACATGAAAGTCGATGCCAAAGAGGATCTGGCTTTCGCCGTACCCGGCCTCCAGCCCGTTGACGTCCAGCATCAGGCGGCCTCCCCTTCCTCTTCGCCCAGGTAGGCGGCGCGCACCTCCGGATCGTTGCGGATATCGGCGGGGGCGCCCGTGGCGATGATGCGGCCGTAGACCAGCACCGAAACCCGGTCGGCCAGGGCAAAGACCGCGTCCATGTCGTGTTCGATCAGAACCATGGTGAAGCGGCCCTTCATCTTGCGCAGGTTCTCGATGAAGGTCTCGGCATCCTCGCCGCCCACGCCTGCCAGCGGTTCGTCCAGCAGCAGCACCCGGGGTTCAGTCGCCAGCGCAATCGCCAGCTCCAGCCGACGGTGTTCCCCGTGGCTCAGCGATTTCGCAAGCACATGCGCCCGGTCATCCAGCCCCGCCTCGCGCAGCGCCGTCATGGCGGCGTCGTTCAGCGGCTCTTCCCCCACGACGGCGCCGAAGAACCGGAAAGAGGACCCGTGCCGCGCCTGCACGGCCAGCGCCACGTTCTCCAGTGCGGTGAAGCCGGGCAGGACCGAGGTGATCTGGAACGACCGCGCCAGCCCCAGCTTCACCCGTTCGGGCATGGACAGACGGCTGATGTCGGTGTCGCCGATCTGCACCTGGCCACTGTCGGCGTGCAACTGGCCCGAAAGCTGCGAGATCAGCGTCGTCTTGCCCGCCCCGTTCGGCCCGATGATGGCGTGGATTTCGCCCGGTGCGACCGACAGGGACACGTCATCGGTGACCTTCAGCGCGCCAAAGCTCTTGTTCAGGTTGGTGACGGTCAGCGATGTCATTCCTGCCCCCTCACGATGCCCAGTTTCTTGAGAAGCCCGGTGATCCCATGCGGCGAGAAAAGCACCATGAGCACAAGGAAGATGCCGAAGTAGAGCTTCCAGTTCTCGGAGAAGTGGCCCAGCCATTCCTCCAGCATCAACGCCGCGACGGCCCCCGCAATCGGCCCGGCCAGCGTCCCGACGCCGCCCAGCACGACCATCACGATCAGCTCGCCCGACTTGTGCCAGGACATGAAGGCGGGCGACACGAACTGCGCCTGGTTGGCCAGCACGACACCCGCGACGGCGGTGATGCAGGCAGAGATGACAAAGGCGGTCAGCTGGTAGCGGAAGGGGGAGAAGCCGATGGCCTCGATCCGCGTGGGGTTTTCGCGGATGCCGGTCAACACGCGGCCAAAGCGCGACCCGACGATGCGGTGGCATAGGAAGAAGAGACCGATCAGCAGCGCCAGGGTGACGTAGTAGAGGCCGAAGTCGGTGCCCAGCAGGTCCATGCCCAGCACGGTGGAGCGTTCGGCCAGCGCCACCCCGTCGTCCCCGCCGTAACTCGACAGCGAAATGAAGAAGAAGAAGGCCATCTGCCCGAAGGCCAGCGTGATCATGATGAAGTAGACGCCGCGCGTCCGCAGCGAAATCGCCCCGGTGACAAAGGCAAAGACCGCCGAAATCCCCATGGCAAAGAGGATCTGCAAGATCAGGTCGTTGACCCCATAGCTCTGCAGGATCGCCACCGCATAGGCCCCGAAGCCCAGGTAGGCGGCATGGCCAAAGCTGACCATCGCGCCGTAGCCGAGGATCAGGTCCAGCGCCATGGCGGCGATGGCATAGGCCAGTATACGGGTGCCGATCAGCACGTAGAACGGGTCGTTCAGGGCCGAGGCTACGGGCGGCATCAGCGCGAAGAGGACAAACAGGACAAGGGCGGCCTTGACCCGTCCGGACAGCGCGGGCCGGGTGGCGGGCGGTGCGGGGGCGGTCAGGTCGGTCATGCGCGTCTCCCGAAGAGGCCGGCGGGTTTGGCAAAGAGGATGACGGCCATCAGGATGTAGACCAGCATGGGCGCCAGAACGCGGCCCGCCTGCCCCGCCACCGACGGGTCGAAGAACGAGCGCAGGACAATCGGTCCGAAGACCCCGCCAAGCGTGTCGACCACGGCGACCAGCAGCGCGCCGAGGAAGGCGCCCTTGATCGACCCGATGCCGCCGATCACCACGACGACGAAGGTCAGGATCAGCACGCTTTCCCCCATGCCGGTATCGACCGACAGGATCGGCGCGATCAGCGCCCCCGCCAGGCAGGCCAGCACGGCTCCGAGGGTAAAGACGATGGCAAACAGCCGGTTGATATCGACGCCGAGCGCCGAGACGGTGTCACGGTTGGTGGCCCCGGCGCGCAGCAGCATGCCGACGCGGGTATAGTTGACCATCACGAAGAGGCCGAGCGCCACGGCCAGACCGGCAACGATGATCGCGATGCGATAGACCGGGTATTGCAGCGGGCCCATCAACGGGACGGAGCCGGAAAAGATATCGGGCATGGGCACGGACAGCGGCGAGGTGCCCCAGATCATCTTGACCGCTTCGTTGGCGATCATGACCAGCCCGAAGGTCGCCAGCACCTGATCGAGGTGCGAGCGGGCGTATAATCGTCGCATCACGACGAACTCAATCACCAGCCCCACGGCGACGGCGGCCGGCAGCATCAGCAGGAGACCCCACCAATAGCTGCCGGTCGCCGCCGCGAAAGTGGCGATCAGGTAGGCGCCCACCATGTAGAGGACGCCATGGGCCAGGTTGATCACGTCCATGATCCCGAAGACGAGCGTCAGGCCCGCCGCGATCAGGAACAGCAGAACGCCAAGCTGAACCCCGTTCAGAAGTTGAAGAACAAAGAGGTTCATCATGGTCGCGATCTCCTGGCCGTCGTTTCAGATCACATCTTGCAGGCGGAGGCGTAGTTATCGACGTAGTCGTCGAAGATCTTCTCCTTTATCGACGTGCCGTACATGCCGTCTTCGCGCTTCACCGCCTCGACCAGGTAGAAGTCCTGGATCGGGAAGTTGTTGGAGCCAAAGGAGAAATCGCCACGCGGGCTGTCGAAGTCGGCCTCGTGGATCGCGGCGCGCAGAGCGTCACGGTCGGTCAGGTCGCCGCCGATCTTGCGCACGGCGCTGTCGATCAGCTGGGCCGCGTCATAGGCCTGCATCGCATAGGTGCCGGGCACGTGGTCGTACTTCGCGATATAGGCATCGACGAAGGCCTTGTTGGCCTCGTTGTCCAGATCCGGCGCCCAGTTCGCGCCGCCCAGCATGCCGACGGCCGCGTCCTGCGTGGCGGGCAGCGTGGTCTCATCCACGGTGAAGGCCGACAGGAAGGGGATCGAGGTCAGGCCGGCCTGGCTGTACTGTTTGACGAGGTTCACGCCCATGCCGCCCGGCATGAAGGTAAAGACCGCGTCGGGCTGAAAGGCCGCGATCTGCGCCAGTTCCGACGAGAAGTCGAGCTGCCCCAGTTCGGTATAGACCTCACCGGCGGTGCCGCCCTTGTAGGAATTCTTGAACCCCGCCTGGCTGTCCTTGCCCGCCTGGTAGTTCGGCGTCATCAGGAAGACGTTCTGGTAACCCTGCTGCTGCGCATAGGCGCCCATGACCTCGTGGTTCTGGTCGTTCTGGTAGGAGGTGGTGAAGAAGTTCGGATGGCAGGCCTCGCCCGCGAGGGTCGAGGTGCCCGCGTTGGTCGAGATCAGGATCGTCCCGGTCGAGGTGACCGGCTGCACGATCGCCATCAGGATGTTGGAGAAGATCGGACCGACGACAAAGTCGACATTGTCCCGCTGCACCAATTCGCGGGCCTTTTCGGCCGCGAGGTCCGGTTTGCCCTCGTCGTCGATGACGATGATCTCGGTCTTCATGCCGCCGATCTCGCCGATCTTCTCGGCCGCCAGCATGAAGCCGTCGCGCGCCTGTTCGCCAAGCGCGGCGGGCGGTCCGGAGAGGGTGTAGACGAGGCCGATCTTCAGCACGTCGTCATTGGCGGATGCGGGGACATCCTGCGCCAGGGCCGGGGCGGTCAGCCCCATGGCCAGCAGGGTGGAAGCGAGCAATTTGGATTTGTGGTTCATGGTGAACTCCCTGGTTGATGTCTGCGGCTTTTGCCGTCTGGTTGGGCGCTTGGCCGATGCGGTCAGCGCGACACCCGACATTGAGCGGTGTATCGCGTTGCACATGCAAGTTATTTTCTGGTCATCTGCGCCTCCGCCGGGCCCAGCACGGCGGACAGCATCGGGCCGTCCGCCTCCATCAGGCTGTCGATGACGTTGAAGTGGTGGCGGTCCGGGGCGACGACATCCTGCGTCAGGCAGCCCAGCCCATGCCATATGTTCGACAATAGTGCCGACTGGCGCAGAAATTCCTGACGCTCGCCGCCGCCGACCCAGGTGGTCAGCGCCACCCCGTTGAGCGGCCGTTTCAGCGCCGGACTCTGCGCCGCCGCCACCTCCATATCCAGCTGCAGCGCCTCGCGCCGCCACATCTGCGTCATGGGGCGCAGGTCATGCAGGCCCGAGATCGACAGGACATGCACCAGCCGCGCTTGAACTGCGGCGGACAGCGGTGTGTCCTGGCACATCATGGCGGTGACAAGATGCCCGCCCGCCGAATGGCCGCTCAGGACGACGGGGCCCGCAACCTCTCCGGCCGCATGGGTGATCGCGGCACCGACCTGTGCGGTGATCTCGGCGATCGTCACATCCGGGCACAGATCATAGGAGGGCATCGCCACCGCCCAGCCCCGCGTGACCGCCCCGGCGGCCAGGTGGGACCAATAGGATTTGTCCAGCGCCATCCAGTAGCCGCCATGGACAAAGACGAAAAGACCGACCGGATCCCCCTCCGGCAGGAAGAGGTCATAGCGGTGCCGCTCCCCCTCCCCGTAGGCGATGTCGAGGCGGCTCTTGCAGGTGGCGCGAAAAGCGGCAGAGGGCGCCTCCCAGGCCGCCGGATAATCGGCGCCACCGGGGATATTCTTGCCGTTCTCATAGGCGTCATCCCAGTCCGTCACAGCGAAGGCCACCATCGCACAGATCCCTATTCGGTCTTGTTTTACAGACGATCCGCGCCGATCATGCCGCTGCGGACGCCCTGATTTGAGCCCATCGTTACGCGGCTCGAATTATATTTCAAGCTGAAAACTTTTTTGCTTGAAATATTTTTTGACGCTGCCTAGCCTTTCGACATTGACCCCCGAAACCACGGTGGAGCGACAGGTGGCCGACCAACACCCCGATCCCGAAAGCGCCCGGTTCTCTGCCCCCGTCGCCACCTCGAAAGAGCGGCTGCGGATGTGGCTGCGGATGCTCAAGACCACCCGCACCGTCGAGGCCCAGCTGCGCGAGCGGCTGCGGACAGAGTTCAATTCCACCCTGCCCCGCTTCGACGTGATGGCGGCGCTGGCGCGCTATGCCGACGGGTTGAAGATGAGCGCGCTCTCCGGCGTGCTGCGGGTGTCGAACGGCAATGTCACCGGCATCGTCGACCGCCTGGCCGAGGAAGGGCTGGTCATCCGGGTGCAGGTGCCCGGCGACCGCCGCGCCTCCCTCGTTCGGTTGACGCAGAAGGGACAGGAAGTTTTTGCCGCCCAGGCCGCCGCGCATGAGGCCTGGATCAACGAACTGCTCGCCGGGTTCACACCGGAGGAGGCGCGCATGTTCTCCGACCATTTCGACGGCATCAGCCGTCATGACGACGAGGAGGAAGGCCAGTGAGAGCCGATACCAAACATTTCCTGTGCAGCATTGAGGATGGCATCGCGACCGTCCGGCTGGACCGCCCCGACCGCAAGAACCCCCTGACTTTTGACAGCTATGCCGAGCTGCGCGACTGGTTCCGCGAGTTGCATTACGATGACGAGGTGAAGGCGGTGGTCTTTGCCTCCAACGGCGGCAACTTCTCCTCCGGCGGCGATGTGCACGACATCATCGGCCCGCTGACGAAGATGACGATGAAGGAGCTGCTGCGCTTCACCCGCATGACCGGCGATCTGGTCAAGTCGATGCTGAACTGCGGCAAGCCGATTATCACCGCCGCCGATGGCGTCTGCGTGGGTGCAGGCGCGATCATTGCCATGGCCTCCGACCTGCGGGTCGCGACGCCGGAGGCGAAATGCGCCTTCCTCTTTACCCGCGTCGGGCTGGCGGGCTGCGACATGGGGGCCTGCGCCATGCTGCCCCGCATCATCGGTCAGGGCCGCGCGAACGAACTGCTCTATACCGGCCGCGCGATGACCGCGGACGAAGGCGAAAGATGGGGCTTCTGGAACCGCCTGATCCCCGCCGAGGACCTGGAAGCCGAAGCCGTCGCCTGGGCGAAAAAGATCGCCGAGGGTCCGAACTTCGGCCACATGATGACCAAGACCATGCTGCAGCAGGAATGGGCCATGACGCTGGATCAGGCCATCGAAGCCGAGGCGCAGGCGCAGGCCATCTGCATGCAGACCGAGGATTTCACCCGCGCCTACAACGCCTTCGTCGCGAAGGAAAAACCCGTGTTCGAGGGCAACTGATGGCCGACCAGAGCTATCTCGACTGGCCCTTCCTGACGCCCGCCCACAAGGACCATGCCCTCGGGCTGGACGCCTGGTGCGCGGGGCTGGGGGACATCGACCACCACGACACCGACAATGCCTGCCGCACGCTGGTCGCGAAACTGGGCGCGGATGGCTGGCTGGAACCGACCGCCGTCGATCCGGCCAACCCGCAGCCGCTGGACGTGCGCACGCTGTGCCTCAGCCGCGAAACACTGGCCCGTCATGACGGGCTCGCAGACTTTGCCTTCGCCATGCAGGGGCTTGGAACCGGGGCAATTTCGCTGTTCGGTTCGTCCCGCCAGCAGGACGAATGGCTTCCCCTGACCCGCTCGGGTCGGGCGATTTCCGCCTTTGCACTCACGGAGCCTC
The DNA here is from genome assembly GCF_041987405.1 of Pseudooceanicola sp. Taxonomy (GTDB): domain Bacteria; phylum Pseudomonadota; class Alphaproteobacteria; order Rhodobacterales; family Rhodobacteraceae; genus Pseudooceanicola. The sequence continues at coordinate 263,384 of NZ_JBHIWR010000001.1, forward strand.
AATCCGGGTCGGATGTCGCCAATTCCACCATGACGGCCCACGATGACGGCGACGCATGGGTTCTGGATGGGGAAAAAACATGGATCTCGAACGGCGGGATCGCGGATGTCTACACGCTCTTTGCGCGCACCGGCGAAGGCCCGGGCGCCAAGGGGCTCTCGGCCTTCATCGTCCCCGCCGACACCCCCGGGTTCGAGATCGCGGAACGGCTCGACACCATCGCGCCGCACCCGCTGGCCACCCTGCGCTTCACCGGCGCGCGGCTGCCGAAGTCCGCGCTGATCGGCCAGCCCGGTCAGGGGTTCAAGATCGCCATGTCCGTGCTCGACGTCTTCCGCACGACCGTCGCCGCCGCAGCACTTGGCTTTGCCCGCCGCGCGCTGGACGAGGCGACCGCCCGCGTCACCGCTCGGCAGGTGCAGGGCAAGCCGCTGTCGGACCTGCAGATGGTGCAGGCCCATATCGCCGAGATGGCGCTGCGCGTCGATGCCTCCGCACTGCTGATCTACCGCGCCGCCTGGACCAAGGACAGCGGCGCGCCCCGTGTCAGCCGCGAGGCCGCGATGGCGAAACTCTTTGCCACGGACGAGGCGCAGAAGGTCATCGACGCCGCCGTCCAGCTGCACGGCGGGGACGGCGTACGGTCCGGTAACACTGTGGAAAGACTTTACCGCGAGATTAGGGCGCTTCGGATCTACGAGGGCGCATCAGATGTCCAGAAAGTGATCATTGCCCGCCAGACGCTCGACGCGGCGGCGGGCTGACAAAACGACCAACGACCGGCGGAAAGACCGGCATCAGGGAGACCGAACCAATGACGGCACATCAGACCATCGACCTCGGCCCCTCGGCCCATGTCGACACCTACACGCGCGACAACCTGCCCCCTTCGGATCAGTGGCCGGATATCCTGCTGGACGGGTTCGACTATCCAGATCATCTGAACATCGGCGTCGAACTCACTGATGCAATGGTGGAAAAGGGGTTCGGCGACCACACCGCGCTGATCGGCAACGGGCGGCGGCGCACCTACAAGGAGCTTGCCGACTGGACCAACCGCCTGGCCCACGCGATGGTCGAGGATCTGGGCGTCCAGCCCGGCAACCGCGTGCTGATCCGGTCCGCCAACAACCCCGCGATGGTCGCGGTCTGGCTGGCTGCGACCAAGGCGGGCGCGGTGGTGGTGAACACCATGCCCCTGCTCAGGGCGCGGGAACTGACCTCCATCGTCGACAAGGCGCATATCCAGTTCGCTTTCTGCGACACCCGCCTGATGGACGAAATGGCCACCTGCGCCAAGACCTCGGAATACCTGGAAAAAGTCGTGGGCTTCGACGGCACCTCCAATCACGATGCGGAACTGGACCGGCTGGCGCTGGAAAAACCCGTCCAATTCGACGCGGTGAAGACGGGCCAGGATGATGTCGCCCTGCTGGGCTTCACCTCCGGCACAACCGGATCGCCCAAGGCGACGATGCATTTCCACCGCGACATCCTGATCATCGCAGACGGCTACGCCAAAGAGGTGCTGGGCGTCACGCCGGAGGATGTCTTTGTCGGCTCGCCGCCGCTGGCCTTTACCTTCGGCCTCGGCGGTCTGGCGGTCTTCCCCCTGCGCTTCGGCGCGGCGGCGACATTGCTAGAAAACGCCAGCCCGCCCAATATGATAGAGATCATCCAGAAGTACAAAGCCACGGTAAGCTTCACCGCTCCCACGGCCTATCGCGCCATGCTGCGGGCGATGGACGACGGTGCGGACCTGTCGTCGCTGCGGGCCGCTGTGTCGGCCGGGGAAACCCTGCCCGCCCCGGTCTATGAGGAATGGATTGAGAAGACCGGCAAGCCCATGCTCGACGGCATCGGCGCGACGGAGATGCTGCATATCTTCATCACCAACCGCTTCGACGATCACCGCCCCGCCTGCACCGGCAAGCCGGTCACCGGCTACGAGGCCAGGGTGATCGACGACGCGGGCAACGACCTGCCGCGCGGCGAGGTCGGGCGACTGGCCGTGCGCGGCCCGACCGGCTGCCGCTACATGGCGGACGACCGGCAGAAGAGCTACGTGCTGGACGGCTGGAACATCACCGGCGACGCCTTCTACATGGACGAGGACGGCTACCTGCATTTCGCCGCGCGCAACGACGACATGATCGTGTCCTCCGGCTACAATATCGCGGGTCCGGAGGTCGAGGCGGCGCTGCTGTCGCACCCGGCCGTAATGGAATGCGCGGTGGTCGGCCAGCCGGACGATGAGCGTGGAACGATTGTCGAGGCGCATGTCGTCGTCGCCGAGGGCCATCAGCCGGGCGACAAGCTGGTCAAGGCGCTGCAGGAGCACGTGAAGGCGGAGATCGCGCCCTACAAGTACCCCCGGTCGGTGGTGTTCACTGAGGCGCTGCCGAAAACGGAGTCGGGGAAGATCCAGCGGTTCCGGCTCAAGAGGTAACCCCTCCGATCCGCGCCTTTCCCCCGCCCCGCGCGTTTTGAGCATTTACGGCGCGGCCCCGCCCCGGCACAAAGGGGCCGTGCCACGCCACATCAGGAAGGAGCCCGACATGCAGTGCGTTTTCATCCAGTTACAATGTGACATCGGCAAGACCTACGACGTGGCCGAGGCGATCGTGGACCGCGAATTCCATTCCGAGATCTATTCGACCAGCGGCATGTTCGACCTTCTGATCAAGGCCTACGTGCCCGATGAGGAGGATATCGGCCGCTTCGTCGACACCAATCTCACCGGCATTGACGGCATCGTGCGAAGCTACACCACGCTGACATTCAAGGCGTTCTGACCCGCTCTGCCCGCTCTTTCGTCAGGATCCGAGTTCCGCCAGCGCCGCTGCGCGGTCGGGAGTTCTGCACGCGTGGGACATGGGAAACTTAAATCTTATGTCTAAATATTTTATACTTGAAATAATGACCCGAGACGGTAGCTTCAACGCGACAACCAGGGAGACTCGGCCATGAAAATCGCTGTTCTGGGCGGGGGACCTTCGGGCCTCTACTTCGCCATCTCGATGAAGCTGCGCGATGCCTCGCATGACATCACGGTCTATGAGCGCAACCGGCCCGACGATACCTTTGGCTGGGGCGTCGTGCTGTCGGACGAAACGATGTCGAACTTCGACCAGAACGATCCCGTCAGCGAAAAGATGATCCGCGACCACTTCGCCTACTGGGACGATGTGAAGGTGGTGCGCGGGGAGGAGGAGATGACCTCCTCCGGCCACGGGTTCTGCGGGATCGGGCGGAAAGAGATGCTACTGCTGTTGCAGGAACGGGCCCGCCAGTTGGGCGTGACCCTAGAGTTTCAGCACGACGTGACCCCCGACCGGATCGAGGAGCTGCGTCGCGACAACGACCTGCTGGTGGCGTCGGACGGGCTGAACTCAAAAACCCGCAGCCATTATGCCGAGCATTTCCAGCCGGAAATCGACATGCGCGCCAACCACTTCGTCTGGCTGGGCACGCATCAGAAGTTCGACGACGCCTTCACCTTCATCTTCGAGAAGACCGAGCACGGCTGGATCTGGGCGCATGCCTACCAGTTCGACGACAACACGGCGACCTTCATCGTGGAATGCGGGCCCGAGACCTACCGCGCCTTTGGCTTCGACACGCTGAGCCAGCAGGAGAGCATCGCGCTCTGCGAGAAGATCTTTGCGCGTCACCTCGGCGGGCATTCCCTGATGACCAATGCCGCGCATATCCGCGGCTCGGCCTGGATCCGGTTCCCACGCGTGACCTGCGAAAGCTGGTATCACGAGAATGTCGTGCTGCTTGGCGATGCCTCGGCGACGGCGCATTTTTCGATCGGGTCGGGGTCCAAGCTGGGCATGGAGTCGGCGATCGCACTGGCGGACGAATTGTCTTCGGACAAGCCGCTGGATCAGGCGCTGCACGACTATCAGGAGGAGCGGAAGCTGCAGGTGCTGCGCGTGACCTCCGCCGCGCGAAACTCCACCCAGTGGTTCGAGGAGATCGAGCGCTATCTCGACCTCGACATGATGCAGTTCAACTATGCGCTGCTGACCCGGTCGCAGCGGATCAGCCATGAGAACCTGCGCCTGCGCGATCCGGAATGGCTGGCCACGGCGGAAGCCTGGTTCCAGAAGAAGGCGGGCAGCAATTCGGGCCGTTCGCCCATGTTCGCGCCCTTCAAGCTGCGCGGGATGGAGCTGGTAAACCGCGTCGTCGTCTCGCCCATGGCGCAGTACAAGGCGAAGGACGGGATGCCGACGGACTGGCATTTCGTGCATTACGCCGAACGCGCCAAGGGCGGCGCGGGGCTGGTCTTTACCGAGATGCTCTGCGTCAGTCCCGAAGGGCGGATCACCCCGGGCTGTCCCTGCATCGGGCCGGATCAGGTGGAGGCCTATCGCCGCCTGACCAGCTTCGTGCACGAGGAGACACCCGCCAAGATCTGTGCCCAGATCGGCCATTCCGGGCGCAAGGGGTCAACCCGGCTGGCCTGGGACGGCATCGACCAGGCCCTGCCGGAGGGCGAGAACTGGGGCCTGCTGTCGGCCTCTGCCATCCCGTTGATGGAGGGCAACGTGGTCCCGAAGGAGATGGACCGCGCCGACATGGACATGGTGAAGGAGCAATTCATCGCCGCCGTCCGCGCGGCCCGTGAGGCGGATTTCGACATGATCGAAATGCACGCGGCGCACGGCTATCTGCTGGCCTCCTTCATCTCTCCGGTCACCAACCGGCGGTCGGACGACTACGGCGGGTCGCTGGAGAACCGGATGCGCTATCCGTTGGAGGTCTTTGCCGCCATGCGCGCGGAATGGCCGGAGGAGAAGCCGATGACGGTGCGTATCTCGGCCCATGACTGGATGGGCGAGGATGCGGTGACGCCGGACGAGGCGGTGCAGATCGGCGCGATGTTCAAGGCGGCGGGCGCGGATGCGATCAACGTGTCGTCGGGGCAGACGGACAAGGCAGAACAGCCGATCTACGGCCGGATGTTCCAGGTGCCCTTCGCCGACCGCGTGCGCAACGAGATCGACCTGCCGACGTTGGTGGCAGGCAATATCTACGAACCGGACCACGTGAACTCGATCCTGATGGCGGGGCGTGCGGACCTCGTCCTGCTGGCGCGTCCGCACCTTGCCGATCCCTACTGGACCCTGCATGCGGCGGTGGAACTGGGCGACGAGGCACAGGCCTGGCCCCTGCCCTACGAGGGCGGCCGCCGTCAGGCAAACACCCTGGCCGAACGCGCCCGGGCAATGGCGGCCCCGGCTGGTCGGGCATGAGCCTTGCGGGCAAATCAGCCTTCGTGACGGGGGGCGGCACTGGTGCCGGGGCGGCGATCGCCCAGGCTCTGGCCGCCGAGGGCGCGCAGGTGACGATTTGCGGGCGCCGTCTGGCCCCGTTGGAAGCCGTGGCCTCCCGGGCGCCGGGCATCCGCGCGGTGGTGTGCGACATCACGGACGAGGCCGCGATGTCCGCCGCCGTGGCCGAGGCCCAACCGGATATCGTGGTGGCGAACGCCGGGATTTCGGACAGCGCACCCTTTACAAAAACCGATCTGAATGCCTTCAAACGTATGGTCAATGTGAACCTGACTGGCACATTCCTGACATTGCGGGAAGGCGCCAAGGCACTGAAGGACAAGCCCTGGGGTCGCCTCATCGCCATTGCCTCCACCGCCGGGCTGAAGGGCTATGCTTACGTCGCGCCCTATGCGGCGGCGAAGCACGGGGTGGTTGGCATGGTGAAATCCGTCGCGCTGGAATTCGCGCGCAAGGGGGTCACGGTGAATGCGGTCTGCCCCGGGTTTCTGGACACCGAGATGACCGAACAATCCATCGCCAACATCGTCGAGAAGACCGGACGCAGCCCCGAAGAGGCCCGCGCCACGCTGGAGGCGACCAATCCGATGCACAGGCTGGTGCCGCCCGAAGACGTGGCCGCCGCCGTCCTTTGGCTTTGTTCCCCCGGATCGGACATGGTAACGGGTCAGGCGATTTCGGTGTCGGGAGGGGAGACATGACAGAGGTATTCCGCCTGACACGGCCGGTCGAGTTCAATCACTGCGACCCGGCCGGCATGGTCTTCTACCCCCGTTATTTCGAGATGATCTCGGCCACGATCGAACGCTTCCTGGCCGATGCCGTGGACTACAGCTGGCAGGACATGGGCGTCTTCGACGGCGGCATGGGCACGCCCATGGGCCGGATCGAGGTGCGCTTTGCCAATCCGAGTTACCTGGGCGAGGCGCTCGATTTCGACCTGACGATCACGCGGCTTGGCCGGGCCTCCCTCACCGTTGCGATCCGGTGCAGTTGCGACGGCCAGACCCGGTTCGACTGCACGGCGACGATCATCCACGCCAGGACCGGCGGCGGGTCTTCCGCCCCCTGGCCCGAGGCGGTGCGCGACCGCATGGCCGCCTACCTCATCCCATCCGAACCAACAGCCGAGAAGACGAGCGCATGACACCCTCAAGCCCCCACACCTTCCTGCAGCCCGAGGGCTGGGTTCCTGCAAAAGGCTATGCCAACGGCGTGATGGCGGAGGGCAAGCTGATCGTGACCGGGGGCCTCGTCGGATGGAACGCGCAGCAGGAGTGGGTGCACACCGACATGCTGGGCCAGTTTCGCCAGACGCTGGAGAACATCGTCGCCGTGCTGGCCGAGGCCGGGGCCCGGCCCGAGCATATCGTCCGCCTGACCTGGTACATCACGGACAAGGCGGAATATAACAACAATCTCAGGGAGTTCGGGGCGATCTACCGCGATGTGATCGGCCGCCACTTCCCCGCCATGGCGGTGGTACAGGTCGTGGCGCTGATGGAAGACGCGGCCAAGATCGAGATCGAGGCCACCGCCGTCATCCCGACCTGACACAGGGCGGACGGCCGAACACCGGCATCACCCGCGCGCGACCGATCCCCCAATGACACACCGCCGCCCTGTTCGGGGCGGCGGTGGTCATTTGCGGGGAAAGGTATGGCTGGCGCCCCCGCAAGAGCGCCAGCCCGCGTGCCTTATTGCGGGGGGTGGAGGATATCCACAAGGCCCTGCACGAAGGCGACGATCTTGACCACGTCATCTTCGGTCAGCTTGCCGTGGAAATTGGGCATGCCGCCCCCCTCCATCGCGCCTTCCAGTACGATCGCGTTGATGTTCTCGATCGTGCCCGGGGCGGAATATCCGAGGTTGGGGATATTGCCGCCCGCGCCGACCGCCGGGACACCGTGGCACACGGCGCAGTTCGCGACGTAGAGCCCCTGCCCCTCCGGGATCATCGCCGGATCGTAGGAGACCCCGCGCAGCAGATCGGTCGGGGCGTCGCCATAGCTCGGCACCTCAGCCTCGCCGCCAAGTTTGAAGGTATAGACCGTGCCCGGCCCGACGGTTTCGGTGTGGCGGTTGGACACCCCGTAGGACCCGCCCCAGCCCGCGGCGATGGTGACGTATTGGTCGCCATCCTTTTCCCAAGTCATCGGTGCGGCGATGATGCCCATGCCCAGGTGTTCCTCCCACAGTTGCTCGCCCGTTTCCGCGTTGTAGGCGACAAAGCGGCCGTCGGAGGTGCCCTGGAAGACGAGGTTGCCCTTGGTCGTCAGCGTCCCGCCGTTCCACGGGTAGAGGTGCTGCTGACGCCAGACCTCCCGCTGCTCGACCGGGTCCCAGGCGATCAGCATGCCGACGGGCTTGCCGTTCGGCTGGACCGCGTTCAGGTAATAGCCGATGTTCCAGCCGGTGCCGGTTGCAAAGGCGTTCGGGGCCATCTGGTCAAAGGGCCGTTCGCCGGATTCCGCGAGCATGGTGATCGGGATCCCCTGCGCCGGGATGTAGACCAGCCCGGTGTCTGGGTTGTAGCTCATCGGGTGCCAGTTGTGAGCGCCGAGGGCGGAGGGCGTGACCTCCACCGCGTTGGCCTGACCGGGGCGGGCGCCGACCATTTCGATCGGGCGGCCGTTCTCGTCATAACCGGAGGCCCAGTTGACGAAGACGAAAGGCTCGGCGGAGAGGAATTCGCCGGTTTCGCGGTCAATGACGAAGAAGAACCCGTTCTTGGGCGCCTGCATCAGCACCTTGCGCTCCGCCCCGTCGATTTCCAGATCGGCCAGAATGATGTGCTGGGTCGAGGTATAATCCCAGGTCTCGCCCGGCGTGTGCTGGTAGTGCCAGACATATTCGCCGGTATCGGGGTTCAGGGCCACGACGGAGGCGAGATAGAGGTTGTCGCCACCTTCGGGCGAGCGGATGTCCTGGTTCCAGGGGGTGCCGTTGCCGACGCCGATGTAGAGGAGGTTCAGATCGGGGTCATAGGCCATGGCGTCCCAGACGGTGCCGCCGCCGCCGATTTCCCACCATTCGCCCGAGGGATCCCAGGTTTCCGCCGCCGCTTCCATCGCGGCGTTCTCGAACCCGTCCGCAGGGTTGCCGGGGACGGTGAACCAGCGCCAGACCTCGTCGCCGCTCTTCACGTCATAGGCGGTGACATAGCCGCGCACGCCGTATTCCGCGCCGCCGTTGCCGATGATGACCTTGCCGTCGATGATGCGCGGGGCGCCGGTGATCGTGTAGGGCCAGTCGCGGTTGATCGAGGTGTCGGCACGCCAGACGCGTTCGCCGGTGGCCGCGTCGATGGCGTCGAGATAGCCGTCGTAGGTGCCGACATAGATCATGCCGTCCCAGATCGCGACGCCCCGGTTGACCACGTCACAGCAGCCCTTGTAGCCCCAGGCCGGGTCGACCTGCGGATCATAGACCCAAAGCTCCTCGCCCGTGACCGCGTCCAGCGCGTGGACCACGGACCAGGAGGCGGTGACATACATGATCCCGTCCACGACGATCGGCGTCGCCTCGACACCGCGTCGGGAATTCATGTTGTGCGACCAGGCCAGCCCCATCTCGCCCACGTTGTCGGTGGTGATGCCGGTCAGCTTGGAAAACCGCGCCTCGTCATAGCCGAGGCCGTAGTTCAGCCAGTTCTTTGTTTCTGCCATGTTGGCGACGATGGCCGCGCCGTCGATCCCGGCCGTGGCGGCCTTGATCGCCTCTGCGTCGGGTTTGGCCGCATGGCTGTCCGCCAGCGCAGCCGTGCCCAGAGCGAGCGCCGCAATGGCCCCCGCAATCCTATGTAAAAACATGATATTCCTCCCTTTAGGAAAAGGCAGGCGCGTGTCGCCTGCCTTTCGTGTTGGACTAGCCATTCATGGCTGCCTTGACCTTGGCTGCCGTGATCGGCAGCGACCGGACCCGCGCGCCCGAGGCCTTGGCGATGGCGTTGGCAATGGCCGGGGCCACGGCGGTGGTGCCCGGTTCGCCGCAGCCCGTGGGATAGCCCCCCACGTCCATGACCCTGGCATCCACCTCGGGCATGTCGAACATGCGCAGCGGGGTCAGGCCGTCATAGTTGCTGGCCTGAATGGCCCCGTTCTCGAACCCGACATCTTCGTGCAGGGCCATCGACAGCCCCCAGAGGGCCGAGCCGACCAGCTGCGCCTTGACCCCGTCGGGGTTCACCGCAAGGCCCACGTCGATGCCCAGGGTCAGCTTGTTGACCGTGACCGCGCCGCTGTCGGGATCGACGGTGACATTGGCCGCACAGGCCGTCCAGGAGGCGGAGGGGCGGTCCTGTGACGACACCGCCGCCAGACCGATGGCCGTATTTGCTGGCTGTTCGGTCCCGTATCCGGCCCGATCCGCCACATCCTGCAAGACAGCGGCAAGGCGTTTCGCGCCGCCCGTCGTGGCCCCCGTCCCGGCGTTCTTGCCCGACCCGTCCAGCAGTCGCAGACGCAGGGCCAGCGGGTCCTCGCCCATTTCGGCGGCGACCTCGTCCAGGAAGCTTTCGACCGCCCAGCACTGCCAGCCCGGACCGACGGAGCGCAGATGACCCGGTGGCATCGCGCTTTGCGCGACCTGGTTCAGCGACAGGAGCGCCTGCTGGTTCGCCATCGTGTACCAGTGATCGGCGCCGTTGATGGCGAAGCCGTCGAATTTCTTGTCTTCGTTTCCTGAGAGGTCGGGGCCCATGAAGGCCGGGGCCTGACGGGCCGAGGCCCAGGCCGAGGCGGAAGAGTTCTTCCATCCCGTGATCTCGGCCCCCTTGAGGCCCGCGGTCATCCGCACGGTCGCCACGGGGCGGGTGAAGTCCATCAGCGTGTCCGCTTCGCGCGAATAGATCAGTTTGACCGGTTTGCCGACGGCCTTGGCGGTGTGGCAGGCCATGACGACATAATCGCAATCCAGCCGACGGCCGAAACCGCCGCCCAGAAGCGCCTGACGGAACACGATCTTTTCGGGTTCGACCCCGAGCGCGCCGACCAGCCCCATCAGCAGGGTCTGGAACTGGTTGCCTGCATGGATGTGATAGACCCCGTCCTTGATGTCGACGAGCGCGTTCATCGGCTCCAGCGGAGCATGGACGTTGACGCCGGTGGTGTAGTCCGCGATCAGGGTCGTCTCGGCCCCGGACATGCCCGCCTCGATGTCGCCGTCGTTCACGATCAGGCGCGTGTCCTCGCCGCTTTCGATCAGGCGCAGGTTTTCCGCGTGGATATCGGCTAGGGAGAGGCCTGCGTTGCCGCCCAGATCATAGTCGATCTTGAGCGCCTCGGCGGCCTTCTTGGCGGCCCAGTAACCGGTCGCGATGGCCATGACCCAGCCGGTCTGCGTGCCAAGCGGGTCCTCGATCACGACGTGCTCCAGGTATCCGGGGATCTCCCTGGCGGCGCTGTCGTCAACGCTTGTCACCTTGGCCCCGTAGCGGACGGGCGGCACGGCGGGGGTGGCGTAGACCATGCCCTCGACCGTCTGGTCGATGCCGTAGATGGCGGTGCCGTTGACCTTGGCCGGGATGTCCAGCGCCTGCACCGACTGCCCCACGACCGAACGATCGCCGTTGCCCTTCAGGGTCAGGGCCTTCATCTCGTCTTCACTGAAGGCGCGGGTCTCTTTGCCCAGCTTGGCCAGCTCCCCGTAACTGATGGATTTGCCACCGCCGGAGATCACGCCGTCCTTTGCCGTGTAGTCCTCGGGCGCGCCGCCCAGCTCTGCGGCGGCCATTTCGATCAGCGCCATGCGCCCGGCCGCCCCCGCCCGCGACAGGGCGTCGAAGGTCCAGTTGACGGACCACGACCCGCCCGTGATGTGCAACCCGTGGCGCGGATCGAAGCCGACGTAGGAGATGTCGACGTTGTCCCAGCCACACTCCAGTTCCTCGGCCACCGTCTGCGCCAGGGCGGTGCCCACATGCTGGCCCATCTCGGCCTTGGCGATGTGGATGACGACTCGGCCGTCCTCGTGGATGTCGAAGAACATGTTGGGGGACATCACCGCCCCCGCATCGGAGGCGGCGTTCGCGGCGTCGGGCATGGCGGCATACCCCATGGTCAGCGCGCCCGCCGTCACGGCAGAGGCGCGGACAAGGAAGCCGCGCCGGGTCATCAGGTTTCTATGTTCGGTCATGATCGTCCCCCCTTACGCGCTTGCGCTTTCGATCGCCGCGACGATCCGGTCATAGGTCATGCAGCGGCAGAGGTTGCCGCCCATATGGGCCACGATGTCTTCGCGTGACGGCTTGGGATTGTCGGCCAGCAGTTGCGCGGCCTGCATGATCTGGCCCGACTGGCAGTAGCCGCACTGGGGCACCTGCAGGTCGACCCAGGCCTTCTGCAGCGGATGCTCGCCCGCCGGGTCCAGCCCTTCGATCGTGGTGATGCTGGTGCCCGCCGCATCCGCCGCCGGCGTCTGGCAGGAGCGCACGGCGACCCCGTCCACATGCACGGTGCAGGCCCCGCACAAGCCCTGGCCGCAGCCGAATTTCGTTCCCGTCAGGCCCAGGGCCTCTCGGATCACCCACAGAAGCGGGGTGTCTGGTGTCGCGTCGACCTCGTGGTCGGTGCCGTTGACTGTCAATTTCATCATGTTCCTCCCTGAACCGGGGCCATGCGCCAGCAGACTGGCCCCCATGGGCGGCCGTCCGTTCTTGCGTCACGAACACATCCCGCCCCCCGCGCGCGCGGCACGGTGATCCAGGGCGCATTCGCTTGGCGCGGTCTCCTCCGGCTGCAATCTTGCGGCCGGGATGGCACGGCTGTCTTTGCGTATCGCGCCAAAAAACCGGGCTTTACGCGCCAGCGGTTTCGCAGGTTGGAATTTGTCAGGCTTCCAGGCTGTGCTGGCTCATTTCCCTGGGCGAACAGCCAAAGCGGCGGCGGAATACCCTGTTGAAATGGCTCAGATCATTGAACCCGGCGTCATAGGCCACTTGCGCCACCTGGATGGGACGCGCCTCCCGCGCGGCGACGCGGATGTCGCGGGCGACGCGGGCCAGACGGATCTCCTGTACCTCGCGGGAAAAACTGGTGCCGTCGCTTTGCAGGTCGCGCTGAACCTGGCGTTCCGACAGACCCGCCAGCCCGGCCAGATGCGACAGGGAAAAGCTGGCGTCATGGGCATTCCGGGCGATCAGTTCCTTCAGCGCGACCGTGCGATCCGCGGCGCGGCCAAAGCGGGCCAGCGAAGGACGCCGGGGATCCGCGCGAAACGCCAGACGCGCCAGATCGACCATGAAGCCCTGCCCCGTGTCGGCGCCGATGGCATTGTCCCGAACGAAGCGCAGCGCCGCCTTCAGCGCCGAGCCGCGCGCATCCCCGACGCGCCGCGCACAGCCGATCTCGATCTCGGTCTGGTCGGCTGCATCGCGGAAGAAGAGCTCTCTGGGAATGTGAAGGGACACGAATTCAAGACCTTCCCGCCCGTAATGCCCCCACATCGGGCGGGCGCTGTCCAACAGAACGCAATCGCCCGCCTCGATGATTTCCTGACGGCCGCAATGGTCGATACGTTGACGCCCCGAGATCTGGTGAACCAGGTAGAGGCAGTCCACGTCGTCGCGCCGAATGCAGGTTTCGTCACGCTGCAACGCGTCGTAATTTGTCGCGATATGGGCCAGTTCCAGCCCGCCCATCTGGCGCGCGCCAAAGCTGCCATGCCGGGCGCCGAGGTCATCGCCCGGCGTGACATCGAAGTTCCCGCAAAACCCGCGCAACGTGTCGCGCCAGACCTCGAATTCTTCCTGGCCGGAGCTGTTCCGCATCATTTGTCTGCACCCTCCCAAATGCCGAACAAAGATTTCGCAGCGCCATGCATTGAGGCACCAAGTCGGAGGACCTCCCAATCCTCCGATGGCCCCGAGTGTAGCCGAACGGCGTCTTTGCGCAAGATTCTTGCAAAATGACTGCGCGAAGTTGTGTTATCGTTCACGCCTGGCAGCGCTGGCCCCGGTACGGCAGCCCCTGTGCGACACCCTCCGCAACCGGATCATGCGCGACATCACGCCCCCCTGGCAAAGGCCGCCGCCGCCACCGCCAGATGCGCCGAGGCGGCGACCCCGTCGATCAGGGGGATGTCCGTTCGTGCGCCAAGGGCCGCCTTCAGCGGGGCCATCCCGGCACATCCCAGCACGGCGCAGGTCGCGCCATCCTGCTGGCGGGCCAGTCCGATTTCCGCCGCGATCCGGTCCAGGGTTTCCGGCGCGCCTTCGTCAATGGCGAGGACCGGCACGCCGCTGGCCCGGATCGAGGCACAGGCCCCCGCGTGGCCGTTGGCCCTGATATTGCCCTCGATCACCGGCACCGACACGGCCAGAGAGGTGACAACCGAAAACCTGTGCCCCAGCAAGCTTGCCATGACATAGGCGGATTGACCGATCCCCAGGACCGGGCACCGGGCCCTGGCCCGCGCCTCGGCCAGGCCGGTATCGTCGAAACAGGCGATGACGATCGCATCCGCCCCCTGCCCCTCAGCCTCGGCCAGCCGCGCCAGAACGCCGGGGATTGCGGCGTCGCCATCTGCGGGCCCTTCGATGGCGGCGGGGCCTTCGGTGTTGGTGAGGCCGGTCACCTCGATCCCGGCCAGAGCCCCCCGCGCAGTGGCGACGATCCCCTCGGTCATGCCGACCGTGGAGTTGGGATTAATGTAGACCAGTTTCATACGCCCTTGCCCGCGTCCGATCCCGCACGCGCGCGACGCCGGTTCATGATCCAGACCCCCAGCAGGAACGCGCCGATCATGCCGAAGGAAAAGATCGTGGTCAGCGTGCCCAGGGCGTAGATCACCGGCGTGGTGACGTTGGTCGTCATGCCGAAGATTTCCAGCGGCAGGGTATTGTAGCTGCCCGCGGTCAGCAGGGTCCGGGCGAATTCATCATAGCTGAGCGTGAAGCCGAAGAGCGCGACCCCGATCAGCGAGGGGGCAATGATCGGCAGCACCACATGGCGCAGCGTCTGCCAGGCGGTCGCACCCTGATCGCGCGCGGCCTCCTCAAAGCTCTTGTCGAAGCGGTTGAAGACCGCGAACATGATCAGCAGGCCGAAGGGCAGCGTCCAGGTCAGCTGCGAGCCGAAGCCGCTGGTCGCCCAGTGGATCTTCAGCCCCAGCTGGTTGAAGATCAGACCCACCCCGAGCGAGATCAGGATCGACGGGATCACCAGCGACGTGATCGCGGCATAGAAGAGCGCCCCCGACCCCCAGAACCGCTTGCGGAAGGCCAGCCCCGCCATGACCGACACGACGACGGTCGTCACCATGACCATCAGCCCCAGGCCAAAGCTGCGCCGGAAGGCCCCCCAGATATCGCCCACGGCCTGCTCCTTGAAGAGATCCGCGAACCAGTAGGTCGAGACCCCGTTCATTGGAAAGGTCAGCCCACCCTGCGGCCCCTGAAAGCTGAGGATGCCGATGGTCAGGATCGGCCCGTAGAGGAAGAGGACAAAGAGCCCGAAGAACCCGGCCAGAACGTAGAAACTGCGCGGTCGTCGTTCCATGGCTCACATGCCCCGGACCTGATCCGGGGCCTCCTTCAGCGAGAGTATCGGGAGGTCCCGGGACAAGCCCGGGACAGGGGGTGTCCGGGTCACGGTCATCTCACAGCTCCTTCCGGATGTTCACGAAGCGCAGCAGGATCGCGATGACGATCAGCACGGTGCACAGCAGCACCACGGCCGTCGCGGCGGCGGAGGGGTATTGCAGCAGCGCGATGTCGTTGGAGATCAGCCGCCCCACGTTGGCCCTTTGCGATCCGCTCATGAAGCGCACTGTGATGAAATCGCCCATGACTAGCGTGACGACAAAGATCGTGCCGATCATGATGCCCGGCTTGGTCAGCGGAATGATCACATGCACCAGCGTCTGGAAACCGCTCGCGCCATTGTCCCGCGCGGCCTCCAGCAGAGATTTGTCGATCCGCATCATGGTGTTGAAGATCGGCACCACCATGAAGAGCGTGTAGAGATGCACGAAGGCCAGGATCACCGAGAAGTCGGAATAGAGCAGCCATTCCAGCGGCTCGTCGATCACACCCCATGAGATCAGCGTCTGGTTGGCGATGCCGTTGCGCCCCAGAAACGGGATCCAGGAGATCATCCGGATGATGTTCGACGTCCAGAAGGGGATCGTGCAGACGAGGAAGAGCGCGATCTGCACCGTCAGGCTGCGCACCTGAAAGGCCAGGAAATAGGCCACCGTAAACCCGATGGACAGCGTCAGCGCCCAGGTGATGAAGGCGTATTTCAGCGTCGCCCCGAAGACCCGGTAGGTGACGGGCGAGCCGAAGAGAAACTCGTAATTGTCGAACTGGAAGGCCGGAAAGATCGAGAACTCGGTCGCGCCCCAGAAGCTGACGATCACGATCATGATGATGGGCGCGATCAGAAAACCCAGCAGCACCAGCGTCAGCGGTGTCGCCTCCAGCCATCCGATCACATGCCGGTTCTTCAGCCGCATCCCGTTCCTCCGGGCGCACCCGCGCGGGGCCGCCCCTTCATCTTTCCAAAAATACTCTCGGGGGGTGCGGGGGGCAGACAGCCCCCCGCCTCCGTCTCATGCGGTCAGCGCCAGGCCTATGCCGCGATGAACTCGTTCCACTTGCGGACCATGTACTGGTTCTCGTCCATGACGGCGTTCCAGCAGGCCACGGCGCCCATACGCTCTTCGAAGGAGCCGCCATCGCGCACCTCGCCCGCCTGGGCCAGCGTGTCGCCGGTCGGCGAGGTGATGACGTCGGTGGCTTCCTTGCCCTCGAACCAGTAGCCCCACTCGTTCTCGGACATGAAATCCTTCGACGTTTCCGGAACGGCGGAGTAGTAGCCCTGCCGCATCAGATAGCCGCCGACCCAGCCCGACAGGTACCAGTTGATGTACTCGTAGGCCGCGTCCAGCTCCATCCCGCTGAGCGAGTTCGACAGGCCGATGCCGCCGCCCCAGGACCGGTAGCCCTCTTTCAGCGGCTGGTAGACGCAGTCGATGCCGCGCGACTTCACCGCGGTGATGGCGGGCGACCACATGGACTGGATCACCACCTCGCCGGAGGCCATCAGGTTCACGCTCTCGTCGAAGGTTTTCCAGAAGGCGCGGAACTGACCGTTCTTCTTGGCCTCGGTGAAGATCGCGATGGTCTTGTCGATCTCTTCGCGGGTCATGTTGCCCTTGTCGCCGTACTGGACCTCGCCCATGGCCTCGCAGACCATGGCCATGTCCATGATCCCGATGGAGGAGATATCGAGGATCGAGGCCTTGCCCTTGAACTCGGGGTTCAGCAGCTCGGTCCAGGACTCAATGGGGCGGCCGATCAGGTCAGGCCGGATGCCGAGCGTGTCGGCGTTGTAGATCGTGGGGATGAGGGTCATCCAGTTGGTCTGCTCGTCCGCGAAGGTCGTCGCGCCCTGTTCGGGGACGAAGCCCACGGTGTGGGGCGCGGTGCCCTGGGCGATCTCGCTCTCGGGGGTCAGCTTGCCGGATTTGAAGATGCCGACGATCTTGTCGTAGTTCTTGATCTTGCTGACATCCATCGCCTGCAGGTTGCCGGTCGGCCAGACCTTCTTGCAGATCCAGTATTCGATGTCGGCGATGTCGAAGCTGTCGGGCTGGGTGGCCGCGCGCTGCGTCACAGAGTCGGAATCGAGCGCCGTCATCTCAAGCGTGAAGCCAAGGTCTTCCTTCACCTTGGTGGCCACGTCGTTCAGGTTCGACACACCGGTGCCGAACTGGCGCAGCACGATGTTCTTGGTGTCCTGCGCCCAGAGCATGGGCGCGGGGAATGCGGTGGCGGCGATGGCCGCGCCGCCTGCCTTCAGCATGGAGCGGCGGGAATATCCGACCTTGGGTTTTGCCATTGTCTTGGTCCTCTCTGTTGTCTGTGTTGTCTTCTGTCGTTGGTTCGTTGGACGGCCCGGTCAGGCCTGGAGGCGGTGGAGCCGCCCCTCGTCCCAGTTCAGCCGGACGGCCTCGCCGGGGGATTTGGGGGATGCGAAGAACTGGTCCTCGGGCAGCAGGGCCAGCACCTCGTCGCCGCCGTCGGTCCTTGTCGTCACAGCGACGGAGGCGCCCTGGTATTCGACGGCTGTCACCGTCGCGGGCATCCCCTCTGCCGCCAGTGTCACCGCATCGGCGCGCACCGTGGCCTTGCCGCCATCCAGGGCGATCACGTTGTGGCCGCCGATGAAGCGGGCGACGAATTCGGTGCGGGGCGCGGCCCAGACATCCCGGGCCGGCCCCGCCTGCTCGATCACGGCGTTGTTCATCACCACGATCTCGTCGGCCAGGGCCAGCGCCTCGTCCTGGCCGTGGGTGACGTGAATGAAGGTGATCCCAAGCTCCCGCTGCAGTTTCTTCAGCTCCGCCCTCATGCGGATGCGCAGGAAGGGATCGAGGGCGGAGAGCGGTTCGTCCAGCAACAGGACCTTGGGTTCGGTGATCAGCGCGCGGGCCAGCGCCACACGCTGCTGCTGGCCGCCCGACAGTTGCGTCGGCAGGCGGTCGGCCAGATGTGTCATGTCGACGAGGTCGAGCAATTCGTTCGCGCGCTTGTGCCGGGTGTCCTTATCGACCCCCTTCATGCGCAGCGAAAAGGCCACGTTGTCGCGGACCGACAGATGCGGGAAGAGCGCGT
Organism: Pseudooceanicola sp.; assembly: GCF_041987405.1. Taxonomy (GTDB): domain Bacteria; phylum Pseudomonadota; class Alphaproteobacteria; order Rhodobacterales; family Rhodobacteraceae; genus Pseudooceanicola. Next base: position 281,309 of record NZ_JBHIWR010000001.1, read on the forward strand.
AGCTCTGGAACATCATCGCGGTGCCGCGCTGTGCGGGCGTCATCCAGGACACGTCCTGCCCGTCCAGCACGATGGAGCCGTCGCTGACATCCTCATGCCCCGCGATCATGCGCAGGGTCGAAGATTTGCCGCAGCCCGAGGGCCCCAGCAGACAGACATAGCTGCCCGGTGCAAAGGAATGGTTCAGGTCATGGACCGCGACGGTTTCGCCGTAGCGTTTGGTCAGATGGACCAGCTCCAGTTCGTATCCCTTGGCCATGCGTCCCCCAGGTCGGTTGTTGATCCGACTGTGCGCAGGCCGATCTCCGGGATCGCAGCATTTTCGGCGCTCGGACCGCCAAAATTCGCCACCTGACTGCTTTTTGTGCAGGCGCAGCAAGTTTGCGCACATTATTTACGACAGTTTCGTATACAATTTGGTCTACTAAACTGCGTCGCCGCGTCCTACTTGTCCTTCGCGCGGCGAATCGGGACAAGAACGGGAACGCGGCGTCGTGAGGTAAGAGGGTCATGAATTCGTTCGACGCAAAGCACTGGACCAGCGAGACGGTCGCGGCCGATCTGGAACGGGCGGTGCATGAACACCGGCTTCCCCCCGGCATCAAGCTGGGCGAGGACGAGCTGTGCGAGGCCTATGGCGTCAGCCGCACGATCATCCGGGCCGCCCTTCTCGCCCTTTCGCACCGGCGTCTGGTCGAGCTGAAGCGCAATCGGGGCGCCTTTGTCGCACAGCCGACGATCCGCGAAGCGCGCGAGGTCTTCGAGGCGCGCTCCCTGCTGGAACCGCGCACCGCCCATTCCGCCGCCGAACGCATGACCGAGGCCGATCTGGCGATCCTGCAGGACAACATCCGGGACGAACATATCGCCCTGGATGCCGGAGAGAACGGTCGCGCCCTGTTCCTGTCCGGGCAGTTCCATGTCGAGATTGCGCGCATCGCCGATCAGACCACGATCCAGACGATGGTGTCCGAACTGATCTCGCGCTCGTCGCTCATCATCGCGCTCTACTGGCGTCGTCGCGCCGCGCTTTGCGAAACGCAGGCCCATCACGCGCTGCTGGATGCCTTTGCCGACCATGACGGCCCGCAGGCCGAGGAATTGATGAAAAGCCATTTGCTGGATCTGGTCGCCTCGCTCGACCTGCGCAATGTAACGCAGCCGCCGATGTCGCTGCGCGAAGCCTTGAACAAATGACCGCGCCCGTCTTCCGCACCGCCAGCCTGTCTGACATCCGCACAATGCTGGACTGGGCCGCGCAGGAGGGATGGAACCCCGGACTGGACGACGCCGAGGCGTTTCACGCCGCAGACCCCGCAGGCTTCTTCGTGGCCGAGATGGACGGCACGGCGGTGGCGGCGATCTCGGTGGTAAACCATTCCGACAGCTTTGCCTTTCTGGGCCTCTACATCTGCCGCCCCGACGTCCGGGGGCGCGGCGTGGGTCTGGGCCTGTGGCGTCACGCGCTGGCGCATGCGGGGAACCGGAGCATCGGCCTGGACGGCGTCCCGGAGCAGCAGTCGAACTATCGGAAATCCGGTTTCGCGCTCACCGGCGAAACCCGGAGGTATGGCGGCACCTTCACTGGTCCCGTGCCGCCTTGGCGTTTGGCGACCCCGCAGGACCAGGCGGAGATCCGGCGCCTGGATCGCGCGGCCAACGGTTTCGACCGGCCTGCCTTTCTCGCGGCGTGGGTGCAGCCCGGCCCGACGCGCAGAACGGTAGTCCTGGGCCCTTCGGAGGGGATCACGGGGTTCGCGACGGCGCGCCTGTGCAAGAGTGGCTGCAAGATCGGCCCGATCGTCGCACCGGACGCCGACGAGGCCGTCGATCTGGCCCGACAGGCCGCCGGTTCCCTGGGGCAGAGGCAGGTGATCATCGACGTGCCGGACGGGGGCCGCCGGTTCTCGGACCTCCTCGCGGCGCAGGGTTTCGAGGTCGGCTTCACGACGGCCCGGATGTACAAGGGCCCCGCGCCCGAGGGCAACGGCACCCTGCAGGCCATCGCCACCATGGAACTGGGCTGACCCGGGGCCAAGCGGCCTGAAACGGCCCGATGACCCTTTCGGGTATGGCGAAGATCGAGAAAACGGGCGGCGGAGAGGGGCATTCGCCGCGCGTGAAAACCCGCGCGCCGGTTACTTCAGGGCGCGAGTATCCGAAATCTCGATGCAGGCCTGCATCAGGAGCACCCTCCCGCAGGACGCCCATGTCAATCTTCGAACAGCCAAGGCCCCGGGAACACGCCCGTGGGGATGACGTCCGAAACCAGTCCCGCTCCGGGCTGGTCGATCCAGCTATGGATCGTGACGGCACCGGGTTCCAGCACCAGTTCGGGGGGCTGACCGGCACGATGATCGGTCAGGACGGCATGGCAGGTCGCGGGGGAAACCTGGCAGGTCACGCGCCCCAGCTGCCCGGTGACCGCCCGGTGGACATGGCCGGAAACCATCCGAACCGGCCCGGGATGCGCCTCGAGCCGCGCGATCACGGCGGCCCCGTTGCGCAGGTTGTCCGCATCCATCGCCGGAATGCCGACGTGCATGAAGGGGTGGTGGGTGACCAGGATGACGGGGTGATCGCCCAAGGCGGAGAGCGTGGTGTCGAGAAACGCCATACCCTCATCGCACAGCATCCCGTGGTGCGCGCCCTCCAGAAGCGTATCGAGCCCGATCACCGAAAAGGGGCCGAAGTCCCGGACCCACTGAATAGGTCCCTTCCGGGGCATCCAGGACGCCTCTGCCAGCGCCTCTCGCATTGGACCACGCTGGTCATGGTTGCCGGGAATGGCAAGCCAGGGGAGGGTCAGATCCTTCATGATCGAAAGGAAATGCGCGTATTCCTCGGGTGTGCCGTGATCGGTCAGGTCGCCGGTGACGATGGCACAGTCGATCCCGTCCCACAGCGGTCGTTTGGCATTGATCGTCTCGACGGCGCGGCGCAGTGCCTCGGCCGTGTCGGAGCGGCCATAGGCCAGCGCGCCGGGGGACACGATGTGCGTATCGGTGATCTGGATGAAGCCGGTCATCGGGGCGCCCTCTCCATCGGCAGGACCAGCAGTGCCTCGGGCGGTATGGAGAGCCGCACCTCCTCCCCCGGCCTCGGGGCGGTGAGGCCCGAATGCAGGGCATAAAGCGGCCCGACCACCGCCCCGGCCAGCGCGATGCGATAATGCGTGCCAAGGAAGGTGACCGTTTCGACCCGGGCCATGAGAGGGCCCTGCGGGTCGATGCGGATATCTTCGGCGCGGACCAGCACCTGTTGTCCGTGCGTCGGCTTCGGCAGGCGCAGTGTGCCGCCCGGAAGTTGCAGATGCTCGCCCTCGATCCGACCTTCCAGCGGCATGGCGTCACCGACAAACCGCGCCACGAATCCGGTGGCGGGGTTCCGGTAAAGCGCTTCGGGCGTGCCGATCTGAGCTACTTCGCCCTGGCTCATCACGGCGACACGATCCGCGATGGCCATGGCTTCGTCCTGATCGTGGGTGACGAAAATCGCGGTGATCCCGAACTGCCGCAGAAGCAGGGCGAGCTCGTCGCGCAACTGTCCGCGCAGCGCGGCGTCGAGGGCCGAAAGCGGTTCGTCCAGCAACAGGACGCGTGGACGTGGTGCCATGGCGCGCGCCAATGCGACACGCTGTCTTTGACCGCCGGAAAGCGCGGTGATCGCGCGGTCCGCGTAAGGTTCCAGGCGGCACAGGCTGATGACCTCCTCGACCCGCGCGGCGATCTCGGGCTTCGGCAGTTTCTGCATCTTCAGCCCGTACCCGATGTTGCCGCGCACCGACATGTTGGGAAACAGGGCGTAGGACTGGAACACCATGCCGATCTTGCGACGCTCGACCGATTGGTGGGTCACGTCCTCGCCGTCGAAGACGATGGAGGCACCGGGGTCCGGGGTTTCGAGCCCGGCGATGATGCGCAACAGGGTGGACTTGCCGCAGCCCGAGGGCCCGAGCAGCGACAGGATTTCGCCCTTCGCGATCTCCAGGTCGGTCGGCAGCAGCGCCTTCGTGCCGCCGGGAAAGGTCTTGGCGATATTTCCGAGGGTCAGGGTCATTGCATGATCCTTTGTGCGCGGGCGCTGGCCCATTGCATGGCCATCAGAAGCGGGACGATCATCACGAAGAAGACCAGCGTATAGGCCGAGGCCACTTCCAGCCGCATGGAGGCATAGCTGTCGGCCAGCCCGACCGGCAGTGTCTTGAGATAGGGGGTGTGCAGCATCCAGGTCAGGTTGAATTCGCCGATCGACAGGGTCACCACGGTCAGCGCGCCGGCCAGGATGCCGGGCATGGCGTTCGGCACGACGATGTCGACAAACCGCCGCGCCGGGCTCGCCCCGAGGGAGGCCGCGCCTTCCTCCAGCGTCTTCAGGTCGATGGCGGCCAGCACCGACAGGACCGAGCGCACCATGAAGGGCAGCGTGTAGAGGATGTGGCCGACGAGGATGAAGGTCCAGCTGGTGCGGAACCCCTGAAGCGAACCGTAGAGCTGCAACAGCGCCAGCGCCAGCGCGAGGCCGGGAACGGCCAGGGGCAGAGAGATGAATTCCTCCAACACGCGCGTCGCCCGGCCCGGATTGCGCGCCAGGACATAGGCCGCCGGGACCCCGATCACGAGCGTTCCGACCAGGCAGGCCAGCGCCAGTCCGATGGAAAGGAAGATGCTGTCGGCGTAAAGCTCCCAGACCCGGCCGATCCATTTCAGCGTCAGACCCGAGGACAGGCCGCGGAAGTAGTTCGCGGTCAGCCCTGCCAGGATAGACTGGATGATCGGGACCAGCAGAAACGCGCAGGCCAGCAGTGTGACAAGCAGTGGAATATGGCGCGAGAGGCGTGTCATCGGCTTAGCCCCCTGCCGCGACGGCGCTGCCGGAAAAGCTGCGCGCGATCAGCAACATCGCCCATGTCACCAGCCCTAGCAGGACCGACAGGGCGGAGGCCATGGCGATATTCGCGGACAGGGTGAACTCGGTGTAGATCACCATCGGCAACACGTCGATGTCGGTCGCCAGGGTGAAGGCGGTGCCAAAGGCCCCCATGGCCGTGGCGAAGGCGATGGCGCCAGCGGCGATCAGCGCAGGCGCCAGCGCGGGCAGCAGCACATCCGTCACGATCCGCCATGGCGAGGCGCCCAGGGTCCGCGCGGCCTCTTCCAGCGCGGGGTCGATCTTTTCCGCCGCGGCCATGACGGTCAGCAGAACCCGCGGGATCGAGAAATAGAGATAGCCCAGAAACAGCCCGAAAATCGAATAGGCAAAGACCCAGTGCCCGGGCAGCATCTGGTTCACAAGCCCCTGGCGACCGCCAAGCAGAATGATCATGAATCCCACCACCACGCCGGGAAAGGCCAGCGGAAGCGTCAGGATGGACAACAGCACGTTGCGCCCGGCAAAGCGATTGCGCACAAGGAACAGCCCGGCGGTGGTCGAGATTGCCAGGGCGGCCGCGGTGACGGCGAGAGAGACGGCGACCGTCTGCCCCAGCGTCGACAGATAGCGGGGTGTCTGCAGGATCTGCAGGTAGATCCCCCAGCCCGCTTCGCTTTCGCGGGACGCGAGGATCAGCCGCCCGAGCGGGATCGCCAGGAACGCCAGCGTGAAGATCGCCAGCGGCAGCAGGCAGAGCAATGTGAAGTGTCGTTGTGTCATCTTGGGTCCGTTGCGCAGGAACACCGGGCAGGGAGGCCCCCTGCCCGGCTCACCGTTGCCTGTTACTTGACTTCGTTGAGGTAGCGTTCGCCGAAGGCGGCCTGCGCGCGCTCCATCTCGGCGTAGTCCACGGCGACGGCCCGCTCGTAGTCGGAGGCAGGCAGGAACTTCTCGGCCACCTCGGCGGGCAGCTCGACCGGGCGGGCGGGCTGAAGGTAGGCGTTGGTCCAGATCGCCTGGCCCTCGTCCGACAGGATGAAGTCCAGCACGCGCTTGCCGACCTCTGCGTTCGGCGCGTCGGCGACGAGGCTCATGACATAGGGCACGCGGACCGAGCCTTCGCAGGGCAGCACGAATTCGAAATTACCGTCTTCCTCGTATTTACCGCGATAGGCATTGAAGTCGTAGTCGAACAGGATCGGTATCTCACCCGAGACCACGCGCGCATAGGACGTCTGCTTCGGCACGATCGGGTCGTTCTTGCCCAGGGCGTTGAAATACGCGATGGCCGGATCGAAGTTGCCCAGGTCACCGCCGTTGGCCATGTTCACGGCCACGGCGCCCGCATAGCCGACGAAGGCAGAGGACGGATCGAGATAGCCCACCATGCCGCGGTATTCCGGCTTGGTCAGGTCGGCCCAGCATTGCGGCACCGGCGCCCCGGCCAGCGCGTCGACGTTCACGAACAGGCCCAGGGTGCCGTAGTGGATGGCGAACCAGTTGCCCTCCGGGTCCTTCAGGCCCTCGGGAATGTCGTCGAAGCCCGCGGGCTTGTAGGGCTGAACCACGCCTTCGGTGCCCGCCTTGATGCCGGTGGTCACACCGTAATAGGCCACATCGGCCACCGGTGACGCGCGTTCGGCCAGAAGCTGGCTCAGAGTCTGGCCCGAGTTCTTGTTGTCGTGCGGCATCTGGATATCGAGCTTCTCGTCGATCGCCTCCAGCATCGAGGCCCAGTCCGCCCATTGCGGCGGGCAGTTGTAGCAGATGGCATCCTCGGCAAACGCGGGCGCGGCGAACGCGGTTGCGAGGGCTACGGAAAGAACGGTATGTTTCATTGGTTCATCCTTGTTTGAGATCGGTCTTGAGCGAGTGAACGGACGGCGGCCAGGTGGCACCCTGGTCGTCGTCGCGGCTTTCCGCGCGAGGCGGAGCAAGCGTGCCCCCCGCGCGGAAATCGAAGGGCAAGGGTGGCTGCTGGATGCACGGCCCCCCTTGCATCAGGTCCAGCAAGGTCCGCGCGGCCTGACGCCCCATGGCCTCCGGCGCGGTTTCGATCGTCGCCAGCGGCACGTCGAGAAGGCGTCCGATCTCGATGCCGTCGAACCCGACCACCGAAAGATCACGGGGAACGCGCTTGCCCATCAGCCGCGCGGCCTTCTGCACCGCAATGGCCAGGAAATCGTTGGAGGCGAAGACGGCGCTCAACCCCTGGAGCGTGGCAAGGATGCCAGACAAAAGCTCGGGCGTGTTGGCTTCGGCTTCGCTCAACTCGATCAGCGCGGGATCCGGCAGGCCGCGGGCGCGGCATTCGGCGTGGAACCCGGCATAGCGGTTGCGCGACCGATCCGAGGTGGCAAACCGCAGCGCGAGGAAAGCGGTGCGCCTGTGGCCCAACTCGGCAAAGCGGCGCGCGACCTCGCGGGCGGCGTCGAAATTGTCTACGTGGGCCGTGGGTAGACCGTCGATCGGGTCATGAAACATGAGCGACACCGGCGTGCCGCGCTGGCGCGCCCGCTTCAGCACGGCACTGCTGTCCGGCGCCGCCATGGTGACGATCAAACCGTCCACCTCTTTCGCCAGCAGGGTTGCAATGGCGTCGTTGTCAGCCCCGGCGTCATAATTCGAGCTCGCGATCAGAAGTTGATATCCGCTGCCCTTCAGCGCCTCCTGCACCCCCTGCACCGCCTCGGCGAAGACAGGGTTGGCGAGCGAGGGCACAAGGCATCCGATCGTCATACTTCGGCTGCTTTGCAGGGCCCGCCCGATCGCGCTGAAGGAAAACCCCAGGTCGCGCGCGGCCTTCTCTACGCGGTCGCGCGCCTCGCCGCTGGCAGGGCCGGAGCGGTTGAGCACCCGGCTGGCCGTCGCGATGCTGCAATCGGCCTCGCGTGCGACGTCCTTGATGGTGATCTTCTGCCTCGTGCTCACGCGATTCATCCATGTGAAAACGTTTCCACATGTCTGATAGGGGAGATTCGTCACAAGGATGTGACACCTTTCCTCGGGTCCCCCCGAAACGCGCCAGCGGTCCGAATGCTTGGGTAGGTGGCGCCCTTTTCCCGTCCAACAACCTCTCGGACGCTCAGATACTCTGTGGTGTCTGGAGTGGCGATCGTGCTGCGCGCCTGAATAATTTGACGCGTTCTGCCGACAGCTCCCGGCGCGGAAGATAGCCCGCCTGGATCATCCATCAGGGTGTGTTCGGATCAATCCTGAATATGCCCTGCCAGGCCAGAAATGCCCCCCCGGTGGCCCTATCCGGCCTTACCCAATCCGATAGTTCGGGCTTTCCCGCGTGATCTGAACGTCGTGCACGTGGCTTTCCTTGAGCCCCGCGCCGGTGATCTTGACGAAGGTGCACTGGCTGCGCATCGCGTCGACCGTGGCGCAGCCGGTGTAGCCCATGGCGGCGCGCAACCCGCCAACCAGCTGGTGGATGACCGTGCCCGCGCTGCCCTTGTAGGGCACCTGACCTTCGATCCCCTCGGGGACCAGCTTGTCGCTGGCGGCGTCCTTCTGGAAATAGCGGTCGGCGGAGCCGCGCGCCATGGCGCCCAGGCTGCCCATGCCGCGGTAGGATTTGAACGTGCGGCCCTGGTAGAGGATCACCTCGCCCGGGCTTTCATCCGTGCCCGCGATCATCGAGCCGACCATGGCGACGGAGGCACCTGCGGCAATCGCCTTGGCGAAATCGCCGGAGAACTTGATGCCGCCATCCGCGATGACCGGGGTGTCCCCGGCTGCGGCGGCGCAATCCATGATGGCGGTCAGCTGCGGCACGCCGACGCCGGCGACCATGCGGGTGGTGCAGATGGAGCCGGGGCCGATGCCCACCTTGATCGCATCCGCGCCCGCACCGATCAGGGCGCGGGTGGCCTCTCCGGTCGCGACATTGCCGGCCACGACCTGAACCTCGTTCGACAGGCGCTTGACCCGTTCGACCGCATGGGCGACGCCCTCGGAATGACCATGGGCGGTGTCGATCACGATCAGGTCGCAGCCCGCATCGACCAGCGCCTCGGACCGTTCGAACCCCGCATCGCCCACGGTGGTCGCCGCAGCCACGCGCAGGCGGCCCAGGTCGTCCTTGCAGGCGGTCGGGTTCAGCACGGCCTGTTGGCTGTCCTTCAGCGTCAGCAGGCCGGTGAGCTTGCCCTGCTTGTCGGTGACCAGCAGTTTTTCGATCCGGCGGGCCTTCATCAACGAAATCGCCTCGTCGCGGTCCGCGGGTTCCTGCAGGATGGCGAGGTTGTCGGCGGTCATCATCGCATGGACGGGCGTCTTGTCGTCATTGGCAAAGCGCATATCGCGGTTGGTCAGGATACCGACGACGCGGCCCTTCTCGTCCACGACCGGGAAGCCCGAGACATTGTACTGATCGCGCAGGGCGTTGGCATCGGCGAGGGTCTGGTCGGCGCGCAGGGTGATCGGCTTGTAGACGATCCCGCTTTCGAACCGTTTGACGCGGCGGACCTCGTCGGCCTGCTGCTGAACATCGAGGTTTCGGTGGATCACCCCCATGCCGCCGGCCTGGGCCATGCAGATGGCCATCCGCGCCTCGGTCACCGTGTCCATGGCGGAGCTGAGCAGCGGGATGTTCAGGGATATGGATTTGGTGACCCGGGTGCGGGTGTCCGCCGTTGAGGGCAGCACCGAAGAGGCTGCGGGAACGAGTAGGACATCATCGAAGGTCAGCGCCTCGCGAATCTCCATGGGACATCTCCTGCGGATGGGATCACTTGGCGCTTCCCTATTACATGGATGGGACGTGGGGGAAAGGGGTAAATATGGTAGGGATGGGATTGTGCCGGGGCAGATATCGAACGGAAGGGGACCGGTTGTTTTCGAAGTCACCGCAAGAGCGACGTCATCCGCGGGCTTGGCCCGGGGATCTGTCCGCCGTGAGAAACGCGGGTCGAGCCCGAGGATGACGGCGGGGCGGCGCCCCCCTACTCCGTCGGCGTCCCGGCCAGGCGGGCCAGCACGGGGAAATATTCCTCTGCATAGCCTGCCGCCTGGGCCATCTTCATCCGTGCCTCTGCCAGTTCCGCGCCCGGAGCGCTCAGCCCGGCCTCGCGGGCGAGGTCGAGGGCGTAGGAGACGTCCTTCAGCGCGTAGTCCGTCGGGAAGGCCTGCTTGGGGAAGGTGTCCGGGATCATCGCCTTCATCCCGTGATTGCGCAGGGCGAAACTGTCGCCCGACCCCTGGGAGATCACGTCGAAGAGCTTCGCCCCGTCCATGCCTGCCGCCTGCCCCAGGGCCAGCGCCTCGGACATGGCGACGACGTTCTGGAACAGCACCATGTTGTTGAGGATCTTGGCCACCTGGCCACAGCCGACCGGCCCGCAATGCAGGATCGTGTCGCCCGCATGCGACAGGATCGGTTCGATCAGGGCAAATGTGGCATCATCGGCGCCGACCATGATGGCGAGCGTCCCGGCCTCTGCCGCGGCGCGGGTGCGGGCGACGGGCGCGTCGGCGTAACGGGCGCCCTTCGCCGCGGCGTCCTCGGCCAGGCGGCGGGTCAGGCCGACGGGGGCGGTGGACATGTCGACAAGGGTCGCGCCGGGGCGCAGATGCGGGATCAGCTGGCCCGCCACCGCCTCCACCTGCGGGCCGCCGGGCAGCGAGAGGAAGAGGATATCCGCCCGGGCGGCGATCTCCTCCGGCGTGGTTTCAGTGGCGCCAAGGGCGGTCAGGCGGGCGACGGGATCGGGGTTGAGATCGGCGATCAGCATCGGCGCGCCGGATTTCTGCAACATGTTCCGGCAGATAGGTTCCCCCATCACGCCAAGACCGATGAAGCCCAGTTTCGGTTGCTCTGCCATGTGATCCTCCCCTACTGACCGCCCAGTAAGAGGTACTACCCCGCAGTCAGGAGTGCAACGGATGTCACGGGCCCGCGGCCTTCAGCGCGGCAGAGACCGGGGCCAGCGCCACACGGCTGGCGCGGTCGGCGAGGCCCCAGACCAGCAGCGCCTCGATCGTCTCGGGCCGCAGGCGGGCAACCAGGATGACAGAGCCTTCGAGCCCGGCCTTGAAGGCGGAATTGTCGAGGAAACGCCGGATCACGGCCTGCCCCTGCCCGCTGCCGTCGAGATCGCGAAAGACGGTGGCGGCAGGCACATCGCGGCGGGCGGCCAGTTTGCGCGTCGTCTCCAGCCCCTGGGGGAAGAGCAGCAGGCCATGCCCGCTCTCCTCCAGGATACCGGCCAGCTGTTCGCCATTGTCGCGGGTGGATTGCAGCCGATGCGGCGGGCGCTCCATGATCGCGACGGCCTCCGGCACGGCGTCGAACCAGGCGGGGGCGAGGGTTGCGACATCCGCCGGGGTCGCGCCCTCGGGCAGCGCGGCCAGGGCCAGCACCTCCAGCCCCGCATCGCGATAACGCCGCATCCGGTCCGCCGCATCCGGGGCGTCGACCGGCACGGCGATGGAGACGGGATAGGGGAAGCGGTCGGGCATGGGCACCGTGGCGCCGTCCTCCGCACTGTCCAGCAGGACGATGGAGAGGATGGGCTGACCCTCGGGGTTGTCGAAGGGTGCGGCGTAGCGGTCGATTGGCGGAGCGTCTTCCACCGGGATGCCGGGGTCGGCGGTGGCCGTGTCCGGTGTCGGCTCCGCTTCGGTCACGGTGTTCTCGGTCAACCGAATGGCGGGCTGGCCCGGCATGGCCACGGGTGCCGGGGCGGAGGGTTCGGCGGGCTGTTCAGACGCGGGATCCGGCTGTTTTGCGGGATCAGAGGCAGGACCGGTTCGCGGCAGGAGGGCCGCCTGTGCGGGTTCGGCGCTGTCTTCGACGGGTTGTTCGTCGGAGGGAGCGGCGTCGGCAACGTCGCTCTCGGTTCCGCCGCCCGGGGGGTCGCTTTGGGGCGCGGGGTTCTCTGCGATGGTCGGTTGCGGCGCGGCCGAGTCGGGTTGAGACGGAGAGGCTTGCGCCGTCGACTCTCCTGGGTCGGCGCGGTCCGCCCCCGGCTGCGCGTCAGCGACGGTTGAGCGGGCGGTGTCGGTCTCGCCGGTCGGGGAGGCGGTGCCCTCTGATGTGGCGGGCGGCGGCGTGTCTGCGGACTCCTGCGGCGCCTCTGCGGCGGGTGCCGAGTCGGGCGGCGACATAGGCGGCACGTCGCCAGAGGGGGCGGGAAGACCCTCGGGTGCCTCGGCGCTGGCCGGGGGGGTGTCGGATTGCGCGGCGTTCACGTCCGGCGCGGTGGTGGTCGGATCGGTGGTTCTGTCGGCAAGGTCCGCCGCTTGCGGCTGATCCGGGGCGTCGGCCTGCGGGGCGAGGCGGGGGCTGCCCTCCGGGTCCGTCGGCGCGTCCTCACGCTCCGGAGCGGCGGCGATCCCCTCTGACGAGAGCGCGCCGGTCTGGGCAGGTTCCGTTGGCCGCGTCTCCGCCGTGGGCCGTTCGGGGGCGGCTGCGGTTTCCGTCAGATCGCCCTGGGGAAATCCGGTCACCACCTCGCCGGGGTCGGCGCGCGGCGGTTCGGCGGGTTGGGTGGCGATCTCCGGCTCCGCCTCCGGTGCGGGGGCGGCGGGCGGCAGGGCCTGGGGGCTGGGCAGGACGGCGCTGTCGGGCGCGGGGCTGGCGGGTGCTGCGTCCGAAGGAGCCTGCCCCCCGGCGAGGGTGCTGTCAGGCGCGGTCAGAACCGGAGCCTCCCCCGGGTCGACATCGCCGCCAGGCGTGGCGGCGGGCGAGATCGGATCGGGGCGGGTGACGGGCACGACGTCGTGGCGGTCAGGGGCGGTCAGCGGCGCGGGCAGCAGGGCGACCTCTTCCGCCGCCTCCTCCACCGGGCGCGGGGCGTCGGCGGGCTGCGCCGAGGTTTCGGGCGGCGGCTGCACCGTCGCGGGGAAGGTCAGCGACATGATGGCCAGAAACCCACCCCCCAGGACGAGGCCCCATACCGATCCGAGGAGGATACCGCGTAGCACTCTGCTCACTCCTAACGCCGGGGTTGGTCCCGGTCTTCTGCCGTCCGGCCCTTGACGTCGGTTCCGGGCGTGGCTCATCTATGGCCTGAATGGCCGGAGAGCAATCCCGGACGCTACGGGCTGTAGGTCGGGGCGATCATACCACAACACCAGCCCCGCACCAGTGGGCGCAAGCCGTAAGGGCGGGAAAGGAAGCAGAAATGAGCGACGCGCTGAAACCGATGATTGCTGCGGCAGCAGATCGGGCGCTGACACGGGCCGAGGCGGAGGCCGCCTTTGAAATCCTGTTCGAGGGCGAGGCCACGCCGGCACAGATGGGCGGGCTGCTCATGGCGCTGCGTACCCGGGGCGAAACGGTGGATGAATATGCCGCGGCCGCCGCGGTGATGCGCAGCAAATGCAACCCGGTCACCGCGCCTGCGGGGGCGATCGACATCGTCGGCACCGGCGGCGACGGGAAGGGGACGCTCAATATCTCAACCGCGACGGCCTTTGTCGTGGCCGGGGCGGGCGTCCCCGTGGCCAAGCATGGCAACCGCAATCTGTCGTCGAAATCCGGCGCGGCGGATGCCCTGGGCCAGATGGGGATCGAGGTGATGGTCGGCGCCGATGTGGTGGAACAGGCGCTCCAGGAGGTCGGGATCGGCTTCATGATGGCACCGATGCACCACCCGGCGATCCGCCATGTCATGCCCGCCCGGCAGGAACTGGCGACGCGCACGATCTTCAACATCCTCGGGCCGCTGACCAATCCCGCCGGGGTCAAACGGCAGCTGACCGGGGCCTTTTCGCGCGATCTGATCCGGCCGATGGCGGAAACGCTGCTGGCCCTCGGGGCGGAGCGCGCCTGGCTGGTGCATGGCTCCGACGGCACGGATGAGCTGACCATTACGGGGGTCAGCTGGGTTTCCTCGCTGGAGGAGGACGGCACGATCCGCGAGGCGGAATTGCACCCCGAGGACGCGGGCCTGCCGGTGCATCCCTTCGAGGCGATCCTGGGTGGCACGCCGGAGGAGAACGGCCAGGCCTTCCGCGCCCTGCTGGCGGGCGAGCCCTCGGCCTATCGCGATGCGGTTCTGCTGAACGCAGCCGCCGCGCTGGTCGTGGCCGGCAAGGTCGCGGACCTGCGCGACGGCGTCTCCCTCGCGGCGGAGAGCATCGACAGCGGCGCGGCCCTGTCGAAGGTCGAGGGGCTGGCGCGGATCACCTCCGCTGCGGCAACGTGAGCGCAGAGCCCCCCGCCGCCTGGGCCGAGCTGCCCTTCTTTGACGAGGATTATCCCGCCATCGCCGCGCAGCTGACCGGGCCGGACATCCTGCCGCCCGCCGCGCAGCGGTTTGCCGCGCTGGACCTGACCGCGCCGGAGGCGACCCGCGTCGTGATCCTGGGCCAGGATCCCTACCCGACCCCGGGCCATGCCCATGGCCTGGCCTTTTCGGTGGAACCGGACGTGCGTCCCCTGCCCCGGTCCTTGACCAATATCTACAAGGAAATGCAGGAGGATATCGGCGCAACCCCCGCAACCGGCGACCTGCGGGGCTGGGCGCGGCAGGGGGTACTGCTGCTCAACACCGCGCTCTCGGTGCCCGCCGGACAGGCCGGGGCACATTCGAAACTGGGCTGGTCGCGGCTGACCCGGCAGGTGCTGGCGCGGCTGTCGGACCGCCCGCGCGCCTTTGTCCTCTGGGGCGGACACGCGCAGGGGTTTCGCGACGCGATTGAGGGCACGGGGCATCTGATCCTCACCTCCGCCCATCCTTCGCCCCTGTCGGCGCGGCGCGGATTTTTCGGGTCACGCCCATTTTCTTCGGTCAACAAGTGGCTTAAGTCTCAGGGCGAAACAGAGATTGACTGGACCCGGCCATGACAGACACCGTCCTCGACCGCATCAAGGCCTACAAGCTGGAAGAAATCGCCGCCGACAAGGCCGCGAAACCGCTGGCCGATGTCGAAGCCGAAGCGCGCAACGCCCCCGTGATCCGCCCCTTCGGCGAGGCCCTGCATGAGGCCGCCCGCGAAGGCTACGGCCTGATTGCGGAAATTAAGAAGGCGAGCCCTTCCAAGGGGTTGATCCGCGAAGACTTTGACCCGGCGACACTTGCGGCGGCCTATGAGGCGGGCGGCGCGGCCTGCCTGTCGGTGCTGACCGACACGCCGTCGTTTCAGGGCGCGAAGGAGTTCCTGGTTGATGCCCGCGCGGCCTGCGAATTGCCGGTGCTGCGCAAGGACTTCATGTATGACCCCTACCAGGTGGCCGAGGCCCGGGCGCTTGGGGCGGACTGCATCCTGCTGATCCTCGCCACCCTCGAAGATGCCCAGGCGGCGGAGCTGGAGGCGGCCGCCTTTGAGTGGGGCATGGATGTGCTGATCGAGGTGCACGACCGCGCGGAGCTGGAGCGCGCCATGGTGTTGAAATCCTCGCTCATCGGGATCAACAACCGCGATCTGCGGACCTTCGAGACCTCGCTCGACACGACCCGGACCCTGGCCCGGCGGACGCCGGAGGACCGGATGGTCATTTCGGAAAGCGGCCTCTCCACCCGCGAGGATCTGGCCGAGATGGCGCAATACGGCGTGCGCAATTTCCTGATCGGGGAAAGCCTGATGCGGCAGGCGGATGTCGAAACCGCCACGAAAGAGCTGCTGTCGGACCCGGCCGGCGGCATGGGGATGGGATCGGGGCTATGAGCCTGACCCATTTCGACAAGGCCGGTCAGGCGCATATGGTCGATGTCTCCGACAAGGCCGACACCGATCGCATCGCGGTGGCGGAATGTCATATCCGCATGCAGCCCGAGACGCTGGCCCTGATCGAAGCGGGCGATGCCAAGAAGGGCGATGTGCTGGGCGTGGCGCGTCTGGCGGGGATCATGGGGGCCAAGAAGACCGCCGATCTGATCCCGCTGTGCCACCCCCTGCCGATCACCAAGGTCACGGTGGAGCTGACCCCGGATGCGGCGCTGCCCGGGGTGCGGATCGCGGCCACGGTGAAGACCACCGGCAAGACCGGGGTGGAGATGGAGGCGCTGACCGCCGCCAATATCGCCGCCCTGACTGTGTACGATATGTGCAAGGCGGTGGATCGCGGGATGGAAATCGGCGGTCTGCATGTTGCGTTAAAAGACGGCGGCAAGTCCGGACGATATGAGGTGGAAAAGTGATTTCCGTTGGCGAGGCGCTGGAGAGGCTCTTTGCCCTGACCTCTCCGCTTTCGGTTGAAAATGTGACATTGGTCGAGGCCCGGGGACGGGTGCTGGCCAGCCCCGTCACCGCCCGCCGCGACCAGCCGCCCTTCGCCGCCTCCGCCATGGACGGCTATGCGATCCGCGCGGCGGACCTTGCAGGCGGCCCCCCCCTGTTGGTGATCGGAGAGGCCGCTGCCGGCCGGGCCTTCGACGGCGAGGTCGGGGCCGGAGAGGCCGCCCGCATCTTTACCGGCGCGCCGCTGCCCGCGGGCGCCGACACGGTGGTCATCCAGGAGGACGTCATCCGCGAGGGCGACAGGATCACCGTCACCGACACCCCCGCGCCGGGCGCGAATATCCGCGCGGCGGGCGGGGATTTCCGCATCGGCGACCAGATCTCCGCCCCGCGCGTGATCTCGCCTTCGGACATGGCACTGATGGCGGCGATGAACGTGCCGCAGGTCAGCGTGACCCGTCGGCCCGTCGTGGCGCTGATCCCGACGGGGGACGAACTGGTCCAGCCGGGCGAAGAGCCGGGGCCGGATCAGATCGTCGCCTCCAATTCCTACGGGCTGCACGGGTTGCTCAGCGCGTCGGGGGCGGAGGTGCGCCTGCTGCCGATCGCCCGCGACCGGATCGAGGCGCTGGAGACGGTGATGGGTCTGGCCGCCGGGGCGGATCTGGTCATCACCATCGGCGGGGCCTCGGTCGGGGATCATGATCTGGTGGCCAAGGCGGCCTCCGGCATCGGGATGGAGCAGAGTTTTTACAAGATCGCCATGCGCCCGGGCAAGCCGCTGATGGCGGGGCGTCTGGGGGATGCGGCGATGATCGGCCTGCCGGGCAACCCGGTCTCGGCCATGGTTTGCGGCCATATCTTCGTGGTGCCGGTGATCCGCCACATGCTGGGCCTGGGCGCCGCCCCCGCGCCCCGGCTACGCGCGCCGCTGGCCGTGGACATCCCGGCAAACGGGCCGCGCGAACATTACATGCGCGCCCGGGTGACCGAGACCGGCATCGCGCCCGACGACCGGCAGGATTCGGCGCTGCTGTCGGTGCTCTCGGCCTCCGGCGCGCTGCTGGTGCGGGCCCCGGATGCACCTGCGGGCAAGGCCGGGGAGATGGCGGAGTATCTGCCGCTTTAGGGAGGCTGGGTGACACCGGTTCGGCTTTGCCGCGTCACCCTCCTGTCCAAGCCTGACGTCTCAATTATCTGCGCGGGACGCCATCAGCCCCGCAACGAAGGCCAAGCTATTCGCCCTCTTCCCCTCACCGCGGATTCAGCGGTGTCAGATCGAACTCCGCCGGGTTCCGCTTGGCCAGGGTGTCGGCATAGCCCTTGAGGTGCCGCCAGGTGCGGCGGTAGGCGGCGTCGCCGTCCTGCGCGACCAGGGCGGCGAGGATCTTGTCATGCATGGCGATCATCGCGTTCACATGCACCTCCTCGCCATAGACGCCCATGACCCCGGCGGCGTGCTGCGTCTGGGTCAGCCCGGTGGCAATCGCCGCCATCAGGTCGTTGTGGCTGGCGCGGAACAGGGCGACATGCCAGTCCAGGTTCAGCGCCACCAGCGCCTTGCGGTCGGACATGCCGGTTTCGGTGATCGTGGCGTTGATCGCCTGCAGCGTCTCGATATCCTCGTCCGTCCGCTTCTCCGCCGCGATGCGCGCCAGGGCAGGCTCGATGATCAGACGCGCCTCCAACAGCTGATCGTTGGACACGGTGTCGCCGCCGATGAACAGCTCCAGCTGCCGTTTCACCGTCTGGTCGGAGGCGTTCTGCACCACGCTCATCCCGTTGCGGCCCGGCTTCTTGGGCGAGAGCAGCCCCTCGATCTCCAGAATGCGGATCGCCTCGCGCACCGATCCCCGGCCCAGGCCGGACAGGTTCACCAGATCGCGTTCGGCCGGGAGGGCCTCCCCGACCTTGAGGGCACCGTCCAGGATCATCAGGCGCAGCTCATCCGCCAGAACGTCATAGCGACGGCGCGCCGGGGCGTCGGCCCCCGCGGCAAAGCGGGCCTGCAGCCTGTCTTTCAGGGCGTCCAGCGTCTGCACACGGATCCTTTCCTGTCTTGGCACCGTCTGTCGCGACGGGCCATATGTCTTTGCCCCGACTGTCCCACGAAATCAACTCCACGAATGTGGCCTGCGGACCGGCGTGTTGACAGTCTTCCCGCATTGGTCTTACCATTTTGTTAAACCTCGCGTCAAAGCGGGGGCTGGGAGGAAGACTTGACGACTGTACGACCGCTGGACGGGATCAGGGTGATCGACCTGACCCGCGTCTATTCAGGACCTTACTGCACATTCCTGATGGCCCAGGCCGGGGCCGAGGTGATCAAGGTCGAACCGGTCGAAGGCGAGTCGGTGCGCAAGCGGGACGGATCGGGCGGCGCGATGCTGCCCTTTGCGCTCCTCAATGCCAACAAAAAGACCATGACGCTGGACATGAAGCAGCCCGAGGGGATCGAGGTGCTGGAACGCCTCTGCGCCGGGGCCGATGTGCTGGTCGAGAACTTCCGCCCCGGCGTGCTCGCCCGGCTTGGCCTGACGCCGGAGCGGCTGGCCGAGATCAACCCCAGGCTCATCGTGGCGCGCAATTCCGGCTATGGGCAGGAGGGGCTCTACCGCGATTACCTGGCGATGGATCTCACCGTGCAGGCGGCCTCCGGCATCATCGACGCCACCGGCTTTCCGGGCGAGGCCCCGGTGAAGGCCGGGCCTGCGATCATCGACTTCATCTCTGGCACACATCTCTACGGCGCGATCCTCACCGCCCTGCGGCATCGCGACCGGACCGGAGAGGTGCTGTCGCCGGACATTGCCATGATGGATGCCGCGATCCCCTCGCTCATGTCCAACATCGCGGCGGCCTGGGCCAATCGCGATGACCCGAGCTTCGAGGCGCGGACGGGCAACCGCCATGGCGGACTCAGCCTCGCGCCCTACAACGTCTATCCGGCCTCGGACGGCTATGTCGCGATCATTTCGGTGTTGGAAAAGCACTGGCTGGCCACCGCCGGGGCGCTTGGCCTCGACTGGATGCTGAACGACCCGAAATTCGAGACGCTCAAGCTGCGTTGCGCCAATATGGATGACTTCGATGCCGAGGTGGGCAAAGAAACGGTGAAACACACCCGGGCGGAGCTGCGGCAGCTGCTGTCCGAGGCGGGCGCCGTCTGTGCCCCGGTGATGAAGCTGACCGAGGTGCTGCGCGACCCGCATCTGCACGAGCGCGGGATGCTGCATTACATCGACCACCCCGCCTATGGCGAGATGGTGGTGATGGGCTCGCCCATGCGCTTCGCCGGGGTCGACCCCCTGCCCTATGATCCGTCGCATGATCTGGGGGCGGACAACGACGCGGAACTGGCCGGGCTGGGCTATTCGGCGGCCGAGATCGCGGCGCTGCGGGACAAGGGGGTCCTGTGATGGACGGCGTGGGCGAAGCGGACCGGTCTTTCGGGGCCTGGGCCATGCCCGATGAATACAGGGAATTGCAACAGACTGTCCGCCGCTTTGTCCAGAGCGAGATCAAGCCGGTCGAAGATACGCTGGACCATGACGCGACCTATTGTCCGGAGGATCGGCTCAAGCCCCTGCAGGAGAAGGCCAAAGCGCTTGGCCTCTGGTGTGTCCGCACGCCCGCAGAACATGGCGGCGCGGGGCTGAACCTGCTTGGTCAGGCGGTCTTTGCCGAGGAGGCCAAGCAGATCCGCATGGGGGCCTACAACCCCGGCATGGGGGCCTTCGGGAACGATCCGCCGAATGTGATCTGGCAGGGCTCGCCCGATCAAATCGAGCGCTACGGGCTTCCGGGGGTCGAGAAGGGCACCAAGTGTTTCGTCGCGATTTCAGAGAGTTCCGGCGGCGCCGACCCGGGCCGCGCGATCCAGCTGAAGGCCGAGCGACAGGGCGGGAAATACGTGCTGAACGGGTCCAAGATGTGGATCACCGGGGCCGCCAAGGCCGACTGGGGCATCGTCTATGCGCGCACCGGCGGGCGGGGCCGGTCGGGGATCACCTCCTTCATCGTGGACCGGGACACGCCGGGCCTGTCGCTGAAAGAAATCCCCGTCATCCGCGCCTATTCGCCCTATGAACTGCATTTCGACAATGTCGAGGTGCCGGTGGAAAACCGTCTGGGCGAGGAAGGCCAAGGCTTCGCCTTTGCCGAGAAGTGGCTGGTGGACAACCGTATTTCCTATTCCGCCGGGACCATCGGGATTGCCCAGGCCGCGCTGGACATCGCAGTGAAATGGGCGAATGAGCGGGAGACCTTTGGATCGAAGCTAGCCGACAAACAGGCGGTCCAGTGGATGATTGCTGACAGCGAGATGGAGATCCGCATGGCCCGGCTGCTGGTCTATGACGCCGCCTGGCGCGGCGACCTGGGGCAGGACTTCAAGCTGGAGGCGTCGATTGCCAAGGTCCAGGCGACCGAAACCGCGGGGCGCGTGGTCGATCGCGCAATCCAGATCATGGGCGGGCTCGGCGTGTCGAAGGAACTGCCTTTGGAACGCTGGTATCGCGAAATGCGCATCCACCGCATCGGCGAGGGCCCGTCGGAGGTGCACCGCATGGTCGTCGCCCGCAACGTCCTGAACGGGAGGCGCTGATGTCCATCGACTATGATCTTTCGCCCGAGGGGATCGCCACCGTCACGATCAACCGGCCGGAGGTGATGAACGCGCTGGACGCCGCGCATTACAAGGCGCTGTCGGAAGTCTGGACCGAGGTGCGCGACAACAAGGCGGTGCGCGTGGCCGTGGTCACCGGCGCGGGCGACAAGGCGTTTTGCGCCGGGGCGGACATCAAGTCGGTGCTGACGGCGGAGCACGACTGGGCCGACAACTGGCTGACACAGCGCGACCAATTGCTGAACCGGGGGCTGGAGGTCTGGAAGCCTGTGGTGGCGGCGGTCCGGGGCTATTGCCTGGGCGGCGGGGTGACGATGCTTTACGCGACCGACATCCGGGTCGCGTCGGAGGATGCGACATTCGGCCTGTCGGAAGTCAAGCGCGGCATCATCGCCGCCAATGGTGGGACGATGCGGACCATGCGCAACCTGCCCTATTGCCGGGGGATGGAGCTGCTGCTGACCGGCGACCGGATCGACGCGGCGACGGCGCTGGACTGGGGGCTGATCAACAAGGTGGTGCCCTCGGCCAAGGTCATGGAGGCAGCGATGGACTATGCCGCCCGGATCGCCGCCAATGCGCCCCTGGCGGTGCAGGCGTCGAAGGAGCTGGCCGTGCGGTCGCTGGACGTGGATCTGGTGACGGGGCAGCGGATGGAACAGATGATTTCGCGCACGCTGCGCGAGACGGAGGATGCAAAGGAAGGCCCGGCGGCGTTTCGTCAGAAGCGCGCGCCGGAGTTCAAGGGGCGATGAGGGCGGCCGGTGTGGAGGGGGGCGCTGCCCCCCGGCCTGCGGCCTCCCCCCGGGATATTTGGGGCAAAAAGAAAAACAGGGGCCCGCGATGAGCCTGTCCGGCCGCTATGTCATCGCCGGGATCGGCGCGACGGAGTTTGGCAAGTTGCCGGGCCGGTCGACGGTGTCGATGAATGTCGAGGCGATCCGAGGCGCGCTGGCGGATGCGGGGGTGGAGAAGGACCGGGTGGATGCGGTTCTGGTCAAGCCGCCGACCAGCGATTTCCAGATGCATTACGTGATGAAACTGGCCTCCGCCCTGGGTATCCAGCCGAAATTCGGCGGCGGATGGGATCAGGCGGGGGCGGCGAATATCACCCTGATTTCAATCGCCTGTATGGCGATCGAGGCGGGGCAGTGCGAGGTTGCCGTCGTCTCCTATGCCGACAATCCGCGCACGGGCAGCGCGGCGGTGTTTTCGCGCCCGCGCGGGGATGACGCGCTATACGGCTGGTTCGGCACCCTGCCCGGCTATGCGATGATCATGCAGCGCCATATCGGGGAGTACGGCACCCCGCCGGAAGCCTTCGCCGCCATCGCCATGGCCGCCCGCAAGCACGGCGCGGCCAACCCGAAGGCGCAGGTGCGCAACCCGCTGTCGCTCGACGACTATCTCGCCGCGCCGCCCCTGGTCGCGCCGCTGCGCCGCGACGACTGCGCCCTGGTCTCCGACGGGGGCGGCGCGGTGGTGGTGATGTCGGCGGCGATGGCGTCGCGCCTGAAGGTGCCCGCCCCGGTGCCGATCCTGGGCTGGGGCGGCGGGCAGACCTTTTTCGACGTGGCACAGCGCCCGGTGCTGACAGAGACGATGGCCAAACTCTCCGGCCCCATGGCGTTGCAGATGGCGGGGCTGCGCCCGGATCAGGTGGACTGCGCGCAGATCTACGACTGTTTCACCATCGCCGCGCTGATGACGCTGGAGGATTACGGGTTTTGCCCCAAGGGGGAGGCGGCGGCATTTGTCCGCGACGGGGCGCTTGAGCTCGGCGGCGCCCTGCCCTTCAACACCTCCGGCGGGCTTTTGTCGGAGACGGGAATGCCGGGAATGCAGCTGATCCACGAGGGGGTGCGGCAGATGCGTCGCACGGCCGTGACCCAGGTGCCCGGCGCGCGCAACGTGGTGGTGTCGAACCAGGGGGGCGTGATGCAGACCCATGCGACGCTGGTGCTGGGCCAATGAGCGGGATCGCGGCAGATCGCAGCGGGGCCGCGGCGGCCTATTGGGCGGCGATGGACGACCGGCGGTTGATGTTCCAGCGCTGCCGGGCCTGCGGTTCGGCGCAGCTGCCCCCGCGGGAGGAGTGCACAAGCTGCCTCTCCCCGGATCTGGCGTGGGAGGAGGCCTCGGGTGACGCGCGGCTGGTGTCCTGGGTGGTCTATCACCGGGCCTATCACGAGGGGTTGGCGGATGACGTGCCCTATGTCGTGGCGGTGGTGGAACTGGCGGAGGGGGTGCGGCTGATCTCCAACATCCCCGGCGATGGCGCGGGGTTACGGATCGACATGCCCCTGCGGCTGGTCTGGGGCGAGCGGTTCGGGCAGGTGCTGCCGTGGTTCGAGGGCGGCTAGCGCCCCTCCCCGACCCTCCCCATGACTGGGGAGGGAGGGGCGTTGCACCTGGAATGCCCATTTCGTCCCGGCAATCGACGGGGGCGCCTAACCCGCCTACCCAGGCCCCGGGACCGCCCCGGGCGCCGCATTCGCAAAAAGCCGCGCATCCGCAAAATGCACCCTTGCCTCGACGGTCGGAAGGCTCAGGATAGCGCGGTCCTGATCTGCCGGAGAGCCTCATGATCGCCCTGCGCCCCCTTCTCTGCATCGCCGCGCTGGCCCTGTCTGCCTGTGGCGGCCCCTCGACCCGGCCCGAGGTCTCCAGCGCCGCGCTGCATCCCGGCGAAACGCCGGAGCTGCGCCGCCTGGTCAACACCTATGCCGATCACTACGCCGTGCCGCGCAGCCTGGTGCACCGGGTGATCCAGCGCGAAAGCGATTATCGCCCCGGCGCGCGCAACGGCCCCTACTACGGGCTGATGCAGATCCTGCCCGCCACCGCGCGCGGCATGGGGTTCCAGGGTGATCCGAGCGACCTGCTGGACGCGGAGACCAACCTGAAATGGGCGGTGAAATACCTGCGCGGGGCCTGGCTCCTGTCGGATGGGGACCAGGCGACGGCGGTCGGCTGGTATGCCCGGGGCTATTATTACGAGGCCCGCGACCGCTGCATGCTGGTCGAGACAGGCCTGCTCGACCGTGAGATCCGCAAGAGCTGCGGCTGAGACTTTCTTTTTGCCGAAAATATCCCGGGGTAGCGACAAAGCCTGCTTTGTCGCAGGGGCAGCGGCCCTGCCGCCCCCTCCGTGCGCGCCCAAACCCGCCTGCGTTCACATGCGTTGACACAAAACGTGAACACGTGTAGAACAAAAGTTAACAAGCGCCAGGCGAGGGAGTAGTGCCGTGCTGACAAGGAAGCAGCTAGACCTGCTGGAATTCATTCATAAAAGGGTGCAGCGCGATGGCGTGCCCCCGTCCTTTGACGAGATGAAGGAGGCGCTGGACCTGCGCTCCAAGTCCGGCATCCACCGGCTGATCACGGCGCTGGAGGAGCGCGGCTTCATCCGTCGCCTTGCCCACAGGGCCCGCGCGATCGAGATCGTCAAACTGCCCGAAAGCATGGGCGGCGAGTCCTCCGGCTTCACCCCCCGCGTGATCGAGGGCGGCGCCACCCCGCGTGACCCGGATGTGGGCGTGCCGATGCCGGTGGAAACCGCCCAGGCCTTTGATCTGCCGGTGATGGGCCGGATCGCCGCCGGGGTGCCGATCGAGGCGATCAACCAGGTGTCGCATCATGTGGCGGTGCCCGGCTCGATGATGTCGGGTCAGGGCAACCACTATGCGCTGGAAGTGCGCGGGGACTCCATGATCGACGCGGGGATCAACGACGGCGACGTGGTGGTGATCCGCGAAACCGCCGCCGCCGACAATGGCGATATCGTCGTGGCTCTGGTCGATGATCAGGAGGCGACGCTGAAGCGCTTCTTCAAACGCAAGGGCCAGATCGAGCTGGTCGCGGCCAACCCAGCCTATGAAACCCGCGTCCTGCCGGACAACCGGGTCAAGGTGCAGGGTCGTCTGGTCGGGCTGATCCGGACCTATTGACGCCCTCTTCCCGAGGCGCCCCGCCCCGGTACGACGTATCGCGGCGGGGCTCGCGGTCACGTCACCACCCTGCCCCGTGTAGGGTGCGTGCTTGCACGCACCGCCCAGGCCAGGCCCACGCCGCCTACCCGCCACCCTATGGCCCACGCCACAGCCGGTCGCGCCGCACCCCCGCATCGTTCCACAGCCTGCGGCCCGCCACCTCGCGGGCCGTTCGCACGTCCAGCCCCTCCTCCGTCACCCGCAGGGCCACGGCCCCCGTGGCGCGCAGCCGTTTCGGATCGAAGACCTCGCAGGGCAGCGGTGCGGACGGTGGATGTGTCATAACCATGATCTCGCCCTGGGCACAGTTGGCCCCCGCCGCCGCCCGTTTGCCCCTCAGGTGATGCAGCGGCAACTCCGCCACGGGCCAGAGTGCGGCGGCCTGCGGCTGATCCCGGGCCGATCCGTCGTTCTCCAGCCATACCCCGGTGACGAAACCCGCCCCCTTGTCGCGGCTCAGCGCGCGGCCCTCCGGCCCCAGCACGCCGACCACCTCCGCCCGGCCGTCTATCAGGATCTGCGGCCGCTCCGCCCCCGTCCAAAGGACCGCCGCCGCCAGCCAGGGTGCCACACCGCACCATCGCCCCCGCCCCTGCCAGAGCGCCAGCCAAAGCCCGCCCGCCGCATAGAGCGGCAACACCCATGGCCCCGGCGCGGGCACATGGCCGGTCGCGCCGGGCCAGCCCTGCACCGTGCGGGCCACGCCCAGCACCCAGTCCAGCCCCCAGCTCATCACGGTCAGCGGCAGCGCCTCCAGCCCCAGGGGCATCAGAACCAGCGCCATGACCCCGGCAGGCATGACCAGCACGCCCATGAGCGGCACGGCAGCGAGGTTCGCCAATAGCCCGTATTGCGCCACCATGTTGAAATGCGCCGCCCCGACCGGCGCGGTGGCCAGCCCCGCCACGGTGGAGGAGATCACCACAGTCAGCACCGCCCGCAGCGGGCGGGGCCAGCGCGCGCCCCGTCCCCGGATCGCGGCAAAGACCGCCACCAGCGCCGTGGTCGCGGCAAAGGACATCTGGAACCCGGGCGACAGCAGCGCCTCCGGCCGCAGGATCAGCACCACGAGCGCCGCCAGCGCAAGGGCGCGCAGGGTGATGGCCCGCCGGTCCGCCACCAACGCCAGAAAGGCGACACCGGCCATGACAAAGGCACGCTCCGTCGCGATGGCCCCGCCGGAGAGCACAAGGTATCCCACCCCGGCCGCCAGCGCGCCCAGGGCGGCCAGCGACCGGACCGGCCAGCGCAGGGCGGTCCGGGGCAGTGCCGCCCCTGCAAGACGCAGCGCCGCATAGACGAACCCGGTGACCAGCCCCATGTGCAACCCCGAGATGGCCAGCAGATGCGCCAGGTTGGTGCGGCGCAGCGCCTCGGTCACCTCGCGGCTCAACCCGGATCGGTCGCCGGTGATCAGCGCCGCCGCCACCGCGCCGGTTTCGCCCTGCAATACCGCACGGATGCGGTCCGACAGGGCCATGCGGGTGGCAAAGATGCGGGTGGCGCCCGGCTCCGGCGGGGCCAGGCTGAGGACCGGCATACGGGTGTAGCCGATGGCGCCAAGCCGCTGAAACCATGTGTGTCTCTGGAAATCGAAGCCGCCGGGTTCCACCGGACCGCCTGGCGGGGACAGATGTCCGGTGGTCATCACGGTCATCCCCGGCTGCGGCTCGACAAACCCCTGCTGCCCGTGCAGCGAAATACGGACACGCGCCGGGGTTTCCGCCGTCGTCGGCCCGTCCAGCCGCACCCGGTCCAGCGTCAGCCGCACCGCGTCGGAGGCGGAGCGGTCGATGCCGATCACCCGCCCCTCCACCGCGCCGTAGTAGCGCCAGCCCAGCACCGGGGCGGCCACCTGCTGTGCCCGCACTGCGGCCCAGCCCAGCCCCGCCGCCATCAACGCCATCGCCCAGATCACCGGCCCCAGGGCCGCTCCCGCGCGCAAGGCAAGGGCAGCCAGAACCAGCGCCACAGCCCCCAGGACCACCACCAACCGCCCCGTGGGTTCGTGGTCCAGCGCGAAATATCCCCCGATCCCCAAGGCCAGCGCCACCGGCGCCCAGGGGAAGAGATAGCCGCGCTGTACCAGGATCACCCGCGCCAGCCTCGCGCTGACGCGACGCATCCCGGAAAGGCCCTGTTGCGGCACTTGTCTCCCCCGTTCTGGCCAGTTAGACAGTGCGCAGCTTGACCCCGCCTGGTTAACGAAAGGTTACTCTCTCCCCGTGTCCACCGAGGTCGTTACCCGATTTGCCCCGTCCCCCACTGGCTTCCTCCATATCGGAGGGGCGCGGACGGCCCTGTTCAATTGGCTTTATGCGCGCGGACGTGGCGGAAAGTTCCTGCTGCGGATCGAGGACACGGACCGCGAACGCTCCACGCCCGAGGCGACGGCAGCGATCCTTGCAGGGATGGAGTGGCTGGGCCTTGACTATGATGGCGAGGCCGTGTCGCAGGCCGCCGGGGCTGAACGGCACCGCGCCGTGGCGCTGGAGCTGCTGGAGGCCGGGAAGGCCTACAAGTGCTTCTCCACGCAGGAGGAAATCCAGGCTTTCCGCGATGCCGCCAAAGCCGAGGGGCGCTCGACCCTCTTCCAGTCGCCCTGGCGCGACGCCGATCCCGCCACCCATCCCGATGCACCTTACGTTGTAAGGCTGAAGGCCCCGCGCGAGGGCGCGACGGTGATCCGGGACGAGGTGCAGGGCGATGTGACGATCCGCAACGACCAGCTGGACGATCTGGTCCTGCTGCGCTCCGACGGCTCGCCGGTCTACATGCTGGCGGTGGTGGTGGACGACCACGACATGGGCGTGACCCATGTGATCCGGGGCGACGACCACCTGAACAACGCCGCGCGCCAAATGGCGATCATCGAGGCCATGGGATGGCCCGTCCCGACCTACGCGCATATCCCGCTGATCCACGGGCCGGATGGCAAGAAGCTGTCGAAACGGCACGGCGCGCTCGGCGTCGAGGAATACCGCGACATGGGCTATCCGGCGGCGGGGATGCGGAACTATCTGACCCGTCTGGGCTGGAGCCACGGGGACGACGAGTTTTTCACAGATGCCCAGGCGCGGGAGTGGTTCGACCTCAAGGGGATCGGCAAATCCCCGGCCCGGCTGGACTTCAAGAAGCTGGAGAATATCTGCGGCCAGCATATCGCGGCCGCCGACGATGCTGCACTGCTGCATGAGGTGACCAGTTTCCGTGCCGCGACCGGGCAGGAGCCGCTGTCCGAGGCGAAAAATGCGCTGCTTCTGGCGGCCATGCCGGTGCTGAAAGAACGGGCCAAGACGCTCCCGGAACTCCTTGAAAAGGCTCACTTCTGCCTGGCGGACCGCCCGCTGGAGGTGGAGCCGAAAGCGGCCAAGAACCTGACAACGGAATCCCGTGGTATACTGTCGGATTTGACGCCGCAGTTGCAAAATGCTACGTGGGAGCGTCTGGAACTGGAGGGCCTGTTGAACAGCTTTGCCGAAGAGCGCGGGCTCAAGTTCGGACAACTAGCAGGTCCGATGCGCGCAGCTCTCGCCGGCCGGGCCGCGACGCCCAGTGTTTTCGATATGATGATGGTTCTGGGACGTGACGAGGTGATCGCCCGTCTCACTGATGCGGGGAGCGGAGACGGAGCGTAAGGTTCCGGCAACTCCCCCGGGATAAAAGGGCGCGGGCGCAGACCACGCGCGGAAGAGAAGGAAGGGAAGAGTATGACAGATACGAACAAAACGGCAACGCTGACCCTGGACGGGAAAAGCTACGATCTCCCCGTCCTGTCGCCGAGTGCCGGCCCCGACGTGGTCGACATCCGCAAGCTCTACGCTCAGGCCGATGTCTTTACCTACGACCCGGGCTTCACCTCCACCGCCTCCTGCGACAGCTCGATCACCTATATCGACGGCGAGGCGGGGATCCTGCTGCACCGCGGCTATCCGATCGACCAGCTGGCCAGCAAATCGCACTTCCTGGAGGTCTGCTACCTGCTGCTCTACGGTGAACTGCCGACCGCCGCGCAGCTGGAGGATTTCGAGAAGCGGGTGACCAACCACACGATGGTGCATGAACAGATGCACCGTTTCTTCACCGGGTTCCGCCGCGACGCGCACCCCATGGCGATCATGACCGGTGTGGTCGGGGCCATGTCGGCCTTCTATCACGACAGCACCGACATCACCGATCCCTGGCATCGCGAGGTCGCCTCGATCCGCCTGATCGCCAAGATGCCGACGATCGCGGCCATGGCCTACAAATACTCCATCGGCCAGCCCTTCGTGTACCCGCGCAATGACCTCGACTATGCGTCGAACTTCCTGCGGATGTGTTTCTCCGTCCCTTGCGAGGATTATCACGTCGACCCGATCCTCAGCCGCGCGATGGACCGGATCTTTACCCTGCACGCGGATCACGAACAGAACGCGTCGACCTCCACGGTGCGGCTGGCGTCCTCCTCGGGCGCGAACCCCTTTGCCTGTATCGCGGCGGGCATCGCCTGTCTCTGGGGGCCGTCGCATGGGGGCGCCAACCAGGCCTGCCTGGAGATGCTCAAGGAAATCGGCAGCCCGGACCGCATTCCGGAATTCATCGCCCGCGCCAAGGACAAGAACGACCCGTTCCGCCTGATGGGTTTCGGCCACCGCGTCTACAAGAACTTCGACCCGCGCGCGACGGTGATGAAACAGTCCGCGGACGAGGTGCTGGACCTGCTCGGCGTGGAAAACAACCCGATCCTCGCCACCGCGAAGGAGTTGGAGCAGCAGGCGCTGGCCGATCCCTATTTCGCCGAGAAGAAGCTCTTCCCGAACGTGGATTTCTATTCCGGCATCATCCTGGAGGCCATGGGCTTCCCGACCTCGATGTTCACGCCGATCTTCGCCCTGTCGCGGACCGTCGGCTGGATTTCGCAGTGGAAAGAGATGATCGAGGACCCGGCGATGAAGATCGGCCGCCCGCGTCAGCTCTATACCGGCGCGACCGCGCGCGACTACACGGATGTCGAAAACCGCTGACTTTTCAGTGGGATGAAATGGGAACCGCCGGGCCCAATGCCCGGCGGTTTTTGTTTGGGTGGTGGTCTGAACGGTGCCGGGTGAATCCCGATCGAACGACACTCAGGGCCGGGCGCGCCCCGGGGCTGGTCGCCCTGCGCCGGGGGATGAACGGAACGCAATCACCAGCCTCGGCGCCCTACCGCGCCGCAATCACCGTGGCGTCATAGCTGCGTCCGTGGGCCCGGCGGCGGCGCAGGCGTTCGGTCAGCAATCGGCCCTGATGGCCGCGCCCCAGCACCCGGGCGGGGGGATAGGCGGCGGGGCTGAGGGCGATCTGCGGCATCAGTGCCTCGATCTCCGCGACCAGCGCGCGGGGCAGTTTGCGCCGTGCCTCCTGCCCGATCAGCATGCTCTCGGTCGGCAGGCCGTTGGCGTAGATGACCTCGTGCCGGTCGAACAGGATATGCCGGTAGATGACATTGCCCTTGACCTTGGGCTTCTGCACTTTTTTGACCTTTTCCAGATGCTTGACGGCGATCAGCATCTCGTCCTGGCCAAACATTTCCCGCACGATCTTGCCGCCTGTCAAGACGCGGTGCTGCGGCGAAAGGGTGAGGTCGCGGAAGGGCATGCCGGGGCCAAAGCAATCGGCCTTGATCCGATAGGGTTGCAGGTTCGGCTTCTCCAGCAGGTCCTTCTTGCGGATCTTTGTCTCCCCGATCCAGCGGATTGGCTGCGGTCCGTGATCCCGGGTCATCACCATGTCGCCAACAGCCAGCTTGCGGATCGAGGTCATCCCCGTCGGGGTCAGGATCCGGGCGTCATTGGTGAAACAGGCGACAAAGTTCAGATCATCGCGGGTGAACTGGTTCAGCCCGGAATAGCCGTCCCCGTCAACTGAGGTGATCTGGAAGCTGACCACGCCCTTGTCATCCAGCGCGGTCTGATCGTCGCTGATCATCAGGAAAACCGCGCCGGTGTCGTCCTGCATGACCGCAAACTGGTCGGTCAGGGTGGTGCCGTCGTTGAACGTGATCGTTCCGGTCACCAGCGCAAGGCTGTCGATCTGGCTGACAACCGGCCCGCCGCCGATGTCATAGCTCAGCGTATCGGGAGTACCGTTGTCGAAGTTGTCGGTAGCGACGGAATCATCCAAATCGGACCCGCCGCCATCCGAGGCACTGTCCGTTTCGATATAGGTCCGGTCCTTGTAAAGCGGGCTTACGGGCGAGCCGTAGGTGCCCAACAGATCGTTGGGCGACTCCATCGCGGCGGTCCCCTCGTCCGAATCGAGATCCGCGAAAGTCCCGAGGTACAGAGCCGATAATGTTACGTTCAGTGCCATTGCGTCCGTGCCTTCATCCACCCGTCAGGCAAGGCGACTA
This sequence comes from Pseudooceanicola sp., assembly GCF_041987405.1. GTDB lineage: Bacteria > Pseudomonadota > Alphaproteobacteria > Rhodobacterales > Rhodobacteraceae > Pseudooceanicola. Next base: position 312,309 of record NZ_JBHIWR010000001.1, read on the forward strand.
TGACGGCGGACTAGGGCAGCACCGGGCAGCAATCAGGACAATGTGGCGAAATTATCAAGATTGTTTCGCCACATTCTCGCAAGGGTTGCATTGCAAAATTCGATGGTCCGGTGATCAGCGCCCTTCGTAACGCGGGCTGCGTTTTTCGAGGAAGGCCAGGACGCCCTCCTGGAAATCACGCGATCCGCCACAGACGCCCTGCGCCTTGCCCTCGCGGTCCAGCTGCGCGTTCAGATCGTTGCCCCAGCTCTCGCGAACGGTCTGTTTTATCTTGGAAAACGCGACGGTCGGGCCATTGGCCAGTTGGGACGCGCGGGTCTTCCAATGGGCGTCAAAGTCGTCGTCCGCCACGGCCTCCCAGATCATGCCCCAGGCGTCGGCGTCCCGGGCGGTGATCTTTTCCCCAAAGAGCGCCGCGCCCATGGCCTTGGGCGCGCCGATGGAGCGGGGCAGCCAATAGGTGCCGCCGGCATCGGGGATCAGGCCGATCTTGCTGAAGGCCTGCATGAAATAGGCGCTCTCCGTCGCAATGACGACATCGCAGGACAGGGCGATATTGGCCCCTGCCCCGGCGGCCGCGCCGTTGACGGCGGCGATGACGGGCACCGGGGCCTCGACAATCGCGCGGACCAGCGGCTGGTATTCGTCACGCAGGGTGCGCTCCAGATCCGGGTTGGCGAGGCTGCCGCCATCGCTCAGATCCTGGCCCGAGCAGAAGGCCTTGCCATTGCCCGTCAGCACGACGACCCGCGCCTCGGCGGCCCCCTTGCGGATGGCGGCGGCCAGTTCGGCGCGCATCTGGCTGGACAGGGCGTTGTACTTGTCCGGACGGTTCATCCGGACGGTGGCGATGTTCTCGGCAATGTCGAGCGTGATGGTTTCATAGCTCATGGCGGGCCCTCCTGTTCGGGGGCCGATCCAATCAGATCGCGCGCCGGTGGCAAGCGAAACCGGGCGTCACCGGTCAAGAATTTCCTTCAGCCGCTTTTCTTCCTCGGCCGACAGGGTCGTCTCCTCGCCCCGGGACCGGCGGCGCAGGTAGGTCAGGCCAATGCCCAGGGCGATCAGCAGCATCGCAGGCCCCGCGCCCCAGAGGATCCAGTTCGACCCGCCCGTGGTGGGGTTAAGCAGGACATATTCGCCGTAGCGCTCGGTCACGAAGTCCACGACCTCTTCGTCGCTGTCCCCGGCCACCAGCCGTTCGCGGACCAGCAGGCGCAGGTCGCGGGCCAGTTCGGCATTGCTGTCGTCGATATTCTCGTTCCGGCAGACCAGACAGCGCAGGCCCTTGGAAATCTCCCGCGCGCGTTCCTCCAGCCGGGGATCGTCCAGAATTTCATCGGGTTGCACGGCCATAACCGGTGCTGCCAGCAGCACAAGCGCCAACACCGTAGGGTGCGTGCTTGCACGCACCGCCCGCCAGACCCTGTGCCACACCCCCATCATTCCGCAGGCACCCCCTGCGCAGGCGTCCTGCGTGCACCGGCGGCGACACGGTAGCGCCGGTCACTGAGGCTCAGCGCACCGCCTAGCGCCATCAGGATCGCACCGCCCCAGATCCAGTTCGCCAGGGGTTTGACGTAGGAGCGGAAGGCCCAGCCCCCGCCGTCCTGCGGATCGCCGATGACGACATAGACATCGCGCATCAGCCCGTTGTCGATCGCCGCCTCGGTCGTGGGCATCCGGGCGACCGGGTAGAAGCGTTTCTCGGGGGTGAGCGTCGCAATCTCCCTCCCGTTCTTCGCCAGTGTTACGGTGCCGGTGGTGGAGATATAGTTCGGCCCCTGTACCCGCGCGACGCTCTCCAGCGTGATCTCGTAGCCCGAGAGGGTCAGCGTGTCGCCCTCCTGCATGACGCGGATGTCCTCGCTCTGCCAGGCGATCAGGCCCGCGACGCCGGCGATGGTCACGCCCAGGCCCGCATGGGCCACCACACGGCCATAATCCGAGCGTTGCAGCCGCAGCAGGCGCGACAGATCCGACTTGCCCTTGCGCGCCCAGAGATCGGTCGCCGCCCCGGCCACCAGCCAGGTCGCCAGCATCAGGCCGACGGGGCCCAGGGCGCTGCGGCCGGTCTGCAGGGCAAAAACCAGTGCCAGCACCGCAATGGCGAGGATCAGTGCCGGGATCAACTGGCGGACAGCGCGGCCGAGCTTGCCCCGTTTCCAGGGCATCAGCGCGCCGACCGGCAGGGCAAGGCCGAGGGCCACGAAGAAGGGGGTGAAGGCCATGTCGAAGAAGGGCGCACCGACCGAGAGCTTGCGGTCGAAGGCCAGTTCCGAGACCAGCGGCCAGACCGTCCCGACAAAGACCACCAGCGCGGCGACGGCCAGCAGGATATTGTTCAGCACCAGCATGCTTTCGCGGCTGGTGAGCGAGAAGACCCCCTTGGACGAGAGCACCTCCGCCCGGGCGGCAAAGAGCGTCAGTGCCCCGCCCATGAAAAACGCCGTGATCGCCAGCAGGAAGACCCCGCGCTCGGGATCCGTCGCGAAGGCATGGACGGAGGTGATGATGCCCGACCGGGTGATGAAAGCCCCGATCAGCGAGAAGCCGAAGGCCACGATGGCCAGCAGGATGGTCCAGCTTTTCAGGCTCTCGCGTTTCTCCACCACGATGGCGGAATGCAGCAGCGCGCCAGCGATGAGCCAGGGCATGAAGGAGGCGTTTTCGACCGGGTCCCAGAACCAGAACCCGCCCCAGCCCAGCTCGTAGTAAGCCCACCAGGAGCCGAGCGCGATGCCGATGGTCAGGAAGACCCAGGCGGCCAGCGTCCAGGGCCGCACCCATCTACCCCAGGCCGCGTCCACGCGCCCTTCGATCAGGGCGGCGACGGCGAAGGAGAAGGCCATCGAGAGGCCCACGTAGCCGAGGTAGAGGAAAGGCGGATGGAAGGCGAGCCCGGGGTCCTGCAGCAGCGGGTTCAGGTCATGTCCATCCAGCGGCGGCGAGGCCAGGCGGAGGAAGGGGTTGGAGGTGAAGAGCAGGAAGGCCAGGAAGGCCAGCCCGATCGCCCCCTGTACCGCCAGCACCCGCGCCTTGAGCGTCGGCGGCAGTGCGCCCCCGAACCACGACGCCGAGGCCCCGAAGAGCGCGAGGATCAGGATCCACAGCAGCAGCGAGCCCTCGTGATTCCCCCAGACGCCGGTGACCTTGTAAAGCATGGGTTTCAGCGAATGGGAGTTGTCGGTCACCAGTTTCAGCGAGAAATCCGACGTTACGAAGGCATAGGTCAGGGCGGCGAAGGAAAAGCTGACCAGCAGGAATTGCGCATTGGCCGCGGGTTCGGCCACGGCCATCCAGCCCGGCCAGCGCCTGTGGGCGCCGATCAGCGGAACAAGGGTTTGCACCAGCGCCACGACGAGCGCGAGGATCAGGGCGAAGTGGCCAAGTTCAGTAACCATGGTGGGGTTATAATCCTCCGATGAAAAAGCGCCAACGACTTCGCGCCGCGGCGGCGGATCACATTGTCGCGGGGCGCCGTTCTGGTTCGTGTGGTTCTTGACGGGACCAGGCCCATACAGAGGGCCGCGCTGTCCCGCGGGGTGGCGCTATAGAGCCGCCCCAGGGGGGCGGGTCGGCGCAGCCCGGCGTGCCGCCGGGCGGTGCGTTTGATCTGTGTAGCGCGCGAGTCCTCGAAGACTGAACCGACAAGATCTCCGCCTGCAACAGAGCTTGCATAGGAACCTTTTACGAAAGCCAGAACGGCAGGTCCTGCCTGACCCTCCCCCGATCCAGGGGAGGACGGCGCAATTGGCGGGGTTGGGTGCCCTTCGTTCAGCCGGTGCGGCTGGCGCGCCAGGCGTCGAGGGCCGCGTTCGGGGCGCCGTCGTCTGATTGTGGGATCCGGGGGGCGCCGTCTGCGGGCGGGGTCGCAGGCTCGGTGTGGTCCACGGGGTCGGTGTCGAGGCGGCGCAGGGCGCGAGTGTTGTCGACGACGCGGGGGACGCGGGCCAGGGTCTGGGCGATGTCGCGCTGGAACTGCTGGCCCTTCAGCTGATGACGCGCACCGAAGTAAAAGCTGACCACCGCGCCCATGAGCCACCAGAGCGCCTCCGGCACGAGGGCGAGGCCCTGCATCCGTTCGGCGAACCACACCGGGTTGGTCATGGCGGAAACAAACAGACCGATCGTTCCGAAGGCCAGCATGGGACGGGGCAAGCGGTTGATCCCGTCGATCAGCGCGTCAAAGGGGCTGCGGGTGGTCCGGAACTCCGCCGCATGCTGCGAGAGGGCGGCGGAGAGGCGGTCGAGATCGCGGACACCGGCCTTTTCTGCATTCTCCGTAAAGACTTCGATGGTTTCGCGCAGGCGGTTCGTGCGCCCGCCAAAGAGGGTATCGAGGAGGGTGGAGATCAGGCCCATGACGCGGTCCTTTCGCGGAATTCCTGTTCTGTCATGTGATAACGGGGGGCGATGAAGCCCTCCGCCCGTGTGATCCAACCGCCCTTGCCCCCGGCCCGGCTGCGGGCGAATTTGCGGCTGGCAGGGCGGCGGTCGGCCAGGGCGAAATAGTAGTTCCGGCGGGCAATGCCATAGGCATCGGCGAGGTGGTCGGGGGCGAGCGTCGCCGCCCTCCGCGCGGCGGAGATGGTCTGGGGGCCTATATGGCCGTCGACCGTGACGCCCTGCCCCATCCGGTTGAGCAGCCGTTGCAGGATCTTGATCGCGTTGCTGCCCGCGTTCACCTGCATGTCAAAGACGGTTTCCCAGAGGATTGCAGGGAGGTCCGCAATACCCGGCGCGTGGAAGTAGCGGTCCAGAAAGATCTCCACCGCCGCGTCGCGGTCGAGGGCGCGGAGGTCATCTGGCGTGATCTCTCCGTCGCGGTCGAGGTCCAGCCCCAGTTGCCGCATCGTGCCGATGGTGACGCCGAAATTGGTGGCCCCGCCCGGATCGTCCGGATCGTTCACATAGCCACCTTCCCGCGCGACGATGGCCTCGGCCATTTGCCTGACTGTCTGCATTCCTGCCTCCCGGTTGGTCCTGGGTTATGTGGGGAGAATGCCGGAGGGTGGTTAACGAGTGGTTAGCGGTGCGTACGGTGGTGGTTTGGGGTGTGTTCCGGGACCTCGGGGGCGCCGGGCGGTGCGGGGCCTCTGAGAGGAGGAGTTGTGCGAGGCCCCGGCGCGGGGGCCGGGGCGTGGGGGTGTCCCGGGCTTGTCCCGGGACCTCGAGGGCGTCGAGTGGTGTGAGGCTATTGTGAGGAGGAGTTGCGCGAGGCCCCGGCGCGGGGGCCGAGGCTTGGGAGGGGGTGTGTCCCGGGCTTGTCCCGGGACCTCGAGGGCGCCGGGTGGTGCGGGGCCTCCAGGAGGGCGAGTAGCGCGAGGCCCCGGCGCGGGGGCCGGGGCTTGAAGAGCCGGAGCGTCACAAAAGCAGCTCAGTTCGTCTCCGGTTCCTGATAGACGCCCTGTTCCTTCAGCGCGTCGACGACCTCTTTCGGCATGTAGCTTTCGTCGTGTTTGGCAAGGATTTCAGTCGCCTCGAAGGTGCCGTTCACGTAGCGGCCGGTGCCGATCATGCCCTGGTTCTCGGCGAAGAGGTCAGGCAGGATGCCGGTGAAACTGACGGGGATGGAGGCATTGCCGTCGGTCACCGAGAAGCGCACGGTTTTGCCCTGTCCGCGCTGCACGGAGCCTTCGGAGACCAGACCGCCGAGGCGGAAGGTCTCGCCCGGATCCGGCGGGGCCTCGGCCACCTGGGTGGGCGAGCGGAAGAAGTTGATCCCGTCACGCATCGCATAGCCGACCAGCCCGGTCGCAATCGCCAGCGCGACAAAGGCCAGCACGATGATCTGGATGCGGCGTTTCTTCTTCAGTCCCTTCATGATGTCCTCACGGGAAGTGCGTGCTCAGGGGAAGAGCGGGGCCATCATCAGCCCCTCGGTTTCCGGCAGGCCCAGCATCAGGTTGGCGTTCTGCAGGGCCTGACCGGAGGAGCCCTTGCAGAGGTTGTCCAGCACGGCGACCACGGTGGCGCGGCCCTCGATCCGGTCGTCCTTCACCCCGATATGCACGAAGTTGGAGCCCCGCACGTCATGGGTGGAGGGCATTTCGGCGAAAGGCAGAACCTTGATGAAGGGCTCGTCGCGGTAGGCGTCGTGATAGGCCTGCAGGATCTCCCCAGACTCGCCCCGGACGTAGCAGGTGGACAGGATGCCCCGGTTGGCGGGGATCAGATGCGGGGTGAACTGCACCTGCACGGGCCGCCCGGCAAGGGCGGAGAACTCCTGATCAAACTCGCCCTGATGGCGGTGCGTGCCGCCGACGGCGTAGGCGTTGTAGCCCTCGCTCAGCTCCGCATGGAGGAGGTTTTCCTTGAGCGACCGCCCTGCCCCGGAGACGGCGCATTTCATGTCAAGGATGATATTGTCGAGGTCGATCACCCCGGCGGAGATCAGCGGCCGCAGGGTGAACTGCCCTGTCGCCGCGTTGCAGCCGGTGCCGGCCACCAGATGGGCCTTGGCGATGGCGTCGCGGTAAAACTCGGTCAGGCCGTAGACGGCCTCTTTCTGAAGCTCCACCGCCGCGTGATCGTTGCCATACCAGGTCTTGTAGGCCGCCGGGTCGCGCAGCCGGAAATCGGCCGACAGATCCACCACCTTGGTGTGGTTGGCGATATGGGGGATGACCTCCTGGCTGGTCTTGTGCGGCAGGGCGCAGAAGCAGAGGTCGATCTGCGAGAAGTCGATCTGTTCCCAGGTCACCAACGTGGGCAGATCGAGGTGGCGCAGGAAGGGGAAGACGGTGGACATGGCCAGCCCGGCCTTGGAATTGGCGGCGAGCGCCGTGATCTCCATCCCCGGATGGGAGGAGATGAGGCGGATGAGCTCTGCTCCGGTGTAGCCGGATGCGCCAATGATCGCGATTTTCTTGGTCATTTCAGTGCCCTCGAGTTCCACGCGCCCTATGTCGAGCCGCCGTTTCGGCGCGTAGATACAGCAAAGCGACGGGCGCGTCTAATGCGATCCGCCGCTGGAGGGGATATGGTGTGGCGCAGCCCCGCCGGGGATGCGCCGTATCGTCACGCCTTGCGACGCCGCGCGGCGAGACCAAGCGCGCCGAGGGCCGAAAGTCCGAGCCAGATGCCCGCGGGCAGCGGCACGGCGGGGGCCGATCCGGAGGCGCTGTCGGATGCGAAGCCGGTGCCGGTGATGTTGTAGGTGAAGTTCGTGCCGCTGAGGAAATTCAGCTGGAGGTAGAGGTCGCCTGCAAAGCCCGCGTTGAAGTTCAGAACGTATTCTGTCGTAGGATTCCCCGCGTTCATCGAAACCTGAGGCAGCCCCGTTCCGCACCAGTCGCAGAAGGCGGCGGTGCCCCAGTAGACGCTCACGTCGCGGTTGTTGGCAGTTGCATCGGGAACAAAACCGAAACTTATGGTAACGCTTTGCTCCCCAGTCGGCAGGCCGGTGAAGTGCAGGAAATCATGGCGGTTCTGTTCACCGGTGCCAGAGACGGAAGAATAACCGTGACCGATCTCGCTGAAGGCTGAGGAGTTGGTCGCCCAGGACCAGCCCGAATTGGAGAACCCGCCGTAGTCGGCCTCGGTAACGGTCGCGGCCTGGGCCATGGAGGCGGTCAGGGCCAGGGCGGTGGTGGCAAGCAGTTTGAGCATCGTTGAAATAACCTGAGGGTTGAGCGCGGAATGTGCGCGCAGGCCGCATCTATGGCGCAACGCTCTGTTTTCCAAGGGCTCGGGAGACATAGTGACGCGAGGTTACGTTAACGTAATCCCGCGTCACGGCAGCGTCAGGCGGCGGTGAAGGAGATCTTGCGGCGCAGGAACTGGGTCGCGCTGTTGGACACCTTCGCGGGGGTGCCCGTGGTCAGGAACAGCGACTCGCGTCCGCTGCCGATGAATTCGGGGCGGCGGGAGAGGTAATCGGCCAGGCTGTCGGCCACGAGATTGGCCTGGGAATAAACCGTCACCTGGGGGCCGAGGGCGTCCTGGAAGACCGCCTCCATCAGCGGATAATGGGTGCAGCCGAGGATCGCGGCCTCCGGATGGGGCATCTTGCGTTTGAGCGCATCGACATGCGACCGCACCAGCGCCTCGGCCAGGATCATGTCGCCCTCTTCGATGGCGTCGACGACGCCGCCGCAGGCCTGGGCCTCCACATCCACACCGATGGCGCGGAAGGCCAGTTCACGCTGGAAGGCGCGGGAGGCGACGGTGGCGGGGGTGGCAAAGAGGGCCACGTTGTTCACAGCGACCTGCCGGGGGGGCGAGTTGTCGCCCCACTGCCGTTCGGTCAGCGCCTCGATCAGGGGGACGAAGACGCCGAGGACGCGCTTGTCCTTGGGCACCCAGGATTCCTGCATGCGGCGCAGCGCGGCGGCGGCGGCGGTGTTGCAGGCCAGGACCACCAGATCGCAGCCCGCGTCGAACATGCGCGTGACGGCCGTGGTGGTCAGCTCATAGATATCGTCGGCATCGCGGACGCCATAGGGGGCGTGGGCGTTGTCGCCGAAGTAGACGAACGGCACGTCCGGCAGGCGCTTCTGCACCGCGTCCAGCACGGTCAGCCCGCCGAGGCCGCTGTCGAATATCCCTACTGCCATGGTCCTGCCTCTCGTTGCGCCGGATCCGGCGCGGGCCGTCAATACACGCGGCGGGGGTCGTCGCCGGTGCGGTGCTTATCCTCGAATTCAAAACCATATTCAAAGGATTTGAGGGGCTTCGGCGAAAGTTCGTAGGTGCGGTGTCGCAGGAAATCCATAAGCGCCCGAGTGTCCCTGAGATAGGGGGCGAGGTCGGCCCGGGTGATCGGGTCGCCGATCACCACCTCGACGGGGGTGCCGATGCGGGATCTGAACTCCTTGATCAGGAGGCCCATGCGCAGGGTCGAATGCAGGTGGCTGGCCAGCTGGAAAAGACGCGAGGTATGCCCGGCGAAGAACATGGGCACCACCGTCGCCTCGGATTTCGCGATCATCCGGGCGGTGAAGCCGCGCCAGCCCGGGTCCATGGGCTGCGAAAAGGGTTTCAGCGCGGTTGAGACGGTCCCGCCGGGGAAGACGCCTATTGCGCCGCCGTCGGCGAGGTATTTCAGCGCGGTCTTGCGGGTTTCGATATTCTGCTGAACCGCCTCCTTCGTTTCGTCGAAGGAGATCGGCAGGATGATGCGGTTGATGTCCTCGGCCTTGCGGAAGACGCGGTGCGCGAGGATGCGGAAATCGCCACGCTGCTGTTGCAGGACATGGCCCATCATCAGCCCGTCCAGGATGCCGTAGGGGTGGTTGGCGATCAGGATCAGGGGCCCGGTGCGCGGGATGTTGTCGAGCGAGCCGCCGGTGACCGACAGCGAGAGTCGGTAGCGGTCGACCATGACGGACCAGAAGTCCTTGCCGCTCTCGATCTCCTGCGCGTAGCCGTCGGCGCGTTTGATCAGCCCGGGGCGGCCGGTCATGTTCTCCATCACCCGGATCAGGGCACGGCCCCCCTTGGTCGCGGCGGAATGGGCGTAGGAGATGTCGCGGGCGATCTGCCGGTTCGTGGGCTTGTCGGGCGGTGAGGTCATCATCGGGGCCTCTGCGGGGCTGGTTGAGATGTAGCCTTTGCCGGGATTGGTTTCCAGAGGGCTGTGGGGTGACCGCAGGCTGTATGATGGTTTGGTAAAGGGGGTGTGACAGTTACCCCCTCCCTAACCCTCCCCCCAAGGGGGGAGGGGATTGCGTTGCTTCGGTCGGGAATTCGGTGCGTTGCCGCCCCACGCGCCCATGTCCCCTCCCCCTGTCAGGGGGAGGGCTAGGGAGGGGGTTACTCCGCCGCCTGCTGCATCCCGCCGCCGCCCTTGAAGCTCGCCAGCAGGGCCTCGCGCTCTTTCGCCGCCTTGGCCTCGTTCGCGGCCTTGACCGGGCCGAAGCCGCGGATTTTCAGGGGCAGCTCGGCCAGGGCGATGGCGATGTCGCGGGTGGCGGGGGTGACCTTGGGCAGGATCTCGGCCATGTCGGCCTCGTACTGCTGGATCAGCGCGCGTTCCATCTGGCGCTCCTCGGAACGGCCGAAGGGGTCGAGCGGGGTGCCGCGCAGCATCTTGAGCCGCTTGAGCAGACGGAAACCCAGCCGCATCCGGGGCCCAAATTCGCGCTTGCCGGGGCGGCCGTTGTCGTCCTTGCCCGCCACGACCGGCGCGGCGAGGTGGTAGGTCATCCGGAAGTCGCCGTCGAATTCCGCCCTCGCCTTCGCCTCCGTGTCGAGCAGCAGGCGGGCGACCTCGTATTCATCCTTGTAGGCCAGCAATTTATGGTAGCCCTTGGCGACAGCGAGTTTGAGCGCCTCGTCCTCGATCCCGTCGAGCATCTTGCGATAGCGTTTGGCCAGACGAGGGCCGGTGTGCGCCTTCAGGTGATCGGCGCGGAAGTCGATCTTTTCGTTCAGGCTCAGCGGCTTGGAGACCACCGTGGCCTCCACCCGCTTGGCGGCGTCTTCGGGGTGCAGCGCGGCCCATCTGCCGATGGCAAAGGCATGGAGGTTCTTGTCGATCGCCGCGCCGTTGAGGGTGATGGCACCTTCGATGGCCTCAAGCGTGAGCGGGATCAGCCCGTTCTGCCAGGCCGCCCCCAGAACCATCATGTTGGAAAAAATCGAGTCCCCCATCACGATACGCGCCAGTTCCGACGCATCGAAGAGCGCGACACGATCCTTCAGCCGCGCCTCCAGCTGCATTTCCAGCCGGTCGAAAGGGATCTGGAACTCGGTGTCGCGGGTGAAGTCGCCGGTGGTGGTCTGGTGAGAGTTCACCACGGCCCCGGTCTGGCCCTGCTTGGTCAGGCCAAGCGTCTTGGCCCCGGCGCTGACCACCAGATCGCCGCCGATCAGCGCATGGGCCTCGCCGGTGGCGACGCGGATGGCGCTGATGTCCTCGGGTTTCTCGGCGAGGCGGACGTGGATATGGACTGCGCCGCCCTTTTGCGCCAGGCCGGCCATCTCCATCATGCCCGCGCCCTTGCCGTCGATCTGCGCGGCCTGGGCCAGCAGGGCGCCGATGGTGACCACGCCGGTGCCGCCGACGCCGGTGATGACAACGTTATGAGTGCCGTCGATGACGGGCAGCGTGGGATCGGGCAGATCGGGCAGGTCGATCCCCTGCCCCGTGGCCTTTTTCAGCTTGGCCCCTTCGAGGGTGACGAAGGAGGGGCAGAAGCCCTTTAGGCAGCTGAAGTCCTTGTTGCAGGAGCTTTGGTCGATCTGGCGCTTGCGGCCCAGTTCCGTCTCCTTCGGGACGATGGAGACGCAGTTGGATTGGACACCACAATCGCCACAACCCTCGCAGACGTCGGAATTGATGAAGACCCGCTTGTCGGGATCGGGGAACTGGCCGCGCTTGCGGCGGCGGCGTTTCTCGGCGGCGCAGGTCTGGACGTAGATGATGGCGGTGACGCCCTGGGTCTTGGCCATCTCCTTCTGCACGCTCTCCATCTCGGCCCGTTCGTGCCAGCCGACGGCTTTGGGGAAATCCTCGCGCCGGGGTTCTTCCTTCTCGTCATAGACGACGGAGAGCTTGCGCACCCCCATGGCGGTCAGTTCATGCGCGATGCGGTCGGGGGTCAGCCCGCCCTCGTTCTTCTGGCCGCCGGTCATGGCGACGGCATCGTTGAAGAGGATCTTGTAAGTGATGTTGGCGTCAGAGGCGAGCGCGGCGCGGATCGCCTGCACGCCGGAGTGGTTGTAGGTGCCGTCCCCGAGGTTCTGGAAGACATGGCCGGTGTTGGAAAACGGCGCCTCGCCGATCCAGTTCGCGCCCTCGGCCCCCATATGGGTGAAGCCCTGGGTCGAGCGGTCCATCCACTGCACCATGTAATGGCACCCGATCCCGGCATAGGCGCGGGAGCCGTCGGGCACCTTGGTGGAGGTGTTGTGCGGGCAGCCGGAACAGAAATAGGGCAGCCGCGCCGCGATTTCAGGGGCGTTGTCGTTGCGTTTGGCTTCTTCCAGGGCAGACAGGCCCGCCTTGATCCGGTCGGTGTCGCGCCCCTCCTCGATCAGGATCTGGCCGAGGCGCTGTGCGATCATGATCGGGTCGAGCGCCTGTTTGGTCTGGAACAGTTCCGGCCCGTGCATGGAGCCCGCGCCGCCGCCCTTGTGCCAGCCATAGACGCGGCGGCCACGGCGGTCGTCAAAGATCGCCTCCTTGACCTGCACTTCGATCAGCTTGCGCTTTTCCTCGACCACGACGATCAGGTCCAGCCCTTCGGCCCAGTCGTGGAAGCCTTCCATGTCCAGCGGCCAGACCTGAGCGACCTTGTAGGTGGTGATGCCGAGGCGTTCCGCCTCCGCCTCGTCGATGCCCAGAAGCGCCAGCGCATGGGTCAGGTCCAGCCAGTTCTTCCCGGCCGCGACAAAGCCGATCTTGGCGCCGGGTTTGCCCCACATGCGCCGGTCGATCCTGTTTGCCCGCGCGAAGGCCTCCGCCGCGAAGCGCTTGTGGTCGATCATCCGCGCCTCCTGCTCGGGCGGGGTGTCGATCAGGCGGATGTTCAGCCCGCCTGCAGGCATCTCGTAATCCGTCGGCAGGACCAGGTTCATCCGGTCGGGGCGTCCGTCGACGACCGCCGTGGCCTCCACCGTGTCCTTCATGGTCTTGAGGCCGACCCAGAGGCCGGAATAGCGGGATAGCGCATAGCCGTAGACGCCGAGATCCAGGACCTCCTGCACGCCGGCGGGGCTGACGATCGGCATATAGGCATCGACCAGCGCCCATTCGGACTGGTGCAGCACGGTGGACGACTCGCCGGTGTGGTCGTCGCCCATGGCCATCAGCACGCCGCCATGGGGCGAGGTGCCCGCCATATTGGCATGTTTCATCGCATCGCCGGAGCGGTCGACGCCGGGGCCTTTGCCGTACCACAGGCCGAAGACCCCGTCGTATTTCCCCTCGCCCCGCAGTTCCGCCTGCTGCGCACCCCAGAGGGCGGTGGCGGCGAGGTCCTCGTTCAGGCCCTCGTGGAACTTCACGTCGGCGGCGGCGAGTTGCTTCGCCGCGCGGTTCATCTGCATGTCGACCGCGCCCAGGGGCGAGCCGCGATAGCCGGTGACATAGCCGGCGGTGTTGAGCCCCGCCGCCCTGTCGCGCGCCTTCTGGATGAGCATGAGACGGACGAGGGCCTGGGTGCCGTTGAGCAGGACCGGGCTTTTCTCCAGATCGAAACGATCGTTGAGCGAAATTTCTGGCTTGGTCATGTGTGTCTCCCTTGCTCAAATGATAGCCCAAAAAAGGGTCACAATATATGACCAATTTCGGTTTTTCCCGGAATTCCCCTTAACGTGAGCGGTCCGGCGGTCTATGTGACGGATGATTTCGCGGCGACGGGGCCGGTCGATCAGAAAGTTAGCGATATGGATTGGGACAAGCTCAGAATATTTCACGCGGTTGCCGATGCCGGCAGCTTGACCCATGCCGGAGATGCGCTGCACCTGTCGCAATCCGCCGTCTCGCGGCAGATTCGCGCGCTGGAGGAGTCACTGAACACCACCCTCTTTCACCGCCATGCGCGGGGACTGATTCTCACCGAACAGGGCGAATTGCTGTTCGACGCGACCCGGGCCATGGCCAAGCGGCTGGATACGGCGACCGCGCGGATCCGCGACAGCGAGGAAGAGGTGTTCGGCGAGTTGCGGGTCACCACGACCACCGGGTTCGGGTCGCTCTGGCTGGCGCCGCGGCTGCCGAAGTTCTACGAGAAATACCCCGACCTGAAGATCGACCTGATGCTGGAAGAGCGAGTGCTGGACCTGCCGATGCGCGAGGCCGATGTCGCCATCCGCATGAAGGAGCCGAGCCAGGCCGACCTGATCCGCAAGCGGTTGATGTCGGTGCGGATGCGGATGTATGCCAGCCCGGACTACCTGGACCGGCGCGGGCGGCTGGAAAAGATGGAGGACATCACCGACCACCGGCTGATCTGTCAGAGCCCTTCGGCCGCGCAGGTTGCGGCGGGGGCCGGGCTGGTGGCGGAACTGCTGAGTTTCGACGTCGCCTCGCTGCTGACCGTGAACAGCTATTTCGGGGTGTTGCAGGCGGTGATCAACGGGTTGGGGATCGGGGTTCTTCCGGACTATCTGGTGGATGATTTCCCGTCTCTGGAACGGGTCCTGCCGGAGGTCGAATCGCAGGAAGTCCCCGTTTTCCTTGCCTTCCCGGAGGAGCTGCGCCACTCCAAACGGATCGCCGCCTTCCGCGATTTCGTCCAGGAAGAGATCATCACGCACCGGCGGCGCCTGCGCGAAACCCGCCCCGACGAGGTGGGCGAGCGGCGTTGAGCCTTGCGCCATGCGCATAACAGCCTTGCTGGGCCTGCGTCACTTTGGAACTTGAACGACTCTAAACCGGCGCTTATGTGCTCGTTTGACGATGATGCTGCCCAAGGGTTCATCATCATCATACCTCCCTGTTGGACTTGGCCGGACTTTATGTCCGGCCTTTTTTCTTTCCGCTTGCACCTGCGGCATCCGGCGCTAGCCGCAGCGCAGCAATCGAATCGCGGACGCATAGGCGTTCGAGTTCACGATTGTTTGCCACAACAAGGGCCGTCCAAGGGCTGCGCCCTGATCAAAGCATCCGCCCGGCGGCACGCCGGGCAGCGGCCGTCCGCCCCCCCGGGCGGCCGCTTCGCGTCCCCCCGCGGACCGCCTCTGCCCTTATCGCGCTTATTCGCTATGCCCTCCCCCTGCGCGCGGCGCAAAACTGCCCGGAATTCGGCCAGAAGCCGAAGTTCGCTCGCTCACCCCCACATTGACGCAGGTTCCGCCCCTTCCCCCGTCGGGCCAGCTGTCGTAAAGGGGGCGCAGATCATGACGGGGGATATCATGCAGGAACCGGCCATCACCGAAGAGCTGATCGCGAGCCACGGGATTAAGCCAGACGAATACGCCGAGATCCTGCGCATCCTGAACCGGGAGCCGACGTTCACCGAGCTGGGGATCTTCAGCGCGATGTGGAACGAGCATTGTTCCTACAAATCCTCCAAGCTGCATCTGAAGACCCTGCCCACCACCGGGCCACAGGTGATCTGCGGGCCGGGCGAGAATGCGGGCGTGGTGGATATCGGCGACGGCCAGGCGGTGGTCTTCAAGATGGAGAGCCACAACCACCCCTCCTACATCGAACCCTACCAGGGCGCGGCGACCGGCGTGGGCGGCATCCTGCGCGATGTCTTTACTATGGGCGCGCGTCCGGTGGCGGCGATGAATTCGCTGTCCTTCGGCGAGGTCGCGCATCCCAAGACCCGGCAGCTGGTGCACGGTGTGGTCGAAGGTGTCGGCGGATACGGCAACTGCTTCGGCGTGCCGACCGTGGGGGGCGAGGTCCGGTTCGATCCGGCCTATAACGGCAACTGTCTGGTGAACGCCTTTGCCGCCGGTCTGGCCGATGCGGACAAGATCTTCTACTCCGCTGCCTCGGGTGTGGGGATGCCGGTCGTCTATCTGGGCGCGAAGACGGGCCGCGACGGGGTTGGCGGGGCGACCATGGCCTCGGCCGAGTTCGACGAGACGATCGAGGAGAAGCGGCCGACCGTGCAGGTCGGCGATCCCTTCACCGAAAAGCGCCTGATGGAAGCCTGCATGGAGTTGATGCAGACCGGCGCCGTGATCTCGATCCAGGACATGGGGGCCGCCGGCCTGACCTGTTCGGCGGTCGAGATGGGCGACAAGGGTGGGCTTGGCATCAAGCTGGAGCTGGACCGCGTGCCCTGCCGCGAAGAGGGCATGACCGCCTACGAGATGATGCTGTCGGAGAGCCAGGAGCGGATGCTCATGGTGCTGGACCCCTCGAAGGAGGCGGAAGCCAAGGCGGTGTTCGACAAATGGGACCTCGACTTCGCCATCGTGGGAGAGACGATCCCCGAGGACCGCTTCCTGATCGAGCATCAGGGCCGCGTCTGGGCCGATCTGCCGCTGTCGAAGCTGTCGTCCATGGCGCCGGAATACGACCGGCCGCACGTGCCGACGCCCGCCGCCGAAGAGATGGCCGATGTGCCCGCCGTAGATCCGATAGATGGGCTGAAGGCGCTGATCGGGTCGGTGAACTACTGTTCCCGCCAGTGGGTCTATGAGCAATACGACAGCCAGGTCATGGCCGACACGATGCGCATCCCGGGCTTTGGCGCGGGGATCATCCGGGTGCATGGGACCGACAAGGCGCTGGCCTTCACCTCCGACGTGACGCCGCGCTACGTCAAGGCGAACCCGGTCGAGGGTGGCAAACAGGCGGTGGCGGAAGCGTACCGGAACCTCGTGGCCTCTGGCGCGCGGCCCTTGGCGTCGACCGACAACCTGAACTTCGGCAACCCCGAGAAGCCCGAGATCATGGGCCAGTTCGTCGGTGCGATCCAGGGGATCGGCGCCGCGTGCACCGCGCTGGACATGCCGATCGTGTCGGGCAACGTGTCACTTTACAATGAAACCGACGGCCAGGCGATCCTGCCGACCCCGACCATCGGGGCTGTCGGGCTGATCGACCATGTCGACCATGCGATCACCAGCCTCGCCCGGGAGGGGCATGTCGCCCTGCTGATCGGCGCGACCAAGGGGCATCTGGGGCAGTCCGCCCTGCTCGCCGAGGTCTTTGGCCGGGTCGAGGGCGACGCCCCGCCGGTCGACCTGGCGGCGGAACGCGCGGCGGGGGAGTTCATCCTGGCCAACCGCGACTGGATCACCGCCTGCACCGACCTGAGCGATGGCGGGCTGGCGCTGGCGGCCTTCGAACTGGCCGAGGCCTCCGGCGTGGGGGTGGTGCTGGACGATACCGATCAGGGGCAGCTCTTCGGCGAGGATCAGGGGCGCTATCTGGTGGCCTGCAACTTCGATCAGGCGGAGGCGCTGATGGTGGCGGCGGGCCGGGCGGGTGTGCCCGTCACGAGTGTCGGCAAATTCACCGGCGATACGGTCACCCTGGGCGGCAGCAGCGCCCCCCTGGCGGAGCTTTCGGCGCTCTACCGAGGGGCCTTCGGCGCGACCTTCGGCTGAGCCGACAGGAGCCCTGCGCTTGCAACCACGCAGGGCGGCGATTACATCGGAGAGAGACCAAACAGAAGCAGGCCCATCATGCCCATTCAGGCCCAGGATATCGAAGACCTCATCCGCGAAAGTTTCCCCGATGCCCAGATCGAGGTGCAGGGCGATGACGGCCAGCATTTCGCGGCCACCGTCGTGGACCCGAGTTTCCGCGGCAAGAACCGGGTGCAGCAGCAGCGCGCCGTCTATGCGGCGCTGAAAGGCAAGATGGACGGGCCTGCGGGCGAATTGCACGCGCTGGCGCTGACCACCCGCGCGCCCGAGTGACACTGACCAGAACGAGCCGCCCCTGAGGGTGCGCGCAAGAAGGACCCGAGATATGACCGACGCAAAGACCCAGATCGACGAAACCGTCAAAGGCAATGACGTTGTCCTGTTCATGAAGGGCACCAAGACCATGCCGCAATGCGGCTTCTCCTCCCGCGTGGCGGGGGTGCTGAACTACATGGGTGTGGAGTTTGCCGATGTGAACGTGCTGGCGGACGAGGCGATCCGTCAGGGCATCAAGGATTACTCCGACTGGCCGACCATCCCGCAGCTCTACGTGAAGGGCGAATTCATCGGCGGCTGCGACATCATCACCGAGATGACCCTGTCTGGCGAGCTGGACACGCTCTTCGACCAGAACGGCGTCGGCTACGACAAGGACGCGGCGGAGAAGATCCGGGCCGCGAACGGGTGATCGCCTGTCGCGACGATTGAGACGCGGAAGGCCGGGGCGACCCGGCCTTTTTTCTTGCGCGGGATGCTGCGCGGTGTGGCCGGGGTTTCTAGCCCGGGTCGTCCTCGGACTTGATCCGAGGATCTCGCGGCAAAACGAGGACGAGATGGCAGGAGATTTTCGGGTCGGCCCGAGGATGACCGGTGGCGTGGGACGCGATGGCGAGACGTGCCCCGGCCTTGCGCCGGGGCCTCGCGACACGCCGAGGTCGGACTGTGTGGTCTGACGGTTGTGCGGCAATTCCAGCGGGGTCCCGGCGCGGGGGCCGGGACGGGTCGGCGCGGTGTGTGTCGGACTGAGGGCGGGTCATCCTCGGATTTGATCCCGAGGTCTCTTGGCAAAGCGCGAGCGAGGATGGTGTAGGGTGCGTGCTTGCACGCACCATCGGGCGCCGGTGTTGCGGGCTGGTGTACGAGGCGGTGCGTGCAAGCACGCACCCTACGCTTTCGCTTCGACCTCGTCCGCCAGTTTCTCGGCCTTTTCGGCCATTGCCAGCAGCCCCTCGCTCAACCCCGCGGGGATCACCGGGACCTCGACCTTCGCGGGCTCGGTCGCCTTGCCCTCGGCGTCGCGCAGGGCGTTTTTCAGGCGGTCGATCTCGGCGCGGTAGCCTTCGGCCTCGTCTTCGAGGATCTTCAGGCGGTCCTCCACCCCGGCGGTGCGGTCGGCCAGCATCAGGCCGGACATCAGCAGCATCCGGGCCTCGGGGATGCGGCCGGTCTGGGCGACGAGGGTCTGGGCCTCGATGTTCAGCATCTCGGCGGCGGCCTGGAGGTAGTGTTCCTCGCCCTCCTGGCAGGCCACTTCGAAGGCGCGGCCACCGATCAGGATTTCCAGTTCGGGCATCAGGCCTCCTCCGTCGCAGGGGTGTCGCCGACCAGCGGCGTCAGGGCGTCGAGGATCGCGCGGACCTCGGTCTGGCTGGCGGCGTGGCTGGCGCGCAGCGCCTCGACCTCGGCCGAAAGCGCGCTGTTGATCAGCTGCGAGTCGCCGACCTGGGCCTCGTTGGCGGTGCGCAGGGCCTCGTTGACCTCGCGCAGCTGGTCGTTGGATTTCTTCAGGCGGGCGATGTCGCGCTCCATCTCGGCCAGCTGGTCCTGCAGGCGGCTGCGGGCCTCCTGGGCGTCGGCCAGGTCTTTGGCAATGTCACCAACGGGTTGCGCGGCGTCATCCGTGCCCGCGCCGGGACTGGTGAGCGGGGCAATCCCCTGCCCGATCCGGTCGAGAGCAGCGCCGATGCGCCGCTGAAGCTCGTCGATTTCACTCATGGCCGAGGCCGCCCCTTCGTTCCGTCTGTCCTGTCCGTTCCGGACCTTGTCACTGCGGCCCGGCGAATCATTCGCGCGGGCCGATATTGCCCAAGTCTATCCAAAACATGAAGGAAAGCCCAAATCTGTCTGTAACCACGACATAAATCACTGTTCGGGGGGCGCAAGGACCGGCCCGGCCCCGGGCGGGCGGGCCAGCTGCGGCTTGCAACTTGCTGTGCTGCTGATATTCAGCCCGCACTGCTGCCACTGCCGCCAAGGAGCCCCCGCCCGTGGATATTGCTGCCCTTCGTTCCGCCCATCCCGATCACTGGTCCAAGGCCACCGCGATCCGCGCCCTGACGCTGGATGCCGTTGCCGCCGCGAATTCCGGTCATTCCGGGATGCCCATGGGGATGGCCGATGTGGCCACGGTGCTGTTTGAAAAGCACCTGAAATTCGACGCCTCCGCCCCCCTTTGGCCGGACCGTGACCGGTTCATCCTGTCGGCGGGCCATGGGTCCATGCTGCTCTATTCCCTGCTGCATCTGACGGGCTACGAGGATTTCCCAATCGAGCAGATCAGGAACTTCCGCCAGCTGGGCGGCCGCACCGCAGGCCATCCGGAGAACTTCCTGTCGAACGCGATCGAAACGACGACCGGGCCGCTCGGTCAGGGGATCTCGAACGCCGTGGGCTTTGCCATGGCGGAGGAAATCCTGCGGGCGCGGTTCGGCAAGAAGCTGGTGGATCACCACACCTATGTCATCGCCGGGGACGGCTGTCTGATGGAAGGGGTGAGCCAGGAAGCGATTTCGCTGGCCGGACGGCAGGAGCTGTCGAAGCTGATCGTCTTCTGGGACAACAACAACATCACCATCGACGGGGAGGTCGATCTGGCCGACCGCACCGATCAGGTCATGCGCTTCAAGGCCAGCGGTTGGGACGTGCAGGAGATCGACGGCCACGACCCGGTAGCCATCGACGCGGCGATCACCAAGGCCAAGAAGGGCAAGCGGCCGCAGATGATCGCCTGCAAGACGCATATCGCCCTGGGCCATGCGGCGCAGGATACCTCCAAGGGCCACGGCGCGCTGACGGACAAGGATCAGATGGCCGCAGCGAAGGAGGCCTATGGCTGGACGACCGGCCCGTTCGAGGTGCCCGGCGAGGTCAAATCCGCCTGGGAGGAGATCGGGCGGCGCGGCACCGAGGACCGCTTCGCCTGGGAAGGTCGGCTGAACGAGGTTTCGGACCGGCGCAAGGCGGAGTTCGAGCGCACCATGGCGGGCGAGGCTCCCAAACGGCTGGCCCCGGTGATCCGTGCGCTGAAGAAACAGGCCTGCGAGACGCATCCCAAGGTGGCGACGCGGAAGGCCTCCGAAATGGTGCTGGAGGTTGTGAACCCGGTGCTGCCGGAAACCGTGGGCGGGTCGGCCGATCTGACCGGATCGAACAATACCAAGACCGGCGATCTGGGCGTCTTTGACGTGGATAACCGCGACGGGCGTTTCGTGCATTACGGCATCCGCGAACACGGCATGGCGGCGGCGATGAACGGCATGGCGCTGCACGGCGGCATCCGTCCCTACTCCGGCACCTTCATGTGCTTCACCGATTACGCGCGGCCGGCGATGCGGCTGTCGGCGCTGATGAAGCAGCCGGTGGTCTATGTGATGACGCATGACAGCATCGGCCTGGGCGAGGATGGTCCGACGCACCAGCCGGTGGAACATCTGGCGATCAGCCGCGCGACGCCGAACACGCTGGTGTTCCGCCCGGCGGATGTGGTGGAGACGGCAGAGGCCTGGGAAATCGCGCTGACGCAGTCCTCGACCCCGTCGGTGCTGTCGCTGACGCGTCAGAACGTGCCCGCGGTGCGGCTGCAGCACAAATCCCGCAACCTGACGGAACAGGGCGCCTATGTCCTGGCCGAGGCGGAGGGCAAGCGCCAGGCGATCCTGATCGCCACCGGGTCGGAAGTGTCTATCGCGATGGAGGCCAAGGCCCTGCTGGAGGCCGACGGGATCGGTACGCGCGTCGTTTCCATGCCCTGCATGGAGCTGTTTGCCGCGCAGGACGAGGCCTATCGCAAGCGCGTGCTGCCCGCCGGGCCGGTCCGCGTCGGCGTCGAAGCTGCGGTGCGCATGGGATGGGATCGCTGGCTTCTGGGCGAGCGCGGGCGCGAGGCCAAGGCGGCCTTTGTCGGCATGTCCTCCTTCGGCGCATCGGCCCCTGCAGAGGTTCTCTTTGAGCATTTCGGCATCACGGCGGAGCGTGTGGCGGCCGAAGCGAAGGCGATGCTCTGAGCCAGTAACCGGGCGCCCCCGCGGCGGTCTGTGTTGGGGCTCGAGCGGTCCCGGCGCGGGGGCCGGGACTTGGAGCGGGGTGAGATTTTTGCGTGCGGTCCCGGCGCAGGGGCCGGGACGTGGGTGAGATTTGGCGTGCGGTCCCGGCGCGGGGGCCGGGACGCGTAGTGGGGTATGTCCCGGCCTTGTGCCGGGACCTCGCAGACCATGCCGGACCGCGCGCCCCTTCCCCGCACCCTCAATCACACCCCGATGATTCCCTCCTCCGCCCCCCGGATCGTCCCCACTCCGGCGACACTGTGCGTTGTTAGCGCGAACCGTCTCCGGGGTTAGCGCCACCACGTCACGGTTATCGCTAACACATTGGCAGAAATTGGGTTTTCCTCTTAAGGAATGCGCAACGACCGGCTATATGCCGGGGGAATCCAGAAACAGGAGTTGCGCTCATGACCGTCACCGTCGGCATCAATGGTTTTGGCCGGATCGGCCGTTGCACCCTCGCCCATATCGCGGAAAGCGCGCGCAATGACGTGCAGGTGGTCAAGCTGAACGCCACCGGCCCGATCGAGACCTCGGCACATCTGCTGCGCTATGACAGCGTGCATGGTCGCTTCGGCGGCGAGGTGAAGGTCGCGGGCAACACGATGGATATCGGCCGTGGTCCGATGGAGGTGTATTCGACCTACAACCCGTCGGAGCTGGACTGGTCCGGCTGTGACGTGGTGCTGGAATGCACGGGCAAGTTCAACGACGGCGAGAAGGCCAAGGTGCACCTAGAGCGCGGTGCCAAGAAGGTCCTGATTTCCGCCCCGGCGAAGAACGTGCAGAAGACCATCGTCTTCGGTGTGAACCATGATCAGCTGGTGGCCGAGGATACGATGATCTCCAACGGGTCCTGCACCACCAACTGCCTGGCGCCGCTGGCGAAAGTGCTGAACGACGGTATCGGTATCGAGAGCGGCATCATGACGACGATCCACGCCTACACCGGGGACCAGCCGACGCTGGACCGGCGGCACGATGACCTCTACCGGGCGCGGGCGGCGGCGATGTCGATGATCCCGACCTCCACCGGTGCGGCCAAGGCGCTTGGCGAGGTGCTGCCAGAGTTGAAGGGCGTGCTGGACGGCTCGGCGATCCGGGTGCCGACGCCCAATGTGTCGGCCGTGGACCTGACCTTTGTGGCCAAGCGGGACGTGACCGAAGCCGATGTGAACGAAGTGGTCGCACAGGCCGTCGCGGGCCAGATGGGCGCGGTCATGGCCTATGATCCGGAGCCCAAGGTTTCGGTGGATTTCTGCCATACCGAGCAGTCCTCGATCTTTGCGCCCGACCAGACCAAGGTGACCGGCAAGCGGCTGGTCCGTGTGCTGGCCTGGTATGACAACGAATGGGGCTTCTCGGCCCGGATGGCCGATGTGGCTGCGGCCATGGGGCAGATGCGCTGAGGCGTCGGAGTTGCGTTGCGGGATTTTCGCGGCCCCTTTGTGCGACGGTGACGCAGGCCAAACGCTGAATGATTGACACGCCCGGCGGCTCCGCCGGGCAGCGCCCGACCCGCCCCAAGGGCGGGCGCTTCGCGCTCCCCTCTTTGCCACGAATTTGCCGGGCCGCACGGGGCCAAAGGCTGCATCCGCAGACCCCGCCCCCGCACTACCGTGTCAATCAGCACCGCTTTTTCCTTGTTTTCCGCATGCTTGGCAGAAACCCCGCGCCCCGGGTGGTCGGAGCCGTAAAATAAGATATGTTAGCGATAACGGAATCACCTGGCATCGCGACATCAGGGGGGCGCGCGACCATGACCATCAAACTGGCCATCAACGGGTTCGGGCGCATCGGACGCAATGTCCTGCGCGCCATCGAGGAAAGTGGGCGCACGGATCTGGAGGTGGTTGCGATCAACGACCTCTATCCCGTTGCGACCAATGCGCATCTGCTGCGGTATGACAGCGTGCACGGGCGGTTTGCCACGGAGGTGCGCGAGGGCGAGGACTGGATCGACCTCGGCCGCGGCAAGATCCGCGTGACGGCGGAACGCGATCCCTCCGCCCTGCCCTGGGACGGGGTGGATGTGGCGCTGGAATGCACCGGCATCTTCACCGCGCGGGACAAGGCGGCGGCGCATCTGGCGAACGGATCGGCGCGGGTGCTGATCTCCGCCCCCGGCCAGGGCGCGGATGCGACGGTGGTGATGGGGGTGAATGACCACGTGCTGACGGGGGAGCATCAGGTGGTCTCCAACGCCTCCTGCACAACGAACTGCCTGGCCCCGGTGGCGAAGGTGCTGAACGATACGGTCGGCATCACGCGCGGGTTCATGACCACGGTGCACGCCTACACGGGCGACCAGCCGACGTTGGATACTGGGCACAAGGACCTTTACCGGGCGCGGGCGGCGGCGATGTCGATGATCCCGACCTCGACCGGCGCGGCGCGCGCGGTTGGCGATGTCCTGCCCGAACTGGCGGGGAAGCTGGACGGGGTGGCGATCCGGGTGCCGACGCCCAATGTCTCCTGCGTGGACCTGACCTTCGACGCGGGGCGCGAAACGAGTGTGGAGGAGATCAACGCGGCTTTTGTCGCGGCGGCGCAGGGTCCGCTTTCCGGCATTCTCGAGGTGACGGAGGCGCCGCTGGTCTCCATCGACCTCAACCACGCGCCGGTTTCGGCCACGGTGGCGCTGGATCAGACGCGGGTGATGGAAGGCCGGATGGTGCGCGTTCTGGCCTGGTATGACAACGAATGGGGCTTCTCCAACCGGATGGCGGATGTGGCGGCGGTGATGGGGCGGCTGATCGGGTAAGACCTGGGGGCTGGCTGCTGGCGAGTATGTCAGTGGTGCGAACATCTGTGGCATGTTTCGGGAGTTGATCCTACGCCCCGCCCAAGGGCCTGCTGGACGCGGGCCAACTCCATGTTCAACAGGGCCGAATGCCGTCCCCCCTGCCCCCCTCGCCCACCACGGGACTTGATCCGTTGCCACCGCTCGGGCATAGCCATGGCGGGGTCGGGCGCTTGAGGGTGACATGACGAACAGGATAGCCATCGCGTTGGCAATGATCATTGTCGCGCTCCTGCTGGTTGACTGGCAGTGGTTTGACGGCGCCAACAGTCTGTTTCTTGCCCGAAAATTCGCCGAATTGCTGGAGTGGGTGGCCTTTTGGCGCTAAGGGTTCGGAATGTTGATTGACTGTGCACATGATTGATTTCCTGCCCAACATAATCCTGATCCTGATCGGCCTTTATGTGCTGATGACGCTTGGCTACGTCGCCTTTTCCTGGTGGTGGAAGCAGAAGGCCGAACGGATGGTGCCGCCGCGCGGGGCCTTTACCAGCATCTCCACCGGGCGGCTGCACTATGTCGACTGCGGCTCCGGTCCCGCGATCCTGCTGGTGCATGGGCTGGGCGGGAACCTGGCGCATTTCGACTGCGGGCTGATCGACGATCTGGCCAAGGATTTCAGGGTGGTGGCGATCGACCGGCCCGGGTCGGGCTATTCGGAACGCCCGGCGGATGCGGCGGCCAATATCCGGTCGCAGGCGCGGCAGGTGGCGGAGGTGATCGAGAAGCTGGAGATCGACAATCCGCTGGTGGTCGGGCATTCGCTTGGCGGGGCGATTTCCCTGGCGCTGGCGCTGGAGAAGCCGCAGCTGGTGCGCGGGCTGGCGCTGCTGGCGCCGCTGTCGCTGCCCATCAAGGAGGCGGCGGGGGTTTTTGACGCTTACCGGATCGGATCGGATGTCTATCGCCGCATCCTGAGCTGGACGACCGCAGTGCCGCATATGATCCGCCATCCCGGCCCGGTGGAGACGGAGATCTTCGGCCCCGATGGCATCCCGCCGGAGTTTCCGGTGCGGGGCGGCGGGTTGCTGTCGCTGCGGCCCGATGCCTTTTACAACGCCAGTCGGGATTTCCAGGCCTCGGAGGAGGACCTGGTCGGAATGTCGCGTGATTACAGCAAACTGGCGGTGCCGGTGCGGGTGCTCTTTGGCAAGGAAGACCGCATCCTCGACCCCTCCCACCACGGAGAGCTGCTGGTGCGGCGGTATCCGCAGATCGGGCTGAAGCTGATCGAGGGCGGGCATATGCTGCCGCTCACACGGGTGGCGGACAGCGCGGCCTTCATCCGCAAAGCCTATGAGGCGATGAAGGACCGGAAGTTTATTTCGAGAGCTTCGCCCGAAGTTTATCGTTGACCGCCGGGGTCACGAACTTGGACACGTCGCCATCGAGGCGGCAGATTTCCTTGACCAGTTTGGACGCGATGGCCTGATGCTTGGCATCGGCCATGAGGAAGACCGTCTCGACCGTGTTGTCTAGCGACCGGTTCATGCCAACCATCTGATATTCATACTCGAAATCCGCCACAGCACGCAGGCCGCGCACGATGACCGTGGCGCCGACATCATGTGCGCAGTGGATCAGCAGGTTCTCAAAGGGATGGGCGATGATTTCGGTTCCCGTCTCGGACGAAAGCTTGGCGCATTCCTCCTCGATCATGGCGACGCGTTCTTCGAGATCGAAGAGCGGGCCCTTGTCACGGTTGATGGCGACGCCGATCACCAGACGGTCGACCAGAGAGGCCGCGCGCCGGATAACGTCCACATGTCCCAGGGTGATAGGGTCGAAGGTGCCGGGATATAGACCAATGCGCATGGCGTCCTCTCGTCATCGCGATTTCTGCGCACGCAACATTATTGCGCGGGGGAATGCAAGGGCCTGTCACAAACTATCCGCATGGGGCGTTAATCCACCGAACGCCGTGTCGGTATTACGTCGGTATCACGTCGGTATCGCATCGGTGCGACACCCGTGCCGTAGCGGCGCGTCAATGCCCCGCGATCATGCCTTCCAGCGCGTCGCGTTCCATGGACAGTTCGCTGAGCCGCGCCTTGACCACGTCGCCGATGGTGACGATGCCGATCAGCTTGCCGTCCTCGACCACGGGCATGTGGCGGAAGCGGCCGTCGGTCATGCGGCGCAGGACCTCGTCGGCGGTGTCCGAGCGTTCGCAGCAGACCGGGTTGCGGGTCATCAGCGTCTCGGCTGTGTCGGTCAGAATACCGGAGCCGCGATGCGACAGGGCGCGCACGATGTCGCGCTCGGAGAGGATGCCCTCCGCCGTGTCGCCCCCGGCTGTCACGATCACACCGCCGATCCTTTTCTCCGCCAGGATTTTCGTGACCTCGGCCACGGTCATCGTCGGTTTCACCGTCACGACGTGACCCCCACCCTTGGACTTCAGGATCTGCTGTACGATCATTGCCATTCCTCCCGTTGGCTAAAGCATCGCGGGACAGTCGGCCTCACCCTTCGCTGCCTTTCGGCGGGCTTCGAACGCGAAGGGTGAAAGACGGGGAAATCCCCGTGTCCCGGTACGCTCGATGTCTTGGTCTAAGCGTCCGTCGGCTGCGGCATTTTGTCAAGTTCTCCTTCAAGGTGAGTGACTTCCCGCCGGAGACCCTCGCTCAGCAATGCGGCAAAACGGTTCATCCGTTCCAGGCGGGCGTCGTCCTCGTGCCGGACAAGGTGGAAGCTGCGGGTGAGGGAGAAACGGTCGCGCAGGATGCGGGTCAGATCGGGGGCGAAGGGCAGCGCGAAATCATGCACGATACCGACCCCGGCGCCGAGCCGCAGCCAGTTGAGCTGGACCACGACGGAATTGGAGGCGAGCGGTACGCGCCCTGCCCCGATGTCGCCGAGGTAGTCGAGTTCCTTGTCGAAGATCATGTCGGGGATATAGCCGACCATCCGGTGATCCCGCAGGTCGCGCATGTCCCGGATCGGGGGATGGGTGGAAAGGTAGTCGCGCGTGGCGGCGAGGTGCAGGTGATAGTCGGCGATCTTCTGCACCAGCAGGCGGCCGGCGGTCGGGGCGCTGACGGTGACCGCCATGTCGGCCTCGCGCCGCGACAGGTTGAAGAGCCGTGGCAGGGCGACGATCTGGATCTCCAGATCGGGGTTGGCGTCGTGGATGCGGGCGCAGACCTGCGGCAGCAGGAAGTTCGCCACCCCGTCAGGCGCGCCGATGCGGATCTGACCCGAGAGGCCCCCCGCCTGCCCCGCCAGTTCCTCGCCCGCCGCGAGAACGGCCTGTTCGGCGCGCATGGCATGGTCCAGCAGCCGCTGGCCCGCGTCGGTCAGCGCATAGCCCTGGGGCGATTTCGCAAAGAGCGCCGCGCCGATCTGTTCCTCCAGCCGGGAGACGCGGCGGCCCACGGTGGCGGGGTCGATCCGCAGGCGACGGCCCGCGGCCGACAGGCTTTCATCCCGCGCCACGGCCAGAAAAATTCGCAGATCGTCCCAGTGCATGTCGCCCCCGCCTTTGCATTTACGCAAAACATCTTTGCCCTATTTCCCCTTTGTCCGGGAAAATCGCAACACTATCCTGCGCCCAAACGGATGGAGGACCCCATGCAGGAACTGACCCATTACATCGACGGCGCCCATGTCAAAGGCACGTCCGGCCGCTTTGCGGATGTCATGAACCCGGCGACCGGCGAGGTGCAGGCGAAGGTGCCGCTGGCCTCGACCGAGGAGCTGAACCGCGCGGTCGAGGTCGCCGCGGCCGCACAACCCGCCTGGGCCGCGGTGAACCCGCAGCGCCGCGCGCGGGTGCTGATGAAGTTCGTGGATCTGCTGAACCGCGACATGGACAAGCTGGCCGAGGCGCTGAGCCGCGAGCATGGCAAGACCCTGCCGGATGCGGCGGGCGACGTGCAGCGGGGCCTTGAGGTGGTGGAATACTGCATCGGCGCGCCGCAGATGCTGAAGGGCGAATATACCGACAGCGCCGGTCCGGGGATCGACATTTACTCGATGCGTCAGGCGCTTGGCGTCACCGCGGGCATCACGCCCTTCAACTTCCCCGCCATGATCCCGATGTGGATGTTCGCGCCCGCCATCGCCTGCGGCAACGCGTTTATCCTCAAGCCGTCGGAACGTGACCCTTCAGTCCCGCTGATGCTGGCGGAACTGCTGGAAGAGGCCGGGCTGCCCAAGGGCATCATCCAGGTGGTGAACGGCGACAAGGGCGCGGTGGATGCGATCCTCGACAATGAGGTGATCCAGTCGATCGGCTTTGTCGGATCGACCCCGATTGCGGAATACATCTATTCCCGTGGCTGTGCGGCCGGGAAGCGCGTGCAGTGCTTTGGCGGGGCCAAGAACCACATGATCGTCATGCCGGATGCGGATATGGATCAGGCGGCGGATGCGCTGGTCGGGGCCGGGTACGGCGCTGCGGGCGAACGCTGCATGGCGATCTCGGTTGCCGTGCCCGTGGGCGAGGAGACGGCGGACCGGCTGATCGAGAAGCTGGTGCCGCGGATCGAGAAGCTGAAGGTCGGACCCTATACCGCGGGCAAGGATGTGGACTATGGCCCCGTCGTCACCGCGGCAGCGAAGGAGAACATCCTGCGGCTGGTGCAATCCGGCGTCGATCAGGGGGCGGAGCTGGTCGTGGACGGCCGCGACTTCAGCCTGCAGGGCTATGAGGACGGGTTCTTTGTCGGCGCGCATCTGTTCGACCGCGTGACCCCCGACATGGACATCTACAAGCAGGAGATCTTTGGCCCCGTGCTGTCGACCGTCCGCGCCAAGACCTATGAAGAGGCGATTGGCTTGGCAATGGATCATGAATACGGCAACGGCACCGCGATCTTCACCCGCGACGGCGACACGGCGCGAGATTTTGCCAACCGGATCAATATCGGGATGGTCGGGATCAATGTGCCGATCCCGGTGCCGCTGGCCTATCACACCTTCGGCGGCTGGAAGAAATCCGCCTTTGGCGACCTGAACCAGCACGGGCCGGATGCCTTCAAGTTCTACACCCGGACCAAGACCGTGACCGCGCGCTGGCCCTCGGGGTTGAAAGAGGGCGGCGAGTTCCACTTCAAGGCGATGGATTGACCTCGTTTACCCTGCGCCGATTTGCAGGGTGTTGAGAATTGAACCACTTGGTCAAACCTGTATGCTGATCTGGCCGGGCCCTTTTGGGTCCGGCTTTCTGCGACCTGGGTGGTTCCGATAGATGGCTGTGCACTACAGAATTCTCAGCGATATAGGGCTGGTTTACGTCCGCTATTCCGGCGTGGCCACGGTGCAGGAAACCGTGGAGGCCTTTACCCGATTCTCGCGTGATCCGGACTCTCGCCCGGAGCTGAAACATCTGATCGACCTCAAGGATATCGTGGAATACGACCGGTCCTACGTGGATCTGATGAAATTTCAGGCACTGCAGGTCGATACGCTGATGGCCTCCGGTCGGCCCAGTTTCATGATCTATCTGGCGCCGACCCGGATTAGCCGGTCGATGGCCCATTCGGCGCTGAAGTCCTGGGACGGGCTGGAAGCGATGGTCGTCCGAGTCGTACAGGACGAGGCCGAGGCGCTGGAGATGCTGGGGCTGGAACAGCGGTGCATCGACGAGTTGATGAACAGGGCGTGAGGCCGGGACGCGGGCGAATCGATGCCTTGTTGGGCAACGGTTTGGGGGCGGACGAAAGGCAGGGGCGCACGCCTGGGTTGTCGGGCGAAACGTTAACCCAACCTTAACCGTAGCTGGATGTCAGAAACACGTCCCGTACGGGCGGAAAAACGCGGATCGCGGGTTAACCTTTTGAACTTTTCACACAGTTGTGCAGACATTCCGATTTCATTGACTGTCGAAATGTGGCAAAAAGATGCCCGTATACGTGCTTCGCAAGCCGTAGAGTCGCAGGTGCCAATATTTGGGTCCGCCGCGACAACACCTTTTTAAGGAGGATTTGCGAATGAAGATTTTGAAGAAGATCACAACTTTCGCTTTGTCAGCAAGTGCAGCGATGGTCATTTCGGGTGCAGCATATGCTGCCACCTGCTCGTCGCCTTCGGGGCCGTCAGTTACCTATACGATGGTTGGCGATGGTTCGCCGACATCCTATGAACCGACCAGCGCCGTCTGTGCGGCTGGCAACGATCCCGCTGCCGACTACGGCGTTTTCACTTACGGCGGCAAGATCGAATTCAGTGACGGTGGCGTAGGAAAACCGCCCGCCGGGACGGTAACGTCCGACACCATTTCGAGCTTGTTCACATTCGGTGATCCGTTCGAGCCTTATGGTTCAGATAACACATGGTCACTCACGACTGATGTCGCGCTTCTGAGCTTCGCAATCGTACTGAAGCAATCAAGCAGCTACGCTACCTTCACTTTTGGCTCGCTGAGCGAACTGGCAACCGCGTCCGGCCTTTGGACTGTCAGCGGCCCGGGAGCGACCACGCAAGGTCTTTCGCACCTGTCGCTGTACTACCAACTAGATGACAATGGCGGCGGCGTCGGCACGGAAGTTCCGCTTCCCGCCTCCCTGCCCCTGCTGCTCGCAGGTGTGGCCGGGCTTGGCCTGATCCGCAGGAAAGCGCGCAAGGCGGCCTGAGTTTCGGCCAACTTTCGCCTAAATGTAGTAGAAAACAGATAGGGCACTCCATAGGGGTGCCCTAATCCCGTCCGAATCTGCTAGTAAACCGAAAAAACGGGGCAACAGCAGTATAAGGCGGCACTATGCGGAACATGGATCGGGTTGCGGCGACCTTCGGGGCGCGTAATCAGCAGGCGTCTGAGGACAGGTCTGCCCTCTTCAAGATCATCCTGAACAAGACGGACGAACAACTGAGTGGCCGAAACGGGCCTTTCGCCGATGGTCCGGACGATAGCCAGGCGCCGGGCAACCCAGCCTATGATCTGACCAAATCCCTGCCATCCACATCCTGGGTCAACAACGCAGGCGGCCTGAAAGACGGTCGCGCCGATTGGTTCGGCAGCCTGCCGCACAGCGCCGATCATCGCGCGGCCCGTGTCGACGACACTCCAGCGATGGAATTGCCGCAGGACGCCGACGATGAGGCGCCCTCGGGGGAGGACAGCCCGCTCGACGGGGCGGCCGGTGCGAAACCCGCCCACGCCGGTGGCGGCGGTGGAGACGGCGGCTCGAAAGGCGGCGGTGAAAAAGGCGGCGGCAAGGGCAAGAACAAGGACACGACGGATCCGGGGACGGATACCGGCACGGATACCGGGACGGACACGGGCGGTGATCCTGCCCCCGAGGAACCGACCGATCCGACACCGACGCCGAGCATTCAGGCCGACTATATCAGCGGTCTGGACACGCCCGATGGCTACAATATCTCGATCACGTTCAACGGGAACTGGTCGACAGAGATGATGCAGTATCTGATCGATGCTGCGGAGGCGATCAGCGATATCGTCATCGGTGACCTGCCCGATTATCTCAGCGCGAACGGCATGATCGACGATCTGCATATCACGGCCTCTCTGACGGCCGTCGATGGCAGCGGTGGTTATGTCGGCTGGGGCGGCTACACGGCGGTCAGATCGGACTCCTACCTGCCCTCCCAGGGCTATATCAAGATCGACGAGGCGGATGTGTCCAGGATGCTGAACTACGGCCTCATGGATGACCTGATCCTGCACGAGCTGATGCATTCGCTCGGCTTCGGGACCGCCTGGGGCGCCATGGGTCTGACCGAAGTGATCGACGGCAGCCTGCGGTTCACCGGCGAGAATGCCATCGCCATCTACAACGACCGTTTCGCCAGCATCGCGAGCGCCGACGAGCTGTCGTTCTATGGCGTTCCGGTCGAGATGGAGGGCGGCAGCGGCACGGCCGGCAAGCATTGGGACGAGAGCGTCTTCAAGAACGAGATCATGACCGGCACGCTCAACATGAGCAATGACGTCAGCGCGCTGACCATCGCGGCGCTGCAGGACATGGGCTATCAGACTGTCTTGGAAGACCAGCTGCTGATCGCCTGATTGGTCGCGA
This sequence comes from Pseudooceanicola sp., assembly GCF_041987405.1. GTDB lineage: Bacteria > Pseudomonadota > Alphaproteobacteria > Rhodobacterales > Rhodobacteraceae > Pseudooceanicola. The sequence goes on from NZ_JBHIWR010000001.1 coordinate 344,429, forward strand.
CAGGCCGCACGGCCGGTGCGGTGCGTGCGATACGACGTTGATCGGAAAGAATAAAAGGCGGGGTCGATGCCCCGCCTTTTCGTTTGTGTTGGACTGGATCAGGCCGCTTTGCGCTTGCGACGCAGCGCGGCGAGGCCACCCAGGCCGCCAAGCAGCAGCGCGCCACCGGCGGGCAGCGGGACAGCGGACATGTCGTCGAAGGTCAGGGACTCGATGTAGAAATAGTCGAGCACGCCGGCGCCAATCGAGAAAGCGTTGGCTTCAATCTCACCGAACATCAGCGGATCGGCGTTGTCGATGTCCAGCACGAAGGAGGGACCGGGTTGCAGCACGGTCACGACGTAGTTGTCGAAATCCCAAAGCCCGGGGTTGAAGGCAGCGAACTCCATCTTGATCAGCTTCACGTTGCTATTGAAGCTGAAGAAAAGGGTTTCCCAGTTGTCCAGTTCATCCGAGGAATCGAAGTCGTGCGTAACGCCGAGGCCTTCGGCCTGCCGGGTCACCTTGGAGAATTCTGAGCCGAGCGCACCCAGAAGGGTCGACACGGTCAGCAGGCCGCCCTCGTAGGACAGTTCGGAAAATTCACCGTCGGCACCACCGAAATCAATCGTAACCGGTACGGCCAGTGCGCCCGTTGCACTGGTTGCAACAGCAACTGATGCAGCCGCGAGCAGGGTCTTCATCGTCATAATCGTCTCCACAAATTCTAATATTACCAGATATATAGACCCCGGCTTCTCCCTGGGCCATCGCTCCAATAGCAGTCGCGAATGGAGACGAAAAGGAGATTCGCGCGTCCTGCTGCATGTCCGAAAAGGCGGGATTGAGTTTTGATCGCCCCCCGTCCCAGCCCCGGCAATATTGCAAAACCACCCCGCAGGGTTTCCCCTGTTGTCCGTGAATTTCCGCAGATAGAGTGGCGCGCAGGAGACGGGCCGAGGAGACGGGGGAGACAATGGATTTCGCTTTGACCGAGGAACAGCAGGCTATTTTCGACATGGCCCATGCCTTCGGGCAGGACCGGATCGCGCCATTTGCCCAGGAGTGGGAGCGCGCGGGCAGCATTCCCAAGGATCTCTGGCCCGAGATCGGGGCGCTCGGCTTCGGCGGGCTTTATGTGAGCGAGGAGAACGGCGGCGCGGGGCTGGGACGGCTGGATGCGACGCTGGTGTTCGAGGCGCTGTCGATGGCCTGCCCTTCCGTCGCGGCCTTTCTGTCGATCCACAACATGTGCGCCCGGATGATCGACGCCTTTGCCGCGCCGGAGTTGCGCGACCGGGTGTTGCCCGGGGTGGTGTCGATGGAGAGGGTGCTGAGCTATTGCCTCACCGAGCCGGGATCGGGGTCCGACGCCGCCGCGCTGAAGACGCGGGCGGAGCGGACGAACGAGGGATACCGGCTGAACGGGACCAAGGCCTTTATCTCCGGCGGGGGGTATTCCGACGGATATGTGGTTATGGCGCGGACCGGCGGACCGGGGCCCAAGGGCGTGTCGACGATCTATGTCGAGGACGGCACGGCGGGCCTCTCTTTCGGCGGGCTGGAGGAGAAAATGGGCTGGAAGTCGCAGCCGACGCGGCAGGTCCAGTTCGACAATTGCGACGTTTCCGATCGGAATCTCGTGGGCGAAGAGGGCCAGGGATTCACATATGCGATGAAAGGGCTGGACGGAGGGCGGCTGAACATTTCGGCCTGTTCGCTTGGTGCGGCGCAGGCCGCGCTGGACCGGACGGTGGCCTATATGGGCGAGCGGCAGGCCTTTGGACAGCCGATCAACCAGTTCCAGGCGCTGCAGTTCCGGCTGGCGGATATGGAGATCGAATTGCAGGCGGCGCGGACCTTTCTGCGGCAGGCGGCGTGGAAGCTGGATCAGGGCGCGCCGGATGCGACGAAGTTCTGCGCCATGGCCAAGGCCTTTGTCACCGAAACCGGGTCGCGGGTGGCCAATCAATGCCTGCAGCTGCACGGCGGCTACGGCTACCTCGCGGATTACGGGGTGGAAAAGATCGTACGCGACCTGCGGGTGCATGAAATCCTGGAAGGAACCAATGAAATCATGCGGGTGATCGTGTCGCGCGGGATGATCGCGGCATGAGCGACGATATCCACATCCGCCGCGAAGGCAGCGCCGGCCGTATCACCCTCACCCGTCCCAAGGCCTTGAATGCCTTGAGTTATGACATGGCCATGGCGATTGACGCGGCGCTGAAAGACTGGCTCTCGGACGAGTCGGTGCATTTGGTGATCCTGGATGCGGAGGGCGAAAAGGCCTTCTGCGCGGGCGGCGATATTCAACAGCTGTACGAGAGCGGGCGCGCCGGGGATTTTGCCTATGGCCAGCGGTTCTGGCGCGACGAATACCGGCTGAACGCCCGGCTCGCGCGCTATCCCAAACCGATCGTCAGCTTCATGCAGGGGTTCGTCATGGGCGGCGGTGTCGGTATCGGCTGTCATGCGGGTGTGCGTGTGGTGGGCGAGAGCACGCAGATCGCCATGCCGGAATGCGGCATCGGGCTGGTGCCGGATGTTGGCGGGTCGCTGCTGCTGGCGCGGGCGCCCGGTCAGATGGGCGCCTACCTGGGTCTGACGGCGGCGCGGATGTCCGCAGGCGATGCGATCGAGATGGGGTTTGCGGATCTGTTTGTGCCGGAGGCGCGGTGGCCGGGGCTAATCCAGATGCTCTGCGATGGCAGCGATATCAGCATCTTGACCAGCGAAGCTCATCCTGCCGATGCCGGGTTGATGGCGCATCGCGCGGAGGTGGATCACCTCTTCTCCGGATCGCTGGCGGAGATCGAGGGGAAGCTGGCCGCCGCCGAGGGCGAGTTTGCCGAAGCGGCGCTGAAGGCGGTGCGCCGCAACTCTCCGCTCGCCATGGCCGTGACACTGGACATGCTGGCGCGGCTGCGGGAGGAAACGGATATTCGCGTCGCGCTGCAGCTGGAATACCGGTTCACGGCGCGGTCGATGGAACATGCAGATTTCCTTGAAGGAATCCGCGCGCAGATCATCGACCGTGACCGCAATCCGACCTGGCGGCACGGGATCGCGGACGTCACGGAGGCGGCGGTGGCAGAGATGCTCGCCCCACTGGGCGCGGAAGAACTGACATTCGAGGAGGAACTGTCATGAATATCGGGTTTATCGGCCTGGGCAACATGGGCGGGCCCATGGCGGCCAACCTGGCCAAGGCGGGGCATGTGGTCACCGGTTTCGACACCGCAGAGGTCGCGGTCGAGGGGGTGCAGGCGGTCGGATCGGCGGCGGAGGCGGCCACGGATCAGGACATCGTCATCACCATGCTGCCGAATGGCGCCATCCTGCGCGCCGTCACGGCAGAGATCATCCCGGCGATGCGGCCGGGGGCGGTCTTCCTCGACTGTTCGACAGTGGATGTGGACAGCGCGAGGTCCGTGGCGGAAGAGGCTGACAAGGCTGACATTCTGCCGCTGGATGCGCCTGTTTCGGGCGGTGTCGGCGGGGCGCAGGGCGGCACGCTGACCTTCATGGTGGGCGGCAACGAGGCCGCGTTCATGAAAGCTCAACCCCTTTTCGAGATCATGGGCCAAAAGGCGGTGCATTGCGGCCCGTCGGGTAACGGACAGGCGGCCAAGATCTGCAACAACATGATCCTCGGCGTCACCATGATCGCCACCTGCGAGGCCTTTGCCCTGGCCGACAAGCTGGGCCTGGACCGGCAGGCGATGTTCGACGTCGTCTCGACCTCCTCGGGCTATTCCTGGTCGATGAACGCCTATTGCCCCGCCCCCGGGGTCGGGCCGAAATCGCCGGCGGACAACGGCTATCAGCCGGGGTTTGCCGCCGATCTGATGCTGAAGGACCTGCGCCTGTCGCAACAGGCGGCGGAGGGCGCGGATGCGGATACGCCCATGGGGCGCGCGGCGGCGGACCTTTATGCGCGGTTTGTCGAGGAGGAGGACGGCGCGGGGCGCGATTTTTCGGCCATGCTGCCCCGGTTCGAAAAGCGCGGGCGCGGCTGACAAGCGGGGTGCAGGCGGGTTTCCGCCCGTCCGGTCGCCAGCGGGAACAGTGTTTGCGAGGTGTGCGTTATCCCTTTGGAACAAAGGAGATTTCGCATGACACGGCTCACCCTGCTGATGAGCGCCGCTTTAATGACCATCCCATTGCTGGCGGAGGCCAAACCGCCCAATGACAAAGGGGCCTGGAAAGCGCGCGGCGCGCCCGGACAGACCCAGGGCTGCCCGCCGGGGCTGGCCAAGAAATCACCCGCCTGCGTCCCGCCCGGACTGGCCAAGAAGGGCGGATTGCAGATAGGTGATCGTCTGGTCGATGAGCGTTATATCGTGATCCGCGACCCGGCGCGCTACGGCCTTGACCCCTATGGCACCTATTATCGGGGTGACGGATACGTCTACCGCGTGGACCGGGAAACCCGCGAAGTGCTGGATCTGATCGGCGCCGTGTCAGCCATTCTCAACTGACTGTTTCCAGTGCTGAAATCGCAGATCACTTGGATCGGTACGGCATCCATGGCACACTTGTCCTCACCTTTCGAGGGATGTGTCATGATGCGCTCTCTGGCCCTCGGGCTATTACTTTCGGCGATCTCGGGACCTGTGGTGGCGGATTGTGCCACTGCAGGGCTTGGGGTGCGATGCCTCAATGTCGGGCCGAACGTGTCGGGTCAGGAGGGGGTGAAGCGCCACCAGACCAGAGCGCGTCGTATCGTTTCCACGGGCCCCCGGAGCAAGCCAGAGGATCGCCCGGGCCGTTTCATCGTTCCACCGATCGTCGCGGGCGTGGCCGCGCATCATATCCTGAGCTATGGGGATACCCTGCCCGAGCACGGACTTATCCTCATGAATCCCTTACGTTATGGCCTGCCCCGACCGGAAAACGGCTGGACCTATTTCAAGGTGGGCGAGGATATCTATCGCGCCGAGATCCGCTCCCGGCGCGTGCTGAACTACATCAATCCCCATATCAACCGCTACTGATCACTCCGCCGCGACGCGCCCGGCCTTGAGCATGGGGGCGAGGTAACGGCCGGTGTGGCTGCGGTCGACCTTGGCGACCTCTTCCGGCGTGCCGGTTGCGACGATTTCTCCGCCGCCATCACCGCCCTCGGGACCGATATCGACGATCCAGTCGGCGGTTTTGATGACGTCGAGGTTGTGTTCGATCACCACGACGGAGTTGCCCTGGCCGACCAATTCATGCAGTACTTCCAACAGCTTGCGCACGTCCTCGAAGTGCAGACCGGTGGTCGGTTCGTCGAGGATGTAGAGGGTGCGGCCGGTGGAACGTTTCGACAGTTCCTTCGACAGCTTGACCCGCTGTGCCTCGCCACCTGACAGCGTCGTCGCCTGTTGACCGACCTTGATATAGCCAAGGCCGACGCGGACCAGCGCATCCATCTTCTCGCGGATGCTGGGAACAGCGTTAAAAAACTCCTGCGCGTCTTCGACCGTCATATCAAGAACGTCGGCTATGCTCTTGCCCTTGAACTTGATCTCCAGCGTTTCGCGGTTGTAGCGCGCGCCCTGGCAGGTTTCGCAGGTGACATAGACGTCCGGCAGGAAGTGCATCTCGATCTTGATGACGCCGTCGCCCTGGCAGGCCTCACACCGACCGCCCTTGACGTTGAAGGAGAAGCGGCCGGGCTTGTAGCCGCGTGCCTTGGCCTCGGGCAGGCCTGCGAACCAGTCGCGGATCGGGGTGAAGGCCCCGGTGTAAGTCGCTGGATTTGAACGCGGAGTCCGGCCAATGGGTCGCTGGTCGATGTCGATTACCTTGTCCAGATGTTCCAGCCCCTTGATCGTTTCGCAGGGCGCGGGCGTCTGCCGCGCGCCGTTCAGGCGCATGGAGGCGGTCTTGAACAGGGTCTCGATGGTCAGGGTCGACTTGCCGCCGCCGGAAACACCGGTGACGCAGACAAACTTGCCCAAGGGGAAGTCGGCGGTGACGTTTTTCAGGTTGTTGCCGGTCGCCTTGACGACGGAAACGGTCTTCTTGTTGCCCTTGCGCCGTTCGGCGGGGACGGGAATTTCCCGTGTGCCCGCAAGGTATTGGCCGGTCAGGCTGGCCGGGTCCGCGGCGATATGCGCGGGTGTGCCGTGGGAGACGACAGAGCCGCCATGCACCCCTGCCCCCGGGCCAATGTCGAAGACGTAGTCGGCCTCGCGGATCGCTTCCTCGTCATGTTCGACGACGATCACCGTATTGCCCTGATCCCGCAGGTTTTTCAGCGTGGTCAGCAGACGGCCATTGTCGCGCTGATGCAGCCCGATGGAGGGTTCGTCCAGCACGTAAAGCACGCCGGTGAGGCCGGAGCCGATCTGGGAGGCGAGCCGAATCCGCTGGCTTTCACCGCCCGAGAGGGTGCCGGAATTGCGCGAAAGCGTAAGGTATTCCAGCCCGACATTGTTCAGGAATCCAAGGCGTTCGCGGATTTCCTTGAGGATGGCGCGGGCGATTTCGTTGCGCTGCGCGGTCAGGTTGTCGGGGACGGTCTGGCACCAATCGTAGGCCTCGCGGATCGACATCTGGACCACCTGCCCGATGTGGAGGAGCTGTTCCTTCTCCTTGGCCGGGCCGATTTTGACCGCCAGCGCCTCCTCCTTCAGGCGGTAACCGTCGCAGGTGCCGCAGTGGCGATTGTTCTGATATTGCTCGAATTCTTCGCGGATCCAGTTGCTGTCGGTCTCGCGGTAACGGCGTTCCATGTTGGGAATGACGCCCTCGAAGGTGCGGGAGACCTGGTAGACGCGGCCGCCCTCGTCGTAGCGGAAGGCGATTTCTTCGTCTCCGGAACCGTAGAGGAAGACCTGCTGGACATGCGGCGGCAGATCCTTCCAACGCGATTTCTTGTCGAAATCATAATGCTTTGCGATGGCTTCGATGGTCTGGAGGAAATAGGGACTCTTGCCCTTGCGCCAGGGGGCGAGCGCCCCGTCGGCGATCTTGAGAGTGGCATCGGGGACGACGAGGCGTTCGTCGAAGAAGAGCTCGACCCCCAGGCCGCCGCAATCCGGGCAGGCGCCAAAGGGGGCGTTGAAGGAAAAGAGGCGCGGCTCGATCTCCGGAATGGTGAAGCCACTGACGGGACAGGCGAATTTTTCCGAGAAGGTGAACCGTTCGGGTTCCGGTTCCACCCCGTCATTGTCTGCGCGGGGAGCGGTTTCGAGGATGGCGATGCCGTCGGCGAGATCGAGCGCGGTGCGGAAACTGTCGGCCAGCCGCGTCTCCATCCCCTCGCGCACGACAATGCGGTCGACGACCACGTCGATGTCATGGCGGAATTTCTTGTCGAGCGTGGGGGCGTCGTCGAGGTCGTAGAACTGTCCGTCGACCTTCACCCGCTGGAACCCCTGTTTGCGAAGCTCCTGAAATTCCTTCTTATATTCGCCCTTCCGGTCCCGGATGATCGGGGCGAGGAGATAGCCGCGGGTGCCCTCCTCCATCCCCATGACCCGGTCGACCATGTCCTGCACCTGCTGCGCCTCGATCGGCTGGCCGGTGGCGGGGGAATAGGGCGTGCCGACGCGGGCGAAGAGCAGGCGGAGGTAATCGTAGATCTCCGTCACCGTGCCGACGGTGGAGCGCGGGTTCTTGGAGGTGGTCTTCTGTTCAATGGAAATCGCCGGGGAGAGGCCGGAGATGTGATCCACGTCCGGTTTTTCCATCATGTCGAGGAACTGCCGCGCATAGGCGGACAACGATTCCACATAGCGGCGCTGGCCCTCGGCATAGATCGTGTCGAAGGCCAGAGAGGACTTCCCGGATCCGGAAAGCCCCGTGATAACAACCAGTTCGTTACGCGGAATATCGACGTCGATATTCTTGAGGTTATGTTCGCGCGCGCCGCGCACCTCGATGTTCTTCAGCTCGGCCATGAGTCCCCCGGCGATGAATGCCTAAGAAATAGTTTAAGGCCGTCCGTCTTCCAAGCAAAAATGAAGAACATAACGAGAACTTGCGGCAAGGCCTCACATTCATATTACCGCATGCCAGATGGCTATTAATTCGACCGGCCGGAAACGGCGTTCCCGTAAGGAGGGCTAAGATATTCCGATGTGCAAAATAACGGCCGCTTGGCGCTTTGGGGGCGGGCCGACAGCGAATTTGAGAGATGCTCCGCCCTGCCCCACTGCCGACCGCGCAACGACTGCTCGGTTGAAGATATCGGCGTGCCGAAATTGGCCGCCCATTGAGCGGCCATATCGTCGAAGGGAGTGTGATCAGGACTTGCGCCGTTTCGCCAGGCCGATGCCTCCGAGAGCCGTGAGCAACAGGAGCCCTGCAGCGGGGACCGGAACCGGGGTCGCATCGACGATGCGGACGTTGTCTAGTGCTGGGCCGTAGGCGGCACCATCGGTAATCGAATCGAATTGCAGTAAGTGGGACGTATCGTTGGCCACGAAATCCAGAGACATCGTGGTCCAACCCATATCTGTCCGCGTCCTACCCGTCGTATAAAATGAGAATTGGTCGGAAAATCCGGCAATTGCGGCAAACAGATCTTTCCTTACCGGAGAGTCATCGGGGTTGCCTGCCATATCGAAGAGGAGCGTGTAGCTACGGCCAATGACAAGATTTGTCACCATCTGCGAGATCGAGGCCCCGCCGCCGTTGCCGTTCATATCGATGCTGCGCACGCCGTCGGAATGCTCCCAGTATCCGGAAATATGGTCGATGTTGGCTCCCGAAATCGTCCATCCAGTCAAGGATCCAGATCCGGGGTCATAGGTCTGAAAAGCGCCTGAACCCGTGGGGTCTTCGAAGCTGCCGTTGACGACAGTCGCTGCGCTGGCAGATCCGGCGACAACGGCAAAGGCGGCCGCCAGAATTGTAAACTTGGTCATGAAATCACTCCTTCGTCGCATCCAATTTGCCCAAATACGATAGACTTTCTCCAACCTAGGTGTTGCAGAGCGGGAGTCAATCAAGGGCAGAAGTGATCAATGTGGCAGCCTACATATGGATTTCGCGCCCGTAGGCCGCCAGAACGGCCTCGTGCATCATCTCCGACAGGGTGGGATGCGGGAAGACGGTGTTCATCAGATCTTCTTCGGTGGTCTCCAGCGCGCGACCCACGACATAGCCCTGGATCAGCTCGGTCACCTCGGCCCCGACCATATGGGCGCCCAGAAGCTCGCCGGTCTTTTCGTCGAAGACCGTCTTGATCAGGCCCTCGGGTTCGCCCAGGGCGACGGCCTTGCCGTTGCCGATGAAGGGGAATTTGCCGACCTTGACCTTGTAGCCCGCCTCTTTCGCCTTGGCCTCGGTCATGCCGACGCTGGCCACCTGGGGATGGCAGTAGGTGCAGCCCGCGATGGCGGCGGGATCCACGGCATGGGGATGCCCGCCCGCGGCCAGTTCGGCGACCATGACGCCCTCGTGGCTGGCCTTGTGGGCGAGCCAGGGGGCCCCGGCCACATCGCCGATGGCATAGACGCCGTCGACCCCGGTGCGGCAGTATTCGTCGGTCACGACATGGGTCCGGTCGAGTTTGATGCCCGCCTCTTCCAATCCCAGATTCTCAACATTTCCGACGATGCCGACCGCGGAGATCACGGTGTCGAATTCCAGTTTCTCAACCTTGCCGCCGGTTTCGATATGGGCGGTCACCTTGCCTTTGGAGCGGTCGAGTTGCTTGACCATGGACTTCTCCATGATGGTCATGCCCTGCTTCTGGAAGGCCTTTTTGGCGAAGGCGCTGATCTCCGCATCCTCTACGGGCAGCACGCGGTCCAAGACCTCGACCACGGTCGTGTCGGCGCCGAGCGTGTTGTAGAAGCTGGCGAATTCGATGCCGATGGCGCCGGAGCCGATGACGAGCAGCTTTTTCGGCATGCGGGGCGGGTTGAGGGCGTGTTTGTAAGTCCAGACCAGATCGCCGTCGGCCTCCAGCCCCGGCAGTTCGCGGGCGCGGGCGCCGGTGGCGAGGACGATGTGCTTGGCGGAGATCTCCTCCGCCCCCTTGTCGGTCTTGACGGAGATCTTGCCCTTGCCAGCCAGCTTGGCCTCGCCCATCACGACATCAACCTTGTTCTTCTTGAGCAGGTGCTTGACCCCGCCCTCCATCTGCTTGGCCACCCCGCGGGAGCGTTTGATCACGGCATCGAGGTCATAGTCGATCTTGTCGGCGGAGAGGCCGAACTCCTTCGCGCGGTGCATGAGGTGGAAGACTTCGGAGGAGCGCAGCAGCGCCTTGGTGGGAATGCAGCCCCAGTTGAGGCAGATGCCGCCCAGATGCTCACGTTCGACAACGCAGGCCTTCAGACCAAGCTGGGCGGCCCGGATCGCCGCGACATAGCCGCCTGGACCGGCCCCGATCACCAGAAAATCATAGGTTGCGGCCATGGTCGATTCCTCCATCCAGCAAGATAGTTTGACGTTAAACTATTTTCGAGACCGCCTCAATAGACGAAGAAGGCCCCGGAGCATTTCGCCGCGGGGCCTTTGGAAACACATCGTGATTTCAACCACTTGCTCTATTCGGCGGCTTGCAGTTCGCGCACGGTCTTGCCGTATCCGCCCTCGTCCAGATAGCTGCTTTCGCCCTGCGTGACGCGCCGCGACAGGGCTGCGTTGCGGTAGGGGAAGCGGCCGAACTGGCGGATGACCTCGCGGTGTGCCTTGGCGTGCAGCAGGTTCGACGCGCCCGCAATCGGCATCCGTTCCTTCATCAGGCGCACGCAGCGTTCCTGATCGCAGAGGTTTTCCGAGTGCATCAGGGGCAGGTAGAAAAACTGCCGCGCCGGTTCGTCGATCTGCATGTCCCAGTTGCGGTCGATGGCCATCTTGGCCGCCGCGCGGGCGATATGGTCGCTGGAAAAGGCGCGGCCGTCGTCGCGGAACATGTTGCGGGGGAACTGGTCGGTCAGGATGATATAGGCCAGCGTGCCCGTGGGATAGGTCAGCCAGAGGCCGTAGGACCCTTCCACAGCGGCCTTCCAGGCGGTGCCGAAGCGTTTTCGGATCGTCTCGTCCAGCTCTTCTGTCGCGTTGTACCAGCCCTCGGGGCCGGTTTCGTCCAGCCAGAATGCCAGGATTTCTTCGGGGCTCACCATGCTATCCTCCCGGGTTGCGCCGCCACTTATCCACAGCTTCGCAAAACTGTTACGCTTTGCAATTCACAAATTCCGTACCTTTACCGCTATCAGGCTGCGGGCGTGTCTTTTTCGTCATCCTCGGCGTTCTCGGCCGCCCATTCCTGCGCCGCTTCGAGCGCGACAGAGGTCGCCGACATCATCACCGGAGCGTAGGAACTGGTGTCCGCGACCGAGGGGGCCGGGCGTTGCGTCATCCGGTAGAGCGCATAGAGTGCCAGGGCAAAGAGCAGTGCCCCGATGAAAACCCAGAAGCCCTGCGGCCCGATCACCGTCATGATCCAGCCGGTGACCAGCGGGCCGGAGATCGCGCCAAGCCCGTTGATGAAGATCATCCCGCCCGAGGCCGCGGCCATGTCATCGACCTCCAGAAAGTCGTTGGCATAGGAAATCAGCAGTGAATAGAGCGGGTTGGACATGCCCCCCACCATGAAGGCGGCGAGCATCAGACCGATCTGGTTGTTGATCGCCACGCCGATCACCGCCCCGATGCCGCCGACGAGGGCGACCATCATGATCAGGCGGCGGCGGTCCATCCGGTCCGACAGCCAGCCCAGGGGATACTGCGAGAGGGTCGCGCCGATGTAGAAGGTCGCGATGAAGAGCGAGATCTGCTTGAGGCTCAGCCCGGCCTCCGCCCCATAGACCGCGGCCATGCCGAACTGGGCGGAGAAGGCCCCGCCCAGCAAAAAGACGCCGACGCAGGAGAGCGGCGAGACCTGGAACAGGCGGCGCAGGCTCATCGGGGCGGTGCGTTCGAAGGCCGGGGTCGGCGAGATCGACAGGAGAATCGGTGCGAAGGAGATCGAAACCAGCACCGAAGGGATGATGAAGAGGATGAAGCCCGAGGGGTCCCCGACCAGCAGAAGCCCCTGCGCCGCGACGATGCCGATCATCTGCACCATCATGTAGACCGACAGCGTCTTGCCCCGCGTTTCGTTCGTGGCGGCGTGGTTCAGCCAGCTTTCGGCGGTGACATAGACGCCGGAGAAGCAGAAGCCGATCAGCACGCGGCCCAGGGTCCAGGTGATCGGATGGGCGAAGGCCGGGTAGAGGATCAGGATGGCGGAGATGAATGAGCCGAGGGCGGCAAAGACCCGGACGTGACCGACCCGGCGGATCATCTCCGGCGCGGCGCGCGAGCCGCCGAGGAAGCCGAGGAAGTAGGCGGACATGACGATCGACATCTCGAAGGTCGAGAACCCCTCGATCTGGCCCCGCACGCCAAGCAGCGTGCCCTGAAGGCCGTTGCCGACCATCAGCAGGGAAAGACCCAGCAGCAGGGCCCAGGAAGATGACAGAACCTGAAACATGTCGCGCGACCTCCGGTTTTCTTTCGCCTGCCCGATTCGAGACGGCATGGCCAGCCTAACCGGCTACGGTTTAAGCATGGGTAGCCGTGCACCGGTCGACGGTCTGACTGTAGTGCGTCCCTCAGGGGATCAACAGCGACGCGTCACCGTAGGAGAAGAACCGGTAGTCTTCGGCCACCGCGTGGGCGTAGATCTTGCGGATGCGATCCTGTCCGACCAGGGCGGAGACGAGCATCAGCAGCGTCGATTTCGGCAGGTGAAAATTCGTCATCAGCGCGTCGGTCACATGGAAGGTGAAGCCGGGATAGATGAAGATATCCGTCTCGCCGCGCCAGGGTTCGATCGTGCCGGAGCGTGCGGCGCTTTCGATCAGGCGCAGGGCGGTGGTGCCCACGGGGATGACGCGGCCACCTTTGGCCTTGGTCGCCGCGATGTCGCGCGCGGCGTCGGCAGTAACCTCGCCCCATTCGGCGTGCATCTTGTGGGTGGTCACGTCCTCGACCTTGACCGGCAGGAAGGTGCCCGCGCCGACATGCAGGGTGACATGGGTCGTCTCCACCCCCATGGCGGCGATGCGGTCCAGCAGGTCCTGATCGAAATGCAGCGAGGCCGTGGGGGCGGCCACGGCGCCGGATTTCTCGGCCCAGACGGTCTGGTAATCTGTCTTGTCCTCGTCATCGGGGGCGCGCAGGGCGGCGATATAGGGCGGCAGGGGCATGGCGCCGGCCTCGGCCAGGGCGCGGTCGAAATCCTCGCCCGTCAGGTTGAACTCCAGGACGCCCTGCCCTTCCTCTCTTGCCAGGAGCGTGGCGGAGAGGTCGTCGGAGAAGCGGATGACCTCGCCCTCTTTCACCTTCTTCAACGGCTTGAGCAGCGCGGCCCAGTGACCGCCCGGGCGCGGCTCTAGCAGGGTGGCCTCGATCCGGGCCTCCGTCGGGCCTTGGGCGGTGTCGCGGGCGCGTGTGCCGCTGAGGCGCGCGGGGATCACGCGGGTGTCGTTCAGGACCAGCCGGTCGCCGGGGCGCAGCCAGTCGGTCAGGTCACGGACCACGGCGTCGTGGATCGTGTCGCCGTCGGACACCAGCAGGCGGGCAGAGCTGCGCGGCCGCGCGGGGCGGGTGGCGATCAGCCGCTCTGGCAGGTCGAAATCGAAGTCGCTGAGGTGCATGGGCCGTTCGTCTGTCGTCGCTCAATTGGTGCGTGGGGGCGGGCGGCGGAAAATCTCTCTGAACATGCCGGGTGTAAAGAGGGAAAGCGGATTGACCTGCACGCGGGGGTTGGCGACCGCGCCGATCAGCCGGTAGTTGAAGCCGATCAGCCCCTCGCCGTCGTTACGGCTGAACAGGCGCCCGATCCCGTTGATGACATAGAGCGGCGAGACCACGCCCTGCATGTCCATCCGTTTGCCATCAAAGTCATAGATGCCGTCCATCGAAACGCCCATGGAGGCGCCGACAGCGCTGGCGCCGCGCAGGATCAACTGCGAGGGGGTCAGGCGGAAATCCGCGTTCGCCTCGGTGAAGAGGATGCCGTTGCCCGACATCTGTTCCAGCAGGCCGACGATGGAGAGCGCCGAGAGCAGGGACGCCATGGCCGGGGCGTCCTGGATCCAGATGTCGCGGACCTCCAGATTGCCGTCATAGGTGCCCTTGGGGCCGACCGGGGTCAGCGTCAGGTCCAGCGTGCCGCCCCTGCCCCGGTTCAGCAGTCCGGTGGCAGCCAGGGTCCGGCCGGCATCCTCGGAGGTCGCCCGCAGGGCCGAGCCGCCGTTGCGCGGGATGACCGTGCCCCGGATCTGCGCCGCGCCGTTGAGCAGGGCGGTGAAGGAGCCGTTCAGGCCGTTGCGGGTTTCGAACTCGCCGCGCATGTTGTGCAGCGCGATGCCTTCGGAGACCTGCAGCCGGTCCAGCGCGAGGCTGACCGGGCCGCCCTTGCCGTTCGGCTCTCCCAGGTTCATCCGGCGCAGATCGACCCGGCCGCCGGAAATGGCGACCCTGGGGGCGACGGATTTGCCGCGGCCGGTCAGTGTCACGGGTGCGTCCAGCCAGGTGCCCATCCTGACCCGGGAGAAGCGCGCGGTGTCCAGGCCGCCCCCCTCGGGATGCAGACGGATGGTGCCCGCGACCTCGACCCCGGGTGCGCTGAGGCTCAGCCGGTCGATCTGGGGCGGGGTGCCCAGCTGGCCGGAGATGTCGAAGCGGCCGGTTTCGCGTTCTGAAAGGGTCCAGTTCAGGGCTGGCACGCGCACAGAGATACCTGAAAGATTAGAGGTGGCGGCGAATTCGGGCGCGGTGCCACGGGCGAAGTCGATCTCGACATTGGCGCGGCCTGTGCCGCCGATGCTGTCCGGCGGCAGGCCCAGGTTGAGCTGCGCGCCGAGGTCTGCACCGACGGTCAGCCAGCCCTCGAACCGGCTGCGGCCCTGCCCCTCGGGGGTGAGATCGGCCTGCCATTTGCCGCCGACGGGGATCGTGCCCAGCTGTGCGTCGCCACGGGCGGTGATCTGCTGCGCGGTGCCGGTGATGTTCAGGCTTTCAGCCTGCAGGGTCTGGCCGGGAACGATGGCATCGCTGGTGAGGTCGCTCAGATCGGCGCGGTAGGCGATGGCGATCTTGTCCACCGGCAGGTTCTTGACCAGATCGAAGGCCAGGTCGGCGGAGAGATCGACCCTGCCCTGCGCCATATCCGGCGTGCGCCCGGCCTTGGACAGCAGGTTCAGCGGCTCCAGATCAATCAGGGTCAGCACATCGCCAAGCGCCCCCGCCGCGCGCAGCAGGACCTGCGCCGGACCGTCCTTCATCCGGGTGTTTTCGTAGATGAAGGAAGTCCCCGCGATCTGCAGCCCCTCGCCCCCCGGCGCGTAAAGCCAGCCGTCATCCGCCGTCACCACAAACCGGTCGCCGCGCAGTTCGGCGTGGCCGCTGGCGGCCTCTACCGGGGGCATGGTGGGCAGGAAGGTGGTGATGAGATCCTCGAAATCGAAGCCGAGGGTGACGTCGGGCCGGGTCGTCGGGAAGGAGCGCACGCCCAGTTGCAGGTTGCGCAGGGTGCCTTCCAGCACGTTGCGCGCGATCCATTCGCGGGTCTTGGGCAGGGCCGTGGCGGGCCAGAGCTCCAGCACGTCGTCTGCGGTCAGGCTTTGCGTGCGGGCGGTCATGCTGACGTCCCAGCCTTCGGGCTCGGCCTCGAACCAGCCCTGTATCGCCAGGGTCTGGCCGCGGTCGCGCAGGTCGAGGCGGCCGACCTCCAGCCGGAAGGGATCGAGGTTGAGCCGCATCTCCGCCTCCGCCCTTTCGAGGTAGAGCGGCACCTGGAAAATGCCGGCGGGGTTGGCCGTCAGTTCGGTGATGCGCAACTGGCCGGTCATGGCGGCGGGAATGCCGTTGGAAACGCCGTCGAGGACGATCCGCCCCTCCGCCGTGGCCTCGACCCAGACGCTTTGCACGGTCAGTTCGTCGAAGCGCAGGGTCAGGCTGGCGGGGTCGTATCGGAAATAGGTCCGGGCAGAGCGGAAGGGGACGGGATCGCTCGTCTCGCCCGGGGCGAGGTTGCCCGCGCCGATCTGCAGCGTGCCGTGCAGGGGGCCGATCTCTCCGTCCTCGTTGGTGGAGACGCGCAGCGCGCCGGAGATGGGCGCGTCCAGCACCCCCAGCCAGGCGAGGCCTGCGCTTTGCGTGGCGATGTCGCGGGCGGCGGCGTCCTCCACCCGCAGAGCGAGGCTGGTGGCGCGGCTGTACATCTTGCCCGCGATGCTCAGCTCACCCGTGGTGGCATAGGCATGGCCGCCCAGCACGGCGAAATCCCCGCGCAGCCGCAGATCGTCGCCATTTCGGGTCAGTTCCAGCCGCCCGCCGTCCATCGTCCAGGCGCGGCCGCTGCGGCGGTCCTCATACCGCACGGTCAGCGCGGCCCCTTCGACCCGGCGCAGGGAAGAGAAGGAGGGATGGTCGAGCAGTTCGGAAAGCGCGTTGATCAGTTGCCCCGCCTCCTGCCCGGCCACCTGCGCCGTGCCGGAGAGATCGGAGGGCGTGCCGAAGGCGACACCATAGGCGCCCGCCTCGTCCCGGCGGAAATCCAGCCGTGTGCCGGTGACCGAAATCACGCGGGGGCGCAGTTGACCGTCCAGCAGGCCCGCCGGATCGAGCGAGCCGGTGACATCCGACAGGGCGATCGGGTCGCCGCGGCCAAGCGGGGTGATCTGCACATCGGTGAGGTGCAGGCTGGGCTGCCATTGGTCGGACACGGTGAGGGTGATGTCGCCAAACCGGATCGTCACGTTGGAGATGGCGCCCGCGATCCGCGTCTCCACCCGGTCCTTGATCCAGGCGGGGGCGACGAAGGTCTGCCCCTTGGCGTACCAGAGCAAGCCCAGCCCGGAGAGCGCCAGCAGCAGGACCGGGACCAACAGCCCCCCGGCAAGCCAGAGCAGGACACGCCGGGCCCGGTGCGGCCGCTTTGCCCGCCCCGCCTCGGGGTCTGTTTCGACGCCTTTGTCCGTTTTGTCCGTCACCTGAGCAATGACCGCCCTTTTCCTTGCGCCCCCGTGGTTTATCATTGGCATCTCATGAGTGCGAAAGGAAAGCCAGTCACGATGTCTCAACCCCTGCCCGAACCAGGCCAGACCGCCCCTGATTTCACCCTGCCGCAAGATGGCGGAGAGCCCGTCACCCTTTCGGCCCTGCGTCCCGCCCCGGTGGTCCTGTTCTTCTACCCCAAGGACGACACGCCGGGCTGCACCACGGAGAACAAGGATTTCACCGCCCTGGAGGCGGAGTTCGCCGCAGCGGGGGCCAGGGTGATTGGCGTGTCCAAGGACACGGTGGAGAAACACGCCAAGTTCCGCAGCAAGCACGATCTGACCGTGATGCTGGTCTCGGATGCGGAGGGGTCCACCTGCGAGGACTATGGTGTCTGGGGCGAGAAGAAGATGTACGGCAAGACCTTCATGGGGATCACCCGGGCGACCTTTCTGATCGACGGGGACGGCAAGGTCGCCCGGGTCTGGCCCAAGGTGAAGGTCGCGGGGCACGCCGAAGAGGTGCTGGCAGCGGTCAGGGCACTGTGATCCGGTGGCGTTCCGTTTTACCGGGCTGCTAACGCGCTGCCCGCCGGAGGGGGTGCGCCATACGGCGCTGAAACCCGGCCATGTGGTGCGCCCGCTGGAGGCGCCGCAGGTCGGCAGCGCGATCCGCATGCCGCAATGGCAGCCCCGGCGCGAGATGCTGGAACCCTATCTGGAGGAGCTGGGCATCGCGGGGGCGGACTGGGTCTTTCTGGCCTGCGAGGCCTGGTCCGGGCCGATCGACTATGTCCAGCGCTACGGCCAGATCGGGGCGGAGCGGCTGGAAAGCGTCGCACAGTATGACCAGAAGGCCCGGCGGCTGTACCTCGACCTGATGGAGCGGTTCGGGCTGGGTGCGGAGGCGGAGGATTTTCAGCCCCTGCGGCGTGATTTCTGGGGTCGGCTGTCGGGCGCCTGAGGTGCAGCTGACTAGAAACGCGTATCTTGAATGCAACTTTTGGGGTACTATCCTCGTACCTACTAGTGCCATGCATCCTGGGTGGGGGCTCTTAACGAGGAGAACCCAGATGTTACGCAATAAACTCAGTACTATCGCAATCGGCTGTCTCAGCTGTGCCGCCCCGGCTGCGCTTGCAGATATCGGGATCGGCCTAGGTGTTTCGATCGGCGGAGATTCCGTCGCGGACGCAGATGTCGGTGTGTCCGTCGGTGGCGGCTCCGTGGCTGATGCGAGTATCGGGGCCACTGTCGGCGGCGGGTCTGTCGCGGATGCGGATGTCGGGGCCACTGTCGGCGGCGGCTCCGTCGCGGATGCGAATGTCGGGGCCACGGCCGGCGGAGGGTCCGTCGCATCGGCCGATGTCGGCGCCACCATCGGCGGCGGATCGGTTGCCGATGCGAACGTCGGCGCCACCGTGGGCGGCGGGTCCGTCGCTTCGGTCAGCCTCGGGACGACAATGGGCGGCCAGCCGGGCACCGGAACGGGGAGCTCGGGCGGCACCGGGACCACCACCACATCCGGCACGAATGGCACGACCTCGACGTCGAACCCCCAGGGCGGCGGTGTGAGCATCATCGGCTCGCCGCTGATCACGCGGGACGGGGTCAACATGGGCCGGATCGCGCGGGCCGACAGCAGGTTGATCTGCACGCGAAATGTCTGCGTGCAGTACGCCACGATGCCGACGCTGACCCGCGAAGGGCTGGTCGTGAACGTCGACAGCTCCGCCCTGCTGCGCTGAACCAAGGGAACCCGGGACCCGGCACTGATCTGTCCGGGCCCTGACCTCTCTGCCCCGGTCGGGTCGCTCAGTGTAACTCGCTCCGGGGCTCTCTCTGGGCATTCCTGGCGTCCGCGTGCTAAGTCGCGGAAAACGCCGAGGTTCGCCCATGACACAGCCCCAATCACAGCAGATGTCCCTGGCCGAGATGGCCGTCGAGGTCCTGACCACTGCCGATGGCCGGGCCAAGACCGCGCTGGCGCATAGACATGCGGCGGCCTGGCGCGCCGCGCGGGCGGGGGAAGCCGAGGAGATCGCGATCGGCCGGGCGGACCCGCCGCTGCGCCCTGCCCGGCCCGAGAAGCCCGAACTGCTGGATCCGCGCGACGTGCCCCGGCGACGTCCCGGCAGCCGCAAGGGACAGATCGCCATCCTGCATGCGGTGGCACATATCGAGTTGAACGCGGTTGACCTGCACTGGGACATCATCGCGCGGTTCACCGAGGCCGGGTTTCCCATGGGGTTCTACGACGACTGGGTGCAGGCGGCGGATGAAGAAGCCAAGCATTTCAACCTTGTCTGCGACTGTCTTGAAGCGCTCGACTCCCACTACGGCGCGCTGCCGGCCCATGCGGGGATGTGGCGCGCGGCGGAGGATACGGTGGAGGATATCTTCGGCCGTCTGGCCGTGGTCCCCATGGTGCTGGAGGCGCGCGGTCTGGATGTGACGCCGGGGATGATCGAGATCTATGAAAAGGCCGGGATCACACAGGCGGTCGAGGCGCTGAAGGTGATCTATGCCGAAGAGGTGCACCATGTTGCCTACGGGTCCAAGTGGTTCCACTGGATCTGCGGGCGCGACGGGCTGGACCCGAAACCGGTGTTCCATGACCTTGTCCGGCGCTATTTCCACGGCGCGCTGAAGCCGCCATTCAACGAGGAAAAGCGCGCCGAGGCGGGGTTGCCGCCGGATTTCTACTGGCCGCTGGCAGATCAGACCCCTCCTAAAGGATAGGTCAAAAGTGAGGTGCAAGCGGCTCAGTTTGGGCGGTTTTTCGCCAATCGGGCGGATTTTTTCCGGTTTGGCGCCAAGGCGGGTCAAGAAAACTTGTCGTGGGCCGGTTGGGACGATAACACCTTTGCAAACGCTTCCAGGGGGACAACGGGGGGCGTGGTTTGGGGAACGGGACAGGGGACGCCGCGCGTGAGAACACGTTTAGCTATCCGAGCACATGCTCTGCTGGAGCGACATTTTCCGGAACGTCGGCTGTTCCTGAAATCTGACACTGATACGCGGTTCATCCGCCTCAAGCCGGCCACACAGCTTATCGCCTTTTCCGGCACCGCCGCCGTGATCGCCTGGACGATCATCGCCACGGCGATCCTGCTGATGGATTCCATCGGGTCGGGCAATTTCCGCGAACAGGCCAAGCGGGACCAGCGCCTGTATCAGGCACGGCTCAATGACCTGGCCTCGGAGCGCGACCAGCGGGCCGAGGAAGCGCTGGCGGCACAGGACCGGTTCAACTCCGCTCTGGAACAGATTTCTGTCATGCAGTCGCAACTGCTGGCGGCGGAAACCCGTCTGCGCGAGGCGGAAACCGGGCTGGGAGTTGTGCAGGCCACCCTGCGCCGCACCATGCAGGACCGCGACACCGCCCGCGAGGAGGCCCAGGCGCTGTCGGCCAAGCTGGGCGAGGCCGATGGCCCGCTGCCCGGCACCGTGTCGGCCGCCGCCAATCAGGCCGCGCTGGATTTCATGTCCGCCGCGCTGGAACAGACCGCGGCGGAGCGGGACGAGGTCACGGCCAATGCTCAGGACGCACTGACCCAGGCCGAGGAAATGTCGCTGCAGATCGCGCTGATGCATGACCACAACGACCAGATCTTCCGTCAGCTGGAACAGGCGATGAATGTCTCGATCAAGCCGCTGGACAAGATGTTCCGCGCCGCCGGGATGAGCACGGACCGCATCATCGACCAGGTGCGCCGGGGCTATTCCGGCCAGGGCGGCCCGCTGACGCCGATCTCTCTGTCGACCATGGGCGAGGAACCTTCGCTGGATGCGGGACGGGCCAACCAGATCCTGAATCAGCTTGACCGCCTGAACCTCTACCGCGTGGCCGCCGAAAAGGCCCCCTTCGCGATCCCCGTGAAAGCCAGCTACAAGTTCACTTCCGGCTTCGGCTATCGCCGCGACCCCAAGACCGGCGGGCGGCGGATGCATTCCGGCGTCGATTTCGCCGGGCCCGTCGGCACCCCGCTCTATGCGACGGCGGATGGTGTGGTGAAACATGCGGGCTGGCAATCCGGCTATGGCCGTCTGGTGAAGATCCAGCACGACTTCGGCATCGAAACCCGCTACGCCCATATGTCTCGCATTGGCGTGAAGGTCGGACAAAGAGTCTCGCGCGGGGAGCGGATCGGTGATATGGGGGCATCCGGACGGGTGACCGGGCCGCATATCCACTACGAGGTCCGCGTTGGCGGGCGCGCCGTAAACCCGATGACTTATATCAAGGCTGCTAAAAATGTTTTCTAAGAGCAAAATCAACGAACCCGGCCCGAAAACCGGCGACACGTCGTCCTCTCCGGCCTCCGGTGCGTCCGACAGCGGCGCTGCCAAGTCCTCCGGCGCACCCGATTTCAAACCCTCCGCCCCCAAGGCGAAACCGGCCGCTTCGGTCCTGTCCTCCGATCTGCACGTGACGGGCAACCTGAAGACCTCCGGCGACATCAATGTCGAGGGCACGGTGGATGGCGACATCCGCGCGCATCTGCTGACCGTGGGCGAAACCGCCACCATCCGCGGCGAGGTGATCGCCGATGACGTGGTGATCAACGGCCGCATCGTGGGCCGCGTGCGGGGCCTGAAGGTCCGTCTGACCTCCACCGCCCGCGTCGAAGGCGACATCATCCACAAGACCATCGCGATCGAGAGCGGCGCGCATTTCGAAGGCTCCGTGCAGCGCCAGGACGATCCGCTGTCGGGCAACAAGGGGGGCGCCAAGCCTGCCGCTGCTCCTGCGGCGTCCGCTCCGTCATCCGCACCCTCGGCGGCGGCGACCGCAGCCAAACCGACGGCCCCGACCGAGGGCTGATCTTCGGTACAGTCAATTGCGAGGGCCCCACGCTGAGCGTCGGGGCCTTTTCCGTTCGGGCTGCCGCGCCTCGGTGCCGGGGTCCCGAGGGGCTATCCGGTCACGCAAGGTTCCTTGAACGCGAGGCCCCGGCGCGGGGGCCGGGGCGTGTGGGGTGGCTCAGGTCTGACCTGCCCCGGCCTTTGTGCCGGGGTCCCGAGGTGATAGCCGGTCACGCCGGGCGGATTGAGCGTGCGGCCCCGGCGCGGGGGCCGGGGCGTGTGGGGTGGCTAAGGTCTGACCTGCCCCGGCCTTTGCGCCGGGGGCTCGCGGGGTTATCTGGTCACACCGGGCGGATTGAGGGAGAGGCCCCGGCGCGGGGGCCGGGGCTTGGGAGTGTAGAGCCCGGTCAGGCCTCCAGTTCCGCATCCCAGTAAAGGTAATCAATCCAGCTTTCGTGCAGGTGGCCGGGCGGGAACTTGCGGCCCATGTTCCGCAGCTCCTCCGCGCCGGGGGCGCGGGGCGGTTTGCGCAGGGACATGTTGGCGCGGCGCAGGGATTTGGACCCCTTGCGCAGGTTGCAGGGCGAACAAGCGGCAACGACGTTTTCCCACGAGGTGATGCCACCGCTGGCGCGGGGCACGACGTGGTCGAAGGTCAGGTCGCCCTTGGCGCCGCAGTACTGGCACTGGAACTGGTCCCGCAGAAATAAATTAAAGCGCGTGAAGGCCACGCGCTTTTGGGGTTTGACGTAATCTTTGAGGACGACGACCGAGGGTATCCTGATCTCGGTACTGGGGCTTCGGACAAAGGTGTCGTATTCCGCCACGATGTCCACCCGGTCGAGGAAGGCCGCCTTCACAGCCTCCTGCCAGGGCCAGAGACTGAGGGGATAGTAGGATAGCGGCCGGTAATCCGCGTTCAGCACCAGGGCGGGATGCTGTTTCAGCGCCGCCGGCTCCCGCACGAATTCCGTCCTGAAGTCTCCGTCCATCATCGCAACCGCCTTCGCCCTGCCTGCCCGAGATTGGCCCAGGGCGGGAGTCCCGCCCCTGCCGTTGGTTCGACTATATATCGCGGATGACCTAAGGCAAGCCCCCGACATACAGCTTATCCACAGGGCTAGCCGGATTCGGTGACAGTGCCGTGACATTGGGCCATTACGTTGAGCGCGGGCTGTGTCGTCCTATCTGTGACCTGCGACGTCCGAGCCGTGTGGGCCGGGGCGATCTTGTGACGTGACCTGGGAGAGTGACCATGAGTGACAAGCTGGTTCTCGACGGACTTCTCGAAGCCGCGCTCTATGCGGAGGATCTGGATGCGGCGGAGGCCTTTTATGCCGGGGTTCTCGGGCTGGAGAAGATCACCCGGGTGGAGGACCGCCATGTCTTCTACCGGGTCGGCGATATGGTCCTGCTGATCTTCAATCCGCTGCGCACCGTCACCGGCTCCAGCAGCACGCAGATGCCGGTGCCGCCGCACGGGGCGCAGGGACAGGGGCACCTGTGTTTCCGCGCCAGTGCGCCACAGATCGCCGCCTGGGCGGAGGCGCTGGAGGCGGATGGTCACGCGATCGAGGCGGATTTCCACTGGCCGAACGGGGCGCGGTCGATCTACTTTCGCGATCCGGCGGGCAATTCGCTGGAGATGGCCGAGCCGCGCCTCTGGTTCGAGGCGTAAGGCGACCCGGCCCCTGTCAGCTCAGATCGAGAGGTCCTTGATCCGGTCCGGCTCGATCATCTTGAGCTTGCGGTTGCTGACACCGAGGGGCTTCATCCGTTCGGCATGGGCGGCAAAGTTGGGATGGGCGGAATGCTCGCGCAGGCAGTCCTTGTCTTCCCATTCCTCGTAGACGCGGAAGAGGTTCGGCTGATCGACGCTTTGCCAGAAGCGGTAGTCGATGCAGCCGCGCTCCTCCTTGCACTTCTCCGCAGCGAGGCGGAAATTCGCGGCCGCCTGTTCCTCGTTGCCGGGGGCCACTTCCATGGTGCCAGTGATGATGATCATGCCTCTCTCCCTTGTCCGTCGCGGCACAATTTCACGAACTGACCGCGCGGTAAAGAGATTTACTGCAGCCTCAAAGCCCGCATTTGTCCCGCATGAAGGCCAGCGCAACCGACAGGCCGTCCGGGGCAATACCATGGGCAGTGCCCTTCATCACATGGGCATAGACCTCTTTCCAGCCGGCCTCCTGCAGCGCTTCGGCGGCGGCGGGCAGGCTTTGGGGCGGAACGACGTCGTCCTGATCGCCGTGGACCAGCAGAACCGGCGGGCGGCTGACCGCTTCATCGGCCAGCAGTTCGGGCTCCAGCAGCCGACCGGAGAAGGCGACAATCCCCGCTACCTCGTCCTCGCGCCGGGGGGCGACATGCAGGGCCATCATCGTGCCCTGGGAAAAGCCGAAGAGGACGACCTGTTCGGGCAGCACGTCCTCATCCACCATCAGCGCATCGAGGAAAGCGTTCAGGTCCTCGACCGCCTGGGTCATGCCGCGTTCGGCCTCTTCTTCGGAGGAGCCGTCGAGCCAGGGGATCGGGAACCACTGGTAGCCGAAGGGGGCGCCGGGAACCGACTCCGGCGCGTCGGGGGCCACGAAGAGCGTGTCGGGCAGATGTTCGCCCAGCACATCGGCCAGCCCCAGAAGATCCGCGCCATTGGCGCCATAGCCATGCAGGAAGACCACGACCGAGCGTTTTTCGCCCGAGACCGGTTCCTTCCGGCCCGCATTCAATACCCGTGTCACAGTGTTCCCTCCCTCTGCTTTTCCATGCGGTAGAGCTCCCACAGAAGCCGCGCCGCCACGGCCCGCCAAGGGGACCAGCGCGCCGCCATGGTGCGCAGGGTCCGCTCGTCGGGCCGTGCCTCAAGGTCGTAGAGGATACGCGCGGCCTCCTGCAAGGCCAGATCTCCCGCGGGGAAGACATCGGCGCGGCCAAGGGCGGAAAGGGCGTAGATTTCCGCCGTCCAGCGTCCGATGCCGGGGATGCGGGTGAGATCTGCGATGACCTCCTCCTCCGGCAGGGCGGTGTGGGCGTCATAGGCGGGCGCGGCCCCGGCAAGCGCCAGCGCATAGCGGACCTTGGGGCGCGACAGCCCGGCGGCGCGCAGCCCCTCCTCCCCCGCCACCAGCACCGCCGCGGGCGTGGTCAGCCCGCCCTCCTCCACCCGGCGCCAGATCGCGGCGGCGGAGGCGGTGGAGACCTGCTGGCCGACAATGGCCTGAAAGAGCGTGGCAAACCCCGCCGGGCGACGGCGCAGCGGCGGGGTCAGCGCGGTCAGGCGGGCGAAGGCCGGGTCGAGGCGGGCGAGCGCCGCCGCGCCTTCGGCGATGTCTTCGGTCGTGTCGATCAGGCGGGTCATGGCCGCACCATGGCCCGGCGCGCGGCCCGGGGCCAGTGGGCGGATGCCTCCGGCGGGAGTATTTCGGGAAAGATGAAGGGTGTGCGCGTCTCGCGTTTTCTTTTTGCCGACAATATCCCGGGGTAGCCGGACCCGCAGGGGTCGGCGGAGGGGCTGAGCCCCTTGTACGGGCCGCAGTGGGGGCCCGGGCCGCAGGCCTGTCAGAGCGGGGGGATGTCGCCCTCGGCCCGGTCGGCGTGGAAGCGCGCCTCCCAATCGGCGAAGGTGCCGCTGGCGATGGCGTCGCGCATACCCTGCATGATCTCTTGGTAATAGTGCAGGTTGTGCCAGGTCAGCAGCATGCCGGAGATCATCTCCTGCGCGCGGAAGACGTGGTGCAGATAGGCGCGGGAATAGTTGCGGCAGGCTGGGCAGCTGCAGTTTTCGTCCAGCGGGCGGGGGTCGTCGGCGTGGCGGGCGTTCTTGATGTTGACCACGCCGTGGCGGGTGAAGGCCTGCCCGGTGCGCCCTGAACGCGATGGCAGGACGCAGTCCATCATATCCACCCCGCGCTTGACCGCGCCGACGATATCATCGGGCTTGCCCACGCCCATCAGATAGCGCGGGCGATCTTCAGGCAGCTGGTCGGGCGCGTAGTCGAGGCAGGCGAACATGGCCTCCTGCCCCTCGCCCACGGCAAGGCCGCCAATGGCATACCCCTCAAACCCGATGTCGCGCAGGGCCCTGGCGCTTTCGCCGCGCAGGTCCTCCTCCAGCCCGCCCTGCTGGATGCCGAAGAGCGCGTAACCGGGCCGGTCGCCAAAGGCTTCGCGCGAGCGGGCGGCCCATCTCATCGACAGGCGCATCGACTCCTCGATCCGCTTGCGGTCGGCGGGCAGTGCGGGGCATTCGTCGAAACACATCACGATGTCGGAGCCGAGGAGGCGCTGGATCTCCATCGAGCGTTCGGGCGAGAGCATGTGCTTGGAGCCGTCGATATGGGATTTGAAGGTCACCCCGTCCTCGGTCAGCTTGCGCAGCGAAGCGAGCGACATGACCTGGAACCCGCCCGAGTCGGTCAGGATCGGTTTCGACCAGTTCATGAACTTGTGCAGCCCGCCCAGGCGGTCGATCCGTTCGGCCGTCGGGCGCAGCATCAGGTGGTAAGTATTGCCCAGCAGGATATCCGCGCCGGTGTCGGCCACGCTTTCCGGCATCATCGCCTTGACCGTGGCGGCGGTGCCGACGGGCATGAAGGCGGGGGTCCGGATCTCGCCCCGCGGGGTGGAGATGCGGCCCAGTCGGGCCTTGCCGTCCTGGCCCAGCTTTTCGAATGCAAAACGGGTGGTCATGGGGTCCTCGTGCTCAGGAGGGTCTTTTGGCGCAAACCTTCGGGCTTGTGAAGGGCGGGACCTGTGCCCGTAACTTCGGTGCGATGACGCTGGTTGGCCATTCGTGACAGGTTTCCAGCGCCCTGCGACGATCCGGGCGCCGGACCCCTCTGGACCCGGGCGACCACAAAACCTATATATTCGGTCAGGAACAAGGCAGGACGACATGACCGATACCCAGGAACCGATGGAAGGGGCGCCGCTGATCGCGCCCTCGACCACTGACCATCCGCTTTACGATGCGGTGACCGATGCCTGCCGCTCGGTCTATGACCCTGAAATCCCGGTGAACATCTATGATCTGGGACTGATCTACACGATTGATATCACCCCGGAAAACGAGGTGAAGATCGTCATGACCCTGACCGCTCCGGGGTGTCCGGTCGCCGGGGACATGCCGGGCTGGGTCGCCGATGCGGTGGAACCGCTGGAAGGCGTCAAACAGGTGGATGTCGCGCTGACATGGGAGCCGCCCTGGGGCATGGACATGATGTCGGACGAGGCGCGGCTGGAACTGGGGTTCATGTAAGTCCCTGCGGCGTGTGCGTCTTTACGCAGACGTCATGCGTCCTTCAAATTCCTGTCACCACTTGTCGCGATAGGGAACCCGTTCAACAAGAGGGTTCCCCCATGACGACCAGATTTCTGCCCCTTCTTCTCGCGCTGGCCACTGCGCCCCTAGCCGCCCAAGCCGAAATGTCCGGCGCGGCGGAAGGCTACAGCTACGGCATCCGACCTGCCTACCTGATCAGCCGGATGAATGACGGCCCGCTCAAGGACAAGCTGGGCGCCTGCATGGGCCAGGCTGCCACGCCGACCAAGTTTTCCATCGGGCACCGTGGTGCGCCGCTGATGTTCCCGGAACATACGGTGGAATCGAACCGGGCCGCCGCCGCCATGGGTGCGGGTATCCTGGAATGCGACGTGACCTTCACAGCCGACAAGGAACTGGTCTGCCGCCACGCGCAGAACGATCTGCACACCACGACCAATATCGTGGTCAGCGATCTGGGCGACAAATGCACCCTGCCCTTCGCCCCGGCCACTGGCGACGACAAGGCGCGGGCTGAATGCCGCACCTCCGATCTGACGCTGGCCGAATTCCGCACGCTGTCGCCCAAGATGGACGCGGCCAACGGCGCGGCCACCAGCGCCGAGGCCTATGTGAACGGCACGGCCAACTGGCGCACCGACCTCTATGCCAACGGCGCGACGCTGATGACCCATGCGGAGTCCATCGCCCTCTTCGACGCGCTTGGCGCGGATTTCACGCCGGAGCTGAAGGCGCCGTCGGTCGAGATGCCCTTTGACGGATTCTCCTACGAAGATTACGCGCAGAAGATGATCGACGAATACAAGGCCGCCGGGATCGACCCTTCCCGCGTCTGGGCGCAGTCCTTCGATCTCGACATCGTGACATACTGGATCGAGGCGGAGCCGGAGTTCGGCAAACAGGCCGTCTACCTGATGGACGAATATGAGACCCACGAGGGCTTTTCGCCCATGGACGAGGCCACCTGGCCGAACACCATGACCGAGCTGAAGGAGATGGGTGTGAACTACATCGCGCCGCCGCTCTGGATGCTGGTGACGCTGGACGATGCGGGCAAGATGGTGCCCTCCACCCTGGCCTTGAAGGCCAAAGAGACGGATGTCGGGATGATCGCCTGGACGCTGGAACGCTCCGGCCCGCTGCACAATGGCGGCGGCTGGTATTTCCAGTCGGTTGCGGACACGATCGACCGCGACGGTGACTATTTCGAGATCCTGGACGTGCTGGCGCAGGATGTTGGCGTGATCGGCGTCTTCTCCGACTGGCCTGCGACGGTGACCTACTACGCCAACTGCATGGGTCTGTGATCCCCCGGGGCCGTCCGCCATGCTGCGGGCGGCCCCTTGTTCTGCCGCTCCGGAAACCTTAGGTTCAGGTACAGGTAAAGGAGCCCCCGCATGTTCGGCATTCCCGGCAAACAGGCCGTGTCCATCACCCCCCGCGCCGCGGCGCAGATCGTCAAGCTGATGACCCGCGAGGGGCATCAGGGGCTGCGCATCGGCGTCAAGAAAGGCGGCTGTGCGGGCATGGAATACACGATGGATTATGTGGACGAGGTCGACGGCAATGACGAGGTCGTGGAACAGGATGGCGCGCGGGTGATGATCGCCCCGATGGCGCAGATGTTCCTGTTCGGGACCGAGATCGACTACGAGACGTCGCTGCTGGAATCCGGGTTCAAGTTCAACAACCCGAATGTGGTGGATGCCTGCGGCTGCGGAGAATCGATCAAGTTCGCGGAAAGCTGATGGCGGTCTCCGACGAGGTGCTCGCGCATGCGCTCGATCTCTTCGCCGGGCTCGGACCGATCCGCAGGGGGCGGATGTTTTCTGGCGTGGCGCTTTATGTCGAAGAGGACGTGATGTTCGCCATGATCGCGTCGTCGGGCACGATCTACATGAAATCCGATGAGGAGACCGGTGCGCGCTATGCAGAGGCCGGATCGGTGCCCTTCACCTACACCCGCGCCACGGGCACACGGCAGGTCACCTCGCTGATGTCCCTGCCCGACAGCGCCGCCGACGATCCGGATGAGGCCACCGAATGGGCGCGCCTGTCGCTTGGCCCCGCGCGGGCGGCGGCGGAGAAGAAGCGGGCAGAGAAGGCGCGCAAGGCGGCACGGAAGGCGAAAGCGGGCTGAGGCGCGGCGCGTTCCAAGCTTCTTCTGGTCAAAATACCTCGGGGTAGCCGCGTCAGCGGCGGAGGGGCAGCGCCCCTCTCCACACTCAGGCGCCTGCGAGATGCAGGTAGGTCTCGTTGAACCGTTTCGACAGGTGATCCCCGGCCAATATCTCCGCCTGACCCTCGGGCGCGACATTGGTGTCGTGATTGGGATTGAAGAAGAGCGGAATGGAAATCCGCTCCGCCGTCGTGCCCTTCACCCGGTGCAGCGTCGCCTTGACGCGGCCGCCGGTCCACATCTCCAGCATCTCGCCGAAATTGATGACGAACTCGCCGGGTTCCGCCACCACGGGCAGCCAGGTGCCGTCGCGCCCCTGCACCTCCAGCCCGGGCACGCCGTCGCTGGCCAGCAGGGTCAGGCAGCCGTAGTCCGTATGGGCGGCGATGCCGAAATCCTTCGCCCCGGCCCAGGCCGGTCGGGCGGGGTAGTAGTTGCCGCGCAGCAGGGCCATGGGGCGGTCGAACTTGTCGTCGAAATAGCTCTGGTTCTCGCCAATGGCCCCGGCGATGACGCGCAGCAGGTCCATGGCGACACCGCAGGCGGCGCGGTAATAGCCCTGAACGGTGGTGCGGAACCCCGGCAGATCGGGCCAGAGGTTGGGGGCATAGACCGGCAGGTTGGCCAGGGGATCGCCTTCGGGCAGCTGGAAGCCGCAGTCGAAGACCTCTTTGTAGTCGGGGTTGGCGGCAGGATCGACCTGTTCGGAACGCGGCGCGCCCCAGCCCCGGTTCGATCCGGTCAGTGCCATGTCGACGCGGCGCTTCTCCTCCTCGGGCAGGTGGAAGAACTGGCGGTAGGCGGCGATGGCTTCGGCCACGTCATCGGCGCTGAGCGCGGTGTTGCGCAGGACGAGGAAGCCCGTCTGCTGCGCGCCCTGCCGCAACTGTGCGATTTCCTGGGGGTCACCGGCCAGCAGGCGGCTCATGTCTAGTTTCGGGATCATCGCGTCGTCCTGTTCGTGCCGCGCCCTTCTGCCTGCAAAGACCGTCTGCGGCAAGGCACAGCTTGACGCGCCGGGCCAAAGCCCGATGATGGCCCCGGTTTTGCAGAGGGAGAATGGCATGCGGCGGAAACTGGCGGCCGGAAACTGGAAGATGAACGGCACCTCCGCCGCGCTTGGCGAGTTGGCGGCCCTGCAGGAGGCCCATCCCGATCCGGCGGTCGATCTGCTGATCTGCCCGCCCGCCACGCTGCTGTCTGCTGCCGTGCAGGAGGCCCATAACGGGCCGCTGATGATCGGCGGACAGGATTGCCATGAAAAGACAGACGGCGCCCATACCGGCGATATCTCGGCCGAGATGCTGCGCGACGTGGGCGCCCGGGCGGTGATCCTGGGCCATTCGGAACGCCGCGCGGGGTATCACGAGACATCCGAGGACGTGCGGGCCAAGGCGCGGACGGCCCATGCGGCGGGGCTGATGACGGTGATCTGCCTGGGCGAAAGCCTGATCCAGCGCGAGGCGACCAATACGCTGGATATCATCGGGGCGCAGTTGTCGCTCTCGGTGCCGGACACGTCCACCGGCGAGAACCTCGTCGTGGCCTATGAGCCGATCTGGGCCATCGGGTCGGGGCAGACGCCGACACCGGACCAGATCGGGGAGGTGCATGACTTCATGCGCACGCGGCTGGAGCGTCGGTTCGGCGCCGGTGTCGGGCGGTCGGTGCGGCTGCTTTACGGCGGATCGGTGAAGCCGGAGAACGCAGCGGAGATCTTTGCGGTTTCCAACGTCGACGGGGCGCTGGTCGGCGGGGCCTCGCTGAAGGCGGCGGATTTCGCTCCGATCATCCGGGCGCTGGAAAACGCCTGAGCCGACGTCGCGCCCCGCGCGGGATCAAGGGGCATCAACCCCGCCGCGCATCGCCCCCGCAAGCAAAAACGACGCCCCGAAGGGCGCCGTTTCCTGCTCCATAGGCTTGGCCCGCCTAGTTTGTAATGATCTCCGGTCCCATGACGCTGGTCGGCAGCCATGTGGAAATCCAGGGCACATAGGTCACAAGGATAAGGAAGACGAAGAGCACGGCCAGGAAGGGCAGCGCGGCCTTCACCACACGGATCATCGGCATCCCCGCCACCCCGGAGGTGACAAAGAGGTTCAGACCGACCGGCGGGGTAATCATGCCGATCTCCATGTTCACGACCATGATGATGCCCAGGTGGATCGGGTCGATCCCCAGTTCGATCGCGATCGGGAAAACCAGCGGCGCGACGATGACCAAAAGGCCCGAGGGCTCCATGAACTGGCCGCCGATCAGCAGGATCACGTTGACGACGATCAGGAACATCACAGGCCCGAAGCCCGCGTTCAGCATCGCCTCGGCGACCGTCTGCGGCACCTGTTCGTCGGTCAGAACATGCTTGAGGATTAGCGCGTTGGCGATGATGAACATCAGCGTGACCGTCAGTTTGCCCGCCTCGAAGAGCGTCTTCTGCGTGTCGCGGTGGAACCAGGCGGTGACCAGCGCGATAGGCCGTTTATAGAGCGGCAGGTTCGGCCCCTCGCCTTCGGTATGCAGCGGGCCCATGTCGCGATAGATGAACACCGCGGCGATGAAGGCATAGACGGAGGCGACGGCGGCCGCTTCGGTCGGGGTGAAGATCGCGCCGGTGACGCCGGGGATGCCGTAGATGCCGACCATGATGATGACGATCAGCATGAGGCCCCAGAAGGCGTCCTTGAAGGACAGCCAGATCTCGCCGAAGCCCTTCCATTCGCCCGCGGGCATGCCCTTGATCCGCGCCATGACATAGATCGTGGCCATCAGCATGCCGCCCGCCATGAGGCCCGGGATCACGCCTGCCAGGAACATCCGGCCGACCGAGACGTCGGTGGCGGTGGCATAGACCACCATTACGATGGAGGGCGGGATCAGGATGCCGAGCGTGCCGGCGTTACAGATGACGCCCGCGGCGAAGTCCTTGGAATAGCCCGCCTGGGTCATCGCCCCGATGACGATGGAGCCGATGGCGACCACGGTGGCCGGGGACGAGCCCGACAGCGCCGCGAAGATCATGCAGGCGAAGACGCCCGCGATGGCCAGGCCGCCGCGCAGGTGGCCGACGCAGGCGATGGAGAAGCGGATGATCCGTTTCGCCACCCCGCCCGTCGACATGAAGGACGACGCGAGGATGAAGAAGGGGATCGCCAGCAGGGTGAAGTGGCCGACGAAGGCCTGCATCAGGGTCTGGGCAATCGACGCAAGCGAGGTGTCTGAATACCACAGCAGGAAGAGGATGGAAGAGGTGCCGAGCGAGACGGCGATCGGCACACCGATCAGCATCAGGCCAATGACCATCACGAAAAGAATAACGACGTCCATGATTTACACCTCACCGCGCTGATGGCGGACTTCTTCCAACTCGTCCTCAACCTCGTGGCTGGCGACGATGCGGTCGGTCTTGCCTGTCCAGATGTCCACGCCGGCCATGATGAAGCGGAAGAGCAGCAGGGCCATGGTGAAGGGCAGGATGGCATAGGGGATGAAGCGCGGCACCTTTTCATAGCTGTCGCCGTCGTTCATCAGCGGTTCGATCCAGCGCAGAAAGTCGGGCATTGGGATGTCGTTGACCTCATACCAGGCCTTGGGGCGGAACGATTCCTCGAAGCCTAACGGGAACCAGCGGCCCTCAGTCTGCGGCAGGTTGGCGAAGTTGGCCCAGTAGTCCCAGGCGCCCTTGAGCAGCAGGAAGGCGAAGGCGATGCAGACGGTAACAGAGATCAGACCGAAGATGCGGCGGGTCGGTGCGGGCAGGATGTCGATCAGGGCATCCACGCCCAGGTGCGCGCCCTTCTTGACCGCGTAGCAGGCGCCAAGGAGCGCGAGCCAGGCAAACAGGAACACGGTCATCTCCAGCGCCCAGAGGATGTTCGAATTGAACACGTAGCGCGCGACGACATTGGCAAAGGTGATCATGGTCATCAGACCGAGGATCACGGCGATGGCTGTCTCTTCCAGCCTGTCGACAAAGCTGGTCGACTGGGTTTGCATGGTTTGTCCCCTTCCCCCGCCTGCCCTCGAAGGCAGGTGTCAAAAGGGGCGCGGACCAACCCGCGCCCCCCTCATACCGATATCAGCCTATCACATGCTGGAGTTGATTTCCTGCGCGGCGTCGATGTTCTCCTGACCGACGTCACCGACGAACTTGTCCCAGACGGGCTTCATCACGTCGACCCACTCCTGACGCTGTGCGGCATCCAGGGTGCGTACGGTGCCACCGGCGTCGATGATCGCCTGCTTGGCCTCGTTGTTCACCTTGGTGGATTCGGCGTTCCGGGCGGTGGTCACTTCGGTGAGGATGGTGGTGAACTGGTCACGCACGTCTGCATCGAGGCTGTCCAGCCAATCCACGGAGGTTACGACGAGGTAGTCGATGATGCCGTGGTTGGTTTCGGTGATCCCGTCCTGAACCTCAAAGAACTTCTGGCCGTAGATGTTGGACCAGGTGTTCTCCTGACCATCCACAACGCCCTGCTGCAGCGCGCCATAGACTTCGGAGAAGGCCATCTTCTGCGGGCTGCCGCCGATAGCTTCCATCTGGGCGACCAGCACTTCGGAGGGTTGCACGCGGAATTTCAGGCCGTTCGCGTCGGAGGGCGAGAGCAGCGGCTTGTTGGCCGACATCTGCTTCATGCCGTTGTGCCAGAAGGCCAGGCCCTGAAGGCCGCGCTTCTGCATGCTGTCCAGCATCGCCTGACCGGCGTCGGAGTTCTGGAAGGCGTCGACCGCGTTCACGTCCTTGAACATGAAGGGAAGGTCGAAGATGCGGTATTTCTTGGTGAAGGTCTCGAACTTGGACAGCGAGGGCGCGGCCAGTTGGACATCGCCCTGCAGCATCGCCTCAAGCACCTGGTCATCGTTGTAGAGCGTGGAGTTCGGATAGACCTCCATGCAGGCCTTGCCGTTCATCTCTTCGTTCACACGGGATTCCAGCAGCGAGGCCGCGATCCCCTTGGGGTGCTTGTCGGTGTTGGTGACGTGCGCGAACTTGATGACGATCTCGCCGTCGTCGCAGGCCGCGAAACCGGCGGTCGCGGTGACGGACAGGGCCAGAGCCGTGGCGGCAGTGGTCAGGAATTTCATTTGGGTCTCCTCCCGTTTGGGCATTCGAATCGTGAGGTCTTGCCTCTGCGGATATATGTGATGCCCTCAGGGAAACCGCTCAAGCGGTAGTGTTCGAATGTGATCTGGCGCCAAAAAATTACATAAAATTATAGAGTTGCAAATTCAACAACCTGGAAATGCACATGCCGCATAGCAGCAATGTGCGAAATCCCACACAGGCCTTCCCGGGGCTTGTGCGGATTTCCGCACAGACGGGTTACCGGAAGTCCTCCGCCCGCAGACCGAATTTCGCCAGCTTGTCGTAGAAGGTCTTGCGCGGCAGTTTCAGCGAAGCCGCCGCCGCCGTCGCCTGCCCCCCGTGCCGCCGCAGCGCCGCGGCAAGGAGCGAGCGTTCCACCTGGGCCATCTGCTCGGCCAGGCCGAGGTCGCCGGTGCCTTCCTTCTCCGAGGCACCCATGCCGAGGACAAAGCGCATGGCCTCGGACATCAGGGCGCGGGCATTGCCCGGCCAGTCGCGCGCCATCAGCCCGGCGATGACATCCGGCGTGATCTCGGGCGGGGTCAGACCCGATTGATCTGCCGCCTGGGCAACGTACTGGCGGAACATGACGGCGATATCCTCGGGCCGTTCCGCTATGGTGGGGATGCGCACCCGCATGACATCGAGGCGATAATAGAGATCGGGGTGAAAAGCCCCGCCCTCCGCCGCCTGTTGCAGATCCTCGGTGGTGCCCGCGATCAGCCTTGGCCCGGTGCCGCGTTCCAGGACATCGGCAAGGGCAAACTGGCTTTCCCGCGACAGGGCGGAGACCTCGTCGATAAAAAGCGTGCCGCTCTGCGCCTCGTCCGCCGCGGCCTGCAGCCCCTCGGGGGTGAGCCCGGCGGCAGGACGTTTGACAAAGGCCATGCGCGACAGAGGGGAGGAGAGGTGAATGACCTCCGCCACCTTGGGGATGCCGGTGCCGGGGGCGCCGGTGACCAGCACCTCCGCGCGGGTGCGGGCGACCTGGCGGACGCGGTCGCGCAGCCCGTCGCTCGCCGTGGAGGAGCCGAAGATCAGCCGCGCCGCCGGGTCGCCGGCTTCCAGCTGCGCCTTGAGCTGACGGTTTTCCAGGATCAACTGCCGGGTGTGCAGGGCCCGTTCCAGCACCGCCAGCATGTCCTCGGAGGCGCAGGGTTTTTCCAGGAAGCCGAAGGCGCCGCGATCCATGGCGGAGACGGCCATGGGGATGTCCCCTTCGCCCGTCAGCAGGATCACCGGCAGGTCCGGGTCCAGCGCCTGCGCGTGGTCGAGCAGAAAGAACCCGTCGCGCCCCGGCATCCGGATGTCCGACAGGATCACGCCGGGAAAGTCGGGTGCTATGTGATCCTTGGCCTCGATGAAACTGCCTGCCGTGACCGGTTCCAGATCGGCGAGGTCGAGGGTCTGGGACAGCGCCTCGCGCACGGCGGCGTCATCATCGACGATCAGGACTTTGCGGGCCATGGCGGTCGATCCTCCCTGCGCCGCGGGTGTCGATCAGAAGGCTTCGGGCTTTGCCTCGCGGGCCATATGGTCCAGCACGGCATTGACGAACCTGGCTTCCTTGCCCTCGGGAAAGAAGGCCGCGGCGACGTCGACATATTCCTTGATGGCGACCTTGGGCGGCGTGTCGGAGTTGACAAGTTCGGCCCCGGCGGCGCGGAACAGGGCGCGCAGGGTGGGGTCGATCCGGGCGATCGGCCATTTCGCCACAAGGGCGCGGTCGGTCATTTGGTCGATCTTCGCCTGATAGTTCACCGCGTCCTGCATGGTGTGACGAAAGAGGTCGATGTCGCCCTCCGCCATTTCGTCGCCCTCGTAGGTCGCGCCAAAGCGATGGTCCTCGAACTCCGCGATCACCCGTTCGACGGTCTGGCCCGAATGCTCCATCTGAAACAGCGCCTGGACGGCGTAGAGCCGCGAGGCGCTTTTCATCTTGCGCCGCTGGTTGCCCGAAATGGGCTGCGGGGCCTGTGGTGTGGGCATGTCGTCGGTCATCGGGGCCTCGGGGGGTTTCAGGCGAGCTTGAATTCCTCGGACGCGGGTTTGAACCCCACCTCGCCCTTCGGAGCGCCCCATTTGCGCGAAAGCGCCAGCAGATGCAAGGCCGCAGCGGCGGCTCCCCCGCCCTTGTTCTGATCGGCGGTATCCGCGCGCACCTCGGCCTGTTTCCGGTTTTCGACCGTCAGGATGCCATTGCCGATGCAAAGCCCCTGAAGGCCCAGCAGGGTGATCCCGCGCGAGCTGTCATTGCAGACAGTTTCGTAATGCGTCGTCTCGCCCCGGATGACGCAGCCAAGCGCGACAAAGGCGTCGTAGTTGGACATGCGGGCGGCCATGGCGATGGCCGTGGGCACCTCCAGCGCGCCGGGCACCTCGATCAGTTCGTGGGTGGCGCCCCAGGCTTCGATCTCTGCCTGCGCGCCGGCGATCAGGTTGTCGGCGATGTCGCGGTAATAGGGGGCCACGACGATCAGCACCTTGGTCGGCTTGTCGACGGTGCCGCGCGGCATGACGTAATGCTGTTCAGCGGTGGCCATGGGTCACTCTCCCTTGATCTTGCGGGTGCCGACGATTTCCAGCCCGTAGGCATCCAGCCCCACCACATTGGGGCGCGGCGAGTTGGTCAGCAGCAGCAGCTTGTGAATACCCAGGGACGACAGGATCTGCGCGCCCAACCCGTATTGCCGCAACTTCTGGGGGGAGACCTCGGCATCGGCGGCGATCTTCATCGTCAGGTCGCGCAGCAGGACGACAACGCCCCTGCCCTCCTCGGCCACGGCGCGCATGGCGTCGCGGAAGAGATCGGCGCGCGCCTCGCCGCCGATACCGACCACGTCCTTCATCGGGTCCATCGCATGCATGCGGACCAACACCGGATCGTCGCCCTCGACCTCGCCCTTGATCAGGACGATGTGTTCGGCCCCATGGGTTTCATCGGTGTAGATCCGCATGGTCCAGTCACCGCCGAACTCGGTGGTGACGGTTTCCTCGGTCCGCACCCGGACGAGGTTGTCGTGGCGGCGGCGGTAGGAGATCAGGTCGGAGATCGTGCCGATCTTGAGGTTGTGCTTCTGCGCGAAGGCAATCAGCTCCGGCAGGCGGGACATGGTGCCGTCCTCGTTCATGATCTCGCAGATCACGCCGGAGGGGTTGAGGCCCGCCAAGCGGGAGACATCCACCGCCGCCTCGGTATGACCCGC
Source organism: Pseudooceanicola sp. (assembly GCF_041987405.1). GTDB lineage: Bacteria > Pseudomonadota > Alphaproteobacteria > Rhodobacterales > Rhodobacteraceae > Pseudooceanicola. The sequence goes on from NZ_JBHIWR010000001.1 coordinate 381,915, forward strand.
GCGAACCAGAACGCCGCCGGTGCGGGCGCGCAGCGGGAAGACGTGGCCCGGGGTGGCAATGTCCTGCGGTCCCTTGCTGGCGTCGATGGCGACGGCCACGGTGCGCGCGCGATCATGGGCGGAGATGCCGGTGGAAACCCCTTCACGTGCCTCGATGGAAACCGTGAAGTTCGTCTCGTGGCGGGAGGAGTTCTGCGAAGACATCAGCGGCAGGCCCAGCTGGTCCACACGCTCGCCGGTCATCGACAGGCAGATCAACCCGCGACCATGGGTGGCCATGAAGTTGATCGCCTCGGGCGTGGCCATCTGCGCGGGGATCACCAGATCGCCTTCGTTCTCGCGGTCCTCATGATCGACGAGAATGAACATTCGGCCGTTGCGGGCGTCTTCGATAATTTCCTCGATGGAGCTGATGGCATCCGACCATTCGGCTTCGACCGGTCCGGGCTGTTCGTAGGTGGTGCTGTCCATGGCGCTCTCCTGTATCCCCTTACCGCCAGATAAGACGTGGTGACCGGAAAGACCAGTGTGTCGCGGCGTTCCCGGCTCTGCGGCAGCGCAGAGAGGGCGTGCAATCCTGCTCTCGCAGGGGAACAGGTTGTCATGATGTGGCCGCGGCCCCTACCCTTGCCCTACCGCTGTGTGTTCGGCGGCAAAGGGAGGACCATGATGATTAACCTGAGAACCGGCATGTTGGCCGGGATTGTATCTGTTGTCACCACGCTTGGCATGCCGGCCCTGGCGGAGGAGCTGCCGCGCGGCGATGCTGCCGCGCTCGGTCTCGATTCGGGGCGGATTGCCCGGTTGGACGGGACGATGCAGGCATTGATCGACAAGGGCATGATGCCCGGGGCGGTCATCATGCTGATCCGCGATGGCCAGATCGCGCATCTGTCCAGCCTGGGCAAACAGGCACCGGACGGGCCAGAGATGACGGAAGACGCCATCTTCCGCATCTACTCCATGACCAAGCCGATTGTCAGCGCGGCTGCCATGATGCTGGTCGAAGATGGGCGCCTGGTGCTGGATGCCCCGGTGGCCACCTATATCCCCGAGTTCGCGGAAATGACCGTGGCCACGGGGGAGGTCGGGGATGACGGCAAACCCGTCACGCGCCCCGCGCAGCGCGCCATGACGGTCCGCGACCTTCTGCGCCATACCTCCGGGCTGACCTATGGCTTCTTCGGCGCGGGCCCCGCGCGGGAGGCCTACAACGAGGCCAATGTCGCAGACCCCAACCTGACCGGGCTGGAACAGGCCAAACTGCTCGCCACCCTACCGCTGGAGCATGAGCCGGGCACGACCTGGGAATATTCCCGCTCAACGGATGTGCTGGGCGGGGTGATCGAAGCCGTCACGGGCGCGCCGCTTGGTGATTTCCTCAAGGCGCGGATCTTTGACCCGCTCGGCATGTCGGATACGGATTTCTATGTCGACGATGCCGCCCAGCACGGTCGCATTGCCGAGGCCTTCACCGATCACGCAAAGATCGGTCCCTTCGACATGTTCGACCCGCGTGAGCGGATGCCATCGCAGTCCGGCGGCGGTGGCCTTGTCTCCACCGTGCATGACTATGCGCTGTTCGCGCAGATGATGATGAACGGGGGCGAGTTGAATGGCACGCGGCTGCTGGCGCCCAAGACGGTGCAGTTGATGACGGCCAATCACATGAACGGAATTGCGCCGGGCAAATACTATCTGCCCGGACAGGGATACGGGTTCGGCCTGGGCTACGGCGTGCGCGCCGAAGAGGGTGCCCCGTCCTTCGGCAGCGTCGGTGAATACTACTGGGGCGGGGCTGCGGGCACGTATTATGTCGCCGACCCGCAGGAGGATTTCATCGCCCTGCTGATGATCCAGTCGCCGAAAAACCGGACGCCGGTGCGGCTGACGTTCAAGAACCTGGTCTACCCGACAATCGTCGACAGCAGGATCGACTGATCGGACCAAAGACCCGGTTCAGGGCCGCGCTGATCATGGCGCGGCCTGTTCGTTTTCAGGGGCCTGGTCGCAGGTCCGAACTGCACGTCGGTTTGCACGTCCTCGGCCCGACCGGGTGAGATTACGTGCCGAAATACTGCTCCGTCGTCAGGAACGCACCCAGGCGTGCGGCGGAGACCCATTCGGCCTCCATCCCCGTGCCGACAACCACCAGCCCATTGGCCGGGAGCTTGCCCTGCGCCTGGCTCAGCGCCTCTCGGATCTCCGGGAAAGAGGTCAGGAAACGCGGCGCACGGTGGACGGCGTCGAGGGCCGCGTTGGCCTCGGCCACGGCCTCCACGGAGAGCGGGGCGTGGACCAGGGCGATGCGCATGGCATGGCGGATGGCTTCGAGCTTCGCTTCCTTGGGCTGGGACACGCGGTGTCGGCCGAAAGCCAGGTCCAGCGCGTTGGAAGAAAAGAGAAATCCGCAGACATCGCGCCCGGCGGAGGACTGGATCATCGCGTAGTCGCGATAGCTGAGGCCCAGTTCCTTCGCCCGCGCGACATGGCGTTTCACCGTCGTGGGGCTGAGCCGGGCGGAGGACATGTTGGCCTTGGCCCGGCGCCAGGCATGGACCCGCCAGGTCCGACCGGCATCCATCGCGGGGCCGTTGTTATGGCCGATCCCGGCGCTCATCACTGCCACTCCTGCAGGCGGGCGACATAGCGGGCGAGCGTGTCGATCTCCAGATTGATTTTGTCGCCGACCCGGGCATCGCCCCAGGTGGTCACGGATTTGGTGTGCGGGATCATGTTGATGCCAAACTCCGTCCCGTTGACCTCGTTCACTGTCAGCGAGGTGCCGTTGAGCGTGACGGACCCCTTGGGCGCGATGAATTTCGCCAGCGCCTCGGGCGCGCGGAAGGTCGCGCGGGTGCTGTCGCCCTCGTCCGTCAGGTCGATCAGATCGGCCAGGCCGTCGACATGGCCCGACACGATATGCCCGCCCAATTCGTCCCCGACCTTGAGCGCACGTTCCAGGTTGATCCGCCGCCCCGGGGCCCAGGTGTTGTGCGAGAGGTTGGTCTTGGACACGGTCTCGGCGCTGATTTCCACGTCGAACCAGTCCGGCCCCGTCTCGATCACCGTCAGGCAGACGCCGTCGCAGGCGATGGAGGCCCCGAGGTCGATGGTTTCGGTGTCGTAGGACGTGCCGATGCGGGCGCGCAGGTCGCCGCGTTTCTCGGTGCTGCGGACCTCTCCGATGTCGGTGATGATGCCAGTGAACATGTGCCAGATCTCCTTGATACAGGGCTATCCCCGCGCGTCGCCGCATGCAATCCCTTGACCGCGCCATATTTTTGCCGCCAAGGATAGATAAACAAGGGCCGAGCAGCAGTAATAACCTCAGAGGCACGAAAGATGCCCGCAGATATCGGAGAGAACCGTGTCTTCCTGTTCCTGCAGGGACCGCACGGACCGTTCTTTCACCGACTTGGCCGGATGTTGCGTCTGGCCGGGGCGCAGGTCTGGCGTGTCGGCTTCAACGCCGGGGACCGGGCCTTCTGGTTCCAAGGCAAAAACTACATCCCCTATCAGGGCACGCCCGAGGGCTGGCCCGACACCTTCGCGCAGCTGGTGGCGGAGAAGGGCGTCACGGACATCGTGCTCTACGGTGACATCCGCCCCATCCATGCCGAAGCGATCGCCCGGGCGCGTGATCTGGGGCTGGAGGTGCATGTCTTCGAAGAGGGCTACATCCGCCCCTACTGGGTGACCTATGAGCGCGGCGGCTCGAACGGGCATTCGCGGCTGATGTCCATGTCAGTGGACGAGATGCGCAAGGTGCTGGAGCAATCCGATCTGGACACCGCCCTGCCTCCGGCGAAATGGGGCGATACGCGGCAGCATGTCTTCTACGGTGCGCTCTACCACTGGTTCGTGATGTTCCTGAACGGGCAGTACCGCAATTTCACCCCACATCGGGCGATGAGCGTGGCGAAGGAGTTTCAGCTCTACCTCAAACGCCTGTTGCTGATGCCGCTGCACGGGGCCGAACGCTGGCTGGCCACGACACGCATCCGGCGCGGCGGGTTTCCCTATCACCTGGCGCTGCTGCAGCTGGAACATGACGCGTCATTTCAGGCGCACAGCCCCTTCTCCACCATGACCGACTTTCTGGATGTCGTGATCCGGGGCTTTGCCGAGGGCGCGCCGAAGCACCATCATCTGGTCTTCAAGGCGCATCCGCTGGAAGACGGCCGGGTCGCCGTGCGCCGCGAAATCCGCCGCCTCGCCCGCGAGGCCGGGGTCAGCGCGCGGGTCCATTTCGTGCGGGGCGGCAAGCTGGCGCAGCTGCTGGCCGATGCGCGGACCGCCGTGACCGTGAATTCCACCGCGGCGCAGCAGGTGCTGTTCCGGGGTATCCCGTTGAAAACATTCGGCAGCGCGGTCTATGCCAAGCCGGAATTCGTCTCCACCCAGCCCCTGCCCGACTTCTTCGCGACGCCGGGGCGGCCGGATCGCAAGGCCTATCAGGATTACCGCCGTTACCTGCTGGAAACCTCGCAGGTGGCAGGGGGCTTCTATTCCTCGCGCGGGCGGCGACAGCTGCTGCGCACCGTGGTGGACATGATGCTGGCGCCAGAAGATCCCTACGACGCGCTGTCATCGGGGACCGCGACCCCGCGGCAACAGTTGCGCGTGGTTCACTAGGCCCGCGCGGACCGCGGGCTGGCTTTATCCACAGGATTCCGTTACCTTGGCAAAAAAGACCGAGGCAGAAAAACAGGTCGAGGAGACCGAGCAGTGACTTCCCCCATGTCCAGATGGGCGCGGCCCGTTGCCGTTGTGGCGGCATTTTCCATGGTGTCCGCCTGTACCCTATTGCCGCGCACCGGCCCCTCCAAACGCGAGATCTTTGCGGGCTCCGTCCAGCAGCAGGGCGATGCCTTCATCGTTTCGGTCAATGACCGGGTGACGCGGGCGACCTCCGTCGCGCCTGCCCTTGGCTTTTCGCAAAGCTTCATCAATGCCTCGACCCTCGGGTCCGACACGATCCGGCCGGGCGATACGCTTGGCCTGACGATCTGGGAAAACGTCGATGACGGGCTGCTGGCCGCCGAGGGCGCGAATGCCACCCTGCTGGACGAGGTCCAGGTCGATGGCGCGGGCTTCATCTTCGTGCCCTATGCGGGTCGCATCCGCGCGGCGGGCAACACGCCCGAGGCAGTGCGCCGGATCATCACCAACAAGCTGGAAGAACAGACGCCCGACCCGCAGGTCCAGGTGCGTCGCCTGGCCGGGGATGGATCGACCGTATCGCTGGTTGGCGCGCTAGGCGGCCAGGGGGTCTTTGCCATCGAACGTCCGACCCGCACGCTGGCGACCATGATCGCGCGCGCCGGTGGCGTGACCATCAACCCCGAGATCGCCCGCGTCTCTGTCATCCGTGGCAACCATCGCGGCACGATCTGGTTCCAGGATCTCTACAAGAACCCGGAACTCGACATCGCGCTGCGCGCCGGGGACAAGATCCTGGTCGAGGCCGACACCCGCAAGTTCACCGCCCTCGGCGCCACCGGGACACAATCGCTGGTGCCCTTCGAGACGCAGACCCTTTCCGGGCTGGAGGCCATCGCCCAGGTCGGCGGTCTTCTGGCCACGGCGGCCGATCCGACCGGTGTTTTCGTGTTGCGCAACGAACCGGCGGAAATCGCCAACCAGGTGTTGGGCCGGTCCGATCTGATCGGGGCGCAGCGGATGGTCTATGTTCTGGATCTGACCAAACCGAACGGTATGTTCAACGCGCGGGACTTTGCCGTGCGGGATGGCGATACGCTCTATGTGACCGAAGCGCCCTTCACCCAGTGGAACAAGGTAATTGCCGCGCTGACCGGGACACTGACATCGGCTGACAGGCTGACGAGTTCCCTGGGCCAATAGGCTTGGACCACTTGAAGGAATTCGAAGACGCCGCCGGGGCCCCGCCGCCTCGGCGGCTTCGTTATTTCAATGCGGGCTTCCTGAAACAGCGCCGCGTCCGGCGGATCATGGAACTGGCGGGGCATGAGTTGAGCCTGGGCGCACCGACTGAGGGCGACGGCGTGGCCGTCTGGGGCCATTCCCCCTATGCCGGGCGGGGCGAGTCCGTGGCGGAAACCACCGGCGCGCCGCTGGTCCGGGTCGAGGATGCCTTTCTGCGGTCGATCCATCCCGGGCGCGAGGGGGGCGAGCCGCCGCTTGGTCTGGTGATCGACCCCGTGGGGATGCATTTCGCCTCCGAACACCCGTCGGCGCTGGAACGGCTATTGCGCGATCATCCGCTGGACGACACCGCGCTGCTGAACCGGGCGCGTGGCGGGATCGCCCGGCTGCGCGAGGCGCGGCTGTCGAAATACAATGCCTTCGATGCCGGCGCGGAGGCCCCTGCCCCGGGCTATGTGCTGGTGATTGACCAGACGCGCGGCGATGCCTCCGTCACCCAGGGGCGGGCGGATGCGAATACCTTCAAGGAAATGCTCTACTGGGCGCAGGAGGACAACCCCGCTGCCCGGATCGTCATCCGCACCCATCCCGAAACCGCTGCGGGCCATCGCGAGGGCTATTTCGGGCCGGAGGATGCGACGGGCCGGATCAGCCTGCTGAGCGACCCGGTCGATCCCTGGACCCTGCTGGAGGGTGCGGTGGCGGTCTATTGCGTCTCTTCCCAGCTTGGCTTCGAGGCCACGCTGATGGGCCATCGCCCTGTCGTCTTTGGCCAGCCTTTCTACGCGGGCTGGGGTCTGAGTGATGACCGCCACCCCCTGGGCTATCCCGGCGGGCGGCGGGGGCGGAAACTGACCCCGGCGCAGCTTTTTGCCTGTGCCATGCTGCTTTATCCGACGTGGTATCACCCCTGCGAGGACAGGCTCTGCAGCTTTGAAGACGCGCTCGACTGGCTGGAGGCGCGGGTGCGGGCCTGGCGCGAGGATCGCCATGGCTGGCAGGCCGGGGGGATGCGGCTGTGGAAACGCGGCGTGATCCAGCAGGTCTTCGGCGCGGAGCAACGGGTGACCTTTGACGATACCCCCCCCGAACCGCCGCGTCGCCAGATGGTCTGGGCCGGTCAGGCGGACGATCTGGCCGAGGCCGGGGCGGATGTGGTGCGGGTCGAGGACGGGTTCCTGCGCTCGCGCGGGCTGGGCGCGGCGCTGGTGCCGCCGCTGTCGCTGGCCTGCGACGATCTGGGCATCTACTACGACCCGACGCGGGAAAGCCGGCTGGAGCGGATGATCGCGCTGCGCGAGCGGCTGCGCCCCGATCAGGCGGCCCGGGCGGAGGATCTGGTCAACAGCCTGATCCAGCAGGGCCTGACCAAATACACCCTGCCCGGCACTCTGCCGGACCTGCCCGAGGGGCGGCGCATCCTGGTTCCGGGCCAGGTGGAGGACGATGCCTCCATCCGTCTGGGCGCGGGGGAGATTTGCAGCAACCTGACGCTGTTGCAGGCGGCACGGGAGGCCAACCCCGACGCCGTGATCCTCTACAAGCCGCATCCGGATGTGGAGGCGGGGCTGCGGCCCGGCGCGATCGAGGGGGCGGAAACCTGGGCCGACATGATCCTGCCCGGGGCGGATGCGGCGGCCCTGCTGGCGGAGGTGGAGGAGGTCTATACCATGACCTCCCTCATGGGGTTCGAGGCCCTGCTGCGCGGCAAGGCGGTGACGGTCACCGGCACGCCCTTCTACGCAGGCTGGGGACTGACGCGTGACCTGGGCCGAGTGCCTGCACGGCGACAGGCCCGCCCGACCATGTTGGGTTTGGCCCATGCGGCGCTGATCGACTACCCGCGCTATTTCGATCCGGTCACGCGGCAGGCCTGTTCGGTGGAAACCGCCGTGCGACGCCTGGCGGAGGCGGAGGTCGACCGCGGCGGGCCGGTTTTACGACTGCTGTCAAAGGCGCAGGGCATGATGGCCGGGATGAGCTGGGTCTGGCGGTAGGGGGCGCGGTTTTTCCCGTCTCCCTCTTGAAAGCGTCACCCCCGGGCTCGACCCGCGTTCGTCCTGTCCCGGCCTTGCGCCGGGACCTCCTCGAGGTGGGCCGATCTGCGGGGTCCCGGCACGAGGGCCGGGACTGGGGCGGGAACTTCTCGGGTGGTGTGCCGTCATAACCGGGTTTGACCCGGGTCCGTCCTGTCCCGGCCTTGCGCCGGGACCTCCAGGAGGTGGGTCGATCTGCGGGGTCCCGGCGCGGAGGCCGGGACTAGGGCGGGAACGTCTCGGGTGGTGCGCCGTCACCCCCGGGTTTGACCCGGGTCCGTCCTGTCCCGGCCTTGCGCCGGGACCTCCGGGAGGTGGGCCGATCTGTGGGGTCCCGGCACGGGGGCCGGGACTGGGGTGGGAACGTCTCGGGTGGTGTGCCGTCATCCCCGGGCTCGACCCGGGGGTCTCCAGTCACTCCGCGCGCGTGTGATCCAGAGATCCCCGGATCAAGTCCGAGGATGACCCCTGCGAGGCGCAGGGGTATCGCCTAACCCCCCGCCCTTTCCCAGTGATGCAGCACGTCACCGCCCAGCATACGGCTTTCGCGCAGGCGAAACCGCGGGGCTTCGGCTAGGCGCGAGAGGCCGAGCGCGCCGAGCGATGGCAGGCCTTCCGCGCCGATGGCGACGCCGGCGGTCATGCCCAAAAGCTCATCGACCAGATCCGCCTGCAGCAGCGAGGCCGCCAGCGCCCCGCCGCCTTCGCAGAAGACACGGGTCAGCCCGGCCTCTCCCAGCCCCTTAAGCACGGAGAGCGGGTCCAGCTGACCGCCCATGACCTCGCAGGGGATCAGCCGCGCACCCAGCCCGGTCCAGGTGTCGCGCAGCGTCGGGTCTGCGTCGGTGCCGTGGCAAATCCAGACCGGGGTCTCCTTCGCCGTCCGGGCCAACTGCCCCATGAGCGGCAAATCAATGCGGCGGGAGACGACGACGCGCACCGGCTGATGTGCGATGCCAAGGCCGCGCACGGTCAGTCCCGGATCGTCCGCCCGGGCGGTGCCCGCGCCGACCATCACCGCGTCATGCCTGGCCCGCATCGCATGGACATGGCGGCGCGCCTCCGGCCCGGTGATCCACTGGCTGTCGCCGGTGGCGGTGGCGATGCGGCCGTCAAAGCTGGAGGCAAGTTTCAACGTGACGAAGGGGCGGCCCTGTTCTGTGCGCAGGAAGAACCCGGCGTGATCGCGCCCGGCCTCGTCCGACAATAGCCCGGTCGTCACCTCGATCCCCGCCGCACGCAGGCGGGCGAAGCCCTCGCCGGAGACGCGGGGGTCCATATCCTCCAGCGGCGCGACGACACGGGCCACACCGGCGGCGATCAGCGCGTCGGTGCAGGGCGGCGTCTGGCCGTGGTGGGAACAGGGTTCGAGCGAGACATAGGCGGTGGCGCCCCGCGCGGCCTGCCCGGCCTGGGCCAGGGCCTGGGGTTCGGCATGGGGGCGACCGCCCGGCGCGGTCCAACCGCGCCCGACAATGCGGGAGTGCTGAACGATCACACAGCCGACAGCGGGGTTGGGCCAGGTCGTCCCCTGCCCCCGCCGACCAAGCGACAGGGCCAGGGAGAGGAAGCGGCGGTCCGTGGCCGCATTCATCGGATCATTCTTCGGGCTGGCCGTCGGGACGCAACTCGCTGACGAACTTGTCGAAATCGTCGGCAGCCTGGAAGTTCTTGTAAACGCTGGCAAAGCGCACGTAGGCGACGGTGTCGATCCGGGCCAGGGCCTCCATCACGATCTCGCCGATCGCCTTGGAGGAAATGTCCGTCTCACCCATGCTTTCCAGACGCCGCACGATGCCGGAGATCATTTGGTCGATCCGCTCGGGCTCAATGGGGCGTTTCTGCATCGAGATGCGGATCGAGCGTTCCAGCTTGTCACGGTCGAAATCCTCGCGACGGCCGTTGGACTTGATGACAACGAGGTCGCGCAACTGCACCCGTTCATAGGTGGTGAAGCGCCCGCCACAGGCCGGGCAAAAGCGCCGACGCCGGATCGAAACATGATCCTCGGCGGGCCGCGAATCCTTCACTTGGGTGTCGATATTTCCGCAAAACGGGCAACGCATCGTCTTTCAGTCCCCTGATCTCTGCCGCCTCATGGGGCGTAACCCCATATGTCCACAGCCACTATAGGACAGCCGCAAGAGATTGGGTAGGCCCGAATTCAGCCGCCGAAATGTGCCGCGATTTCGCGCCGGTGCGGGCTGTTTCTGTGCTCCACAAGGTAAATTCCCTGCCAGGTGCCCAACATCGGCTGCCCTTTCTGCACCGGGATGGACAGGCTGACCGGCATCAGCGCGGCCTTGATATGGGCGGGCATGTCATCGGGCCCCTCATAGGTGTGGGTCAGATAGGACATGGCGGGATCGGTGGTCGGCGGGACAAGGCGGTGGAAAAAGGCGGTCAGGTCCGTACGGACCTCCGGATCGGCGTTTTCCATCACCAGCAGGCTGGCGGAGGTGTGGCGCACGAAGAGGGTCAGCAGCCCGTCGCCCTGCCCCGAGGTCCAATCACGGACATCTCGGGTGAATTCGTAGAGCCCCGGGCCCTGGGTCGATAGAGAAAAGGTGGTGATCGCCATGGGGGCAGCTAGCCCGTCAGCGAGGCGCGTGGCAACCGTGTCAATCGCCCCGGACGGCGGCCAGGGCGGCCGGACCGTCCATAACCTCGCAACGGGGATGGTAGAGGAGACTGCCTTCGGGGAGGTTGAAGGCCCAGATGACCAGCTCCGCACAGTCAATCTGGCTGGAGTCCGTCACTTCGACCCGGATCGCGTCCGTCGGGATCACATCGAGGGCCTCGCGCGGGGGATTGGGGAAGGAGTCGGCCAGCGCACCGCCGACAGGGGAAAGTCCCATCAGAAGCAAGCAAGCTGTGGTCTTGCGGAACATTGCCGGGGTCTCCTCGATACGCGGTGTCATCGGATAAACGCACGAAAAGGCCAAGTGGTTTCATAAAACCGGGTGATTATGCAGCGGAATTTCGCGGATAACGGGAAATTGAGGCGGCAAGCCGCCCGGAAAAGCCGGGTTTTCGCCGTTGCCGAGGCCGCAGAACGCTGCAACCGAGGTCGGCCGGGCAAGAGGTGTGCGACTCACCCCCCACAGCAAAAAGGCGCAGCCCGGGGCCGCGCCTTTGCATGCATTGCTGCGCCTGTCTGCGCCCGGGTCACTGATCCAGGAAAGACCGCAGTTTGCGCGACCGCGACGGGTGTTTCAGCTTGCGCAGCGCCTTCGCCTCGATCTGGCGGATCCGTTCGCGGGTCACGCTGAACTGCTGGCCCACCTCCTCGAGCGTGTGGTCGGTGTTCATGCCGATGCCGAAGCGCATGCGCAGCACACGTTCCTCGCGTGGCGTAAGCGAGGCGAGAACACGGGTCGTCGTTTCCTTCAGGTTTTCCTGAATGGCGGAATCCAGCGGCAGGATGGCGTTCTTGTCCTCGATGAAATCGCCAAGCTGGCTGTCTTCCTCGTCGCCAATGGGCGTTTCGAGGGAGATCGGCTCCTTCGCGATCTTCATGACCTTGCGGACCTTTTCGAGAGGCATCTGCAGCTTTTCGGCCAGTTCCTCCGGCGTGGGTTCGCGGCCGATCTCGTGCAGCATCTGGCGGCCGGTGCGCACCAGCTTGTTGATCGTCTCGATCATGTGGACCGGGATGCGGATCGTGCGGGCCTGATCGGCGATGGAGCGGGTGATCGCCTGACGGATCCACCAAGTGGCGTAGGTGGAGAACTTGTAGCCGCGGCGGTATTCGAATTTGTCCACCGCCTTCATCAGGCCGATGTTGCCTTCCTGAATGAGGTCAAGGAATTGCAACCCGCGGTTGGTGTACTTTTTGGCGATCGAGATCACGAGGCGCAGGTTGGCCTCGACCATTTCCTTCTTGGCCTGCCGCGCCTCTTTCTCGCCCTTCTGGACCTGCTGGACGATGCGGCGGAATTCGCTGATGTCGAGGCCGACGTACTGACCGACCTGGGCCATGTCGGCGCGCAGCTCCTCGACCTTGTCGGCGGAGCGTTCGATGAACATCTGCCAGCCGCGGCCCGATTTCTCGGCCATGCGGTCCATCCAGTTGGGGTCCAGCTCGTGCCCGCGGTATTCGTCGATGAATTCGCGACGGTTGATGCGGGCCTGGTCGGCCAGCTTCACCATGGAGCTGTCGATCTGCATGATCCGGCGGTTGATGCCGTAGAGCTGGTCGATCAGCGCCTCGATCCGGTTGTTGTGCAGGTGCAGCCCGTTGACCAGTTCGACGATTTCCGCCCGCAGCTTTTGATACTGCGCCTCGTCGTTGGAGGAGAAGCTGTCGTCCTCGTTCAGGGTGGCGGAGATACGGCTGTCCTGGATTTCCGACAGGACGGCGAAATCCTGGGCGATCTGGTCGAGCGTTTCGAGGACCCGGGGTTTCAGCGCCGCTTCCATGGCCGCGAGGGACATGTTGGCCTGTTCGTCCTCGTCCTCGTCCTCATCCGTGGCGATCGGGTTGCCGTCGGCGTCGTATTCGGTCTCGTCTTCCTTGGGCTTGGCGGAGGGGGCGGCATTGGTGTTGCCGGGGGCGACAACGGGGGTGGTGTCCTCTTCCTCCATCTGGTCGCCGAAGGTGGTTTCCAGGTCGATGACATCGCGCAGCAGAATGTCCTCGGACAGAAGTTCGTCGCGCCAGATGGTGATCGCCTGGAAGGTCAGCGGGCTTTCGCAGAGGCCCGCGATCATCGTGTTGCGCCCGGCCTCGATCCGTTTCGCGATGGCGATCTCGCCCTCGCGCGACAGCAGTTCGACCGACCCCATTTCGCGCAGGTACATACGCACCGGGTCGTCCGTCCGGTCCAGCTTTTCCTGATTGCCGGAGCCGATGGTGATTTCGCGGTTGGAGGCGGTCTGGACGACGGCGGTGGATTTGCCCTCCTCCTCCTCGGCCTCTTCGTCCTCGATGATGTTGATGCCCATTTCCGACAGCATCGACATCACGTCCTCGATCTGTTCGGAGGAGACCTGATCCGGCGGCAGGACCTGGTTGAGCTGATCATAGGTGATGAAGCCGCGCTCACGTGCCTCGGCGATCATCTTCTTGATCTGCGTCTGGCTGAGGTCGAGGGAGACGTCCTGCTCCTCGCCTTCGCTGCGCTGCTCTTCTTCCGTGTCCTTGGGGGCCATGCTCTGCTCCTCTCTCTCGCCGCGGGGATGACCCGGGCGACGCGGGCGTGATTCGCTTGGACCGAATCAATAGCCTGATTCGCAGCGGCGCACACCCGTTTACCGTTAATTCTTTAGGGATTTGTTACCCAAACTGATCACTTTCGACCCTTTTCGAAGCGAATCGATCCGAGAATGGCCTCGAAAGCCCCCTTCTCTTCCCGACTGATTCGCGCGCCGTTCTGACCGAGCTCGAAATCCCCCTTGTCGCGGCTCTGCGGTCGGATGGCGCGTTCCACCGCCTCCCGCGCAGCAGAGAGGCGGTGCGTCACGGCTTCGTCCGCCGCGCCCGTCAGTTCCTCTTCGGCCTCTGCGATCTCGTCCTGCAGGCCCCTGCGGGCCTTATGCTTGGCCAGTTCCTCGGCTAGGGTCATGCGGGCAAGATCGGCGTCGCCGGCTTTGCGAACCGTCGGACAGATGGCCACATGGGGATGGGACATCAGCCGGTCAAGGGGCTCCGGCCCGAGAGTTTCGGAAATCGCCTGGCGGATCGCATCGCGGCCCTCCTGGTAATGGCGCAAAATCAGATCGCGCATGCGGGCGTTGTCGGGGTCGTGACACTCCAGCAACTCCAGCTGGCCCTCGAAGGTCGGCACGGCCTCGGGCGTCGAAATGATGGTCGCCAGGATCACCGCCTCGCGCAGCGCGACCTCTGCCATCGGCCCGCCTGCGGTCAGGGCGGAGGCGCGGGTGGTGGCGCGGATCGGCTCAGTCTTCTTTCGGGGGGACCAGCTGTTGCCGCGCTGCGGGCGGAACAGCTGATAGCGCATCTCGCGGATCGCGTCGCCATAGTGACGGCGCAGGGACTGATCGGGGATCTTCTTGATCGCATTGCGCAATTCCGCGTCCAGCGCGGCGCGGCGTTCGGGGCTATCAAAGCTCTTGCCTTCGGTCGCCTCGCGCCAGAGCAGGTCGACCAGCGGGAAGGCGCGGTCGATCACCTCCTGCATCGCGCCCGCCCCCTTGGCCTTGATCAGGTCGTCGGGGTCCTGCCCCTCGGGCAGCAGGGCGAAGCGCAGGGATTTCCCCGCCTCCATCAATGGCAGGGCGAGATGCATCAAGCGCTGCGCCGCGCGCAGGCCCGCCTTGTCGCCGTCCAGGGCCACGATCGGTTCCGGGCTGACCGCCCAGAGCATGGCGAGCTGATTTTCGGTGATGGCGGTTCCCAGGGGGGCCACCGCACCACCGAACCCGGCGGCGGCCAGGGCGATCACATCCATGTAGCCCTCGGCCACGATCAGCGGATTACCCTTGCCTACGGCCTCGCGCGCGGGCCCGTGATTGTAGAGGGACCGGCCCTTGTCGAAAAGCTCCGTCTCCGGCGAATTCAGGTACTTGGCCTTATCGTTCGGGTCCATCGCCCGGGCACCGAATGCGATGCAACGGCCGCGGGCATCGCGGATCGGGAACATGATCCGGTTGCGGAAGACGTCATAGGGTTTGTTGCCCCGGTCGGAGGCCTTCGCCAGACCGGCGGCCAGGATCATCTGTTCCGGCACATCCTTGCCCCGCAGGTGGTCCCAGAGGCCCTGCCAGCCCTCCGGCGCAAAGCCGATCTCGAACCGCTCCTGCGTCTCCCGGCTCAACCCGCGCTTTTCCAGATAGGCCCTCGCCCCCGTCGCCGCGCCGGAGCCCAGCATCATGCGATAGTGCCTGACCGCCATCTCCATGACATCGGCCAGGCCTGCGCGTTTCTCGGCCTTCTTGGCGGCGGCGGGATCGCGGGCGGGCATTTGCATCCCGGCCTCCTGCGCGACGGCCTCCACCGCCTCCATGAAGCCCATGTTCTCGCTCTCCTGCAGGAAGGAGAAGAGATCCCCCTTCGCCTGACAGCCGAAGCAGTAATAGAATCCCTTGCGGTCATCGACGTGGAAGGAGGCGGATTTTTCCTGATGGAAGGGGCACGGCGCCCACCAGTCGCCCTTGCCCTGGTTGGATTTGCGCATATCCCACATGACCTTCTTGCCCACGATCTGGGACAGGCTCACGCGGGTGCGCAGTTCATCAAGGAAACCGGGGGGCAGACTCATGCGCCGATTATCCGGGAGGGGGGCGGAGGTGTCCAGCGGGGATGAGAAGAGTTGATCGCTCGGCCGCACGTCACGTCCCGGCCCCCGCGCCGGGACCGCCTGCCACCTGGCGACGCGTGGTGCCCCGACACGCGCATAGCCTGTCAGCCGGTGATCATATCACCCGCTTGGCCGCGCGCCGGGCCGTTCCCGGGAATAAGGCCGGGCGCGCGCGGCGCGTTGTGATCCTCGGGCCCCGGCTCCTTTACGAGGTCCCGGCGCAGGGCCGGGACATGGGTCGGGCCAGATGCCGACTGTGCCCCGGCCTCGCGCCGGGGCCTCTCAATCGCCCTGCTCCAGGCGTGGCAATTTACTTGGCGGGGTCCCGGCGCAGGGCCGGGACACGGCGAGCTATAGGGCCGCCACACTCTCCATCGCCTCACCAATCGTCGCGGCCAGCGTCCCCGCCATCGACCTAAAGGCCATGATCCGCAGGTTCTCCGGTCCGGTCCGGGCCAGGGCGACCATCATGCCGTGCATCTCGGTCCGCACCGCCCGTCCCTCCGGGAAGGCGGTGTCGCGCAGGTCGAGCGGGACGAGGCGGGCCATGACCCCGGCGATGTCCGGTCCGGTCAGTTCCAGCGTCACCCAGGCATCCGTCTGGTCGGTCAGCGCCGCGCCCGGGAGGTCCGGCGCGGTGGTGCCGGAGAGGAGCCAGAGGTCGCGCCCGATCCACTGGACCGCGCGGCCCTTCGCCGCCGCATAACCCGGGCCAAGTGACAGGCCGGTCGTAGCCTTCAGAGCGGCGGAGGTGGCCTCCACCTGCCCCCGGAAGGGCGCGATGGAGGTGAGCGGGCCGGGCTCCGCCAAAGACAGCGTCATTGCGCCCCGGGTGACGGGCAGCGCGCCGGTGGCGGGGGCAACGGGGGTCAGGGTGATGTCAGCCACGCAGGCGCCCTCCTTCTGGATCAAAGAAGACAGGATCGCAGACCTCGCAAAGCGTCGTGATCCCGCGCAGGTGATCGACCATCCGAACAGTTTCGCCATGCCGGTCCGGCCCTGCCTTCAGCAGCGCCAGGCCGACAAAATGCCCCAGGGTCGGGGAGAAGGCGACGGAGCTGACGGTGCCCTGAGCGTTGACGCGGACCGGCTCAGCCTCCTCGTTGAAGAGGAAGGCGCCGGCGGTCAGCTGCTTCACCGCGCCGACGGGCCTAATGCCGACAAGGCGGGGGCGGTCCTCGTCCAGCAGCCCCTCGCGACCGGCGGCGGCGCGGCCTATGAAGTCCCTTTTTTTCTTCATCATTCCCGAAAGGTTCAGATCAAAGGCCGTGGTCCGCCCGTCCAGCTCCGCATGGGTCAGCAGGCCCTTTTCGATCCGCAGGACGTTCAGCGCCTCCATCCCGTAGGCGCCGCCGCCCATGGCCTCGGCCCGGGTGACCAGCTGACGAAACAGGCTCTCGCCATAGCGCGCAGGTACGGCCAGTTCATAGGCATGCTCGCCCGAGAAACTGATCCGGAAGAGCCGCGCGGG
Source organism: Pseudooceanicola sp. (assembly GCF_041987405.1). Classification (GTDB taxonomy): domain Bacteria; phylum Pseudomonadota; class Alphaproteobacteria; order Rhodobacterales; family Rhodobacteraceae; genus Pseudooceanicola. The sequence continues at coordinate 398,594 of NZ_JBHIWR010000001.1, forward strand.
CACCCCGCCGACGGTGACGTCGCCGCAGGACATGAACGGCCAGGCCTCGGGGTCGAGCGGCGCGTCCAGCACCGCGTTCAGCAGGTCGCGCGATTTCGGCCCGGCCACGGCGGCCTGGAACCACTCTTCGGTGACGGAGATCAGGCGGACATCCAGATCGGGGCGCAGCACCTGGGCGGCGAACTCCATATGCTGCATGACCTGTCCGGCGGCGACGGTTGTCGTGGTCACCAGGAAATGCGTCTCGGACAGCCTCGCGCAGGTGCCGTCGTCCATGACATGGCCGTCCTCGCGCAGCATAAGCCCATAGCGGACCCGGCCCGGCTTCAGCCCCGACATGGTGCCGGTGTAGACGAAATCGAGGAACTCCGCCGCGTCCGGCCCCTGCACGTCGATTTTGCCCAGGGTCGTGACATCGCAGATGCCGACCGTCTCGCGCACCATCAGCGCCTCGCGGTCGCAGGATTGGCGCCAGGTCTTTTCACCCTCGCGCGGGTAGAAGGAGGGGCGGAACCATAGCCCCGCCTCGACCATCGGCGCATTCATCGCCAGATGCACGGGATGGGCCGCAGTAAACCGTTCGGGCGCAAAGCCCCGCCCCTGCCCGCCCGCGCCAAGGGCCCCGATATGGATCGGCGCATAGGGCGGGCGATAGGTGGTGGTGCCCGTGCCCGGAATGCTGCGCCCCGTCGCATCTGCCAGCACCGAGAGCGCGGTAACCCCGCCGGTCTTGCCCTGATCGGTGGCCATGCCCTGCGTCGTGTAACGCTTCATGTGCTCCACGGATCGAAAGTTTTCCCGCGCGGCCTGCTCCACATCCTTGGTGGTCACGTCGTTCTGGAAATCCACCCATTTGCGGCCCTTGCCCGGCACGACCCAAAGCGGTTGCGCCTGCGGGTCGCGATCCTCCGCCTCCGGCATCTCAGGCACCGGCCCGCGCAGCCCCAGATCGGCCAGCGCGGAGAGCGCGGCCTGCTGTCCCTCCGCCAGACAGGCGGCGGTGGTTGCCGTGCCGTTGCAGCTGCCCGCCGGGGTCATCCCGGGCACGGCCCCGGGGGCCGGTACAAACCCGGCGATGTCATCACGCCACACGGGCCGCCCGTTGAGGTGACATGATAGGTGCACATTCGGGTTCCAGCCGCCGGAGAGCGCCAGCAGATCCGCCTGCACCCTCTCCTCGCTGCCATCGGCGCGGCGGATCACCACCCCCTCGACCTCGCGCCCCAGGACCCGCTCGACCTGCGCGCCGCCGTAGTAGGGCACATCCAGATCACAGCCGACCGACCGCGCATCAACAAGGGCAGCCACGTGCACTCCCGCGCGGCGCAGATCGGCGGCGGTGCGATGCGCCTCCTCCGACGCGCCGAAAACGACGGCGCTCTGCCCCGGCGCCACGGCGTAGCGGTTGAGATAGCCGCGCACCGCGCCTGCCAGCATCACCCCGGGGCGGTCGTTATTGGCCAGGGCCACGGGGCGCTCGATCCCCCCGGCGGCCAGGACTGACCGCCGCGCGACGATGCGCCAGAAGGTTTCCAGCGGGCGGCGCGGCCCGGGGGCGTGGCGCTGCAAGGCGCCAAAGGTCCCTTGATCATAGACGCCGGTTACGGCCGTGCGGCGCATGACCCGGACATTCGGCATGGTCTCCAGTCGCGCGGTGACCTCCGCCGCCCAGATGGCCGCGCCCGTGCCGCCCAGCTCCATCGCTTCGGCATTCAGCCGCCCGCCGGGCAGCGCATCGTCATCGGCCAGGATCACATCCGCCCCGGCCTCCGCCGCCGTCAGCGCCGCCATGAGACCCGCAGGCCCCGCCCCGATCACCAGCAGGTCGCAGAAGGCAAAGGCCTTTTCAAAGCGCAGTTCCGCCGCCTCCGTCGACAGCCGCCCTAGACCGGCGGCGCGTCGGATCGCGGGCTCAAAAAGCCTCTCCCAGATGCGGGCGGGGCCCATGAAGGTCTTGTAATAAAACCCTGCCGTCAGGAAGGGCGACAGCAGGTCGTTGACCTCCATCAGGTCGAACCCGACAGAGGGCCAGGCATTTTGACTGCGCGCCTCCAGCCCCTGGTAGAGGTCGATGGTGGTCGCGCGGGCGTTCGGCTCCTGCCCCACCCCCTGCCCCAGGGTGACCAGCGCGTTCGGTTCCTCGCTCCCCGCGCTCAGGATGCCACGCGGGCGGTGGTATTTGAACGACCGCCCGACGGTCCGCAGCCCATTGGCCAATAGCGCGGAAGCCAGGGTATCCCCGGCGTAGCCCTGATAGGCATGCCCGTCGAAGCGGAAACCCAGGCTCCGTCCCCGGTCGATCAGCCCGCCCTTCGCCAGCCTCATGACCGTGCCTCCCGGACCGAGAGGATGTCATGGGTCACCGTATCCCTCTCCACCAGCAGCCAGGCGGTGCAGCCCGCCGAATGCATCCACCACTCCCGCGACCGCCCCGCCGGGTTGTCGCGCAGGTGCAGATAGGCATCCCACTCGGCGCTCCAGTCCCCCTCGGGCCGGTCCAGCGCCGCGCCGCCATTGGTGAATTCGCGCAGGTCGCGCGCGCCGCAATGGGGACAGGTCAGTCTCATCCGATGATCTTCATCTTTCCCAAAATACTCCCGCCGGAGGCATTCCGCCCCCGCCACACCCGCTAATGCAGGTTGTGCTGCGCCCCCTTGCCTTCCTCGTCCATGATCCCGCGCCCGGTCGTGAACCGGTCCAGCCGGAAGCCCGTGGCGCTTTCATGATACCGGTCCGTCGCCAGCAAATGCGCCAGGGCGAAGCCCGATCCCGGAACCGCCTTGAACCCGCCGTAGCACCAGCCGCAATCGAGGTAGAGACCATCGATCGGGGCCTTGTCGATGATGGGCGAGCCATCGGGCGTCATATCCATGATCCCGCCCCAACTTCGCAGCACCTTGGCGCGGGCGATCATCGGCATCAGCGTCATGCCGGCCTCCATCACATGTTCGACCGTCGGCAGGTTCCCGCGCTGCGCGTAACTCGGGTAGAAATCCAGATCGCCGCCAAAGACCAGGCCACCCTTGTCGGACTGGCTGATGTAGAAGTGGCCCATTCCGAAGGTGACGACATTGTCGATCACGGGCTTCAGCCCCTCGGTCACGAAGGCCTGCAGGATGTGGCTCTCGATCGGCAGACGCAGGCCCGCGAGCGCGGCCACCTGGCCGGAGCGGCCCGCCGTGACGATGGCGACTTTGCGCGCCCGGATTGCGCCGCGTGTGGTCTGGACGCCGGTGACCTTGCCGCCCTCCGTGTCGATCCCCGTAACCTCGCAGTTCTGGATCAGATCGACACCCCTGTCCGACGCACCCCGGGCGAACCCCCAGGCGACCGCGTCGTGCCGGGCGGTGCCGCCGCGCGGGTGGTAGAGGCCGCCGTGGATCGGAAACCGCCCGTTCTCGTGGTCGAGATAGGGCAGCATCTTGCGCAGCTCCTCCCGCCCCAGGAGGATCGCGTCGTCCCCCTGGTTGATCATCGCGTTGCCACGCCGGACGGCGGCGTCGCGCTGGCCGTCGGAGTGGAAGAGATTGATCAGCCCGCGCTGCGAATGCATCACGTTGTAGTTGAGGTCCTGCTCCATTCGCTCCCACAGCTTGAGCGAATGGGAATAGAACTCCGAATTACCCGGCAGAAAGTAATTGGCCCGCACAATGGTGGTGTTGCGGCCGACGTTGCCGCCGCCGAGGTAGCCTTTCTCCAGCACCGCGACATTGGTGATCCCGTGCTGCTGCGCCAGGTAGAAGGCGGTTGCCAACCCATGCCCGCCGCCGCCGATGATGACGATGTCATAGGCCGGTTTCGGTTCGGGATCGCGCCAATGCGGCCCCCAGCCTTTGTTGCCGGTCAGCCCCTCGGACAGGATACGTAGTGCATTGAAGCGCATCTGGCCCTCCTGGATCGGAGGTAAGCAGGCGCCGCCGGGGAATGCAACGCCGGGTGACGACACCGGACGGTCAGATCGCGACCTGCCGCTTTTTTGACCAAGCTCAAAGTGCGCCCCGGCGGGACATGGCAGAGTGATGTCATCGGAACCGATCCGGAAGGGGATGAGATGTCCACCCGACTACTGTGCTATTCGCTGACCGGGAATACCCGGGGCATTGCCACGCAGGTTGCCAAACGCCTGGGTGCGGAACTGCTTGAGATCCAGGCGCCGGGTCCGCGCAAGCCCGGGCTCTGGTCGATACTCAGGCTCGCCTCGTCGGCCCTCTTCCATCGCAGCGCCCGGATCACCGTTCCGGATGTGGCCTGGCAGGAGAGCGACCTGCTGATCATCGGCACGCCGGTCTGGGTGGGACGAGTCGCGACGCCCGTGCGCAGTTGGCTGGAGCGTGGCCCGGCCCTGCCGCCTCGGGTGGCCTTCTTCGTGACATCCGGCGATCCGCGCAGGCCGGATGATGTCTTTCTCGAATTGGCCGGTCTGACCGGCAAGGTGCCGGTGGCGGAGCTGCATGTGTCCGAGGCAATGCTGGCCGACGGCCGGGCCGACCCGGCCGTGGCCGCGTTTTGCGACACCCTGTCGCCGGCGCCCGCCCGGGCCCTGGCCTGCTGACAGTCCGCGCGGGGGTTATAGCCCCTTGGCGCGGTAGCTTGCCGCGACCCGGTCAATTGCGACAATATAGGCGGCCGTCCGGTAGTCGTGGACGTCTTCACGCCCGTGCAGCACCGCGCGCATGGATTGAAACGCCTCGCGCATGGTGTCGTCGAGGCCGGAACGGACCAGTTCCAGCTCATCTGCGCCGCGCAGATACTTCGCCTTGAAATCGGGGGTGAGCGACCATGCATTGCCGAGGTAGCGGTCGAGCCGCTCCAACTCCTTCACGATCAGGTCGTGGCGTGATTCCTCCTGCCGCCTCTGCATGCGGCCGAAGCGGATGTGAGACAGGTTCTTGACCCATTCGAAATAGGAGACCGTGACCCCGCCCGCATTGGCGTAGAGGTCCGGAATGATCACGACGCCCTTTTCCTTCAGGATCTGGTCCGCCCCGGCGGTCACCGGCCCGTTCGCGGCCTCGATGATCAGCTTTGCCTGAACGTTGGCGGCGTTGGAGAGGTTGATCACCCCCTCGAGCGCAGCGGGGATGAGAATATCGCATTCCTCCTCCAGCAGCATTGCACCATCTTCGAAATGGCGGGCGTCCGGGTACCCGGTGACGCCGCCGTGGCGGGCGATCCAGTCACGGACGTGGTCGATATCGAGGCCCTTGTGATGCAGCAGCGCGCCGTCGTGTTCGATGATTGCCTTGACGATGCAGCCGTCCTCGGATTGCAGGAACTTGGCCGCATGGTAGCCCACGTTGCCCAACCCCTGCACGATGACGACCTTGCCCTCCAGCGTGCCCTCCATCTTGGCCATGGCCACGTCGCGCGGGTCGCGGAAGAACTCGCGCAGGGCATACTGGACGCCGCGGCCCGTCGCCTCGGTCCGGCCCTTGATCCCGCCGGCATTGGCGGGCTTGCCGGTGACACAGGCGTTGCCGTTGATGTCGGTCGTGTTCATCCGTTTGTACTGGTCGGCGATCCAGGCCATTTCACGCTCGCCCGTGCCCATGTCGGGGGCGGGCACGTTCTGGGCGGGGTTGATCATGTCGCGCTTGATCAGCTCGTAAGCGAAGCGTCGGGTGATCTGTTCCAACTCGTGCTCTTCCCAATCGCGCGGGTCGATGCAGAGCCCGCCCTTGGATCCGCCGAACGGGGCCTCCACCAGCGCGCATTTGTAGGTCATCAGGGCAGCGAGCGCCTCGACCTCGTCCTGATTGACGGAGGTGGCGTAGCGGATCCCGCCCTTGACCGGCTCCATGTGTTCCGAATGAACAGACCGGTATCCGGTGAAGGTCTGAAGCTGGCCGCGCAGGCGGACGCCGAAGCGCACGGTATAGGTGGCGTTGCAGACCCGGATCTTCTCTTCCAGCCCCGGCGGCAGGCCCATCAGGGACACCGCGTGGTTGTACATCAGGTCGACGCTCTGGCGGAAACTCGGTTCGGTCTGGGGTGTGGTGGTCATGTGACGGCTCCTCCTTGACGTCATTGCGCGGAACTGGGTCCACCTTCCCGCGATTGATCGGCCCTGTCGAGGATGATCCCCCGTTGGCTGCAAAATCATTAATGCGGACAATCAAACGGCCAGGGCCAGAACCGTCTTCAATGCAGGCGTATTCCCATCCCCTACCGCAATATGGCCCAAATTCGGCCTGAATTCGCCGTTAACACTTTTCCGGAAAGGGAGGCCTTTGCCGGGGCGCAATGGTCACGAGGGGCATGGGACATAGAGATTCTGGCATGGTTCACATGAGCAAGATTACCCAAATGACCGCGACCGCGCGCCTGCGGGTCCGCAATCATATCCGCCATTTTGCCCAGGCCGAAGACGGCGTCATGCTGGCCCTCGTGGTGAGCATCCTGCTGATCATGATGATGGTCGCAGGTTTTGGCGTGGAGGTGATGCGGACCGAGATGGAGCGGACGCGGATCCAGCAGGTGATCGACACCTCGACCCTTGCCGCCGCGCACCACGACAACGAACTCGACCCCAAAGACGTGGTCATGGACTACTTCGCCAAGGCCAATCTGACCTCCTATATCGGGCGGGACGACATCACCGTCGGCGATTCCAGCCTTGCGACTTCGGTCGAGGTGCGTCTGACGGCCAATGTGCGAACGCCGTTCCTGGGTCAGGTCGGCAACGACAGTTTCTCGATCCCCGTGGCGGGACGGGCGGAACAGGCCATGGGCAATTCCGAGGTCTCGCTGGTGCTGGATATCTCCGGTTCGATGGACAACAACAACCGGATGACGCGCCTGCACTCGGCGGCGAAGGAATTCGTCGACACCGTTCTGCCGGATGGAACCACCGACCGCGTGTCCCTCAGCCTCGTTCCTTATACGGGCGATGTGAACGCGGGCTGGGAGATCTTCAACCGAATGAACGTGCGTCAGTTGCACAGCTATTCCTACTGCGTCCAGTTCACGCCGCTCGATTTCTCGACCACAGCGCTCGATCCGGATGATTTCTACATCCAGGGGCAGCACTTCAGCCATACGGACGAGTATTTCAACAATATCCCCTGCCCGACGCAGGATTACGAGACGATCACACCGCTGAGCCAGAACAGATCCGCCCTGAAGACCCAGATCGGCAAGATGACAGGTCGTGAACGAACCTCGATCCATATCGGTCTGAAATGGGGTGCGGCCCTGCTGGACGAGACCTTCGCCCCGCTGGTCGAAGAACTGGTCGACGACGGCATCGTGGACGAGGCCTTCCGCGGGCGCCCGGCCTCCTTCTCGTCGAACACGATGAAGGTCATGGTCGTCATGACAGACGGTGAGAACACGGAAACCAAGCGGATCAAGGAATTCGCCTACGATACGCCGGACATGCGTGCGCATTGGGCGCGGATGGCGATAGACGATTTCGAGGACGACGTGGAAAGCAGCCTCGAGGCAAGCCTCTTCACGACATACTATTCCCCCGCGCTCGCCGACACGCTGATGCAGAACATCTGCACCGCGGCCAAGAACGCGGGCATCCTGATCTACACCATCGGGTTCGAGGTGAACGACGACTCCGCCGAGGAACTGGAGGACTGCGCCTCCTCTCCGTCCCACTTCTACCGGGTCGAGGGCATTCAGATCTCCGACGCCTTCTCCTCCATCGCCCGCCAATTGAAGCAGCTGAGGCTGACACTGTGATGGTCAAACTGCACTCTCCGAAACGTTTCCTGAAGTCCTGGCTCGGCGACGAGACCGGCGCGGTTGTGGCCGACTTCGCGATCATGCTTCCGGTCTTCCTGATGTTCCTGCTCTCCTCCGTCGAAATGGGGCTGATGACCTTCCGGCAGACCATGCTGGAGCGCGGGCTGGACATGGCCGTGCGAGACCTACGCCTGGGTTTCATCGACGATCCGACCCATGCCAGCGTCAAGGACGACATCTGCACCTACGCCGGCTTTCTGCCCGATTGCAGCAACAGCCTGCGACTGGAGATGATGCCGGTGGACCTGCGCAACTACACGACCCTGCCCGAGTCAGCAGACTGCGTCGACAAATCCGAAGAGATGAACCCGGTCCGGACTTTCATTTCCGGCGGAGCGAACCAGCTGATGGTCCTTCGGGCCTGCATCAAGATCGCCCCGGTCTTCCCGACCTACGGCCTGGGGGAACAGGTTGCCAAGGATGGCAATGGCGACATGTCGCTGTTTTCCATCACCGCTTTCGTGAACGAGCCCGCGTGACGCCATGACCCAGCATCGCCCCTCTCCCCTCGCCCTGATCCGGGCCCGCATGACAACCGCGCTGACCGATTTCGCACGCGACACCCGCGGCCTTGTCGCCGTCGAAGCGATAATCCTGCTGCCGCTGGTCATCTGGACCTACGTGGCGATGTTCAGCTTCTTCGACATGCTGCGGATGAAAAGTGTGAACCAGAAGGCCGCCTTTACCGTGGCCGACGCCTATTCGCGCGAAACCAACAAGATCGACGACACCTATGTCGACAGCACCTTCGCCCTGTTCCAGGCGCTGACACGGTCCAACAGCCCGGCGATGCGCGTGTCGGTGCTGAGCTACGATGGGGACACCGACAAATACGAGGTGCGCTGGTCGGAGAACCGTGGCGTCGGGGCCGATCCGGTGCTGACCGACAATACGGTCAACCAGATGCGCACGCAGCTGCCGGTGGTGGCCTCGGGGGACGAATTCGTTCTGGTCGAGACCTGGAACGACTATGTCATTCCGTTCAAAATCGGCATGGAAGATTTCGAATTGAAGTCGCTGGTCTTCATCAATCCGCGCTTTGCCGATCAGCTGAAATGGGATGACGGTTCGCCGACCTAACCGGCGTTCCGTTCCGCCTCGCGTTCCGCGAGCATCACCGACAGGACATCCGCCATCTGCTTGGCTTCCGCCGCACGGGTGATGCCGCCGATGCCGATGCGCCGCCCGAAGCGCCAGTAAAGCCCCGGCTGCCAGAGCCGCGACCCGCCTTCAGACAGGCGCAGAAGGAAGCCGTTGGAGGGTTTGAAGGCGAAGGTGCCGCGATCGACCGAGCGGATCGTGCTCATCGCTGCCAGGCAAGTGCCCTCGCTGTCGAAGAGCCCGTCCCGCCGCAGGACCACGCTGAGCCGTGTTGCGCGATACATGCGCCAGGCCCCGAAGGCCGCGGCGCCGCCCATGACCAGCACCAGCAGGTCCAGCCAGGAGCTGACCGCCCCGGCCAGCGCCATGCGCAGCATCAACAGGGTCAGACCGACCAGCACCCCGATGCCGAACACGCGACGACCCGGGGACACCGACAGGGTGGCCAGGGTTTCACCGGCCTGAGGGAGGGCCTGCAGGTCGGCCTCAGTATCGGGGGGGATCTGTTGCGATGTCATGGCGTTCCGCTATGCGAGCGGCGGTGACTTTGCAAGCCTGCAATGACTGACTGTGTGACCTTGCACAGCACCCGTGCCGGGGCGAACGCTGCGCCATCTTGGCGGCGCGTGGAGGCTACCCTACCTATTGTGCAACCTCCGAACAGGAGCCGTTCAGGAAAGGAAAGGCCCATGTCCATCCGTCCAACCCTAGAAACCCGCCTTGCCCAGCCGACGCTGGAAGGGGCCGGGGTAAAACTGCACCGCGCCTTCGGCTTCCAGGACCCGAGCGAACTGGACCCGTTTTTGCTGTTCGACGATTTTCGCAACGAACAGCCGCGGGATTACAAGGCCGGCTTCCCCTGGCACCCGCACCGCGGGATCGAGACGATCACATATGTGCTGTCCGGCACGGTCGAACATGCCGACAGCCTGGGCAATGCAGGCCGTCTTGGCGCGGGGGATGTCCAGTGGATGACCGCCGGGTCGGGCATCCTGCATCAGGAAATGCCTGCGGGAAATGCCAGCGGGCAGATGCATGGGTTTCAGCTCTGGGCCAACCTGCCAAGGGATCTGAAGATGACCACGCCGCGTTATCAGGACGTGGAGTCCAAGGAGATCCCGGAGGTCATCGACGACGACGGCACCACCGTGCGCGTTGTGGTGGGCGAATTCTGGGGCAAACGCGGCCCGGTAGACGGGATCGCGGCGGACCCGCAGTACCTGGACATCTATGTGCCGCCCGGGGTGAAGAAGACCCTGCCGGTGGACACCTACCGCCGCGCCTTTGCCTATGTCTTCGAAGGGTCGGCCGCCTTTGCCGATGCCTCCGACCCGACGGGCGTGCTGCTGGAGAAGGAAGTGCGCGGGCAGGAGGTCAACATCCGCGACATGTCCGGCAACCGCACGCTGATCCGTTTCGGCACCGGGGACGAGATCACGGTGCAGGCGGGCGAAGAAGGGGTGCGCTTCCTGCTCATTTCCGGCGCGCCGATCCAGGAGCCGGTGGCCTGGCACGGACCGATCGTGATGAACACGGCGGAAGAGTTGCAGCAGGCGTTCTCCGAGCTGCGCAACGGGACGTTCATTCGTCCGGCGCATTGAGGACCCCTCACCCCAACCCTCTCCCCCGGCGGGGGAGAGGGAGTCGCGGGGCGCTGTGAGGCGGTTGGTGTTACGGAATTTCAGCGCGACAGTCCCCTCCCTCCCGGGGAAGCGTCAGGGAACGGGTGGACTAACTTCAACCCTGCGCCGCGACCATCCGGCGGGTCATGTCCCAATAGATCGCCTCGACATCCCCAAGGCTCAGCCGTCCGGTCTGACGGAACCAGGTGTTGACACCTGTCAACATCGCGATGATCGCCATGGTGGCGATGCGCGGGTCCTCGACGCGGAAGGCGCCGCTCCCCTGCCCCGCCGCCAGGATGGCAGAGAGCCGGTCCTCGTAACGGTGACGCAGCGCCTCGACGGCGGCGAAATTCTCCGGCGTGAGGTTGCGCAGTTCCATATAGGCGATGAAGACCGCGTCGGGCCGTTCGGCATGAAACCGGATGTGGAAGCGGGTGAAGGCCTCTAGCGCGGCAAGCGGATCGTCGGGCATCGGTTCGGCGTCCAGAGCGGCCAGCAGTTCTTCCAGGTGCGCCGTCATCAGATCGAACAGCAGGCTCTGCTTGTCGGCGGTGTAATTGTAGAGCGCCCCGACCTGCACGCCCACCTCCGCCGCGATCTGGCGCATGGAGACGGCGGCAAAGCCGTGCCGCGCGAACAGCGACTGGGCCACCTCGCGGATGCGCGGTGCGGTCAACGCGGAATGGGAGCCTGCGGTACGAGCCATGGCCCCGTTGTAACTGAACATCCGTTCAGATCAAGGCCGCTTGCCCCGGCACGCGCGATGCGGCAGGGTCGCAGCCGATCGAAACGGCGAGGGGCCGGAGGGCAGATGTTCATCAGGACCAGTGCAGCGTTGGCCATTCTCTGGGCTGTGTCAGGCTGTGCCGAGTTTCCCGACCTCGACCGTGCCATCCCGCAGAGTGAGGTCAGCGGCCCCTATCCCGCGCTGGTGCCGATCGACGGATTGCTGGCGCAGACCGAAGATCCCCGGATCGAAGACGACGACCCCGCCCGACTGGAAGCACGGCGGGCGGCGCTGAAGGCGCGGGCGGCGCGGCTGCGGCAGTACTGATCCCGCCAGCCGCAGGCGATTGCCGCGTTGCGCGCCCCCTGCGAAACCGCTAGAGCGCCTGAAAGGCAGCATGGCGGAGACGAGCATGAGCAAGACAGTGCGGCTTGGGATCGCAGGACTGGGCACGGTCGGCGTAGGTGTGGTCAAGATCATCCGGCGCGAGGCCGCGATGCTGCGCGCGCGGACAGGTCAGGAGATCACCATCAGCGCCGTCTCGGCCCGCACCCGCGACAAGGATCGCGGCGTGTCGCTCAAGGGCTATGACTGGGAAGACGATCCCGTCGCCCTGGCTACCCGTGAGGATGTCGATGTCTTTGTCGAATTGATGGGCGGATCGGACGGCCCGGCCAAGGCCGCGACCGAGGCCGCGCTGAAGGCCGGCAAGGATGTGGTGACCGCCAACAAGGCGATGCTGGCGGTGCATGGGCAGGACTTGGCCGTCCTCGCCGAATCTCATGGACAGGTGATCCGTTACGAGGCCGCGGTGGCCGGGGGCATCCCGGTGGTGAAATCGCTGGTCGAAGGGCTGGCGGGCAATCAGATCACACGTGTGATGGGCGTGATGAACGGAACCTGCAACTATATCCTCACCCGGATGGAAAGCGCCGGTCTGCCCTATGAGACGGTCTTCGAGGAGGCCAACCAGCTGGGCTATCTGGAGGCCGACCCGGAACTGGACGTCGGCGGGATCGACGCCGGGCACAAACTGGCCATTCTGGCCGCCTCGGCCTTTGGCACCCAAGTGAATTTCGGCGCGATGGAGCTGGAAGGCATCGGGCGGCTGACGATCGAGGACATCCGCGCCGCCGCCGACATGGGCTATCGGATCAAGCTGCTTGGCGTGGCGCAGATGACCGGGCGCGGGCTGGAACAGCGGATGTCGCCCTGCCTCGTACCCGCCGCATCACCGCTTGGCCAGCTGGAAGGCGGGACGAACATGGTGGTGCTGGAGGGCGATGCGGTCGAGCAGATCGTGTTGCGTGGCCCCGGTGCGGGCGAAGGGCCGACGGCCTCGGCCGTGATGGCCGATATCTGCGACATCGCGCGCGGCGTGCGGCTGCCGGTCTTTGGACAGCCGGCAGAGACGCTGGCCCCCGCAACGGGCGCGAAATCCACCTCTCCCGCAGCCTATTACCTGCGCATGATGCTCGACGACAAACCCGGGGCGCTGGCCAAGGTGGCCACCGTACTGGGCGAGGCCGGGATCTCCATCTACAGGATGCGGCAGTACGATCATTCGGGCGACGGCGCGCCGGTACTGATCGTGACGCACCGGACCTCGCGCGATGCGCTGGACCGGGCGCTTGGCGCGATGGACCGGACGGGTGTCGTGGACGGCTCGCCCGTGGCGATCCGGATCGAAGAGGTTTGAGGCCGCGCCACTGGGCTACTGCGGGGGCCTCCGGCGGGAGTATTTATGGCAAGATGAAGCCGGGGGGACGCCGCACCTGATGGATTTTCTGAACGTCTCCTCCTCGCTCACCGGGCGCAGATGGGTCGGCCCCTCGGTCGAGATCGACCGGGCCGCGGAGGCGCTGAGCCAGGCGACCGGGCTGGAGCGCGCGCTGGCCCAGGTTCTGGCGCGGCGCGGCGTGGAGGCGGCGGAGGCGGAGGCCTTCCTGGCGCCTTCGCTGCGCGACCTGCTGCCCGACCCCCGATCCCTGCGGGACATGGAGGCGGCGGCGGCCCGGTTCCTCAAGGCCGTGACGGGGCGCGAGCGCATCGCGATCTTTGCCGATTACGATGTGGACGGCGGGACCTCCGCCGCGTTGCTGATCGACTGGCTGCGGCAGATGGGACGGGAGGCGACGCTCTATATTCCCGACCGGATCGACGAGGGGTATGGTCCCAATGTGCCCGCCATGCAGGAGTTGGGCGCCAAACACGATCTGATCGTCTGCGTCGACTGCGGCACGTTGAGCCATGAGCCGGTGGCGGCGGCGGGCTGCGATGTGGTGATTTTGGACCACCACCTGGGCGGAGAGACCCTGCCCGACTGCGTCGCCTGCGTGAACCCGAACCGGCAGGACGAGGACGGGGCGCTGGCGCATCTTTGTGCGGCGGCCGTGGTCTTCCTGATGCTGGTGGAGGCGAACCGGCAGGCGCGGGAGGACGGGGCCAAGGGGTTGCCCGATCTGATGGCGATGCTGGACCTCGTGGCTTTGGCCACGGTGGCGGATGTGGCGCCGCTGATCGGGGTGAACCGGGCCTTCGTTCGGCAGGGGCTGGTCGTCATGGGACGACGGGCACGGCCCGGCCTGGCAGCGCTGGCGGATATAGCGCGGATGGATACGGCCCCCGCGGCCTATCATCTGGGCTACCTTCTGGGGCCGAGGATCAATGCAGGCGGGCGGATCGGCAAGGCAGATCTGGGCGCGCGGCTTCTGTGTTGCATCGACCCGCATGAGGCGCAGGCCATGGCAGACCGGCTGAACGATCTGAACGCCGAGCGGCGCGAGATCGAGGCCTCGGTCACCGCCGTCGCGCTGGCCCAGGCGGAAGACCGCGGGCTGGAGGCGCCACTAATCTGGGCGGCGGGCGAAGGCTGGCACCCCGGGGTGGTCGGCATCGTGGCTTCCCGCCTGAAGGAGGCGACCAACCGCCCGGCCGTGGTGATCGGGCTGGAGGGCGACGAGGGCAAGGGATCGGGCCGGTCGATCGCCGGTGTGGACCTTGGCGCCTCGATCCAGCGCCTGGCGGCGGAGGGGCTGCTGATCAAGGGTGGCGGGCACAAGATGGCAGCGGGGCTGACCGTGGAGCGGGACCAGTTGGAAGCGGCGATGGCGCGGCTGACGGAGCTGCTGGCCAAGCAGGGCGCGGGCCTTGGCGGCGCGGCGGACCTGCGGCTGGACGGGCTGTTGATGCCCGGCGCAGCCAGCGTCGACATGGTGCAGCGGATCGAGGCGGCGGGGCCCTTCGGCGCCGGCGCCCCTGCCCCGCGCTTCGTCTTTCCCGATGTGGCGGTGAGCTTTGCCAAACGCGTGGGCGAGAGCCATCTGAAGCTACGCTTCGGCGATGGCTTGGGCGCGTCGCTGGATGCGATCTCCTTCGGGGCCTTCGACGGTCCGCTTGGCCCTGCCCTGTCGGACCGGTCGGGGGCGCGGTTCCACCTTGCCGGACGGCTGGAGATCAACACCTGGGGCGGGCGTCAAAGCGTGCAGATGCGGCTGGAAGACGCCGCCAGGGCCGACGCGCGCTGAGCGGCGCGCGCCTGTACGCCCGGGTCCAAACCAGCCCGCGGAGTGCTGGCTGCAAATTCTGTCGGAAAGGTCGAAAATACCCCTTGCAGAGGATCGGCGCTTTGCTTAGAAGCCGCCTCACGCCAAGCGCGGCCCGTTCGTCTATCGGTTAGGACGCCAGGTTTTCAACCTGGAAAGAGGGGTTCGATTCCCCTACGGGCTGCCACGGCAAATCCTTAAAGCACTGACAGAAAAGCGGAAACCGGCACAGCCCGGGTATGTACCCACCACTTTTCCCACCACGTGCATTTGTCTCAATTCCCTTGGCCGACAACCGAAAAAGGACTTGAGAAATGATTGCGACAAATTCGATAGGGAACCGGCGCGCGCGCTCCCTCACCCAAAACAATGCGGGCGAGCGCCCTTCCAGCACCGCCAGCCTGATCGCCGTCCTGGCGGAACTTACCGATGCCGAACGAGGCGCGATATTCGCGCTCATTCGAAGCCTGCCCGAGGATCCGGATGACCGAAAAGCCCTGCTCACATCTGGGGTTGATCGGATCCTTCACGACGGTTCCAAAGGGAGGCTGAACGCGTGAGCTCTTCAAATGCACGGGCTCAGCGCCCAGCCACACTTTCTGATGCCTATGATCAGGCGCTCCAATGCAGGGGACTGGCAGGGGCCGTGGAGCTCTTGGTCGACGGGTTCAACGCTGGCGATACGATCGACCTGAACAGCTATGACGCGGCCCTAACCTCATGCCGTATGCTCTGCGAGAAGCTGGACGCACTGTCCGAGACGATCAGCAGGCAAGAGGATCACGCTTTAAAATCGGTGTCCTGACGCATCACAAAGGGCGCCGGATATTTTCTGGCGCTCTTCACCTGTCGCGGCCCGCGGGAAGCGGCGACACCCCCACCCCCTCGACCTGGGCGAACCGAACACCCCCGCCCCCAAAAAACCGGCCGCGTCTGTAGGGGTCCATGCACCGCCTCTCTCGCTTGACCGAAAGGGTTCTATTTTTTTGGGGGAGGATTTTGCTCATTCAAAATAGAGTCTCTGTATCGGAGGTGTCGGAATGACGAGACGGGAAGATTTGGAGCGCACCAAAGAGTGGATGGAGGCGCATGAACATTTGAGACAAGAGCGCGGTCCAGAGCCGGAGGTCTTCCATTATGCGATGATTGGCGCAGCTATTGCCTTCTGCCCGGTAGTGTTCTTTGCGGCGCTGTCAGGAATCAAGGAACCGGGCCTGCCGGGATTGATCGTCACAGCAGCTGGAGCAGGCGCAGGCTATTTGCAGTGGCGGGAAAAAGCCGCTTCTCGCTATCGGGATACCTGCAGGCTGTGCGAGAACCTGATCAGTGAACGACGCAGAACCGAGACGACGCCACCGAAATGAGCATCGGCGATTTGATCAAAGCCGCCACAAAGGCCGGATGGCTTGTTGACACCACATCAGGCGGGGAGGTGGTGCTCAGCTGCTCCTGTCCCGGCTGCCCTGGCCGCAAGCGCCTGCCAGTGGATAACCTGGGCCCTGTCCCTTCCCCCTGCGATCTGGAGCACATCGCCGGGGCCGCACCGCACGTCTGGGCGCAATATGAAACGCTGGTAGGAGAGTTCCGCCGCCGCCGCCGTCAGCTCGGGCTAGATCAAGGTGACGTCGCAAACGCCATGGGGGTGGCCGACGGATATGTGGGCAAGCTGGAAGCCATGCACCGCATCCCCCGGCCGGACTTGGTTTGGATCTGGGCGGAAACTCTGGGATTGGGAATTGTCCTGGAGCCAACCGAGTTGCCGGAAGCGACACGCGAAATATTGCGCCGGAAGAGCGAAGGCTAAGCCCCAAAAGACAGTGACTTAAGCCTTTTTGTGGCCGCCATTTGGGCGAATTCCCACTCACGGCCGAAACGATAGACACAGCCGTTTCGTCATGACCGAGCCCAAGAGAAGGGATCGCCTCAAACCGTTTCGTTTTTCCTCGCATTGTCAGCACCTTACATAGTCTGCCGAATTTGGGGATTGATCACCTGAAATGGGGAAACCGAAGGGGAAGGAAAATACCGTTTTGCATGAGTTCACCCTCTCGATCGGTCAAAAACGGTGCATTGCGGGGGACGGCCCCCTGATTGAGCCTGATCGCATCAATCAGGAGAACCGAAGTGACCTATTTTACCCAAGAGACCCTCGTCGAGGCCAAACTGCAGCTTGCGCGCGCCGCCCTGCGGGTTTGGCGGCACCTTCCGACCAATGTTGCGGGCGATATCCTGCGAAGCGCTGAAGAGAACGCGGCCGATCCCGAACAGGGAGCGGAGCACATTCGCGATATGCTCTACAGAGCTCTGAATGACCTAGACCCTGAAGAGGCTGACCTTTTGGCCCTGGCCGAAGCGACCCTGGGGTCGTGGCACCGGGTCAGCGGCATGGCGGCCGCGGGCACGATTGCGCGAGGCTGGCAGGATATCGCCTATCTCGAAGGCCAAAACGAAACGGATGCCTTTTTGCGGTTCGATTTTCTTATCGAGGAATACGGCAAAGGGCAGGCCGATGCGATGGCGGCGATGCAAGAGCGTTTCGCCGATCAGGCCACCGCGCAAGAGCGCCACCGCAACGAGGTTGACCGCGCCCGAACCCGAAAGCGTCTGACGGACGAAAAGACGCGCAGGAACCAAGGGTTTTCACTAAGCCGCCACTCCTGATGCGGCTGACGTGAAATGTGCCGCCGCTTGGTTGCGAGGACCAAGCGGCGGTTTTCATTTGTCGATGCCGAGTTCTGCGGCCATCGCCTCTTCGATCTTGTGCGTGGTGCCGAGGAGCCACCACAGGTTATTGCCCGGGACCGCACGCGAGAGGCGGTCAATGTCTCGCCGGGTCATCTTGCCGGTGCCAGACGCCTGACGGGACGCAGAGTTGATAGCTTCGAAGACCCCCATCGTGATCCCGACAGACGGGCCCAGCAGTCCTTCCGCCGCGTATTTGGCGCCATAGCGGGACACGACCTCGCCCGAGGGTGACAGGGTGCCCCCAGTTGCGGCGTTGATCGGGGCGTGAAGTTCCAAAAGCCAGCCTGATATGCCGGATCGATCCAGCGCGTCTTCCCATAGGGCCACACCCTTCTTTCGCTCCCGGCCGCGGAAATCTGCCTGAATGTTTGACACCAGGACGCCGAGGGTCAGCATGGTGACGATCGAGGCCAGCTTGTCCGCGTCTGGACCCTGAAGGCCTGCCAAAACGATCCTGTGATGAGCGGACCAGGCAAAAGACTTGAACTGGAAAAAGAACTTGCCCGCCTCGCTTGAGAACGTGAGCGGTTTGTCTTGGCCGGGGGTGATCACCATCAGGTCGAATTCGCGGGTCATTGCATGGTGAAACGCGGTGAAGGCTTCCTGATCATCCCAGAGCCCCGCGCGCGGTAGCCAGAGGTTCTTATCTTGGTCGCCGTGTTTGGTAACTTGTTTGGCGATCCTCTCAGCCATCCACGGTTCGATGCCGTTGGCGGCCAGGCGCCGGATCTGGCTCTTGGTCGCCTTGCCGTTGGCGACTGCCTCAGCGGCTTTGGCCATGCGCGACGAGACGAAGGCGCCGCCTACCGTCTTCCAACCGGCATTCCAGGGGATGACACCTGACACGATCGAGAAGCTGCGACCGATCTCGCCAACCATGCGCTCGGTCCGTGTCATCGATGAGAATGGATCGGAGAGGTTCGCGATCTCCATGGCTCGGGTGTTCAGATACCATTCGGCGGCCGCGCCAAGGTCAGCGGCGTCCTTCAGCGCGATCCCGAAACGTTTAGGGTCAGTCACTATCGAATGAGCCCCGAAGGCGGCCTCAAGGCCGGAGCGCCCCACCAGTGTCCCCAGATCGGGCAGAGCGGAAAGCATGAAGCCGCCCAGGGACGATGCATAGGTCAAAGTTCGAGCGACACGGCTTCCGACAACCCACACATCACGAGGATTGTCCGGCAAGCGGTAGACGCCGCGGATACGATCTTTCATGGCCTTCAGATCACGGCGGCCGCTCTTCGCTTCTCGCGCGATGGCCTGCCGCTTCTTGTCGGAGGTCGCTTTGGCGAGTTGTTCGGCTTCCTCGGCGTCGATCCGGCGAAAAGCCTCGGTCATGTCCAGATCCCCGAAGGCCCGGATAATCTCGATGTCTGGCACCATTGTTTCGAAGTATCGGCTCGCCACCACCCGAATATCGGGCTCAAGCCAAGGCTCCAACAATTCGTCCGGAACGTCTAATACGCGTGCTCTGGTCGGTTTCGCAGTCGTCACTTGCCATGCAGACTCGCCAGGGCGCAGACCCTTGATTGCGGCGACTGTCTCGCGCACGTCTGTTTCGAGCTCGTTCGAAGGACGATCCGGGTGCTTTCGAGCAAAGTGCTCCAGCAAAGTTTTCACGAGGTCATTTTCTGTTCCATCGCCGAAGTGAGCGTTGATCTTCTCGACGCGATAGATGCGCGTCAGGTAGGAGCCCGCGTCCGTTTCGGTCAGCGAGGTCTTGAAGAGTCCCAACTCCTCCGCATCCCGCCGCACTTTCTCGAACAGGTCGCGCCGGATCGCCTCTGCAGCGTTCTGAACTTGCGGGATCGGGTGCTTGTCTCCGCGGCGCATCGCCTTGGCCACTTCCTCGGAGAATTCACCAATGTTGAGTTTCTGGTCCCGGCCGACCAGATGCCCCCATTTGCCAGTGACCGGGGCCGTGAAGGTTCCGATCATGCCGACCGGCCCGTCACGGTCATATTCACCATAGAACCGGCTCAGATTGGCCAGGCTTCCGGCGAGCTCGGTCTGGCGTCGGGCTTTTACGCGGGTTTCTACAGGCACAAAGCCACGAAGTGCCGTTTTGCCTGCCTCCCCTGCCTCAAGCTCAAGGACGGGCTCAGCGAGGCTGGAAACCGTCTCCCTGACGGTGCGAAAATCCGACATCATCGTCCGGACAAGCGGATCGGAGCCGAGTAACGCCCGTCCGATGCCTGGAACCGACTGGACAGCACGCAAAACGCCTTCACGCCGGAGCTTCAGATCCGTGCCACTTTCTGCGGCGCTCAGGGACCGAAGTCCGCGGTCGAGGTCATGAGTAGCGGGCAGTACGCGCTCGATCTGGGCCGCTGTTTTCGCGAATTCGCGGTTCGCCATCTTGCCGGCCGCAACCCCCAGCACGCCGCCCAGGACAAACGACCCACCAACCGCGAATGCGCTCTCCTCAACGGGCCGGACCTGTTGCGTGGCCTGAAGCCCCATCTCATCGATTAGGGCAGCCGAAGCGGCGGCGGTTCCAACCGACAGCCCGGTGCGAGCGATTGAAACGCCCTTCGCGCCTTTCACAAGGGCCCCGCCGGGCAGAAGGGAGGTTGGCGAAAGAAGGCCCGCCGCCATTTCGGAAAGAAACCCCATAGTCCCGGCGGACGCGACGGTCTTTCGATCTTCGAGCTCCCGATCGAGCTGCAATTTCATTGTTGCAACGTCGATCGCATCACGGGCCCCGGTAAACCGTTCAGCGTAAGGTTCGTATTCGGTCCCCTGGATGTCATCCCAAGGGCGATAGTCAGGATCGAAGGGTTTCGAGGCGTCCTCGAAGGCCTTGTTCGACAGCAGCGACACCACCGGATTCTCCAGCCGGAACGCGGCACCGAGCACTTGGGAAATCGTCACTTCCTTGTTCTGCGGTGTCAGGTCCAGACCTTCCGGAAGACCAAGCGGCGCATAGATTTCGTAATCGTCGATGAAGGGCATAGCTTTTCTCCTGATCCTGTGGTCAGCCCAAGCTTGGAACGATCGTAGGATTGGGGCCATGCACTGATGCCCAACGACTTCCGCCCTTCCAGCCCTCTGCCATCAGACCACCCTCCCCGTTCCCTGGGCGGCCAGCACCCTCTGGGCATAGGTCATCGGACGGTCAGGCTCGCGTTCGACCTGGTCGAAATCTTTCCAGCCTTTGTCGTCCAACCAAGTTTTCGGATGCGGAATCCACCTTGTTTCAGTCCGATCTCGCCTGACTTTCTCAGCGTATCGCTTTGCGCCTGCCAAGATCGTTGCTGCATCTGCGATCTTGAGCGCACGCTTGTAATTCCTCTTCGCCGGTTCTGGACCGACCTTTCGTGGATATGCTTCCCAGAACTCCCGGAATCCCTCTTCGATCTGAACCAACGTTTCCTCTTGAATCTGATCTTCTGAGTCTGCTGAGAGACCATCCCCCTCTGGGGGTATGGGGGAATGGTTATTATCGTTGTTTTCATCTGGTATAGGTCGGCGATTTTCGACCAATCGATTGGCGATTTCTGACCGATCCATTGGAGATTTTTCGCCAATGGCGTCGCGTACCCAGTCAGCGCTTTCAGGGACCGAGTACCAACTCGTCTTGTCGTAGTTCGCGCGATTGTATTCGCCACGCATCACAAGTTCGGATGCCACCAATTTCTCGATAGCAGTCCGCACCTGGCTGTCGGAGAAGTATGGAAATAACTCGCAAAGATCCGTTCTGCTGGCGAAATACCACGCGCGGCCATCTCGAATGTTTCTCCCTTGCTTCGCATTCTTGGAGCACCAGAATTTGAAGTTTTCGTAGATCACCGCCGCGTTCACACCCACTTTCTTGGCTATCTCGGGCTCGAAACGATGCTTGGCCATTACGGGTGACCTCCGGGGCCCATACTCACTCCCAAGCCCTCGCGACTGGCGCTGTCAGAACGACAACGACCCGCCCACGAGAATCTGGCTTGGATGCTGACAAGGGCGCGCCGCGGGCTTGCAGGGATCGGACGGTTTGAAGCTCCTCCGGAGTGACGGTCCATCCGTGCCAACCGGTTCGGCAGATCCGATCGATTAGGTCCGCTTCGCTCTGAGTTATCGTGAACGGCACGAAATCATCGCCGATCATCGCTTCGACGTTGAAGGTTTTTTCTCGCTCAAGGCGCTGATATTCTGACATTAATCCTGGCTCTTTTCAGGCCGGATAGACAGTGCTATTCTCGCGTTGGCCCCGCAAGAATTGAGCCCCGTCGGTAATCCGGCGGGGTTTCTTGTTAGGCAACGTCGTTGGAATAGATCGCCTCAATGTCGGCGCGGCGCCAGCGGGTCGATCCGCCAATCTTGATCGGTTTTGGCAGGTCTCCAACTTTAGACCACCGCCACACCGTCGAAACACCACAATTAAAGTATGCGGCGACATCCTGGACGCTCATGAAGGCCGGCGAAATCGGTTTTTTCGTCATCTGGTCATCCTTGATTTCTCATCAGGTGCCAGAACTGTCTCTCAACGGTTCAGATCATTCGTCGGAAAAGCAGGAGAAAGAAAGTCCGATGCTTCCTCTTCACTGAAGCCGACGGCCTTCAGCTTTTCTTTCCGTTGTTTCCATATTTTTTGCTGCGTGTGAATTGTCCGCTCGCTGTGCGGACTGTACTTCCTGACCTCTGCCATGAAGTGCATAGCCGCACTGGATCCTGGGTTTGTCTTGCTCTCCACTCCCTCTGTAGGGTGCGGGAACAGTTCTTCGGCCACCACAACTCCCATAACGAAAATGGCGTCAAATGTTGCTTTCGGCCTTTTGCTTTTGGGCGGCTCCAACACCAGAAGCAGGGCAATTACTCTCCGGTAGTATGGCGGTAAATTTCCATTTCTTAGCAATGTGTTAGCCGCCATCCGCCTGGCGCGAAGAAAAAAGGTCCGGTCGATAGTTGCAAGATAAAATGGCAGCGACTGCCACAGAGTTATGCTGTCCGCCATGTCGCTGAAAAGTGCGTCATGACTTGGGCTTGGATCTTCCTTCTGGAGCTCAACCCAGGCGGCCAATTTCGCCAAGTCGCGAAAACTGCCTATCGCGTCGTCTTGGTTTTTGAGGTCGCTCAGTCGAAAAAGTCGGCGGAAAATCTCGCAGTATTCGTCTTTCACGCTCGCACCATCTGGATGACCGTACCCACTGAACCGGCTACATGCCGGCCCCATGCATCCATCAGAGCACGGCGGCGTTCAAAGAAGTCCGATCGCAGGTAGGCACCCTCAACACCGCGCACGACATGAGCAAGACAGGCTTCGGCGACTTGGCGGTCAGCGTGAGCGGACTCGGCCGCCCAGTCACGGAAAGTCGAACGGAATCCGTGCGCTGTGAGTCCGGTTCTGTCCATCCGATCGAACAACGGCCTGAAACAGTTCACGGACAGTTGGCGGCCGGAGGCGTCATTGTGCCGCTTTGGAGACGGAAAGATGAAGCCAAGATCCAATCCCTGCACACCCTGCAGGACTTGGATCGCTTCTTCCGAAAGCGGAACACGATGCTCCTCGCCTGTCTTCATGCGCAGAGCTGGGATCAACCATGTCTTTTCGCCAAAATCAATTTCATTCCAATTGGCGCCCCTTACCTCATTTGATCGAACACCGGTCAGGATGGCGAATTCTAGGCACCGGGCAGCTATCGCTTGCCGTGCGCGCAATTCTCTCACAAATTGGGGGACTTCGCGCCATGGCAACGCGGCGTGATGCTCGGTTCTTCTTTTGACTTTCGGAAGAGCCTTAATTAGCGCCCCATCGACTGGGTTGGCGTTCGCGAAATGGCCGTTGCCGATAGCCCAATCTAGAACGGCTCCGATCCGTTGCTTCACCCGCCGAGCGGTATCATGCTTTTCGACCCAGATCGGCGCCAAAACCTCCAAGATTTGTGATCGTTCGACCGCGTTCAGATCCATTTCGCCAATTTTGGGGAATACGTGATTTTCTAGCGAGTTGATCCAAATTATACCATGTTTTTCGCTGCGAAAGGTCTTCTTGATCGTGCCGTGGTAGGCTTCCGCAGCTTCGCGAAATGTCATGGAACGAGCATCGCGCAAAGCTTTCGGATCGCGTCCGGCCTTTGCTTCAGATCGTAGGCGCTGCGCCTCTTTCCGGGCGTCGCTCAGGCTAAGCGTAGCGACACCACCCAAGCCGATCTCGCGACGCGCCTTATCTCCCTTCACGCGGGTTCGAAGTATCCAGGACTTTGAACCCGAGGCCGACACAGACAAATAGAGTCCCGCACCATCGCCATGCATCCCCGGCTTCGTGATCGTGGCCACAGACCTGGCCGTCAGCTTTCCCATGTTCGCCCTTCCCCACCACTTTTCCCACCCCGAATGGTGGGATTGAGTGGAACTTCATGAAACGATCTGATACAAGAAGCATCGCCAATAGGCAAGCAAACAAGGCCAAACGGGATCACCTGAGACAAATGGGAACGCTACTGTGACAGACCTACGGGCTGCCATGGCGACCTTCCCCAGTCAGATTGTTTAACCTCCGTTCCCGGCGTCTGGCCATGGTTCGCGGTGCGTCGCCCCGGTGGTCACGGGAGACCGCAGCGCTGGATCTGTCTGCAATCGCCAATCCCTCATGATCCGCCGGCGGGCTTGGCGCCCAAGTGGGTCCCGCCCTCGGCTCAGGTCGGTGACAAAGTCGCTTTGAGCTTCTCTTGGCCGGGCGGATCGGTCACCTTGCCAGGACATGCGATGACGGAGGCCGACATGACAGACAGGCTCGACCCTTCGGCCCAGGCCGTGCTGGAGGCGATGCAGGAGGCGGATCTGCCACCGCTGGAGGGGATGTCCGCCAAGGATGCGCGGCAGGCGTTTCGCGAACGGCGGGGGCGGCGGCGACCGGAGTTGCCGGAGATTGCAGGTGTGGAGGACCGGTTGATGGCCCTGGACGGGCGGGATCTGGCGATCCGGATCTACCGACCGCTCGGGCCTGGCCCGCATCCGGTGATCGTCTATTTCCATGGCGGAGGCTGGGTTGTCGGCGATCTGGACACGCATGATACGCTTTGTCGGCTGCTCTGCGCCGCATCGGGCATGGGGGTGGTGGCGGTGGACTATCGGCTGGCGCCGGACGCCCCCTTTCCCACGGCGGCAGAGGATGCCGT
This sequence comes from Pseudooceanicola sp., assembly GCF_041987405.1. Classification (GTDB taxonomy): domain Bacteria; phylum Pseudomonadota; class Alphaproteobacteria; order Rhodobacterales; family Rhodobacteraceae; genus Pseudooceanicola. The sequence goes on from NZ_JBHIWR010000001.1 coordinate 423,198, forward strand.
GGCCGCCACGGAATGGGTCGCGCGGGAGGCGGCGGAGTTGGGTTTCGACCCCGGCTGGATCGGGGTGGCGGGGGACAGCGCGGGCGGTAATCTATCGGCAGTCGCGGCATTGGCGCTGCGCGGCGGGTCGGTGACACTCCGGGCGCAGGGGCTGATCTATCCGGCGGTCGACATGACGCTGGAGCATCCGTCCCACAGGGCGGCAAAGACGGACATCGTGCTGACCCATGCGGTGATGCGCTGGTTCCGCGATCACTATGTGCCGCGGTCGGAGAGCTGGCGGGACTGGCGCGCCTCCCCCCTGCATGCTGATGATCATGTCGGACTGCCCCCGGCCTTTGTGCTGACGGCAGGGTTCGATTCCCTGTCGGACGAGGGCCTTGCCTATGCCGTGCGGCTGCGCGACGCGGGCGTGTCGGTGGTGGAGCGGCCCTGGCCGGGGCAGTTCCATGGCTTCCTGTCGATGATCGGCCTGATCCCGGAGGCCTATGTGGCGACGGAGGAGCTGGGCCACTGGTTCCGCGATCTGGCGGCGCGGGGGCGTTGACCGGGCGGTCAGATCGCGCAAGTGTCAGTCATGGAATGTCTTTATTGTCAGCTCACCACCCGCCCCAATGCCTGGGCCGAGGTGGGACAGGCCGTCGCGGCGCTGCGGGACAGCGGTGACCTGCAGGCGGAGATCACGGCGGCCTTTGCCATACAGATCGGGCTGAGCATCAATACGGTGCCGGTCTTGATGCGCAGCCCGGATCGGGCCGTGCTGGAGGCGGGCGCGGTGGCGTTGGCCAGTCTTCCGGGCGTCACCGGGGTGACCTCCTGGCCGATGCGCGCCGTGTCGGAACGCGCGCTTGCGGCCCTGCGGCCGGAGGGCGGCGTTTATACCAACCGCTGGTTTCATGTCCGCGAGAGCGGCGTGGCGGAGTTCGAGGCCGACACGCTGACCGCCTGGGACGATTTCGAGGCCCGGACGGGGGCGGAGGTTGTGGGTCTTTGGTCCTGTGCGCCCAAGGATGGGGTGGTCATCTACCTGCTGATCGCGCGCTATGACAGCCTGGATGCCTGGGACAAATCGCGGTTCTTCAACCGGGGCGAGGATCAGCGCGATGCGGATTGGATGGAGAAGTTCCGTCGCCGCCGCGAGATGATGGTGGACAGTTCGGTCATCACGACGCGGTGCCTGTTCGGACCGTCGTGAGGGTACGCCCCGCGGGATGGTCCGGGCCTGTCTGACCCTTCGCAGGTGCGGGGCCCGCTTTACGGCGGTGTGCTTTGGCGGGGCATCGGCGTTTGCCCTGTCTGTTGCGGTCCAGACTGCACTTCGGGATGTAGAGGCTGGTCGCCCTTCACGTCCGCCTCCTTGACCAGAGCGCCCCGGGGCACCCCATGAAAGACATGCTGCCCTCGTCCTGCCCGTTTCGCCGCGTAGAGGGCGGCGTCCGCATCGGCCAGCATGCGCTGCACCTCCGGGTTCCGATACTCGGTGGAGAGCGTGGTGCCGAGCGAGGCGGAGATGCGGCAGGCGCGGTCCTGCCATGCGATCGGTTCCTCCAGACGGGCGATCAGGCGGCGGGCGACCTCCTCGATCCGGGGGCGGTCGCAGAGGTTGCGGAAAAGCAGGACAAATTCATCCCCGCCGACCCGGGCAACCACGTCGTCGTCGCGGGTTTCCTCCACCATGATGCGGGCGACCTGTTCCAGCACGTGGTCGCCTGCGGCATGGCCGAGCGTGTCATTGACCGCCTTGAAGAAATCGAGGTCGAGATGCGTCAGCGCGAAGTCCTGCCCCGCCGCGATCATCCTGTTCAGCACGTGGTCCAGCGCGCGGCGGTTCTTCAACCCGGTCAGGGTGTCGGTAAAGGCCTGTTCCTCCGCCGCGACCTTGGCGACATGAAGCTGGCGGGTCAGCTTGCGAGAGGCCTCCATCGCGGCAGATTTCGCCTCCACCAGAAACAGCATCTCGACCGTGGGGTCGGTCGCGGCGAAATCGGTGTTGGTCAGGGCATAGTCCCCCACGGCCTTGAGGATGGAAATGCCGAAGGCCAGATTGACGATGGCGCGGTCGCGTCCATAGGGCACCAGCACCGCCGACAGCACCGTGCGGGGGCTGTCGCGAAAGCGCAGCCGCAGGCGGACGCTTTGCCCGGCGGTGGCGCGCAGGCCTGCCATGTCGCGGATGCCGCGCGGCTGGAGCAGTTCGAAGACCTCCAGAAACGGGCGGCCGGGCAGGACCAGGGCCGGGCGCAGTTTGGCGAGCGTCGGACCCGCATGGCTGACCCGCCCCTCTGCATCCAGCAGGCAATGCATAGGGCAGAGGGTGTCGAGCGCCGCGAGGATATCCGGCTGATCCCCCTCGGTCATCGTGCCCTGGCCCCGAGGTCGAATTGCCGCCCCTCGGCAAAGGCGGATTCGACCAGGGTGATCTCGATCTCCTCCCGCCCCTCACGAACACCACGGTGATCGAGCATCACCAGCGCCCCGTAATCGTCCGCCATGGCGCGCAGGATGCCGGTCATCACGTGGCCGAAGCCAGGCAGATCCCCCTCTACCGTCAGGATGTAGCGGCTACCCGGCAAGGAGCGCAGATCGAGCCGTGGCAGAACCAGATCCGACACCGCAAGACTGGCGCGCCCGGGCAGGTCAGAGAGGGAATGCAGGAAATCTTCGTAGCTGACCCCGGCGAAACGCAGCAGGCGGCGCAGTCGTTCGACATTGGGATCGGAGACGAGGTAGGTGCCGATGTCCTCCAACACCACGGACCGGGGGCGGTCCAGTTCGGCCGACAGGGCCTGCAGCACGGCCTCCCCCGTCTGATCGGGATAGCTGAGCATCGCCTCGAATTCCGCGACATCCAGACCGGCGCGACGGGTCACGGCCGACCAGAGCGGCGCGCCATAGGTGTCGCGCGCGAAACTCTGGATCGCTCTCATCATCAGGCCGTGCATGGCTGTCCCGTCTTGCCGCGTGGCGGGCAGTATCTGCCGCAGGGCTTAACAAGGTGACAACAATCGCAATTGTCGGCAGTTTCCCGGAAGGAAATAGGCGGGAAATCGGTCAGAAGTCCGTCGGGGCCCCGCCCTCCGCCTTGCGACGCGTGACAAAATCGGCCAGTTCCTCCCGGATCGCCGCGTCCATCGGCGGCTCAGTATAATCCTCCAGGATCCGCTTGTAGAGCAGATGCGCCCGTTCGGCGGTCCAGACGCCTCCCTGCGCCTGCCAGCCCTCGAAGTTGCGCCAGTCCGACAGGTTGGGCTGCCAGAAGGCTTCGGCATAGCGCTCCTGCGTGTGGTCGATGCCGAAGAAATGGCCCTCGTGCCGGACCTCCGCCATGGCCTCATAGGCCAGATCGCCCGGATCGGTCCGCCAGATCACCGGATCGAAATAGCGCAGGATCTGGCCCAGCACCTCGCAATCCATGACGAATTTCTCGGGGCTGGCGATCAGCCCGCCCTCCAGCCAGCCGGCCGCGTGATAGACGATATGACTGCCGGACTGCACCGCGGCCCAGAGGGAGTTGGAGGTTTCCCACATCGCCTGCCCGTCCGGCACATTCGCGGCGCAGGCCCCGGAGGAGCGCATCGGCAACCCGTAGAAGCGGCACATCTGGCCGGTGATCTGGGTGGCGCGCATGTATTCCGGCGTGCCGAAGGCCGGGGCGCCGGATTTCATGTCGACGTTGGAGGTGAAGGTGCCGAAGGCGCAGGGCGCACCCGGCCTGATGTATTGCGCCAGCGCGATGGCCGAGAGCCCCTCCGCCAGGGATTGCGCCACCGCGCCGACCATGGTCACCGGCGCCATGGCCCCGGCCAAAGTGAAGGGCGAGACGATCAGCCCCTGCCCCCTACGCGCCATCCGCATCCAGCCGTCCAGCATCGGATAGTCATGCTTGAGGGGCGAGGTGGAGTTGATGTTGGTGAACATGCGGGGGCTGGCCTCGAAATCCTCATGGCTCAACCCGGCGGCGATGCGCACCATCTCCATCCCGTCTTCGATCCGCTCCTTGCCCAGGGCATAGGCGTGGGGCGCCTTGTCCGACAGGGTCAGCTTGTCGAAGATCGTATCGAGGTGGCGGGTCGAGGGGTGCAGGTCCACCGGCTCCACCGCATAGCCGCCGATGAAGTGGATGCAGTTGTAATACTGGGACAATTTGACGAAGCGGGAATGAAATTCCCTAGTGCCGGGCAGTTTGCGACCCAGTTCCAGATCCCAGTAGTTCGGCGGCGAGGAGACGTTGCCGAAGAGGATATGCTGGCCGCCAATGGTGATCTGTCGATCCGGGTTGCGCGGGGTGATCGTCCATTGTGCGGGGGCGTGGCCGATCATCTCCATCACGAAGTCGCGGTCCATGAAGACGATGTCGCCGTCCAGCCTGCAGCCCGCCTGTTTCAGGATCTCCCTGGCCTCGGGGTTGAGGAAGGCGACGCCGATCTCCTCCAGCACGCGCATGGCGGTGTCGTGGATGGCGGCGACCCCTTCGGGCGGCAGGGGTTCGGTCGGACGGTCGGGATTGACGGGCACCGTCCAGGGGGCTTGGTGAATGGCGGCGGGGCCGCGCCGGGCCGCGTGACCGGCCCGTCCGCCACTGCGCTTGCGTTTGCTGGTCTCGCTGGTCATCGCGCCCTCCGTTTGCCTAAGCAAAGGGCGGAGTTCGGCCGGGTTCTGGTCGGTTGGCGACAGATCGTGTCGCTTTCAGGCCGCGCGGATCACTGGGCCGGGACCGGCTCCGCCCCCAGCCAGTCAGGCAGATGGCCGACATGGGGCAGGACAGCGTCGGCATGGGGGGCCAGATCCGCCTGCCCGGCAAGGCCGGTCAGCACGGCGATCGTGACCATGCCGGCCGCGCGCCCCGCGATCAGATCATGGGTGCTGTCCCCGACCATGGCGACGCGGGCGGGATCCAGCCCCTCGTGATGCGAAAAGGCCAGCAGCGGGGTCGGCGCGGGCTTGGCCCCGTGGCCGCTGTCAAATCCGGCAATCCAGTGGAACCGGTCCAGGATATCCGCCGCCGCCAGATGGGCGCGGGCGGTGCTTTCGCTGTCGTTGGTCATCAGACCCAGGCGCAGGGACCGGGCCAGCAGGGTGTCCAGCAGGGGTGCCAGATCGGTCGGCGGCCGTTGCGGGGCCTGGGCCGCACGCAGGTTCATCAGTTGCTCCAGATCGTTCACCGACCGCCCCGGCAGGGCCCGGGCGACGCATTCCGCCGCCTCGCGCCCGGTGCCCGCGATGATCGGGCTCGTCGGGCGGAAGGCCGCGGTGGAGAGGTCGAAATCCGTGGTTTCCGCGATGCGCCGCGCGGTCTCCGCGTCTCCCTCGGACAGTTCGGCAATCAGGTCCAGCGCCCAGGAGTTCCAGGTCGCGCCGAAATCGAACAGCGTGCCGTCCTTGTCGAATATGATCCCGTCGAGTTGCATCCCGCCTCCGCCACCAATGTCGCCGGGACCTTGGACGAAGCGAAGTCCGCTTGACAAGCGTTAACGCCTGCGGCCCTCTCATTGCATGACAGACCAGAAGACCCAGCCCGACACCCCCTATCGCCTGCATGAATCGCTAGGCTACCACCTCTCGCTTGCGGCGCGACTGCAGGAGCGGCGGCTGGACGAAATGTTGCGGACGGTCGGGCTGAACCGCACCACATGGTGCATCCTTCTGGCGGTCGCCAATGAAGGGCTGGTGCAACCGTCGGATATCGCGGGATTTGTGGGGATCGACCGCACCGCGACCTCCCGTGCGCTGCGCGGCATGGAGGCGGCGGGCCTTCTGGCGCGGCAGTCCGGCAAGGAGGACAAACGCACGCGGCGGATCGTCCTGACCGAAAAGGGACGGCAGGCAGTGATCAAGGCGAGCCCTTTTGCGCGGGAAAACGGACGCCTTCTGGTGGCGCTGCTGGAGGATGGCGAGGTCGAAGAGTTGAAACGAATGCTGCGGGTGCTGATCGACGGCACGCCCGCTGCCCTGCCCGCGCTCTAGTCGCGGCACGGGGCTCAGGTCCAGCTGACCTCCTGCCCGCCGGGCAGACCGGCGCGGGCGCTGGCAATGGCCTCATAGGGCAACCCTTGCGCATCGCAGCACTGCATGACCCAATTGTCATCCATCAACAGGAAATCCAGGACGGCGCCCAGGAACTCCGGCTCGCCATAGCGGGCGCGCAGGTCGTCTTCGCCCAGGCCCGTCGCCCCCATGAAGACATCTCGCAGATCCTCATGCGCGATCAGCCAAGTCAGGCATTTCAAGGCCGTTGCCTCGGCCTCGCTGGCATTCATCATGGCTGGCTCCTGCTTTGCCGGTCGGCGGTCTTCTGCCCCTTTGTGGACCGGATAGTCCGACCGCAACGGTTTGTTAACCACTTTGGCCAAAACTCTGCCGCAGACAAGAGGCAGGAGGCCACCATACCGATGCACGGACGTGTTCTGATCGCAGATGACAGATTCGCGAGTCGCCTGATGCTGTCCGCCCTGTTCAGCGGGGCCTATTACGACGTGCTGCAGGTGGAAACGGCCGATGGCGCGCTGGAGGTGGCGCGACGGGACCGGCCCGGGCTGATCGTGATCTCCGACAGGCTGCCGGGCCGCGGCGCGGCGGGGCTGTGCGAGGCCCTGCGCCATGACCCCGCCACGGCAGAGACTGCGCGGATCGTCATGACCGATCTGCCCGATCCCGCCCGTACTGCCATGCTGATCCACGCCGGGGCGGAGGAGGTGATCGCGCGCAGCTGTCGTGACGACGAGGTGCTGGCGCGTGTTCGCAAGCTGGTGGATCACCGAGCACGGCTTTCGGCGCTGAACCTGCGGGACGGCCCGCAGGGAACGCAGCCGGGCCTGCGCGAACCGGCGGCGGAATTCGGGCGCATGGCGCAGATCGCCCTGATCGCGGCGGCAGAGACGGCGGAGCAGTGGGCGTCGCAGATAAGGGGCGCCGCCGATCCGGGCCTGCAGCTGCGCCTGACCTGCCTGCCTCCTGAAACGACGGCCTCGGCTGGCGGGGATGTGGTGATCGTCGACAGCCGGACCCTGGGCACGGATGGCACACTACGGGTCGTGGCGCGGATGGCGCGGCGCAGCGATCCGGCGCGGGGCCAGATCCTTGTCGCCATTCCGGAGGAAGACGCCGCCCTGGGCGTCCGGGCTCTGGACCTCGGGGCCGACAGCGTGATGACCCTGCCCCTGCATCCGGCGGAGGCGGTGGCGCGGATCACCCTTCTGCTGCGCCGGAAGGCCGAATTCACCAGCTTGCACGCCCGCTTGCGCAGCGGGCTGCGCTCTGCCGTGACCGACCCGCTGACCGGGCTTTACAACCGCCGCTACGTGCTGCCCCGGCTGGATGAGGTGATGCGTGACCTTTCGGGGGATCAACGGGCGGCGGCGGTGATCATGGCGGATCTGGATCACTTCAAGTGGATCAACGACACCTACGGGCACCCGGCCGGCGATGCGGTGCTGGCTGCCGTCGCGCGCAGCCTGAAACGCGCCGTCATGCCCCCGGGATTTGCGGCGAGGATGGGCGGGGAGGAGTTCCTCGTCGCCCTGCCCCGTTGCACGGCGGATGATGCCCTGACAGTGGCCCGGCGGATCGGCGCGGCCGTGGCGGCGACCCGCGTGGCTTTCCCCGGGGCGCCCGAAGAGGTGCGGGTGACGACCTCCGTCGGGGTGGCGTTGACCGATGCCTCGCAGCTTTCGCCGCAGCGCAGCCCGTCGGAGGAAACCGCAGCCCTGATGGCCCGGGCCGACCGGGCGCTCTACCGCGCGAAACAGGCGGGGCGAAACAGGGTGGTCAGCGATTTAGGACACTTGAACCTCGCGCCCGAAGTGCCGCCGCGGATGGTGTCCGGCATGGGCGGATAGCGGGGCAGCTCGGGGCATCAGGCGCAGTTGCCGGGCCGCGTGGTCCGGCCTCTCCGGCAATCTGGGCTATCGAGGAGCCGGGCCTGGGGCTGATCCAGCGGGCCCTGATCCGTCAGCATCCAGTCCTGACACGGCCCGTCACGACGACCCTGGCCCGTCGGGCCGACCCCGCGACACGCAGAGCGCATCGGTTGCCCCCCCGGCCCGCGCCCCCTCAGTCGTGGCGCGGTGCGTCGCGGTATCCGCCACGCGGCGGTTCACCCCCGGGCTTGCCCCCCGGTTTGCCATCGCGGAAATGCGGACCCCGTTTCAACCCCTCCTCCAGCCGGTCGGCAAAGGCCTGACGGTCCGCCGCCGACATCTCCGTCAGGCGTTGCAACAGCAGGGTCTGCCCCAGTTGCATCCGGCTTTGCGCCGCCGCACGCTGATTGGCGAAGGCCGCCTCGACCCGCGCCGGATCAAAGGGATCGGCGCGCAGGGCAGCGACAACCCCTTGGTATTGCGCCATGATTTCCTGCCGGGAGGGGCGGTTCTTGCGGTACTCCCGGCGCAGGGCCTTGCCGATCTCACGCCGGTCCTCGGGGGACAGGGCATAGGTCATCGGCGCTTCCATCCGGTCGACGCGCGGCACCCGGCCGTGCCGATCGTCGCGCAGCGCGTGCCCGATGATGGCCCCCGCCACGAGAAGGTTCAGACCAAGCGAGACAAGCAGCAGGATCCGCAGCCAGAGCGACATGCGCGTGGAGGGGGGAGTGGGGGTCGTACCGGTCATTGCGCCTCCGACAGATCGAGTGTGAGGGTGTAGCCCGGCAGGGGATCGACCAGATAGGTGTCCTCCTCCGCCGCGCCGGCAAGGGCACCGATGTCCACCGCGAGATTGACCAGACCGGCCGGGGGAACCGCCCCGATCCAGAGGCCCGCCACACCGGCGGTGGCGAGGCTGGCCATGGCGGGCCAGCCACCGATGGCCGCCATGATCTGCGCGATCAATCCGGGCCGGGGTCTGGCCGCGACCGGCGGGGTGGCGAACCCGGCCTGCACCTCCAGCGCCTGTGTGGTCATTCGCGACAGGGCCTCCGGCGACAGTTGCGGCGTGTCGCGACGTGCGGCGTCGAAGAAGGCGTCCAGCCCGTCCATGTCCTTGCGTTTCTCATTCATCGTCCTGATACCCCAGTTCTTCCCGTTTCCCCGTCAGCATGGCCGCCAATCCGCGTTTGCCACGTGCCACCAGGCTTTCGACCGCCTCGACCCCGATGGACATGATCTCAGCGATGTCCGGATTGGCCAAGCCATCGATATGGCGCAGGACAACGGCCTGCCGCTGCCGATCCGGCAGGGTGGCCAGCGCCTCCCGCAGGGCGGCGGCGCGGGCGGCCTCCTGCATCTGCGCCTCGGCGCCGGGCCGGTCGTCCTCCGGCTCCGGGATCGCGTCCAGCGTCAGATTGCCGCCGCGACGGCGGCGCATCCGATCCGTCGCCAGATTGGCCGTCACCCGGTAGAGCCAGGTGGTGACCTTTGCCTCGCCCTGCCGCCAGTCCGGGGCGATCTTCCACAGGCGGAGCAGCGCCTCCTGCGTCACGTCCTCGGCCTCCGCCGCATCGCCCAGCAGACGCCAGGCATGGGCATGGACGATCGGCGCCAGACGGGCGGTCAACACCCGCGCGGCAGCCGGATCGCCGCCGGCGTAGAGCACCAGGAGCGCGTCATCCTCCAGCTGAGTCAGATCGTCAAAGGGCATGTCCGTCATGTCCGGCGGGCGTATCCTGTTGCGGGCGACGCGTCCACTGCGCCGGGGCCCGATGTCCCGGGGGGAGCCCCCCCGGGACCGCGTCACGATCTTATTCGGAGGTGCCGGGCGCCACGACCGGGCCACCGCGTTGCCCCTTGCGATGTTCGCCAAAGTGCTTGTGCTTGCCTTCGTGACGCTCGCGGAAGGCCTCGCGCGCCTGGTCCAGTTCTTCCTTGGTGATGACCCCATCCTCGTTCGCATCGAGGCGGGCGAACAGGCGGTCGCCGCCGCGCGGGCCCATTTCGTCGGCGGTCAGCCTGCCATCCTTGTTGGCATCGCGCCGTTCGATCATGCGTTCCGCCCTGCGCTGCATGCGTTCTGCGCGCTGCGCTTCCATGCGGGCGACCAGTTCTTCGCTCGACAGGGTGCCGTCGCCATCGGTGTCGGCCTGGGCGAACCTGGCGGCGGCATGGGCGGCGATTTCCTCCTGCGTGATCTGGCCGTCGCCGTTGGCGTCGATCTCCTCGAAGGGCAGCATCGGGCCGCGCGGGCCACGGGGGCCGTCGCCGCGCTCCTGCGCGAAGGCGGGTATGGCGGTTGCGGTCAGCGCGAGGATCAGGGCACCTGTCAGGGCGGGTGTGCGTTTCATCGGGTAAGTCTCCGTTGTGGTTTCGTCTGTCTGACGATCTTGGCGAAGGCGGTTTGTGGCGCCTTCTGAAGTGTATTACGGGGCCATCCGGCGGTTCCGTCGCGGAGCGGCAAAGTTTTTCAGGGGACATTCCGGAAGGGCGATACGCGACATCACGACGCAAGGACATTGCGCCCCCTTCCTTTGCGGCCTCGGCATCGCCACCTTAGCGCCTGTTGCCCGACCCCCGAGGGATGCCATGCGAGACACGACCCAGACCATCGAGAGCCAGACTGTCGAGATGACCGAAGAGAGTGGCGAACGCCCGATCAAGCGTTCGCTCTGGCGCGGGTTTCGCCGGAAATGCCCGAACTGTGGTTCCGGCCCGATGCTGAAGGGCTATCTGAAAGTGCGCGATCATTGTCCCGTCTGCCGCGAGGAATTGCATCATCACCGCGCCGATGACGGGCCTGCCTATCTGACGATCCTGATTGTCGGGCACTTGATGGCCCCGGCCCTGGGCGCCGTCTTTCACGCCTATCAGCCCGAACCTCTGGTCCTCTTCACCGGTTTCTCTATTGGCACCGTCGCATTGTCCCTCTACCTTCTGCCCCGATTGAAAGGGGCGTTGGTCGGGTTTCAATGGGCACGGCACATGCACGGCTTCGGGGCATCCCGCTGATCCGCCCCTGCGGCGCGCGGTGCGCCATGGGAGGACGAGCAGGATGACAACACAGACGACCAAGCCGAGCATCGACAAGAGCCAGATCAGGAACGCGGCCACCGTGATCGCCCTGCGCGACCGCGCGACGGAGCCGAAAGTCCTGATGGGCCAGCGCGGGGCCAAGGCCGTCTTCATGCCGAACAAGTTCGTCTTTCCCGGCGGCGCCGTGGATCTGGAGGATGCGGATATCCCGCTGGCCAGACCGATTGCGGACCCGTGCCGGTCTCGCCTGCTGGAGGATGCGGGGGGCGATCTGGTCAACGCCATCGCGGCCGCCGCTGTGCGCGAGCTGTGGGAGGAAACGGGGTTGATCCTTGGCCAGCCGGGCCAGTGGGACAACCCGCCGGCCGACTGGGCAGGCTTTGCCGCGACAGGCCATATCCCGGATGCCTCCGCCCTGACCTTCGTCTTCCGCGCCATCACCCCCCCGGGACGTCCGCGCCGGTTCGATGCGCGCTTTTTCGTTGTGGATGCGGACGAGGCGGTGATGACCGACCTCGACGATTTCTCCGCCGCCTGTGACGAACTCTCCCTGCTGCAGTGGATCCCGCTGGAGGAGGCGCGGAGTTTCGATCTGCCTTTCATCACCGAGGTCGTTCTGGCCGAGGTCCAACAGCGCGCCGCCGATCCGGGCCCGCCTGCCAGCGTGCCCTTCTTTGCCAACAACGCCGAGAACCGCGAATTCAAGCGGCTGCGCGGGCTGGTGGAGTTGAAGGGGCGGGCGGACTGACGTGTCCGGTGTGGTGGCGCGGTCCGCGCCGCCTACGCGCTACGCCGCCCGCTCAGGTCACCACGATCAGCACCACCACCGACAGAAAGATCAGGCCGATGCCGATCCCTTCGCGCCGGGTCACCGTTTCGTGGAAGAAATAGACCGAGGCGAGCAGGGAAAAGATGACCTCCAGCTGGCCAACGGCAAAGACGTATCCCGCGTTCTCCAAAGTAAAGGCCGTGAACCAGCAAAGCGACCCGCCGAGCGAGGTCAGACCGATCCACATCGCGCGGGGCCAGGCGCGGGCGACGCGGGTGATTTCTCCGGGTTCGCGGATCAGGAGCCAGAAGCCGAGGGCCGCGACCTGGATCGCCAGGACAAAGGCCAGGGCCACCAGCGCCCGCATCATAGGCTCGTCCGAGACCTCAAGCGTCGCGCCGCGATAGGTCACGGCGGAGACGCCAAAGAAGACACCCGAAGTCAGACCCAGCACCACGGCGCGGTTCATCAGGAGGCCGCGCAGCCCCCTGCCCTCGACCTTGGGCGGATCTGACAGCAACAGCACGCCGACGACGCCCAGAACCATGGCGGCAAAGCCCGGCCAAGTGACGCCCTCGCCCAGGATGACGATGCCGACCAGCACGGTCAGCAGCACCTCGGTCTTCTTCAGGGTGATGCCCACGGCGAAGTTGCGCGACTGAAAGAGCATCACGGTGCAGACGGTGGCGAGGATCTGTGTCACCCCGCCCGCCACTGCAAAGGCCCAGAACTTCGACCCCAGAACCGGCCAGGCGGGCAGGATCAGCACGGCGGCGATCCAGACCACGGGCGCGGAAAAGACGAACCGGGAAAAGGTGGCACCGCCCGCTGAAAGATCCTTTGTCGCCAGGACCTTCTGGAGCATGAAACGCACTGTCTGAAAGGCCGTGGCCGCGAGGGCGAAGAGAACCCATGATTCTATCATGTATTCTCTATGACCCAATCCCGGCCGGGTCACCAGACCGGGTCAGACTTTGGTCAGGGACGGTCCCCCACGGCGCGGGCCAGCCCCACGGGCCTGGGCAGGGCCGCATGCCCCTTCGCCAGAATGGCCAGCCGTTCGGCCAGAAGCGGGGTCAGCGGCGAAGAGCGGCGGCTTTCCAGATCGACATGCAGCAGCATATGTTCCGCCGTCGCCAGCAGCCGGTCGCCAGAGTAGAGCTCGTGCCAGAGGTGCATCTTCTTGCCCTGCCCTTCCAGCACCCGGGTCTCGACCGTCAGGCGCGCGCCGGCGCGGACCTCGTCGATATGGCGGATGTGGGTTTCGACGGTGAAAAAGCTCTGACCCTCCGCCACATAGTCGCGGTCGCAGCCGACCAGGATCATCATCCGGTCGGTCGCATCGCCAAAGACATGCAGATAGCGCGCCTCGGTCATATGACCGTTGTAGTCGATCCAGTCGAGCGGCACGGCGCGGTGGATGGTGCGGACCGGGGCGGCGGGGTCGATCTCCTCGAACCGCGCGGGCACGCCGGAGGTGGCAAGATTACGGGCATCGGCGGCCAGTTGCACCGCGCCCGCCCCATTGCCCGTATACCCCAGGGCACGCAGGATGCCGACGAGGTTGCGATCGCGCTGCGCCTCCATCTCGGCGATGCTTTGCGCGCCGGTCTGGGCGTCGGATTGTTCCGCGATCCGGTTGACCAGATCGTCGTCCATCTCGGGCACATCGGTCAGCTTGGACCAGGGCCACTGCAGCGCCGGGCCGAACTGATGCAGGAAATAGGCCATGCCGCCCTCGCCGCCGACGATGCGGTAGGTTTCGAACAGCCCCATCTGCGCCCACCTCAGCCCAAAGCCCATGCGGATCGCATCGTCGATCTCTCCGGTGGTCGCCACGCCGTCTTTCACCAGCCACAACGCCTCGCGCCAGACGGCCTCCAGCAGGCGGTCGGCGATATGGGCGGGCACCTCGGCGCGGACCTTCAGCGGGGACATGCCGATGGCGGTCAGGATCTCCGTCGCGCGGGTCACATCCTCAGCGGTGGTGCGGTCGCTGGCCACGACTTCGACCAATGGCAGCAGGTAGACGGGGTTGAAGGGATGGGCGACGAGGATCTGGCCCGCGCGCGGCGATCCGGCCTGCAACTCGGAAGGCGTGAAGCCGGAGGTGGAGGAGGCTAGGATCGCCTTTTCCTCCATACTGGCCTGAAGGGCTTGGTATATTTTCTGCTTCAGTTCGATCCGTTCCGGCACGCTCTCCTGCACCCAATCCGCGCCGCGCACGGTTTCGGAGATCAGGCCAGGGAAGCTCAGCTCCCCCTCCGGCGGTAGGGCCACGTCGCCCAGCCCCGGCAGGGCCAGACGCGCGGCGGTCAGGACTGAAAGAACCCGGGCCTCCGTCTCGGGATCGGGGTCAAAAACGCGCACGTTCCAACCGTTGAGCAGGAAGCGCGCGGCCCAGCCTGCGCCGATCACCCCGGCGCCGATGATCGCGGCGGTTCTGCTCATGCGGCCCCCTTTCGCAGGCCCAGGGCGCTGCGCATTGCGGCGGGGGTCATCACCCCGACGCCCAGGTTTTCCAGGATGGCCACCGCGCGGGCGACAAGCTGGGCATTGGTGGCAGGCTCACCCCGAGCCAGCCAGAGGTTGTCCTCCAGCCCGACGCGCACATGGCCGCCCGCCAGAACCGAGGCCGCGACATAGGGCATCTGATGCCGCCCCAGGGCAAAAGCCGAGAAGGTCCAGCCCCTTGGCACATTTGCAACCATGGCGTGGAAGGTTTGCAAATCGTCCGGGGCGCCCCAGGGCACCCCCATACAAAGCTGCACCAGCGCCGGGGCCTCCAGCACGCCCTCCTCGACCAGTTGGCGGGCAAACCACAGGTGGCCGCTGTCGAAGCATTCGATCTCCGGCCGGACGCCGAGGGCGGTGATCCGCCCCCCCATCTCGCGCAGCATGCCGGGGGTGTTGGTCATGACATAGTCGTTTTCGGCGAAGTTCATCGTGCCGCAATCCAGGGTACAGATCTCCGGCAGGCAGTCGGCGATATGGGTCAGCCGCGCTTCCGCGCCGATCATGTCGGTTCCGGCGGCGGGGGGCAGCGGGGCCTCGGTCCCGCCGAGGACCAGATCGCCGCCCATTCCGGCCGTCAGATTGATCACCACATCGGTGTCCGACTGCCGGATCCGATCGACGCATTCCCGATAGAGAGCGGGGTCGCGCGACGGCGCGCCCGTTTCGGGATCCCGCACATGCAGATGCACGGCCGCTGCCCCGGCGCGGGCGGCCTCTATCGCGCTATTGGCGATTTCTTCGGGGCTGCGCGGAACATGGGGGGAGCGGTCCTGTGTCTGACCCGATCCGGTCACGGCACAGGTGACAAAGACCTCTGACGGCATCGACAGCGGCATGACATCCCTCCGCCTTCAGGAAGGCGGGGAAGGCCCCGGGGTGCAAGCGACAAGCGGCGAGCCGCGCGGCAGACCCGGCGAAGTGTTGTAGCCATGTCACCTTTTGCCGCCTGGCAGGCGGGGTTCAATACGGCTGCGGATGGTCCCGGTGAACGAGGTCGATGTCCTTCAGCACCTCCTCGCTCAACTCCAGATCGAGGCCGTCGAGGATGCGGGTCAGTTGCGCCGCGGTGCGCGCCCCGAAGACCGTGGAGGTTACAAAGGGGCGGCTTGCCACCCAGGCGAGCGCCATGTGCACCGGGTCGAGATCGTGTTTGAAGGCAAGGTCCATGTAGTCCTCCACCGCGGCAAAACTGCGGGGGGTGGCGCGGTTGTTGAGGTCGGGGATCCGCTCCATCCGCGACCCCTTGGGCACGGCGCCGCCCTGGTATTTCCCGGTCAGCAGACCCGCGGCCAGGGGCGCACTGGCCAGCAGGCCGATCCCGTCATGCAGGCTGACCTCCGCCAGGTCCGTGTCGAACATGCGGTGCAGCAGCGAATAGTCGTTCTGGATGGTGGCGGGAAACGGGGCCTGACGTGCGGTGGCCAGGGTGCCCCATCTGGCCAGCCCCCAGGCGGTTTCGTTGCACAGGCCGAAGGCGCGGATCGTGCCCCGTCGCCGTTCCTTTTCCAGCGCATCGAGGCAGTCGATCATGTTGTCGGTCACGCGATGCGGATCGAGGGTCGCCGCCTGCCGATCCCAGTTGCGGCGGAAATGGTAGGAGCCGCGATTGGGCCAGTGGAGCTGATAAAGGTCGATGTAGTCGGTCTTCATCCGCCTGAGCGAGCCCTCGACCGCCTCGGGAATGGTGGCGGCGGAGATCGGGGCGCCGCCACGGATCATCCGCATCCCCTGCCCCGCATGTTTGGTGGCGATGATCATGTCGGCCCGCCGCGCCGCCGCGCCATCCAGCCAGAGGCCGATGATCCGTTCGGTCCGGCCGATGGTTTCGGGTCTCACCGGGTCCAACGGGTAGATTTCCGCTGTATCGAGGAAGTTGATGCCGCGATCCCGCGCCGCATCCAGCTGCGCATGGGCGCGGCGCGTGCCGGTCTGCGACCCCCAGGTCATCGTGCCGAGACAGAAGGTCGTCACTTGCAGTTCGGTGTGGCCCAGGCGCGTTGTCTTCATGGGGTCCCCTCGATGTCGGCCTCGTCATAGCGCAGAGAAGTTACCGAATGTCTGACCCGGAGGGGCCTCGGCCCGGTTGAGAACATTTGGGGAACATGTCAGGATCGGAGGTACAGGAGAATCCCATGTCTGCCCCCACCCCCCTGCTGTCCCGCCGCCCGCACCGGACCGGCCCCATGCTGGAGCTTGGCGCCGGTGCACGGCTGCCCCGGGCGCGGCTACACGAGGGCTGCGGCGCGGCGCGGCGCAGCTTTGCCCTGATGATTGCCGCGCGGCTGGCGGCGGCGGGCGAACGGGGGCCGCTTTGGTGGATATCCCCCGCCTGGGAGGCCGATCAGCTGCATGCCGAGGGGGTGGCCCCGATCTTCGCGCCGGAGCGGCTGATCTTCGTGCGGCCGAAACGGGCGGAGGATGTGCTCTGGACCCTGGAGGAAATCCTGCGCAGCGGGACGGCGGCGCTGGCGGTGGCGGATATCCCCGGACTGCCCGGGCTGACGGCAGTGCGGCGGCTGCATCTGGCGGCGGAAACCGGGGCCGAAACCGGTGGGCAGGCCCCGCTTGGCCTGATCCTGACACCGGGGTCCGGCGGGGCACAGGGGGTGGAGAGCCGCTGGCGGATGGACAGTGACCACGGGCCGGGGCGCACCGCCTGGCGCCTGACCCGGCTGCGCGCCCGGATGGACCCGCCGCAAAGCTGGCGGGTGGACGCCGCCCTGGCCCTCGAACGAACCCCGATGGAGGAGATGGCCGGGTAACGAGCCTGCCAGCGACAAGAGCCTCTGGCCCTGCGGCACGTCCCGCGATAAACGGGGCGAACCACGGGACAAGAGGCGCGACATGGCACGGCATCTGATCACTTCGGCGATCCCCTATATCAACGGGATCAAGCACCTGGGGAACCTCGTCGGGTCCCAGCTTCCGGCCGATCTGTTCGCACGCTACCAGCGGGCGCGCGGCAACGAAGTTCTGTTCCTCTGCGCGACGGATGAACATGGCACCCCGGCGGAACTGGCGGCGGCCAAGGCCGGCCAACCGGTGGCGGAGTATTGTGCCGAAATGCATCAGGTGCAGTCGCGGATCGCCGAGGGGTTCCGCCTCTCCTTCGATCACTTCGGCCGCTCCTCCTCGCCGCAGAACCACGCCCTGACACAGCATTTCGCCGGGCGCCTGGCAGAGGCGGGGCTGATCCGCGAAGTCTCCGAAACGCAGATGTATTCCAAGGCCGACGGCCGCTTCCTGCCCGACCGTTATATCGAGGGCACCTGCCCGAACTGCGGCTTTGACAGCGCGCGGGGCGATCAGTGCGACAACTGCACCAAGCAGCTGGACCCGGTCGACCTGATCAACCCGCATTCGACCATCTCCGGCTCCACCGATCTGGAGATGCGCGAGACCAAGCATCTCTACCTCTGCCAGAGCAAGATGAAGGATCAGCTGGAGGAGTGGATCGACACGCGCGTCGGCTGGCCGGTGCTGACCACCTCCATCGCGAAGAAATGGCTGACGGATGGCGACGGGCTGCAGGATCGGGGGATCACCCGCGACCTCGACTGGGGGATCCCGGTCAAGCGGGGCGATGCGGATTGGCCGGGGATGGAGGGCAAGGTCTTCTATGTCTGGTTCGACGCCCCGATCGAATATATCGCCTGCGCGCAGGAATGGGTCGATGCGGGCAAGGGGCCGGATTGGGAACGCTGGTGGCGGACCGACAAGGGCGCGGACGACGTGACCTATACGCAGTTCATGGGCAAGGATAACGTGCCCTTCCACACGCTCGGCTTTCCGGCGACGATCCTGGGCTCGGGCGAGCCCTGGAAGCTGGTCGATTTCATCAAATCGTTCAACTACCTGAACTATGAGGGGGGGCAATTCTCCACCTCCCGCGGGCGCGGGGTCTTTATGGATCAGGCGCTGGAGATCCTGCCGGCGGATTACTGGCGCTGGTGGTTGCTGAGCCATGCCCCGGAATCCTCGGATTCCGAATTCACCTGGGAGAATTTCCAGGCCTCGGTGAACAAGGACCTGGCGGATGTTCTGGGCAATTTCGTCAGCCGGGTGACCAAGTTCTGCCGCTCGAAGTTCGGTGAGATCGTGCCGGAGGGGGGCAGCTATGGCCCTCAGGAAGAGGCGCTGATCGCGGAACTGGCAGAGCGGTTGCGGACCTACGAGGCGCAGATGGAAGCGATCGAGGTACGCAAGGCAGCGCAGGAGCTGCGGGCGATCTGGGTTGCGGGGAACGAATACCTGCAGGCCTCCGCGCCTTGGGCTGCCTTCAAGGAAGACCCGGAGCGCGCGGCGGCCATCGTGCGATTCTCGCTCAACCTGATCCCCTTCTACGCGGCGCTGTCCTCGCCCTTCATCCCTGATGCGGCGGAAGCCATGGCGGCCGCCCTGCCCGATGCGCCGGTTGGCTGGCCGGAGGATGTGGCAACCGCCCTGTCCGCGCCGACAGGAGGGGCCGCGATGCAGGTGCCGGACAACTTGTTCCGCAAGCTGACGGATGAGGACGTGGACAACTGGAAGGCACGCTACGCGGGAGTGCGCAGCTGAGCCTGCCTTCCGGGGCGTCCATCGCCTGGCCATGTGTCTGAGGAGCGCAACGGCCCTCGTGCCTGGCTTGGCGATCAACCCGTGCTGCGTGGACTGTCGGATCAGAATTCCTCCCATCCCTTGTCGAGGCCAGCGGACGCAGGCTCCGCTGCCGCATTGACGCGTTGGCGCGGTTCTGCGGCAGATTTCACGGCTTTCGGTTTGGGCGCCGTCCCGAACGCCAGCTGTCCGTGCCGTGCGGCCAACGGCCGCTCGCCCAGGTGGAACCTTTCGGAGGCCGAAACCAGGGCCGCAGCCTCGCTCGTCAGGGCATGGCTGGCGGCATTGGTTTCCTCGAACATGGCGGCGTTCTGCTGCGTCACCTGGTCGAGGTCGGTGATCGCCAGGTTGATCTCGGTCAGGCCCGAGGACTGCTGCCGGGCGGAGGTGGCGATGGCGGCGACTCGCGTGGAGATATCGGACACCGCGTCGACGATCTTGGCCAGGGCCGCGCCGGTTTCGTTGACCAGTTCGACCCCTGACCCGACCTGCTGACCCGAGGCGGAGATGAGATCATTGATCTCGCGCGCGGCGTCGGAGGAACGCTGCGCGAGGGCCCGCACTTCGGTCGCGACGACAGCGAAACCACGCCCGGCCTCGCCGGCGCGGGCGGCTTCCACGCCGGCGTTGAGGGCCAGCAAGTTTGTCTGGAAGGCGATATCGTCGATCACGCTGGTAATCTTGGAGATTTCCTTGCTGGAGGCTTTGATCCCATCCATCGCCTCGACAGCGCGGCGCGCCACGTCGCCACCGGTCTGGGCCTGGCCGAGGGCGGTGCTGGCGATGGTCGCTGCATGGTCCGCCCCCTCGGCCGCTGATCCGACGGAGGCCGTCAGTTCGTCCAGAGCGGTGGCGGTTTCCTCCAGCGTGGCGGCCTGGCGTTCGGTTCGCCGCGCCAAATCATCGGCGGCATTGGTGATCTCCCCGGCTTCGGTCCGGATGGATCCGGCATTGTTGACCACGGCATCCATCGCTTCGTGCAACGCGCGCACGGCCTGATTGAAGTTCAGTCGCAACTGATCGTAATCGGCGCTGAAGGTGTCGGCGATGCTGACCGTCAGGTCGCCACCGGCGAGCTTACCCAACCCGGTCTTGAGCGCATTGACCACCGTCGCCTGTTCTTCGGCGCGCTGGCGGCGATCCTGTTCCGCGGTCTGCATGGCGTAGTGGCTGTCGGTGATGTCGGAGCCGATGAAGACGACGCGTTCCACCGTCCCGTCAGGGCCGAGGACGGGTGTCAGCGTCCCCTCGGCCACGGGCTTGCGATCCGTCGATCCCGGCAGGGCGAACCGGCCGCTGATGACCACGCCCGCCTGGATATTCTGTGTTGCCTGCGCCTTGTCGTCCTCACTCATGTCGATCGGGGTCAGCACGTCGTTGCCGGTCATCTTTTTAACGCGCTCAGCGTCCAGCCCCGTCAGGTTCAGGACGGCCTCGTTGACGGTGGCGATGCGACGATCCTCGGCGATGTCGATCCGCAGCTGGTGCTCCTCGATCGCGCCCAACACCGCGGCATTCAGTGTCGCATCAGATACGTCAGCGAATTCCATGACATAGCCGATCGTTCTGCCCTCGCTGGAAGTGACCCCCTGCACCCGGACCTTGAGGCGGTGCCGGTCCCATCTGCGGGACAGATCGAGCGGCAGATCCGCCCCCCGGATCGCGGCTTCTATATCGCTCAGCCCAGGGATGTCGCTGGCGGACCCGGCGGTCACGCGCGCCGCGTCGAAACCTGCCCAATCGCCGCCCGCGCCCTTGGCAAACTCCGAAAGGAGCGTGGACCAGGCCGCGTTGACGTAGCGCACCTTGAGATCAGGCCCCAGTAACATGAGCGCGGAGCCCGCGGAGGCCACGGCTGCGCTGCGGAAGGCGTTTTCCTCCTCCGCCGCGCGGGCGGTCTCGAGCTTGTCGCGGAAACTGGACAGCGACCGGGCGATGCTGCTGATTTCGTCGGCTCTTCCGGTCGTGGAAATCTCTGCCGCCAGATCGCCATCGGCGATGCGTCGCATGGCACTTTCCGTTGCGCGTAGCGGGCGGGACAGCCAGACCCATTGAAACACCCCCGCGCCCAGCAAGGCCGTGACAAAGACGATGCCGGCCACGATGATCGTCTGAACCCGCTTTTCGGCCAGATCCTGAAGCTGGCGGGCCGGCGTCAGGCTTACGGCCAGCCCGCCCACGATCGTCCGGTCCTTGCCGAAACGCACCGGCACGGCCACGGTGAAGCCGTCGGCACTGGTGATCAGGCGATCCTGATTGGTGGCCTGAATGGCAAGGTCGCGCGCCTGGTCCAGGGCCTCCTCCGCCTCCGGAGCCTGCCCTTCGGACCGAAAAAGGACGCGACCTTCGAGATTGACCGCAGCCCCGCCGATGACCGATCCGCCGGATTTGCTGACGAGGGTACCGAAAGTCTGTTCGATCTGCTCGACCTTGCCGAATTTGACCATTCCGCCAAGCTGTTCGGACAGGAACTGAGCGCTCGTCTCGGCCAGGTCGGCGATGTTCTGACCAATCTGATCGGACAGACGGCGCTGCGAAATGGTTTCGGTTGTCGAGACGACAATGAGAACGCAGATCGCAACCATCAGCGTCCCGACAGCGAAAGTCGATCTGAAGGTTTTCATCACGGAGTTCACCAGGGACCGGTCAGTCATCATGAGGGCTTTCTGCTGGATTTCGGCGGGGCCGTGTCCGGCCCGGCACCCGTGGTTCAAAAGAGCTGCTCGGCATCCAGACCGACGGTCACGGCCCCGATCACCGCGCCGGTATCCGGGTCGGCAATGGCAACGGAAACCTGGCCCTGATACGTCTGCGTCGACTCGTCATACTCGATATCGCCGATATGCATCGCCTGGGGGCCCTGGCCGTAGGTTTCGGTGAACTTCGCCTCGTCCCCCTGCCAGTAGTCGGAAGTCGGATCGGAGGCGGCGACGTTCAGCCCGCGGCCGTCCATGATGAAAATTTCCGTCATCGTGCCACTGGATCCGGCGATGCGGGCGCGCAGGAAATCGGCGGCGGCGTTGCCGACGACCGGATCGACGGTCGGGCGTACGGGTTGCCCGACCTCCTGCTGCCAGCGTCGGTCCAGATCCTCGATCTCGGACTGGGCGAGATGCCCGGTACGCAGGTTCTGCAGGCGGATGGCGGAGATCAGCGTCGGGTCCTGCAGCCAGGTCAGGATGTGATCGCGGGCGTATTCCGTCATCACCTCCGCATACTGGTCGGCCTGAGACATCGTCGCCGTCGCGGCCAGCATGGCCGCGAGACAGAGTGGTTTCATGGTATCCTCCAAAACGGTTTCCGGCGGCACCATGACAAGGAACGCTTTCGGTCCGCTTAACGTCCGCCGGAAATTTTCCGCCTTCGGCGCAAACGCCAGAAAAACGGGGCGTCGCCGGGCGAAGGGCACCTCAAGACGCGCCACCACTGGGAGGGATCGTTCGATGGTACCCGCGGCCGGACTCGAACCGGCACGGCCTCTCGGCCTAGGGATTTTAAGTCCCCTGTGTCTACCATTCCACCACGCGGGCTGACGTGATCCGCGCGACCTTAACGGCAGGGGCGGGCCGGGAAAAGGCCCGATGGCAAAGCGCTTGGCTATTGTTCGGCTTGACCTTTCGCCGTGCCGCCGCCAGCCTGCGCGCATGTTTCCGTTGCGCGACCACAACCCGTCAGGGCGAACACCCTATGTCACCTGGGCGCTGATCGCGGTCAATGTGGCGGTCTTCCTGTCCTATTCGCAACTTTTCACCGATCCGGCGGCGCTCAACAGCTTTTTCGCGCGCTACGCCCTGATCCCGGCGCGACTGTCCGCGGGCGATGGTTACCTGACCGTGCTGACGTCGATGTTCCTGCATGGCGGGATCATGCATCTGGGCGGCAACATGCTGTTCCTGTGGATCTTCGGGGACAATATGGAAGACGAGATGGGCCATGGCGGCTTCCTGCTCTTCTACCTTCTGTCGGGGATCGGCGCGGCGCTGGCGCAATTCGCCGCGGCACCGGGGTCGATGGTGCCGATGGTCGGGGCCTCCGGCGCGATTGCCGGGGTGATGGGGGGCTATCTGCTGCTCTTTCCCAAGGCGCGGGTCGACATCCTGTTCATCTTCATCGTCTTCTTCCGGATCTTCCCGGTGCCCGCCTGGGTCATGCTGGGGATCTGGTTCGGCCTGCAGTTCTTCAACGGGATTGGGGCCGATCTGAACGCCGGGGGCGTGGCCTACTGGGCCCATGCGGGCGGGTTCATCGCCGGGCTCCTGCTGGCCCTGCCGACCTTCCGTCGCCTGGGTGGAATCGCGTTCTGGAACCGGACGCATGGCCACCCGGACCATCCCGCGGCGCAGTACAGGTTCAGCCGGTCCAACGTGCCCGTGGTGCGTCGGCGGCGCTGACGGGCGGAACGTCCCGTGCCGGGCCCATCCGCTTCATCTTTCCACAAATAATCCCGCCGGAGGCGTCCTCCGACAGCCCCGAGCGCGGCACTCAGGCGTCGCGGATGACCTTGGCGAATTGCTCGAAGATGGCCTCGTTGGCGCCGATGATCTCGCCGCTGGAGAGGATGTCCTCCCCCGGCACGATCGCATCGACCAGCCCGCCGGCCTCGCGCAGGATGATCAGACCGGCCGCCATGTCCCAGGCATTCAACCGACGCTCCCAGAAACCATCGTAGCGGCCCGCCGCCACATAGGCGAGGTCCAGCGCGGCAGAGCCCCAACGACGCACACCGGCACAGGCGGGCATCAGCCGCGCCAGGTCCTGCAGCGTCTTGGGCAGGTCGGAACGGCCTCCGAAGGGCACGCCGGTGGCAAAGATCGACTCGATCATCCGCGAGCGGCCGGAGACACGGATGCGGCTTTCGTTCATCCAGGCGCCCTCGCCCTTCTCGGCAAAGAATAGTTCGTCCTTGGCGGCGTCATAGACGACCCCGGCGATGATCTGGCCCTTGTGCTCCAGCGCGATGGAGACGGCCCAATGCGGCAGGCCGTGCAGGAAGTTCGTTGTGCCGTCCAGCGGATCGACAATCCAGCGGCGCGTCGGGTCCTGTCCTTGCTCCTCGCCGCCCTCTTCGCCGACCCAGCCGTAGGAGGGACGTGCCTCCATCAGTTCGGCCTTGATGATCTCCTCTGCGGCGATGTCCGCGCGGGAGACGAAATCGCCCGCGCCTTTCATCGACACCTGAAGGTTCTCGACCTCGCGGAAATCCTTGACGAGGGATCGGCCGGCCTTGCGGGCGGCTTTCTTCATGATGTTGATATTGGCGCTGAGCGTCATGGCGGACTCCTGTCAGACAGGTCGCGCGTATAGACCGGGGGCGCGGAGTTGCCAAGGGGGGCGCGGATGGCGCCTGCCAGTGGATGCCTCCAGCGGGAGTATTTGGGGCAAGATGAAGCCGAAGGGGGCCGCGTCGCGGGGCCTTTCAAGGCGGGGTCGTGCAGTCAGCCGCGCTGCAGCTTCACCGCCTCGGTCCGGGCCAGGCGGACGAAATGGGCCATGTAAGGCTTGCCGATATCCTCCCGGCGGGAGGCGGCGTACATGCGGCGGGTCAACCCGCCGTCGGTCAGTGGGCGGACGGCGAAATCGGACCGGTTGCGCTGGCTGTTCATCACCCAGTCGGGCAGAACCGCCACGCCGCGTCCGGACGCGACGAGCATCAGGATCATCTGGGTCAGTTCCACTGGGCGCAGCCCTGCGGGCTCCACCCCCGCCGGATGGAGCAGCATCTTGTAGACATCGAGGCGGGATTTCTCGACCGGGTAACAGAGCAGGGTTTCGGGCTCCAGATCCGAGGCCTCGATATAGGGTTTCGCCGCCAGCGGATGGTTTGCCGCGCCGATGAAGACCGGGGAATAGTCGAAGAGCGGCGCATATTCGGCCTCGCCCTCTTCGTCCGGGTCCGAAGAGATCACGACATCCACCTCTTCGCGGCGCAGGGCGGCCAGGGCGTCGAAGGCGCGGCCCGCGCGGATGTCGATGTCCACATCGGGCCAGGCGCGGCGGAACTGCTCCAGAACCGGGAAGAGCCAGTCGTAGCAGGCGTGGCATTCCAGCGCGATATGCAGCCGCCCGGCGCTGCCCTCCTCCAGCGCTTCGAACTCCGCCTCCAGCGCGTCGATCTGTGGCAGGATCCGTTCGGCCAGTCGGAGCATGCGCTGCCCGGCGGCGGAGAGTTTCAGCGGTTTGGAGCGGCGAACGAAAAGCTCCACCCCGGCCTGCTCCTCCAAGCCCTTGATCTGATGAGACAAGGCAGACTGGGTGATATGAAGAACATCGGCGGCACGCTGCAGGCCCCCGGTGTCATGGATCGCCTTGATCGTGCGGAGGTGCCGGAACTCGATATGCATATGTGAGCCGCGTTCATGATGTTCGTGAAAGTTATGAGCTTGTCTCACAAAGCCGATTTTGCGACAAGGGCTCAAATCCAAGGGGACCGTTATGACCACGCCTGCCGTTTCGTTCGAATTCTTTCCGCCCAAAAACCTCGAAGCCTCGTTCCGTCTGTGGGATACTGTGCAGGTTCTGGCGCCGCTGAATCCGCGTTTCGTGTCCGTGACCTACGGGGCCGGTGGCACGACCCGTGACCTGACGCGGGACGCGGTGGCGACGCTGCACAAGAATTCAGGGCTGAACGTCGCCGCGCATTTGACCTGCGTGAAGGCCACCAGGGAAGAGACGCTGGAGATCGCCAATGCCTTTGCCGAGGCGGGCGTGACCGAGATCGTCGCGCTGCGCGGGGATCCGCCGCAGGAGGACGGCAAGTTCACCGTACACCCCGGCGGCTTCGCCAGCTCGGTTGAGTTGATCGCCGCGCTGAAGGAGACGGGGAAATTCACCATCCGTGTCGGCGCCTATCCCGAGAAACATCCCGAGGCAGCGTCGGAAGCCGCAGATGTGGCGTACCTGAAGCGCAAGTTCGACGCGGGCGCGGATGAGGCGATCACCCAGTTCTTTTTCGATACGGAGCATTTCCTGCGCTTCCGCGACGCCTGCGCCAAGGCGGGGATCGACAAGCCGATCGTGCCGGGGATCATGCCGATCGAGAACTGGAAGGGCATCCGCCGGTTCGCGCTGAACACCGGCACCTCGGTCCCGGCCTGGCTGGACGAGGCCTTTGACAAGGCGGAACGTGATGACCGGCAGGATCTCTTCGCCACGGCGCTCTGCACCGAGATGTGCACGGATCTGATCGCTGAAGGCGTGGACAAGCTGCACTTCTACACGCTGAACCGGCCGGAGCTGACGCGCGATGTCTGCCATGCCCTGGGCGTGACTCCTTCGGTGCGTCTGGAAAACGTCGCCTGAGCGGCATTCTTTGCAATGCGGTTGAACCTTCCGCAGGGCGGCAATAGCCTGCCCGGCGGGAGGAACCGCCATGACCAAGACCGCCAGCCGAAATCAATCCGGGCTTGAGGCCATCCGGGGCATGCTGACCGGGGTCCGCCGCGGCCCGCCGATTGCCGATGTGATGAACTATCGTCTGACGGAGGCGGAGGATGGTCGGGTGACCTTTACCGGCACACCGACCGAGGCCTACACCAACCCCATGGGCGGCGTGCATGGTGGCTGGTACGGGGTGTTGCTGGACAGCTGCATGGCCTGCGCGGTCGCCACTCGAGTGCCGGAGGGATCGGCCTATACCACGCTGGAATACAAGGTGAATATCATCCGCCCGATCCCGCCGGGGATGGAGGTCCATGCCACCGGCTGGGCCCAGCATGTCGGCCGCTCAACCGGGATCGCGAATGGCGAGATCCGGGGTGTGGAAGATGGCAAGCTTTACGCCACCGGCTCGACCACCTGTATCGTGATGAAGCTGCCCTAGGGAAGTACGGGGCCGCCTTCAGGCGTTGCGCTGCCGTTGACCGGACACGGGGAATTGCAGCCCGCGGGCGATAGCGCTTTCGTGGATGCGTTCGGAGGGGTCCTGCCCCATCACGCGTTTCTCGCGGATCAGGAAAAGCTTGCCCCAGCTCCGCCACATGCCGACCGAGGGCGCGTCCGGATCGGTCGGAAAGCGGCGGCGCCAGCCGTCTGGCAGCGGCAACCCGCGCAGTTCCGATTGCAGCAGCATCCAGACCAGCGGCAGGTTCGACAGGCCCCGCGCCTCCTCGAACCCGCCGAGCTGGCCGCCGACATCGCCATGGGCCCCGGCGAACCAGACCTGTTCCAGCCGACCGGACCAGTCGGGATCGCTGCTCCACATGACCGGGGCATAGACGGCGCGGGTTTCCTCCAGCGCCAGGGCATGGAAGCCCGCCTTCACGCAATGCGACAGGGCGTGGTTGTGGAAGGAGTGGTTGGGTTCCGATAATTTCCACAGCATTGGCAGGCGCAGGCCAAGGGATTTGACCGTGTCGAAGGCGCCGATCATCTCGATCTGCACACCGGGGTGGCAATTGGCCGCCGCAAAGGCGCGGGAGGCCTCGCTTTCGTTCTCGGCCTGGTAGTGGCGGTAGGCCAGTTGCACGTTGCGTTCCGTCGCGGCGTCGGTTCGCAGCAGGCCGACGCGGTCCAGAACACCGGCGAGCGAGCGGACGGCGTAGGCGCCGCGGGAATAGCCGAAGAGGTAGATCCGGTCGCCGGGGCGGTAGCGCGAGGCGAGGTATCCATAGGCGCGGCGGATCTGGCGATTGATGCCGCGCCCCATCAACACCTCATGGGTGTTCTTCCAGCTGGTCCATTGCACGCCGCCCTCGTAATAGACGGAGATTTCCGGCCCGCTCAGCTCCGACAGCAGCTTGTAGATCAGGCCGGCGTTCGTCTCCTCCCCCGGCTGGATGGAGGACATGGTGCCGTCGAGGATGATGACATGCGAAACCGGCCCGCGCCGGACAGCGGGAACATTCCGCCGCGCGCGGAACAACCAGCGCGGGCGGATGACCCTGAGAAGTCCGTCACTCAGCCGGTTGAGCTTCACCCAGCATCTCCCACACACGGTGCGGCGTGAAGGGCATGTCGCCCCGGGTCACACCGGCCTGGGCCAGCGCATCCATCACCGCATTCGACACCGCCGCCATGGAGCCGACCGTCCCCGCCTCGCCGCAGCCCTTCATGCCCATGGGGTTGGCGGTGGAGGGCACGGGTTCGGTGGCAAAGCCGACGAAAGGCATCGACCGGGCCCGGGGCATGGCATAGTCCATGAAGCTGGCGGTCAGAAGCTGGCCGTCCTCGTCGTAGGTGACGTTTTCGATCAGCGCTTGGCCCAGGCCCTGGGCCACCCCGCCGTGCACCTGGCCCTGGGCCAGCATCGGATTGATGAGATTGCCGAAATCGTCGACGACCGTATAGGCGATGACTTCGACATTGCCGGTGTCTGGGTCAACCTCGACCTCGGCCACATGGGCACCGTTCGGGTAGGAACGGCCCGGAAGCTGCGCGCGTTCCTCATGCACCAGCAGATCGTCGCGCCCGGCCTCGCGCGCCATTTCGGCGACATCCTGCATGGTGGGCGCGGCGTTCGATCCTTTGATGCGGAAGCTTTCGTCATCAAAGCTGACATCCGCGGCGTCGACATTCATCTTGTCCGACAGGAAGCCGGTGAATTTCTCGACCATGGAGCCGACGACAGCGAGGGTCGCGTTGGACTGCGTCGTGACGGAGCGCGAGCCACCGGTCCCGCCGCCCTGGGCGATCAGGTCGCTGTCGCCCTGGATGACGCGGATATCCTCCATCGGGATGCCGGACTGATCGGACAGGAACTTGGCATAGACGGTTTCATGCCCCTGCCCGTTCGATTGTGTGCCGACGTAGATGTTCACCGTGCCGTCCTCGAGGAATTCGACCTTCGCCCCCTCGGAGGGATCGCCGAGGATGCTTTCGATATAGTAGCACAGCCCCAGACCGCGCAGGCGACCCCGTTCGGCCGCCTCCGCCTGGCGGGCGGCAAAGCCCGGGCGGTCCGCCAGTTCCGACGCGCGGTCAAGCAGGCGTTCGAAATCCCCCACATCGTAGAGCTCGTCGGTGACGGACTTATAGGGAAAGTCCTTCGGTTTGATGAAATTCTTGCGCCGCAACTCCCATCCATCGACGCCCAATTCGCGCGCGGCATAATCCATCGCGCGTTCCAGCAGATAGATCGCCTCGGGCCGCCCGGCGCCGCGATAGGCATCCGTGGGGGTGGTGTTGGTGTAGTAGCTCTCGACCTCCAACAGGGCGTTCTGACAGTCGTAGACCCCCATGAGGACTCGGCCGAAAAGGTAGGTCTGGATCAGCTGGCCGAAGTTGGAGTTGAAGGCGCCGAGGTTGGATTTGGTCTTCACATGATAGCCGGTCAGCTTGTGGTCGGCGTCCAAGGCCAGGGCGACCTCATGCCTCAGGTCGCGGGCACCGTTGTCCGACAGCATCGCCTCGGTCCGGTCGGACATCCAGCGCACGGGGCGGTCGAGGAAACGGGCGGCATAGGCGGCCATGACATATTCGGGATATAGCTTGGCCTTCATGCCGAACCCGCCGCCGACATCGGGCGTGGTGACGCGGACCTGGTCTTGCTCCAGTCCCATGAGCTTGGCCAGTTCGCTCTTCGGTCCCCAGACCCCCTGGCCGTTGAAGGACAGGTGAATGCGGTTGTCGGCCCATTCGGCGTAACACCCCCGAGGTTCGAGCGAGGCGACCATGACGCGGTTGTCCACCACATCCGCCCGCACGACATGTTCGGCCTCGGCAAAAGCGGCCTTGGTTTCCGCCTCGCGGCCCAGCAGATAGTCGATGGCCAGGTTGCCCGGGGCCTCCGCGTGCAGATCGGTGTCGCCGTGGGCCAGGGCCATCTGGGCGGGCAGCTCCTCGTAATCGAACTCGATCAGTTCGGCCGCGTCCTTGGCCGCCTCGGGGGTTTCGGCCACCACAAGCGCGATCGGCTGACCGACCCAGAGCACGCGGTCCTCCGCCAGGATAGGGTGCTTGGGCTTGGCCGCGGGCGATCCGTCGCGGTTCTTCACCGTGACCGAGCCCAGCCCGCCGGTAATGCCGAATTCATGCAGATCCTCGGACGCGGCGACAAGATAGACGCCATCGGCCTCGCGCGCGGCGGTCAGGTCCAGGGTGGTGATCCGCGCATGGGCCACGGAGGACCTGAAGACATAAAGATGAAGCGCGTTTTCCGGCGTGATATCATCAACGTAGCGGCCATCACCTGTCAGGAAGCGGATATCTTCCACCCGGGTCACGGACTGACTCTTGCCGAATTTTTCCATACTGCGGTTCCTCATTCGTTTGGGGCGACCCTAACGCAGGAACCGCCCGTGTCCAGAGGCCGCGCCATACGGTATCCGCTCTTTCCCTTCGGAGAGCGATTGGGTATGCCCCGTTGCGAAAAGATCAGGGAATGTGCCGTCATGACGATGGAAAAGACCTTCAACGCCAGCGAAGCCGAAGACCGTATCTACAAGGCCTGGGAAGAGAGCGGGGCTTTCAAGGCCGGGGCGAATGCCTCGCGCAGTGACGCCTTCTCCATCATGATCCCGCCGCCGAACGTGACGGGATCGCTGCATGTGGGCCATGCCTTCAACAACACGCTGCAGGACATCCTGATCCGGTGGAAGCGAATGCAGGGCTTTGACACGCTGTGGCAGCCGGGCACGGACCATGCGGGCATCGCCACGCAGCTGGTGACCGAACGCGAGATGGCCGCCAACCAGGAGCCCTCGCGGACCGAGATGGGGCGTGAGGCGTTTATCGAGCGGGTCTGGCAGCAGAAGGTCAAGACGCGCGGCACGATCATCGGGCAGCTCAAGCGACTTGGCGCCTCCTGCGACTGGTCGCGCGAGGCGTTTACCATGGGTGGGGCCGAGGGCGACCCGGACCGCGAGACCGTGGTGGCGAATTTCCATGACGCGGTGATCAAGGTCTTTGTCGACATGTTCGACAAGGGGCTGATCTATCGCGGCAAACGGCTGGTTAACTGGGACCCGCATTTCGAGACGGCGATCTCCGATCTGGAGGTCGAGAACCTCGATGTCGCGGGGCACATGTGGCACTTCAAGTACCCGTTGGCGGGTGGCGAGACCTATGAGTATTTGGAGAAAGATGAAGACGGGAACGTCGTGCTGCGCGAGACCCGCGACTACATCTCCATCGCCACGACCCGGCCCGAGACGATGCTGGGCGACGGCGCCGTGGCCGTGCATCCCTCGGACGAACGCTATGCGCCGATCGTCGGCAAGCTTTGCGAGATCCCCGTGGGGCCGAAGGAGCATCGCCGCCTGATCCCGATCATCACTGACGAATACCCGGACAAGAACTTCGGCTCCGGCGCGGTGAAGATCACCGGCGCGCATGATTTCAACGACTACGCTGTGGCGCAGCGCGGCGGCATCCCGATGTACCGGTTGATGGACAGCCGCGCGCAGATGCGCGACGACGGCGAGGATTATGCCACCTGTGCCACCCGGGCGCAGGAGATCGCCAATGGCGCGGAGTTCTCCGGCGCGGAGGTCGATACGCTGAACCTCGTCCCCGATCACCTGCGCGGGCTGGACCGTTTCGAGGCGCGCGCCAAGGTGGTGGAGGAGATCACCGCCGAGGGGCTGGCGGTGATGACGGTGGCCGACGATCCGCGTCTGGGCAAGGCGGCACGTGCCCCGGCCCCCGAGCCGGGGCCTGACGGTGGCGAGAGTGGCGAGGTCCCGGCGCAGGGCCAGGATATGGTGCCGCTGGTCGAGGCGAAGTCGATCATGCAGCCCTTCGGCGACCGCTCCAAGGTCGTCATCGAGCCGATGCTGACGGACCAGTGGTTCGTGGACGCCGAGAAAATCGTCGGCCCGGCGCTGGACGCCGTGCGCAACGGCGACGTGCGGATCATGCCGGAGTCGGGCGAGAAGACCTATTACCACTGGCTGGAGAATATCGAGCCCTGGTGCATCTCGCGCCAGCTGTGGTGGGGCCATCAGATCCCGGTCTGGTATGGCTTCGATCTGGCCCGCGAGGGGTTCACGGACGACGAGGCCGACGGCGCGCTGGACATGGTGGAGATCACCCGCCTGCTCTCGGATCAGCACCTGCTGCGCGGCGAGGAGCATTTGCATTGCGCCCATGATTTCGACGCGGTGAAAGCGCAATTCCATGACGTGCTCGACCGGCTGCCCACGCCCCTGTCGCATGCCAGGGTGGTCGAAGTGGCGGATCGCGCCACCGCGCGGGAGACGCTGGCGCAGTCCCTGGCCGATTACACGGCCAGCCAGGACCCGACGCATCTGCTCTACCCCGTCTGGCGGGACAGCGATGTGCTGGACACATGGTTCTCCTCCGGGCTCTGGCCGATCGGTACGCTCGGCTGGCCGGAGGAGACGCCGGAGCTGGCGAAATACTTCCCGACCTCCGTGCTGGTCACCGGGCAGGACATCCTGTTCTTCTGGGTCGCGCGGATGATGATGATGCAGCTGGCCGTGGTGGGCGAGAAACCGTTCTCGGACGTCTACCTGCATGGTCTGGTGCGCGACGCGAAGGGCAAGAAGATGTCCAAGACGGTCGGCAACGTCATCGACCCGCTGGAGATCATCGACGAATACGGCGCCGATGCTCTGCGCTTTGCCAATGCGGCGATGGCCTCGCTCGGCGGTGTGCTGAAGCTCGATACGCAGCGGATCGCTGGGTATCGGAATTTCGGCACCAAGCTGTGGAATGCCACGCGGTTCGCGGAGATGAACGGCGTCTACGACCACGGCGCGCCTGCTGTGGATGTGCCGGAGGCCGTGGCGACGGTGAACAAGTGGATCATTGGCGAAACCGCCCGGGTGCGTGAAACCGTGGATGCGGCGCTGGCGGCCTATCGGTTCGACGACGCGGCAACCGCGCTTTATCGGTTTGTCTGGGGCAAGGTTTGCGACTGGTATGTCGAATTTGCCAAGCCCCTGCTGGCCGAAGATGCGCCGGAGCGGATGGAGACGCAGAAGGTCATGGGCTGGGTTCTGGATCAATGCATGATCCTGCTGCATCCGATCATGCCTTTCATCACCGAGGAACTGTGGTCCGCTACCGGGTCGCGACCGAAGATGCTGGTCCATGCGGACTGGCCGACCTATGGCGCCGATCTGATCGACGCCGAGGCGGATCGCGAGATGAACTGGGTCGTCGGGCTGATCGAAGACATCCGGTCGGTCCGCGCGCAGATGCATGTGCCCGCCGGTCTGCATGTGCCGCTGGTCGTGTCGGACTGGGGCGAGCCGCAGCAGGGC
The DNA here is from genome assembly GCF_041987405.1 of Pseudooceanicola sp. GTDB lineage: Bacteria > Pseudomonadota > Alphaproteobacteria > Rhodobacterales > Rhodobacteraceae > Pseudooceanicola. The sequence continues at coordinate 456,143 of NZ_JBHIWR010000001.1, forward strand.
GCCTGGGCACGGAACGAGCCGCTGATCAAGCGGCTGGCCCGCGTCGACAGCCTGACCTGGGTTGAGGCGTTCCCCAAGGGCACCGTCACCATCGCCGCGGAGGGCGCGACCTTTGGCCTGCCGCTGGCGGATGTGATCGACGTCTCGGCAGAGACCGCGCGGCTGGAGAAGTCGCTGGCCAAGCTCGGCAAGGAGATCGGCGGGCTTGAGGGCAGGTTGAACAACCCGGCCTTTGTCGACAGCGCCCCCGAGGAGGTCGTCGCGGAAGCGCGCGCCAATCTGGCCGCCCGGCAGGACGAACAGGCCAAGCTGCAGGCAGCGCTGGACCGGATGGCGGAACTGGGGTGATCCCACGTCGTGCCCCGGCCCTGCGCCGGGGCCTCGCGGATGCAGTCGCCTGCGTTTGATCAGTGACCAGGGCCGCGTGGCGGTTTCTGGCGAGGCCCCGGCGCGGGGCCGGGGCATAGTGTTCTACTGCACCGCCTTGCGAACCCGGCTGCCGGGACGCCTCCAGCCTCGCGCCGGGGCATGGTGCGCTGCAACGCCGCTTGACTAATCCGGCGGCAGGCGTAAATGGCGCGGGCCGGGCGATCATGCCCGGCCTTTTTCGTGGTTCCCATGATTCCGCTCCAGATGACCTCCGGCGACCTGATCGCCGACCGCCGCGCCGCCTATGCCGAGGCGCTATTACCCGATGACCCCCGGGCTGCCGCGGACCTCTTCCGGCAGGCGCTCGACCTCGCGCCGTACTGGGTCGCCGGGTGGTTCCGACTGGGCGAGATCCTGACCGGCGCTGATGCGGAGGCCGCAGCGGAGGCCTTTGCCATGGCGGTGTCGCTCGACCCCGAAGACAGGCTCGGCGCCGCGCTCATGGTCGACACCCTGCGGGCGCGGTCGCTGGCCGACAGCATGCCTCCGGCCTTTGTGGAGACGCTCTTCGACCAGTATGCGGCGGGCTTTGACGCGGCGCTAATGGATCGCCTCGACTACCGGGCCCCGCAGCTGCTGCGTGCGGGGCTGTCGGGCCGGTTCGACCGGGTTCTCGACCTTGGCTGCGGGACCGGCCTCATGGGGGCGGAGCTGCGCGGGACGGCGGGCTACCTCGAAGGCTGGGACATCTCTGGCGAGATGCTGCGGGAGGCGGCGGCGAAGGGGCTCTACGACCGGCTGGAGAAACGCGACCTTTCGGCCCTGGCCCCTGCTCCGGCAGGCTGGGACCTGATCGCCGCGGCGGATGTCTTTGCCTATCTCGGCGCGCTCGAACGGATCACGGGCTGGGTTGCCGGTGCGCTGGCGCCGGGCGGCCGCTTTGCCTTTACGGTGGAGCGCCACGACGGGCCGGAGGCCTATGTCCTGCGCGAAAGCCGCCGCTACGCGCATTCGGAGCAAGCGTTGGCGGAGCTGCTGGAGACGGCGGGGTTCGTTGTCTGGATGACCCGCGACCGACTGCGGATGGACCGGGGCACTGCGATCGAGGGGCTGGTCGTCCAGGCGATCAAACGCGGGGCGACAAAGGCCCGGCAGGGCGACGGAGAGGGCGCGGTCGCGGTCTGAGGCCCGGCGCTCAGGCCCGCAGGCCCCGCGCCTCGGCCAGGTCGATGCTGCGCACATAGAGCGCGGCCACGAGGCCGATCACGCTGGCGCAGCACATCAGCGCCGGGAGGAGCACTGCCCCGTTCGCTTCGGTGACCAGCGCGCCGGTGACGGTGGTGGCAATCGCCCCGACAAAGACGATCATCGCCGCCGACAGGCCGGAGGCGCTCCCCGCGATATGGGGGCGGACGGACATGGCCCCCGCATTGGCGTTCGGCGTGGTCATGCCGTTGCCGGCGCCGGAGAGGACCATAGCCCCGAAGAAGAGCGGGATCGACAGGTAGCCCCCCAGGATCAGCAATGCTGCCAAGCCAAGGCCGATGGCCGCAACCAGACGGCCCGCGATCATCATCGTGGAAAGCTGGTAGCGCGCGGAGATGCGGCTGGAGATGGCCGAGCCGAGGATGAAGCCAAGGGTGATCGTCCCCATGTAGGCGCCCAGTTGCGCCGTGCCCATGCCAAAGGCGGCAGAGACGACCAACGGTGCGCCGGAGACGAAGATGTGGAAGGTCGCGACGGAGAAGGACGCGCAGATCACATAGCCCCAGAAACGCCGGGACCGCACCAGTTCGGGATATTCGCGGAACTGGGCGCCAAAGGTTTCGGATTTGTGCCGATGCGTTTCGCCCAAATCGAACCAGGCCAGGATGAAGAGGGCCGCGCCGGTGCCCGTGTAGAAGACGAAATTCGCACGCCAGCCGAACAGGCTGTCCATCACACCGCCCAGGGTCGGGCCGAGCATCGGGGCGATGGCCATGATCATTGCGACAGTCGCCATCTTCGACGCGGATTCCCGTTCATCGAAGAGATCACGGATGATCGCGCGCGACAGGGCCATCCCCGTGGCCGAGGCGCTTTGGCACAGTCGGGCGATCAGGAAGATGGTGAAGCTTTCCGTCAGGGCGCAGACCGCTGATGCAGCGACAAAAATCGCCATGCCGATCAGAATGACAGGGCGACGCCCATAGCGATCCGAGAGGGCCCCGATCAATAACTGCGTCACGGCGGTCATCAACAGATAGGCCCCGACGGCGAGGCTCATCACGCCATAGGTGACCGCGAAATCCTCTGCCATATTTGGCAGGGAGGGCAGGAACATGTTGAGGGTCAGGACCGAATTTGCGGTCAGCAGGATCAGGGTCCAGAGGTGGGGTGGCGTCTTGGCCGGGCGCATAGGAAACGTTTCCAAAATGATGCGCGTATCTGACCCATTTTGCCGGGGAATGGCAATTGGCCTTCGGTGAAAAACCGGGGCTGCAGGGGGCTTTCAGGGTGGGATGCCGCGTGGCGCGGCAGTGGATCAGTCGTCGCGCGGCGCGTCGGGGTCTTCCTTGCCGACGCCCTTGAAGACGAACTTGAACGGGATGGCCCAGATGACGCCGAGGACGATGTAAATCGCCAGTTCGGCCAGGATGCCGGGCCGGTCGAAGAGCGCCACGAGGTTCACCGCCAGCACGATGTAGAGCGGCAGGCCGATGACGAGGATGATCAGCGACCAGCGACGGCGGGCTTTGTAACTCAGGGCCATGGGCTCTCCTTCCGGTATCGGGGGGATTTAGCCTGCCGATCGGAGACCGGCAAGGGGCGGTCGGGTTGGGGCGCAGCGCCGACGCAGACCGAATGATCTGGCAACTTGTCCTGTCAAGTCAGTGTGATAACGGCGGCGCGGTCGATACATTGGCTCGGCCCGCAAGGATTGCGGACCGAATATTCTGTCTGACTGCCCCCACCTCAGTCCGAGAAAGGGTCTGTCACGAGGATGGTATCGTCCCGCTCGGGGCTGGTGGAAAGCAGCGCGACGGGGCAGTCGATCAGCTCCTCGACCCGGCGGACGTATTTGATCGCATTGGCGGGCAGGTCGGCCCAGCTGCGCGCGCCCTCGGTGGATTCGGACCAGCCGGGCATGTCCTCGTAGATCGGTTTGCAGCGGGCCTGTTGATCGGCAGCGGTCGGCAGATAGTCCAGCCGTTCGCCGTCCAGGTCGTAGCCGACGCAAATGCGCAGTGTCTCGAACCCGTCCAGCACGTCCAACTTGGTCAGCGCGATGCCGTTCATGCCGGAGGTCGCGCAGGTCTGGCGCAGCAGGGCGGCATCGAACCAGCCGCAGCGGCGCTTGCGGCCCGTGGTGGTGCCGAATTCATGGCCGCGTTCGCCCAGACGCTGGCCGTCCTCGTCCAGCAGTTCTGTCGGAAAGGGCCCCTCGCCCACGCGGGTCGTATAGGCCTTCACGATGCCGAGGACGAAGTTGACGGCGCCCGGGCCGATCCCGGTTCCGGTGGCCGCCTGCCCGGCAATCACGTTGGAGGAGGTCACGAAGGGATAGGTTCCGAAATCAATATCCAGAAGCGCGCCCTGAGCGCCCTCGAACAGGATGCGCTTGCCCGCTTTGCGCTTTTCGCTCAGCACTTTCCAGACCGGGGCGGCATAGGGCAGGATCTGCGGCGCGATGGCGCGCAGTTGTTCCAAAAGTGCATCCGTGTCGACCGGCGGCAGACCCAGGCCGGAGCGCAGGGCGTTGTGATGCACCAAAAGGCGGTCCACCCTCGCCACGAGCGTTGCATCATCGGCCAGGTCGGCGACGCGGATGGCGCGGCGGCCGACCTTGTCCTCATAGGCCGGGCCAATACCACGGCCGGTCGTGCCGATCTTGGCGACGGAGTTCTGGTTTTCGCGGCCACGGTCCAGTTCGCCGTGGATCGGCAGGATCAGCGGCGTGTTTTCCGCGATCATCAGTGTCTCGGGGCTGATCTCGACGCCTTGTTCGCGAACGGTGGCGATTTCCGACACCAAATGCCAGGGGTCGAGGACCACGCCATTGCCGATCACCGACAGCTTGCCGCCCCGAACCACGCCGGAGGGCAGAGCGTGCAGCTTGTAGACCTTGCCGTCGATCACCAGCGTATGGCCCGCGTTGTGCCCACCCTGGAACCGGACGACGACATCGGCGCGTTCCGACAGCCAGTCAACGATCTTGCCTTTTCCCTCGTCACCCCACTGGGCCCCGACGACGACAACATTGGCCATGGCGCATTCCTCCGGCTCGGTCCAAACGGCGCCCTTGTAGCTAAAGCCAAGGGGAACGGAAACCGGAATTTCGGTGGCAAGCCGTGACGGGGATTTCTGCGGGATTTTGAGTGTGGAACCGCGGGCGAGGATCATCGGCCTACCCCTGCACCTCGGGACCGTGAGACTGGACAGGCGGCCAAAGATTGGCCAAGCCTTGGGAAAACCGAGACGAGGTAGACATGGGATTCATCATCCGCTGGCTGATCGCCTTCGTATTGATCGCGCTGACCTATAACCCGACGCCGTGGAACTTTTCCGCCTGGGTCGGGCGCAGCTGGCCGGAGCAGATGCCGATCATCGTGCTGTCCGGGCTGGTCCTGCTGGTCGGTTATATCATCTACCTGCGGGCGACCCTACGCTCCATCGGGCCGTTCGGGATGGCGCTGGTGGTCGCCATCGTCGCAGCGCTGATCTGGGTGCTGGTCGATTTCGGGCTGGTGCGGCTGGATAATCCCGGGATCAACACCTGGATCGGGATCGTCGCGCTGTCGCTGGTTCTGGGCATCGGGCTGAGCTGGTCGATCGTGCGGCGCCGGGTCTCGGGACAGGCGGATGTGGACGATGTGGAGGATTGACGGGCGATCAGGGCCAAAGCCCTTGCAGCCCTGCCCCGAACATCCTATCTAGCCGCGAAACGCGCCGCGGTGATCGCCGGGGCGCAATGACGCTTTGACCGACAGGCCCGACTACATGGAAAACGTTGTCCTCATCATCCACCTGCTTCTCGCGCTTTCGCTGATCGGCGTCGTGCTGCTTCAGCGCTCCGAAGGCGGCGGGCTGGGCATGGGTGGCGGCGGTGGCGGCGCGATGTCGGGCCGGGCGGCTGCGACGGCGCTGTCCAAGGTGACCTGGATCCTGGCGGCGGCCTTCATCGGCACTTCCATCGCCCTCACGATCATCGCGGCGGAGAAATCCGCAGGCGCATCGGTTCTCGACCGGCTCAGCCCCGCGGCTGTTCAGGAAGAGACGCCGGAAACCCCCGAGGCACCGGGGGGCGGATCGCTTCTGCCGCCGTCCCCGACCGGTGGCGGATCGCTGACGCCCTCGGCCGACTGATCCACCATCCCTTGCGGGCGGGCCTCCTGCCCCAACATCATCTTGCGGCATGGATGGACAGTCCTCCGCGAATCTGTTAGATCTCAAATCCCGTGAGACAGGGTCCGAAAGGACCCGTTTCGTTAAGATTTGCGATCTTCCGCACAAGACTTTCACGGGAGCCTTCGACCATGGCGCGGTACATATTCATCACGGGCGGCGTTGTGTCGTCCCTTGGGAAAGGTCTGGCATCCGCGGCTCTTGGCGCTCTCCTGCAGGCCCGCGGATATTCGGTCCGTCTGCGCAAGCTCGATCCCTACCTCAACGTCGATCCGGGCACGATGTCGCCGTTCGAACATGGCGAGGTCTTCGTGACCGACGATGGCGCGGAAACCGATCTCGACCTGGGCCATTATGAACGGTTCACCGGGGTGGCGGCGCGGATGACCGACTCCGTGTCCTCCGGCCGGATCTATTCCAACGTGCTGGAGAACGAGCGGCGGGGCGACTACCTGGGCAAAACGATCCAGGTGATCCCGCATGTGACCAATGAAATCAAGGACTTCATCAGCATCGGTGATGATGAGGTGGACTTCATGCTCTGCGAAATCGGCGGCACCGTCGGCGATATCGAAGGCCTGCCCTTCTTCGAGGCGATCCGCCAGTTCGCCCAGGACAAACCACGCGGCCAGTGCATCTTCATGCATCTGACGCTGCTGCCCTGGCTGGCGGCGTCGGGCGAGCTGAAGACCAAGCCGACGCAGCACTCGGTCAAGGAGTTGCGGTCGATCGGGTTGCAGCCGGATATCCTGGTCTGCCGTTCCGAACAGCCGATCCCGGAAAAGGAGCGCGGCAAGCTGGCGCTCTTCTGCAATGTCCGGCCCGAGAGCGTGATCGCCGCCTATGACCTCAAGTCGATCTACGAGGCGCCGCTGGCCTATCACCGCGAGGGGCTGGATCAGGCGGTTCTGGACGCCTTCCAGATCGCCCCCGCGCCCAAGCCCGATCTGCGGGTCTGGCAGGATGTCTATGACCGCATCCACAATACCGATGGCGAGGTCACCGTGGCCGTTGTGGGCAAATACACGCAGCTGGAAGACGCCTACAAGTCGATCAAGGAGGCACTGATCCACGGCGGGATGGCCAACCGGATCAAGGTGAATGTCGAATGGGTCGATGCGGAGGTCTTCGACAAGAAGGACGCCGCCCCCTATCTCGAAGGCTATCACGCGATCCTGGTGCCCGGCGGCTTTGGCGAGCGCGGCACCGAAGGCAAGATCAAGGCGGCCCAGTTCGCACGGGAACGGAAAATCCCCTACCTGGGGATATGTCTGGGGATGCAGATGGCCGTCATCGAGGCCGCACGCAACCTGGCCGGGCTGACCAAGGCCGGGTCGGAGGAGTTCGACCATGAGGCTGGCGGCAAGCGGTTCGAGCCGGTTGTCTATCACCTCAAGGAATGGGTGCAGGGCAACCAGAACGTGAAGCGCAAGGTGGATGACGACAAGGGCGGGACCATGCGCCTGGGGTCCTACACGGCCGCCCTGGCCGAGGGATCGAAGGTGGCGGAGGTCTATGGCGACACCACGATCGAGGAACGTCACCGCCACCGTTATGAGGTGGACGTGAAGTACCGCGACAAGCTGGAGGACTGCGGGCTGTGGTTCTCGGGCATGTCTCCCGACGGGCGTCTGCCCGAGATCGTCGAGGTCAAGGATCACCCCTGGTTCATCGGCGTCCAGTTCCATCCGGAGCTGAAGTCGAAACCCTTCGATCCGCACCCGCTGTTCGCCGATTTCGTGCGCGCCGCGAAAGAGGTGTCGCGGCTGGTGTGATCCGCGGGCTAAGCGACACCCTTGGAACCTGCGGGCGTCCCGGACCATTGGTCCCGCATGATGCAAGATGTCTTTTTCCAGGGATGGTCCGGCGTGGCGCGGGTGCTGATCGTCGGGGTCCTCGCCTACGTATACCTGATCCTGCTCGTCCGCGTTTCCGGTAAACGCACCCTGTCCAAGCTGAACGCCTTTGACCTGGTGGTGACGGTGGCGCTCGGCTCCACCCTCGCGACCATCCTGCTGTCCAACACGGTGGCGCTGGCCGAGGGACTTACCGCGCTTACGCTGCTGGTCGTGCTGCAGTTTGTTGTCACCTTTCTGTCCGTGCGATCGGAGCGGTTCGCGGGGATGATGCGGTCCGAACCCACCCTGCTGCTGCGCGATGGTATTTTGTGCCACGATGCCATGCGCCGCGCACGCGTGACCGAGGACGAGTTGATGACCGTGCTGCGCGCAAATGGACATAGCGCGCACCCCGAAGAGGCGGCCGCGATCATTCTGGAGAGCGATGGCTCCTTCTCCGTTCTGGGTGTGGAGGAAACAAACCGGCCCGCGCGAAAAGCTGCTATGTGACTGTCACACAAGATTGGTTAAATGCGCGGGAACCCCGGTGCGGTGGACGCGCCGGGCCTGTCAGCCTGCGAGAAGGAGCCCCGATGTCTGCGGATAATTTCAAGAATGCCGAAGATTGGCTCGAATCCGAATTGCGGGACTCGCTGGATGAGGAGGTCGAGCTTGAGATGGAGGATGCCGTCCTCTCGCTCAAGATCCGCGAGATCTATCAGAAGGCTCACGGCCCCTCGATCCCGCGGCCGCAGTATTTCCGCGATCTGCTGCGGCTTCAGTCAGAGCTGATCAATCTGCAGGACTGGGTCGTCGCGAACAACGAGAAGGTCGTCGTGATCTTTGAGGGGCGCGACAGTGCGGGCAAGGGCGGCGTGATCAAGCGGATCACGCAGCGGCTCAACCCGCGTGTGGTGCGCACCGTGGCCCTGCCCGCCCCGACCGAGCGCGAAAAATCGCAGTGGTACTTCCAGCGCTATGTGCCGCATCTGCCTGCGGGCGGGGAAATCGTGCTGTTCGACCGGTCCTGGTACAACCGGGCTGGAGTGGAACGTGTCATGGGCTTTGCCGATGAGGACCAGGTGGAACAGTTCTTTCAGGACGTTCCGGAGTTCGAGCGGATGCTGGTGCGGTCGGGGATCCGACTGGTGAAATACTGGTTCTCGGTCACGGATGAGGAGCAGCAGCTGCGCTTCCTGATCCGCATTCACGATCCGCTGAAACAGTGGAAGCTGTCGCCCATGGATCTGCAGTCACGCATCAGATGGGAGGACTACACCCGCGCCAAGGAGGAGATGTTCGAACGCACCAACATCCCCGAAGCACCGTGGTACATCGTGCCGGGCAATGACAAGAAGCGGGCGCGGTTGAACTGCATCGACCACCTGCTCTCGCTCTTTCCCTATGAGGAAGTGCCGGGCGAGGAGATCACCCTGCCGGATAGGGTCTACAACAGCGATTACGAGCGGCATGTGCTGCCGCCCGAGCTGTATGTTCCGTCGAAATACTAAGCGTCAGGATTTGTTCGACACGAAAAGCGGTGTGAAAAGCCCCTGGATCAGGCCCGGCCGGGCCGATCCGCGACCCGCACGTTGCCCCGCCTTGGGTTTGTCCACCAGCATCGGCGACAGGATCGAGGCATCGAAGACCCAACGGCTGCGGCGCCCGGCCTCGATATTCTCGCTTTGCCGTTTGATCCATTCCGCGACCAGCGCGGGGTTGTCCATCCGGCGGGAGGCGATCGGCACGTAGAAGCCGCAGTTGATCCGCTGGCACAGCACGTCGATCACCGAGCAACGGGCCCGGACATCATCATCCATCGCCTCACGCGGGAGCAGGTTGTAGCGCCGTGGGTTGAAGGCGAAGAACAGGGTCAGCGCCGTGCCGAGATCCAGTTCCTGCCGCGCCGCGACCCAGCGTAGAACCGAGAGATCCAGTTCGGTCGGGTCCAGACGCCGGACAAAGCTACACAGCATGTCCGGTTTGAGTTTCTTAAGCATGGCAATCTGGCGCTCCGGAGCCAGAGTAGTCCAATCTTTCTGCACGATGGCCAGCATTTGTCCGCCTTCCCTCTTCGGGGGGTTGTAGTTCGTTTGTGCCGACGACGTTTTGTCGTTGGTCTGACCGTTGCATCTAATTGGGGCAAAACTTTGGCCATGCAACCAAAGGGAGAATTCCGCAATGCGGTATGTCGAAAATTGAAGCGAAATTTCGCCATCCCCAGACAGATATTCAATTCCACCCCACCATTCTGGTGACGCGACGCCCGCAATTGGATTGGCGGACCGGTTTGGAACCACTATATCCCAAGTATGTTTGCCGATTTGTTAACGCGGCTGGTCCGCCCCGAGCCCGATCCATTGACCGAAAATGACGCGCGACTGGCGCTCGTTTCGCTGCTTGTACGCATTGCGCGCAGCGATGGCGACTATGATCGGCGTGAAAAGAAAACCATTCTTGAGATTGCGCAAACCCGGTTTTGCATTGGCCATGAAGCGGCGGAAGAGTTGGTCCGCGAGGCCGAAGAGATCGAGGCACGCGCCCCGGATACCGTGCGTTTTACCCGCGCGATCAAGGATGCGGTGGCCTATGAAGATCGCCTTGGCGTTGTCGAGGCGCTCTGGTCCGTGGTGCTGGCCGATGGTGAACGGGATCCCGAGGAGGACGCCCTCCTGCGCCTCACCGCGTCGCTTCTGGGCGTCGCGGATCGCGACAGCAACGCCGCGCGGCTGCGCGTGACGAACGGGTGATCGCCAGCCTTCCGATGTACGACTGGCCGGAGGTCCGGCCTGCCAATGATCGCTTCTGGGCGTCGATCGCGGACCATGCCCGGGCGGCCGGGTTGCGCCTGCCCGAGAGGCTGACACGGGACGGGGACCTGTGGGCGCAGTGGGAAGCGCCGGATCTGATCCTGTCACAAACCTGCGGCCTGCCCTATCGCGCGAGGCTGGTTGGCAAGGTCCGGATCCTGGGGTCACCGGACTACGGGCTGGAGGGGTGCCCCCCGGGGTTCTATGCGTCTAAGATCGTTGTCCGCGCGCGGGACCGCGCCACCGCGCCGACCGAATGGCATGGCAAACGGCTTGCCTATAATGAACGACGCTCGCAATCGGGATGGGCCTCCATCCTCAACCACGCGGCGCAATTGGGGGTCGGGTTCAAATCCGAGGTGGCATCGGGGTCGCATCGCCAGTCCGCCCGGATGGTGGCGCAGGGCGAGGCCGACATCACGGCAATCGACGCGCAAAGCTGGCGTCTGGTTCAGGCCCATGATCCCTGGGCCGGGGATCTGCAGGTGATCGGCCAGACGGAGCCGACACCGGCCACACCCTTTATCACCGCGGGGCATCGCGATGCCGAAACGGTCAGGGTGCTGCGGCACGCGTTGCGTCAGGCCGTGGCGGAGGTGTCAGCGCAGGATCGCGCGCAGCTTCACCTGCGCGATGTGGTGGATGTGGACGAGGCGCTCTACCTCGCCGTGCCGACGCCCCGGGTCTGAACAGGTCTGAACAGCGACAAGCGCCCGAAAATCGGGCAGTTTCCGACAGGGCAAGCACCGCGATTGTTGCATTCGGGTCCGGTTTGCGTCCTACTCGGGCCACTCAAAAGGAAAGGCCCGACATTGCAGCAGCCCCCCGTGATCGAAATCCACGACCTTCACAAGAGCTTTGGCGCGTTGGAAGTGCTGAAAGGGGTGGCCATCACGGCCAACCGGGGCGACGTGGTCTCGCTCATCGGGTCATCGGGATCGGGCAAGTCGACCCTGCTGCGCTGCGCCAACCTGCTGGAAGACAGCCAGCAGGGGGAAATCCTGTTCAAGGGGGAGGCCGTGACCTGGAAGGGACATGGCCTGGCCCGCCGTCCCGCCGACCCCAAGCAGGTTCTGCGCATCCGGACGAACCTGTCGATGGTGTTCCAGCAGTTCAACCTGTGGGCCCATATGACGATCCTGCAGAACGTGATGGAGGCGCCGGTGACAGTCCTGGGCCGTGACCGGGCGGAGGTGGAGGGCAAGGCGCGGGAATATCTGGCCAAGGTCGGCATCGGGGACAAGGCCGATGCCTGGCCCGCGCAGCTGTCCGGCGGGCAGCAGCAGCGGGCCGCCATCGCCCGCGCGCTCTGCATGGAGCCGGAGGCGCTGCTGTTTGACGAGCCGACCTCGGCGCTTGATCCGGAGCTTGAGCAGGAGGTGGTCAAGGTCATCAAGGACCTCGCCCAAGAGGGGCGAACGATGCTGATGGTGACGCACGACATGCGCCTGGCGGCGGATGTCTCGGACCGGGTCGTCTTTCTGCATCAGGGCCGGATCGAGGAGGCCGGAACCCCGCAGGAGGTGTTTGGCGCGCCCAAATCGGAACGGCTGCGACAGTTCCTTTCCGCGACGGCTTCGGCCTGACGACGGCTGCCTAGCCATGCATCCTGACGCTTCGTCAGCGGGGCGGATGCGCAATTTTCGGGCGAAAGCCTCTTGTCTTGGCAGCAATTGTTGCCAAGGCTGTCTGACCAGAAGCGGCACGTAGGATGCCGCCCAATAGGGAGCCAATAGTATGAAGACATTGATGCTGACTGCAGCCCTTGCCCTGTCCGCCGGGATGGTGATGGCCGAGAGCCATGGCAAGACGATCCGCCTGGGGACTGAAGGCGCCTATGCGCCGTTCAACTTCATCAACGATGCGGGCGAGGTTGACGGGTTCGAACGCGAACTGGGTGACGAGCTGTGCAAGCGCGCCGAACTGACCTGCGAATGGGTCACCAACGACTGGGACTCGATCATTCCGAACCTGGTGTCGGGCAACTACGATGTGATCATCGCAGGCATGTCCATCACCGACGAGCGTGACGAGGTCATCGACTTCACCCAGAACTACACGCCGCCCTCGAACTCCGCCTATATGGCGCTGAGCGATGATGTGGACATCATGGGCGGTGTCGTTGCCGCGCAGACCGGCACGATCCAGGCCGCTCATGTGGCCGAGACCGGCGCGACGCTGGTGGAATTCGCCACGCCGGATGAAACCATCGCCGCCGTCCAGAACGGCGAGGCCGATGCGGTCATGGCGGATCACGACTATCTCAAGCCCTTCGTCGAGGAATCCGGCGGCGATTTCGTCTTTGTCGGCGATTTCGTCCCGCTTGGCGGCGGTGTCGGCATGGGCCTGCGGGAAAGCGACACGGAACTGCGTGACAAGTTCGACGCGGCGATCCAGTCGATGAAGGACGACGGCACGCTGAACCCGATGATCGTGAAGTGGTTCGGCGAAGACGCCCTGACCTACTAAGTCCTTTCGGGCGGCGCCACTGGTGCCGCCCGATCTGCATGCCCGCCGATGTTCAGTTACTGCACCGATCCGAAAACGCTCGAAGGGCTGCAATGGCTCTCCTGCTACCTGACCACGGGCAAGCATCTCCTTTTCTATGAGAGCTTCTTTTTCGTCATCGCGCTGATGCTGATCACCGCGCCGATCGCGCTGGCGGTCGGTTTTGCGGGCGCCTTGGCCGCGCGGTCGCATGTGGCGCCGGTGCGCTGGATCGGGGTTGGCTATACCTCCCTCGTGCGCGGGGTGCCGGACATCGCGTTTTTCCTCTTCATGCCGCTGGCGCTGGATCAGGGGCTGGAATGGCTGCGCCACAAGGTAAAATGTCCGGACTGGAGCGATCCGATCCGGCAGGGCAGCGATTTTGTCGTCTGTGCGCAGGCGAAACTGCCGCTCTCCTCATCGCCGCAGTGGGTGCATGAATATTATGGTGTGGCGCTTGGCATGGCGGCCTTTGCCTTTGTCTTCGGGGCTTTCGCGGCCTTTGTGCTGCGCGGTGCAATGGATGCGGTGCCCCGGGCGCAGATGGAAACCGCCGAGGCCTATGGCATGACCCGGCGCCAGGCCACCTGGCGCGTCTTGATCCCGCAGATGTGGATCTATGCCCTGCCCGGCCTGTCGAACCTCTGGCTCATCCTGATCAAGGCGACGCCGCTCCTGTTCCTTCTGGGGATCGAGGATGTCGTCTTCTGGGCGCGGGAGCTGGGCGGGCGCAAGACCTCTGCCTATGACTATCCGCATCCGGACTGGCGGCTGTGGTATTTCCTGGCGCTGCTGGTCTTCTACCTGCTGTTGACCAAGGTGTCGGAGGTCGGCTTTGCCCGGCTCACCCGTCGGCTGTCGCGCGGGCAGGCCACCGCGGCGGGGATGGAGGAGGCGCGGGCATGAGCTGTCTCCAGACCATCGCGGACTACGGGCTGCGCTCCGTCGGGATCGGCGAGCGGCTGCTGCCGAAGACCGATTTCACCCTGTGCCAGCAGTTCACCCTGATTGGGTCGGGGCTGATCTGGAACATCTACTTCGCCCTCTTCGCCCTGCTTCTGGGCTTCGGCCTGGCGGTCGGGCTGGCGCTGGCGCGCAATTCCGCCATCGTCTGGATCAGCAAACCGGCAGCTTGGTTCATCTTCGTCTTCCGCGGCTCGCCGCTCTTCATCCAGTTCTTCCTCTTCTACGAGGCCTTCACCCTGCTGCCCAAGAACGGGATCGAGCTGAACCTCGGCTTCACGATCCTGACCGCCGAGACCCGCTGGCTGACCCGCGCGGCGGCGGGGGCGCTGATCGTGCTGTTCCTGAATACCTCCGCCTATACCGGAGAGATCTTCTACGGCGCGCTGCGGTCCGTGCCCAAGGGTGATCTGGAGGCGGCGGAGGCCTATGGCTTCTCCGGCTGGACCAAATTCCGGCGGATCACCTTTCCGACGATGCTGCGCCTTGGCTGGCCCGCCTATACGAATGAATCCATCTTCCTGACCCATGCGACCACACTGGTCTTTTTCTCGTCCTTCCCGGCGTGGCAGCAGAAGGGCGACGCGCTGTACTATGCGAATTACCTCGCGGACAAGACCTTCAACCCGTTCATCCCCTATCCGATCCTGGCCTTCTATTTCATCCTGCTGAGCCTCGGGATCATTCTTGCCTACGGGCGGGTCTACCGGCATCTCAACCGGCACCTGCCACAGGACAAACGGCCCCGCCTGCGCGCGCGGCCCCAGATGGTTCGTTGACACATGCCCCTTGGAAATATCCGCACCTTCCGTGTCGCCGCCGCCGATCTGAACGGCCAGATGCGCGGCAAGCGCCTGCCCCGGTCGGCCTATGACAAGCTGAGCGAGGGCTCCGTCCGGATGCCGCTGTCGGTGCTGAACGTCGACATCTGGGGGGCGGACATCAAGGACAGCCCGCTGGTCTTCGACACCGGCGATGCGGACGGGGTGATGATGCCCACGGCGCGCGGCCCGGTGCCGATGCCCTGGCTCGACACGCCCTCCGCCCTGGTGCCGATGGAGATGTATCACGACACCGGCTTCCCCTACCTGGGCGATCCGCGCCATGCGCTGCGCGCGGTGCTGGAACGCTATGCCGAAATGGGCTGGACCGTGCAGGCCGGGATCGAGATGGAGTTCTATCTGGTCGATGACAGCGGCGCGGCGTTGCATCCGCCGGAAAACCCGCAATCGGGCCGCCCGCTGCAGGGCAATGCGATCCTGTCGCTGCGGCAGCTGGATGCCTTCGACGGGTTCCTCTCGGCGGTCTATGACGCCTGCGAGGATATGGATATCCCGGCGCAATCCACGATTTCCGAAGCGGGGCTGGGCCAGTTCGAGATCGACCTGGACCACCGCGAGGCCCTGCGCGCCGCGGATGACGCCTGGCTGTTCAAGGCGCTGATCAAGGGGATGGCACGCAAGTTCGACATGGCCGGGACCTTCATGGCGAAACCGCTGCTGGATGAGGCCGGATCGGGCATGCATGTGCATTTCTCGGTCCTGGACCGCCAGGGGAAGAACATCTTCGACAATGGCGGGCCGGAGGGGACGGCCTTTTTGCACAATGCCGTGGCGGGCTGCCTTGCCGCCCTGCCCGCCTCGACCCTGGTGTTTGCGCCGCACGGCCCCTCCTACGACCGCTTTGTCGAGGACAGCCATGCGCCGACCGGGGCCTGTTGGGCCTATGACAACCGGACCGCGGCCCTGCGTATCCCCGGCGGCCATCCCGCCGCGCGGCGGATCGAACATCGTGTGGCCGGGGGGGACAACAACCCCTATCTGGCGCTGGCGGCGATCCTCGGGGCGGCGCTGTCGGGGATAGAGGACAACCTGATCGCCCCGCCCCCGATTGCCGGAAACGCCTATGAGCTGGACCTGCCGCGCCTCAAGGCCGATTGGGCCACGGCCATCGACACATTCGAGGACGACGAGCTGATAGCGCGGATTTTCCCGGAGACGCTGATCAAGAACTATGTGCTGACAAAACGGCAGGAGATGGCGCGCCTGGCAGGCATGCCCGCCGAACAGCACTGGAAGACCTACCTGGAAACCGTCTGACGCCCCGCTGTCCGGCTTACCCGGACTTGGCCAGATGCCAGACCTGTTCCACCGGAAAATCGCGCGCCCAGTCCGCAGGCACCGCCGCGCGGGTGCCCTGCGCCCAGTCCGGCGCATAGACCTCCTGATATCCGGTGACGGCAAAACCGATCTCGGCGAACAGGCGCATCCAGTCGGAGGTCGTGAGGTTGAAGCAGATCCCGCTCGGCTCGATCTCGACCTGGGTCCAATCTGCCCCCCACATGTCCCGGTAGGGGCGGTGCAGGGCCCTGTCGCAGGGCGCGCCGTTCAGGGGCGAACAGATCAGCGAGATCGGGTGATTGCCAAGAAACACCAGCTGCCCGCCGGGACGCAGCACGCGCCAGGCCTCGCGCAGCCATGTCTCGGGCGGGCACCAGATCGCGGCGCCATATTCGGAAATGGCAAAGTCGAAGGCGCCGTCCGGCAGACCCGTGTCTTCGGCATTTCCTTCGATAAAGGTGATCTCGGCGCCGTGGTGGGCCGCCAGGCGGCGGGCGGTCTCCAACTGACGGGGCGAGACGTCGATGGCCGTCACCTGCGCCCCGCGCCGCGCCATCCAGCCCGAGACATAGCCCGTGCCGCAGCCCAGTTCGATCGCCTGCTGGCCGGTCATGTCCGCAGGCAACAGCGGCACGTTGGCCTCCGGCACGCCCCAGTTGCCCCATTCCGGTGTCTCCAGCGCCCAGAGCCGTTCGCCCGCCTCGATCCAGTTGACGGCATCCTCGTCCCAGATCTGACGGTTCGTGCTGACGTGATCGCGCTCCATGCCCGGCCCTCCGGCGCCGACATGGCGCGGGGCGATGTTACCATGGCTTCGCACGCGTGCCACAGTCTTTGTCCCGGAATGGACGGCGCCCCCCTTGCCGCCCTCTGACGGCTCCACTACTTTCGGGGCGACCCAACCAACTGGTGACTTATGCTGATCGGCATCCTGCAATGCGGCCATTTCCCCGACGAGCTTCAGGGGGAAACCGGCGATTATGGCGCGCTTTATGAAAATTTCCTCTCCGGCTACGGCTTTGAGTTCAAGGTCTTCCCCGTCTGCGACGGCGTCTTTCCCGCCGGGGCGACGACCTGCGACGGCTGGCTGATCTCCGGCTCCAAGCACGGGGCTTACGAGGATCACGACTGGATCCCGCCGCTGGAGACGCTGATCCGCGAGATCCGCGACGCGGGCCGCCCACTGGTCGGCATCTGCTTCGGTCATCAGATCATCGCCCAGGCCCTTGGCGGGCGGGTGGAGAAATTCGATGGCGGCTGGTCCGTCGGGCGCACGATCTATCGCTTCGCCGACGGCGAGCGCGCGCTGAACGCCTGGCACCAGGACCAGATCACCGCCCTGCCCGAGGGGGCGCGGGTGCTGGCCGCCTCCGATCGCTGCGCCTATGCGGCGCTGGCCTATGGCGACCGGATCTACACGATCCAGCCCCATCCGGAGTTCGACCGGCGCGAGGTCGCAGGCCTGCTGCGGGTGCGCGGGGATCTGCTGGATACCCCGACCCGCGAGGCGGCGCAGGCGGCGCTGGATCTGCCCGTCGACAACCGGAGCGAGGCCAATCGGATCGCCGCGCTGTTCGAGGGGGCGATGGCATGAGCGAGGACTGGACCGAGAAACTGCCCGAGCCCGCACGCGCCTATCTGGAAGGGCGACGCCTGGACGAGGTGGAGTGCATTATCTCCGACCTTCCGGGCATTGCCCGGGGCAAGGCGGTTCCGGCGACGAAATTCGCCCGGCAGCAGTTCTTCCACCTGCCCAATTCGATCTTCTTTCAGACCATCACCGGCGACTGGGGCGAAGCGGCAGGCGAGGAAGGCTTCATCGAGCCTGACATGACGCTGCGGCCGGATTTCTCCACCGCGACGGCGGCGCCCTGGACCGGGGACTGGACGCTTCAGGTGATCCATGACGCCTTTGACCGCAAGGGCAATCCGATCCCCTATTCGCCGCGCAACGTGTTGAAACGGGTGGTGAAGCTCTACGAGGACCAGGGCTGGAAGCCGGTGGTCGCGCCGGAGATGGAGTTCTACCTCGTCGCCCGCAACCTCGACCCGGCCAAACCGATCGAGCCGATGATGGGCCGCTCCGGCCGCCCGGCCGCGGCGCGTCAGGCCTATTCCATGACCGCGGTGGACGAGTTCGGCCCGGTGATCGACGACATCTACGATTTCGCCGAGGCACAGGGGTTCGAGATCGACGGCATCACCCAGGAAGGCGGCGCCGGGCAGCTGGAAATCAACCTGCGCCACGGCAACCCGGTGAAGCTGGCGGATGAGGTCTTCTACTTCAAACGGCTGATCCGCGAGGCCGCGCTGCGCCACGACTGTTTCGCCACCTTCATGGCCAAGCCGATCGGCGATGCGCCCGGCAGTGCAATGCATGTGCACCATTCGATCCTCGACATGGAGACCGGCAAGAATATCTTCACCGGACCGCAGGGGGGCGAAACGGATGCCTTCTACAGCTTCATAGGCGGGCTGCAGCACCACCTGCCGCAGGTGATCCCGCTTCTGGCGCCTTACGTGAACAGCTACCGCCGCTACGTGAAGGACCACGCCGCGCCGATCAACCTGGAATGGGCGCGCGACAACCGGACCACAGGCATCCGCGTGCCGATCTCCTCGCCCGAAGCGCGGCGGGTGGAAAACCGGGTGGCAGGCATGGATTGCAACCCCTACCTCGGGATTGCCGCTTCGCTGGCGGCGGGCTATCTGGGCCTCATGCGCGAAGAACGGGCGGAGAAACAGTTCCGCGGCGATGCATACGACGGCGACGGCGACTTCCCCCGCACCCTTGGCGAGGCGCTGGACGCAATGGACGAGGCCGCGGGGATCGCGGAGGTCCTGGGAGAGGAGTTCTGCCGCGTCTATTCCATTGTGAAACGCACGGAATACGAGGAGTTCCTGGGCGTCATCAGCCCCTGGGAGCGGGAGCACCTGCTGCTGAACGTCTGACGCGATGCTTCATCTTTCCGAAAATACTCTCGCCGACGGCATCGCCCGCAGGGCGACCCCCTTGCCATGAACCTGCTGCATTCCAACGACCGCCCCGGTCAGTACCCACCCAGCTACTATGCCGCCACCGCGACGCCGCTGCCCCCCTTCCCAGTGCTTAAGGGGGCGGCGCGGGCGGATCTCTGCGTGATCGGAGCGGGGTATACCGGGCTCTCGACCGCGCTGCATGCGGCGGAGGCGGGGCTGTCGGTGATCCTGCTGGAAGCGCAGCGCGTCGGGTTCGGGGCCTCGGGACGCAATGGCGGGCAGCTTGGCTCTGGCCAGCGGCAGGATCAGATGGTGCTGGAAAAGATGGTGGGGCTGGAGGACGCCCGGCGCTACTGGGCCCTGGGTGAGGAGGCCAAGGAGTTCACCAAGGCCCTGATCGCGCGGCACGCTATCGAGACGGAGATCAAGCCCGGCGTGGCCTGGACGGCCTCCACCCGCGCGGGGGTGCATCACCTGCACGACTATGCCGCCCATCTGAATGCGCGCTATGACTATCCCAAGATCGAGGTCCCGGATGATGCGGAGTTTGCCCGGATCATCCCCTCGCCTGCCTACAAGGGCGGGATCATCGACCGCGGCGCGGCGCATCTGCATCCGCTGAAATACGCGCTTGGCCTGGCGCGGGCGGCCGAGGCGGCGGGGGTGCGGATTTTTGAGCGCTCCGAAGTGCATCACCTGGACCAGGGCAGTCCGGCCGTGGTCCGAACCGGCGCGGGCCATGTGGAGGCCGATCACGTCGTGATCGCCTGCAACGGCTACCTCGGCACTCTGGATCGCAAGGTGGCGGCGCGGGTCATGCCGATCAACAATTTCATTGCCGCGACCGAGCCGCTCGGCCCGGAGGCCGCCCGGGTACTGGGTCAGGATATCGCCGTGGCGGACGACAAGTTCGTCGTGAACTACTACCGGCTGTCGTCCGACGGGCGGCTGCTGTTCGGCGGGGGGGAGAGCTATGGCTATCGCTTCCCGTCCGATATTGCCGCCAAGGTGCGGCGGCCGATGACGGAGATCTATCCGCATCTGCGCGACGTGAAGATCGACTACGCCTGGGGCGGCACCCTGGCCATCACCATGAAACGCCTGCCCTATTTCGCCCGGCTGGCGCCGAATGTGCTGTCGGCCTCGGGCTATTCCGGCCATGGGTTGGGCACGGCGACCCATGCGGGATACCTCATGGCACGGGCCGTCGGCGGGCTGGCCGAAGGGTTCGACGCCATGGCGCAGCTGCCCAATGTGCCCTTCCCCGGCGGCCCGGCGCTGCGGGTGCCCTTCCTTTATGCCGCGATGAGCTGGTTCGCCCTGCGGGACCGGTTGGGCGTCTGAGCCGGGGTCGGTCTTTTCACTGTCCGTTGAACAAGGGGGCGCTGCCCCCTCGCGGCTGCGCCGCTCACCCCTGGGATATTTCCGGCAAAAAGAAGGACCGGCCCCGTGCACCCGTCATGCAGTTTTCATTCGACTGTGTCCGGCTCTTCGTTTAGATTTCCCGAAAAGAGACTTCAGGAAAGCCGAAAAGATGACTCTCCCGCCGAATGTGTACGATGCAGAGCCCATCCCTGAAACCGCGCGCGTTGAGATCGAGCGCCTGCTGAGCTCCGGGGATCTGTTCCGCTACACGGCGCCGGAGAATGCCCCGGTCACCCTGCTGGAAACCGACTTTGCCGAGATGATGGGTACGAAGTACGCGCTGGCCGTTTCGTCCTGTTCGGCGGCGCTTTTCCTGTCTCTCAAGGCGCTTGGCCTGCCGCGCGGCGCGCGGGTGATGATTCCGGCCTTTACCTTTGCCGCTGTCCCCTCGTCGATCGTGCATGCGGATTGCGAACCGGTGCTCTGTGAATGCGGCGAGAACTACCGCATCGACCTTGAAGATTTCCTGACGAAGCTGCCGACCGTTCAGGCGGTCCTCATCAGCCACATGCGCGGCCATACCTCGGATATGGATGCGATCATGGAGGCCTGCGACGCCGCCGGTATCCCGGTGATCGAAGATGCGGCGCATTCGCTTGGCACGCTGTGGAACGGGCGCAAGATCGGCACGATCGGGCAGATCGGCTGTTTTTCCTTCCAGTCCTACAAGATGGTCAATTCCGGCGAGGGCGGCATCCTGATCGCCAATGACGCCGATGCGGTGGCCCGGGCGATCATCATGTCGGGCGCCTATGAACATATGTGGAAGAAGCACAAGGCGCGGCATGGCGAGAACTCCAACGACCTGGTCGAGGCGCTGGAACGCTGGCAGAACAAGCTGCCGCTCTACAACCTGCGCCTGTCGAACATGAGCGCGGCGATTGCCCGGTCGCAACTGCCGGAACTGTCCCGCCGGGTGCGCGACGGGCGGCGCAACCATGATCAAGTGGCAGCGATCATCGAGGGCTCGCCCTGGATCACCGTGCCAGAAAAGCTGGAGGCAGAGCTGCGCGCACCGGATTCGCTGCAGTTCAACCTCGTGGGCCTCACGGATGACGAAACCCGCGCCTTTCAGGATGCGGCGGCGGCGCGGGGCGTAAAGGTTCAGGTCTTCGGCATGTCGACGGACAATGCGCGGGCCTTCTGGAACTGGCAGTTCCTGGGCGATCTGCCGGAGTTGCCCAAGACGCGCGCCATGCTGATGCGGGCCTGCGACACCCGCCTGCCCGCCCGCCTGACACAGGCGCAATGCGCGGTGGTGGCCGATGCGCTGGTCGCGGCGGCGGAGGATGTCATGGGGAACATCAAGGCCTACGGCACCTGAACCGGATTGCCAGATACATGTCAAAAACGAGCGCCGGCCCGCCACACGGCGGACCGACACCGGTGATCAGTTGATCTCGAATGTGATGTCGTAAGTGATCGGATCGGAAGATTTGCTGACCACCTCGACGATGTGATCGCCGCTTTGCCAGAGCTGACCTTCGTAGGGGGTGTCCGTATCGGTCCCATCCAACAGCATCGAGCCATCGGGGTTGCGGATGGTGTAGTATATCTCGCCCGAATGGGGGCTGACCATCACCTTCAGAAACTGCTCGTTCCGGGCGCCCAGCACGAACTGGAAGGCGCCGCCCGGCTCCATGGTCCGGGTCAGCGTGGCGCTGGAGGTGCCAGAGGCGAAGTGCACCTGTTCCTGATAATCCGATGGCGAGGGCGCGGATTGGGCCGCATCGACCATATCCTGCGTCGCCGGTTCCAGAACACCGACCGCCCCGTCCTTGTAGGCGATGCAGTTCCAGGTCGCGCCGCCGCCGTCCTGCAGGATCACCTGCGTTCCGGCCTCGGAAAAGGACGAACCAAGCACGGTGCCCCCGGGTGCGCTGGCCTTGCCGGAGGACATCAGGGCGTCGATGCAGGCGTCGATCGCGGGCTGGTTCGGATTGCTGGAGGCATGGGCTGCGGTGACGCCGAGGACAGCGGCACAGACCATTGCTGGAAGATTGCGCATCATGACCTTGTTCCTTGTTACCGGAAAATGGGGATGAGTCGTCGTCGACGGTCGGATGTCGGATTTGCCCCACATTTCAACCTGCTCCGCGACTCATCGCTGGCCGGGGAATGATAGCCCCGTCGGCTTCGCGGTCCGCCGCCCTGTGTCCAGCGGACTGATTTGAGCGCCTTTCCGCCAATGGCGCGCGGGACTGCCGAATGGCGACGGGTCGACCGTCAGATGGTGGCCGAAATGTTTGGCGCGGCGGATGGGTGGTCGGGACGGGATTATGAGGATTGAGATGCTGGGTGGCGTTTGGTCGCTGTGCACTCGCTCTTCCATTCTCACGCCCCCTCTCCCTAACCCTCTCCCCCGAGGGGAGAGGGGATGGGATCCGCGGGGCGGCGGGCGTCGGACCGTCAGATGCGGGGCGTCGTCCTCGGGATTGACCCGAGGACGACAGGGTTAGGAAGGCCGATGTGGACCCGGACAGGCCCCGGGGCGTTGCCGACGCCAGGCCTCAGTCGACGAAGGCCTTTTCGACCACGTATTCCTTGGGATCGGAGTTGGCGCCCTCGCGCAGCCCGTAGCCTTCGAGTAGTTCCTTGATCTCGAGGTTGAAGGCCAGGTTGCCGCAGACCATTGCCCGGTCGGTCTCCGGGGCGATCGGGTCGATGCCGAGATCGGCAAAAACCTCGCCCGAGCGCATCAGGTCGGTGATGCGGCCCATCTTGGGGCTCTCTTCGCGGGTGGTGGTGGGGTAGTAGCGCAGCTTGGCCAGGTTTTCCTCGCCGATCAGTTCCTGCAGCATTTCGTCGTTGCGAATGCTCTCGATCAGCTCGGCGCCATACTGCAGTTCGCCCACTTCGCGGCAGGTGTGGGTAATGATGACCTCGTCATAATCCTCATAGGTCTGCGGATCTCGCAGGAGCGAGGCGAAGGGGGCAAACCCGGTGCCGGTGGCAAAGAACCAGATGCGTTTGCCGGGCAGCAGCGCGTCGTGGACCAGCGTGCCGACGGGTTTGGGCCGCAGGATGATCTCGTCGCCGACCTGAAGGTGTTGCAGTCGGGAGGTCAGCGGGCCGTCCTGGACCTTGATCGAATAGAACTCCAGCTCCTCGTCCCAGGAGGGCGAGGCGATGGAATAGGCGCGCAGCAGCGGGCGGCCGTTCTCGCCCATGAGCCCGATCATCACGAATTCGCCGGAGCGGAACCGCAGCGAGGCTGGGCGCGTGCAGCGGAAGGAAAAGAGCCGATCTGTCCAGTGCTTAACGAAGGTCACGGTCTGGGCGTCGGGAAGGGTCGGAACCCGGGGGGTCGCAGTTTCGGTCACAAGTGTCTCGGTCATATGGTCTCGGCTCATGCCGCTCCCTCTATCGTCTCATGCGAGAAAGTGAAAGTGTGTCAGCCCGCGCGCAGCCGCGACTGATAGTCATGGGCCTGCCAGCTGGCGCGGAAGGCCCATTGCTCTTCCGGCTGGCGGGCGGCGAGATCGTCGGAGATTTCCACCTCGTCGAACCCCGACCGGCGGGCCATGGTGTATTGATCGGCGATGACATGCCCGGCAGCCCGCAGGCGGCCGGAGAAGCCCCGACGACGCAGGACGGAGGCGATGGTGAATCCGCGCCCGTCCGCAAAGCTGGGGAAGTCCACGCGGATCGCATCCGCGCCGTCGAAATCGACCGTTTCGGGGTCCGTGTCGGACGCGAGGTCCAGCACCGTTCCGGATATCGTCAGGGCATCCGCATCGCGGGAGAATCCCTTGTCAGTGACCAGCACGCTCATGCGCCGCCTCCTCTCACCATCTTGCCATCCACGAAATGGATGCCGCATTCCGTCTTGTCTTCGCCGCGCCAGCGTCCGGCGCGGGGGTCTTCGCCCGGGGCCACCGGCGAGGTGCAGGGCGCGCAGCCGATGGAGGGATAGCCCCGGGCCACCAGCGGGTGACGCGGCAGGCGGTTTTCCTCCATGTAAGCGCGGACATCGTCCGGTTCCCAATGGGCCAGCGGGTTGACCTTGATCCGGTGTGGACCGTCGGCCTCGAAAAACTCCAACGCGGCACGCGTGGCACCCTGGAACCGCTTGCGCCCGGTGATCCAGCCGTCGAAATCGCCCAGGGCCTTCTGCAGTGGCCGGGTTTTGCGCAGGTCGCAGCAGGCATCGGTGTTGAACTGATGCAGGTCGCTGTCCGGATCTTCGCGGGTCAGCTCCAGCGGGTTGGCGCGGATGACGCGGATATCCTGGAGATGCAGGCGTTCGGCCAGTTCGGCCTGATAGTCCAGCGTTTCCGGAAACAGCATCTGGGTGTCGATGAACAGAACCGGCGTCGCAGGGTCGACCATGGCCACGAGGTGCAGCAGGACCACCGATTCCGCCCCGAAGGAGGAAACGAGCGAGATGCGCCCGGCCTCCGGATCGTTCAGCGCGCCCTCCAGCACCGATGTCGCGCCGTGGTGGCGGTATCGGTCGTTGAGCGCGGCCACCCGTTCCGCCTGTTCGGGCAGGACGGGGGCGCTGAAATCTATCGCGGCTTCAGGCGGCATGAGCTTTGGCCTTCGCGTCGTCGTAGAGCGCGGCCTTGAACGGGTCGAGCCCGAGTCGGCGGTAGGCCATCAGGAAGGTCTCGTCCGGGCCTTCGCGATGCTCAAGATAGGCCCGCACGATCCGCTCGATTGCGTCGGTGATCTCGTCATAGGCGAAACCGGGGCCGGTGCGCTGGCCAATGGCGGCCTCTTCGGTGCCGTCGCCGCCCAGGGTGATCTGGTAATTCTCCACCCCTGCCCGGTCGAGGCCGAGGATGCCGATATGCCCGACATGGTGATGCCCGCAGGCGTTGATGCAGCCGGAGATCTTCAGCTTCAGCGGGCCAACGTCATGTTCCAGCTTCAGCTCTTCGAAGCGTTCGGCGATTTCCTGGGCCACCGGGATCGACCGGGCGGTCGCCAGGGCGCAATAGTCCATGCCCGGGCAGGCGATGATATCGGAGATCAGGCCGATGTTGGCCGTCGCGAGGTCCGCCTCGCGCAGGCCGGCATAGAGGGCCGGCAGGTCGGATTTGTGGACATGCGGCAGGATCACGTTCTGTTCGTGGCTGATGCGCAACTCGTCATGGCCGAATTGCTCGGCCAGGTCGGCCAGCACGCGCATCTGATCAGACGAGGCATCCCCCGGCGTCGCGCCGTGCTTCTTGAGCGAGACGGTCACGATGGCATAGCCCTCGGCCCGGTGCGCGGCGAGGTTGGTATCGGCCCAGGCGCGGAAGGCGGGGTTGGCGTCGCGCGCGGCCTCATAGGCATCGGTCGGGGCGTTGCGGAAGGCCGGCGGGGCGAAATGCCCTTCGATCTCGCGCAGCATCTCCTGATCGACGCCGCTGAAGGCAGGCCTGATCTCGGCAAAGCGGGTCTCGACCTTCTCGCGGAAGGTGTCCAGACCGGTTTCATGCACGGTGATCTTGATCCGCGCCTTGTACTTGTTGTCGCGGCGACCGATCAGGTTATAGACGCTGACGATCGCCTCCATATAGGGCAGCAGGTCTTCAGGCGGCAGGAAGTCGCGGATGACCTTGCCAATCATCGGGGTCCGACCCAGGCCACCACCGACAAGAACCTCATAGCCCGGCTCGCCCTTGTCATTGCGGATCATCCGCACGCCGATGTCATGCGCCTTGGTCACGGCACGGTCGTTCGGCGAGCCGGTGACGGCGAACTTGAACTTGCGCGGCAGGAACTGGAATTCCGGGTGATCGGTGGACCATTGGCGCAGCAGTTCGGCCACAGGACGCGGATCGGCGATCTCGTCCGCGGCGGCGCCGGCGAAATGGTCGGCGGTGACGTTGCGGATCGTGTTGCCGGAGGTCTGGATCGCGTGCAGCTGCACCTCGGCCAAGGCATCGAGGATATCGGGCACATCCGGCAGTTTGGGCCAATTGTACTGAATGTTCTGACGGGTGGTGAAGTGCCCATAGCCCTTGTCCCACTTGTCCGCGATCATCGCCAGCTGCCGCATCTGGGCCGACCGCAGGGTGCCATAGGGGATGGCGACACGCAGCATGTAGGCGTGCAGTTGCAGGTAGAGGCCGTTCATCAGGCGCAGTGGGCGGAATTCATCCTCCGTCAGCGATCCGTCGATGCGGCGTTCGACCTGCTGGCGGAACTGGGCGTTCCGCTCTGCCAGAAAGGCGGTGTCGAAGTCGTTGTAGCGATACATGGTGCGGGTCCTTCCGTGCCCCTTTCGATGCCGGGGCCTCTTCGGGGTTGGGTGGGTCGTTCGGGGGAATGGCGTGTGGCGGGGTCCCGGATCAGGTCCGGGACAGGTCCTCCGCCTGCTTGCCGTGGTGGTAGTTGGAGGGGCCGGTGCGGCGGAAGTCCTCGCGGAAATGCGTAGGTTCAGGACCGCCATCGCCGCCCACCATGTCGGCCAGGTAGGCACCGACGATTTCCGACTGACGGCGCGAGGCGTCGATCAACCGGGCTTCGGCCACGGCTTCGTCCGTCAGCAGTTCCGCTTCGGAGAGGTCGCGGCTCCAGCGGTCATCCTCGGTCAGGTAGACGACATCACCTTCGAGAAGGGCGTTGGCGGTGATCACTTTGGGCGTAAAGGCGCGGGGCATCAGGCCTGCTCCTGTCTCTGAGTAACGGTTTCGGCGGCAAGGCCGGGGATCATTGTGACATCAGCACCGGCCGCGCGGGTCGCGGCTGCCAGGGCCTCGCCGATCGGACGACACGAGAGGTAGAGGACATGACGTCCCCCCTTGGCGTGCTGCGCGAGCAGTTGCGGCAGGGGCGGGATAGACGGGGCATAATGCAGCGTCAAGAAATCCGCCTCGCGCCGGGCCAATTCCAGGATTTCGGGAGCGATATCTGCATCATAAATGACCACATCGACACTATCGAGGGCGCGGCGGGTCTTCATCACCAGCAGGTCGGGATCGTCGGATCCGGTCCAAGCCAGGGTGACGCGCGGGGCTGTGCCATGACCTGACAGATGTTGGTCGAGCAGCGCGGTCAGCGCCGCGTCGAGGTCGGCCGCATCGGCATGGGCGGCGGGGCCTGCATGATCGAACCAGTCCGACCAGAACAGGCGGCGGGCCTCGCCATGGGGCAGCGCCTCCGCCCGGGTGCGGAACTCCGCTGCGGCCCGGGCCAGGGGGCCAGTGGCGACCGGCAGGTCCGCTTCGAGCGCGGCCTTGATCTTGCGGGCCAGGACCGGCGCGGTGCCTTCGGTGCCGATAGCGACGGTGACCGGTGCGCGGTCGACCATGGCGGGGGTGATGAAGTCGGAGGCGCCCAGGTTATCGACCACATTGACCAGCACACCGTCGGCGCGGGCGAAGGATTCCGTCCGGGCATCCATGGCATCATCTTCATCTGCGGCATAAACAAGGGTCGCGCCGTTCAGATCCCCGCGCTGCAGGTCGCGCTGGTACAGGCGAAGACGGTGCTGGCGGGCCCAGGTGGTGATCTCGGGCGCGGGATTGGCGGCGTAGACCTCGATCCGCGCCGGTGTCTTCATCAGCAGACGCAGCTTGGCCAGCGCCGCCGCCCCGCCGCCCGACAGCAGGACACGGGCGTCCGCCATGGCGAGGAAGATCGGGAAGTGCTGCATTGGCTCGGCCTTTCGGTCTGGATTGACACCCCTCTAGAATAGGAAATATTCCCTGTGTCACACCAGTGCGCGGCCCAAATAAGAACGATTTTCCCTGCCAAAGCAGGTCGAAGACAGGAATCCCGCGAACGAGAGGAATATCGGAATGGCGGACCAGTTAGACGAACTCGACAGGAAAATCCTTTTGCAATTGCAGCAGGACACCACCCCGTCGATCGAAGATATCGCCCGGACCGTCGGGTCGTCGAAGACCCCTGTCTGGAACCGCATCCGCAAGATGCGCGAGCGGGGAATCATCACCCGGGAGGTGGCGATCCTGGATGCCGATGCCCTGGGGTTTGAGGCCTGTTTTTTCGTGCTGATCCGCACCTCGGAGCATGATGCGGCCTGGCAGGCGGCCTTTCTCAAGGCGCTGCGCGAACGTGCCGAAGTGCAGGAGGCGCACCGGCTGGCCGGGGACATCGACTATATCCTGAAGGTCCGGGTCCCGAACGCAAAGGCCTATGACGTGTTTTATCAGGCGCTGATCACAGAGGTGAAGATCCACAACGTGACCGCCCTGCTCTCGATGGAACAGATCAAATCCACGACTGCCCTGCCCCTCTAGGCTGCGCCGCGCGACGTCGGACCGCCCGACGCCAGGCGCGTTCGGGCAGCCCCGAATTGGGCCGGGGCGGCGGTTTCGTCCATTTGTCGCTTGAAAGGCCACCCTTGCGACACTAGTTTACGCGCTCACGAACACCGGCCACAAAAGGACCAGAAAAATAGCTCGCAGACCTCACAACGCGCCGCCGACCCGTGATACCGGCCCCCGCGTGAACGATCGCATCCGTTGCCCCGAAATCCGCCTCATCGGCGCAGAAGGTGAAAACCTCGGCGTGGTGACGCCCGAACGGGGCCTTGAGCTGGCCGAGCAGGCCGATCTGGACCTTGTCGAAATCTCTCCGAACGCCAATCCGCCGGTCTGCAAGATCATGGACTTCGGCAAGTTCAAATACGAGACGCAGAAACGCGAGGCCGAAGCTCGGAAGAACCAGAAGGTCATCGAGGTGAAGGAGGTGAAATTCCGCCCCAACACCGACACGCATGACTATGACGTCAAGATGCGCAACGTGGTGAAATTCCTCGAAAAAGGCGACAAGGTGAAGGTCACGCTCCGGTTCCGCGGACGCGAGATGGCGCACCAGAACCTCGGGCGGGAACTGCTGGAGCGCGTGGCGGAAGATGTCCAGGAAATCGGCAAGGTCGAGAACATGCCGAAGATGGAAGGCCGCCAGATGGTCATGATGATCGGTCCGGTGAAGTAAGCTTCGCCGCATGACGGTACGAACGGGCGGCCCTGCGGGGCCGCTTTTCTTTTGTTCGGTCCTGTCGGTCAGCAGTCCTGCAGGCCCGGTCACCCCGACTTACGGCCCGCCCTCGGTTGCGGACGCGTCGGGATTTCCTTGAGCAGCCCGCCGACCCCCATCCCCGCGATGTCCGAATCCGTCACCGGCACGCCGCAGGCGATACGCGACAGCACCCAGTCCGCCCCGTTCAGCGCGGGCGACCGGGCACAGCCGGGCAAGCCGATCACCGGCTGCCCCGCCAGATCACCAACGAACAGCAGATTGCCCGGATCGACCGGCATGCCGAAGCGTTCCACCTGCCCTCCCGCATGGCGTAGCGCGGCCGGGGCAACATCCTGCGCATCGGAGGTGGCCGAGCCGGTGAGGATTAGCGTCATGTCCGCGTCGGATGCGGCGGTCAGGGCGGCGGAAAGGTCATCCTCCCGATGCGGCACGGTCACGGTATCGGTCAGCGTCATGCCAAGCGCCTCCAGCCGTGCGGCGATGGCCTTCACGCCCTTCTCACCCGCCCCGCCGGGGATGGTCGTCACGATCAGGCGCGCGCTTTGCAGACAGACGGGGCGCAGGCGCAGGGCGGTACGATCCCGCAGCAGGGCCTCGGCCTCCGCCACCGCCGCGCCAGGGACGGCGTAGGAAATCACCTTGATCGTGGCGACCATGCCGCCCGACGTCATCTGCTGCATCTGCGGCACGGTGGCGACGGTCAGCATCGGGTCGATCCGGTTGAGCGCGGTGATCGCCGCCACGTCCAGGTCGACCACGCCGGCAACGTCAGCAATCAGGTTGACGCGGCCGGTGAAGGGATCGGTCAGTCGCAGATGCGCGGCCGCGGGATCGGGGACCAGCGCCCTGGCCAGACGGGCGGCGGCCTCGTCCTCTCCCACATCGCCGGGGTCGAGGCGGGCGCAGATCACCTCCGCCAGTCCCTCCGCCCGCATCTGGTCCAGCTGCGTGGCGGTCAGCCGTTGACCCTTGCGGAGACGGCCGGAGGCGGTGCCGACGGAATGGGCAAGGATCGCGCCCTCCGCCTCATCCAGGGGAACGGGGCCGAATTTCACCTCAGGCGCCCTTCCTCAAGACGCGCGTGACCTCGGCGATGACCGACACGGCAATCTCCTCCGGTCCCGCCGCGCCAATGTCGAGGCCGACGGGGGCGTGGATCCGGGCGATCTCCGCTTCGGTAAATCCTTTGGCCGTCAGACGTTCGACCCGTTTCGCATGGGTCCGGGTGGAGCCGAGCGCCCCGATGTAGAACGCACCGGAGCGCAGGCCAAGCTCCAGCGCTGGATCGTCGATCTTGGGGTCATGGGTCAGCAGGACGAGGGCCGTGCGGGTATCCAGCGGACGTTGTTTCAGCGCCTCGTCGGGATAGTCGTCGATGATCGTCTCGCCGGGAAAGCGGCTTTCGGCGGCGAAGGCGGGGCGCGGGTCAATGATCAGCGGATCATATCCGGCGATGCGGGCCATGGGGACCAGCGCCTGGGCGATATGGACGGCCCCGACGATGGTCATGCGCAGGGGCGGGTTGTGGATGGCGACGAAGGTTTTCGCGTCCTCCTCGAACCCGGAGCGGTCGGCGCGGAACCGGTCGGGATAGTCCTCTGCACCGGCAATCTTGCTCGTCCAGTTCTCGGTGTCGATGACATGGGCGACGGGCCCGCGCCGCTCCCGCGCCTGGCAGAGCGCCTCCAGCGTCGCTACGGGCAGACCGCCGTCAAAGCCGACGGGTTGCAGCAGGATGCGGATCGTGCCGCCGCAGGCCAGGCCCACGGCAAAGGCATCGTCATCGGAGACGCCATAGGTCAGCACCACGCTCTTGCCGGTTTCCAGCGCCTCGAAGGCTTCGGTCACCACCGCCCCCTCGACGCAGCCGCCCGAGACGGAGCCCGCCAGATCCCCCTCGCCCGAGACCGCCAGCATGGCGCCGACGCGACGCGGGGCGCTGCCCCAGGTCTCGACCACCGTGGCCAGCGCGGCACCCTTGCCTGCGCGGTGCCAGTCCAGCGCCTGTTCCGGTGTCCTGTCCATCGCGGCCTCCTCCATCGGCATGCGCCTGCCCGCGTACCCGAAGGCATCGGCAACAGATGGCCAATATCGGCGCTCACATGATTGGGATCAAGGAATCCTTCACCGAAAACTGTAATGATGCGGGCATCGGCCCAGGCTTCACTTCGTTCGAGGCACCCTATCCCCAGATTGGGCCGAAAGAGGCCGGACAGGATACCCTGCCCGGCCTTCTTTCCTTAGTCTTTCCGCCCTTTATCAGCTGCCGGTCAGAAGCGGCGTGATCCGGCGGACGGAGGCGCGGCGGTTTTCGCGTTCGGCTCCGGCGGTGCGGATCTTGAGGTCCGACTCACCATAGCCTTGCACCACCATGTTTTCCGGCGGGACGTCGAAGAACTCGGTCAGCGCCAGCGCCACGCTTTCCGCCCGGCGGTCTGACAGAGCGAGGTTGTAGCTGGCTGCGCCAACGGCGTCCGTGTGACCTTCGATCAGGAAGACCTCGCCCGGGTTCTCCTCAATCGTCTGGCGCATCAGGGTGCCGAGTTGGGCCAGTTCCTCCGCCTCGTCGGGCCGGATGGTTGCGGAGCCGGTTTCGAAGTTGATATTGTCGACGTCGATTTCGGGCACCAGATCACGCACCGCGGTGATGTTGCGCACCTGGCTGAGCGAGAAGCGACGGTCGATTTCCTGCGGCAGGCGGGCCTGCAGCGCGGCGCGAAGTTCCTCTTCCTGCGCCTGCTGGAAATTGATCGATCGGTCGGCGCGGTCGGTCTGCGGCAGTTGGTTCACCTCGACCTGCTGCGCCACCTGGGTGTCGTCGAACAGGACGACACGGTTGCCATTGGCCAGGATACGGGTGCGGCGCAGAACCGTGCCGTCAGCGGCGCGAACGGTTTCGATCTGCGTGCCGTCCTCGCGCGTGGCCACCGTACGGGTGGAGCCGTCGTCATAGGCGTAGGTCTTCACGTCGGTGCCCGGCTGGAACATCAGAACGTCATCGTTCTTGTAGACCCTGTAGCTGCCATCCGGCTGCTGCACGACCACGCGGTCGCCGGAGTTCGAGACTACCTCGGACCCGTTGTTCAGGATCTGGCCGACGGCCAGCGCGCCCAGTCCGAAGAGGGCGATCTTGCCAATGGTGTCGAGCCCGCTTCTGTTGTCCTCCGCCTCGGCTGCCGGGGCGGCGGCGGTGGCGCTGGTTTCGAACTCCTCGGAGGAGGAGCGCGCCGTTTCCTCGGTCACGGTCTGTTCGATGACCTCGGCAGCCTCGGCATCCGCATCAGCGGTGGCAGCCATAGACGTCGCCTGTTCCTGGGCTGCTTCGGCTTCGGTCGCGGCCTGGCGCGTGGCCTGTTCTTCGGCGCTTTCGTTGGTCAACGCGTCGAGCTGGGTTTTCAGCTCGTCGACCTCGGCCTGCAGTTGCTGCTGGCCCTCATCGACCGCTTCGGCCACCGGGTTTTGCTCTTCCGTGGGTTCGGTCGGGGTCTCGTCGGTCTGCGCATCCGCAGTCGCGTCGGTGCTGGCCTCCGCATCGGTGGTCGCATTGGCGCTACCCCCGGCCTCCGCGGTCGCCGTGGCCTCGCTATCGGTGGTTGCGTCAGCCGTCGTTTCAGGGGCCGTTTCGGGCGTATCCGTTGCCGCGGGTTCGTCCGCGGCCTGCGCCGTCGTGTCGGCCTCACCTTCGGCGTTCGCTGTGGCATCTGCATCCGCGGTGGCGTCTGCCTCGGCTTCGGTGTTTGTGTCTGCCGCGGCCTCGGCCGTGGTTTCAGAGGCGGCGTCTGCGGCCGGGTCTTCGGTTGCGGCGGGTTCTTCTGTTGCCGCCTGCGCTTCGGGCGCGGCTTCGGCTTCCGCCTCGGCAGTCGCTTCGGCTTCATCGTCGCCGGTCAACGCCTCGACGCCTTCGGTGACGGCCCCGACGGCGCGGTCGATCAGCGACTCCTCTTCCTCAGCCGTCTGAGCCTGTTCGGTGGCCTCATCGCTGGCTGCAGCGG
Source organism: Pseudooceanicola sp. (assembly GCF_041987405.1). Taxonomy (GTDB): domain Bacteria; phylum Pseudomonadota; class Alphaproteobacteria; order Rhodobacterales; family Rhodobacteraceae; genus Pseudooceanicola. The sequence goes on from NZ_JBHIWR010000001.1 coordinate 489,457, forward strand.
TGTCATTTGCGGCGTTGGCCTCTGCCTCTGCTGCGGCTTCGGCCTCTGCCTGCGCCTGCTCTTCGGCGAGTTGCTGGCGCAGAGCCTCGAGCTCCGCCTCCGTCATGCCGGTCGTATCGACGCCAAGCGCGGCTTCGAGTTCGGCGGCGGTCTGGGCCATGGGAATTGTCGGGACGGCAAGGCTGAGGCTCAGCACGATCGCCGTGGTGGATTTCAGAAACGTGGAGGTCATGGTCGTGTTCCTTTCCTTCTCCGCACATCGCGGACCTGTGAAAAAAACGCCGGATCACCCGAATTGGTTCACTGTTATCCAATAGCAACCGTGTTTTCAGGCATTTAGCATGGCCATTAACCGTGATTTCTCACCCTGATCCTCGGGCCGGGAGAGCGCCTGGGCGAGATCCTCGATCGTGGCGATGGAATGGCCGGCGCGGAAGCTGTCGACATGGGGCAGCATCGCGGCGATGCCGCGCGCCCTGGGCGCAAAGCCCTGCCATCTGAGCAGCGGGTTCAGCCAGATCAGGCGGCGGGCGGAGAGGTGCAGGCGCTGCACCTCATGTTCCAGAGCCGCCGGATCGCCCCGGTCCAGCCCGTCGGTGATCAGCAGGACCACCGCCCCCTGCCCCATGACCCGCCTGGACCAGTCGCGGTTGAAGTCGTGCAGGCAATCGCCGATCCGCGTGCCGCCTTCCCAGTCCCGGGCCTCTGCCCCGGCGGCGGCCAGCGCCTGATCGACGTCGCGGTTGGCGAGGTGGCGGGAAATATTGGTCAGCCGGGTGCCAAAGGTGAAGGCGTGGACTTTTGCCCAGCCCGCGCCCTTTTCATTGGCCACCGCGTGCAGGAAGTGCAGCACCATACGGCTGTATTGCGACATCGACCCGGAGATGTCGCAGAGCGCGACCAGAGCAGGCCAGCGCGTGCGCGGGACATGCCGTGCGAGGTCGCGGATTTCCCCGCCGTTGCGCATGGCCGCGCGCAGGGTGCGGGCGGCGTCGATGCGCGCGCCGCGGGGCGAAGCCTGACGGCGGCGGGTTGGCATGGGTTTCACCGGCAGGGTCAGCTTGGCCAGCATCCGCTTGGCGCGGGCGATCTCCTCCGTCGACATCTGCTCGAAATCGAGCGAGCGGAGGCGTTCCTCTTCGGACATAGTGAGCGAGGCGTCGACCTCGATCTTGGTCTCCTCGCCCTGCTCCTCCTCCCGCTCCGGCGCGGGTTGGTCGGCCCCGTCCAGCAACGCCTCGGCGGCGCGTTTCTCCGCCGCTTCGGCGACGCGCTCCTCCTGCACACCACGGATGGCGGGCAGCATCATGGACATCATATGTTCCATGTACTGCGGGTCGCGCCAGTAGAGGCGGAAGAGCTGGGCAAAGGTCTGGCGATGCTGGGGGTGCGAGACGAAGCAGGCGTGGAGCGTCCAGTAGAAGTCGCGCTTGTCGGTAAAGCCTGCCGCCTCGACCGCGCGGATGGCGTCGAGGGTGCGGCCTGGTCCAATCGGCAGACCCGCCTTGCGCAGGGCGCGGGCGAAATGGGTGATGTTTTCGGCCAGTCGCGGGTGATCGGGGAGGGCGAGATCGGGAATCTCAGGCATGGCGGTTACCGTCGACGGGGGCGCTGCCCCCGACCCCGGGATATTTTCGGCAAAAAGAAAGCAGGCCCGTCATGCCGGGGCGAGCGTGGCGCGGGCCTCGTCCAGCAGGCGCTTGGCCTCCGACCCTTCGAGTTTTGCGATGTCGTCCTGATACTTGAGGATCGCGCCGAGGGTGTCGGCGATGGTCTGGGGCGACAGTTCGATCACATCAAGGGCGAGCAGGCATTTCGCCCAGTCGATGGTTTCGGCGACGCCCGGTTTCTTGAAGATATCCTCGGTGCGCAGGCGCTGGACGAAGGCGACAATCTCGCGCGAAAGGGTCTCGGAGGCCTCGGGCGCGCGGGCGGTGAGGATTTCCATCTCACGGGCGAAGTCGGGGTAGTCGACCCAGTGGTAGAGACAGCGGCGCTTGAGGGCATCATGCACCTCGCGCGTGCGGTTGGAGGTGACGATGACAATGGGCGGCTCTGGCGCCTTGATGGTGCCGAGTTCCGGGATCGTGACCTGAAAATCCGACAGCGCCTCCAGCAGGAAGGCCTCGAAGGGTTCGTCGGTGCGGTCCAACTCGTCGATTAGCAGGACGGGCGGCCCCTCGGGCTGCGAGCGCATGGCCTGCAGGAGGGGGCGTTCGGTCAGATAGTCGGCGGAGAAGAGCTCCGTCTGGAGGAGGTCGCGGTCAGCGCTGCCCGCGGCCTCGGCCGTGCGGATGGCGACCATCTGCGCCGGAAAGTTCCATTCATAGACGGCGGAGGCCGCATCCAGCCCTTCGTAGCATTGCAGGCGGATCAGGCGACGACCGAGGCCGGTGGCGATGGCCTTGGCGATCTCGGTCTTGCCGGTGCCGGGCTCGCCTTCGAGGAAGAGGGGTTTTCCCAGGCGCAGGGCGAGATAGACAACGGTCGCAAGGGCGCGGCCCGCCACGTAATCCTGCCCGGCAAGCATGGTCTGGACGTCGTCGATGGAACTTGGCGCGGTCATGGTGTCCTCCGGTTCGGGAAAGAACTGCATGCGGGCGCGGCGGGGTCAAGTCTACGAGATGTAGCGGGGGCGGGTTGCGGGCCGACGAAACGTTGACGCAGCGACGGGCAAGTGCGAAACTCCGCGCAAGCAAACAAGGATGTTCCGGGCCTGGGTCACGGGGCACACCTAGGGCCCGAGAGCAGGTTCCGGGACAGATGATGATGTGGGGCCCGAACGGGCAAGGGTGGGGTCATGCGCGTTACCGCCGTGACATGCGTGAAAAACGAGGGTCCGTTCCTGATCGAATGGATCGCCTTCAACCGCCTGATCGGCGTGACGGATTTCCTATTCTATTCAAACGATTGCACCGACGCGACGGATCGGATGCTGGATGCTCTGGCTGATGCCGGCGTGGTGACGCATCTGCCCAATCCGGCGGAAGGTCGCAATTACCAGATGGAGGCGCTGAAGGACGCGCGCGAACAGGCGCTGGTGGCGGAGGCGGACTGGGTCTGGATCGCCGATGTGGACGAGTTTCTGAACATTCATGTGAGCGATTACACGATCCCGGCGCTGATCGAGGCCTGCGGCAACCCGCAAGCGATCTCGGTGCATTTCCAGATGATGGCCAATGGCGGGGTCGAGGCGTTCGAGGATCGCCCGGTGATCGCGCAGTTCCACCGCAGCCATAACCCCGACATCTGGTGCGGCGAGTTCGCGATCGAGGTCAAGACACTGGTTCGACGAGATTTTCCCTTGCAGTATTACGGGGCACATCGGCCGTTCTTTCCGGTCAAGAAGGTGCGGGCCAAGCCGACCTGGACCGATGGGTCGGGCCGCCCCGTACCGCCGCGGTTTCTGGTCGCCGCCAATGCGCGCCGCATCCGCAAGTTCCCGGCGGCAGGGGCACGACGTCTGGCGACGCTCAATCACTATGCGCTGCGGTCGCTGGACAGTTACCTGGTCAAGAACGACCGCGGGGACGTGAACCGCGAGAACCGGGCCTTTGACGACAGCTATTGGCGCGAGCGCAATGATGTGGCCTACGAGGATCGGTCGATCCTGCGCTATCTGCCTGCATTGGAACGGGAAATCGCGGCGCTGAAGGCCCTGCCGGGGGTGAGCGCGCTCCATGAGGAGGCCTGCGACCTGCACCGCGCCAAACGCAATGCGCTGCTGGCGCAGCCGGAGTATCGGGCGATGCGGGATCAGTTGAAACAGGCGGGCACGCTCTGTCCGGCGGAGGAGGCGCTGCTGGTCTCACTCGGCCTGACGCCGCCGCCCTCGCCCTTTGCGCCCCTGTCGGAGGCCCGCTGATGGAGAGGCTGCGCGTCGTCAACCTGGGCCTGCCGAAATCGGGCACCACCACCCTTGGCAAGGCGCTGAGCGAAAGTGGGTTGCATACCGTGGATCACCGGTTGCATGGCAAGCTGACCGCCAAGCCGGAGTTGAAGGGGCTGTTCACGGCCCATGTTATGTATGAGGATTTCTTCCGCTGCGGCGATCCGCTGGCACGGCTGGAGGAGTTCGACGGTTTCGGCGAAATCTCTGCCCTGCACGACGGCAACCCGGCCTATCCGCAGATGGATGCCAAGGTGATCGAGGCCATCGCGCGGCATCATCCCGGGGTCCGCTTTGTCGCCTCATGGCGGGATCCAGCGGCGCTGAGCGCCTCCATGGTGAAATGGAACAACCTGGTGAAGCGGCTGGAGCGGAACAGCCTGCCCGGGTTGCCCGTGGGCTATGGCGGTAAGGAGCATGAGCGGCTGGCCTGGATCGAGGGGCATTACGCCTTTCTCGACCGGTTCTTTGGCGGGGATGATATCTACCTGCGGCTCAACGTGGCCGATCCGGAGGCGGCGGAATTGCTGGGCGGCCATATCGGTCATCCGATTTCGTGGTGGGGCACGGCGAATGCGAACACGAAGGCCAAGGATGCGCCCGGGGCGTCCGGTACGGCGTCGGGCGGGGCGTGAAGATCCATCTGCATATCGGGCTGGAGGGCTGCGGCGTGCTGCGCCTGCAGGAGGTGCTGGCCGACAAGCGCGCGCAACTGGAGGGCAAGGGCGTGCTGTTTCCGCGCGGCCCGGGCCCCAAGAACCATACCCGGCTGTTCATGGCAGTGACCGATCCGGACCGGCCGGAGCCGCTGCGCATGGCGCGGGGGTTCGGCGACCCGGACCGTCAGGAAGAGTTGCGCAGCCAGATCGCCGAGGGGCTGGCCCGGGATGTGGCGCGGGCGAAGCCGGATGTGCTTATCCTCTCGGCCGCGCAGCTTGGGGTTGGCCTGACCGCGCGGGCGGAGCTGGAGCGGCTGCGGGACATGCTGACGCCGCTTTCGGACGACATCACGGTGACGGCCCATCTGGACGATCCGGCGCGGCTGCTGGCCTGGAATTACGCGGCGCAGGTTTTCGAGGGGCGCGCGCGAGGGCTGGACCTGGAAATCGGGCTCATGAAGGAGCGGGATTGGTGGCAGGCCTGCATGGCGGCGACGCCACGCTCCGATCCCGACAGGGGTGTGTTTTCGCAGGTGCAGGGCCCGGCCTTCTGGCTGGACTATCAGGCGCTTGAGGCGTTCTGGGAGGGGACCTTCGGCGCAGGCGCCGTTCGCTTCCGCCGCTATGACCCAGCCCGCTGGTCCGCGCCGGAGGTGACGGAGGAGCTTCGCGCCGCCTTTGATATCCGTGACCAGATCGGCAAGGCCGAGCCCTGGACGCCGCCACAGCCCCCCTCCGCCGAATGGCTGGCCCGCTCGCGCGAGATGAACGACCTGCTGATCCGATTACTCGCGCTTGGCGATCATGTGTTGCCCCGCCCCCTCTGGCGGAAGTTTCTGGAGGAAATCCGTGTCGGCGGTGCGCCGATCGACCCGGCGAGCCTGGCTTTCGTCGCGGGTCGGTTCAGCGCGGGGATCCAGGCGCTGAACGACCGGCATCCGGATCTGGACCTGCCGGTGCCGGAGGTCCCGCCGGGCCGTCATGGCTGGGGCGAGCCCGCACCTCACCGGGGGTTCCGCGCCTCGCAATACCTGCTGGCCTGGCTCTGGCGGGTGGAGCGCGCGACGACCGAGGCCGCGAAGGCCGATCATCACGCCAGCGAGGCCGAGAGCGCGGCAGAGGACGCCGTGGCAGGCCTGTCGAAAGAGGCCCGGGCGATCATGTCGCCCCTGGCCGTCGAGAAATACGCCTCGCTCCAACGCTCCTCCTTCAAGCCGCACAACCGCCTTGGCCGGGTGAACGAGGAGGACCGCGCCGCCCCCTATGCGCCCGCCGCGCCGCGCGCCCTGCCCCCCGGCTCGACCGGGCGGGTGATCGTCGGCTGCATGAAGAACGAGGCGCCCTATATCGTCGAATGGGTCGCCTATCACCGCGCCATCGGGTTCGACAATTTCCTGATCTACACCAACGACTGCACCGACGGGACCGATACAATCCTCCAGCGGCTCGACCAGATGGGGATCGTGCAGCACCGCAATAACGACAATTGGTCCGGCCAGTCGCCGCAACAGTGCGCCCTGGATGCCGCGCTGGAGGAGCCGGTGCTGCAGCAGGCCGAGTGGATCGCCCATATCGACGTGGATGAATTCGTCAACGTGCGCTGCGGCAACGGCACGCTGGACGATTTCCTTGCCGCCGTGCCGGAGGCGACGAATGTCGCGATGACCTGGCGGCTCTTCGGGCATGGCGGGGTGACCGACTTGGCCGATCGCCCGGTGATCGAACAGTTCACCGCCTGCGCCCCGAAATTCTGCCCCAAACCGCATACGGTCTGGGGCTTCAAGACGCTCTTCCGCAATATCGGTGCCTATTCCAAAATGTCCTGCCATCGGCCCAACAAGCTGAACGAAGAGATGGCGGGCAAGGTCATGTGGGTGAACGGCAATGGCAGCGTCACCACGAAAGAGATGCTCAAGAACGGCTGGCGCAGCTCCAAAAGCTCCATCGGCTATGACCTGCTGCAACTGAACCATTACGCCCTGCGCTCCGCCGACAGTTATCTGATCAAACGGCAGCGCGGGCGGGCGCTGCATGTCGACCGCTCCATCGGGCTGAATTACTGGATCCGGATGGACTGGTGCGACTATACCGACGTGACGATCCAGCGAAACCTGCCCCGCCTGCGGGCAGAGATGGACCGCTTGCTGGCCGATCCGGAACTGCGTCGCCTGCATGACACGGGCTTTGCCTGGCACCAGGCCAAGGCGGCGGAACTGCATGACAAACCGGAGTTTCAGGAGCTATACGAGCAGGCGCTGAAAATCCGGCTGAACGAGGCGGAGCGGGTGGCCTATGCCCTTGCCCAGGATCTGGAGAGCTGATGGACCCCGTCGATCATTCCGACCGCTTCCCCGGCTCCTCCGACCCCGCGATGCGGGAGAGGCTGGCCAGCAACGGCAAACTCGCGCATATCACCAGCCATGGCGTGATCTTTCCGACCGACCTGCCGCCGATGCTGCACAAGACCCGGCGGCTGCTGGACCAGAACGGCTATGAGGACAAGGAAACCGCCGCCGCACTGCGCGTCGTACAAAAGGGCGACCGGGTGGTCGAACTGGGGGCCGGCATGGGCTACATGTCCTCGGTCGTGGCCAGGAACTGCGCCCCGGCGGAAGTTCACGCCTTCGAGGCCAACCCCGCACTGATCCCCTGTATCCGCCGGGTTCATTCGGAAAACGGCATCACCAACGCAACCGTGCACCACGCGCTTCTGGGGCGAGAAGAGGGCGTGGCGACCTTCTATGTGCGGCGAGAGTTTGTCGCCTCCTCCATGCTGCCCGACCCGGTGGAGGATGTAATCAGCACCCATGAGGTGCCCGTCCGCCCCGCCCGCGACACCATCGCGGCGCTTCGGCCCGATGTGCTGATTTGCGACATCGAAGGGGCGGAGGAGATGGTTCTGCCGCTGCTCGATCTGACGACCCTGCGCGCGGCGATTGTCGAGCTGCACCCGCAATACATCGGGTTGCAGGGCGTACAGCGGGTCTTTGACGCGATGCGCCAGGGCGGGCTCACCTACAATCCGCGCCGCTCCAACGGCAAGGTCGTCACCTTTTCGAGGCCCGGCTGATGCGTGTCCTTGCCGTCCTGACCCTGCGCAACGAAGGCGCCTTCCTGCTGGAATGGCTGGCCCATCACCGCGCCTGTGGCTTCACCGATTTCCTTGTCTTTTCCAACGATTGCCAGGACGGCAGCGACAAGATGCTGGACCGGCTGGAGGAGATGGGCCTGCTGACCCATGTCCGCAACGACGGCCCCTATGATCAGGGCGGCATCCAGTTCACCGCCTACAAGATCGCCGACCGGATGGAGATCGTACGCCAGGCCGACTGGATCGCCACGCTGGATATTGATGAATTCGTCAACATCCATGTCGGCGACCGCAGCATAGGCGCACTGATCGAGACGCTGGACTGGGCGTCGGCGATCACCCTGACCTGGCGGCTGTTCGGCTGCAGCGGGCAGGCTCGCTATCACGACCGGCCGGTGACCCAGACTTTCACCAAGGCCGCGCCGGTGGTGATGTACTGGCCCTGGCGCTCGGCCATGTTCAAGACGCTCTACCGCAATGACGGCACCTACGGGAAACTCGGCGTGCATCGTCCCCGGGCGCCCGACAAGGGCAGGCTGGCACAAGTCAGATGGGCCGATGGCGAGGGGCGCGAGTTGGATGAGAAGTTTCACACCACGCGGATCTTCTCCAACTACGGGCGATCGAATTACAGATATGTCCAGTTGAACCATTACCCGCTCGGCGCGATGGAGAGTTATGTGCTCAAAGCTGCCCGGGGCCGCGCGGTGCATTCCGATCACATGCTGGGTGTCGATTACTGGGTGGAGCGGAACTTCAACCAGGAGGAGGACCTGTCGATTCAGGCCCTGGCCCCCCGGATGCAGGCGGAGCTGGAGGCGCTGAAAGCGGACCCGGTGCTGGCCGGGCTTCATGACCGATCGGTGGCCTGGCGTCACAACCAGTTCGAAGAGCTGATGAAACAGGAACCCTTCCGCGCACTCTTTGGCCGGTTGCTGATGACACCACCAACCCGCGCCCTGCCCCTGCGGGAGGCGCGGTTCCTGGTCAACTACGCCAATCTGGCGCGGCTTGAGACGCCGGAGACATAGCTACCGCGCCCGGACCCCGGCTTGATCAGGCACCGATTTGCGCCTGACACGACCCCCCTCCTTTTCGGCAGCAGAAACCGATGGCAAGACTTGTTAAGGTTTCCTAATACCACATCCGATTCGCACAAGGACATTTGATGGACGGCACCCCTCCCCGCACCGATCTTTCGGGCCTGGACAAACCGGAATGGACGCGGCGTGTCATGGCCCGGGCCGAAATGGAGGGCGCGGCGGACAGGCTGGGCCGGTCGCATTTCGCGGCGTTCCTCAAATCGGGCAGCACCCTTCTGGTGACCTTCGAAACCGTGCAGGGGATGCGCGGGCTGACCGAGTCCGCCCAGCCCCTTGGCTGGAACCTGGCGCAGCGCCAGGGCTGGTCGCATCTGCTGCTGGCCTGTGACGGCGACACCTGGTTCCGCGCGCCGGAGGTCTACGGCTATTTCGACCAACTGATCGACGAGGGCTTCTTCGACGAATTCGACAACGTGGTCTTTTACGGCGCGGGCCCCTGCGGCTATGCGGCGGCGGCCTTTTCGGTGGCGGCGCCGGGCAGCACCGTGGTGGCGATCCAACCGCAGGCGACACTGGACCCCCGCGTCACCGAATGGGACGACCGCTTCACCCATATGCGCCGGACCGATTTCACCGACCGCTTCGGCTTTGCCCCCGACATGATCGACGGCGCGGCGCGGGCCTTCGTGATCTACGACCCGGCAGAACCGCTGGACGCGATGCATGCGGCGCTTTTCACCCGGCCCAATGTCACGAAATTCCGGATGCCCTACATGGGCGAGGCGCTGCAATCGCACCTGCTGTTCATGAAACGGCTGTTTCCGCTGATCCAGGCGGCCGCCGAAGACCGGCTGACGGATCGCTTTTTCGCCGGTCTCTTCCGGGCGCGCCGTAACCACTTGCCCTATCTGCGGCGTCTGCTGACCCGGCTGGAAGCGCATGACCGCAGCGGGTTGATCGAGGTGCTCTGCCGCCATGTGACCGCCCGCTACACGGCGCCGCGTTTCGCACGCCGCCTGCGGGCACTGCGCCAGAGCGAAGAGTGACGCCCACCCTTTCCAAGACCGGCTGAACGGGGTAATCGCCTCGCATGACCGAAAGCCTCACGATCCGCCGCCCCGATGACTGGCACCTGCATCTGCGCGATGGCGCGATGATGGAAGCCGTTTTGCCGGAAACCGCCCGCACCTTTGCCCGGGCCATCATCATGCCCAACCTCGTCCCGCCCGTGGTGACCGGGGCCGATGCCGCCGCCTATCGCGACCGCATCCGCGCCGCCCTGCCCGAGGGGATGAGCTTTCAGCCGCTGATGACCCTCTACCTGACCGAGGACACCGATCCTGCGGATGTGGCCCGCGCCCATGCGGAGGGGATCGCGACGGCGGTCAAGCTATACCCGGCCGGCGCCACCACCAATTCCGCCTCCGGCGTGCGCGACTTCGACAAGGTGCGCGCGGTGCTGGAAAAGATGGCCGAGATCGGCATGCCGCTTTGCACGCATGGCGAGGTGACCTCGCCAGAGGTCGACATTTTCGACCGTGAGGCCGTCTTCATCGACACCGTGCTCGACCCGATCCGCCGCGCGACGCCCGGCCTGCGCGTGGTGATGGAACATATCACCACCTCCCACGCCGCCGATTACGTCCGCGCGAACGACAGGGGCCTCGGCGCGACGATCACGACGCACCACCTGATCATCAACCGCAACCACATCCTCGTGGGCGGGATCAAACCGCATTACTACTGCCTGCCCGTCGCCAAGCGCGAGGAACACCGCAGGGCGCTGGTTGCCGCCGCGACCTCGGGCGATGCGCGGTTCTTCCTGGGCACCGATTCTGCCCCGCATCCCGATCACCTCAAGGAACATCCCTGCGGCTGCGCGGGCTGTTTCACCGCCACCAACACCATGCCGCTCCTCGCCCATGTATTCGAAGCCGAAGGCGCGCTCGACCGGCTCGAAGGGTTCGCCTCGCTTCACGGCCCGGCCTTCTATGGCCTGCCCGCGAACGAGGAGACACTCACCCTCACCAAATCCGACCAGCCCACGACCTTCCCCGCGAAGATCGATTGCGAGGTCGGCCCCGTCACCGTCTTCGACCCCGGATTTCCGGTCTACTGGTCCTGATCTTCATCTTTCCGGAAATACTCCCGCCGGAGGCATCCGCCCTCTCCATTCGCAGAAAGGCCCGACCATGATCCCCAGCTCCTACCCCGCCCAGGAAGACATCGCCCGCCTGACCGCCGGGATGCTGCTGGACATCGAGGCGGTGCATTTCAACTCGACCGAGCCCTTCACCCTGGCCTCCGGCCTGCCCTCGCCCACCTATATCGACTGCCGCAAGCTGATCTCCTTCCCGCGCATCCGCGCGACGCTGATGGATTTCCTGACCTGCACGGTGATGCGCAACGCGGGGCTGGAGAGCTTTGACAACATCGCCGGTGGCGAGACGGCCGGTATCCCCTTTGCCGCGCTGGTGGCCGAACGCATGGCGCTGCCGATGACCTATGTGCGCAAGAAGCCCAAGGGGTACGGCCGCAACGCCCGCATCGAAGGCGCGATGAGCGAAGCGCAGCGGGTGCTGCTGGTGGAGGACCTGACGACCGACGGCGGCTCCAAGATCTCCTTCGTCGACGCGATCCGCGACACAGGCGCCACCTGTGGGCACACCGCGGTCATCTTCTACTACGGCATCTTCCCGGAGACGGAGAAGACGCTTGGCGATCACGGGGTGGCGCTGCATTACCTCTGCACGTGGTGGGACGTGCTGGCGGAGGCGCGGCGGCGCGACAGTTTCGACGCCGAGACGCTGAACGAGGTCGAGGCCTTCCTCAAGGCGCCGCGCGCCTGGCAGGAGGCCCGGCAGAAGGGCTGACGAATCGCGGACGGGCCCGGCGCCTGTGCCGCATTGCGGCAGGTCCGGGAATATCCAATCGCTCCTATGCGAAAGTACAGTTTGCGCGCGTCGCGGGATTTTCGGCCCTGTGCAGGATTTCAGCAACGCTCGGTTGACGCACCCACCATATGCGGAGAAAATTTCGCAATGGCTGACCATATATGGTAGGGTCAGGAAATACCCGGTTATCCACAGGATATCCAGATTGCTACTTTCGGGGACAGTCCGCTATCTCCATCTTCCATAGGATGGTTACCGCGCGGTTAACGACTTGGGGGCGCGGAAACACATTTGACCAGTACGAGCAGAAAATCGGGGAAGACGCGACTTCGGCATGTGACGCCGGGGGTGTGGTCGTGTCAACAGGCGTGAGGAAGAGCAGTTCATGAACGATGTTGCGGTCTTCAATGCATCGGGCGCCCCGGCACCCGAAGTGGCTCAGGCAGACACCGTTCCGCATTCTATCGAAGCGGAGCAGCAGCTGCTTGGTGCGCTTCTCACCAACAATGACGTCTATGACAGAATCGCTCAGCTGATCGGGGCTGAACATTTCTATGAACCGGTCCACGGCCGCATCTTCGAGGTTGCAGCAGCGCGCATTGCAAAGAACGCGCTGGCGACCCCGGTGACGCTCAAGGCCTTTCTGGAGGATGACGAGGGACTGAAAGAACTGGGCGGGCCGGGATACCTGGCCCGCCTTGCCGGCGCGGCCATCGCGGCCTACGCCGTGCGGGATTACGCGCAGATCATCTATGACCTCGCCATCCGGCGCGAGCTGATCAACCTCGGCCAGGATATCGCCGCCGAGGCGATGCGGATCGACGTCGCGAACGAGCCCAAGGAACAGATCGTCAAGGCGGAACAGAAACTCTACAAGCTGTCGGAACAGGGCTCCGCCGAAAGCGGGTTCCAGTCGTTCCTGTCTGCCGTGACCTCTGCCGTGAACGTGGCCAACGCCGCCTATCAGCGCGAAGGCGGGCTGGCGGGCGTCTCCACCGGGCTGATCGACATGGACAAGAAGCTGGGCGGGCTGCACAAGTCCGACCTTCTGATCCTTGCCGGCCGTCCCTCCATGGGGAAGACCTCTCTGGCGACCAACATCGCCTTCAACGTCGCCAAATCCTACAAGCGCGGCATGCTGCCCGACGGCACCGAAGGGGCTGTCGAGGGCGGCGTCGTGGGCTTCTACTCGCTGGAGATGAGCGCCGAACAGCTGGCCGCGCGGGTTCTGTCCGAAGCGGCTGAGATCCCGTCCGAAAACATCCGACGCGGCGACATGACCGAGGGCGAGTTCCGTCGTTTTGTCCAGGCGGCCAAGGATCTGGAGGCCTGCCCGCTCTTCATCGACGACACCCCCGCCCTGCCGATCGCGCAGCTGGCCGCGCGGGCGCGGCGGCTGAAGCGGACGCATGGCCTGGACCTGCTGATCGTCGACTACCTTCAGCTGGTGCGCGGGACGGCCGAGAACCGTGTGAACGAGATCGCCGAGATCTCCATGGGTCTCAAGGCCATCGCCAAGGAACTGAACGTACCCGTGATCGCGCTGTCGCAGCTGTCACGGCAAGTGGAAAGCCGCGAAGACAAGCGGCCCCAACTTTCCGATCTTCGGGAATCAGGCTCCATCGAGCAGGACGCCGACGTTGTGATGTTCGTCTTCCGCGAGGAATACTACGTGGAACGCGAGAAACCTTCGGATGACAAGCTCGATGAAATGGCCGCCTGGCAGGAACGGATGGAAAAGCTGCACGGCAAGGCAGAGGTCGTCATCGGCAAACAGCGTCACGGGCCGATCGGCACCGTGGAGTTGAGCTTCGAAGGGCGCTTCACCAAGTTCGGCAACCTCGTGAAACCTTGGCAACAGGGCGAAGACGGGTACTGATGGCGACAGTCGAACGCATCACCCCCGATACTCTCCACCTTCTGGAACGTATCGCGGAGGATGTGTTCGACGACCGCATCAATGGAGGTCACCTCTCGGTGATGGCGATCTCTGCGATTTAAGGGGCTACCTCGAAAGCGCCACCTTCCTGACCTTTCACTGGACCCTCAGTCCACCCCCCAGACAGGCCAAGTTCGCGGAATTCGATCTGCGCTGAGCAAGGCGGCATTCCGCTTCACCTTTTCGTGCAGGCGGCAGTTTGTCTGGACAGAACGCGGCGCATGGCGCGACACTTCCCCATGCTTCGCCCGCTTGCCCTTCTGGCCGCGATGGCCCTCACCCCGCCTGCAGTCGCGCAGGGCGAACCCTACGATCCCGACGCCATCGAGGTGGATGTGGAGTTGCTGCTCCTGGTCGATGTCTCGCGCTCCATGACCATCAACGAGTTGGAGATCCAGCGGCGCGGCTACGCCGAGGCGCTGGTCTCGCCCGAGGTGCTGACCGCGATCAACGGCGGCATGCTGGGCAGCGTCGCCATCGCCTATGTCGAATGGGCGGGCAGCTATTCCCAGAGGATCGTGCAGGACTGGGCCATCGTACGCACCCGCGAGGATGCCCAGGCCTTTGCCGATGCCATCGCCCTGCATCACACGGCGGGGATGCGGCGCACCTCGATCTCCTCGGCCCTGACCCTCGGGGCGGAGTATTTCCGCGCCAACAAATTCACCGGGCTGCGGCGCGTCATCGACATATCGGGCGACGGGCCGAACAATGACGGGATGCCGGTGTTGCGCGCGCGGGATGCGGTCGTGGCCCAGGGGATCACGATCAACGGCCTCCCACTGATGACGCGCGAGGGGATGGGCGGCATGTGGACCATCGACCGGCTGGACCTCTACTACCGCGACTGCGTGGTGGGCGGGGTCGGCGCCTTCGTGGTGCCGGTGCTCGACTGGTCGGAATTCGCCGCGGCAGTGCGCAAGAAGCTGGTGCTGGAGATCGCGGGCGAAATGCCCGACAGGCGGCAGGCGGAACACTGGGACATGCCCGGCAGCGCGCGTGTTGACCAGGTGCAGGCGGACCCCTCCACCGACTGCTTCATCGGCGAGAAGATCTGGGAGCGTTACCGCGAGTCCTGGGAACCCTGAGAGGCGCGACTCACATCACCGCGCCGATCTGCCAGGGCACGCATTCATGATCGCCCAGCCCGAGGCCCTCGCTTTTGGTCGCCTGGCCAGAGGCGGTGTCGAGAATGGCGCGATAGATCTCCTCGCCCTTCCCTTGCAAGGTGCTGCCGCCGCTCAGGATATCGCCGCAGTTGATGTCCATGTCGTCCGGCATGGCGCGGAAAAGGCGGTCGTTCGTGGCCAGCTTCAGCGTCGGCGCGGGTTTGGAGCCGAAGGCCGATCCGCGCCCGGTGGTGAAGAGGACCATATGCGCACCGCCCGCGATCTGACCGGTGGCGGAGACCGGATCGAACCCCGGCGTGTCCATGAAGATCAGGCCCCGGGTCGTGACGGCCTCCCCATAGGCCAGCACATCGCTCAGCGGCGCACTGCCCGCCTTGGCCACCGCACCCAGGGATTTCTCCAGGATCGTGGTCAGCCCCCCGGCCTTGTTCCCCGGCGAGGGGTTGTTGTCCATCGTCGCGCCGTTCAGTGCGGTGTACTTCTCCCACCAGGCGATGCGGGAGAGCAGCTTCTCCCCCACCTCCTGCGTCACGGCGCGGGACAGCAGCAGGCTTTCGGCGCCATAGATCTCGGGCGTTTCGGACAGCACGGCGGTGCCCCCCTCGGCCACCAACCGATCCATGGCCAGGCCAAGCGCGGGGTTGGCGGTGACACCCGACAGGCCGTCCGAGCCGCCGCATTGCAGGGCGATGATCAGCTCCGAGGTCCGGCAGGGCTCGCGCTGCACGTCGTTGACTTGCGGCAGCAGGGTCGCCAGCTTGTCGAGGATCGCCTCGACCGTGGCCGTGGTGCCGCCGGTGTCCTGAATGGTCAGCCCGTGGAACTGATGTGTGCCGCCCGCGCCGAAACGGGCCTTCATCTGCGCGATCTGCATGACCTCGCAGCCCAGCCCGACAAAGATCGCGGCCCCGGTGTTGGGATGGGTGGCATAGCCCCACAGCACCCGTTGCAGATTGTCCCATCCGGGGCCGGAGGCGGCCATGCCGCAGCCGGTGCCATGGGCCACGGCAATCACCCCGTCGACATTGGGATAGTCCTGCAACATGCCGCGCCGCTCCGCCTCCTCCGCCGCGCGGCGGATCACGGTGGCAGAGCAGTTCACCGTGGCGCAGAGCACGACGTAGTTGCGGATGCCGACGCGACCATCGGCGCGGCGGTAGCCCTGAAACGTGCCGGGCGAGCGCGGGGCGACGGCGGCGCGAGCGGCCTCCACCTGGTCCCCGATGCTGTGGTCGGTGGCGTGAGCGGACATGGCCAGGTTGTGGCTGTGAACATGATCGCCTGCCGCGATATCGGTCAGGGCGGTGCCGATGACCTGGCCGAACTTGCGCAGCGGCGCGCCCTTGGCAATGGCGTGGCGGGCGATCTTGTGGCCTGCCGCCATGCCCGGCACGGCCTCGGTCAGGATGGCGACGTCATCGTCGGGATGCAGGACAAGCGGGTCAGCCATGGGACACCCCTGCCTTCAGCCCGGCGATGACCCCGCGCAGTTCCGACAGGCCCCGCAGCCGCCCGATCAGCGGATAGCCGGGGTGCGTCTTGCGCCCGATGTCCTGCAGCAGCGCATGGCCGTGATCGGGGCGGAAGGGGATGGCGTGGTCGGCGCGCCCCACGGCCCGGCGTCGCGCCTCTTCGTCCAACAGCGCCCTCATGACCGCCGGAAGATCGGTGTCCCCCTCCAGATGGGCGGCCTCCTGAAAGGATCCGTCGTTCTCCTTCGCCACGTTGCGGAGGTGGGCGAAGTGGATGCGGTCGGCAAAGCGGGTGGCGATCCGGACCGGATCATTCGCAGGGTTCGCGCCGAGCGAGCCGGTGCAGAGCGTCAGCCCGTTAGCGATACTGTCCTGCATGGCGAAGATCCTGGCGATGTCCTCCTCCGACGACACGATGCGTGGCAGGCCCAGGATCGGGCGCGGCGGGTCATCGGGGTGGATACACAGGCGGATGCCCAGCTCTTCGGCCGTCGGCACGACCTCCGCCAGGAAGCGGGCGAGAGAGGCGCGCAGATCCGCGGCGGTAAAGCCTTCCCAGGGGGCCAGTGCGGCGCGCAGCCCCTCGACGTCGAACCGGGCGTAAGCGCCGGGCAAACCGGCCATGATGGCCGTCAGCAACGTGTCACGGTCGGCCTGTTGAGACCGGTCGATCCAGGCCTTCGCCCGGGACAGGACGTCGGGGTCGACACCCTCCTCCGCGCCGGGGCGGGCCAGCATGAAGGCGTCGAAGGCCGTCATGCGCATCATGTCGAACCGCAGCGCAGTGCCGCCCGCAGGCAGGGGCGCGTCCAGATCGGTGCGGGTCCAGTCCAGCAGCGGCATGAAGTTGTAGCAGACCGTGGTGATCCCCTCGGCCGCGAGGTTCGCCAGCGATTGCCGGTAATTGGCGAAGAGGCGGTCAAGCGGCCCCACCCCGCGCTTTATATCCTCGTGCACCGGCAGGCTTTCCACCACCGACCAGCAAAGGGGGTTTTGCTGTGCGACCAAGGCCTTGCGGGTTGCGATGGCCTCCCTGCTCCAGACTTCACCATAGGGAATTTCATGCAGGGCGGTGACAATGCCCTGTGCCCCGGTCTGGGCAATCTCCGCGAGGGAAATATCGTCAAGGGGGCCAAACCAGCGCCAGGTCTCATCCATTGGCATAGTCCTTCACACAGGCATGGGCGCCGCGGGTGGCCAGATCCTCATAGGCGCGGGTCAGCGCTTCGGCGAGGCCCGGGGTCGCGGCCAGATCGGCGGGGAAAATCGTGTCGAAGGCCAGGAAGGCGGCGACCTTGTCCGCAGCGGTGGAGGCGGCGTCGGAGGCGGATTTGAGCGGCCCGGCCAGCGGGTCCTTCAGCGTGATCTCGCGCCCTGCATCATCGACCCCGCCCATATAGCGCATCCATCCCGCCACGGCGAGGATCAGCCCCGGCGCGGGACGCCCCGCCGCCAGTGTCTCGGCCAAAGTGCCCAGCAGGCGCTGCGGCAGTTTCTGGCTGCCGTCCATGGCGATCTGCCAGGTGCGGTGGCGGATCGCGGGATTGCGATAGCGCGCCAGCAGGGCATCGCAATAGGCCTGCAGATCCTCCCCCTCGGGCTGGGCGACTGTCGGCAGGATCTCATCCCGCCAGAGGCGCAGGAGCATCCGGTCATAGCCCGGCGCGGTCACCGTCTCGGCAATCGTTTCGAACCCGGCAAGATAGCCGAGGTAGGCGAGCGTCGAATGGGTGCCGTTCAGGCAGCGCAGTTTCATCGCCTCATGGGCGGCGACATCGCGGACCATCTGCGCCCCGGCCTCTTGCCAGGCGGGGCGGGCACCGTCGACAAAGTCATCCTCGATGACCCACTGGCGGAAGGGTTCGCAAAAGACGGCGGCGGCGTCATAGGCCCGGGTGCGCGCGGCGAGACGATCCAGATCCTCGGGCGTGGTCGCGGGTGTGATCCGGTCGACCATGGACGAGGGAAAGCGCCCCTTCGCCGCGATCCAGTCGGCCAGATCGGGGTCGAGGGCGCGGGCGAAATCCAGCACGATCCCACGGGCCAGGTGGCCATTGTCGGGCAGGTTGTCGCAGGATTGTACGGTGAAGGGGCGCGCCCCGGCGGTGCGACGGCGCGCGAGGGCAGTGACGATGAAACCGACGGCAGTCACCGGGGCCTCCGGGTGGGCCAGATCATGGGCCACATCCGGATCGTCGAGGTTCAGCCGCCCGGTGGCGGGGGCGTGGCGATAACCCTTTTCGGTGATGGTGAGCGAAACGATACGCACCGCCGGATTGGCCATGGCGGCGATCACCGCGGCGGGGTCTTCGGGCGCGACCAGGACCCGGGCGATGGCGTTCACCGGCTGCGGCGTCTCGCCCTCCGGACCGAGGGTGACGACCTGATAGGCGCCGCCCTGCGGGTCCAATTGGTCGCGGGCGGTCGGACTTTGCAGGCTGACCGCCAGAATGCCCCAATCCCCCCCGGCGCGGGTCATCGCCTCGTCAGTGTAGACGGCGTTGAAGGCGCGGAAGAAGGCACCGGGGCCAAGGTGGACGATGCCGATTTTCGGGGTCGGCGCGCTGCGGCTGAACCGGGGGTATGTCGCGGCGGGGTCAGCGGGCAAGCCACCCTCCATCCACATTGATGACCGCCCCGTGAACATACTGCGCGGCGGGCGAGGCCAGGAAGGCCGCCGTGCCGCCGATGTCGGAGGG
Organism: Pseudooceanicola sp.; assembly: GCF_041987405.1. Lineage (GTDB taxonomy): Bacteria > Pseudomonadota > Alphaproteobacteria > Rhodobacterales > Rhodobacteraceae > Pseudooceanicola. Next base: position 508,273 of record NZ_JBHIWR010000001.1, read on the forward strand.
ATCGCCCCATCTGCCGGCCGGGATCCGCTCCAATATCGCCTGGTTGCGGTCCGGGTCGTTGCGCAGCGCCTCGGTGTTGTTGGTGGCGATATAGCCGGGTGCGATGGCGTTCACGTTGATGCCCTTCGCGGCCCATTCATTGGCCAGGATCTTGGTCAGCCCGGCCACGCCATGTTTCGACGCGGTGTAGGAGGGCACGCGGATGCCGCCCTGAAAGGACAGGAGCGAGGCGATATTGACCACGGCGGCGGGCAGGGTTTCGGCGGCCAGTGCGGCGCGGGCAAAGGCCTGGGTTGTGAAGAAGAGCGCCTTGAGGTTCACATCCATCACCGCGTCCCAGTCGGTCTCGGTGAAGTGCAGGCTGTCCTCGCGCCGGATGATCCCGGCGTTGTTGACCAGGATCGAATAGCCCGCGCCGTCGAAAACCCCCTGCGCGGCCATCGGATCGGCGAAATCGAGGATCAGCCCCTCGGCCTCGCCCCCCGCCTCGCGGATCATCGCGATCGTTTCGTCGCAGTCCCGCCGTCCGGCGCAGGTCACCCGTGCCCCCTGCGCGGCGAGCGAGATGGCAATCGCCTGTCCGATGCCGGTATTCGCGCCTGTCACCAGCGCGCGTCGGTTGTCGAGGGAAAAGGCGGTCACCGCAACTCTCCCGGCTGGACGAAGTCCATGTCGGTATAGTCGACATTGTCGCCCGCCATGGCCCAGATGAAGGTGTATTCGCCGATCCCCGCACCGGAATGGATCGACCAGGGGGGCGAAAGCGTGGCCTGTTCATCGGCCACGATCATGTGGCGGGTTTCCTGCGGTTCGCCCATGAAATGGACCACGCGCGAGGCCTCGTCCATGCCCCAGTAGAGGTAGGCCTCCATCCGGCGGTCGTGCAGATGCGCGGGCATGGTGTTCCAGACGGAGCCGTCGACAAGCTGGGTATAGCCGAGGACCAGTTGGCAGCTCTCCATCACCAGGGGGTGGATGAACTGGTTGATGACCCGCTTGTTGGAGGTAGCGGCCTCGCCCATCTCGACCTTGACCGCGTCGGCGATGGTGATCAGCCGGTTCGGGAAGGTCGCATGGGCCGGGGCGGAGGTGATGTAGAACCGCCCCTGCCCTTCAAAGGTCACCGCCCCTGCGCCGCGCCCCAGGTACAGGACATCGCCACGTTCCAGCGTCCAGCTGTCGCCGCCCGCCTTCACCGTGCCGGTGTCCCCGATATTGACGATCCCCATCTCGCGGCGGTCGAGGAAGCTGTCGGTGCGGGTCTCCTCCACCTTGTCCAGCGTGAGCGACCCGCCCGCAGGCACCGCGCCGCCCAGGGTGAACCGGTCGTAATGGGTATAGACCAGCCGGATTTCGCCCTCGCGGAACAGGCCCTCCGCCAGGAAGTGGCGGCGCAGTGTGTCAGTGTCCATGGTCTTGGCGTGGTCGGCGTGGATGGCGTGGCGGGTTTCAACGGTCAGCATGGGGTCTCCTTCAGAGAAAATCGTCGCGGCGGGGGGTGAAGGTGTCGATCAGGCGGCCTGCCTCCTGGCAGGTGCAGCCATGGATCGCACCGGAGGGGATGACAAAGCTGTCCCCCGGGCCGATCTCGAAGCTTTCTCCCGCGATCTCGAAGGTGAAGCGCCCGCTTTCGACATAGGTGGATTGAACATGGGGATGATTGTGCGGCGCGCCCTGTGCCCCCTTGTCGAAGGTGAAGGAGACGACCATCAGATCCGGACTGTCCGACAGGACCTGGCGGACAACACCGTCAAGCTGATGCGCGGGAAAGGATTTCACATGGGTCATCTTTGGCACCTCATTGGAACAGGGAGGGCAGCCAGAGCGACAGGGCCGGCACATAGGTGACCAGCATCAGCGTCGCGACGGCCGCGCCATAGAACGGCAGGATGGATTTCATGACCTGCCCGACAGAAACCCGCCCGACCGCACAGCCGACAAACAGCACTGATCCCACAGGGGGCGTACACAGGCCGATCCCGAGGTTGAGGATCAAGATGATGCCGAAATGCACCGGGTCCACGCCATAGGCGGTGGCGACGGGCAGGAAGATCGGCGTGGTGATAACGATCAGCGGCGACATGTCCATGAAGGTGCCCAGGGCCAGCAGCACGAGGTTGAGCAGCAGCAGGATCACGATCGGGTTGTCCGACACGCCTTTCAGCGCCTCGACCAGCGCCGCCGGGACGCGCATGTAGGCCAGCAGCCAGCCGAAGGCCGCCGCGCAGCCGATCACCAGCAGCACCATCGACGAGGTCCGCACCGCGTTCAGCGTGGCATCGACGAAGGCCTCCCAGTTGAGCGTGCGATAGGCAAGGATCGTGACGAGGATCGCATAAACCACGGCAATGCAGGAGCTTTCGGAGGCGGTGAAGACGCCGGAACGCACGCCGCCGAAGATGATCGCGACGAGGATCAGGCCGGGGATCGCGTTGATCAGCAAGCCCATGACGGCGCCCAGGCCGGGGAAGCGTTCGGTCGGATAGCCGCGGCGGCGGGCGATGTACCAGGCCACAATCATCAGCGACAGTGCCAGAACGAGACCGGGGATGATCCCCGCGGTAAAGAGATCGGCGATGGAGAGGCGGCCGCCCGCGGAGATCGAATAGATGATCAGGTTGTGCGAGGGCGGCAGCATCAGCGCGATGATCGAGGACATGACCGTCACGCTGACCGCATAGTCCCGGTCATAGCCGCGTTCGGCCATCTGCGGGATCATGATGCCGCCGATCGCCGTGGCATCCGCCGCGGCCGATCCGGAGATACCGCCGAAGAGGACGGAGGCGGAGATATTCACCTGCCCCAGCCCGCCGCGCAGGTGCCCGACGATCCCGCCCGCCAGCGCCACCAGACGCCGGGCGATATCGCCGCGCACCATCAATTCGCCGGCGTAGATGAAGAAGGGGATCGCCATCAGGGCAAAGACCGAAAGGCCGGAGTTCAGCTGCTGGAAGACCACCACAGGCGGCAGGCCGATATAGGCGATGGTCGCGAAGGAGGAGGCGCCGAGGCAGAAGGCCACGGGCGTTCCGATCAGCAGAAGGAAGGTGAAGGATCCGAAAAGGACGAAAAGTTCCATGTCACTCGGGCTCCGCCAGCTTGTCGGCAAAGCGCGTCGTGGGCAGCCCCACGGCGCGGCGCAAGAGCCGCTCGATAGAATAGATGACCAGAAGGGCACCCCCGGTGATCAGCGCAAGGAAGGCAACGCCGCCGGAGATGCCGAGGTTGGGAATGGTGGTCGGCCAGGTCTTCATCGCCAGTTGCAGGCCATAGACGACCATCCCCCCGCCGAAGGCCACGACCACGATATCCGAGATCGTGAAGGCCACGGCCTTGGACCTGGGGCCGAAAAGGAACAGCAGCACGTCGAAGCTGAGGTGGTTGCCCTCACGAATGCCGGAGGCCGCGCCGAGCAGCAGGAACCATCCCATGATCAGGACCGAGCTGCTTTCGGTCCAGGTCGGCGTGTCGTTCAACACGAACCGGCCGAAGACCTGCCAGGCGATGAAGATGGTCATCAGCACCAGCCCGACGCCAGCCAGCCGGATCGAGAGCCCGGCCACGCGATCCAGCACGGCGGACAGGTTTTCCACGAATTTTCTCACGTTGCCCGCCTCTCAGGACATGGGACACCCGACGCCTGGGCCGGGTGCCCCGTCAGGGATCACTCGACGGCGCGGATGCGCGTGACGAGGTCTTTGAGTTTGTCAGAGGTGACGTGCTTCTCATAGACGACATCCATCGCCTCGATGAAGGGTGTCTTGTCGATGTTCTCGACGATCTCGACACCGGCTGCGCGCACCTTCTCCTCGGAGGCTTTCTCGCGGGCGACCCAAAGCTCACGCATGATCGGCATGGAGTCCTTCGCCGCCTGACGGATCAGGTCCTGATCCTCGGCGCTGAGGCTGTCGAATTTGGCTTTCGACATCACCAGGACCTCAGGCACGATCAGGTGCTGGTCGAGGGTGTAGTAGCCCGCCACCTCATAGTGACCCGAGCTTTCGAAGGAGGGCCAGTTGTTCTCGGCCCCGTCGATCACGCCGGTCTGGATCGAGGAATAGACCTCGCCATAGGGCAGCGGGGTGGCGTTGCCGCCCAGGGCATCCACCATGTCGACAAAGACGTCGGACTGCATGACGCGGAATTTCAGGCCTGCGATGTCCTCGATCGAGGTGATCGGTTTCTGGCTGTTGTAGAAGGAGCGCGAGCCGCCGTCGTAATAGGCCAGCCCCACCAGGTCATGGTTGGAGAATTCGCCCAGGATCTCGTCCCCGATCTCGCCATCCACGACGTTGTGCATATGCTCGACCGAGCGGAAGATATAGGGCAGCGAGAAGACCTTGGTTTCCTCGATGATGTTGTTGAACGGCCCGAGGGAGACGCGGTTCAGGTCGATGACGCCCAGTTGGGTCTGTTCGATCGTGTCCTTCTCCTGCCCCAATTGTGCGGAGTGGAAGACCTCGACACAGATGCGGCCGTCGGACCGTTCCTCCAGCATTTCGCCCATGGCCTCGACCGCGGCGACGGTCGGATAGCCTTCGGGGTGGGTGTCAGACGAGCGCAGCGTGATTTCGCAGGCCTGGGCCGCAGCGGAGGCGGCAAGTAGAGCGATGGCGCTCGTTGTGATCAGTTTCATTTTTTCTCCTCCCAGAAAATGGCTGTCACAGGCGGTAGGCCTCTTTTGCCAGCCGATAAGTGAGGTCGTGAGCGACCTCGAATGCCTCGCTTTCGACGAGCCGACCCGTGCCGACAAGCGTCGCGAGATAGGCACAATCCGACCGCCGGGCAACGTCGTGCCGGGCGGGGATTGAACAGAAGGCGCGGGTGTCATCGTTGAACCCGGCCGTATTGTAGAAGCCTGCAGTTTCCGTGACCGTCTCGCGGAAGCGGCGGATGCCTTCGAAACTGTCAAAGAACCACCAGGGCGGGCCAAGGCGCAGCGCGGGATAAGCGCCTGCCAGCGGCGCCAGTTCGCGGCCATAGGTGGTTTCGTCGAGGGTGAAGAGGATCACGGTCAGATCCGGCTCCATCCCCACGGCATCCAGCAGCGGCGACAGCGCCGCCACGTAATCGGTCGGCCCCGGAATATCGAAGCCCTTGTCCCGACCGTGCCGCGCAAAGACGCCCGCGTGATGGTTGCGGCGCGCGCCAGGATGGATCTGCATGACCATCCCGTCCTCGACGCTCATCCGGGCCATTTCGGTCAGCATCTGGGCGCGGAACAGCTCCGCCTCCTCCGCGCTGACGCCGGGTTTGAGGACCTTGTGATAAAGCGCCTCGGCCTCCGCAGCGGGCAGATCGGCGGTGCGGGCCGTGGGATGGCCATGGTCCGTCGCCGTGGCGCCATGTTCGCGAAAGAAGGCGCGGCGCTTGCGATGCGCGGCGAGATACCCTTGCCAGGTGCCGATATCCTCTCCGGTCAGCGCGCCCAGTTCTTCGACATTGGCGGCGAAACCCTCGAAATCTGGATCGACAACCGCGTCGGGCCGATAGGTGGTCACCACCCTGCCCGTCCAGCCGCTTTGCCGGATGCGGCGGTGCCATTTGAGATCGTCCAGGGCGCCCTCGGTCGTCGCCAGAACCTCCACCCCGAACCGGTCGAAGAGAGCGCGGGGGCGGAACTCCGGCTGGTCCAGCATGGCGTCAATCTGATCGTAATAGGCATCGGCGGTGTCTGCGTTCAGCGGCTCGGTCATTCCGAAGACCTCGCTGAAGGCATGGGCCAGCCACATGGCCGAGGGCGTCGCGCGGAACAGATGCTGATGCGCCGCAAACAGCCGCCAGATCGCCCGCGGATCGGTTTCCACCGGGCCGCCATCGACGCGCGGCACGCCCAGTGCCTCCATCGGGACACCCTGGGACACCAGCATGCGGAAAACATAGTGGTCGGGGATCACGAAAAGCTCTGCCGGATTGGGAAACCTGGCGTTCTCGGCAAACCAGCGCGGGTCGCAATGGCCATGGGGGCTGATGATCGGCAGGTCCTCGACCGACTGGAACAGCGCCCGGGCCAGATCCCGTGAGGACGGGTCAACCGGGAACAGACGATCTGGATCCAGCAAGGGCATGAAACCTCTCGATTCTCGCAACTTCTTGCATACTAATATGCTAGTTGATTAGTTGTGTCAAAAGATGAAATAGTGGTATCCGACCGGCAAGATGTTTTCGGGGTTCCTCAGATGGCCACTTTGTCCTTGGCGACCATTCAATCCACTCCTGTGACGACGACGGATCAGGTGTTCGAGGCGCTCTACGCGGCCATCGTATCCTTCGAGCTACCTCCAGGCACCAAGGTTTCGGAGGCCGATATCGCCAAGCAGATGGATGTCTCGCGCCAGCCCGTGCGCGACGCCTTCTTTCGGCTGTCCAAACTCGGCTTTCTGGCAATTCGACCGCAGCGCGCGACCCTGATCACCAAGATTTCGGTCGAGGCGGTCCAGCAAGCCGCCTTCATCCGCATGGCGCTGGAGCTGGCCTGCGTGACAGAGGCGATCAAATATATGGACGCCGATGCGATGCGCCGGATCGACGAGGTCCTGGCTGGCCAGAAGAAGGCGGTGGAGGACAAGGACGGGTCGGCCTTTCACGCGCTGGACGATGCGTTTCACCGCACGATCTGCGAGATCGGCGGACGGGCGCATGTGTGGAACGTGATCCGCGAATACAAGGCGCATGTGGATCGGGTGCGCTATCTTTCCCTGCCCTTCAGCCTGGATATCGCCTTTAACGAACACTTGGGGATTCGCGACGCCTTTGCCGCGCGGGATGACGAAACGGCCCGGGCGCTGATGCGCGCGCATCTGGAGCGGATCCTGCGCATCATGGATCAGATCCGCGACGAGAATACCGAGTTTTTCGAGGATGTCGCGGCGTGACCCGGATCCTCTCCATCGGTGAATGCATGGTTGAGTTTGCGCCCGAGGCGAGCGGACTATACCGCCGGGGGTTTGCGGGCGATACGTTCAACACGGCGTGGTATCTGCGGCAGCTTGTCGGCAAAGAAACCGCGGTGGCCTACTATTCGGCCATTGGCGATGACGCGGCCTCGGCGGAGATGGCGGAGTTCATCCGCGGGTCCGGGATCGGCTTTGACCCCATGATCCGCCCGGGGGCATCCGTCGGCCTCTACATGATCTCGCTTGTGGAGGGGGAAAGGAGTTTCTCCTACTGGCGCTCGGCCTCCGCCGCGCGGTCCATGTTCGACGGCACCGGGACAGTGGCGCCGGAACCGCTGCGCGCGCTGGCGGCGGGTGATCTGCTGGTCTTTTCCGGCATCACTGTCGCAATCCTGCTGCCCGAAACCCGCGCCGGTTTCCTCGATCTGGTGGCGGAGGCGCGGGGGCGCGGCGTGACTGTGGCCTTCGATCCGAACCTGCGGCCGCGCCTCTGGCCCTCGGACGATGTCATGTGCGACTGGATCAGCCGGGCGGCGCGGCGGGCGGATATCCTGCTGCCTTCTCATGAGGACGAGGCGCGACATTTCGGCGATGCCACGCCGGAGGCCACGGCGCAACGTTACATCGATGCGGGGGCCGGGATCGTGGTGGTCAAGAACGGCGGCGGCGAGGTTCTGATCGCCCCTGCCGACGCCCCGCTGCAGCGCATTCAGCCGGAGCCCGTGGCGCAAGTGGTGGACAGTACCGCCGCCGGGGACGCCTTCAACGCCGGCTTCCTCGCCCAGTGGCTGGGTGGCGCATCGCTGTCCGAAGCCGCGCGGGTCGGGTGCCGCGTCTCGGCCCAGGTGATCGGGCAGCGCGGGGCGCTGGCCCGGATCGACCCGTTGTCGGTGATGGGCTGAGCGCCCTCGCCACAGGCGGGCCACCCCGGCAAGGTAACCTCAGACCCGGACAATGCGCCGGAGGATGCCGATAGCCCTTGCACCGCCTCTGACCTGACTGCAAAAGAGCCGCATGAGCACCGCACGATTGACCGTCGACCTCGATGCGCTTGTGTCCAACTGGCGCGCGCTGGATTCCCTGAGTTCCGACACGGTGGAGACCGCCGCCGTGGTCAAGGCCAACGGCTATGGCCTCGGCGTGCAGCCGGTGGCCCGGGCGCTTTTCAAGGCCGGGGTGAAACGCTTTTTCGTCGCCGTCGCCGAAGAGGGCGCCGCCCTGCGCGACGTGCTGGGCCCCAATGCCGAAATCAACGTCTTTTCGGGTCATATGCGCGGCGACACGGATATGTTCGGCGACCTCAACCTGGTTCCGATGATCAATTCGATCGACCAGATGCTGCGCCATGTGGAGGCCCTGCCCGGCCATCCCTTCGGTATTCAGCTCGACACCGGCATGAACCGTCTGGGGATGGAGCCGGAAGAATGGGTCGCGCTGAGCGAGACGGCACTGAACCTCGGGCCGAACCTGATCATGTCGCATCTGGCTTGCGCGGATGAACCGGATCACCCGATGAACCGCCAACAGTTGGAAACTTTCCATCAGCTGACCGACGGTCTGTCGGTGCCGCGCTCGCTGGCCGCGACGGGCGGCATCCTGCTGGGGCCGGAATATCATTTCGACATCACCCGCCCCGGCGTCGGCCTTTATGGCGGCCTGCCTTTCGCCGATGCGATGCCGGTGGCCCGGCTCGACCTGCCGGTGATCCAGACGCGGGAGTTGCAGGCCGGGGAAACGGTCGGCTACGGCAACACATGGACGGCCACGGAAAAGACCGTGATCGCCACCGTCGCGGCGGGATACGCCGATGGCATCCACCGGATCATGGGGCCGAAAACTTCGCTCTATGCCGGGGATGTGCCCTGCCCGATCCGGGGCCGGATCTCGATGGATCTGATCGGGGTCGACATCACGCATCTGGAGGAAGAGCCGCAGGGCCTTACCCTGCTTGGCCCGCAGCAGACGGTGGATGTGATCGCCGACAATGCCCAGACCATCGGCTATGAGGTGCTGACGGCCCTCGGCGGACGCTTCTCGCGCCGGTACAAGGGGGGCTGAGGTGGTCGCGCGGTTCCTCGGCGGGATCGGGGCGCAGGTCCTTTCGCTCCTCGCGGTGGTGGGCCGGGTGTCGATCTATGCCGGGCAGGTTCTGCGCCATGTGGTCATGCCGCCCTTCTACGGGCGGGAATTCCTGAACGCGCTCTTGAACATCGGCTGGCTGTCCCTGCCCGTCGTCGGGCTGACGGCGGTCTTCACCGGCGGCGCGCTGGCATTGCAGATCTACGCGGGCGGCTCGCGCTTTGACGCGGCGGCGGTGGTGCCGCAGATCGTCGCCATCGGCATGGTGCGCGAACTGGGCCCGGTGCTGGTCGGGCTGATGATCGCGGCGCGGGTGACCTCCTCCATCGCGGCGGAAATCGCGACGATGAAGGTGACCGAGCAGATCGACGCGCTGGTGACGCTCTCGACCCATCCGATGAAATACCTCACCGTGCCCCGGGTGCTGGCCGGGCTGGTCACCGTGCCGCTGCTGGTCGGGATCGGCGACATCATCGGCATCTTCGGCGGCTATCAGGTGGCGGTGCGCTCGCTCGGCTTCAACTCCGCGACCTATCTGCAGAACACGGTGGATTTCCTCGAACCACTCGACGTCATCTCGTCGCTGGTCAAGGGCGCGGCCTTCGGGGTGATCGCAACCTTGATGGGCTGCTATTCCGGCATGAATTCCGGCCGCGGGGCGCAGGGCGTGGGGGCGGCGACGAAATCCTCGGTCGAGGCGGCCTCGGTACTGATCCTCGCGGCGAATTTCATCCTGACGGGGGTGTTTTTCTCGGCATGATCCGCTTCGACGATGTTCATAAGGCCTTTGGCGCCAACCAGGTGCTGCGCGGCGTGACGCTGGAGGTGCCCAAGGGAGAGTCAATGGTGATCATCGGCGGCTCGGGCACGGGCAAGTCGGTGGCGCTGAAATGCGTGCTGGGCCTTGTGACGCCAGACAGCGGGTCCATCCTCGTGGACGGCAAACCGGCAACCACCGGGGATCGCGATGCCTTCCTGGCGCGCTTCGGCATGCTCTTTCAGGGCGGGGCGCTCTTTGACAGCCTTCCGGTCTGGCAGAACGTGGCCTTCCGCCTGCTGCGCGGCGCGCTCAAGCGCCCCAAGGCGGAAGCGCGGGAGATCGCCATCGAAAAGCTGCGCCGCGTCGGGCTGACCCCGGATGTGGCCGACCGCTTCCCGGCGGAACTGTCGGGCGGAATGCAGAAGCGCGTCGGCCTAGCCCGGGCCATCGCCGCTGAGCCGGAGATCATCTTTTTCGATGAACCGACCACCGGGCTCGACCCGATCATGGCCGGGGTCATCAACGACCTGATCCGCGAGATCGTGGTGGAAATGGGCGCGACGGCGATGACGATCACCCATGACATGACCAGCGTGCGCGCAATTGCCGACCGGGTGGCGATGCTGCACGGGGGCAAGATCCGCTGGACCGGTCCGGTGTCGCAGATGGACAGTTCCGGCGATCCCTATCTCGACCAGTTCATCCACGGCCGCGCCGAAGGCCCGATCGAGGCGGTGCGCTGACGCGCCTTTCTTTTTTGCCGGAAATGTCCCGGGGCAGCGCCCCTAGTCCAGTTCCTCCAGCCGCAGGTGGATCATCCGGTCGACCACGGCCTGCGCCGGCAGGGAGCCGAGGCCGAGGTGCAGGGCGCTTTTGGTCTGGCTCATGCCGCGGGTCTCGGTGCGCATCCGGGCCAGCACGGTGCCTGAATGCGGATAGAGCGCCAGATGATCCTTCCAGGCGGCATAGCCCAGCAGCATCTTGCCCTGCCCCCGGCCCGACAGGATGCGGAAGCCGGGCATGCCGTAGGACATCACCTCCTCCACCGCGATGCCAGCATGGGCGATCCGTGTGGCCAGAAACGCCCGCAGCGCCCGCAGGGCCCGCGCCTGTGCGGCGGGCTGTTCGGCGATGTAGCTGGCGGGCGTGTCGGCCATTTTCAGAGGATGAGCGGGAGGAGGCGCGCGGCCTCCTGATCAGGGTGCACCAGGGCGGAGCGATCCTCGCCGGGATAGAACCGCGCGCGGGTGGCGGTCGGCATGGGCTGGGGCGACAGGATTTGCACCCGGGGACCGGATTTCGCGGTTTCCGCCGCCCAGGCATGGGCCAGGGTGATCTGCGCCGCCTTGGTCGCGCCATAGGCGCCGTGGAACTTCTGATCCTTGGCCGCATCGTCGAAGAAGACCGCCTGCCCCTCGGTCCCGAGGAGCGCGGCGATATAGGGGATCAGGTGGCCCAGGGCGGTCACATTGGTTTCAACCGACTTGGCCCAGTCCTTGGCATCCATATGCGCGGCGGGCGACAGCGGCGCGGCATGAACCGCCGTATGCAGCCAGAGCGCGGCGCCACCCCATCTGTCATGCACCGACCGGCACAGCTGCGCCATGGCATCGGCCTTGGTCACATCCATTGGCGCCAGGGTCGCCTGACCACCCGCCGCCTGGATCGCATCGTCCAGCTCTTCCAGCGCGCCCACGGTGCGGGCGACGGCAACGATATGGTGGGTCGGGGCCAAGGCCTTTGCGAGCGCGGCCCCGAGGCCCCGCGACGCGCCGGTGATGAGGGCGATCTTGTCGGTCATGCCGGCGGTTTGGCGGCTTTGTCGGACACCGTCAAGAGAGGCCGCACGCCGCAGGGCCTATTGGCCGGGCATCGTCAGGGTCTGGACCATGCCCAGATTGACCATCTGGACCATCCCGGTGGCGATCGCCTGCACCCGCGCCGTGCCGATCCGGTCTCCGGGCGCGACCTTGCGGATGGCGCCGTTCGAGGTGCGGATCAGGGCGCGGGGGCCCTCGGGTTCGACCAGGGTACCCAGGAGGGCGGTTGAGCTGAGGTCCAGCGCGCCCTTTTCGGTGGCATGTCTGGAAACGGGTTCGGGTGTATCGACCATCGGGGGCTCTCTGCGATCTTGTCATGCGCGATATGCGAAGGGCGCGATCTGCCTGAGGACCAGGCAAAAGGAAACCCTCATCTCGCAGGTGCAGCATAAGGCGGCAGATCGTCGCCGATCCCCCCCTTTCAGGTCGCGAAAGGCGCCGGTTTACTCGGCGGCCTTCAGCTCAAACCCCTTGTTGATCATGTCCGAGGGCGCCACCGGATATTCGCCGGAGAAACAGGCGTCGCAATACTGAGGGCAGTTGGCATCGCGCCCCTCCACCGCGCCCACGGCCCGATACAGGCCATCCAGCGAGATGAACTTGAGGCTGTCGACGGCCAGATGCGCGCACATTTCATCCTCGGACATGGTGGCGGCCAGCAGCTTTTCTCGCTGTGGCGTGTCGACACCGTAGAAACAGGGCCAGGCGGTCGGCGGGCTGGCGATGCGGAAATGCACCTCGGCCGCGCCGGCATCCAGGATCATCTCCTTGATCTTGCGCGAGGTCGTCCCGCGCACCACCGAGTCGTCAACGAGGATCACGCGCTTGCCCTTGATCAGCGCCCGGTTGACGTTCAGCTTCAGCCGGACGCCCATGTTGCGGATTTGCTCCGTCGGTTCGATGAAGGTCCGGCCCATGTACTGGTTGCGGATGATCCCCATGGCATAGGGGATGCCCGATTCCTGGCTGAAGCCGATGGCTGCGGGGGTACCGCTGTCGGGCACGGGGCAGACCAGATCGGCGTCCACCGGGGCTTCGCGGGCCAGTTCCACACCGATCTGGCGGCGGGTTTCATACACCGACCGTCCGCCGATGATGCTGTCGGGGCGCGAGAAATAGACATGTTCGAAGATGCAGAAGCGGGGCGACTGCGGGCGGAAGGGAAAGCGCGAGTCGACGCCCTTTTCGGTGATGACGACCATCTCGCCAGGCTCGACCTCGCGCACGAATTCGGCCCCGATGATGTCCAGCGCGCAGGTTTCCGACGACAAGACCCAGCCATCGGCGACCTTGCCCAGCACCAGTGGACGGACGCCAAGCGGATCGCGCACGCCGATCAGCTGCGTTTCGGTCATGGCGACGACGGAGAACGCACCCTCGACCCGGCGCAGCGCATCTTCCATCCGGTCGGGGATATTGCGCTGCAGCGAGCGAGCCATCAGATGGATGATGCACTCGCTGTCCGAGGAGCTCTGGAAGATCGCCCCGCGTTCGATCAGCTCCTTCCGCAGGGCATCGGCGTTGGTGATGTTGCCGTTGTGCGCCATGGCTGCGCCGCCCATGGCGAACTCGCCAAAGAAGGGCTGGACGTCGCGCATGGCGGTCTGACCCTTGCTGCCAGCGGTGGAATAGCGGACGTGACCGATGGCCAGGGGCCCGGGCAGCGTGTCCATCAGCGAGGCGGAGGTGAAGTTGTCGCGCACGTAGCCCATGCGGCGAGCGGAATTGAAGCCCTGCGCCGGATCGTGGCTGACGATGCCGCCCGCCTCCTGCCCGCGATGTTGCAGGGCGTGCAGGCCGAGGGCGACGAAGCTGGCCGCGTCGGTCACGCCGACGACGCCAAAGATGCCGCATTCCTCTTTCAGCTTGTCATCGTCCCAGGGCAGTTGGGGCAGGTCTTTGCCGGAGGTGATCTGGGGACTGATCTGAGTGGGGGTCACAGTGGCAGGGGTCTTGCGGGACAAGGCGGTCTCCGAATCCGTTCGCTTCCTTGGGGCCGTCATAGGACGAACGGCCCCCAGTGTCACGAAAGGATCACAATGCCCTGTCCCAAAGAGAGGGATCGTGATCGCCCTGCCCGGTCCTTGCGCGACCACGGGACGGATCGCCGGGGGTAGGCGGGGTTACTGAGCGCAGGTGCCGATCAGCTGTTCATACTGCTGCGTTACCCAGCCAAGCGCCTGCTCTGGGTTCTCGTTCTCGATCTTGCCGGTCAGCTGACCGAAGACCTGGGCGGAGCGGGAGTTGTCGACCATCTCCGTATGCTGGGCCGAGAAGATCGTGTTGTAGACGAAGAAGGCAATCGCGACGAGCAGCAGGCCGCGCGCCACGCCGAAGAGGAACCCGAGCGCCTGATCAACGCCGCCAAGCGCCGACTTCTGCACCACAGAGGAGAAAAGCGGCGTGAAGAGCGAGGCGATCAGCAGGACCACGGCAAAGACGGCGGCAAAGCCCGTGATCATCGACAGTTCGCAGTTGTCGGAGATGAAGGGACCGATGAAGGGCACTTCCTTGACCAGCGGCGCCACCTGCGGCGCGAAGATGAAGGCCAGGATACCCGCGGCGATCCATCCGCCGATCGCCAGCGCTTCGCGCACGATGCCGCGCGAATAGGCCAGCAGTGCCGACAGGACGATCACCACCGCAACCACGGCGTCGATGACTGTGAAACCTTCCATCTTTTCGTCCTTTTTGCTGCGCCTAACCTGCGCCGAACACGTCCCCCACGACCGCCGTCAGATCCGGCATTTCGCGGAGTGTCATCCCCCCGAAGCCCGAGATCTTGCCCCCGGCCGGGGCTATGGCGGAGGAGAAACCAAGTTTCGCCGCTTCTTTCAACCTGTTTTCGGTCTGACCGACCGGTCTGAGCGCGCCAGAGAGAGAAATCTCGCCAAAAACCACACACTCCGCGGGGAGCGCCGCATCCTCCCGCGCGGACAGCAGGGCGCAGGCCACGGCAAGATCGGCCGCCGGTTCGCCCACTTTCAGCCCGCCCGCGACGTTGAGGTAGACGTCCAGCCCGGCAAAGGGGATGCCGCAGCGCGCTTCCAACACCGCCAGGATCATGGCGAGTCGGCCGCCATCCCAGCCCACGACCGTGCGGCGCGGCTGGCTGTGCGGTGTGGGGGCGACAAGGGCCTGAAATTCGACCAGCACGGGGCGCGTGCCCTCGATCCCGGCAAAGACCACGGATCCGGGGGCGGGCGTGCCACGTTCGCTGAGGAACAGGGCGGAGGGGTTGGTGACCTCGGCCAGACCGCCGCCGGTCATCTCGAAGACGCCGATCTCATCCGCCGGGCCGAAGCGGTTCTTGACGGAGCGCAGGATGCGGAACTGATGACCGCGCTCGCCCTCGAAATAGAGAACCGTGTCGACCATATGCTCGACCACGCGAGGGCCGGCGATCTGGCCTTCCTTGGTGACATGGCCGACAAGGATCACCGCCGATCCCCGCCGCTTGGCAAAGGTCGTCAGCTCCTGCGCCGTGGCGCGGACCTGGCTGACCGATCCGGGGGCGCTGTCGACATTGTCGGACCACATGGTCTGGACGGAATCGATGATGACGAGGTCGGGCCGCTCCTTGTCCAGCGTCGTCATGATGTCGCGCAGGGAGGTTTCGGTGGCCAGTTGCACCGGCGCATCCGTCAGCCCAAGGCGGGCGGCGCGCAGGCGCACCTGGGCGGAGGCTTCCTCGCCCGAGATGTAGAAGGTCTTCAAGCCGCTGGAGGCAAACCGCGCGGCTGCCTGCAGCAACAGGGTCGATTTGCCGATGCCCGGATCGCCGCCAACCAGGATCGCCGAGGCCGGCACCAGCCCCCCGCCCAGCACGCGGTCCAGTTCTTCCATCCCGGAGGGGCTGCGCGGTGGCGGGGCCTCCTTGGCGGAGAGGTCGGTGAGGATCAGCGACCGGCCCCGCGGCCCCTTGAGCGCCTTGCCCGGCCCGGCAGAGAGCGGCGCCTCCTCGACCAGTGAATTCCATTCGCCGCAAGCGTCGCATTGCCCGGACCACTTGGGAAATTGCGCGCCACAGGATTGGCAGGTGTAGGATATCTGGGGTTTGGCCATGGCAGATGTTGTGCCTTAGCGGGGCACAGTGGTCAATCCGGCGTCTTCGCGCCGACATGTTTGGTCCAGAGCGACAGTCCAAGCGAGGCCAGCACGCAGCCGGTGAAAAGATAAAGGCCCCAGGCCGTTTCGACCCGCCCCACGCCCATCCCCTTGGCCAGGGTGATGTAGAGCGCGATCAGGAAGACATCCGCCATGGCCAGCCGTCCCAGCCATGTCAGCGGGGCCAGTGCGGCGCGCGGTCCGCGCCCGGTCTGGATCATCGCCAGCGCGATCGTCTTGCCCATCGGCGCGACGAGGGCGAAGAGTGCGACCAGCAGGGCGAGGACGAGATCGGTTTCCCAGAGCGAGGCGATGCCCGAGAGGACGGAGATTTCCGACAGGCCGAAAAGGGGCAGCAATCCGGCGCGGACCAGCGGGGCAAACCAGGAAACCGGAAAGAGGATCAGCAGGGAGAGGTTCAGGTAGAGGGCTAGGCGCATCGGGTCGTCCGGTGGTTTCCGGGAAGAGATGGGGGTTGGGTGGCTTGAGCGCCAGCCGCGCAGCCTGCCAGAGCCGCGCATCAACGTCGATCCTGCATTAAACCTTCAGAAACGGTTACAGCTTCAGCATCGCAACTGCTGCCTGAATTCTGGAGGCCGCGATCCTCCGGCACACCGCTCCCCCACCTCCCGCCTTGCCCGCCCCTGCCCCGGATTGTATGGAGAGCAAAACAGAGCAGCGGGGCGCGCCATGCGAATTCTCATCACCAATGACGACGGTATCAACGCGCCGGGCCTTGCCGTGCTGGAGGATATCGCAACCGACCTGGCCGGCCCCGATGGCGAGGTCTGGATCGTCGCCCCCGCGTTTGAACAATCCGGCGTCGGGCACAAGATTTCCTACACGCACCCCTTCATGCTCTCGAAGATGAGTGACCGGCGCTATGCGGCGGAAGGATCGCCCGCCGATTGCGTGATGGCGGGGCTGCACGAGGTGCTGAACGGTCACAAGGTCGATCTGATCCTGTCGGGGGTGAACCGGGGCAACAACTCCGCCGAGAACGCGCTTTATTCCGGCACGCTCGGCGGGGCGATGGAGGGGGCGCTGCAGGGCTACAAGGCCTTTGCGCTGTCGCAGTACCTCGGCCCGGACAACTTCAACATCGAGAACCCGTTTGAAGGTGCGGCCGCCCATGGGGCGGAGGTGATCCGCAAGATCCTGGCGGCGGAGCCGAAGGACAGCCAGGACTACAAACTCTTCTACAACATCAACTTTCCGCCCTGCCCCGCCGCGGATGTGGCGGGGGTGCGGGTCGCGCCGCAGGGCATCCGCCCCTACACCAGCTTCGGGCTGGAACCGCACCTGTCGCCCTCGGGGCGCAAGTTCCTTTGGATCCGCGGCACCGACCAGCGGCAGCGCTCGGCGGAGGGGACGGATGCGGCGGTGAACCTGGAAAACTACATCTCTGTCACGCCGATGCGGGCGGACCTGACCGCGCATGACGCATTGGAGCCTCTGAAGGCCATCGAATGACCGACGACAGCATCGCAGAACGCAAGATGCAGTTCCTGTTCACCCTGCGCACGCGCGGGGTGACCGACAAACGTACGCTCGCCGCGATGGAGAAGGTCGACCGGGGGGAGTTCCTGCGCGGCCTCTTTGCTGAACGCGCCTATGAGGACATGCCCCTGCCCATTGCCTGCGGGCAGACGATTTCCCAGCCCTCGATCGTCGGGCTGATGACCCAGGCGCTGAATGTCGATCCGCGCCACCGGGTGCTGGAGGTCGGGACCGGGTCGGGCTATCAGGCGGCGGTTCTGGCGCAGATGGCGCGGCGGGTCTACACGATCGACCGCCACCCCAAGCTGGTGAAGGACGCCGAGGCGATTTTCGACCGCATGGGTCTGGGCAATATCACGACCTTTGCGGCGGATGGCAGTCACGGGCTTCCCGATCAGGCGCCCTTTGACCGGATCATCGTGACGGCGGCGGCAGAGGACCCTCCGGGGCCTCTCTTGGCTCAGTTGAAGATTGGCGGTATCATGGTATTGCCTGTTGGCCAGTCCGATACGGTGCAGAGCCTGATCCGCGTGACGCGGACAGAGACCGGGTATGAGTATGAAGAGCTTCGGTCAGTGCGGTTCGTCCCTCTGGTCGAGGGTATGGCGCGAGACGACTGAGGGCGCGACAGGCGCCGCATGGGTAGCAGAGCCCCGGACAACGGGGACGTGTGAGGGATAGAGCAGATGCAGGACAACACTGGGATGTCGGCCCAAAGGGGCCAGGTGTGGCGCATGTTGCTGGCGGGGACGGCGGTCTTGGCGCTGACAGCCTGTCAGAACGGCTTCGACATGGATGTGCGCGGCGGACTTGGCGGGTTTTCGACGACGGACGCCGCGCGCCAGGCCACGGTGGACCGGCCGAGGCCGGACGATCGCGGTGTGATTTCCTACCCCAACTATCAGGTGGCCGTATCCCGGCGCGATGACAGCGTTGCCGATGTGGCCCGCCGGGTCGGGGTCGATGCGCAGCAACTGGCCGACTACAACGGGTTGCGGGTGGACGATCGCCTGCGCAATGGCGAGGTGCTCGCCCTGCCCTCCCGCGTGGCCGAACCTTCGCCCGCGACCGGCGCGACCGGCACAGGTCCGATCCTGCCGCCGGGACAGGTCGATATCGGCTCGATGGCCGGGGCGGCGATCGACCGGGCGGGCGACCAGCGGGTTGCGGTGGAAACCCTGCCGCCCGCGGAGACCCGCATGACGGGCGCGGAACCAGTGCGCCACAAGGTGGCGCGGGGCGAGACCGCCTATACGATCTCGCGGCTCTACAATGTCTCGGTCCGGTCGCTGGCCGACTGGAACGGTCTGGATCAGGACTACACGATCCGCGAAGGGCAATTCCTGTTGATCCCCGTCGCGGCCGAGACCGCCGCGGTGGCCCCGGTGCAGACCCAGCCCCCGGGGGCTGGATCGCCCACGCCCGTGCCACCAAGCGCCAGCGCCCCCCTGCCCGCAGAACAGACCCAGCCGGTGAACACGCCCGCGCAGACGCAGAGCGCCGCCGCCAAGCCCGAACCCTCCGCCGCGCCCGATCTGGGCCAGACGCAGAGCGACGGGCCCAAGACGGCCATGGATTATCCGGTGAAGGGCCGGATCATCCGGGATTTCCAGAAGGGCAAGAGCGACGGCATCGACATCGCCGCGGATCGCGGCACCGCGGTGCGGGCGGCGACCAACGGCACCGTGGCGGCGATCACCTCCGATGCGGATAACGTCCGGGTCATCGTGCTGCGCCACGAGGGCAAGCTGCTGACCATCTATTCGAACGTCGACAATATCGTCGTCAAGGAGGGCGCGAGCGTGTCGCGCGGGCAGAAGCTGGCCGAGGTGCGCGGTGGCTCCTCGCCCTATGTGCATTTCGAGGTGCGAAAGGGGCTGGAGGCGACCGACCCCATGGACTACCTGCGATAGGCTTCAGGGCTGCGATAGGGTTCAGGGGGCTCCGCCCCCGGCCTGCGGCCTCCCCCGGAGTATTTTCGGAAAGGTGAAGATCAGCCGATCTTGACCCCGTGACGGCCGGCCAGATCGGTGAAGAACTGCCAGGCGACACGGCCTGAGCGCGCGCCGCGGGTGGCCTGCCATTCAATCGCCTCGGCCCGCAGCGTGTCGGGATCAATCTTGAGCCCGTGGGCGGCGCAGTAGCCGTCGATCATGGCCAGGAAATCATCCTGATCACAGGGATGGAAGCCGAGCCAGAGGCCGAAGCGGTCGGAGAGGGAGACCTTTTCCTCCACCGCTTCCGCCGGGTTGATGGCCGACGACCGCTCGTTCTCGATCATGTCTCGCGGCATCAGGTGGCGGCGGTTCGAGGTGGCGTAGAAGAGGACGTTTTCAGGCCGCCCGGCGATCCCGCCATCCAGCACCGCCTTGAGCGATTTGTAGTGCTGGTCGTCATGGCTGAACGACAGGTCGTCGCAGAAAAGCAGGAAACGATGTTCCGAGGCCCCGAGGATCTGCATCAGCCGGTCGACCGTCGGCAGGTCCTCGCGCTGAAGTTCAACGATCTTGAGCGGCAGGCCTTTGGCCAGCACCTCGGCATGGACGGCCTTGACCAGGCTGGATTTGCCCATCCCACGCGCGCCCCAGAGCAGGGCATTGTTGGCAGGCAGACCGCGGGCGAATTGCAAAGTATTGGCCAGCAGCGTGTCGCGCGACCGGTTGATCCCGACCAGCAGGTCCAGCGCCACGCGCGAGACGCGCGTCACCGGGTCCAGCCGCTCCGGGGCGACCTGCCAGACGAAGGCATCCGCGCCGTCGAAATCCGGGCTGTCCAGCGGCGCGGGGGCCATACGCTCCAGCGCGTCGGCGATGCGGGTCAGGTCGGTCTCAGTCATTCTTGCGGCCGGTACCGTCGTCTGGTGCGCTGTCTGCCGGGTCTTCGGCCATGGCGGTATCCGCGGCGGCCTCGGACTCCATCACTTCATCCTCGTCGTCGAAGTAGCCCTCGGCGCGCAGGCGTTCATCGCGCTTTTTCTCGACACGGCGCACGAGCCAGATGGAGATTTCATAAAGGCCATAGACCACGACGAAGAGGATCACCTGGGTGATGACGTCGGGCGGGGTGACGAGGGCGGCGAGCACCAGAATGGCGACTACCGCATATTTGCGCACATTGCCCAGCCCCTCGGAAGAGACGAGCCCCGCCTTGCCCATCAGCGTCAGCAGCACCGGCAGCTGGAAACAGAGGCCGAAGGCGACGATGAACTTGATGGTGAGCGAGAGGTATTCCTGCGCGGAGCCCTGGAAGGCGATACCGGCGATGCCGTTGTCCGTCGCCTCGTCGCCCAGCACCGATCCGGGCTGCTGGAAGCCGAGGAAGAAGTCGAAGGCCAGCGGAGTGACGACGTAGAAAGCGAAGGAGGCGCCGAGGAAGAACATCACCGGCGAGGAGATCAGGAAGGGCAGAAAGGCGCCCTTTTCGCTCTTGTAGAGGCCGGGCGCCACGAAACGCCACATCTGCAGGGCGATATAGGGGAAGGACAGGCAGAGCCCGCCCAGAAGCGAGATCGAGATGGCGACGAAGAATCCTTCCTGCAGCTTGATGAGGATCAACCCGCAATCGCCGGTCTGGCCACGGGCCGCCATGGCATCGCAGAGCGGCTGCGTCAGGAAGTTGAAGATCGGGTTCCAGACGGTGAAGCAGATCACCATGCCGATGATGAAGGCCACCGCCGAATGAATCAGCCGGGTGCGGAGTTCCGCCAGGTGTTCGATCAACGGGGCGGAGCTGTCTTCGATCTCGTCGTCTGCGGTGGTCATGCCTTGTCCTGGCCCTCATCCGGGGCGGCGGCGGCCGATTTGGCTGCTGTCTTTGCCGTCTTCTTCGCCGCGGGCTTGGTGGCCGGTTTTGCCTTGGCGGCCGGTTTCGCGGCGGTCTTGGGTTTGGCCGCGGGCTTGGCCGCAGCGGTACCGGGTGTCTCGGACGCGGGGTCGCCCTTGGCCTTTGCGACGGCCTTGCCCAGGGCGTCGGACTTGTCCGCCTTTTCGGCCTGGGCCGCCTTTTCCGCCTCGGCGGCTTCGGCATCAAGGCGCTTCTGGGCCTTTTCGGCGGCGGCGTTTCTGATCTTTTCGGCGTTCTCGGCGCGATCCTTGGCCAGCTTGCCGGTCTCGCTATCGGGATCCCACTTGGTGAAATCCGTCGCGTCCTTGACCTTGTCGAGCCCATATTTGGCAGGATTGGACAGACCACGGAGCGTATCCGTGGCCTCTTTCACGCCGGACTGGTCGGCAGCATCCTCCATGGCGCGGGAAAATTCCCGTGCCATGCCGCGGGCCTTGCCCACGAATTGGCCCATCGACCGGAACAGGACCGGAAGGTCCTTGGGACCGACCACGATGAGGGCGACGATGCCGATGACCAGAAGCTCGGTCCAGCCCATGCCGAACATGGTGGATCAGACCTTGTCTTTTTCTTCCGGAGTCACGTCGCGAGCCGTTTCGGATTGCGCGTCATCCAGTTCCTTGGTGCTGTCGCTCACGCCCTTCTTGAAGGCGGTGATGCCCTTGCCGACCTCGCCCATGAGCGAGGAGATCTTGCCGCGCCCGAAGAGGACCAGCACGACCACGGCGATCAGCAGGAGGCCGGGAAGGCCGATATTGTTGAGCATGTCTTCTCTCCCCTGGTGCACCGGGCGGGGTGTGAGGAGTGAACCGCCCGGGTCGAAAGTCCAGATGTATCTAATGGTTCAGCCGCGCGAGGGGAAGGTGCAATCCTTGGATTGTGAGATAAATCGCCGTCTGGCTGCGCGGCATTTCGTCTGGGGGGCCGGACCTGGTGTTGCGTCATCCTTGGACTTGATCCCGGGATGACGCGCGAGAGGGGCTCGGGTCAGCCTGTGACCGGGAAGACGAAACAGCGATCCCGCCGGATGGTGAGCCAGAGCGGCTTGCCCGGGCGCGGCAGGAAGACATTGGGCACCGTGGCCTTCACGGTCGATCCGTCGCCGTCCATGCGGAATTCGACCAGGCTTTCATTGCCCATGAAACGCGCACGAGTGACCACGCCGCGCGCCGGGGTGCCATCCTGGGCGGTCGGCAAGGGCCCCTGCCCGTCGCGGTCGAAGTCGATTTTGAGGTGCTGGGGGCGGATCACGATCTCCACCTCCTGCCCGTCCGGCACACCGGGGGCGAGGAATTCGCCAAAGGGGGTATGGGTCAGCGCGCCCTGCACCTTGCCGCGGATCACGTTGATGTCGCTGAAGAACGCGACCGCAGCCTTGTCGATCGGCGCGTTGTAGATATTGTAGGGCGCCCCCTGCTGGACGATTTTACCATTGCGCATCAAGGCAATGTCATCGGCCATGCGCATGGCCTCGTCCGGCTCGTGCGTGACGAGGAGGACGGCGGTGCCGGCCTCCTTCAGGATCGTCAGGGTGGTATCCCGGATGTCATCACGCAGCCGGTTGTCGAGGCCGGAAAAGGGCTCGTCCATCAACATGATGCGGGGATTCGGGGCCAGGGCGCGAGCCAGGGCGACGCGCTGCTGTTCGCCGCCCGACAGCTCATGTGGCCAGGCGTCGATGAATCGGCGCAGGTCGACGCGGTCCAGCATCTCCTCCACCCGGGCGCGTTTGACGGCGGCAGAGCCGGAGAGACCAAAGGCAACATTGTCGGCCACGGTCAGATGCGGAAAGAGGGCGAAATCCTGGAACATCAGGCCGATGCGGCGGCGCTCGGCGGGGACGCGGACCACGGTGTCGCAGATCAGCTCTCCGTCCACGTGGATTTCGCCGCTGTCCTGCATTTCCACCCCGGCGATCATCCGCAGGGTCGTCGACTTGCCGCAACCGGAGGGGCCGAGCAGACAGGTCACCTGCCCCGGCTGGATGGACAGCGAGACGTCATCCACCACCACGCGGCCGTCAAAGCTGCGCGTCAGATTGCGGATTTCAAGACGGGGCGGGGATGTCACCAGATGCCTGACCGATTTGCAAAGGTTCCCGCGTGGGTATCAGGCGCCCCCCCTGGCGGCAAGTGGTCAGGTCGGTGAAGCCGACCTACGCCGTCAGGGTTACGATGCCTGCGGCCCGGATGCGTCCGTTGACCACCAGTTCGACCTCATGCGGGCCGGGGTGAAGGCTGTAGGTCGTGGCCGAGGCGGGCAGTTTGTGGCGTTTTTGCAGGGTCAGGGGCCTGCCCCCCTCTAGCTTCGTCACCGTCAGCTTGTGGACCTTGCGCCGGACGCCCGTGGGCCGGAGGAAACCGATGGCGTAGTCGACGAGAACGGGCTGATCTTCAGGACAGGTCAGGGTGACGGAGAACTCCAGCGCCTCCCCGATGCGGGCGGTGTCCGGCAGGGTCAGATCGGCCGTGATCACCGCCTCCATCCGGTAGCCCAGCAGTGACATGGCGCCGGGGTGGCCTTTCTTCACAAGGTCGCGCAGGGCGTGGCGGGTCATCCAGGCCAGTTCGTCCGGGTCCTGCGCTGCGGCCTTTTTCCAGCGGTTGAGCGCGCCCAGCACAGGCCGTGCGTCGACCTTGGAAATGTCGTTGAGGTGATTGGCGACCGAGCGGGTGACAAACCGGGTCGGATCGGCGTGGAGGCGATCCAGCAGGGGCATGGCCGCCCCCGGCGTGAGAGTGATGCCCATGCCCCAGGGCAGCCTGGGTCGCGTGCCTTCGCTCACCAGCCGGCGGACATGGTAGTGGGGATGGTCGGCCCAATTCGTCAGCCGCGCCATGACCTCCTCCGGCCAACGGTTGAGGAAGGGGCGGATGGCATATTCCATGGAAAACCGCTGCGTGACTTGCTCCAGCAAATCGAGTGCCCGGTCGCGGTGATCCTCCAGCCCGCGTTTCACGGCCACCTCGCCCAGGGGGGCATAGATGAACCGTCCGAAATCGTCGTCGCGCCGCGTGGGGTCGAGGGGCGGCGGCAGGGCGGCCTCGATCACATCGGCGGCGGCAGGAAAATGGTCGGGCAGCGCCTGGGTCAGGCAGTCCGCGATCCAGTCGATGCGCTGTTTCAGCTCCAGTTCGGGAAAGCGGGAGAGCACCCGCGCCTCAAAGCCGGGATCGAAGGTGGGGTCATTGGCGCGGAATCGGGCGGCGAGGTCGCCGACCGTTT
Source organism: Pseudooceanicola sp. (assembly GCF_041987405.1). Taxonomy (GTDB): domain Bacteria; phylum Pseudomonadota; class Alphaproteobacteria; order Rhodobacterales; family Rhodobacteraceae; genus Pseudooceanicola. Next base: position 532,503 of record NZ_JBHIWR010000001.1, read on the forward strand.
CCGCGTTGAACAGATCGTCCTTGAGCGAAAAGCCCCCCGCCATGACGGTCAGACGGTCGAATTGAACGCGCCACCGTCCAGCAGGACGTTCTGCCCCACCATGAAGCCTGCATGAACCGAACACATGAAGGCACAGGTCGCGCCGAACTCCTCCGCCGTGCCGATGCGGCCCGTGGGGTTGGCGGCGTCGCGGGCCTTGGCGGCCTCTTCGAAACTTATGCTTTCGCGCTTTGCCGTCGCCTCGGTCATGGAGCGGATGCGGTCGGTGTCATGGCTGCCCGGCAGCAGGTTGTTGATGGTCACGCCATGTTTCGCCACCTGCCGTGCGGTGCCCGCGACATAGCCGGTCAGACCGGCGCGGGCGGAGTTCGACAGGCCCAGGATCGGGATGGGCGAGCGGACGGAGGCGGAGGTGATATTGACCACCCTGCCCCAGCCGCGATCCATCATGCCGGGAAGCTGCGCCTTCATCAGCGCGATCGGGGTCAGCATGTTGGCGTCCAGCGCCTTGATGAAATCCTCGCGGTCCCAGTCGGTCCAGAAGCCCGGGGGCGGGCCACCGGCGTTGGTGACGAGGATGTCGAGCGCGCCTGCGGCTTCCAGTACTTCGGCGCGGCCCGCTTCGCTGGTGATGTCGGCGGCGACGGCTGTCACCTCCACACCATAGGTGTCGCGGATCTCCTGCGCGGTGGCCTCCAGCGCCTCCGCCCCGCGGGCGTTGAGAACAAGGTTCACCCCCGCGTCTGCCAGTGCCATGGCACAGCCCCGTCCCAGCCCCTTGGAAGAGGCGCAAACCAATGCGCGCTTGCCTGAAATCCCGAGGTCCATGTAATCTCCCTTCCGGACCCTGCGGCCCGTTTCCATCTGTTCGCCTTGGCATGTTATCCCGATTGCCCGCCGCTTGCGCAACAATGACGGCAAATGACCCGGGACCCGCCCGGTTGCCGCCACAATCAATGCCTACTCCTCCACTCATGCCGGAGCGGATCGGCAGAGGAAAGGTTTAAAGAGACATGATTTCGGCCATCGCCAAACCCACGGCGTCCATTCCGGTCTTTCGGGCCCGGGATCTGACCTGTGTGCATGGCGCAAACGAAGGGGACGATCTGACCTTCGCCGATGAGCTGATGCTGGATGACAGCTACTGGTTCGCCGAAGCGGCGCGGCAGGTGCGGCTCGGCATCGCCTCGTCGGAAAGTGGCGCGATCACCGTGGGCGAGGATACGGAGGCCGGGACGCCCGGCGCCTCGCTGCATCTGGACAGTTGCGTGACCGTCATGTCCCCCGATGGCACCACGACCGAGGTTCTGCTGTTGGTGGAGGTCGACATGTTCGGCGATGCAGCGGCGGTCTATGCCCTGCCGCTGGCCCCGCTGTCCCCGCGCACGGATTACACCCTCGTCGGGATTGATATCGACGGCGCGGCCCGCAAGTTCGCCGAGGTCGCCTGCGTCTCCTTCACCCGTGGCACGCGGATCACGCTGGCCTCCGGTGCGCAACGCAGGATCGAAAAGCTCGCCATAGGCGACCGGGTGCTGACCCGCGACAACGGCGTGCAGGAAATCCGCTGGATCGGGCATTCGACCGTGCGCGCGGTCGGCGACTTTGCCCCGATCGTGATCCGCGCCGGGGCGCTGAACAACGAGGCGGATCTGGTGGTCTCGCCCGATCATCGCCTGTTCATTTATCAACGCGAGGATGCCATCGGCGCCGGGCGTCGCGAGTTGCTGGTCAAGGCGCGTCATCTGGTGAACGGCGACACGGTGATCCAGCAGGACGGCGGGTTTGTCGAATATTACCAGCTGCTCTTCGACGGGCATGAGATCATCTATGCCGAGGGCATCGCCGCTGAGACGCTGCTGGTCGACACCCGCACCCGCGCCGCCCTCCCGCCCGAGCTGGACGAGGTTCTGGCGCGCAAGCTGCCGGGGCACGAGGATCGGGCGCATCTGCAGTTCGAGGTCCAGAAGGCGCTGCTGGATCAGCCGGACGCGGCCGACGTGCTGCGCGAGGCCTCGCGCCGGACCGGGGGCCGCCGCGCCGGTTGACGCGGTCCGCACCGCGTTTCATCCTCCGCCTGCTGACCGGAGGTTTCCATGCGCCCTGTTTTCCTGATTGCCTGTCTTCTGCCCCTGCCCCTGCCCCTGATAGCAGAGCCGCTGACCCGGACAGATCCGCCCGCCCCTATCGTTGACCAATTGCGCGCGGAGGCCGGGGCGAACGGAGAGCTCTTCGATGGCGTGTCCGGCTGGCCCGTCGATCTGGAGGGGGACGGGACGATGGAATGGCTGGTTCAGGCGGCCTATCCCTTCAAGGGCGGCAATGCGGTCTATGTGCGAACCTACCTCTTCGACGGCGAGGACACGGGCTATGGGGCCAGCGCCGACATCGGCCTCGACCGGTCGCTGAAGCGCGTCGAACAGGTGGATGGCAATCTGCACCTCGTAATCTTTGAATTGCTGGACAACGACCCTCGCTGCTGTCCAAGCGGCGAGAGCACGCGCATCCTGACCATCGGCAACTAGGCATTCGCCCGCTTGCCGTTTCCGGGCGGCCTGTTATATCCCGCGCCATGCTGGATACGCCCACAAACCGCCCCACCCTGCCGCCCGAAATCGCGCGGCGTCGGACCTTTGCCATCATCTCTCACCCGGATGCGGGCAAGACAACGCTGACGGAGAAGTTCCTGCTGTTCGGCGGGGCGATCCAGATGGCAGGCCAGGTCCGCGCCAAGGGCGAAGCGCGGCGGACGCGGTCGGATTTCATGCAGATGGAGAAGGACCGGGGTATTTCCGTCTCCGCCTCGGCGATGTCGTTCGATTTCAAGAGCTTCCGCTTCAATCTTGTCGATACGCCCGGCCACTCGGACTTTTCCGAGGACACCTACCGGACGCTGACGGCCGTGGATGCGGCGGTGATGGTCATCGACGGGGCCAAGGGGGTGGAGAGTCAGACGCGGAAACTGTTTGAGGTGTGCCGTTTGCGCGATCTGCCGATCCTGACCTTTTGCAACAAAATGGACCGGGATAGTCGGGATACCTTCGATATTATCGACGAAATCCAGGAAAACCTGGCCATCGACGTAACCCCCGCGTCCTGGCCGATCGGCAGCGGGTCGGATTTCGTCGGCTGCTATGACATCCTGCGCGACCGGCTGGAGCTGATGGACCGGGCCGACCGAAACCGCGTGGCCGAAACCATTGAAATCAATGGGCTTGATGATCCCCTACTGGAAAAACACGTCCCCGCGCACCTGCTGGACCAGCTGCGCGAGGAGGTCGAGATGGCGAAGGAGCTGTTGCCGACGCTTGATCCCCAGGCCGTGCTGGAGGGGCATATGACGCCGATCTGGTTCGGCAGCGCCATCAATTCCTTCGGCGTGAAGGAGCTGATGGACGGCATCGCCACCTACGGGCCGGAACCACAGGTGCAAAGCGCCGAACCACGGCAGATCGCGCCGGACGAGCCGAAGGTGACGGGCTTTGTCTTCAAGGTGCAGGCCAATATGGACCCCAAACACCGCGACCGCGTGGCCTTCATCCGGCTGGCCTCGGGGCACTTCCAACGCGGGATGAAGCTGACCCATGTACGGTCGAAGAAACCTATGACCATTTCGGCGCCGGTGCTCTTCCTGGCCTCCGACCGGGAACTGGCGGAGGAGGCCTGGGCAGGCGATATCATCGGCATTCCCAACCACGGACAGCTGCGCATCGGCGACACGCTGACCGAGGGCGAGGCGCTGCGCGCCACTGGCATCCCCTCCTTCGCGCCGGAACTGCTGCAATCGGTGCGCGCGGGCGACCCGATGAAGGCGAAGCATCTGGAGAAGGCGTTGATGCAGTTTGCCGAGGAAGGCGCGGCCAAGGTCTTCAAGCCCTCCTTCGGCTCCGGCTTCATCGTCGGCGTCGTCGGCGCGCTGCAGTTCGAGGTCCTGGGATCGCGGATCGAACTGGAGTACGGGCTGCCCGTGCGCTTCGACACTTCCCAGTTCACCTCGGCAAGATGGGTGAAGGGGACCCAGCAAGCTGTTGATAAGTTTGTGAATGCCAACAAGCAGCATATCGCGACGGATCACGATGGCGACGTTGTCTATCTGACCCGTCTGCAATGGGATATCGACCGGGTGGCGCGGGATTATCCCGACATCACCCTGACCGCGACAAAGGAAATGATGGTCTGAGCGGGCCCTTGTCAGGGCTGGCGGCTGCGGTCACTCTGCCCTTATGAGCGCGCGATGTCCCTTGGTAACCCCGGCCGATGGCGCCCCTGTGGATAACACTGGGGCGCGGTGCGATAGCAGGGGCTTGCGGCAGGCTCTTGATGTGCCTCCATGCGGTCTGAGCGGGGGCCGGTGAATGACCACCTGGGGCATCGTCAGCACGATCAAGGCGCCGCAGCGAGCGGTTCTGGAATTCGCGGCCTGGCATCTGGAGATGGGGGTGCATCGGCTCTTCCTGCATCTCGACGCGCCGGATGCGGCCACCTTCGACATCCTCAAGGCGCATCCCCGTATTCGCCCCCGGATCACCGACAGCGCCTATTGGGAGGCGAGCGGTGTGCGGCGGCCGACAAAGCACCAGCCGCGCCAGACGTTCAACGCCACCCGCACTTATGCGCGCCGGGCCGATGTCGACTGGCTGTGCCATCTGGACGTGGACGAGTTCCTGATGTCCGACGCACCCGTTTCCGAAGCGCTGGACGCGCTGCCCCCGGATTGCATGGTCGCCCGTGTCCGCCCGATGGAGGCCTTGGCGCCGGTTGATCCAGAGGGGGATGCGTGGAATTTCAAGGTGCTGGTGGTCGACCCTGCCGCGCGGCGGTGCGTTGCGACCGAGGTCTGGCCGACCTATGGCCCCTATCTCAACGGCGGGTTTCTGAGCCATGTCGCGGGCAAGATCTTTGTCCGGACGGGCCAGGCAGACCCCGCGTTCCGCATCCATAACTTCTATGCGGACGGGGTGGAAAATCCGGGGCAGCAGGAGGTGGATACAATCGCCCTGGCGCATCTGCACGCCCGGACCTGGGCCGACTGGTATGCCCACTACCGCTATCGCCATGAAAGCGGCGCCTACCGGGCGGAACTGAAACCGAACCGCCCGCGGGACCGGGGCGGAATGACCCTGCATGAGCTGTTTGCGGTGATCGAGGCAGAGGGCGGTGAAGCCGGGCTGCGGCTTTTCTTCGACGAGGTCTGCGCAGCGACCCCCGGCCATTTGGAGCGTCTGCTCGCCGCAGGGTTGCTGCGGCGCGCCCGCATGCCACTGGAAGCGTTAAGAGAAAAGCATTTCGCTGGCTTGGAAACAAAGAGTTAGCGCTTACATGTTTGACGAAACGGGATTTTTTCGCTATTCCCGCCGCAATTGGGCCAATCTGACTCACTCATCAGAGCCATCCGGGCAACCGGCCCTCTCGCTGCGCGGGCCAAGACGTGTCCGCAAATAACGGATACTCATGACAAAATTTACTGATCTGAACCTGGCTCCCAAGGTCCTTAAGGCCGTCACCGAAGCGGGCTACGAATCGCCCACGCCCATTCAGGCGGGCGCCATCCCCCCGGCCCTCGAAGGGCGCGATGTTCTGGGGATCGCCCAGACCGGCACTGGCAAGACCGCGAGCTTTACCTTGCCGATGATCACGCTTCTGTCCAAGGGGCGGGCGCGGGCGCGGATGCCGCGCAGCCTTGTGCTGGCTCCGACGCGGGAATTGGCGGCGCAAGTTGCCGAGAATTTCGATACTTACACCAAACACCTCAAGCTGACGAAGGCGCTGCTGATCGGCGGTGTGTCCTTCAAGGAGCAGGATGCACTGATTGACCGTGGGGTCGACGTTCTGATCGCGACGCCGGGTCGTCTGCTTGACCATTTCGAACGTGGTAAGCTTCTGCTGACCGGCGTGCAGATCATGGTGGTGGACGAAGCCGACCGCATGCTGGACATGGGCTTCATCCCTGATATCGAACGCATTTTCTCGCTGACGCCCTTCACGCGTCAGACGCTCTTCTTCTCCGCCACGATGGCGCCGGAAATCGAGCGGATTACCAATACCTTCCTTTCCAACCCCGCACGGGTCGAGGTGGCGCGCCAGGCGACGACCTCCGAGACGATCGAGCAGGGTGTGGTGATGTACAAGGCCTCGCGCAAGGATCGCGAGGGCTCGGAAAAGCGGCGCCTGCTGCGCGACCTGATCGAGAGCGAAGGCGAGGCCTGCCGCAATGCGATTATCTTCTGCAACCGCAAGACGGATGTGGATATCACCGCGAAGTCGCTGAAGAAATATGGCTATGACGCCGCGCCGATCCATGGTGACCTGGAACAGTCGCAGCGGATGAAAACGCTGGACGGGTTCCGTGATGGCACGCTGCGGTTCCTCGTGGCCTCCGATGTGGCGGCTAGGGGCCTCGATATTCCGAACGTGAGCCATGTGTTCAACTTCGACGTGCCGAGCCATGCCGAGGACTATGTGCACCGGATCGGCCGGACCGGCCGCGCCGGACGTCAGGGCAAGGCAATGATGATCTGCGTGCCGCGGGACGAGAGGAACCTGGCCGATATCGAACGGCTGGTGGAAAAGGAAATTCCGCGGCTTGAGGCACCGAATGCGCCCAGCCCCAAGGCGGAGACCGAGGACAGCGCGGCGGAAGACAAACCGCGCCGGTCACGTGGCGGACGCGGCCGGAGCCGTACCAAGACCGAGGAGCCGGTGACGGAGACCCCAGAGGCCGCCGTGGAAGAGACCCCGGCAGTCGAGGCCACGACCGAGAGCCAACCGAAGCCCGAAGGGCGTCGGGAGCGTGGCGGTCGGCGGCGTGGGCGTGACGACGACAACAAGGTCGTCGGCATGGGCGATCACATGCCCAGCTTCATCGCGCTGAGCTTTGACGAGCGGCGCGCGAGCTGACGCTTAGGGGCGTCAACCAATTCTTCAACCTCCCCTGCTAGCACCGGGTCCACCCGTGGCTGGCAGAGGAGTGTGATTTTGGCAATTTCAAGGACGCGCCGCGATCTGCGGCAACATCCGCGCCATGCGGTCGATCTGACCGGCACGGCCTTCTTTCCCACGGCCTCAACAACGGTGCGGGTGCTGGATCTGTCAATGGGGGGCGCACGGATCGCCCTGCCCCTCCCAACAACGGCCTATGACATGGGCGGTCTGCGGGAATTGCGCATCGCCGGGGCGCTACAGTTGCGCATCGCTTGGCGCTGGTCGCGGGGCCACGAGGCCGGGGTCGAGTTTCTGAGCCCCGGCCAGGCGAAGTCAGGACTTGCTCGTCTGACCGAGGCTGCGACCGACGGCTAGGCTCAGGTCAGGCGGCTGACCACCACCGTCACCTCGGGCTTCTTGCCGATCTCCTCATTGGCGGAGTTGCGCACGACGCGGCGCAGCGCCTCTTCGATCTTGTCATCGTCCGATAGGGTCCCCTGCCCCGCGCGGTTGAGGAATTGCGACAGGTCTTCCTCCAGCACCTCCTGCAGTGACGCGCGGGAGCGGCCGGTTTCCGGCAGGCCCATCAGGTCGCACCAGGGATCGCCGAGGGGTTCATCCGCCTCGTCCAGAACGACGGTGACGGTGACATGGCCGTTCAGGGCCATGCGAATGCGGTCACGGACGATGCCGTCCAGCGCGCCGATCTGCACCGAGCCATCCAGGTAGGTGCGGCCGGTTTCGACATAGTCCACCACTTCCGGTGCATTGCCGGACAGGGAGACCATCGTGCCATTTACCGCCAGCACCCCCTGCCGCCGTTTCTGCTGCGCCAGCTTGGTATGTTCGCGCAGGTGGCGGTGTTCGCCATGCATCGGGATCACGATCTGCGGGTTCACGAGGTCCTGCATCCGTTCCAGATCCGGGCGGTTGGCATGGCCGGAGACATGGTAGAGGCCATCGTTGTCGTCCACCACGTCGACGCCCATCTCGGAAAAGGCGTTGATGACGTGGATCACGCCCTTTTCGTTGCCCGGGATCGTCTTGGAGGAGAAGAGGAAGGTATCCCCCTCCTTCATCGTCAGCCCCATATGCTTGCCCCGCGCCAGCTGTGCCGAGGCCGCACGCCGTTCGCCCTGTGAGCCGGTTACGATCAGCATGAGGTTTTCGCGCGGAATGCTCTTTGCATCTTCCGGAGGGACGACGGTCGGGAAATCGGACAGGACGCCGGTCTTGATCGAGGCTTCGATCATCCGGCGCATAGCCCGGCCAAGCAGAACGATGGAGCGTCCGGCGGCTGCGCCCGCATCCGCCAGGGTTTTGACGCGGGCGACGTTGGAGGCAAAGGTCGTGGCGACGAACATGCCGGTCGACTCGCTCACCAGCCTGGTGATTTCGGGGCCGACAACGGCTTCGGACCGACCGGGATGTTTGGAAAAGACATTGGTGGAATCGCAGACCAGGGCGCGGACACCGGGGGCGGAGGCCTCCTTCCAGAGGTTCTCGTCAAAGGCTTCGCCGACCAGCGGGGTTTCGTCCAGTTTGAAGTCGCCGGTGTGGATCACCCGGCCCTCGGGGCTGTCGATCACCAGCGCGGAGCTTTCGGGGATGGAATGCGAAATCGGCAGGAAGCCGATCTTGAACGGGCCGCTCTGGATCATGTCGGGCCAGGCGTTGGCGACCGTGACCGCGTTGTCCCCCACCCCGTATTCCGCCAGTTTGCCGCGAGCGATATTGGCGGTGAAGGCGCGAGCGTAGATCTTGGGCGCGCCCAGACGCTCGTACAGGTGGCCGATCGCGCCGACGTGGTCCTCGTGGGCATGGGTGATGAAGACGGCCTCCAGCCGGTCCTTGCGTTCCTCCAGCCAGGTGATGTCGGCAAAGATGAGATCGACGCCGGGCGTGGTGTCCATATCGGGAAAGGCCACACCGATATCGACAAGCACCAGCCGCTCTTCCCCCGGTTTGCCGTAGCCATAGACATAGGCGTTCATACCGATTTCCCCGGCACCGCCGAGGGGGAGATAGATCAGCCGTTCATTGCTCATACGTTGCCCTGTTCGCGATTGTAGTCATAGATGATCCGCAGCCCGTGGATCGTGATGAATTCGTCAAAGTGATCGTAGAGGGTATCCCCCTGACCGAAGAGCGGTGCAAGGCCCCCGGTGGAAATAACCTTCATCGGCCGGTCATATTCTGCCTGAATGTTCTGGGTGATGCCCCGCACCAGGCCGACATAGCCCCAGAAGATGCCCGATTGCATGCAGGCGACGGTGTTGGTGCCGATGACCTTCTGCGGTTTGGTCACATCCACATGGGGCAGCGCGGCGGCCATCTCATGCAGCGCCTGAAGCGAGAGGTTCACGCCTGGCGCGATGACACCGCCGACATAGGCGCCGTCCCCCGCCACGACGTCAAAGGTGGTCGCGGTGCCGAAATCGACCACGATCAGGTCCCCGCCGTATCTGTCGAAGGCCCCCGCCGAATTGACCAGGCGGTCGGGGCCGACAACCGTTCCCTCGTCCACCCGGGGCTGGGTCGGCAGCAGGCACTCGGGCTTACCCACGACCAGCGGGCGGCAGTTGAAATACCGGTCCGACAGGACCCGCAGGTTAAAGACCACACGCGGCACGGTGGAGGAGATGATCACCGCGTCAATGTCCAGCGGCAGCTTGTGATGCTCCAGCAGTGTGGAGAGCCAGACGTAGTACTGATCCGCGGTGCGCTGATGTTCGGTCGAGGTGCGCAGCGTGCAAAGCGCCTTGTCCCCGTCGAGGACGGAGAAGACGGTATTGGTATTGCCGCAGTCGATGGCGAGGAGCATGGAACCCTCCTGTCAGAAAAAGATATCGGCCGCCGCGATCGCCTGGCGGCCCTGGGCAGTGGTCAGGATGAGGCGCCCGGCCTCGTCGATCGTTTCGAACGTGCCGGTGGTTTCGTCTGTGCCGGTGCGCGCGGTGATAACATCACCCAGATGCGCCGCACGGTTCAGCCACTCGGTCCGGATCGGCGCGAAGCCGTAGGTGGTGAACTGCTGTTCATAGCGCGCAAAGGCGGGGGCGAGGAGCGCGAGGAAGTCTTCCGGCGCGGGGCTGGCACCGGCCTCCATCAGGGCGACGGGACGTAGGGCGCGGGCTTCAACTTCCCCCGCGTCGGGGGCGGTGGCGAGGTTCACGCCGATCCCGATGGAGGCGGCAGCGATCTGTCCGCCCGAGGTCAGGCTTTCCAGCAGGATACCCGCCAGCTTGCCCCCGTTCAGCAGCACGTCATTGGGCCATTTCAGGGTCAGCCCCTCGGTCCGGCCGGTCGCCAGGGCGCAGGCATCGAAGAGCGCAAGGGAGGCGATGAAGCTGCGCAGGGCCAGCTGATCGGGACGGTCGCGGGTCGGCAGGATCAGCGTGGTGGCAAAGTTGCCCGGCGGCATGGACCAGGGACGCCCCCGGCGGCCGCGCGCGGCGGTCTGGGTCAGGGCAAGGATCCAGAGGGGGCGGGTCACGCCCTGGGCGAAGCGGCGCTGCGCCTCGCTCAGGGTGCTGTCGGTGCTGTCGAGGATGAGCTTGTCATGACCTTCGGGCCACGACGGCAGGCCGCTCATCTTATCAGTTCACCAGCGAGGCCGCTGCGGCCTGTGCCATTCCGTCGACACCGAAAAGGTTGACGACACCCAGGACCATCACTGCGGCGGATCCCATCAGCAGGCCCCAGAGCAACGGGGATTTCGCCGGTTCGACCTGTGCGCCTTCTTCACCGAAATACATGTAGAAGACGATGCGCAGGTAGTAGAAGGCCCCGATGGCCGAGGCGACGGCGGAGAGGACGACGAGCCAGACCAGGTCAGCCGCGATACCCGCCTGCCAGACGCCCAGCTTCGCAAAGAAGCCCAGCATTGGCGGCACGCCCGCGAGGGAGAAGAGCAGCACCAGCATGGCCAGCGCCCGCGCCGGATCGGTCTTGGCGAAGAGGTTGAGCGAGGCGATGTCCACCACCGGTTCGCCATCCCGCTGCATCGAGAGGATGAAGGCAAAGGTGCCGATGTTCATCGTCACGTAGATGGCGAGGTAGGTGAGCATGGCGCTGACCCCCTGCTCCGTCCCCGCGGCGAGGCCGATCAGCGCATAGCCCATGTGGGCGATGGAGGAATAGGCCATCAGGCGCTTGATGTTGGTCTGGCCGATGGCGGCAATCGCGCCCAGGAACATCGACAGGATCGACAGGAGCGCCACGATCTGCTGCCAGTCGCCGATGATGCCGCCGAAGGCGTCGTACATCACCCGGGCGAAGAGGCCCATGGCTGCGACTTTCGGCGCGGTGGCGAAGAAGGCGGTGATCGGGGTCGGCGCGCCCTCGTAAACGTCCGGGGTCCACATGTGGAAGGGCACGGCGGAGACCTTGAAGGCGAGACCCGCCAGCATGAAGACCACGCCGAAGAGCAGGCCAAGCGCTGCCTGCCCCTCACCCGCCGCAGCAATGATGCCGGTGAAGAGCGTGGTGCCTGCGTAACCGTAGACCAGCGACGCGCCGTAGAGCAGCAGGCCGGAGGACAGTGCGCCGAGGACGAAGTATTTCAGCCCCGCCTCGGTGGAGCGCACGCTATCCCGACGCATGGAGGCGACGACGTAGAGGGCGAGCGATTGCAGCTCCAACCCCATGTAGAGGGCCATCAGATCTCCGGCGGAGACCATGACCATCATGCCGACCACTGAAAGAGCGACGAGCACCGGGTATTCGAAGCGCAGGATACCGCGCCGCTCCATGTAGTCCTGCCCCATGATCAGCACCAAAGCGGCCGAGAGCAGCAGGGTGACCTTGGCAAAGCGGGCGAAGGCGTCGTCGACAAACATGCCACCGAAGGCGGGGGTCGTCCCCTCCCCCGTCAGGGCGATCCAGAGGGCAAGCAGCCCCATGACCCCGGCGGTCAGCCAGGTCAGCATCGGTGCCAGCTTGTCCTTGCTGGTATAGACCGCGCCGACCAGGGCCAGCATCGCAAAGAGCGACAGGAGGATTTCCGGTAGGATGGTGTTCAGATCGGAAGTCATCTGAGGTCCCCTTAGTGCGAGCCGGCGTCGGCGTGCATCGCGTCGCCCAGCCGGTCGGCATTGGCAAGCGCGGTTTCATGGTTTTCGATCAGCGCCGTCACCGACGGGCCGATCACATCGGTCACGAGGCTCGGGTAGACGCCAAGCAGCAGGGTCATGGCGACGAGCGGGGCAAATATCCACTTTTCGCGCGCGGTCATGTCGGTGATCGACTTCAGGCTCTCCTTGATCAGGTCGCCCATGACGACCCGGCGGTAGAGATAAAGCGCATAGCCCGCCGAGAGGATCACGCCGGAGGTGGCCACGGCCGCGACCCAGGTGTTGACCTGGAAGATGCCCATGAGGGTCAGGAATTCCCCGATGAACCCGCTGGTCCCCGGCAGGCCGACATTGGCCATGGTGAAGAGCATGAAGATCAGCGCATAGGCGGGCATCTTGTTGACAAGGCCGCCGTAGGCGTCGATCTCGCGCGTGTGCATCCGGTCATAGATCACCCCGACGCAGAGGAAGAGCGCGCCGGAGATGAAGCCGTGCGACAGCATCTGGAAGATCGCGCCGTCGATCCCCTGCTGGTTGGCCGCGAAGATGCCCATGGTGACATATCCCATGTGCGCGACGGACGAATAGGCGATCAGCTTCTTCATGTCTTCCTGCACCAGCGCGACGAGCGAGGTGTAGACGATGGCGATGGCGGACATCCACAGCACCAGCGGTGTCAGGATGTCGGACCCCACGGGGAACATCGGCAGGGAGAAGCGCAGGAAGCCATAGCCGCCCATCTTCAACAGGATCGCCGCCAGCACGACCGAGCCCGCGGTCGGCGCCTGCACGTGCGCATCCGGCAGCCAGGTGTGCACCGGCCACATCGGCATCTTCACCGCGAAGGAGGCGAAGAAGGCCAGGAAGAGCAGCGTCTGCATCCCGCCGACGATCTGGATGCCCAGGACGGAGAGGGTCGAGGAGCCGAACTCATGCGCCATCAACGTCGGGATGTCGGTAGTGCCCGCGTCGGCATACATGGCGACCATGGCCACCAGCATCAGGACCGAGCCGAGGAAGGTGTAGAGGAAGAACTTGAACGAGGCGTAGATCCGGTTCGCCCCGCCCCAGATGCCGATGATCAGGAACATCGGGATCAGCCCGGCCTCGAAGAAGAGGTAGAAGAGCACGAGGTCCAGCGCCATGAAGACGCCCAGCATCAGCGTTTCCAGCAGCAGGAAGGCGATCATGTATTCCTTCACCCGCGTCTCCACACCCCAGGAGGCGGCGATGGTCAGCGGCATCATGAAGGTGGTCAGCAAGACGAAGAGGACCGAAATCCCGTCGACGCCCATCTTGTACTTCAGGCCCATCAGCCAATCGCGTTCCTCGACGAACTGGAAGCCGGTGTTCGACGGGTCGAAGCCGAAGAGGATGAAGAGCGAGACGAGGAAGGTGATCACCGTGGCAATCAGCGCGACCCATTTGGCGTTGCGCTGGCCCGCCGCGTCCTCGCCGCGCAGGAAGACCGCGAGGATCAGCGCGGCGATGGCCGGGAGGAAGGTGACGATCGAGAGAAGGTTGCTCATTATTCCGCCCCTCCGGTCATCGTCACCCAGGTCACGAGGACCGCGATGCCGATCACCATGGCAAATGCGTAGGTGAAGATGTAGCCCGACTGCGCCTTGCCTGCGAGGCGGGTGAAGAAGGGGATGATCCCCATTGCGAGGCCATTGATGCCGCCGTCGATCGTGGCTTCGTCGCCCTTCTTCCAGAGGTTCTTGCCGATCCAGAAGGCGGGCTTGACGATGATCACGTTGTAGATCTCGTCAAAGTACCACTTGTTCAGCAGGAACAGGTACAGCGGACGGTTGGTTTCGGCCACACGCGCGGGCATCGCCGGGTTCCAGATGTAGAACCAGAGCGCTGTCAGCAGGCCGATCACCATGGCGACGAAGGGGCTGAGTTTCACCCAGGTCGGCACATAGTGCGCTTCGTGCAGGATCGTGTTCTCGGGCGCGATGAAGATCGCGGCCTCCCCCGGTCCGCTTTCCATGACGTAGTGCAGTTCGGATGCCTTGGGGCTGCGTTCGGCAACCGCTTCGACCAGTTCCTGGGTAGGTTCACCGTATTTGCCGCCGAAGAATTTCACGACCTCGTTGGTCTTGCCGAAGAAGCTGCCGTACCAGATGGCCCCCGCAAAGACAGCACCAAGGGCAAGAACGCCGAGGGGGATCAGCATGACCTTCGGGCTTTCGTGCGCATGGTCGTGGGTGTGTTTGTCGCCGCGCGGCTCGCCATAGAAGGTGAGGAAGATGAGCCGCCAGGAGTAGAAGGAGGTGAAGAGCGCCGCGATCACCAGCATCCAGAAGGCATAGCCGCCCGCCGTGCCCGCAAAGGCGCTTTCGATCACCGCGTCCTTGGACGCGAAGCCTGCGAAACCGATCCAGCCCGTCAGCGGAATGCCGACACCGGTGATGGCCAGGGTGCCGATCATCATCGCCCAGAAGGTGTAGGGCAGCTTTTTGCGCAGACCGCCGTAGTTCCGCATGTCCTGCTCGTGGTGCATGCCGTGGATCACGGAACCCGCGCCGAGGAAGAGCATCGCCTTGAAGAAGGCGTGGGTGAAAAGGTGGAACATCGCGACGGAGTAGACGCCGACGCCCGCCGCGACGAACATGTAGCCCAGCTGCGAACAGGTCGAATAGGCGATCACGCGCTTGATGTCGTTCTGCACCAGGCCGACGGTGGCGGCGAAGAAGGCCGTGGTCGCGCCAAGGAAGGTGATGAAGGCCGTCGCGTTCGGGGCAAACTCCATCAGCGGCGACATGCGGCAGACGAGGAAGACGCCCGCCGTCACCATGGTTGCGGCGTGAATCAGGGCCGACACGGGCGTCGGGCCTTCCATCGCGTCCGGCAGCCAGGTGTGCAGGATCAACTGGGCCGATTTGCCCATGGCCCCGATGAAGAGCAGCAGCGCCAGTACCTCGGCCGCGTTCCAGTCGCGCCAGAGGAAGGTCATCTGCGTCTCTGCCAGCGTGGGCGCCATGGCAAAGATATCGTCCAGCATGATGCTGTCGGTCAGGTAGAACAGGCCGAAGATACCGAGCGCAAAGCCGAAGTCGCCGACACGGTTGACCACGAAGGCCTTGATGGCGGCGGCGTTGGCCGAGGGCTTGCGGTAGTAGAAACCGATCAGCAGGTAGGAGGCGACGCCGACGCCTTCCCAGCCAAAGAACATCTGGACCAGGTTGTCGGCGGTCACCAACATCAGCATGGCGAAGGTGAAGAACGACAGATAGGCGAAGAAGCGCGCCTTGTAGCTCTCCTCGCCCTCCTTGAAGTTGTCGTCATGCGCCATGTAGCCGAAGCTGTAGAGGTGCACGAGCGCGGAGACGGTGGTGACGACGATCAGCATGATTGAGGTCAGCCGGTCCAGCCGGATGCCCCAGGAGGTGGAGAGCGTGCCGCTTTCGATCCAGCGCAGGATCTCGATGTGCTGGGTTTCCGAACCGTGGGTCAGAAAGACGATCCAGCTGAGCAGGCAGGACAGGAACAAAAGGCCCGTCGTCACCCATTGGGCGCCGCGGATCGTGATGATCCGCCAGCCGAAACCCGCGATGAGGGCGCCGATGATCGGTGCGAAGAGGATGGTCTGTAGCATCGGGCTCAGCCTTTCATCACGTTGACGTCTTCGACCGCGATCGTGCCGCGGTTGCGGAAGAAGCAGACGAGGATGGCGAGGCCGATGGCGGCCTCGGCGGCGGCGACCGTCAGCACGAACAGGGTAAAGACCTGTCCGGCGAGATCACCGAGGAAGGAGGAGAAGGCCACCAGGTTGATGTTCACCGCCAGCAGCATCAACTCGATGCTCATCAACAGGATGATGATGTTCTTGCGGTTCAGGAACAGCCCGAAGATGCCGATGACGAATAGCGCGGCGGCCACCGTCAGGTAATGTTCGATACCAATCATTCCCAGTCCCCTCAGACCTTCGTGTTTCTTCTTTTCCAGAGCCGGTGTGCGGCCCAGACGAGAGCGACCTTCGCCGCCCATATCATGGCGACACCGCCGTAGCCGACCTTGGCCACGACAAGCGCCGCGAATTCCATCAGAGCCCCTGCCCGGGCTTGACGTCCTTCAGCTCCATCGCCTTGGCCGGATCACGCCACATCTGGTGCAGCACGTTCTGGCGCTTGACGTCGCTGCGGTGGCGCAGGGTCAGGACGATGGCGCCGATCATGGCGACCAGCAGGATCAGGCCGGCCAGTTGGAACAGCAGGAAGTACTGGTCGTAGATCAGCAGACCCAAGCCTTGCGTGTTCTCTCCGGCGGGCATGACGGCCAAGCGGTTGGCTTCGGCGGAGGCGGACGCCTCCCAGGACCCATATGCGAGGCCGAACTGCATCAGCAGGATCACCCCGATCAGCAGGGCCAGCGGCATATATTTCGCCATCTCCGCCTTGAGCGCGGCAAAGTCGACATCCAGCATCATGACGACGAAGAGGAAGAGCACCGCGACCGCGCCGACGTAGACGATGATCAGCAGCATCGCGACGAATTCCGCCCCGAGCAGGATGAAGAGCCCGGCCGAGGACAGGAAGGCCAGGATCAGCCAGAGCACCGAATGCACCGGGTTGCGGCTCATCACGGTGAAGAGGCCGCCGACCAGCGTCGACAATGCGAACAGGTAAAAGGCCAGTGTTGTGACGGTCATTCCTCGTCCTCTTCCTTGTTCCCCGCCTCGTGATCCTTGATCACGTCATTGGCGATTTCGCCCGCCTTGGTCATGGCGGGCAGTCCGGCGAACATCGACATCTGGGCGATGCATTCACCGATTTCCTGTTTCGTCGCGCCCAGCTCCAGCAGATGGCGGACGGTCATGCGGATCTGCGCCTCGGCCTGGGCGCCCTGCATGGTCAGCCCGGCCAGCGTCAGATAAAGCCGCGTCTTGGCATCCAGACCGCCGGTGTTGAACGTGTTGCCAAAGGCCATTTCCATCCATTCCTTGGGCATGGTCGGCCAGAGGCTGTCAAAGCCCTTGGGCGTGAAGGTTTCCAGCGCGGGGTTCATGGATTTCACCATCTCCTGCGCCTGCGCCATCATCAGCTCGAACGGAGTCTTGGCGTCAGACATGCGCGCCTCCGATCGTGATATGCCCTTGGGGTGTGGTCATCGGTACGGCGCGTCGATTTCGAGGTTGCGGGCGATTTCGGCTTCCCAACGGTCGCCGTTGGCCAGCAGTTTGGCCTTGTCGTAGAACAGCTCTTCGCGCGTTTCGGTCGCGAATTCGAAGTTCGGCCCCTCGACGATGGCATCGACCGGGCAGGCCTCCTGACAGAAGCCGCAGTAGATGCACTTGGTCATGTCGATGTCGTAGCGCGTGGTCCGGCGGGAGCCGTCCTCGCGCGGTTCGGCGTCGATGGTGATCGCCTGGGCCGGGCAGATCGCCTCGCAGAGTTTGCAGGCGATGCAGCGTTCCTCGCCGTTCGGATAGCGGCGCAGGGCGTGTTCACCGCGGAAACGCGGCGAGAGCGGGCCCTTTTCATGCGGATAGTTCAGCGTGGCCTTGGGTTTGAAGAAGTACTTCAGCCCCATCTTGAAGCCCTGCCAGACATCCATCAGCAGGAAGTATTTTGCAGCGCGGGTGTAGTCGATCTGGGTCATGTCAACCTCACATCATCCAGCGGGCGTACGCGCCGCCGAAAAGTTCAAATTTTGCGAAGAAGGCGACGAGCACGACCCACACGAGGCTGAGCGGCAGGAACACCTTCCAGCCGATCCGCATCAACTGGTCGTAGCGGTAGCGCGGGACCACGGCCTTTGTCAGCGCGAAGATGAAGAAGACAAAGCAGAGCTTCAGCACGAACCACAGCACGCCGTCGGGCAGACCCGGGATCGGCGAGAGCCAGCCGCCCAGGAACATCAGCGTAACCAGCGCGCACATCAGCACGATCGCCACGTATTCCCCGATCATGAAGAGCAGGAAGGGCGTCGAGGAGTATTCCACCTGGTAGCCCGCGACGAGTTCCGATTCCGCCTCCGGCAGGTCGAAGGGTGGGCGGTTGGTTTCCGCCATGGCCGAGATGATGAAGAGGAACAGCATCGGGAAGTGCGGCAGCCAGTACCAGGAGAAGATGCCGTAGCGGCCATCCTGTGCGGCGACGATGTCACCGAAGTTCATCGAGCCGGTGGAGATGATGACGCCGATGATGATCAGGCCGAGAGAGACCTCATAGGAGATCATCTGCGCGGCGGAGCGCAGCGAGCCGAGGAAGGGGTATTTGGAGTTGGAAGCCCAGCCCCCCATGATCACGCCATAGACCTCCAGCGAGGAGACGGCGAAGACATAGAGGATGGCGACATTGATGTCCGACAAGACCCAGCCATCGTTGAAGGGGATCACAGCCCAAGCGATCATCGCCATGACGAGGCTAACCATCGGGGCGAGGAAGAAGACGAACTTGTCCGCGCCCGCGGGGACCACGATTTCCTTGGTGATGTACTTGCCGAAGTCCGCGAAGGACTGGAGCAGACCAAAGACGCCGACGACGTTCGGGCCCTTGCGCAGCTGCACCGCCGCCCAGATCTTGCGGTCGGCATAGAGGAGGAAGGCGAGCGCCACCAGCAGCGGCACCACCACCAGAAGCACCTGACCGACCGTCAGGAGGAGGATGCCGAAGGGGTGAGTTGTAAAGAAGTCAGCCATTGGTCCTCACACCGTGGGTATTCCGTTGTTTCTGCAATTTTCGACCGTCACTTCCGCGTCGATCGTCCGCAGCCCGGCGGGTATCGCCGGCGAGATGGTATAAATCGCATCTGCCTGCCAGAGGCCAGAGACTTCGGCAGTTTTTGTGCGCAGATGTCGGGCAAAACCGAAGCCGCGGATCAGCGTGTACTGAGCCGCCGCGCATTCCGCGTAATCGGCCACGTCCTGACCGTCGCGGGCCCCGCGCATCTTGACGTGGAAGGCCACCAGATCGTTGTCCAGCAGCCGGGTCTCGATCCCCTCATAACTCGCCCCCTCGGGCGCCAGCGCACGGGGGGCCGCGCGGGACACCTCCTGCGCGGTGCAGGCGGCGGTTAGGCCGACCGCAGTTATGAGGGCAAAGCGGATCACTCCGCCGCGACCTTGGGGTTGGCGCGGGAGGCAGCGTTCGCCGACAGTTCCGCCATGACCTGGGATGCGCGGGCGATCGGGTTGGTCAGGTAGTGATCCTTGACCGCGCCCACGAAGGTCGCGTCGCCCAGTTTGGCCGTGGCGAGAGGGGTCCAGTCGTTTTCCGGCACCTGGTCGATCTGCTTGAGATGCGGCACGGCCTCGATCAGTGTCTTGCGCAGTTGCGCCAGGCTGTCATAGGGCAGCGCCTCGCCGACTTCGGCGCTGAGCGCGCGGAGGATGGCCCAGTTTTCCTTGGCCTCGCCCGGGGCGAACCCGGCGCGCAGGGCAAGTTGCGGGCGGCCTTCGGTGTTGACGAAGAGGCCGTTTTCCTCGGTATAGGCGGCCCCCGGCAGGATCACGTCGGCGCGGTGTGCACCACGGTCGCCGTGAGAGCCCTGGTAGATGACAAAGGCGCCCTCGCCGATCTCCACCTCGTCCGCGCCGAGGTTGTAGATCACCTCTGCCCCGTCGATGGCGGCCTTGAGGCCCCCTTCGGTCACCGCACCCACATCCATCGCCCCCACGCGGGAGGCGGCGGTGTGCAGGATCAGCAGCTTGCCGTTGGTCTTCTCCACCACGTCCATGGCGGCGGCCAGCACGGCCTCGCCATCGGCTTCGCGCAGGGCGCCCTGCCCCAGGATCACGACGGAGGGCTGGTCCTTGATCTCGGTGAATTCGTGTTTGGTCAGATCATCCAGCGCTTTGCGGTCGGTGCCCATGTGGACGTAATCGTAGGTCAGGTCGACGTTTTCGCCGATCAGCCCGACATTGGCACCGGCGATCCAGGCCTTGCGGATCCGGGCGTTCAGCACCGGCGCCTCGGCGCGCGGGTTGGTGCCGATCAGCTGGATGAATTTCGCGCTCTCGATATCCTCGATCGTCGCCGTGCCGACATAGGCGGACCGGTTTCCGGCGGGCAGTTTCGCGCCATCGGTGCGGCATTCTACGGTGCCGCCCAGCCCTTCGACCATCTGTTTCAACGCAAAGGCCGCTTCGACGGGGGCGAGATCGCCGATCAACCCGGTGACCTTCTTGCCCTTCATCGCCTCGGCCGCCTTGGTCAGCGCCTCGGGCCAAGTGGCGGGGCGCAGCTTGCCGTTTTCGCGGATGTAGGGCTTGTCGAGACGCTGACGGCGCAACCCGTCCCAGACGAAGCGGGTCTTGTCGGAAATCCATTCCTCGTTCACGCCGTCATGGTTGCGCGGCAGGATGCGCATGACTTCGCGGCCCTTGGTGTCGACCCGAATGTTCGAGCCGAGCGCATCCATCACGTCGATGGTTTCGGTCTTGGTCAGTTCCCAGGGACGGGCGGTGAATGCATAGGGCTTCGACACGAGCGCCCCGACGGGGCAGAGGTCGATGATGTTGCCCTGCAATTCGCTGTCGAGCGTCTGGTTGAGGTACGATGTGATCTCCGCATCCTCGCCACGACCCGTCTGGCCCATCTGCATGATGCCCGCGACCTCCGAGGTGAAGCGGACGCAGCGGGTGCAGGAGATGCAGCGCGTCATATGCGTTTCGACCAGCGGGCCGAGGTCCAGATCGTCCGACGCCCGCTTGGGTTCGCGATAGCGTGAGAAGTCGACGCCATAGGCCATCGCTTGGTCCTGCAGGTCGCATTCGCCGCCCTGATCGCAGATCGGGCAGTCGAGCGGGTGGTTGATGAGCAGGAACTCCATCACCCCCTCGCGGGCCTTCTTCACCATGGGCGAGTTGGTCTTGATCACCGGCGGCGCGCCTTCCGGCCCGGGGCGCAGGTCCTTGACCTGCATCGCGCAGGAGGCGGCGGGTTTCGGCGGGCCGCCGACCACTTCGACCAGACACATGCGGCAGTTGCCCGCGATCGACAGACGCTCGTGATAGCAGAAGCGCGGCACCTCGACCCCGGCCTGCTCGCAAGCCTGGATCAGGGTCAGGGCGGGATCGACCTCGACCTCTTGGTCGTCGATGATGATCTTGCGCAGGTCAGACATGGTCTCTCACTTTGCTCTCGTCTGCCGGATCGGGTCCGGCTGTTCTTCGGTGCCCCGGCATGGTTGCCGGGGCGGTTGTTCGGTCGCGAGGCCTGCGCCCCGCAGGGATCATTTCAGGAATGATCCGATCTGGCTGCCCTGGGCCATCTCCATCTCGCCCAGCTTGCAGAGGTCCTGGGGATCCAGCGGATCCAGGCCCTTGTCGCGGACGTAGGCTTCGCCCTTGGCCCGGATGCGGGCCTTTTCGATATCGCTTTTGCGATAGGCGTCGATCTCGGCCTTGCTGTAGCCCATGTCCTGGGCCTTTTCGGACAGCCGCATGAGGAAGCCCAGCCCTTTCAGGGTCCGCGGCTTGATCGAGGCGCATTTGTCGCTGATCTCGATCGCCATGGCGACGGAGAACATGGAATTGTCGATCTCCGGCACTTCGCGCAGCGGCGCCTTGGCCAAGGCGGCAGAGGTGGTCAGGGCCAGAAGTATGGCGGATGTGGTCAGGCGCATGTCGGTCTCCCTTCGGTGCAGCGCAGGGCGGCGAAACGGGCCGCCCCATCTGCTGCGCAGATGGGGCCTCGGGGGCGTGTTATGCAATAACGAGCCGCGCAAGGGGTTGATATGGTGGCAAAACGCTTCATTCCGCGGCCACCCGGCAATTGTGGTCCTGCCACAAGCCCTGATCGCGCAGCCAGGACCAGGTGAAGGCCTCGTCGCTGGCCCCTTCGGCCTCGAGCCGGGCGAGGCGCGCCAGACCTTCTTCCAGGGTCGGTTCATGGCCCTCGGGCACCCACCACATGACGAAATGCATGCCGCCCAGAACCTCGAACCATTCCGCCCGGCGTTCGTAGAACTGCCGGTGCAGGGTGTTCCAGACGAAATGCTCCAGGCTGTCGAGGTCTTCCCAGACGGTCAGATTGGCGACGAACTGCGGATCGCCGTCGATCTTGGCCTCGGTATTGCCCGTGCCCGGTTCGCCCGAGCCCTCCATCATCCAGACAAAACCCGGCATACGCTTGCCCAGCCCGTTGATGCGGTCGAGGTTCTCCATGAACTCGGCCACGCGCGGGTCATCGGTCGGGGCGATCAAACGCCCGACGTTCAGCTCTGCCAGGTGATATCCGGCCTTTACCGCCATCCGTCGCAGGTTCCTTTCAGGACAAGGTCGCCATTGACGAGGGGCAGTTCCGCATCCTCGACCTCCGGAGAGACCTCCCAGACCATGTCGGACGTGCCGAACCCTTTCACGCAGTGTTCGCTGGCCTTGGTAATCGCGGCGGTGCGCGCACCGACGAGGGATTTACCGGCGTCGTTAACCGTCACCACGAACTGCCGCCGGTCGTCCTTGTCGGAGTCCAGCTTCACGCGGAAGTACTGGCCGTCGAAGAGCTGACGGTTGCCCCAGGGGTTTCCCTTGCCCCCCCGATTACAGGCGGTGAGCGCCGTAACGGCGACGAGAGAGAGGATGAAAACGCGCCTCATGCTGCTTCTCCGCATTGATGCGCGACCCAATCGGTCGCCTCATGTTGGATGTGGGTCCAGCCAAAGGCATGCTCGCCCGGGCCGTGGGTTTTCAGGTGGTCCAGCCGCTGGACGGCCTCTTCGATCGACGGTCGATGGTCGGCTGCGACCCGCCACATGACGACACGCGGTCCCTGCCCCGGCGCGAACCATTCCTCGCGCCGTGCATAGAAGGCGCGGTGGAGTGTGTTCCAGACGAAATGGCCCAGGCTATCCGCATCGCGCCAGACCGACAGGGTGCTGGCGGTGCGGGGGTTGCCGCCCAATGCGCCTTGCGGGTCGTTCTGGGCCGCGTCCATCTGCTCCTCGTCCAGCATCCAGATGAATCCCGGCGCGCGCTGCGCGATGGCATTCACCCGGTCGAGGTTCTCGGCGAAATCCGCGATACGGGGATCATCCCAGTCGTGGCGCAGAACACCGAGGTTGAAGGCGGCCAGATGGGTCATTTGCACACCCCCAGCAACACCCACGCCCCGCCGGTCAGATAGCCGGTGCCGTAGTAGGCGGTGGATTCCGTGCGCGCCGTGGTCCGCGCGATGGCGGCGGCCTTGGCCGGTGTCCAGCCCGGGCGATCCGCGCAGCCCGCAGAGGCCGCGGCCCTGGCGTTTTCGTGGTCGGCACGGGTCATTGGCTGCCCGTCGAGGCGGCTGATCCGCAGGCCGGGCACACCACCGTCCGGAATCGTGAAGGGGGCGGAGACACCGGGACCGTAGACCCAGGCATCGGCCGCCGTGCCGGGGGGCGAGGCGAGCGGCAGGAAGGCGACGCGATAGTTGCCCTCCGCGATATTTACCTCGGTTTCGCCGGACACACGGTTCTGCCAGTTCTCGCGCATGGTCTGCGCGGAACAGCCCGCCAGCACCATCGCAACGAGAGCCGTGACCGGCGTGAGCCGGGATATGAAGCGTCGCAAGCTCACTCCGCCGCGACCGCCGGGCGCTTGTGCTTGATCCGGTCCTCGATCACGTCGCGGAAGTTGCGGATCAGGCCCTGGATCGGCCAGGCGGCCGCGTCGCCGAGGGCGCAGATGGTGTGTCCTTCGACCTGTTTGGTCACGTCCCAGAGCATGTCGACCTCTTCGGGGCTGGCATCGCCGTTCACCAGACGCTCCATCACACGCATCATCCAACCGGTGCCTTCGCGGCAGGGCGTGCACTGGCCGCAGCTTTCGTGCTTGTAGAACTTGGCCAGCCGCCAGATCGCCTTGATGATGTCGGTCTGCTTGTCCATCACGATCACCGCTGCGGTGCCCAGGCCGGAGCCCAACTCGCCGCGCAGGTAGTCGAAGTCCATGATGGCGTCTTTCATCTTCTCGCCACGCACGCAGGGCACGGAAGAGCCGCCGGGGATCACCGCGAGCAGGTTGTCCCAGCCACCGCGGATGCCGCCGCAATGCTTGTCGATCAGTTCCTCGAAGGTGATCGACATGGCCTCCTCGACGACGCAGGGGTTGTTCACGTGGCCGGAGATCGCAAACAGCTTGGTTCCCGCGTTGTTCTCGCGCCCGAAACCCGCGAACCAGTCGGCACCGCGACGCAGGATGGTCGGCGCGACGGCGATGGATTCGACGTTGTTCACCGTGGTCGGGCAGCCATAGAGACCCGCGCCGGCCGGGAACGGCGGCTTCATCCGGGGCATGCCCTTCTTGCCTTCAAGGCTTTCCAGCAGCGCGGTTTCCTCGCCGCAGATATAGGCCCCTGCCCCGTGGTGGAGGTAAAGGTCGAAATCCCAGCCGGACTTGGCGGCGTTCTTGCCCAGAAGGCCCGCGTCATAGCATTCGTCGATCGCGGCCTGCAGGGCCTCGCGCTCGCGGATGTATTCGCCGCGGATGTAGATGTAGCAGGCGTGCGCGTTCATCGCGAAGGAGGCGATCAGGCAGCCCTCGATCAGCGTATGCGGATCGTGGCGCATGATCTCCCGGTCTTTGCAGGTGCCGGGCTCGGACTCATCCGCGTTGACGACCAGATAGGCCGGGCGACCGTCGCTTTCCTTCGGCATGAAGGACCACTTGAGACCGGTCGGGAAGCCCGCGCCGCCACGACCGCGCAGACCCGAGGCCTTCATCGTGTCGATGATCCAGTCGCGGCCCTTCTTGATGATGTCGGCTGTGCCGTCCCAATGCCCACGGGACTGCGCGCCTTTCAGCGTGCGGTCATGCATCCCGTAGATATTGGTAAAGATGCGGTCCTGATCCTTGAGCATGCTCAACCCTTCTCAATCCTGGCCTTTGCCATCCTGACGCGCGCGCCAGATTTGTAGAATGACCACCAGCGCCCAGACAAAAGCCGCGATGGCGATAAAATCGATGAGGAAGGCAAAGCGCAGCGGCATCTCCAGTTCGGCGCGCAGGAACTGCCCGCCGATCCAGAACACCATGGCGCCCGCGATGACAAGGGCGACGACCCTGCCCTTTTTCGCTATCGCTTCATCCCTATCGGTCATTGCCCCACTCAATACACGTCACCGTCGTCGACGCGCTTCGAAAATTCAGTCCCCTCGCCGGTGGCGAGTTGCTTGGCCTGGTCGACCCAGTTGTCGCGGCTGACGCGGCCCTTGAACCCCTTGAGGTTCTGATCGACCCAGGCCACCTCTTCCGCCGTCCATGCGGCGATCTGATCGTAGTGGTAATAGCCCATCTCGTTCAGCGTGCTCTGCAGCTTGGGCCCGACCCCCTTGATCTTGCGCAGGTCATCCGCCTTGCCATCGCGCGGGGCGCTCAGCCCGGCGGGCTTGGTGCCTTCGCCATCGGCGGCTGTGGCGGCGGTCGCATCGGCAACGGCGGGCTTTTCGGGCGGGGCCGCAACGGGCGCCGCAGGTTCGGTGCCACCTTTTGTTTCCGTGTCGGCGATCTTGCCCGGCGACGAGGCAGGCTTTTCCTTGGCGGCGGTGTCAGCCTTGGCCGTGGCCGGGGATGCCGTTGCCGCCCCGGCATTCGCCGGCCGGTCAGCCTGTGCCGCCTCGGGGGCCGGTGCGGGGGCGGGTGCGGCCGCCGGGGCTGCGACGGCGCCAGGGGCCTGATCGCTGGCGGCGTTCGGGGCTGTGCCTTCGTCCCTGCAGACAAACACGGTCAGGCCGAAGCCCAGGATCAGCGCCGCGATGACGCCCAGAACCAGGGCGCCGAAGAAACCCGGCAACGCGATGAGAAACACGATGATGCCCAGCACCACCGCAGCAATCCAGCTGTTACGTTTGCAGTTGTTTCCCATTCGTCTGTCCCCTTACCCGTTGATTATTCGTCGTACACGTCACCCTTTTTGACCCGGTCGGAAAACTCCGTCGTTCCGCCGGAGGCCAGGACTTTCGCCTGGTCGATCCAATTGTCCCGGCTGGCGCGCCCTTTGAACCCCTTCAGGTTCTGGTCGATCCAGGCCAGTTCCTCGGCGCCCCATTCGGCGATCTGGTCGAAATGGTAAATCCCGAGGTTGTTGCACAGCCTTTCAAGCGCCGGTCCGACGCCCTTGATCTGTTTCAGATCATCCCTCTTGCCTTCGCGGGGCGAGGACAGTCCTTCGGGCTGGCGCCCCTCGCCTTCTACCGGCGTGACGCTCGGCTTCGCGCTCGCGGCAGCTGCGACATCGGCGGCGGTGCCCTTGGGTTCGATCTTGGACGGCGGTGTCCCGCGCGAAGAGGCCTCGGCCTCCTGTTCGGCGACGCCGGTCTTGTCGACGGGTTTGCCCGCGGCCGGGCGCGGCTCCGTGGTCTTGGCTTTCTTGGCGGCGACCGCCTCGCTCACCCTGGCGCTGCCGG
Organism: Pseudooceanicola sp.; assembly: GCF_041987405.1. Lineage (GTDB taxonomy): Bacteria > Pseudomonadota > Alphaproteobacteria > Rhodobacterales > Rhodobacteraceae > Pseudooceanicola. The sequence goes on from NZ_JBHIWR010000001.1 coordinate 558,833, forward strand.
AGGATTTGTCGCCAGATTTGCCCTTGCCCTGCCAGGGCGTCAGCAGGGGAACCTCGGTGCCGTCGATGCGCTTGACCGTGTCGCCAATGTCCGTTGCCAGGGCGACGGAGGCGTTGTATTGCGTCCGGCCGCTGTCATACTCCGTCAACGATGTCAGACCTTTGAGAGGTTCGGCGGCGTAGCGGCCGTTCTGCGGCCCGGGCACCGGAACCTTGCCGTTGCCGAGATCGGTCAGGATCTCGCGCAGTTTCTCGGTGGTCAGATCCTCGTAATAATCCTTGCCGATCTGCGCCATGGGCGCGTTGGCACAGGCACCGAGGCATTCGACCTCTTCCCACGAAAACTTGCCATCCGCCGACAGGGCGTGGGGCTGATCGTTGATCATTTCCTTGCAGACACCGACCAGATCCTCCGCCCCGCAAATCATGCAGGACAGGGTGCCGCAGATCTGGATATGCGCAACAGAGCCGACCGGCTTCAGTTGGAACATGAAGTAGAAGGTCGCGACCTCAAGCGCGCGGATATAGGCCATGCCCAGCATGTCCGCGATATGTTCGATCGCGGGACGGGACAGCCAGCCCTCCTGCTCCTGCGCGCGCCACAGCAGCGGGATGATCGCGCTGGCCTGGCGACCTTCGGGGTACTTCGTCATCTGCGCTTCGGCCCAGGCCTGGTTGGCCGGGGTAAAGGCAAAACTTTCGGGTTGCTCTTGGTGCAGGCGACGCAGCATCAGGCACAGGCTCCGGTCTTCAGTTGTACGGTGCCATCAGGCAGTTTCACCGCCTGTTTGTTGGCAATCTTGTAGGATGTCATCGCAAGCACCTGCTCGCGCGTCATGCCGGTCTGCAATTCGACCGGCAGATAGTCTTTCTCCGTGCGCAGGTTGCAGCCGATGGAAGCCACGGCGGCATCATAGGCGGTCACCGCATCGGCGGGCGTGCCTTGCGGCGGTACGGCGCAGGCGGCTGTGAGGCCGAGCACGGGAAGGAGGGCCAGGCGCTTCACCGGTCGATTTCCCCGAACACGATGTCCATGGTGCCGATGATGGCGGCGACATCGGCCAGCTGGTGGCCCGTGGCGACGTGATCCATCGCGGCCAGATGCGGATAGCCCGGCGCGCGCAGCTTGGCGCGGTAGGGTTTGTTGCTGCCATCGGAGACGAGGTAGACCCCGAACTCGCCCTTGGGCGCCTCGACGGCGGCGTAGACCTGACCGGCGGGGACCTTGAAGCCCTCGGTATAGAGTTTGAAGTGGTGGATGAGCGCCTCCATCGAGGTCTTCATCTCGCGCCGGTTCGGCGGCGTGATCTTGCCGCGAGCCAGGACATCGCCCTGCCCTTCGGGTGCGCGCAGCTTCTCGATCGCCTGCAGGATGATCCTGGTCGACTGGCGCATCTCCTCCATCCGGACGAGGTAGCGGTCGTAGCAGTCGCCATTCTTGCCGACGGGGATCTGGAAATCGAACTCGTCATAGCACTCGTAGGGCTGCGCACGACGCAGGTCCCAGGCAAGGCCGGAGCCGCGCACCATGACACCCGAGAAGGCGTAGTTCTGAATGTCTTCTTCTGTGACGATGCCGATATCGACGTTCCGCTGCTTGAAGATACGGTTTTCCGTCAGCAGGTTGTCGATGTCGTCCAGCCGCTGCGGGAACCGCTTGGCCCAGGTCTCGATATCGTCGATCAGATCGGGCGGTAGGTCCTGGTGGACGCCGCCGGGCCGGAAGTAGGCGGAGTGCAGACGCGCGCCACAGGCCCGTTCGTAGAAGATCATCAGGTCTTCGCGTTCCTCGAACCCCCAGAGCGGCGGGGTCAGCGCGCCGACGTCCATCGCCTGCGTCGTGACGTTCAGCAGGTGGTTCAGGATACGGCCGATTTCGCTGTAGAGAACCCGGATGAGCGAGGCGCGGCGCGGCACCTCGATCCCGGTCAGCTTCTCGATGGCGAGGCACCAGGCATGTTCCTGGTTCATCGGCGCCACATAGTCGAGGCGGTCGAGATAGGGCAGGTTCTGCAGGTACGTCCGGCTCTCCATCAGCTTTTCGGTGCCGCGGTGCAGCAGCCCGACATGCGGGTCGCAGCGTTCCACGATCTCGCCGTCGAGTTCCAGCACCAGACGCAGCACGCCATGTGCCGCCGGGTGCTGAGGCCCGAAGTTGATGTTGAAGTTGCGGATCTGCTGTTCGCCCGTCTGGGCGTCGCCGAACTGGTTGGAGCCGTCCATCATAGCGCACCTCCGGATGCATTGCAGACCATGTCAGATCGCGATGCGATCTGACACGCGCCCGACCCGCCCCCCAGGGCGGGCGCGTTCCGCACCCCCCCTCGGGCCGGGCGCGACACACTGTTCAAAGCGGGACGCATCAGGCCTTTCCTTCTGCTTTGTCATCCCCCGGAAGCACGTATTTCGCACCTTCCCAGGGGGACATGAAATCGAACTGGCGGTATTCCTGCGTCAGCTTCACCGGTTCATAGACGACGCGCTTGGCGGTCTCGTCATAGCGAACCTCGGTATAACCGGTGGTCGGGAAATCCTTGCGCAGCGGGTAGCCGCGGAACCCGTAATCGGTCAGCAGGCGGCGCAGGTCAGGGTGGCCCGAATAGATGATCCCGAACATGTCGAAGACCTCGCGCTCGAACCAGTTGGCGGAGGGGTGCACATCGGTGATCGTCGGCACCATCTCATCCTCGCGGACCGAGACACGCAGGCGGATGCGCTGGTTCTGGTACATCGACAGGAAGTGGTAGATCACGTCGAACCGCTTGGCCCGCTCGGGATAGTCCACCGCCGTGATGTCGATCAGGGTGGAAAAGCGGCAGGTGGCGTCGGTCTTCAGAAACTCCACGAACCCCGCGATATTCGCCGGGGTCACGTCGATGGTCAGCTCGTCCAGCGTCACATCCCAGGACAACACGCAGTCCGGGCGCTTCAGCTCGATATGGGTGCCGAGTTCCTTGAGGGCTTCGGTCATCTGTTACCTCGTAATCGTACCGGTGCGGCGGATTTTCCGGGCCAGCTGCATGATCCCGTAGAGCAGCGCCTCGGCGGTCGGGGGGCAGCCGGGGACATAGATGTCCACGGGCACGATCCGGTCGCAGCCGCGCACGACGGAATAGCTGTAGTGATAATAGCCGCCGCCGTTGGCGCAGGACCCCATGGAGATCACGTAACGCGGTTCCGGCATCTGGTCGTAGACCTTGCGCAGCGCCGGGGCCATCTTGTTGGTCAGGGTTCCGGCCACGATCATCACGTCCGACTGGCGCGGGGAGGCACGCGGCGCGATGCCGAAACGCTCGGCGTCGTAGCGCGGCATGGAGGTGTGCATCATCTCGACCGCGCAGCAGGCGAGGCCGAAGGTCATCCAGTGCAGCGAGCCGGTGCGCGCCCAGTTGATCAGATCCTCGGTCGAGGTCAGCAGGAAGCCTTTATCCTGCAGCTCCTTGTTCAGGGCCTGCGTGGCGTATTCCTTGTCCCCCTCGGCGGTATTGGCCCCGTAGGGTGCCAGGTTCGAGGGGCCCGACTTGACGCGATCGGTCTGGGTGCCGTCGCCCTGAACGCGTGTTACGAGGGCGTCGTCTTTGCTTACTGCCATTCGAGGGCGCCTTTCTTCCATTCATAGGCGAAGCCGATGGTCAGGACGGCCAGGAAAACCATCATCGACCAGAAGCCGACCATGGAGATATCCTTGAACGCCACGGCCCAGGGGAAGAGCATCGCGATTTCCAGATCGAAGATGATGAAGAGGATCGAGACCAGGTAGAACCGGACATCGAATTTCATCCGCGCATCGTCAAAGGCGTTGAAGCCGCATTCATAGGCCGACACCTTTTCAGGATCGGGATTGCGCACCGCGATGATGACGGCCGCGAGGATGAACACAAGGCCCAACAGAATGGCGATAGCAAGGAAAACGAGAATGGGAAGATATTCCCTGAGCATCTCTTCCACTTGGATGGCTCCTTTCCTGGGTGCGGGACAGGCGGTTAGCGGCCGTCCGGGCTGTCTGGGGTTTACTCCTGCCCCATGGCAGGGTCAACCAAAGTGGGCAACATTCCTCAAATTGAATGCTGCGCCCGCAACATGGGTGCGGAGAGGTTACAGTAAAACCTTTCCAATGACTTAGCGGCATCATTTCTGAGTATTTTTGTCGGCTTTTTGGGGCGGATCGGGCGGGCTGACAGGAGGAGGCATCCGGTCTACCCTGTGACGCGATTGCGGGTCGGGGAGGTGGTAATGGAAAAGGTCAACGGTATCGGCGGTTTGTTCTTTCGGGCGCGGGATCCGGAGGCGCTGGCCGCCTGGTATCGCGACGTGCTGGGGGTCGATGGTCTGCCCACGGTCTGGCAGCAGGAGGCGGGGCCGACGGTGCTGTCGCCCTTCCCGGCCGACAGCGATTACTTCGCCGCGGATCGCCAGTGGATGATCAACTTCCGCGTCGACAACCTGCCCGCGATGATCGCGCAACTGCAGGCGGCGGGGATCGAGGTGATCACGAATCCCGATTGGGACCAACACCCCGAGGTCGGCACCTTCGCCCGGATCCACGATCCGGAGGGCAACCCGGTGGAGCTGTGGCAGCCCGTCGGCGCGGGGTGAGGTGTCGGGGCGTTGTCCGGTATGGTCAGCTCTGCCAGGAGGGCTTGGACTTCTCGAAGAAGGCGCCGATCCCTTCGGGCGCTTCGGGGCCTTCCCAGCAAGCCACCAGTTCGCCGATGGAATGGTCGATCACCTCGGTCGTGATCGGCGGGCCGAGGTGACGCAGCAGGGCCTTGGCACGGGCCACGGCGGCGGGGGCTGTCTGCAGATAGGGGGCGACTTCGGCCTCCACGGCCTCGTCCAGCTCCTCCGGCGCGACAGCGCGGGCCAGCAGGCCCAGATCCACCGCCTCCGGCCCCTTGAAGGGGCGACCGGACATGAAGACGCGGCGGGCGCGGGCCTCGCCCATCCGTGCGGCGACATAGGGGCCGATGGTGGCCGGGATCAGGCCCAGCTTGGTTTCGGTCAGCGCCATGGTGACTCCGGTCGTGCCGATGGCGACGTCGCAGACAGCTGCCATGCCGACCCCGCCGCCGAAGGCATTGCCCTGCACCCGCCCGATCACCGGCTTCGGCATCAGATTGATCGCCTGCAGCATATGGGCCAGTGCGCCCGCCTCCTTCGCCCGGGTGTCCGGGGTGGCGTCGAACTGATCGCGCATCCAGCCGAGGTCGCCGCCTGCGCAGAAGGTTTTCCCTTTCGCGGCCAGGATCACGACGCGCACGGTGTCGTCCTTCGCCAGAGTGTCCGCGGCCTCATGCATCTCACGGATCATCTGCGCGCTCAGCGCGTTATGCTTGTCCGCACGGTCCAGCCAGAGGGTGGCGACGCCGCGGTCGTCGCGGGTGATGGAGACGGTGTCGTGGGTCATTTTGGGTCCTCGGTTTCTGTCGTGGGGGGAGGGGGTTGGCCTGGTGATTTGGGGAGATGGGTGCGGAGCACCCATCTGCGTCCTCACGCATCATGCCCCCGCATCGCGCGCGCCATCGCGGCCGCCTCGACCAGCACGTCGCGGTTAAGCCCGCTGTCGTAGCCCAAAGCGGTCACCCGGTCGTGCACGGCCTCCGTCGCCACATTCCCTGCAGCGCCGGGCGCATAGGGGCAGCCGCCCAGACCGCCGACGGCGGCATCGAAGACGCGTAGCCCCCGGTCCAGCGAGACCTCGATATTCGCGAGCGCCCTAGCGGCGGTGTCGTGGTAATGCCCGGCCAGCCGCGTCGCGGGCAGTTCTTCCAGCACCGCGTCGAGCATTGCGCCGATGCTTTCCGGCGTGCCCTGCCCGATGGTGTCGCCCAGGCTGATCTCGTAACAGCCCATGTCGCGCAGCGCCGCCGCCACGCGGGCCACCGCGCCGGGCGGGGTCGCGCCGTCATAGGGGCAGTCGGTCACGCAGGAGATATAGCCGCGCACCGGCAGCCCCTCTTCCATTGCGGCGCGGGCCACGGGGGCGAAACGTTCCAGGCTCTCTGCAATGGTGGCGTTGATGTTCGCCTTGGAGAACCCTTCGGAGGCCGAGCCGAAGATCGCCACCTCGTCCGCACCGGCGCGCGCGGCATCCTCGAACCCGCGCATGTTGGGCGTCAGCGCGGCATAGCGCACCCCCTTGGCCCGGGTGATCCCGGCCAGCACCTCGGCCGATCCGGCCATCTGGGGCACCCATTTCGGGCTGACAAAGCTGGCGCATTCGATCCGACGGAAGCCCGCGCGCGACAGGGTGTCGACCAGGGCGATCTTGTCCGCGACCGGGATGTCGCGTTTTTCGTTCTGCAGGCCGTCGCGGGGGCCGACCTCGAATATCTCGACTGTTGCGGTCATTCAGCCCTCCCAGGCGGGATAGAAATCGCGGGTGTAGATGCCCTGCCCCGGCCCGGGCAACGCCGCCTTGAAGGCCGGGCGTTCGGTCAGGCGGGCGTACCACTTGGCGGTTTCGGGAAAGTCGTCCAGCTTGGCAAAGAACTGCGCCAGATAGACCGCCTGCCCGACAGCAATATCGGCGGCGGAATAGCCTGAGGTCAGCAGGTAGTCGCGGTTTTCCACCAGGGTGGACAGCCGCCCCTCGATCGCCGCATAGCATTTCTTCAGCCGCGCCGCCTCCAGCTTCATCACGATCGGGGAGCGCATGGCGTCTTCGTAGATCGCGACATGTTGCTGGGTCAGGGCGGCGGAGTGTTGCGTGATGGTTTCCGCGAAATGCAGCCAGACCAGCCATTCCGGGCGGTCCAGGTCCCCGGGCGACCGGCCCAGGCCGCGCTCCGGAAAGCGTTCGCAGAGGATCTCCATCAGCGCCCCGGATTCGAAGAAGGTGTCGCCGTCCATCTCCAGCGCCGGGACGCGACCTGCGGGCGAGATACTCAGGTAATCCGGCGAACGAAGGGTCTTGTCAAAGGCATGGGGCGCGACCTGAAACGGCACGCCCAACTCCTCCAGCAGCCAGAGCACCCGCATGGACCGGGTCTGAGGACAGTGATGCAGTGTTATCACGCGCCGACCTCGTAGAAGTCCTTGCCGGGGAAGTTGCGTTCCCCGTCCAGAGCGCGCGCGGCGATATGGCCGGGCCGTTCGGCCATGCGGGCGATATAGGCGGTGATGTTGGGGAACTGCTCCAGCCGGACATAGCGCCCGGCGGCGGTCAGGGTGAAGCCATACATCGTGTCCGCGGCGGAAAACCCGCTGGCCAGGATATGATCCTGCTGCTCCAGCAGCGCCTCGATCGGGGCCAGGGTGGCCGTAAGGCGCCGCGCCTCGATCTTGACGACGGTGTCAGACCGGTCCTCGGGATTGCGCAGGAAGATCCACTGCAGGTTCAGCCCGGCGATCAGGTGGCCAATGGTTTCGGCGTAGTGCATCGCCTCCAGAAAGGGGATGCGTTCGGGATCGCCCGGCGCGCGACCCAGCCCGTGTTCGGGCCGGGTTTCGCACAGGTATTCGGTGATCGCGCCGCTTTCGTAGATGACCTCTCCGTCGATCTCCAGCGCGGGGATACGGCCGGCGGGTGACTTGCACAGGAACTCCGGACTACGCATGGAGCCGTCCTGGATCTTCCATTCCTTGATCTCGGGGGTGATCCCCATCTCCTGCAGAAGCCACAGGATACGGAACGAGCGGGCGCCGGGGATGTGGTGCAGGATCGGGGTCATTCTTCCTCCTCAAGTCTGATGAGAGGCGCTCCGGCCTCGACCTGCGCACCTTCCTCCACCAGAACCTCGGCGACAACCCCGTCGCGCGGGGCCAGCAGGCCGTGTTCCATCTTCATCGCCTCCAGAACGGCCAGACGCATGCCTGCGGCGACCTCCTGCCCTGCCGTGGCGAACATGGATTTCACCAGCCCGGGCATCGGCGCCTCGATCAGGTTGCCGCCCGCCGCGCCTTCGGCGGCGCGGTCCAGCGGGTCGATCAGGTCAAAGGCCTGACCGTAGCCGTCAAAGACCGTGACATGCTGGCCCGCGCGGTGATGCGCCGGGGCGGGTTGATCATCCAAGGTCCAGACCTCGTCAAAGAGCGCCTCGACCACGATGCCCGTGGGCAGGTCGACCAGATGCGAGGTGCCCGCGCGGCTGGTCACGACCACCTCCAGATCCTCGCCGCCATGGCGCAGGGTGATCCGCCTCACCATATCGCCCCAGAGGCGGAAGCCGGTCAAATCCTGTGGCGCCCCCTCCAGGCCAAGCGCGACCATCGCGGCCCAGGCCATGGCAACGGGCGAGGCCTCGGGGGCGGCGGCCAGCGTGTCGATGTCGCGCCCGATCAACCCGGTGTCGACATCGCCGCGGGCAAAACCCTTGTGCGCCGCGAGCGCGCCGAGGAAGGCGAGGTTCGTGACCGTGCCCGCAACCTTCGTCTCTTCCAACCCGCGCGACAGGCGTTTCAGCGCGATTTCGCGGGTCGGACCGTGGGTGATGATCTTGGCAATCATCGGGTCGTAATGGGGGCTGATGACATCGCCCGACCGGACCCCGGTGTCCGACCGCGCGCCGTCGGGGAAGGCCAGATGCGACAGGCGGCCGGTGGCGGGCAGGAAGCCTGCGGGCACGTCTTCGGCATAGAGCCGCGCCTCGAAGGCATGGCCGTTGATGGTCAGCTCGTCCTGGCGTTTCGGCAGGGCCTCGCCGCTGGCGACGCGCAACTGCCATTCCACCAGATCGACGCCGGTGATCGCCTCGGTCACAGGGTGTTCCACCTGCAGGCGGGTGTTCATCTCCATGAACCAGAAGCCGTCGGGGCGGAGCCCATCGGAGCCGTCGACGATGAACTCGATCGTGCCCGCGCCCTTGTAGCCGATGGCCTCCGCCGCGCGGACCGCCGCCGCGCCCATGGCGGCGCGCATCTCCTCGGTCATGCCGGGGGCCGGGGCTTCCTCGATCACCTTCTGATGGCGGCGTTGCAGCGAACAGTCCCGCTCGAACAGATGCACGGCGCTGTTCCCGTCACCGAAAACCTGCACCTCGATATGGCGCGGTTTTTCCACGAACTTCTCGACCAGAACGTCCGGGTTCCCAAACGCGGTCTTTGCCTCGCTCCGCGCACTCGCCAGCGCATCGGCGAAATCCTCGGGCTTTTCGACCAGACGCATGCCCTTGCCGCCGCCACCGGCCACGGCCTTGATGAGCACCGGATAATCGATGTCGTCCGCCGCCTTGGACAGGATGGCGTCCGACTGGTCCGCGCCATGATAACCCGGCACGACCGGCACCCCCGCTTCTTCCATCAGCTTCTTGGCAGCATCCTTCAGCCCCATGGCGCGGATCGCCTTGGCCGAGGGGCCAATGAAGGTCAGGTCGGCCGCCTCGACCGCATCCACGAAATCCGGGTTTTCCGACAGGAAGCCATAGCCCGGGTGGATCGCCTGCGCCCCGGAGGCATGGGCGGCGGCAATGATCGCATCGCCCCGCAGATAGCTGTCGGCCGGGGCAGGCCCACCGATGTGGATCGCCTCGTCCGCCATGGCGACATGGCGCGCGGCGGCGTCTGCATCGGAATAGACCGCAACGGTGCGCACACCCATCGCGCGGGCCGTGTCGATCACCCGGCAGGCGATCTCGCCCCGGTTGGCTATCAGGATCTTGTCGAACATCTTTCCCCCTCTCCGGCCCTCGGCCTACGGAGTTCTTCTTGTGTCATGACCGGTCCCCCAGGGCGCGGCGCAGGTGATCCGCCGCCGCGCCGTCAAAAGCGACCAGGGTGATTTCATAGCTGTCGCGCCCGGCCAACCAGCCGATCAGCGCGTCCACTGCGATCTGCGCGGCCTCATCGGCCGGATAGCCATAGACGCCGGTGGAAATGGCCGGGAAGGCAACGCGCGTCGCGTCGACGCTTTCCGCCAGGTCCATCGCATTTCGATAGCAGGCGGCCAGCAAGGCTGCCTCGCCCGCCGCGCCGCCCTTCCAGACCGGCCCGACCGTGTGAATGACGTGGCGCGCGGGCAGATCGTAACCGCCGGTGATCCGGGCCTCGCCCGTCGGGCAGCCGCCCAGGGCGCGACATTCCTCCAGCAACGCGGGCCCCGCGGCGCGGTGGATCGCCCCGTCGACGCCGCCCCCGCCCAAGAGCGCGCTGTTGGCGGCATTGACGATCGCATCGACCGCCAGCGTGGTGATATCGCCCTGCCAGACCCGGATCATCGCCGCCAGCCCCCGCCCAGAAGCGCCTCGGCCTCCGCCGCCATGCGGGTCACGATCTCTGCCGCGCCGGGGGCGTCGTGGATCAGGCCCACGGCCTCCCCCGCGATCGGCGGGGCGAGGGTGGCATCCCCCTCCTGCAGGGCCTGCGCATAGGCGGGCGGGATATCCTCCCGGGCGCGCAGCCCCTCGGGATCATCCTGCCAGCGGCGGGTGAAATCATTCTCCACCGTGCGGATGTTGAAAGGCGTGGGCCAGTCGAGCTGCCGCGCAATATCGGGCAGCGACGACCGGATCGTCTGATCTCCCGTCGCCGCGACCCCCGCCGCGCGGATCGGATCGGGCACCAACGCCTCGCGGCTGGCCCAAAAGCGCGTGCCGACCAGCACGCCATCCGCCCCCAGCATCAGCGCAGCCGCCAGACCCCGTCCATCGGCAATGCCGCCCGCCGCCAGCAACAGCACCTCCGGCGCCTCGCGCGCAAGCAGGTCCGCCACCTCGGGCACCAGGGTCATCGTCGCGCGGGACGCGCCATGCCCTCCGGCCTCGCTGCCCTGGGCCACGATCACCCGCGCCCCGGCCGCCAGGGCCTGCCGCGCCTGTCCCAGCGTTTGCACCTGGCAGATCAGGGGCACCCCCGCCTCGGCAATCTCCGCGGCAAAGGGCGCGGGATCGCCGAATGACAGGAACAGTGCCGCCGGATCATGTGTCAGCACACGGGTCAGCAGCTCCGGCTTCTCCGCCAGTTTCCAGGTGATGAAGCCGCAGCCGACCCGGGCATTGCCCGCATCGCGAAAGGCGGTCTCGATCCAGTCGGCGTCACCATAACCGCCGCCGATCAGGCCCAGCCCGCCCGCAGCGGTCACTGCCGCCGCCAGCGCGCCGCCCGCCGCCAGCGCCATGGGCGCCGACAGGATCGGATGGTCCAATCCAAAATCGCGGGTCAATCGGGTCTCGATCACAGGTCCATGTCCTTCATCTTTCTCCAAATACTCCGGGGTAGCGACAAAGCCTGCTTTGTCGCAGGGGCAGCGCCCCCTCCCCGGTCCGGAAAGGTTACATGCGGAAGACACCAAAGCGCGTGTCCTCGATCGGCGCATTCAGCGCTGCCGTGAGGCTCAGCGCCAGCACGTCGCGGCTCTTGCGCGGGTCGATGATGCCATCGTCCCAGAGCCGGGCAGAGGCATAGAGCGGATGCGACTGGCGCTCGAACATCTCGATCGTCGGGCGCTTGAACTCCGCCTCCTCCTCCGACGACCACGACCCGCCCGCGCGTTCGATCCCGTCGCGTTTGACCGTAGCCAGAACGCCCGCTGCCTGTTCGCCGCCCATCACCGAAATGCGCGAGTTCGGCCATGTCCAGAGGAACCGGGGCGAATAGGCCCGGCCCGCCATGCCGTAATTGCCCGCGCCAAAGGAGCCGCCAACCAGCATGGTGATCTTGGGCACGTTGGTGGAGGCCACAGCCGTCACCATCTTGGCCCCGTGCCGGGCGATGCCCTCGTTCTCGTATTTCCGCCCGACCATGAAGCCAGTGATATTCTGCAGGAAGACCAGCGGGATCTTGCGCTGCGAGCAAAGCTCGACAAAATGCGCGCCCTTCTGGGCGGCCTCGCTGAACAAGACGCCGTTGTTGGCGATGATCCCGACCGGGCAGCCCATGATATGGGCGAAGCCGGTGACCAGTGTCTCGCCAAAGCGCGGTTTGAACTCGTCGAAGCGCGAGCCGTCGACAGTTCGGGCGATGACCTCGCGGATGTCATAGGGGGTGCGCAGGTCGGCGGGGACGACGCCGATGATCTCTGCGGGGTCATAGGCCGGGTCTTCCGGGGTTTCCCATTGCACAGTCGTCGGCCGCGCGCGGTTCAGGTGCCCCACGGCGCGGCGGGCCAGCGCCAGGGCGTGGGTGTCATCCTCCGCCAGGTAATCGGCCACGCCAGAGAGGCGCGTGTGGACATCGCCACCGCCCAGATCCTCGGCGCTCACGACCTCGCCCGTTGCGGCCTTGACCAGCGGCGGACCGGCCAGAAAGATCGTGCCCTGTTCCTTCACGATGATGGTCACATCGGACATGGCGGGCACATAAGCGCCGCCGGCGGTGCAGGAGCCCATGACGACGGCGATCTGGGGGATGCCCTTGCCGCTCATCCGGGCCTGATTGTAGAAGATCCGGCCGAAATGTTCCTTGTCGGGGAAGACCTCGTCCTGGTTGGGCAGGTTCGCCCCGCCGCTGTCGACCAGGTAGATGCAGGGGAGGTGGTTTTCCTCTGCGATCTCCTGCGCGCGCAGGTGTTTCTTGACGGTCATCGGGTAATAGGTGCCGCCCTTCACCGTCGCGTCGTTGCAGACGATCATGCACTCGTGGCCCTGCACGCGCCCGATTCCAGTGATGATCCCGGCGCAGGGGGCGGCGTTGTCGTACATGTCATGCGCGGCGGTGGCCGACAGTTCGAGGAAGGGCGAGCCGGGATCGAGCAGCCCGGCCACCCGGTCGCGCGGCAGCATCTTTCCGCGCGAGACATGGCGGTCGCGGGATTTCTGTCCGCCGCCCTGGGTCGCGGCTTCGGCCGCGCTCCGGATGGTTTCCAGCGCATCGAGATGCGCGTCGTGGTTGGCGCGATACGCCTCGGACCCCGTCACGACCTGGCTTTGCAGCTTCATGGCAGCTTCTCCTCATTGGTTGCGCCGATCATGCGGCGCCTGTCTTCGTTTCCCGCGCCCGACAGAGGGGCGGCGGGGTATGTGTCTGGTCCGACCCGACGAGGGCCGCTGCATTCGGAACCGGGCGCGATCATGGCCGCACCCTCGGGCGTAGCACGGGCGGGGGGCCTGCCCAGCCTGCCTCGGTCGCCTTCGGGGCCGCGCCCAGATAGCGGGCGACCTCCCAGGCCATGACCGACAGGCGCAGACGGTGGCTGGCGGCATTTGCTTCGCACCAGGCCTCGAACAGGTCCGGCTGACCGGCGCAATCCGGGCCGGCAGAGGTGCCGTGGGCCAGGGCATGGGCCGCCTCGTAGAGCCGCACGGGCCAGTCGTTGCCCTCCAGTTCGGCGGGAGGGGGCAGATCGCGTTTTACGGCGGCGGTGATCCTGTCTTGGCGCTCTGCCAAGTCGATCTGGCAGGCGACAGGATCGTCGGAGCGGTCGCAGCGCACGATCCCGAGCGTGCCACAGTAGTGCACGTTGCCCGGGTGCCAGATACCGCCCGGAATCTCATCCACCGGCGTATCCGCGTGAATGTCGAGCAACCATTCGTAGCGTCCCACATGGGCGTTGAGGCAGGTCTGCAGGTCGGGAATATACTCCGCCCGGGCCTCTGCTGCGCCGAGGATGGCAAGGATTGAGAGCAGCCGTTTCATGCCCCCTCCTCCGCCGCCATGGCCTTCAGGGCCTTGCGGATCACCTTGCCGGTGACGGTCATGGGCAGCGCGTCGAGGAAGGCCACCTCGCGCGGGTAGTTGTGACCGGAGAGGCGCGATTTCACATAGTTAACAATGTCCTGACGTGTGTCATCCGTTGCCGGAACTCCGGCTTTCAACACGATGTAGGCCTTGACGATTTCGGTGCGCAGCGGATCGGGTTTGCCGACAACGCCCGCCGTGGCAACGGCGGGATGGGTCAGCAGGCAATCCTCGACCTCGCCCGGGCCGATGCGATACCCGGCGGAGGTGATGACATCATCCTCCCGGCCCACGAAGCGCAGGAAGCCCTCCTCCATCACGCCGCGGTCACCGGTTAACATCCAGTCGCCGCGAAACTTCTCTGCCGTGGCGGCGGGATTGGTCCAGTATTCCAGCATCATGGAGGCGGAGCCGCGTTTGACGGCCACATCGCCCTCATCCTCGGTCGGATGGCCCGCCGCGTCGATCACCGTGACCTCGTGCCCCGGCACAGGGCGACCGGCACAGCCCCGTCGCGCCGGAAACAGGTCCCCGCAGGAGGAAACGATCATGTTGCATTCGGTCTGACCGTAGAATTCGTTGATCGCGACGCCAAGCGCCTCCTGCCCCCAGGCCAACATTTCCGCGCCGAGCGGCTCGCCCCCGGAGGCGACGGAGCGCAGGCCGGGGATCGCCGCCCCCTCGGCCTTGAGCATCCGCAGCGCGGTTGGTGGGAAGAAGACGTTGCGAATGCCGGTCGCGCCGATCAGGTCGCGACAGGCGGGGACGGAGAATTTGGGCATTCGCGCCGCCACGACCGGCACGCCAAGCGCCAGGCCGGGCATCAGCACGTCGAACAGCCCTCCGATCCAGGCCCAGTCGGCCGGGGTCCAGAGGCAATCGCCCGGCTGACCCAGGAAATCATGGCTCAGCTCCACCCCGGGCAGATGGCCGGTCAAAAGGCGATGCGCATGGAGCGCGCCCTTGGGTTTGCCCGTGGTGCCGGAGGTGTAGATCAGAATGGCCGGGTCTTCGCTGGCGGTGTCGAGCGTGCCGGTCATCGCCTCAGGCAGCCCATCCTCGGGGATCAGCGTGGCAGACCCGATCCTGGCCAGCATCCGCGCGCCGTCCGCATCAGCGACGGAGAGCGTCAGCCCGCTGTCCTCGACCCGGCTGCGCAGGGCGTCCTCTCCGAACAGTTTGAAGAGCGGGACGGAGATCGCGCCGAGCTTCCAGATCGCGATATGGGCGGCGGCGCACCAGGGGTCCTGCGAGCGCAGCACGCCGACGCGGTCCCCCTGCCCCACGCCCCGATCCGCCAGCGCGGTGGCCAGGGTCTCCGCCATCTCCCGCAGCGTGGCGTAGGAGACATCGCGGCGGCGCGGGCCGGTCATGTCGATGATCGCCGTGCGGGCGGGATCCTTGGCTGCCCAGTCGTCGCAGACCTGCGCCGCCATGTTCAGCCGGGCTGGTATGTCCCAGGTGAAGCTATCGCGCAGCGTCTCATATGACCGGGCGGGGGCGAGCATCAGCTGCGATACTCCGGGTTTTCGAAACCGAAGCGTGTCCCGGCCTTCCATGCGGTCCTGTCGTTGCCCTCCCGCGGGTATCCCTCCGCGTCGCGCAGAATGCGGGCGAGATGCATGAGGTTCCAGGTCATGATGGTCGTGTTGCGCTGCGTGAAGTCGTTGTCGAAGCCCGCGCGGGTGCCGTCCTCCCGCTCGTCGCCGTAGGAGGGGCCCGGCCCCGCCTCTCCGATCCAGCCGCAGTCGGCCTGGGGCGGGATGGTGTAGCCGAGGTGGTTCAACGCGAAACCGAGGGTCATCGCGGCGTGCTTGATCCCGTCCTCGTTGCCGGTGACGACACAGCCGCCGACCTTGCCGTAGAAGATCGACTGGCCCCGGTCGTTCAGCATTCCCGACATGGCGTAGAGGCGTTCGATCAGCACGCGGCAGACAGAGCTTTCCTCGCCCAGCCAGAGCGGCGTGCCGATCACCAGAATGTCGGCGGCCTTGACCCGTTCCCAGATCTTGGGCCAGTCGTCGCGGTCCCAGCCATGATCCGTCATGTCGGGGTAGACGCCCGGAGGGACCTGGTGATCGAGCAGGTACAGGTGCTCGATATCCACCCCCTGCGCCTGCATGATCTTGCTGGATGCCGTCAACAACAGCGCCGTGTGGCTGTCAGAGGGCTGCTTCTTGAGCGAGGTATTGATGTAGAGGGCCTGCAGGCCGGTGAAATCGGTCATTGGTCGGTCTCCTTCCGCTGGATGCGGAAGAGGTAGAGCCGGGCTCGGGTGCTGGCGAGCACGGTGGTCACTGCATCGACGCCATGAGTTCGCGTCCGACCAGCATCCGCCGGATTTCCGAGGTGCCCGCGCCGATCTCCATCAGCTTGGCGTCGCGGAAGATGCGGCCAACGGGATTGTCGTTGAGGTAGCCAGCACCGCCCATGGCCTGCACCGCCTGATGAGCGACGACCATCGCCTCTTCGGAGGCGTAGAGCACGCAGGCGGCGGCGTCCTGGCGCGTGACCTCGCCCCGGTCACAGGCCTTGGCGACCTCGTAGACATAGGCCCGGGCGGAGTTCATCTTGGTGTACATGTCCGCGATTTTGCCCTGCATCAGCTGGAAGTTCCCGATGGACTGGCCGAACTGCTTGCGCTCGACCATGTAGGGCATGATCTCGTCCAGGCAGGCGGCCATGATGCCGGTGCCGATGCCGGACAGAACGACCCTTTCGTAATCCAGGCCGGACATCAGGACGCGCACGCCCTTGCCCTCTTCGCCAAGGATGTTTTCGAAGGGCACCTCGACGTCATCGAAAATCAGCTCGGCCGTGTTGGAGCCGCGCATCCCGAGCTTGTCGAAGTGAGGAGAGGTGGAGAACCCCTTCATATCCTTCTCGATTATGAAGGCGGTGATCCCCTTGGACCCTGCGTCGGGATCGGTCTTGGCATAGACCACCAATGTATCGGCATCGGGGCCGTTGGTGATCCAGTATTTGTTGCCGTTCAAACGGAAATGATCGTTCCGCTTCTCTGCTCGCAGCTTCATCGACACCACGTCGGACCCGGCGGAGGGTTCGGACATGGCCAGCGCGCCGACGTGCTCACCGGAGACGAGACCGGGGAGGTAGTGTGCCTTCTGTTCCTCGGTGCCGTTCAGCTTGATCTGGTTCACGCAGAGGTTGGAATGCGCGCCGTAGGAGAGGGAGACGGAGGCGGAGGCGCGGGCGATCTCTTCCACAGCGACGACATGGGCGAGGTAGCTGAGGCCGGAGCCGCCGTATTCCTCGGGCACGGTCACGCCAAGCAGGCCGAGTTCCCCCATCTCTTTCCAGAGATGCGCGGGAAATTCGTTGGAGCTGTCGATCTCCGCCGCGAGCGGTTTGATCCGCTCCTGCGCAAAGCGATGCACCATTTCGCGCAGGGCGTTCACGTCCTCGCCTAGATCAAAGGCCATGGATGCGGTGAACATGGGCTCCTCCCTCCCGTTTATTGAACACTCGTTCATATATCAATCACAGGCGGCGAGTCGGGTCAATAGGCAGGAACCCCCGAAGGACCGGGGGCGTTGTCGTCTCAAGGGGCCGATGGTGGCCCGCAGCCAAAGGAGACAGCGATGAAAGACCAAGCGCACAACCTTGCAGACCTGTTCTGGACACGTTCGAAAGAGCTTTCCACCGTGATGCTGGATGTCGGCGGCCGCACGGTGCCGATGACCCCCTATATAGATCGCGGAGAGGGGCTGATCTGGTTCATCACCGCCGAAGGGACCGAGGCGCACACATCAGCGCGCGGCGGCGGCCGGGTGCGTGTGATCGTCTCCGACATATCCGCGCAGATTTTCGCCGACATCGAAGGCAGTCTCACCGTATCGGACAACCCCGACAAGCTGGATGAGCTATGGTCGCCGGTCGCATCGATGTGGTTCGACGACGGGCGAGAGGACGATGATGTGCGGCTGCTGGCCTTCCGTCCGACCGAAGGCGAGGTCTGGGCGACGGACGGCTCTGCCGGGTTCATCTATCAGGTGGCGAAATCCAAGCTGACCGGCGAAACCGCCGACCTGGGCGATCACGGCCGGGTTACGTTCTGACGAACCGTCAGCAGCGGGACGGTCGCCGCGCGGCCGTCCCTTTTCCCTGCGCTATCCCGCGCCGCGGGCTTGCCAGACAGCGCCGACCTCGGCCCGGATGATCCGGGCGATCAGGGCGCAATCCTCCAGCGAAAAGGTCAGCGGCAGGCGCATGTCGAGGATGGATTTCAACACCCGGTCCGTCCTGGGCATGCGTTCCGACGGGGCGTATCGCCAGCTGTCATAGCGCGAGGTAAATCCAGAGGGCTCCGCGCCCCCGAACCATTTCAACTCCACCCCCCGGGCGGCGCAGCGGCGCAGAACTTCGCCAATCGCCTGCTCGGACCAGTCAAGCAACAGGAACTGGATGGAGGAGCCGACGTAGCGCTCCGCCTCCGGCCGTTCGATCACGGTTAGGCCCGGTGTCTCGCGCAGCCCCGCCTCGACAGCGCGGTAGCGTTCGTTCCAGCGGTCGCACTGCGTTTCCAGTCGGCGCAATTGCGGCCGCAGGATCGCCGCGCGCAGGTTGTCCATCCGGCCGGAGACATTGGGAGTGAGGTATTTCACCGCCTCGAAGGCCTCCGGGTCCGGCGCAGCGAGATGCCGGTCGTAGAGCATGTAGCTGCCCGACAGGATGACTGCCCGAGCCATCAGATCGGGGTCATTGGTCGTCAGAAACCCGCCCTCGCCCGAATTCAGGTGCTTGTAGGTCTGGGTGGAATAGCATGCCGCGATCCCATGCGCCCCGGAAGGCGTGCCGTTCCAGGCGGCCCCCATGGTGTGGGCGCAGTCCTCGATCACCTTGATGTCGGCTTCGTCGCAGATCGCCATCAGCCGGTCCATATCGCAGATATGCCCGCGCATATGGCTGAGCAGCAGGACCTTCGATCGCCCCTGCCCGGCCAGATCCCCAAGATGATCCAGGTCGATTACCAGGCTTTCGGTCACACCGACATAGACCGGCACGGCCCCGAGCGAGGCGATGGCCCCCGGCACCGGCGCGAGGGTGAAGGCGTTGGTCAGCACCCTGTCGCCCGGCTTGACCCCGACCGCCCGCAGCGCCGTGGCGATGGCCGAGCCGCCGGAGGCCGTGGCGAGCGCATACTCCGCCGACATCGCCCGGGCGAATTCCTGTTCCAGCAGGGCGACCTCGCCCGCCTCCCCCTCGGCCACGTTGTAGCGGTGCAGACGCCCCGAACGCATGACTTCCACCGCCGCTTCTATGGCGTCGTCGGGGATGGGTTCCTGCTGCGTGAAAGAGCCGGTGAAATGTTCGGTCATGGGGCCTCCTGCGCGGGTGATCCTGCGCGGGGCGGCGGGCGGCGTCAATCCACCCGGCCGCGGCTGACCCAAAGGTAGGAGAGCAGCGCAAGGGCCAGCAGCCCCGCCGTCACGAGGAAGGGCGCGCCGGGATTGGGAGTTTCGGCCTCCGGACGTATGAACCAGCCAAAGATCTGCGTGTAGAAGATCGCCGCGAAAAGAACCGCCAGATTGGCCAGGCTGGAGAGGCCCCCGTGCAGTTCCCCCTGCGCATTGTCGGGCACTTCGGCAGTCATCCGCGCGGTCAGGCAGGGATGCACCAGCCCCTCAATCGAGACGACGATCAGCAGGATCACCACCATTGTCATGGTGGAGGCCAGGCCGAAGCCCACGGCGCAGATCGTGCCGATGGCCAGGCCCGCGATGATCAGACGATGTTCCCCGAACCAGCGGACGAAGGGGCCGGAGAGTCCGCCCTCCACCAGCGCCGCCATGATCCCGAAGAGGGCCAGAGTCACGCCGATTGTCAGCTCGCTCCACCCGAAGTTGGCGATGCCCCAGAAGGACCAGAGCGTCGGGTAGGCGCTGCCGGCGAAGTGATAGAGCGTGAGGATGGCCGCCAAAGGCAGAACACTGGGATAGCCGCGAAAAACCTTGAGAAGCGCAACAGGGTTGGCGCGCCGCCATTCGAAGGGACGCCGTTTCTCCGGCGGCAAGGATTCGGGCAGGATCAGCGCGCCGAAAATGAAGTTCGCGCCTGCCAGCGCAGCCGCGGCCCAGAAGGGTACACGCGGGCCGAATTCGCCCAGGATGCCCCCGATGGCCGGACCAAAGACAAACCCCATGCCAAAGGCCGCGCCGATCAGCCCGAAGGCGCGTGCGCGGTCGGCCGGAGCGGTGATATCCGTGAGGAAGGCGTTGGCCACGACGTAAGACGCACCGCAGAGGCCCGCGATGATCCGGCCCAGAAACAGCAGCCAGATCGTGGGCGCGATGGCGGAGAGTACGTAGTCCAGGGCCAACCCGCCGATCGCCAACAGCAGCAGGGGACGGCGGCCATAGGCATCCGACAGGTTGCCAACCAGCGGACCGGCCAGGAATTGCGCGAGGGAATAGGCGGCAAACATCCAGCCGCCGATGACGGACGCGCGGGAGAGGTCGAACTGGCCGACATCCTGCAACAGCGCGGGCATCACCGGAAAGATGAGGCCAACGCCGATCATGTCGATCAGGACGGTGATGAAAACGAACACAACGGCCGGCCTCTGGACGGGCGGCGCGTCAGGGGAAACACTGGCCATGGGGACACTCCGTGCAAAGCCGTTAGGCCCATGCCTGGCAGGGGTCAAGGCAATCTTCTACGACAGTGGCTGGCCCGGTTTCGCTGCAGTCGCAGGCTTTCAGGGCCAGAGGCCGCGCACCACCCCGGGCAATTCGTCGAAATGGCCGATCAGCGCCTCGGGGGCGAGGGCCGCCATATCCTCCCCGCTCGGGCCGAAGGTCACGAGGATGGAGGGGACATTGGCGGCGCGGGCTGTGTTGCGGTCGGTATCGCTGTCCCCGACCAGGGCGGCGATCGTGGGATCCCCGCCCGCCCGCCGAACCGCTTCGCGCAGGGGCTCGGGATCGGGCTTCCGCACGGCCAGCGTGTCGGCCCCCACCAGGGCGGGAAATTCGCCCATCACGCCGAGGTCGGTCAGCAGTTTCCGGGCCAGCGCCTCGGGCTTGTTGGTGCAGATGGCGATGCCGTAGCCCAGGCCGCGCAGGGCGGCAATCGACTCCATCGCGCCGGGATAGAGGCGGGTGTGCACGGCGATGGCATCGGCATAGGCGGCCAGCAGGCGGGGATACTGCCGCTCGATCTCCGCCACGTCGTCGGTGCGCCCGATACGCGACAGGCCCAGACGCAGCATCGCCTTGCCGCCGCGCAGCGCCGTGCCCGCATCGGCGGGCGTCAGCAAGGCCCCCTCACCCATATCGACGAAACACGCGTTGGCGGCCGCCAGCAGATCGCCGCTGGTGTCAGCCAGCGTCCCGTCGAGGTCGAAAACAATGGTGCCCATGGCAGCCCCTTCCCATGGTGACGCCCTGTTACGGGACCGAAACCCAAGTTGATCCGGCCGCCCTTGCGTGCCAGCCTCATCCGGATAAAACGAGCGCGATCGAAAAACAATGCAGAGGCATGAGCGGATGAGCACAGCACTCGTCATTCTGGCGGCGGGGCAAGGAACGCGGATGAACTCCGACCTGCCCAAGGTGCTGCACCCCATTGGCGGCGCGCCGATGCTGGTGCATGCGATCCGGTCCGGCGAAGCGCTGGAGCCCGCGCGGATCGTCGTCGTCACAGGCCATGGTGGCGAAGCGGTCGGTCAGTCCGCGCTGAGCTACGCGCCCCATGTCGATGTGGCCGTGCAGGAAGAGCAGCTTGGCACCGCCCATGCGGTGGCGCAGGCGCGCGCGGCGTTGGCGGGGTTCGATGGCGATGTGATCGTGCTTTATGGCGACACGCCCTTCATCCAGCCGGAGACGCTGGAACGGATGCAGGCGGCGCGGGCGGCGCATGATGTGGTTGTTCTGGGCTTCGAAGCGGCGGACCCCGGGCGCTACGGGCGGCTGGTCATGGCGGGCGAGACGCTGGAGAAGATCGTCGAATTCAAAGACGCCACGGATGAAGAGCGTCAGATAACCCTTTGTAATTCGGGCGTTGTGGCGGCGAACGCGCAGATTCTGTTCGATCTGATCGACGGGGTGGGCAATGCCAATGCGGCCGGAGAATACTACCTGACCGATATCGTGGGCTTGGCGCGGGAGCGCGGGCTGTCGGCCGGGGCCGTCACCTGCGCGGAGGCCGAGACGCTCGGCATCAACTCCCGCGCGGAACTGGCTGGCGCGGAACAGGTTTTTCAATCCCGGATGCGGGCGGAGGCGCTGGCGGACGGGGTGACACTGGTGGCGCCGGAAACGGTGTTCTTTGCCTTCGACACGGTGGTGGGCCGCGACACGGTGATCGAGCCAAATGTCGTCTTCGGCCCGGGCGCCAGTGTCGAATCCGGCACCACCATCCGCGCCTTTTCCCATCTTGAGGGCTGCCATGTCAGCCGCGGCGCGGTGGTCGGGCCCTATGCACGACTGCGGCCGGGGGCGGAACTGGCCGAGGACGTAAAAGTTGGAAATTTCGTGGAAATCAAGGCCGCGCGGGTGGACCGCGGGGCGAAGATCAACCACCTGACCTATGTCGGCGACGCCGAAGTGGGCGAAGAGGCCAACATCGGGGCGGGCACGGTGACCTGCAATTACGACGGGGTGATGAAACACCAGACCCGGATCGGCGCGCGCGCCTTCATCGGGTCCTCGACCATGCTGGTCGCGCCGGTGTCGGTCGGGGACGATGCCATGACGGCCTCCGGATCGGTGATCACCGAAGACGTGGAGCCCGGCGCGCTGGCGATCGGGAGGGCCCGGCAGGTGACGAAACCGGGGCTCGCCCGGAGATTGTTCGAAATGCTCAAGCAGCAAAAGCTGAAAAAGAACCAGGGTGCATCGTAAATGTGTGGAATTATCGGGTATCTCGGCAAGCATGAAGCGGCGCCGTTCCTTTTGGATGCGTTGAAACGGCTGGAATATCGCGGCTATGACAGCGCCGGGATCGCCACCATCAACGGTGGCAAGCTGGACCGTCGGCGCGCTGTCGGCAAGCTGGTCAACCTGTCGGACCTTCTGGTGCATGAGCCGCTGGCGGGAAAGTCCGGGATCGGCCACACCAGATGGGCCACGCATGGTGAGCCCTCAACCCGCAACGCGCACCCGCATCGCGCTGGTCCGGTGGCGGTCGTGCATAACGGGATCATCGAGAACTACCGCGATTTCCGCAACGAACTCAGTGAGATAGGCGTCGATTTCCATACAGACACCGACACCGAAACCGTCGCCCTGATGGTGGAAACATATATGCGCCAGGGCGACACGCCGCGCATGGCCGTCGAACGTCTGCTGGAACGATTGGAAGGGGCCTACGCGCTGGCCTTCCTGTTCGAGGGCGAAGAAGATCTGATGATCGCCGCGCGCAAGGGATCGCCCCTGGCCATCGGGCACGGTGAGGGCGAGAACTACGTCGGCTCCGACGCCATTGCCCTGGCCCTGCTGACCGACCAGATCACCTATCTCGAAGAGGGTGACATGGCCGTCATCACTCGGAACTCTGTGGAAATCCGGGATGCCGAAGGGCAGCTGGCCAATCGCGAGATGCGACAGGTTCAGATGGACAAGGTGCGGGTGGACAAGGGCGGCCACAAGCACTTCATGGCCAAGGAAATCGCCGAACAACCGCAGGTCATTGCCGAGGCGATCGGCCATTATTTCGGTGCCAGCGGGCACGAGATCCGATTTCCGTCGGATCAGGTGGATTTCACCAAGGTCCAGCGCATGGTCTTGGTGGCCTGCGGCACGGCTTATTATGCCTGTCTGACCGCGAAATACTGGATCGAAAAGCTGGCCGGCATTCCGGTGGAGGTCGATGTCGCCTCGGAATTCCGCTATCGTGAGCCGCCGGTCGGCCCCGGGGTCCTGGCGCTGTTTGTTAGCCAGTCCGGCGAAACTGCCGACACGCTCGCCGCCCTGCGCTATTGCCGGGACAAGGCGGACAAGATCGTCTCGGTCGTCAATGTGCCCGAAAGCTCCATCGCGCGGGAAAGCGACGTGGCCCTGCCGATCCTGGCGGGCACGGAAATCGGCGTGGCCTCGACCAAGGCGTTCTCCTGTCAATTGACGGTCCTGCTGGTCGTCGCGATGGAGGCGGCGCGGCAACGCGGGACGCTCTCGGACGATCGCATGGCCGCGATTGTCGCGTCGTTGCGCGGCCTGCCTTCGCGGATCAACATCGCGCTGGACAACGAGGCCGTGATCGAGGCGCTGGCAGTGGAGCTGGAAGAGGCGCGCGACGTGTTGTTCCTGGGGCGCGGGCAGATGTATCCGCTGGCGCTGGAAGGCGCATTGAAGCTGAAGGAAATCAGCTACATCCACGCCGAAGCCTACGCCAGTGGGGAGTTGAAGCACGGGCCGATCGCCCTGATCGACGCCAATATGCCGGTGGTGGTCATGGCGCCGCGCGACGCGCTGTTCGACAAGACGGTGTCGAACATGCAGGAGGTTCTGGCACGGGGCGGCAAGGTGCTGCTTATCTCTGACAAGGCGGGGCTGGACACCGCGGGCGACGGTCTGTGGCGTAGCATCGAGATGCCGGAGATCGAGGATGTCCTGGCCCCGATCCTATACGCCATCCCGGCGCAGCAGATCGCCTATCATACGGCGGTGGCCAAGGGGACGGATGTGGATCAGCCGCGCAACCTGGCGAAATCCGTGACGGTGGAATGACCGCGCCTACGACGCTGGACGAGGCGCTGGCGGCGCTCCAAGCCCATGAGGAACCGGGACGGGCGGAGGGCAGCGCGGCCTATCACAAGGTGCCGCGTCGTTATCTGGGCGTGCCCAACCCGGCGATCAACGATCTGACGGCGGCCTGGCGGCGCGAGATGACGCTGGCGCAGCGGTCGGAGATTGCGGCGGCGCTCTGGGACACAAATATTCACGAAGCGCGGATCGCCGCAGCCAAACTGCTGACCCAGGCCCGGATCAAGGAGGATGTGGAGGTCTGGGCGCTGTTGCTGTCCTGGGTGCCGGATTTCGACGCCTGGGCTATTGCGGACCATGCCTGCAGCGCGATCGGGCGGCGTATTCAGGCGGACCTCGCACGATTGGACGAGGTTGAAGGCTGGGTCACCTCCGATCACATGTGGACGCGACGCGCCGCCCTTGTCGCGACCCTGTTCCTGACCAAGTCGAACCACCCGTCGGAGCCCGAGGCCGCCGCCCGGGATCGTGTGCTGGGCTGGGCTGCGGGCTATGTGCCTGACAGGGAATGGTTCATCCAGAAGGCCGTGGCCTGGTGGCTGCGCGATCTGTCGAAACACGATCCGGACCGCGCCCGGGCCTTTCTGGACGCTCACGGTGCCGAGATGAAAGCCTTCGCCCGCAAGGAAGCCGAAAAATACCTCTAGGACAGAGCCTTAGCGGCTAACGCTGAACTCCGGCAGGCCTGTCAGCGGCGCGCCCAGGGCCTGCATCAGTTGCAGCGAGGCGCGCGATCCGGCTGTCCTGGGGCCATCAATCGGAATGAGCCGCGCGGTCACGCTCTTGCCGGTGCCACTGTAGCGCACGGTGCCCGGACCCTCCGCCCGCACCAGAGGGGTTTTCAGCCAGAGCCCCGGTTCCGCCGCATTGCCAAGCGACGCGATCGTCGTGCCAAGCGACCCTGTCTCAAGTGGCGCGGCGGGTTGAGCCACGGAAATCTCACCGCCCTCCCCCGGTCGCCCCTGCGGACGGATTTCGGCATAGGGGCCACCGACGGCAGGCGGCGCGGCGGCGGGCGTGGCGGAGCGCGAAAAGGGCCCATTGCCTGAGCCGCAGGCCGCCAGAGCAAGACAGAGGGGAAGGACAAGAATTCTCATAGGTTGAATGATGGCGGTTGCGCATCCCGGGTCAATGGCAATTCCGCCCGGTCCCACCTCCGGCGCGGTGCGGTCGTGGCCCCTTGCCCCGATGCCCTGGCAGGCATAAGTTCCTCGCATGTCGGCACCTCTCATCGATCCCTTCGCCCGCGCGATCACCTACCTCCGAGTTTCGGTTACGGATCGGTGTGATTTCCGCTGCGTCTACTGCATGTCGGAAAACATGACCTTCCTGCCCAAGAAGGAGCTGCTGACGCTGGAGGAGCTGGACCGTCTCTGCTCCACCTTCGTCGGGCTCGGCGTCGAAAAGCTGCGGATCACCGGGGGGGAGCCGCTGGTGCGGCGGGACATCATGACCTTTTTCCAGGGCATGTCCCGGCATCTGGAGAGCGGCGCTCTGAAAGAGCTGACAGTCACGACCAACGGCTCGCAACTCGAACGCTTTGCCAAGGATCTCTATGCGGCCGGGGTGCGCCGGATCAACGTTTCGCTCGACACGCTGGACGAGGCGAAATTCGCCCGCGTCACCAGATGGGGGCGGTTGGCGCAGGTTCTGCGGGGGCTGGACGCGGCGCAGGCGGCGGGACTTCGGGTGAAGCTGAACGCCGTGGCGCTGAAGGACTTCAACGAGGACGAGCTCTTCACCCTGACCGAATTCTGCGCCGAGCGTGGTATGGACCTGACTTGGATCGAGGTCATGCCCATGGGCGATCTGGGCAACGAGGACCGGATCGGCCAGTACTGGTCGCTCAAGGACGTGCGCGCCCGGCTGGCGGAGAACTACACGCTGATCGACCTGGCGGAGCGCACCGGCGGCCCGGCGCGCTATGTGCAGCTGCAGGAGACGGGGCAGAAGATCGGCTTCATCACCCCGCTCAGCCATAATTTCTGCGAAAGCTGCAACCGCGTTCGGGTGACCTGCACCGGCGAGATCTACATGTGCCTCGGACAGGAGGACGTGGCCGATCTGCGCGCGCCGCTGCGCGCCCATCCCGACGACACCGGCCCGCTGGAGGACGCCATTCGCGCGGCAATCGCCCTGAAACCCAAAGGACATGATTTCGACTACTCGCGGCAGCGTGCGGATGGCCAGGTGTCCCGCCACATGAGCCATACGGGCGGCTGATGGCGCCGCAAGGTACCGTCTTTTATCACTTCTACAGGGTCATCGCGGGCATCGCCGCGCCGGTGGTCTGGTATCGCGTATCACGCAAACTGGCCCGGCATGGCGTATCGCCTGAACGGCGGCGCGAAAGGCTGGGCCATGCCACCCTGCCCCGTCCCGAAGGGCGGCTGATCTGGTTTCATGCCGCCAGCGTCGGCGAAAGCCTGTCGGTCCTGGCCCTGGCGCGGCGAATGGTAGAGCGAGACGACCGGACAGAGGTGCTGATCACCTCCGGCACGGCCTCCTCCGCCGAGATCCTCGAAAGCCGCATGCCGCCGGGCTGCCGCCACCAGTTTGCCCCGCTCGACCGGCGCGACGCGTTGAAACGCTTTCTGGCGCATTGGCAACCGGACGCCGCGATCTTCATCGAGAGCGAGCTCTGGCCGCAGATGCTGGGCGCGGCGCACAAGGCGGGGATTCCGCTGGCGCTGCTGAACGCGCGGATGTCGGCCTCCAGCCTGAAGAACTGGCAGCGGTTCAACGACACGGCGCGCTATCTCCTGGGGTTGTTCACCATGATCCGCACCCAGGACCAGCGCACCCTGGACGGGTTGCTGGAGCTGGGCGCCGACCCTGCCAGCCTGGCACTTGGCCCGAACCTCAAGGCGATGTCGGACCCCCTGCCGGTAGACGACATGGCCTATGACGACATCGAGGCGGCTTATACCGGGCTGGTCTGGGTTGCCGCCTCCACCCACCCCGGGGAGGAGGCCAAGGTGATCGAGGCGCAGATCCGGCTGGCGGAACATGTGCGCGGTGCCCGGCTCATCCTCGTGCCGCGCCATCCCGAACGCGCAGGCGAAATCGCCGCGATGGTCGAGGCCAAGGGGCTGACCTGCGCCCGGCGCAGCCAGACCAAGGATCCCGGCGCGGCGGAGGTGTACATCGCGGACACCCTTGGCGAGATGGGGCTGTGGTATCAGCTGGCCTCGGTGGTCTTCATGGGCGGCTCCTTCGGGCGCGCGGGCGGGCACAACCCCTATGAGCCGGCCCAGATGAACTGCGCCCTGCTGTCGGGGCGGCGGGTGGCCAATTTCGCCGACACCTATGCCGCCTTCGAGGAGGCAGGCGCGGTACGGCTGGTCAAGAACGCCAAGGAGCTGGCCTCCGCCGTGGCCCTGCTGCTGACCGATCTGGAGGAACAGCGCAGCCAGAAATCCGTCGCCATGGCCCTGGCCCAGTCACAACTGGCGGAGTTGGACGACCTGGCCGATGTGCTGGAGCAGCAACTCTTGACCTGACCCCGCCGCGCGGCGATGACGGGCCATGCCGGAGCTTTTCGTCACAAATTTTAATCGCAATTACACCGGGGTCTCCGCCACGGCGGCCGGTGTGCTGCGCCAGCAGGTCGGACAATATGACCTGCGGCTCGTCGGACATCCCCTGCCCGGCGCGCCCGCCCCGATCACCAAGACGGAGGCCAAGCGGCTGTCGCGCCAGCCCCCAGAGGGCCGCCCCTTTGCGATCTGGCATGTGCGCCGCAATCCGGAGATGCAGACGGCGATCTGGGCGCGGGATGTCCTGCGCCTGCCGATCCGCATCGTCTTCACCTCCGCCGCGCAAAGGCTGCATTCGGCCTTTCCGCGCTGGCTGATCTCCCGCATGGATGCGGTCATCGCAACGACAGACCGGGCGGCGGAGTTCGTGCCGCATGTCCGGGCGGTGGTGTCGCATGGGGTGGATGCCGCGCTCTACACCCCCGCGACAGACCGCAGGGCGGCCTGGGCGGCCACGGGCTATCCCGGCCAGCGCGGCATCGCCACCGTGGGACGCATCCGGCCGGAAAAGGGCACCGATGTCTTTGTCGAAACGCTGATCCGCGCCCTGCCCGATCTGCCGGGCGTCACCGCGTTAATCATCGGCAAGGCGACCCGGAAACACGAAGGGTTCCTGGCCGAGCAGAAGGCGAAACTCTCCGCCGCCGGGCTGGGCGACCGGGTGATTTTCGCCGGCGAACTGCCGCCGGAGCGGATGGCTCAATTGCTGCCCGCGCTCGATCTCTGCGTGCAACTGCCGCGCTACGAGGGCTACGGGCTGGCCCCGCTGGAGGCCATGGCCGCCGCCGTGCCGTTGCTGGCGTCGGAGGCCGGGTATTTCCGGCATTTCACCCAGGGCGGCTCCAACGGCGTGGTCGTGCCGCAAGAGGCCGCGGACCGCGCGGCGGCAGAGATGATCGCCCTGCTACGCGACGAGGCGCGGCTGGCGGAGATGGCCACCCATGCCCGCCGCGACGCCGTACAACTCTTCTCGATCGAGCGGGAGGCCGCGGGGATCGCCGAGGTCTACGAGGCGCTCTGGCGCGGCTGAGCTTTCTTTTTGCCCGAAATATCCTCGGGGGGAGACGCCGCAGGCGGCGGGGGGCAGACAGCCCCCTGCCCCCGTCAGATCAGGCCGCCGGCATCCGCCGTTCCGCGATCCCGGCCCACCAGGAACAGCCCGCCGGGATGGCCTCGTCGTTGAAGTTGTACTCCGGCGTGTGGACATTGGCGCTGTCGCCGTTGCCGACCAGAATATAGGCGCCGGGGCGTTCTTCGAGCATATAGGCGAAATCCTCGCCCCCCATGGTGACCTCCGCGAAATCGCAGGTGCCGGAGACCTCTCGCGCCACCTCGGCGGCGAAATCCGTCTGCTCCTCGCTGTTGACCATGGCCGGGTAGCCCTTGATCCAGGTGATCTCGGCCTTGGCGCCATAGGCCTCGCAGGTGGAGGTCGCGATGGCCTTCAGCCGGGTTTCCGCCAGTTCGCGGGTTTCCTTGGACATGGTGCGGATCGTGCCGCGGATGGTCACCGCGTCGGGGATCACGTTGAACGCCTTGGAGGAGCTTTCGATGGAGCAGACGGAGACCACGATCTGCTGGATCGGGTCGGCATTGCGCGAGGCGATACTCTGCAAGGCGCTGACCACCGAAGAGGTCGTCACGATCGGGTCCACGGTCCGGTTGGGCTGCGCCGCATGGCCGCCCTGGCCGCGCACCGTGATCTCGAACTGATCGGTGGAGGCGAAGAAGCCGCCGGGCCGGATGGCGAACTGGCCCGTGGGGATGCCGGGCCAGTTGTGCATACCGTAGACCTCCTGAATGCCGAAGCGCTCCATCATGCCGTCGTCGCACATCTCCTTGCCGCCGCCGCCGCCCTCTTCGGCGGGCTGGAAGATCACGACGACCGTGCCGTCGAAATTCCGCGTCTCCGCCAGGTATTTGGCCGCGCCCAGAAGCATCGCCGTGTGCCCATCATGCCCACAGGCATGCATCGCGCCCGGGGTCTTGGAGGCATAATCCACCCCGGTGTTTTCCAGGATCGGCAGGGCGTCCATATCGGCGCGCAGGCCGATCACCTTGCCCGACGCGGTGGATTTGCCCTTGATGACTCCGACCAGGCCGGTGCGGCCCAGCCCGGTGACGACCTCGTCGCAGCCGAAGGTCTTCAGCTTTTCTTCCACCACCTGGGCGGTGCGGACGGTGTCGAACAGGATCTCGGGGTTCTCGTGCAGGTCGTGCCGCCACTCGGTAATCTCGGGCAGCAGCTCGGCAAAACGGTTCTTCACGGGCATGTTTCTCTCCTTCTCTTGGCCCGCGCTCAGGCGGGCATGCGTGTTTCGACAAGCTCCGCGAACCAGCTGCAGCCGGCCGGGATGGCCTCGTCGTTGAAGTCATAGGCGGGGTGATGGACCATGGCGGTGTCGCCATTGCCCAGCATGATATAGGCGCCGGGGCGTTCCTCTAGCATATAGGCGAAATCTTCTGCCGCCATGATGGGCGGGATGTCGGTGGTCACGGCTCCGGCGACCTTTTCGGCGATCTGGGCCGCGAAATCGGTCTGTTCGGGCGTGTTCATTGTGACGGGATAGCCGCGTTTGTAGTCGATCTCGGCCGTGGCGCCGAAAGCTTCGGCGGTGGAGGTCACCAACGCGCGGATGCGGGTTTCGGCGAGGTCACGAATGGCGGGGTCGAGCGTGCGGACGGTGCCGCGCAGAGCGACCGCGCCGGGGATGATGTTTTGCGACTCGGTGTCAGATTTGACGGTGCAGACCGAGACGACGACGGATTTGGTCGGATCGGCGTTGCGGCTGGCGACGCTTTGCAGGGCGACGATCACATGGGCGGAGGCCACGACGGGGTCGATTGTCGTATGGGGCTGGGCCGCATGGCCGCCCTTGCCGTTGATGGTGATCGCGAATTCATCGGCGGAGGCGAGCAGGGCGCCGGGGCGGATGGCGAATTCGCCCGCCGGGATGCCGGGCATGTTGTGCAGCCCGTAGACCTCGTCGATCTTCCAGCGCTCCATCAGACCGTCGTCGACCATGGCCTTGCCGCCGGCCCCGCCCTCTTCGGCGGGCTGGAAGATCAACACGACCGTGCCGTCAAAACGCCGGGTTTCGGCCAGGTATTTCGCGGTGCCCAGCAAGATGGAGGTATGGCCGTCATGCCCGCAGGCATGCATCGCGCCCGGCGTCTTGGAGGCATGGGGCAGCCCGGTCTTCTCCTCCATCGGCAGGGCGTCCATGTCGGCGCGCAGGCCAAGGGTCCGGCCGCTTGTGTCTGTCTGTCCCCGTATGACGGCGACAACACCGGTACGGCCGATCCCCTCCACCACTTCGTCACAGCCAAACTCGCGCAGCTTTTCGGCAACGATCCCGGCGGTGCGGTGCACCTCGTAGAGGATTTCGGGGTGTTCGTGGAAATCATGCCGCCAGGCGGTGATTTCGGGCAGGAGTTCGGCGAAGCGGTTCTTGATGGGCATGGGGGACTCAGTCTTGGTTCAAGTGGTCGAGCAGGTGTCGCATGAAGGCCTCCCCGGCCTCGAATTGCGCGATCTCGATGAATTCGTCGGGCTGATGCGCCTGTTCGATGTCGCCGGGGCCGCAGACCACCGCGTCGAATCCGTGTTTCTGGAAATACCCGGCTTCGGTGCCGTAACTTACTACATGCCGGGCGTTGTCGCCGGTGAGCTGCCGGGCCAGCGTTTCCGCCGGGCCACCGGGGTCGGAAAAGAGCCCGGGGCCGGAGAACCGCTCGGTCACCTCGATCCGGGCTTCGGGGTGGATGGCCTTCATGCCCGCCTCGATCTCCGCCACCTTGTCCATGACGCGGCGGCGCCAGTCCTCCGGGTCATCCCCCGGGGCAACGCGGATGGAGAAGACGAATTCGCAGTCCTTGGCGGTGATGTTATGGGCGGTGCCGCCCTCGATCATGCCGACATGCAGGTTCGACCATGGCGGTTCGAAGAGCGCGTTGATCTCGTTCGGGGTGGCGGCGGCACTTTCCGCGTTGACCTCGTTGGCCCATTGGATCAGCCGCGCGCCCTCCATGA
The DNA here is from genome assembly GCF_041987405.1 of Pseudooceanicola sp. GTDB lineage: Bacteria > Pseudomonadota > Alphaproteobacteria > Rhodobacterales > Rhodobacteraceae > Pseudooceanicola. The sequence goes on from NZ_JBHIWR010000001.1 coordinate 590,679, forward strand.
TGGCGGACACACCGCGATGCGAGAGGGAGGAGTGGATTTCATAGCCATGGAAATGCATCGTCCAGGCCAGCCCGCCCTTGTGGCCGGTGACGGCCTGCATCGTGGTCGGCTCGCCGATGATGGCGGCGGCAGCGCGGGGGAAGGCCTCGCCCAGATCCTCGATCAGGGGTTCCGCGCCGAGCAGACCGATTTCCTCGTCATAGGTCAGGGCCAGTTGCAGCGGGCGGACGGTGCTATTGGCCTGCGCCTCCACCACGGCCCAGATGGCCAGGGCGTCGAACCCCTTCATGTCGCAGCAACCGCGCCCGTAGTAGCGCCCGTCGCGCTCGGTCACGGTAAAGGGGTCGGAGGACCACTTCTGACCATCGACCGGCACGACGTCGGTATGACCGGACAGGACAACGCCCCCCTCCTCCATCGGTCCGGCATGGGCCCAAAGGCCGGCCTTTGGTTCCGAGGGATGCAGGTGGCGTTGCACGGCGACGCCGTGGCTTTCCAGATAGTCCTGCACCCAGTCGATCAGGGGCAGGTTCGTGTCGCGGGATACCGTGGGGAAGCTGACCAGCTTCTCCATGATCTCGTAGGGCGTCAGTCTTGCGGGCATTTCAGTAACCGGAGTCGGTCGTCAGTACGTAGTGGTCATCGCCGACCTGTTCATAGACGGAGGGCTCGGGCTTGTAACCGAGGTCGTGGATCGGGGACGGGATGGGCTTGAAGTTCAGCTCCCGCTCGGACTTGCGACGGTTCGGGTCGGCGATCGGCACGGCCTTCATCAGGGCGCGGGTATAGGCGTGTTGCGGGTTCTCGAAGACTGCCTGACGCGCGCCGATTTCCACGATCCGGCCCAGGTACATCACGCCGACGCGGTGGCTGACGCGTTCGACGACGGCCATGTCGTGGCTGATAAAGAGGAAGGAGAGGCCGAGTTCCGCCTGCAGTTCCATCATCAGGTTGAGGACCTGCGCCTGCACAGAGACGTCGAGCGCCGAGACCGCCTCGTCCGCGACGATCAGCTTGGGGTTCAGGGCCAGCGCCCGGGCGATGGCAACACGCTGCCGCTGGCCGCCGGAGAGTTCGTGCGGATAGCGGCGCATGAAACCGCGCGGCAGGTGGACCCGGTCAAAGAGCATGGCGATGCGGTCTTCCATCTCCTGCCCCTTGAGGGTGCGGTAGTTCCACATCGGTTCGGCGACCTGATCGCGCAGCATCATCTGCGGATTGAGCGAGGCGAAGGGATCCTGGAAGATCATCTGCATGTCGAGCCGCGCCTTGCGCAATTCGCGGTCGTTCAGCGCCATGATATCCTTGCCATCGAGGCGGATTTCGCCGGAGTTCGGTTCGACCAGCCGCAGCAGCGACCGACCCGCCGAGGATTTGCCGCAACCGGATTCCCCGACAAGGCTGAGCGTCTGGCCCTTGTTCACCGTGAAGGAGACATCCTCCACCGCATGGACCTGCGCGACCGTCCGCCGAAAAAAGCCGCCCTTCACCGGAAAGCGCGTGGTCAGGTTCTTGACCTCCAGCAGCACTTCGTTCGTGCCGGGGATCGGCTTGACCTCACCCGCATCCACACCGACCAGCCGCATCGGTTCCGGCGCGGATTTACCGGTCATCTCGCCCAGCTTGGGCACGGCGGCGAGCAGGGCCTTGGTATAGTCATGCTGCGGGTTGTTGAAAATTTCAGCAACCGGCCCTTCCTCGACCTTGTTGCCGCGGAACATGACGACCACACGGTCCGCCATTTGTGCAACAACGGCCATGTCATGGGTGATGAACATCACCGCGGTGCCGGTTTCGCGCTTGAGACGGTCCATCAGGGCGAGAATCTCTGCCTGAATCGTCACGTCCAGCGCGGTCGTCGGCTCGTCCGCGATCAGCAGCCGCGGCTTGCAGGCCAGCGCCATGGCGATGACCACACGCTGCCGCATCCCGCCAGACAGTTCGTGCGGGTATTGCGTCATCCGGCGTTCCGGTTCGGGGATGCGGACCTCGCGCAGCAGTTCGATGGCGCGGGCCTTTGCCGCCTCCTTGTCGAGGTCGAGGTGCAGGCGCAACCCCTCGGTCAGCTGGCGTCCGACGGTGAAAACAGGGTTCAGGGCCGTCATCGGCTCCTGAAAGATCATGCCGATTTCGTTGCCGCGGATCGTGCGCATAAGGCCTTGATCCGCCTTGGCAATATCCATTTCCTTGCCATCACTGCGATCAAAGAAGAGATGCCCGCCCGCGATCTTGCCGCCGCCATATTCCACCAGCCGCATCAGCGACAGCGACGAGACGGATTTGCCGGACCCGGATTCGCCGACGATGCAGACGGTTTCGCCGGGATTGATGGAGAAGGAGACATCCTCGACCCCGAAGACCTCGCCGTCCTTGGTCTGAAACGACACCCTGAGGTTTTCGATCCGGGCGATGGCGGATGCGCCAGTGGCATCCGAGGTTTGGGGCTGATCCAACATGGGGGTCCTGTCCTGTCTGACCCCCCGACGCTAGCGACGGAGCGGCCAAAATGTCAAACGCGGGACACGGCTGACCTTGGGTCCGGTCGTCAGCGGGCTTGCATTTTGAACGAAACCGCTTTTCGATGGTCCAATGCGTGGGGGGTGGCAATTCCGGTTACGGTAGCGAATGTCGCTTTCTCACCCCACGAACAAAAAGCCGCGTCACCGCAGAAGTGGCGAGGCCAATCCAACAATGGAGTATGTGATGAAACTCAAATCCCTGCTGCTCGGCGCCGCCGCTGCATCGGTCATGGCGCCCGCTGCCATGGCGGAGCGTGGCGCGGACGGTCATGTCAACGTGATCTACTGGCAGGCGCCGTCGATCCTGAACCCCTATCTGTCGTCCGGCACCAAGGATATCGAATCCGCCTCGCTGGTGATCGAGCCGCTTGGCCGCTTTGACGAAACCGGCGCCATGGTCCCCTACCTCGCCCAAGAGATCCCGACGATCGAAAACGGTGGCGTGACCGAAGACCTCAAGCAGATCACCTGGAAGCTGAAAGAGGGCCTGCTGTGGTCCGACGGCAGCCCCGTGACCTCGGCCGACGTGGCCTTCACCGCCGAATACTGCATGCATCCCGAAGGCGGCTGCGCACAGGCGGCCAAGTTCGAGGGCGTGTCCTCGATCGAAACGCCGGATGACCTGACCATCGTGGTGAACTTCTCCGAACCCAAGCCGAACCCCTACCAGGCGTTCATGGGCGGCCAGTCCCCGATCATCCAGGCAGCGCAATTCGCCGAGTGCCTGGGCGCCAAGGCCCCGGAATGCACCGAAGCCAACTTCAACCCAATCGGCACAGGCCCCTTCGTGGTGGATGATTTCCGTCCCAACGACGTGATCTCCCTCTCGGCCAACCCGAACTACCGCGACCCGAACAAACCGGCCTTCGCCACCATGACCTTCAAGGGTGGCGGTGATGCGGCTGCAGCCGGTCGTGCGGTTCTGGAAACCGGCGAATACGATTACGCATGGAACCTGCAACTGGCCCCCGAAGTCATCGCCAAGATGGCCGAAGGCGGCAAGGGCACGCCGGTGTCGGCCTTCGGGACCCTGGTCGAGCGGATCGAGATGAACCTGACCGACCCGTCCCCGGACCTGCCGGAAGGCGAACGCGCGACGGCCAAGCATCCGCACCCGATCCTGACGGATATGAAGGTGCGCAAGGCGCTGTCGATGGCGATCGACCGTCCGCTGCTGGTTGAAATCGGCTACGGCCAGGCGGGTCGTCCGACCTGTAACCTGGTACCCGCGCCGGAAATCTACGCCTCCGACAACACGGAATGTCTGACCCAGGACATCGAAGGCGCCAAGGCGCTGCTGGAAGAGGCAGGCTGGACCGACACCGACGGTGACGGCATCCGCGACAAGGACGGCATGAAACTGTCGCTAACCTACCAGACGTCGACCAACGCCGTGCGTCAGGACTTCCAGGCCCTGATCAAGCAGTGGTGGAGCGAGATCGGTGTTGAAACCGAACTGCGCAACATCTCCGGCTCGGTCTTCTTCGGTGGCGACCCGGGCTCCCCGGACACCTTCCAGAAGTTCTATGCGGACGTGGAAATGTACGCCAACAACTTCGACGGCACCGATCCGGAAGCCTACCTCGCGCAGCACACCTGCGAGAAGTTCCCGCGCCCGGAAAGCCAGTGGCAGGGTGAGAACATCAACCGCTTCTGCGACGAGGAATTCGATGCGCTCGTCGCCGAGTTGGGCAAGACCGGCGAGCTGGAAAAGCGGGCCGAGATCGCCAAGAAGCTGAACGACATGCTGACCAAGGACAGCTATGTCATCGTTCCGCTGGTCGACCGTGGTCGTGTCTCCGCACATTCCAACACGCTTGGCGGCGTGGTCCTGAACACCTGGGACTCGGAACTGTGGAACGCAGCCGACTGGTACCGGATCGACGGCTAAACGCCTGATCTTTGCGCCCCCGTGCCTTTGCACGGGGGCGTCTTCGTTTTTTCGGACGGTATTGGCGAGCCATTGCACTAGGATGGTTCTTGAATACAGCCCTCGAAGACGGATTCCGCCTTTGCACTCCTTGACCTACCCTCCCCTCCCGCGTGAGACCGGCCGATGCTGACTTTCACGATCCGCCGCCTGATCCTGGCGATTCCGACGCTCCTGTTCATTTCACTGGTCATCTTCGGATTGCTGCAATTGGCCCCAGGGGACCCGATGGCCCAGGTGCCACTGACGGTGCCGCCGGAGGTGAAGCAGAAGATGCGCGAGGCGCTCGGCCTCGGGGATGCCTGGTATATCCAGTACTGGAAATGGATCGTGCAGTTCTTCTGGACCGAGCCGAAGGTGCTGTTCGACTGGGTCTTCGGAACGAATTTCTCCGAAGGGCAGCTGCGCGTGCTGTCCTGGCAGACCCGCTCGCCGGTGATGGACATCGTGATCCAGCGGATTCCCCAGACGCTCTGGGTGGTGGGGACGGCCTATGTGGTCGCTGTTCTAATCGCCCTGCCGATCGGGATCTATTCGGCCTATCGGCAATATTCGATCTTCGACAATATCGGGACTTTCGTGTCGATGATCGGCTTTTCCGTCCCGCCGTTCTTTTCCGGCGTGCTGGCCATCGTCGTGTTCTCCGTGATCCTGGGGTGGTTCCCCTCGATCTACGACACGACGCATCAGGTCACCGACTGGGACAGCTTTGTCATCCAGTTGCGCCAGATGATCCTGCCGGTGATGGTGCTGGCGCTGCAGATCACGGCGCAGATCGCCCGGTTCATGCGGGCCTCGACCCTCGACAACCTGAACCAGGATTACGTCCGCACGGCGCGGGCCAAGGGCCTGTCGGAACGCGTCGTGGTGCTGAGCCACGTCGTGCGCAATTCGATGATCCCGGTGGTCACGGTGATCGCGCTTGGCATTCCGCAGATCTTCGGCGGGGCGATCATCACCGAACAGGTGTTCAAGGTGAACGGGATCGGCCAGCTGCTGATCACCGCGATCCAGGCGAATGACCTGCCGATGGTGCAAACCCTGACCTTCATCTTCGCCGTGCTTATCGTGCTCTTCAACCTGATCGCCGATGTGCTGTACGGCATTCTCGACCCACGGATCCGCTATGACTGACGACAACACGCAAAGCCATATCGAACCCGGCCCGGGCGAGGCGCAGGCCGCAGATGTGCTGGTCACCCCGCTGCCTGCGACCCCGCCGCGAAGCCAGTGGGCGGAGGTCTGGAACCAGTTTCGCCATCACAAGGGCGCCATGGCGGGGGGGATCATCTTCCTGCTTATCGTCCTGGCCGTCTTCCTCGGGCCGATCTTCTGGCATGTGGAGGCAACCTATATCGACATCCGTGCGCGTAACCAGGGCCCGTCGCTGGCGCATCCCTTCGGGACCGACCAGCTGGGCCGGGACATGCTGGCCCGGATGATGGCGGGGGGGCAGGTGTCGCTGTCTGTCGGGATCACCGCGATGCTGCTGGCGCTATTCCTCGGCTCGCTTGTCGGGGTGGTCGCGGGCTATTTCAAATGGCTCGACAACCTGCTGATGCGGACGACGGACCTGTTCCTCGCCCTGCCCCTGCTGCCGCTGCTGCTGGTCATGGTGCTGCTCTTCCGCGAACCGCTGAACGCGTCCTTCGGGCCTGAGACGGGGATCTTCATCCTGATCGTGGTGGCCATCGGCGTGACCTCCTGGATGCCGACAGCGCGGATCGTGCGCGGTGACGTCCTGGCCCTGAAGGAGCGGGAGTTCGTCCTGGCCGCGCGGTCCATCGGGACGACGGATGGCAAGATGATCCTGCGGCATATCCTGCCGAACGTGATCTCGCCGATCGTGGTGTCGGCGACGCTTGGCATCGCCAACGCGATCATCACCGAGTCGGCGCTGTCGTTCCTCGGCCTCGGCTTCCCGCCGGACTTCCCGACCTGGGGTCGGCTGCTGTTCGATGCGGTGGATTACATGCAGCAGAACCCCGAGCGGGTGATCCTGCCCGGTGTGGCAATTTCGCTGACGGTGCTGACGGTGAACTACCTGGGCGACGGTCTTCGCGACGCGCTGGATCCGCGGATCCGCGGGCGGTAGGTCGGAACTTTCCTTACTGCGGCCTCGTTGACCCTGCAGGGATCCGAAAGGAGGCCGCAGGATGACCGATACACTGCTGTTTACCCAGACACCTGCAGCGCGTGAGGACAAGATCCGCGCGCGGCTGTTCCGCATGGACACGCCCGATCACCTCTGCCCGTTCGGGCTCAAGTCGAAATGGCTGCTGAAACGCGCGGGCTATGAGGTCGAGGATCACACCCTCACCACCCGCGCCGAAACGGACGCTTTCATGGAGCGGCACGAGGTCGACACCACGCCGCAGACCTTTATCGAGGGCGAACGGATCGGAGGATATGACGCGTTGCGGGCCTACTTTGACGAGCCGCTGAAGGGCGAAGAGGAGACCTCCTACCGCCCCGTCATCGCCATTTTCTCCGTCGCCTTCCTGATCGCGGCCGCGCTGATGCTGCGGGCTGGCGGGATCGACCCACTGTTCCTGCTCACCGGTTTCGTCTCGGCGGCGATGGTCCTTTTGGGTCTCCAGAAGCTGCAAGATGTCGAAAGCTTCTCGACCATGTTTCTCAACTACGACCTGCTGGCGCGGAAATGGGTGCCGTATGGCTACATCTATCCCTATGCCGAAACGCTGGCCGGGGTGCTGATGATCGCGGGGGTTCTGCCCTGGGTCTCGGGCCCGGTGGCGCTGTTTATCGGTACGGTCGGGGCGGTCTCGGTCTTCAAGGCCGTGTATATCGACCGGCGAGAGCTGAAATGTGCCTGCGTCGGGGGCGGGTCGAACGTGCCACTCGGCTTCGTGTCGCTGACCGAGAACCTGATGATGATGGCCATGGGCCTCTTCACCATTGCGCGGATGGTGATCTGACGAAAAAGGGCGGCCCGAGGGCCGCCCTTTGTCATGCGATGTGCCGTTGCTCAGTCCAGCTTGGCCAGCAGGTTGCCGACCGACTCCTTGGCGTCGCCGTAGTACATCCGCGTGTTGTCCTTGTAGAACAGCGGGTTCTCGATGCCGGAGTAGCCTGTGCCTTGGCCGCGCTTCGACACGAAGACCTGCTTGGCTTTCCAGACCTCCAGAACCGGCATCCCGGCGATCGGAGAGTTCGGATCGTCCTGCGCCGCCGGGTTCACGATGTCGTTCGACCCGATGACGATCACGACGTCCGTATCCGGGAAGTCGTCGTTGATCTCGTCCATCTCCAGCACGATGTCGTAGGGCACCTTGGCCTCGGCCAGCAGCACGTTCATGTGGCCCGGCAGACGGCCCGCGACGGGGTGGATGGCGAAACGCACCTCCTTGCCCTTCGCGCGCAGCTTGCGGGTCAGTTCGGCCACGTTCTGCTGTGCCTGCGCCACGGCCATGCCGTAGCCCGGGACGATCACGACGTTGTCGGCCTCGTCCAGCGCCTGGGCGACACCGTCTACGTCGATCGGCTTCTGTTCGCCCTCGACCTCCATCGCCGGGCCCGTCGTGCCGCCGAAACCGCCGAGGATCACCGAAATGAACGAGCGGTTCATCGCCTTGCACATGATGTAGCTGAGGATCGCACCGGAGGAGCCGACCAGCGCCCCGACCACGATCAGCAGGTCATTGCCGAGCGAGAAGCCGATGGCCGCCGCCGCCCAGCCCGAGTAGCTGTTCAGCATCGAGACGACGACAGGCATGTCCGCCCCACCGATCCCCATGATCAGGTGATAGCCGATGAAGAGCGCGGCCAGCGTCATGATGAAGAGCGGGAGGAACCCGCCGCCGCCGACGTACCAGAAGAGACAGACGAGCGAGATGATCGCCGCCGCCGCGTTCAGCATGTGACCGCCGGGCAGTTTCTCGGCCGCGGAGGTCACCTTGCCCGCCAGCTTGCCAAAGGCGATGACCGAACCGGTGAAGGTGATTGCACCGATGAAGACCCCGAGGAACAGCTCGACCCGCAGGATGTTGATCTCGACCCCGGTCTTGTGCGCCACGATGGCCGCGAAGCCGCGGAACGACTCCTCGACCGCAAGGGCCGCAGCGCTCATCACGCCGTAGGTTTCGTGCGGGAAGGGCACGTTGGCTTCGGCAAAGGCCGTGGCGACGCGCCCGATCTCGATATGTGCGTTGAAGCCGACAAAGACCGCCGCCAGACCGACGAGCGAGTGCATGGCCGCGACCAGCTGCGGCATCTCGGTCATCTCGACCTTCTTGGCGACATAGACGCCGATGGCCCCGCCGGCCGCGATCAGGACGAGCGACAGCAGCCACAGGCCCGCGCCTGGGCCGATGAGCGTGGCGAAGACCGCCAGCGCCATGCCGACAATGCCGTACCAGACGGCACGCTTCGCGCTTTCCTGCCCCGAGAGGCCCCCGAGCGACAGGATAAAGAGGACAGCCGCGACCACATAGGCCGCCGTGGTGAATCCGTATTCCATTATCCCCTACCCCTTACGATTTCTGGAACATGGCGAGCATGCGCCGTGTTACGAGGAAGCCGCCGAAGATGTTGATCCCGGCCATGAAGACCGAAACCGCGGCAAGGAGGATCACCAGGAAGGAGCCGGAGCCGATCTGCATCAGCGCGCCCAGAATGATGATCGAGGAGATCGCGTTCGTCACGGCCATCAACGGCGTGTGCAACGAGTGCGACACGTTCCAGATAACCTGGAAGCCGACGAAGACCGCCAGGACGAAGACGATGAAGTGCTGCATGAAGGAGGCGGGGGCGACAAGGCCCACGGCCAGCAGCAGCACCGCGCCGACGCCCAGAAGCGTGACCTGGTTCTTGGTCTCTTTCTTGAAGGCTGCAACCTCGGCCGCCCGCTTCTCTTCCGGGGTCAGTTCCGGGGCCTTTTCCTTGGGCTTCTGCGCCGCGATGGCCGCGACTTTGGGCGGTGGCGGCGGCCAGGTGATCTCTCCCTTGTGGGTCACGGTGGCGCCGCGGATCACGTCGTCATCCATGTTGTGATCGACCACACCGTCCTTCTCGGGCGTGAGGTCGGTCATCATGTGACGGATGTTGGTGGCGTAGAGGCTGGAGGCCTGGGTGGCCATGCGCGACGGGAAGTCGGTGTAGCCGATGATGGTCACGCCGTTGTCGGTGACGATCTTCTCGTCCGCGACGGTCAGCTTGCAGTTGCCGCCCTTTTCCGCCGCCAGGTCGACGATGACGGAGCCGGGTTTCATGGCCTTGACCATGTCCTCGGTCCAGAGCTCCGGCGCCTCGCGGTTCGGGATCAGCGCGGTGGTGATGACGATGTCCATCTCCGGCGCCAGTTCGCGGAACTTGGCCAGCTGCGCCTCGCGGAATTCCGGCGAGGAGACAGAGGCGTAGCCGCCGGTCGTTGCGCCGTCCGCCTGCTCTTCCTCGAAGTCGAGGTAGACGAATTCCGCGCCCATGGATTCGACCTGTTCGGCCACTTCGGGCCGCACGTCGAAGGCAAAGGTCACGGCCCCGAGGGAGGTCGAGGTGCCGATGGCGGCCAGACCCGCCACACCGGCACCGACGACCAGCACCTTGGCCGGGGGCACCTTGCCCGCGGCGGTGACCTGCCCGGTGAAGAAGCGGCCGAAGTTGTTGCCGGCCTCGATCACCGCGCGGTAGCCTGCGATATTTGCCATCGAGGACAGGGCGTCCATCTTCTGCGCCCGCGAAATCCGCGGCACCATCTCCATCGCGATGACGGTGGCACCCTTGGATTTCGCCAGTTCCATCCCCTCTTCGTTGCCCGCAGGGTTGAAGAAGGAAATCAGCGTCTTCTCCGAGTTGAGGCGCTTCAGCTCTGTCTCGTTCGGCTGACGCACCTTGGCGATGATGTCGACCTCTTTCCACAGCGCGGCGGCGGTCTTGACGACAGTGACCCCTGCGGCCTCGTATGTCTCGTCAGAGAAGCCCGCGGCGGCCCCTGCCCCGGTTTCGATGTAGCATTCGTGGCCGAGCTTCTGGAGTTGCGTTGCCGAGTCCGGCGTCATCGCGACCCTGTTCTCGCCTTCGAATACCTCTTTAGGCGTTCCGATCTTCACCTGTGTCGTCCCCCTTATGAACAACTGGTTTTTCGCAGGCCGGAATATTCCGACCGATTTGACACGCACAGCGCAATATTATTGCGCGGGCATTCCGTGCCGATTTGCCCTTTCTGCGCCGCAGAGTCAAACCCAACGACGTGTCTTCTGGCAATAGCGGGCAAAGTCAGCCCGGAATTTCCGTCTGAGTCTGTCTTCTTCGGGAATAACGAAGTGTCGCTCGATCCACCAGACGAAGATGGGGATGAGCGGCAGGGCCAACACAGCGTCCCAGGCGAGGATGGCACCGGAGAGGATCAGCGCATCGCCCAGGTAGATCGGATTGCGCGACCGGCTGAAGATGCCGGTGGTCACCAGATGGTCCGCGTCGCGGTGCGGCATGACGGTCGTGCGCTTGGCCCGCATCTCGTAGACAGCGAGCGCCATAAGGAGGAGCCCGCCGCCAACCAGGATGCCGCCGATGAAATCCGCCCAGGCGCCCCCGAAGGACAGACCGAAGGGCCAGCAGGTTGCCTGTGCCCATGCGAGGAGCAGGCAGAGGGCAAGCCAGACGGGCGGAATGTCGATCCAGGACTTCATGCCCGCACCAGACCCGGCCAGCGCCTTGGGGTCAATGACCTGCGTCAAGATCGGGGAGGGGCGCACAGGGTGGCTTGCTCTTTGCCTCGGCGGGGCTAAGGTCTGGCGGAATTTAATTTCGCGCGGGAGGGCGGATCATGATGCTGACAGGGAAACACGCCATCGTCACCGGGGGTGGCACGGGGATCGGTCTTGCCATCGCGCGGGCGCTGGTGGCCGAGGGCGCGCAGGTGACGATCACCGGGCGGCGGCTGGCGGTGCTGGAGGACGTGGCCGAAGAGGGCATGTTCCCGATGGTCATGGATGTGACCGACGAAGCCCAGATCATCGAGGTGACCGCCGCTGCGGTGGCGGCGCGCGGTCCGATCCAGATCTGCATCGCCAATGCGGGGATCGCCGAGGGGCGCAAGCTGCACAAGACGACCTCCGACTTCTGGCGCAAGATCATGACGACCAACCTCGACGGGTGTTTCTACACGGTGCGCGAGAGCCTGAAGTCGATGATGACGACGGATTATGGCCGGGTGATCGCCATCTCCTCCATCGCGGGGGTGCGCGGGTCGGCGGGGGCCGGGGCCTATGCGGCATCGAAACACGGGGTAATCGGGATGATCCGTTCCTTCGCGGAGGATTTCCTGAAGGAGCCCTATACCTTCAACTCGATCTGCCCGGGCTATGTGGACACGCCGATCGTGACCCGCAACACCGATGCGATTTCGCAGCGGGCGGGCGTGTCGGAGGAAGAGGCGCGAAACATGATGGTGGACCTCAACCGCCACAAGAAGCTTATCGCGCCCGAGGAGGTCGCCGCAGCGGCACTGTGGCTGTGCAACCCGGTCTGCGAAAGCGTCAGCGGGACCGAGGTGCAGATTGCCGGCGGTCAGGTGTGAGTTTTATCGCCGCGGTCGACTGAGTGTTCAGACCTGGCCCCCGCCCGTGTGGGCGAATACGTCCGGTTGTTCTGGTGTGAGCCGCTTTCGATGGAAACAGGTTCGGACTGAGGGCAGCGCCGACCCGAGGGGTGGCGCACAAGCGCCGCCCCATGGGGGCGGGTCGGCGCTGCCCGGCGTGCCGCCGGGCGAGAGATATGCTCGGGGCTTCGAAAAATCTTCGAAGGAAAAACCGACCAAAAGAATTTCAAGGGGCACCGGAACGCCCGACACCCGCAGGGCGGGATAACCCCGCCGCCCCGGCCAGCGGCTCAACACCTCACGGCGTCAACCCGCGCGCCATCAGATCCGCGAAAATCTCCAACCGGGCGACGTAATCGCGATAGTTCTTCGCCGTCATCTTCAGCCCGTGCTGGCCCGCAATGATCGCATCCGCGACACGTCCGGCATCGCCATCGGGCAGGTAGATGCGCCCTGCGGCCGCCTCATCCGTCAGCCAGGAGACCCAGACCGCCGCAATCTGTTCATTGCCGCGCCGGGTCTCCTCCTCCGCCTCGCCGGATTTCATCGACAAAAGCTCTTCGCCATGCGGGCTGTCCAGCAGGGCCTCGGCCAATTCGCCTGTACCAGAGGCGCAGGCCAGTTGCAGCGCCTCGCGCAGCGGACGACCGGGGCGCAGCGCCTCTTTCAGCGCGGCGAGCGCGACCGTGAAATAGGCCTCGACCCCGTGGGACAGGATGTCTTCCTTGTTGCGGAAGTGCTGGTAGATCGCCGCCCGCGACATGCCCGCCGCCTTGGCAATATCCTCCATCGAGGCGCGCCGATAGCCGTAGAGCGCGAAAACAGACAGCGCCGCATTGAGGATGCGGGCGCTTTTTTCATCAGCGGATGGAAGGAGTTGGAGCGTCATTCCGGCGTTCTGACAGAATTTGTGAAAACTGTCAATTGACAGAGTGACAATCTAAGCGCATTTTGTCATTGCGTAATCAGGGAGACGATTCCATGGCCAATCTGACGATCAACGGCACCGCGCAGCGTGTCGATCTGCCCGACGAGGTGCCCCTGCTCTGGGCGCTGCGGGACGGTCTGAACATGACCGGGACGAAGTTTGGCTGCGGGGTCGCGGCCTGCGGCGCCTGCACCGTGCATATCGATGGCGAGGCCGTCCGCTCCTGTCAGGTCGCCATCGGCGATGTCTGGGGCGAGGTGACGACGATCGAGGGTGTCGGAACGCCCGAGACCCCCGCCCTGCTGCAACAGGCCTGGGTGGATCACCAGGTGGCCCAATGCGGCTATTGCCAGTCCGGCCAGATCATGCAGGCGGCGGCGCTGCTGGCGGAGACGCCCAATCCCACGGATGCGGAGATTGACGAGGCCATGGCAGGCAACCTCTGCCGCTGCGGCACCTATCCGCGCATCCGCGCCGCGATCCATGACGCCGCGCAGAAGATGCAGGAGGCCTGATCCATGTCACGTATCGGAAAAATCGCCCGCCGCACCTTCCTGATCGGCACCGCCGCCGTGGCCGGTGGCGTTGCCTTCGGCGTCTATGCCGCGCGCAAACCTGCCCCGAACCCGCTGTCGCCCGGTGAGGGCGAAGTGGCGCTGAACCCGTTTATCGTGGTGGATGGCGACGGCGTGACCGTCATCGTGCCCAAGGCCGAGATGGGCCAGGGCGTACGAACGACCTGGGCCGCGCTGGCAGCGGAGGAGCTGGACATGGACCCGGCCGATCTGCGCATCGAGCATGGCCCCCCGGGCAAGGCCTATTACAACCGGGGCATGGGCGCGCAATTGCTGCCCGAGGCGGAGTACAGACTGTCGGCCTGGCAGGAATCGCTTGGCGAACAGATGACTGTCATGGGCAAGTTCCTGAACCTGCAGATCACCGGCGGCTCGACCTCCACCGTCGACGGGTTCGACAAGATGCGCCATGCAGGCGCCTCCGCCCGCGAAACGCTGAAAGAGGCGGCGGCGCTGAGGCGCGGCGTAGACCGCTCGACCCTCAAGACCGAGGGCGGCGCAGTGATTGCCCCCGATGGCACGCGGATCGCCTATTCCGAGCTGGCGCTGGAGGCGGCGGAGATCGAGCCGGTGCGTGCCGATCTGCGGCCGAAATCCACCTGGCGCTATATCGGCAAGAGCCAGCCGCGCCATGACCAGATGCCCAAGGCGACCGGCACGGCGGAGTTTTCCATCGACGTGCGCCTGCCCGGCATGAAGTTCGCCGCGCTCAAGCGGAACCCTTATCAGGGCGGCGCGATGAATGGCTTTGACGCCGCCGCCGCGCTGGAAGTGCCGGGCGTGGAGGATGTGATCGACTTGGGCGACGGGGTCGCGGTGGTCGCCAACAACTCCTGGTCCGCGATGCAGGGGGCGGAGGCGGTCAGCTTTGACTGGGGTAAGGGCCCCTACCCCGAAACGACCGAGGAAATCTTTGCCGACATCGCCCGGGTGATGGAGGGGGACCCGAATTCCACCTTCCTCGACCGCGGCGATGTGGAGAGCCTGCCCGAGGGGGCGGAGCTGCTGACGGCGGAATATTCGGTGCCCTATCTGAGCCATGCGCAGATGGAACCGCTGAGCGCCACGGCCCTGCACCACGGCGACCGGATGGAGGTCTGGTCCGGCAACCAGATCCCCGTGCATTGCCGCGACGCCGCCGCCGAGGAGGCGGGGCTGGAGGCCGAGGCGGTGGAGTTGCACACGACGCTCATGGGCGGCGGCTTCGGTCGGCGCGGGTACAAGGACTTCACCCGCTACGCCGCGCGGCTGGCGACAAAGATGCAGGGCACCCCGGTCCAACTGCTATGGTCGCGCGAAGAGGACATGACCCATGGCAATTACCGCCCCGGCGCGCTCGGCTCCTTCCGGGGCGCGGTCAAGGACGGCAAGCTGGTGATGCTGGACGGCAAGATCGGCGGCCAGCCGGCGACCAACGGGGTGATGCCGGTTCTTCTGGGCTTTACGCCGCCGGGGCCGGACAAGATCCATGTCGAGGGCGCCTTTGACCAGCCCTATGCGATCCCCAATGCGCGGATCCGGGGCTACCTGTCGCGGATCGGCCTGCCGGTCGGGCCCTGGCGGTCCGTGGGGGCCTCGGTCAACGGGTTCTTCTTTGACAGCTTCATGGACGAGCTGGCCCATGCCGCAGGTGCCGACCCGCTGGAGTTCCGGCTGGCGCTGATGCGCGCCGAAGATCCCCGGTCGGCCAAGGTGCTGGAGGCGGTACGCGACAGCTGTGACTGGACCGGCCAGACGCCGGAGGGCGTGGGTCGGGGTGTTGGCTTCTGCTATTCCTTCGGCACCCCGGTGGCCGAGGTGATCGAGGTGCATCAGACCGACGGCGGCATCCGCATCGCCAAAGCCTGGATCGCCGCAGACCCCGGCATGGCGGTCGATCCGAAAAACATCGAGGCGCAGCTGTTTGGCGGCATGGTCTACGGGCTGTCGGCGGCGGTGCATCAGCAGATCACCTTTGCCGATGGCGCGGCGGAGCAGTTGAACTTCTACGATTTCGACTCCATCCGCATGAACACGATGCCGGAGGTGATGGAGATCCGCATCCTCGAAAACGGCCACAAGATCAGCGGTGTGGGCGAGCCGGGGACACCCCCGGCAGCGGCGGCCCTGGCCAATGCGCTGTTCGACCTGACCGGCCAGCGGGCGCGGCGGCTGCCGCTGGCGCAGGAGTTCGATTTCGTTGCCTGAGCGGGCGGTCTGTCACTCACGTAAGCGCGGCCCCGAACCTCCCTCCCCCTGAGAGAGGTTCGGGGCTGAGGTCGTGTCCGCTTAGGAGGGGTGATGGCCAGGGCTGAGCTGGTCCTTCCTCCGGGCATCGCGGGCAGCGTATCCTGAAACGGCCTGCTGACCCCCTCGCAAGGGGGCCTAAGCTTGTCGGAGAGAGCGAATCGGAATTTCCTCGAGACATGGGCGTGTTGGGAGGAAGTCCGCAGCGACCTGCAATACTGGTCGGCTCCGGCGATTTTCATTTTGAAAAAAAGAACTTTCCGCTTCAGGGCAGATCGGCCGCCGATCTAGACCTGAACTTACCGAATATCATGGCGATGCGCGGCGTGAAGCGATGGACCGAAGTTGACGACAACGGCACAGGAAAGCCCATCCTCTTTTCAATCCGAAAAGGCCCGCTCCGAATTCTTGACGCAGTGCAGTCCGCGCCTCCACCTTCGGATCGCACAGTGTTCAAAAAGTTAACAACGGCACAAAGTTCGCGGCAATTCCGGGGCCAGACATGGCAATGCACCGGACAGATCGCCTCCTGCGGATGCTACCACGCGTCTCACCGCGCCGCTGACATTGCTCGGGCTTCGGTGACGCCGAGGCGTTGAAACCATTGAACCCAAATTGCTTTTCATCACCCAGGGGCGCCTTATCGGGCGCCCCCATTTCGTACCGGGTGGGATAAGGCCGCAAGGCGCCGTGCTAGCCGTCCACGATTGCGGAGCGGCGAGACGGACCCGCTCAGGCGCTCTTGGCCAACGCCAGGGGCTGTCGGCGTTCCATCCACAACCGGGCCGCGTCTCCGAAGGCTTCGAACAGCGGGCGCGAGACCGGATCCTGTGCGGCGTTGAACTCCGGATGCCACTGGACCGACAGGGTGAAGCCCGGCGCGTCCTTGATATAGGCCGCCTCGGCGGTGCCATCCGGCGCCGTGCCATCGACGACAAAGCGGTCGCCCGCCCGGATCACCGCCTGGCCGTGCAGCGTATTGGTCATCACTTGAGTGGCGCCGAACACCTTGTGGAAGGGGCCGCCCTCGCTCACCGTCACCTTGTGGCGCAGGGCGAAGCGTTCTTCCTGCGTGCCGTTCGGGGGCATGCGGTGGTTCATCCGTCCCGGCACATCCCGGATTTCCGGATGCAGGGCCGATCCCATGGCGACCGCGACCTCTTGAAAGCCGCGGCAGATGCCTAGGAAGGGCTGCCCCCGCTCAACGCAGGCGCGCACCAGCGGCAGGGTGATTGCATCCCGCCCCCGGTCAAATGCCCCATGGGCAACGGTTTCCTCTTCGCCGTATTCCTCCGGATGGACGTTCGGGCGGCCGCCGGTCAGCACGAAACCGTCGAAGGTCTCCAACAGTTCCTCCACCGACATCAGGCGGGGGTCCGCGGGGATCAGCAGGGGCATGCCGCCCGCCGCCTCGGCCACGGCCTCGGAATTCATCACGCCGCCCATATGGGTGCGATAGCCTTCGTTCATGACGTGCAGGTTGGTGATGATGCCGATGCGGGGGCGTGCCATGGTTTGTCCGGTCCTTTGTCTGAGTGACTATATACAGTGCGGCGCGGCCCTGTGGAACAGGTCAGGCTGTGCGTGAGCGCAGAGACGATCCGCACAGCCTGTCAAATGTGCAACTCCGACGAAAATTTCCGGGGCCTTGCGCTCCCCCGCCCCGGGTGGAACAACCGGCGCACTTCCCGATGCCAAGGAGAGCAGGCCATGAAGGACGCGGAAAATCCTACCATCTACCTCAAGGACTATACCCCGCCTGCCTGGCTGGTCGAAGACGTCCACCTGACCTTCCGCCTCGCCCCCGAGGCCACGCGTGTGGTGTCGAAGATCCGTTTTGTCCCGAACCCCGCCACGGCTGACCGGAGGTTTTTCCTGGAGGGCGAGGAGCTCAAGCTGATCTCCGCCCGGATCGACGGGGTGGAGGTCAAGCCCGAGGTGACGGCGGAGGGGCTGACCTGCGCCGTGCCTGATGACGCCTTTACCTGGGAGGCGGAGGTCGAGATCAGCCCGGCGACGAATACCGCGCTCGAAGGGCTCTACATGTCGAACGGCATGTATTCGACCCAATGCGAGGCGCAGGGTTTCCGCAAGATCACCTACTACCCCGACCGGCCCGACGTCATGTCGGTCTTCACCGTCCGGATCGAAAGCGACCTGCCCGTGCTGCTGTCCAACGGCAACAAGGTGGCGGAGGGCAACGGGTTCGCCGAATGGCACGACCCCTGGCCCAAACCTGCGTACCTGTTTGCGCTGGTAGCGGGGGAGTTGCTGAACCTGCCCGGCAGCTTCACCACGCGGTCGGGCCGCGAGGTCGAGCTGAACGTCTGGGTCCGCAAGGGCGACGAGGACAAATGCGACTTCGCCATGGAGGCGCTGAAAAAGTCGATGACATGGGACGAGGAGGTTTATGGTCGGGAATACGACCTCGACATCTTCAACATCGTGGCGGTGGACGACTTCAACATGGGCGCGATGGAGAACAAGGGGTTGAATATCTTCAACTCCTCCGCCGTTCTGGCCAGCCCCGAAACCGCGACGGATGCGAATTTCGAGCGGATCGAGGCGATCATCGCGCATGAGTATTTCCATAACTGGACCGGCAACCGGATCACCTGTCGCGACTGGTTCCAGCTGTGCCTGAAGGAGGGGCTGACCGTCTTCCGCGATGCTCAGTTCACCGCCGACATGCGGTCCGAACCGGTGAAGCGGATCTCCGACGTGCTGGACCTGCGCGGGCGGCAGTTCCGCGAGGATGGCGGGCCGCTGGCCCATCCGGTGCGACCGGAAAGCTTTCAGGAGATCAACAACTTCTACACCGCCACCGTCTATGAGAAGGGCGCCGAGGTGATCGGCATGCTCAAGCGGCTGGTCGGGGATGAGGCCTATGGCCGCGCGCTGGACCTCTATTTCGAGCGGCACGACGGGCAGGCCTGCACGATCGAGGACTGGCTCAAGGTGTTCGAGGATGCGACGGGTCGCGACCTGACGCAGTTCAAGCTGTGGTACAGCCAGGCCGGCACGCCGAAGGTCACCATGACCGACGACTGGGCCGATGGCACCTATACCCTGCACCTGAAACAGACCCTGCGCCCCACGCCGGAGACGGCGGAGAAAAAACCCCAGGTGATCCCCTTTGCCATCGGGCTGCTCGATCCCTCGGGCGAGGAGGTCGTGCCCACCACCCTGCTGGAATTCACCGAAGCCGAGCAGAGCTTCACCTTCGAGGGGCTGGCGGAGCGTCCCATCCCCTCCCCCCTGCGTGGCTTTTCGGCCCCGGTGATCTTGCAGCGGGAGGTGACGAATGCCGACCGCGCCTTCCTGCTGGCCCATGACACGGACCCGTTCAACAGATGGGAAGCCGGGCGGCAACTGGCGAAATCCGCGCTGATCGGGATGATCGACGGCGGGCAATCGCCCGATCCCGCCTACCTCGACGGGCTGCAGCGGCTGGTCACGGATGAAAGCCTCGACCCGGCCTTCCGGGCGCTCTGCCTCGGCCTGCCGTCGGAGGACGACCTGGCGCAGAGCTTTGTCGACATGGGCCGCACCCCCGATCCGCAGGCGATCTGGCAAGGGCGGCAAGAGATGCGCGCGGCGCTGGCGGAGGTGCTCTCGGCCGACCTGCCCCGCCTTTACGCCGCGCATCGCGTGCCCGGGCCCTACAGCCCGGAGGCCGGACCGGCGGGCAAGCGCGCACTGACCGGGGCACTGCTGTCGCTGATCACTCTGCGGGATCAGGGGGATACGGCCAGGGCGCAATATGCGGCTGCGGACAACATGACCGAACAGTTGGGCGCCCTCTCGTCGCTCCTGGCGGCCGATCTGGGCTCGCTGGAGCTTGGCCTTTTCGCCGATCAGTGGGCGCATGAGCGGCTGGTGATGGACAAATGGTTCATGGTGCAGGTCGCCCATGCCCGGCCCGATCAGGCGGCGCCGGTGGCGCACTCGCTGACCGAGCGGGCGGATTTCACCATGACCAACCCCAACCGCTTCCGCGCGGTCTTTGGCGCGCTGGCGATGAACCAGGCGGGGTTCCACCATGCCTCCGGCGCGGGTTACCAGCTGATGGCGGACTGGCTGATGAAGCTCGACCCGGTGAACCCGCAGACCACGGCGCGGATGTGTTCGGCCTTCCAGACCTGGCGGCGCTACGATGCGGACCGGCAGGGGATGATGCAGGAGCAGTTGGAGCGGATCGCCGGGTTGAAAGAGCTGAGCCGGGATACGGGCGAGATGGTGGGGCGGATCCTGTCGGCCTGAAAGGGGTCCCGGGGGCTGCGCCCCTCCCCTCCGCTTGCAGTGCGGCATCGCAAGTGCGACCCTGCCTTCTGAACTGAAACGCGAGGCCCGGGACATATGGACAGAACACTACTCATCACCGGCGCAAGCTCCGGCATCGGCGCGGCCTGCGCGCGTCTGGCGGCGGCACCGGGGCAGCATCTGCTGCTGCACTACGGGCGCAACCGGGAAGGGGCGGAGGCGGTGGCCAAGGACGCCAGGGCCAAGGGCGCGACGGTGACCTTGCTTCAGGCCGATGTCGGCGACGCGACGGAGATCGCGCGACTGGGGGCGGAGATGGCCGAGGCGGCGGACCCCGCCCTGCCACTGCATCTGATCAACAATGCCGGGATCGTGGATCAGCGCGCCTCCCTCGCCGATCTGACGGCGGAGCGGCTGACCCGAATGTTCGCGGTGAACACCGTGGGCGCGATCCTTGTCGCGCAGGCGGCGGTGGCGCTGATGCGGCGGGGCGCGGGCGGGCAGATCGTCAATGTCTCGTCGACAGCTGCGCGCAAGGGGATGGGCGGTGAATATGTGGATTATGCCGCCTCCAAGGCCGCGATCGACTGTTTCACCATCGGCCTTGCGGATGAGCTGGCAGCCGAAGGGATAAGGGTGAATGCCGTGCGGCCGGGGCTGATTGAGACCGAGATCCATGCCAAGGGCGGGCAGCCGGAGCGGCTGGACAGTATCGGCCATACCCCGCCCCTCGGCCGCCCCGGATCGACGGAGGAAGTGGCGGAGGTGATCCTCTGGCTGCTATCCGACAGCGCCTCCTACGTCACACGCACCGTCGTGGATGTCGCTGGCGGGCGGTAGGCAAGTTGACCTGCCGCAAGGACGCTGCGGGGCGGCGGGTGGAAGATCGGCGAGTATCTTTCGGAGACCGTCATGCGCATCCTGCTCTTCCTGATCCTGCTTGTCCTTCTCCTGCTCGCTGCGCTCGCCCTCTGGCGGTGGAGCGATCTGCGGCGTGACCGGGCGGAGATGGACCGGCTGCGTGGTCTCGTGGCCGAGGCCAGCGGTCGGTTCGATCCCGCGATGGTCGCCGATCTGCCCGCCCCGGCGCGGCGGTTCTTCGAGGGGGCGATCCGGCCTGGCACGCCCCTTTACCGCGTTGCGGAGATCGAGATGACCGGCCGGTTCGACCTTGGCTCGCTGGAGGCGCCCAGGCCGCTGGAGATGCAGGCGCGGCAGGTTCTTGCCGGGGTGCAGGGCTTTCTCTGGCAGGCGCGGATGCGGGGCGGGATGCGGGTTTCGGGATCCGACAGCGAGGGCTGGACACGGTTCTGGTTGGCAGGGTTGATCCCCGTGGCGCGGGTCGGCGGGGATGCGGATCACCGACGCTCCGCCTTCGGGCGGTCGGTGGCGGAGGCGGTGATCTGGTTGCCCAGTTCCGTCCTGCCGCAACCCGGGGTGACATGGGAGGCGGTCGACGATCAACGGGCACGGGTCACGATCACCCGCGATGGGATGGAGCAGAGCGCGGAGATCACCCTGAATGCGGCGGGACATGCGGTGGAGATCACCCTGCCCCGGTGGAGCAATGCCAACTCGGAGAAAACCTATCGAGTTCAGCCCTTTGGCGGCACCCTGTCTGACCATCGCGAGGTCGGCGGGCTGGTCATTCCCTTTGCGGCGGAGGTGGGCAACCATGTCGGCACGGCAGACTATTTCCCCTTCTTCAAGGCCCGGCTGACGGATGTGCGGTTTCCCGGCTTGGCGGACAGTCCCTGAACTGGCCCCGCCCCATTAAGCCCGGTGGCGAGGATCGGGCAGCTTTGCCTTGGTTCACACCGGATTGCCCAGATCATGCGGGATCGGCCATCAATGTGCCGCGATGTCGACAGGCTGGCCCGGGATTTTCTCGCAATGACCCGAAGGGCGCCGCGTTTCGGCCCGAAAGACGGGTCAGAGTGTCGGCAACAGATGACGGAGCCCCCGATGCCGACCCCCCAACAGCAGACCTCGACCCCCGCCGAGACGACCGCCCGCACCAAATTGCCCGTGCGCGGTGAAACGGTGCAGGACCGCGGTCGCAATGTCTATTTCTCCAAGGGGCAGGATCTGGCCCGGCAGGATCGTTGGGACATGCTGGCCAAACTGATCGCGGAAACGGATCGCAAGCGCGCCTCCTCGCTCTCCGGTGTCTCCATGGCCGCCTTGTTGGCGGACGGGGCGCGGTCGGATGCGGTGCGGCATGCGCGCGGGGCGGTAAGCCAGGGCGATACGGAGGTGCCGGGCGGCATTCTCGCGTTGCAGGAGATCGCCGAAGAACATGAAAACGCCTGGGGGGTCGCGCTGGTCGTCGCCCGGGCGCAGATCGAGTGTGCCTGGGCCTATGAGGGTCAGGTCGATCCCTATGCCTTGCCGTCGGATCCCAGTGACGGCTTCCTTGAACGGTTCGAGGAGGCGGCGACGCTGATCGAACGCGCCACGGCCCAGGCCCCCGAAAGTGCGGAGATCGCCGCGACGCGATGCGACCTTCTGGCGGCGGACCCACGGGCCATGGATCGCGTGGATGATCTGCATATTGCCTCCGTGACCACGGACCGGGACAATCCCGGCCGCATCCGGGCCTATGGCGTGCATCTGCTGCCGCGCTGGTTCGGGACCCATGAGCGCCTGGAAGAGACCGCGCAGAAGGTGGCACGGGACATGCGTCACATCTGGGCCGACGGCGGCTATACCTGGATGTGGTTTGATGCGCTGCGCCTTGATCCGCTGGCGGGGGAAGTGATTGATACACAGCGTTTTATCGCAGGGATGCATGCCATCCTGACATCGCGGCCCGATCCGGTTCTGGCCAATCTCTTTGCCGCCTATGCCGACGGCATGGACCCGGAGGCGGCGCCGGATGATCTGCCCGCTGCCGCGCTGGAGACCCGCGCGCGCATTCATGCCGCCCTGCCGGACCTGAC
Source organism: Pseudooceanicola sp. (assembly GCF_041987405.1). GTDB lineage: Bacteria > Pseudomonadota > Alphaproteobacteria > Rhodobacterales > Rhodobacteraceae > Pseudooceanicola. The sequence goes on from NZ_JBHIWR010000001.1 coordinate 613,620, forward strand.
CGAACGCCACCTGACGGAACTGCATCCGCAGGTCTGGGCACGGGCCGATGCCCTGCCCGGCGCGTCGCACCTGGGCCCGCTGTCGTCGGGCCGGATCGCCGCGGCCACGCGGCGGGCCCAGGGCGCCGTGGGAATGGCGCTGGCCCTCACCACGTTGCCCGGCGCCGTCAGCGCCGCCGCGCAACTCTGACCCGGCGCCGTCGCGCCCCTTGCCCCCCTTGCGCCGCTGGCCTAGAACGCCTCTCGATACGGGACATGAGAGGCCGCCATGCTGGACCTGACTTTTGAAGCGCCGAAGCCCAAGGTGATCGCCGGGGCAAAGCATGACTGGGAACTGGTCATCGGGATGGAGATCCATGCGCAGGTCTCCTCCAACGCCAAGCTCTTCTCGGGCGCGTCGACGAAATTCGGGGCCGAGCCGAATTCCAACGTCGCCTTCGTGGATGCGGCCATGCCGGGGATGCTGCCCGTCATCAACGAATTCTGCGTCGAACAGGCGGTGCGCACCGGGCTGGGTCTGAAAGCCCAGATCAACCTGGAAAGCGCCTTCGATCGGAAGAATTATTTCTATCCTGACCTGCCGCAGGGCTACCAGATTTCCCAGCTTTATCATCCGATTGTGGGCGAGGGCGAGGTGCTGGTGGAGCTTTCCGAAGGGGTGGCGCGGCTGGTGCGGATCGAACGGATCCACCTGGAACAGGATGCGGGCAAGTCGATCCATGACATGGATCCGGCGATGTCCTTTGTCGATCTGAACCGGACGGGTGTGGCGCTGATGGAGATCGTCTCGCGCCCCGATATCCGGGGGCCGGAGGAAGCGGCGGCCTATGTGACCAAGCTGCGGCAGATCCTGCGGTACCTGGGGACCTGTGACGGGAACATGCAGAACGGCAATTTGCGGGCGGATGTGAACGTCTCGGTCTGCCTGCCGGGGCAGTATGAGAAGTATCAGGAAACGCAGGACTTTTCGCATCTGGGCACGCGCTGCGAGATCAAGAACATGAACTCCATGCGGTTCATCCAGGCGGCGATCGAGGTCGAGGCGCGGCGGCAGATTGCGATTGTCGAGGCGGGCGGCGAGGTCGTGCAGGAGACGCGGCTTTACGATCCGGACAAGAACGAGACGCGGTCGATGCGGTCGAAGGAAGAAGCCCATGATTACAGGTACTTCCCCTGCCCCGACCTGCTGCCTCTGGAGATCGAACAGGGCTGGGTGGATGACATCGCGGCCTCCCTGCCGGAGCTGCCGGACCAGAAGAAAGCGCGGTTCATCGGGGATATGGGCCTGTCGGATTACGATGCCTCCGTCCTGACGGCAGAGACGGAAAATGCCGATTATTTTGAACAGGTTGTGGCGGCCTGCGGGGACGGAAAACTGGCCGCGAACTGGGTCATCAACGAGCTCTTCGGCCGGTTGAAGAAAGAGGATCACGAGATCGAGGCGAGCCCGATTTCCCCGGCGCGCCTGGGGCAGATCGTGGCGCTGATCAAGAAGGGCGACATCAGCGGCAAGATCGCCAAGGATGTCTTTGAAATCGCTTATACTTCGGACCGCGACCCCGAGGAGATCGTGGAGACCGAGGGGATGAAGCAGGTCACCGATACCGGCGCCATCGAGGCGGCGGTGGACGAGGTGATCGCGGCGAACCCGGCTCAGGTAGAAAAAGCCAAGCAGAATCCGAAGCTTGCGGGCTGGTTTGTCGGCCAGGTCATGAAGGCCACGGGCGGCAAGGCGAACCCGGCGGCGGTGAACCAGATGGTGAGCCAGAAGCTGGGGCTTTGAGGGCGGTGTAGCCCCCCGCGCGCCGGGTTAACGGGGCGCACGGTGGTTTTGGAAGGCCGGGGACGCGAGGGCGTCTCCGGCCTTTATTGTTGGGGATTCTGTGGTCGGTGGCACGTCGGTATTACGTCGGTATTGCGTCGGTGTTTTTTCGGCGGCGGGTGGGCCGGCGGGGTGGAACCCCGCCCTACCGCCATGAGGTGACGCGGGCGGGACGGGTTGGCCCTGCCCGGCCTTCTTCGTGACGCGGGATCACTTGTAGTGGCGTGCCATTTCTTCGCCGAACAGCTGGTCGAATTGTTCGGGCGGGATCCAGCCAACGGGGGCATCATCGAGGTCCTGGCCCAGAAACAGCTTGATCGCGGCGACGGCGTGCCAGCTTTGGCTGCCGGCGGAATGATAGGGCCGCATGGGCACGCGGGTGCCATCCTTCAGAACAAGGTCGGGGCGGTCGATGCCCGAGTCCGTGCCCTGTTGCCCACGAGTGTTTACCTCGGCGGTTTGGACGTCTGACAGGGGCCAGGTCCATGTCTGCGACCCGGTCCGATCATCTACCGTCAGCGTGACGCTGTCGGCGGCGCGATCAATCTTGAGGACGGACCGGATGGCGCTGCGTTTGGCGTAGAGATAAAGCCCCGCAGCTGCCAGGGCCGCGATTGGCAGGGCAATCCAGTCGCCGGACATGGCCATCCAAAGACCACCGCCGATCAGCAGGACGCCAAGGATCGTCAGGGCGATACGCTTGACCGCCTGATCGTCGGTCAGGGTCAAACGGGTGTCTGTTTTCTCTTTGATCCGCATGGGCAGAGCCTATGGGAACCGCCCTTCAAGTCAACGCTGCGCGCCACATGGGTCGTTGGCCGTTTACTCCGCCGTTCACCCATTCTACCAAAGGGTCAAGACACCAGACGGAGCCCGCACATGACCCCAGATCCCTACCGCCGCAATATGTCAGGCGAGGTCATAGATGGCCATTTCCTAAGCGAAGACATGGAGATATTGCCGGAGTGGATCGACTTTAACGGCCATCTCAACATGGCCTACTACAGCGTGCTCTTTGACGTCGGGTGCAATCACGGATTTCGCAAGCTGGGGTTCGGCGATGACTATCGCAAGAGCCACGGGTTCACCACGATGACCGCCGATTTCCGCATCCGCTATCTGCGGGAGCTGCACCTGGGGGATCGGGTGCGGTGTTCGTTCCGGGTGGTGAAGGTCGGGACCAAGGCGTTCCATTATTGTCAGGAGCTGTTCCATTCCGATGGCTGGATCGCGGCGACGGCGGAGGGGGTCAACCTGCATGTGGACATCAAGGCGCGGAAGGTGGCGCCCTATACGGAGGCGCGGCGGAAAGCGCTTGAAGAGATGGCCGCGGAACAGGCAGAGTGGCCCCTGCCCGATTGGGTCGGGCTGCCACTTGGAGTGAGATCTTGAGCGATATTTTCCTGTCAGACCCGATGGATATCAAACCCGACTGGATCGACCAGAACGGTCATCTGAACATGGCCTATTACGGCGTGTTGTTCGATACCGGGGTCGATGAGCTGGCAAAGATGTTCGGGCTGGGATGGGATTATACCGCGGGGGGCACGCATACGACCTATTCCGCCGAATTCCGCATCCGCTATGTCCGGGAGCTGCATCTGGGCGACAGGGTCCGCGTGTCCTTCCGGCTGCTGGATGTGGGGCCCAAGGCCTATCATTTCTGCCAGGAGCTGTTCCATCAGGATGGCTGGGTCGCGGCCACGGGCGAGGGAATATCGCTGCATATCGACCAGTCGGGGCCGCGGGTCGCGCCCTATCCGGAGGCGGTGAAGGCCAAGCTGGACGCCGTTCTGGCGGAGCATGCGAAGCTGCCGGTGCCCGATTGGGTCGGTGCGCCGATGCGCATCCGGAAATAACTCGCGCCCCGGTTTGCACGAAGGCCACAGCCGCGGGGGTTTTGCCCGTTGGGCGGGATTAGCTTTCGAATTCCGGGCGGAAATATGGATACTTGGTCCGAAAGGGCCGTCGCAGGCAGGGGCGGCCGCACAGGGATTGTTGGCATGAACAGGTATGAATACAAGGTGGTCCCCGCGCCGGTGCGCGGAAAGAAGGGACGCGGCGTGCGTGGGCCCGAGGGCCGGTTCGCCCTGTCGCTGGAGCAGCTGATGAACGAGATGGCCGCCGAGGGCTGGGAGTATCAGCGGGCGGAGACGCTGCCGTCGGAGGAGAAATCGGGGCTGACCAAGACCCAGACCGTGTTTCGCAGTGTCCTGATCTTTCGCCGGGCCTCCGCCGCGGATCTGAGCGCCTTTGACCCCCGGGCGGTCGAAACCGACGCCCCCCTGATGCTGCCCGCCGCGGAGGCGTCGTCGCAAGACGAGGCGGAAGATGCACCCGGGCCGGATGAGGCCCCCGGCCTGTCCCGCCTGCTGCAGCGCCGTGCGGCCAGCGTCGCGGGCGGCAAGGACAGCCCGCCCGAGGCCGCGCAGACGGATGAGCGGACCGACCCGGCGACCGGGACGGATGACGAGGATCAAGATGCCGCGGATCGCGCGGGCGCCGACGCCAAGTCCCGCTCCGCCGCTGCCGAATAGGCCGGGCGGCGTCCGGCGCTAGTCCGACAGGTCGAGGGCCAGGGCGTGGATGCGCCCGATCAGGTCGGCCCCGAGAGCGTCATGGACGGCCCTGTGGCGGGCCAGACGGGACAGACCGGCCAGGGACCGGGCGCGCATACGCACATGAAAGTGACTCTGCCCGCCTTCCTGATAGCCCGCGTGACCGATATGTTTTTCGCTTTCGTCAACGACCTCAATCTCTTGAGGCGAAAACCGCTCTTCCAGCCGTTCGCGTATCTCTGCCGATACCAACATTTTTTCTGACCTCGCCTCTTCAATCTCGGGACAGACAGTCTAAACTCCATCGCCTGACTCGGAAAGGACATCCCATGGCCAAGACGGACCCCTTCGGATTCGACATGTCGGTCTCATCTGCAAAGAAGAAGTCCCCGCGCGGCCGACGTGGCATGACGGGCGCGTCTGAAACCTCGCAGAAGGTGTGCGAACATCCCGGGTGTGAAGAGGCGGGCAAATACCGTGCGCCCAAGGCGCCGGATGTGCTGGATGACTACTACTGGTTCTGCAAGGAGCACGTGCGCGAGTATAACCAGAAGTGGAGCTTCTTCGACGGCAAGACCGAGGCCGAGATGAACGCCCAGATGAGCGACGACAAGGTCTGGGACCGCAAGACCAAGCCCCTGGGCGATCCGGAGGCGCGGGCCTGGGCGCGTCTGGGCATCGACGATCCGCATCAGGTGCTAGGCCAGAATGCGACGCGCAATCCGGGGCGCGGCGGCAATGGGGCGACGACCCGGCGGCTGCCCGCGACGGAGCGGCGGGCGATCGAGATCCTGGAGGCCAAGGACAGCTGGACCAAGGCCGAGGTGCGCAAGAGCTACAAGGCGCTGATCAAGGTGCTGCACCCGGATATGAACGGCGGGGATCGGTCGCAGGAAGAACAGTTGCAGCTGGTCGTCTGGGCCTGGGATCAGATCAAGGACAGCCGGAACTTCAAGTAGGCCGGTCGGCCCGGGTCGTTACTCGGTCGCCGGGGCCAGGCTGTGACGTGCCAGGGTGGCGATCAGATCGGTCTGGGTGACAATGCCGACCAGCCTGCCCCGTTCCAGGACCGGCACCGCGTCAACCTCTCCATCCGCCAGCAGGGGCAGAAGCGTTGCAATCGGTGTTCCGGTGGTGGCGCGGGGGCCGGCGACGCTCATCACATCCATTGCCTGAACGGGCCGGTCGCGGGACGGGTCGATCAGCCGTTTCAGCGCGGCGCGGAGGCCGCGGTTCAGGCGGTCCGCATCCTCCTGCGCGCGGATGATCAGATGCATCTGGAAGATCACGCCGAGGAACCGGTCCCCCTCGCCCACGACGGGCAGTGAGGTGAAGCGGTGGTCGCGGAACAGTCGCGCGACCTCGGCCAGCGGGGTGTCGGGGGTGACGGTCACCAGATTGCGGGACATGATGTCCTGGGCCGTTACCGGGCCGGTGCGGTGCGTGGCCGCCTGCAGTTCCGCCGCGCCGACGAGCCGGGCCAGATCCTCCACCCCGAGGTTGAAGGAGTGGCGGTAGCGGTCGAGGATTGCGGTCAGCTCCTCCTCGCTCAGCCCCAGGCGGGTGACGGGCGATTGGTCCTGGGTGCCGTGGCGGTTGGGATCGTCGAACTGGCGGAAGGGATAGTGCCGCCCCGTCAACCGGGCGTAGAGCGCGGCCAGGGCGACGAGGATCACGGTGCCGATCGCGATCGGCGTGAGAGCGAAGAGGAAGCCCAGGTCCTCGATCACCTCCGGGCTCATCGCGGCGGTCATGGCCACCGCGCCGGCGGGGGGATGGACGGCGCGGCACAGGATCGTCGCGGTGATGGCCAGACCGACGGCAAGGGCGATGCGCAGCGCCGGGTCGGGCACGGTCAGACAGACCGCCACGCCGACCAGCGCCGCGACGGTATTGCCGACAACAGCGGACCAGGGCTGCGCCAGCGGGCTGTTCGGCACGGCAAAAAGAAGGACGGAGGTGGCCCCGAAGGGCGCGACCAGGAACAGGCCGTGTTTCAGGTCAATTGCCGGTGACAGCAGGAAGAGGCCCGCGACGCCCAGGCCGAGGACGGCCCCCAGCCCGGCGCGCAGCGCCTCCGTCAGGGGGGTATGGGCGACGGCAGGTCCGAGACCCCGAAACAGTTTCTGCACGATGCGCCCCCCGTTTTCGATGTGCCTTGAATTTCAGCACATCGCGGCGGGTTCAAGCGTAAACAGCGCCGTGGTGGGGGCTGGTCGTATGGGCCGGGGACCAGATCAAGGACAGCCGGACCTTCAGGTGATCTGATCGTTGCGATGACATGGGGTTGGTGCGGTTAAGGGGCCGTTGCCGCGAGTGAGGGGCGTGAGGGGCGGTTTTGGGTTGGGGGGGAATGTGAGCTAGGGGGGCATGTTGCTCATTGGTGGACAGTACATCAATCTACAATTTGGGCGGGGAGCGGGCGTTCTCTGCGCGTGCTGCTAAGGTCAGGTCTGCGGACAAAGCGGACGTCCAAAGACACGTGGCAGTTCTATTATGTCATCGAATACGAGGACCGGGATAAAATTTCAGTTATTCGAGGATCAGTATGGTCCTTCACCGGATCATCAGTTTTTTCAGGAGACCTGTGATATTCGCCCGCATCGAACGCTTCGTATATCTCATAGAATGGATCGGGCACCATCGTGCCCGACTCGAATCCTGAAAGCCACGCCCGCCACAAATCATTCATGATGCAGTCGCAGGTTCGGTAACTCAGAAGCCCTGCAGCATATTTTTCAGCAATCATGAGGGCGACCGAATTGAAAAACTGGTGGTTCCGCAGGTCACCAGCCCAATGCTCGATTAGCTCAGGTTCTATCTCGCGGCGATGCTCGGCGCTCGCAATCTCAGCCATCGCCGTCAGGTGACGTTCAAGTGTATCTCTGTCCGATGAGTTCTCTACGGCACCCAAAGCTTCGTCCCAATGCAACGGCATGCCCTGTCTCGAGCGCCAATTTCCGACACTGATGTTGTCACCATCTGGCATTTGATACTCCCTTACAAGGACCACTTTGGGCTCAAAGCCGTCCTTCGCTTTATTCACCACGAACCACCGCAATGGCCCGATTGCTACGGTTGATATCTGAGACCTGTTCGCCCGCTCCGTCCCGCAGAGCCAAAGTCCATCACCACCAATTCCAGACGGTTTCGCGCGGGAACCAGCGGCTTGCCGGCGCGCCGACACGAGCGCCGCGCATCTCGGCATCACAAGCTGCAACGGGTCGAGGGTCGTCGGCCCTTTTATCGCGCCGTTTCGGGGGGTCAGCCAGCAGATGCGACCCGCTCCAGCAATATCGTGCGCCATGGACGTCCTGCAGGGTGGGCCCGACTAGATCTCCTGCACCGGGCCGACTGCGAGCACATCACCCGTGGGTTGCCCCGTGGGCGAGCCGCCGGCCGGTTCGTCGGAGATGGCCAGGACTGCGCCCGGGATCTTGGCGGCGAGGTCGGCGGGAAGGGTCACGACCTCTGCCTGCGAGCCGTCGGGCCAGACGATGACCGAGACCGGCGCCTCGCCGTCGGCGATCAGCCAGAATTCGAAGGAGCGGTCGGGCGCGTGTGCCCCGGCCTGATATTCCAGCGCCAGTTGCCCGGTGTCCTCGTCGAAGGCGGCGGCAAAGACGACGGCGTTGTCCTCGGCCGCGATGCGGGCCTGATACTCGGGCGCGGCGGGGGTCATGATGCCGGAGCTGATCACCACCCAGGCCAGGCCCGCGGCCAGAACACCGCCCAGAGCATAGCCAAGGATGCCGAAGCCGCGCCGTTTCGGGGCGGTGACCACGGGCGTATCCAGCGCCGAGGTGATCGCGCGCCACAGGCGTTCGGGGGGTGTGACCTCCGGAATGGGGTCGGTCAGGGCGACGAAGCTTTCCTCCCACAGCGCCACTTCGGCGCGCAGGGCCGGATCGCCGCCCAGCCGGTCGTCCACCCGCCGGCGGTCATCGTCGGTGAGCAGGCCGAGGACGTATTCCGCCGCAAGGATGCGGTCGTCATCGTCTCCTATGGTATCCGCGTCGCTCATTCCGACAGACATTCCCTTAGTGTCAAAAGGCTGCGGCGCAGCCAGGTTCTCATCGTGTTCAGCGGCACTTCGAACCGCGATGCCAGATCGGCATATGTGTCGCCCTCAAGATAGGCGCGTCTCACCGCCTCGGCCCGGTCCAGGGGGAGCCGTCCGAAACAATCGACGATCCGTGTCCGGTCCGACGACGCCATGGCCAGCGCCTCCGGCCCCGGGGTTTCATCCGCCACGGCCTCGGCCTCGTCCAGGCCTCCGCCTGCGGCGCGGCGGGCGCGCAGCCTGTCGATGGCGTGGTTGCGGGCAATGGTGATCAGCCAGGTCATCGGGCTGGTGCCGCCTGCCCTGTAGCGCCCCGCGTTGCGCCAGACCTTGACGTAGATTTCCTGAACCGCCTCTTCCGTTTCTGCTTCTGTTCTCAAGATACGCAGCACGGTGCCAAAGAGTTTCGCGGAGGTATGACTGTAGAGCAGGCCAAAGGCCTCGCGGTCGCCGGCGGCGACCTTGTCGATCAGGATTTCGATCTCCTGCCGTGTGGTCATCATGCTCCTTTCCCGGGTCGCGCCCGGAAATGGCCGCGGGACGACCATTTTGCCCTTTCCCTCACCTTTCGCTTCGATATGTTGCGGCGTGGGCTGCAAGCAAGCCCCGCGAAAGGAAAGGACAGGGCGACCATGGCCGAGGGCATGACCGATATCAACGCAAAACCGACCGAAGAGCTTTCGGTTCGTGACGTTTTCGGCCTGGACACTGACATGGTGGTCAAGGGGTTCGAGGACCGCTCGGACCGCGTTCCCGCCATCGACCAGACCTACAAGTTCGACCCGGATACGACGCTGGCGATCCTTGCCGGGTTCTCGCATAACCGCCGTGTGATGGTTCAGGGCTATCACGGCACGGGCAAATCGACTCATATCGAACAGGTTGCCGCGCGGCTGAACTGGCCCTGTGTGCGGGTGAACCTCGACAGCCATATCTCCCGGATCGACCTGATCGGGAAGGATGCGATCAAGCTGCGCGACGGCAAGCAGGTAACGGAGTTCCACGAGGGGATCCTGCCCTGGGCGCTGCGCAATCCGACGGCGATCGTCTTTGACGAATATGATGCGGGGCGCGCGGACGTGATGTTCGTGATTCAGCGGGTGCTGGAGCATGACGGCAAGCTGACGCTGCTGGACCAGAACGAAGTCATCACGCCGAACAAGTATTTCCGCCTGTTCGCGACGTCGAACACCGTGGGTCTGGGGGATACGACGGGCCTGTATCACGGCACGCAGCAGATCAACCAGGCGCAGATGGACCGCTGGTCCCTGGTGGCGACGCTGAACTACCTCAGCCATGACGCGGAAACCGCGATCGTGCTGTCGAAGGCGCCACACTATAATAACGAGAAGGGCCGCAAGACGGTCAGCCAGATGGTGCGGCTGGCGGATCTGACGCGGACGGCCTTCATGAACGGCGATCTGTCGACCGTGATGTCGCCGCGGACGGTGATCACCTGGGCCCAGAACGCGGAGATCTTCCGCAATATCGGTTATGCCTTCCGGCTGACCTTCCTCAACAAATGCGACGAGCTGGAGCGGCAGACGGTGGCGGAGTTCTACCAGCGCTGCTTTGACGAGGAACTGCCGGAGAGCGCGGCCTCGGCGGCGAGCTGAACCGGAAGAAGGGCCGCATCGCGCGGCCCTTTCTTTTTCTCGTCCGTATATTGGCGTCATCCCCGGGCTTGAGCCGGGGAACTTTGGCCAGAGGGCGCGAGAGCGGTACGAGATCCTCGGTTCGAGCCCGAGGATGACGTGGCGCGGGGACGCGACCGGGATCTCGGGGTCCCCGGGTCAGGCCCGGGGAAAGCGCGCGCCGGGGGCGGGAGGAACGAAGGTCGTCGGGAGATCCCCGGGTCGAGCCCGGAGATGACCCGCGTCGGAGCAACGCAGTTACGCCGCCGCCCGCTCTTCGTCCGCATCGCGCGCGGCCATGGTGGCGTTGGCCCACCAGACCAGATCGTCGAGCGCGCCGGTGGCGGCGGGGGCGAGGTTTTCCTCGATCTCTTCGATGGCAGCACCGCCGCCCATGGGGTGGACCTTGAAGAAATCGGCGCCGCCGATGTGGACCGCGCCGCGGACCGGGACCATCTGAAGCTCCACCGCGATGTTGCGCAGGTGTTCGAGCGCGCGGGCCGCGCCGGTGCCGCCGTAGGCAATCGCCGTCATCGGCTTGCGGACCCACTGCGTGTAGGCCTGATCCAGCGCGTTCTTCAGCGCGCCGGAGATGGAGTGGTTGTATTCCGCCACGGTGAAGATGAAGCCGTCGAACTGGTCGAGCTTTTCCTGCCAGGCGACGGCTTTTTCATCCGTGCTGGGCATCCACATGTTCGACGCGGCCTCGTTGAAGAGGGGCAGATCGTAATCCTTGAGGTCGACCAGTTCGACCTCCATGTCGGTGCGGGCCTGGGCCTGTTTCAGCATCCATTGCGCGGGGACGTCAGCCCAGCGGCTGTCGCGGGTGGAGGAGACGATGAGGGCGATACGGGGGGTGCGGGACATCATTGAATTCCTGTGTTGCGTTTCGATGCCCTGGATATTGCCCCTTCTATCGGCGCACGGTAGGCCGCTCACCGCACAGAGTCTGTGCACAGATTGCGAGTCGCGCGGGCCGCGGCACGCAGCACTCCGCCGCCAAGCGATTTCTTCACAACATCGCCGGAAATTCGCATCTTTCTGTCTTTTCGATTAAGAAATGTGCGCTACGCTTGTCTTATGAGCCGGTTATGTACCCTCGCCCTGGTATTCGGACTGGTTGCCCCGGCAACCGGCACCGCCGCGTCGGACGAAATCTCCAATCCGCTCATGGTCTTTGCCGCCTGCGCCGGGCGTCTTTCGGCGGAGATGGAGCATAAATGGCTGGTGGCGGAGAACCCGGACGAGGTCACGCGCCAGCGCGCGGCGATGATCGACCTGGTGGATGCCATCCGTCCGCCGGAGCGCGGGCGGGAGGTCCTCGCCCGCCGGATCGAGGCCAAGTTCGCCCAGGCGGCCTTGCTGCAGCGTGCGCTTTTCAGCACGGATGAGGCGGAGGCGCGCCAGGCCGCCACGCTGGCCCGGGCCGCGCGGCACCGGTGCCTCTACCTGATCCCACAGATCTCCTGATCGCCAGTCACCGGGGTGCCCCCCTTGACCGCGCCGCCGGGTTCGGACGCAATGTCACCATGTCATCCCCCGCCAACATACCCGCATGAGCGGCCTCGGCCTGCCCTTCTCACGCCGCGAAGCGCTTGCCGAGGACGGCGCGGAGTGCTTTACCTCTGCCATGAGCAAAACCAGCGACAATCCCGCCGATCCGTTCAAGAAGGCCCTGGCCGAGGCGACCAAGGTCATGGCCGACGATCCGGAGCTGAACGTCAGTTATTCCGTCGATCCCTCGGGGACGTCGGGCGACAACATGCGCCTGCCGCAGATCAGCCGCCGGATGACCAAGGACGAGGTGCTGCTGGCCCGCGGCACGGCGGATGCGCTGGCGATGCACCACCGCTATCACGACGCGGGGACGCACGCGAAATTCGCCCCTCCGGGCCAGATGGCACGCGATCTCTACGAGGCGATGGAAACCGCGCGGTGCGAAGCCATGGGCGCGCGGGACATGCCGGGTACGGCGGGCAATATCGACGCCAAGATCGGGGCGGAGGCGCGGCGCGCGGGCTATGACGGCATCACCAAGATGGCCGATGCGCCGCTGCCGGTTGCAGCGGGCTATCTGATCCGCCACCTCGCCACCGGCCGCCCGATGCCTCAGGGCGCGGAGAACGTGATGGAGCTGTGGCGCGGATTCATCGAATCCCAGGCCGGGGGGACCTTGCAGAACCTCGACGAAAAGCTCTCGGACCAGGCAGAATTCGCGCGGTTCGCCCGCAAGATGATCGAAGACCTGGGCTATGGCGATCAGCTGGGCGATGACCCCGACGGGTCGGACGACGATCAGGACGAGGCCAGCGAGGACGGTCAGGACGAAGAGGAACAGCCCGACAGCACCGGCGATCAGGACGAGGACGAGCAGGCCGAGGCCAGCCCGGAGCAGAGCCAGGACGAACAGCAGGACCCGTCGGAGGCCAGCGTGTCGATGGACGACATGGCCGAGGAGGAGATGGGCGAAGAGGCGGAGATGCCCGAGGGCGAGGCCCCGCTGGAGCCGCCGCCCCCGCCGCCCGCCTCCGAAGCGGACCCGAATTACACCGTCTTCTCGACCGAGCATGACGAGGAAATCGCGGCCGAGGATCTGGCCGACGCGGTGGAGCTGGAACGGCTGCGCGCCTATCTGGATCAGCAGCTCGAACCGCTGAAAGGCGCGGTCGGGCGGCTGGCCAACAAGCTGCAACGGCGGCTGCAGGCGCAGCAGAACCGCAGTTGGGAGTTCGACAAGGAAGAGGGCGTGCTGGATGCGGGGCGTCTTGCCCGCGTGGTGGCCAACCCGACGACGCCGCTCAGTTTCAAGGTCGAGAAGGACATGGAGTTCCGCGATACGGTGGTGACCCTGTTGCTCGACAACTCCGGCTCGATGCGGGGGCGTCCGATCTCCATCGCGGCGATCTGTGCGGATGTTCTGGCACGGACGCTGGAACGCTGCTCGGTCAAGGTGGAAATCCTGGGCTTCACCACCCGCGCCTGGAAGGGCGGGCAGAGCCGCGAGGGCTGGCTCAACGATGGCCGCCCGCAGCAGCCAGGCCGCCTGAACGACCTTCGCCATATCATCTACAAGAGTGCCGATGCGCCCTGGCGGCGCGCGCGGGAAAACCTCGGGCTGATGATGAAAGAGGGGCTCCTGAAGGAAAACATCGACGGCGAGGCGCTGGAATGGGCGCATCGGCGGATGGTGGGCCGCCGCGAGGCGCGCAAGATCCTGATGGTGATCTCGGACGGGGCGCCGGTGGATGACAGCACGCTGTCGGTGAACCCGGCGAACTACCTCGAAAAACACCTGCGCGACGTGATCGCCATGGTGGAAAAGAAGAAGATGGTCGAACTGCTGGCCATCGGCATCGGCCATGACGTGACCCGCTATTACGACCGTGCCGTGACGATCACCGATGTGGATCAGCTGGCGGGCGCAATGACCGAACAGCTGGCCGCGCTGTTTGACGCCGACCCGCGGGCGCGGGCGCGGTTTGCGGGGATCAAGAAAGCCTCCTGATCTTCTTTTTGCCAGAAATATCCCGGGAGGTCCGGAGGGCAGCGCCCTCCGGCGGGTCCCGCAAAAGCCGAGTGATATGTGATGTTCCAGACCTTCGACAGCCCCAGCTCTCCTGATCAGGGGCCGCCGCGCCTTACCCTGCTGCGCGAGGAGATGGCGGCGGAGGGGATCGACGCCTTTCTGGTCCCCCGGGCGGACCGGTTCCAGGGGGAATATGTCGCGCCGCATGACGATCGGCTGGCCTGGCTGACGGGGTTCACCGGCTCGGCCGGCTTTGCGCTGATCACGGGCAGGGAGGCGCTGGTCTTTGTCGACGGGCGTTACAAGGTGCAGGTGCGTGCGCAGGTGGCGGACGTGTTCACCCCTATGGACTGGCCCGCGCAGACCCATGTCGGCTGGCTGGCGCAGCGGTTCCCTGATGGCGCGGTACTGGGCTTTGACCCCTGGCTGCATACGATGGAGGAGATCGGGCGGCTGGAGCGCGATCTGCCGAAGATCACCTTCCGCCGGGTAGAGAACCTGATCGACCGGATCTGGGCCGACCAGCCCGCCCCGCCCGCCGCCGCGATCACCGCGCATCCGCTGGAATTCGCGGGCGAGCCGCATGATGCGAAGCGGGCCCGGCTGGCGAAGGAGATCGCCGCGACCGGCGAGGCGGCGGCGCTGGTCACCCTGCCCGACAGCGTATCCTGGCTCTTCAACATCCGGGGCGCAGATATTCCGCGCAACCCGATCGTCCATGCCTTCGCGCTGCTCCGCGCGGACGGGACGGCGGTGTTGTTGACCGACCCGGCGAAATGCGCGGATGTGACGGATCACCTCGGCCCGGAGGTTGCGGTGCGGCCCGAGGGCGATCTGGCGGAGGTGCTGCGCGAGACGGGCGGGCCGCTGCGGATCGACCCGCAGTCGACGCCGCAGGCGGTGGCGGACATGCTGGCGGAGGCCGGGATCGAGGCGCGGCATGGCAGCGATCCCTGCCGCATCCCCAAGGCCTGCAAGAATGCCGGGGAGCTTCAGGGCATGCGCGACGCGCATCTGCGGGATGCAGTGGCGATGTGCCGGTTCCTGGCCTGGTTCGACCGGTCGGATCAGACGGCGCTGAGCGAGATCGACCTGGTGCGGGCGCTTGAGGGGTACCGGCGCGAGACCAACATGCTGCGCGAGATCTCCTTCGACACGATCGCCGGGGCCGGGCCGAACGGTGCGCTGCCGCATTACCGGGTGACGACGCAGACCAACCGGCAACTGGCCGAGGGCGAGCTAATCGTCCTGGACAGTGGCGGGCAGTATCCCGACGGCACCACCGATATCACCCGGACCCTCGTCGTGGGCGAGGCCGGGGCGGAGGAGAAACGCGCCTTTACCCTTGTCCTCAAGGGGATGATCGCGATATCGCGCGTTCGGTTCCCGCGCGGCGTGGCCGGGTCGCATCTGGATGCGCTGGCGCGGTATCCACTGTGGTTGGCGGGGATGGATTACGACCATGGCACCGGGCATGGCGTCGGCGCTTACCTTTGCGTGCACGAGGGGCCGCAGCGTCTGGCGCGAGGCGGTGACGTGGCGCTGCAGCCGGGGATGATCCTGTCGAACGAGCCGGGCTATTATCGCGAGGGGGCCTTCGGCATCCGGATCGAAAACCTGATCGTGGTGCAGCCTGCCGATCCGGTCGGCGGGGGCGATAATCGCGACATGCTGGACTTTGAAACGCTGACCTGGGTGCCAATCGACCGTCGACTGATCGCGACGGAAATGTTGACGCCGGAGGAACGGGCGTGGATAGATGGCTATCACGACATCTGCCGCGACAAGGTTGGCCCTCTCCTCCCCGAGGAGTGCGCTCAATGGTTTGCCGCGGCGACGGAAAAACTCTGACCAGAACGCGGAATTGTCATCTCGCTGTTGCACAGTGAGGGCAAAGGCGAAATGGCCTGCCGGGAGGGACATATGACAGACATTACCATTCGCAAGGCCGAGGGGACCTGGACCGTTCGTGCGGGCGGCGCGGTGCTGGGCGAAAGCCGGGACGCGCTGGAACTGATCGAGGGCGACTATCCCGCCGTGATCTACTTCCCGCGCGGCGATATCGCCATGGCCTTCCTCGACCGGACGGATCACAGCAGCCATTGCCCCAAGAAGGGCGATGCGAGCTATTTCTCGATCGTGACGAAAAGCACGACGCTGGAGAACGCGGCCTGGTCCTATGAGGAGCCGTCGGAGAACGTGGCGCGGATCAAGGATCACCTGGCCTTCTACGCCACCGATTTCGTGACCGTCGAACGCGTTTGACCCGGACTCTCCTTCGCTGAGGTTCTGCCGCGCCCCTGCTGGCGCGGTTTTCTTTTGTGCCGCGACGTCCGCAGCGGACGCGTGAGAGAGGGGTTGCCTATTCATCGTTCAGTTTGTATTGAACGCAGTGAACGAGAGGATTCCATGCCCGCTACACCCGAAGACCGTTTTGTCGAAACGCTTGGCCTGATTGCCCATGGCGAGGGCATGCCGCCGATTGCCGGCCGCATCCTGGGCCATCTGGTGCTGGCGGACGGGCCTTGCAGCCTGACCGAGATTGCCGAGGCGCTGGAGGTCTCCAAGGCTTCGGTGTCGACCAATGTGCGGCTGCTGGAAACCCGGGGCATGGCCACGCGCGTCGGACAGCGTGGATCGCGGCAGGATCACTGGCGCGTGGAAACGCAGCCGCATCGCAGCCTGCTGGACAGTCTGGCCCTGCGGTTCCGTCGCAATGCGGCGCAGATCGACGAGATTGCCGATGACTTCGCGGAGGAGACCGCCGGAAAGCGCGCCAAGGTGCGGGAGTTTTCGGAGTTCTATCGCCGCTCCGCCGAATTTCTAACACACTGGGCCGCCACGTTGGATGCCGAGGACCAGCCCGATCGCAACGGAAGCCGTTGAGGGATTGATATGACCGACAAGACACCTGAAGCCCCGAAACCAGACTGGGCCCTGACCGGGCGCGAACGCAAGGCGAAGACCGCCGAGAGCGAAGGCCGCCGTGCGCCCAGGCGGCGCTGGCCCTGGGTCGTACTGGGGATCGTCGGCCTTGGCGCGGCGGCCTGGGTCGCACAGGATCGCGGGGTGATCCCCGCCCAGGTGGCGACCGAGGCAGAGACCCCGGCCGAAGCGCTTCCCCCTGCGGCCGAGGAAGAGCCGCGTGTTGTCACCATGCAGCTGTTGCCGAGCGAGTTGACAGAGATTGCCCCCGCCACCCTGCGCGACACCGTGCGGATCACCGGATCGCTTGCGCCGGTGCGCCAGCTGGGCATTCCGGCCGAAGTGTCGGGCCGGGTGCAGCGGGTCGCCAAGAAGGAAGGCCAGGCCGCGGTCGAGGGGGAGACCCTGGTCCAGATTGATCTGGAGACCCTGCGCAACCAGCTGGAGCAAAGCCGCGCCACGGCCGAGGCCACCCGCGCCCAGCTGGAATTCGCGCAGGAGCAGTTCACCCGGACGCAGAGCCTGGTGGACCGGGGGGTTGCGACCTCCTCCAACCTCGACAGCACGCAAGCGAACGTGCGCCAGCTGCGCGCCAATCTGGCGGCACTGGAAAAACAGGTCGCCACGGCGGAACAGGCGATGGAGAAGGCGACGATCAAGGCCCCCTTCCCCGGTGTCATTTCCGAGCGCATGGTCGATCCCGGGGCCTATGTCGGCCCGGGAACTGCACTGATGACGCTGGTCGATATCGCCTCGCTGGAGCTGGAGGGGGCGGTTCCCGTCGCCTATGCGCCGCAGATCACCACCGGACAGAGGGTCGAGATCGCCGTCGACGGCTTTGGCGACCGCAGCTTTGCCGGGACGGTCGAACGGGTCGCCCCGGTTGCGGTCTCCGGCACCCGGATGCTGCCGATCTTTGCCACGATCGACAATCCCGACGGCGTGCTGCGCGGGGGCATGTTTGCCTCCGGCTTGCTGGTTCTGGACCAGGTCGAGGGGGCGATCGGCGTTCCGGTCGCGGCGCTGCGGGAGGACACGGACGGGACGTTCGTGCTGAAACGGGCGGGCGACAGGGTCGAACGCCAGGCGGTGACGGTGGCGGCCGAATGGGACCGCGGGCGCGTCGTGCAGATTGCCGAGGGGCTGGCGGAGGGGGATGTCATCGTCTCCGCCCCGCTGCCGCGTCTTCAGCCCGGCATGCAGATCACCGTGGTCGGAGACTGAGTCATGTTCCTGACCCGGATATCCGTCAACCAGCCCGTCTTCGCCACGATGATCATGGTGGCGATCTTCGTCATCGGCCTGTTCTCTTACCAGCGCCTGCCGGTGGAGCAGCTGCCGGAGGTCGATTTTCCGGTGGTCGCCGTGGTGACCTCCTACCCCGGGGCGACGCCCGAGGCGGTGGAAGGTGACATCGTCAAGCCAATCGAGGACGGGGTGTCGACCCTGTCGGGCATCGATTCCATCAGCTCGACCGCGCGCACCGGGTCGGCCATGACGATCATCCAGTTCGATCTGGAGGTCGACAGCGCCGTTGCGGCCCAGGATGTGCGCGACCGGATCGCGCAGATCCAGGGGCAGTTGCCCGACAACGCCGACGACCCGCAGATCCTGCGGTTCGATCCGTCGGAGCTGCCGATCATTTCGGTCGGGATCACCTCCGATCTCTATGACACCGGCCTTCTGACGGCCCTGGCCGAGGATCAGCTGGCCACCCGGCTAGCCAATATCCCCGGCGTCGGGCGCGCCTCTGTCGTCGGCGGTCTGCCGCGCGAGGTGCATGTGCTGATCGACCCGGACCGTCAGGCGGCCCTGGGGATCGGGGCGTCGGAAATCGTGGGTGCCCTGGCGGCGGACAATACCGACCTGCCCGCCGGGTCCGTCACCGAAGGCACCAGCAAGCAATCGGTGCAGGTCGAGGGGCGGATCAAGGCGCTGGCGGATTTCGAGGACATCATCGTGTCGCGGCGCGGCGGATATCCGGTGCGTCTGGGCGATGTGGCCCAGGTCAGCACCGATCTGGCCGAACCGGAGAGCCTGGCCATGCTGGACGGCCACCGCGCGCTGGCGGTGGATGTGGTGAAGACGCAGGGCGCCAATACCGTCGCCGTGGCGGAGGCCGTGCGCGAAACGATCGAGGCGCTGTCGGACGACCCGCTTTATGCCGGTATCACGCTGGAGATCATCCGCGACAATGCCGTCCCGGTGGAGGAGAGCTTCGAGTCGGTCCAGTCGATGCTGATCGAGGGGGCGCTGCTGGCCACGGCCATCGTGTTCCTGTTCCTGAATTCCTGGCGCTCGACCGTCATCACCGGGCTGACACTGCCGATCTCGATTATCGGGACGATGGCGGCGATCTACTTCCTGGGCTTCACGCTCAACATGATGACGATGATGGCGCTGTCGCTCGCAGTGGGCATCCTGATCGACGATGCCATCGTGGTGCGCGAGAACATCATGCGCCACCTGCATATGGGCAAGTCGCACTATCAGGCGGCGCTGGAGGGGACCAACGAGATCGGGCTGGCGGTCTTTGCCACCACCCTGTCCATCGTGGCGGTCTTTTTGCCGGTAGCCTTCATGGAGGGGATCCTCGGCCGGTTCTTCCTGCAGTTCGGGGTGACCGTGTCGGTCGCGGTGCTGATCTCGCTCTTCGTGTCCTTCACGCTCGATCCGATGATGTCCTCGGTCTGGTATGATCCGGCGGCGGACAAAAACGTCAAACGCGGGCCCGTCGGGCGGCTGATCCACCAGTTCGAACGCTTCTTCGACTGGCTCGGACGCCGGTATCGCGGGCTGCTGCGCGTCGTGCTGAGATGGCGCAAGACGACCCTGCTGGCCGCGCTCGGTTTCTTCTTCGGCGGGCTGGCGCTCTTCCCGATTGTCGGGGCGGAATTCGTGCCGCCTGCGGACAACTCCGAACTTCAGGTCGATCTGGAGCTGCCGGTCGGCACCTCGCTGGACCGGACGGCGGAAAAGATCGTGCAGGTGGATGCGATAACCCGCCAGTTCCCGGAGGTCATCGGCACCTACGCGACGGTCAACTCCGGCACCAATTCCGGGGAAAACAGCGCCTCCGTCATCGTGCGGCTCAGCAAGCCGACGGAGCGCGAGGTCACCCCGACGGAGCTGGCCCCGCAGCTGCGCGAGGCGCTGCAGGCCGTGCCGGGCGCCAAGTTCCGCGTCGGCGATGCCGGGTCCTTCGGGGGCGGGGTCGCGACGCCGGTGGCGATCAAGATCTTCGGCGAGGATCTGGATGTGCTTGGTCGCCTGTCGCGCCAGTTGGCCGACAGCCTGTCCGCCCATCCCGGCTTCGCCGATGTGCGCACCAGCCTGGACGATCCGCAGCCGACCATCGGCATCCGGGTCGACCGCGACGCGGCCTCGGACCTCGGGGTGTCGCTGGCCCAGGTCGGCAATGCGCTGTCGCCGATGATCGCCGGGCAGACCGTGTCGGACTGGACCGCGCCGGACGGCGACAGCTATGACGTCCTGCTGCGCCTGCCCGAAGAGGTGCGCAACGATGCCAGCCGACTCGGCTCGCTTCCCGTGGCCACCAATGCCGATGGCACCGGTGTCGTGCGTCTGGACCAGATCGCCGTGGTCGAGCCGTCGCGCGGCCCGGGCGAGATCACGCGCGAGGACCGGGAAAGATCGGTTCAGGTGACCTCCGGCCTAGAGGGGCTGGACATTCGTACCGCCCAGCCCGCGATTCAGGAGGCGATTGCCGCGCTGGACCTGCCGCCGGGCTACCGCATCGGCTTTGGCGGGGACAGCGAACAGATCGCCGAATCCGCCGCCAGCGCGGTGGCGGCCCTCTCGCTTGCCGTGGTGTTCATCTACCTCGTGCTGGCCTCGCAGTTCGCCAGCTTCGTGCAGCCGCTGGCGATCATGTCCTCGCTGCCGCTGGCGCTGATCGGGGTGATGCTGGGGCTGCTGGTCGGGGGTTCGACGCTGAACATGTTCTCTGTCATCGGGTTCATCATGCTCATGGGTCTGGTGGTGAAGAACGCGATCCTGCTGGTCGACAATGCCAACCAGCACCGGCGCGGGGGGCTGAACCTTTTCGACGCCCTGGTGGAGGCCGGTACGACCCGGTTCCGGCCGATCGTGATGACCACGCTGGCGATGATCTTTGGCATGACGCCGATGGCGCTGAACCTGCATGGCGGGTCGGGCCAGAACGCCCCGATGGCCCATGCGGTGATCGGCGGGCTGATCTCGTCGTCGTTGCTGACGCTGGTGGTGGTGCCGGTCATGCTGACCTATGTCGACGGATTTCTGCGCGCGATCCGGCCGCTGCTGCCCAGGGCGCCCGATGACGCCCATGCCTGAGGCCGTATCCGCCGGGCGGGTGTCGGATGCCTCCGGCGGGGATATTTGACGCAAAAAGAAATCAGGAGAGGCGCCCGGCTTTCTTTTTGCCGGAAATATCCCAGGGGTGAATTGAGCCCCCGGGCTCAAGAGGGGGCAGCGCCCCCTCAGCTGTGCTCTTCGGCGGCGGTGGCGGCGAGGGCGCGGTTGTAGGCGCGCAGCGCGTCGACGTGGTAGAGCGCGCCCAGCAGGTCGGGCGGCTGGTCGGCCCGGGTAAGCTGCACCACAGGCAGGTAGACGGCGCCGGAGCGGTCGAAGGCCGGCAGCGCGGCCTCCAGCGTGGACTGGGCGTCGATGTAGTCGCCCGCCTCGATCCTTTCCCAGCACTCCTCATCCGGCGGGGCGCGTTTGTCGCCGCGCGGGCGCATGACCTGTTGCGCCTTGAGGAGGCCGAGGAGGTATGCCTGTGGACCGGCGGCGAGGTGCACGCCGCGCCGTTCGATCTGAGTCAGGAAGAAGGAGCGGTCCACCAGCCGGGTGCCGATGGCGGTGGAGATCGAGACAGTGACCATCACCGCCAGGCCCGTGGCCCAGTCGCCTGTGAGTTCGAAGACAATGAGCGTGGTCGAGATCGGCGCGCCCAGCACCGCCGCCGCGACCCCGCCCATGCCGGCGAGGGCGTAGAGCGTGGCGGAGCCGGAGACATCGGGGAATATGGCCGTAGCGATATGGCCGAAGGCGAGCCCGGTCAGGGCGCCGATCATCAGCGAGGGGGAAAAGACCCCGCCGCCCATCCGGCCGCCGATGGTGATGGAGACGGCCAGGGTCTTGATCACCGTCAGGTAGACAGCGGGCCAGAAGAGGATCTGCCCGGTCAGCGCGAGCGAGGTCGTCTCGTATCCGACCCCGATGATATGCGGAAACCAGATCGCCAGGATGCCAAGCAGCGCGCCGGCCAGGCCCGGGCGCAGCCAGCGCGGCACGTGATAGCGGCGCTGGACATAGCTGGCCACGTCTTCGGCGGCAAAGATCGAGCGCATCAGGGTGCCGGCGACGAGCCCGCAGATCGCGCCGAGGATCAGGAAGGCCGGGAGCTCTTCGTAGAATTGCAGCATCGACGCGGCCGGGAGGGTGAATTCCGTCACCCCGCCGAATTCAAGCCGGTTGATCACCGTGCCCGCGACCGAGGCGATCACGATCGGCGCAAAGGCGTGGATGGCGAAGTGGCGCAGCACGACCTCCAGCGCGAAGAGCGCCCCGGCAATCGGCGCGTTGAAGGAGGCGGAGACGGCAGCGGCCACGGCGCAGCCCAGAAGGTCGCGGCCGGTCACGCCGTCGGCCTTCATCCAGTGCAGCACGCGGGAGGAGATCACGGAGGCCAGGTGGACCACCGGTCCCTCCCGCCCCGACGAGCCGCCGGTGCTGAGCGTGATGAGCGAGGCCGCGGCGGAGGCGAGCCCGGCCCGTTCCTCCACCCGGCCGTTGTTGAGCGCGGCCCCCTCGATCACATCGGCGACGGAGCGGACCCGGCCATCGGGGGTGAAGAGATGCAGGATCACGCCGACGGTCAGCCCGCCCAGGATCGGGATGGCGAGGACCCAGTACCAGGGCAGATCGCCGGCGAAGGTGGAGAGGCGGGTGATGTCCTCGGTCCGGTAGAGATAGGCCTGAAGCGCCTCGATCCCCTTGCGGAAGCCGAGCGCCGCCGCGCCGCTGGCGATGCCGACCGCCAGGGCGATCAGCCAGAACTGCACCTGGTTTGGTCCGCGCGTGCGGATAACATGCCAGCCCTCCAGCAGGTTCGACAGTATCCGGTCGATGATCGCGGCCCATGGCGGTTTTGCTTTGGACGTCATGCCGTCACCCGGCCCCCTGTCATTCCCCGGGGCCGGATGTCCCGCCCTTCCCTCCCCCGATCCGCTGTCCTATGACGGAAGCGCAATCTCATGCGAGGGAAGATCATGACGCTGGAAAACGCCTGGCCCGAATTGGATAACGTCTTAGGCGATCGGGTGACGCGGTCCAAGCCGGAACTCGTGGCCCATGGCGCCTCGGAGAGCTATTTTCCCCTGACCCTGCCGGAGGCCGTCGCCTACCCCGAGAGCACCGAGGAGGTCTCGGCCCTGGTCCGGATCTGCGCGGCGCATGATGTGCCGGTGATCGGCTATGGCGCGGGCACATCGCTGGAGGGGCAGGCGCAGGCGTTCTCGGGCGGGCTGGTCGTGGATTTCGCACGTATGAACAAGGTGCTGGAGGTCAGCCAGGCGGATATGGATGCGCGCATCCAGCCCGGCGTGACACGCGAGGCGCTGAACGAGGATCTGCGCGCGACGGGGCTGTTCTTTCCGGTTGATCCGGGGGCGAACGCGACGCTTGGCGGCATGGCCTCGACCCGGGCCAGTGGCACGACGGCGGTGCGTTATGGCACGATGCGCGACAATGTTCTGGGGCTGGAGGTGGTGCTGGCCGATGGGCGGGTGATCCGCACCGGGACCCGGGCGCGGAAATCGGCGGCCGGGTATGATCTGACCGGGCTTTTTGTCGGGGCGGAGGGGACCCTGGGCCTGATCACCGAAATGGTGGTGCGCCTGCATGGCCAGCCTGAAGCGGTGAGTGCGGCGGTTTGCGCCTTCGACACGATCGGAGATGCGGTGCGCGCGGTGACCGACACGATCCAGATCGGTATTCCCATGGCGCGGATCGAGTTTGTCGATGCGGCCAGCGTGGCGGCGGTGAATGCCTATTCGGGGATGGACATGCCACTGAAGCCGCATCTGCTGGTGGAGTTCCACGGATCCGAAGCGGGCGTCGCGGAACAGGCGGAAAGTTTTGGCGAGATCCTGGCCGACCACAAGGGGCGCGGGTTTCAATGGGCGGTCACCGCCGAGGATCGCAAGGCGCTGTGGACCGTGCGGCATCATGCGCATTGGGCAATCCTGGCGGGGCGCAAGGGGGCGCGGGCGGTGGTGACGGATATTTGCGTGCCGATTTCGCGTCTGGCGGAGACGGTGGAAGCGACCCAGGCCGATCTGGAGGCGCATGGCATTGCCGGGCCGATCCTGGGCCATGTCGGGGACGGGAATTTCCATGCGATCCTGCTGTTCGATCCCGACGATCCGGCGGAGCTGGACCGGGTCAAGGCGGCGGCGGACCGGATGGTCACCCTGGCGCTGAAGATGGGCGGCACGGCGACGGGCGAGCATGGAATCGGCATCGGCAAGAAGGGGTTCATGCCGCGCGAACATGGCGAGGCCTGGCAGGTCATGGGGCAGATCAAGCAGGCGCTTGATCCGAAAGGCGTTTTCAACCCGGGAAAACTTGCGCCTGACGCCAAGTAGAGTCTATTAAGGATTAGACCGGCTTTGGCGTCCTGTTCCTGAGTGTCTGTGGCCCGATCCCGCCGATTGTCTGGTTCGACAGGTACTCTATTCTCTTACGGGCGGGATCGGCGGGCGTGACACCACCAATGGCAGGACAGGACGGAACAGAACCACGGCGCGAGTGGATGCAGCTGCGCGATACGGTTCTGGATCAGTCCTATGATGTCGCGCTGGATCCGCATCGGCTTCCCGACCTGATCGACCCCTGGAACGCCCTTCTTACGCCCTTGTCACAGGGGACACCTAAAAGCAGGCACAGCCAGCTGGAAGGCAGCGGGTTGTTGCGGCATCTGCACCGGCTGGACCGTATCCTGGGCCTGGGGCGGCACGGAGCGCGGCGCAAGGCCGAGCAGGACGTTCTGACGCGGTATCGCCGCGCGGCCGCCTTTGCGGTGAACGGGACGCTGACGATCACGGCGGTGAATCGCGCCGCGGCGGAAAACCTTAACGTGCGCGAGGGACAGTCGCTGACCGAATTGCAACTGCGCGATGAGGATCTGAGCGTCCTGTCCAAGGCCGCCACGTCGATGCTTTACCCCGATCGCGACCGGCCGCCGGAGACGACCCGGATCGTCCGCGCCCGGCGCCTTGTCGACGACAGCCTCGTTCTGCTGCTGACCTTGCTGGTCGAGCCGGAGGATGCCGCCCCCTTCGTTCTGGTGGCCACAACCGAGGTGCACTGGCCCCCGGGTGCGACGGCGCTGTTGCGGGACGCCTTCGATCTGACGCCCGCCGAGGCCGAGATCATGAAGGGGCTGACCCGGTTCCATTCACTGAAGGACGTGGCGGCGGCGCGGGGGCGGTCTGTCGACACGGTGCGATCGCAGGTGAAGTCGATTCTGACCAAGACGGAGGCCCGGGGGCAGTCTGACCTGCTGCGGATCGCGCTGTCGGTGATGGATATCGCCCCGGCAGAGGCGGATGTGAGCGCGCCGGACCCTGCGTCCGCCCTGCGCTATTGCCGTGGCGGGCTGGAGTTGCCATCCCTGCCCTTCCATCATATCACCCGCCCCGACGGGCGGCGGGTCGACTATCTGGAATATGGTGATCCAAACGGTCGCCCGGTCGTCTACTTCAGCTCTACCTTCGGGCTGTGCCGATGGCCCGCCAGCGCAGAATTCGCCGCCAGTCAGACCGGGATCCGCGTGATCGCCCCGATCCGGGCCGGGTTCGGGGGATCGACACCGCTGGCGGATCATCAGGACCGGGTCACCTGTTTTGCAGCGGATGTTGCCGCGCTGATGGATCATCTGCGGATCGGCGCGGCGCCACTGCTCGTCGCGGACGAGGACATGATCTATGCAGCGCATCTTTTCGCCCAGGCACCGGGCCGGGTTCTGGGCATTCTGGGGTGTTCGGCCTTCCTGCCGATGTCGCGGCCGGAGCAGTTCGAGCGCATGGGGCGCTGGCATCGCTTCGTCCTGAGCACGGCGCGATTTGCGCCGCCCCTGCTGCCCTTCGTGGTGCGCGCCGTCTTTGCCATGGCACGGCAGATCGGCAAGGCCGAATTCGTGCGAATGGTCTACGGCGGATCGCCTGCAGATGTGGCCATGACCCGCAATTCGCGCATGTTCGAAGCGGTGGACTGCGGGTCGGATGTGGTGCTGCGAGACGGGTTCGACGCGGCGCGGACCTATGCGCAGGAGGTCGCCATCGTGCATTGCAGCGACTGGCGGCAGGCCTTTGAAAAGCTGCGCGACCAGATCCCCATCGTGAACATCGTGGGCACCGAAGATCAGGGCATCCCCCCGGCGACGGTCGAGGATTACGCCCGGGACTTTCCCTGGGTCCGGCTGGTCCGGGTCGAGGCCGCCGGATCCTTTCTGTTCTTCGAACATTGGGACCGGGTTCTGCAAGAACTTGAGCAGATGCTGAAAGAAGTCAGCTGAAATTTTCCCAAATGGACAAATTTCACTCCCCATACCGCAAATTGGGTATGACGCGCATTGGCGACGATTCTACGGTCGGGGCGGTAAATGGTGCTTTGGTCCCCCCCCGGAAGACGCCTGGCGTTTTCCGGGGTTTTTCATCCCAGAAGGGCCAGCGCCGCAGCCCGGGCTTCGGGCGTGATGCGGTCGCCGGAGAGCATCCTGGCGATCTCGTCCACGCGGTCTTCCGGGGCCAGCGGGGTGACGGTGGAACGGGTCTCCTCGCCCTCAACCGATTTCGCAACGCGCCAGTGATAATCGCCCAGGGCGGCGACCTGCGGGCTGTGCGTGACGACCAGGACCTGCCCCTGTCCGCCCGAGCGGCCCGCCAGATCGGCCAGCCTGCGCCCGACAGCATCGGCGGTGGCCCCGCCGACACCGCGGTCGATCTCGTCAAAGATCATCGTGACGCCGGTAGTCTCGCCCGACAGACAGACCTTGAGCGCCAGCAGGAAGCGGGAGAGTTCCCCGCCCGAGGCGATCTTGTTGAGCGGCCCGGCGGGTGCGCCCGGGTTGGTCGCCACGGTAAAAGTGGCTGCGTCCACGCCGTCCGGTCCCGGATCAGCCTCGGTCAGGGCGGTGTGAAAGCGGGCCCGCTCCATCTTCAGCGGGGCGAGTTCGGTTTCGACGGCCATGTCGAGGCGGGTGGCGGCCTCCTGCCGGGCCTCGCGCAGTGCAGTGGCGGCGGCCTGATAGGCGCTGTCGGCGACGGTGGCGGCCTTTTCCAGCGCGAAGATGTCATCGGCGCCCTTGTCCAGCGTGGACAGGCGGGCGCGCAGGGTATCGGCAAAGGTGGCCAGTTCGTCCGCGATGACCTCGTGCTTGCGCGACATGGCGCGGATAGCGAAGAGCCGTTCCTCGGTCCGTTCCAGTTCCAGCGGGTCCACGTCAAGCGCATCGAGGCAGCGTTCGACGCCATCCGCAGCCTCGCCCAGTTCGGTCAGCGCGCGCGAGAGGGCGGCGAGCGGGGCGTCCAGACGATCCTCGAGTTGCGGCGCCGCCCCTTCCAGCCAGCGCAGCGCGTCGGTCATCACGCCCTCGGCCCCGTCCTGACCCAAGGCCTGCATGGCGCGGCCGACGTCCTCGCGCACCTTTCCGGCGGCCTGCATCATGCGGCGGCGACTATCAAGCTCCGCCTCCTCGCCCGGCTGCGGATCGAGCTTGTCCATTTCGGCCACCGCATGGCGCAGGAAGTCTTCCTCCGCCTTGACCTCGGCCACGGCAGCGCGGGCGGCGTCCAGCGCGCGGGTCGCCTCCCGCCGGGCGCGCCAGGCGGCGCGGGTTGCCTCCGCCAGGTCGGGGCGGTCCAGATAGGCGTCCAGCAGGGCGAGATGGCCGCGCGGGTTCAACAGGCCCCGGTCGTCGTGCTGGCCGTGTAGTTCGATCAGCGTATCCGACAGGGCGCGCAGGACCTCGCCCGAGGCGCGGCGGTCGTTGATCCAGGCGGTCTTGCGCCCTTCGGCAGTGTTCACGCGCCGAAGGATCAGTTCCGTCCCGCCGGGCAGGCCCGCATCGGCCAGGACCGCATGGGCGGCGTGCCCCTGGGGCAGGTCGAAGACGGCGGTGACCTCGCCCTGCTCCGCCCCGGTGCGGACCAGATCGGCGCGGCCGCGCCAGCCCAGGACAAATCCTAACGAATCCAGAAGGATGGACTTGCCCGCCCCGGTTTCGCCGGTCAGAACGTTGAGCCCGGGCTGAAACTCCAATTCCAGCCGGTCGATGATGAGCATGTCCCGGATGTCCAGCCCGCGCAGCATCGTCTTATCCTGTCGTGAAACCCCGGGGGGCGCGGATCACAGCCACTTGCCCTGGATCATCTGGCGATAGATCGCGGACAACCAGTTCTTGCCGCGCACCTTCGGTTCCAGCCCCTGGCGGGTCAGCAGACGATAGCTGTCCTCGTACCACCGGGTGGATTGGAAGTTGTGCCCCAGGATCGCCCCGGCGGTCTGCGCCTCGTCCGTCAGGCCAAGCGACAGATAGCTTTCGACAAGTCGGTGCAGCGCCTCGGGGGTGTGGCTCGTGGTCTGGAAATCCTCGACAACCACACGGAAGCGGTTGATCGCCGCCGTGTAGTGGTGCCGCTTGAGGTAGTAGCGGCCGATTTCCATCTCCTTCGCGGCGAGATGGTCGAAGGCAAGGTCGAATTTGAGGATCGCGGACCGGGCGTATTCGCTGTCGGGATAGCGTTCGATTACGGTGCGCAGGGATTGCAACGCCTGGAAGGTCAGGCCCTGATCGCGGCCGACCTCGTCGATCTGGTCATAATAGCTGAGCGCGAGGATGTACTGCGCATAGGCTGCATCCTCGTCCGCAGGGTAGAAATCAATGTAGCGCTGCGCGGAGGAGCGGCTGTTCTCGTAGTCCTTGTCCTTGTGATAGGAAAAGGCCTGCATGATCAGCGCACGTTTCGCCCAGTCGGAATAGGGGTAGAGGCGTTCGACCTCGCCGAAATATTCGGCGGCGCGTTCGAATTTGCGACGGTTCAGTTCATATTCGGCCCGGCCGAAGATCTGTTCGGCCGTGAAGGCCTCGATCGGTTGACCGCCCATGCCGAGACCATCGGTGGACTGCCCGCCAAAGCCGCCGCACCCGGCCAGTGCCCCACAGAGCAGTACCGTCGCCAGAGCGCGCTTGCCATTTGCCGCCATTCGAGAGTTCACCACTAGCCGCCCCATGTCGTCTTTTTGGACCTGCCCACTCCGCATGTCACCTGCGACCATCGGGGGCCGCACGGTTTACCCGGGTCTAGCACAGAAACTCCGGGGGGCAAATCGACTTTCGCCCCATTGGAGGAGGAGCGCAAGAGGCAGGTTTTCCGTGGAAATCAGGCGACTGCGGGCATTTCCGACAGATGCGCGCCCGCGCCGGGCAGACGGGCGGCCTGTGCGGCGGTGCACTCGACCATCCGGAAATTCGCCGGGTCGGAAAAGACCTTGCGCAGCAGGGTGTTGGTCAGGTTGTGACCAGCGCGCGTGCCGGTGTAGAGGCCCAGAACCGGGCCGCCTGCCAGGATCAGATCGCCAAGCGCGTCCAGCATCTTGTGGCGCACCGGCTCGTCGGTGCGGCGCAACCCGCCCGGGCTGACGACGGCGTCGCCGTCAAAGACCACGGCGTTTTCCCCGGCCACGCCGCCAAGCGCCAGCCCCTGGGCCTGCATCGCGTCGACATCCGCCTGGCGGCAGAAGGTCCGGCAATCGCAAAGCTCGCGGACGAAGGTGCCGTTTTCCATCGTCAGATGCTTGACCTGACGGCCGATGGCGGCGTCGGTGAAGTCGATCTCGAAGGCGATTTCCATCACGCCGTTCGGCTCCAGCCGGGCGATGGCGTCGCCGTTCTGAACCTCGACCGGGCGCAGGATCTCGATCGCGCGGATCGGGGCGGCCTGCACCTGGAGCCCGCATTTCAGCAGCGCCCGCACGAAAGGCGCGGCGGAGCCGTCGAGGATCGGAACCTCGGGGCCGTCAATCTCGATCAGGGCGTTGTGGATGCCACAGCCCGCAAGCGCGGCCATCAGATGTTCGATGGTGGAGACAGAGACACCGGCAGCGTTCTCGATCCGGGTGCAGAGCGGGGTGCGATCCACGGCGTCCCATTTGGCCGGGATCATCGCATCGCCGATGCGGATGTCGGCGCGGCGAAACCAGATGCCATGATTGGCCGCTGCCGGGCGCACCACCAGCGTGGCCGGTTCCCCGGAATGGAGACCGACGCCCTCAAAGCGAACTGGCGAGTTGATCGTTTTTTGCACTTCAGCACCTTGTCCCGGACGTTTCCCTGGCCCGCGCCGCACGATGCGGTCTTCTGGCCCGTCCTGATGACCCTTAATTAAGGTCCGCGCCCCGACATCTCAATTCACGCTTTGCAACGGTTTGAAACATGGATGCCGCAGCGCGGCAATTTTCCGGCCGCGCAGGGGATCGGCGTTGAGATGGCGCTGATTTCAAACGAAAAAGACCGCCCGAAGGCGGTCTTTCACGGTCACGCGTGACGTAGGATCAGTTGGCCTGGCGGCGCAGGAATGCGGGGATTTCGATGCGTTCCTGGTCGGGATCCTTGGCCGGTTCGGCTGCCCGCGGGGCCTCCTGCGGGCGTAGCGAAGGCTGCTGCCGCGTGGCCTGCGGGGCCGGTTGCGCGGGTTGATGCGCCTGGCCGTGCTGCCGTTCGCCGGTCATCCGGTTGATCAGCGAGTTGATCCCGAAGCGCGATTTCTCTTCCTGCGGCTGCTCGGCCTGGCGGGAGGGGGCGCGATGGATCGCAGCCTGCAGCCGGGCGAGGGTTTCCGCCGAAGGCTGACCGGGACGTGGGGCCTGCGGGGCGACGAAGCTTTCCGGCGCCGGGGCCTCGGGCTGCGGCGCAGGGCTTGCGTCCTCGGGCCGGTAAGCGGGGGCGGGCAGACCGTCGTCGGTTTCGACATGACTTGCCTCGGCGCGTTCATCCGCTGCGGCGGCATCGAAGCCTGCGAAGAGCGAGCTTTCCTCTTCCTCGACCTCTTCTTCCACCGCGGGGGTCGGGGCCACGAACATCGGGGCTGGACGCGGCCGGGACGTGGCGGGCTGGTAGGAGGTTTCGATCGGCGCCGGGGTTGCGGGCTCTTCGATCACCTCGGCGACCTCCTCGACCTGGGTCGGGGTGACTTCGGCGACCCGGCGACGCGGGGTCGGGATTTCCACGGCCTCGCTGACGTCGATGCCGGTGGCCACGACGGAGACGCGCATCTTGCCGGACATATTCGGATCGAGGGTCGAGCCGACGATGATGTTCGCCTCGGGGTCCACTTCCTCGCGGATGCGGTTGGCCGCCTCGTCCAGTTCGAACAGGGTCAGGTCGTCGGAGCCGGTGATGTTGATCAGCACGCCCTTCGCACCGCGGAGCGAGATTTCGTCCAGCAGCGGGTTGGCGATGGCCTTTTCGGCGGCCTGGATGGCGCGATCTTCGCCCTCGGCCTCGCCGGTGCCCATCATGGCCTTGCCCATCTCGTCCATCACCGCGCGGACGTCGGCGAAGTCGAGGTTGATGAGGCCCGGACGGACCATCAGGTCGGTCACGCCCTTGACGCCCTGGTAGAGCACGTCGTCGGCCATGGAGAAGGCTTCTGTGAAGGTGGTCTTTTCGTTGGCGAGGCGGAAGAGGTTCTGGTTCGGGATGATGATCAGCGTGTCGACCATCTTCTGGAGGGCTTCGACGCCATCCTCGGCCTGACGCATCCGCTTGGCGCCTTCGAACTGGAAGGGTTTCGTGACCACGCCGACGGTTAGCACGCCAAGTTCACGTGCTGCCTGAGCAATGATCGGCGCCGCGCCGGTGCCGGTGCCGCCGCCCATACCGGCGGTGATGAAGCACATATGCGCGCCCGCCAGCTGATCGACGATCTGTTCGATGCTCTCTTCGGCGGCCGCGGCCCCGATGGAGGCCTTGGCCCCTGCCCCGAGTCCCTCGGTCACCTTAACACCCAGTTGGATGCGATGTTCCGCCCGGGTTTGCTGCAACGCCTGGGCGTCGGTATTGGCGACAACGAAATCGACGCCGTCGAGGGCCTTGTCGATCATGTTGTTGACGGCATTGCCGCCGGCGCCACCGACACCGAAGACGGTGATACGGGGTTTCAGTTCTTGTTCGTCCTGTCCCGGGACCGAGAGGTTCAATGCCATGGTTTCGTCCGCCTGTGTGCCCATCTTACGACAGCGTTTATTCATGTCTATCGTTGCCAACTGTAGCGCGAGTTTGCCTTGAGGTCACGGGTGAATCTGAAAGGTTCCTGCGAAATATGGGGCCGAGAGCGATAAAGTCAGCGTAATATTGCCGTTACACCCATATCTTGATGCGCAAGAACTCGCAAGAATAGAGCGGAGCCGCCCAAGAACAGTCCGAACATGCAACGAATCTCGCGCCTTAGCAGCGGTGCGATTCTCTCTTTTCGATCTGCGGGGCCTGCTCGCTCCGACTCGCGACTCTTTCGGCCGCGTTTGATGGGGAATGTTCCCATATTCAGGCCGGAAAAGCACGGGGAATCCGGGGATTGGCAGAGCTGCGCGCCCCGGGCATGACCCGGGGCCTCTTCGAACGAGAGAAGGACCGGAGCGGGGGTGCCGGGTCAGGCCCGGCACATGGCGCGCAGAGCCTTTACCAGTTTTCCTTGAACCACTGCACCGCGCGGCGGAGGCTTCTGGAGGGGTAGCGTTCGACGGGGAGGTCGAAATCCCAGCTCTCGTCCTGGGGCCGCGCCGCAAAGAGGCACATGCCGACGGAGGAGGAGAAGCCGGGGCCTGTCGCGGCCTGGGGCAACCCGTGGACGCGCAGCGGGCGGCCCAAGCGGACGCGCTGGCCGAGGATGCGGGCGGCGAGGCCATCGAGGCCGGGGATTTGGCTGGCGCCGCCGGTCAGCACGATCTGCTGGCTTGGTAGGTGGTCGAACCCCGCGGCGTCCAGTCGATGGCGGACCTCTTCGAGGATTTCCTCGACCCGGGGCCGCATGATCCCGATCAGTTCCGCGACGGAGACCTCGCGCCGGTCGTGGTTCCAGTCGCCGGTCTCGCCCTTCAGTTCGATCCGCTCCAGATCGTCGCGGCCTGTGGCGACAACGCCGCCGTAGAAGGTCTTGATCCGTTCGGCATGGCTGGTCGGGATCTGCAGCGCCATGGAGATGTCGGAGGTCACGTGGTCCCCGCCCATCCGCACGGTATCGGCGTAGATCATGTGTTTCTTCATGAAGATCGACAGGCCGGTGGTGCCGCCGCCCATGTCGATGCAGGCCGCGCCCAGCTCCTGTTCATCCTCCACAAGGCAGGAGACCCCGGTCACATAGGCGGAGGAGGCGATGCCCGCCAGTTCGAGGTCACACCGCTTGAGGCAATAGGCCAGGTTCTGCACCGCGATGGCATCGACCGTCAGCATATGCACATCGGTGGAGAGCGCATGGCCGATCTGCCCGCGCGGGTCCGACAGGCCGGAGCGGTGATCGAGGGCAAAGTTCACGGGCTGGGCATGCAGCACTTCGCGGTGGCTGCCGTAATCGGGCACATCGCAGGAGGCCAGCACGCGGGAGATATCCTGTTCGGAGACCGCCTGCCCTTCGACCTCGATCTCGCCGCTGAGCCCGTAGGATTTGGGATCGGCGCCGGAGAAACAGGCAATGACGTGATCGACGCGGATATTGGCCATCTTTTGCGCCGCCTGCACGGCGGTGCGGATGGCGCGTTCGGCCTCGGGCATGCTGTCGATTTCGCCGAAGTTCACGCCGCGGGACCGGGTCGTGGCGGCGCCGATGACGCGGAAGCCGACCTGCCCGGCAAGGGAGCCAACGCTGTCTTCGCGCAGCCCGGAGCCGGACTGGTCGATCCTGAGGACAAGGCAGGCGATCTTGGAGCTGCCGACATCGAGGACGGCCACCACGCCCCGCTGCATCGCCGCCTTGCGCATGTTGCGCATCGCCCGCTGAGTTTCATAGAGCATCGTCATCTGCCCGTCTCCACACGCATGTCCTTGATCTGCCGCCAGCGCTCCAGCGCCCCGGCATTCATTCGAATTGTGGGACGCGCGGCGAGGCGCAGGTCCAGCGCCGCGATGTCCCGGTTGAGAATGTCCTGCGCCTCGTGCAGCGCGATGGCCCGCTCCAGCGCCAGCACCGGCTGATCGTCGGGCAGCATGATGCGCGTGTTCGGGGCGAGGACGACATCCCACCTGCGTTCGCCGATGCGGACAAGACCGCGCAGCCGGTCATGCAGGGGGGAAATCACGCGAAGCAGGCCGTGGGCCTCTTCGACCTTTTCATTGGCGCCGTATCCCGCGATCAGCGGAAGGTCCGGGCGCAGGATGCGACTGTCGAGTTCGCCGATCACGATGCCCGTCTCGTCAAGCACCTGAATGCCCTCCCGCGTCCGCCACAGCAGCGCGGGTTCGCGTTCGATCACGTCGATCTCCAGCACGCCAAGCTGGCGGACGCTGACCGTAGCATCGGCTACGGCCGGAAGGCCGACGATCGCCTCGCGCAGCGTATCGAGATCGAGGTCGAAGGTGCTGACGGGAAAGTCGATCTGCGCGATTTCGCGGATGTCCGCCTCCGTCTCGCCGGAGGCGCCGTCGATGGCCATGAGTTTGACCATGAATTCCGGCCGCGTTTCGATCTGGTTGCGCAGGTCCGCCAGGCCCAGCACGACCGCATCCCGGCGCTCCGGATCGGCCATGTAGATCGAGACCGCCGCAACGCCGAGGATGAACGGCAAAATCACCCGCAGGGTCAGCCGATAGGCCGGGGTCAGCATCAGCCGCTGCATCCGGTAGGCGGCACGGGAGGGGGCCGGGTCGGGCTTGACCTTGGCGGCTTCGCGGCGCGGGGCGGTATTGGCCGTGGGGGACCTGAGGGCAATCAGCGGTTGCATGAGGCATCCTCCACCAGCCAGCGGCACAATTGGCCGAAACTCATCCCGCAGGCCTGCGCCTGTTCGGGCGTCAGGGAGGTCGGGGTCATCCCGGGCTGGGTGTTGGTTTCCAGCAGGATCAACCCGTCGAGGCCCCTGGCCTCGTCCCAACGGAAATCCGTGCGGCTCACCCCCCGGCAGCCCAGCACGCGGTGCGCGCGAGTGGCGTAGTCGAGACAGGCCTGGGTGATCTCTTCGGGGATGTCGGCGGGGCAGACATGGCGCGATCCGCCTGCAGCATATTTCGCTTCGTAGTCGTACCAGCCGTCGGTCAGGATATCGGTGACGCAAAGCGCGCCGGGGTCGCCCTGCCCCAGCCCCATGACGGAGGTGGTGAGTTCTCGGCCGGGCACGAAGGCCTCGACCATGACGACATCGGGCATGTCGGCGGACAGCAGCGGCGGCGTGTTGGCGCCCTCGTTGACGATATAGACCCCGACAGAGGACCCTTCGTTATAGGGTTTGACCACATAGGGCGGCGCCATCACATGGCGCGCTGCAGCCTCCTCCCGGGCGACCAGCTTGCTGTCGACCACCGGCAGGCCTTCGGCGCGGTAGATTTCCTTGGTCTTTTCCTTGTCCATGGCCAGGGCGGAGGCCAGCACGCCGGAATGCGTGTAGGGGATTTTGAGCCATTCCAGCATCCCCTGGACACAGCCATCCTCGCCATAGGGACCATGGAGGGCGTTGAAGACCACATCGGGGGAGATTTCGGACAGACGCGCGGCAAGGTCGGGGCCCGCGTCGACCTCGATCACCTCATATCCCTCACCCCGCAGAGCGGCTGCGCATTCGCGCCCCGTGGACAGCGACACCTCGCGTTCGGCCGAGGGGCCACCCATCAGTACCGCCACTTTGAGGGTCGTGCTGCTCGACACACCCACTTAGCGCCTCAGTTCCGGGCTTCTTGCCCTTGTTCGTGCTTTTGAACCGGATTGGTCCTGTATTCTGCCCTGCGCGTCAGCCACCCTCTTGCGGGGCGAATTCACCGATGCGCATGATCTCCCATTCTAGCGTTAATCCCGAAGATTGTAAGACCTTTTTTCTCACATCTTCGCCCAATCCTTCCAGATCGGCGGCCGTTGCATCCCCGGTGTTGATGAGGAAATTGGAGTGCTTTTCACTCATCTGCGCGCCGCCGCGGCGCGCGCCCCGCATGCCCGCATCGTCGATCACCTTCCAGGCCTTCAGGTCATGCACGTCATCCGCCCGCCCAGTGGAGGAGAAGCCGGCCGGGTTCCGGAAGGTCGACCCGGCGGTCCGGTCCTTGGTGGGCTGGGTTTCGTCGCGTTTTCGCAGCTGCGTTTCCATGCGGTCGGTCAGGGCCTGCGGATCGCCCGGGGGGCCTTCGAATGTCACCTCGGTGACGACCATGTCGGCTGGCAGATCGGTCTGGCGATAGGCGAATGTGATGTCCTGCGCAGCGAGTTCGACCTGCCTGCCGTCGCGGGTGACGGCGCGGACAGAGAGGACATGATCGGCGGTATAACTGCCGTAGCAGCCGGCATTCATGCGCAAGGCCCCGCCGATGGAGCCGGGGATGGTGCGCAGAAAGGTCAGGTCGATCCCGGCTTCGGCCGCCCGTTTCGCGACATGGGCATCCAGCGCGGCGGCCCCGGCGGTGACGCGCTGCCCCTGCGCTTCGATCCCGTTAAAGCCGCGCCCGAGGCGGATCACCACGCCGCGCAACCCGCCGTCCCGGACGATGAGGTTGGAGCCGACGCCCATGGGAAAGACCGGGATCTCGGGATCCAGCGCAGCAAGGAATGTGGCGAGGTCTTCGGCATCGGCGGGCTGAAAGAACCATTCCGCCGGTCCGCCGACGCGCAGCCAGGTCAGCTCGGACAGGGCGCGGTTCGGGGTCAGGCGGCCTCGGATCTCGATCTCGTCGGGGGCGGGCATGGTCTCTCCTGTCCGGCTGGTCCCGAGGAGATAGCAACCGCGCCCCGCAGCGGCAAGCGGCGGGGCGTCGGCTGGCGTGGTCCGGGTCGGTCAGACCAGCCGTTCGGCCCGGCGGCGGCGATGCCCTCGCAGGACCACCCGGGCCCCCAGACCCAGCAGGCTGCCGATCAGCAGCATCACGCCGATGCCCCCGATCAGCAGGAGGTCGGAGCCGGGGATCGGCGCATAGACCGTCTGCAGCGTCAGCCCGAGACCGACGATCGGCAGGATCAGGCCCTTGGGCCAGATGCGGTGGCCGGTGAATGCGAAACAGATCGACAGACCGGTCAGGAACGCCAGAAACGTGACGATGAAGAAGTAGTAGGTTTGAAGGAAGAACATGTGAGTGGCCCCCATCCATTGATGGGATGGATGGTCGGCCATCTATATCTATCCGGCAAACCCAAACCCTGGTCGGCGGAAACTCGCCTGTAAAGCGAGTCAGAATTGCAACACCGTCACGCCCCAGGCGAGCGTCGAGAGGACCAAGCCCAGGACTGGGACGGCCATGGGTACCTGGAACGGGGCCATCGGATCACGCCGCTTCATCAGGATGAGGGCGAGGTTGACGGTCATGAACACCGCCAGCAGAACCGAGGAGGTCGCGCGGGCCAGGATGGCAACCGGCAGGAAATTCGCCGTCACGACAACCAGCGCCCCGACCAAAACGGTGGCGAGTAATGGCGTGCCAAAGCGGGGATGCGCGCGGTGAAAGATCGCCAGCGCCTGCATCCGCGCCCCCAGACCGAAAAGCACGCGGGAGGCCATGACGATCTGTGCCAGCACACCATTCAGCGCCGCGATGACCGCGATGGCCGAGAGAAACCGCCCCTCCCCGCCCTGCGCGGCCTGCCAGACCAGCGCCAGGGGGCGTTCGCTGCCCGCCAGCACGTCCAGTGGCACGGCGCGAACCGCGGCCCAGGCGACCGCGGCATAGAGCAGCGCGGTGATCGCCAGCGAATAGAGGATCGCGCGGGGCATGGTGCGGGAGGGCTCACGCACCTCTTCAGCCATGTTGACGATATCCTCGAACCCGATAAAAGCGAAGAAAGCTAGACCTGCTGCCGCCGCAACGCCTGTCAGTATGGCAGGGTCGAGGGGCGGCAGGCTGGCGGCTTGCGGCGCGGCCTCCGCGCCCGCCCAGATCACCAGCGCCAGGCCCGCGACCTCGATCACCGTGAAGATCCCGGCCAGCGCCAGGCTCTCCAGCACGCCAATGGCGGCCACGGTGATCAATGCCCCGCCGATAATCAGCGTGGCCCAGCCCGGCGGCACATCGACGATCAGTCGCAGGTAACCCACCCCGCCGCGCAGCACGGCGGCGGCGGAAATCGTGCCGGTGACGACAATGGCCAGCCCGACAAGCACCGCCAGCCAGTTTCGTGCAAAGCCCCGGGCGACATAGACCGCCTCCCCCGCCGCTTCGGGGAACCGGGTGGAGAATTCGGCATAAGACAGCGCGGTTGGCGCCGCGACCAGCCCGGCCAGCAGGAAGGCCATCGGGGCGTAAAGCCCGGCCTCCGCCGCAACGGCCCCGACCAGAACATAGATGCCTGCACCCACCATGACGCCGACGCCATAGGCGGTCAGCAGGCCGGGGCCGATGCGGCGTTTGAGGGTGTCTGAGGACATGGGGCGCTCCGATTGGGTCGGAGACGGTCTAGCGGGGATTCGGCCGGGGCGAATTGATTGAGGTCAGGTTTTTTTGGCGGGGATAGCCCGGAGGGCGCCATGAACTGCCTACTTCGCCAACCGTTTCGGCAGGTTGTTCGCCCAGGCCGAGATCGTCCCGGCGCCGAGGCAGACCACCATATCCCCCTCCTGTGCCTGTTCGGCGACCAGCGCCACGAGGTCGTCCTCGGTCGAGATTGCACGCGCATGGCGGTGCCCGTGGCGGATCAGCCCAGCGACGAGGTCGTCGCGGCTGGCGCCCTCGATCGGTTCTTCGCCGGCGGCGTAGACCTCGGCGATGGCGACGACATCGGCCTCGTTGAAGCAGGCGCAGAAGTCGTCAAAGAGCGAATGCAGGCGGGAATAGCGGTGCGGCTGGTGCACGGCGATCACGCGGCCCTCGCAGGCCTGGCGGGCGGCCTTGAGCACGGCGGCGATCTCCACCGGGTGGTGGCCGTAGTCGTCGATCACGGTCACGCCGTTGACCTCGCCGACCTTGGTAAATCGGCGGTTCACACCGGCGAAATTTGCCAGGGCCTCACGGATCTGGTCCTTTTTCATCCCGAGGTGCCGGGCCACGGCCACGGCCGACAGCGCGTTGGAAACGTTGTGATCGCCGGGCATCGGCAGGGTGCAGCCGTCGATCCGGTCGCCCTCGACCTGCAGCAGGATGTCGAAATGCGCCACGCCTGCCTTGTAGGTCAGATTGACAGCGCGAATATCGGCCTGGGCGTTGAACCCATAGGTGGTCACGCGGCGGTCGGTGATCTTGCCGACGAGGTTCTGAACCTCCGGATGGTCGGTGCAGCAAACGGCCAGCCCGTAGAAGGGGATGTTCGACACGAAATCGAGGAAGCCCTGACGCAGCCGGTCGAAATCGCCCCAGTGGTCCATATGCTCGGGGTCGATATTGGTGACGATGGCGATGGTGGCGGGCAGGCGGTTGAAGGTGCCGTCGCTCTCGTCCGCCTCGACCACCATCCATTCGCCCAGTCCGACGCGAGCGTTGGAGCCATAGGCGTGGATGATGCCGCCGTTGATCACCGTGGGGTCGACGCCGCCTGCATCCAGCAGGGTGGCCACCATGGTGGTCGTCGTGGTCTTGCCATGGGTGCCGGCGATGGCGACGTTGGATTTCAGGCGCATCAGTTCGGCAAGCATCTCCGCCCGTCGCACGACAGGCAGACCACGACGCCGGGCCTCGTCCAGTTCCGGATTGCCCGGCTTGATCGCGGTGGAAATGACGACGACCTGCGCATCGGAGAGGTTCTCGGCCCGCTGACCTTCGAAGATCTTCGCCCCCAGCCCGGCGAGGCGGTCGGTGATCTTGGAGGTCTTCAGATCGGACCCCTGCACGGTATAGCCGTGGTTCAGCAGCACCTCGGCGATCCCCGACATGCCGATGCCCCCGATGCCGACAAAATGGATCGGGCCCACGTCACCGGGGAGTTTGGTTGCTGCGTTCACGTCACTGTCCTTTTGCTGCGCCACCGGAAGGCGGACTTAGCCCTTGGCGGCGAGGGCTTCAACCATCTCTGCCAGGCTCTGGGCCGCATCCGGGCGGCCGACCGACAGGGCGGCCTGGGCCATATGCTCCGCCGCCTGGGGGTTCGACAAGATGCTGTCGATCTGATCGGCAAGAGTCTGCACCTGGAACTGGCTTTCCGGCATGAGGATCGCGGCCTCCGCCTGCACCAGCCCGCGGGCGTTGGCCGTCTGTTCGTCGCGGATCGCGGCGGCCAGCGGCACCAGGATGGAGGGGCGGCCAATCACCGTCAGGTCCGCCACGGTGGAAGCGCCGGCGCGGCTGATGACCAGCTGCGCCTCGCTCAGCCGGTTGGGCACGTCGTGGAAAAAAGGTTCGACATCCGCGTCGATGCCGTTGTCGGCATAATAGGCCGCGACGCGCGCCTGATCCTCCTCGCGGGCCTGATGGCTGACGCGGATGTGGCGCAGACGCTCGGTCGGGAGGGCAGCGATGGCGGGGGGCACCACATCCGACAGGATGCGCGCGCCCTGCGAGCCGCCGATCACCAGGATCGACATCGGGTAGTCGCCCGGCGGGATATAGCCCGCGCCCGCCCGGTCGTGCACGGCGGAGCGGACCGGATTGCCGGTATGGACGCCTTCGACCCCCTCGGGCAGCGTGGTCGGCCAGGTGCCGCAGGCCACCGCATCGACGCGCTTGGCAAACAGCTGATTGACCCGGCCCAGTACCCCGTTCTGTTCGTGGATCATGCGCGGGCGGCGCAGGAGGGTGGCGGCGGCCATGGCCGGGATCGCCGGATAGCCGCCAAAGCCCACGACGACCGAGGGGCGGTCGCGCAGCATCTTCCAGACCGCGCCGAAGACGCCGCCCAGAATGCGCAGCGGCACCAGGGCCTTGGCCGCCAGCCCGCCACGGGCGAAGGTGGCGGAGGAGAGCACTTCGATCTCGACCCCCGGGGGGAAGCCGCCGGTGTAGCGGCTGCCGCGCGCATCGGTCGAGAGTTTCACCCGCCAGCCGCGGGCCAGCATGGTTTCGGCAAGTGCCTGGGCGGGGAACATATGCCCGCCCGTGCCACCCGCCGCGATGACGAGAAGCGGCGCGGAGAGGTTCATCTGTTCCTCCCGGACAGAAGCTCGGTGATCTCGCCCTGCGGGCGTGTCCGGGTCAGCGCCAGCAGCATGCCGACCGCGATGCCCGACGCGATGACCGACGAGCCCCCGTAGGAGATGAACGGCAGCGTCATCCCCTTGGAGGGCAGCAGCCGCACGGCCACGCCGAGGTTGATCATCGCCTGCACGCCAAAGGTCGCCGCCAGCCCGACACCCGCAAGCCGGATGAAGGGATCACGCTCGCGCGTCAGACGCAGGAGCGAGCGCAGCACGAGGCTGAGGTAGAGCAGGATGATGACCGCCACCAGGACGAGGCCATATTCCTCGGCCGCGACGGCGATGATGAAATCGGTATGAGCATCCGGCAGCGACATCTTCACCTCGCCCTGCCCCACACCGACACCAAAGAGCCCACCCTCGCGGATCGCATTGGTGGCATAGCCGATCTGCGTCGTCGGGTCGATTTCTGAGGTCAGAAAGCCGTCGATCCTGCGGGCGAAATGTTCGGAACTGTTGTAGGCCATCACCCCGAAGGCGACGACGCCACCGGCCATGGCCATCAGCAATTTGAGCGGCGCGCCGGCCACGAAATACATCACACCCCAGCCAAAGAGCACCAGGCTCGCCTGTCCGAAGTCGGGCTGCGCGGCGAGGAAGCCGACGATGATGATCATCAGCAGGAAGGACCAGAGCCGCCCCGGCGGCCCGTTCAGATCCTGCGCCGCCGCCAGCAGCCAGGCGGTGACCACGACGAAGAGCGGCTTGAGGAACTCTGACGGCTGGAAGGATGCAAAGCCGAGCGAATACCACCGCGTCGCCCCCTTGCCGAAATCGGTGCCGAAAACCGGCAACAGCGCCAGCGCCGCAAAGGCGACGATGAAGCCCATGACGGCCAGGCGCCGCACCGATTGCGGCGTCATGATCGAGGTGACGATCATCGCGATCATGGCCAGCGAGCCGAAGACCGCCTGTCGCGTCACGTAGTGGAAGGGGGCGTAGCCGTTGCGCTCGGCCAGCGGCGGGGAGGCCGCGAGGCCCAGGAGAAGGCCGATTGCAAACAGGATAATGATCGTGGTGAGCGACCATCTGTCGATCGTCCGCCACCATTTGGGAAGGATCGGCTCACCGTCCGGAACGGGGAGCGCGCCATACACCATTTCTGTCATTGGACACTGCCTTCTGCCTCTGTCCGCCCCGTTTTTCGGGGTCTGATGCCGCAGTTTAGCCAAAATTGACGCCTCTGACCAGCCTGAATGCATCCTCCCGCCCTGCCCTGATTGCGCCGCACGCCGGTTTGCGGCATGGGCGGGGGATGGAACTCGACACGATCATTCTTGGCGCCGGGGCGGCCGGCCTGATGTGCGGCGCGCATTGCGGCGGGCGGGTTCTGGTCGTCGATCACGCCCGCAAGCCGGGCGAGAAGATCCGGATTTCCGGCGGCGGGCGGTGCAATTTCACCAACACGGATTGCGCGCCGTCGAATTTCCTCTCTGAAAACCCGCATTTCTGTAAATCAGCCCTGGCGCGCTACGGGGCCTGGGATTTCGTCTCGCTGGTGTCGGAGCACGGGATCGCCTGGCATGAAAAGACGCTAGGCCAGCTCTTCTGCGACGAGAGCGCGATGCAGATCGTGCGGATGCTGACGGATATGCTCGCCAAGGCGGGGGCGGAGCTGTGGCTGTCGACCTCGGTGATTTCAGTGGCGGCGGTTGACGGCGGCTTTCGCGTGGTGCTGGAAAGCGGCGGGGCACGGTCGGAGGTGACGGCGCGGGCCGTCGTGGTGGCGACCGGCGGCAAGTCGATCCCCAAGATGGGCGCGACCGGGCTGGCCTATGATATCGCGAAACAATTCGGCCTGTCGGTGACGGAAGTCCGGGCCGGTCTGGTGCCTTTCACCTTTCCAGAGGGCCGGTTTGCCGCGCTGTCCGGCGTCTCGCTGCCCGTGCGGGCTCAGGCCCTGCGGGGACCGACGTTCGAGGAGGCGTTGCTGTTCACGCATCGCGGCCTCTCCGGCCCGGCGATGCTTCAGGTCAGCTCTTACTGGCGCGAGGGGGAGCCGGTCACGATCGACCTGCTGCCCGGCATGGATGCCTTCGAAGCCCTGCGCGCCGCCCGCGCCGAGGCCGGACGGCGCGGGCTGTCCCGCGTGCTCTCCACCCTGATCCCGGCGCGGCTGGCGGAGGCTGTGAGCGAGGAGCTGGGCCTGACGGGCAACCTGGCGGACATGCCGGACCGGGTGCTGCGCCACGTGGCCGACCGGCTGCATCACTGGCAGGTCACGCCCTCCGGAACCGAGGGCTATCGCACCGCCGAAGTGACCCTTGGCGGCGTGTCGACCGAGGCGCTGTCCAGCCAGACGATGGAGGCCAAGAACCAACCCGGCCTCTATTTCATCGGCGAATGCGTGGATGTGACGGGATGGCTGGGCGGCTACAACTTTCAGTGGGCCTGGGCCTCGGCCATGGCGGCAGCGCAGGCCTTGCGGGGGTGAGTGCGCTCATCAAGTTTTCCGATGCAACGCCTCAGGTTGCGCTGCGAAGCTCATGTTCGTTCGGTCGTCGGCGATGGGACAATTCGGCCTAGGGCGCGGCTTTGCGGCCCCAACGTCCGTCACTTCAACCTTATGCCGAAAAAAGCCCAACTCCGCATGCAAAGTAGAGATCGCGTTTTTACTTAAATTTGACAGTCAGTTGCAGGCCTACTTTGACGTAAATCAGCACCCCGACATCACACCAACACTCCTGCCCCTGACAAAGTCTTTAGCTCATCATTCGCCCGTTCGTGGCTGGTCCCTGCAATATCCGAAAAGATTAAAGATAATTTAAATTTTGCGATCATGTCGCGGCAATAACATCCGCATTGATCAAGAACCATCACCACCGAAATCCACTATTCCCCGCCCGTTTCGGCCCTCACACAGGCGGCAAAATCTTCGCCCCGTTTTTCGAAATTGTCGTACTGATCAAAAGAGGCCGCCGCGGGCGCCAGAAGCACCGTATCCCCCGGCTCCGCCTCGGCCACGGCGCGGGCGACCGCGTTGGCCATATCGGTGCAGACTTCCGCCTCCACCCCGCGCAGCTGCATGGCGAACTGCGCCGCCTCGCGCCCGATCACATAGGCCTTGAGAACCGACCCGGTCGCGGGCAGCAGCGCGTCCAGCCCGCCCTCCTTCTCCAGCCCGCCGCAGATCCAGCGGATACGGTCAAACGCGGCCAGCGCCTTGGCGGCGGCATCGACATTCGTCGCCTTGCTGTCGTTGACATAGCGGACGCCCCCGGCCTCCAGCACGGTCTGGCTGCGGTGTGGCAGGCCCGCAAAGCTGTGAAAGGCCGCTTCGATCACCCGCGGCGCAAGGCCAAGCGCCCGACAGGCCGCATAGGCCGCACAGGCGTTCTGATGGTTGTGCGCCCCGGGCAGGCCGGTGATCTCGCGCAGGTCGATGGAGGCCACCTGCTTGCCCTTGCGCCATTCCGTCAGGAACCCCTTGCGCGCATAGACCAGCCAACCGGGACCGGAGAGCTTGCGCCCCGAGGAGACCCGGATCACCCGGTCATCCACCGGCCCCTGGGACAGCTGGTTGGCCAGATATTGCCCCTCCGCCTCGTCCACACCGACCACCGCGCGGTCCGGCCCACCCTCGGCGAAAAGCCGCCGCTTGGCCGCGAAATAGCCGCCCAGCCCGCCGTGGCGGTCCAGGTGGTCGGGCGTGAGGTTGGTGAAGACGGCAATGTCCGGCGTCAGGGCGCGGGCCAGGTCGGTCTGGTAGCTGGACAGCTCCAGCACCACGACGCCGCCCTCTTCGGGCGGGTCGATGTCCAGCACGCCACGCCCGATATTCCCGGCCAGCTGCGCAGGCCGCCCGGCGCTGGTGCAGATATGATGGATCAGGGCCGAGGTGGTGGATTTCCCGTTCGATCCGGTCACCGCCACCACCTTGGGCTGGCTGTCGAACTCATCCCAGTCCGACCCGCCGAGCGAGCGGAAGAAAAGCCCGATGTCATTGTCCACCGGCACGCCCAGATCCAGCGCCAGGGCGACCACGGGGTTGGGCTCCGGGTAGAGGTGGGGGATGCCGGGGCTGACGATCAGCGATACGACCTGCTCCAGCGTATCGCGGCGGGTCAGGTCGGCGCAGACAAAGCCCTCGCTCTCCGCCGCCTCGCGCGCGGCGGGGTTGTCGTCCCAGCAGATCGGCTCCGC
Organism: Pseudooceanicola sp.; assembly: GCF_041987405.1. GTDB lineage: Bacteria > Pseudomonadota > Alphaproteobacteria > Rhodobacterales > Rhodobacteraceae > Pseudooceanicola. Next base: position 658,597 of record NZ_JBHIWR010000001.1, read on the forward strand.
CCCGCCCTCCCGCAGGGCGCGCGCCGCGATCAGGCCGGAGCGGCCCAGCCCCAGCACCGCAATCTTCTGCCCCTCAACGCCGCGCACCGGTATCATGCGAAACTCCCCAGTTTCTTTTTGCCGCAAATATCCTGCAGGGGTGCGGGGATGCAAAATCCCCGCGTCTTACCGCAGTTTCAGCGTGGCGAGGCCGATCAGCGCCAGGATCAGCGAAATGATCCAGAATCGGATGACGATGGTCGGCTCGGCCCAGCCCTTCTTTTCATAGTGATGGTGGATCGGCGCCATGAGGAAGACCCGCTTCCCCGTGCGTTTGAAATAGGCCACCTGGATGATCACCGACAGGGCCTCGACCACGAAGATACCGCCGACGATGCCCAGCACGATCTCGTGCTTGGTGACCACGCCGATGGCCCCGATGGCGCCGCCCAGGGCCAGCGACCCGGTGTCGCCCATGAAGACGGCCGCAGGCGGCGCGTTGTACCACAGGAAGCCTAACCCGCCGCCGATCAGCCCGGCGACAAAGATCAGGATTTCCCCCGTGCCGGGGACGTAATGCACATCAAGATACTCGGTGAAGTCGACCCGCCCGACCGTATAGGCAATCACGCCAAGCGTGCCGGCCGCGATCATCGAGGGCATGATGGCCAGACCGTCCAGCCCGTCGGTCAGGTTCACCGCATTGGCGGCGCCGACGATGACGAACATCGCAAAGGGCAGGAACAGCAGGCCCATGTCGATCAGCACATCCTTGAAGACAGGCAGGGCCAGGCGGAACTGCAGCTCTTCGGGATGCAGCAGCGATGCCCAGTAGGAGGCGACGAGCGCGATCAGGAAGCCCAGAAGCAGACGCACCCTGCCCGGCACGCCCTTGGTGTTCTGTTTGGAAATCTTGGAATAGTCATCCGCAAAACCGATCAGCCCGAAGGCGAGGGTGACGAAAAGGACAATCCAGACATAGCCATTGTCGAGCCGCGCCCAGAGCAGGGTGGAGGTCAGCAGCGCGCCGACGATTAGCAGTCCACCCATGGTCGGCGTGCCGGCCTTGACGAAATGCCCCTCCGGTCCGTCATTGCGGATCGGCTGCCCCTTGCCCTGGCGGCGGCGCAGCACGTTGATCAGGGGCTGTCCGAAAATGAAGCCGAAGATCAGGGCCGTCATGAAGGCCCCTCCGGCGCGGAAGGTGATGTAGCGAAAGAGGTTGAAGATGTCGCCCCCGTCCGAGAGCGCGGTTAGCCAATACAACATCTTGCGTCCTCCTGGGCGCCTGCCTCGATAATCCCGGCCTCAACTGTCCGGCGCGGGATGCCCCAGTTTCCTGAGCGCGTCAACAACGAGGCTGACCTTCGATCCCTTTGATCCCTTGACCAACACGACGTCCCCCGCGTCAATCAGACGGGGCGCCTGTGCGGCCAGGTCTTCTGCCGCCTTTTCATAGCGCCCCCGTTTCTCCGGCGGCAAGGCGTCGTAGAGCGCCTTCATCCGTCGCCCGACACAATGCACCACGTCCAGTCGCGCCATGGCCGGAAGGTCGGCGAGGCCCGCATGCATGGCGATTTCGTCCGGGCCCAGTTCCAGCATCTCGCCCAGAATGACGATGCGGCGGCCACGGGCCTTGCGGCCCAGGTTGTCCTGCGGGCGGGCGGCGGCGATGACCTCCAGCGAGGCAGCCATGGAGACGGGGTTGGCATTGAAGGCGTCGTCGATCAGTTCGAACGACAGGCGGTCGTCCACGGGATCGAGGATCAGCCGCTCGCGCATGCCCCGGCCCGCGGGCGGCGCCCATTGCGCCAGGTCGGCACAGGCCAGCGCGCGGTCCAGCTTCAGGGCATGGATAACGGCCAGGACCCCGAGGGCGTTCAGCGCATAGTGACGCCCGGCAGCGAGGACCTTGTAGATCGCCGGGGTGCGCCAGATGCGCGCCTCGGCCACTGTGGTGTCATCGACGATCTCGACACTCATCAGCCGGTGGTGGTTCGCGGGCTTTTCGCCAAAGGTCAGGAGCTGCGCACCTGCGGCCTCTGCCGCCTCGATCAGGATCGGGGTCGTTTCGAGGTCGCCGTTGACCACCGCCTGGCCACCAGGCATCAGGCCGCTGAAAATACTGGCCTTTTCCCGGGCGATGCCTTCGATATTGTCGAAGGCCTCCAGATGCGCGGTGCCGACGGTGGTGATCATCGCGACATGGGGGCGGGCCAGATCGGCCAGCGGCGCGATCTCTCCGGGGTGGTTCATGCCGATCTCGATCACCGCGACCTCGGTGTCCTGCGGCATCCGGGCCAGGGTCAGCGGCACGCCCCAGTGGTTGTTGTACGATGCCTCTGCGGCATGGACTCGGCGTTGGCCGCCGATGACCGTGCGCAGCATCTCCTTGGTGGAGGTCTTGCCGACAGATCCGGTGACCCCCACGACCTTGCCCTGCATGCGGGCGCGGGCGGCACGACCCAATGCCTCCAGCCCGCGCAGCACGTCGGGCACGATCAACAGGGGCGCATCCTGGGCGACCCCTTCGGGCACGCGGGACACGAGCGCGGCAGCGGCCCCGTTGTCCAGCGCCTGCGCGACAAAATCATGGCCGTCCCGCGCCGCCGAGAGCGCAACGAACAGATCGCCGGGTTGCAGGGTCCGCGTGTCGATGGAGACGCCGTTGGCCTGCCAGGCGCAGGGGGTGGTGCCGCCCGTGGCCTGCGCGGCCTCCTGCGCCGTCCAGAGTGTCATGGCAGGCGCCCGTCGAGCGCCGAGACCGCGACGCTCGCCTGTTCGCAATCGTCAAAGGGATAGGTGGTTTCCCCGACAATCTGCCCCGTCTCATGTCCCTTTCCGGCAATCAGCAGCGCATCCCCCGGCCCCAGGGCATCGACCGCCCGCAGGATCGCTTCGGCCCGGTCGGCGACCTCCGTCGCCTCGGGACAGCCCAGCAGAACCGCCTGACGGATGGCGGCGGGATCTTCGCTGCGCGGGTTGTCGTCGGTGACAAAGACGACATCGGCGTATTTTGCCGCCGCCTCGCCCATCAGGGGGCGTTTGGTGCGGTCGCGGTCGCCGCCTGCGCCGATGATGACGATCAGCCGTCCCAGCACATGCGGGCGCAGCGCCTGCAGCGCCGTGGCCACCGCATCAGGGGTATGGGCGTAATCGACAAAGATGGCGGAGCCGTTGGCGCGGCGCGCGGCCAGTTCCATCCGGCCGTGCACGGTGGCCAGGGCGGGCAGTGCGGCGAAGATCTCGTCCGGGTCGTCGCCCGACAGGATCGCCATGCCCGCCGCCACCAGCACGTTTTCCGCCTGGAAACCGCCGATGAGGTTCATGGTCGCCTGATGGGTTTCGCCGTCAAAGCTGAAGCGGATGGTCTGGCTGTCGGCGTCGTAGCGGCGGCCCAGGATGCGCAGCTCCGCCTCCTCCGAGGAGCCGACGGTCAGCACGTCCAGCCCGCGGTCGGCGGCGACATCCGCCATGGCTTCGCCCCGCTCGCTGTCGATATTGATGACCGCGGCGGCATCGGGCGGAAGGACCCGGGTGAAGAGCCCCGCCTTGGCATGGAAATAATCGTCGAAGTCCTTGTGGTAATCGAGGTGATCCTGCGTCAGGTTCGTGAACCCCCCGACCTTGAGCACAACGCCGTCCAGCCGCCGTTGGCGCAGCCCGTGGGACGACGCCTCCATCGCCGCATGGGTCACGCCCGCGTCGGCCAGTTCCGCCAGCATCCGGTGCAGGGTGATCGGCTCCGGCGTGGTGTGCATCAGCGGCGCGGAATAGGACCCCTCGACCCCGGTCGTGCCCAGATTGACCGCCTCGCGCCCGACCAGCATCCACAGCTGACGCAGGAAGGTCGCGACAGAGGTCTTGCCGTTGGTGCCGGTGACGGCGGTCATCACGCGCGGCTGCTTCTGGAACCAGAGGGCGGCGGTATAGGCCAGCGCCTGGCGCGGGTCCTCGGCAATGATCAGGGCGGCGTCGCTCTGCGCCAGGTCCTCCGCGGCGATGCGAGCGCCTTCGGCATCGGTCAGCACGGCGGCGGCCCCCATGCGCAGGGCGTAGGTGATGAATTCACCCCCATGCATCCGGGTCCCGGGCATGGCGGCGAAGAGATACCCCTCTTTCACCTCGCGGCTGTCCACCGCGATTCCCGTGATCGTTGCATCCCGCCCTCCCTGGGCGGAGAGACCGAGCTGACCGAGTGTCTGGGTCGGGGCTGTCATCGCCTGTCGCCTTTCCGGCTTAGTTGGATGTCAGCGTTATATCAGCGAGGGGAACAGGTGCAATCTCGGGCCGGAGGCCAAGCAGGGGACCGATGCGGGTGACCAGCTCTGCCGCGACGGGCACGGCGGTCCAGCCCGCGGTGCGGCGCGGTTCGTCGCCGGAGGTCTCGACGGCCTCGTCCAGTGTTACGATCAGCACATATTGCGGATCATGCGCCGGGAACATCGAGGCAAAGGTCGAGATCGTCTTGTCGTTGTAGTATCCCCCCGTCGGCTTGGGCTTGTCGGCGGTGCCGGTCTTGCCCGCGATGGAGTAGAAATCAATGTCGGCGAAGGAGGCCGTGCCCTCGGTCACGACCTGACGCAGCAGGCGCTGCGACTGACGGGCGGCGGCGGCGGAGATGACCTGCGGGCCGTCCTGCGGGCCGGTCTGGCGCAGCAGCGTCGGGCGCACGCGCTTGCCGTCATTGGCGATGGTGGCATAGGCAGCGGCCAGGTGCAGCGGGCTGATCGACATGCCGTGCCCGAAGGAGACGGTCATCGTCGTCAGCTCCGACCAGTTCTTCTGGATCAGCGGCGCGCCACTGGGGGCTTCGGACAGTTCCACCGGGGTGGCCTCGAACAATCCCAGATTGGCCAGGAACTGTTTCTGCAGGTTGATCCCGATCCCCTCGGCCAGTCGGGCGGTGCCGATATTGGAGGATTTGATGATGATGTCCGCGACCGACAACTCCTTGCCGTACCAGTGGAAATCCTTGATCGTATGGCGCCCCCATCTGATCGGGCCGCGGATGTCGACCATGGTGTCGGTGCCGACGATACCCAGGTCCAGCGCCTGGGCGGCGGCGAAAATCTTGAGGGTGGAGCCAAGCTCATAGACGCCCTGCACCGCGCGATTGAACAGCGGGCTGTCGTCGGGGTGGCCTTCGGTCGGCGGGTTGGGCCGGTCGTTCGGATCGAAATCGGGCAACGAGACGAGCGATATGATCTCGCCTGTATGCGCATCCATCAGGATGGAGGTCGCGCCCTTGGCGTTCATCAGCCGCATGCCGCCGTAAAGCACCTCTTCCGCCGCCGCCTGCACGGTCAGGTCCAGCGACAGCTCCAGCGGCTTCCCGCCATTGGCTGGGTCGGTGAGGTAATCGTCGAAGGCACGTTCAACCCCCGCCGTTCCCTTGATCTCGGCCGCGGCGACCCCTTCCTCGCCGTAGCCGGCGCCGCCCAGAACATGCGCGGCGATGGCCCCGTTGGGATAAAGCCGCATCTCGCGCGGCCCGAACAGCAGACCGGGTTCGCCCATGTCGTGCACGGCCTGGCGTTGTTCCGGGCTGATCTTGCGGCGTATCCAGACGAACCGGCGCGACCCGGTGAAGTCCTTCAGCAGACGCTCCTGATCCAGGTCGGGGAAGATCTCGACCAGCTCTTCGGCAGCGCGTTCGGGCTCCACCATCTGATGCGGATGGGCATACAGGGCGTAGGTGTCCAGGTTGGTTGCCAGCACCCTGCCCTGCCGGTCCACGATATCGCCACGCTGCGCGACGATCCCGGCACCGGCAAAGGAGGTGCGCGGCTCTGCCGGTTCGGATTCGGCCACCATCCACATCTTCACGCCGATGGTCAGGAAGGCCAGGGTGAAGACCGCCCCCAGTACCAGAATGCGCCCCTCGGCCCGCACGCGGGCGCGGTCGCGCATTTCCTCATGCCGCAGACGCAGGTTCTCGCGTTCGATGGCATCGGGGTTCTCGCCCTTTTCGCGGGCATGGAGGATTCGCGCCAGCGGGCGCAGCGGAATGCGGAGGGGGGCGGCGTCGCTCATTCCTGGGCCTCCGGCATGGACATGGTCGACACGTCGATCGGGTTGTTCAGCTCCAGCGGGGTCTTGGTCACGGCGGGATATTCGATCTGATCCATCCGACCGAACTGATCCGGGGTGATCGGCAGCAGCGCCAGACTATCAAAGTTCAGCTCCGCCAGTTCGCGCAACCGGTCAGGCCGGTTAAGATAGGCCCATTCCGCGCGCAGTACGCCAAGCCGGGCCCGCGCGTGGGCGATGTCCTGTTGCATCCGCTCTGCCTGGTTGACGATTTCCTTGGTCTGATAATTCTCGTCATAGGCCCAGAATCCCAGGCCGATCAGGATGGCGAAGGACATGACATAGAGCAGTGGCTTCATTGCAGTTTCCCCTGAAATACGGGCATTCCCAGAGCTTTGCGATCAACGGGTTGCGCCGGTGCGCCGGTGCGGCGGGCCACGCGCAGGCGGGCAGACCGCGCCCGCGGGTTGGCTTCCAGCTCCGCCTCATCGGGGCCGACCGCCTTCTTGGTCAGAACGGCAAAACCCGGAGCCTCCTCCGGCGCCTCGGGGGCATAGCGGTTGGCACGGCCACCGCCGCCCGAGCGCAGCTGGAGAAAGCGTTTGACCATGCGATCCTCGACCGAGTGGAAGGTCACCACGGCCAGGCGTCCGCCCTCTTTCAGCGCGCGTTCGGCGGCCATCAGCCCCTCGGCCAGGGCGCCATATTCATCGTTCACCGCGATCCGCAGCGCCTGAAAGGTGCGAGTCGCCGGATGGGACTGGCCCGGCTTGGCCCGCGGCAGGCAGCCCTCCACGATCGTGGCCAGGCGCAGTGTGGAGGTGATCGGCTCCGCCGCCCGTTCGCGCACGATGGTGCGGGCGATACGGCGGCTGGCGCGTTCCTCCCCGTAGAGGTAGATCACATCGGCCAGGTCGCCCTCGTCCATGCCGTTCACCAGATCGGCGGCGCTTGGCCCCTCCTGCGACATGCGCATGTCCAGCGGCCCGTCCTTCATGAAGGAAAATCCGCGCTCCGCCATGTCCAGCTGCATGGAGCTCACCCCGAGGTCCAGCACCACGCCATCCAGCGGCTCGCCCGCGATCTCGTCCAGATTGGCGAAGTTGCCGAGACGGATGTCGAGCCGCCCGTCGTATTGGCCCTTCCAGCTCTCGGCCATCTCCAGCGCCAGGGGGTCCTGATCCACGCCGATGACGCGGTCGGCCCCGGCCTCCAGCAGACCACGGGCATAGCCACCGGCACCAAAGGTGCCGTCCAGCCAGACACCGGAGATCGGGGAAACAAGGTCGAGGAGCGGACGCAACAGGACCGGGATATGGGGCGCGTCCGGGGTCTGGGCGCTGGCCGCCATTGCTTACTCCACCCCGTCTTGTGATGCGGCGAACATCAGCGTGTCCAGCTCTGCATCGGGGTCGAAATCGTCGCCCAGATCGTCTTCGTACTCGGCCATCATCGCCTTGTAATCGTCGCGCTTCCATAGCTGGAAGGTCTTAAGATCCCCGACAAATGTCACGTATTCGTCCTTACCCAGCCCCAGCTTCTCGCGCACCTTGGCGGGCACGACGATACGGCCTGTCTCGTCAACGGAGACCTGCACGGCGGAGCCGATGAAGTGTTCGCGCAGCGCCTTGGACCGGCGGTCAGCCTTCGGCTGACGGGCCAGAGCATCCTGCACTTCGGCGATGGACTGGATGGAGTAGCCCTCGACAAAGCCGTCAAGGCGGCGGGAGGTCAGGAGCACCAGTTTCGGCTGGTCGCCGGGCTGCCATTCGGGATCCTGGCTTTCGAGGACACGGCGGAAGTCAGACGGGATCGACAGGCGGAACTTTGCGTCCACCTTCATGTCCTCGCTGCCCTGGAACCGCTGCGTGTAGCCCACGTCCCTCGTCCTGTGCCCCGTTCAGTTTCTGGCCCCTGAAACGGAAACGGCGGATAGGAGCTGCTGCCACTGCCCTATCCGCCGCCCTCGTCCCGTTTCCGGGTATGTCCGACTGCGCGCGCCACCTGGGGGGGATGTCTGCTCGCCCGCGCGCCGGATCTCTTGGTTCGATGAAAGCGGGTGCCTGTATGATCACTGCCTTGGGTTTTTTGTTTGGGGTCTTGGTGCCCCGTTCCCGTCTCATCTGATGAACTATGGATGCCATGGGTGATCATGGGACGCAACGGAAAAATTGCTTAAAAATGGTTAATGACAGGCTTATCCACAAGGACTTGCGAAGGATAGTGGGGTAATTCATCGGCAATTTTTGGCCTATATATGTGTCGTGACGAAAACCTACACTATATATAGCTCAGACTGCGTGCCGCCCGGTTCATCCCACAATATCCAAAGAAAAGTTATACAGAGGCGAAAATCGCCCACAATTGCACCGGGAGGGACGGTCATTTCTTAACAAACAGACCGAATTATTCACGAATCGCGGCAGGATTCGGGGCGAGATCCCTGCGACTCCGACAGATCTCCCCGCTGACTCTGCCCCCATGGGACGACATGGGTCGCACTGCCCCACGGCCCGCCCATGAAATCCCAACCGACCCATGGCATCCCAGCCGGGTCCCTAGGGCAGGTTCAGGTCAAAGGGAGATGCAGCAATGGCAGCCAACGTCCGGGAATGCTTTCCGAAGGGCTCTGCCCCACTCTCTCAGCCCCACATGACAGATAGAAGGCCTCCGCCCCGGGATCGGCGACGATGGTCAGCCTCTGCGCGCCCGCCGCTCGCGCCGCCCCAATAGCCCAAGCGAGAAGACGACGCCCAATGCCGCGCCGCATGGCCCCGGGATGGATAAAGAGCTTCTCCAACTCCGCCTCCAGTCCCTCGACGCTGATCTGCGCGACACCCAGGGGACCTCCTGCCGCCTCCGCCATATGAGTGGGCATGGCGGTCAGATCGCCCGGGTGGAGGGTCAGTTCCGCGCGGCAGGCCTCCAGAAAGGCGGCGTCATAGCCCCAGACCGCTTTGGACTGCAGGCAGAGCTCCGACAGCGCCGGGCAATCCGCCGGGCGCACGTCACGGTAGGCGACGGGATCAGGCGATCCCGCCACGGATCAGCCCCTGCGCCAGCTGCGCGTAGGCCTCCGCCATCGGGCCATCGCCCGCGGCAATCGGCGTGCCCGCATCCCCCGCCAGGCGGGTGTCGAGATCGATCGGCAACTGACCCAGAAGCGGCACGCCCATCTTCTCGGCCTCCGCCGCGACACCGCCATGGCCGAAGATATGCGCCTCATGCCCGCAATTGGGACATATATAAGTAGACATGTTCTCGATCAGCCCCAGGACCGGCGTCTTGAGCGTCTTGAACATGTCGATCGCCTTGCGCGCATCCAGCAGCGCCACGTCCTGCGGGGTGGAGACAACCAGCGCCCCCGACACGTCGCTGCGCTGGCATAGGGTCAGCTGTACATCCCCGGTGCCGGGCGGCAGATCGACGATCAGCACATCCAGCTCGCCCCAGGCCACCTGCCCCAGCATCTGCTGCAGCGCCCCCATCAACATGGGTCCACGCCAGACCACGGCTTTGTCTTCTTCTATCATGAACCCGATGGACATCAGCGTGACGCCATGGGCATGCAACGGCTCGATCGTTTCACCATCGGGCGAGGCGGGTCGACCCTTGGCCCCCATCATCCGTGGCTGCGACGGACCGTATATATCGGCATCCAGCAGCCCGACCCGGCGCCCCTGCCGCGCCAAAGCCACGGCGAGGTTGGAGGAGACTGTAGATTTGCCCACCCCGCCCTTGCCGGAGGCGACCGCGATAATGCGGTCCACACCGGCAGGCCGCGTCGGCCCGGCCTGGGGCTTGGGATGCCCCCCGACCTTGAGCTGCGGGGCCTGGGTCGGTTTCGGCGCGCCCTCATGTGCCGTCAGCACGAGGCTGACGTCCGACACACCCGGCACGGCGCGCACCACTTCCTCGGCGGCGCGGGTCAGTCCCGACATCTGGCGGGCGATTTCGGGGGACGGAGCCTCGATCACGAACCGCACCTGACCGCCCTCGACCGTCAGCGCGCGGATCATGTCGCGACTCACCAAAGTCCCGCCATCGGGAAGCTCAATTCGCTGCAGTGCAGCAAGAACGTCGTCTTTCGATACGGCCATTTAGCGCCTCCTGAGCTGTCAAAGGCCTGTCTAACGCGCATGGAAGCCGAGTTCCACCCGCCGAAAACGCCATTCAGGACGTTGCGTCACCTCGAATCCAAACGCTTCGGCGCTGCATAGTTTCTATGCGTGACCATTTTTTATCCATTTATATCAGCAATTTGAAAAACGTTGTTGACTATGCATCTTTTGCATAGCTGCGTTGCAGCATCATCCATTGTGCAATCGCAGAAAAGGGGTAGATTGAATGCAACAAGTCGCTGACGGGGCAAACGCTTCCGACGCGACACTGACGAAAGGTACGAACCGATGGCAATGATGACCGAAACCCGCAGCGTCGCAGCTCCCTCCCATGGTGGCTTCTTCTCGCGCCTCGTGGCCGGTCTGACGGAGCGCTACACGCAATATGCGGCCTACCGCAAATGCGTCGAAGAGCTCTCCGCCCTGAACGACCGTGAGCTGCGCGACCTGGGTCTGCACCGCTCCATGATCCGCTCCCTGGCGCACGAAGAAGCCTACCGGAGCATGTAATTCAGAGTTCGGACGGCCCTCTCCTCCTCCCTGGGCCGGTCGAAAACAGCGGCGACATCTCTCCTCCTCCCTGATGTCGTCGCGCCCTATCCCCGGAGCCGGGTAAGACGCTCCGCACGAGATGCACCGGTCCTCTCCTCCTCCCTGGACCGGTGATAGCAAGACCGGCGGCCCCTCTCCTCCTCCCTGGGGTCGCCGGACACTGCACAACAGCATCGGTGGCCCTCTCCTCCTCCCTGGGTCATCGTGAAATGGAACCGCGGCGCCTCTCCTCCTCCCTGGCGTCGCGGTTTTCTCTTTTCAGGGGGCTTCATCTTTCCGCAAATACTCCCGCCGGAGGCATCCGATGCCATTGGCGGCACGGATGGCTTGGGGGCGCTGCCCCCTTGAGCCCTGAGGGGCTCAATTCCCCCGGAGTATTTTTGGAAAGATGAAGGGGATCAGAAGGGGATGTCGTCACTGGACATGACGAATTTCGCGACGACCTTTTTCGGCCCGGCCTTTTCGAAATCAATGTCCAGCTTGTCGCCCTCGATCCCGGTCACGGCGCCATAGCCGAACTTCTGGTGAAAGACGCGGTCGCCGATGGTGTAGCGGCTGACCGCTTCGAGGTCGATCACCTGCGACCGCGTCTCGCGCGGCTGGCTGACCGGGCGCTGGTTGGCCCGGGCCTGCATGCGTTTCCAGCCGGGGGAGTTGTAGACATTGGCCTCGCTGGCGCGCTGGTGGATCGTCGATTCGACCTGGGGCTGCCCGGCGGCTGCGCCAAATCCGCCGCCGTAAAGGCCGGGGGGCGTCAGCACCTCGACATGCTCCGAGGGCAGTTCGTCGATGAAGCGGGAGGGGAGCTGGCTCTGCCACTGGCCAAAGACGCGGCGGTTGCCGGCGAAAGAGATCGTGCAGATCTCCTCTGCCCGGGTGATGCCGACATAGGCCAGGCGGCGCTCCTCTTCGAGGCCCTTGAGGCCGCTCTCGTCCATGGAGCGTTGCGAGGGGAAGAGACCGTCCTCCCACCCCGGCAGGAAGACCGCCGGAAACTCCAACCCCTTGGCCGCATGCAACGTCATGATTGACACTTTCGCACCCTGATCGTCGGTTTCATTGTCCATGATCAGGCTGACGTGTTCGAGGAAGCCCTGTAGATTGTCAAAGTTCTCAAGCGCTTTGACCAGTTCCTTGAGGTTCTCCAGACGACCGGGGGCCTCGGGCGTCTTGTCATTCTGCCACATCGCGGTGTAGCCGCTTTCGTCCAGCACCATCTCGGCCAGTTCGATATGGCTGAGGTCCGCATGGCCCGTCATCCGGCCCCATCGTTCGAGGTTGTCGACCAGCGCGCGCAACTGCCCCGCACCCTTGCCGGTGATCCCGCCTTCGGCCAGCAGGATGCGCGCGCCCTCGACCAGTGGGACGCCGTTCTGGCGCGCGGTCACCTGAATCTTCTGCTGCGCCTTGTCGCCCAGGCCACGTTTGGGGGTATTGACGATGCGCTCAAAGGCCAGGTCATCGGAGGGCGAGACGATCAGGCGGAAATAGGCCATGGCATCGCGAATCTCGAGCCGTTCGTAGAAGCGCGGCCCGCCGATGACGCGGTAGGGCAAACCGATGGTCAGGAAACGATCCTCGAAGGCGCGCATCTGGTGGCTGGCGCGGACGAGGATGGCCATTTCGTCCAGTGAAATCGGGCGCATACCGCGGGTGCCGCTTTGCATGGCCTCGATTTCCTCGCCGATCCAGCGGGCCTCTTCCTCGCCGTCCCAGTGACCGATCAGGCGGACCTTTTCGCCGCCCTGCGCCTCGGTCCAGAGCTCCTTGCCCAGCCGCCCCTCATTGCCGCGGATGACGCCCCCGGCGGCGGCGAGGATATGCTCGGTGGAGCGATAGTTCTGTTCCAGCCGGACGACCTTCGCGCCGGGAAAATCCTTTTCGAACCGCAGGATATTGCCCACTTCTGCCCCGCGCCAGCCGTAAATCGACTGGTCGTCGTCGCCGACGCAGCAGATGTTCTTGTGCCCGCCCGCCAGCAGGCGCAGCCAGAGGTACTGGGCGACGTTGGTGTCCTGGTATTCGTCGACGAGGATGTATTTGAACCAGCGCTGGTATTGGGCCAGCACATCTTCATGCTTTTGAAAGATCGTGACGATATGCAGAAGCAGGTCACCGAAATCCACCGCGTTCAATTCCAGCAGGCGGCGCTGGTATTGATCGTAGAGCTCGGTGCCCCGGTTGTTGAAGGCGGAGGATTCGGCGGAGGGGACGTTTTCCGGCGTCCAGGCCCGGTTCTTCCAGTGGTCGATGATGCCGGAGAGCTGCCGGGCGGGCCATCGCTTTTCGTCAATGTTGTTGGCGTTGATCAGCTGTTTCAGTAGGCGGATCTGGTCGTCGGTGTCGAGAATGGTGAAGTTGGATTTGAGGTCCACCAGCTCCGCATGCCGACGCAGCAGCTTGACGCAGATCGCGTGGAAGGTGCCCAGCCAGTGCATGCCCTCGATATCTTGGCCCAGCATGCGGCCGACGCGGGTCTTCATCTCCTTCGCGGCCTTGTTGGTGAAGGTCACGGAAAGAATCTCGTTCGGCGCGGCGCGGCCGGTGTTGAGCAGATGGACAATGCGCGCGGTCAGCGCCTTGGTCTTGCCGGTACCGGCGCCGGCCAGCATCAGGACAGGGCCATCCAGCGCCTCGACCGCCTCGCGCTGCGCGGGGTTCAGATCATCGAGATAGGGCGCCGCACGGACAGATGTGCGCGCGGCCATGGCACGGGCGGAAAGCGAGGCACCCTCGAAGGCGTCTTGTTCGTCATAGCTGCTCATGCGCGCAAGGATAGCGCGTCAGGGCGCAAAACGGAAGAGTGTGTTCACGACTTGTTCACATCAAAATCAGCACTACCGTGCCCCGGCCCCGCGCCGGGGCCTCGCACCTCAGAGAGCTACGGTTTCGGCGCGCTCGGCCACTGGTGAGGCCCCGGCGCAAGGCCGGGGCATGGGGTTGCGTAAGGCCGGGGCGTGGGGCGGCTTTCCGCCCTATTGGGACTTGTCAAACCCCCGGTGACCGGACACTCTCGCCCGTCATGGATCTGGATCTTTCGCACCCCACCCTCCCCGACCTGCGTGCCCGCGCGAAACGGCGCCTGCCGCATTTCGCCTGGGAATACCTCGACAGCGGCACGGGCGAGGATGCCGCAATCCGCCGTTCGCGGGCGGCATTGGATGCGGTGGCCCTGGCGCCCGCGGTTCTCAAGGGGCGCACGGTGCCGGACCTTTCCACCACTTTCCTCGGGCGCGACTATGCCCGGCCCTGGGGCGTGTCGCCGGTCGGCATGACCGGGCTCTTCTGGCCGGGGGCGGAGGTGACGCTGGCGCAGCATTGCGTCGAGCTGGGCCTGCCCTTCGGGTTGTCGACGGTCGCGGCGGCCTCGGTCGAGGATCTGGCGCCGCATATCGGGGATCGCGGGTGGTTTCAGCTCTATCCCCCGCGCGTGCCGGAGCATTGCGAGGATTTGCTGAAGCGCGCGAAAGATGCGGGGTTTCATACGCTTGTCCTCACGGTCGACGTGCCGGGCCCGTCGCGGCGCGAACGCCAGCGGCGCGGCGGGTTGCAGACGCCGCCCCGGATCACGCCGCGGCTCTTCCTGCACTCCATGATGCGCCCGCACTGGGCGCTGGCGGTGGCCAGGGCGGGCGTGCCTTCGGTGCGGGGGCTGGCCAAATATGCCTCTCCGCATGAGCCCGCGCGCCATGTCGGGCTGGCGCCCCATGCGGCGCCGGATGCGGATCTGCTGAAACGTCTGCGCGATCTTTGGGACGGGCCGATCGTAGCCAAGGGCGTGCTGGTGCCCTCGGATGCGGTGATGCTGCGGGATATGGGCGTCGATGCGGTCTGGGTGTCGAACCACGGCGGGCGGCAGTTCGACGGCTGCCCCGGCTCCGCCGAGGCGTTGCCTCTGGTGCGGCAGGCTGTGGGGCCGGACTATCCGCTGATCTTCGACGGCACGGTCTCCTCGGGGCTGGACGTTCTGCGGGCCATCGCGCTTGGCGCGGATTTCGTCATGCTGGGGCGGCCCTGGCTCTGGGGTGTGGCCGCCTTCGGGGCGCGCGGCGCGGCGCATGTCAGCCATATCCTGACGGAGGACATGAACTCCGGCATGATCCAGATGGGGATCACCCGGCCGGAGGAGGTGCGCGGGCGGCTGTGGACGGATGTGATCGCGCCTCAATGATCCCCGTGCTGCACTGCAGGACCGCCGGAGACACCCGGCGGGCCCACACCACAGTCATCAGACATGCTGGCAAATAAGCGTTACCGCTAACGATTTGCAGGTTTTGCAATCCACAATCGAACAGGTTTGCACTTAGCAAATTCCGCACTTGCGCCGCGTCGCGGCATATTGTTTGCTCTGCGGAAATTCCCTCTCATGGAGAAGACCCCATGGCCGACTTCCAGAAGATCCTGATCGCTAACCGCGGTGAAATCGCCATCCGCATCATGCGGGCCGCCAACGAGATGGGGAAGAAAACCGTCGCCGTCTACGCGGAGGAGGACAAGCTGGGCCTCCATCGCTTCAAGGCGGATGAGGCCTACAAGATCGGCGAAGGTCTGGGCCCGGTTGCGGCCTATCTGAGCATCGAGGAGATCATCCGCGTGGCCAAGATGTCCGGCGCGGATGCGATCCATCCGGGTTATGGCCTGCTGTCGGAAAATCCCGATTTCGTGGATGCCTGCGACGCGGCCGGGATCACCTTCATCGGGCCGAAGGCGGCGACAATGCGCGCTCTTGGCGACAAGGCCAGTGCGCGCAAGGTCGCGGTCGAGGCCGGTGTGCCGGTCATCCCTGCCACCGAAGTGCTGGGCGATGATTTCGACGCCATCATCAAGGAGGCGGAGGAAATCGGCTACCCCCTGATGCTCAAGGCCTCCTGGGGTGGTGGCGGGCGCGGGATGCGGCCGGTCGAGAACTCGAAAGAGCTGAAGGAAAAGGTGTTGGAGGGGCGGCGCGAGGCCGAGGCCGCCTTTGGTAATGGCGAGGGCTATCTGGAAAAGATGATCACCCGCGCGCGGCATGTCGAGGTGCAGATCCTGGGCGACACGCAGGGCAATATCTACCACCTTTATGAGCGCGACTGTTCGGTGCAGCGCCGCAACCAGAAGGTCGTCGAACGCGCCCCCGCGCCCTACCTGAGCGAAGCGCAGCGCGAGGAGCTGTGCGAACTGGGCCGCAAGATCTGCGCCCACGTGAACTACGAATGCGCGGGCACGGTCGAGTTCCTGATGGATATGGAAACCGGCGCCTTCTACTTCATCGAGGTGAACCCCCGCGTGCAGGTCGAACACACCGTGACCGAAGAGGTCACCGGCATCGACATCGTGCAGGCCCAGATCATGATCGCCGAGGGCAAGTCGCTGGCGGAGGCGACCGGCAAGGCGTCGCAATATGATGTCAAACTCACCGGGCACGCTTTGCAAACCCGGATCACCACGGAAGATCCCACGAACAACTTCATCCCTGACTACGGCCGGATCAGCGCCTACCGGTCGGCCACTGGCATGGGCATCCGGCTCGACGGCGGCACGGCTTATGCGGGGGGCGTGATCACGCGCTACTACGACTCGCTGCTGGTGAAGGTGACGGCCAAGGCGGCGACGCCGGAACAGGCGATCCGCCGAATGGACCGGGCGCTGCGCGAATTCCGCATCCGGGGCGTCAGCACGAACATCGACTTCGTGATCAACCTGTTGAAGCACCCGACGTTCCTCAACAACCAGTACACGACCAAGTTCATCGACACGACGCCCGAGCTCTTCGATTTCAAACCGCGCCGGGATCGCGGGACCAAGGTCCTGACTTATATCGCTGATATCACGGTGAACGGGCATCCCGAAGTGCAAGGCCGTCCCCTGCCCCATCCCGACCTGAAACCCCCGCGCATCCCGGAGGTGAAGGGCGAGGTTCCCAAGGGCACCCGCGACCTGCTGGACGACAAGGGGCCGGAGGCGGTCGCCGAGTGGATGAAGGACCAGACAGAACTGCTCTTCACCGACACGACGATGCGCGACGGGCACCAGTCGCTGCTGGCGACGCGGATGCGGTCGCTCGACATGGTGAAGATTGCGCCGGTCTATGCGGCGAACCTCAGCCAACTCTTCTCGGTGGAATGCTGGGGCGGCGCGACCTTCGACGTGGCCTATCGCTTCCTGCAGGAATGCCCCTGGCAGCGGCTGCGTGACATCCGGGCGCACATGCCCAACATCCTGACCCAGATGCTGCTGCGCGCCTCGAACGGGGTGGGCTATACCAACTATCCCGACAATGTGGTGCAGGAGTTCGTCCGCCAGGCGGCAGATACGGGCGTGGACGTCTTCCGCGTCTTCGACAGCTTGAACTGGGTGGAGAACATGCGCGTGGCCATGGATGCGGTGCAGGCGGCAGAGAAGATCTGCGAGGGCACGATCTGCTACACCGGCGATGCGCTGGACCCGGCGCGGGCCAAGTACGACATCAAGTATTACGTCGACATGGCGAAGGAGATGGAAAAGGCCGGCGCGCATGTCCTTGGGATCAAGGACATGGCCGGTGTGATGACGGCCCCGGTCGCCAAGGTCCTCTTCCCCGCGCTAAAGGACGCGGTGGACCTGCCAATCCACTTCCACACGCATGATACCTCCGGCGCGGCTATCGCGACGATCCTGACGGCGGCGGAGGCCGGGGTGGACTGTGTGGATGCCGCGATGGATGCACTCTCGGGCAACACCTCTCAGCCGACCTTCGGATCGGTGCTGGAGGCGCTGAAGCATGGCGAGCGCGCCAGCAGCATCGACATCGTGGCAGTGCGCGAGGTGTCGAACTACTGGGAAGCGGTGCGCGGCCAGTATGCGGCGTTTGAGTCGGGCATGCAGGCCCCGGCGTCGGAGGTCTATCTGCACGAAATGCCAGGCGGGCAGTTCACCAATCTCAAGGCGCAGGCCCGGTCCCTGGGGCTGGAAGAGCGCTGGCACGAGGTGGCGCAGGCCTATGCCGATGTGAACCAGATGTTCGGCGACATCGTGAAGGTCACGCCCTCGTCCAAGGTCGTGGGTGACATGGCGCTGATGATGGTCAGCCAAGGGCTGACCCGCGCGGATGTGGAAGACCCGAAGAAGGATGTCTCCTTCCCCGACAGCGTGATCGACATGATGAAGGGCAACCTCGGCCAGCCGCCGGGCGGTTTCCCCGAGGCCATCGTCAAGAAGGCGCTGAAGGGCGAGAAACCGAACACGGACCGGCCGGGCAAGCACCTGAAGCCGATCGACCTGGAAGAGAAGCGGGCGGAGGCCGCCGAGGCCTGCGGCGGGGTGGAGATCGACGACGAGGATCTCAACGGCTACCTGATGTATCCCAAGGTCTTCACCGATTATGCCCTGCGGCACGAGATGTACGGCCCCGTGCGGACCCTGCCGACGCTGACCTTCTTCTACGGCATGAAACCCGAAGAGGAGATCACGGCCGAGATCGACCCCGGCAAGACCCTGGAAATCCGCCTGGTCACCGTGGGCGACACCCAGGACAACGGCGAGGTGCGGGTCTTCTTCGAGTTGAACGGCCAGCCCCGCGTGGTGCGCGTGCCCGACCGCAAGGCCACCGGCACCAAGGCCGCCGCGCCCAAGGCCGACCCGACCAACCCAAACCATGTCGCCGCCCCGATGCCGGGCGTCGTCGCCTCCCTCGCCGTGACGGCAGGGGCCAAGGTGAAGGAGGGCGACCTGCTGCTGACCATCGAGGCGATGAAGATGGAGACCGGCCTGCACGCCGACCGCGACGGGGTCATCAAGGCCGTCCATGTCACCGCCGGGGCGCAGATCGACGCCAAGGATCTGCTGGTGGAGTTCGAGTAGGCGGTTGATCTGCCTCACAGGTCGTCAGGGAGAGCGAAAAATCTGGCCGCAGCTGCAAATTCCCCCTTGCACCCAGAACGGCTTCTTTATACATGCTCCCCTACCCAAGGAAGCGGGCGTAGCTCAGGGGTAGAGCATAACCTTGCCAAGGTTAGGGTCGGGCGTTCGAATCGCCTCGCCCGCTCCAATTTTCCCTCACGGGAAACGCGAAAAGGGTCGCCGTTAGGCGGCCCTTTTGCCGTTTATCGGCACCTCTGCGTGATCCCCCATGGCACGTCGCGCGGCGACGGGGCAAGGTGGCGCGACCCATCACGATCCCGGCGCGCCTCTTGTCCGATTCCACTGCCACTCTCCTGACCTGGCCCTGGGCCCTTGGCCTCGGCGGTCTGATCCTGCTTGTGCTGATTGGCGAGGTTCTGGCCCGCCGCGACCGGCGGCATGGGCGCGGCCTGCCCCCGGGCGTGTCCAGTGTGGCGCTGGTCCTTGTCTGGGGGATCGCGGCGCGAGTCGCGGCGCTGCGGGGCAATGGACTTGCCGCGATGGCCGGTCCTCTGGAGGCCGGGCTCTCGCCGCTCTGGGGGCTGGCGGCGGCGATGGCCGTGGGGCTGGGCTGGGCCCTGCGGCGCAGTCAATTGGTCCGGCCGCTGGCGGTGGTGGCGCTGGTCGGGGTGGCGACCGGGGTGCCCGCGCTGTTGAAACCGCCCGCTGGTGACGGCCGCACGCTGGAGGGGGCGGTCCTGCCCGCGCTCGGCGGGGCGGAGGTTGACCTGGCGCAGCGCGACGGGCGGGCGCTGGTGCTGAACCTCTGGGCCAGCTGGTGTGGCCCCTGCCGCAGCGAAATGCCGATGATGCAGCAGGTGGCCGCGCAGAGGCCGGATGTGGAAATCCTCTTTGCCAATCAGGCGGAGGACAGCCGGACCATCGCGCTTTTCCTCGCGCTCGAGGGGCTCTCGGGCGAGGCGGTCCTGATCGACGCGGAGCGGCGACTGGCGCGGCGCTATGGCTCCGCCGCGCTGCCCTCGACCTTTTTCTTCCGCTCGGACGGTCAGCTGGCCGGGGCGCATATCGGTGAGCTTTCCGAGGCGCAGCTGCTGGAGTGGATCGCCAAGCTGACCGGCGAGCAGCCCTAGCCCGCCTTGGCCAGAAGGGTGGCATTGCCCCCCGCCGCGGTGGTGTCGATACAGACGGCGCGTTCGTGGACATAAGCCGCCGGGTCGATCCGAGCGGTGATGAGCGGCAGGATAGCCCCGTCGCGCGCCGCCAGATCAGGGCGCAGCGCGGTGTCGGGGCTGGCCACGGCATCCACCGACAGGGTCTCCAGCGCGTTTTCGGGCAGGGTTCCGTCCAGCGCGGTGAGGGGCAGGTCCGCGCCCGTCAGCACCTCCAGGATCGCGGGCGCGCCGGGGGCCAGGGCAAGTACGGCATTGCCGGTGCCAAGGGCCTGCACGACCTGCGCCAAGAGGTGATCCTCATCGGGCCCGAGGCACAGGACAGTGCCGCGCGGGATCAGGCTCAGCCGGTTGGATTCGCCCGTCGGCCCGGGCAGGTCCAGCGGGCCCATGTCGAGCGCGGCGGTGGCGCTCATCGCCTCGGGGGCGCCGCCGCGCAGGCGGGAGCGGAGGGTGGAGATGCGGGTGGTGCTGGTTGCCCAAGCGCCCGGGGTCAGGTCCGCAAGGGCCAGTTGCAGTGTGTCGAGGGGGACTGGGGTGGACTGCACCGGTTCGATCTCGACCGCTGCTGTGGGCCTGCGGAACCGGGTGAGGTAGAGCGGCCCGCCAGCTTTCGGCCCGGTGCCGGATAGTCCCTCGCCGCCAAAGGGTTGCGAGCCGACGACGGCGCCGATCTGGTTGCGGTTGACGTAGAGGTTGCCGACATGCAGCGCATCGACCACCTGTTGCACCCGGCCGTCGATGCGACTGTGCAGCCCGAAGGTCAGGCCGTAGCCCTTGGCGTTGACTGCCGCGATGACGTCCCCGATCCGGTCGGCATCGAACCGCGCGACATGCAGGACGGGCCCGAAGACCTCGCGCTGCATCTCCTCGATCCCGGAGACGCGGAAGACATGGGGGGCGACATGCAGGCCGTCGCCAGTCTGGTCGCCCGGATGGTCGCCCGTCTGGTCGAGGCGTTTCAGCAGACGGCCCTTGCCCTCCATCTCCTCGCAGTAGCTGATGATGCCATCGTGCGCCTCCTGGTCGATGACGGGGCCGACATCGGTGGACAGGGTCCAGGGATCGCCCATGCGCAGGGCGTCCATCGCGCCGAACAGCATGTCGAGCACGCGGTCTTCGACGTCGCGCTGGACGTAGAGGATGCGCAGGGCGGAGCAGCGTTGCCCGGCCGACTGGAAGGCGGAGGCGAGGATATCGCGCACCGCCTGTTCGGGCAGCGCGGTGCTGTCCACGATCATGGCGTTCATGCCGCCGGTTTCGGCGATGAGCATGGCCTCGGGGGCGGTTTTGGCCAGTTGCCGGTTGATGATCTGCGCCACCTCGGTCGAACCGGTGAAGCAGACGCCGACAATGCGCGGATCGGCGGTGAGCGGCGCCCCGACGGAGGGGCCATCGCCGGGCAGCAGTTGCAGGACATCGGCGGGAATTCCGGCCTCATGCATCAGCGCAGCGGCGCGGGCGGCGATCAGCGGGGTCTGCTCGGCGGGTTTGGCGATCACGGCGTTGCCGGTGACGAGGGCCGCGGCGATCTGGCCGGTGAAGATGGCGAGCGGGAAGTTCCAGGGGCTGATGCAGACGATGACGCCGCGCGCCTGGGTGTCGCGTTCGGCGGTGGCGGCCTGTCCCGCGTAATAGCGCAGGAAATCAACCGCTTCGCGCACCTCGGCCACGCCATCGGCCAGCGTCTTGCCCGCCTCGCGGGTGCAGAGGGCGAAGAATTCTGCGGCGTGGGTTTCGTAGAGGTCGGCCACGCGGCGCAAGATCGCGGCGCGGTCGGCGACGGGGGTTGCGGCCCAGGCGGGCTGGGCGGTTTCGGCGGCGGTGATGGCGCGGGTGACGTCCTCGGCCGTGGCCTCGTGCACATGGCCCACCACGTCGGAGGGATCGGCGGGGTTGAGGACGGCGCGTGCATCGGGGCCCTCCCCGGCGCGCCATTCGTAACCTTTTGCAAAGGGTTTTCGGGCAGTATCGAGCGTGTTGAGGGTCGTCGGGTCGGTCAGGTCCCATCCCTTGGCGGCATTGCGCCCCTTCCCGTAGATCCGGGAGGGGTGCTGGATCGCCGGGTTGGGTGCGGGATCACAATGATTGAAAGGATCGCGGGCGATGGTTTCGGGGGCGACACCCTCGTCCACGATCTGGTGCACGAAGGAGGAGTTGGCACCGTTTTCAAGTAGCCTGCGGACAAGGTAGGCCAGCAGGTCGCGATGCGCGCCGACGGGGGCGTAGATGCGGCAGCGGGTCCCTTCGGCCTTCAGGACCGTATCATGCAGCGCCTCGCCCATACCGTGCAGGCGCTGGAACTCAAAGCTGTCGCGGGTCAGGGCGGTGGCGCGACTCGCGGTTTCCGGGTCCTGCGCGCTGTCGGAGCCGAGGTTCGTCCTCTCGTCGGCCATCGCCAGGATCGCGGCGACGGAATGGGCGTTGTGGGTGGCGAACTGCGGATAGATCCGGTCGCGATAGGCCAGGAGTTGCCGGGCGCAGGCGATATAGCTGACGTCGGTATTGGCCTTGCGGGTGAAAACCGGGAAACCATCAAGGCCGAGGACCTGGGCGCGCTTGATTTCGGTATCCCAATAGGCGCCCTTGACCAGACGGACCATGATGCGGCGGTCGAGGCGTTTCGCCGTGGCATATAGCCAGTCGATGACATGGGCAGCGCGGGGGCCATAGGCCTGGACCACCACACCGAACCCGTCCCAGCCTGCGAGGCTGTCGTCGGAAAGGACGGTTTCGATCACGTCGAGAGAGAGGTCGAGGCGGTCCTGTTCCTCCGCGTCGATGTTGAAGCCGATCTTCGCGTCGCGGGCGGCCCGGGCGAGTTGCAGGGTACGGGCGACCAGCTGCGGCAGCATCTCCTCGCGCTGCGCCTCCTCGTAGCGGGGATGCAGGGCGGAGAGTTTGACGGAGATGCCGGGATTGCGACGGATGTCGTCACTACGGGCGGCGGCGGTGATGGCGGCGATGGCCTGCGCATAGGCGCCGTGATAGCGCATCGCGTCGTCCTCGGTCCGGGCGGCCTCGCCCAGCATGTCGTAGCTGTAGGCGTAGCCCTCCTTTTCGCGGCCCCGGGCGCGGGTCATCGCCTCGTTGATGTCGCGGCCCAGGACGAATTGCGCGCCCATCTCGCGCATGGCGCGGCCGACGGCGGTGCGGATCACCGGTTCGCCCAGACGGCGGACCATGCCGCGCAGGGCGCCGACGACGCCCTCGTCCTCGTCATCCAGCACCCGTCCCGTCAGCATCAGCGCCCAGGTCGAGGCATTGACCATGAGCGAGCCGCTGTCGCCCACATGCGCCCCCCAGTCATGCGGCGCGATCTTGTCCTGGATCAGATCGTCGATGGTTTCGGCATCCGGCACGCGCAGCAGGGCCTCGGCCAGGCACATCAGCGCGACGCCCTCCTTGGTCGAAAGACCGTATTCCGCCAGAAAGCTCTCCATCATGCCGGGATCGGAGGAGGCGCGGACCTTGCGGATCAGCGCGGCGGCGCGGTCCGAGATCTCCGCCCGGTCGTCGTCGGTGAGGTCGGCCCGGGTGGTCAGGCGGGCCAGGGCCTCGGCTTCGGGGCCGAGGGTGGCGGCGCGCATCGCAGTGCGGATGTCGGCGGGGGTCTGGGCGGTCATCGGGCCTCCTGCGGGTCGGGATCGGGACTGACTCTGGCGGGCATTATACACGGGGTTCGGGGGTGTTGCGGATCTGAGTTTTGACCGTTCGCTGCCCAACAGCCTTGATTTGACACGGGGTTTTAGGCGATACGATCTGTCATGACCGAAGATTCGGACCATTTGGACCAGTTCGACCATCGCATTCTCGCCGCGCTCGCCAAAGATGCGCGGCTGTCGATGGCGTCGCTGGCGGATCTGGTCGGTCTGTCCAAGACACCGGTGACTGTGCGGCTGAAACGGCTGGAGGCGGCGGGCTATATCCGGGGCTATCACGCGGCGCTGGATGTGGACCGCCTGGGCCTGGCGCAGGTAGCCTTTGTCCAGGTGACGCTGACCCAGACGACCGCCACCGCGCTGGAGGAGTTCAACGCCGCGGTGCGCAAGGCGCGCGCGGTCGAAAGCTGCCACATGATCGCGGGCGGGTTCGACTATCTGCTCAAGATCCGGACCCGCGACGTGGCGGCCTATCGCAAGGCCCTGACAGAAGTTATCGCCCATCTGCCCCATGTCGCGCAGACCTCGACTTTCATGGCGATGGAGACGGTGAAGGACAGCCCGGCCATCCTGCCCATGCGCTGACAGTTTGCACTCCCCCGCGCTGCGTGGTTCTTTGGCGCAAACTGGGAGGACAAGATGCGGTTTTTTGCTTTCACCAAGGATGGCGTGGCCGGGCTGGCTGTGAAGACGGAGGCGGGCTACGCCGGACTGATGGCCGAGGATGCCTCCTACCCCGGGACGCTGGACGACATCCTGCGCGAGGGGCGGCTGGAGGCGGCGGGCCGGGCGCTGGCGGCGGGCGATGTGATCGACGTGGAGACGGTGACGCCTGCCCTGCCCTTCACCCGCGCGGGCAAGGTGCTGTGTGTCGGGCTGAACTATGCCGACCATGCCTCCGAAACCGGGCATGAGCCGCCGCCCTATCCGACCGTCTTTGTCCGGTTCAACGACAATCTCGTCCCGCACGAGGGGGAGCTGGTGCGCCCGGCCCTGTCCACGCATTTCGATTACGAGGCCGAGATGGTGGCGGTGATCGGCACACGCGGGCGGGCGATCCCCCGGGCACAGGCGCTTGATCATGTGGCGGGTTATACGCTGTTCAACGACGGGTCGATCCGGGATTTCCAGATGGCGACGCCGCAGTGGACCCTGGGCAAGAATTTCGACGCGACCGGGGCGCTTGGGCCGGAGTTCGTGATGGCCGAAGACCTGCCCGAAGGGGCGCGCGGGCTGCGGATCTGCGCCCGGCTGAACGGCGAGGTGGTGCAGGACAGCAATACGGAGCTGCTGATCTACGATGTCGCCACGCTGGTCGAGAAGCTGTCGGCGGTGATGACGCTGGAGGTGGGCGACATGATCGTCACCGGGACGCCCGCCGGGGTCGGCATGGCGCGGGACCCGCAGCTGTGGATGAAGCCGGGCGATGTCTGCGAGGTGGAGGTCGAGGGGATCGGCGTGTTGCGCAACCGCGTGGTGGCCGAAGAGTGATCGGTCTGGGCGACAGGCTGGCGCTGATGCAGGTGCGGCTGGGCGAGCGGCCGCATCTGGCGCGGCTTGGCGCGCTGTTTTCCGATACGGTTCTGCTGATGGTCGACGGGGCGGAGTATTACCTTGTCTTCGACCGGGGCCAATTGGCGCGGATCGTCGAGGGGCCGAGCCGCAAGACGCCCTATCAGTTCGGGATCGTCACCGATGCGGAGGCGCTCACCGCCTTCTGGTCGCCACTGCCTGCGCCAGGGTTTCACGACCTCTTTGCGCTGGTCAAGATCGGGCGGGCGGAGGTCCGGGGCGATATGCTGCGACTGGTCAAGAACCTGAGGTTCATCAAGGAGTTCCTCGCCCTCGGACGGGAGGCGGTGGCATGATCGAACCGATCACCGGGCGTTATCTGACCGCGGAGGTCGCGGGACGCACGCAGCGGATTTTCTTTGAGGAGGCCGGAGAGGGTCGGCCTGTGCTGTGCCTGCATACCGCCGGATCGGATGCGCGGCAGTGGCGGCATCTGATGAACGACGCGGAGGTGACGGCGGGCAACCGGCTGATCGCCTTTGACATGCCCTGGCACGGGCGCAGCCTGCCGCCCGAGGGGTTCCAGACCGAGCAGTACGAGCTGACGACGGAGGTCTATATCGAGACGATCCTGGCGGTGATCGACGGGCTGGGGCTTGAGCGGCCTGTGCTGGCCGGGACCTCCATGGGCGGACGGATCGCGCTGCAGCTGGCGGCGCTGCATCCGGACCGTTTTGCCGGGTTCATCGCCATCGAGGCCTCGGATTTCCAGCCCGCCTGGTATGACATCGACTGGTTCGACCGGCCCGATGCGGATGGCGGGCAGATGGGGGCGGCGCTGGTGTCCACCAATATCTCGCCGCATGCGCCGGAGACGGAGCGGTGGAACACCCTGTGGCTTTTCATGCAGAGCGGGCCGGGTGTGGTGCGGGGCGATCTGAGCTTTTATTCCACCGACGACAGCCTGATCGGACGGCTGGCCCAGATCGACACAGCGAAGACGCCGGTGCATATGCTGGTCGGGGCCTATGACATGACCTGCAGGGTCGAGGATGCGCGCCGCACGGCGGAGGCCATCCCCGGCGCGACCCTGACGGTGATGGAGGAGCTGGGCCATTTCCCGATGAGCGAGCACCCCGAGGGATTCCGGCCCTATTTCCTGGACGCCCTGACGCGCATGCCGTGAGGCCGTATCGGCGAGAATTGGCACGCATTACGCCCACTTTTTGGGCGAAATTGCCAAAGCTGCCCGGAAAATGCAGGATACCCCTTGCCCCGCCGCCCCTGCCCGCCTTACGGCTGAGACAGCGACAACGGCGTCGCTGACCCCCGAAAGACCGGATACCTGGGCAAGGCTGCTCGACCGAACACGACAGGAGTCGTGTGGATGTCGGCGGCCCAACATGCGTTGCAAGGATCGAGAGCCATGAAGAATTTCCCCATGTTCCTGCGGATGGACGGACGCCGTGTCGTGCTGTGCGGCGGTGGCGAGGAGGTGGCGCGCAAGGCCCGGCTGATCCTGAAGACCGAGGCGCGGATCACGCTGGTGGCCGAAGAGCTGGACGCGGAATTGCAGGGGCTGGTTGCCTCCGGGCGGGCCGATCATGTGACGCGTGCCGGTGCGGATGACTTTGAGGGCGCGGCGCTGGTCTTTATCGGCACGGGCGAGGATGAGCTGGACGCCGCGCTGGCGGCGCAGGCGCGGCGCGCGGGTGCGGTGGTGAATGTCATCGACCGGCCGGAGCTGTGCGACGCCTTCACCCCCTCGATCGTGGATCGTGACCCGCTGGTCGTGGCCATCGGCACGGAGGGGGCCGCGCCTGTTTTGGGCCGGGCGATCAAGACAGAGGTGGAAACCATGCTGTCGCCGCGCCTCGGCCCCTTTGTCGCACTGGCCGGGCGGCTGCGCGATGCGGTGGCCGAGAAGATTTCACCCCAACAACGCCGGGGGTTCTGGGAATGGGCCTTCAGCGGCGAGGCCTACCGCGCCCATCTGGCCGGCCGCGAGAGGGAGGGCGCGCGGCTGCTGAAGGAGGCGATTGCGGAGGGGCGTGCCCCTGACGCCACCGGGCATATCGCGCTGGTCGGGGCCGGCCCCGGGGCGCGGGATCTGCTGACGCTGCGGGCGGTGCAGCGGCTGCAACAGGCGGATGTGATCTATTACGACCGGCTGGTCGATCCGGAGGTTCTGGAACTGGCGCGGCGCGATGCGGATCGGGTCTATGTTGGGAAAGAGGTCGGCTCCCACGCCTGGCCGCAGGAGAAGATCGACCGGCTGATCGTGGCCGAAGCCCGGAAGGGCCGCCGCGTCGTGCGGTTGAAATCGGGCGATCCGTCGATCTTCGGCCGCGCGGAGGAGGAGCTTTCGGCGGCCCGAGCAGCCGGGATCGAAACAGAAATCGTGCCGGGCATTACCGCCGCCTCGGCCGCCGCAGCCGCTATCGGGCGACCACTCACGGAACGGGGTGAAACGGATACTTTCGTCATCACCACGGGCACCTGCCGCCCCGGGGATGCTGCACCGGACAAGGTCCTGATGGCCCGTCCCGGCACGACGACCGCCTTTTACATGGCGGTCGACAAGGCGGAGGAGGTACAGGCCGGATTGTTGGCGGGCGGCGCCCCCGCCGCCTGCCCGGTGGAGATCGTGGCGGCAGCGAGCACCGCGCGCGAACGGCATGTGAAAACGGTGCTGGGCGATCTGGCGGCGTGCATCACGCGCGAGGGGATCAGCAGCCCGGCCATCCTGATGGTGAGCTATCCGAAGTCGCTGGCCGGTGCCGCCGGGGAGATGTCGCGCCAGTTCGCCTGAACGCGCCTTACCTTCGCTCCGGGTCAAAGACCGTCCCGTCAAAGAAACGGTCCGGGGCCAGGATGACCCGCCCGGTTTCCGACGCGACCTCGGTCGCGTGATCCAGCCCGCCTTCCAGCTTTTCCGACGCGCTAGGAAGATCGGCGCCGACGCCGCGCAGGTGGTTGCGGTAGATGTCAGTGCGGAAGACGGCCTTGGCGGCGGTGATTGCCTCGGCCTGATCCAGGCCGGTGCGGGCGGCGATGCGCATCCCCATCCAGGCCGCCTGCGACCGCCAGGGGAAACCCGCCGCGCCTGCCCCGAAGACCAGGAAACCAGGGGCTTCACGCAGGTCGCCTTGGGGCGAGATGGTGAAGACGCCACGCAGGGCCCGTTCGACCAGATCGACTGGCAGGCCCAGATAATCGGGCCGGGCCATGATTTCCGCCGCCACTTCCCGCTTGTCCGGCTGGTCCAGCCAGGTCGAGGCCCGCCAGAGGGCGCGCAGCAGTTTGCGGGTCAGGTCGGGGTTCTCATCCGCCCAGCCATCGCGCACCGCCAGCACCTTTTCGATGGAGGATTGCCGGATGGCGGAACTGGGCAGCAGCATCACGCCATCGCCGTTTTCGACCGCGAGCGAGCCCCAGGGTTCGCCGACGCAGATTGCGTCCACCTCGTCCGAGGCCATGGCCTGTGCCATCAGCGGCGGCGGGATGGTGCGGACCGAGAGGGATTGTGGCGCGGCGAGGCCCAGCTTCTCCAGCCAGTAGTAGAGCAGTTCGGCATGCATGGAGAAGGGAAAGGGCACCGCGATGCGCAGGGGGCGGCCAAGGGCGATCAGCGCCCGGCCCGCCGCGGTGGCATCGGCAAAGTCGAACTCGTAACCGGATGCGCGCATCTCTGTCGCGAGGGCGATGGAGATGGTGATGGCATTGCCGGAAAGGTTGAGGGCGGAGATGACCTCCATCCCCCCACCCAGGGCGCCGAGGCCAAGCGCCCCGGCCACCGGCACCGGGGCCAGCATCTGGGCGGCGTCGAGCTTGCCCAGCACGAGGTAGTCGCGCAGCGAGGACCAGGAGGTCGCCTTGACCAGCGACAGGTCCAGCCCCTCTTCGGCGGCGAAGCCCATTTCGCGGGCCACCACCAAGGGGGCGGCATCGGTCAGCGGCAGAAACCCGGCCGTCAGGATCCGGGTCATGAGAGCAGCCCCGCGGCTGTCACCAGCGCCTCGGCCACGTCGCTGACGCGGCGGCCGCGATCCATGGCGGTCTTGCGCAGCATGGCGTAGGCCTCATCTTCGGACATGCCCTTGGACTTCATCAGGATGCCCTTGGCGCGGTCGATGACCTTGCGTTCTTCGAGGGCGCGTTTGGTCGTTTCCAATTCCGTCCGCATGCGCTTGAAGACGCTGAACCGGCTGATTGCGGCGTCCAGGACCGGGCGGATGCGATGCGTGTGCAGCCCGTCGACCACATAGGCGGAGACCCCCGCCTCCACCGCGGCCTGGGTCAGCCCGTCGTCGGAGCGGTCCACGAACATGGCGACCGGGCGTTCCAGCGGACTGGAGGCGCTGGCCAGTTCTTCGAGGATATCGCGGGAGGGGCTTTCGATGTCGATCAGAACGACATCGGGGTTCCGTTCGGCGACGTGGCGGGCCAGTCCGGAGGATTCCGAGATCACCGACACGACAAAGCGGTCGCTGCCGCCGAGGCCGTCGACGATCTGCAGGGCCCGCTCCCGGTCCGATTCCACGACAAGTACTGACAGTTGATCTGGCATGGGCTCATCTTCTGCGCTGCA
This sequence comes from Pseudooceanicola sp., assembly GCF_041987405.1. Classification (GTDB taxonomy): domain Bacteria; phylum Pseudomonadota; class Alphaproteobacteria; order Rhodobacterales; family Rhodobacteraceae; genus Pseudooceanicola. The sequence continues at coordinate 688,037 of NZ_JBHIWR010000001.1, forward strand.
GCGGGCGGTGTCGCAAGGGGATTCGAGGGGGTGGTCTGGCCGCATCCTGACGCGAATTCGCGGGCGGGCGGAGGGCGGAATCACCCACACACCTCAGCAAAACAAGGCGATCCCTGTGGGGCAGACATCGCGGGGCGTGGATTCGCAGCGCGTGAATTTTGAACCACCCCCCGCCCGTCCGATTAAAAATTGTGCATCGGGGCCTTTCTGCACCCGCAAAATCAGTGAGCCTGGCGGAAAACCCGGGATTTCCCTTTCGTCAGACGCCGCGCCGGGGCTATCCAGAGGAAGACCAACTGCAATGGCGCAGACGGTCCGGAATTTCCCATCGACCGGGACAAGCTGAGCAAGGCCGCTCGCACTCCGCCTCCAAGGGCGTGATGTGCTGCGGCCTATTTGCGTTCTGCTCCGTCCCATCTGGACCGGAGCCAACTGGAAAGGAAAGACGATGAAGAAAGTATTCTTTGGCCTCGCCGCTTCTGTCGCGCTGGCAGGTCCGGCTTTCGCCGAAATGCTGGATCTTGAAAAGGACGAGCTGACCTTCGGGTTCATCAAACTGACCGACATGGCGCCTTTGGCCGTGGCCTATGAACAGGGGTATTTCCTCGACGAGGGCCTCTTTGTCACGCTGGAGGCGCAGGCCAACTGGAAGGTGCTGCTGGATGGCGTGATCGGCGGGCAACTGGACGGCGCGCATATGCTGGCCGGTCAGCCGCTGGCCGCCACCATCGGCTTTGGCACCGAGGCGCATATCATCACGCCCTTCTCAATGGATCTCAACGGCAACGGGATCACCGTCAGCAACGAGATCTGGGAACAGATGAAGCCGAATATCCCGACGATGGACGACGGCCGCCCGCAGCACCCGATCTCCGCCTCGGCCCTCGCGCCGGTGGTCGAGAAGTACAAATCCGAGGGCAAGCCCTTCAACATGGGCATGGTTTTCCCCGTCTCCACCCACAATTACGAGCTGCGCTACTGGCTGGCCGCCGGCGGTCTGCACCCGGGCTACTATTCCACCGACAATATCTCCGGCCAGATCGCGGCGGATGTGCTGCTGTCGGTGACCCCGCCGCCGCAGATGCCCGCGACGCTGGAGGCCGGGACGATCTATGGCTACTGCGTGGGCGAGCCCTGGAACCAGCAGGCTGTCTTCAAGGGCATCGGCGTTCCGGTCATCACCGACTACGAATTGTGGAAGAACAACCCCGAGAAGGTTTTCGGCATCTCGGCCGAGTTTGCGCAGCAGTATCCCAACACCACCAAGGCCGTGACCAAGGCGCTGATCCGCGCGGCCATGTGGCTGGATGAAAACGACAACGCGAACCGCATGGAAGCGGTGGAGATCCTGTCCAAGCCCGAATACGTGGGCGCCGATGCGGAGGTGATCGCGAACTCCATGACCGGCACCTTCGAATACGAGAAGGGCGACAAGCGCGAGGTTCCCGACTTCAACGTCTTCTTCCGCTACAACGCCACCTACCCCTTCTATTCGGACGCCGTGTGGTACCTGACCCAGATGCGTCGTTGGGGCCAGATCGCCGAAGCCAAGTCGGACGAATGGTATGACGAGGTCGCCCGGAAGGTCTATCGCCCGGACATCTACCTCGAAGCGGCCCGCCTGCTGGTGGATGAGGGTCTGGCGAACGAAGCCGACTTCCCCTGGGACAGCGACGGCTACAAGGCCCCGACCCCGGCGGCCGATATCATCGACGGTATCGAATACGACGGCAAAGCCCCGAACGCCTATCTCGACAGCCTGCCGATCGGCCTGAAGGGCCAACAGAAGGTCGTCGGCAACGAGGTCCAGGGCTGAGGCCCGGCCCACAAGCGGTGCGTGACGGCGCGCACCCTACAGAACGGGACGGCGGGCGGGGCGAGGCTCCGACAGGGGCAAGCGCTGCCTGCCGTCTCAGACAACACCGGCCGCAACGGCGTGGCCCCACAGAACCCAGCTTTAGCAAGGACGGACACATGACCGCCATCGACCACCAGGATCTGGACGCCGCCGCCGCCAAGGAGGCCCGCCGCGCCCGGCTCTTCACCACAATCAACAAGGCCGACAAATGGCTGACCGTACTGGGTCTGGCCTGGGTCGCGCCGATCCTCAAGGCCGTCGCGGGGGACAACCCCAAGGCGCAGGCGGGGGAGATCTGGCGCCTGCTTGGGGTGCCGCTGCTGGCCATTGCGGCATTCCTGATCCTCTGGGGCAACCTCGCCCCCAAGGTGGAGACATCGCTTGGTGCCGTCCCCGGCCCTGTCGAGGTCTGGACCGAGGTGGTCAACCTGCACGAGGACGCGCAGGACAAGGCCGCCAAGAAGGCCAAGTTCGAGGAAATGGTCGACAAGCGGAACGCCAAGCTGATCGCGGCGGGCAAGGAAGACCAGGTCAAGCAGGTCGCCTATACCGGCGCGCCCAGCTACTACGAACAGATCTGGACCTCGATCAAGACGGTCTTCTTCGGCTTCCTGATCGCCACAGCCGTGGCCGTTCCCATGGGGATCGCAGCCGGCCTGTCGCAGACCGCCAACGCCGCGCTGAACCCGCTGATCCAGATCTTCAAACCGGTCTCGCCGCTGGCCTGGCTGCCGATCGTGACGATGATCGTTTCGGCCGTCTACACGACCAATGACGGCATGTTCTCCAAATCCTTCCTGATCTCGGCGATCACCGTGACGCTCTGTTCGCTCTGGCCGACGCTGATCAATACCGCGCTTGGGGTGGCCTCCATCGACAAGGACCTGGTGAACGTCTCCAAGGTTCTGAAAATGAACACCTATACCAAGATCGTGAAACTGGTCCTGCCCTCGGCCCTGCCGCTGATCTTCACTGGTCTGCGCCTGTCGCTCGGTGTGGGCTGGATGGTTCTGATCGCGGCGGAAATGCTGGCCCAGAACCCGGGCCTGGGCAAATTCGTCTGGGATGAGTTCCAGAACGGGTCGTCGCAGTCGCTGGCCAAGATCATGGTCGCCGTCTTCACCATCGGGATCATCGGTTTCCTGCTGGATCGGGTGATGTTCGCACTGCAGGCCGCCTTCACCTTCACCAACAACCGCTGATCGGCGCGGCGCTCAAGTAGCAAAGCGGTAGCGCGAAAGGAAACGTCATGAGCATTCTCAAGTTCGACAGCGTCCACAAGAGTTTCGGCGAAGGCACCCAGGCGACCCCGGTTCTGAACGGGATCGACCTGGAGGTGGCCGAGGGGGAGTTTCTGGTCATCCTGGGCTTTTCGGGCACCGGCAAGACCACCCTCATCAACCTGATGGCAGGGCTGGAGCAGCCGACGCGTGGCAAGGTGACCTTCAAGGGCGAGCCGATCACTGGCCCCGGCCCGGAACGCGGGGTGATCTTTCAGAGCTATTCGCTGATGCCGTGGCTGACGGTGGAGGGGAATGTGCGCCTGGCGCTGGATTCCGTCTTCCCCTCGATGCCCGCCAAGGAAAAGGCCGAGAAGGTCGCGCATTACGTGCAGATGGTGGGGCTGTCCCATGCGACGACCCGGCGTCCGGCGGAACTGTCCGGCGGGATGCGGCAGCGGGTCAACGTGGCCCGCGCCCTGGCGATGAACCCGGAGGTCCTGCTGCTGGACGAGCCGCTGTCGGCGCTGGACGCGCTGACCCGCGCCAACCTGGCAGATGAGATCGAGGCGATCTGGGACGCGGACAAGAAGACCTGTGTCCTGATCACCAATGACGTGGACGAGGCCATCATCCTGGCCGACCGGATCGTCACGCTGAACCCCGACGGGACCCTTGGATCGGAGTTCAAGGTGTCGATCCCGCGTCCGCGCGAACGGTCGGCCATGAACCACAACGAGACCTTCAAGGCGCTGCGCGCGGAGGTCACGAATTACCTGATGGATGTCGGCATCGAGGCCAAGCCCGAAGGGACGCGACGCCTGCCGGACATTCAGCCCAAGCACACACATGACGCGGATATTCCCACGGCCGTGAAGGATGCGCAGAAGGGTCTGATCGACCAGCGCTATCTGACCTTCAGCGAGTTGCACAAGGTCTATCCGACGCCCAAGGGGCCGCTCACGGTGGTGGAGGATTTCAACCTCAAGCTCGACCGGGGGGAATTCATTTCCCTCATCGGCCATTCGGGCTGTGGCAAGTCCACGGTGCTGACCATGGTCGCCGGGTTGAACGAGATCTCCAAGGGCGTGATCAAGCTGGATGGCTACGACGTGCGTGGCGCGGATCCGGAGCGTGCGGTGGTCTTTCAATCACCCAACCTCTTCCCCTGGCTGACTGCGCGCGAAAACGTCGCCATCGGGGTGGAGAAGGTCTATCCCAAGGCCAGCCAGGCGGAACGGCAGGACGTGGTGGAATACTACCTCGAACGCGTCGGTCTGGGCGACGCGATGAACAAATCCGCCGCCGAGATGTCGAACGGCATGAAACAGCGGGTCGGGATTGCGCGGGCCTTTGCCCTCTCGCCGAAACTGCTGCTGCTGGATGAACCCTTCGGCATGCTGGACAGCCTGACCAGATGGGAACTGCAGGAGGTTCTCATGGAGGTCTGGAGCCGCACCAAGGTCACCGCGATCTGCGTCACGCATGATGTGGACGAGGCGATCCTGCTGGCCGACCGCGTGGTGATGATGACCAACGGGCCGCAGGCCACCATCGGCAAGATCGTCAATGTCGACCTGCCCCGCCCGCGCACCCGCAAGGCGCTGCTGGAGCATCCGGATTACTACCTCTACCGCGAGCAGGTCCTCGATTTCCTTGAGGAATACGAGCACGGGGCCAAGGGGAAATCCGAGAAGACCGAAGCCCCCGCCAAAGCCAATAAGGAGGCCGCGTGATGGACACCACGGTTGCGGCGCCGGACCGGACCTTCGTCGAAGTGTCCGAAATCTGGGTCCCGGAGGGGGATCAACTGGTCCTGGCCGAGGGCAACTATGGCGCGCTGAGCGAGTTTGCCGCCGCTTCTCGCCGGGAAAGCTTTGCCAGGGGCGAAGGCCTGCCCGGCAAGGCCTGGGCGGAGGAACGGCCGGTCGTGCTGAAGGGGTTTGACGGGTCCTATTTCAAGCGCACCGAGGCCGCGAAGGAGGCCGGACTGACCAGTGCGGTCGCCGTGCCGGTCTTTGCCGGGGCCACGCTCAAGGCGGTTCTTGTCGTGCTGTGTGGCGATGACGAGGACCGGACCGGCGCGATCGAGGTCTGGTCGGAGCAGGACGGCCTGCTGATGCTGGACGATGGCTATTACGGCGCGGCCAAGCATTTCGAATGGGTCAGCCAGCACACGCATTTCCCGCGCGGCCAGGGGTTGCCCGGCGGCGTCTGGTCCTCGCTGACGCCGATGCTGATGCGCGACCTGGGCTCGGGCTACAAGTTCATCCGGGCCGACAGCGCAGCCAAGGCCGGGCTGACCACGGGTTTGGGCCTGCCGGTGCCAGTCCCGGGCGACAGGACCTTTGTGCTGACGCTGCTGTCGGCCAAGGGCACGCCGATTGCCCGCCGATTCGAGATCTGGGACGCCCGCGCGGCCCGCAACGGATCAGTTAAGGAGGCGCGGCTGATCGACGGGATTTGCGCCCGCGAGGGGGCGCTGTGGGACCCGGAGAATGCCGGAAATGAACGCAAGGTCACAGCCTGGCAGGGCGCCATCGGGCGCGTGCTGGGCACCGGGGTGCCGCTGGTAGAAGGCGGCAAACCGGGGCTGGCCGCGGGCTACGACTCCATGGTCGCGATGCCCATCCACCAGAACGGTGAACTGAGCCACGTCGTGGCCTGGTACCTGTAAGGAGCCGAAGAGATGCAAAAACTAGTTGTCATTGGTGCGGGGATGGCGTCTGGCCGGTTCCTTGAGCACTTGTTCGACGCGGACCCTGCCGCCTATGAGGTCACGCTGTTCAATGCCGAACCGCGTGGAAACTATAACCGGATCATGCTGTCGCCCGTGCTGTCGGGTGAAAAGAGCTTTGCCGAGATCGTCACCCATGACGATGACTGGTACGGCGAGAACAATGTGACCTGCCGGTTTGGCGAAAAGGTGCTTTCGGTCGATACGGCGCGCAAGGTCGTGGTCGGCGAAAAGGGCGAGGTGCCTTATGACAAGCTCGTCTTTGGCACCGGCTCCTCGGCCTTCATCATCCCCTGCCCCGGCCATGACCTGCCGGGCGTGGTGGCCTTCCGCGATCTGGAAGATACCGACACCATGACCGAAGCCTCGGCAAAGCCGGGAGCGAAGGCGGTGGTGATCGGGGGCGGTCTGCTGGGGCTGGAAGCCGCGGCGGCGCTGCGGCTGCGCGGCATGGAGGTCACGGTGCTGCACCTGATGGGCCATCTGATGGAACGTCAGCTCGATCCGGCGGCGGGTTACCTGCTGAAAAAGGATCTGGAGCGGCGCGGCATCACCGTGATGCTGGAGGCGTCGACGGACCGGATCGAAGGGGACGGTCATGTCGAGAAGGTCGTTCTGAAGGATGGCACGGAACTGCCCTGCGACATCGTCTGTATGGCCGTGGGCATCCGGCCCGCGGTTCAACTGGCGCAGGACAGCGGCATTCCCTGTGGTCGCGCGATCCATGTGGATGCGCAAATGCGGACCGGGGTCGAAGATGTCTATGCGGTCGGCGAATGCGTCGAGTTCGAGGGGAACCTCTTCGGCCTGGTTGCGCCGCTCTACGATCAGGCGAAGGTACTGGCTAAGACCCTGACCGGGGACGAGGCGAGCTTTGCGGTAAAGGAGCTGTCCACCAAGCTGAAGGTGACGGGATGTGACCTCTTCTCCGCCGGAGATTTCGCCGAGGGCGAGGGGCGCGAGGACATCATCTTCCGCGATCCGGCACGTGGCGTCTACAAGCGGCTGGTGATCGAGGGCGGCAAGCTGATCGGCGCGGTGCTTTACGGCGATACGGCCGATGGCAGTTGGTTCTTCGGCCTGATCAAGGACGGCACCGACATCGACGAGATGCGCGATACGCTGATCTTTGGCCCGGCGTTTCAGGGGGGCGGCTCCGCGGACCCTCTCTCAGCCGTTGCAGCATTGCCGCTTGATGCGGAGATCTGCGGCTGCAACGGCGTATGCAAGGGCACCATCGTTCAGGCGATCGAAGGGGGCGCGACCGACCTGGGCGCGGTGAAGGCCACGACCAAGGCCAGTGCCTCCTGCGGGACCTGCACGGGGCTGGTGGAGCAGATCCTCCAGGTCACGCTTGGCGACAGTTTCGAGGCGCCGACGGTGCAACCGATCTGCGGCTGCTGCGATCTGAGCCACGAGGACGTGCGCCGCCTGATCAAGACGAAAGAGCTGAAGAGCCAGGAGGCCGTCTGGCAGGAGCTGGGGTGGAAGACACGGAACGGCTGCCATATCTGCCGTCCGGCTGTGAACTTCTACCTACTGGCGGACTGGCCGGTGGAATATCAGGACGACCCGCAGTCGCGCTTTGTCAATGAACGCAAGCACGCCAATATTCAAAAGGACGGCACCTTCAGCGTCATGCCGCGCATGTGGGGCGGGATGACCGACCCGGGTGAGCTGCGCGCCATCGCCGACGCGGCGGAGAAATACGGCGCGGCGGTCAAGGTGACCGGTGGCCAGCGGATCGACCTGCTGGGCGTGAAGGGCGAGGATCTGCCGGGCATCTGGTCGGATCTGAACGATGCGGGCATGGTCTCCGGCCACGCCTATTCCAAGGGGCTGCGCACGGTGAAGACCTGCGTCGGGTCGGACTGGTGCCGGTTCGGGACGCAGGATTCGACGGGCCTTGGCATCAAGCTGGAGAAGCTGCTCTGGGGGTCCTGGACGCCGCATAAGGTCAAGCTGGGGGTCTCGGGCTGCCCTCGGAACTGTGCGGAGGCGACCTGCAAGGATGTCGGCGTGATCTGCGTGGACAGCGGCTATCAGATCGGTGTCGCGGGTGCTGCGGGCATGGACGTGAAGGAGACCGAGCGCCTGGTCGATGTGGCGACGGAGGAGGAGGCGATCGAGATGATCACCGCTTTCATCCAGCTCTATCGCGAGAACGCCAAGTATCTGGACCGGCCCTACAAATGGGTCGCCAAGGTGGGGCTGGACTGGGTCAAGGAGCGGGTTGTCGAAGACGCCGAGGAACGCCGCCGCCTGGTCGAGGCCTTTGAGCTGTCGCAATCCATCTATCGCAAAGACCCCTGGGCCGAGCATGTGCGCGAGCGGGCGGACAGATACGCCCCGTTGGCCGATCTCACCCTGGAGGCTGCGGAATGATCCGGGGAGCGCCTGTCCCGGGTTCGCGCCGGGACCGCGACGGTGTGTCCAGTGCCGCGAGGCCCCGGATCAGGTCCGGGGCAGATACAACGCGGTGCCCTGTCCCGGGCCTGCCCCGGGACCGCGACGGTGTGCCCGGTGCCGCAAGGCCCCGGATCATGTCCGGGGCAAATACAGCGCGGGGCCCTGTCCCGGGCTTGCCCCGGGACCTCGATGGCATGCCCAGTCCTGCGAGGCCCCGGATCAGGTCCGGGGCAAATACGGCGCGACGCCCTGTCCCGGGCCTGCCCCGGAACCTCGACGACAGGCGCGGGTCGGCGAGGCCCCGGATCACGTCCGGGGCACGATCGCCCGCAGTTTCGACCCGCATCGCAACAGGAGACCTGACATGAGCTGGATCGACATTGGAACTCTCGACGATGTGCCGCTGCGCGGTGCGCGCATGGTGAAGACCCCGGCGGGCTGCATCGCGCTCTTCCGCACGGCGGAGGAGGAGATCTTTGCCGCCTCCAACACCTGCCCGCACAAGGGCGGGCCGCTGGCCGACGGGATCGTGCACGCGCAGAAGATCACCTGCCCGCTGCACAACTGGGTGTTTGATCTGAACACCGGCGAAGCCGTGGGCGAAGACGCCCGCATCGCCACCTATCCCGTCCGGATCGAAGGGCGGCGCATTCTGCTGGACGCGGAATCCATCGGATCGCGGAAGGTGGCCTGATGGACGGCGCCGCCCTGCCGGAAACGCGCTCCACCTGCCCCTATTGCGGCGTGGGCTGCGGCGTCCTGTTGCGGGCCGACGGCGAGGGCGGGCTGAGCGTGCGCGGCGATCCGGAGCACCCGGCGAACAAAGGCAAGCTCTGCTCCAAGGGGTCGGCCCTGGCAGAGACCGTGGGGCTGGGCGGGCGGCTGATGCAGCCGATGGTCGACGGGGCCGAGGCGGAGTGGGACAGCGCGCTGCAACTGGTGGCGGACAAATTCCGTGACACCATCGCGGAACACGGGCCGGACAGCGTGGCCTTCTATGTCTCGGGCCAGTTGCTGAGCGAGGATTACTACGTCGCCAACAAGCTGATGAAGGGCTACATCGGGTCGGCGAATATCGACACGAATTCAAGGCTTTGCATGGCCTCCACCGTGGCGGGTCACAAGCGGGCCTTTGGCACGGACACGGTGCCGCAGACCTATGAGGACCTGGAGGAGGCCGATCTGGTGGTCCTGGTCGGGTCCAACCTGGCCTGGTGTCACCCGGTGCTCTACCAGCGGCTGCTGGCGGCGCGGGAGGATCGGGGGACGCGGATCGTGGTGATCGACCCGCGCCGCACGGCGAGTTGCGAGGCCGCGGACATGCATCTGCAGATCGCGCCCGGGGGCGATGTGGCACTCTTCAATCGGCTGCTGGCGCATATCGACCAGACGGGCGCTGCGGACCCCGGCTTCGCCGCCCATGTAGACGGCTACGCCGAGGCGGTGACGGCGGCACGGGCGGAGGATGGCCAGGCCACGGGGCTGAGCGAGGCGGAAATCCAGGCGTTCTGTCACCTATGGGCCGGGACCGAAAAGGTCGTCACGGTTTTCAGCCAGGGGGTCAATCAGTCCTCCTCGGGCAGTGACAAGGTGAATGCGATCCTGAACTGCCATCTCGCCACCGGGCGGATCGGCAAGCCGGGCTGCGGCCCGCTGTCGGTCACCGGGCAGCCCAATGCCATGGGCGGGCGTGAGGTCGGGGGGCTGGCCAATATGCTGGCCTGTCACCTCGATCTGGAAAACCCCGATCATCGCAGCGCGTTGCGGACCTTCTGGGACGCGCCGGTGATCGCCGACAGGCCCGGGCTGAAGGCGGTGGACATGTTCCGCGCCGTGGGCGAAGGCCGGATCAAGGCCCTGTGGATCATCCACACCAATCCAGCGGTCACCATGCCCGACGCGGATGCGGTGCGAGACGCGATTGCGGGCTGTGATTTCACCGTGGTCAGCGATGTCACCGGGGCCACGGATACGGCGCGGCTGGCGGATGTGCTGCTGCCCGCCTCGGCCTGGGCCGAGAAGGAGGGGACGGTCACCAATTCCGACCGCACGATCAGCCGACAGCGGGCGGTGCTGCCCGCGCCGGGCGGGGCGCGGGCCGACTGGGCGATCCTGGCCGAGGTCGGGCGGCGCATGGGCTGGCAGGCGGCCTTTGACTACACGACCCCGGCGGAGATCTTTCGCGAATATGCCGCGCTCTCGGGCATCGCGGGGCGGGTGTTTGGCCGGGATTTCGACATCTCGGGCCTGATGGATATCGGCGATGCAGACTATGAGCGGATGGTCCCGGTGCGCTGGCCGGTGACGCAGGAGCGCCAGGGCGGACGGTTCTTTGGGGATGGCCGGTTCTTTCACCCCGGGGGCAAGGCGCGGATGCTGCCGGTGTCGTGGCGACCGCCCGCGGCGCGGACGGACGCGCGCTATCCCTTCCGGTTCAATACCGGCCGTATCCGCGACCAGTGGCACACGATGACGCGCACCGCGCTCAGCCCGCGTCTGTCGGCCCATCTGGCGGAACCTTTTTTGGAGATCCACCCCGAGGATGCGGCGCGGCTGAAGATTTCCTCCGCCGATCTGGTCAGGGTCGCCAATCCGACCGGCCAGTCGATCCTGCGGGCGCGGATCACCGACAGCGTGCTGCCCGGCCAAGTCTTTGCCCCCATGCACTGGACCGGGGAAACCGCGCCATCGGCCCGGATCGACGCGGTGGTCGCGGGCGTGACCGACCCGGTCTCAGGCCAGCCGGAAAGCAAGGCGGCGGTGGTTGCGGTCGAGCGGGTGGAGGCGGCCTGGTATGGCTTTGTCATCTCCAGCGGGCCGATCAGCCTGCCGGGCGAGTACTGGGCGCTGGCGCGGACCGAGACCGGGTATCGCGCCGAATTTGCGGGGATGGAGGAGATCGCGGACTGGGAGGCCGAGGCGCGGCGGATCTTCAACGCGCCGGAGGCCGAGGCCTCGACCATCCGGGACGAGGCGCGGGGGATCGCCCGGGTCGCCCTGACCCTGGACGACGTGCTGATCGGCGCGCTGTTCGTGGCGCGGGAACCAGTGGCGGTGATGCGCGATTACCTGGCCACCCTGCCGGGGACCGAGGCGCCGCAGGTGCTGGGCGGACGGCGGCCTGCGGGGCAGCCGGACCCGGGGCCGATCCTGTGCTCCTGCTTTGGCGTGGGGGTGAACACCATCGTCACGGCCATTGAAACGCAGGGGTTGATGAGCGTAGAAGCGATTGGAGAAGCGCTTCAGGCGGGGACCAACTGTGGCTCCTGCCGACCGGAAATCGCCGCGCTTCTGAGCACAACAGTGACACGAGAAGCCGCCGAGTGAGCCTTGCAGAACATGTCCGAACTCTGGGCCGGGGGCCGGGGCGATCCCGATCCCTGACGCAGGAGGAGGCCGCCGATGCCATGGGCATCATGCTGTCCGGCAAGGGCGCGCCGGAGGCTGTGGGCGCGATCCTGATGCTGCTGCGGATGAAGGGCGAAACGGCGGAGGAGATTGCCGGTTTCGCCGGGGCGGCGCAGGCGGCGATGCCCCCGATTGCGGGCGTCGATCTGGACTGGCCCTCCTACGCGGCGGGGCGGACCCGGGGCGCGCCCTGGTTCCTGCAATCGGCCCGGGAGGTGGCGGATCAGGGTTACCGCGTGCTGCTGCATGGCTGGAACGGGCCGGATCAGACGGTGCGAGAGGGGTTGGGCCAGGCCGGGATCGCCATGGTCGACAGCGTTTCCGAGGCGGAGGAGAGGCTGAGCGCTGACGGCATCGCCTATCTGCGGCTGGAAACGTCGCATCCTGCGCTATTCGCCCTGCTGAACCTGCGGCCGGTCTTTGGCCTGCGCTCCTGCGTCAACACGGTCTGCCGGATGCTGAACCCCGGGCGCGCCGGGGCCAGCGTGCAGGGGGTGTTCCATCCGTCCTACCGGTTATTGCAGGCCGATGCGGCGGCGCTTCTGGGCTGGCAATCTCTGAGCGTGATCAAGGGCGGCGGTGGAGAGTTCGAACGCCACCCGGGCAAGGCCATCGCCGCTTTCGGGTTGCGCGAGGGCCAATCCTGGGAAGGCACCCTGCCCGCGCTGAGCGAGGAGACGCGGCGTCTGAACGAACCCGGGCTGGAGGGCGACAGCCATTTCGACCGTCTGATCGTCAGCGGCACGACCGAACTGGCCATGGCCACCCTGCAGAACCGCGTGGCAGCCCAGTCAGACCCGTCGGTCGAAATCGAGTCGTAGGCGCATCGCACCCCGGGATCAAACGCCGTCCCGCAGGTCCTCCAGCCGGGGGACATCCCGCAAGGTCACATGGCCGCGCGTGCTGCTCAGCAGGCCCATCTTCTCCCACTGGGACATTGTCCGGCTGGCGGTGTAGAGCGTCGTCCCCGCCATTTCCGCCAGGGTCGCCCGGGTCAGCGTGATGCCGATCCGTCGGCCCGCGGGGTCATGGCGGCCGATCTCCTCGCCCAAGCGGAGTAGAGCGGCGGCGATCCGTTGTTCGACGCTGCGGGTGGTCAGCGCCTCGATATGGTTTTGCAGGGCCTCGATCCGGTTGCCGATCTCATGATCGAGACGGACGGAGATACCGGGGTGGCGGGTTCTTATCTCGGGCCAGTGGGCAGAGGGCCAGTCAATGGTGACACAATCCGCCGCGGCTACGGCGGTGACGGGATAGCGATCCTGGCCAAGCGCCATGGACACCCCGAAGAGCTCCCCCGCCGGGATGTGCAGCGGGATGATCTGGGTGCCGTTCGGCTGAGGGCGCACGGCCCGGACGATGCCTTGCACCAGCAGGAAGAACCGGTCCGCGGCCGCGCCGTAGTGGAACAGCTGATCCCCTTCGGCCCAGGTCATCATCTTGCCCTGATCGAGGAGATCGCCGATCTCCACCGGGGTCATGCCCTGGAAATGCGGAAAACCGTAGACGCGTCTGAGATCAGAACGCTGGATGATCATGTTGTTCATGGTTGCACGCCCCCACAGGAGGAAGTCGCGGCGCAATCGGCCACTGGATACCGGGCCGCCGCAATGAGCGCGGCGGCGGGTCAGACGTTCGGAAAGATGAGATAGGGCGGGTTCAGTCGGTCAGGGTGGCCAGATAGGCCGCCAAATCCTCGCCCCCCTTCTTGAGCTTGAAGGTCATTTTCGACTTGGCCGAACTGTCGCCGAGGGTCTCTTTCAGCCAGGCGCCCGGGTCCGCGACATAGGCGGCCAGGGAGGCCTCGTCCCAGACGGCCCCGGCAGCACCGGCGGCGGCGAGCGACTCGCTGTATTTGAACGCCTCATCCGCGGCCACGCCACGGCCGACGATCCCGTAGAGGTCCGGGCCGGTCTTGCCGCCTTTGACGATAGCGGTGCCGTCGTGAGCGGTGATCGCATGGCAGGATTTACAGCGTTTGAAGATGTTTTCACCCTTGGCGGCATCGCCTGCCCAGGCTGCGCCGGCCCCGAGGGTGGCCGCTGCAACGGCCAGAGGAATCATCCAGTTTTTCATTGAATCTGTCCTGTATTCGTTAGGTTCACTGACCGAGGTACAGGCTCTCCACCCGGGCGTCTTTGCGCCCGCGCAACATTCCGAACGCCTCATCCCGGCCCGCTGCAAGACACAGGGCCGTCGACAGTGCGTCGGCCACGGCGGCGCGCGGGGCGCTGACGGTGACCTGTCGGATCGGGCCGGGGGCGGCCGCGGTGCGGCGCGGGTCCAGGATATGGCCAATCCCCTGCCCCGTATCCAGTATCAGCTGCGCCGGGGCGGAGGTCGCGAAGGCCCGGCCGCTAACCTGTCGCGGCGATGCCTCGCCCTTGATCGTGACGGGCCAACCCTGTTGGCCGGGGGCGGAGCCGAGCGGCAGGATTTCGCCGGTGTCGATCAACACATCCGCCACGCCTGCCCGCCGCAGGACATCCGCCACGCGGTCGGCGATATAGCCCTGGGCGATGCCGTTCAGGGTAAGCGCCTGACCCGGGTCCAGATCGACCCGGTCGCTGTCGATCCGCACGCGGTCGAACCCGATAGCGGCCCGGGCACGGTTCAGGCTCTGCCGGTCGGCGGCGATTCCCGCCTCCTTCGCTTTGGCCATGGCCTGCCACAGGGGCTGGACCGTCGGGTCAAAGCGCCCCTCGGTGTCATGCCAGATCTGGCGGGCCAGGGTCAGGCAGTCCAGCAGTTCAAAGGCGGGGGCCGGGAGATGGCCGTCGCGGTTGAGGCGGCTGATCTGCGAGTCGGGTCGGTAGAGGCTGAAGATCCCTTCCAGCCGGTCCATTTCGGCCACGGCCTTGCGGGTGAGGACCGCAGCCTGCGGATGATCCAGGACGATACGGGCGCGGGCCCCAAGGGCGATGCCGGTCCAGACATGCGCGGTCGCGGCGGCGGGTCCGGCCAGACAAGCGGCGGAGGCGATGGTGAGGAAACGGCGGCGGTTCAGGGGCGGTCGTGCAGTCATGACTTTATCCTTGCGGCCCATCTGAGAGTTTTTGCAGACGGTCAGCTATGTCGTCCGGGGTGTCCGAGCTTTCCTGCGGTTCCGTGGGGGCGAGGACATCGGCCGATGTGATTTCGGCAAAGGGGCGGATCTGGCCGCCATGACGGGCGGCGAAGGCCTCTGCCGCGGTCCGGTCGGAAAAGGGCACGAACTCCGGCGCGTCCATCCCGCCCCGGGCGTCGGAACCCAGGACATAAAGCGCCGAGGTGGCCTCGATCCAGGGGCCGGGGGTCTCCCATGTAGCGGGGCCGGACATGTCCTGCACGTAGGCCACGGCAATGTCATGGCTTTGTTCGGGCATGTGCAGATAGGCGACCGTGTCCCGCACCTGGCTGAAGAAGAGCGCGCCGGGCAGACCGTCGAGTTGCACCTGCCCTTTCGGGCCGTCGTGCTCGATGATGTCCATGCGGCAGTAGAAGCCCACGGCTTCTGCCGTCATCTGGACCGGGTCGGGGCGTGTAGCGATCTCCTCCCGGCAGGCGGTAAGTCCCAAAATGGCCAACGCGGCCAGTGCGACGGATAGGCGACGCTGTATCATGGCCGGACCCTCGCAAAGCTCGCCCGCGCCAATAGCGCCGCCACGACGGGCCAGAGCAGCAGGGAAGCCAGAGGTTTCCAAGCGGCGATGGCATCGGCGGCCCCGGCGAGGCCCGAGGCGGCGCCGACGGAGTGCGAGGCGCTGAGGTTGAAGATGCGGAAGGCATCCGCCGGGTTGACCACGAGAAGCCAGGGGAAGACCTGCCGGGTGAAGACGCCGCCGTCGTCCGCCACGATCCCGGCCAGGAGGCCCAGGTCGTAGAGCACCACCGCCGCCAGCCAGAGCGCCACGGCCAGCCCCGCGGCACCGGAGGGGCGCCGGGCGAGGCCGGAGAGCATATGCCCGAGAGACAGGAAAGCCGCGCCCAGCATCACCGACGTCCAGACCAGCCGCCACAGCGCCCCCAGCCCGGCCACCGCGGCGGCGCCACCCAGAACAAAGGCGGTCGTGGCGGCCACCGCGTAGCCCGCGCCGACCGCCAGGGTGATCACGGCGAGTTGCGCCAGGAGTTTACCGGCCAGGATTTCCCCCCGGGCGACCGGATAGGTCAGGTGAAGGGCCAATGTCCCCCGCTCCGCCTCGCCCGCGATGGCGTCGAAGGAGATCAGCAGGGCGATCAGCGGTACCAGATAGACCGCGAGGGAGGTGAGGCTGGCCACGGTCATCGACAGGCGGTCGACGCCGAGGTCCCCGGTCGGGGCGGAGCCCGCGACGGACAGGACCAGCGCGAAGAGCATCATCATGCAGGCCGCGATGGTGACCCAACGGTTGCGCAGCGCGATCAGGAATTCGATGCGGGCGGCGGACAAGATACGGGAGACCATCATGCGGCCCTCCTGCTGATGCTGGCGTAGACCTCGTCGAGGCCTGCGGTGATCAATTCATAGTCCTCCAGCACATCGGCCACGTCGGCGACCCGGGCGGTCATGGCGATCTTTTCGGAGGGGGCGAAGGTGACGGAGAAGGCCGCGCCCGAGGGCTTGGCCTGCGGGAAGGCCTCGACCAGGCGGGAAGCGGCCCCGGCGCGCGGGTAGAGGATCAGGGTCAGGGGCAGCGCCGCCTGGGCCCTGAGGACCGATACCGGGCCCTCCGCCACCTTCTGGCCGCGCGACAGGACGATGACGCGGTCGGTCTTGGCCTCGATCTCTGACAGGGCGTGGGAGGAGAGGATGACCGCCGTGCCGCGCGCCGACAGTTCGTCCAGAAGGTCGTAGAATTCGCCACGGGAGACCGGATCGAGGCCGCTGGTCGGTTCGTCCAGCAGCATCAGCCGCGGCGTGCCGATCAGGGCCTGGGCCAGACCCAGCCTCTGCCGCATCCCCTTGGACCAGGTGCCGATCCGGCGGTCGGCCGCATCGGCCAGCCCGACCCGGGCCAGCAGGTCCTTGGCCTGCGATACGGGCGCGGCACGCAGGCGCAGGTAGTGGGTGAGTTGCTCACGCCCGGTCAGCGCCGGGTGGAAGGCGACGTTTTCCGGCAGATAGGCCGTCAGCGCGCGGGCGACAGGGGACCCCGGCGCATGGCCCGCGATATCCACCGCCCCGTCAGACGGGGTGATCAGGCCGAGCACCAGCTTCATCATCGTGGACTTGCCCGCGCCGTTATGCCCGATGAGGGCCACGCGTTCGCCAGCAGCAAGGCTCAGGTCCACGGCGTTGAGCGCGGTGGCCTTGCCGTAGCTCTTAGTGAGCCGCGAGAGGGTCAGTATCGTCATGCGTTGCCTCCTGCGCCCAGGCCGGTTCCGCCCGGGCCATCTGCATCAGCGGCTCGGGAAGGGCGCGGTCGGGCGCGATTGTCAGGGGATGGCTGTCCACCACGCCGCCGGGCAGCGTGGCGGGGAATTGTTCCTGGCTCCAGCGAACCAGCTGCACGGCAGGGGAGCCGAGCAGCAGTTTCGCCGCCGGTTGCGACCAGAGGATGTGGTCCATCAGGTCGTTCGGCCGATAGACACTGTCCGCCCGCCCGTCCCCGTCCAGGTCGAAGGCGGCGTGATCCGACCAAAAGTTGCCGCGCCCCTCGTGGCTCCATTCCACGAAACGGGTGCCGACGTATTTCACCTGCGTCCGGTTGCCGACAAAGGCGTTGCCGGTGATGGCGTTGCGTTCGGATCCGGCGGTGAAATGCACGCCGATCTCGCAACCCTTGAACAAGTTCTCGGCCAGCAGGTTGCGGTGTGCGTTGTAGATAAAGACGCATTTGTTGGCGCCTCCGGAGACGAGATTGTCGTAAATATCCGACTGGTTGGCGTAGTTCAGGAGGACACCGTAGTCCCGGTCGTTGATCGAGACATTGCGCTTCAGCAAGGTCCGGTCGGAATACATCAGCCCATAGCCGAAATGGTTGCCGATGGAGACGTTGTCGCTGACCTCGCTGTCGTTGGCGTACATGAAATGCACGGCAAACCGTAGGTCGCGCATCAGGTTGCCGCGATAGGTGTTGCGCTTTGAGGTGACGACGAAGATGCCGTCGCGGCCATAGCGGATTTCGTTGTCCTCGATCACCGTGCCGGGGGCGTTCCACAGGTAGATGCCGTTGCCGCGGTCGTTCATCCGCGCCAGGCGAAGCCCCTCGATCCGGTTGCCTTTGACCAGCGCGTCGCGGGCGCCGTGGACGTCGATGCCCACGAGATTTCCGGTCAGTGTGTTGTTGAGGACCCGGGCCTCGGTCGCCTTACTGGTCAGCTTGATCCCACTGTCGAGCGCCTCGTTGTCGCGCCCGGAGCCGGTGACCGTCAGGTCACGCAGCGTCACGCCGGGCGCATCCACTTTGATGACAGTCCCCTCGCCCCCGCCATCCAGCAGGGTGCCGGTCTGTCCCGTCAGGGTCAGGGCCTTGGTCAGGACAACCGGGCCGGCATAGCGGCCCGGTGCCAGGACCAGCTCGTCCCCCGCCTCCGCCGCGGCAAGCGCCCTGGCGAAGGTTTCCGGCGTCACCTCGACCCGCCCGGCCAAGGCCGGGACGGAGACGAGGATCGCCCATATGAGGACCAGCCAGCGCATCAGCCGGCCTTCGGCTCGACGAACATCCGGCCGCGCATCTCCATGTGGAGCGCGTGGCAGAACCACTGGCAGTAGTACCAGTAGACGCCGGGTTTGGAGGCCGTGAAGGTGACGGATGCCGTGGCCTGCGGCCCGACCTCCATCGCCACGCCGTGGTTGTTCAGCGTCCAGCCGTGGGTCAGGTCGTCGATGTCGTCGAGGTTGGTGACATAGACCGTGACCTCGTCATCCTGCTGCACCGTGAAGGAGGACAGCGAGAATTCCGGCGCCTGGCTGGTCATGTAGACCCGCACCTTGTTGCCGTCACGGATGACCGTGTCCTGCCAGTCGTCCAGATCGACGCCATCGGCCTCCGCCTGTGCCCGCGCATCGGCCCACATCGGGTCGTTGCGGTCCCAGACGTTCCTGGGATTGACCTTGGAGGCATGGACGAGGATCGAGTCATGCGGTTCGGCAAAGGTCGGGCCGTCGTGCAACAGGGTCAGTTCCGTCCCGTTGATCGAGAAGAGCTGCTCGTTCTCGGGCTTGAGCGGGCCGACGTTGAGGAACCGGTCCTTGGAGAACTTGTTCATCGACAGGTAGTACTTGCCGCTCGCATCCAGGCTTTCCCCCTCGCAGGTGGAGTTGTGACCCGGCTGATAATGCACATCCGTCTTGGACAGGATCGGATCGACATCTTCGCCGTTGTAAGCCCGGATCGCCTTGTCGAGGTTCCACATCACCACCTGGCTGTCGAGGAACAGCGTGGTCAGGCAGTTGCCCTGCCCGTCAAAGCAGGTGTGGAGCGGCCCGAGGCCCAGTTCCGGTTCGGCAACGACGGCAGAGCGTTCGTCCGCGTCTTCCTCGAACAGGGCGTCCAGCTTGCGGACGTCGATGACCGAGACGGTCGGTGAGAGCTTGCCCGCGATGCAGAGGTGGATCTTGTCCGGGGCCATGTTGCAGCCGTGCGGGCTGTTCGGGATCGGGATGTAGCGGGTGTATTTCTTGTTCTGCCCCTTGCGGCCGTCGATGACCTTCACGCCGTTGAGTTCGATATAGTCGCCCTCGGCGATGCCCTTCTCGATCTCCTTGATGTTGAAGATGACAACGTGGTCCCGTTCTGCCTCCATCATCTCTGGCAGGGTCATGCCCATTTCGGAGTTGTAGGAGGTGGAGAAGGCGTATTTGCCGTCGTAATCGCAGTCGGTGTTGTCGAGGTTGCCCGACACCATCACCTGCCAGGCCACCTTCATCTCATCCGCGTCGATGGCGGTGTAGAAGTTGGTGTATTGCGACGGATCATCCAGCACCTTGCCGTCGTTGACCATCGGCACCTCGTCCTCGCCATTGGCAAAGACGTAGTTGGTGCGCGGCCATTTCTGCGGACGCAGGCCGTGGATGGCCTTGGCGTTCGGGATCTCGATGATCTTGTCGCACTTCATGACGTCGCAGCGCACCCGGGCAACCCGCGTATTGGCCTTGTCATTCATGTAGAGATAGCGACCGTCATACCGCCCTTCGGTGAAGGACATATGCACGTGGTGCAGGTCGCCCTGATCGTGCACGACCTTGCCTTGTTTGGCGAGGAAATCCCTGGTTTCCGGCAGCATGCCCTCGGTCAGGATCTTGAGGCTTTCGTTGGTCTGACCCCAGCCCGTGGCGGAGCAGCGGTTGAAGACCGGGACCCGCATCAGTTCGCGCATGGAGGGCACACCGAGAATGCGCATCTCGCCGGACTGGCCCGAGGACCAGAAGCCGTAATATTCGTCCAGCTCGCCCGGTCCCGGCAGGGCCGCATGTGCGCCCGTCGCCGCGGAGGCGGAGGTGGCGGAGGCCGCAGTGACGGCGGCCGCGCCGCCCAGAAGCCCCATGCGGCCACCGACGCCGCCCAGGGCGGCCCCGGTTGCGGTCGCGCCGATAAAGCCGCGCCGACTGAGCCCCGTTTTCTTGATGTCAGACATAACCAGTTCCTTTCAGCTAGGTTGGTGGTTTGGGTGGTTCTGAAGCCCCTCGCGCGGCTTCAGGAAAGCGCCGGGATCCGAGGTGGAGCCCTTGCGTTTGAGCTTCTTGATCACGACCGGACATTTGGTCTTGGACTGGTAGAGCACCTGGCAGTGCATGCAGTTCAGACATTCGTTCGGGTTGATCTCGCCTGTCGGGTGGATGGCCTGGACCATGCATTCGTTGGCACAGACGTGGCAGGGATTGCCGCATTCGCGGTACCGCTTGAGCCAGTCGAACATCCGCAGCCGCGCCGGGATCGCCAGGGCTGCGCCAAGCGGGCAGAGGTAGCGGCAGTAGAAGCGTTCGACGAAGAGGCCGGCGATCAGCAGCGCGGCGGCATAGGCGACGAAGGGCCAGGCGCGGACGAAGTTGAGGATGATCGCGGTCTTGAAGGGCTCGACCTCGGCCAGGTGTTCGGCCTGCTCGATGGAGGCCAGGGAGACACCGAAGAGCCCCAGGAAGATCATGTACTTGATCGGCCAGAGGCGTTCGTGCAGGCCCCAGGGCAGTGTGATCTGAGGCACCCTGAGCGCGCGGGCGATATGGTTTGTCAGCTCCTGCAGCGCGCCGAAGGGGCAAAGCCAGCCGCAATAGGCCCCCCTGCCCCAGAAGAGCAGCGCCGCCGCCACCGCGAACCACAGGATGAAGGTCATCGGGTCGAGCAGGAAGGCCTGCCAGCTGAAGTCCGTGGTCAGCGCGCCGAAGAGCGCCATGAGGTTGACGACCGACAGCTGCGCATTGGCGTACCACCCCAGGAAGACCAGGGTCACGGTCAGGAAGGCGTAGCGGAAGATGCGGACCGCCTTTTCGGAGCGGGTGAGCTGCATCTGGAAGAAGAAGGCCAGTGTCAGCACGGCCAACATCACGGCCAGCACGCCGATCTCCAGCCGCTTGTCGTCCCATATCTTGCGCCAGAGCGCGTGCTGCGCCGCGTCTTCGTCCAACCCGGTCTCGGCCGCGAGTTTGGCCACCGGGGCGGCGGGGGCGACGGGCCGCAGGTAGCGGTTGGGCAACTGGTAGCCCAGGTCGAAGGTGATGAAGACCTTCTCGATCGCCGCGACCTCGCGCTGGACCAGCAGTTGCAGGCGGAAGGGTTTGGTCGGGTCAAAGCCGCTGTCGGCGGGGATCTTGAACAGATCGCGTTCGACAAACTCCGGCGCATCCTCCATCGGGATGGTGCCGATGCGGCGGTGGCCCCGGTCGCGGAAACGGACCGTCACATCGTCCTGGATCAGGACGATCCGGTCAAAGATGCCGCCGCGTACATAGCCGGACCCCTTGAAGGAATAGCTGCCCCGGCCCATCACCGCGATGGCATGGTCGCCCTCCTCCAACCAGTTGGAGAGGTTGGTATATTCGGCCTCGCCCAGGATGGCCTGGCCGATGGCGGGCACGCTGACCAGGGCCATCTGCATATCGATGAAGGTCGAGTCCGCAGATGCGGTCAGCGCCCGGGCGGTGGCGCGCAGGTCGTTCAACTCGTCAAAGGCGCGGTTGACCTGGCCGACGTCCAGCGACAGGCGGCGGACGGTGCCGTCCCCTTCCATGGTCAGCCAGTCGGTCGGGGCCTCCGCCGCCTCGTCGATCTCGAAGGTGGGGCCGGTGTCAGTCTGCGCGCTCAGCCCGCCGAGGCCCAGGGCGCGGGCGACCTTGAGCCCTGCGCGCAGGATCGTGTCGTCGATCACCATCACCGTCACGGTCGCACCGGAGATGATATCAAGATCATGGGCCGATCCGCGCGCTTCCGCCTCGGCCACCAGATCGAGCCCGACATAGCCGGCGATCATCTCTCGGATTTCGGATTCGGGGATACCGATCAGGACGATCGGTTCGGAATGTTTGACCAGCGCCAGCCCGGTGATGCGCGCATCGGCATCCACCGCAACCATCGTATGGATCGGCTTGCCGGAATAGCCCGTGGTTCCGACGAAATCGGAGGTGATGAAGGCGTGGCCGATCACCTCGCCCCCGCGGAGGAGCGGGGCAACGGGGATATCGTCGCGGATCGCGCCGTAGCTTTCGGCCTGTGGTGAAAGCTCGGACGCCGGAAGCTCGGACAGGAAGCGCGACAGGACGGATTGGGCATTGACCGCCTGGCCGGAGAGGACGGTCACGCAAGCCGCCATCAGGATCGCGCCGCAAATGACGCGGAGGGAAAGACCGAGTGTCATACTGTTCTGCTCTTGATCGGGGGGCCGCGCGCCTGGGAATTCCACACGCCCTCCAGACGGACAGGCGCGGTCAGCGGGGGGTGCGCCACCAGGCTCCAACCGGGGATGAACTGCGGGGCCGGGTGGCCCGTTGCCAAGGTCAGCGGTTGAAGAAGGCACCCGTTGCAATGGGTGCAGTCGCCCGCCGGGTCGACCGGGGTGCCGTCACGATCCAGGGTGATCCGCGTCAGGCCATACTGCCCGCAGATCACCATGCTGGTCTGGCCTGCGGCGGCCAGGGCATGCGAGGCGCGCAGGACCTCTCCGGCCACCGCGCCCCAGGCAAGGACGAGGCCGAAAAGAATACCGAAAAAGGCGGAGCTGCGTGTCATGAACCGGAGACTATGCGCCTGCCACAGCCGGAACGTTGCGCAGGAACAAAGAACAGATCGGATTTCAGAAAACTGTAATGCGCGTTGTCTGGCGCTGTAGTGGCTCAGGATTGCGTACTTCCGATGCGCCTACCGTGGCGGAATGCTGCGCATTTTTTCTGGATCAAGTGACGGGATCGCAAAGCTGTAACATAGTCATGGAAGGTGTTGGGTGACCATTTATGAGAGGGTTAGTCAGTGGGCTTTCAGACAAAATTCAGCTTTCCGTTCGCGCAAAAATCTTTGTTCGGCGGCTTCGATTTCCGGCTTAAATCGCTAGATATTCACATCGGCAGCTGGTGGGACGACGAGATCGCAACCGGCGCCAACCGCGCCCTGGTTCACGCGGGGCCAGGGGATGATCTGATCACCGTCGGAGGGCGCGCGACCGTCTTTGGCGGGTTCGGCGATGACGAGATCGTCGCGGGGTCCGGGTCGCTGAAGGCCTTCGGGGGCTGGGGCGACGACACCATTCTGGGCGGCGACGCCAATGACACGATCAACGCGGGCCGGGGGGACGATGTGATCGGCCTCAGCGGCGGCAGGGACCGGGTCGATGGCGGGCGCGGGTTCGATACCGCCCTGGCCGATGGATCGGTCCTGGATTACCAGATCACACCCTGGCATGGGCGGCAGGTGCGCCTGACCTCGGAGGACGGGCAGACCACGTTGAAATCTGTCGAGGCGATCCAGTTCGACAATTTCCTCTACTACCTCGACGGCACCAATAACGCGGTCTTTGCCAACGACGACGAAGTGAGCACCGAGGAAAACACCGCCCTGACCATCGGGGCAGCGGAGCTGCTGGCCAATGATGTGGATTTCGACGGCGACGCGCTGTCCCTGACCGCTGTCGCGGGCACCAGCGCAGCCGGGGCGAGTGTCAGCTTTGACGGCACCACTGTGACTTATGACCCCGGGGCGCTGTTCGATGCGCTGGCTTCGGGCGAAAGCACGACCGACAGTTTCACCTATGACGTGACTGATGGTCAGGGCAGCACCGTGACCGCTACGGTCACCGTCACCATCGAGGGGACGAATGACGATCCGGTCCTGACCGCGGCCCCTTCCGTCACGATCGACGAGAATACGACAGAGGTGCCTGCGGGCATCTCCGCCAGCGATGTCGATGGCACCACCTTTGTCTATTCGCTCTCCGGCGCCGATGCGGGCGCCTTCATGATCGACGCGGGAACCGGCGCGTTGGCCTTTGTCACCGCCCCGGATTTCGAGGCGCCGACGGATGCGAATGGCGACAACGTCTATGAAGTGACGGTGACCGTCGCCGACGGCCAAGGCGGGCGGGACAGCCAGGCGATCGAGGTGACCGTCGCCGATGTCATCGAGATCGACGCCCGGATCAACGAAGTGCACTACGACAACGAGGGCACCGATACGGGCGAGTTTGTCGAGGTGCGCGTCGGCGAGGGCCAGGATGCCTCCGGCCTGGAGGTGGTCTTCTACAACGGCTCCAACGGCACGGTCTACCGGACCGAAACCCTTCCGACCGCCCCCGGCAGCACCAGCAATGGCTACGATTATTACCACATCGACCTGCCCAGCAACGGCATCCAGAATGGCGCGCCTGACGGTTTGGCGCTGGTCTTGGGCGGCACTGTGCTGGAGTTCCTGTCCTACGAAGGCGTGCTGACCGCCACGGAAGGACCGGCCGCCGGGCTGACCTCCACCGATATCGGGGTCGCGGAGACAAGTTCGACCCCTGTTGGTGCCTCGCTGGAGCGCGCCGAGGACGGCAACACATGGAGCGTGACCGAGAGCGATACGCGCGGGCTGAACAACGATTACGAGCCGCCGTTCGAAGGCCGGATCAACGAGGTCCACTATGACAACGCGGGAACCGACGTCGGCGAGTTCATCGAGGTTCGGGTGGCCGAAGGCACCGATGTCTCCGGCACCACCGTGGAGCTTTACAACGGGTCGAACGGGTCGCTCTACAACACGCTGGAGTTGCCTGAGGGTCCGGCTAGCAGCAGCGGCGGGTACGATTATTACCTGATCGAACTGCCGGAAAACGGGCTGCAGAACGGCGCGCCGGACGGGATGGCGCTGATCAACGATGGCGAGGTCATAGAATTCCTCTCCTACGAGGGGACCTTCGAGGCGGCTGGCGGTACGGCGGACGGGATGACCTCCACCGATATCGGGGTGGCCGAAAGCAGCAGCACCGATGTGGGCTTCTCGCTGCAGCGGGACGAGGCCGGGGATACCTGGCGCGCGCCGGAGGCCGAGACGCGCGGTACGGCGAACATCGCCGCCGGTGTGCCCTTTGCCGGGCGGATCAACGAAATCCACTACGACAACGCGGGCGGGGATGTCGGCGAGTTCATCGAGATCCGCGTGATCGAAGGCGGGGATGTCACGGGCGCCTCGGTAGAACTTTACAACGGGTCGAACGGAGCGGCGTATGACACGATCGCCCTGCCCGCGCTGCCGACGACCAGCAGCGGCGGGTATGATTACTACCTGATCGAACTGCCGGAGAACGGGCTGCAGAACGGTGCGCCGGATGGTTTGGCGCTGGTCAATGACGGCGCGGTTGTCGAGTTCCTCTCCTACGAGGGCTCCTTCGCGGCGACCGGCGGCACGGCGGCGGGGATGACCTCCACCGACATCGGCGTGGCGGAGACAGGCAGCACGCCTGTGGGCCACTCCCTTCAGCGCGACGAGGCCGGGGATACCTGGCGCGAGCCGGAGGCAGACACGCGCGGGGCAGCCAACGACGGGGGTGTCTCCAGCACCCCTGCCCCCTACAGTTTCGACTTTGAAACCGCCTTTGCGACGCAGGGGTGGCAGGCCTACTCTGTCGATGGCGACACGGACAGCACCTGGTACGACGACAGTTTCAGCGGCGACGGATTTGCCGAGGTCAACGGGTTTGACGACGGCGAGGCGGCAGATGACTGGCTGATCTCGCCACTTCTCGACATCTCGGGGTTGAGCGCGCCGGTCGCGAAGTTTGTCACGGCCAAGAACTTTGACGACGGCGGCACCGAGGATCCGGAGGTCACCTTCCTCTATTCCACGGATTATTCCGGCTCCGGCGATCCGACCGCAGCCACCTGGACCGAACTGCCCTACACCGCCTCGGATGGCGGCTATGCCGAGACGCCCTCGGGCGAGATCGACCTGTCGGGCATCACCAGCGATACGGTGACATTCGCCTTCCGCTACGAGGCCTCGGGCACCGAGGGCGGCACGACCTCGCTCTGGCAGGTGGATGACTTCTTTGTCGGGGAGTCGGATGATACTCCGCCCCCTTCCGAAACCACGCTGATTTCCGAGGTTCAGGGCACCGGCGCGGCCTCGGCCCTGGAAGGTCAGGTGGTCACGATCGAGGCCATCGTGGTCGGCGATTTCCAGGATGGTGCGGCCGGGACCGACGGGGATCTGAACGGCTTCTACCTGCAGGAGGAAGATGCGGATGCCGATGGCAACGCGCTGAGTTCCGAAGGGATATTCGTCTTTGACGGGTCGCTGCCCGGGGTCGATGTGCAAGCGGGCGACAAGGTGCGGGTGACCGGCACCGTGACCGAGTTTTTCGGCGAAACGCAGATCGGATCGGTCACTTCGGTCGAGATCGTCAGCAGCGGCAATGCCCTGCCGACGGCGGCCACGATCACCTTCCCGGTCGCGAATGTCATCACCAATTCCGACGGGGCGCTGATCGCGGATCTCGAAGCCTACGAGGGCATGCTGGTCACCGTTCCGCAGGAGATGACGATCACCGATCTCTACACGCTTGGCCGGTTCGGCGACATGGGGCTTAGCGCCCTGGGCCTGTCGGAGACCTACACCCAGGCGAACGCGCCGGATGTGGCGGGCTTTGATGGCTTCATTCAGGAGCAGGTGAGAAACACGCTGATCGTGGATGACGGGTCAACGGTGCAGAACCCGTCGGTGATCCCCTTTGAAATCGCAGGCGAGACCGGACGTATTGCAGGGGAGTTCGACGCCGAAGATGCGCTGAGCGCCGGGGATACGGTGTCGGACCTGACCGGGGTGCTGCGCTATTCGCGCGGGTCCGGCGGAGACGGGGACGAGATCTATCGCCTGAACCCGACCGAAACGCCGGACTTCGTCGACAGCTATGCCCGTCCCTCGGGAACCGAGGCGCCGGATGTCGGCGGGTCGCTGACCGTGGCGTCGTTCAACGTTCTGAACTTCTTCACCTCGCTCGGGGACGAAGGGCTGACGGCGGGGCCGGACGGGTTGGAGGTGCGCGGCGCGGACAATCTGGCGGAACTGGAGCGTCAGGTCGACAAGCTGATCGCGGCGCTGAGCGGGATGAATGCGGACATCATCGGCCTGCTCGAAGTGGAGAACGAAATCGGGGATCAGAACGGCGATGGCGAATTTGCCATCGGCTATATCACCGACGCGTTGAACCAGGCCCTGCCCGGCGCGGATTATCAGTTCGTCGACCCCGGCACGCCCTATCTGGGCGGGGATGCGATCATGGTCGGCATGATCTACGACGCCAATACGGTGCGGATTGCCGAGGGCACCACCATCGCCACGCTGACCGATGCGGGCCTGGCCGGGCTGGGTGTCGATCCCGGCAACCCGGTGTTCGATGGCCCCGGCACCAGCCGCGCGCCCCTGGCCGCAACGTTTGAGGAGATCGCCAGCGGCGAGACCCTCACCGTCTCGATCAACCACTTTAAATCGAAGGGGTCGGTCAGCCCCTTTGGCGACAATGCGGGCAATGGCGACGGCACCGGGAACAACAACGAGGCGCGGCTGCAGGCGGCGCAGGCGCTGGACGCTTGGCTGGACAGCGATCCCACGGGGTCGGGGGACAGCGACGTTCTGATCCTTGGCGACCTGAACGCCTATGCCAAGGAGGACCCGATCACCCATCTGGAGGATCAGGGCTATCAGAACCTGGTGAAGCAGTTCCTGGAGGAGGACGAGTTCGTTCTGTCCTTTGGCTTCCCCGTCGATCTGGACAGGGCACCGCAGACGCAGACCTTCGGCACGCTGGACTATGCGCTGGCCAACAGCTCTCTCGCGGCGCAGGTGACCGGGGCGCGGGAATGGCACATCAATGCCACCGAAGCCGCCGTACTGGACTACAACACCAACTACATGCCCGCCGATCAGGTCGATGACCTCTACAACGCGGATCCATTCCGCTCGTCCGACCACGATCCGGTGCTGATCGGCCTTTCCCTGGGCGACAGCGGCCTGCTAGCCTGACGCGGTCTTTATGAAACGGTCGGGCGCCTGCAAACTGCGGGCGCCCAACCTATTTGCAGACATCAGTCTGGCCGAGACCTCGCTACGGATTGTCCATCCGACTTCGGGTCGATTGGGCCGACGGCAAAGTCACGCTGCTGGCAAGCCGACCAGTCGCCGCCCCTCCCCGGTCTTCAACGAGAAATCGGTGCCGAGGTAGGCATCAGCCGCGTCACGGGTCAGCCAAGCGATCGCCTGGGCGACCCAATCTGCCGGGATATGGGCCGACCAGTCCAACCGGCTGACGGGGTTGATGCCGGAGGCGCGGATCTGCTCCTGCATCCCGGTGGCGACGGTGCCGGGGCTCAGCCCGATGACGCGGACACCCTGCGAGCGATATTCCTTGTCGACCACGCGGGTGAGCGAGAGGACCGCGGCCTTGGTGGCGCAGTAATGGCTCCACCCCTCCAGCGCGGAAGTCGCGGCGCCGGACGAGATATTCACGATGGTCCCCCCGCCCTGCGCCGCCATCGCGGGTATCGCGTAGCGCAGGCCGTGGTAGACGCCCTTGAGGTTCACATCCACGATCCGCCCCCAGTCCTCGGGGTCGCTGTCGCCGAGGCGCGCGATCGGGTCGATGAGGCCCGCGTTGTTCACCAGCAGGTCCAGGCGCCCCGTCTCCTCCAAGGTGGCCTCGACAAGGGATTTGACCTGCCCGGCGTCGGCGACATCCGTTGGCCAGGCGCAGGCCGACAGGCCCTGCGCCTCCAGGTCCGCGACGATCCCTTCGATCCGCCGCGCGTCGCGCGCGGCCAGGACGACATGGGCCCCGAGCGTCGCGAAATGCCGGGCCGTGGCTTCGCCGATGCCCCGGCTGGCACCGGTGACAATCACCGACGTGTTCTTGAAAATCATGGTATTCCTCCGTGAAAAGCCGAGGCGTACCGCCCCGTCTGTCAGGGTCATTCGGCGGCGGTTGCCATCGACGGGGTCCAGGCCAGCGCGGGGTCGGACATGAACTCCTCGTCCGGCAGGCCGGTCAGGGCGGCGGTGTAGTTCGCCAGTACCTTGGTCGCGATCACCGCAACGACGTCGAGCACCTGCGCCCGGGTGAATCCCGCGGCCAGGAAGGCAGGCACCGCGTCGGACGCCTCGCCCCGGGCCTCGGCCACGCGGCGGGTGAAGGTCCAAAGCGCGGCAAGGCGCGGGTCGGCAGGCGCCTGGCCTGCGCGCAGGGCCGTACTCGTTGCGTCATCCATGCCGACCTGGGCGGACAGGTAGGTGTGCCCCATGGTGCAATAGCCGCAGCCGTGCATCACGTTTACCGCCTGATAGGCGACCTGCTGTTCCACGGGCGTCAGGGTGGAGGCGCCGATCTGCGCCCATAGCGTTTCGTACCCGACAAGGACCGCCGGGCTTTCCGCCATCGTCGCATGCATGTTAGGGGTAAAGCCCCAGGCCGTCGTGACCGCCTCCAAGGTGGTTTTCGACCCCTCAGGGGCCGTGTCGGGGGTATGTAGGGTGAAGTCAGGCATTTTTGCCTCCTTGGTGAGAATTTCGAATGAGTCAGGTTTATTAGCTAGATTCCCCGCAATAAATTATGCTTTGATCCACATACTCATGCGGATTCTGCACGAATGAACCTGAACGACCTAACCCTGATCCAGGAGATCGCCCGGCTTGGTAGCTTTGCCGCGGTGGCGCGTCAGCATGGGGTCGATCCGTCCTCCATCGGGCGGCTGGTAGCCGGGATAGAGACGGAACTGGGGCTGCGCCTCTTTTCGCGCACGACGCGGCGGATGGAACTGACCGAGGCGGGTGCGCTGTATCTCGCGCGGATTGCCCCGCTGAGCGAGGAGCTGGAGCGCGCCCGCGAAGACGCCCGCGCCATGCAGTCAGAGCCGCGCGGCACCCTCCGGCTGTCGGCCTCGGCGACCTTCGGTCAGCAGTTCATCGTTCCCCGGCTTGCGGCGTTCCGGGCCGTCTATCCGGAGGTCGGGATCGAGGGCGTGTTTTCCGACACCAACATCGACCTCGTGGCAGAGCGGATCGACCTGGCCATCCGCCTCGCCCCTGAGGTGCAGGGCGACTATGTGGTGAGCAAGCTGATGGACACCCGATACAGCGTCGTCGCCGCGCCCGCGTATCTGGCCAAGTCCGCGCCCCTGTTGCGGCCCGAGGATATGCAGAACCACCGCGCGATCCTGTTTCCCTTTCGCGACTTCCGCTCCCGCTGGCTGTTCCGGGATGCGCAGGGCGATATCACGGAT
Organism: Pseudooceanicola sp.; assembly: GCF_041987405.1. GTDB lineage: Bacteria > Pseudomonadota > Alphaproteobacteria > Rhodobacterales > Rhodobacteraceae > Pseudooceanicola. The sequence continues at coordinate 718,303 of NZ_JBHIWR010000001.1, forward strand.
CAGCCGGTCGCGGGGGACATTGTCCTGTCCCCCTCCGGCGCGCTTCGCGACGCGGCACTGGCCGCGCTCGGTCCCGCGCTGTTGCCCGACTGGCTGATCAACGACGACCTGGCGGCGGGACGGCTGATCCACTGTCTCGAAGGATGGGAGGTGACGGCCACGACCTTCGACACTGCTGCCTGGCTGGTCTACCCGAGCCGCAGCTATGTGCCCGGCAAGGTCCGGGCGATGATCGACTTTCTGCGCAGTGCCCGGGACGGCTAGGCCCGGCCAGTCGCCTTCAGGCCGTCACCCGGCGTTCCCACAAACCTGCTCCGCCTTGACGTAGCCGATTTCATTGGCATCCAGAAACGCTTCGATATGCGGATGCGAGACCCCGACGCCATAGGCGATCTCGCCCTTCCCCAGACCGGCGCGGACAATGCCGACGATCTGCCCGCAGTCATTGACGATGGCCGATCCGCTGGCCCCTTGCGAGGTCTGCATGGTGTGAAGGATGTCGGTGTTGCCGGTCCTTCGATCAACAACGAGATTGCTCACCAGACCGTCGATCATGATTGCCTGCGGCGCCTCGGAGGCCGAGGGAAGCTGCCCCCGGCGCAGGGCATCCGTCACGGCGTTTGCCTTGGCATCGAATGCCCGCTGCCCCCGGCCAGGAAATCCGGCGGAGGCAATGCCTTCGTCCAGGCTGACACTCTGCGCAAAGGGCAGGAACTCGTCGTGGACATAGCCTTCGATCTCGACCACGGCGGCGTCCACGTCGTGCGACCTGTCAGCGCTGGCCCGGACGGTGATCCGCTTCAGGCCGATGGTCGGGCTCATGGCAAAGCCCTCTCGCAGGACACCGTTCGGTTGGCCGTTGCGATCCCGCGATTCAACGACATGCGCATTGGTCAGGATCGTTGTCGGCCCGATGAAAGAGCCGGTGCCGGAGCCGACACCCGGGAACAAGATCCAGACCGTTGCCCCGCGCAGGCGCGCGAAGAGGGCGCGGTCGCCCATGAGGTCTGACGAGATGCCGGATGAAAGGCCCATCAACCGGGATGTGTAGCCCTCCCAGTCGTCCAGGCCGACGGGCGCGCGCTGCACGGCGTCGCCAAATTCCGCGCCGACCAAAACCAACTGGCCGGGCACTGCCTCGACCTTGCGCAGAACCGCGAAATCGAAGGGACCGTCCTCGCGCTGTGCGACCTTGAAGGTCACGCCGTCGTCAGAGGCCAGGGAGCCCGGAGATGCAAATTCGCGCACGTCATGCCCGAGGCGATCAAGCTGGCAGATGAAATCGCCTGCGGGCATCGGCGTGTCGGCGACAAGGATCGGGATGTCCGACAGTCTGTCTGACAGGTCAGCGTCAGAATGCGCGGCGGCGCAGAGGGCATCTGACATGGCCTGCGCACGTTCTCTCGCCTGCCGGGCGAAAGCGGCGAATCCCTCATGCAGATCGGTGGATCGCTCGAACTCGTCCGCGGCGGCTTCGAGATCTTCTGCGGTGGCGTAGTCCGGTTCGATCGCGCCGATCTCCTCTGCATACCTGGGCAGGTCCTGACGCAGGATAGTGCCTGCGCGCGCGACGGCAGCGGCGTGGATGGCCTCGGCCCGGGTGCCCTGGCCATTCGCCATGAACTGCGCCTCGGCCTTTCGGCTGGCAGCGAAAAGGGCCTGGACGTCTACATGGGTTTCACCGGACGCCTGCAAATCGTCGATGGTATGCGCCTCAAGCGTATCGAACACATCGTCCAGCTTATCTTCAATGATCCGCGCGTATGTTGCGAAAGCCTCGGACTGGGGCAAGGCGGCGATTTCCGCGCGGGCGGAGGACAGATTATCGACGGTCGCCCAGGTGTCTTGGCGGTCGCGGGTCCGTTCTGAAAATCTCTCCAGCTCCGCATCGGCGACCCTTTCAATTTCCTGGGCAACCAAGGTCTTGATCGCGGCGTCGGCGGCAGAATGGCCCGGACGCCCGGCGAACGGGTCAACCAGGCTCTGACCGAACCGCGCAATTGGGATGGCACCCTGCCAGGGCCGGTCGCCGTCAAAGGTCGCCACGACCTCGGCCTCAGCGCCCAGGCGCATCGCGGCCATGGCGGCCACGAACCGATAGGGCAGCGAGTCAGGCAAGGTCCGGTCACCCTGCCAACCAAGGTAAGCCGACAGAAGGTCGCGCACTTCGTCCTCGTCCCGTGCGGCATTCACCTCTGACTGGAAGTCTTCGAATGCCTCCGCCAGCAGGTCGGACCGGGTGTCGAGAAACGCCTGCCGCTCACCCGCGACCGTGGGGGATGCCTCCAGCCCGGAAAACGCCTTCTCGAAGGACTGCATCCACTCCGCCCCTGCAGCCAGCTGATCCTGCAGGCGCGCCGCTCTTGTGGCCCGGTCGAGGTCTGATTGCCATTCCGCAACATTGCCGACAAGCCGCACCTCTGCTTCCTCTCGGAACTGGTCGGACAGCGCCTGCTGCTCCGCCGGGGTCAGCAGGTCGGCCAGTGTGCCCTTAGGCTCGCGATGATAGAGGGCGCGCGCCTCCGCAAGGCTGGAACCGCTGGCTTTCGCCGCCTCGATCTCTGGTCGTGTCACATCGGCCAGCACGTCGCGCCGTTCCCGAAGAACGACCGCCTGCTGTTCCACGCGGGCACTATCCGCCATCCAGTCTCCCAGGTCCCCTCGCAGGCGGTCCTGCAGCGACGTTATGGCGGCGAGGCGTTTCAGGGGGTCGTCTATCTGGCGTGACGCGTCCAGCAGCGCTGCGGCCATGCCAAGCGCCTGATCCGCGATCGCCGCATCCAGCCGGGCCACCTGGTCCGCCCGTTCGCTCGGCCACAATAGCTCAGGCGACCGGTCAATCTGCGCCCGGGTGGCGATGAGCCTGGCCAATGTGTCGTCGGCCTCGGTCCCCTTCCGTGACGAGGGCGCATCAAGCGCGGCCAAGACATGGTGCACCTCCCGGATCTTGCGGACGGCCAGGACGGTGGCCGAGTGCCCCATCCGGTTCATCCGTCCCATGCGGAGCGAGCCGTCCCGCATGGCGTTGTCGATGCTCTCCCCCCAGAGGCCCAGTTGTTCTCGATAGATCAGATCCGAAAAGCATTGTCGGCGGACAAAATCCGACAGGCCGCGTCGATCCTCATCGCTCAGCTGATCGAACGGCTTACCGAACACCGGAACAAAACCCGCGTCGGCGAGGAGCTTCACCTGCTTCCACGCGGTTTTTGCATTGCCCGGACGGCGGCTGTCTGCGGGGTCGGAGTATTCCCGGGACACGCGGTTTACCCAATCGATCACCAACTTGCACTTCGCGTCCTTGTCCGCCGCGCGGTCAAAGGCGCCTTGCGTCCCGTCGAGGCGGGTGGTCGGCACCAATCGCGGCGATGCCGCGGTCAGCGGGGTGAGCCCCATGTCAGTACAGGCCCCTCCGCCGTCGAACCTCGCCTGACCGGTAGCGGGAGTAAACACGAAGGGGTCGATCCGCCGCAGCGGGGGGCGGCCGCCACGGGCGTCTTCGATGACAAAGCGGATCTGGTCATCCTGTGTCTGGCCTTTCAGGGTGAAGTACGGTGTCCCGCGCACTAGGCTGGCGTCATGTCCGATCAACAGCGTGGCGTCGTACCGCTCCGGCGATGTCTCGGTGATACTCAGCCTGGCTTCGCCGTCGGACAGGCCCGCACAGGCAATCTCTCCATGCCATGTCATCACCGGATCGGGATCGGGCTCCGCCTGCCCTTCTGGCGTCGGCGGGGTACTGCAAAACTCGCTCAATTGTGCCGTGGCCTCTGCAAAACCGCTGACAGGGATTTGCATTTTGGTCTTGTCGCCGGAGATCTCGAAGGTGTCGGCCTTTGCAATCCGGGCCCAGAGGTCATGATCGCGCGGCAGATTGATCGATAGCACATTCTCCGGCGCAACGCGCACCAGATCGAGGGTCGCGTCCTCTTTTCCGTCAATCCAGAGGGTAACCGGCGCGACCTCCCCTACAGCGCGGCCATTTGATCCGACGGATGACCGGGTGATGTAGAGGACGAATTCATCTGGCCCGTGTTCCTGGATGGAAACGCCGCCGAGGTTGTTGTAGTCGGCGAAGGCAATTCCCGGCCGTAAACAGACCAGCGACATCGCCCCTTGCGCCGCACCGGCATTCGGACGCATGCGCCCCTGCCAATTCCTGGACCTGACATCGAAACTCCATCGCGCGGACGGATCCGGCGTCGGGCCTTCTCGCAAACGAGGCCTGGTTTCGGCGCGCTCGGATGAAGCGGGCGCGGGGGGATCGGACCGACGCGCGCCTGTGGTTCCGGGTTCTGCCTCCGCCGTGCTGGTGTCACTGGCGGGCTGCTCCGCCACGACCGGGGCGGGGTCGTCCTTGGCGGCGCAATAGGCGCGCAGTTCGGCCAGCGCAGCCGCGAACCCCGCGACGGGGATTTCCTCGGTCCGCTTGTCGCCTGTGATCGAGAAAGTCTCGGCCGCCGCGATCTGATCGAGCAAGGACCCGAAGCGCGGCACTCTGGTCATGAGCCTGTTTTCGGGCCGCACCCGAACTAGATTGAGTGTCACCACCTCCTTGCCATCGAGTGTGAACTTGACCGGGGCCTCCGCCCCGACGGCGCGACCGTTGGACCCGACATAAGACCGGGTCACATATAGAACCAGCTCGTCCGCCCGGTGTTCGCGAATGTCCGCACGACCGGTATAGTCGGCCACCTTGAGGCCGGACTGGATACAGCTGAGCGAAATGGCCTTGCCTGCGGGACCACCGGGAATGATGGTGCCGACCTGATCCTGCCGATCCGTGGAAAAGCTCCAGGCCTCGTCACTGGCCAACGCTTTGGCGGCCATGCCATTGACGGCCAGACAGAGGCCGAAAATACCCAGCCAGTTCGCGGTGGTCGTGCCAAATCGGCTCATGAAATAAGCGCCCCTTTTCGAAATTCTCGAAAATGCATCTGAATGAATTTACCCTAGGGAAACGCTACATTTGCATATGGCTCCTGTCCAGCCGCGGCCCCTGCCCCGTGAACCTCCCCTGCGGTGAAGCGACCTAGTGAGAGTTTGGAGACTGAATTTCGGCCGCCGGGGACCGGCGATGTCGCGATCAAGCCGGGGTTTTGGTCTGCGGGCCAGTGGGAAACACCGGCCCGCGAGATCATGCTACTTCAGACAGTCGACGAGGCTGTTGGCGAGATTGCGCAACATACTGGGGTAGAGATCCGCCCCCAGTGCCAGGTCGATCCCAAGCGGATCCATGACACCGGCCTTGGCATCGGTCCCCTGGAACACAGTGCGGATCAGGTTCGGGTTGAACTGCGGTTCGGAGAAGGCGCAGGTGATCTCAAGCCCCTTGACCTTGTCGTGGATCTCTTCGATCCGGGCCGGGCTCGGGTCTGACGCATCCCCTAAAGTGATCGAGCCTGCCGCCCGGAAATCGAACCGGTTCTCGAAATACTGATAGGCGTCGTGGAAAACGACAAAGTTGGCGCCCCGCACCGGGTCCAGCTGCGCCGAGATTTCGGTGATCAGTGTGGCCAGCTCCGCTTTGCCCTTTTCGGCATTGGCCTTGTAGGTCGCCGCGTTGTCGGGGTCGTGTTCGGAGAGTTCGGCGGCGATCACGTCAAGCCAGACACGGCCGTTTTCTGGGTCGAGCCAGGCATGGGGATCATGGCCTTCGCGGTGGTGATCGTCATGCTCGTCCGCATGGGCGTGGTCTTCATCATGATCATGGTTTTCCTCATGACCCTCGTGACCATCCTCGTGCGCATGATCGTCTTCATGGTCTTCGTGATCGTGATCCTCATCCTCGGCGTGATCATGGTCTTCGTGATCCTCGTGAGCATGATCGTCATGATCGTGGGCATGCCCTTCAAAGGTCGCACCTTCACGGAATTCGAGCGCGATCGCCCCCTCGACCTCAGCCAGTTCGATCACGTGTGCGTCGCTGGCCAGAGCGTCGATCGAGTTGGCCAGCCATGGCGCCAACCCCTCGCCCATCCAGAACACGACGTCCGCCCTGTCCAGCGCTCGTGCCTCTGAGGGGCGCATCGAATAGCCGTGCGGTGACGCGCCGGGCTGAACGATCAGGTCAGGCGTGCCGACGCCCTCCATGACCATGGACACCAGAGAGTGAACGGGCGGAATGTCGGTGACGACCAACGGCACATCAGCGCGCGCCGCGCCGACAAGGCCCATCACGGAGACCGTTCCCAGGATCATGCTTTTGCGCATCGGAATACCTTTGTTATGTTGTAACGCCAGTGGACAAGTACATGCTACTTTATTACAGTTCAAGCACCCAAGCCGGAGGCTCCCATGGAAGCAGCAGGATTTGCACCGCATGATCACGCAGCATGCGTTCACCAGGCCATTTCGGCCGCCGAAGACTATTGCGAGACTCACAAGCTGCGGTTCACACCGGTTCGGCGCCGTGTGCTTGAGATCCTGCTGGAGGAACATCGTGCCCTGGGCGCCTACGAGATCCTGGAGCGACTGAAGCAGGAAGGACATGCCGCGCAGCCCCCTGTTGCGTACCGCTGCCTTGATTTCCTTGTGAGATACGGGTTCGCGCACAGGATCGAACGTCTGAATGCTTTCATCGCCTGTGCCGATCCGAATGAAGATCACTTTCCGGCCTTCCTCATCTGCCGGGTCTGCGACTCCGTTGCAGAGACGACCCCGGCCCCGTCCCGAGGGCTGTTGGGCAGTGCAGCCAGAGATGTCGGTTTCCAAATCGAACAAACGACCGTAGAGGCGATCGGAGTTTGCCCCGACTGCCGGGAGGCCGGAACCCCAGCATGAGCCTGTTCGAATTTAATGATGTGTCTGTCCGTTTTGGTGACGCGACCGTCCTCGACCGCGTTTCCGTCAATGTGGACGCGGGCGAGATCGTCACCATCGTCGGACCGAATGGCTCCGGCAAGTCAACCATGCTGCGGGTCCTTATCGGATCGCTCAAACCGACCAGCGGAGCCGTGACGCGCCAAAAAGGCCTGCGCATCGGCTATGTTCCGCAGCGCGTGCACCTTGACCCGACCCTGCCGATCACGGTGTCCCGGCTGCTCCGCCTGCGCCGCAATGTCGGTCAGGCGGCGATCCGCGATGCCATGGCCAAGGCCGGGATCGAGGATTTGGCGGACAGACAGATGAACGTGCTCTCCGGCGGGCAGTTCCAGCGTGTGATGCTGGCGCGCGCGCTTCTGTCCAACCCTCAGCTTCTGGTTCTGGACGAAGCGACCCAGGGGCTGGACCAACCGGGCACCGCCGCTTTCTACGAGAGGATCGAAGCCGTCCGGCAGGAGACCAACTGCGGCGTGTTGATGGTCAGTCACGATCTGCACGTGGTGATGAGCGCCAGCGATCGGGTCATCTGCCTGAACGCGCATATCTGCTGTCAGGGGGAACCGAGCCATGTGGCCTCCGCGCCCGAGTACCGCGCGCTCTTCGGAGCCGGGACCAAGGGCACGATGGCGCTCTACACCCACCACCATGACCATAATCACGAACATGATCATGGGCATGACCACTCGAACGAGGCCGCGGAATGAGCCTGCTTGACGATTTCATGGTGCGCGCCACGCTGGCGGGCCTGGGGCTGGCCATCGCGGCAGCGCCGCTTGGCTGTTTCGTGGTCTGGCGGCGAATGGCCTATTTCGGGGATGCCACGGCCCATGCGGCAATCCTCGGGGTTGCCCTGTCGCTGACGTTCTCCGCCTCGGTCTTCGGCGGCGTGCTGGCGGTATCGCTGGTCATGGCCCTGACGGTGTCAGCGCTCAGCGGTCGAGGTTTTGCCATGGACACGATGCTGGGCGTTCTGGCGCATTCGGCGCTGGCCTTCGGCCTCGTCGCGGCATCGTTCCTGTCAGGCGTGCGGATCGACCTTATGGCCTATCTCTTCGGGGATATCCTGGCCGTGGTCCCTGCGGACCTGGCCGTGATCTGGGGCGGCGCGGCGCTTGTACTGGGTCTGATCATCTGGCGATGGAGCGCCCTTCTGACCGCCACTCTGAACCCCGATCTGGCCTTCGCCGAAGGCGTGGACCCCAAGCGGGAAGAACTGGTGCTGACACTCGCGCTCGCCATTGTCGTCGCCGTGGCGATCAAGGTGGTGGGCGCGCTGCTCATCACTGCGATGCTGATCATTCCCGCCGCGGCCGCCCGCCCCTTCAGCCGCACGCCCGAGATGATGGCCCTGTACGCGGTCGGCATTGCCGCAGCCTCGGTCCTTGGCGGACTTCGGGCCTCCTACGTTCTGGACACGCCGACCGGTCCGACCATCGTCTGCGTCGTCGCGATCCTGTTTGCCCTGTCGGTCGGTATCGCAGGCGTCCTGGCCCGGGCCAGAAGCGCCACGCGTTGATGGCCGGGAAGGACCGCCCGCAGTTCACGGACAGATGACTGGAAGGGCGCGGAATTCGGTCTAACCTCCCCCCACCATAATCGATCTGGGAGGATCCTCATGAAACTGATAACACGCCGCAGTGCGCTCGCCGCCGGAGCAACGCTGCCTTTCGCCGGTGCCCTCGCCACCGCTTCGGGCCCCGCCCTGGCGCAGACCATGATGAGCGAAAACGCCAAAAAACGCGGCTTCATGCTGGGCGATTTAGAAGTGTCCACCCTTCTCGCGGGCACCCGCACCGTCGAGGACCCGCAAGGCACTTTCGGCATGAACGTTCCGCCCGAAGAATTCGCGGAGGTCAGCGAAGCCAACTTCATCCCGGCCGACAAGACGCAGTTCTTCTTCACGCCGACGGTCGTCAAGGCCGGGGATGACGTGGTTCTGTTCGACACCGGTCTGAACGCCGAAGGCACCCTGCCCGCGCTGGAACAGGCCGGATATTCGGCCGATGACGTGACCATCGTCGTGCTGACCCACATGCATGGCGATCACATCGGCGGGCTGACCGATGCCTCCGGCGCGCCGACCTATGCCAATGCACGCTACGTCACCGGCCAGACCGAATACGACCACTGGGCCGGGCAATCGAACGAGGGGTTCGAGGCCAAGGTGCGCCCGCTGGCCGACAAGATGACCTTCATCGGGGATGGCGACAGCGTGGTGTCGGGCATTACCGGGATGGCCGCCTACGGACACACGCCAGGCCACATGACCTATATGCTGGAGTCCGGCGGCAAGCAGCTGCTGGTCTTTGCCGACACGGCAAACCACTACGTCTGGTCGCTGGCCTATCCGGAGTGGGAGGTGCGCTTTGACGCCGACAAGGCCCAGGCTGCGGAAACGCGGAAGAAGGTGCTGGGTATGCTGGCTGCGGATCGCGTGCCCTTCATCGGCTACCACATGCCCTTCCCCGCTGTCGGCTATGTCGAGGACCGCGGCGACGGCCGCTTCCGCTATGTCCCGTCCAGCTATCAGATGATGCTGTGAGACAAAGGGCCTGGGGCGGGACGGCGTTCCTTTGGCACGGTGGCCCACCACTGGCTCATAGGTTTCACGCAGCCTGGACATCAAGGAAGGGCTGCGCGTGGACCGGACGCCGCGCCCGGTAGACTTACGACGATACACCATGGTCTCGGGCACCTGCCGAAAACCAAAAATCGCCCCGGCGGCGCAAAGACTGCCGGGGCTTTGTCTTCAGGTCGTCCGCGCAGGAGCGTGTCAGCCGAAGAAGTCGAAGTGACCCGCTTGCAGGGCGAAATCGACACCTTGCAATGTGATCGTTCCGGCATCCAGTTCGATCACGGTGTCGGTGCGCGTCTCGCCGCCACCCAGTTCGGTGATCGTCTGGAAGATCTCCAGATCGTCAAAGCCGGTCACATCGCCGTCGCGCAGGAGCTGGATCAGGTCGATGGCCTCGAAATCAGTGATGACGTCCTGGCCAAAACCATCGCGGTCGGTGAAACGGAACGTGTCCGCATGCGTCCCGCCTGTCAGCACGTCGTTGCCCGCGCCGCCGATCAGCAGGTCTTCCCCGCGACCACCGTCAAGAACATCGTTGCCGTCTTCGCCGATCAAGACGTCGTTGCCGCCCAGACCCTCGACCACGTCGTCCCCCTCGCCGCCTTCGATTCGGTTGTCGGCGTTCGAGCCGCGCACAAGATCGTCAAAGGCGGAGGCGATGACGTTCTCGATCGAGATCAGCTGATCGCCACCGGCATCACCGCCGTCGCCGCGCCGATTGCCGTTGTCCAGCACGATGTCGATCCCCTCGGCCGAGGCGGAGTAGTCTACCGTGTCGATACCACTGCCCCCATCCAAGCGATCCGATCCAGCCCCGCCGATAAGAACGTCGTTGCCATCCTGACCGAACAGAAGGTCGGCACCGTCGCCACCGTTCAGTACGTCGTTGCCGTTGCGACCTTCGAGACGGTCATCCAAGGCAGTCCCGGTGACGGCCTCGTCGCTGCCGGAACCGTAGAAGCGGAACTCGTCCTGACCGTCAAATCCGATCAGCTCTGCGGTCGAAAAATCCAGCACCTTGGTATCGTCGCCGAAGATCTCGATGATAGCGGCGCGCCCGTTCAGGCTTTCATAGGTGATCTTTTCAAATGTGAACTGATCCGCATCGAGTCGCAGAAGGGCATTGCGCCCCGCCGTCCCGACGATTTCCAGCGCTTCGAAGCCTGTTACCTCGTCGTTCCGCTGCAGACCCACGCGATCGGCGACACGCAGCGTGTCAAAGCCAACTCCGCCGTCGATGACACGACCATCCCCCGCGCCGACAATCACCATGTCGTCACCGCTGCCGGCCTCGATGGTGTCTGCACCACCCAGCCCTTCGATGATGTCATTCCCCGCAAAGCCCCCGATGACGTTTGCGCCATTGTTGCCGGTGACCACGTCGTCAGACTGCGAACCATCGACGTTTTCGATGTTGCGCAGCACGTCGCCCTGCGCAGTGCCGCCACGTTGCGCGGTTGCGCCCTGGTGGAGCGAAACGGCCACACCCGCGTCGGATTCCGTGTAGGACACGGTGTCCCGGCCGTTTCCACCATCAAGGGTGTCCGCACCTTCGCCGCCTTGGATGTAATCGTCGCCGTCTTCCCCCAGAATTTGGTCGTCTCCGGCACCGCCGTTCAGATCGTCCGCACCTTCCCCGCCGCGAATGTCATCATTGCCATCGCCGGTCGACACGGTGTCATTTCCGCCGCCCGCCCTGATGAAATCGTCGGCCTCGCTGCCGATGATCCGGTTGTCCCGGCCGTTGGCCACGATCTCCACCCGGTCGCGCCCCGCCTCGAAGCCATTGAAGGTGATGTCGGACAGATCGACGTCGTCGGTGTCGAACTGAACTTCCACCACGGCGGACCGGTCGTTAACGGAATTGAAGGTGATCGTCTCAAAGCCCATCTGGCTGGAGTTGAGACGGGCGAGAGCGTTCTCTCCCGCGGAGGCCTCGATCACCAGGTTCTCGATCGAATTGATACCATCATCGCGAAGCTCGACACGGCTGTTCACGTGCAATGTGTCGGTGCCTTCGCCACCATCGTAGACCTCGGCGCCGTCGTTATGCGCAACAATCGTATCGTTGCCATTTCCGCCGAGCAGGGTATCGGCGCCGCGCCCGCCGTCGAGGAAATCATTCCCATTGCCACCGTCGAGCAGGTTCCGGGCTCCATCGCCGATAATCCGGTCACCGAAGTTCGAGCCGACGACCCCTTCAACACTGCGCAGGATTTCGCCCTCTGCATGCCCGCCGGATTGCGGTTGGCCGTCGTTTTCAAGCGACACCGAAACCGCGGCGTTCGAAAAGGAGTAATCGACGATGTCAAAGCCGGTTTTGCCATTGATGTCGTCCGCACCCTCACCGCCCAGGACCGTGTCATCACCAGGGCCTGCAATGAACGTATCGTCTCCCGGGCCGCCCTCCAGGACGTCGTCTCCCTTCGTTCCTTCGACCCGGAGGTCCCCGATAGGCGAGAATTCTTCGGTCGGCGGAAGAGGATTGGTGCCGTCGGCATCGATCGGTGCGCCGTCGGGTCCCGCTTCAAACGCGAACTCCTTGATGAGGCCAGTGCTTTCGGGGCTTTGAAACGCTGTGCTTGCGGTCGTCATTAGTGGGTTCCTTACCATCTGCGTGCCCCTCGCCCATTGCGAGGTTGACCGTTGGTCGCTGGAGGGTTCGGAAAGGTTCAAAAGAAATGTGAGTTTCCTGCAGCGAGGTGATGCCAGGGTCAAAATTTCCCTTTGCCAACTGCAGTTGCGCGGCGTAAGAAATTTCATGCCCACGCAAGTTCAACAGTCTGCGCGCCGCGATCGCACCGAAGACTTTGAGCTTCTCAAACGCGTGGCTGACGGCGACATGACCGCCATGAAATCACTCTACATGACGCATGCGGATGCGGTGACGCGGTTCGTGCGCGCGCGGGTCAGGGATGATGCCGAAGCTGCGGACATCGTGCATGACACGATGCTCAGCGTCTGGCGCGGGGCGAAAGGGTTTGAAGGGCGGGCCAGCGTCCTGTCCTGGATCCTGACATTGGCGCGCAATCGGACTGTGGACCACATTCGCAAGCAGGCGCGTGTCACCCTCGGGGCCGTTGACGAGGACATCCCAGACGACGATCCCAACCCCGAAACCGTTCTGGCGGCCGCCCAGGAAGCGGACCGATTGCGCGCATGCGTCGAAAAACTGCCCGAGCGCCAGCGCGCCGTGATCCATCTGGCCTTCTATCAGGAGATGACCTGCGCCCAGATCGCCGACGTTGAGACCGTGCCCGAAGGCACCGTCAAAAGCCGCATCTACCACGCCAAACAGTTGCTCATGCGGTGCCTGTCGATGAGTGCGACAAAATGATTTTGAACCGAATAGCCTCTCGCCAGTCTAACAGACATGCACCCAGTCAACGGAGATGGTGATGGAGCGGCCTGACAAATTCGACGAGGATGACATCCTGGCTTTCTCTCGCGGGGAGGCCCCTGCTGATGTCGCGGCCCGGATCGAGGCGGCAGCGGCGACCGATGAAACCCTCCGCGCCGAGCTGGCGTTGATGGGCGGGCTGAGAGGTGCGCTTGCAGCGGCAACCGACGGCCCCGATACACGCGAATTCGGCTGGCGTCGGCTGCAGGCGGAGATCGCGAAATCGGAGGATCACGCACCGGAGCCGCGAGCCCGTCCGCACGTCTGGAGGATCGCCGCGATGTTCCTCGGCGCGCTTGTCATCGGGCAAGGGGCGTATATTGCCGTTGCCCCCGGCACTAATAATGCGCCCGCTTTCAGGCCCGTCTCCGACGAGGTGGCCGGTTTCACACTCGCCATCGCATTCACGGCGGAAGCAGCCATGGCAGATATCGAGGCGCTCCTGCGGGACACGGGGGGACGTATCGTGGACGGCCCCAGTGCGATTGGACTCTACCGGATTTCATTTGAGAGTGAGGATGCGCTGGCTGCGGCGCGAGATCGGTTGTCTGCCTCTCCCCTCGTCGATCTGTTGGCGGAGGAGTAACCCCATGCGACTGCTTCCACTTCTGTTCATGGCCCTCTCAGCCTGCGTCGCTGCCGACGGGGGGCCGAACCAATCGCTGCGCCTTGCTCAGGGTCCGGCAGCCTCGACGATCGTGGACCCGCAGGAGCTTATCGTTCTGACGGCGGATGCACCGCAGGTGTTGATCTCCCGCGCCCGGACACTCGGCTATCGTCTGAAGGCGGTGTATCCGTTGCCGGACCTCGACGACACGCTGGTGGTCTTTCGCATTCCGGACGGCACATCCATTCCGCAGGCCATCGAAGAAATCGAGGAGGCCGTTCCCGCCGTCACAGCCGGCGCGCATCACGTTTACAGGTTGCAAGCCTCCGCACGCGGCGAAAGGGATTACGCCGCCGCCATGATCGCATGGCCGAAGGGGGGCTGTCGTGCCCATGTGCGCGTGGGTATGCTCGACAACGGTGTTGCCCCGGATCATCCCGGGCTGAGGGACGGACGCATCGCACAGCGTGCGTTCACCGGCAGCGACGCGCCACCTGCAAGCGATCACGCAACGCTATTGGCCGAATTGCTGGTCGGACCGGACAGTCTGCGGAATACGACGCTGTTCAGCGCAAACGTCGTTGACCCGGCATTCGCCGACGGAGAGGCCGCGGGGGTCGTCAGTATTCTGCGCGGTATGGACTGGTTGGCGTCCAACGGCGTGAACCTCGTGAACATCAGCCTTGCCGGCCCCAAAAACAAGCTGATGAACCGCGCCCTCGGGCAGGCCGCGCAGGACGGCATCATACTTGTCGCGGCCGTGGGAAATGCAGGCGCGGATCAACCGCCACAATACCCGGCGGCCTTTCCCTTTGCCCTTGCCGTGACGGCCGTCGATCGCGACGGTGCGGTATACCGGAACGCGGTCCGCGGCCCGCATGTCGATATCGCGGCGCCGGGCGTTGACGTCCTGATCCCGAAGGCGGATGGCGTGAAAGTCTCTTCGGGAACCTCCATCGCCGCACCTTTCGTGACACGCGTCGTCGCGGCGGATGCGACACTGGCCAGAAAGACAGCAAGCCAACTGCGCACCGAATTGGCGCGTCGCGCCACGGATGTCGGCGCACCGGGTCGGGACGAGGTCTTTGGAGCGGGTGTTGTCAGGGCGCAGTCCAACTGCGTCAGATAAGCGATTTGGGAGCACCTTTGTGCACCCCGGGGTTCGCACCTCAGACCGCACACGAGATACGGGCAATTGGGACCTCCCAAGGCGCACCGGGCATTCGATAGCTTGAAACGACGCTAGGCCAATGTATTTTCGGCGAACGCACCCTTTGTCGAATATCGCCGTCTCAGTTCGTCCTTCTGAACCTTTCCCATGGCGTTCCGTGGTAAAGCGTCGATGAACACCCAGTCCCTGGGGTGTTTGAACCGGGCCAGCTTCGTTCCGATCACCCGAGCGATACCCTCTGGATCCGGTTCCACCCCGGCCTTCAAAGAAACCGCCGCGATGATGCGTTCCCCAAAATCGTCGTCGGGAACACCGAAGACCGCGCTTTCCTCGACCCCGGCCTGCGCGTCGATAAGCGTCTCTATTTCTTTGGGATAGACGTTGAGGCCGCCGGTGATGATGAGGTCTTTTTGCCGTCCGACGATCGTGACGTATCCCTCGGCGTCGATGGTGCCCAGATCGCCGGTCCGAAAGTAGCCGTCGTCGGTGAAGGCTTCGGCCGTTTTTTCTTCCAGACCCCAATACCCTTTGAAGACATTCGGCCCCTTGACCTGAATTTCACCGATCCCTTCGCCGTCGCTGACACTTTCGTCCAGGCGCAGGTCCAGACCGGGCAAAGGCAGCCCGACGGTTCCCGGCTTGCGTGCGCCGTTCAGCGGGTTCGACGTGTTCATCGAGGTTTCGGTCAGTCCGTATCGCTCCAGGATGCGCTGGCCTGTGCGGACTTCGAATTCCGCATGGGTCTGTGCCAGGAGCGGGGCGGAGCCGGAGATGACCAAACGCAGATGCCCGGCCTGCGCCCGTCCGAATTCGGGATCGGCCAGCAGCCGGGTGTAAAAGGTCGGCACACCCATCATCACTGTCGCACCTGGCATCCGGCGCATCATCTCAACCGTGTCGAACCTGGGCAGAAAGATCATCGCCGCGCCACGCAGGAGCATGACGTTGGAGGCCACGAACAGCCCGTGACTGTGATAGATCGGCAGGGCGTGCAGCAGGATGTCGTCCGCCCCGACCCCCCAGATTTCAACCAGCGCGCGCGTGTTCGACAGCAGATTGTCATGGCTGAGCATCGCGCCCTTGGGCCGCCCCGTCGTGCCCGACGTGTAGAGCATGGCGGCCAGGTCGTCCGGCCCCCGATCTGCGACCGGCGGCGCGTCATAGGGCGGGATGTCCCCGTCCGGTGGCAGCACCGCAAGGCGCGCGCCCGCGGTTTGCGCCACGGGTGTCAGCGCATCGACTTTGTCCGGGTCCGTGAGGAACAGGCTCACACCGCAATCGGACAGGAAGAACCCGACCTCATCCGGGGTATAGGCCGTGTTCAGCGGCAGATAGACCGCCCCGATCCGGACGCAGGCGGCGTAGAGCGCCAGGGCATTTGCCGATTTCTCCACCTGCGCGGCGACGCGATCACCCGCAGTGACCCCATGTGCGACCAGCATCCCCGCCAGGTGACCGGCCAGCGTTGCAAAGTCCCGATGCGACAGGGAGCTGTCGTCCGTCAGGGTCAAAAAGGTTCCGTCGCGCTTTGCATTCGGTGCAAAGAGCGTGTCGTAGATCGGATTGGGCATGTCTGTCTTTCTGATCACCGCCCGCGGAAACGGGGGCTGCGTTTTTCGGCGAAGGCGGCGCGGCCCTCCTGGTAGTCCTCACTGTCGAAACACGCCTGAACAGCGGCGTTGATCGTGCCAATGTCACGCTGGTCCGGGTCCTGTCCCACGGCCCGGATCGCCATTTTGGCCGCCTGCATCGTCAAAGGCGCATTGGCCGCGATACCCGCCAGATAGTCCTGCGCGGCGGCGTCGAACCCGTCCTCGGCAAAGGTCCGGTTGATCAGGCCCATGCGCAGCGCCTCGTCAGTGCTGTACTTGCGCGCGGTAAAGAAGATTTCTCGCGCATTGGCCGGGCCGACCACATCGACCAGCGCCTTGATGCCCGAATACCGGTAGCCAAGCCCAAGCCGTGCCGCCGGAACTGCAAAGCGCGATGCCTCGGACGCGATGCGCAGATCGCAGCCCAGGGCCGTTGCCACGCCCCCGCCCACGCACCATGTGCGGATCACTGCGACGGTCGGCTTGTCAAAGGCCACGATGGCCGCGTTGGCTTCGGTTCCGACGCGGTCATACTCGGCCACCTGCTCCGGCGTCGACCGGCGGGTTGCGAATTCGGAAATATCCGCGCCCGATATGAAGGAGGCCTCACCCTCGCCACGCAGGGCCACGACCCGCACGCTGTCATCCGCCGCCAGATCGGCCAGGGCCGCCGGGATCTGCCGCCACATCGTGTAGGTCACCGCATTGCGACGCCGGGGATTGGCAAAGATCATCCAGCCGACGCCATCCCGGACTTCGATCCGGATATGGGGCGTGTAGCCGTCAGCTTCGGGTTCGGACACGATCTGCGCAAGATTGTTCATGTAACTTTCTTTTCTCTGAGGGTGGCGATTTCACCTGCGGCATACCCCAGTTCAGCAAGGATTTCATCGCTATGCTGCCCGGCGTCCGGCGAGGCGCTGTGGATCGCCGGTTCCATCCCCTCGACCTGGAAGGGCTGTCCCAACAGATGCTGTCGCCCGCGTTTGGGATGGTCCACCGTCATGACAACAGGCAGATGCTGCACCTGCGGGTCCTCGAACACCTTGTCGATGGTATTGATCGGGCCGCAGGGGATACCGGTGGCCAGCAGGGCTTCAGTCAGGTCATGCGCCGTCCATGTCCGTGTGATCGCATAAAGCAGGGCGTTCAGCTTGTCGCGGTTGGCCAGCCGTTCGCGAGGGCCGCAGTAGTCGGGATCGTCGATCAGATCGGGACGGCCGATGACCTGGCAGAAATCGACCCACATCCGCGCGCCGTTCACGGCGATATTCATCGACCCGTCCGAGGTTGGATAGACCCCCATGGGCACGGCGGTCGGGTGATCGTTGCCCGCCTGTTCGGGCACGTGTCCGTCGATCAACCAGCGGGTCGCCTGGAAATCCAGCATGGCGATCTGGGCCTGTAGCAGGCTGGACTGAACCCACTGGCCCTGGCCCGTCCGCTCGCGGTCCAGCAGCGCCATGGTGATGCCCATGGCGCAGAAGAGCCCCGCCGTCAGATCGGCGATCGGAACCCCGACGCGCACCGGGCCCTGCCCGGGCAGGCCGGTAATGGACATCAGCCCGCCCATGCCCTGCGCCACCTGATCAAAGCCCGGTCTTTCGGCATAGGGCCCGGTCTGCCCGAAACCCGAGATTGAGCCGAGAACAAGCCGGGGGTTGCGGGCGTGCAAACTCTCCCAGTCCACTCCGATGCGTCGTTGCACGCCGGGGCGGAAATTTTCGACAAGGACATCGGCCCGGTCGACCAGTTTCCCCAGAATTTCCTGTCCTTCCGGCGTCTTCAGATCCAGCGTCAGGCTGCGTTTGTTCCGGTGCAGGTTCTGGAAATCGGAACTGTCGCGATTGCCGTACCCTGCGGTATCCTCGGGGGGTTCGATCTTGATGACATCCGCACCCCAGTCGGCGAATTGCTTGACGCAGGTCGGACCAGACCGGATGCGTGTCAGGTCAAGAACGGTGTACCCATTGAATGGCAGGTTCATCATTCGGCCGCCAGGTGCACGGGTTCGTCTTCGACCGGGATGATCGACGCGGTTGGCAGGGCGATCCAGACCACGGCGCCTTCGGGGTAGTCCTCTTCAGGCGGACCGGCGGCGCGAAGGGTCTGGCCGCCCTCCAGTGTCAGCCCGTAATCCCACCTTTCCCCCAGAAAGATACGTTCGGTCACCTTGCCGGGAAGGAACAGCATATCGGTTTCGGACGGAGCGGCCCCACCCTGCCTCGGGAGCAGGCGAAGGTTCTGGGGCCGGACAGAGGCCAGCACCGGCCCGTCAGCTCCGCCCGAAGACGGCGCTTCGAAGCCGTCGAAGATCATCTTCCCGGCCTGCCGTCGTCCTTCGATCAGGTTTGTGCGCCCGATGAATTCGGCCGCAAATCGGGTGCGCGGGCGCGAATACAGCGCATGTGGCGCTTCGATCTGTTCGATCCGGCCCGCGTTGATCACCGCGATCCGGTCAGAAATCGCCATCGCCTCGGACTGGTCGTGGGTGACGTAGACGGTCGTGATCCCGTACTCCAGGTGCATCCGCTTGATCTCGCTTCGCATGTCTTCACGCAGATTAGCGTCAAGGTTCGACAGGGGCTCGTCAAGCAACATGACCTTCGGCTGAAGCGCCACCGCACGCGCCAGGGCCACCCGTTGCTGCTGACCACCTGACAACTCCGACGGGTAACGTCCCGCCAGATGATCCATCTGAACAACGCGCAGCACCTCGGCCACCTGCCGGGCGATTTCAGCCTTCGGCAGCTTCTTCATCCGCAGCCCGAAGCCGACGTTCTGCGCCACGGTCATGTTGGGCCAGATGGCATAGGACTGGAAAATCATCGACATCTGACGCTTTTCCGGCGGAACCACACCGGAGGGCGAGGAAATCTCCTGCCCATCCAGCAGGATCGCCCCGGCGGTCGGCGTGATGAAGCCCGCGATCATGCGCAGCGTCGTCGTCTTGCCGCATCCGGACGGGCCAAGCAGCGACAGGAATTCTCCGTCCTGGAGGGTCAGCGACAGATCGTCCACCGCCTTGAACGCGCCATAGGCCTTCGTCAGCCCGCGGATTTGAAGGGTGGTCATGGTCAATTCCTTCGTAGCATGAAGTCACGGCCCAGGAATCGCATCCCGACAGCCACCACCGCCGTGGTGATGACCAGCAGGACGACACCCATGGCCGCCAGCATTTCGTATTCACCCTGTTCGCTCAGATCGAGCGTCAGGATAGAGATCACGCGGTTCTGGTAGGAGGACAGGAACATCGCCGTCGACAGCTCGCGCGAGCAGATGACAAAGACGAGGATCCAGACCCCCAGAAGCGACTTTTTCAGCACCGGCGCGACCACTTCGGCCAGGGCGCGGAACCGACCGCCACCGTGGATGCGCACGGCCTCCTCCAGTTCCGGGTTCATCGACCGCACCCCCGAGGCGCAGGAGACGAAGGCAATCGGCAGGAACCGTGTCACGAAGGCGATGATGATCAGCATCGAAGACCCGTAGAGCGACAGGGGAGGCCCGGCATATGCCGCGTAAAAGCAGATGGCCAGAACGATCCCCGGAACCGCCACCGGCGACACGGTCAGAAAGGCGATGACCGCAGACATCGGGACCAGTTTCCGGATCACCATGTAGGCGATCACGAAACCCAGTGCGGTGCAGACCGTCGCGCCGGTCAGCGAGATCGTGTAGGTATTCCAGAGCGCATCGCGGACGGTCTGCTGCTCGAACAGGATTTCGCGATAGTTCGCCAGCGTCATATTGTCGAAACCAAAGGGCCGGGCCCAGGCGACCGAGAAGGAGGTCGTGACAAGAATGAAGGCGGGCAGAACCACGGCCAGCAGGCCAACCGCGATACCGTGTCCCAGAAACAGCCATTTCCAGCGCCCGATTTTCATCGGTTCCCGCGCGCCGCCCTTGCCACTGACCGCAACGGTTCCGCCGCGCAGCATCATGCGTTGTGCGACCAGCAGCACGATGGTGATCAGGACCATGGGCACGGAAAAGGCCATCGCCAGTTCGATCTTGGCTGGATATTCGAAAAAGGTCGTCAACTGGGTGGTGGCCACATTGAATCGGGCCGGGATCGCGATCAGGGCCGGTGTGCCGTAAAGCGCGATCGTTTCCAGAAAGACCAGCATGGACGCGCCTAGGATGGCAGGCAAGGCCAGCGGCAGGGTGATCAGCCAGGTCGCGCGCATCGGCCCCGCGCCATGGATGGCGGCGGCTTCTTCCATCTCGGACGAGATGAGATCGAAGGCCGAGGTCGCAAAGATGAAGATCAGCGGAAAGACGTTCAGCGCGATGACAAAGGCCAGCCCCCACATCGAGAAGATGTTGAACAGCGGCTCTTCCGATCCGGTCAGGGATTCCCAGATCTGGTTGATCCAGCCCGCGTTCGGGCCAGCCAGAAGGATCCAGCCGATCGCGCCAAGAAAGGGCGGCACGATAAAGGCCCCCAGCACGGCGAAATACATCAGCCCCCGCCCCGGCGTGTCGGTCCGCGACACGGCAAAGGCCATCGGCAGCGCCATGAAGACCGACATCACAACCGTCACGCCCGCCAGTTGCAGCGTTTGCCAATAGGCGGTCATGTACCGTTTGCGGGTGAAGACATCGACGAAGTTCTGAAGGGTAAAGCCCCCGGTCTCGGGGTCCGAAAAGCTTTCGATCACCAGCCGGGACAGCGGGCTGACGATCAGAATCACAAGCAGGACAGCCAGCAGAACGAATACCGCCATGGTCCAGTCGAAACGGGGGACGCGCCAAGCGGCGCGCGCCCCCTTTGTTGTGCCCGCAACGTCCGCCATCAGATGCCGAAGGTGTCGCGGAACATTTCCGCGGTCTCGCTGACTTCGTTGATGATCTGTTCCTTGGTCGCGGTGATCACCTTGACCTCGGACAGGGGGATGACGCCGTCCCGAACTTTCACGTCACCCCGGATCGGGGTCGAGAAATTCTCGGCCGTCAGCTCTGCGATCTCGGGCCCCATCAGGAACTCCATGAAGAGCTTCGCCGCCTCGGGATGGGGCGCGTTCTTCAGGATGCAGGACGGCGAGGTGATCACGACAAGGCCATCGGTCGGGGCGAGCATCGCCATCGGGTTGCCCTTTTCGGCAGAGATCAGGGCAGAGGTCGTGGGCCCCGCGCCAACCTGGGTTTCGCCCGCCGCCGTGGTGGTCACCACGTCGATGGAGGACCGGCCGACATAGGGCTCCTGTTCAACCAGCTTTTCGAAATACTCCCAACCATAGAGTTCGCGCATCTTGGTCGCCCAGATCCCGACATAGCCGGAGAAGCCGGGATGACCGATCGCCAGTTTGCCCTTCCACTTGGGATCCAGCAGATCGGGCCAGTTCTTGGGCGCATCGGCTTCGGAGACTTCGTTGGTGTTGTAGACGATACCCATGGGGCCGGCAGTGGTGACATGGTACATGTCGTCCGGGTCGGTGCCCTGAAACGCCGGCAGGACCTCTTCCTTGCGGATCGGGCTGTATTGGGTCAGCAGGTCGCGCCCCTTCAGATCCTCGGCATGGGCGATGTTCGACGTGGTCAGCACGTCGCAATTTGCCACACCGGTATCCAGATCCTGGTTCAGACGCTGGAAGGCGACCGTCGCCGTTGACCGCACGACGTTCACCTTGATCCCCGGATAGAGGCTGGTGAACAGCTGGCCGCACCGTTCGGCGGTTTCGCTGTCCATCGGCACGATGTACCAGGTGACCTCGCCTTCGGGCTTGGCCTTCTCGTAGAGCGCGGCGATGGCGTCGCTCATCTGGCTGGCGGCCTTGGCCCCGACCGGCAAGAGCGCGGCCGTTGCGGCTGTCGCCATCAGGAATGTTCTGCGTTTCATGTCTTGGTTCTCCTCCCTTGGAAAATTGTTCCGCTCTGGCCCATGCAGGCACGAGCAAAGCGTATCGCCGACACGGTTCGCCGGTCGGATCCCTTATTTTCAGGCCGTTCCCGCACCCTTCTCCGGCTGTTTCAGCGCGGCAACGAGGTCTGCATAGACGCGGCCACCCGACAGGATGTGATCCCGCATCGCTTCGCGGGCTTCCTCCACATCGCCCGCGGTGATCGCCTCCACGACCTTGCCGTGCTCCGCCCAGGACCGCTCCAGCCGGGATTTCTGGTAGAGGCTGGACGAGTGATAGAAGGCCATCCGCTTGCGCGTCTGAACGATGAGGGACTGCAGGTATTCATTGCGGGCGCCGTCATAGATCGTTCTGTGAAACATAGCGTTCAGCTTGATGTAGGCCTCACTGTCGAGGTCAGCGGCGCTGGTCCGGCTGCTTTCGTAAATTTCCGCCATCCGGTCTTTTTCGTCCTGCGGCATCCTGTGGGCCGCAAGCCCCGCCGCTTCCGCCTCCAGCAGGGCGAGCGTTTCCATCATCGCAATCGCTTCTTCAGCGCCAAGCGACACGACGACAGCGCCATGTCTCGGCCGGATTTCAACGAGGCCCGAAGCGGCCAGTTGCATGATCGCCTCGCGCGCCGGGGTGCGCGAGATGTCGAACCGCGCGGCGAGCGACTTTTCATCAATCGTATCGCCGGGTCTCAGCGTCCCTGCGCTGATCTCTCGCTCCAGCTTTTTCCGAACTGTTTCGCTTGCACGCCCCAAGGCATCCCCTCCGCTTTGATGTATTCATTGCCTGATTCTATGTATACGTAAAGGCCTTGTACACATCCGCTATTCGATTTTATGTTGACATTGAATCGGCTGCCCTCTCGGAGTCGCCGCAGCAAATGGGAGCCAATAAATTGAAAACAAACGTTATATTGATCCGCGCCCATGGCGGAGCTGACAATCTGAGGTATGAGGAATTCGACTTGCCACCATTGGCCGAGGGCGAGGTTCTGATCCGGAACACGGCCTGCGGCGTGAACTATGCCGATATCTACGAACGCGAAGGCGATCACGGCGGACCCCATTCGGCGAAGCCGATGCCGATTGTCATGGGCCATATGGCGGTCGGTATCGTCGAAGAGACCGGCCCCGGTGTGAGCACGCCCTCGGCAGGCACCCGCGTGGGATATATCGGGCCCAACAGCTATGCCGCCCATACGATCATGCCTGCCGCCCGGGTGTTCCCGCTTCCTGACGCGCTCTCCGACGATGTGGCGGGCGGCTACCTCCTGCGCGGTCTGACCGCCGAATACCTTGTTCGTCGGCTCTATCCGCTTGGCCCCGGCAAGACCGCGCTGGTCCACGCCGCCGCAGGGGGCATGGGTCTGTTGCTGGGGCAATGGGGCAGGAAACTGGGCGCCCGCATGATCGGAACCGTCGGCTCGGACGACAAGATGAGGATCGCGCGGGATTTCGGCTATGACGCGGCGATCAACTACACAACAGAAGATTTCCCGGACCGAGTGATGGAGCTGACCGACGGGACCGGCGCGGATGTCATATATGATGGCGTCGGCAAATCGACCTTCCGGCCCTCACTCGACTGTATCCGCCCGCGCGGCATGGTCATCAGCTACGGCACGGCCTCGGGCAATGTGGGCGAGTTTGATCTGCAACTGCTGCATTCCAAGTCGATCATCGTCACCCGCCCGACCTTGCGCAGCTGGATCGCGGACGCCGAGGAGGCCCGCGCGGCGGCGCAGGCCACCTTTGCGTTTCTTGCCGATCCGGAGGTGCAGACCCCGATCGGGGAGGTCCTGCCCCTGAAAGACGCGGCCGACGCGCACCGGCGGCTGGAAAGCCGGGCCACGACCGCCCCCATCATCCTGAAACCGTGAACGAGGTTGAGCACATGAAGGACATCGCATTTCCCCCGGCATGGTCGCCCGACCGCACTTTTTCAGACGGGCGCATCGGACTGAGAATCGAGAACACGATCGCCACCTTGGCAATCCAGATCCCCGATCGCCACAATGCCCTGGACGAACCCGCGACCGCCGGCATGGTCGAGGCCCTCGCCGCAGCTGAAGACGGCGGCGCGAGCGCGCTTTTGCTGACGGGCATCGGCGGGCGGGCCTTCATCTCGGGGGCCGATCTGAACGGCTTCGAGGGGCCGCGTCCAACCGGCACCGATTTCATTGACCGTCAACGCATCCTTGCCGCCTGTTCGCTCCCGACCATTGCGGTGATCCGGGGATACTGCATTGGCGGCGGGTTGATGACCGCGCTCAATTGCGACTTTCGGCTGGCATCGACCGATTCATCCTTTGGCATCCCCGCCGCGAAACTGGGCATTTCCTACGGGTCGGACGGGCTGCGCAGCCTGGTCGACGCGGTCGGCCCCGCGCGCACGCGCCGCTTGCTCTATGTCGGCGACCGGATCGACGCGGAGACAGCCCTGTCCTGGGGGCTGGTCGAACACCTCTATGCCCCGGACGACCTTTGGCCCGCGGCAATGGACATGGCCAGAACCATCGCAGGCAACGCGCCCCTGTCGATCCAGGCAACCAAGGAAACCGTCGCCGACATTCTGGCCGACCCCGATCAGCGCGACCCCGGCCGGATCGCCGAATGGGGTGCGCGGTGCAAGGACAGCCTTGATTTCCGCGAAGGGCGCGATGCCTTTCGCGAAAAGCGCGCGCCCCGGTTCGAGGGTCGCTGATGTCGCTGGTTCTCTATCACTCGCCAAAATCCAGCGCCTCGCGGCGTGTGCGGCTGTTTCTTGAAGAAAAAGGGCTCAGCTATGAGGCCCATGTCATCAACCTTGCCACCCAGGAACAGCATTCCGAGGCCTATCTGAAGATCAACCCAATGGGCGTGGTGCCGACACTCGTGCACGACGGCCGCCCGCTGCACGAAAGCAGTACGATCTGCGAATACCTCGATGCGATCCAGCCCGACCCGCCCCTTCTGCCTGACGCCCCCTATGACCAGGCGATGATGCGCAACTGGGTGCGCTATGTGGACGGGCTGATCACCAATCTCATCCGGTTCAACTGGCGCCATGGCATGGCGGCCCGCGCGGCGAAGATGAGCGAAACGGAATTCGAAGAGATGCTCAAATCCGTCCCGTCCGAGGAAAGGAAAGAGGCCTGGCGCCGCGCGGCGCGCAATCCTTACACGGACGCCGAACTGGACGAGGCGCGAGAGAACCTGCTGGCCATGATGGACCGGATGGAAGCCATGATCGACAACGGCGCGCTGATTGGCGGGCGCTACGGGCTGGCCGACATCGCCACCGCCCCCTTTGTCCGCCGGATCGAGGAGGAAATCGCGCCCGATGCTTTCGCGACGCGTCCGAAGTGCAGGGACTGGTGGCAAAGGTTGACATCGCGCCCGGCCTATCCGAGGGCGGATTTTGGACCGTTCGTGGAATGATCGGTACCCTCGCTCCGGGTCAATGTCGGAGCAGGCCGTAAGCTGGATTTCCGCCGCGGACCGGGCCCCAGAATGGCGGGACGAAGCTGCACGCTGCAGAGGGCACGAATTGCCGAGCCGCGATGAAACCGGACATGCAGTGCACTAACAGTCACGCGAAGCAATCGCTCGACGAAAACGCCTCGTTACCTTTGCGCGCGAGTTCGAGCGCACACTGGCACCTCCCGCAAATTATTGATTTCAATCAATATATTAATGCGTCGAAAGATCCGCGCCCACAGGTTCGGTTCTTGATTTCCTCACTCGTCGACACAAAACGTCCGCGCCATTTCATTCAGAACCTGAAGGAGTTTTTCGGCGTCATCCCCAGCTGCATCGAGGGCCTCGGCATTGGTCGCAAGCCGGTTCTGCGCTGCCGTCGCGGACCCTTTAGAAACTGGCATGCGTTCGAACACATTGACGAACTCGCGCGCCTCCCAACCAAGGAGAAAGAAACCTGCGGCCTTCTCCGGGTGTTCCTTCGCGGCGACGCAAGCGGCATCCGCCGCCTTGTCGAAGGCGTGGGTCCCATTGCCGTTTTCCCGGATAATGCTCGCGATCCTGGTGTAGTCCATCTTGATCCTCCTGTGTTTCTCGTCCTCAGAGCGCTTTTCACACCGCACTCCATCGCTTCGTAAAGGCAGCGAACCTTCGGTCTACGTAGTGGCGTCGCGGGTGACATAATTCAAAAGGATAGATGTCGCCGCCATCAGATCGTCCACCGCCATGCTTTCGTCCGGGTTGTGAGACCCGCCTTGACTGCGGACGAAGACCATACCCGCGGGCACGCCACTATTTGCGAATATCGCGGCGTCATGCCCCCCACCAGAGGGCATTGAATAGCGTGCCTGCCCGATTGCCTCCATCGACGCGAGCAGCCCTGACTGCACCACCCGATCCAATTGCGCAGGCGCGTTCCGGATCGGTCGCGGCAGTTCGAAACGGACGCCGGTGAGCGCGCTGATGCGCGAGATCTCGTCATGCAGGATGGCTTCGAACCTCTCCAGAGTGTCCGGGTCCTGGCTGCGAATTTCGAAACTGAAGGTCAATTGGTCGGGGATGCGCGCCATGGCGTGATGCTTGGGGTCTGTGCTCATCACGCCACTCGTCATGACCAGATCGGTACCCTTCTTGACCTCTTCGGCCCAGAGTGAATCGAGCCTTGTAAGAAGCTGCGCGGTGGCCATGACGGGATCGTGGCGGAATTCGCGCGGTACGGCGCCGGAATGCCCCGGCTCGCCGATGGCGCGCACCTCTTTCAGCCTCAGATTGCCGCGGATGCCGGTCACGACCGCGGCGGGTTTCCGTTCACGGACCAGCAGAGGGCCCTGTTCGATATGCAATTCCAGATATTCTCCGATTTCGGAAAGTGGCAGCAGCTCCGTGCCGTCCTCAATCGGGGCGATGTCAATGCCGAGATCGCGCATGTGGTCGGCCAAGGACCGCCCGTCGCCCTTGTGGGTGGCTTCCAGCTCTTCATCGGTCATGGTCCCGGTCAGCGCTTTCGAGGCCATGTAGCACGGTCCGAACCAGGCGCTCTCCTCGCCGCGCATGGCGATGACCCGGACCGGGCGGGCAAAGCGTCGGCCTGCCCGGCGCTGATGGATCAGACAACAGAGCCCTGCGATCACACCTGCAAGCCCGTCGTAGTTACCGCCCACAGGCACGCTGTCCACGTGGCTGCCGATCAAGGTATACGGTGTCGCCTCCGCATC
Organism: Pseudooceanicola sp.; assembly: GCF_041987405.1. Classification (GTDB taxonomy): domain Bacteria; phylum Pseudomonadota; class Alphaproteobacteria; order Rhodobacterales; family Rhodobacteraceae; genus Pseudooceanicola. The sequence continues at coordinate 745,498 of NZ_JBHIWR010000001.1, forward strand.
TTCCGGCAGGCAGAAGATCCGGTTGTCCAGCGCATCGGCGGTGACGACAAGCCCCTCCGCCCGGGCTTCCTCGGTTAGAAAATCGAGGATCTCGGTCTCCTTGGCGGACCACGCGGGACGGCTCACTCCGAGCGTATCGGCGCTGCGGCGCGCGATTTCGGAAAACAGTCGCTCGGCCAGCGCCGCGTCGGTGTCATCAAGAGTGGATCCTTCGCTCTCGGCAAAGGCGGTTGATCTGTCGGCTATCATCTCTTTTGTCACGGTGCGGTCTCCATGAAGCGAATAGATTCGTCCAAGGCGCCGTCGCGGATCGAACCGACGAGGTCCGCAACACGCTCGATGCCCTCTTCGGCCATGAAATGTCCGAGATCGCTGATCAGGCGTGGCATGGCGGTAGGATTGATGAAATTGGCCGTGCCGATCTGCACTGCGGAGGCACCGGCGATGAGGAATTCAGCGATGTCTTCGGCAGCGGTGATACCGCCGCAGCCTATCACGGGAATATCAACGCTGCGCGCGCATTGATACGTCATGCGCAGCGCGATTGGTTTGAAAGCCGGGCCAGAGAGGCCGCCCATCAAGTTGCCGAGCTTGGGTGTGCGGCTGCGCGCATCTATTGACATGGACAGGATCGTATTCGCGACGACGAGGGCGTCCGCACCTGCATCCTGGGCCGCTTGCGCCACTTCCACCGTCTCCCCCGTATTTGGCGTCAGCTTGGCCCAGAGCGGAAGTTCCGTCTCCTCCCGCAGCGCCTCGACAACGCGGCGCGTGGTGTCGGGACGCATGGCAAAGGCCTTCCCGTCTTCCTCGATGTTGGGGCAGGAGATGTTCGCCTCGATCGCGGTGACGCCCGGCACCGATACCGCCCTGCAGAGCTCGGCGAAGCCCTCTACAGTGGGGGCGGAGATACTGACCACAAGCGGCGAGCGACAGCCCGCATAGGCCGGCACTTCGGAGGCGAGGAAGGCGCCCACCCCTTTCGAAGGAATGCCTATGGAATTCAGCATCCCCCCTTCGACCTCGCAGACGCGCGGGGTCGGATTTCCGCCCCTCGTCTCGGCGGTGATCGTCTTGGTCACGAGCGCCCCCAGGAGATCAAGGTCGAAGACCTCCGTCATCTCGCGCGAGAATGTGCCGGATGCGGGCATGACCGGATTCCGGAGCGTCAGGGCACCGATGCGTGTGCTTAGGTCGACCATTCGATCGCCTCCTGGATATCGAAGACGGGGCCTTCCCGGCAGACCCGCAGATGCGCGGTGCGACCGTCAATTCTGAAAGGCCGCACACAGCATTGGCACATGCCAATACCGCAGGCCATTTGCTGCTCGAGTGCGATTTCCCCGGGTATGCCCGCTTCGGCGCCGATCTCCTGACAGAGCCGGAGAAGCCGGTTGGACCCGCATGTATAAAGCATGTCGACGCGGCCCGCAGCGATCTCCTCTTCGATCAAGCGTCGCAGACTCTTTGGGTCCGATGTGCCATCGGCATCCGTTACGGGTATCACCCTGGCCCCGAGGGCGCGAAAGTAGTCGATCGACATTAAGTGCGCCTCCGAGCGCGCGGAGCAGATCGCGGTCAGCTGCCGCCCAAGGCGCTGCGCCTCCTGTGCGAGGGGCGCGAGGGTGGCCAAGCCGACCCCGCGCGCAACCAGCATCAGATGCCGCGCGCTCTCGGGCATGGAGAAGCCCTGGCCGAGAGGTCCCACGACATTCAAACCTGCCCCCGGCTCGAGATGAGCCAGAGCGCGCGTTCCCTCTCCCGTGACCTTGTAGAGAAACTGCAGACGGCCTGCGGCCTTGTCGTAGCCGTAGATCGACATCGGACGGCGCAGAAAGGGTTGGCTCTCGCCGTTAACGGGGCAGAGGATGTGAAAGAACTGCCCGGGTCGGCAATCGAGCACCTCGGCGGGAGCTGCAAGTTCGAGCAGACGGTATTGGTCTGCCGCGATCTCGTGCGAAACCACCTGCGCCACGACCTCCTTGATCGGTCGGTCCGGTGCCGGAGCGAGATGGGCGGGGGGCATCATGACCATAACGGAATTCCTCCCATCAATTGAAGATAAGGTTCGGCACGAAGAGCGAAATCTCCGGCACGTACGTGACAATAAGAAGGACCACGATGTTGATCGCCACGAAGGGCCAGACGCCACGGATGATCGACAGCACCGGGCGGTCAAGCGTCGAGGAGGCCACGAAGATATCGAGGCCGAACGGCGGCGTGATCATTCCGATGCAGATGTTGAGCGTTACGATCATTCCGAAATGCACGGGATCGACGCCGAAAGCCTGGGCGACCGGGAACAGCGGCGGCACGAGGATCAGCAGCGCGGAGTTTGGGTCGATGAACATCCCTGCGATCAGGAAGCACAGGTTTACCACCAGGAGGAAAAGGACGACGTCCGCATCGGCGGCTTCGAGGAAGTCCGTGATCGTCCCGGGCACCTGGGCCAGCGTCACGAAGAAAGACAATAGGCCCCCCATGGCCAGGAGGACGAAGATCACCGCGGTCGCGACCGCACTCTCCTCGGTCACCGCAACGAGCTTTCGGAAATCAAGTTCGCGGAAAATCACCATCTCCACGAAGATGGCATATACCACGCTCACCGCCGCGGCTTCGGTCGGGGTGAAGAGCCCGGTATAGATCCCGCCCAAGATGATCAGCGGCATGCCGAGCGCCCACTTCGCCTCCCAAAGCATCGCAAGCCTTTCACTCCAGGGTGTCCGTGCCCCGCCCTGAAGACCGCGCCGCCGCGCCTCGACCGTGACCATCGCGGCGAAGGCGAGACCGAGAAACAGCCCGACCGCCAGACCGCCGGCGAAGAGCTGGGCGATGGAGGTGCCGGTGATCCAGCCATAGATGATAAGCGTGATCGAGGGTGGGATCAGAAGCGCGGTCTCGGCACTGGCGACCAGAAGCCCCAATCCGAAGCGCTCTGAAAAACCCGTCTCGCGCATCTGTGGATAGACCATGCGACCCATCGCGGCGACCGTCGCGGGCGCCGAGCCCGAGACCGAGCCGAAGGCCATCGAGGCACCGATCGTGGTGTGCCCCATACCGCCACGGGTATGACCGAGAAAACCGCGCATGAGGCCTGTCAGCTGGTTCGCAATGCGACCCGCGCCCATCAGGTGGGCTGCGAGGATAAAGAACGGGATGGCGAGCAGCGTGCTGTGGTTGATCCCGCCGATCACTTTCTGCACCAGGGCGGCGTCGGGCAAGTTGGGATAGAAGGCTTCCTTCAGCCCAAGCGCCGGAAGCGCGAGGACCAGGAACATCTCGAAGCCCCCCAGGAGCAGGAGGAGCGCGAAGGCGAGCAGCAGCCAGATCATGCCGCGCCCCCCTCACCTGACGCGCCGGACGCTCCGGGGGCCGCAGAGAAACGGTCAATCACGCCGAAAAAACTCAGCGCATAACGCAGGGACAGCAGGCAAAATCCCGCAACGGGGGCCGTATAAATCCAGCCCATCGGTATATCGAGCGTTGGGCTGCGCTGGCCGGTCATCAACACGAAACGGCTGAGTTCGAGGGCGAGCCATGCGAGATAGAGTGTCGCAGCGCAGCCAGCGGCGTCTATTATTCTTTCCGCCACGCGCTGCATCCCGTCCGGCAGACGTCGCCGTAGCGTATCGATACCCACATGGCGACCGCGTTCCAACGCGAGGCCGAGCGCCCCGAAGACAAGGAAGATATTGAGAAGGCGCACCGCCTCCTCGATCCAAGTCAGCCCGCTCGCCACCGAGCCGCCGATCTCGCGTCCGACGACATTGAGCGCGAAAAGAGCCACCATGGTCAGGAAGACCGTGACGATGAAAAAGCGCTCCGCGCGCCTGAGAAGTGCCAAGGGCCGCATGTCTGCCTCGCCGGTCAATCGAAAACGAGACCCGGCTTCAGAAAAGCCGGGCCTCTAATGGGGTGCCACGCAGCCTATTCGGCGGTGACGTCCGCGTACTCGGTTTCGTAGAGCGCAATAAGCGCAGTTCCGGCCTCGCCCGCGCGCTCCTTGTAGGCGGCCACGGCGGCGTCGTAGGTGGCCGCGCGCATCGCGGCACGCTCCTCCTCAGAAGCTTCGCGGATCTCGATGTCGCTCTCCGAGCGGATCGTCTCGAGCGCGGCGGCGACGGCTTCGGCCTTGTGCGCGCGAAGCTCCGGGATCACCTCCTCGAACGCCTGGGAGATCACCGTCCGGTATTCTTCAGGAAGCGAGCTCCACCAAGTCGGGTTGAAAAGAACCACGTCTTCCATCGCGCCATGCTCGGTCAGCACCAGGTAATCCTGCACCTCGTAGAACTTCATGCGCTGAATGGTGTCGAGCGGGTTCTCCTGCCCATCGACCACACCGGTCTGAAGCGAGGTGTAGAGCTCGCCGAAGGGCAGCGCGACGGCGGAGGCACCGAGCGCCTCGAACTGCTTGATCAGAATGCGCGAATCCATCGTGCGGAACTTGTGCTCCGACAGCGCGGTCAGATCGCCCAGCGGCTTGTTCGATGTCAGGTTCTTGCGCCCGTTGGGCCAGAGCTCGATCCCGACGACGCCACGGTCCTTGAAGCTTTCAAGCAACGCATCGCCGAACGAACCGCTCCGCAGTTTCTGCGCGGCTTCCTCATCGTTTGGCAGAAGGAACGGGATGTCGAGGATGGAAATTTGTTCATTAAACCCGCCGAGAAAGGCCGCGGGCGATACCGTGGCCTCGAGCGTGCCAAGCTGCACGCCTTCGGTCATCTCCCGCTGAGAGCCGAGTTGACCCGAGGGGAACAGTTCGAAGGCGACCGCTCCGTCGGTACGCTCCGAAACCAGATCAGCGACTTTCTCGAGGAAGACATGCCGCGACTGCTGCGGCGATTCCAGGTGCCCGATCCGAGCCGTGTAATCCTGCGCCACCGCCGTGCTGGCCAGTCCGACAGCAAGGACCGCAGCGCCGAGAGAAGGTCGCGTTAAAGTGCGAAAAGCAAACGTCATGATTGGTAGGCCTCCGAGTTCATATGCGTCCATGATCTTTCGCGACGCTTGGAAAAGTCAATAATATTCTCAAGTTTGAGAAATTCGATGGCATTATTGCTATTTTTAGACGGCTTTTGCATAGTGATTGAGCACAAGGGAAGGAGCGGCAGCGTGAATCACCCCAGCATGACACAAAGCAGTGCGATCGAAGCCGTGGGCGCGCGACTGCGGGCTGCGCGCATGGGGGCGGGCCTCACCCCGGACCAATTGGCAGAACTGACCGGCGTCTCCCGGGCGGCGATCTATCGATACGAGGCCGGCCATCCGATCCGTGTCGATACACTTGGCCGGATAGCCGATCACCTCGGTGTATCAATCGGGTCGCTTCTGGGTGTCTCGGTCGAGTACATTTCCTCTGCGCTTACCTTCTTCGAGCGGATGCGGCAGATCGAGGAGAAAGCAGAGCGGATCAGTGTGATGTTCGGACCGGTTTCCTATCTGCTGACGACCGACCGCTATGATGCACTTCTCCCCACGGTCTTGCGCGAAAGCGTACCCACGGATGTTCCCGATCACACCGATGCGCTTCGGCAAATCGACCGGGTGGTGGAGGTTCTGAAACAGCGGAAAACCACATACCGCGCGCGGCGTCCCCATGTGGTCAGCCTCGTTTCCGCCGCCGAGATCGAAGCCTTCTGCGCCTCGGGTTTTGTGGGCACGCAGGCCTTGGCCGGACAAAAGGACAGGCGGGAGGCAGCGCGGGCGGAGGTGCAGAACATCATCGAGCTTCTGAAGTCTGAACCAATGGGGATCCAGATCGGGGTGCTCGTCGATTCCATGCCTGGGGCAAGTTTCCAGATCTTTCGCGGCACGTCCCTACCCGAACTGGCGATGAGTCCGTTCCGGCTCGGCGCTTTGGCCAATGTGCGTTTCGGCGTCGCGACGATCACCTCGGCTCCGGAGGCCGTCGCGCAGCACGAAGCCATCACCGAACGTCTTTGGCGCCGCAGCCTGAAGGGGTCGGAGGCGGCGCAATACATCGAGAAACTTTTGTGATTGGTCGCGCGGTCACGCCGTGGTGGTCGCACCAGCCAACGTTCGCTGTGTAGAGGGACAATCGCGGCTCTATCCGGAATGCAGGACGCGGGCCATCAGCGTCGGCGGCCCTTCGGCCCGCACCGGCAGCGCGGCCAGTCCGGCCGTCCCTGTCGGCGCACGGCAAAAGGCGCGACGTGTCATGCGAGGTTTTATGTCACTCGATCCCGTTGGCGCGCTGCAACTCGCGGACAAAAGCGATGATATTACCGACATCCGCCCTGGTCAGACCAGACTGGGCGGGCATGTCCCCGAATGGCCAGTGATGAGCCCGGACTCCGTTCTGGACCGCCAGCACGAAGGCCATATCGCCATGGTGGCTGGGTTCGTAGATCTTGTGGACCAGTGGCGGCCCGAAACCCATCTTGCCGGTCGCATTGTCGCCGTGGCAGGACGCGCAGGTGGCGTCGAAGGCGCGGCTGCCCATCAGGGCCTCGGGCGAGAGGGTCTCGGGTTGAGTGATGGTAACCAGCGCGTCGCCTTCTGCCGGGGCCTCGGCCTGGGTCATCTGCGGTGGACGGGTCAGGTAGTAGGCCGCGCCCGCAAGTGCGGCGACGCCTAGGGCTGCGATCAGTGTCTTGTTCATTGTGCTTGTCCTGAAACGCGCGGCTTACCCGCGCAGTCATCCTTGCCGCGGGCCGGGCCGCAGCGCCTTGTCGGGATGCGTTCAGGTACGGGGAGGGGGAAGATCCCGCGCCAATGCGACGGAATTCAATCGCGAAACCACGTCCGGGTACGTTGGATCTTTGACCAGCGGCGCGAACAGGCTGAGACTTGGGACAGTTGGAATCGCATGCACGGCGATGCCGCAGGTGGCACCGTAATGGCACTTTTGCGCCATCTCATGGGGAGAGGCGTCCTGCTCAGGGCACTCGGGGCAACCCGCCATGTCGTGGGACATGACCGTGACCTGCGGCGATACGTCATGCGCCTGCGCGACACCGGGCAGGACAGCCCAGGCCGTGATCAGCAGCATGATGATCGCCAAGGTCTTTCGCACGTGTGTCCCCACTGGTCCCTGCCTAGGTTTTTCGGTTTGCGCCAAAGTCCATCGACCCGGCCAACCCGTTCAGGATCGCGCAGTCTGGCGCATCATCGCCATGACATTGATCAATCAGAATCTCAAGCTCCGCCTCCAGGACTTTCAGTTGGTCAATCTTGGACCGCACCGCTTCGAGGTTTCGGGTCGCAAGCGCCTGGACGTCCCGGCTGGCCCGGTCGGGGTTCGCGTTCAGGTCCAGCAGCCGACGACATTCCTCCAGGCCGAAACCAAGGTGCCTGGCCTGCGCCAGCATCCGCAATTGCGTGATCTGCCGGTCGCCGAAATCGCGATAGCCGTTCTCGGCCCGATCGGCATCGACCAGTCCGATATCTTCGTAATAGCGGATCGTCTTGACCGACAACCCGGTCTCGGTTGCGGCGCGTCCGATGTTCATGGGGCGTCTCCTTCTGCCCGATAATTAAAGTCTCCAGCCACTGGAGGGTCAAGCCCAGACGGATCACGCCGGGGTGACACCACCTCCCGCCGCATTCCGTCGCAAACATAGAGGTGCCCCGCGCGAGGTCAGACGCGCGGGGCTTTCTTGTCGGTGAGCGACTTCTCTGGTGTCAGAGCTTCTGCGCCCGCAGTCTCAGCGCGTTACCGATGACCGAGACGGACGACAGGCTCATCGCCGCCGCCGCGAAGATCGGCGAGAGCAGCACGCCCACGAAGGGGTAGAGGATGCCTGCCGCGATCGGCACGCCCGCGCTGTTGTAGACGAAGGCGAAGAAGAGGTTCTGACGGATGTTGCGCATCGTCGCCTCGGCCAGCCTGCGCGCCCGGACAATGCCGCCGAGGTCGCCCTTGACCAGCGTGATGCCCGCACTTTCCACGGCGACGTCGGCACCGGTGCCCATGGCGATTCCCACGTCGGCCTCGGCCAGTGCAGGCGCATCGTTGACGCCGTCGCCGGCCATGGCGACCGACAGGCCTTCGCCTTTCAGCTTCTTGACCAGCGCGTTCTTGTCCTCCGGGCTGACCTCTGCGTGGACCTCGTCGATGCCAAGCTGCTTGGCGACCGCCTGTGCCGTGGCCTCGGCATCGCCGGTGGCCATGACGATCCGCAGGCCAAGCTCATGCAGCGCACGGATGGCGTCCGGCGTCGTCTCCTTGATCCGGTCCGCGACTGCGACGAGGCCCGCTGCCGCACCGTCGACGGAGATGAACATTGCCGTCTTGCCCTCGCCCTGCAGTGCCTTGGCGCGGTCGGCGAGGTCTCCGGTCTCGACCGACAGGTCGGCCATCAGCGCGACATTGCCAAGCGCCACCTTGCGGCCGTCGACCGTGCCGGTGACGCCCTTGCCGGTGATCGCCTCGAAGTCGGTGCTGTCCTTGCGGGAGGCGCCACGGTCTTCTGCCCCGGCGACGAGTGCTTCGGCCAGAGGGTGTTCGGACCCGCGTTCCAGCGCGGCGACGAGGGTCAGCAGGTCGGCCTCGTCCATGCCCTTCGGCTCGACATCGGTCAGGGTCGGCTTGCCCTCGGTCAGGGTGCCCGTCTTGTCGACGATCAGCGCATCGACCTTGGCGAACCGCTCCAGCGCCTCCGCGTCTCGGATCAGCACGCCGGCATTCGCACCGCGCCCCGAGGCCACCATGATCGACATGGGCGTGGCGAGGCCAAGCGCACAGGGGCAGGCAATGATCAGCACCGAGACCGCCGCGACGAAGGCATAGGACAACGCGGGCGCGGGCCCGAGCGCCCACCACGCCACGAAGGCCAGCAGCGCGACACCGACCACGGCGGGCACGAAATACCCCGCGACCCGGTCCGCCACCGCCTGGATCGGCGCGCGCGACCGCTGCGCCGAGGCGACCATTTGCACAATCCGGTTGAGCGTCGTGTCGTCACCCACGTTCTCGGCCTTCATCAGGAAGGACCCGGTCTTGTTCAGCGTCCCGCCGGTGACCGGCTCGCCCTCGACCTTCTCGACCGGAACGGGCTCACCCGTGATCATGCTCTCGTCGACCGAAGACCGGCCCTCGGTCACCACGCCGTCGACGGGCACGCTCTCGCCCGGGCGGACGCGGAGGATATCGTCGGTCTTCAGTTCATCGAGCGGCACGTCCTCTTCCGTCTCGCCATTCACACGACGCGCCGTCTTGGGCGCGAGGTTCATCAGGGCGCGGATCGCGTCGCCGGTGCGTTCGCGGGCGGCCAGTTCCATGACCTGACCGATCAGCACGAGAACAAGGATCACCGCCGTCGCCTCGAAATAGACGGGGGTCATGCCCATGCCGTCCTGCATCTGCGCGGGCAACAGGTCGGGTGCCAGCATCGAGATGATGGAAAAGAGATAGGCGGCCGCCGTGCCAAGCCCGATCAGCGTCCACATGTTGGGGCTGCGGTTCTTTACCGAACTCCACGCGCGCTTGAAGAACATGCGGGTGAACCAGACCACGCCCGTGGCCAGCAGGAACTGAAGCCAGACGAAGGCCGTGTGACCCAGCCAGTCGGCGAAGGGGATGCCGACGTGCGACCCCATCTCCAGCAAGAAGACCCCTGCCGCCATCGGCGCGGTGATCCAGAGCCGCCGCTTGAAGTCGACGTATTCCGGGTGCGGCCCGCTGTCCAGAGATGGCGTCATCGGTTCCAGCGCCATCCCGCAGATCGGGCAGTCGCCGGGGTGGTCCTGCACGATCTCGGGGTCCATCGGGCAGGTGTACATCGTGCCCTCGGGCATCGGCTCAGGCTCGGGCCGGTCGCCGAGGTATTTCTCGGGATCGCCCTCGAATTTGGTCTGACAGCCGGAGGAGCAGAAGTAGAAGCGTTCGCCGTGATGTTTGCTCATATGCTTTGCCGTGGCCCGTTCGACCGTCATCCCGCAGACGGGGTCTTCGGCCGTGCGATAGGCCTCCGGCTCGGCTTCAAATTTCTTGCGGCACCCGTCCGCACAGAAGTGGTAGGTGTGCCCCTGATACTCCACCGTCGGCTTGCCCGCGTTCGGGTCCACGGTCATGCCGCAGACGGGATCCCGGATGATATCGTTTTGGTCGGAGTGCTGGGCATTCGTGTCGGCCATAGCGGATCCTTTCCTTCTCCGAATAGACTGGACCGTTGATCTGGGGTCTCCAGTCACTGGAGGGTCAATAGGCTATTTTATCTTTCTCGATAGCGGCAGAAAATACCGGCTGTGCACCGGGGCGAAACAGGCGTCCAACCCGGGTGAACGCAGCTTGTCGATCACCCCTGTCTTCGAGATTGCGACTGGCTTTGCTGTTGTGCCGCGCGACTGAACACTCTGAACACCCAATCTCGGTGTCAACGAAATCGGCAGCAGGTCGGCTCGCGGAAGAGAATGACAAAGTCCGACCAGGTCTCGATCCCTTCCGGCATCCGAGGCGTGTCCAGAGCAATGTTCCGCTCACCCGTCCTCCGACGGGGTGGGGATTTCGAATGCCCGAAAATGGTTGACCGATCCTAAACCAGAGAACCTAGGCACTTAGACCCGCCGTACGGACGCGCCGTCAGAAAGTTTCAGCGTCATTCCGCCTCCCGGTCAAAATTAACGTGACCGGCAAATACTGGAACTCATTGCCTTTTCCGCTCCTTTCTCCTGCAACGTCGGTCATGACGACTGGCGCTGCCCCGGTTGCTCCGAACTTCGGACAACGAGGGCGAAACCAGAAACTCGATGAGAAAGGACACATCATGTCCATCCTAAGCGAACTTCTTGGCGACTCTTCCAACACGTCCTACGAAATGTCCTCGGACAGCTCCGCAACCGAATTCGGGGCGAACCCAGGCGCAAGCTTCGGGGCGACGGACATCCTGTCGTTTTCCTCCATGGATGACGGCGGCGACGAAGCCACCTCGTTCACCGGCATCGGTAGCATCGGCTTCGGCGTCGGCGCACCCGTGATGATCGGCACGAGCTCCATGAGCGAGTCGACCAGCGCGTCGGACAGCAACAGCGACGGCCTTCTCGGCGGCTTGTTCTAAACTGTCGGATGGCGGGGTCCTTCGGGACCCCGCCGTTTCCATTCTTCCAAGGGATTTCCATGACCCCGCCCGACGCCGACCTCCGGCCAGACAGCCGCAACGAGATCAAGGACGCGCTGCGCCAAGAGCGCGCGGGCTTCGTCTTTGCAGGTCTGTTCAGCGGGGCGATCAATCTTCTCTACCTCAGTTCGCCGCTCTACCTCATGCAGATCTACAATCGCGTGCTGGTGAGCGAAAACGTCACGACACTCCTTCTGCTTTCGCTGATCCTGTTGGTCGCGCTCATCACCATGGGGTTCCTCGACGCGATGCGGGCGCAGGTGCTGGTGCGCTCCGGGATGCGGCTGGACGCCGCGCTGTCCACGCGCGTGTTCAGCGCGCTGATCCAGCGGTCGGCGCGACAGGGCTATTCCAAGGGCGCGCAGCAGCTTCAGCGGCTGGACCAGTTCCGCACCTTCATCACCGGGCCGGGGGTGCATTTCGCCTTCGACCTGCCGTGGATTCCTGTCTACCTGATCCTCCTGTTTCTGATCGCTCCGCTGCTTGGCGTGATCGCGACGGTCGGCGCGGCATCGCTGCTTGGGCTTGCACTGCTGAACGAACGGCTGACCCGGCCGTCGCTGTCGGCCAGCGAACAGGCCGCCAACCGCGCCTTCGGCTTTTCCGAGAACATCCTTCGCCATTCCGACGTGGTCGTTGCCATGGGGATGCGTCCCGCGATCGAGACGCACTGGCGCGGTGACCGCGACCGGATGCTGCTAACACAGGCCGTCGCGTCTGACCGGAACGCGGTGGTGTCGGCCACGATCCGCTTCGCCCGGCTGCTGCTTCAGGCGATGATGCTGGGGATCGGGGCGTGGCTGGTCATTGACGGGCAGATCATGCCCGCGACGATCTTTGCCTCGTCCATCATTCTTGGCCGCGCGCTTGTCCCGGTCGAGCAGGGCGTGGGCACCTGGCGCCAGTTCAACGAAGCGCGCAGCGGATATCGCGAGGTGAGCGCCCTGCTGCACGAGGTTCCGGCAGAGAGCGACCGCACCATCGTTCCCGCTGCGGCCAACGCCCTGACCGCCGAGGGTGTCGGCTTCACGCTGCCCGGGCAGACAAAGCCCGTCCTTCGCGACGTGACGTTTGAGATCACGCCCGGCGAAGCTATCGGGATCGTCGGCCCCTCCGGCTCGGGCAAGAGCACTCTGGCGCGGCTGCTGATCGGGGCGATCGAGCCCGGCGACGGGCGTCTGCGCTACGGCGGGATGGATTACGGCAAGTGGGACCTGACGGAGCTGGGCCGCCAGATCGGGTATCTGCCGCAGGATGTGGGCCTCTTCGCCGGAACCGTCCGAGCCAACATTGCAAGGTTCGGCGAGGCGCCGGTCGATGACGTGATCACCGCCGCCAAGGCCGCCGGGATCCACGACATGATCATGGACCTGCCGAAGCATTATGACACGGTCCTCGGTCCCGGCGGCGTCGGCCTCTCCGGCGGGCAGCGGCAGCGTCTGGGCCTGGCCCGCGCACTTCTCGGACAACCCCGCCTGCTGGTGCTGGACGAGCCGAACGCCAACCTCGACGACCGGGGCGAAGCGGGGCTACGGGACGCGCTGGCGGCGCTGAAGGCCAAGGGGACCACGATCCTGTTGATCACGCACCGGATGAACGTGCTGGAGGTCGCCGATCGGCTGTTCTTTGTCCGTGACGGTCGGCTTGAGGCGCAGGGCACACCGGACGCCGTGCTTGACCACATCAAACAGACTGTCGTGCCGCAGATGGAAGGGGCTGCGTGATGACTGAAGCCTCCAAAGTCCGCCTCGCCTATTCCGACCCCCGCGGTCCGATCCGCCTTGGCGTGGCCGTTCTTATCCTCTTCATTGCGGGACTGGCCGGGTGGAGCGTGTTCGTCCCCCTCTCCGACGCCGCCGTTGCGCGCGGCAGCCTTGCCGTCGAGGGGCGCTCGCAAGCCGTGCAGCATCCATTTGGCGGGGTTGTCGCCAGCCTTGCCGTCGAAGATGGCGAGACGGTGGAACGGGGCGATGTGCTGATGACCCTGTCTGACACGCAGGCGCGGGCACAGCGGGACGTCCTCCTGACCAAGCGGGAAGCCCTCAGGGCGCAATTGGCCCGGCTGATCGCGGAGCGCGACGGGATCGACGCTCCGGACTACCCGGAGGCCGCGCCCGATGCCGCCGACGCGGCGACAGAGGCCCGCGCCACCCAGACCGCCCTGCTCGCCTCCCGCCTTGAACAGCATCGCTCCGCCGTTGTGGTGGTCGAGCGGCGCATCGACCAGCTGCGCCAGAAGATCGCCGGGGCGGAGGCGGAGGCCGAGGGCCTGACAGCGCAGGTCGGGATGGCCGAGGCGCAGCTGGCCGACGCGTCGACGCTACTGGACAAGGGGCTGGCGCGGCGGCCGCAGGTGCTGGACCTTGAGCGTCAGGTCTCCACCCTGAAGTCGAGCCTTGCCGCCAAACGTTCGGAAAGCGCCGCCGCCGCGCAGTCCGTGGCCGAAGCCCAGGCGGAGATTGCGCGGCTGGACCGGGACCGGCAGGCCGCGATCTCTCAGGAGATCGAGGTCGCGCAGGCCGAACTGGCCGCAGTTGCGCCGCAGATCGACGCCGCCGCCGACCGGCTGGAGCGGATGCAGGTCCGCGCCCCTGCGACGGGACGGGTGGTCGGCCTTTCGGTCTTTACCGAAGGCGGCGTTGTCGAACCGGGGGCGACGCTGATGCAGATCGTGCCGTCCCAAACGCCGTTCATCGTGCAGGGCAAGCTCGCACTGACCGACCTGCACGACATTCGAGAAGGTCAGCCTGCCCGGCTGGAGTTGCTTGCCTTCCCGCGCAGCGACCGGCCGGAGCTGCACGGCACGGTCGCGACGATCTCCGCCGACGCCTTCACCGACGATCGCACCGGGAGCGGCTATTATGCCGTGACAATCCGCCCCGACCCCGAGCAGGTCGCCGCGCTGAACGTCGACCTCCAGTCCGGGATGCCGGTGGAGATCATCATGGACACCCGCGCCCGCACGCTGATCGCCTACCTGACCTCGCCGCTGCTCGACCAGATCGACACGGCGTTCCGGGAAGACTGAAAGGACCCGAACATGACCCAGACACCGCGCAAGACCCGCAACGACGCCCGCCAGGATCGCCCCGGCGCGCCGGGAGCCGAGGCCACGGCGGCGGGTGCCGCGACGGGTGCAATGCTTCTCGGTGTGCTTGATCCGGGGAGGCTGGTTGCCGAGACCGGAAACGATGAAATGCAGCACAGGATCCCGGAAGCCGGGTTCGTCGGACCCGACGATCAGCCGGATCAAGGTCGCGGTGCCCAGGACAGCGTGCCTCCTTCCAAAATTGAGGCCCATACAGGGCATGCCAGCAGCGCGCATAATTCAGCAGCGCCTGACGCGCAGGCAGACGCGCTGAAAAGTGTTCAGGAGCACGTTGTGCAGCGGAACGGAAACACCGACGGAGCACAAGCCGCGAGCGATCTGTCGGCGCCGGTCGATCACGACGCCGACAGCCTCGCACCGGCAGACGTCACCGACGCGAGCAACGAACCATCGACTGCGCTCGCCATAGATCGTGAAGCGCCGTCGCAGGTGCCGGGCGACCACGGCCCAACAGAGCCACAACTCTTGAAATCGGTCACGGCTGAAACCCTGACCGCGCTGTCCAACATCATGACGGACCTTGGGTCCGCTCGGGCTCAATCGACATCTGATCTTGCTGATCAGGTTACTGCGCTCTCTGACATGGGAAATGACACTATCGGGTCGTCTGCGGGTCCCGTTGATGGCACCTTCCTGCCTGATGTCTCGAACCTGTACGAACCGCTTTCCGACCTGCCGGATGTGACGGAGATTGCCGAAACTCTCAGTGCCATAACAGGTGGCATCGACCACAACGAGGCGATCGGAGACCACACGGCAACGAGTGACGTCGCTTCATCCCCTATTTCATCACCGGATATCGCCTCGATGACAGATATCGGCGATAAGGTCGATCTCATCGCCACATCGCTGAGCATTCCCGACGGTGACCTCGGCCCGCCATCCGAGGCGCTGGCTTCTATCATCCCGGATGCGGACGCCGCGCTGGCGCCGGTTTTTGATGGAGGCACAGTTGATCTCACTGCTGCGCTCCCGAGCGATCCAGTGGGTACCGTCGCGCTGCCCGAGACGGTTCTTGGGGCGGTCGGTTCTGCCGGAGAAGCAAGCTTCCTGAGCCAGGTCTTCTATGACGATGGTCAGGCCGATGTTGACCTACCGTCACATGGCCCGGCGCGTCCCGACCTTGCGGAGAATATTATGGGGGACACCAGTTTACCTGGAGACGTCCCGCTGATTGGCACGTCATACCCAGACAGTGCCGGAGCGGAATATGACGGTTCGGGTCTGCATCTTGGTGGCATTTTCGGATGAGGTAATGCTCAGTGTAGATCGTTGTCGGATGGGTTCCCGGCCCAAGGCTGACATTCGCGTCACTCTCACCAACAACGACTTGGCTGCATATAAACCAAATTCAAAGGTGCCAGAGTGCGGGGCCCAAACTTGGCGGAAACCTCCAATCCCGTCGGCCCTAAGGTCCGCTGCTACTAGCCACCGCACCTAGTTGCGAAACATCCGACACCCTTAGTGAAAGCGGCTCTGGATATGGCTCAGCGCATGAGAGAGTCGCTCGCTTTCGCGGCTGGAATTGTATTCCTCCGGATAGGGTTCCTTACCCTCTGCTATCTCGCAGGCGGTCTGGGTCAGGCGCTCCAGTGGACGCACGAAATGCCGCGTAAACAGGAATGCAAAGACGCCCAGAACGCCGAGCAAGCTCAGAAGGCTGACCCAAATCGCTACAGACAGTTCCGATACGTTCTGGCCGGTGGACGCGGGCGGCACGCGAACAACGACCGAAAGCCCGGTCGGGGGCGCATTGCCTACAGCGAGTTCCGGCGCGACGGCATAGATGTTTTGTACGCCATTCTCGTCCTCGACGATCTGCGCAGACCCGATATTGAGCGACAGAGAACCCAGGCTGGCCGGGGTGAGATTTAACTGGGCGTCCTGATCCGGTCCGAAGATCGCCCGGCCACGCTGGTCGACAACATAGGCGAGAAGGCCCAGTTCATCCGCGGCGGCACGCACGTAGCCCCCAAGCCAGCTCACCTTCAGGCTGTAGACATAGACGCCGCGGATTTCGCCATCAGGGGTCGTGACCGGTACAGAGATATTGAGCACATCTCTTCGGTCATGCGCCTGGTCGGTGGTCGAAGAGGTCAGCTCGCCGAAGAAAGGTCCCTGCAGCCCTCGGCGATACCATTTGGCGCTGGAGACGGATGTCCCTTCCCGTAGACCGTTCGAGCCAACCCGGATCGTTCCGGAGAGATCCGCCAGCCCTGCCCATGCAACCCGGCCGCCGGCGAACACGACGGCATCGGTGAAAGCGCGAATCTCGGCATCCTCTTTCAAAGCAATCTGACCGGCGACCGCCTGCAAACTTTCCCATTCCCGTTCGAGCGCTCGAGACACGGCCAGGCGCAGCGCCTTGCCCCCCCGGATGGCATTTTCTGTCTCGACGCGGGCTTCGAACTCACGCGCATGCTGGTTGATGGGCCACCAGATCGCCAGCATTCCCAGAAGGCCACAAATCAGCACGAAGCCGATGACCGACGTGGCAAGACGTGGCGCGTGCAATTGTGAACTTCTGCGGGAGACCGCTTCAACTTTGGACATGCGTCGGGGACCACTCACTCAGACCATTGTGGGTCATGCCCGCCCCCGACTTGCAGTATGCGACGCCAGTGCGAGCATCCGATATCAGCCAACAACGGATAGTTACGAATTTTGGCAACTTTAAGGTGTATTGCCCGGAATTCGCTCCCCCACGGCAACAACCTGCCTACTGCCTTCGGTGGATCGGACAGCGAATATTCGCCGTCACGCCATACTATCGTCACCTTGGTTGTTATAGATGCATGCGGAATATACCTTCGGTTGTGAGGGGGCTCAAGTTTGCGTTATCTTCGTCTGTGTATTGGCTTTTCCCTGCTTTTCGGCGCGCTCTACATCATCGTCGTGGAACAGATGGCAGGCGCGAGTTCTGATGCATTTATCAACGCGCCTCTATCGACAGTCCGGGCCCCGGTGGCCGGGGATGTGTCCCTCCCCGATCGCGCACCCGGGGCCATCATCACAAAGGGCGCGGCGCTTTTTGAAATCGAAAACGCGAGAGTGGACCGGGTGCGCCTCAACGATCTTCAGTTGGAGCGGGACCTTTTGGCGGCCGAGCGTGAGCGCTACGTCGCCGAACGCGATGCACGGCAGGAGGCCCTGCGCTGGATCCAGACGACAGCCGGAAAATACGCTGCCGCCCGGACGGGAGAGCTTGTGTTTCAGACAGGCGAAATCGCCTCGGATAGGGACGTCTCGAGGGGTCCGGACGAGACCACTGCCCGAGAGGCCAACGGTTCGCTTGTCGAGGACAAGCTGGCCCCGGACGCGGATGACCCCGCGCGCTTTCTCGAACTCTCCAACGTTATTCCGGACGGCGGCGCCGAGAACTTCGGCGATCTGCAAGCCGCACGAGACGTGATATACCATGACGGCTCCGCGAGCGCGGCCTGGAACATGGCACTGCGCCAACGCGAAGCGAAAATCGCGCTTGCGCTCGTCAAGGCAGATATCACCCGCGCCGAAAAGCAGTTAGCGGCTTACGAAACACGCATCGAGCGGGAACTTTCGAGCGTTGTCGGGCTGCGCGGAGATACGCTCTATTCGCCGGTCAACGGCGTTCTGTGGCAGGAACTGGCTGCCAACGGCGTAAACGTCCAACGTGGCGACCCCATCATGGACATCGCCGACTGCGCCTCGGTGCTGGTCACGCTTTCGGTGTCGGAAACCATATACAATTCGCTGTCCACCGGCGACGCAGCAATGTTCCGCCCGCTTGGCGGAGACAGGGTGATGCGGGGCACGGTCGCCCGCCTGGCCGGCTCTGGCGCGGCCTCGGTTTATGAAGGTATGGCGGTGGCCCCGAGCGAAGAACATCTGCAACGCTACGACGTCGCGCTTGTCGTTCCGGAACTGAGGGCAGACCCGGCGAAGGGGTGCAGCATCGGCCGGACGGGCCGCGTCTTCTTCGATGATCGGCCACTCGATATATTGTGGAAGTTCTGGGAGTAATGCTGCCCAACCTTTACCTCGGCGACCTCGGCTCAAGCCTGATGCACGTGATCCCGATCATCGGCGCGGCCCTGGTCCTTCCATCCTTGATCAATCCGAAGACCACGTATCATCGTGTCTTCCTGTTCGTGATCGCGATCATTTTCGCGATCCGCTACGCATGGTGGCGCACGACCGAAACCATCGCCCCGGTTGGCTGGACACTGGATTTTCTTGCCAGCGGCCTGCTGCTGGGGCTGGAACTGATGGCCATCGTGAGTTCGATCAGCGCCTTCGTCATCCTGATGCGTCACCGCGACCGAAGCCCCGACGCGGACCGCAATGCCAGTTGGTGGGGCGACAGCCCGCCCGGTGTCGCGATCCTCATCGCGACCTACAACGAGGAACTGGAGGTACTGGAACGCACCATCATCGGCGCCAAGGCCCTGCGCCACCCCAACAAAGAGGTCATGGTTCTCGATGACGGGCGCCGCGATTGGTTGAGGGATTATTGCGAGGTCCAAGGTGTCACCTACATGCGTCGGCCCGACAACAAGCACGCCAAGGCGGGCAACATAAACCATACGCTCGAGGTGCTCTGGGCACGGGAAACGCCCCCGGACTTCATCGCTGTGCTGGATGCTGATTTCGTGCCCCATCGAGGGTTCCTGTCGCGCACGCTGGCGCTGTTTCACGACCCGGCTGTGGGTCTGGTTCAGACGCCGCAGCATTTCTTCAATGCCGACCCGATCCAGCACAACCTCGGCATTAGCCGTTCCTACCCCGACGAGCAGCGCTTCTTTTTCGATGACATGCAGCCCTCGCGCGATGCCTGGGGCGTCGCCTTCTGCTGTGGGACATCCTCGATCATGCGGCTGGACGCGTTGAAGGATATTGGGGGCTTTCCCACCGACAGCATTACCGAAGACTATATGATCACGCTGTGCCTGCAGAATGCAGGCTGGCACACCGCCTACCTCAACGAGCCGTTGACAGAAGGCCTCGCACCGGAGGGATTGAAGGAATACGTCACGCAACGCTCGCGCTGGTGCCTCGGCATGATGCAGATCGCGCGCAGCCGGGTAGGGCCATTCCGCAGGAACGGGCTGCGACTGCGCGACCGATGGAGCGTCATTGACGCCGGCCTCTACTGGATCACGACCTTTCCGTTCCGCATCGCGGCCATGTTTTTCCCTCTGCTCTACTGGTACGGCGACGTGACCGTCGTCGATGCCAGTCCGGCCGATGTCATAAGCTATTTCGGCTGTTTCTTCGCCTGGAACCTGATGGCAATCAACCTGGTGTCGCGCGGCAACGTGGTGCCGATACTGACCGATGTCAGCCAGTTGCTGGGCGCGCTGCCGATCACCCGAGCGGCGTTCACCGGGCTGGTGCAGCCGCATGGCCACCCCTTCAGCGTGACCGCCAAGGGCGGCGACCGCAGCCGCATCGTGGTGCAATGGAACATGCTGGCACCCTTCGCCGTCCTTCTCGCGCTGACGATCATCGGGCTGTTGCTGGGCATCGTGGCCGACCGATTTGCTTTCAACGACGCAGGCGAAGGCAAATGGGTCATCCTGTTCTGGACAATCTACAACATGGTCGTGTTGACGCTGACGATCATCGCCTGTGTCGAACTGCCCCGGCGCGAGCGCCACGTTGCCGACACGCCAGAGCGCGTCACCTTCACCTCGGACAGCGTCGCAAAGCGCATGTGGATCACCAGCCTGACGCAGGACACCGCGCGACTGAGGGGCGGCCATTTCAGCACCGGCTCCTACGGAAAGATCGACCTGCCGGACGTGGGCGAACTGCCAGTCTTCGTGCTGGCGCAGACAGCGGACGGGGTGCGCGTGGAACTCATGCCCGACCATGAACAGCGCGACGCCCTGTTCATGAAATTCTATACCGAGGATAATACGCCCGGTATCAGTGCTGTGAATACGTGGAACATGCTGGGCGACATGGCACGTCGCATCTCACGCATCAGCCGCAACAAGGCAAGCAGATAAGGAGCAACACTTGACCGCAGCGACGACAACACTCGGCTACACCGCCGCGATGCTTGCGCTCACCGCCCTGGCTGCAAAGGCCGACGGGGAGTTCTATCAACTGGACCTCGGCGAAAAGACCAGAACCGCCGTGATCTCGGTCGAAAGGGAGCGCCTGGCATACGGCATGGTGTTCAGCGACAACATTGGGCGGGAAGATCTGACCCTGACGGCCAGCTACAAATTTACCCTGGGAACGCCGGTCACCTTCCGCGTGGGACCGGCGCTCCAGATTGAGGGGCCGGACACCCTCAAGGGCGGGATACGTCTCGTGGCCGAACATTACCAACCCACAAGTTTTGGCAGTATTTTCCTGCTTGGCGAAGCGACGACAATCGACCGCGGGTATTTCGCCCTTGCCGCCATCGGCTTTGACAAGCCAGACGTGACGGTCGAGTTCAGCTACCTCGGTGACGACGATGGTTTCCGAGACAAGGTTGCGGCCTTGGCTTTCGGTATCCCGAACACCAAGGCGCGTTTCCGTGCCGGTTACAAATTTGATACCGAAGAAGCCTTCGTGGGCATCTCGATCAACACGTTCTAATCTACAAATGCATTTGCCCAGGTTGCTTGGTCCGTCAAAGCCGACACCGGTAATCAGCGTAGCGAAGGGCGTAGGTCGGAATAGCATTCGCCTGATCCGATCCGATTTATTGGAGCTAAAAGACACTCCCGAAGACGGCGTTAGCATCGCGACTACGGTGTTCGCTCATGCTTGAGTCTTCAGTTGGCGCACTCCACGTATTAAGGAGGTAAATTTTCTCAGCGGCTTTGGAAAGAAAAGATATGGCTGCACAAAAATTGTTATTAGGGTCCTGCAACCCGAGTGCCGCTACCCCCGCGGTCCGAAATCGATCCGGCACCGCGCGCCGGTCGGAACCTTGCTTTCCGGGTTCGACACCGACAGCTGAATCCCGAAGGTGCCGCTGGCCGCATCCAGGAATCGGTCGACGATGACCACCTCGCCTTCGAACTGACCCTGCAAGGGCGGGTTCAGATCGACCTGGTACAGATCGCCGACACCAATGTGCCCGAACAGTTCACCCGGCGCAAAGACCTCGACATGGACGGGATCGGTTTCGATGATTTCCATGATCGCGGCCTGCTCCGCCGCATATTCGCCCACGGTCGCCTCCACCGCCACGACGAGGCCGGACACCGGGCTGCGCACCGAGCGACGCTCCAGCAGGGCCTCTGCCTGGCGCACCTCGATCGCGGCGAGCTTCCGATCGAATTCCGACTGCTCCAGCGCCAGTTCGGTCAGAGCAAGTTCGATCGACGCATCGTCCAGCGCGGCACTGGCGGCGACATTGCGGTTGGATAGTTCCTCCACCCGTTCGTACTCGCGCTGCCGCAGCTCCAGGCGCGTCTGCTGCGCGCGCACATCCACATCCGACTCCGCCCGGGTGCGCGACAGTTCCAGTTGCAGTTCCTCGATCTCGCTGTCCAGGCGGTAGAGGAGATCCCCCTCCTCCACCATATCGCCCCGCCGCACCGGTATTTCGCGTATGACGCCGTCGACGCTGGATGTGACGGTCAGACGGGAGGCGGGTTCGAGCACGCAGTCGACCATGTTCTGCGCCATCGCGGGAGGCGCCGCCAGAATGGCCAGCAATGTCAGTCGTTTCATTCCGATCCTCCAAGAAATCCGAGAAACCCGTCCCGCTGAAGATCGTACCTCAGTAGGTCGAGCCGTGCACGGGCCATGAGTTTTTCCGCGCGGCGCTGGGCCTTCTGTACGCCCTGCCAGGTGCCCAGGCGCGACCGGGTCCGGCGCGAGCCGAATTTGGCGACAATGCCGTCGTCCCGGGCCAGGATCACCTCGCAACTGCCGGGGTCCCCCTGTCGGGCGCAGCGGCCCAGAACCTGCCGATCGATCCGCCCGGCCTCGTTCACTTCTGTCAGGATGACGTGCAGCCCTCCGGCGGCGCGCACCTCCTCCGACAGCATGATGTCGACGCCGCGCCCGGCCATGTTCGTGGCCAGAGTGACCTGTCCCGCATTGCCCGCCTCGGCGATGATTTCGGCTTCGTCCGCATCTTGCGCGGCGTTCAGCAACGTCGCCTCCACCCCGGCAGCCTTAAGTTGTTCGTCCAACTCCATGCTGGCGCGGATCGTGCGCGTGGCCAGCAGGACAGGGCGGCCCTTCGCTGCGAACCTGGCCGCTCGCTCCGCGACGACCGCCCACTTATCCTCCTGCGTGCTATGGATTCGCACCCGCAGGTATTTGCGGCGCGACCGTTTCGGCGGCGGCAGGCTGAGCACCGGCAAGCCGTAGACCGCGCGAAACTCGCCAGCGACTTCGCGTGCGGTGCCGGTCATGCCGGCCAGCTTGCGGTAGCGGCGGAAGAAGCGCTGATAGGTCATGCGGCCCTTGGTCAGGCGGCGGCCCGTGATCTCCACCCCCTCGCGTGCCTCGACGATCTGCTGCAGCCCGTCGCCAAGCGCGCGATCCTCGGCCACGCGGCCGGTGAATTCGTCGATCAGCGCCACCTTGCCGTCGCGCACGATATAATGCTCATCGCGCACAAACAGATGTTCCGCGCTGAGCGCCTGCACGGCGGCGTGGTTGCGCCGGACGGAGTTGCGCCAGATCCCGCCGATCTCCTCGCCCTTCTCGGCTAGTCGGGCCTCCCCCCGTGGGGTAAGTTCAACCAACCGCCGTTGGTCATCGACGGTGAAGTCGCGCCCATGCTCCAGCGCATCCACCAGCGAGAGCGCCTGCAGTGCCCAGTCCGGCTCCGGCGGGGCGGTTTCGGAGATGATCAGCGGCGTGCGGCACTCGTCGATCAGTACGCTGTCGGCCTCGTCCACGATCGCGAAGGGCAAGCCGTTCATCGTCAACCCCGCCGCCCGCGCGCGCTCCACATGCACGGTTTCCAGCGACAGCCGGATCGCCCCCTGCGCCCCGCCCAGCATGATCCTGTTGCGCAGGTAGTCGAAGGCGATCTCCTTGTTGGAGGCATAGACCACCCGGGCCCGATAGGCCGGGGCCCGGTCCGCAGGCGGGACGGAATGCACCACAAGGCCCGTCGTCAGTCCGAGCGCCTGATAGAAATCCGCGAAACTGTCGTGGTCCCGTTCCGCCAGGTAGTCATTGGCGGTGACGACATGCACGTCCTCACCGCTCAACCCGGCCAGCCCAGCCGCCAGCGCCGCGGTCAGGGTCTTTCCCGAGCCCGTCTCCATCTCCACCAGGCGGCCGGAACAGATGGCCAGCGCGCCCATGATCTGCGTCGGAAACGGCGTCAGCCCCTGAACCTTGTCACAGATGGCCGCGATAAGCCCGAGGGCCCGCAGCGATGCCCTCGTGTAGGGGCGATCCCGGCGCAGGCGCGGCGCGATTTCATCCAACGCCGCCTGCAGCTCCTCCATCGACCACTTGCGATAGCGTGCCGCATGGCCCGAAACGCGCAGGGCTGCCATGCGAAGGCGCAGGCGGATCACCGGGTCCCGTACCGGCCCGATCATCGGTTCGACCCGGGTCGTAACCTGATAGCGCCAGTCGACAGGCCGCGCGCTGGTTTCGGCCCGCGCCATCTGGCGCAGCTCTCGCAGCCGGGGCATCTGTGCGGCCCGGCCCATCAGGGGGGTATGCGCCAGGTCAGACATTGAACCGCTTCAGGAACAGCTGGCGGACACGACGGTAGGCGCGAACAGCAATCGGTTCCTCGCCATGGTCAATCCGGACATAGACGCGCATCCCGATCTCCGCCGCCTCCAGCGGCTGGTCCGGCGCGACATCGAATTGCAGGATAGGCTCCAGCGTATGCGGCTCCGGTCCACGCTCGGGATCGGGCGCAAAAAGTCCGCCCCCGTCCAGTGTTAATGCGCGGGAGGCGATGCGCTGCCCCAGTGACGGAACTTCACGCACGATATGGGCGGGACGGATCGTCGAAAGATCGTCGGCGGTGCGCAGTGCCAGGCCCCGGCTGCGCGACCGAACCAGATCGGCCTGATCCTGATGCACCGCCACCCGGACGATCAGATCCTCCGGATCGATCAAGTACCCGACGACATCCCCTCGCATCAGGAACTTGCCCTCCAGATCCGCCGCCTCCGGCAGAACGAACAACCCGCTGCGCGGCGCGCGCAGGGTCATGGAGGCCAGCCGGTCGCGCAATTGCGCCGCCTCCTGTTCCGCCTTGGCGGCTTGGGCACGCCACAGCCGGACATCATATGCGCTTTCGCTCAGCGCCTGTTCATAACGGATGCGGAATTTGCGGGCATCCGCCTCTGCCGACTCCAGCCGCGCCTCGGCCAGCGGGTCGGCTATGGCCAGGATGGGCGCCCCGGCCTCGACCCGTGCGCCGGGGTCACTGATCAACTGTGCCACCTCGCCCGGTTCCGTCGCATGCACCGTCGCTTCGTAGGGCGCATAGACCACCCCCTGAGCGATCGTGCGATAGGGCACGGGCAGGAAGCCCAGGCTGCCGATCAGAAGCACCATCAGCACCACGACCACCGCAACGGCCCGATGACGGATACCCCGTAGACTGTCGCTTGTGGCGACAAATTTCAGGTGTTTGGCCAGCGGGAACAGGAAGATCAGCGTCGCCGACCACATGGCCAGCAAAACGCCCAGGGCAAAGAACCGCGTCGCCACCACCATCACGATGGTGGTGGAGATCAGCAGGCGATAGCCAAAAGCCGCGATGGCGTAGGTGAAGAACCAGAAGCGTTCCCCATCCGCACGCACCGGTGTCTTGGCCTTGGTGTTGCCGAAGCCGTAGCGCTGGATCAGATAGCCGATAAAGCGATTGGCTCGGGTCGACAGGTTGGGCAGCTCCAGCAGGTCGGAAAAGACGAAGTAGCCGTCGAAGCGCAGTAGCGGATTGCCGTTGAACAGCAGGGTCGAAATCCCGCCGATCAGCATCACGTTGAAACAAGCCGCCCGCAGCAGCCCGTCCTCCAGCTGCACCCAGAGCAGCATTGCGCCGGCCGCCAGGCCAAGCTCCACCAGAATCCCCGCGCCGGAGACGAGGATGCGGCGCCACTTGCTGGTATAGGCGGTCGAGGCCGAGGCATCGACATACGGCACCGGGATGAACACCAGCATCATCACCCCGACCTCACGCACCTCGCCCCGCCATTTCTTGACCGCGAAGCCATGGCCCAGCTCGTGCAGCAGCTTGACCACCGGATAGACGAGGATCAGCAGGATCAGGCTTTCCATCGCCAAGATACGGTCCAGCAGGTTGCCGGTCAGTTCATCCCAGTGGCGCCCTGCCTGGATCGTCCCCGCGCTGAGCAGAAGGACATAGAACACCGCGCCGAAGACGCTGAAGAAGGGCCGCGCGAAGGGCCAGAGGGCATCCAGAACAGCATTTGGATCGAACAGGGGGAAACGGACAGCCAGCGGGTTGAGGAACCGCGACACCAATGTCTTGCGCCGGACCTTCCCGGCCCTTTCGGACATGGCGTCCACATCCGGAAAGCCGTCGGTGTGCAGCAGGTCGAGCCCTGCCAGTTGCGAGATCAGCGCCAGCAGCTCGTCCTGGGCCGGGGCCCCGTCGCCCAACTCCTCGCAGGCCGCATCCCAGACTTCGCCCAGGGTGCGGCGGCCATCCATCTGCGCCACCAGCCAATGGGCGGATTCAGTCACCCGGGCGTATTTGCCGGTCAGCGGGTCACGGATGACATACCAGACGTGACCCCGGAACAACTGTCGCGACACTTCGGACCGGCGCGCCAGGACCGGGCGCAGATGCGCCGCGCGGTACCAGCTCTGGCTTTCGAAGCTTGTCGCCATGGCAGCCTCAGGGTGTCCAGCGCCAGATGGCCAGGCGGATCCAGTCGATCATTGGCTGCGCCCAGACACGGATCAACAGCCGTTCCTCCACATCGACCTTGGCAATGCCGCGCATGCCGGGCCGGATCTGCGGCGATGTTTCCAGCAGCCGCCCCTCTATCATGGCGATGTTCTTGCCATCCTTGGCGTCCAGCCGCGGGGTAATCCGTGTGACTTCGACCTGATAGCTCTGGTCGGGCAGCGAGGACAGCACCAGCGTGCCGGTCTGGCCGATGACGATATCGTCCAGTTGCGCCTCGTCGACCTCCATCGAGACTCGGTAGCTTTCCAGCGGCGCGATCTGGAACAGCTCCTCTCCGCGGCGCACGGCGCGGCCGATCGACTGGCTCAGATCGCCCTCGATCACGATAGCGTCGAAGGGGGCGGTCAGGGCGGAGCGTGCGATCTGCCGCTCCACCAGCGTCGCCTTGGCCCGGGCCTGTTCGACCTCGGCCTGGGCAATGCGGGCGGCGGCGGCATTGCGCTCGCCAAGCGCCCGGTCATATTCGCCCTCGAACCGGCTGAGATCGGTACGCCAGCGCAGCAGTTCGATCTGAAGGTCCCGCTCATCCAGCCGCGCCAGAGGCTCGCCCTCGCGGATCACATCGCCTGCTCGCACGTATTGTTCGGCCACGTTGCCATCAAACGGCGACACGAGGGAGCGGACGACGAGCCCTTGCACCTCGGACTCCGCCGCAACGCGGTAATCGCCGCGCGCAATGGCAGAGAAGGCAATCACGACGGCCAGGGTGATCAGCACCAGCTTGCGCCCGATGTACCCCGGCCCCAGCAACCGCTTGACCTGCCGCCAGAGCGACGCGGCGCCGATGCGCAGTGCCGATCGGTCGGCGCGCCGTTTCTCGTCCAGCATAGGGGCAAGGGCCGAAGCCGTTGCCTCCGCAATCATCAGGTCCAAGTCGTCGAATGCCTCGCCGGGTCGTTTTTCGAGATGTAGCGCCCCAATCACCCGGTCCCGCAGGAACAGCGGGACGGTCAGCAGATCGCCCGTGGCCCGCATCCGTGCCAGTTCCGCATGCAGTGTGGTGACCGCATATGCCATGCCCTCCCGCCGGGGGTGCAGGACCGTGCCCTCCTGATCTGTGGCTTCGGCCATGGCCTGGGCCAGCTTTTCGGAAAAAAGGCTGTCCATCCGGAAATCCGCCACATCGGAAACCGCCTCCAGCCGCACGCGTCGGCGGCGCAGGAATCCGATGGCGACCTGGGCACAATCCAGCCGTCGGGCCAGTTGTGTCGCCGCAGCGATCGAGGCGGCCCGGGTATCCGCCGCATCCAGTGCGGCGCCCAGCACATCCAGAACCGCCGCCTGCTTTTCTCGTTCCAGCCGGTCCGAGAGGGACAGGTCACGGCGCACGGCCGCGTTCAGCCACCCGATCCCCCAGTTGAGCACACGGAACGCATGCCCGGGGTCCTTGGGGGGGGTGCTGAATTCAAAGGCCGCGGCGCCCATCACTTCGCCATCCACGGTCAGCACCTTTACGAGGATGCGACCGCCAGAGACAACATCGCGCTCCTTGTCCAGCGCTTCTTCGATGCCATTGGCCAGGTCGGGCGTTGCGCGGCTGTCCTTGGGCCAGTTGGCCACCGGGATCATGCCCTGGGCGGTTTCCAGGACAAGCGTCGCGCGTTCGGGGGTTCCAAGCTGCCTGATCTGCAACGCCAACCAGACACGTGCAAAGTCGCGCAGGTCGCGATCCTCGGAGAATCGCGACCAAAGCGCCTGATCCAGAACCGAAACCTCGGCATCCTGCCGCGGTTCGGTCGTGTCACGGCCTTCCGCCATCGATCAGCCTTTCCGCAATTCCGCGGTCAGTTCTTCGCTCCGTTCTTGGCGGCAGCGGCGGCGGCCTGAAGACCGTCCAGCTTGACCTCGCCAAAGCGCTTTTCGTACTGCGCCAGAACGGCGCCCATCAACACAAACAGCCGTTTGGCAGCATGGGGGTTCAACACGACCCGCTCTTCCAGCTTCACGTCAAAGCTCTTGGCCGTGGTGGGGTTCCAGGTCTGGTTCGTCCCGAAGAACAGCGTCACCTCCTCGCGGGTCGAGGCCGCGTTCACCACATTGGCGTAGGTCGTACGCATCTGGCTGTCATCCCAGTTCACCACCGGGGCGGCGGGAGCGCCGATTTCGTCCGGTGTGCCCTTGGGTGCCTCGTCCTTCTCGGTCTCGGTGTCCTTAGTTGCCATTTTGGTTCCTCCTTCAAATTCTTTTTTGGTGACCAGCGGCGGGTCAGGCCCTGCCCTCCCCGCCGCTCATTGGCTTACCCTATGATGTTAACTGTCAATCTTAGGCGAAAGTTAGACTATTCTGCTGCCCATTTCACCCGTCCCTTGCCCTTTCCGGTTCCAGTGGCAGCCAACGGATCGGGTTCGACATCATCCACACTGTCGAGAAGCAGCGCCTCATCCTCGGTGATCATGTCGTCAACCCGCGGATCGTAATAAGTGGCCTCCGTGTTCCCCGAACCGCCCTGATTGGGCTGTGCATCGGTGTTGGCCGGGCTGAAGAGACCCAGTCGCTGTGACGGATCCAGGAAGCCGCCCATCAGGTCGTGCTCCTCCTCGGTATGGTCGAGGTTCAGGGCGTGGCCCAGCTCGTGCATGAGGATGGAGAGAAGGTCATACTTGCCATCGGCATCGCTGCCGTCGACCGCATCACCGGTGCTGTCATACTCCTCGTCCGCCTGGGCGGTCTCGTCGATGAAGTACCCCATGCCCGCACCGTCAATATCCAGCGTGATCAACCCCTCGCCGTATGTGGCAAGCAGATTGTCATCCAGATCACCGATGGCCAGGTCGATGCTTTCCAGCTGGGCGACCTGAGACTGGGTCAGCCCCATAGTCAGGGTCAACCGGCGGATAGCCTCGTCCATCAGGGCGTCAGCATCCTCCGTCTCCAGTTCTTCGCCACCGGTGCCGGTCACGCTGGCATGCAGCGCCTCGACGATTTCGGCCGCGATACGGGCGTCATCGGTTTCCAGCGTAAAGCTGTCGAAGGCCGCCTCGCCACCGCGGGCTATGACACCGCTGTCGCCATCCACGCTGACCGCGTTGAAGGCGTGGCTGCCGTAGATCACCCCGTCGAGAGTGACCGATACGGTGGAGCCAGAGATCAGCACCACAAGCTCATAGTCAGCGCCCGCGTCGATCCCGGTGACCACAGTCGTGGCCTGGTCGATGACCCATTGGCCGTTGCCTTCGTAATGGCCGATCTCAACCTGGTTGGTTTCGGCATTCAACATGGCGAACTTGAACCGGCTGGAGGAGACGAGGTCAAAGACGATCCCGGCCTCGCTGTCCGTGTTCACCTCGGCGGCCAACCGCAGCTTGGCATTGTCCGAGAGAGTGAAGGCGTTCTCTTCGTAGCCCGCATCGGTAGAGAGATCGATGGTCGCCAGGGCAAAGCCGCCTGTGGCATCGGTGGTGAAGGCACCGCCGCTGACCGACCATGTGCCTTCTGTCGTGCCGGTAAAGTAATCGGCGACGCCATCCTCGAAGTCCTCGGTATTGGCGTAGCTGAGTTCCGGCGGCAGGACTTGAACTGTCAGGTTGTCCAGCGTGGTGAAGGAGTTGTCCGAACCCGCACCAATCAGCCCGGCATTCAGACCCTGCGGGATGCCATCGATCATCCGGGGCGCGAAGGTATGGCTTACCGCCTTGGTGCCATTGACCAGCAGCGTCACCGTATTGCCGTTCACCGAGACGAGGACATCATAGAAGGTATCCGCCCGGATCATCATGTTGTCCTGGGTGTCGACCACCCAGCCCGACGCATCGCGATGACCGATCTGGATTTTCTTGGTGTCGCCGTTGATCCCGGCGAATTTGAAATCGTCCGGCGCCTGGTAGTCGTAGATCAGGAAGGCGTTGGAGTCGTAGCCCTGCTTGTCCTTGGCCGCGGACATGGAAGCCGTGATCTCGAAATAGGTCGGCAGGTAGTCGGAGACGTGATAGACGCTCACGCCGTCCATACCCTTGGCTTCTGGCGCGATGACGGCCTTGCCTGCCTCGGTCGACCAGGCACCGCTGTCCGCGGCGAGGGCCACCAGGGCATCGGCTCCGTTGAACGTCTCGGCCGACATGACATCACGCTTGCCGCCCGGGATGTTGCCCGGCTGCGGATCGTCCGGCGCGCCGGTCTGATCCTGCCAGAAGGCATCCTGTTGCTTGACCGCCCCGATCTCGCCATAGGGCTCGCCGTTGCGGGCATCGGTGCCATCGACCACGCGGGTCGTGTCGGCGCCGTCCGCCTCGGACAGATCGTAGAGATAGTCGTAGAGCTGCGGCTGGACGTTGCGGCTGATCGTAAAGGCACCGAAGGGCGCGAAGGGCACGAGGTAGGAATTGAACTCGCCCACCCAGTCGATCAGGCGATCGCCGCCGGTGTTGCCGATCAGGATATCGCGGCCGCCGCCGCCATAGGCGATGTCGGCGTAGCTGTCCGCGGTATCCGGTTCGTCGTTCGCAGCGGTGCCAGTGTGGTCATCATCGGCGTTCAGCAGGTCGTCGCCAAAGCCGCCGTAGATGTGATCCTGACCGGTGCCGCCGACCAGCCAGTCATGGCCGAGGTCGCCGAAGATGACGTCATTGCCGTCCGAGGCCACGGCCGGACCATCGCCAGTGATCGGATCGGTCGCAGCGCCGTCAGCAGCGTCGAAGTTCAGCACGAAGGGCACGGCGTTCGGGTTGGACGGATCGGTGAACGAATAGTTGTTCGTCGGATCCACCCAGACCTCGGGCCGCGGGTTGAATTCGTCGTAGGCAGCGAATTCGTTCGGCCGCGCGTTGCCCTCGCTGTCGGTCCCCAAGCCATAGCTCAGGATATCGCCCGGGTTGCCCGGGTTGTCGTAGGTGAAGGGCAATGGCAGTCCGCCAACCGTGTAGCGCATCGCCTCGGCGCCGGAGATAGCGTCGGAACCATAACCGCCGTGCAGGCTGTCGCTGCCAAGGCCGCCGAAGATGATGTCGTTGTCATCATTGTCGACGTCGGACGAGCTGTTGACCATGCCATCGAGGTCGGACCCATTCTCCGGGAAGAAGGGCGTCAGATCGACGGTCTTCTTCAGGTGGAACTCCGGATGGATCAGCGATTCCTGGATCTTGCCGGGGGTCGAGATGACCTTGTTCACATCGACATATCCGATGCCGTAGATCGTCTCGGACTCCGCTTCCAGCCCAGACTCGAGGTTGCGGGAGGTATAGATGCGGCCGTCAGAGCCGATCACCCCGTCAAGGCCAGTACCACCTGAGATCCAGTCATTGCCCTGGCCACCGATGACGTCATCGTCATCCGCGCCGCCAAAGATGCTGTCGTCCCCGACCATGCCGTAGACGCTGTCATCCCCGCCTTCGCCATGGACCTCATCTGCTGCGCCATAGCTGGCCGGGCCAAAGGCGTCCCCGCCTTCGGTGTAATCCAGCAGGCCTGCGCCGCGAATGACGATCCGGTCACTGCCGCGCGACAGATCATCCACGCCGTAGTGTTCGGAGACCACGTCATCCATTCCGTCATAGGTGAAGGAGAGATAATCACCCCCGGCCCCGAGGATCCGGTAGATGTCACCGTTGTCGCCCATCACCATGTCGCTATCGCGCGAGTGGCGGTCGGAGGTGCTGATATCGACAACCTCATCCGCGACGCCCGAGGCGACCTCGGTGTACTCGTTCCGCTCGATCCGCTGGCCGGAGCCGCCGAAGATCATATCAGACCCGGTGTAGTCGGTGCGTTCTGCGAAGTTCAGGCTGAAGAAGCTGGAGTTGTCGCCGATAATGTCGTCCTGGCCGAGGCCACCGAAGATCACGTCATCGCCGCCGTTGCCCTCGATATAGTCATCGTCGTCATAGATCGTCTCGTAAGAGGCGTTGATCTGCAGCTCGCCGTTGGTATTGCGGTAGGCATAGACGCCATCGTCAACCACGCCGTCGCTGTGGATGCGGTCAACATCCAGCGCCGCCGTCGTCAGGTAGGCGTTCTGCGAGAAGACCCCCTGAATGCCGCCGTCACCCTGGATCGTGTCGTCGCCCAGCTGACCGAAGATCGAGTCCTGCGCCGCGCCGCCAGCGATGTAGTCGTCGCCGCCGATCGGGATGCCGTCGTGGTTCAGGATATCGATTTCGTAATCGCTCCAGACGGCGGTGCCATCCGGGTTGGCAAAGGGCGTGCCGGTGATCAGCAGCACCCCTTCGACCGCGTCTCCGGTGGACATTTCGCCCGCATCGACGCTGTACAGCTGGCTGCCCGTAAGCGTCGTGTAGCGCGGATCGGTGAAGTCATCGAGGAAGACGCCGCGGCGGTCCAGTTCGACGTTGTCGCCGAAGATCAGGTCGCGCCCGGCGAGGGAGGCCTGCAGATCGTCACGGCTTTCCGCGTTGTCGCCGTCGATGACGTCATCGCCGTAGGCGCCGATCAGAACGTCCTCATGCTCGTCGCCGAAGATCGTATCGTCGCCGCCGAAACCGTTGGTTCCGTCAGTGCCATCCGCATTCTCGCGGATCGACAGGAACTGGATCTGACCGCCCAGGATCCCGGCATAGCCGTGGTCGCCCAGAACCGTGTCGTTCTGCATGCCGCCAAGGATCAGATCGCCCGCGGTGCCGCCGAGGATCAGGTCGTTGCCGGTGTTGCCGGAGATCGTGTCCGACCCGCCGCGCTCCTCGGACGAGGAACCGTCGGTGAATGCGAAGGTGCGGACCACGGTGTCGAAGCCATCGGCCGCCGCCATGGCGCCCCAGAGCAGTTCGCCATTGTCGCCGAGGATCGTGTCCCCGCCGTCTTCGGCGCTGTCGGTGCCAAGGCTGTGGTCGCCACGGATCAGGTCGGCGCCAAGGCCGCCGAGGATGATATCCCCGCCCGCATCGCCGGTGATCGTGTCGTCTGCGTCAAAGAGCGCCTCTGCCGTGTCGAAGGTGCGCACCTGGTCCAGGGCCCCGCCGGAGAGGATGATCTCTCCGTTATCGCCAAGGATCACGTCGGCACCGTCAAGGGCGGTTTCATTGTCCGCTTCGTCATTGCCGTGGATCAGATCGCCACCATAACCGCCAATGATCCAGTCAGCACCGGCATTGCCGGTAATCGTGTCGACATCGCCAAGCGCATCTTCAAAGCTGCGCAGCTGCGAGATCGTCGTGCCGTCGGGGTCGAAGATCAGTTCGCCATTGTCTCCGACGATCCGGTCGTCGCCGTCCAGCGCGCCGACCGGGGTCAGGTCATCGCCGCGCAACACGTCGCTGCCGACGCCACCGAAGATAGTGTCCCCCGCTGCGTTGCCTTCGATCGTGTCGTTGCCGCCGGTGTCCGAGGAAATCTCGCGCGTTGCGACGCGGGTCAGGAACGAGCTCGCCCCCGCGACGACCGCAAAGTCGATCTCGGCGGTGTCGCCGAAGATCAGGTCACCCAGGTCGAAGTTGCCTGTTGCGCCGGTGTCGTCGTCGCCATGGATCAGATCGGCATCCGAGCCGCCGACGATGGTGTCAGCGCCTGCGTTGCCTGTGATCGTATCGGCGCCGTCGACGGTTTCCAGCACGCCCTCGATCCGTTCGATCGAAGAAGTGGTCGGCGCTGCGTCATCGTCAAAGCCATAGTCGATGCGGCCATGATCGCCGAGGATAAGGTCGCCGCCATCGCTGTCGGAGCCGGTCGGTGTGACCTCGTCACCCGCGATGGTGTCGCCGCCCAGACCGCCGAGGATCGTGTCGGAACCGAAGCCGCCCGCGATCAAGTCGGCCGCGCCGACGGTGCGGTAGGTTTCCAGCGCGCCGAGGACGCCGTCTGTGTAGTCGGCAAAGCCCACGTCACCGAGGATGACGTCGTCGCCCGCGTCGCCGGAGAGTTCGTCCGTCCCGGCGCCGCCGATCAGCAGGTCGTTGTCGTCACCACCCGAGATGGTGTCGTCGCCGCCCGTTGCAAGCTGGATCGAGAAGATGCCGTCGCGCAGCGTCTCGACCACCTGGCCCGGGGTGGTCGGCGCCGGATCGTCGCCGCCGAGGAAGGTGTTGCGGATCATGCCGAGGTCGCCGAAGCCGATATCGTCACCCGCGCCGAGCGTGATATCGTCGTCACCTTCACCGCCCATGACGGTGTCATCACCTGCGCCGGTGTCGATGACGTCGTCATCGCCTTCGCCCGCGATGGCAAGGATGAGACCTGCCTGCCAGCTGTAACCGTCGGCCTGATCTTCCGGCAGGGTCGAGATGCGGAAGCCGCTGGTGTCGTCGATCGCCGCCAGCAGAAGCGGCAGGATGTCGAGGTTTTCGGCCGTGTTGTCGGTGATCAGCATCACCGGCGTTTCGAAGCCCAGGCCGTCGTTGATGTCGACGTAAAGGCCTGCGAGGCCGATATCGCCCGTTTCGTACGGGTCGCCGACGAGGCCGGTGGACATGTCGGCCACCGGGAAGATGGTCTGGTTGGTGTGCAGGGTTCCGCCGCCGTTGGTGACGAAGGGGTCCGCCGCCTTGCCGAGGATCGCCTCGGGCGCGACGCCCAAGCGGGTCACGATGGAGCCGAAGCCGCCGAAGATATTGACCGGGGCCGGTTCTTCTTCGCCATCAAGCAGGAAGGAGATGGCATTGAAGTAGTCGACACGGCCCAGGTCGCCGAAGACGATGTCATCGCCCGCAGCGGTGGTGATCGTATCCGACCCGGTGCCGCCAAAGACCACGAGGCCACGGTCACCGGTTGCGGTCAGCTTGTCCTCGCCGCCCTGCAGATCGACGGAAAGCGCGCCGTCCGCCGGATCGACAATCTCCCAGCCGACACCGACGGCGCCTGCATCCAGTTCAATCGGGTCGTCCAGCTCCAGCGTGTCGCCCGAGGAGCCGACGATCCAGCGTTCGATGACCTGGGTCTCGCCCTCGACCTGAATAGTCAGGACCAGTTTCTGACCGAGGTAGAAATCATCCTCCTCGCCCAGATCGGCGCCCATGTTGAAGAGCGTCTCGTAATCATTGCCGGAGAAGGGATTTTCGACGCTGTAGGTCGTGCCTTCGCGCATGGTCTCCTGCGTGGCGAGCAGCTTCACGGTCACCGTGTCGCCAACGGGCTCCCCGACAAGCGGGTTATCCGGCAACAGCGCAGCATCCACGGGCACTTCGGTGCCGGTACGGATGATTGTCCGCGTCTCGTACCCGTCGGACCGGGTCGCGGTGCCCTTCACATCGAGGTTGTTGTAGCCGACGCCGAGGGTGATATCGATCACCTCGAGCTCGCCAAAGGTGATGCCACCCTGACGGGCACGTTCGCCGATCACCGTATCCGGACCCATGTTGAACCCGAACAGGCGGTTGGAGGTCAGCGTGCCGGAGCTGTCCGCCGGGCTGTCGTCATCCTTGACGAAGAGCACGTCGACCGAAACCAACTCATTGACGAAGAAGTTCAGGCTTTCCGAGGTGATCGCGTAGCGGTTCACCAGATCGTCCAGCGTGCTATCGTCTGTATCCTCCGGCGCGGGATAGCCCGCGTTGTTCGTGTTGTTGACGGCATCCTGCGGATCAAAGCTCTGCTCCAGCTCCATCGGACCGACCGGGGACAGATCGTAAGGCGCGTTCAGGAAGAGGGTGATCGTGCCGTCGCCATTGTCGATCACACCGGTGATCAGGCGGAACTGATCCACCACCTCGGGCGCGGCGGGCGCACGGGTGATTTCCAGCGTCTTGCCGGCCAGGGCCGCGATTTCCTCGTCCGTTGCCGGGGTGGCGTCATAGCCCGGATCGCCCGGTTCGAGGTCGTCGACATTGGCGCGCAAGCGCAGGTCGTACATGACTTCGGACGTCAGGTCCGCCTTGCTGATGGTGAGAGACGGGGCGCTGTCGGAATTGTCGATGTCATTCGCGCCGAAGTCGCCGACCGGCGCCTTGACGTTGGTTTCGCCCGGCAGCATCAGCGGATCGGCCAGTCCAAAGAGGGATCCGTTGCCGCCCGCGCCGTTCACGACGACCGGACCGAGAATCTGGGCGAGCGTGGCGGGGGACTGGGCGAAGACCTGGGTGTCGTCGCCGTCGACAACCGCGTCGTCCACAGCCTGCACGAAGACTATGACCGGGCTGTCCCAGTTGGTGTCATCAAAGGAAATGTTGAATTCCATAACCGGCGCACCAGCCTCGTCAAAGAGCGGGTTGCCGCTGGCATCCTCGACCTGCGACTTCAGCGCATCAAGCGCGGCACCGAAGATCAGGTTTCCGTCCTGAAGGATGCCCGTGATCTCCACCTGGATATTGTCGTAGCGGATGCCGCCCGTCTTGGTCGTCTTGGTGATGATCTCGGAAAGGTTGATCTCCACCGTACCGCTGGTCGGAGCCGAGGTCAGGCGCAGCTCATAACTGTCGCCCGGGCCGCCCTCGATCACATCAGTCCGGCCGCCGGTTTCGCGGACCAGCAGGGTCGGCGCGTCGTCGTCGGCGATCCGCACAAGGACGGAACCGCCAAAGGCGTCCTGATAGGTGATGTTGGAATAATTGTACTGGATCTCCACCGTGCCGGAGACCTCGACGATATCATCGCCATCATAGAAGAGGATCTGGTTGGATCCTGGGATCAGCTGATAATGCAGGCCGCTGGCCTGGACGTTTTCATCATAGACCGGCACGTCATTGATGCCACCGGCGTTGACGTAGACGATGCTGTCCGGGTCGAAGGTCGTCCCGACGGAGCTTTGCGGATTGGTCGGGTCGATATCGAGGGTCAGCGTCTCACTGCCGCTCTCGGTGGCCGCGATACCCCCGAAATTGGTGAAGCCGAAGTCGATTTTGGCTGTATGGGCGCCTTCGCGCAGCTGGTCGTCAACCGCCCAGACTTCGACCAGATGGGTCAGGGTTCCGCTGTCATAGTCCAGCGATGTCAGGGCAGTGCCATCCGGGCCGTCACCCGCCGCGACAACCTTGATCTGGTCGGGGTTGTAGTCGAGGTTCATGGTCAGCGACTGACCACCGCTCAGCGGCTGCGACAGGGTCAGCGTGAGCACATCGCCTTCGCCGTTCTGGTTTCCATCCGCGCCTTCGATGACGGCGGTGATGGATTCATTGCCGCTACCGCTGTCGATCGTGCCGTTGCCATTCAAGTCATCGGTCTGGTCAATGATCAGGCCCGGCATGTCGTTGTCGTTGATCAGAACTTCGACCACCTGGCTGTTCAGTCCGTCATACCGCGCGATCCGGAAGATGGACTCCGAGTCCGGGTTGATGGACCAGATGCCGTTCAGCGTCAGCTCGTATTCGTCCGTGTCAAGGATCAGCATTTCCTGACCCGCGCCGGTGCCGCCAATGATCTGTAGCGTAAAGCCGGTCAGATCGCCGTAAGTGCCGCCGAAGTCCAGATCATTGCCCGAGGCATCGGTGCCGGTGAAGATCGTGCGGTCGTCAAAAATCTCTTCCGCCTTCATCTCGTCCGAGCTGGAATGCGTGCCAGTGATCGAGTCATCGAGGCGGATGTTGAAGACCGTGTTCTCGGACCCGCCGACCGTGGGCACCTTGCCCTCGTCCCACGGATCACTGAGCGTCAGGGTGTAGCTGGCGCCATTGTCGACCACGCCGACGATGAAGCGGAAGTCGCCGAAGCCCTCGCCCTCGACGATGGAGATCGTCTTGCCGAGGAGTTCGGTCTGGGTCATGCCCAGCTTGGCGATCGTCATCTCTGCATTAGCATTGTCGACCGAGATCAGGTCACCGTTTGCCTCCAGCCCCTGCACCGTCTGCCCGGACGAGAAGGTGTGTGTGATGACCGCATTGGTCGGCCCTTCGTAGGCGTCGTCATCGAAGTCGAAACTCTCGGGATCGGAGAAGGTGTCGCCTGCGATGTCCTGACGGGTGTAGAGGCCACCGGGATAGTCGTTCATCACGCCATCGGCGATGACCTGCACCTCCTGCGCGGTATCCCAGTTGGTCGAGGTGAACTTCAACACGAGGGAGGACCCGTCGGCCCGGGTCACTGCATCCGCCTCGGTGCTGGTGACGCGGAAGGAATAGATGCCCTGCTGACGTGCACTCGGGCTCGGTAGCGGCGCGCCGATGGTGACATAGACGTCTTCCGTCGGGGCCTTGGTCAGGCGGACGGTGTAGGTGTCGCCGTTGGCGTCACCCTCGGTCACGATGGTGGAGCCCTGTGTTTCCGTCAGGATCGCAAAGGGCGTGTCATCGTCGGCCACATTGGCCGAAATGCCAAAGACGGTCTGGCCGTCGTAGCGGACATCGCCGCCCGCCGTCATCTCGTGTGTAATGAGGCCGGAGTGGCCGCGGAAATCGTTGGAGACAACCGGGGGCGTCTCGCCGCTGGTGAAGAAAGTATCGTCGCCAAGGCCGCCGAAGAGTTCGGTCAGCACGGTTTCCAGCGTGGATTGCAGGAAGAACCGGTCGTTGCCCTCTGCCCCGTCGATCCGCAGGCTTTCGATATTGACGAAGTTGACGTTCAGACCGGCGCCAAAGACGCCGTCGTCGGTAATGACAAAGTCGTCGCCGAATTCCGTCCCGATCACGATCAGTGTGTCGAAACCGTCGCCGCCGTTGATGTTCACCGGTGCATTGACCGCGTAGCGGACGGTATCCGCCCCGTCGCCGCCGGTCAGGTCGGTGCGTTCGCGCTGCGGCTCCTGAGAGCCGACAAGGGCAAAGGCGCGGACCTCGAAGATGTCGTCGCCCGCCTCACCGTTCAGGGTCAGCACGGCCTTGTTGTGATAGACGGTGAAGTTGTCGTCGCCGATGCCGCCGTTGATCGTCATCGGGAAGCTGATGCCGTTGGACAGCCAGCCGCGGGTGACCTCGATCGTGGCGAAGAAGTCTTCGGTCGCGATCCCGGTCGGGATGCCGTTTACTTCGTTGACGAAGCGGGCCTCGCGGAACAGCTGACCGACCTGAAAGCTGTCGTTGCCGCTGTCGCCGTAGATCGTGATCTCGGCCGAGGTATCGTCGGACGCAAAGACATCATCGCCCGCGCCGCCCGAAATGATGATCCGTTCCAGTGTCTTGTCGTAGTTCACGCGCTCGACGTTGAAGGGCCCATTCAGGTTCGCGATGAAGGCATTGTTGCCCGACACATCGGCGCGGATCAGGATGTGATCGGCGCGGTCGGTGCCGTTGACCTCCAGAATATCGACGTCGGCGGAATTGGTGCCGCCATCGGCAATCTCGATCAGGCTCTCGGTCGTGCCGCCGGACAGGTTCACCCTGTAGGTATCGCTGCCGTCGCCGCCGTTGACGGAATCCGCCCCCTGAGCGGAGATCAGTACGTCGTCGCCGCCGTCACCAAAGGCCGTATCCGCCCCGGTGCCACCGTCAAGCACGTCGTTGTTGTCACCGCCGCGCAGGCTATCGGCCTGGCCTTCACCAAGCAGGGTGTCATTCCCTGCCCCGCCAAGCGCCGTGTCGGCCCCCGCCCCGAGGTAGACCAGGTCATCCCCTGCCCCGCCATCGACATCGTCATTGCCTTCCTGCGACAGGATCAGGTCGTTGTCGTTTCCACCCAGGATATAGTCCCCGGCCCCGCCCGAGGCGAGCGCCAGACGACGCACCAACTGGTTGATATCGCTGCTGTTCGTCAGCGCGCTCATGTTCGACAGAAGATCGTTCTGCGGCGCGTTCAGCAGGGACTCAAGGATGCCGCCGATATCGCCGAAGATCAGGTCGGCGCCGTCGCCGCCCACGATAGTGTCAAAGCCCGCGCCGCCGAAGATCACGTCGGACCCGGTGCCACCGGTGATGTCGTCATTGCCGCCCGAGGCAAAGACCACGTCATTGCCGTCCCCGGCGTCGATCGTGTCCTTTTCGCCCTCGTTGAGCTTGTCGGTCTTGGTGACCCCTCCCTCATGCAGCGCGAGGACGTTGGACAGGATCTTCTGCCCGGTATCCATGAACTGGATCTCGCCGCCATCCGACAGGATGAGGTCGTGGCCGCCGCCGCCAAGGACGCTGTCCTGGCCGCCGCCGCCGATGACGATATCGTCGCCTTCGCCCCCCGCGACGGTATCGCGACCCGCGTTACCCAACAGGTTGACCTTGAGGCTGCTGGCGTAGAAGTCGACCTGGTCGCCTAGGACGAGGTCCGCCCCGGCGCCGCCGTCGACGCTGTCATTGCCCGCGCCGCCTTCGACAAGGTCACGCCCGCCCGAGCCGGTGATCGTGTCATTGCCCAGACCGCCGATGAGGCGGTTGAAGGTCGTATTGGACCCTGTGCCGCCACCGGTGAAGAGGATGGTGTCGTTGCCGATGCCGCCTTCGACATCGAACAGCACCTCGTCGCCGTTCCAGCCGATGAATTCGATCGTGTCGTCACCCGCACCGGCCCGAACCACGATCGCCTGACCGGCCTTGACCTTGTATTCGAACTTGTTGCCACTGAACGGGCTGTCGTCGCCAAAGCCGTTCTCTTCGGTGTAGACGAAGACAGAATAGGTGCCGTCGCTGTTCAGGCCGCCGTTCTTCTCGATATAGACCGTCTCTCCAAAGTCGGAGGTATCGCCAAGAAGACGTTGATCGGCAAAGTCGCCCACGTTGATGATCAGATCGCCGGTGCTGGCCTCGGAGGCCACGACAGGCGGGCGGAAGAAGTCGATCTGAAAGTCGAGGATGGTGATCGGATCGACCAGATCCCATTCCTTGTCGATCTCGAAGAAGCCGAAGTCGATCTTCAGGAAGGCGAAGAGGCGGGCAAAGATCTCGCCCGTTACATCGAAGATGGCCAGCGGCGCGAGGAGCTTTTCAGCGTCCGTTTCAGCCCGCAGCTGGTTGGTGAAGTTCGACGCCAGTTCGGTGATCCGCACCTTGCCGTCGTCATCCGGGTCGAAGAGGTCGAACAGGATCTCGATGAAGAGGCCACCAGCCACACCGGCCCGGGCGATCCCCAGGTTCAACTCCGCCGCGGCGGTGATCCCGCCCAGGAAGGTCAGTTCCGGCACGTCGGCGCCCGACCCGTCCGGGTTCTCGGTGTCCGAGATATACAGCCCGTTGAACAGCAGCAGCGGGTTGCGGAAGTCCGCATCGACGAAGTCGGTGATGCCCTGCGTGTCGTAACCGAAGGCAAAGTCGGCGGTGAACTCGATGATCAGGCCAAGCGAGACGCCGAGCGGGCCGAAGATCGAGAAGAAGAAGTTCTGCTCGAAGCCGACGATCAGCGGATCGAGGTCGAAGGTCACCAGCGTTGCCGGGTTGCCCATCAGCAGGCCGAAGATCTGCGACGGATCCTCGATGATCGGGAAGGCGAAGGCGCCGCCGCCGCTGAGCTTGGTCACCGTGTTGGCGGCATCGGCGTTCTTGCCGCCACCGGCGGTGGCACCGCTGAGCGCGGAATCGAATGCCGTTTTCGCATCGTCGAGGAAGCTCTGATCCTCGGTCTTGTCGTTGAAGAAGTCGATGCCGCTGAAGCCGTCGGCGAAGGGGTTCGCGCCTTCGGCTGCTTCGTCAATGTTGTCGAAGATGATGAAGTCACCGATCGGGATCACGAGGTCCGGATCGCCGCCTTCGCGCAAGGCCGCGATTTCATTGATCAGGGTAATCACCTCGGCCAGGGTTTCGATCAGGCCGGGGTCGAAATCGCCAAGCGCCGCTGCAAGGTCGAGCATCGTCAGGTC
Organism: Pseudooceanicola sp.; assembly: GCF_041987405.1. Classification (GTDB taxonomy): domain Bacteria; phylum Pseudomonadota; class Alphaproteobacteria; order Rhodobacterales; family Rhodobacteraceae; genus Pseudooceanicola. Next base: position 787,074 of record NZ_JBHIWR010000001.1, read on the forward strand.
CACCCCGAAGATGTCGATCAGCGGGATTGGCGCGGTCAGGAAGTCGATGAAGGGCTGAAGCGGCTCGGTATATTCGGAAACCGCATCGACGATCGGTCCAAGGACGTCGGTGACGAATTCGCCGAGGTTCAGGCCGACATCGCCAAAGGCGAGGTACTTGATGCCGACATCAAGGTCGGCCTGGTCGGTGGACCCGCCGATCAGGTTGTATTCGTCGGTGAAGGTCCAAAGGAAGTCGAAGCCCGCGACGACCGACGGGAACCCGTTGGCCAGGGATTCACCCACAAGGTCCTCGTCCAGGCCAAGGGTCAGGTCGAGCGCCGCCGCCGCGGTCACTTCGATCCCCATCATAAGGCCGATACCACCCAGTTCGGTGATGCCTATCTGATCTGCGGATTCACCGCCAAGCAGAATGTCCAACCCGACCGAGGCGGTCAGCCCCGTTTCCATTCCAGCATATTCAGATCCCGGGTCGCCGACATCGAGGCCAGTGTCACGGTCTTCGGCGGTCAGTCCAAGAAAGCCAAGCTTGCCGGTGACTGAGGTGTTGTCCTCCAGCGCCACGCGGGCTTCGAAGTAGACCTCGTCCGCATCCTCGCCATCGTCAAAGTCGAAATAGAAACCCTTGTTGGCTGACAGGCCAAAGCCCAGGCCAATGCCCCAATCAATGAAGAACTGGATCGCCCCCTCGGTTTCCAGACCGAGCCCCGGAATACCGATATCAAAATCCAACGGCACGTTGGCAATTTCCTGTTCGCCATCCGTACCCAGATCGAAGTCCCAGGAAATATCGGCCAGGCTGAAGTCGCCGGAATCCAGGGCATCCTGGAAACCTTGGGCATTCAGCGCGATGTAGTCGCCCGCGCCGCCGTTGCCGGTGGCGCCGCTGGTCAGCGGCTTGAGCAGGTTGAGACCGTTCGGGCCAAGCAGGTCGAACAGCAGCTTGGAGATGATGTTCTTGTCGGGATCGGCAAAGTCGTCCGCCGCATCCTCGATCGCATCCAGCGCGATGCGCAGGTTGCCGACAAAGCCGTCGCGGAAGTCGCCGATGAAGTTCGCCGCATCACCAAAGCCCTCTCCCACGATCGGCAGGTTCAGGTCGGCCAGTTCGCCAAAGATGTTCTCTTCGAGCAGGCCAAGAAAGGCGTCGAAGCCGTCGACCGCAAGGCGGATGTTGTCGAAGATCGACAGTTCGGCAAAGTCGAACCCTTCGAGGAAGGACGTCAGATCAGAGACGTCGACCACGACGTCGGTCGCAAAGACAGGGTCTTCGCCCGGTGCGCCTGTGATAATACGGAAGTTCTCAAGCCCGTTTTCGCCGGCAAGGTTGTCGAGCGCACCATAGTCCGACCCGCTACCCGAAACGCCGTCCTTCGTCTGGTAGGTCGTCCCGATCAGGATGTCGCCGATATGGTTGCTGTCGTTCGGGAAGAAGATAGGCAGAAGGCCGGAGACCTGACCGAAGCTGCCGCCGATCCCGTCGAGCGAGAAGGTATCGGTCAGGCTCTGCGCGCCCTCGAACAAGCCGAACAGGGACGTCCGTCCATCGACGAAGCCGCTGCTCTTGGTCGAGAGTTCCGCGCCCGCGTTGAGAGTAATGTTGGCGACATCCGCGCCGTTGTTACCGATCGACAGGGCCAGCGGCCCAAGGCCCGCGTTGAAGGCAAGGTTCGTGCCCGCCGCTTCGATCGAAGCAGCCAGGCCGGTTTCTTCCAGCAGGTAGAAGGAGTTTTTGATCGCGTCGAAGGGTTCGGGGCCGGTGGCCGCCGCTGCCAGTTCGCCGAGGTCGATGCCCAGGCCGATGGTCAGGAAGATGCCGCCATTGGCCTCAAGCCCGGCCGAGCCGGAGAAGTTAAAAACGCCGCCCAGGTCGCCAAGCGCGTCGAAGAGCGTGTCAACGAATTCGATGTCCGACAGGGCCACGTTGATCGCATCGGAGAAGGACGCCCCCACGTTGAGCGAGAAGGTGAGCATCTCTTCGGCCATGTCATAGCCGATCTCGAAGGCTTCATCGGGCGCGTCGTCGCCGACGCCGGTGCCGTAGGCCAGGTCATAGGCCTCTTCCAGCGTGGCGGCCGAGAGGCCGATGGCGTCGTTCAGAGCGTTCTCGACGAACTGGAGGCTGCCTGCCGGGTTGTCGCGCAGACCCTGCACGAAATCGCGGATATCGTCGGCGAGCGAGAAGAGATCGGACAGCGACTTGTCGATGACCGGGAGTTTCACGTCGAGGAATTCGAAGCCCTCGATTTCGCCCAGCACGTCGGCCAGCATTTCCAGCGCGCGCAGGATCGTATCGAGGTCGAAGGAGTCGAAGCCGAGGTCATCCAGCGCACCGAAGTCCGGCAGCGTGATGTCGACGGAGGGGCGCAGGGTGATGTCGGCAAAGTCGGTCAGGGTGTCCGACGCGGTCAGCGCGGTCACCTCGGTGCCAGAGATGCTGGTGAAAGAGGCGGGGTCAAGATTTACGGTGGAGACACCGCCGGAGAAGTTGACCGAAGCGATCTTGGCTTCCCAGATGATCGGGTCGTCCGCCGGATTCGCCGGATCCTGTTCGAAGCGCAGGGTCGCGCCGACGGGCAGTAGGGCGGTGAAGTCCTTGTCCACCGCAAAGGTGTCGCCGTCGATGATGTCGAACCCGCCCGCCGCGTCGAAACGCGTCTGCATGAAGGGGTCGCCAAGGGCGATCAGGTCGATTGTCAGCGGCGTGGAGTTGTTGTTGATCAGTGCGTCCGCGATGGCATTGAAGCCATCAGAGCCCGAAGCCAATTCCAGGCTCAGCTCGGTCTGGCCAAAGTTCGGGCCGGGGTTCGCGGTCAGTTCGGGGAAGACGAAGAGATCGAAGAGCGCCGAGACACCTTCGTCCGCGACGCGGTCGATCACGTCCACCGCCTCGCCCAGTGTGACGATACCGTCTTCTGCCGGGGCGCCGGTGCCCGCGTTGAAACCGAGGCTCAGCTCCGCTCCGAATTCGGCGGTACCGTCCAGTTCAACCCCGACAAACCCGAGCGAGGCGCTGGCGTCGATGCCGGTCTTGATGATCGCCTTGCCGCCCGACTGGTCGGTGGTGCCGACGTCGACAACGCCGCCGCCGGTCGAGACGATGCGCACGCCCTCGACGCTTTCGCCGCCGAGAGTACCGGTCGCGACTTCCTTGATCAGGTAGGTGCCCGCCGTGATGCCCGCGACATCGAGGATCTCGATCTCCAGCCAGTCTTCCATCATGCCGCCTTCGACGAAGGTGCGCAGGTCCAGCGACGAGGAGTAGAGGATATCGTCGCCCGCAAGCTGCAGGTCATTCACCAGCCGTCCGGCCTGGGCCGAGAACTCCAGCGACGCCAGGTCACTCTGCGTCGCGCCCGGGGCGACGTCGGACTTGATGAAGAAACGGTCGATCAGACGGATTCCACCTATGTCGGCGCCCTGAACAATGCCATCGGCCACATCACCAACGTTGTTCGGGTTCACATCGGCGCCGATCAATCCCAGATCGACCGCCGTCGAGGAGCCATTGATCGCCGTCATCCCCTTCAGCTTATAGGTCCCGTCGGAGATCTTGACCGAGATGCTCTTGCCCGCCTCGCTCTTGGCGGTGGAGGGATCATCGGGAGTCAGGTAGACGGCATAATCATCCAGCGGATCGTCGGTCACATCGCCCGCGGTCAAACCAAGGGCATCTTCGATCGCCTCGCGGATATCAACCAGCGCATCGCCGACACTGAGCGCCCCGTCAAAAGCCACCTTGATCAGAACATCATCCGCGGAACCGCTGTCATCCACCGTCAGCAGAAGGTCCGCGCTGTCCGCGACCAGCGTCGTCAGGAAGCCAAGCTCCGGCACCGGCGCCGTCAGTTCCATGTCGGTGAAGGCCGAGCCCTCGGTCAGCGTCAGGACAAGCCGCGTGCCCTGGAAGGCCGCCGTTACATCGCCGCTGATATCGTCGATGGAGTCATCCGAAAGGTCTTTCGCTTGGACCAGCGCAGCTTTCACATCCGCGACCAGGCTGACGATGGAGCTGTTGATCGAGATGAGCTGGCCGTTCTGCACCGACAGTGTCGCCGTGACAGGCAGGTTGATCTCGTAGGTCTTCGCACCGCTGTCGAGTTCAATCTGGAACGTCAGGTCTTCGCCGCCAATGACACCAGCCGCGTTGAAGGGTTGAATCGCCTCCGCGGCGGACAGGACGCCGTTGCTCGATCCTGTGTTCCACAAACCCAGAAGCGCTGCGGCCGGGTCGGAGGAGAAGTCTTCGGCGTCGTTGTCGATTTCCAGAGTATGCGCTGCTGCACCACCGGTGTAGGTGAAGGTCAGCCGGGCGTATTCGGCAATCGTCGGGGTCGCTTCCGGCGGAACCTCATCCACGAAGGAGGCGGTGATATCCGCAGGCAGATCGGCATTGATCTGCGCCAGGATATCGGCGCGATATGTTGCGAAATTAGCGGCGGAATTGACCGGGCTCGCATTGCGCAGATCGACATCGGTGAGGGTGATTTCAAAGACCTGATCCGGCCCGCCGCCTTCGGTCAGGATCAGGGTAAAGGCCATGTCCGTCTTCGCCTCAGGCGCGACGTCGGCCGTGATGGCATTCTCTTCCTTCTGCGACACGCCAATGCTTTCCAGCAGCGTTCCCAGCTCCAGATCGCCCGCAGGTCCGGGCAGGCCGCCGCCATTGGTGCCGGTCGACAGGTCAAAGCCAAGGCCGATATCCAGCGACGCGCCGCCGGAAATCACCAGCCGCGAGGCGGAGTTGATGTTCAGCAGATTGCCCAGGTCGAGTTCGAAATCAGTCGGGATTTCAACATCGAAGAGGCTGGAACCCCCAAGGCTGACATTGTAGAGTAGCTGGTCGCTGGCTTCGTCATAGAAATCCGACAGATCAGCAGCATTGAACCCGACGGCATCCAGAACGCCGATATCATCCAGCCGGACGATGAAGTCCTGGATCGACTTGAAGGTCGGAGCATTGAACCGGTCGATCAGCTTGGCAACGTCATCACCGATCCCGGTGTTCCCCGCGAGAACCGTATCCGACAGCTCGAACTTGCCGTCGAATTTGCCGCCGCCACTCAGGTTGACCCGGATCGTTGCCAGCAGAGTGCCGACCAGGCTGAGGTTCCCGGCCAAGGCGCCGAGGGTGGCGCCGTCAAAGACCAGGCCGTCCGTCAACAGGTCGTTCAAGGCAAGACCCAGTCCTCCGAGGTTCGACCCGCCGATCACTTCGACACTGGTCACGTCCGGATTAATCCAGTCCAGCCGGAACCCTGACCCGAAGCCCTCGAACCGCAGATAGGCATCAAGCCCCGCAGCCAGCAGGGCGTTGTTAAGGTCGGTCACAAGCCGGTCGTCGCCGTCTTTCTTGGAATCCCCGCCGTAATCGTAAAGCAGCGCGTCAGAAACCACCTTGCCGATCTGGGAAACATCATCCAGCGCCCCTTCCAGGAAGGGGATATCAATGCCAGACAGCAGCTCGCTGTCAGCAGCATCCTGCAGCCAAAGCACGAAATCCGCGACGGCGCGCACGATCTCGGTCGGGGTCAGGTTGTTGAAGTCGAGGAAGTCCTGTTCGAACCCGCCCGACAGGGTCACGGTCGGTGCAGTGCCATCAAACAGCGTGCCCGAGATGTCGATATCCAGGGTTGCGCCTACCCCGCCCATCAGATTGGCCGAGGCCGTCAGCGTCAGGTCTGCGGAATAGCCTTGCTGGCCGGTCGCTTCGAAAATGTACGTGTCGTTGTTGAAATTATAGTCGAACCCGGCGATGTCGAGCGCCAGCAGACCCAACAGGGTCGAGCCCACGTCACCCGTTGTCAGATCAGCAAAGGTGAAGGAGACGGGCCCGCCGTCCACCAGCGCGATATCCAAGGCGACATCCCCGGCGATGGAGCCTTCGACGACACCGATACTTGCTTCGACCGTGATATTGTTTGCCTCGATCTCGGCCCCAAGTCCGAAGTCATCAATGCTGCCCGAGAAACTGGGGTTCAGCGCATCGGAGACGTCGATATTCAGCCCGGCTTCAAAGACCAGGGCGGTCGCCATCTGCAGCTTTTCGGAGGCATCGAAGCTCAGCCCGATGGACTCCGCCTCGGCCCCGAAATCAAATGCGAAATCGGTGCGACGGATCGCTTCGAACGCGAAATCCAGATCGAAATGCGCGTCGTCCAGGATCGACAGGTCGACCTGATCGAAGCTGAACTCCAGATCGCCCAGTCCCGTCAGACGGTTCTGGATCTGGTCGTAGCTCAACACCGCATAGCTGACCGCGTCGAACCCGAGGATCGCATTGGCCAGGTTCGTCGCATCCGCGCTGGACGCCTTGACGCTGACCTCTTCAACCGTATCCGACACGGCCTGGAAGGCGATCCGGCCCGCATTCACCGTCGGCACGACAAGGCCCGACAGCTCGCTCGACCCCAAAGCGGCACTGATCAGCGAATTGAGAGCCGACAACCCATCCAGCGCGACCCCGTCCACGACATCGCCGATGGCGTTGAATACATCCTCATTTGCAATGCTGAACGAAACGTTGACGGGATCCAGAGTGCCGTTTTCCAGACGCACCTTGGCCTGAACATCAAAGCCGAAGTAGTTCGCCGCATTGGCCGGAACGGCGATATTCACCGCATCCAGAATATCGGAGGCGGAGGTCGCAATCAGGCTGGAGACCGCGGGCGCGATGCCGCTGACAACCGCCGTCGCGGACTCAATCGCCGCCTCAATCTCGCTGGTCAGCAGAATGCCATCCGCCGCGGCGGCCTGGATCTCACCCAGGATCTGCGCGCGCGCATTGTCGAACGTATCATAGAGGTCCAGCGCGCGGGTCAGCGTGACATCGGCCTGCCCCACAAGGTTGGAGCCACCGATCAACGGCAGCGCCTCGATCAGGGTCAGCGCGTCGCCAGCGGTTTCGAGAGCCCCGGCGAATGTATCGAAGACTTTGTCAATCGCATCGGTGATGGTTGTCGAATCCAGGACGATGCTGTCGCCCGTGATCGAGACAAAGTCGCCGATCGGGCTGAGTGTGGCCGTACCGATCGGAACACCTAGGTCCAGCGAGGAGACTTCGTTGCCTAGGACTGTCGTTGTATGGCCCGCCCCCAGATCAACGACCAAGTCATCGTCCCCGGTCCCGCCGATTACGGTCAGATTGCCATAGTTGTCGCCCAGGGTAATCGTGTCGTCTCCGCTGCCCAGATCGATGGTCAGCTTGCCGTCCAGGTGCGTGCCGGAGACCCCGCTGACGGTGATATCGTCTGCGCCGCCCTGCAGATTGATGGTGACCGACGTCGTGCTAGCACCGACGTCGAAGTTGTGCGTCTCGATCCCCGGGCCATCCAGTGCGAACTTATCGATGCCGCCAGCGTTCGACACGAAGCTCAGCGTGATGCTGTCGTTGGCCGTGTTGTCTAGGTTGAAGACAAGGTCCGACCCGCTGGTGCCGGTGGTGTCGACCGGCTCCATACCGGTATAGAAGGTCGTCAGATCGCCTATGGTGATCCCGCCGGCGTCAGGACCCGTCGGCGTAAACCCGACGGGAAGTCCGCCGGCGTCAATCTCGATCAGGTCGAATCCACCCGCGCCGCCTTCCAGCGCTCCTGTAATCTGTGTCCCGGCAGACAGCATGAAGGTGTCTTCATTATCCGCGCCGCCAGTCAGGGTCTCGACCCCGTCAAAGGTCAGCCCCTCGACAGAGCCGCTGTCGATCCCGTCGATGATCCAGGTGGCGTCGAACCCGTCGGCGCCGATGATCTGGTCGGCGCCGTTGCCGCCAGAGAACCAAATGCCGCCAGGGAAGATGTAGCTGCCCGCCTCGTCCATCCGCAGGATGTCATCGCCATCTGTGCCTTCGATCTCGACCGCGGAGGTTTCCGCCCGCGCCTTTTCGGCCACCAGCGTGCCGGTCAGCGTGTCGTGGACCTGGATCATGTCCGTACCAGCATCCAGCGTCAGGGTCAGGTCCGTCTGATCGGCCATCATCGCCACCGCAAATGGGGCAAGATCCGCCGATAGCAGGATTCGCTGTTCGAGCGGTTCGACCTCAGCTTTGAGCACCTGCTTGCGTGCCTTTGGCTTTGTCAGAAGAGCCGTGACCGCTGTACTTCTAAGGAGCGGTTGTCCACGTTGTTTTCGATGTTTCGCGACCTGGGCTCCCGGCATCGGCGCATTCTGCGCTTCGCGGAAATCAAAGTTCGGCCTCTGCGTAAAATCACGCATTTCTGCCTCCCGTCAAATTATGCCCACCACAACCTCGGATTGCATCTCGGGTTCTGGTCCCAGAATTTGGTTGATCAATTACGCCGACAAATCGGTGTTCCGATCAAAAAATCTCTTCCCGGTCACGTGGCGCAACACGCCACGTTTCTTCGACCATGCCCCAAGGTTACCCCCGAAGTTGACTTTAGGTCACTTTTTTTTGTGCCAGCTGTGATTGGACAGGTCGGTTCTGGATAGGTCGCGGCAATAATTCACTCACAACTTTATGAAATCATTTACACAATCTCGACGGTTTTTCGCGCACACCTCACACTCAAAAAAGCGGAAACTTGCCGAAAAAAGTTAACGCGACAAAGATCCTTCGTAGGGCAATGGTCCCCCTCCCGTGACGGCGGAAAACCTGGCCGAAACCCGCTGCTCCCTTGCATGCAAGGCTATTCTCGACCTCGACGGTCGCCTGTTCTGTCCCAGCGTAGGCGATTCTACCTATAGTGGCCGTCTGGGAGGCGCGGATTGCATGACCGTGTCAGTAAGAGTGCCCCGGTTGACTTTCTATTTGCGCCTTCACCCCAGCAACCGGTGCTCACGTCATCGGCGTGCTGCGCGCCTTCGAAACGCCCCGTTCCGAGAGAGGCCGTCGCCCAACGCGAATTTACGCGGTGCACTCGAAAATTTTAGCAAGTGGCGGAGGAGGTGGAAATCCGATTTCCAGTCAGGTCAATCAGTTAATGGATGCCGTTTGACCTATCCCACCTGATATCCCACCCTTGGGGTGGATCGATCCACGACCCAGGCGCGGGCCACCGCGCCCCGGCCTTGGTGCGAAGACATCCACGCGGCCCGCTTGGGTCGGGCTACCGCTTCAGGCGGCTTCTTCTTCCCGGATCGAAGCGCGCATGAGCTCGAGGAAAGGCTCGCCCAGTTCCGCGTCAAAGTTTCCGCTGTAGACAGGCGGTACGAGGCAGGTGCTGGAGGCATGAAGTTCAAGCTTTTCCAGCGTGCCGATTGTGGCGGTGCGCGTCTTGGCGGTCATGCCAGGAAGAGTCGCAGCCACATAGGTGATGATCGGGTGATCCGCCGCATAGTCGCGCAGAAGGCGACGTTTCAGCATGTCTTCACTTTCGGCCGTCGCATGTCCCTTTGCGTTGAAGGAAATGTCGCCGACAACACCGGCCTGCCACAAGATCAGCGGCATCCGGGGATCGTAGGTGCGTTCCATTAGCACATAGTCCGATGCTTCGACCATCGCACAGCCATAGACGGCCGGGTCGAATTCCAGATCCGCGAACATGCAGTCCACGGCCGACACGCCTGGTAGCATCTGGGCGTCATAACCTTCCTTGCGGGCGTCTTTTATGGCTTGGAAGCCGGGTCCGACGAAGACGCCGGGATGACCATAGAAGGCCGCGGCGACGTCGCGCCCGGCGCGGAGTTCGCCCATGATGGCGTTCACCATTTCGTCGTAGGTCTTTTGGCGGCTCTTTCCGTCGCCGTAGAAATCATAAAGATCCACGTGGGACTTGGCGTTCTCCTTTAGCCAGGCGACGGCCAATGCGTGATTGCCGACATTGAAAAGAGTCACATCGGCAGACCGGATTGCTTCGGCCGCCTCAAAGGTCATTTGCGACGGAAACATGATGCCTGTGCCCAGAACGGTCAGGGATGCCATGCGGGAGTCTCCTTGAATATGGGAATATTTTGCGTGTTATGACCGGATCACCGGGGCCAACTGTCACCGGCAAGGAGGATTTGCCGGTGACGAGGCGCATCCGCGGTGTGCCCTAACGGGCGCAACGGTTAAGCGCAGAGACAAACGCGTCATTTGTCGAGATGCTGTTCCACCGCAATCTTGGCGGCATGGTGACCGGCTTCCGCGGCCGCGCGGATAAGCTCCGTGCCGGCCTCGACGTCGCGTTCCATGTCCACGCCGTTGATGTGATGCAAGCCGAGATAGTACTGACCATCCGGGTCGCCCCCGTCAGAGGCGGCTTGAAGATAGTCGATCGCCTTTTGGCGGTCCGGCGAAACGAACATCCCGACGTGGTAGAGCGAGGAGAGGTAGAACGCCGCCTTGGCATTCCCGGCCTCCGCTTTCTCGTGCAAACCCTCAACCGCCGTAGCGATCTGCTGCATTTCTTCGTCGACCCCGGTGTCCTGGGCAGCGGCCGGAAGGGCCATGACCAGGAAAACTGCGGTGGCTCTTACAAGTGTGCGTAGCATATTCTGTCCTCCTCAGTTGGCATAGGCCGTGCCGCGCGACGCGACATGGGACCAGAAATCGGTATGGCGGTCGAACTGCTGGGACTCGTGGTCCTCCTCCGGCGAGATGACCCCGATCAGAACCGCAATCACCGCAACCGTTGTCGCGGCATGGACCGGGATGATCTCCGCGTCGTCCGCCAGCAGACCGTTCTTGATGTACGTCTCGATCGCAAAGGAGTCGCGAGACAGGATCAGGTTCCGTTCGTGGTCGGTCAGATCCTGGAACCGGGCCAGATATCCCTGCGGATCATTTTCAAAGGCGCGCCGTTCCGCGAAAGACCCCGCCATCTCATTCAAAAAAATCAACATGTTAACTTCCCTTTGAGTTGAGTGGTCGGTTTAAGCTGCCAGAACGTTGCTCCGCTCGCTCACATGATCCCAGAAGTTCCGGTGACCGTCCGGCGAAACGGAAGTGGTGGCATAGTTGTTGGCGGCCGGGGCGATCAAGATCACGACGATGGTCGTCTCGGCGTTGACCTTGCCGCTGACATAGCTGCCCACTTTCCGGGAGTCGCCTTCAAGAAGCATCTCTCGTTCCTTCCCGGTCAGATCAGGGTAGGCATCGAGGAAGGCATGGGGGTCTTTCCGAAATTCCCTGACGGACGAAAGGTTTTCTGCCAAGTCCATGAGAACGTTCAACATTGGATTCTCCAATTCCAGCGCTTCTGTTGCGACTGCCAGATCGGTTGCCAAAGAACAGGTTCCGGTTCGCGAACAACCAGAGCGAGCACTAGGGACACTCGCAAAACTGGACAACGTACCCCGAACGTGAGCGCTTTACGTGGGGTAATATCAGTCTAAAGCCACAACTATGTCCTTTGTTTGTTTGGGAAATCACTATGGCTTCTGGTGCTTTGAGCCATGAAAATATGACTGCAACTGGCATCGACTGACCGGCCTTCCGGTCCGACATTCTTATTCTTGCCGTAAAGGTAACCGTGGTTTTCGGAATCAGTGTCGGGCGATTCCGGCAAGACTCGCGTCGGTTGAACTCAACTCTTCACCCCTCACGGAGGCATCCCGACGTTGACGCTTTCCTGGGCCGGGAACGGACGGAGCTTTTTTTTGGGGGGGGGGTATAGTGGCGGAGGGGGTGGACCTGCGGTCGAACCTTCTCCAAGTCTGGCCCGTCGGCCGCAGCACGGCCTCTATCCAGAAAAAAATCTGGACAAAGATTTACCCAGAATCTTCCTTGAAGCGATCCATCTGATGCATCCGCTCGTGAAGGATCGTGACGATACCGATGTCGCCATTTGAAAGCCGTCGCCAGTACACGAAATGCCGCTCGTAGCGGATGTAGTACCCTTCCACTCCGATCTCGGCCGGCACGGGCCTCGACATGACGCCGCGTGTATCGATCTGCTCGAAGGCGGCGAACAGACCGGTGATGTAGATATCGGCTTGCGCCTCGCCCCAGCGGTCGCGGGTGTATCGGTAGATCTCGTCGAGGCGCAGTGAGGCCGCCTCCTGGACCCGGATCGCCATGGGTTCAGGTCCGGTTCCGGGCGATCACTTCGGCGGCGGTCAGCGGCTTGTAGCTGTCCTCGGGCGCGGCGAAGGCATGTTTCAATTCGGCCTTCAGACGATCGAACACCTCGCGCTCCGCGCGCTCCTTGTCGCGACGGATCAGGTCGCGGATGTACTCGCTGACGTTTTCATAGACGCCGTCCTCGCCGACGTTGGTCGCAACAAACTCGCTGAGGGCGCCGCTAACGCGGACGGTCATGGTGGTCGTGCGAGGCATAGCGCTCTCCCTGCTCCGTTCGTATTCAAGATAACCAAAATCGAACACGATGCAAGGGTAGCGAGGGCGCGCGACACGTCCCCCTATAGGCGCTCACGGTCCTCGGCCTCCTCCACGATCAACCGATCTGCCAGCGAAAGCAGTGCGATCAGCACGGAATCGGAATGACGTGCAAGCGACATGAGGTGATCGCCGCTCGGCCCCCGCTTTCCCGCGAACCAGTATTTCACGGTCCGCTCGCTGGCGCCAGTCCACCGCATCGCGGACTTGATCGCGCGGTGGGTTGATCCGAGTTCGGCGTGCAATGCCATGGCCATGGCGGCACGATAGTCGCCGGGGATCTCATCGAGGTGCACAACTGTGCCCATCTTCGGCACAACTGTGCCCATCTTCACGCGCATCTTCATGTTTCTCTCCGCTAGATCTTTGGTGAGCCATGAACACGGCAGAATCCAACTGTTTCCGCAGCGGTTCTGTTTGGCCGTCTGTGGGAACGGACCATTCACTTGAAGGTGGCCGATATGAACTTCGAAACAGGACCGCAGATTATCGAGCACGTGGGCGGCCGCGCGCCGCAGGCGTCCGGCCGATGCGCCGGACACGGAAAGGAATTGCCCTTTTCCGGAAACATTTTTCCGGCGCTGGCATGCTCGAATGATCGCGGCACCATGCGCAACAGTTCGGAACATACCGACCGGAATGTTGCGACGTGAACTGGAGCCGGGCAGATGCGAGGGCGTGAGGAAAGCAGGGAGAATGTCGCCAGCCAATCAGAACCCGACGTGCCCGCCGTCGCATATGTTCGGATGTCGACCGATCACCAGAAGTATTCGACCGAGAACCAGCTCGATGTAATCCGCTGCTATGCCACCGCCCGCGGCCTGCAGATCCTGCGCATTTTCGAGGACTCCGGACGCTCCGGTCTCCGACTCGATGGTCGCGAGGCGCTGCAGAAACTGATGAGCGAAGTTCGATCAGGCCAGGCCGACTTCAAAGCCATACTAGTCTATGACGTAAGCCGCTGGGGGCGGTTTCAGGACGCCGACGAGGGCGCCTATCACGAGCACGTCTGCTCCCGCGCCGGCATCCGGGTCCATTACTGCGGCGAGCAATTCGAAAACGATGGCAGCATCGGCTCGAACCTCCTGAAGACTGTGAAGCGCGTGATGGCCGGCGAGTACAGCCGCGAACTGTCGGTAAAGGTCTTCGCCGGGCAGTGCCGCCTGGTAGAGCTTGGCTATCGTCAAGGCGGCGCGGCCGGTTACGGGCTCCGACGGGTACTGATCGACGAGCACGGCAACCCCAAGGGCGAGCTGTCCCGCGGCGAGCAGAAGAGCCTGCAGACCGACCGCGTGATCCTGGTCCCCGGCCCCGAGGAGGAACAGCGGATCGTCCAGCGCATGTACGAGATGTTCGTGAACGAGGGGCGTCCCGAGCGCGAGATCGCGGAGGTCCTCAACGCCGAAGGTCGCCGCACCGATCTAGACCGGCCTTGGAGCCGCGCGACCGTCCATCAGGTGCTAACCAATGAAAAATACATTGGTAACAATGTCTTCGCCAAAGTGTCGTTCAAGTTGAAACAGCGCCGCGTGGTGAACCCGCGGGAGATGTGGATCCGCGCCGAAGGCGCCTATCCCGCCATAGTGGAACAGGCGCTGTTTCTACGCGCCCGCAACATCGTCGATGCCCGCAACCGCCATTTCTCGGACGAGGAACTTCTGGACGCCCTTCGCACGATCCTACAGCGACAGGGCATGCTGTCCGGCCTGATTATCGACGAGGAGAACGACCTCCCGTCCTCCAGCGCCTATCGCAACCGCTTCGGCAGCTTGCTGCGCGCCTATCGGCTAATCGGCTACGAGCCAGACCGCGACTACAGCTACGTCGAGATCAACCGCGCTCTACGACAGGCTCATCCGCAGGTGGTGGCCAATATCATCGCCGGGGTCGCGCAGCATGGTGGGCGAGCCGTGCAGGATCTGGACACCGATCTTCTTCGCGTCAACGACGAGTTCACCGTGTCTATCGTGCTGGCCCGATGCACGGCGACGGCGGCCGGATCGCTACGCTGGCGCATCCGCCTCGACACAGGCCTGGTTCCAGACATCACGATCGCCGCGCGCATGGACGAGATGAACGAGACGCCGCGCGATTATTACGTGCTGCCCAGCATCGACATGAATTTTGGGAAACTGAAACTCGCCGAGCAGAACGGGCTCGCTCTGGATGCGTACCGGTTCGACACGCTCGATTTCTTCTACGCGCTCGCCTCGCGGGCCAGGATCGCGGAGGTGGCGTGATGCCCGACGACATGGAGCCGACCAGCCAGAAGCAGGTGACTCTGATCCCAACCGAACGGATCCGGGTTCTTAATCCGCGCGTCCGCAACCGTCGTACCTTCGAGGCAATGGTAGAGAACATCGCGCACATTGGCCTGAAGCGCCCGATCACCGTGACGCCGCGTGCCGGGACCGACCCTCAGGAATACGACCTTGTCTGTGGACAGGGACGCCTCGAGGCCTTCATGGAACTGAATCAGGACCGCATTCCGGCCATCGTGATCGAGGCCGACGAAAGCGATTGCCTCGTCATGAGCCTCGTGGAGAACTGCGCAAGGCGGCAGCACAACCCCATCGACCTGATGCGCGAGATCGGCGCGCTTCGCAAGCGCGGCTACAACGACCGTCAGATTGGGGAAAAGATCGGCGTGTCCACCGAATATGTGAACATGATCGCTGGCCTGTTGGAGAAAGGCGAGGAGCGTTTGGTCTCGGCCGTGGAGACCGGTGTTCTCCCGCTGAACCTCGCCATCCAGATCTCCAAGACAGACGCGAAGGGAGCGCAGAAGGCGCTGATGGACGCCTACACGCAGAATAAGCTGCGGGGACGGAAGCTCGCCCTTGTTCGCCGCCTTATCCAGCAGCGCGAACTGCGCGGTCCGCAACTCCACAGTAGTCCGCTCGGACGCAAGCCTCCGAAACGAGCGCTGACGAGCGAGGGCCTTGTCCGGGCATATCAGCAGGAAGCCACACGCCAGAAGCTTTTGATCAAAAAAGCAGAGCTCACCCAGAGTCGGCTGATATTCGTGCGCGAGGCATTCCGATCGCTCTGCGCGGATGAGCATTTCATGACTCTGCTCAGGGCGGAGGGACTCGAGACGATGCCCGCCGATCTCGCACGGTCGGTGGCTGACGGGGCACCGGCATGAAGCAAGAGGCATGCGACACCCCGAAGAGCGTCACGTTCGGTTTCGAGGACGAATGCGTAACCCTCCCCATCGATGCCGTCCTGCCGCTCCGCGCCCTCGGCAAGTCCACGAAATCCAGCCGGAAGTATCGGCAGATCGTGGCCTCAATCTCCCAGATCGGGATCGTCGAGCCGCCCGTCGTCGTCCGGAACCCCGACCAGTCCGGGACCTGGTTGCTGCTGGACGGCCACCTGAGGATCGAGGCGTTGAAAGACGCGGACGAAAGCGAGGTGGAGTGTCTCGTATCAACTGACGACGAGGCGTTCACCTACAATCGGCAGGTCAGCCGCCTTGCGCCGATCCAGGAACACAAGATGATCCGCAAGGCGATCGAGCGCGGCGTGCCTGAGGAAAAGATCGCGCTCGCCCTCGACCTCAACATGAGCAGTATCCGACGCAAGGCGCGCCTGTTGGACGGCATCTGCGAAGAAGCAGTCGCAATCCTAAAGGACAAGCCCTGCACGAACGCCGTATTCGATGCGCTGCGCAAGATGAAGACCATGCGCCAGATCGAGGCGGCCGAGTTGCTGGTCAACGCGAACAACTATTCCGTTGCATATGTGAACGCGATCCTCGCAGGTACGCCGCAGGCCCAACTGGTCGAGCCCTCCAAGCCGAAGAAGGTTAAGGGCATCACACCTGAGGCCATGGCGCGCATGGAGCAGGAACTGGCCCGCCTGCAGGAGGGGATCGCCTCGATCCAGGACAACTACGGCCAGGATCATCTGCACCTGACCGTAATCAAGGGGTATGTCGGCAAGTTGCTCGGGAACGCCCGGGTCGTTCGCTATTTGGCGCAGAACCATCCCGAGTTCCTCGGCGAGTTTCAGACCATCACCGAGATCACTCCGTCCCAAGCCGCCGAAACCGAGTAGCCGTTCGCGACGCATGAAGGGGACCCGGACCCGATAAGCGCGGGGACCGCGGGAGACGCCGGACTGTGGGCCGGATCGAGCGCGGCGGTGGGGATGGCGGCGAACCCGCTCGGAGCCCACCAGGTCGGCTCGAGTTTTCGCCGACCGCGCGGTCGCGCAGGCGGCCGCGTTCCATTCGGGGCGTGCCGAAGACGAGACCACTTCGGCACGCCCACTTGGCCCAATGCAAGACACGGTGAACCCGCGTCGCCCTACCACGGAACTTCGTCAGGGATTGATCTCCTCAAACTGAGCTGCTGCCGGTTCCGTGGACATGAAGATAAGATCGCGACGATGAAACTGGCAGCAGCTCATTGAGCGGAATTGGTCGTTAGGGCGGGAAGGAGACTGTCGCCGCGGCCTGAAGCAACGCCAGCCGTGCGCACAAAAACGGACCCTACAAAGAGCGGCGTTCGGCCTTGAACTGATGCCTGTTTTTCTGAGTGAGGACCACCTTGAAACCTGCAAAGTGATCTTCCTTGCTAGACGGTGGAAACTGGAAGAAGCCCAACGCCTTGGCCGCCAACAGGAAGTGGTATGGAGGCAAACCAGATAGATCGACTTGATCAATTTGTTGCCGCAAAGTCTTGGACCACTTACGAAACGGCTCGAAACTGTTAAGACAAACCGAACCGCCTCTGTCGTTGACCGGCTGCTACGTTCGGCTGGAGGGATCTCAGTGCCCGCAGACAAGTGAAAATGGCCACAGCCCGCAAATCTTGCATGGTGTAGGGAGACCATTTTTGGTCAAATGGCTGTCGAAGGTCCTGGCCGATGGGAAAATTAAAATAATACCAGTATGAAGAACATGATTTCCCGCGGCATATCCAAAGCCCTTGCCCGGAGCCGACCGAAGTTGTCCGAACAGCCAAAGGCTGATCTTTCGGAAAATAGCGGAATCCAAATACCGCGTGGACCGTCCAATATCTTAAGGCGCTGTCTTTCGATTGACCTGGAGGTCGATCCCATGGCTGCAGTGATATTCGCCTTTGCAGCTGTGCCGGAAGGCGATGCAGAAGGTATAGTACATCGGAAAGGCGACTCTAAGTCCGCACTTGAAAAACTCGACTTTTTTTGCGCCGGTTTCGCACATGTCATTGGGCATAATATCCTACGCCATGACCTCCCGCACCTCATGGCGGTCTCGCCGCGCTTCGCCAAGCTAGCGGAGGGACCGATTGACACGCTGTGGCTTAACCCTTTGGCGTTTCCTCGTAATCCATATCACCATCTAGTCAAACACTACCGAGATGGACGACTTCAAAGTGGCCACGTCAACGATCCCGAGTTCGACGCGCGCCTTGTGTTCGACGTCCTTCGCAACCAGATCGAAGCCTTCGTATCGTTGAACGCTTTGTCACCGGAGACTTTGACGGCCTATCACTGGCTTTGCTGCCGTGGGCCCGGTAGCGCGGGTTTTGATCGGGTGTTCCGCGAGGTGCGTGCAGCGTCCAACCCAACAGAGTCGGAAGCGCATGAGGCAATTCGGACCCTACTCAGAGACGCAGCCTGCAGTGCGCAGCTGAACGCAGTGCTTGAAAAGCTCCAAGACACCGGGCTCGGCTGGCCGATGGCATATGCCCTTTCTTGGATATCGGTTGCTGGAGGGGACTCTGTCATGCCGCCTTGGGTGCGGGCGCAGTTCCGTGACGCAGCGCGGCTCGTTAAGGATCTGAGGGACACGAATTGCCGCGATCCGCGCTGCGCCTATTGTGCAGAGCACAATGATCCTAGCCGTGCGCTCGAGCGCTGGTTCGGCTTTCCAAGTTTCCGCCCGGAACCGGTCGACGAGGACGGACGCCCGCTTCAAGAAAAGATCGTCGCGACCGCCATGGAGGGCGATAACCTATTGGGCATCTTGCCGACGGGTACGGGTAAATCCATCTGCTATCAAATCCCAGCGCTGTCTCGGTTCGATAAGACTGGGGCCTTGACCGTCGTCATATCGCCGCTTGTTGCGCTGATGGCGGACCAGGTTCAAGGATTGGTGCGAGCAGGAATTTCTTCGTCGGTTACGGTTAATGGGCTCTTGTCTCTGCCTGAGCGTCAGGATGCGCTCGACAAGGTGCGCCTTGGAGATGCTGCGATCCTACTGATTTCACCGGAACAACTGCGAAGCACTACGGTTCGGTCCGTACTGGCACAGCGCGAGGTCGGGCTGTGGGTGCTGGACGAGGCGCATTGCGTTTCCAAATGGGGGCACGATTTCAGGCCCGACTATCGATACGTTTCACGGTTTATCAAGGAAGGCTCGGGCGACGAACCCGCTCCGGTACTCTGTTTGACTGCAACTGCAAAGCCGGACGTCGTGAAGGACATCCGAAATCATTTCAAAGAACGGTTGGGGGCCGAGTTAACGTTAATCGACGGCGGTGCATCGAGGTCAAACCTCAGCTTTCAGGTGTTACCGACGCAGCGGGCTACCAAGATGACCGATATCCTCCACACGATCGAGGCTGAGCTTCCCAGCGAGGGCGTGTCGGGAGCGGTCGTCTACTGTGCGACCCGAAACGCCACAGAACGTGTCGCGGAATTCTTGAAACAACAGGGCATCGCCGCTGAACGGTATCATGCGGGCCTTAGCGCCGATGACAAGCGCGAGATCCAGGAAAACTTCCGTGTCGGCAATCTTCGGGTGATTGCGGCCACTAACGCCTTTGGGATGGGGGTGGACAAGCCGGACATCCGTTTGGTCGTTCACGGGGACGTGCCGGGGTCCTTAGAAAATTACCTGCAAGAGGCGGGGCGCGCCGGACGGGACCGCGAGCCTGCAAGCTGCGTCCTTCTTTTTAGTTTGGAGGACGTAGACCGGCAGTTCAGCCTCAGTGCGCGGTCTCGTCTTGCGCGGCACGAAATCGGAGCGATTCTGAAAGCACTTCGGCGGCTTGAAACGCGCACCGGAAGAGACGGCGAAATCGTTGCGACACCGGGTGAGATTGTTCACGAAGAAAAAGACCGAGATTTCCAGAGAGACAGCAATACTGACGATACCCGGGTGAAGACTGCCGTCGCTTGGCTGGAAGAGGCGCACCTTCTGAACCGCGAAGAGAACCGGGTGCAGGTCTTCCCTGCCTCGCTTTTGGTAAGAAGCATGAGTGAGGTCAAAAAAATCCTTGCTTCCGCCAAAATCACCGGTCGGCGGTGCGACGAATTGGCCGCCATTGTCCAGCACATCATCAACGCGCCACAGGAAGAGGGTATTACCACGGATGAACTTTGTGGGGTGAGCGGGCTGACTGTGTCGGGTGTACGCAAAGCCCTGGCGGATCTCGAGGCCCTGGGCATCGCAAAGGATGATACGAACATAACCATTTTCGTGCACGTGCGCATTGAGAACGCCTCGGTGAAACGGTTCGAAGCGGCAGCTCGATTGGAAGCTGATCTGATCGCGATCCTAAGAGAGCAATCGCCAGATGCAGTTACTGACGAAGCTTGGCCCTGCCATCTGGCCTCGGTCGCTCAGGGGCTGCGAGAGCATGGACACGCCTCCGTGCGTCCCGATATTGTCGAAGGCTTGCTCCGTGGGATCGCACAGGATGGTCGCGACATGGATGGCGGCAAAGGCAATATCGGCCTGCGTAAGGTCTCCAAAGGCAGTCTATTGGTGCGAATGCAGAGGTCATGGGCTGTGATTGAGCAGACCGCACAGCTTCGCAGACAGGCGGCCGAGCAGTTGGTATTGCACTTAACAGACAAGCTTCAATCCGGGGTGCGCGGCAAAGATGTTCCTGTTGAGACCACGCTCGGCGACCTTCTTGCAGCGATCAATAGCGACGCGTTGTTGCGGACTTCTGTAAATGATCCTGCAAAGTTGATGGACCGGGCGCTTCTGTGGCTGCACGAACAACAGGTGGTGACTCTGGGCAAGGGATTGTCAGTGTTCCGCTCGGCCATGACGTTGCACATCAATCCGAAAGGCGGCGGCTTTACCTCCCAACATTTTGCGCCTCTCGAAGACCACTACAGCGAACAGACTGTCCAAACTCACGTGATGGCGGC
Organism: Pseudooceanicola sp.; assembly: GCF_041987405.1. Taxonomy (GTDB): domain Bacteria; phylum Pseudomonadota; class Alphaproteobacteria; order Rhodobacterales; family Rhodobacteraceae; genus Pseudooceanicola. The sequence goes on from NZ_JBHIWR010000001.1 coordinate 807,451, forward strand.
TTATGCCTCCAAAGGCATCGACGAAATCGATCAGGCTCAGCGGCTCGCGCATGATTATTTTGCATTGGACCAGTCCCACTTCATGAAAGCCTGGATGCCGGGAAGAATGTCGGAATTCAGGCGACAGGCGACGTCCCAATCCTATGCCGAGATCGTCGATAACCTAGGGAACTCGACACAAGAGCAGATCGTGCGTGACGACCGTGAACAGACTAACGTGCTGGTACTCGCCGGGCCTGGGTCGGGCAAGACGCGTGTTTTGGTTCATCGTGTCGCCTATTTGGTCAGGATCAAGCGCGAAGATCCAAACGGTATTCTGGTGCTCGCGTACAATCGCCATGCGGCCGCCGAGATTCGGGAACGTTTGCGTCGACTGATTGGTGAAGATGCGCGTTTTGTGACGGTGTTAACCATCCATGCTTTGGCTATGCGGTTGGTGGGCGCAAGTTTCGCCGGGCGGATCGCGGGTGACGAACCCGACTTTGATACGCTACTGGACGACGCCGCACGTCTCTTGCGCGGCGACGGGCTGGACAAAGTCGAGGCCGAAGCCTTGCGAGAGACCTTGATCCAGGGTTTCCGGTGGATTCTTGTAGACGAGTATCAGGATGTGGGGCCTGAGGAATACGCTTTGATCGCTGCGGTTGCCGGTCGCAGCATTGATGATCCGGATCAACGGATCAGCCTGTTCGCGGTCGGCGACGACGATCAGAATATCTATGCGTTTGCCGGTGCATCGGTGCGCCACATTCGCCAATTTGAAGAGGATTATTCGGCCAGGCCGGTTTTTCTTACAGACAATTATCGCTCGTCCAAGAACATCATCAGCGCAGCGAACGCCGTGATTGAGGGATCTCGTGAACGTATGAAAACGGGGCATGGGATCACCGTCGAGCGAGCGCGGCAGAAGAACCCGGCCGGGGGTATCATGGAAATTCTGGACCCGGTTGCGCAGGGGAGGGTCCAAATCCTCGGTTGCCCGCCTGGCAATGACGCTCAGGCCCTTGCGGCGGTAAACGAGCTGATACGTCTTTCAAAACTGATCCCTGATTGGAGCTGGAAGAAGGCCGCAATCATTTCCCGCGACTGGCGCAAGCTGTTGCCAGTCCGGGACTTCGCCGATGCCCTGGGAATTCCCGTCGAAATGGCAAACGAGAGCCTGCCAAGTGTCTGGCGCACCCGCGAAATGCAAAGGTTCATCGGCGAACTCCGTAAGCGACAAGGGGCCATGATTAGCTTGAGCGATCTAATCGAAACTCTGAACGCGATACCCGCAAGTCGATGGACCGATCGGATCGGCGAGGGACTTGGCCAGCTTGCTCGCGATGTTGACGGCAAAATGCTCCCGATCCCAGACGTGATCGAATGGTTTGCCGAATGGTCGAAGGATTCATGGGGCGAGCAGCGTGGTCTCAAATTGTTGACTGCGCATCGCGCCAAGGGCCTCGAATTCGACGATGTTGTGATTCTGGATGGCGGTTGGGAACGCCCCTCGCGAAACGAAGATCAAGACGCGCCGAGGCGATTGTTCTATGTCGCCATGACACGCGCGCGGCGCAATCTGATTGTTATGAGCAACGACAATCACGAGTATCTGCCAACCGGGTCAATCTCCGTTGTCACGCGGCACGTGGTGCCAGACTTTGCCACAGTTCCCGGCCCGCGCCGGTTCTTTCAATCGCCCGAAATGAAGATGGTCGATCTGTCATTCGCTGGACGCCAAGGCGATCGGCACGCTGTGCACGAAGCAGTCACCGAAGCACAGGTCGGCGCGCCAATCAGCCTCTCCGAGGTTGGGGGGCGTTGGCAGATTGAGGATGTCGAGGGGCGAGCCCTAGGACGGATGGCAAAGTCATTCTCACCACCAACCGGCAAGAAACTCGTTGCTGGCGAGATCGCGGCCATAATTCGATGGCGCAAAGAAGATGCCGATGAGCGTTTTTACCACTTGCTGAAACGCGAAAGTTGGGAAGTGGTCTTGCCTGAACTTGTGTTCGAATAGACACACGAGGTACAGGGGCTTTCAGGGAGAAGCTGAATAGCAAATAAGGCGGTCAACCGGTCTTTCTCGGCACTTGCGACAAAGGACGGCTATGGGCCGCGAATGACAGCCAGCAGTAGGGGCAGAAACCGGGCATTCCCTGCCGTTTCAGACAATGTCTCTATTGAGAAGTTTCACGTCCGAAGCTGTTCTTTTTCATTCTGACCTGAGGACACCGTCAGGTCTTTAAGGGGTCGGCAAGTAATAGCTGCCATCTCCTGGGGCAGTTCGGGCATGAAATGGCGGTGGCACTATCCGGTCGCCTGAGGCAATGTCCGTCCAAACAGACACCCAGTGAAGGATCTGGACCGGGGGTACGCCCCCCGGTTCCTGAGACGACCCTGAAATAGCGACACCGAAACTTGGAGCACCCGCAATGGCAACCACCGGCAAGCAACTGTTCACCACGCTGGATCCAGACGGCACGCTCACCGTGGCGATCGAAGAGGTGAGCGTCCCGGAACCGACAGGCAACCAGGTGCTTGTGAAAATGGAAGCGGCGCCGATCAACCCGTCGGATCTTGCGATCTTGGTTGGCGCAGCAGACCTAGAGAACGCCAGCTATTCGCCGGGGAAGTTCGTCGCGACCGTGCCGGAGCCGTTCAATATTGGCTCGAAAGCGCGTCACGGTTTGAAACTGCCTGCGGGCAACGAAGGCGCTGGCACGGTTGTCGCCGCCGGTGACGGTGACGCGGCAAAAGTGTTGGTCGGACAGCGCGTCGCTTGTGTTCCGGGCAATGCTTACAGCCAATACTGTATCGCCGACGCGTCCGCGTGCTTGCCCTTGGGCGATCACTCGGCCGAGGACGGGGCCAGCGCGTTCGTCAATCCGATGACCGCCCTGGGGTTCGTCGAGAACGCCAAGATGGACGATCAGGACGCGATACTGCACACGGTCGGGGCCTCCAACCTCGGCCAGATGCTGACGCGCATCTGCAAGGAGGATGGCATCGGTTTGGTCAACATCGTTCGGAAGGATAGTCAGGCCGAGCTTCTCCGGGAGATCGGGTCCACCCATGCCGTCAATTCTTCGAATGACGATTTCATGGACCAACTCCGGTCGGCGATCGCGGACACCGGCGCCTTCTACGGCTTCGATCCTATCGGTGGCGGCAAATCGGTCGACACGGCATTCAAGGCGATGGAGCAGGTCGCGGTGAGCCGCATGTCCGAATACTCGCGTTACGGTTCCAACCAGCAGAAGCGGATGTTCATCTACGGGCGCTTGGACACCGGCATGACGATGTTGTCTCCGAGTTACGGCTTCGGCTGGACCCTTTCGGGCTGGCTCCTGTTCCCCTTTCTCCAGTCGGCCGGACGGGAAACAGTCAGCCGCATGCGCAAGCGCGTGCTCGACACACTCACGACCACCTTTGCCAGCCACTACAAGACGCGCGTCAACCTCGACGAGATGCTGACAAAGGAAGCGGTAACGGACTATCGCGCGATGAAAACGGGTGAGAAATACCTCGTCACGCCTTGGGCGTGATGATGTGAGCAGGGGCCGATGACACCGCGTAGTGTGTCATCGGCTCGTCAGTCCCTAGTATTCGGTGGAAAACGCGAAGGTCCGCTTCGGACCGATCCTGCTGTCTCTTTGTTGCCCATCAGCGCACGTCGACCTACGATCGCAGCATGAAGCACTTGATCGCCTCCGTCCTGTTTTTTCTGCCTGTCTCAGCCGAAGCACAATCTCTGCACGTCCGCGATGCTGACACTATCGTAGTCGACGGCACACCAGTGCGCTTAAACGGTGTGGACGCGCCCGAACTGAACAGTCGGGCTGGTCAGGATGCCAAGCGGTGGATGCTCAATTTTCTCCGCGGACGTTCGGTGAACTGCGAGTTGAATGGTGACCGCACGCACGACCGATGGGTCGGGATCTGCTACGCGGATGGGCAGGATATTGGTGCGGCCGTCATCGCTGCGGGGCATGCCTTGGATTGTCAGCGCTATTCTGGTGGGCGCTACAGGCACCTAGAAACTCCAGCCGCAAAGTCGCGGCTACGGCGCGCCTCATACTGCCGTTCAAAGTAAGCCGTTTTGGGGACTTTGCCTCTACTGAGCAACTCGGACCAAAGACGCGTCGTGTAAGGTCACGGTTGCTACAGCAATTGGAGGACCCGACAGTGACCGAAATCACCAACCTCAAAGACAATTATCCTGAACTGGCGAGGCGGATCGCGTCTTGCCGCTTTCGAGATCGCGCCATCGTTGAGGAGTTGCCGTTTAGAGAAAGCGCCTACTTCGAGCGCCTTCTTGAAGGCCGACATATCGGGATCTATCGACCTCATGCGCGGGTTTGCACTTGGACGGCGCGCTACCTGACCGCTGACAAGCGATACCTGCAACAAAGTCTTGGTCCCGCCTTGATCGGGACGGACCATCAGGCCTCCTTCGACAATGCGATCGCTGCCGCCTTGGATTGGTTTCAGTCAGCCGATGTGAGCGCCCACGCGTCACGCCCGCGCCGACGACATCGGACGACAAGCGTCAGTATCTGCCCGATCGGAAACGCCTATTCCGTCGGCCATGCACTTCGCGATTACACGGAATGGACCAAATTGGCGCGAACTCCGGGGGGCCACTACAATACCCTCTCGGCGATCAACCATCACTTGGTGCCAAATCTAGCCCATATCCCCTTGGAAGAGTTTAACGCCAAGCACCTGCGATTGCTTGCAACCAAGGTCTTGGAGGAACCTCCTAGACATGGCTTCTCGCACTATCGCGAACGGATGCGACCAGAGGAGTTGTCGGCTGATGATCTTCGAAAGCGGAAGCGGACGTTCAATTCGCTGGTCACCATTCTCAAGATGGCCTTCCGTCAAGCTTGGGAAAACGGCGAAATCGAAACTGAGAGGCCCTGGCGGTGCCTGAAACGAGTGCCGGTTATCCATTCTCCGCGGCGGATCTTTCTAGACCGTACCGAATGCCAAAGGCTGCTCGAGAACTGCACGCCAGCTCTCCAACGACTGGTTCTCGCGGCTCTCTACTCTGGATGTCGGGTCGGAGAACTGGCCAACCTTCGTGTGGAGGACGTTGGTTTCCAAGGGTATGGGATCAGAGTTTCTGAGTTCAAACGCAGTCCGGCCCGTTTCGTGTTTCTGCCGGACGAAGGAATGGCGTTCTTCCTGGACTGTTGCCGTGGCAAGGCGCCGCGCGATCGCGTTCTGCTCTCGGACCGAGAAAAAGTTTGGAGGCGCCAGCACACACCCTTGTTCCGTCGTGCCGTAACACAAGCGAAACTTCCGCCGGGGTTCGTGTTCCACGGGCTGCGCCACACTTACGCAAGTGAACTGGTTCGCAAGGGTGTTTCCCTTGAAGTCGTCGCCAAACAATTGGGACATGCCGATACCAGGACCGTAGCTCAGACATATGGGCATCTATCAGATTGCGTGCGGGAGAACGAAGTCCGGCGAAATTTTCCGTCCATGGGTCCTGACCATGCATCGCTGGCGGGCAAAATGGCCGCTGATCTGTCGTGCGTTTGGAGTGCGGCGCACGCTCATGGTCGGTTTGCAAACACCAACACTGAATATCGAAACACGACGCCGCTTCAAAGCAGCCACCGTGCTAGTGCAGAAGTTCTGGAGGTGTTTTCCGAAGCCGAAAAGCACATGACCTAGGATGGCGCACGGTCGAAATCCCCCTGCAGGACACTGACCAGCGTTTCGTGACCTGATTGCCAAAACGCTCGACGGCTGTGAGAAACATTCGCCGTTCTTTACACTTCGCTAACGATTTCAATCTAGGCTGTCGAGAGGCGCAACAGGACAGCATGATGACTGAAACCGAATTGGCAGAAGAACTGGAAAAACTGCTCTTGGAATACGTGGAACGTTATGGGGTCACAGACGCCGTGAGGGATTTCTATGCGAGGCGCTCAAAGCAAGCCGCTGCGCGAGGGGAGGACACGGAGCGGCCAGAGCAGAACCAGCCCTAGCGGTTGCGCGCATCTTGAATCTCCGCCGTGCATCGTTTGAAGGGTTGCTTCAGGCACGACCTGCCCGACCGCGACGGGGGTTTGAGCTGAAAACGAAATTCTGGACCATATTGGCCCGAAACTGCCCGCCAGACCTGCCGCGGACCGCCCTGCGCCCCGTGCCACTCCAAATATGCACTGTGGATCGTTAGTGATCATTTAGTCGCGGACTACATCTCTAGTCTTATCAGCAGATTGCGGACGTTCGACACATGCCAACGCCCACCCCGTCTAGTCAGGATCCCTCGACGGTTCATTTCTCCAGCAACATCCCGAAGCGCAGTTTTTCCCTCAGAGCGTATGTCCGCAACGATCTCCGCCAAGCTCTCGGAATAGCGGTCTGCATTGGCTGACACAGCGGCCCGAAGCGCCGTACCGCCCTTCCCTGCCCTCCTAAGCGCAGCGGCCCCGTTGGGATTGCCAAGCTTCACGCCGCGGGCCTTGGCCGCTGCGAGAGCCTCTTTGGTCCGTAGGCTGATTGCCTCGCGCTCCTGCTGGGCAATCAGCGCCATGATCCCGATCGTCAGGTCGTTGGCCTCGGGCATGTCAACGGCTAGGAAGCGGACCCCGCTGTCCCTTAGGGTCAGCAGAAAGGCAGCATTCCGGCTCAACCGGTCCAGCTTCGCGATCACCAATGTCGCCCCGGTCAGCCTGGCCATGCTCAACGCCTTCTCCAATTCTGGGCGGTCGTTCTTCCGCCCGCTCTCGACTTCCACGAAGCGTTCCAAGACTTCAGCGCGCTTTGACGCGGCAAAGTCGTCGATCGCCTTGCGCTGCGCTTCCAGGCCGAGACCAGAGCGGCCCTGCCTAGTGGTAGAGACCCGTTCATAGGTGACTAGCCGAAGAGTTGGGGCAGTCTCGCTGACCATGTACACACCTGCCTAACGTTGGTTGCGCAGATGTGTACGATAGCCGTCGGCTCATTGGAACGCTCAAAGGCGCTCGTCGAGCTGGTAAGTTATTGTGCGGTCTTGCTTTTGCGGCTCAGCAGCCCGGCGGGCGTGATCGTGGAGCGGACGCTTGACCAGGTTGCCGTCGTCGTCCCTGCTAACCGCCACGAGCTCGATCCGGGTCACGGGCTCATGCGCCGCGTCGGTTCCCACGTCGAGCCGCGACCGTGCGGCCGGGGTCAGCCCTAGCTCGGCCATGTAGCGCCCCATCAGTTCTAACTGTTTGTTGGCGATGCTGATCCAGGGCGATTGCTGGATATAGCCGGATGGCGCCTTGATGAGCTTTGGGGTCTCCTGGAGTTTCTGCACCGCATCTGCCCAGAGGCTGTAGGACTGGCAGTATGCGGCCAGAGCAGCCCGGTCTGCCGTAGTCACGATCCCGGCTTCGAACAGTGGCCGCACAAGCCGACGCCATTCCTTCCGAGCCACATGGTCCAGATGATCCGGACAGCGCGGAATTCCACCCTTTTGGAGGTTCGGCGCCACCGTAGCACGCGGTTTGGGCCCCCGGATCGCCATCAGCCGGACTCGCTCGGTACCGAAATAGGGGATTGGCCAGGGTCGCGGTCCTCGACCCCTATCCGGTTTTGGCGATCGGCGATTGTATCCAGCAGTTTACCAAGCGCGTCGCGACCGCCAGTCTCAACATTGCCAGCATGATCGGCACCGACAGTTTCCCGCCAACCGGCCTGGGTCTTGAGATAGAAGATTGACGAGGTGGTGTCGCCTGCCCGGGCTCGCTGAAGCAACCCGTGCGCGACATGTGCGATAGCCTTTGCCTTTCCCCTTTTATAACGCGCGCGAACTTCTTCATCTCGGTCACAGATAGCCCGAAAGGTCGTGCGGCTTATACCGAAGTAGTCGGCGATCTGTTCCTGGCTCAGGAGCGCGGCCAAAGTCTCCACTTCCACGATCTGCGCCTCGGAAAGAGTGATTGGTGGCCGTCCCATGATTAACCTCCGATCCTCGCGAAGAGCCGCCGTACCGCGTAGCTGCGCAGGACCGACAGCAGCGTGAACACTGACCCTATCCCCAGAGACTGCGGAACCGTGACCGCCAGCCCCATCACTGGAAACAGGACAATTTGCAGGAGCACGGCAAGGCTGAACCCGATGATCAGGTTGGCCAGGGACTCGATGGCAGACATCAACCGGCTCTGGCGATCGGGAGGCGCTTGGTCAGTCACCGAGAAACTCCCATGCCGGATCGTCTCTCTGAAGCGTGTGTGCCCCTGACACGGACAGCCGCGAGCGGGCAGACGGGGTCAGGCCCAACTCTGCCATGTACTTGGCCATCAACTCCGCCTGCTTGTTGCTGATCGTCACCCAGGGCGAGACCTGAATGTAGCCGGACGGCATTTTCAGGAGCGGCGGTGTCTCCGCCAGCTTGCGTTCGGCCTCCACCCATTTGCCATAGGCCTGGCAATAGACGGCCAGCGCAACGCGGTCAATCCGCGTCAACAGCCCGACGTTCTCCATCTCTTCGGCGATGCGTTTCCACTCGGCCTTGGCGGTTGGTGAGAGATGCGATGGACATGTAGGACGGGAGCGGGTCGGCTTTGGCTCGTCATGGTTGATGGGGCGACCGCCGGGGTTGCCTTCAAGGAGCTTCAGTGCCGTTGGCTTGGGCTTGCGGCCGCGCATAGCACTACGTCCTCCCCTGGACATTACAGCAGGAGACCTCAGGGCAGCCCCCGAGTTGGTCGATCAAAACAGGAAGCATCTGCGGCTCTAAGCTACGGAATTGGCGTAAGAACCGCCCGAACGGGGCGTTGGATACCCCCTTGCCAATTTCGCGGAGGTGAATAATTGCCTCCCCGCGCCGGTCCCGAGGCGAAAGGTGCCGAAGAAATGACGCCCCCCGGGGGTCGACTGACGCCCCGATCATTGCCCTGCCCTCTCGCCTGCCACGGCCTCGAACGATTGCCCCGTTCCCTCCAGCGTCGCCTTCTCCCCCGCGTAAGCCTGCCATCTTTGTACGGCGACATCGACATAAGCCGGATCGAGTTCCATGGCATAGCAGACCCGCGATGTAGCCTCTGCCGCGATGATCGTCGTCCCTGATCCCGAGAAGGGCTCGTAGACCGCCTGCCCAGGGCTGGAGTTATTGAGGATCGGCCGCCGCATGCATTCCACCGGCTTCTGCGTCCCATGCACGGTTTGGGCATCCTGATCACGGCTTGGAATGGACCACAGGGTCGACTGCTTGCGATCTCCGCTCCAGTGTCCCTTGCCTTTGACGGCATACCAACAGGGCTCATGCGCCCAGTGATAATGCCCGCGCGACAGGACATGCCGGTCTTTGGCCCAGATGATCTGCGCGCGGATGTCGAAACCACATGCTTCCAGGCTCTCTGCCACCGTCGACGCATGCAGAGCGCCGTGCCAGACGTAGGCCACGTCGCCGGGAAACAGCGCCCAGGCCTCCTGCCAGTCGGCTCGGTCATCATTCATCACCTTCCCGGTACGCTTGGTTTCAGAGGCCCCTGCCCGGTTGCGCCAATCGGGATCGTAGTTCACGCCATATGGCGGATCTGAGCAAAGCAGGTGCGGCTTCACGCCATTCAGCAGGCGAGAGACGGCCGTGGCATCAGTGGCATCTCCGCAGAGCAGACGATGCGCGCCCAAGCACCAGAGGTCGCCGGTCTGAGAGACGGGGTTGGCCGGTGGGTCCGGCGTCGCCTCTTCACGCTCGTCGCCAAGGTCATGCGAAAGCAACTCGTCCAGTTCCTTGCCGTCAAACCCGAGATCCCCGAGGTCGACCCCGAGGTCACTCAGATCACCGAGTTCCAGAGACAGCAATTCGCGGTCCCAGCCCGCCTGCTCTGCCAGCTTGTTGTCCGCCAGGATGTAGGCTCGCTTCTGTGCCTCCGAGAGATGCGCGAGTTCCACCACCGGAACGACATCGAGCCCGAGTTTCCGGGCTGCCATGACCCGACCGTGTCCGGCGATAATGCCGTTCTCTCCGTCCACCAGCACCGGGTTGTTGAAACCGAACTCCCGGATCGACGCCGCGATCTGTGCGACCTGGGCGTCACTGTGGGTCCGCGCATTCTGTGCGTAGGGGATCAGTTGATCTACCCGCTGCTGCCGGATGGCAACGGCACCGCGTAATTCGTCTGCTTCTGGCCCGAATGGCTGGCTCATACCCCCGCCTCGAAATACGGCGCGCTCCTGGCGCCATTGTTCGAAGTATATCGGACCCCATAAACCAATGTAATATCGACATTTAATGACAATTCGCGACAGGGGCCGTCAAAGTGGCCTCGATCTAGCACAAGACCTTAGCCCGAGTTTCGATAGGCTTCGTGCAAGTAGGAGCAGCAGGTCAAACTGGATGACAGCTACTTCCGCAAAGTCGCAGTAAGTACAGGAGCGGCGAATGGCAGGTTTGAGCCCAGACTCACCGATGCTGCGGGGCGCGCGAATGTCGGCTTTCGTCCGGCGCGTCGCACCATGATGGAGTTAGTCAGCTTCCACCAAGTCACTCCGGGCATCGCGGATGATCATCCACGACGAATGCAGGAAAAGCCCCGCGATCGCGAACGCGACGATCAGGTCGGGCCATGCACTGCCAAGCCACGCGACCAGCCCGGCGGCGATGACCACGGCGAGGTTGCCGATGGCGTCGTTGCGAGAGAACAGCCAGACGGCTCGCATATTGGCATCACCCTTGCGGTGCTTTAGCAGCGGCAGCACCGCGAGGATGTTTACGATCAGCGCACCTACCGCGAAGGCTCCCATCAACCCGGCTTCTGGCGTGGTCTGGTTGAGGACACGCCAGAGCGTGCTGCCGACAACGCCAAGGCCCAGAAGGCCCAGAAACACGCCTTGGATCATCGCCGACCGCGCCCGCCATGTCAGGCTCCAGCCGATGGCGAGCAGGCCCAGAAACGTGATCGCACCATCGCCCAGAAAATCGAGCGCGTCTGCCTTCAGCGCCTGCGAACCGGACAGGAACCCGCCGAACATTTCGACCACGCCGTATCCGAGATTGAGCGCGACCACGATCCAGAGCGCGCGGCGATAGCTCGGGTCCTTGTAGGCCGGATCGGACGATGTATCGCCGTCCTCGATCTTCTCGAAACCGTAGCCGGTCGCGTCGAGCGCGGGCCGCACTTTCGGCAGATCGCCGTCCGCGATCCGCAATGTCATGATGTGGGTGGCGGCGGACACTTTCACGTCGCCTTCGGCCACGCCCGCAGACCGGGCCGCGCGCTCGATCTCGGCGGCATCTTTCGCGCAGTCCATGCCTTGCACCCGCATTCGGATCGGGGAGGAGGCTGTCGCCAACTTGCTGTTATCGGGCTGGCTCATGTGCGATCCTTTTTGTGGTGGCGGGCGAAAAGGTACGCTGCTAACGTATCAGTGGATAATGATATGACAGCGCAAAACATTCAAGACGATCTTTCGGCACCCGATACACTGGAACTGCGGGCAAAGCTCTTCCGGGGCCTAAGCGATCCCAGCCGTCTGACGATCCTCGATGCGCTGGTGTCGGACGAACGCAACGTGCAGGAAATCGTCGGGCATACGGGTTTGGGTCAGCCCAACGTCTCGAACCATCTGCGCTGTCTGCTGGAATGCGGGCTGGTCAGTCGCCGCAGCAAAGGCCGCTTCGTTCGGTATCGTCTGGCGGACAGGCGGGTCGCCGATCTCATCCGTGATGCAGATCAGCTACTTGCCTCGACAGCCAACGGAGTTGATGCCTGCCAAAGCTATACGGACTAACCGGCGCGACCTGCTGCAATGTCCTATCGGTGCGCCAAACCTGAAGCAGCCATCTGCGCATCCGCAGCGAATGCACCCTTTGTCCGCACTGCTGAGCTCGGGGCCCTGTACTATGCTGCGCGATGCCATGAACGTCCGGTCTGGTGAAGCTGCACCGCGGCGATCGGCCAGGGACTGAACGGCGGGTCAGGACCGTTGGTGTAGACCATGTCCAGGCCAAGAGCGTATGATGCCGCAAAGCGGAGAACGGCAGAAAAGAGCCCAATTTGCCGAATTCTGCGCAACGTTCGAATGACCGCTTTAGGGTTGGCCAGCTCGGATTGCTGACCAAACCAAGCTTTGAAATCAGGTGATCACATTGTGTTGAGGGCCGTAAGGAAAGCCAGTAATGTTCTCGTTTCCGTCTTCGGTAATGATCAGGATATCGTGTTCGCGGTATCCCCCTGCGCCGGGTTGGCCTTCGGGAATTGTCAACATCGGCTCCATTGAGATGACCATGCCGGGCTCCAGAACCGTGTCGATATCCTCCCGCAATTCAAGCCCTGCCTCGCGGCCATAGTAGTGGCTAAGAATACCGAATGAATGACCGTAGCCGAAGGTGCGGTATTGCAACAGATCGCGCTCGGCAAAGAAGTCGTTGATCGCGTGAGTGACCTCAGCGCAAGACGCACCGGGCTTGAGCAGGCTCATGCCGTATTCATGGGCCGCGACATTCGCCTCCCATACCTTCAGGCTGGCGTCGTCTACTGTTTCAACAAAAAGGGTGCGCTCAAGCGCCGTGTAGTAGCCCGAGATCATCGGGAAGGTGTTGAGGCTGAGGACATCACCGCGCTGCAACGCACGCCCCGTGACCGAGTTATGCGCCCCGTCCGTGTTGATCCCCGACTGGAACCAGACCCAGGTGTCGCGGTATTCGGCATTTGGAAAGCGCCGCGCGATCTCAAGCTCCATCGCATCGCGACCGGCCATGGCCACGTCGATCTCGCGCACGCCAGCCTTGATCGCATCACGGATCGCATAGCCGCCCACATCGGCCACCGCCGCGCCCGAACGGATCAGTTCAAGCTCCGCCGGAGACTTGTGGAAGCGTTGGGTCATTGTGGCCGGGGCTATGTCGACCGCGTTAGACGGAGCAAGAAATTCATCCAGAAGCGCCTTCTGCGCGATGGAGATATGGTCGCCTTCGAACCCGATCACTTTGCCCGAACCGGTTACAGAAAGGATAGCACGCCAATAGTTGTTCCGCTGCCAATCGGTGTAGGTGATGTTGTCGCCATAGCACCGCCGCCAAGGCTGCGCCGCATCGATCCCTGCGCTGAAAGTGACGGTCTCCGTTGCGGTGACGACCTGCGCGTAGGGCCGCCCAAACGCGCAATAGAGAAAGCCAGAATAGTAGGCCACGTTGTGCATGGAGGTCAGTACAACGGCATCAATGCCTTTGTCTGCCATGATGGCGCGCAACCCAGCCAGTCGCGCCTCGTATTCGGCATCAGTGAAAGGTAGCACCTTATCACCCTGGTGGAAACGATAGAAATCGGGGCGCGGTCCCGTAGTTGCGAAATTGGAAATTCCGTCCATCAGTTCACTCCTGTTCAGGCCGATTGGTCGGATCGGGAGTGCGCCTTATCGCTCAGGTCATCCCTCACCGCCAAAAAACGGCAAAGCAAGCTCCCGGCGTTCAGGATGGTTAGATTGAGATGTCCGAAGTCGGATCGTCGGTGGCGACGCCATCGCCTATCTCAGCAGCGCGTATAGCGCGCACAGGCAGATTGAATCAATAGTCTTGAGTGAGAGCCGACGTTTACTAAACGTGCCTTGGTGTCCGCTTCGTCCGCCAAGCGGACCTTGGCCTGCTCAGCAGAGAACGTCCGCTTGCCGCCCATCGCGATCAGGTCAGCTACCGGCCTACAGCTGGCGTCGGTGGTCCGTGCGGCGAACGACAGGATCGAGCCCAGAGTGCCGGATGCTGCGCAATAAGCAAACGGCGGTTCTAGTAGCAATCCCCCCTGATCACCCATGAATCCAAAGTCTTGAATAAGTAGAATGAACCTGAGTCACCGAAAGACATTTTGCCCTTAAACGTCGAGTCGACTTGAAAGAGAAATTGCGCATCTTTGGGCCAGTCAGAACCCTGAATCCATGTTGGCCAACCTCCAACTTTGACCGGATACCTACTGCGCAGTTCAAAATATCTGTCAGACCAGTATTTGCTCTTAGAAAACCAATCATCTGCATTCGCTTGCGCAACATTTGTGGGGACTTCATCTACCATGTCTTGCCAGACTGGTTGTTCAAGAATCCTTTCACGCCAGAATATTGGAAAGGTTGGTAGGTCAGAGCTTTCCCTGTAACCGAACCCAAGAGGAACAAGGTTCTCAAAGTCGGTGTACGCCCGAACAAGAAACCCGTTCCCGTTTTCCGCTCCCCAGAAAGAGGAAGATTGCAGGTCCATCCAGATATTAATGAGTGCAAATCCTTCAAAGGCGGGCGGAATCTCTGGCAACTCATCAACACGAATTTGCAATACAGGGTGCATTATTTTACCCGACTGGTTGCAAATAGGTACGTCTTCACCCGGGGCACCTAGAAAATTACCACCCCACCAACTCGCAGCTCGGTTTTCCTGTTGGGGTTTGCCTCCACCGATCTCACCGAAAATTGCAGGCTTCGCCAGTTCGTCTAACCTAAGCATCGCACGATTCATTTCTTTCGACGTGGGTTCGATGACCCTTGGACGAACGACTTTCGGATCGGAAGCTGGTCGGGAGAATAGTGCTTTTATGAGATTAATAATCTGCATAGCATCGTTTCATCGTTTCTTCCCTTCGAACGTATATGCACAGATGGTGAAACGATAGCCATCATTCGAGCGTTCATCATGAACGGCTGCTTTGTCCGCAAAGCAGACCTTGGAATAAACCAATACGATCCTAGACATTAGGCGACCAATCCAAGCGTTCGCCCAACGTGGTTTCCAGCCAACGTCGGGAGGTGTCCCCCCCTCCATCTATCCACAGCGCAGTCTGCCACGACCGCCCCCGTCCAACCCGTTTGTAACGCGCCGATTTAAGGGACAAACCCCTATAAGTATATATAGGGAAATGTCCCTTGAATCCGCTCCGCTCGAACACCTTCTTCGTCTGCTCAGCGTTTTCAAAGAGATCTGGATGCAATACGACCGCGTCCGCCGGACTGTCCACCGCCATACCATCCAGCATCATGCGTTGTAGGATATCCGGCCGCTCGCTGTCCCAGGTCACCAGGCGGTCGTGCACCAGCGGCAGAGCAACATCCGCCAGCAGGTGCACGTCCAACGGGTTCGCGGCCGTGCGGTTGATACCCCTGCCCCGCCCGATGGCCTGGATCACCTCGTCATCCGAGATGGCTGCCCGGAAAACTGCGGCCTCGTCATCCTCATGCTCAATTATGGACACACTCCGGACCGATCCGTCTCGCATCCGGATGCCGTCTCGTTGATGGACGTAGCCTCCCTTCGGCACATGGCCTGAGAATGCCGCGCAAAGCGGCCCAAGAGCGTCCTGGTCCGCAAGCGGCCGACCTATCACGATGAGCGCCGCGACGTCACCGAAGCTGTCCAGTCCGGCCAGCGCGTTGAAGTGCAGCGTCTCAACTCCAGGCAGCACTGCAAAGTGCTCCTCGATGGCCTTGTAAGTCACCACCAGGACGCGCCCGGGCGCGTACCGCAATACCTGCCAGCGGACGTAGTCAATACAGGCGGACAAGTTTTTCGAGCGTCGTCGTTGCTCCTCGGCGGACATCCTCGGGTCCGGAACGATTGCCGACTTTCCGAACCGGCCGGAAACATGAGCAATGCGCATGTGCGGAGCCCGGGCGTCGATTTCGTGGATCGCGATCCCCGGAAGCAGCTTGCCGACGATCTCCGGGCGGAGCGTCGCATCGAGATGCAGGATCGGTTTGTCCCGGAAATTCGGATGGACCCTGGCGAGGCGGGTCAGGCGGATCGGTCGGGTCATCGTCGCGGTGTCGACCGATCCCACGACCACACGACCGTCGCAATCCTTGCCGCTATCGAGAAGGTCGCCAAGGGCGCGCCACATCAACACGGACACTCGGATCCCGGCATTGGCATGCGCCTGTAAAAGTGCCCTGCGACGGGCTTCGCCGAAGAGACCAGGGCCAAGCCCGGGATCGCGCAAGCGCCGCTCCTCCAGGCCAGCCATGATGCGACACTCCTCCGCCGAAAGGCCTACGCGGGCCAAGTTCGTGGCCGTGACCGGACCTGGGTCCGCCAGTGCCGCTCGGAGCCTTGTCCGGAAAACCTGACGGTCGGCTTCCAGCGCGGCATTCCGGTTGCGGTCCATGCCAGTCCCGAGGTTGTCGACATGACCGGATGCAAGCCCCTCGACCGTGCCGACCGTGTCTGTCGAGACCGCACGGGCCCAGAAGCCCTCATCGATCACGATCGCGCCGATGGAGGCGGCCTCGATCGGCAAACCGGTAAAGAGCGCATCATAGGGCGCGACGACCACATCCGCGTCTGACACCTCCGAGCGGTTCCTCTGCTTTAGACACCCGTTGAAATGCCGACACCGATCCTCGCCGCGGGAGCACACGGCCCCCTGCGGCTCCAGACCCGCTGCCAACGCCGCCTTGACGGCGTCCAGATCGCGGCACATCGGTTGTTTCAGGATCGGATGCTGACGCTCGTAGCCCCGTAGCACGGCAACGGTAGTGTCATCGCCCTGCCAGGCTTCGGCGGCCTCTTCGGCAAGGCGATGCGATGGCGTAAAAACCAGAATACGGGAAGGCCTCTCGCTGGCTGTCAAATCGTGTCGCAATCGGAGGAGATGCTCCCGGCTCATGCGGCTCTTGCCGAGGCCGACGACGGCACGGATGCCGATGCGGGGGGCTGGGCCGACAGGTGTTTCATGCCACTTGAGGACGTCCTTGCAAAATGACTTGAGAACGGCCGCAAGATCGCCCCTCGCCTCGATCACGCCCCGTTCCGGCTCGATGAATGCCGTGTCGATGGCCTCTTCGTCGCGCGGCGGGAGCCGATCCTCCGCGTGTAGCCGCAACTTGTCACGAACCTTCCTCAGGGCATCGGTATCTGTCCAACACCGGGCACTATCCTTGGCGCCGCGCGAGAGATCGGTCGTGGCCGTGAAGCGGTCCCAAACGGCGCTGGTCAGGCATCCGACTTCCAGACCGCCCCCCGCCTCGAGCGCGTCGTGCACGGCATGGAAGGCGATGGTGGAGAGCCAGGCGTCGCGGCCATCGACGACCAGGCCGTCTTCGTTGCGGACCGGGCGTGAGTGGCCGCCCTGACCGCCGCGCCGTCGTGCTGCAGTCGTTCCCCCTGTTCGCGGCAGCATGGCATGCGCCTCCGCGAGAAACGCGTGGAGATCGGCCTCTGTCACCGCGGGCAAGTCCTCCAGCGGCACTTCCAACGGCGAAGGGCCGAGCGGCCAATGGTACCCCTGCCCCGTGTCAGGATGCAGACCGTAGGCGACGAACTGCTGCCCAACACTCAGGACTTCCAGAGAGGGTATTTGTAGCTTGGAGAAGGCCTCAGTCGCCCTGTAGAGCAGCAACCGCTTTGGCCAGCGCCCGACGCGCAAGGGCGCGTCACCAAGGCGTTGGACAGCCAGCCTGTGCAGCTGGTGCGCGAGGTCCGGGTCGAGGACGTCGATATCGAGCCCGCAGCAGGACCCGGTGCGAATGCCGACACCATGTTCGGGATACGCGTTGGCCCAGGCGTCAACCTGCGCCGTGTCGATCCGTAATTTGGTCCAACGGGACGGTGCCGGCCTCTTCTGGCCCGGGATGATCGGGAGCGGTTCGTAACCGTTGTCCAACAGACGCTCCGCGATCTCGTGATAGGTCGGAAATCCAGCGCCTGCGGGGCGGCCGTTGGCCACCCTCGCGTCTGTCTCATTGTCAGGTGGAGCCTCTAGCGGGTGCTCCACCACCTGGGCCTATCCGCCGGACGGTCGGTTCAAACCGGCGTTCTCGAAAGCCAGAACATCTTCGGCGCGGTAGACGACCCGCCCGCAAAGGCGCAACCAGCACGGCCCCTTGCCTTCTGCCCGCCAGCGTTCCAGCGACCGAACGCTGACGCGCCAACGCCGGGAGAGTTCGCGCTGCGTCATATGACGGTCGCCCAAGCAATCCATCGTCATGTCGCTGCCTCCATGCTGGCGGGCACTACCTGACGGCGAAAAACCGAAAAGAGCGGCGTACCATCCTCAGCGAGCTGCGCGTAGCAGACCTGGTGGTCGTGATCGCGGTCAATCACCAGCGCGAGATCCCAGAGGCGGTAGAGCCCCGGGACCCGGTTGAACTTGTCATCTTCCTGCATGACCTGCTCCGTTGCTCCCACGGACCATCCATGGGCTACAAAGCAAAAGCCGCTGCCGCTGTTAGAATGGGACAAACCCACCATCAGTCGAGATCCATCAGCGTTCTCAGTTTGGCCAAGCTGCGCTGGTGACGTTTCCTGGCGGCGTCGTGGGACAACCCGAGAACCTGGGCCACGTCCTTCTGGCTGAAGCCCAGCACTTCCACTGCGAATACAATGGAGCCGTCCTGCCCCAACTCACGACAAAGATCGGAATGGAGTTCTCGGCCGTCATCTGACGGCGGAGCGGCCAGTACATCGTCCAATACGAGGTCGGTTTCACAAACCTTGTCCGGGCGACGCCACTCGGCCTGGATGTCCCGCCGCGTGTCCCGCTCGACATTCCGGATCACCGTGGCGGCAATGCGTTTGACGCGATCCAGGTTAAGATTGAGGAGTTGGTTGGTGGCACGCTCGATCAGATCTGTGGCGAGCAGCTCCGGATCATGGCGGTAGTACCGTTGCAGACGCCCGTAGACGGCATCCAATCCCGGCCAAAGGGCCAGCAACAGCACGGTCGTCGCCACATCGGGATGATCGTTCTGACTTTGGACGACGAGACTGCGCAGAATCTCGTTCTTTCCGTCGTAATCACCGTCCCTTTGCATGTGGGCGAGCAGAGCCGGAGGATCGCAGAAAGGGGACAGCATAGAACCGTTTCCGATCATCTGTCTGTATTGGGTTTCGAATGAACGACGGTTCGCCGCCCGGAGTAGTTGTGCATGAAGCGCGTGCCATTGGGCTCGCATGAGACGCCTGCCTTAGGGCCGGGCGTCGGGCGCCTCATCATGGCCAGGTCAGGGCGTCGCGCGCCTCTCGATACAAATGGAAAAGCGACCGGCCCGAAGACCGATCGCGTAAGGGTTTAGCTGTGCAGGGTGTTGAGCTTACCGCAGCAGCGGCAGACCGAGGTCACTGGCGTCGCCACAGTGTATTGGTGACCACGCGCGAAGTGAATGTGGAGATATCCCTGCGACTTCTTGCCCAGCAACTTGAAGCATTTGCTGCAGCGCCAGTCGTCGCTGGAGGCTATAACGTTAGGGTTGGCAGTCTTGGCGGACATATGTCGGCTCCTTTCGGTTGATGCCGACCTTGTCCGTGAGATTTCCGTGGAGTGTCTTGGGTCCTACTGTGGAGGAACCGTGGAGATTAACCTTTCAATCTCCAGTGTCGGGGCGCGTCTGCTTTCTCGACGTATTCAGCGAATACAAGTTCCCGCATCTTTCCAGTGAAGACTTTTTTCGGGGTGTCAACGTTCAGTCCCTCCACCAAAACTTTGGAATGAACGTTTCCCATTCCAGAATTGTAGGCGGCTGCAAGCCGTTCGAAAAAGATCATCTGCGGCGTTGAACCCAACTGTAAGGCGGTCTTCCCAGGCATGATGAAAGCGCCATTATGATCGCTGGCACGGACAACCGTTGCCATTTGGCAGTTTGCGACCAACGTGCTTTTGTCATGGAAACGGCCCAGCAGCGCAGCTTTGTCCAGCCCCCGCTTGTCGTCCGATTCAGCCCATACCGTTGCCAATCGGACTGCTACATTCGGGCCGACATACCAAGGTGAAAAATCCGAACCGTGGACTACGATCCCAGCCCCCGCCCCATGATGCGCCCGGAGTTTGACATCATGGCTCGAAAACACTTTTGCCTCACCAAGCCGTCGCGCGAGGAAGACAGGAATGCGTCGGTCATTTTCCCTAAACTCACCCAATCTAAAAAGGTTCTTGTCGATCTGTTCGAAGGAGCGGCGATTGAGGATTGCACCGAGCCCTTCGACGATCTGATCAATCAAACGATCCTCGTTAATCGCAAACCAGGTGTAATCCTGAGCAGGCCTTAGCAATCGTTGGCGGGAGACCGGGTCAACGAATTCGACTGTTTCGCCGGATCCTTCTTCGATGTCCAATTCGATGACGGCGTCATCCTCGTCCATCAGTGTTGTTGGCTGACGGGATTTACAGGTGATAAGGCCAGCGTCTTGGAGCGCGGTTACATTCAGCCCCATCCGGTCAAGTTGAAGTCCAGACACCTTCGGCTCGCCGAATTCGAAGAGTCTCACCATTCCATCAAGCAGTTCGACCGCCTTCTGCGGTGTCATCAGCTTCACTTGGCGGATCATCCCCCAGTGTTCCAGCAGCTTCAAACCGAGATCCCGGATTTCGGGATCGGGATGGGATTGGATGTTTGTGCCATTCGTCCCCCGGACCAAGATGTCGATCCGCTTCGATTTAAATGCGTCATCTGGTTGGAACTCGACGGCGATGCGCACTTTGTTGAAGGATTCAAAATTCCGAATGCCAGCAGCTAGGTTCAGGCACCGATCCGCCACCGCGCTGATATCGTCCTCCTGCGCGACTGAAAGGTTGAGGCGCCGTCGGTAGTCTCCGAGCAGCAGCTCGAATTCCGTCACGACCGCAGACTGAACTTCACCGCCCTCTACATTTGGGAGATCGAGCAGAAAGCTTTCCGCGAACCGTCCGAGGTCAAAGATTTTCTCAGAAAGGGGATGGGTGGTCACATTGCGGCCAAACACCGCCTCAGCAAATGCATTGGCCGAAATGTGCCGGACACTGAACCGTTTGCCACAAACCTCAAGGATTTGTTGGGATGGCGTGTATATCAAAGTGATTTCGTTCTCAGGTCTGTAGTAGATGGATCGCCGCATCCCTTGCCGGTGCTCGTAGACCGCGGTTAGTGCATCGCCGCGGCGACTGATAATCATGACCGAAGCAGGATGACGGGCAGTTGGCTCCAGGTCGAAGATCGACAAGTCTGGCGTTTCCGGCATATCCAGCTTTGCTTTCAGAGCATTGGCAAGACGCTGTGGTTCTATGCCCGCCGCGTCAATGGTGGCCGTTTCGTCTCCGAGTGAGAACAAGGAGTGGACATTGCCCTTGTTGCGGTCTCTTCGCGCATAATGAAAACTGAGGCCGTTCTGGAAAAGCGAGGGTCGCTCCAAGTAGGTCCAGACGCTCCGGCAAAACTCATCTTTCTGTGCATCGAATTCGCAGACGGTATCGGGTGTTCCGGTTTGACGAACGATGCTGTCGAGTGAACTTGGCCCGCGCTTCTGGGATAGCTCTGTGATTTTGGTGCTTTCCTGTTCAACAACATCGCGGATTTCCTTGTGAAATCCTGAAAGGCAATCAAGTGGCAGTCGCGATTGCATTTCCTCGTCCGTTGCATTCTCGAACTGCGAGGGTTCCGCAGTGGGAATATCTTCGAGAAGGGTCTTGATGAAGCGTGACGCAATGAATGCGGGGGTAGCTTCAAGCAAAGCCCGAGTGTTTCGTCCAATGGACGATTTGGGTCTGGCCATTCATGATCTCCTGCTTGAGGTCACAGAAGTGTGAACTGACTAATATGATTACAAGGCTGTCCCATTAAATTAATTTGGTCGGCATTTATTCGGCATGAACCCTTTGAGCCCATTCCACATGTCCGCTACCGAGCGCCGGGCAGAACTCTGCCGCATCCTCGCGCTCGGCCTGCTCCGCCTGAAGCAGAGAAATTCCGAACAATCCGAACCGGTTGACGTATCTCCCCTACACAACTCGGACGCCCCGAGCAGTACTGCACCTTCCCAACGGAGGTCCGCATGACAAACCCTGATCCCATCCCTGCCCGCCTGGCCGCGCTGAAAACCACCCCGACGCCGAACCTGAAACAGCAATGGCGCGAGTTTTTCGACACCGAGCCGCCACCGTTCAACCGCCGCTATCTCGAAAGCCGCCTTGCCTACCGCATTCAGGAATTGGCCTATGGTGGGTTGAAGCCCGAGACGATCCGGCGTCTGGAGAAGTTGGGCGAAGAGCTGGACGGCGGCGACAAGACGAAACGCAGCAAGCGCGCCAACCTCGATCGCCCGATCACCGGCACGCGGCTGCTGCGCGAGTGGCAAGGCGTCGAGCACGTCGTCACCGTGACCGCCGACGGTTTCGAATGGCAGGGTCGCCCTTACAAGTCGCTGTCGGCCATTGCCCGCGCCATCACTGGTACACGCTGGAACGGCTGGGTGTTCTTCGGGCTTAAGAACCATCGGAGGCGCGCATGACTAAACCGGTCGTCCGCAAGCTGCGTTGCGCGGTATATACCCGCAAGTCCTCCGAGGAAGGGTTGAAGCAGGAGTTCAACTCGCTTCATGCACAGCGGGAGGCCTGCGAGGCATACATCGCTAGCCAGCGCTCAGAGGGATGGGTCTTGGTCCGCGATCAATATGATGACGGCGGCATCTCGGGCGGCACGCTGGAGCGCCCCGGACTACAACAGCTGATGGTGGACATTGAAGATGGGCTCGTCGACGTCGTCGTGGTCTACAAGATCGACCGCCTCAGCCGTTCGCTAGCCGATTTCGCAAAACTGGTTGAGGTATTCGATCGCAATGACGTGACATTCGTGTCTGTCACGCAGTCCTTCAACACCACCACGTCCATGGGGCGGCTGACGCTCAACATCCTGCTCAGCTTCGCCCAGTTTGAGCGCGAGGTGACCGCCGAACGTATCCGGGACAAGATCGCAGCGTCGCGTCGCAAAGGGATCTGGATGGGTGGCGTGCCGCCCTTTGGATACCGGGTCGAAAATCGAAAACTACTGATCGATGACGAGAGGGCGGACCATGCCCGTTGGTTGTTCTCCCGCTTCATTGAAGTCGGGTCCGGGACGGTCCTGGCAAAGGAAGCAGCAGAGCAAGGTATCCTGAACCGCTCCGGCAGGCCAATCGACAAGAAAGCGATCTACCGGATGCTGAACAACAGGACATACCTCGGCGAAGCGCCATTCAAAGGCGAAAGCTACCCAGGCGAACATGAGGCGATCATCGATCAGAAGACATGGAACCAAGTACACTCCATCCTGCAGGAGAGCCCCCGCAAGCGCGCCGCCCGCACACGGGCCGACACGCCTGCACTTTTGAAGGGCTTGCTCTTCGGCCCAGACGGGGCCGCCTTCTCGCCGACCCACACGCGAAAGGGTCGCAAACTCTATCGCTACTATGTCAGCCAGACAGTACTGAAGCACGGCGCCGGTGCCTGCCCGATCGGCCGCGTGCCCGCTGGAGAGATCGAAGCGGCAGTCATCGACCATCTACGCGTCGTGTTCCGCCAGCCCGAGATCGTGGCCGGAACGTGGAAAGCCACACAGGACCACGGCGACCAAATCAGCGAAGCCGACGCCCTTGAGGCCCTGCGGCAACTCGATCCACTGTGGGACGAACTCTTCCCTGCGGAGCAGACGCGCATCATGGCGCTGCTGGTCGAGCGCGTGGACATCGGCACGGAGGGGCTCAACGTGCGCCTCCGCGTCGACGGACTTAGCGGCCTTGCCCTCGAGGTGCTGGCTGGCGGCATCGAGGCGGCGGCATGACCCACGGAACGTCGATCCCGGACACCGTGACGCTGCATATACCATTCCACGTCGTGAAGCGCGGCGGGCGAAAGGAGATGCAACTTCCAGAGGGCGCTCCCCGACTGCGCCGGACCGACAGCACTCTCGTCAAGGCGCTCGCGCGAGCGTTCCGGTGGAAGCGCATGTTGGACTCGGGTGAGTTCGCCACCATAGCAGAACTGGCGGAACACGAGGGGATTGCGTCCTCGTACATGACACGCGTCCTGCGTCTGACCCTGCTCGCGCCCGAGATCGTTGAGGCGATCCTAGACGGGCAACAGGGGCGGGAAGTGACGCTGGTGAGGGTGCTGGAGCCTTTTCCAGTTGAGTGGGGGAAACAACAGTTTTCGAAGAAAGAAACAACGTGAACGGCCCTCAGCTGCCGTTGGCCGTTTCACGATTAGCTACTCCGCAGCTTCACTGAAGCTGACATCTAGGGCCGCGCGTAGGACGGCCATCCAAGCCATGGCCAACCAATCCTTCGAGGGTCAGCTTTGCTCAGAAGTGAACAGTCCCTAACTGAGCAGTCTCAGGATCGCTTCCACGACGCCTCGGACACCTACGATGGGATTTTTCGAGCTGATCATAGCGGGAAGCTCCATGCGGAAAGTGACCGACTGGGCATCCACATGCTGATGGGTGATAACGTCATCGCGCCTCAGGACCTCAACTCCTGGGTCTGCCATGTCGTACCCACGAACAAAGGTCACGCCAAATTTAGTCGTAAACGGTGCTTCGTTGACCATCGTGGCATGCTCGTACCCGATGCCGGACTCCGTGCCGTAAACAGACACGCGCTTGAGGAACTCGTCGACCAAGCCGCCAGCTCCGGTGGCGATGAGACGCTCCAGAATGCTCTCCACCAAGGAAGGGATCGACAAAGCTGGCGCATTGAGATCGGCTTGGCACAGGCCGATGCTTACGAGGAGCAGATGCGTTTCACCTGCCGTGTCATCACTGGCAGGGGTAGGTTCAATCTGGTGGATGCCATGGATGGCATGACTTGAGGTGGTGCCAGTAGTGGTTTTTATTTCTACGCCCGTGCCTTCCCATATGAAGTCCCTTGCCGAGCGGCGCCAACCATCCCAAGCTTGCACGATTGGTCCGACCTGAGGATCGGTCGCCCGTCGGCAAAGAGCGTCGAGTAGTAGCAGTTCCCCGATAAGTCCGAGGATCGCATTCTCGGAGATTTCCAAGCGCTTAATGGCAAGTTCGATCAGCGGCTCGGTGACGGCAAAGGCGCGCTCCAAATTGGCATCTGCCTTCTCGCGCAGCAGTTCAGCGGCAATAAATGCACCGACCTGGTCGAAATGCCCCAGCGCAGGCAAGCAAATGCGGTTTGCGTTCAGCGGAGGCAGAGTTTCACGGTGCCAGGAGTGGTAGTGAAGCGCAGTCTTGACCGCGCCGGTCCGGGGCCTTAACTCGTCGCCTGCAAGGAACAGCTCCAAATGGCCGCGACTATTCCTAGCGATCCCGACCACCTTCGCATCCGTCAACCAAGTAATGGCTCGGTCATCTCCATTTGTGCCCGCCGGAACGGTGTTGATCTGGTTTAGAACTGCTTCGTAGCTGGTCATGAGAGTTCCTTCTAAACGATGGAAGCGCCAGCACGGGTGGCGGAAAACTGCTCTGGACCTCCCGCAGGAAGACAGACTCCAACGGCGACCGTGGGATGCTCGTCGTCCGAATGCTGATTGACGTAAAAGAGAATTTGACCGTCGGAACCGCTGGGTCGCCATCCTGTGTTGCTGCTCGACGGCACTTCAGCGCTACGGTGGTAGTAGTCGAAATAGACGTCGCCGCGATACTGGCCCGGACCGGCGTTGGGGTCACTCGCACCCCAAGTGGTCTTGAGTTCGCCTCCGGCTACCCTCTTTGTGGTGGCGCGTATTTTAAATGGAAGCCGTGCCAACGGGCTTTTGGATATGGTAGCACCGCCTCCATATCGAATGCCGATCCAGAAACGTGGTCGCTCGGCGTTCTTGCGGGTCAGGTCAGCGTAGGACCACAGATCGTTGGGCTGGCCGGTGACAAATAGGCCCGGAATCGACCGAGAGAGGCTGGCCGACCAAAGTCGAAGATAAGCGGCGATCGCATAGGGACAGGCTCGCCTCGGCTGGTCTCCCTCGCTATGCCTTACCGGGGGTCGATAGAAAGGTGTGTCCGCTAGTGGGGCGACTGCGTTTGCACGGGCTTCGATATCGCTCCAGAATTCCGCGTAAAGCCCCTCGTTTCCAGGACGGTAATCCGCGAAAGTAAGACTATCTAAGAGTTCGGCGGCCTCGGTCAGTTCGAGTGGATCATTTAGGATTCGGCCCCGCAGCACATTGGCAACAGTGAGGTCGCTGGATTCGGATGGCCGAACAAAGAGGCCAGCCACGACGTCTGCATTGGGATCCGCCCGGTGGCTGTCATTGATGACCGTAACGAAGGGGCGAGCACCCGGTGATAGTGGAAGGTTACCCAGGCCTGCGATCTTGCCTGTGGCTTCGAAATTGAGCCCCTGCAAGACGGTAGGTTTGGGCGTGTCGCTCATCATACGCTCAATGATGGCAGTTCGAACCGCTTCGTCGACATCGTGATAAGCACTGAAGAGGGAGAGTTGGTCGCTGGAGGCGAAGACGCGGCACATCTCAATATATGACCCTCGGTAACCGAACCAGCGCTGCATCTGCATCTGGGTGTCTGCCAACGGGTTGGCCGACGAGCGCTGAAACAACGCTGTGGTCATCCCTTCCAGTGTCAGCCCCCGGGCCATTACATTTCCTGAGACGAAGATCGTGCAAAGGTCACGAGCTGCTTTCCATTTGCCGGTTTCTGCATCCTGGATCGGTGCGTAGACAGGGCGATCGTCAGCGTTAGGGTCGCTGTTGACCACGGCGATCCTAGTTCCAGGTATCACCTCCCTAACCAATAGATCTTCGACAGTCTGCCAGTCCGGGAAACTCGCCGGTGGCAGACCGTCGAACTCCTCCTCGACTACTTTTGCGGAGGCACGATACTTTTCGAGCCATTGCGCCCATTGGGCGGGGTCTGCCAGCAGTAGTTCCACCAAGGTTTGCGGAAGCCCGGTATCTCCAGCTTCCAGGATACCTCGAGCCGTGGCTCGATCCTGAATCCCCGCCCAAATCAAGAGGTCCTCAGCACCCTTGAAGTGGTGCTGGATTGCAGCAGAGGGGTGATACAGCATCGAGTGCGGTGAAGTCACTTTAGTAAGGGCTTCTTCCCTGGTGTCGAACTGCATTGCGAGTGCGGACGCTGGGCCGAGCTTGCCAGAGCGGTATAGGCGGATGGCCCCCGCTACCAAAAACGCTCGGACGGCGTCGGCGAGGTCCTGCTGCACGGAGTCGGTTGTGGGCACGCAAAGTTTAGCTGCTTTCGCGCGGCGATAGAAAACCTCACCGCCGGTGTAGCAAGAACGAATCCCAGCCGCCTCGGGGTAAGTCGATGAGCGAGGGGCATCGAGATTGCCAGGGTCGGTGGTATCTACGGGATGGCCGACGTCAAGCGGCGTGCGAAGAGAGATCAGGAAGTCTCGTGGTGCCAGGGGGTTGTGGTCCTCCTGAAGGAGGTTGGCCTGGGGGGTCGCCGTGTAGGCGATGTAGGTCGAGAAGAGATTCTCAGGCGAACCTTGTGGAGGATCCCAGAGGTTGGCGATCGCACGCGGGATCTGCTTCAGGTTGCCGTAAATGGGGTCCTGCGAGGACTCAACTATGGCGTCGAGAATCGAGCCATCGTCGGCCTCATCGTCAAGCACGAGCATGTGGACGGTGCGACCAAGCTCGTTAACTTCTTTGAAAACGTTGTCACGGAGGCTTGCTGCCAGGGCATGTAGATGGTCAGTCTGCTTCATCGCCACGATGATCAGAGGCATGCCCTGACGCAGCCGTTTTCGAACCTGTGCAGACGACAAACGGTAGGTGGTTGTCAGCGAGTGGGCCTGTTCTGACAGAGCGATGCCAGGCGCAGGACACAGCAGGCGGCGTTTAACTTTCTGTGCGTTTTCCTCGCCAGAGTCCAACTGCTGCAGCAGCCTCTGATAAGTCTGGCGCCACAAGGAGAGGCGGGTCCCGGCGAGTACAACGATAATGTCGAGACCGTTGTCGATGGCCAAGGCTGAGACGCCCAGCATTGAAGCGGTCTTGCCAGACTGAACTGAGCCCATGACGAGTCCCGTGCGCGAGCGGCGGAATGACCACTCGTCGGGCTTCGCGGTGTCGGCCGCCAATATTCCGCGCTGCAAAATGTAGCGAGAGTCTGCCTCAACTGCGGCACGCGCTGTGTCGGTCAAGCCGGCGAGTTGAGCCTTGTACCTTGCCCACCAAGAGTCCACCTCTTGGGGAGCGGGTGGATTGAAGTAGACGTGCTCGACGAGTGGGGAATGTCCTGGCACCGCTCTCAACTCTTCGGTTCGATGCGCATCCGCTGCAACGACGCGTACCCAGAGGTTCCAAACTGCAGACGCACTGCCTCAGCTGCTTGATCAGGGTCGATTTCCAATAGTTCGAGGAGACTTTTGCTAATCTTGGCGATGTAATCCCACTGGGTTTTCGTCTGCGTCTTTTCGGGACGTTCCCAGTCCTCAGCTTGCTCGCTCGCTGTTCGGATAGTATCAGCGTTAGCCTCGATGCGATCCTCGATGTCGTCTGGCGAGGCCGCTAAGGCCATGGCAATGCCGACCAGTGAACCTACGAGTTGGAGTTCCTGCCACTTGGCGCCCTTGCCGCCATCCTTGAACTGATCAGACCACAACTCATCGTGCGCTGAGTGGAGTTCGACAGCGTGTAGCAGCAGCGTGAACAGCTTGTTTAATGTCGATGAGTCGGCTAGCGGGTGCTGCTTGTTCTTCTGGATCGCGATCAGCAACTGGTCGATGTTACGGCTAGTCGATGCCAAGTCTTTTTCTTTGGTGTCATGCACCAAGACAGAGATGACCCATGCGAGAACCTTAGTGCGCTTGTAGCGCGTACCGCCAAAACCGTAGTCTGTCAGCGCCTCACCAAGGCGGTCAAGATCGTGGATGCCGGCAAGCGACCCGGAGATTTTGGCTACATCAGTGTTTGGGTCGGCGTCGCCGGCGGCGGCTAGGGTCGCGCGTGTAAGTTCAACCTCGTGGTAGACGGCGTTACGGATCTCTTCAGCATTCAGGTGCACACCCTGCTTGTTGTAGAGGCGAAAGACTTCATGGATCTGGGCTTGACTGGCCTTAGTGTATTCGATGACGGGAATCTTGTACTGTGCCGTTCCCTCGAACAGGTACTCAATGGTGGTTTGCTCACCAGCGACGTCGATCACCTGCGCCTTGATTTGCGTGTAGTACTTTCCGCGGAGAGGCTCAAGGTAGGAGCCAACCAGCCCGCCGTCTCCTGTCGTTCGCAGCTTGAATGGGAAGTAGTATTCGTTCTCATCTGCGGATTTAAGTGGGCTGCCTTCTAGCGCTTTCCAGGCACGGCGAAACGCAGGGTAATCGTCGTTGAAAAGATCTGTCAGATTCCTCTTACCCAGGTCATCAAGACGTCCTTGTTCGTTGAATCTTTTGTCTTTGTGCCGAGCTGTGACCTCCGCAACCTTCTGCTTTGCGACAGGGTGCTTTCCTACAAACCGGAGAATGGCCGTGAGCCTCTGCTTGC
Source organism: Pseudooceanicola sp. (assembly GCF_041987405.1). Classification (GTDB taxonomy): domain Bacteria; phylum Pseudomonadota; class Alphaproteobacteria; order Rhodobacterales; family Rhodobacteraceae; genus Pseudooceanicola. Next base: position 836,550 of record NZ_JBHIWR010000001.1, read on the forward strand.
CGTCAACGACCTCATGCGGTGTCGAAGGTCCGGTTCGCAGCAAAATGATGGATGGCAAAGGTACGCCACGCAGGATGGACTCCAGCAACGACTGACGGTCGCTGTTGGTCCATACATCACCACGCTGGTACGACGGCGTTAGGTTGGGCGCCCTCATGGTGAGTTGGTAGATCGGCCATACGTCGGCCTTTGCCGTGACAGGCTCTGGGCTTACCACTTCCTCGATCCCGTCGATCTCGGCCCAAGCGTCAGCCCATGACTGGGTTGCCGTTGCGCGGTTAGTGCCCTTGGCCTCGATTTCTTCGAGAAAATTTCCCTGGAGTCGTACCGCTTTTTCGACACGCTCGTTTAGGCGCTCAAGCGCGCGAAGACTCAGCGGCGGGTTGACACTTCCGGGAGCAAGGAGGTCGGTCGGTTCAAGGTTGAACTCAGCGATTAGTGCCTGAAGGAATCGTTCGCCGCCTGTTAGCGGAAGGTCCTCGCTTAGGCTCAGCCAGCCTTGAACCTCAGCCAGTTTGCTCATCCACGAGGCAGAGGCGAAGTCGACGTCACTGCTGCTGAAAATTGACGAAACCGAGCGAACGCCGTCGGGCGTGTCAGAAGCCTCGGATAGGGTTGCCAGCCCGTTGGCGATGCTCTCCAGGAAGAGAACCCGTTGGTCTTCCTCGTCGAAGTCGTTTTCTTGTTCGATGTGATCTGTCATTCAGCAGCTCTTAAGGGTTCGAGGTCAGAGGTTATGCTCGACGTGGGCCGGATGACCCCGTGCAACAACCGTTCGGCAATTGCTTTGACAACGCGAGCGTTCACTGCGTTCCCCAAAGCTTTGTACGCGTCGACGTCGGACGCTGGCAGTTGGATACCCCCGAGGCTCTGAAGTTCAGCGCATTCGGCTGGCGTAATGTAACGACGTTCACCGGCCAGGTTGGCACCGAGGATGGGCACTTGGGTCTGCGTGAAGGAGACAAGACTTGGGGAGGTAGTGGGACGCTTGATCCGTAGTCCTGACGCACGCACCTGCAGCACGAAGTCGTCGATGTCACGGTTCTCACCTTGCGCGTTCCACTCCATCTTCTGGAAGCTAGACGAGAAGCTTTGTGGGCTCCATCTTGAGATCCAAGGGTCGATCCAGTGGCGGTTGGCTAGGTAGAATTCGCGGTTTTGCCTGATAAAAGTCCGCTTCCACTGCGGGAAATTCAAGTCGCCTGGGCGGTTAGCGTGGCTAGGTATCCTCGTAAGTTGTTCGTCGAGCGAGCAGTCGAGAGACTGGCCGAAGCTGCCCTTAAAACCCATCCGGCTAAGACCTCGGACAGGTCTGCGAACCCAAACCCCTGCCGGTGTCTCGTCCAAGTAGGGATAGGTTGCCCCAAATTCCATCGACCAGATTGGGAAAGAAGGCAGCTTCAGCGAAGCCGGAGAGCACCTTAGGAAGTCGCCCCACATGTCAATGGCTCGCAGCGTCTGTTCCGGGATGGCGCGCCCGGAATGCCCTTCTTGGCGCAGCACCCATTGGATTTCGGTTGGACCTCTATGCTTCGTGGGCCAATCAAAATTATCGAGACCCTGTAGCGACCCTACAAAATATGCGCGGTCTCGCACCTGTGGAATGCCGAAATCGTGGGGCGAGAAGTGCTCAACAGCGACGGAGTAGCCGAGTTCCTCCAACAAGCGAATGATCGTAGTCTTAGTGCGACCGCCGTCGTGCTTTAGGATGTTTGGAACATTCTCCAAGATGAAATTGAGTGGCCGCTTGACGCGCAAAATGTCGTGCACCTTGAAGAAGAGATTACCCTGATTTGTGTCTTTAAAGCCCAGTTGGTCTCCTGCTTTAGAGAACGGTTGGCAAGGAAAGCCTGCAGTAAGTACGTGGTGATCGGGCACATTGAGGGCTATGATTTCGTCGCTGCTCAACTCATTGAGGTCACCCCAAGCATCGACACCGAAATTGACCTTATAGAGGGCCTTCAGTTTAGGCTCCCTCTCTGCAGCGAACACACCACGCCCGTCCAACTCCTCGAGCGCGACGTGAAAGCCACCCAGCCCAGCGAAGAGGTCGACAAAATGAAATGCCTCTTCACTGGTTCCCATATTTTTGCCTCCTCCGTCTCTGCCTGATTGGGCGAGATTTCTCATGATTTGCTCAATTATTTACATAGCCCCACTTCATGTGGTATGTCCAACGGTCTGTTGATCACTACGCGGACTTTGCTGTGCCTCCCGGAATCTCTCCTCCACGAGGAACTAGAGTCTGGCCCAATCCGCCCTTTCTTCTGGTGCGGTGGAATACAAAATAACTCCGAAACTTGATCGCTTCGGCCTGGTCAGCAAGAAGCGAAGGTTCGATTTCTGTTCTTTCTCGCCGAACGCCACCTGCGTCGAAGTGCTCAGGTCATGGCTCCAGAAAATGCTTCCTTTTCAACGCACCCTAAGAAATTCACCAAATGGCAGAAGTCATGAGATTCAGAGAAAAGCTCGCCGAGAGAACGGATTTTGTGCCGATTGCTGGCACGGTGGTGTTCAGCCGGTTCTGCAAACCCCTTTGAAAACGCGAAAAAATCCGGCCGCAGCCGGATCGAGAGAACGCTTTCGCAGGGGCAAGTGGCGGAGGAGGTGGGATTCGAACCCACGGTACGCTTTCACGCACGCCGGTTTTCAAGACCGGTGCATTCGACCACTCTGCCACTCCTCCGGTCGGGGTGGTCTAGCGGGGGCTTTGCGATTCTGGAAGCGCTGTTGCGTCTGAGACGTGAGGCCCACTCGCTCAGACGTGAGTGGGAAAATTCGCCTATTCTCTTCGGCAGACTTTTCACAACGCCTCGCAAAGGATAGGATGCGCCAAAACAAAGGGCAGGGTCGGAATTCCGGCCGCGCGCAGGGCGCGCCGATAAAGGGGCGAAAGATGGCAATCGAGGTTTATCGAACCGGCGGGGCTGCGGCACGTGCGGTTCTGGCCGTGTCAGCGATAGCGCTGATGGCGGGCTGCATGGAAAATGGCGGAGAACTGTTCAAGTCCGCGCCGTCCTCAGGCGGGGCCGGGGCGTCGACCCGGCTGGTCGAGCGGGATGTCGAGGCACCGGAGGTCTTTCAGGCCACCGAAGCCGGTCTCTGGGACGGGCGCCCCTCGCTTGGCGGGGTCTGGGTGGCGCATCCCGATGTGACCGAACCCGAGCGCGCGTTGATCCGCAATGAAGCCAACGGCAAGTTCGTCATCGGCGCTCTGTTCCGTCCTTCGCTGGAACGGTCCGGGCCGCGCTTCCAGGTTTCCTCCGATGCGGCGGAGGCCCTGTCGATGCTGGCGGGTCAACCGCAGACCCTCAACGTCACCGCGCTGCGCCGCGAAGAGGTCGCGGAAAATCCCCCCGCGACGGAGCCCGCGCCCGAAACCACTGTCGCGGCCACGGAAATGCCCGCACCGGAGGCGGTCGAGACCGCCGCGCTGGATCCCGTCGACACGGCGTCGTCCGCGCTGGACAAGGTCGAGGCGCAGCAGACCGCCACGCCCGTCGCCGGGGCCGAAGACGAACCGGCACAGAAGAAACGCCGCTGGTTCTGGCAGAAGAAGGACAAACCCGTCGAGACCATGGATGCGGGCATGAGTACGGGCGCGGGAGCCAATCTTGCCGCGGCCGAAGTGACGACCGAAGCCCTGGCCCCTTCGGCAAACCCTGCCCCCGCCCCCGTGGCCAGCGCGCCTTCGCCGAGGCCGGTCTCCACGCTTGACAAACCCTATCTGCAAATCGGCATCTTCAGCGTCGAGCAGAACGCCAAGAATACTGCTGTCGCGATGCGGCAGGCAGGGATCATCCCCGAGGTTCTGAAACAGAGTTCCAAGGGCAAGACATTCTGGCGGGTCATCGTCGGACCCGCTACCAACAGCGATGAGCGTGCCGTGCTTCTGAAGAAGGTCAAGGCGGCGGGCTTCACCGATGCCTATGCGGTCACGAACTGACCCCCGCCGGGCGGTCAGGCGCACCGCCTGAAGGAGGACAGATGACGCGATCCTTTCGCCCCGGCGCGCTGCTGCGCCGTTTCGCACAGGCCCTGGGCCTCGTTCTCAGTATTACGGTCGCAGGTCAGGCCTGGGCTTTCGACACGCAGGCCAAGGCGGCCTATGTGGTCGATCTGACCACACGCACGGTGCTGCTGGACAAGAACGCCGACACGCCCCTGCCCCCGGCCTCGATGTCCAAGCTGATGACGCTCTATATCGCCTTCGAGGCGCTGCGCGACGGGCGGTTGGAGCTGGACGAGGAACTGCCGGTGTCCGCCCATGCAATGAGCTATGGCGGGTCGACCATGTTCCTCGACACGACCGATCGCGTGTCGGTGGAGGACCTGATCCGGGGTATCATCGTGCTGTCGGGTAATGACGCCTGCGCCGTGATCGCCGAGGCCCTGTCGCCCGACGGGACGGAGGCCGGGTTTGCGCGCTACATGACGCAGCGGGCGCAGCAGATGGGCATGACCAATTCGACCTTTGCCAATTCCAATGGCTGGCCGGCGGCCGGTCATCGGATGTCGATGCGGGATCTGGCCCTGCTGGCCACACATCTGATCGAGGATTTCCCGAATTTCTATCCGCTCTTTGCCGAACGGACCTTTGCCTTTGACGGGCGGGCGCCGCAGAACAGTTCCAACCGTAACCCCTTGCTGGGGCTCGGAATTGGCGCGGATGGTCTGAAAACAGGGCATACCGAAGAGGCGGGCTATGGGCTGGTCGGGTCGGCCAAGCAGGGCGACCGGCGCGTGGTCTTCGTGCTGTCCGGGCTGGACACACAGGCGGCGCGGGCACAGGAGTCGGAAGCGATCGTCAACTGGGCCTTCCGCCAGTTCACGCAGAAATCCCTGCTCAAGGCGGGCGAAACGGTGATGAAGGCCGAGGTCTTCATGGGCCAGGCCCCGACCGTTGCGCTGACCACCGGGGACGACCTGATCGCGCTGGTGCCGGTTCTGAATTCCAAGGAGATCCCGGCGGAGGTGGTCTACAACGGCCCGATCTCCGCGCCGGTGGCCAAGGGCGACCAGGTGGCAGAGCTGATCATCTCCCCGGACGGGCTGCCCGAGACGCGGGTGCCGCTTGTCGCGGCCGAGAGTGTCGCCAAGGGGGGCTTCATGGTGCGGATCACCACGGCGCTGGATCACCTGCTGACCGAGTTGGGCAGCGATCCGGAGGCCGAGCCCGTGACAGAGCCCGCAGGGGAAACCGAGGCGGAGGCCGCCTCCTGATGGCGGCAGGCACCGGTCCGGGCCTGTTCCTGAGTTTCGAAGGGATCGACGGGTCTGGCAAATCCACCCAGGCCCGCCTGCTGGCCGAGGCGCTGCAGGCCGAGGGCCGCGATGTCGTCCACACCCGTGAACCCGGCGGCTCGCCCGGGGCGGAGGAAATCCGTGCCCTTGTGTTGCAGGGCGATCCAGACCGCTGGTCGGCGGAGACCGAGATCCTTCTGTTCACCGCCGCGCGGCGCGATCATCTGGAACGCACCATCCGGCCCGCGCTGGAGCGGGGGGCGGTGGTGATCTGCGACCGGTTCGCCGACAGCACCCGCATGTATCAGGGCCTGTCCCGCGGCGACCTGCGCGGCGTAGTGGATCAACTGCATAGGCTGATGATCGGAGTTGAGCCGGACCTCACCCTGCTGATCGACATGGATCCGGAGGTTGGCCTGTCCCGCGCCAAGGGGCGGCAGGGGATCGAGGAACGGTTCGAAGATTTCGGGGCCGATCTGCAGCGGCAGATGCGGGCGGGCTTTCTGGACCTGGCCAAAGAGTTTCCCGACCGGTTCCGGGTGATCGACGGCGATGCAGAACCGGGCGTCGTGGCCCGCGCCGTGCGCGCGGCGGTGGAGGCCGCCCTGCCCGCCACAACGGGATAACCGCCCCCTTTCCTTCCCCGCGCATGGCCCTCATACTTCGCGCGCTGCCATTGACCGGACCCGATGACCGACGAAATCCCCGAACCAGACCGTATCGAAGGCGTCCCGCATCCGCGCGACACCGTCAACCTGATCGGACAGGATGCGGCGGAGAAGGCGTTTCTGGATGTCTATACCTCCGGTCGGTTGCACCACGGCTGGCTGATCACCGGGCCGCAGGGCGTGGGCAAGGCGACGCTGGCATGGCGGATCGCCCGGTTCCTGATCGCCACCCCGCCTGCGGAAGTGGACGGGCTTTTCGGCGCGCCACCACCGCCCGAGACGCTGGATATCCCTGCCGATCACCCGGTGTCCCGGCGTGTTGCGGCGGGGGCGGAACCTGCGCTTTTCCTGCTGCGCCGGGGCGGCATGGGGACGACCGACAAGGACCGGGAGAAGAACTTTCGCGAGGGCAAGTTTTCCAAGGTGATCCGGGTCGAGGAGGCCCGGCCGCTGAAGAACTTCTTCTCGCTCTCCTCGGTCGACGGCGGACGCCGGGTCGTCATCATCGACAGCGCGGACGAGTTGAACACCAACGCCGCCAATGCGATCCTCAAGCTGCTGGAAGAACCGCCCGCACGGACCGTCCTGCTGCTGATCTCGCATCAGCCGTCGCGCCTTTTGCCAACGATCCGGTCGCGGTGCCGCGAATTGCGCCTGGCCCCCCTGCCCGCCGAGGCACTGGAACAGGCACTGGCGCAGGCCGACATCGAGCCCGGTGCCAATACCCCCGCGCTGGCCGAACTGGCGGGGGGATCGGTCGGCGAAGCCGTGCGGCTGATGACGCTGGACGGGTTGCAACTCTATGCCGACCTCATCGCCCTTCTGGGCACCCTGCCCCGGTTTGATGCCGCCCGGGCCCAGGCCCTGGCCGATACCGCCGCAGCCCGTGGTGCGGAGGAGCGGCGCGTGCTGCTGCATCACCTGATCGATCTGGCCCTGTCGCGGCTGGCGCGGGTTGGCGTGACCGGCCAGACCCCGGCGGTCGAGGCCGCGCCGGGAGAGGCGGAGGTGCTGGCGCGGCTGTCGCCAAACGCCGTTGCCGGCCGCACCTGGGCGCAGGCGGCAGAGGAGGTCGGCGCGCGGCTGAGACATGGCGAGGCGGTCAACCTTGACCCTGCCGCGCTGATCCTTGATACCGTCTTCAAACTCCAGAGCATTGCGGGCGGTCAGGCCGCCTGATTACAGGGCCGAATGACCTCCGTTCAGATTACCGACAGCCATTGCCACCTCGACTTTCCCGACTTTGATGAGGAACGCGACGCCGTGATCGCGCGCGCCATCGCCGCGGGTGTGACGCGGATGGTGACGATCTGCACCAAGCTGCCCGCCCTGCCCAAGGTGCAGGCGATTTCCGAGGCGCATCAGCAGGTCTTTCACACCTTCGGCGTCCACCCGATGTCGGTGGCGGATCATGAGCCGGTGACCGTGGATCAGCTGGTGGAATTGTCCAAACACCCCAAGTTCGTCGGCATCGGCGAAACCGGGCTGGATTACCACTACACGTCCGAGAGCGCCGAGGCGCAAAAAACCTCGCTCCGCCTGCATTGCGCGGCGGCGGCGGAGGCGGGCCTGCCGCTGATCATCCACGCCCGGGCGGCGGATGAAGACATGGCCCGCATCCTGGCCGAAGAACACGCCAACGCGCCCTTTGCCTGCGTAATGCATTGCTTCTCCTCCGGGGCGGACCTGGCAAGGGCGGCGCTGGATCTGGGCTTCTACCTGTCGATGTCCGGCATCGCGGCCTTTCCCAAATCGCAGGAGCTGCGCGACATCTTTGCCGATGCGCCGCTGGACCGGGTGCTTGTGGAAACCGACAGTCCCTACCTCGCCCCGCCGCCCTATCGCGGCAAACGGAACGAGCCGGGCTATACCGTGCATACGGCCAAGGTCGGGGCAGAGGTCTTTGGCCTGTCCTACGAAGATTTCGCCGCGGCGACACAGGCGAATTTCGACCGGCTTTTCACCAAGGCGGCACAATGGGCGGAGGCCGCGTGATGGGCGAATTGCGGTTTACCATTCTCGGCAGCGGCTCCTCCGGCGGGGTGCCGCGCCTGGGCGGGCACTGGGGCGCCTGCGATCCGGAGAACCCGAAGAACACCCGCCGCCGCTGCGCCCTGCTGGTGGAGCAGGAGAAGGACGGCGGCACGACCCGTGTGCTGGTCGACACAGGGCCGGACATGCGCATGCAGTTGCTGGATGCGGGAGTGGGGCGGCTGGACGCGGTGATCTACACCCATGCCCACGCCGACCACGTGCATGGGCTGGACGACTTGCGGATGATCGTTTTCAACATGCGCAAGCGCCTACCCGTCTGGGCGGATGGCGCCACGCAGGCCGCGCTCTATGACCGGTTCGCCTATGCCTTTGTCCAGCCCGAGGGCTCGCCCTATCCCCCCATCCTCGACATGAAAACCATCGACGGGCCCTTCATCATTCCGGGTGACGGGGGCGAAATCACCTTTACCCCCTTCCGGGTCAACCATGGCTCCATCGATGCGCTCGGCTTCAGGGTTCGCGATTTCGCCTATCTGCCGGACGTGGCCAAGATGACCGGCGAGGCCTGGGAAGCGGTGGCGGAGCTGGATTGCTGGGTGCTGGATGCGTTGCGGCGCGATCCGCATCCGACCCATTCGCATTACGAACAGTCGCTGGCCTGGATCGACCGCGCCGCGCCGAAACGGGCGGTGCTGACGAACATGCATATCGACCTGGACTATGCGACCGTGGCCGAGGAAACCCCGGACCACATCGAACCCGCCTATGACGGCATGCAGATCGTGTACCAGATCTGATGGGATCGCTGATTACGGTCATCCTCCCGGTCTTTCTGCTGATCGGGGCCGGATATGCCGCGACCCGATTTGCCCGCTTCCCCGAGGTTGGGATCGACGGGCTGATGCGGTTCACGCAGAACTACGCCTTCCCCTGCCTGCTGTTCCGCGCGGTCAGCACCTTTGACATAGGCGAACAGTTCCATGCGCCGTTGCTGCTCAGCTATTATTCCGCCGCGCTGATCTGTTTCGTTCTCGGCTTTCTGGCGGCGCTGCTGATCTTTAAACGCGACCTCGAGGACGCAGTGGTGATCGGCTTCTGCTGCCTCTTCTCCAATACCTTGATGCTGGGACTGCCGATCACGGAACGCGCCTTTGGCCCTGACGCGCTGGAGGCGAACTTTGCCATCATCGCGATCCATGCGCCCTTCTGCTACACGCTCGGCATCGCGATGATGGAGGTCGTGCGGGCGCGCGGGTCGGGGCTGAACCCCTTCGGCATCATGGCGCAGATTGCACGGCAGCTGGCGCGCAATCCGCTGGTCATCGCGCTGATGCTGGGCTTCGTGGTCAACCTGGGCGGCATCACCATCCCCCTGCCGATCGCGGATGCGGTGGACATGATGGTGGCCGCCTCCGTCCCGGCCGCGCTCTTTGCGGTTGGCGGGGTGCTGGTGCAATACCGGATCGAGGGCGACCTGCGCGTGGTTCTGATGATCTGTCTGATCACGCTGGTGGTGCATCCCGCGCTGGTCTGGGGCTTCGGCCGCTATGCCGCGCTGGACGTGGCGCAGTTCCGCTCCGCCCTGATCACGGCCGCCGTGGCGCCGGGGATCAACACCTATGTTTTCGCCAATCTCTACAACAGGGCCAAGCGGGTGGCGGCCTCCTCGGTGCTGGTGACGACCTCCGGTTCGCTGCTGACCGTCTGGCTTTGGCTGACCATCCTGCCCTGAGTCTCTGGACACTTGTTCCGATCTGCGAAAGTATGTTCCGCAAATCAGGGAGGATGACATGAGTGAAGTTTTGCTGAGCGAGCGCCGCGGCGCCGTGCAGATTTTGACGATGAACCGGCCGGAGCGGAAGAACGCCTTCACGCGGCCCATGCTCTACGCGCTGGAAGAGGCCCTGGAAAAGGCCGCCGCCGATCCCGAGGTCCGGGCCGTTGTCCTGACCGGGGCTGGCGGGGCGTTCTGTGCGGGCGGCGATGTCAAGGCGATGAGCGAGGGCCAGGATCCGGATATGTCCTTCTATGCCAAGCGCAAGGGGTTGCGCGACCGGATGGAGGTCAGCCGGATGCTGCACGAGATGCCCAAGCCGACCATCGCCGCCATCGAAGGCGCGGCGGCGGGGGCCGGTCTGTCGCTGGCCATGGCCTGCGATTTCCGCATCGCCTCGGACACGGCCAAGATCACCACGGCCTTTGCCAAGGTCGGGCTGTCGGGCGATTTCGGCGGGACCTATTTCATCACCCAGATCCTCGGCACCGCAAAGGCGAAGGAGCTTTATCTTCTGTCGCCCATCATTTCCGGCAAGGAAGCGGAGCGTATCGGCCTGGCCAACCGCGCCGTGGACGAAGGCACCGCGCTGGAAGCGGCGCTGGAGTTCGCCGCACCCCTGGCCTCGGGCGCACCGCTGGCGATCGGCCGAATGAAAGGCAACCTCAACCTCGCCGCCGGGGGCGGGTCGCTGGTCGAGGTGATGGACCTGGAAGCGGACAACCACACCAACTCCTCCGAAACGGCGGACCACAAGGAAGCTGCGGCAGCCTTCGTCGAGAAGCGCCAGCCGGTCTTCAAAGGGGCCTAAGGCGGCGCAGGTCCCTCCTCCGGGGGGCAAACCGACATCCGGGCGGCGTCATCCTTGGACTTGATCCGTGGATGACGACCGCGACGGAAGGACTTAGTACATCCGCTCCAGCAACTCCCGCGCCTTCGCCTCGTCGTCCAGAACCTTCGGATTGCGCGGCGCATGCGGCAGGGCCAACGCCTTGGGCGCAAGGGCCTGTGCCTCCGCCAAGCTGACATCCGACACCTCCGACAGGGCGCGCGGCAGGCCGAGGGTGCGGATCAGCCGGTCCACCGCCTCGGGACCGGAGGCCCCGGCCACCCGGCACAGGACGCGATCCGCCTTGCCGCCAGCTTCGGCATTCCACGCCATCACGTAAGGCAGCGTGATGCAGGAACAGACCCCGTGCGGCACCCCGAAATTCGCGCCAAAGAGGTATCCGATGCCGTGGCTGATCCCTGTCCCGGCACCGGTGCAGGCCGTGCCCGCCAGCCAGGTTGCGGATTGCACGTCACCGATGGCCGAGGTGTCAGCGGGGTCGGCATGGCAGCGCGGCAGGGCGTCGAAGAGCAGTTCCAGCGCCTTTTCCGCCAGCGCGTCGGTATAGGGTGTCGCCCGCCAACCGCCCAGGGCCTCCACCGCGTGGTCGACGCTGCGAATGGCGGAGGAGAGCCAGAGGAAGGGCGGGGTATGGGCGATCAGGTCCGGGTCCAGCACGACGAGATCAGGGACCAGCGAAGGGTTGTTCAGGCCGTTCTTGTGTTTCTTCTCGGGGTCGAAGACGCCTGCACCGGTGGTGAATTCGGCGGCGGAGGCGGTGGTGGGGATCATCACAACCGTCGGCAGCCCGGGGATCGGATCGCGGGTCTGACTGACGATCTTGTCGCGCAGGCCGTCCATCGTGTCGATCCCGAAGGCGAGGCAGGCGGCGGCGATCTTGGCCGCGTCCACCACGCTGCCGCCGCCGAGGGCGAGGATTGTGTCCGCCCCGGCGGCGCGGGCGGCGATGACCGCCTCGATCAGTTCGGGCATGGGGGTATGGGCCCCGATGCGGTCGTAGTGGCCGACATAGCGCGGGCCGAGGGCGCCGCGCAGGTCGTCCAGCAGCGGGGTCTTTGTCGCGATGCTCTGCCCGGTCAGAACGAAGGCGCGGGACACCTTACGTTTGTCGAGCGCCGGGCCGACCTCGGACATGGCCCCGGACCCGCGCAGGACGGTCAATGACTTGGTCGTGGTGAAACTGATGATTGTCATGGTCTCCTCCCGCGCCGATGAAGCCACGGCGCGGACGGGGATGTCGAGGGTGGACTTACCTCTCGGTCAGTTCCTGGGCCCGCAGGACACCTTCCACCTCGTCCCGATCGTAGCGGCTCGAGGTTTCGAAAGCCCGGGGCAAACGGTCCATGACATCGGTCAGTTGGCGGCGCAACTCTTCGGTCTAAACGCCGTAGATGAAATTCATCACAGTTCGGGCATCCCGGCCTTGTGGGCCCTGTCGACCATCCTGCCGGTTTCCTCGTGGTAGTCCTCCAGGACGCCCTGCCAGAATTTCAGCTGGAGATGCGGGATGTCCTCCGGCTTGGCCTGCATCTGTTCCCTCTGGAAGGCGAGGTCCTTTTCCAGCCGCCGTGTCCCGAAGGCGATCAGATCGGCCCCCATTTGGATGAATTCCCCGTACCAGTCGATGGCGGGTGCCTTGGCTTCGGCGTAGCTCTTCCTGGCCATGCGTCATTCCTCCGCGTCTGTCTTGTGCACCAGGAAAGAATACCGTCCCCCGGGTCGGTTCGCGTTGATCCTTGTCAACATGCCTGTCACATCTGGGTGTCATGGCGGGCAAGCCACGGCCGGATGGGATGACATGTTGGAAAATCACACATTTGACGAGTTGAATATCGGGGACCGGTCCGAGTTGCGGCGGCTGTGCACGGCGGATGACCTGATCGTCTTTGCCAATGTCTCGGGCAATCACAACCCGATGCACCTGCATGACGAGGACGGCGATGGCGATGGCGAGAAAGAGGCGATCTGCCCGGGGATGTTCGTGGGCTCACTGGTCTCGGCGGTACTGGGGAATGTGCTGCCGGGGGCCGGGACGCTCTATCGCTCGCAGTCCTTCGAGTTCCTGAACCGTGCCAGCGCGGGAGATGAGCTGATCTCCTCCGTCGAGGTAACGGGCAAGGATGCGGCGGCCGGTACGGTCACGTTGCGGACGGAGGTCCGGCGCGTTTCGGACGACCTGCCGATCCTGAGCGGCGAGGCGGTGGTGGAGGCCCCGAAGGCCAAGCTGAAACAGCGCGCTTCGGACCTGCCCGGGCTGATCGTCCAGCGGCACCGCCATTTCGAGGCGTTGCTGGAGCGCGCCGCGCCCCTGCCCGCGCTGAGGACCGTTGTCGTCTGCCCGGAGGAGGAAAACTCCCTCGGCGGGGCCTTGCTGGCGCGGAAGCACAGCCTGATCGACCCGATCTTTGTCGGCGATGCCGGAAAGATCGCCGAAACCGCCAGAGCCATCGGCGCCGATCTGACCGGGGTGGAGGTCATCGACGTGCCCGATCACGCGCTGGCCGCCGTGCGGTCTGTCGCGCTGGTCAACGAGGGGCGGGCGGATGCGCTGATGAAGGGCCATCTGCATACGGACGAACTGCTGCGCCCGACGCTGGACAAGGACAAGGGTCTGCGCGGACGACGGCGGTTCACCCATGTCTTCGTGATGGACGTGCCGGGGCTGGCACATCCGCTGCTGGTGACGGATGCGGCGATCAACATCACGCCGGACCTGAAGACCAAGGTCGACATCGTGCAGAACGCCATCGACGTGGCGATCTCCATTGGAATCGAGGAACCGAAGGTCGGGATCCTCTCGGCGGTGGAAACGGTGAACCCGGCCATCCCCTCCTCCATAGACGCGGCGCTACTGTCGAAGATGGCGGAGCGCGGGCAGATCACCGGCGGGCTGGTGGACGGGCCGCTGGCGATGGACAATGCGGTGGACATGGCGGCGGCCCGGACCAAGGGGATCGTGTCACCGGTCGCGGGCCGGGCGGAGGTGCTGGTGGTGCCGGGGCTGGACGCGGGCAACATGCTGGCCAAGCAGCTGACCTATATCTCCCACGCGGAGGCGGCGGGCGTGGTGATGGGGGCGAAGGTGCCGATCATCCTCAACAGCCGGGCGGATGACGAGATGTCCCGGCTTGCCTCCTGCGCGGTGGCGGCGCTGCATCATTTCCGGATGATCGGCGCATGAGCCATATCCTGACCATCAACGCCGGGTCCTCCTCGCTGAAATACGCTTTGTACGAGGCGGCGGCGCAACCCCGGGTCGTGGCCCGGGGCAAGGTCGGGCGGATCGGCGGGGCGGCACGGCTGCAACCGGAGGGTGGCGAGGATATAGGCCTGCCCGAGGGGACGGATCACGGCGGCGCGCTGGTGGCGGTGCTGGAGGCGCTGGAGACCTCGCATCCGGAAGCACGGATCGAGGTGGTGGGTCACCGGATCGTGCATGGCGGGCCGGATCATGCGGCGCCGATCGTTCTGACCGACACGGTGTTAACGGAGTTGGAGGGGTACTGCCCCTATGCCCCGCTGCACCAGCCGCATAACCTGGCCGGGGTACGTGCGGCCATGGCAGCCTTTCCGGAGGCGCGTCAGGTGGCCTGTTTCGACACAGCCTTTCACCGGGGCCATCCCTTCGTGAACGACACCTTCGCCCTGCCCCGCGCCTATTACGAGAAGGGCGTGCGCCGTTATGGGTTTCACGGGCTGAGTTATGATTACATCGCCGGAGAGATCGCCCGCCGCGCACCCGGGCTGTCGCGGGTGGTGGTCGCGCATCTAGGCAACGGGGCGTCTATGTGCGCGCTGCGCGACGGGGCCTCCGTCGCCTCGACCATGGGGTTTTCGGCGCTGGACGGTCTGCCCATGGGCACGCGCTCCGGGCAGTTGGACCCTGGTGTCGTACTGTACCTCATGGATCAGGAAGGGATGAGCGCGGAGGAAATCTCGGACCTGCTCTACAAGGAGAGCGGGCTGAAGGGCATGTCCGGGATCAGCAATGACATGCGGGAACTGGAGGCCTCGGACCATCCGCATGCGGCCGAAGCCATCGACTATTTCACCTTCCGCATCCGGCGCGAATTGGGTGCGCTTGCGGCGGTGCTGGGCGGGCTGGACGGGGTCGTCTTCTGCGGCGGGATCGGGGAGAACTCGGCCATGATCCGGGGGCGGGTCTGTGACGGGATGGCGTGGCTGGGCATTGCGCTGGATACCGAGGCCAACGCCGCGAATGCGCCGGTCATCAGCACCGGGGCGGTGCGCGTGATGGTGATCCCCACGGATGAGGAGATCGTCATCGCCCGGGCTGCGCTGGCGCTGTCATAGGCCTGTGCAGGGCTGCACAGTGAACCTTGGTCCGACCTATTCCCTCCGACCGGAGAGAGGGGTACAACGCCCGTATGGATGATTTTCTGCCCGGCCCGCATCTTCTAGTCGATCATCGCGGGGATCGCTATCTGACCGACCCGGAGGCCCTGGAGGCTGCCATGCGCGGAGCCGCCGAGGCCGCGACCGCCGAGGTCTTGTCCGCCACCCTGCATCTGCTGCCCGAGGGGGCCGGGATCAGCGGCGCGGTGATCCTGACCGACGGTCATATTGCGGTACGAAGCTGGGCAGATCAAAGCTATGCCGCCTTCGACATCTTCATTCCCGGCGACGGGCGCGGCAAGATCGCGGCGGATCATCTGGCGCGGGTGCTCCTGCCGGACTGGACGCAGATCAAGGCGATGACGCGTAACTCTTTCGCCCCACCTCCGGCCTGATCGCAACGGGCCGCCGCAGCACGCTTGTCAGGCGGGATGCAAGCACGTACCAATTCGCGGCAGATCCCGCAGCGCAGGGCGGGCGCAGGGGGCGAGACATGCAGTTTTCCATCACCTACACCCGCGACGATCACGATCCACGAAGCGGCCCGGTGCGGGTAGGCTGGGTGCTGACGAATGTGGACAGCCCCGTCATCTATGATCCGCCGCGCCGAGTGAATTCGCGCGAGGCCCGGAAATCCCACGCCAAGAGCGCCTCGCGCTGCCCCGCGGTCCTGAACCTCGAAAGCCGGTATTTCGAGATCCCCTGCCCTTTCGATCTGAACCTCGGGTTCTCGCGGGACAAGGACGGCAAACCGGCGCTGCGCAACCTGTCCGGCGCGACCAGCGCGATCCGGGGCTCGACCCTGGGAAAGCGCATCTTCGTCGTGCCGGAGAGCGAATGGCGCTATCCGGACCGGCCGATCCTGCAACTGAAACTGCCCTACCTGTTCGTGGCGGACGAACCTGTCTATCTGTCGCAGATCGACGCCTATATGCATTACCGCAAGACACCCCTGCCCGGGACGATCTTTGGCGGGCGGTTTCCGATCAACGTCTGGCCCCGGCCGCTGATGTGGGCCTTTGAATGGCATGACACCGAGAAGCCGATTGTCATCCGCCGTGGTGAGCCGCTGTTCTATTGCCAGTTCGAATTCGACAGCCCGGAGCGCAATGTGCAGATGGTCGAGGCCGAGATGACGCCGGAGCTGAAGACCTACATCGAGCATATCGGCGGCGCGGTGAACTATGTGAACCAGACCTTTTCCCTGTTCGAAGCGGCGGAGCGGGTGCGCCCCGACACCCTGCTGAGCCCGCGCAAATCGTGAGCGCTGGCGACAAGGACCTCGCGGCGCTGTTCGAAAAGGCGACGACGGCCTTCAACAAGGGGCGGGTGTCGGAGTGCCACGCCCTGATCCGCCCGCTTCTGGCCGATCCGCCCGACGGCGCGCGGGAGCGGAGCCGACTGGCCTATCTGCAACTGGGCTGTGCGCTCTACTACACTGGCGATCTGGAGGCCGCCCGGCGGCTGAACGCCAGCCTGCCGACCCGGCACTGGCGGCCCATGCGCTATCGCCTTGCGCTGCGCCAGCGTGATCCCGCCACGGCCAAGCGGCTGCGCTCCGACCCCGAGGTGACGGCGCAGGAACGTGACGATTTCCGCACCTCCGCCGGGCTGAACATGCTCTGGTCAAACCGCTATCGCACGGGTTTTCCGCTCTATGCGGCGCGGCACAATGCGATCCTTTTTCCCCGGACGGTGCCCAAGGCGCTGACCCATGCGCCGCTGCCCGCCGATCCTGCGGAGGACGAGGATGTCATCATCCTGGAACAGGGGTTGGGCGATGTTCTGTTCCATCTCGCGCATATCCGGCACGAGGGACGGCATGAGACCTCGCGCTTTGTCGGGCTGCGCAAATACGGGTCGCTGATCCGGCGCTATTTCCCGCAGGCGCGGTTCACGGCGCATGAGGCGTTGAACAAGACCGGGACGCGCCCGCGCGCCCATCTGGCGGCGGATTTCGTCGGGCGGGGCTTTGCGCGTACCGGCCAGGTCGCGGCGCCGGTCACCTTTGACAGCCCGGTTCGGCATGCGGGCGAGCCGCCGGTCTGGGGCATCTGCTGGCGTGGTGGATCGGGCCAGAACCGGCGGGAGGAGCGGCATATCCCCCTGCCCATGTTCCTGGACCTGCTGCCGCGCGACGGGCGATTCCTGGCGCTGCAGTTCGACCTGTCCGAGGCAGAGCGCAAGCTGCTGCTGGCCGATGCGCGCTGCATGGTGCCGCTGTCGGACATCACCACAAACCCGGTCCAGACGATCGACATGATCCGCCCGCTGGCCGGGGTGATCTCTGTCGACAGTGCCAACTGGCATATGGCGGGCCTGTCGAAGGTGCCGCTGCTGGCGATCATGAACCGGACCTCGCATTGGTTCTGGGGGGCGGAGGCCAAGGCAGAGAGCGCCTATGCCAGCGCGACGACCGTCCGGAAAGAAGAGCTGACGGCAGACAAGCTCGCCCAATGGATGGACCAGAGCCGCGCGGCCTTTGGCCAGCGCCCCGCCCTTGCGCGGCCCGCGCCGACGGTCATGCCGCGCCAGCCGGTCTTTGTTCTGGGGCTGCCCCGCTCTGCCACCTCCATGACGACACGGGTCCTGCACGAGCATGGGCTGTGGCTGGGCGACACGGTGCCGGGCAATGCCGAAAATCCGCAGGGCTACTTCGAAAGCCGTGCCATCCGGGACGGGATCGTCAAACCGATGCTCACCGCGCTCGGGGCCGATCCGCTTGGCGTGCGCAACCTGCCGCCGTGGGACGTGCTGCCGCCCGATCCGTCCCTGCGAGCGCGGGTGATGGCCCAGCTGACCGCCGAGGGGTACGAGGGCACCACGCCCTGGGGGTTCAAGGATCCCAAGCTGACGCTGCTCTGGCGGGTGTTCGATCAGGCCTTTCCCGACGCGATCTGGGTGATCGTCTCGCGCAGCCGGGACAAGGTAATTGACAGCCTCTGCCGGACGTCCTT
Organism: Pseudooceanicola sp.; assembly: GCF_041987405.1. Lineage (GTDB taxonomy): Bacteria > Pseudomonadota > Alphaproteobacteria > Rhodobacterales > Rhodobacteraceae > Pseudooceanicola. Next base: position 854,394 of record NZ_JBHIWR010000001.1, read on the forward strand.
CTTGGCGCGGCATTCGACCAGTCCGGAGTACTGGGCCCCTTTCTGCAACGCCTATGACCACCGGCTCAACCTGCTGCGCACCTCGGGCGCGCGGGTTTACGATGTGGACAGCGATGCCCTTTCAGGCGGGGATTTCCGGCAGGTCGAGCGGGTGATCGATGCGACAGGGCTGCCCTTCGACGAGGCGACGGCCCGCGCCGCTCTAGTTCGACCGACGGACCAGGGGCGAGCCTAGGCGTCCTCCGCCCGGCGTACCCTTGAGTTTTCTATGAAGTCCCGCAGGGCCTGGGCCTCGTATCCCTTCAGCAGCGGACGGGCGGGACGCATGGCGTCCGGTTTGTCGCGCAGGATGGGCAAGGCGGCGTGCAGGGCCTCCAGTTGGTCAGCAGGCAAGGCGGCGGTGCCGATGTCACCGGGCAGGAAGCTTTCCGCCGCCACGCCGTCGGCGCAGAGGATCTCGTGCCGCTCCAGGCAGACGTGGAAATAGACGACCTCGCCGCCGGTCTTGTTGCGAATGCTGCGCCCGTCGACCAAGTGTTTGGCGGGGATGAGGACTTCCGGCTCGCCGAACAACACCTCGGCCGCCCAGCCCGAAAACAACAGCCGGTGCTGAGGCGAGACCTTCACGGGGCGGGTCGCGCCCCAGGTGCCTTCGGTCACGACCACGGGGGCAGTGTCGGGCGTGGCGCTGATCCGCCGTCTCCCGATCCATAGAATGGGTTGCGGGCCATTGTCCCGGGTCTGCAACAGGTCGCCGACACGCAGGGTTTCGACGCGGCGATAGCCCGTGTCGGTCAGCAGGCGGGTTCCGCGCGCGAAACAGATAATCTGTTCGAAACCCTCGAAGGCGGCGCTGTTACCATTGGTGAAGAAGATCGTGCCGTCTTCGCGGTCGGGCGTGTCGTAGGTGATCGACGCCACTTGCGACGCGCCGCCCAGGGCCGAAATGTCGAGCACGTCGAAATCGGTATCGCCCGGATCCTCGCCCCCGTAGAGCGTATAGTTGTTCATGCCGGTCAGCGTGACGGTATCGTCACCGGAGTTGCCGTAGATCAGGTCATCGCCGGACGCGGAATAGAGGCTATCGTTGCCTATCCCGCCATAGAGGCTGTCGATCCCGCTGCCGCCGGTCAGCGTGTCATCGCCAGAATAGCCGTAGATCGTATCACTGCCAGCATTGCCCGACAGGCTGTCGCCGCCCGCGCCGCCCTCGACACTGTCATCGCCGGAGCCGCCAAAGATCGTATCCGACCCGGCCTGCCCCAGAAGCGTATCGCCCCCCACGCCCCCGAGGATCACGTCGTCGCCGCTGCCGCCCTCGATCCGGTCGGCCCCGGCGGACCCGCTCAGCACGTCCGCACCGGTGCCGCCGAAGATGGAATCGTCGCCGCTGTCCCCGGCGAGGCTGTCGTTGCCGCTGCCGCCGTAGACTGTATCCGCCCCCTGCCCTGCGGCCACGGAATCGGCCCCGCCGTTCATGGTGATGGAGTCGTTGCCGCCTTCGCCCAGGATGGTTTCCGCCCCGGAACTGCCCGTGGCGGTATCTGCGCCGGATGTCATCCGGACCGTCTCGACCTCGGAAAATGAGACCGTGTCGGTGCCATAGACAACCGTCCCCGTCTCCGCCCCGGAGAACGCCACGGTGACCGGGCCGGAGGTGGCGGAGAAGTCGATGACATCGTCGTCCGCGCCCCCTTCGCCGCCGACGATCGTGTCGTTGCCCGGGAAGGCCGTCATGGAGAAGGTGTCGTCGCCGGACCCTCCGTAAAGCTCATCCGGGCCGCCCCGCCCGTTCAATATGTCGTTGCCCGCGCGGCCGTAGAAGATGTTGGTATAGGCGTCGCCTGACAGGGCGAAGGCATCAAAGCCGGAGATCGTATCGTCGAAATCGGAGCCGTAGATCCCGTCGATCCCGCCGCCGAAGGCGTCGCCACTGGCCGCGCCGCCGAAGCCACCGCCGTTCAGATCAACCGAGACGCCGCTCGTTTCCGCGCCAAAGTCGATATAGTCGAGCCCGGTGCCGCCTTGATAGGTGTCATTGCCAGCGCCGGAATGGAGCGTGTCGCTGCCACTGCCACCGACGAGATAGTCATCGCCGCTGTCGCCGTAGAGATGGTCATCCCCGCTGCCGCCATAAAGCGTGTCGGACGCCGCGCCGCCGTAAAGCGTGTCATCCCCGGTGCCGGTGGCGATCGTGTCCGAACCGCCGTAGCCCATAACAAGATCGGCGTCATTGCCATCGCCATGACCAATGGCGTCGAGACCGCCGTCGTCATAGCCCCCGCCCATGGAATCGCTACCAGCGGTCCCGTCGACCGTTCCATCCCCGACGCCGACGAAGCTCTCCATCGACCGGAATTCGAGCCGCTCGCCATTGGCGTATGTGACATAGCCGTCCGAAGTGCCGCCGCCGTAGAAGTTAAGTCCGGTGATCGTGGTGCCGGTCAGCGCGCTGAAGTCGATGGTATCGTCGCCGCTGTTGCCTTCGATGTAGTCGCTCTGGCCCTGGAGGATCCAGATGTAGTCGGCGCCGCGACCGCCAAACAGCTCGTCATCGCCACTTTCGGCATAAAGGACATCGTCGCCGGTATCGCCGGTGATGGTGTCGCGGCCAGCGCCGCCGTAGACCGTATCATTGTCGCCATCACCGGAGACATAATCGTCACCGGACTGGCCATAGATCAGGTCATTGCCCGCGCTTCCGCCATAAACCGTGTCATTTCCGGTCCCGCCATAGACCGTGTCATCGCCAAGGCCGGCATCAATCTCATCGCCGCCGGCGTAGCCGAAAATGGAATCGTCGTTGCCATCCGCACCATCTACGAAGTCGCCGTCGGCATCCACATAGGACGACGGGATCGTGTCGTTGCCTGATGTCCCGTCGACCTTACCGTCAGCCATTCTCTGCCTTCGCCCCGCGCCCGCAGGTGCATTGCCAGCGGGTCACTCTTCTGTGCTCCCGCATCCGCGCGGGGCATGACAGGTATTTGTCGGAAATGCGGCTGAAATATGACATTCGGCACACGTGATACGTGTATTTCCCCTTGAAAATATGGGCCGTGCGCGCGTCGTAGGGGCGCGAGGCCCCATGCCCTGCCACCTAGGCAACGGCGGACGGGCCGACTAGGGTCTGCGCAGAAAGGGCCGACATGACCAAGACAGTGCAGGGCGCGAAGAAGAGAGGCTGGCGCAAGGCGGAGATTATCGCCGCCGCCGCCGAATGCTTCATGGAACGCGGGTATCACGCGACGAAGGTGGATGACGTGGCCGCCCGCCTTGGCGCGACCAAAGGGCGGATCTACCATCACTACGCCTCCAAGACCGAGCTGTTTTTCGACGTGCACCGCGAGGGGATGGCGCGGCTTTTTGCGGCGCAGGAGGGGATCGGGGCTGCGGGCGGTCCCCGCGACCGGTTAATTGCGATGCTGCAGGCCCACGCCCGCGCCATGCTGGAGCATCACACCTTTGAAACCGTGGTTGCGCAGGGGGTGCAGGTCCACCGGTTCGATCAGACCACGCCGGAGGAACGGCTGGTCATGGCCGATCTGATCGCCACGCGGGACGAATTCGAGCGGCTGTTCAAGGACGCGCTTGCCGCGGCCATCGACACGGGGGAGGTCGCGCCGCGGGATGTCTCCATCGCGGTCAAGATGATGCTGGGCGCGCTGCAATGGACGCTGGTCTGGTACCGCCCCCGCGCGGGCGAGACCGATGCGGAGCGGGCGGATCTGGCCCGCAGGATGGTCGAGGCTGTCATCACGGGGCTCTGACACAGGCGATTGACTTTCAGAAACATACCCGTGAGTATGTTTTTGAAAGGGAGGTCACCATGAGAGTATTGATCACCGGCGCAGGCGGGTTCCTGGGCCGCCGACTGACGCGTGAACTGATGTCGCGGGAGGGTATCGTCGGCCCGTCCGGCAAGGTTGAACCGATCACGCACCTTACGCTGGCCGATCTTGGGCCGGTGCCGCTGCCGGAGGCCCCGGGCGTCGAGATCGAGGTAATCCAGGGGGATCTGGCGGACGCGTCTACGCTGGAGCGGCTTTGCGCCCGGCCCTATGACAGCCTGTTTCACTTGGCCTCCCAACTCACCTTCCACGCGGAGCAGGACCCGGATCATGCCTGGGCGGTGAATGTGGACCCGTTGCGCGCCCTGATCGCAGCCGCGCAGGGCTGTCCCAGGGTGATCTTTGCCTCCTCCATCGCGGTCTTTGGTGGCGACTTCCCCGCCGAGGTGGCCGATGACCTCGCCCCCCTGCCCGAGACGACCTATGGCACCCACAAGGCGGTGAACGAGTTGATCCTGGCGGATGCCTCGCGCCATGGGCGGATCGACGGGCGGGCGCTGCGCCTGCCGATCATCCTGATCCGCCCGGGCGTCACGCAGCCCGTTGTGTCCGACAAGGTGGCCGCCATCGTGCGCGAACCGCTGGAGGGGCGCGACTTTGCAGCGCCACTGCCGCCGGAAGCCGTGGTGCCCGTCGCCTCCGCCGGGGCGGTGGTGCGCGGGTTCCTGAACCTGCACGATCTGCCGCCCGACCGGCTGCCCCCGAAACGCACGCTCAACCTGCCTGCGCTTTCGGTCACAGTCGCCCACATGGTCGCCGCCGCCGCAAGGGCCGGCGCGACGGGGCGCGTGACCTCCGCCCCGGACCCGGCGACCCAGGCCGTAGTGGCGGGCTGGCCGCAGCATTTCATCTCTCACCATGCCGGGCCGCTCGGGATTGCCCCTGACCGGGATTTCGACGCGATCATCGCGGATTATCTGGCACATCGAGAGGTCTGACATGGCTGGACGCACCTGTATCATCGGCGCCGGCTCCTCCGGCGTCACTGTCGCGAAATCGCTCAAGGCCTTGGGTGAGGAGTTTGATATCTATGAAAAAGGCAGCCAGATCGGCGGGATGTGGCGCTATGAGAACGACAATGGCCAGTCCTCTTGCTACGCCTCGCTGCACATCGACACGAGCCGCCCGAACTTGGGCTATTCGGATTTTCCCATCGACCCGTCGATGCCGGATTTCCTGAGCCACCGGCAGTTTCTGAAATACCTCGAAGACTACGCGGACGCCTTCGACATACCGCGCCATGTCACTTTCAAGACGCGCGTCACCGCAGTCGACCCGCAGCCCGACGGGCACTACCGCGTCACCCTCGACAGTGGCGAGAGCAGGACTTACGACCGCGTCGTCATCGGCACCGGGCACCTGTCGGACCCGCGCTTTCCGGAGTTTTCCGGAACCTTTGACGGCGAGGCGATCCATTCGCACCACTACCGCACCAACGATCCCTATGCGGGCAAGCGGGTGCTGGTCGTGGGGATCGGTAATTCGGCCGTGGATATCGCGGCGGATATCGCAAGGCGGGCGGCGCATGTGACGCTGTCCACCCGGCGGTCGGCATGGGTCATGCCGAAATACCTGATGGGCCGACCGATCGACCAGATCTCCGCCATGCTGGGCAAAAAGTTGCGACTGCCGACCCCCTGGGTGCGCCGGATCATGGCCACCCTCGTGCGGATCGGGATGGGCGATCAGCGCCGCTTCGGCCTGCCCCGGCCGGAGCATCCGATGTACCGAGAACATGCCACGCTGAGCGGCGACCTGCTGCCCTTGATTGGCCACGGTCGTATCGACATCAAACCGAATGTCGCCGAGCTGAAGGGCGATCGGGTGGCCTTTGTCGATGGAACCGACGCGCCTTATGACGCGATCGTCTATGCGACAGGCTACACGGTGAGCTTTCCTTTCCTCGACAAGGCGGTCTTTGATCCCGGGACACAGGCGGGCGCGCTCTACCGGCGGATGGTCGTGCCGGACCATCCGGGGCTGATCCACGCCGGGCTGGTCCAGCCGGTCGGGCCGACGATTCCGCTGGTCGAAACCCAGGGGAAATGGATCGCCGCCCTGGCTGCGGGCAGAATGACCCTGCCCGGCAAACCCGGGATGCTGCGAGAGATCGAGGCCCACAAGGCCTATCAGCGCAAGACCTACCTCGACGCGCCACGCTATGTGCTGGAGGTCGATGGCAGAACCTATACGGCACAGATGAAGGCGGACATGGCGGCGGGCGTCGGCGGGGTCTGAGGGGGATCATCCGCCCGTCATCCTCCGGCTTAATCGGGGATCTCTTGCCCTCTGTCGCTGTCCGGGAGGTCATCGGATCACGTCCGATGATGACCGGTGCTTTGCAGTTCCCGCATCCAGAACTGGAGGGGGTGGACGGTCTCTTCCGGCTGGTCGATGTCGCGCCATGAGAATCGGGCGATGACACCAGGAAGCGGCGCGTAGCCCCGGCCGCGCCAGAAGGCGTCGTGGGTGCGGGCCTTTGCGGGGCGCAGCGGGTGATCCTCCGGGCGGATGACCGAACAGAAGGCGCTGTAGCGGTATCCGAGCGCACGGGCATGATCCTCGCGCGCGTCGAAGAAGGCGTGGCCGAGGCCCTGCCCCCGGTAGTCGGGCAGCAGGACGGATTCGGCGCAGTAAAAGATCTCGGCCAGCGGTTCGGGGCGGGTGGCGAAGGCGGCGGAAAAGTCGTCCGCATGCACATCCAGCGCCATGCCGGTGGCCGCGCCGACGATGCGCGCCCCGTCAAAGGCGGCGGCGACGATAGCCGTGGGGTGGGTGTAGTTCCTGAGGTATTCGCGTTCGTAGTCGAGGTCGCCGTCGTAGAGGTAGGGCCAGTCGCGAAAGACCGCGATCCGCAGCCGGGCGATGTCGTCGATGGCGGTGGAGAGCGCCTCTCCGGTCAGGATGCGGAGCGTGGTCACGAGACCTGCGCGATCCAGTCGGCGAGGTTGTAGTAGGTCGTGACGCGGGCGATCTTGCCATCGCGTAGGGTGAAGAACGACCCGGCGGGGAGGCGGTAGGTCTGGCCCTGCGCTTCCGGCAGGCCCTCGTCCGTGGCGAGGTAGGTGCCGTTCACGGTGTATTCGGCGGCGGCGCGGGTGCCGTCGGGGGTTTCAAAGGTCACCATGTCGGTCAGCTGCTCCTTGTAGCAGCGGGACATATGGGCGCAGAAGTCAGCGAACTTTTCCTTGCCCGTCCGAATGTTGCCCTCGTTGACATGGTGGGCCACGTCATCGGTCAGGCAGCCCAGCATGGCGTCGGTGTCGCCGGCGTTGAATGCGTCGAAATAGGTCTGAACGATGCTCATGTCTTTGCCTTCAGGGGGCCAGGATCGGCGGGCCGAAACGGCGTTGCAGGTTGTCGATGATCTGATCGCGGCACTGGCGATAGGCGTTCAGCTTCTGCTCCCGCGTTTCGCCGATGCCCGTGGGGTCCATGATCGGCCAGAAATCGACCGTGAGGTGATAGAACTTGGTCAGGTCCAGCGCGCGTTTCTGGCTGGCCGAGGACAGGGCCACGATCATGTCGAAGCTGGAAAGGTCATCCCCGAACTTTGCCATCTCGTCGAAGGAGCGGGACTGGTGCCGCGACAGCTCCACCCCGATCTCTTCGCAGACGGCGATGGCAAAGCCGTCGATTTCCAGATCGTTGTGGCAGCCTGCGGACTGGACGTAGGTGTCGGTGCCGTAGAACTTCTTCATGATGCCTTCGGCCATGGGAGAGCGGACGGCGTTGTGGTCGCAGCAGAACAGGATGGATTGCGGAAGTTCTGCTGCCACAGGTCAGGCTCCGAAATGCAGGACGCAGATCAGGGTGAAAAGCCGGCGGGCGGTGTCATGGTCAACATCGGCCTTGCCTTCGAGGCGTTCGACAAGAATGCGGGCGCCTTCGTCATGGATGCCGCGGCGGGCCATGTCGATGGTTTCGATCTGCGCGGGCGGCAGGTTCTTGACCGCGTCGAAATAGCTTTTGCAGATGGCGAAATAGTCCTTCACCACCTGGCGGAAAGGACCGAGCGACATGATGAACTGTGCAGCGGGGCTGTCGTTTTCGGTCTGGACGTCAAAGACCAGGCGTTTGTCCTGAATCGACAGGCCGATCTTGTAGGGCCCGTCGGGCACAAGGCGGTCGTCCCGCTTGGGCAGGCTGAAACTGTTTTCTTCCAACAGATCGAACATCGCCACGCGGCGTTCCTGTTCAATCTCCGGGGTGGGCGGCGGCAGATTGCGGTCGTCCAACTCGATTTGGGCAATATAGGACATCGGTCCGGTTCCCTCTGATCGGTTGCAGGTCTCCCTGCCTTCCAATCTATGCTGCGGCGCAGCAAATTTCCACGTCTATGTGAACTTTGGTTAAAAACTATGTGAATGTCACCCGCGATTTTTCAGGTCGTCATTCACACGCTCAAGGCGGGCGCGAACGGAAAGGCCATGCGCCTCAAGGCTTTCCGAGGCGGCAAGAGTTTCGGCGGCGGGGCCGATGGCTGCAAGGGCCGCAGGCGTCATCCGGGCCAGGGTGGTCCGTTTGAGGAAATCCATGACCGACAGGCCGGAGGAGAACCGCGCAGAGCGCGCCGTGGGCAGGACGTGGTTGGGGCCGCCGACATAGTCGCCGATGGCCTCCGGCGTCCATTGGCCAAGGAAGATCGCCCCTGCATGGGTGCAGTCTTCTGCCAGCGCCTCGGGGTCGGCCACGCAAAGCTCCAAGTGTTCCGGGGCGATGCGGTTGGACAGAGCGGCGGCCTCCTCCAGATCTCGGACGGTGATGATCGCGCCGTTGTCGCCCCAGGATTTTCCTGCGATCTCGCGGCGGTCCAGCGTTTTCAGGCGGGCATCCACCGCGTCGCTGACGGCCTGACCAAAGGCCGCGTCCGTGGTGATCAGGATCGACTGCGCGCTTTCGTCGTGTTCCGCCTGGCTCATCAGGTCCAGCGCGATCCAGTCGGGGTCATTGTCAACATCGGCGATGACGAGGATTTCGGACGGGCCCGCGATCATGTCAATCCCGACCTTGCCAAAGACCCGACGCTTGGCGGCGGCGACAAAGGCGTTGCCGGGCCCGGTGATCTTGTCCACCGGGGCGATCGTGTCGGTGCCGTAGGCCAGGGCGGCAATCGCCTGCGCGCCGCCAACGCGGTAGATTTCGTCCACCCCGGCGAGGCGGGCGGCGTAGAGGACCAGCGGGTTCACCTTGCCATCCGGCGTGGGCACGCAGACCGCCAGACGTCCGACCCCCGCGACCTTGGCGGGGATGGCATTCATCAGCATCGAGGAGGGGTAGGAGGCGATGCCGCCCGGCACATAGAGCCCGGCGGCGGAGACCGCCGTCCAACGCCAGCCGAGGGTCGCGCCATCCGGGTCGGTCCAGTTCGCATCCTCGGGCATCTGGCGGACGTGGTAGGCGCGGATCCGGTCGGCGGCCAGGTCCAATGCGCTGCGTTCCTCGGGGGTGACGAGGGCGCATTGGGCGTCGATTTCCTCTGTAGAGAAGGCCAGGGTTTCCGGCGTGAGGTCCAGTCTGTCGAATTTCGAGGTCAGTTCGATCACGGCGGCGTCCCCGCGGGCCCGGACATCGGCGATGATCCCGGCCACCACGTCGTCCACATCCGGGCTGTCCTCGCGCTTCATGGTCAGCAACTCGGTGAAACGGGTCTCGAAATCGGTGTCGGTCGTGTTGAGGATGTGGGGCATGGCACTCTCCATCTGTCGGCGCTTGTTACCGGGCGTGGGCGCGGCTCACAAGTGGCGGGGAGGTTTTGGATTGGGGGGCTCGCCCCGGGTCCGCCCCGACGGCCCGCGTACCCGCCATCCTTGGACTTGGTCTGGAGATCTCCGGATCAAGGGCGCTCGGGGTGGCGGGAGATCCTCGGGTCAAGCCCGAGGATAACGCCCCCCTCAATGCCGTGTCGGTTCGTCGTCCTCGCCGGTCTCGCCGCGTTCGATGGCCTCGAAGGCCTTCTCCATATCCTCTGGATCGGTCGAGGGGATGGAATAGCCGCCCTTGAACCAGCGGGCGAGGTCCACGTCGGCGCAGTGCTTGGAGCAGAAGGGGCGGAATTTCGCGTCTGAGGGTTTGTGGCAGATCGGGCAGCTCATTGCAGCATCTCCTCCGTCACGATGTCGGTCAGGGGCTGGCGGGCGCGTTTGCGCTGAAGCTCGTAATTGCCGAGGGGCGTCCAGCCTGCCATGACCGTATCCGTGTCATCGGTTTTGAGTGCCGCCCGCAGCGCGCCCTCGAAACTGCGGCGGTCCTTTTTCGGCATGGGGGCGAGATCCAGGATGACCACGCCGCCCAGACCCCGCAGGCGCAGCTGACGCGGCAGGTCGCGGGCCAGGGCGAGGTTGGCCTTCAGCCCCGCGGCGAGCGAGGTATCCGCGCCGGTGTTCACATCCACGGCCGTAAAGGCGCGGGTCGGTTCGATGAAAACAGTGGCGGAGCCGAGCGCGACCTCGGGGCGGAAGAGCGCCTCGATCTTCTCGTGCACGCCGTGGTGGGCGAAACAACCCGCTTCGGTCTCGATCTGCGCGGGGGTGACCCATTCGCGCCAGGCCATGGCATGGGGGCCGTCGCCCTCGGTCAGCTTCTCGGCCTCGCCCTCGGCGTCGTTCAGCACCTGCACGGCCAGGTCGGCCATGGCGGCGATATCTTCGGCCACCGCGTCGCCTTCCGCCTCGGCGCAGGAGGAGCGCAGGATCAGCCCGCCCTCATGATCGTGGATCGGGTGGCCGTCCAGCGTGTCATGGGCGATCTCAAGCAGGGCATCGCGGGTCTCGTCATCCTTGATCTGGCGGGAGACGTTGATTCCCGGGGCGCCGGGGGTGACGATGGCATAGCGGCTTTTGAACAGGAGCTTGGTGGTCACCGGGATCGCCTTGCCGGGTTCCGCATGCCCCGTCACCTGCACCAGCAGCGGCGCGCCCGGAGACAGGCCCTTGACCTGGCGCAGGAAGGCGGGGCCGTCGGGCGTGGTCAGGAACATGCCGCCCTGACCCTTCACCGGGCGGTCGGCCTTGGCGCGGTAGATCGCCCCGGGGCGCGGGGCGTCGCTGTCGATAAAGAGGTCCTCGAGACGGCCATCGCGCATCAGGGCGGCGGCCTCCACCGGGCCATCGGGGCCTGTGAGGTGGTCGAGAAGGATCAGCTGGCCTTTCATTCGGCGCTCCAGACGGGGTAGCCGGCGGCGGTCAGCAGCGCGGCGGTTTCGGCAACGGGCAAGCCCATGACGGCAGTATAGCTGCCCTGGATCCAGGGGATAAAGGCCCCGGCCGGGCCTTGGATACCATAGGCGCCCGCCTTGCCCTGCCAGTCGTTCGTGGCGAGATAGGCGTTGAGTTCGGTGTCGGAGAGGCGCTTCATCTTCACGGTCGTTACTACGTCACGGGTCCAGACCTGTGCCCCACGACGCACCGCGATGGCGGTGATGACGCGGTGGCGACGCCCTGACATGGCGAGGAGGAATTCGGCCGCCTGGCCCGCGTCGGCGGGCTTGCCCATGATCCGGCGGCCCAGGGCGACGGTGGTGTCGGCGCAGAGGACGATGTCGTCGGCGTCTGCCGTAACGGCCTCGACCTTTGCGCGGGTGATCCGGGCGCAATAGGCGCGCGGCAACTCGCCCTTGAGGGGCGTTTCGTCGATGTCGGGGGGGCGGATGTCGTCGGGGGTGATCCCGAGGGTCGCCAGAAGGTCGAGGCGACGCGGGCTGCCGGAGCCGAGGATCAGTTTCACGGCGGGCCTCCTGCCTTGGTCGCGGGGCCCCGGCGGATGGGCCGGGGCGCGCGGTCTTACTTGAAGCGGTAGTTGATCCGACCCTTGGTCAGATCATAGGGGGTCATTTCGACCTGCACCTTGTCGCCGGCCAGAACACGGATGCGGTTCTTGCGCATCTTGCCTGCCGTATGTGCGATGATTTCATGGCCGTTCTCGAGTTCGACCCGGAAAGTCGCATTGGGCAGGAGTTCCTTCACGACGCCGGGGAATTCGAGAATGTCTTCCTTGGCCATGTAGTCTCCATTGCTGCGTTGCCCGCGAATTCGCGCGGGTGCGCGTTAAATGATCCTTCTTTGCCGGGTTTTCAAGTGGAATATGCGTGATCACGGCGGCGGAGAGGGCCACATCCCGGTGCTGCCGCCTTGCGCCTGTTGATCAATCCCCCGAAGTATTTTCGCCCAGAAGAAGAGGGACGGGCTGGCAGAGCGGCGGCACCGGCCTTAGGGTGCGGGCAACGGAGGGATGCATGGACCTGTTCGAAGACGAGACCCCGGGACCCGGTGGCAATGCGCATGAGTTTACCGTCAGCGAGCTGTCGGGCGCAGTCAAGAAGACCATCGAGGGCCAGTTCGGCTATGTCCGTGTTCGGGCAGAGGTGGGGCGCGTGTCGCGGCCCCGGTCGGGTCATATGTATTTCGACCTGAAGGATGACCGGTCGGTGCTGGCCGCAGTCAGCTGGAAGGGTCAGGTGGCACGGATGCAGGTCCAGCCCGAGGAGGGGATGGAGGTCATTGCCACCGGTCGAATGACAACCTTTCCGGGCCAGTCGAAATACCAGCTGATCGTCGACAATGTCGAACCGGCCGGCGCCGGGGCGCTGATGGCCCTGCTGGAAAAGCGCAAGGCGATGCTGCAGGCGGAGGGGCTCTTCGCGGCGGAGCGAAAGCGCCCCCTGCCCTATCTGCCCAAGGTGATCGGCGTGGTGACCTCGCCCTCCGGCGCGGTGATCCGGGATATCCTGCACCGGCTGCGCGACCGCTTCCCGGTGCATGTGCTGATCTGGCCGGTCGCCGTGCAGGGGCAGAGATGCGCGGCGGAGGTCGCCACGGCCATCGAAGGGTTCAACCGCCTGTCGCCGAATGGCCCGGTGCCGCGGCCCGATGTGCTGATCGTGGCGCGGGGGGGCGGCTCGATCGAGGACCTCTGGGGCTTCAACGAGGAGGTCGTGGCCCGGGCCGCGGCGGGGTCGGAGATCCCGCTGATCTCTGCCGTGGGGCATGAGACGGATACGACGCTGATCGACTTTGTTTCCGACCGGCGGGCGCCCACGCCGACAGCGGCGGCAGAGCTGGCCGTGCCGGTGCGGACGGAATTGCTGGGCTGGGCGGCGGATATGCAGGCGCGGCTGGTGCGCGCCCAGGGGCAGGCGGTGCTGTCGCGGCGGCAGCGACTGGCCGATCTGTCGCGCGCCCTGCCCCGGCCGGAACGCCTGACCGAAAGCGCGCGGCAGCGGCTGGACACTTGGGCCGACCGGCTACCGAATGCGCTGCGCCGTGGGGTCGCGGCGCGACGGGTCAGCCTGTCCGAGACGGCGGGGGCACTGAAACCCGGGGTTCTGCGCGGGCGGATCGCGCAGGAACGTCAGCGGGTTACGGGATGGGCCGACCGACTGCCCACGGCGCTGGACCGCGGGGTGTCGCGGCGGCGCGAGACGCTCGACCTCTGGACGGGGCGGTTGGCGACGCAGCCTGCGGCCATGCGCCGGGGCCTCGACCGGCAGCGGCAGGACCTGGACCGGCTGGCCGCCCGCTTTGCCGATGTGGCCCGGCGCGGGGTGGAAACGCGGCGCGACCGGCTGGCTGCGCTGGACCGGCTGCGCGCGACGCTCGGGTACGAGGCAACGCTGGAGCGGGGCTATGCCGTGGTGCGCGACGGCGCGGGCCAGGTGATGACCCGCCGGGCGCAGGCCGTCGAGGCGGCCGAGTTGGCGATCCAGTTCGCGGATGGCACGCTGGCGGTTGGCCGGGGGTCAGCGACCGAGGCGCCCCAACCACGGGCGACAGAACCCAAATCGGCGAAGCCCAGGACCACCAAGAAAGACACGCCGCCGGAACAGGGCAGCTTGTTCTGAGCGGGTATTAGACGCCGACCTCCGGCCCGAGGCAGGTCATCGGCTCATCCGCGTTCTGCACTTCGTAAAGGGTGGTCTGCTCCGGATCGCCCTCGAACTGAGCGATCAGCCCGGAGGGCCCCTTGAAGAAGGTCCAGCATTGCGGGTTGGGGTCCACGACCTCTTCGTATTCGAAGCAGATCAGCCCGTCGCGTTCATACCAGACGCCATCCGAGCACTGCCCATCCAGAAAGGACCATTTGACCCGCCGGTTGTCGAAATATTGCTCGACGCCGTAGGCCTCTCCCATGGAGCCGTAATAGAAGGTCTTGCCCCGGGAATAGGCATCGAATTCCGCCGCCGTCATTGGGGACTGGGCCGCAACCGGGGCGGCAATAAGCGTGGCGAGCAGCAAAAGGATCGGGTGTTTCATAAGGTCAGCCTGCCAGACCGGCGCCAGCGCGGCCAGCGACATTCATGTGATCGGCGCCACCTTGCGCGCCGCTCAGAACCGGCTTTGCCATGTCAGCAGACGCGGGTTCATGATCTTGCGCCAGAGCGGCGGGAAAAGGGCAACAACCGCCATGACCGGCAGGGACCGGGGCAGCATCGGCATTTCCTTGGGGTCGATCTGCAGGCCCGGGTAAATCCGGCCGGGATGCATGTGGTGGTCGGAATGGCGCGAGGCATTCAGCATCATGGCAGAGGACATACGATGCGGGCTGTTCCAGCTGTGGATCGGGCGCACCGGGTCCAGCTTGCCGTCCGGCGCCTCGCCGCGTTCCAACCCGTAATGCTGGACATAGTCGGACAGAAGAATCTGAAGCTGCGCCATCCCGGCCATGGCCAGAAGCACAAGGACACCCGGCCAGTCGGCCAGCAGCCAGGCCAGCCCGACAAAGCCGATCCCGCCGAAGACGTAGCCGATATAGGGATGCGCGGTCCAGGGACGGCCCGCGCGTTTCAGATCATGCCGCTCGATCCGCCAGCCTTCGCGGAAGGATCCGATCCAGGCCCGGAAGAAGAAGCGGTAGAAGCTTTCGCCGGGCATGGCGGAATTGGGGTCATAGGGGGTGGCGACGTAAATATGGTGGATCTTCGGGTGCGAGGAGGCATGATGACCGAAAAGCAACGAGGTATAGACGATCTTGCCCAGTTGCACCGCCTCGCGGCCGGACCGGTGGATCAGCTCATGCGCATTCGGATGGCTGACCTGGCCGAAATAGACACCGTAGGCCAGCACAAGGGGCAGGATATCCCAGCCCTCCGCCCCGCCCGGCCCGCCAAGGTAGCGCACCGCGATGACCAGCAGGAATAGATGCGCCACGCCAAGCGCGATGGATAGGCCGTGACCGGTCTTGAATTCCTGGGCTGCGTCCTGATTGCGCCAACTGCGCGGCAGGGCGTGGTCCAGCAGGGCGGTGAACAGTGTCAGATAGACAAGGACGGCCCAGCCGATTTCACCGCCCATGGCCGTCCCGATGATCAACAGCGGGATGGGCAGGAGTGTTGCGATCAGGAATCCGATCATGTCCGCTCTACCTCGTCTTTCGAAGGCTTGACGCCCTTTGGCACCTTTTATCGCATTCGGTGCCGGTCCGCCTAGCGCAAAAGCGCCGGGGCCGACAAGGTCTGTGGGGGCAGTCGGCGGGATTGTCGCCAATACCCTTCCCCTTCCCTGCCGGGCGCATTAGGTGTTAGCCGACCACCGCAGACGGAGCCCGCATGGCCTTTTTCTCGAAACTCAAGGACCGGTTGTTCAAGTCCTCGTCCAAGCTCGAAGAGGGGCTGGATGCGATCGTGGCCGACGGGGGCGTTGAAGAGCCGGCGGGCGAAAGCTCTGCGCCGGAGCCAGAGCAGCCGACCCCGACGCCGGAGCCGGAGCCGGAGGTCCCCGACACGCCGGAGGTCAAGCCCACGCCCGAACCGGAGCCTGCGCCGGAGCCAATGCCCGTGCCGGAGCCCGAACCCGCGCCGAAGCCCGAGGTTCCCGACCTGCCGGAGCCCGAGGACCCCGCCCCAGCACCGCGCGGGCCGGAACCGGACCGGCCCGATATCTCCCCCGCGCCCCCGCCGGAGGTGCCCCCCGCCGCGCCGACGGAGGTCCCCTCTCCCGCGCCGGAACCTGCCCCGACCGCACCCGCGGAAGTGCCCGTCGAGAGCCCCGCGGAAGACACCCCGCGCGAAGGCGGGCTGCTGTCGCGGATCTTTGGCCGCCGGGACGCGGCGCCGGTGGTGCGCCGGGTGCTGGACGACGACATGCTGGAACAGTTGGAAGAGCTGCTGATCACCTCGGACATGGGGGTCGACACGGCGCTGCGCGTCGCCGCCAATATGGCCGAGGGGCGCATGGGCCGCCGCTTGTCGACGGCCGAGATCAAGGACCTACTGGCGCAGGAGGTCACCCGGATCATGGAACCGGTGGCCAAGCCATTGCCGCTTTTCCCCAAGAAGCCGCAGGTGGTACTGGTGGTCGGGGTGAACGGATCGGGCAAGACGACGACCATCGGCAAGCTGGCCAGCCAGTTCCGCGCCGCCGGGAAATCGGTGGTGATCGCGGCGGGCGATACGTTTAGGGCCGCTGCTGTCGAACAGCTGGAGATCTGGGGCGACAGGGCGGGTGTGCCCGTGTTGAAGGCCGCCGAAGGGTCCGATCCTGCCGCGCTGGCCTATGATGCGCTGGAAAAGGCCGAGGCGGACGGTGCGGACCTGCTGATGATCGACACGGCCGGGCGGCTGCAGAACCGCCAGGACCTGATGGAAGAGCTGGCCAAGATCGTGCGCGTGCTGCGCAAGAAGGACCCCTCCGCCCCCCACAACACGCTGCTGGTGCTGGATGCGACGACAGGCCAGAACGCGCTGAGCCAGGTCGAGACCTTCCGCAAGATGGCCGATGTCTCCGGCCTCGTGATGACGAAACTCGACGGCACGGCCAAGGGCGGTGTGCTGGTCGCGCTGGCGGACAAGTTCGGCCTGCCCATCCACGCGATTGGCGTGGGGGAACAGATCGACGATCTTGCGCCCTTCGATCCGGAGGAATTCGCCCGCGCCCTGACCGGAGCGGACAGCTGAGCGGTTCGGGGTCTGACAGCATGCGGCGCGATGTCGGTGTGCACCGCTGTGGTGGGGTCCCGGCCCAAGGCCGGGAGGTCATGGCATTGCGGCCGCGAGGTCCCGGCTCAGGGCCGGGACAGGGGTGGTCGCTGCCCCGGCCCTGCGCCGGGGCCTCAACCCTTTGCTCTACCAGGCGTCTGCCAAAACCCTCCCCGGCGGCCCCTCCGCCCGACCACCCAAACGGCAACCGTGATCTAGCCGCATGAGCGATTGGATCATCTCCATCGAAGGGACCGAGGCGGGGCATACGGCGGCGATGCTGCTTGCCCTGCTGGCGGCCTTTCTGCATGCGGTCTTCGGCTCGCTCCAGAAGGGGCGGATCGACCCCTGGCTGTCGCGTGGGGCGATCGACACGGCGCAGGTCATCATCAGCCTGCCCTTGGCCCTTTTCCTCGTGCCTTGGCCGCAGGGGACGGAGTGGCTGCTTATTCTGGGCGCCCTGCCGATCCATTTCACCTACAAGCTGGGCATGGCGCTGGCCTATTCGCGCGGGGCCTTCACCGTGGTCTATCCGGTGGTGCGGGGCATGGGTCCGGTCTTTACCGTCTTCGCGGCCTGGATCGTCTTTGGAGAGGTCTTCACCCTGACGCAATGGTTCGGCGTGATCGTGTTGTTGATGGGGATTTTCGGACTGGCGCTCTACAATCTGGTCACGATCGAGGTGGCGCGGGAAACGCTGGTGCCTGCGCTCTGGCTGGCGGCGGGGACCGGCGGGCTGGTCGCGCTCTATACCACCTATGACGCCTATGCGATCCGGGCCACGCCCGATCCCTTCACCTTCCTCGCCTGGTTCTTCGTGATCTGTTCGGTGGACATGCCCATCCTGGCGGCGCTGCGCTGGCGGCGGATGTCGGACCGGCCCGATCCGGTCCATCTGGCCCGGCTCGGCATCACCGGGGCGCTGATCGCCTTCGGCTCTTTCGGCTCGGTCATGCTGGCCACGCGACTGGACAAGGTGGGCGAAGCGGCGGTCCTGCGCGAAACCTCGACCGTCTTTGCGGCGCTGATCGGCTGGCTGATCCTGAAGGAAACCGTGGGGCCGCGTCGGATCGCGCTGATGACGCTCATTGCCCTTGGCGCCGTGATCGTGGAAGTTGGCGGCTGAAGCAGGAGAGATCATGACGGACCAAAACAAAGTGAACCCCTGGCTGAAGACTGGGCTGGAACTGGGACCGATCGTCCTGTTCTTCGCGGCCTATGTGAAACTGAAGGACCGGGTCTTCACCATCGGCGGGACGGAGTATGACGGGTTCATCCTCGTCACGGCCGCCTTCATCCCGCTGATCCTCGCCTCCACCGCGATCCTGTGGAAGCTGACCGGCCATCTCTCGAAGATGCAGATCGTGACGGCGGTGCTGGTCACGGTCTTTGGCGGGCTGTCGGTCTGGCTGAATGACGACCGGTTCTTCAAGATCAAGCCGACGCTGATCTATCTGCTATTCGGCGGCATCCTGGGCCTCGGCCTGTTGCGCGGGCAGAGCTGGCTGCGCCACGTGATGGAGGAACTGGTTCCGCTAGACCACGAGGGCTGGATGAAACTGACACGGCGGCTCTGCGCGTTCTTCTTCGGCCTTGCCCTGGCGAACGAGGTGATCTGGCGCACGCAGTCGACCGAAACCTGGGTCTATTTCAAGACCTTCGGGCTGACCGCCGCGCTATTCATCTTCTTCATCGCGCAAAGCCGTCTGTTCCGCGATCATGCCCTGGCCGACACCGCGGAGGAAGAATGATCCGCATCGCCACGGCAACCTATCCGCTGGACTGGTTCGCTGACTGGGCCGGTTATGAGGCGAAGCTGACCACCTGGGTGACTGAGGCCGCCCGGGAAGGGGCGCAGATCCTGGTTTTCCCCGAATATGGCGCGATGGAGCTGGCCTCGCTGGTCGGGGTCGTAGCAGAGGATCTGGAGGGCGCGACGGCGGCGGTGTCAGAGCTGTTGCCCCGGGCGAATGCCTTTCTGTCGGGTCTGGCGGTGGCGGAGGGTGTACATATCCTCGCCCCCTCCGGTCCGCAGCTGGATGGCGGTCAGTTGGTCAACCGCGCCGCCTTCCTCGCGCCCAATGGATCAATCAGATATCAGGACAAACTGATCATGACCCCCTGGGAGGTCACCCCCTGGTGCATCGCGGGCCAGGGGCCGCTTACCCTGTTCGACACCGCGCTAGGCCGGATCGGTGTACTGATCTGCTATGACTGCGAATTCCCCCTGCTGGCGCGTCACCTGACGGAGGCCGGGGCGGACCTGTTGTTGATCCCCTCGGCGACGGAGACCGTTGGCGGCTATTCCCGCGTGCGCATCGGCGCGATGGCCCGGGCGCTGGAGGGGCAGTGCTATACCGCGATGGCCTCCCTCACCGGGCAGTTTCCCCTGTCGGCGGTGGATGTAAGCCATGGGGCCGGGGGGATTTTCTGTCCGCCGGATGTTGGCCTGCCGCAGGATGGCGTGATCGCCAGTGCGGAGCTGGATACCCCGGGCTGGACCTATGGGGATGTCGACCTGAGCGTGCTGGGCCAGGTGCGGAAGGCCGGCGGTGTGCGCCTGCGTGCGGATTGGCCGCTCTCCGAACAGGCAGAGGTTCGGTCAGTTTCGCTGACCTGACCGCCCGCCCGGGACGGGTGTGGACAGTGTGTTCGGTCGGCCGGAAGCCTGCGGGCTTGACAGACAGGGCCAAGCCGCCTTTGGTTAGGCACATTCACGCGGGGGCAAGATCCTTGCAAGAACCTAATTGAAAACACTTTTTTGAACGCAAGACAGAGAGAAGGCCGACGGACATGGCAAAGAAGACGACCAAGACGGAAGCGGCGGACCAGACGGATGGCAAGAACGGGTCCGAAACCAAGATGGCGGATGCCTCGCAGATCGACCCCGATGTCGCGAAGAAGATCAATCAACTCCGCTCTGCCCTGCGCGAGAATTTCGGCAAGGTCGTGATGGCCCTGATGATGATGCCGCGCTATCGCTCGCAGATGCTGGGTGACCTGCAGCACCTGGTCCTCGATCCGATGCTGCACGACAGGATCGCCATCGCCTATCCCAATGCCGCCGAAAAGTCAGATGTTGCCGACATGGCGGGCTTCGGGATCTGGGCCAGCGTGTCCGAAGAGGTGGACGCCAAGATCCGCGAGCAGATCTCCAGTGGCGTATTTCCGATCCGGTTGAAGCCCGACGAATGGAACAGCGGCAATATCAACTGGTTGCTCGACGTCGTGGCGCAGGATCGGTCGACGATCACGACCGTGATCGCCAACTTCCGTCAGGTGGTCAAAGAGGGCGAATTGCGGCTGCATCCGCTGATCACGCGCCTTGTTGATCCCGAGGTGCTGGAGAAGATGGGCGCAAAGAAAACACCCGAGGGGGCCGGGGCCTCCGACTGAACCGGGCCGGACCGGCGGCCTTCAGCCCCCGTCCCCAGCCAGACGGGTGATCCAGTCGGCATGCGGGCCAAGCGTCGCGACCTGAGCGTCGGTTTCGGCGGCCGTCCTGGCGATGAACTGCGCCAGATCGGGGGCCGAGGCCGCCCGGACCATCGGGTGGAAGCCCCCGGGGCTGATCCCCTGCCCCCACATCACCTGCACCCAGTTCGGCGTGTCGAACAGATCGCCCTCGCCCCGGATGAAGCGGCCGGTGCGACGAAAGA
This sequence comes from Pseudooceanicola sp., assembly GCF_041987405.1. GTDB lineage: Bacteria > Pseudomonadota > Alphaproteobacteria > Rhodobacterales > Rhodobacteraceae > Pseudooceanicola. The sequence continues at coordinate 874,814 of NZ_JBHIWR010000001.1, forward strand.
GCTCCATCTTGGCGGTCAGGCTGTCGGGGACGGTCATGGCCCGGCACTCGCGCCAGAACTCCGACCCCTCGCGCGCTGTCAGGTGGTAGTGCAGGATCAGGAAATCCCGGATCGAGGCATATTCCAGATCGCTCTGCCGGTTGAACTCCGCCGCCAGATCCGGGGCGTGGCGCCGGTCGGGAAATAATGCGATCAGCCGGGCGATCGCGGACTGGATCAGGTGGATGCTGGTGGATTCCAGCGGCTCCAGGAACCCGCTGGAGAGGCCGATGGCCAGGCAGTTGCCCTTCCATATCTCGCGACGCTTGCCGGTGCGGAAGGGGATGGTGCGGGGGTCATCAAGGGGCGTTCCAGGGAGGTTGGCCAGCAGGGTCTTCAGCGCCTCCTCCTCGCTCAGATGCGCGCTGGAGTAGACATGGCCATTGCCGGTGCGATGGCGTAGCGGAATTTCCCATTGCCAGCCTGCGGCGCGGGCGGTGGCGCGGGTGAAGGGGTTCAGCTGCCCGTCCCCCTCCGACGGGATGGCGATGGCCCTATCGCAGGGCAGCCAATGCGACCAATCCTCGAACCCCGACTGCATTTCCCCCTCGATCAACAGGGCCCGCATGCCGGAGCAATCGAGGAAGAGATCTCCCTCGACCTGCCGACCGCCCTGCAGTTCGAGGGCCGTCAGATGGCCGCTTTCCCCGTCTCGCAGGGCGCGCCTCAGGATGCCCTCCTGACGCGTCACGCCCCGTGCCTCGGCGTAGTCGCGCAGGAAGGCGGCATAGCGGGCGGCGTCGAAATGATAGGCCGAGGCCGGAAGCCGCGCGCCCATGCCGCCCGGCGCAGGCCCGTAGCGCCCCTCGCGTGCGGCGCGGGTGGTGGGGATGAAATGATCCAGCGGCAGGTCCCCGCCCTCGGCCCGGTAGCGCAGCCAGTAATGGTGGAACGGGACCAGCCCGATGGTCCGTCCGACATCCCCGAAGCCATGGAAGTACCGTGCGCCCTCCCGATGCCAGCCGACAAATTCGATCCCCAGTTTGATCGTGCCGCCGGTCGCCCGCAGGAAATCCCGTTCGTCGATGCCGAGGCTGGAATTGAACAGCCGGATCTGCGGGATTGTCGCCTCGCCCACACCAATGGTTCCGATGGCCTCCGACTCCACCAGAGTGATGGCCAGGGCGTCGCCAAAGTATTTCGCCAGTGCAGAGGCCGCCATCCAGCCAGCGGTCCCGCCGCCGAGGATGACCACGCGCCGCGGTAAGGAGCCGGGAGAGGTCATGTCACGATGCTACCACGCGGCGCCGGGTGCGCCAGAGGCGCGGATCACCACGGTCAGACCCCGCCTCAGTAAATGAGCGTATCGGTCGAGCCATCGTCGAACTCGGTCACCCGCTGCGTCGCGACACCGGCCTCGTCATAGGTGGTCGTCCGGGTCAGCCAATCCACGATGTCGCCGGTGTCCTCTTCAAGCAGCGTCCGGATCACCCCGTCCACAAAGTCGGAAGTGGCGGTGATGCCATCGTCAAAGACCGTCTGCTGGCTCGTGACTTCTCCGGCGTCATAGGTGGCGGTCTGGGTCGTCCAGACGAATTCGTCCGACAGGTCCGCCAGGTCCACGCTTTCGATCACGCCCGCATCATACTGCGCGTCCTGTTCGCGGCCATCGTCGTAGACGGTGGTGCGGGTCGTCAGCATGCCGGCGGCATCATAGGTTTCGACGATGCTCTGCCAGGGCATCCAATCGTCCGGATCGGCCATCTCCATCGTTTGGCGCACGCCGTCGGTATATAGCGTCGTCACGACGGAGCCGTCGTCGTTCTCCACAACCTCCTGCTCGATAACGCCAGTCTCGTCATAGAGAGCGGTGGTGTACTTCCAGTCGAAGACATCGGCGCCATCAATCCCGCGCTCGCTACGGACCACGCCGTCAATGATGTTCCGGACCAGGGTGTTGCCGTAGTCATAGCGCACCATTTCGGTCATGCCGCCGCCACCCCGGTCCGGGTAGGCCTGGCTGCGGATCACGGCCCCTGTGAAGGTCAGCACGGCCTCGCGGCCATCGTCGTAGGTGATGGTCCGGCTTTCGATCAGCCCGTCGGCATCGTAGCTCTCCGACATCGTGTCCCAGGTGCGCAGATCGTTGACGTCCTCGTAGGTTTTCGACTGGCGCACCCCGTCTTCGTAATGGGTGTCGTAGATCAGGCCGTCGTTATTGATCAGCCGGTTCTGCTGCAGATTGCCCTCGGCATCGTAGGTCCGGGTCTGTTCGGCCCAGCCATAGCGGCCCGCCACATCCACCCAGCTATCCGAGACGCGCTGACCATCTTCATACTGGCTGGTCCGGACACGATCATCGTCATAGACCACCTGCTCTGCGACGAGATTACCCTCCGCGTCATAGGTCCGGGTCCGCGAGGCCCAGGGTTGCGAGCCGTCGTCGTCGGTTTCGACAACTTCGTGGCTCGTGTCGTCCACGTCGGTGACGGTGACGCTGATCGCCTGGCTGTCGGTCGCCGTGCCGTCGGTGACCTCAACCGTGACATCGTAGATGTTGTCACCGTCCGCATCCGCCGGGGCCTCGAAATCCGGGGCCGCGAGGAAGGCCAGCGCGCCGGTCGTCGGGTCGATGGTGAAGAGCGCGGCATCCGCGCCGCCGGTGATGGCGTAGGTCAGGGCGTCGCCGTCGACATCCCCCGCCGTGACCGTGGTGACATCGGTGGTGTTCTCGGCAACGGTCAGCGCTGCTGTCGCCTCTCCGCCGTCGGAGGTGATGACCGGGGCGTCGTTCACCGGCTGGATGGTGAGGGTGAGCGCGCGCAGCACCTCCTCGATCCCGTCGGTGGCGGTGAGCTCGAGCTGGATCTCGCCGTTGAAATCCTGCGGCGGCGTGCCCGAGGCAACAAGCGTGTCGGGGTCGAAGGCCATCCAGCCGGGCAGCGCCGACGCGGCAACCCCGCGCAGGGTCACGGTCAGGGTATCGCCATCCGGATCGGAGACCAGCCCGGCCAGGGAGAGGGAGATCGCCTGGTCTTCCAAGGTGCTCAGCGGGCCGGGGTCGGAAATGATCGGCGCTTCGTTCACGTCCGTGACGGTGACGCTGATCGCTTGGCTATCCGTGATGGCGCCGTCGGAGACCTCGACCGTCACGTCGTAGATGTTGTCGCCGTCCGCATCCGCCGGAGCCTCGAAATCCGGCGCGGCGTTGAAGACAAGAGCGCCGGTCGTCGGGTCGATGGTGAAGAGCGCGGCATCCGCGCCACCCGCGATGGCGTAGCTGAGCGGATCGCCGTCGACGTCCTGCGCAGCAACGGTCGTGACGCCAGTGGTGTTCTCCGTCACCGAGAGCGCCGCCGTCGCCTCACCGCCGTCAGAGGTGATGACCGGAGCCTCGTTCACATTCTGGACGGTGGCTGTGATCTGCTGCGCCACCACCTCTTCGCCGTCGGTGACGGAGACGGTCACCTCATAGGCGTTGTCGCCGTCTGCATCCGTTGGCGCTTCGAAGTCGGGCGCGCTGAGGAAGGCGAGTGCCCCGCTGGTCGTGTCGATGGTGAAGAGCGCCGCATCCGCCCCGCCCGCGATGGCGTATTGCAGGGCATCGCCATCCACGTCCTCGGCGGTGATCGTCGCGACGAGGGTGGTGTTTTCCGCGACATCCAAGGCGTCCCCAGAGGTGAAGACAGGCGCGTCGTTCACCGGGGTGAGTGTCAGGACCAGATCGCGCAGCGCGGATTTGGCGCCGTCGGAGGCGGAAAGCTCCAGCAGGATCTCGCCGTTGAAGTCCTGCGGCGGGGTGCCGGTGAGGATTTGAGTCTCGGAATCGAAGGACATCCAGCCCGGCAGGGCCGCCGCACCATCGCCGGTCAGCGCGACCTGCAGAGGATCATCCTCCGGATCGGTGATCAGACCGGAAAGGTCGATCACGAGCGGCTGATCCTCTTCGCCGGTCAGCGGCCCGGGATCGGCGATGACCGGGGTTTCGTTGACGTTCAGCACGGCGACGCTGATCTGCTGTTCCGCCATGGCCAGGCCATCGGAGACCGCGACCGTCACGTCGTAGAGGTTATCGCCGCCCGCATCTGTCGGTGCCTCGAAGTCCGGGGGCGCGACGAACGTGAGTTCGCCAGTTGTCGGGTCAATGGCAAAGAGCGTGGCATCGGCACCGCCGGTGATCGCAAAGCCGAGCGGGTCGCCGTCGACATCCATGGCCGTGACGGTGCTCACGCCGGTCGAATTCTCGAAGATGGTGTGCAGCGCCGTGGCCGCCCCCGCGTCGGAGGTGATGACCGGGGCGTCGTTCACCGGGACGATGTTCAGGGTCAGCGCCCGCAGCGCGTCCTCGATCCCGTCGGTGGCGAAAAGCTCCATCAGGATTTCACCGTTGAAATCCTGCGGCGGCGTGCCGCTCAGCACCCGGGTCTCCGCATCGAAGTTGAGCCAGGCAGGCATGGCCAGACCGCCCGGCCCGCGCAGTTCCACAACCAGCGCGTCACTGTCGGCATCGGTGACCAGATCGCCAAGCGCGATGGAGAGGGGTTCGTCCTCCAGCCCCATAAGCACGCCGGGATCGGCGATGACCGGCGCATCATTGGCAGCCTCCAGCGCCACGGTGACATGGGCCTGGGCGGCGATGCCGGTGGTGTCCTTGATCTCGTAGTCGAAGCCCGCGATGCCGGTGAAATTCTCGTCCGGGGTAATCAGGAACTGACCGTCGCCCAGATCCTGGACCGTGACACCCACGGCGTCGAAAATGCGGGTCAGGGTGAAGGCCTGGCGATCCACATCGTAATCGTTGCCGGTCAGGTCGCTGGTGAAGATGACCAGCGGCTGATCCTCGACCAGGAAGAAGCGGTCGTCCACCGCGACCGGCGCATCGGAGACCGGCAGCACCTCGATCGTGACAGAGGCCGGGACCTCGAAGCCGATCTCGTTGGTGATGCGGTATTCCAGAATCAGCGTGCCGAAGAAATCCGGATCGGGCGTGATACGGTAGAGACCGTTGTCCAACTCCTCCACGCCAGGGCCCGTCAGCCCAAGGAAGGTGACGTCGGAGCCGAGGGGGATTTCATCATTGGCCAGAAGCTGATCGGGGTCGATGTCGAGGAAGGTATCCTCCAGCATCTCGAACCCGGCATCCGACACGGCGACCGGCACGTCAAACTCGGGGAAGATCAGCACGGTGGCATAGCCGGTGCTTGTCGCCCCGTGTTCGTCGGTCACGCGGTAATGGAACCCGCCATCGCCGAAATAGCCCTCGCGGCCCAGGAAGACGGCGGTGTCGCCATCGCGGGTCACGGTGCCGTTGTCGCCGTCAAAGACATCGACGATCTGGAAGGCATCGCCTTCGACATCGCGGTCGTTGAAGATCAGGTCGGCAAAGTCGATGACCAGCGGCGTGTCCTGATCGCCGTGGAAATGCCCATCCGGATTGGCGATCGGGGCGTCGTTCACTGCGGCGATGTCAAAGGTGATGGTGCCCCGGTCGGTCAGGCGGCCATCGGTGATCGAATAGCTGAAGCTGCGCTCGCCAAAGATGTTCTCGTCCGGGACGAACTGATAGCGGCCGTCGGGCAGTTCGATGATCCGGGCATCCGCGATGGAGCTCTGGATCGAGACGAAGCTCAGCGTGTCGCCGTCGATATCCGTGTCGTTGTCCAGCAGGTCGGCAATGGAGAATTCGAACGGTGTGTCCTCCACCGTGGCAAAGACATCCGTGACGGCCTCGGGGGCGGTGTTGGTGCTGCGGACCGTGATTTCGACGTCGCCGGTGCTTTCGCCATGGGTGTCGTCGGTGACGGTGTAGGTGAAGCTGGCCTTGCCGGAGAAATCCGCCGCCGGGGTGAAACGGATGTCGGTCCCGTCGAAGGTGACCGTGCCGTTGATTCCGTCCTGCACGCTGAGGAAGCGGATCGGGTCGCCGTCCACGTCAATGTCATTGGCCAGCAGATCGGCCGGGGTGAGGATGATGAAGCTGTCCTCGTCCACCTCGAAACGATCGGTCACGGCCAGCGGCGGGTCGAGGCGCGAGGCGACGTCGAGGATGACGGTGCCGGTGGAGGGGCCTTCGGCATCGTCGGTCAGCGTATAGCTCAGCGGGTCCTCGCCCCAGAAATCGGCGGTCGGGACATAGGTGACGGTGGCCTCGGCATTGCCGTCGAAGGCCGCGTCGACCGTGTCGCTATGCGTGGTGGTGCCGTCGCTGAGGGTGAAGAGGATCGACAGCGTCTGCATCACGTCGAGGGGGACATCGGCGGTCAATTCGCCCGTCGCGGGGTCGATCGCAATCCAGTCCGGCAGGTCAGCGCCATCGGCGAGCGTCGCGGCCCAGGTGCCGCCGGCGAGAGGTGCGAGGGCGGGGGCCGCCATGGTGACGCGGCCCAGGGTGACGGTGATGGCGCCATTGGCAGGATCGCCAAAGCCGGTGATCCGCAGGGGATCGCCATCGTCGTCACGGTCGTTGGCCAGCAGGTCGGCAACGGCAAAGGTGACCTGGCCGTTCTCTACGAGTTCCACCAGGTCCTCGCCCGCCACCGGCGCCTCGCGTTCGGCCAGAACGTTGAAGGCGATCAGCGCGGGCTCTTCGGAAGTGCCGCCCTTTTCGTCTGTCGCGCCATAGCTGAAGATCAGCGTGCCATTGAAATCCTCGGGTGTGGTGACGTCGATCCGGTCCGGCTGGCCGAAGATCCGCGCGCCATCGCCCGCATCCTCGTCCACCTCGATGATCTGATCCACCACGGCCTCGGTGATGATCGACAGGCTGGGCAGATCGCCCGACCCGGTCACGTCGATGCGCAGCGGCACGGCCCCCACGAAATGCGAGGGCGGCATGCCGGTGAAGCTCAGCGTGTCGGCGTCGAAACTCAGCCAGTCGTTCAGCGGCGCGCCGCTTTCGCGGGTGGCGGTCATGGCAGCCGCCGCTGACAGGTCGAGCCCGAGCAGGCCGGAAGCCTCCAGCGCCGGATCGCCCGCCAGCAGCGTGTTGATCGCGGCCAGCGTGTCGTCCAGCGCATCCGCCGGGTCGATCAGGAATTCGACGGTGAAGCCGCGTTCGGTCGCGTAATACTGGTCCTCGTCCAACTCCGGCAGGTTCTCCGGGGTGAAGACGATCTGCACGCGGGCGGGATCCTCGTCCTCGTCCGGGTCAAAGCCGGTACGTTCCAGCATCCGGGTCTCGGCGTCGAAATGCAGCCAGGAGGGCAACGGACGCCCGCCATTGACCTGCGCGGCAAAGCTGCCTTCGGAGATGTCGAAGGTTGCGACGTCATCGCCGTCTTCGTCGAGCGACCAGTCAAAGGCCTCGCGGATGCGGAAGCCGCCCATGACCTCTTCTTCGACCGACCGGCCCTCTGCAAGGGCGTCGGCGTTGCCTGGTCCGAACTCGAAGCGGAAGGGATGCACGGCTCCGCCGCCGATATCCTTGAGGAAGACCGCCACTTCGACCGGGTCGACCAGATCGTCCGGTACGATACCGGAGAAGGTGAGCGTGGCCTCGTCGAAGAAGAGCCAGTCCGGCAGGTCGGTGTTGTTGGCCGATTTCGCCTCGACCGTGTAGTCGGGCGAGAGGAAGCGATAGGGCAGCGCGCCCAGGAGCACCTCGCCGTCGAAGAAGATAACGTCACCGTCGAGGTCCAGGTCGTTGCCGAAGGCCTCCGCCGGGATGACATATTGCGGGCCGTCCTCGATGCCGAAGACAACGTCGTTGCGCAGTTCCGGACCATGGTTGAAGGGCAGCACCGTGATATGGGCCACTGCGGTGTCAAAGCCGCCGCGCCCGTCGCTGATCGTGTACTCAAAGCTCGCCTGGCCGTTGTAGTTCGGCTTCACGGCGAACTCGATCAAGCCGTCGTCGTTGACGATGACCTTGCCGTTCTCTGCAAAGCGATAGACGCCTTCGAAGGTGATCGGGTCGTCGTCCGGATCGCTGTCGTTGGCAAGCAGTGTTGCCGGGTCGATCAGGATCGTTTCGTCTTCGAGCGCGCGAAGGCCGTAGTCGTCTCGCGCGTTCGGGTCGAGGTTCTGCGGGCGCACCCAGATCAGGAATTCCAGCGTCGCCTCAGCCCCGCGCGCGTCGATCACGTCGAAGGAGAGCGAGGCGTTGCCCAGATTGAATGGCGTGAACTCGATGATGCCGGTCGAGGGGTCGAAGACTTCCACCCCGTTCTTGGAGGCATTGCCGTCCGCCGCGAGGTGCAGATCGACGAATTCGAAATCGTCGCCCTCGATGTCATAGACCTTGGCCATCAGCTGATCGACGGTGATCTCGGTCGTCTCTTCGAGTTTCAGGACGAACTTGCTGTCGCGGATACGGGGGGCGTCGTTGACCGGGGCGAAATAGATCTCGACGCTGGCGGTATCGGTGGCACCGCTGCTGTCCTCCAGCACGTACTGGAAGCCGGCGAAGCCGAAGTAGTCGGGGCGGGACAGCAGTTCGATGTACTGGCCGTCGATTTTCCAGGTAGCGTCGGTGGCGGAGCCGTCATATTCCGGCCGCTTGATATAAGGGCGCAACCCTTCGCCATCGACATTGACCAGCGGGATCAGTTCCTTGATCCGCAGGCCTTCCTGTTCCGCATCACCATCGACGTCATAGTCGTTGGCCAGCAGGTTCTCGATCCGGATACGGAGCGGCTCGTCCTCCACGCCGTAGACCATGGGGTCGTCGTTGGCGACCGGCGCGTCATTGACCGGCGCCAGGTTGACCTCCACCCGCGCGGTGGATTCCCGGCCAAGCAGATCGCGCACGGTGTAGCTGAAGTAAGCATCGCCGTTGTGATCCTGCGCGCCGAGGAATTCGATCATGCCATCGGCATTGATCCAGGCGGTGCCGTCCTGGGCGGCCTGGACGGAGACGAGGATCAGATCCTCCACCCCGGTTTCGGCATCGTTCTCGATCAGGGTAGCAGGGTCGATGACCGCGATCTCATCCTCGATCCCGAGGCGGAAAATATCGTCCGCCGCGTTGAACCGGCCCTCGCGCAGGCGGTCCTCGATATCGGTGCGGGTCCAGATCGTGCCATCGGCAAAGACGATCTCCTCGATCCCGGTTTCGGTGCCGCGAAAATGGTCGGTGACGGTGACCGTGTCGATCAGATAGCCGTCGTCGCGTTCGACCTCGACAAACAGGTCGTCGCCGAAGCGCAGGACGGAGATATCCTTGGTCTCGATCCCCTCGCCCAGGACTAACCGGTCGATGTCATCCGCATGGCCCTGTTCGGTGATCCTGTCTTCGGAACTGTCGAAGCCGAAGAGATAGATGTCATCGCCCGAGGCCCCCATCAGCAGGTCGTTGCCAAAGCCGCCGTCAAAGACTTCGTCCCCGGCGCTGCCGGTGAAGGTGTCGGCATGGATCGACCCGATCAGTTTCTCGATCGAGAAGAGCTGATCGCCCAGGGCCTCGCCCGCCAGACCCAAACCGGAGGCCAGGTTGACCTCCACCGCTTCGTCGGCGCGGGCGTAATCCGCGGTGTCAAAGCCGCCGCGACCGTCGATCAGATCGGCACCGCGGCTGCCACGGAACCGGTTGTCGTTCTCGTCACCGCGCAGCGTATCGTCGTGATAGCTGGCCTGGATGATCTCGATGCTGTCGAAAATGTCGCCCTCGGCATCGCCGCCTGCCGCCGTACCGGCCGCAAGGTCGATGGTGATCCCGGTCAGCGACAGGGTGTAGTCCGCCGTATCCGTGCCCGCCCCGCCAAAGAGCATGTCGGCATCGCGGCCGCCATTCAGCAGGTCGTCGCCGGAGCCGCCATAGAGGCTGTCCATCCCGCGGAAGCCCATGAGGGCATTGTCGCCCGCATCGCCTTCGAGCCGGTCGTCATGTTCCGACCCTTCGAGGTTCTCGATGGAGGTGAGGGTGTCGCCCTCGGCCCAGCCCCCGCTTGCCGTGCCATCGGCGAGGGAGATGTCGACACCCGCGTCGGAGGAGAAATAGCTGGCCGTATCATCGCCGGAGCCGCCGTCGATCTCGTCGCCGCCTTCGCCGCCATCCGCGCGGTCGTCGCCCGCGCCACCGCGCAGGGTGTCGACACCCTCGCGGCCTTCCAACTCGTCATTCCCGGCCTTGCCGTCCAGCAGGTTGTCCCCTGCATCGCCGCCGAGCGTGTCGTTGAAATCGGTGCCCTCAAAACCCTCGATACCGGTGTAGAGGTCGCCCTGGGCATAGCCGCCCTGCCCGATCAGCGTCGACAGATCGGCCCGCACCCCGGTGTTGGATCCGAAGAACTGAACGATATCAAAGCCGTCGCCGCCATGGATTTCGTCGGCATCATCCCCGGCGTCGATCACGTCATCGCCGGAGCCCGCATGGATCAGGTCGCGGCCCGCGCTGGTGGTGATCGTGTCATCCCCGGCCTTGGCGACGATCCAGTCGTCGCGGCGGTAGCCATATATGCGTTCCGACAGCTCGTTGCCTTCAAGATAGTCGATCAGCGGCGAGCCGGTCAGCTCCATCCCGTAGTAGTCCGACACGGTGGCATAGGCGAAGCCGGTGTCTTCCAGCCCTTCCTCGTCCGCGATGCGGTATTCGATGACCACCGGCCCGGTGAAGCCCTCGTCAAAGCGCGCGACCAGGAACTCTTCGCCGCGGAATTCGACCAGTTCAAAGCTGCCGACGCTGACCCAATTGCCCTGCGCCAGTTCCAGCGGGTCGAGGATCGCGTCGACGCCGACAAAGGTCGGGCGGGCGCGGTCGGGATCGTCCAGATCATCGTCGCGCGTGCCATCCAGATCGTGGTCGGCCTGTTCGATGTCGAAATCGTTGAAGATCAGATCGGCCGCGCGGATGATCAGCGGAATGTCGAAGGGGGTCACGAAACCTGGGTCCTCGATGATCGTGGGATCGTCGTTGGAGGGGATGATCTCGATATCGACAAAGACCTCGGCGGTGCCGTCGTTGTCGTCGGTCACCAGATAGACAAAACCGGAGGAGAAGTTGGCGTCGATGAAGGGCGTGAAGAGCAGGTTGCCCTCAGCGTTGACCTCGATCGTGCCGTTCAGCGGCCCGGCCGCCTGGCCGCCAAACTTGAAGGCATCGCCGATACCGTTCAGCGGGCGCCAGCCGACAACGCGCAGCGTGTCGCCATCGACGTCGGTGTCATTGGCCAGAAGGGTGTCGAGGTTGATCACCGTCGGGATGTCTTCGGCGATGTAGATCAGGTCGCGGACCCCCACGGGGGCCGCGTTTTCCGTCGCCTCGAAAAAGAGCGTGACGAGCGCCCCGTCGACCGCGCCCTCGGGGTCGGTGATGGAATAGCCGAAGGTCGCCTCGCCGACGAACCCGGCGTCGGGGGTGAAGATGATCGTCTCGCCCTCGACAACAAGATCGCCATTGACCGCACCGGTGGCGGTTTCGAAGGACACGGCCAGCCCTTCGATATCGAAGTCGTTCTTCAGCAGTTCGGCAATCGGGATGGAGATCGGCGTGTTCTGCGGCCCGGTGAGGAAGTAGAGGTCTTCGTCCGAATAGTGATCGTTGCGCGCATTGGGGCGGTCGTTGACCGGCTGATAGACGATCGTGGCCGTCGCCGAGGCGGTGCCGCCCTGACCGTCGTCGATCGTGTAGACGAAGCTCGCCTCGCCATTGAAGTTCGATCCCGGCTCGAAAAGGACCGTCTGGTTGTCCAGCAGGGTCGCCCGGCCACCGTCGGCGTTGCGCACGCCGATCAGGGTCAGCTCGTCATTCTCGAGGTCCGTGTCGTTCGCGATCAGCTGCGTGATGTTGATGATGATCGGGTTGTCTTCGAGGATCGGACCGCCTGCCTGGGTCTCCTCGAACCGGTCATCGCGGGCCACGGGGGCGTCGTTGACCGGGTTGACCGTGACGGTGACCGTCGCGGTGGAGGTTTCGCCCGAGGGGTCGGCCACCGTGTAGTCAAAGCTCGCCTGGCCGAAGAAATCGTCCACCGGGTCGATGACGACATTGCCCGCGGCGTTGATCGACACCTGCAGGTTGGCGGAGGGCGTGACGGAGACGAGGGACAGCAGGTCACCGTCGATATCCACGTCATTGTTGATCAGGGCCGCGGCGCTGACGATCAGCTGTGTCCCCTCGTCGGTCGACAGGCCGCTGTCGTTGCGCGCCTCGGGCGCGTCGTTCACCGGGGTGACGTCGATATGGACTATGCCCTCGGCGCGGCCGCCCTCGGGGGTGTTGGCGGCATAGGTGAACTGCGCGGGTCCGTTGTAATCCGCATCCGGGGTGAAGCCGATATTGCCGTCGCTGGTCAGGGCAACCGTGCCACCGATGGCGTCCAGCACCTGGCCGACGATCATCCGGTCGCCGTCGGTGTCATTGGACAGCAACCGCTCGGCGCTGATCGCCAGGAAGTCGTCCTCGGCCACGGTGAAGCCGAAGTCATCATGCGCCTCGGCCTCGGGCCGGACGTTGATCTTGATGGCGGCGGTGTCAAAGGCGTTGCGGTCGTCGGTGATCCGGTAGCGGATCGTCGTCGCCCCGGTAAAGCCCGCGACCGAGGTGAAGCGGACATTGCCGTCGCCGTCGATCATGGCGGTGCCGTCCGGGCTGGCGTCCACATCCACGATGCGCAGCGGGTCGCCATCTGCATCCACGTCGTTGCCCAGGATGTCCGACAGCCGGACCACCAGCTCCAGCCCGGTGATGACGGCGAAGAAGCCATCATCATTCGCCACCGGCGCGGAATTTGCGAGCAGCGCGAGGATGGAGGACCGGGTCCAGATCGTGCCGTCGTCGAAATGCAATTCCTCCACACCGCGACCGTCCTGGGCCATGGCGTCGATCAGGGTCAGGCTGTCGCTCTTGTTCCCGGCAAAGCGCAACTCGATCGTTTCGCTGCCCCGGAAGAGGCGTGTCACGGTGGCCGCAGCCGGGTCGAACCCGACAAGGTTGACGATATCCAGATCGCCCGGTGAGGCGCTGGCATCCTCGATCCAGTCGTGGCCGTCCCCCAGTTCGTAGAGATACTGATCGCTGCCGCCGTTGCCGGAGGCAAAGTCATCGCCGAGCGAGAGATCGACGGTATCCGCCCCGTCGAAGCCGAAGATGGAATCGTCCCCGTCGGTCTGGATGTCCTCCAACGCGCGGGCGCGCATTTCGGCGCGGGTCCAGACGGTGTTGTCGGCAAACCGGATGATCAGGCTGCCCGGCGACCCGTTGGCGGCGCCAAGCGCATCGACCAGGACCAGGCGGTCAGCGGGCTCCTTGAACAGGATGACCAGATCGTCGCTGGTCGGTCCCGCCCGCAGGGCAAAGGAGACGTCCTCGGGGGTGTAATCCGTCAGCTCCACCACGCTGTTGCCACGGCCCAGGGCCTCGATCCGGTCGTCGCCGTCACCGCTGGCATAGATGTAGGTGTCGTTGCCGTTCTGGCCGACCAGCAGGTCGTTGCCCGGTCCGCCTGCGATCTCGTCGTTGCCATCGGTGCCGATGACCGTGTCGTCGCCGTCGGAGGATTGTTCCGTCACCAGACGCGCCAGAACATCGGGGATCGTCAGGGTGGTGCCCTCGTCGTCGAGGATTATCTCTTCGATGCCGCGCCCGTTTGTGCGCAGCCCGTTGGAGATGATGATCTGGTCGTCCGATCCCGCGAACTGGATCGCCAGATCGGTACTGTCGCTGCCCAGGCGGGTGAAGCGCAGGTCAGCCTCGCCATAGCCAGTGATGATCAGACGGTCTGCAGAGGAGCTGGAGCCGTCGCGGATGATGTCGCGGCCATCGCCGGCGGCAAAGCGATAGGTGTCGTTACCAAGCGCGCCGAACATGCGGTCGTCGCCCAGCCCGCCAGAGAGGTCGTTGGCGGTATTGTCGCCATAGATGAAATCATCCAGCGGCGTCGCCACGCGCGAGATCATGTCGGGCACGGTCCATTCGGTACCGTCCTCGAACCGGACGGTTTCGATCCGTTCGTCGCCCAGGGCGTTGTCGATGCGGATGCGGTCGCCGTCGGTGCCGACATGCAGGATGATCGCATTGCCATCGCTGCTTTGCGACACGCGCACGTCTGCCGTGGTGATGCCTGTGCCCAGTTGCAGCAGGTCGGTGCCGCCCGCGTCGATGATCCGGTCCTGATCGTCGCCGAGGCCGAAGTGGTAGGTGTCGTCGCCCTCTCCACCGTCCAGCAGGTCAACGCCCGCGTTGCCGGAGAGCTCGTCATCGCCCGACAGGCCCATCAGGCGATCATCGCCGCCCGCACCGGCCAGGGTCTCCGCCCCGCCGGTGCCAAAGATGACATCGTCGCCCGGCCCGCCGGCCAGTGCCATGTCCACAAGGTCCTGTGCGGTCCAGATCGCGCCGCCCTCGAAACGGACCTCGCCGATGGCCATCGCCGGATCGGGCTGCCAGCCCAGGTCGATGCGGTCGCCGGTGCCGATGATCTCCAGCACCACGGTCGGCAGGCCGCGCACGATCCGCACATCCGCCTCGGTGATCCCGGCGCCCAGTTCGATGACATTGCTGCCCTCGGTATCCTCGATCCGGTCCTGACCGTCGCCAAGGCCAAAGCGGTAGGTGTCGTTGCCGCCACGGCCCTTCAGCAGATCATCGCCCGCCCCGCCGGTGACCGTGTCGTCGCCCGCGCTGCCCGTGACGGTGTCATTGCCGCCAAGCGCGTCAATTTCGTTGCCCGCCAGAATGGTGAGGTCGTCATCCCCCTCCGTCGCCAGCATGGCCCGGGACAGCAGATCGGCCCGCGCCCAGGTGGTGCCGTCGTCAAAGGCCACGGCCTCGATATCCGTGCCGGCCGGATCGGCCACCGCGCCGATCAGGCGGATCCGGGTGGTGCCGCCCAGCACGCGCAGTTCCAGGTCGTCGCCAAGCTGCACAACCGCCACATCACCCGCCAGGACAGAGGCGTCGAATTCGATCAGGTCGGTGCCGCCGGCATCGGTGATCGTGTCGCGTCCGTCATTGGCGCCGAAGAGGTAGATGTCATTCTCCGCCCCCCCATTCAGTTCGTCATCGCCGGAGCCACCGGAGAAGACGTCGTTGCCCGCGAACTCCGCATCCGCATCGCCGCCGGTCAGCGTGTCATTGCCTGCCCCGCCGGTGACCGTGTCGTCGCCCGCGCCGCCGGTGATGACGTCGTGGCCCTCTTCGCCCGCGATCCGGTCGTTGCCGAACCCGCCGGAGATGCTGTCGCCATCCGCGCCACCGGCAATGGTGTCGTCGCCGTTGAAACCCAGGATAGTATCCGCGCCGCCGTTGCCGTCGATCAGATCCCCAAGCGGGCCACCTTCCAGCAGCGTGGGATCATCGCCGTCGATGATGCCGCTGTCGTCGACGGTCAGTTCGACACCGCCGAAATTGGCCGGGGTCAGGTCGTCGGCCAGAACGCCCAGCAGGCGCAGTACGGGCTGCACGCCGCCCTCATCCGCGACCAGGCGGATTACGGTGTCCGCGCCATCCTGCACGATCTGCAGCCGCCCGGAGGTGAACGGGTTCGGCGTGCTGGAGGCCAGCCGGATCACATCGCCTGCGTCGCCGGGGGTGAAATCGGTGATGATGTCTTCGGCAATGGTGCCGGAGGGGTCGGAGGTGGGCAGGAAGCGATAGGTGTCGCGCCCCGCGTTGCCGGTCATCTCGTCCACCGCATCGTCGGCCGCGATATCGCCAAAGACATCGTCGCCGGAGCCGCCGGTCATGCTGTCCGGGCCCGCGCCGCCTTCGAAATAGTCGCCAAGCGAGGTGCCGGTGAAGCTGTTGGCGGTGTTATCCCCGTAGAAGGTCGCGCCATCGGTGCCGAAATCGGGCTGAACGCGGGTCTGCACCTCGTCCAGCGTCAGGGTCGACAGGCTGTCAGTGATTTCGAAGACCTCGATCCGGCCCGCCGCCTCGGCGGCGAAGGCGCCACGGACCACGATCCGGTCCAGGCTGCCGTCGAAGCGGATTGTCAGGTCCGCGCCGTCCGCGCCGGTCTGGCTGAAGCGGATGTCCTCCAGCGCATAGCCTTCGATCCGCAGCGTGTCGGCGGTGTCGTCGCCCTGATCGTCGATCTCGTCCACGCCGTCGCCAGCCGCGAAGACATAAAGGTCGCCGCCCGCGCCACCGGTGGACAGGTCGTCGCCGCTGCCGCCGATCAGCTCATCCCCGCCCGCGCCACCGAAGAGGGAGTCCGCGCCTAGACCGCCCTCGACCGTGTCATCGCCGGACAGCGCTTCGAGCATGTCATTGCCCGCGAGGCCCAGCATCGCGTCCGCGCCGGTGGTGCCGGTCATGCTGTCATTGCCGGAAGTGCCCGTGTTCGCCTGCCGCAGCAACTCGGCCAGATCCCATTCCGTGCCGTCGGAGAAGGCCACGGTTTCAATCGCGCCGGTGGTCACGCCATTGGTGATGGTGATCCGGTCCTCGGTCCCGGCGAAGCGCAGGATCAGGTCGTTGCCGGATTTCAGCACGGTGACATCGCCCGCGCTGACGGAGGCGGCAAATTCGATCCGGTCGGTGCCCGAGGCATCGTTGATCGTATCCTGACCATCGCCTGCGGCGAAGTGGTAGGTGTCGTCCCCTGCCCCGCCGGACAGGCTGTCGGGGCCGGTGCCACCGGTCAGCGTGTCATTGCCGTCGCCACCGTTGACCGTATCGGCCCCCATGCCGCCGCTGACCGCGTCGTCGCCGGAGCCCCCGTCGACAAGGTCACGGCCCAGGCCGCCGTCGATCGTGTCGTCGATGGCGGTGCCATGGATGCTGTCGGCGCCATCCGTGGTCGTCTTGGACAGGGCGACAAGCTGGTCGAAGGTCCAGGTCGCGCCGCCGTCAAAGCGCAATTCCTCGATTGCGCGGGCGGACGTGTTCAGAGCGCCGATCAGGCTGATACGGTCGGAACTGCCATGGAACCGGATGATCAGGTCGCTGCCGCCGGACTGGGTGACATAGACATCCGCCTCGGCAATGCCCGCTCCAAGCTGGATGGCGTCGGTGCCGGAGTGATCGGTGATCGCGTCCTGCCCGTCGCCCGGGGCGAAGTGATACAGGTCGTCCCCCGCGCTGTCGGTCAGCGTGTCGGGACCGGTGCCGCCGGTGACGGTGTCATTACCAACACCCCCCTCGATCGTGTCCGCCCCGGCCCCGCCGGAGACATCGTCATCGCCGGAGTGGGCATCCACCTGATCCGCGCCTGACAGCGCGTCGATCACGTCTGCATGAGGCGTGCCGTCGATCACGTCATTGTCGGCGGTCGGGATATTGGTCAGCGCGATGAGATCGGCCTGGGTCCAGGTCGTGCCATCGTTGAAGCGGATCTCCTCGATGATCCGCGCGGCGCTGTTCAGCACGCCCGTGAGGATCAGGCGATCCTCGGTTCCGGCAATCCGCAGGATGATGTCGTTGCCCGACAGCATGACCTGCATGTCGGCCGGGGCGACCCCGGCGGCGATCTCGATCCGGTCCGAGCCGCCCGCATCGGTGACGGTGTCATTGCCGCTTCCGAGGCCGAAGAGATAGGCGTCGTCGCCCGATCCGCCATCCAGCAGATCGGCGCCGGTGCCGCCATCCAGCGTGTCATCGCCGCTTTGGCCGAAGATCTGATCGGCACCGGAATTGCCAAAGAGATCGTCGTCGCCCGCCCGGCCCTCGACCGTGTCGTCGCCGCCCTGGGCGTCGATGGTATCGTGACCCAGAGTGCCCACGATCTCGGACGGGGCATTGTCGCCCGCCACGGCCGCGATCAGCAGATCGGCATGGCTCAGGACAGTGCCATCGTCAAAGACAAGGCTCTCGATCACATTGTCGGCGGAGGCAAAGGCGCCGATCAGTTCTAGCCGATCGCCGGTCCCGGCGATCCGCAGGATGATGTCGGTCGCATCGCGCTGCGTGATGATCAGGTCGGCGGGGTCAATGCCGGGGCCGAACTCGATCCGGTCGGTGCCGCCCGCATCGGTGATCCGGTCGACCCCGTCGCCAGCGTTGAAAACATAGGTCTCATTGCCCGACAGATCGCTCAGGTCGTCGTCATCCGCGCCGCCGCCAAGCGTATCGTCGCCCGAGCCGCCGATGATCTGGTCGTCACCAGCCAGACCGCTGACGTTGTCGTTGCCCTGCAGCCCGTCCAGAATGTCGTCCAGCGCGGTTCCGGTGATCGTGTCATCGCCGACGGGTCCCGTGACAGTGGAGCCAAGGGGCGCGGTGATCCGGGCGATCAGATCGGCATGGGACCAAATAGTGCCATCGTCGAAACGCACCTCGGACAGGTAGTCTTCGTTCGCGCCGTTTTCGATCGTGATGCGATCGTCTGAGCCGAGACGCCGCAGGACGAGGTCGCCGCTGTCGGTGGTGGAGAGCTCGACGATGATATCCGCGGGCGCAATCGTTGCATCAAAGATGATGACATCCTCATCCGAGGACCAACCGCCATCTGCGATGAAATCCTGCCCGAACCCGGCGGAGAAGAGATAGGTGTCGTCGTCATACCCGCCGTTCAGCAGGTCATTGCCCGACCCGCCAGTCAGCGTGTCATTGTCATAACTGCCGATCAGCGTGTCATTGCCGCCGTTCCCGTCCAGGACATTGGCGTTCGACGTGCCTTCGATGCTGTCGTCCCCGGCCCCGCCTGCAGGCACCGGCGGATTATCCCCGCTGATGAAGGGGGTATCGACGTCCTCCGCCATGGCGGACAGGTCTTCGGCCGTCCAGATCGTGCCGTCGGCAAAGCGGACCTCGTCGATGCCGTATTCGCCATCCTCGGGGCCGTATTCCCGGATGCTGATCCGGTCGCCGGTGCCGATGATCCGCAACTGGATCGGGCCGCCCGACCATTCCTCCAGGATCTGCACATCCGTGGGAACGATGGTGGCGTCGAACAGGATGGCAGAGGTGGCGGAGGGGGTCAGCAGGTTGACGATCTCGTCCTGGCCGAAGCCCGCGGAGAAGCGGTAGACCGCCCCGCCGCCCAGGTCGCTCAGCATGTCGTCGCCAGCACCGCCTGTGATGTCGTCGAAACCGATGCCGCCCTCGATCGTGTCGTTGCCCCCCTCGCCGCGCAGCGTGTCGTTGTCCGCGCCGCCATAGATCTGATCATCGGCGCCGGTGCCGGTCAGCGCCTCGGCAATCGCCGTTCCGTCCAGCGGGGTGTCCAGCGCCGTCGCCATCGCCGTCAGCATGGCCGCGGTCCAGACGGTGCCGTCGTCGAAACGCACCTCGGAGATCGGGGCGGCGGTGCCGGAGCCGCTTTCATCGCGCAGCTGAATGGTCCCCGCGCCGTTGTTGTGCGACAGAATCAGCGTTCCCATCACGTCAAAGACCTGGATCTCCGAGGGCAGAATCGTGGCGTCGAACTCGATCACGTCGAGGGCGTCGCTGTCGCTGTCCAGCGTGATGATGTCGTGGCCGAAGCCCGCGCTGAAGAGATAGGTGTCGTCACCACGCCCGCCGTCCAGGTCGTCATGCCCGGCCCCGCCGTCCACGGTGTCATTGCCCGAGGAGGCAAAGATCCGGTCGGAGCCGCCGTAGCCACTGATCACCTGGCTGCCCGAACGGCCAGACAAGCTGTCGTCGCCGGAGGCGCCCTCCACATCGACCTGGCCCGAGCTTGGATAGATGTCCAGACCGCTGCGACCGGTCGTGCTGGCCGCGTCGAAAAGGTCCGAATTCGTCCAGACCGTGTCGGAGAAGAGGATCTCCTCCAGAGCGGTAAAATTGCTGACGACGATGCGGCTTTCCGTGCCCGGGATCACGATCTGCGCGTTGTAGCGGGCGTCGTAATTCACTATCACATCGGTCGAGGCAAAGGCCGTCAGGTCGAGCGTGTCAAAGCCGCCGCCACTGCCGGAGGCAAAGCTGACGTGGTCGAAGTTCGCACCGACCACAAACCAATCGTCACCCGGACCGCCGTCCAGGATCTGACGTCCCAGCCCTGCGGTCAGCTGATCGTCGCCCTCACCGCCCTCGAGAGTGGCATTGATCCCTTGGCTTTCCAGTTCGTCATCGCCGCCGAAGCCGCGCAGCAGCGCGACGTTGCCCGCTGCGACCAGCGTGTCGGGCTGATCGTCGCCGTAGTAGAGGCCCGTCGGCAGCGGCAGGGCCATCTCCTGCAGGTCTTCGAAGGTGTAGGTCGTCCCGTCGAGCAGGAAGGTGACCAGCTGGATCGGGCCGTCGCCGATGACCTCTTCCTCGCCCTCAAGCTCACCCTCGAATTCGCCTTCGATTTCGCCTTCGCCACCGCCGAAGCCGGAATTCATGACGATGCGGTCGGCGGTGCCTGCGAAGCCCAGGACGAGCTGACCGAAGACGCTGTCGAAGAACACTTCCAGATCCGTCGGCGCGAGAGAGGCCTCGAAGATGATCTCGTTGACGGGCGGGCTTTCCTCGCCGAAATCGCCGTCCCAGATCGTGTCCTGACCAAAGCCTGCGGCAAAGATGTACCGGTCGCTGCCACCCTCGCCGTTGAGGTCGTCATTGCCGCTGCCGCCGCGGATCTCGTCGTCGCCGTCGCCTGCATAGACCTCGTCATTGCCGTGGCCCGCATCGACCGTATCGTCCAGGCCGCCAAGGTCGAAGAACTCGTCGCGGTCATCGCCGGTCAGGTTGTCTGCGGTCTCGCCATAAGTGCCTTCGATGATCTGGCCATCGGGGTTGAAAGGCACGGCGCGGGACAGAAGTTCGGTCAGATCCCAGATCGTCCCATCGTCGAAGTGCAGCGCGTCGATACCGCCCGTGGCGGGCGCAGGATCGGCACCGCCGATGATGGTCAGGCGGTCCTCAGAGCCCAGAATGCGCAGGACAAGATCATCGCCTTGCGTCTCGACCGAAACATCCGTCGGCTCGATCCCCGCGCCCAGTTGCACGATATCCGCATTGCCGGAACCGTCCCCGACATTCGCGCCGCTGTCGTTGATCGTGTCCTGACCATCGCCCGGGGCGAAATGGTAGGTATCGCTGCCCAGACCGCCGTCACTGATGTCATTGCCGGTGCCACCGGTCAGGACGTCATCCGCGTCGGTGCCTTCCAGCGTATCGTTGCCCGCGCCACCGTCCATCGCGCTGCCGATCGGCAGGCCCTGGATCAGGTCGTCGCCCGGCCCGCCGATCAACTCGTTGGAGGTCGGGTCGCCACTGATCTGAGTCCCCGAAGGGCCGGGATAGGGCAGTGCGGCGGCGATCAGGTCGGCGTGCGTCCAGGTCAGCCCCTCTGCCGGGAAGGACACGGATTCCACCCGTTTGTTGCCGCCGTCGACGGTGCCGACAATGCGCAACTCGTCCTCTGCCCCGGCAACCTTCAGGATCAGATCGGCGCCGTCGGTGTAGATCGTGATATCGGTGGAGGCGATTGTTGCATCAAACTCCACCACATCGGTGCCGGAGCGGTTGTTCGAACCATCGCTTTCGTCGATGACATCGCGCCCGAAGCCGAGCGAGAAGCGGTAGGTGTCGTCGCGATCACCGCCCTGCAGCGTGTCGTCGCCGGAGCCGCCGATCAGTGTGTCCCGAGCGTCTTCGCCGAGAAGGCTGTCATTTCCGGCACCTCCCGAGAGGAGGTCTTCGTGGCTGCCGCCACGGAGAGTGTCGAAGCCCGCGCCGCCCTCAAGCGTGTCCTCGCGGCTGCCGCCGAAGAGTTGGTCGTCGCCACCCGCGCCGTCGAGGCTGTCGGCATTGGAGCCGCCGACGATGTAATCATCGCCCTCCGTCGCAGACGCAGCCATGGCCAGCAGATCGTCATAGGCGATCGTCGTGCCATCATCGAAGGTCACCGTTTCGATCACGAAATCGTTGTTGCTGACGCCGTTCTGCATCGTCACGCGATCTTCGGAGCCCGCGAAACCGAGAACGATATCGTTGCCGATGATCCGCACGATCAGATCGGCGGGGTCGATCCCCGGACCGAAGGCGATGACATCCGCGCCGGAGTTGGACGCCCAGCCGCTGTCCGCGACGATGTCTTGTCCAAAGCCCTGTTCAAAGACATAGCGGTCGCTCTGATGGCCGCCCTGCAGCCAGTCGTTGCCAGTGCCGCCTGTCAGCGTGTCCTCGCCATTGTTGCCGTAGAGGCTGTCGTTGCCGCCCGCGCCGCCGATGTCGTCGTTTTCATAGCTGCCGTCGATGCGGTCGTCACCGTCGGTCGGCGTCCAGGCGCGGGCCAGCAGGTCGTAATCGCTGAAGGTCGTGCCGTCGTCGAAGCTGAAGGTCTCGATCCGGTTGTCGGAGTTGTTGACGAAGTTCGGCAGGCGGAGGCTGTCCTCGCTGCCGAGGAAACTGAGGATCACGTCGAAGCCGTCGCGCGTCACGACGAGGTTGGCCGGGTCGATGCCCGGACCGAAGGCCACAACATCCGCGCCGGAGTTCGAAGCCCAGCCACTGTCCTGAATGATATCCTGACCAAACCCGGCGTTGAGAATATAGGTGTCGCTCTGATGCCCGCCTTGCAACCAGTCGTTGCCGGTGCCCCCGGTCAGCGTGTCCTCGCCATTGTTGCCGTACAGGCTGTCGTTGCCGCCCTGCCCGTTCAGAACATCGTTTTCATAGCTGCCGTCGATCCGCTCGTCGCCATCCGTCATCACCCACGCCCGGGCGATAAGGTCAAAATCGCTGAAGGTCGTGCCGTCATCGAAGCTGAAGGTCTCGATCCGGTTGTCGGAGTTGTTGACAAAGTTCGGCAGGCGGAGGCTGTCCTCGCTTCCGAGGAAGCTTAGGATCAGGTCGAAGCCGTCCTTGGTGACGATCAGATCATCCGGGTCGATGCCCGGCCCAAAGGCCACCACATCAGCCCCGGAGTTCGAGGCCCAGCCGCTGTCCTGAATGATATCCTGCCCGAACCCGGCGTTCAGGATATAGGTGTCGCTCTGATGACCGCCCTGCAACCAGTCGTTGCCGGTGCCGCCGGTCAGCGTGTCCTCGCCATTGTTGCCATAGAGGCTGTCGTTGCCGCCCTGCCCGTTCAGATCGTCGTTTTCGTAGCTGCCGTCGATCCGTTCGTCGGCGTCGGTCATCGTCCAGGCAATGGCGATCAGGTCATAGTCGCTGAAGGTCGTGCCGTCATCGAAGCTGAAAGTCTCGATCCGATTGTCGGAGTTGTTGACAAAGTTCGGCAGGCGAACACTGTCGCTGCTGCCGAGGAACGTGAGGATCAGGTCGAACCCGTCCTTGGTGACGACAAGGTCGTTCGGGTCGACGCCCGGACCGAAGGCGACAACATCCGCGCCGGAGTTCGAGGCCCAACCGCTGTCCTGAATGATATCCTGCCCGAAGCCGGGATTGAGGATATAGGTGTCGTTCTGGTGCCCGCCCTGCAGCCAGTCGTTGCCGGGGCCGCCGTTCAATTCGTCTGCGCCGTTGGAGCCGTAGAGGCTGTCATCGCCCCATCCCCCGGTCAGGGTCTCCGCGTCGCCGGTGCCGTTGATCGTCTGCGGCAGGGCGGTGACAAAGGGCGCGCCGTTGAAGTTGCCAAGCGTCAACTCTGCCGTGTCGACGCCGACGAGGCGGATCAGGCGGCGGGCGGCGTCAAGGTCGGTTATCCCGTCATCGACAAAGAAGACGTAGGTGTCGGCGCCTTCCTGCCGGGCGACGACCTCTCCGGCCAGGCCGGTGGCGAGGCGGATGTCCAGTTTGTCGCCCAGATCGCCCGTCTCGAATCCGGTAATGGTGAGCAGGGCTGTGCCATCGTCGATCTCGGGCACGAAGGTTTCAAAGACGTCCACAACGCCGTCGGTCGCGGTCAGGTTGCGCGGCAGGCCAGAGGTGCCGCCGCTGCCGCCGGAGGAGCCCGTGTCCCCGCCGTCGCCGTCCCCCGTGCCGCCATTGGCATGGGCGAAGGCCGGATCGGCAAAGGGATCGGCGCCGCTGGCCGGGGACAAGAGGCGCTGCGCGGCCTCCTCCGTTACAAGCAGCCCGGCGATGTCGGTGGCGCTGAGCGCGATGGCCCCGTCAAAGCGGAAGATGTCGATCGGCGGATTGGTGTAGGCGAACTGATCGCGGATCAGCAGCTGGTCCGGGCTGCCGACAAAGCGCAGAAGCAGGTCGTTGCCCTGCTGCACGGCCACCATATCCGCCTGTGCGAACCCTGCGCCGAAAAGGATCGTATCGGTGGAGCCGGACCAGTTTCCGGCCTCCACGATCTGGTCGCGGCCGTCGCCCGGATTGAACTGATAGGAGGTATTGCCACGCCCCCCGGCCAGCAGGTCGTCGCCCGCGCCGCCCGCCATGGTCGTGTCGGTGGTCAGAGAGGTGCCGATGTCGAGGATATCGTCGTCCGGCGTGCCGGTGGACACCATTGCGACGATATCCGCCAGCGACCAGGTGGTGCCGTCGGCAAAGACGATCTCCTCGATCCGGCTGTCGCGCCCGGCCGATCCGAACATGCCCTTTACGGTCAGCCGGTCGCTGGTCCCCGCGATGCCGAGCACTAGGTCCGAAGGGCCCGCCGCCAGGACCTCGATATCTTCGGGCTGAATGCCTGCGCCAAAGCGGATGCGGTCCACCACGCCATTGGCGATCTCTTCGACATCCTCGATGGTGTCCTGACCGTCGCCGGGGTTGAAGACATAGGTATCGCCGCCGCTGTGCCCCTGCAGCAGGTCATTGCCCTGCCCGCCATAGATGACATCCGCGCCACGCCCGGTTTCAATCCAGTCGTTGCCGTCCCGCCCGAAGGCATCCGTCCCCGGTTCGGCCCCGCCCGTCGGCGCACCCGAGGGGATGATGATGTGATCGTCGCCGTCGGTCGCGGCAATGGCCCGGGCCACGTTGGCCAAGGTCTGGCTGCGACCATCGGAGAAGAGCAACGTGCCGACAATCGCGTCGGGATCGCCGGTCGGGTCGATCAAGGTCAGACGGTCGTCCGTCCCGTCGAGCATCAGGATGATATTGCCGTCCGCGTCACGTTTGGCGCTGATGTCCTCCAGCGCGATGGAGCTGCCGAATTCGATCGTGCCGAAACCGTCGGCGGCCCCGGAGGTGGTGATGCGGTCCTGCCCGTCGCCCCGGTCAAAGGTGTAGAGGTCCGCGCCACGGCCATCGACCACCTCGTCGTTACCGTAACCGGGACGGTAGATTTCATCGCCCGGCGTGCCGATCAGGCGGTCGTCGGTATCGGTGCCATTGGCATTGACCAGATCAAGCAGCAGGTCCCGTGACCAGATCGTGCCATCGCTGAATTCGACGGATTCCAGCGCCGCGCCCCGGATGATGATCGCGTCGTTTTCGTCGATGAAGGTCAGGATCAGGTCGTCGCGGTCGGCGGCCAGCCGCTCCACCCGCATTTCCTCCGGCCGGTAGCCGGTGAGAACAAGGCGGTCGGTGCCATGTGCGTCCTCGATCACGTCCTGGCCATCGCCGCGCGTGAAGAGGTAGGTGTCGTGGCCGTAACCGCCGTCCGTCACATCGTCGCCCGCGCCGCCCTCGATGGTGTCGTCGCGGTCGCTGCCCCGGATCGTATCC
Organism: Pseudooceanicola sp.; assembly: GCF_041987405.1. Classification (GTDB taxonomy): domain Bacteria; phylum Pseudomonadota; class Alphaproteobacteria; order Rhodobacterales; family Rhodobacteraceae; genus Pseudooceanicola. Next base: position 900,132 of record NZ_JBHIWR010000001.1, read on the forward strand.
TTGCCCTCGGAGCCCTGGGTTTCGATGTAGGACTGGATCAGCTCTGCGGCGGTCCAGACAGTGCCATCGGCGAATTCGATCCGCGGCACAGCCCCGTTGCCAAGCGCCCCCTTGATGATCAGCTGATCCCCGGTCGCCGGGCTGGCGACTATCAGGTCTTCGCTGTCGCCGCCCGCCGCGCGCACCACGACAGAGCGGGCCTGGATCTCGGCCATGACAATCGTGGCCTCGGAGGTGCCCGGCTGCATTTCCGCGCGGTCGATGCCGTCGCCGGTGCGCAGAATGACCCGCGCCCCTTCAGAGAGCAGGATCAGGTCGTGACCCGCCCCCGGCTCCAGCTCCGTTCCCGGAGCGAAATCAGAGGTGTAGAGGATATTCTGGCCAAGGTTCGACGACTCGTCGTGAATGATCGCGCGGACCTCTTCGATGGTCAGCTCGGTGCCGTCGTCAAATTCGAACACCTCGACCGGCAGGTCGCGGTGGCCCGACAGGATTACGATCCGTTCATCGGTCGTGGCCAGACGGATCAGGAGATTGCCGTCGACATTGGCAAAGCTGACCTTGTCCTGGGTGATCCCGGTGCCGAAGATCAGACGGTCGATCCCGCCGGTGTCGCGGATCGCGTCGCTGCCGTCGCCATAGCCGAAGCGATAGGTGTCATTGCCCAGCCCGCCCTGCATCCCGTCGGAGCCCGCCCCGCCGGAAATCGTGTCGTCGCGGCTGTCCAGCCCCTCCAGTTCCTCATCAACCTCGGTGCCGGTGAGCATCTGGTCGATGATTTCGTCGAGGGTGAGGATCGTGCCGTCGCCAAAGCGGAACTGTTCGACCCGGGTATCCGCCAGACCACCGACGATGGTCAGCACATCCGCGCCATTGCCCAGGTCGATCACCAGGTTGTCGCCGTCACGGGTGATGCGCAGAACGTCGCGGGTGACCGAGGCGCCGAACTGCACCATGTCGATCACGCCCGGCGCATCGGTCTTTTCAATGATCCGGTCGAAATCGTAATCTGCGCCAAAAGCGTAGAGATCCGCCTCGGACCCGCCGATCAGCGTGTCATCGCCCTGGCGCCCGTCCAGTGTGTTGGGGCTGGTCGGATTGCCCTCGATCACGTTGTCGCCGCGGTTGCCGCCCTCGATCTGCAGCAGTTCCTCGACATCCGAGATCAGCAGGAAATTCCCGTCGGAGAACTCGAACCGCTCCACCCCGTTGTCGAGGTCGAGGAACTGATTACGGATGCGCAGGGTGTCGGTGCGGTCGGCAACGGTGATGACCAGGTCATTGCCGTCCTTGGTGAATTCGACGTTCGCCTGGGTGATGTCGTCGCCAAAGCGGACGATGTCATCCACCGGCACGTTAAAGCCTTCGCGGTCGTTCCAGGCCGCGCGGACCCGGGTGTCGACGATGATATCCTCGCCATAGCCCACGTCGAAGAGGTAGATGTCGCCACCGTCACCGCCGACCATGAGGTCATTGCCACCGCGGCTGTCGATGGTTTCGGAGAAGTTCGAACCGGTGATCGTCTCGGCCCCGGCGGTGCCGACCAGATCAATGTCTTCGGGGTTGAAGTCGGTGAAGTCGAGGGCGCGATCCTCGAACTGGAAGACCTCCACCGCGTTTTTCTGACGGCCTTCGCGGACATACTGGTTCTCCAGAACGATCCGGTCGGTCGTGCCCTTGATCGTGATGATCAGATCCAGCGCGGTGCGGCTGAATTCCACGTCATCGCTGTTGAGCCCGCGGAAGTCGATCGTATCGGTGCCGGCCGTGTCGAAAATAGTGTCGGAGCCATAGCCCGCAGCGAAGACATAGGTGTCGCCCGCGCTCATCCCCTCCAGCCGGTCATCGCCCAGCCCGCCGTCGACCGTGTCGGCGATGGTTTCGAACCCGTATATCGTGTCATCGCCGTCCGTCTTGGCAATATCGACGTAGTGCTGGAGAAGCTTGAGATAGTTCCAGACCGTGCCGTCCGCGAACTCGATATCCTCGATCAGGTTGAGGTAGCCGACCAGCAGGATTTCCTTGAGGAAGTCGGTCAGGATGACCTGATCCTCGGTCCCCTTGACCTGCAGGCGCAGCGTGTCGCTGGAGCCGTCGCGGAGGAAATCGAAATCCGTCCAGCGCAGGTCGTCGGTGAATTTCAGCAGGTCGTCCTTGGGGCCAAACAGCGACGAGGACAAATCGTTGTCGAGGATGACATCCTGACCATAGTCGCGGCCGAAGACATAGGTGTCGAACCCCTGCAGACCGGTGAGGTAATCGTCGCCCTTGCCACCATCCAGCTGGTTGTCGTTGAGCATGCCGTAGATGGCATCGTCATTGTCGGTCTTGGCGTTCTCCATGACCCGGCGGACAATGTCGGTGTAGTCGAGGGTCATGCCCTTTTCGAAGATGATCTTCTCGATCAGGTTCGGGGCGACGTAGTCCAGCCCGTCATCCGCGCCGATCGCCTGGCTGAAGGCCCCGAGGTTGAGCCGCACCCCGCCAAACTGGCCGACCAGTTCGACGCTGTCGCCGGTTTCGTTTCCGTCGGCATCAAGGATGGTGATCAGCAGGTTTTCCGACGCGCCGTCGCGGGTCAGGCGGACGGTGTCCTGCGTGATGTCACCGCGGAACATGAGGAAGTCGAGACCGGCCGTCACCGGTCCGAAGGAGAAATTGCCGAGGTCGTCGATGACATCATTGCCGTCGCCGACCTGGAAGATATAGGTGTCGCCACCCGCGCCGCCCGACATGTAGTCGTTGCCAAGGCCGCTGTAGAAGATGTCGCCGGACCCGGAGCCATAGTAGGCGTCGTTGAAATCCCCCGCCGCCCGGTCGAAATCGACCACGGCAAAGGACATGCGGTAGCGGTCCCAGACGACACCATCGGCAAAGACGATTTCCTCGACCCCGGTCTGCACGCGGTCGCCGTTGGTCAGGATGATGTTCAACTCGCCCTTGAACTGGTCGATCAGGCGGATGAAGTTGCCGTCGTCGTTGTAGTAGAGGATCAGGTCCTCGCCATCGCGGACGGCCGTCACATCCTCGGACCGGACACTGGCAAAGCGCAACTGGTCATGGTCGCCGGTGTCGCGGTCGATGATGATGTCATTGCCGGAGTTTTCGCCGACGATGTAAACATCCGACTGGACGCTGTTGTCAAAGACCTCCGCGTCGGGTTCGTAGCTGCCGATGATCGTCTGATCACCTTCGGACACGTAGAAAATATTGACGCCGTCGTGGCCCCGAACCTCCGTGTCGGTGGCCGCGTGTTCGACAATACGCCGTTCGTCGATGCCGATGGCATTGGCGATGCCGATGAGATCGAGGTCGATGCCGACCTGTTCGTAGGCATTGATGATCATCTGCATGACCATGCCCTGATCCATCTCGACACCGGCGTCGAAGTAGTACTTCTTGTCCGCCGGTTTGTAGTCCGGGTAGATCTGCGACAGGATCGTCTGCCAGCCCTGCAGATAGTCGTAGACCGCGTCGTCTTCGTTGCTGGCGGGCGCGTATTCGAAGATCGCCTCGAACATCGGGGCGAGTTCGCGGTCGGTGGTGGGACGGTAGACGTCCGCTACGGGGTCGTATTCCAGATCGCGGGCAAAATGTTTGAGGCCGTCCTGCAGCGCCAGTCGCACGGCAAGGCGGCGGCTGGTCAGGAAGTACTGCTGGAAGGAGATTTCCACGAGGTCGATCATCGGATTGATGACGGACTCGTAGCGCTCTTCCGAATGGGTATAGCTGCCGCCCTCGACCACCTTGTAGTCGATCAGGCCGGTGTCGTTGTCGAGCGTCGCGCTCAGCATTTCTTCGTGGAAGTCAATTCCGGCGAGGCTGGTGGAGAAGTGGAATTCCCCGGGTGTCATCAGCTCCACCCGGTGGAAGCTGTCGTCGCTGGAATTCACCTCGTCCAGAGTTTCGAAATCCACGGCGTAGTTGCGCAGGTTGAATTCGCGGGAATCGCCGGTCTTGAACTGCAGCTCCAGCGCCCGGTCCAGATTGCGCGCCCAGACGTAGAAGCTGCCGTCGCGGTCGGTGACCTCGACCGTGTAGTCGACCACGATACCGTCGATGATGCGGACGCCGATGGCCTCCACGTCGATATCCGCATAGGGGTTGTGGCTGATCTCCTCGACCCGCCACTCCTGGCCCGTATCCTTTGACAGGGCGAGGATATCTTCGATGGTCGGGGCCGCGATGACAGTGCCGCCCGCATCGGTGATCTCGCGCCCGCTGGCCAGCCGCCAGGATCCGTCAGGGTTCTGAATGCCGTAGTCGTCGATGACCGCCCGGTCCTCGACGATGCGCATCAGGTAGGGGGCGTTCTCGCGATGCGCGACCGGTTCGCCACGTGTGGCCGGGGACCAGGCCTGCTCCAGCTGCCAGGTCTCGCCCGCGCCTTCGGCCTGGGCCAGGAGGTCCTCCAGCGTAGGCCGGTCGATGGCCGTGCCGCCCGCATCTGTGATGGGATCGCCGCTGTTGAGCGTCCAGTAGCCGCCCGTCTCGTCCTCGACATAAACACCGTAGTCGAGCAGCGTGACCTTGCCTTCCGCATCCTCGCCCAGCAGGACAGGCATCAGTTCGCGCGAGGTTTCCAGCGTCTGGCCCCAATAGCTCAGAACCTCGCCAACCTGTTGGCCCAGAATGAAATAGTCCGGCACCGTCATGGAGGCGGAGACGTCAGCGACGATCTGGCTCAACAGAATGTCGTTGGCCATCGCGACGCTCAGATCGGTCATGGAGCCGTAGCCCTTGCTCTCGATCGTCAGGTCCTGCTGCCAGGCGGCGCGGCCTGCCTCGCCGGCGTAGATGGTGTAGCTGTCGAAGGATTCGAAGATCGCCTCGAACATCCGGACGGTTTCGCCGGTGTCGAATTCGACCAGACCGGTGGCCAGAAGCTGCGCGCCCTGCGGCGTGGTGATGTCGATCTCGTCATGGGCGAGGTCGATGGAGACGATGCCCAGCTCGTCCAGCGTCCTGAGCTCGCCCTCGTCAGTCTCCGCGTCCTGGTCGAAATCCTGCCAGATCCCCAGTTCCTGCCAGATCAGATCGGCGGCGGAGATCTTGCCATCCTCGTTGCCGCCGTTTTCGGCCAGATCGAAGACGGAAAGGTCGTTGTAACCGCCATCGAACCGGTTTCCGAACATCTCGGAGATATCGTCGATCCGGCCGTTGTCGTTGAGGTCGCGGACAAGAAAGCCGTCGTCGCCCTTGAGCCAGCCGGTCAGTTCCGCGAACAGGTCCATGTCGAGGTCGAAATAGACGCGCGCCTTGTCGAAGGCGACGGTTTCGATCCCGTCGCCATCAAGGTCGATGACCAGCGGGTCCTGCCCGGCGGCCCAGGCATTACCCTTGGCCAGCCGGATCGCAGCACCGCCCAGCCAGGCGGCGCCATTGGCCAGCGACAGGACTTCGTAGGCCTTGAAAAGCGGCCCGGCCACCGGCGAGGCTTCGATCGCGGTTTTGGCTACCGCGCCGACACCGCCCATGATGATCGAGAAGATCGTAGGGAAATTCCACAGCATCCCGAGGTCCGACACATTGTCGACCCCGCTGTCGTAGAGGCTCTTGAGGCCTCCGAATTCGGCGGCAAGGTCGCCCAAAGGCCCCTGGGTCCATGCAAAGAAGGCATCGCCGAAGTCGTACTGGTTGATCGTCTGGTAGCCGGTGAATTCGACCTCGCCGTCGCCAAAGTCCACCCCGGTCGGCACCGGCAGGCCTGTCGCGATGCGGAACAGGCTGTCCGTCATGTTCGCGAGGTAGAGATTGCCATCGGTCGAGGCGATATAGGCAATGTTCGGCATCCAGGTGTCGTAGAAGGTCCGCAGCAGGCCCCCGACAACCGCGCTCTTGATGACCGAGGCAAAGCTGACAAGCCCGCTGACCGCGCCAATGACATCGAGGCTGCCGGTCTTTGCCCCAAGCGCGAAAGCAATGGAGGTCGCCGCGGCGTCGCCCCCGGTGAGCGGCACACCGTAGAAGGTCAGGACGTCGTTCTTCTGCGGGTCGTAGATCGTGGTGTCGTTGGCGAACCAGAACATGTCGGCGTTCTCGCCGCCGTCATCGTCGCTGACCCCCGAGACGCCGCCCGGTCCGTCAGTGTAGCCAGAGCGGAAGTCGCCGTAGATTTCGCCACCCGGCGAGGTGTTGATGATGAGGTCGCGGCCCTGGCCACCGGCCGTCACAATGCCCTTGCCGCCCGACACGATGATGATGTCGTTGTCTTCGCCGCCGTCGATGGTCAGATCACCCTCGGGCATGGAGGTGACAAAGGCGACGTCGCGACCGCCGCCCATGTTGATTTCGCCGTTGCCGGTATGTGTCCCTTCGTCACCGCTGGTCATCACGAAGCGGTCGCTGAGATCAGTGAAGGTGATGTTCTCGACCCCGGTGAACGACACCTTGTCGTCCGGCACCAGAAGGTTTTCCGCAAGGACCAGCGCCGCGACGGCCAGCGGCTGGCCCACACCAAGGAAATTGGTCGCCATATAGGCGTATTCGAGGTAGGGCGCGGCGGCCTGCACATGGCCGTTGTGATAGAAGACACCCTGATCGCCGAAGATCGACAGATCGCGGGTGTCGAAAATCAGCGTATCGCCCTGCGCGCCGCTGCCACCCGGCCCGCCGAAGTCGATGATGATCTCGTCCCGGAAGATATCGACCAGTAGTTCCTTGCTGATCGTCAGCGTGTCGGCCATGTCGCCAAGGACCACCCGCTCGGTGTTGAAGATGATATCCTCAACCTCTTCGCCCCAGGAATTGGTCCCCTCGATCCGAAGTTGCACCGTGTACTGGTCGATCAGGCCGAAGCCGTCGGCAGAGATGTCGGGCGAAATGGTGATCACCAGATCGTTCGGCTGCCCGCCGCCGCTGTACATGGCGAGGTCTTCGCCGTCGCCGCCGATCAGGATGTTGCGCCCCGCCCCGCCGTAGAAGGCATCGTCGCCGAAGCCTGCCTTGATGAAATCGTCGCCGCTGTTGCCCAGGATGATGTCGCTGCCGCCGGAGCCGAAGATCAGGTCGTTGCCACTGGTGCCCGAGATCGACTCGTCTACATCCGCGCCGACAAAGACGTCGACGCCGTTGGAGTCCGGGATGCTGCGATCGGGCATGACGAAGTTCGTCGCATTGTCATCGGCGCGCATGTGAAAGCGGTCGAAGATCTCGTCATTCTCGGCGCCCCAGCCCACCTTGGCGATGTCGTCGGCGGTCGAAAGGCCGGTCCAGCGGGCCAGGGTGGCGAACCAGGTTTCATCGGACTGGGCGTAGAAGGTATCGCGGAAGTTCTCGATGTTGACCGGATCGAGCTTCTCTCCCAGGTCGAGCTGGTCTTGCCAGACCGGCGTCGTCGCATCCAGGACGAGGATCGCGCCGTCATCCGTCAGCTCCAGGATGCCATCGCGCGCGATCGGGTTGTCGGTAATGTCCTGCACCGCCAGCGCGCCGCCGTATTGCACCAGCATCGCCGCCAGAACCTGCGTGATATCGTTGTAAAGATCGACACCGCCCAGCCCGATGGAGAAATCGAACTCCACGAATTTCTCGAAGAAATCGGAAGGCGTGCCGGAGATGACGCCGCCCAGCTCGTCCGCATCGTTGAACAGCGCCCAGATGCCCGTGTCCCCAAACGGTTTCTCGCCGCTTTCCAGGGCGGAATAGGCCAGCCCGTGCTGCATCACGTCGGTGATCGCACCCAGGTCGCCGACCTTGCCTTCGATACCGGGAATGGTGCCCGCGATATCCGCGCTCAGCCAGGCGTCCCAGAGGTACTTGCCGATGGATTGCCAGGCGGTATGGCCCTTGTCCTCGGCAAAAATCAGATGCGCCAGCATCGCCATGGCATGCAGGTCCAGCGGGCTGCGGGTCCCGCCGTAGCTGGGCATGCTCTCGTAATCGCTGCCGAGGGCCAGGCGGACGGATGAGAGGAATTCCCCCAGGGTCGCGAGCGCCTCTATCTGGCTGTCGTCCAACTGCCCCGGGAAGGTGCCGTCGAAGAACCGGTCGCGCGCATATTGGTCCGACGCCGCCCAGTCATACAGCGCCTGCGACGCGTATTCGTAGGGCATATGGTCAAAGAGCAGGGCCTCTTCGCCAAAGACATTCGCCACCAGCCCGGCCAGCCCGCCCCCGAGGGAATGGCCGGTGATCGTGACTTGCCCGCCCTCGGCGTCGAGGTCGGCCATCAGGATCGAATAGAAATCCAAAGCCTGAGAGGCCTGCCCGCCGTCGCCGCCGGGGAACCCCACGGCGGCAGTCCACCCGTTGCTGGCGTCCAGCCAGAGCGGCGAGGTCAGGAAATCTTCGCCCGGGCTGGGGTTGGTCCCGCGATAGGAAAAGACATAGGGGTCGCCCAGGACCTCGACGTTGCGGGTGTCATAAGCCAGGGCGTAGAAGCCCGTGTCCTGCCAGTCCGACAGAAGGGTCCCAGAGGGATCGTAGCTGGAGGGATCAATGACGGTGACATCGCCGATCTGGTCACCTTCGACAGTGACGACGGTATCATAGTCGCGGTTGTAGACGTCGATGGCCAGGAGGGCGAGGTAAAGATTTCTGCTCACAGCCATGGCCGGTACTAACCCTTAATCAAATACGGACCGAACGCGGTGGTCCGCCCCTACAAAATCTCCGCCCGGCCGAGAAATGGCCTTTTGGTCGTGCAAATAATTTGCCACCGAAACCGCCCGGAGAAATTTCCGGACGCCACAATATTGCCTTTTTTTAGCGTGCCACGCACAAATCTGACAAGAAAAATGTGCCCGCGCCGCCAGGAAAAACACTTAGTTTCTTGATTTTTCGATGGCTTATCGGGTCGCCATGTCACCTCTGTGATTGTGGCGGAAATCGGGCGCGACACGGTCTGGTTGACGTGGGGGCCACCGTACCAGATGGCTGGCTTGAAGAGCGCCGTGTGCTGGATGCCTTCCGCTGCGGCAGATGGTCCCGGCGCCATGTGGGGGCGTGACGCGCAGCGGTCGCTTCGGGCTAGACTGGACGAACCCCGAACCGCAGAGTTGCCGAACATGACCCCGGACCCAAAACCTGCCATGACCGACCACCCCCTCCGCGCCGCCCTTGTCGAGGAGTTGCACGCCCGCCCCTTCCCCTCGATCCCGGCGCCGGCCACCGCCTGGTTCGTCGCCCTGCGTCCAGAGAAGCGGTCGGACCGGGATCGCGCCGCCGAACGGGCGCAGCTGGATCGTCTGATCTCCGGTGCCTGCCTGTCCCTGCCGGACGCCGAAGCAACACATTGGTCGGGCCGCTTGGGCCCGCTGCATGTGAAGTGGGAAAGCCACAACGAGTTTGTCACCTTCCTGGTCTGGGGCGGGACAGAGGCGGAGGTGCTGGCCCTGTCGCAGGACATCTTGCGGGATGCGCCGGGGCTGCGGATCGCCTCTGCCCGGTTCCGTATCCAGATGGTCGACGGCGATGCCCAGGTGAAGGAGGTTTTGCTGGCGGATCATTCCAGCGACAGCCTGGCGGTCGCTCGGGTATTGGATGCCCAGGCCGTGATTGCGGGGGATTTCAACCCGGATGCGGCGGGCGACATGCGGTTTTCCGTCCTGGTCCGGACGGATGTCGGACCAAAGCGAATTGGCCGCACGGTTCAACGCCTCTGCGAGATCGAGACTTATCGCGCCATGGCCATGCTGGGATGGATCCGGGCGCAGGAAATGGCGCCGAAGCTGTCGGAGGCGGGGATACGCCTGTCAACCGCGGTCGGGCAGTTGGGCGAGGGCACCAGCGAGGCGGAGGCCCTGCTGCAGGAATTGCTGGACTTGTCGGCCCGGCTGGAACGTCTGTCCGCGCGCGCCAGTTTCCGCTGGTCCGCCACCATGGCCTATGAACGGATCGTGACCAGCCGCATCGGCACCCTCGGCGAAGAGCGGTTCGAGGGCCGGCAGACCTTCGAGGAGTTCATGTTGCGCCGGTTCGATCCGGCGATGCGGACGGTCGATGCCACGGAACGCCGCCTCGCCCGCCTGACCGAAAGGGCGCGCCGCGCGGGAGAGTTGCTGCGCACGCGGGTCGACGTGGAACTGTCACGGCAGAACCGGGCCCTGCTGATCAGCATGGACAAACGTTCGGACGAAGCTCTCCGCTTGCAACACACGGTGGAGGGGTTGTCGGTCGTGGCAATTTCCTACTACGCGACCAGCCTCGCGCTCTATGTTCTGGGGCCGATTGCCAAGGAGGCCGGGGTCGAAAAGGGCTGGCTCGCCGCGCTGGTTACGCCGGTCGTGGTGCTGGGGGTCTGGGCCGGTCTGCGGGCGATCCGGCGCAGGCTGCACTGAGGGTCGGCCCATTGCCTTTGCGACGGACCCTGCCTAGAACCGCGGCCAGATAGATAGGGGACTTTCGTCAATGAACATCCTGATCCTCGGCGGGGGCGGCCGTGAACATGCGCTGGCCTGGGCGGTGCTGCAAAATCCCAAGTGCGACAAGCTGATCGTCGCGCCGGGCAACGCGGGGATCGCCAATATCGCGGAATGTGCGGATCTGGATATTCTGGACGGCGGCGTGGTCGGGCAGTTCTGCGAAGAGAATGCCATCGACTTCATCATCGTCGGACCCGAAGCTCCACTGGCGGCGGGCGTGGCCGATGACCTGCGAAATGCCGGGTTTCTGGTATTCGGCCCCTCGCAGGAGGCCGCCCGGCTGGAGGCCTCCAAGGGGTTTACCAAGGAAATCTGCGATGCCGCGGGCGCGCCCACGGCAGGCTATGCCAGGTTCACGGAACCGGGTCCGGCCAAGGATTACATCCGCGCCGAGGGCGCGCCGATTGTCGTGAAGGCCGACGGTCTGGCGGCCGGCAAGGGCGTGATCGTGGCGATGGACGAGGCGACGGCGCTGGCCGCCATCGACGACATGTTCGGCGGAGAGTTCGGCGCGGCCGGGGCCGAGGTGGTGATCGAGGAATTCATGGAGGGCGAGGAAGCCTCGTTCTTCGTGCTGTGCGATGGCGAGGATGCGCTCTCCATCGGGACGGCGCAGGACCACAAGCGCGCCTTTGACGGGGACGAGGGGCCGAACACCGGCGGGATGGGGGCCTATTCCCCTGCCCCAGTGATGACCGACGCCCTGCAACAGCAGGTGATGGATCGCATCGTCTATCCCACCCTGCGCGAGATGGCCGCACGCGGGACGCCCTATTCCGGCGTGCTCTACGTCGGGCTGATGATCAAGGATGGCGAAGCGCGGCTGGTGGAATACAACTGCCGCTTCGGCGATCCGGAATGCCAGGTGCTGATGCTGCGCCTGGGCGCGCAGGCCTTCGATCTGATGCATGCCGCGGCCGAGGGGCGTCTGGGTGAGGCCCGGGTAAACTGGGCCGATGATCATGCGATGACCGTCGTGCTGGCAGCCGAGGGCTATCCCGGCGCCTATGCCAAGGGGACCGAGATCAAGGGGCTGGACGCCCTGCCCGCGACCTCGTCGGAGGTCTGTTTCCACGCGGGCACCAAGGCCGAGGGCGGCAAGGTGCTGGCCAATGGCGGACGGGTGCTGAACGCCACGGCGCGCGGGTCAACGCTGCAGGAGGCGCGGGATCGGGCCTATGCAATGGCCGAGGCGGTGGATTGGCCGGACGGCTTCTACCGCTCCGACATCGGATGGCGGGTTCTGGGGTGAGCGATGCCCATAGCTTCCGGTTCAAACCCGCGCTGCTGCGCGGCGCGCAGGACTGGGTGCTGGAGGGCAGCGACCTGCGCACGCCGCATGACCGGTTCAACCTGAATCTGGTGACGGAAACCCGGTTTACCGAGATGGGGATCAAGCGGGGCGGCGTGATCCGCAGGCTCGACCTGTCCCACCCCGAGGGGAAGCTGTCGATCGGCGTGACCGGGGTGGCGTCCGATACGAACGTCCAGACCCATGCAGACCTCGTTGGCGCGATCCTTGCCCGTTTGGCCGAGCGCGACGCGGATATTCCGCTGATCATCGGCGAGGGCGGCGCGCCCCGCGTCACCATGTTCCTTGCGGGCCTCTTTTCGCTGCTCGCGGCGGCGGGCCTTGCCATCGCCGTCGTGGTCGGGAACGGACGCAGCAATGCGGAGGTCTTTCTCTCGATCGGTGTGCTCGCGGTGTTCGGGCTGGTGATCGCTGTCCGCTACTGGCCCTGGAGGTCGATGCCGGTGCTGAGCGTCGGTATGGCCCCGGCGCTGATCGCCGCTTTTAAGACATAGCTTACTAACAGGCCGCGCGCGCCGGTTAGGTCTCGCAGCGTATCAGTTTTTCCAGGCTTTCCGGGCCGGTAAACCGCCCCTCGGCCCGCGTGTCGAGGCGCTGATCCCGGGACCAGAAGACCGAAAGATTGGCCAGCCAGTCGCCGGTGGAGAGGATGATCTCCGGCCGTCCGGCGCAATGCCGCACGCCGCCGACGATGTAGTCCCAGCCCAACCGGTGATTGGTCACCCCGCGCAGGGTGGCGACCTCCCGCAGTTCGCCTGCTTCCAGCCGGACCAGCCGCAGCATCTGCAGCAGGTGCGGGCGGTCGACAAAGGCGATCTCGATCCGGCCGTCGCCATCGAAATCCGCCGCGCCGACCGGGGCCAGCCATCGGTTGCGCTGGCCGATATGGTCTGTGGTGACCAGCCGCCCCTCGGCGGTGTAGACGGCCAGCCGCGCGCCCAGGCGCAGGCTGGTTTCCACCGCGATGACCTCGGCCACGCCATCACCGGTGACGTCGGCCAGGCGGGGGGAGAGGTCCTCGAACACCATATCTTCGGGCAGGGTAAAGCGCCGTACGGTCCCGTCCTCCAGCGTCAGGCGGAGCGTGGTCCATTCCAGCTTGTCGCCCAGGACACCGTGGTCATAGCGGTCGGTCGGGCCCTCGTAGGTGGCTGCGGTGATGCGCCCTTCGGCCTGTACCGGGCTCAACGCAGTCAGACACAGGCCCGCGGCCAGAAGGGCGCGGCGGGCCATCGGCCGCCACGCGCGCAACATCACGGGCCGCGCGCGGTCGCGCATGGATCAGATCTGCTTTTCGGGCATCTGAACGACGAGGCCGTCCAGCGCATCGGTCACCTTGATCTGGCAGGTCAGGCGGGACCGGGCGGGATCGGGTTCATAGGCGAAGTCGAGCATGTCCTCTTCCATGTCCTGCTTTTCCGGCAGCTTCTCGACCCAGGCGGGGTCGATGTAGACATGGCAGGTAGAACAGGCGCAGGCGCCGCCGCAATCGGCCTCGATCCCCGGGATACCGTTGTCACGGGCGCCTTCCATCACGGTCATACCGTTGGCCACGTCCACCACGTGTTCCGTGCCGTCGTGCTCGATATAGGTGATCTTCGCCATTCGCGTCTCCTTGGCTTCTCGCTTCGCCCGTATCTAACGATGCCGGGCGGGCCGTTCCAGCCCCTTTCCGTCCCCCAGTCACGCAGGGTTGAGAAACGTGACGTTGTTCGCTATATGTTCTCCATGACGCCCCTGCCCCCGCCCTTTCCCGATCCGCGCAGGCCCGACCCCTATCCCTGGCCCCGCCCGCCTGCCTGCCTCCCGGCGGGGATGCTCGACCTGCCACCACAGGGCGCGCGGGTCGCGGTGGCGGGGCTGGTCATCCTGCGGCAGCGGCCCGGCACGGCCAAGGGGGTGATCTTCCTCACCCTGGAGGATGAGACGGGGGTGGTGAACGTGATCGTCTGGCGCAAGCTGTACGAGGCCTTCCGCCGGGCGGTGATCGCCGGGCGGATGCTGCGCGTGACCGGGCGGCTGCAGCGCGAGAACGAGGTGACCCATGTGATCGCCGAACGGGTGGAGGATATCTCCTATATGCTCGACGATCTGCTGCGGCCGGGGGGACCGGGCGACCGGATGCCGGGGGGCGGAGGCAACCCGCGCACCCCGCCCCGCGCCCTTCCGCGACACGCAAAAAACGGATAGAATGGCCCGGCCGGGCCCCAGACCCGGACGAGCAGAAGGTACCCCCCGATGACCCGAAGGAGCTGGACCGCCGCAGCCGGGCTCTTGTCGCTGTCCGCCCTCGCGGGATGCGGCATGCCCCTGCCCGTGCCCGGCGTGGGGGAACCGGACATCATCCAGATCCGATCGGAACCGCCACCGGGATCGCCCGCCGGGGCCTGCTGGGGACAGGAGGCCAGCCCCGCCGTGGTTGAAACCGTGACGGAACAGATCCTGCTGCAACCGGCGCAGGTCCATCGCGACGGGACGGTCCTGGCCCCGGCGGTGTACAAGACCGAAACCCAGCAACGCATCCTTCGCGAACGGCAGGAGCTGTGGTTCCGCACCCCCTGCCCCGCAGAGCTGACCGAGGACTTCGTCGCCTCGCTGCAGCGCACACTTGCTGCGCGGGGGCTCTATTCCGGGCCGATCAACGGCCGTATGGACCGCCAGACCCGGCGCGGCGTGCGCAACTACCAGGCCCCGCTCGGGCTCGACAGCGGGATCCTCTCGCTCGCGGCGGCCCGCAAGCTGGGGCTGGCGGTGGTGGATGTGACCGAGGATGATCGGTCGGTGGCGCTGATCACGGAGGGGTGAAGGGGGTTCGGTGGCAGACAGGGCCGCCCAAGGTGGGTGTCGGCTATGAGACCGGGCGACTCCAAACCGTCATGGCGCCTCGTCCGGCAAGTTCAACCAAAGTCGGCCGGAGCGATACCCGCCGCGTACCAGGTGGCCCTCCTCCTCGACCTCGGGATGCTGGTCGGCCCAATCCCGAAAGCGGTCGTTGGTGACGATCCTGGCATTCTGGTCCCGCGCCGCGGACAGGATAATCTCATCCGCAATGGTGCCCTTGGCGACGACTAGGACCCGGGCGCTCGGCAGCCCCAGGCGCTTCGCCAGTTCGGCGTCATCCTGGTAGCGATTGTTCAGCTTGTATCCGGCGTTCGCATCAAAGACGACGCAGGGCACATAGCCCATTTCGCCCAATCGCCGCGTCACCTCCCGGACGGTTGCGAGATCCGCGCCATTGCCCTTCCAATGCATGATGTTCGAGCCGTCCAGAACGATCCAGCGTTTCTTCACCCCCGTCGCGACCCCTCTGCGCCAAAGGTGCACGAAAAGGAGGATCAGGCTTGCGACGGCGCAAGGCACTGCCAACAAGAGCAAATCTGACAACCCGGGCAGGAGTAGCCCGACAAGCAGGCCGACACAGGACAGCAACAGAAGGATTATCGGTGCGACCATGGCGGCATTCCCGGGTCTGAAAAGCATCTTTCAATAGAAAAGGCCGCCCCTCCCGGAGCGGCCCCTTGTCTCTTGTCGCGGAAACTCACCCCGCGGCGCGTTCCTCCGGGCGGAAGCTGATCCGGTCGGAGACGGTGAAATGTCCGGCCGAGACCTTGCGCAGTTTGCCTTCGCGCAGCAGGCGGCCGAAGTGGCGCAGCCCGTCCTCGCGGGAGAATTCGTCCTCCAGCGCCTGACGCGCCTTCACCATCAGTTGCGGGCGGGTGAACTGATCGCGGCCCTCGACAAAGGAGAGGTAGGAGGCCGCGGCTTCCAGCAGGTCGGGCAGACCGGCCGCGCCGACGCGTTCGGCGAATTCGTTGAAGGAGGCGGCATTGGCGGCGGCGGCGCGGGCATGGGCCTGCGCATCGACATCCGCGTCCTCGTCCGGCATCGGCTCGTGCTTGGCCAGGTCGGACATCCGCACGCGGCGAGGGCGGACCGGACCTGCATCCGCGCCGGGGATGTCGACGCGCTGTTCGGCGACCAGTTTCAGCGGGGCCGGGCGATCCTCCGCCCGGCGGGAGGGGCTTTCACCACGGCTCGTCGGGGTCACCGGACGGCGCGGGCGCACCACCTGGGCCAGATCGTCGCGATAGACGTTGGCGACCTCCTGTTCGTCGTCCTCGGCCACGCCGCCCGCCTGTTTTTCCGCCTTGGTGGCGGCCACGGCGGCGCGCAGATGCGCGATGGCAGACCGGCGGCGGGTGCCGTCGCTGTCGTCCAGGTGGTGGTCAGTTTCCTTCAGGATGCGGTCCATGTCGTCATCGGCCTTACGCAGCAGACGGCTGCGCGAAGGCTGGACGGGTTCTGCATCGGCGGCAATCGCCTCCTCGTCCTCTGCCGCGGCGAGGTCATCCTCGGCCTCCGCAACTTCGGTGTCGGCACCGATGGCGAACTCCTGATCTTCCAGGTCGCCGTCGTCGCCGCTTTCATCGTCGAAGTCCCAGGACATGTCTTCATCCAGATCGGGGTCCAGATCAGCGTCGTCCTCGTCTTCGTCCTCGGCATAGGCGGCAAAGCTGTCGTCCTCTTCGGCCTCTTCGACCGCATCGGCGTCATCCTCGGCGCCAAGCGCGATTTCGGCTTCCAGGGCCTGCAGTTCGTCCTGCAGATCGGCCTCGTCTTCGGGGCTGAGCGAGCTTTCGCCGCGCAGGATGGCATCGGGGACCGACGCCTCCGCCTCTTCTTCCAGGGTGCCGTCCTCGACCGCGGCTTCGAAATGGCGGCGCTTGACCTTCAGGACGCGGGCAACAGGGCGCGGCTGAACCGGGGCCTCTGCAACCTCGACCTCGTCCGCCGCTTCGAACTCACCCTCGTCGTCGGCGTCATCTTCCGCCATATCGGCGAAGAAGGCCTCCTCATCGAACTCTTCGTCAGCGTCCGCGTCGTCCTCTACGGCGACCTCGGCGGTGTCTTCATCGGCTGCGTACTCGTCAGAGGTGTACCCAGCCTCGTCGTCCTCTTCGCTCTCGGCGAAGTCCATCGCCGCGCTGAGATCGAAATCCTCGGCGTCGTCAGTCTCCACTGTGGTATCGGCATCGCGTTCGGCCAGCTCGGCAGCGATGGCCGCCTGGGTCGCCGCCGCAATGGACTTGGCGGGCTCAACCGTTGTGTCGACGGCGTCATCGGCCAGATCGTCCTTGAAAGCCTCGGCAAGCGACTGCGCGCCGATGCTGGGCGTATTGCCCTCGGCATGTTGATCTTCGGAATAACCGTTGGTCGCCTCGCCCTTGCCGGTCTTGGCCACCACGCCCCGAATGCGGGCGAGTTTCGCGGCGACCGAGGTCTGGTCGGGATGCGGGGCGGGGCCAGGCGCGCCGGTGGTCACGCGGACCGGGCGGCTGCCCGTGACCTGGACCCGGGGGCGGTTCGGCTGAATGCGCGGCGCGGGCGAGGCTTTGGGCTGACGCCGCACAGTGGCGGACATGTTCTTGGCGATGACCGGGCGCGGGGTGGCAACGGTGGCCTCTTCTTCCGCTTCGGCGATAGCTTCGACTTCGGCGAAGTCTTCGTCGACCTCGTCGATTTCGTCTTCTGCGGCCTCGACCGGCGCGTCAGCGACCTGGGAGAGATCTTCGACGTGGTCCTCGGCGGCCTCTTCCATGGCCTCGGCAACGGGGGCCGCGTCGAGGGCCTCTTCGACCTCGGCCACCGTGGGCTCCGCCGTCTCGTCCACGTCTGGTTCCGCGCGGGCCGGTGCCGACAGGGCGGCAGTGTCCTGGCGCAGCGTGATGCCGTTTTCGTCCTGATGGGCTTCGACCCGGCGCGATGCGGTGCGGCTGGCCAGGCGCGCCAGCATTTCCGCATCCGGGGTCGGCGGCTCGGCGCCGAAGAACCGGTCATCCGCGGCGAGGTCCCGGAAATACTCCGCAATCGCCTTCATGGTGGTGAAGGCGTCGTCAAACCCCTCCAGAGTGCAGGAGAACGTGCCATAGGACACGGTGAGGATTTTATTCGAATCTGCCACGATGTATCTCGCTTCTTGTCACTTGCCGCACCGGGTGGGACTGCTCTTCTTCCACCTCTGTCGGCCAGACCATGCGACTTAGACGGTTCGAATCTAAGGAATGGGTCGTTTCATTTTGTGACAATTTCGTGGTGCCTGTCCACTTTGGCCCAGGAATGAGGACAATGAAATTGCCAACAGGCAAAGGAATATCGCGGGATGATTGAACAAATCGTGACCACGGATGAGGCGGTTCTGCTTCTGGGCGGGGCAGACCCCGAGGGGGCGCTGGACCTGCTGCGCGGGCTGAAGGACGAGGTTCCGGTGACGGATATGCCGGTGGTCTGCGCCGACAGCGGGGCCGCATTGGCGCGGCGGGCCGGGTTGGACCCGGTCGCGGTGATCGGCGATTTCGACAGTATCTTGTCGGAGGATCGCGCCGCCCTCGACCCGGCCCGGCTCTACGAGGTGGACGAACAGGAGAGCACTGATTTCGACAAGGCGCTGGCGCGGATCGGCGCGCCGGTGGTGCTGGGGGTCGGCTTCACCGGCGGGCGGCTCGATCATCAGCTGGCGGTGATGACGGGCCTGGCCTTGCAGCCCGACCGGCCCTGCGTGCTGGTCGGGGAAGAGGATGTGATCTGCCTCTGCCCGCCCCGCCTGTCGCTGGAGTTGCCCGTGGGATCGCGCCTGTCGCTCTATCCGCTGGCGGAGATGCGCGGCACGTCGCAGGGGCTGGAATGGCCGATCGACGGGCTGCCCCTGCGGCCCGATGGTCGGGTCGGCACGTCGAACCGGGTGAGTGCCGCAACTGTAGAGCTGACCATGCAGACGGCGGCGATGCTGCTCATATTGCCGCGCCCGGCCCTCCTCCCGCTGCTTGCGGCGCTGTCACGGTCTGACGCGCGATGGCCCGCTCGCGCAGAATGATGTAGAGGCCCGCCGCCACCGTCACCGCAATGCCAAGCGCGGCCAGACCGTTCGGCAGATCGCCGAAGATCAGGAACCCGATGGCCGTGGCAAAGGGGATTTCCAGGTATTGCATCGGCGCCAGCGTGGCCGAGGGCGCGTAGCGCAGCGACCAAGTCATCAGCAGATGCCCGAAGGAGCCGATCAGCCCGAGGATCAGGTAGAGCGGCAGCGCCGCCCCCGGGATCGGCGCCGGGCTGAGCGGCCCCTGCCAGACCAGGCCCGCGACGATGAAAGGGGCCATGAGACCCATGGCCATGCCGCCGCTGACCCCCTGCATCGCAATAGGGTCGAGCGATTTCGCAACCGCCCGCGTCACCAGCATGAAGAGCGCGAAACTCACCGCCACGCCAAGCGGCAGCAGCGCGGGCCACCCGACCTCGGCAAAGCTGGGCTGGATCACCAGCAGTGTGCCGACAAAGCCGACGGCACAGGCCCCCAGACGGCGCCAGCCGACCTCCTCGTCCATCAGGAGCCAGCCGAGGAGCAGCAGGATGAAGGGCATGACAAAGGCAATCGCCACGGTTTCCGCCAGCGGCAGGAACCGCAGGGAGGTGAACATGAAGCCGACGCCGACGATATGCAGCAGGGTCCGGGCCAGAACCAACCAGGTCTCGCGCCCGGTCATCCGCAGGCTGCGCCCGGTCGCCATGGCGAGCGGGATGAGGAACAGGGCCTGCATGGCGAAGCGTAGCACCAGCACCTGAAACACCGGCTGCGCATAGGCCGCCTGCCCCAGCAGTTTTGCCGTCGCATCCGACAGGGGGGCGACGAAACAGAAACCTGCCATCAGGGCGATGGCCAGAAGGGGGCGGTCCGCGCTCATCATCAGCCTTTCAGAAACCCCCGAAACGAAGCATGGGAACGCCCGGCAGGCAAGCGCAGGTGTCATTGCATGGTGCAAGAGCGGGGCTGCATCGTCTGGGTCTTATCGCGCAACCGAAATATCTTTGTGCCGCGACAGGAAACGCGGGAACACCGCCAATTTCGGCAGCTGTCCGCTCACCTGCAACGACGGTCCGGCGTGATCTGACCGACGGGGCCCGGGCCCGGGAACCAATGCGGCGTCCTTCTCATTCCTCACTCACTGGGCGTCGCATCCGGCGTCCGAAATAGAGAGGAGACAACCATGACCTTCATCACGAAATCCGCAGGCCTCGCAGCCATTCTTGCCGCATCCGTGTCCGGCGCCGCTCTGGCACAGAGCGCAAACCTTGGCGCTGACGCCGGGGCGTCGGTCGGGGCCGATGACGGTGGCGTGTCGGCAGATGTCGGGGCCGATGTGACGGCGGATTCCGGCACCATGGGCGACAGCGGCAACGCCTCGTCCACTGCGACCGGCGAGGCCGATACCGACATGGCCGCGTCCGGCACGTCGGATGACATGAACTATGGTCGCGTGATCTCGTCGATCCGGGCAGGCCAGAACGCGCAGGCCGACATCGCGGGTATCACGGCCGACAGCCAGGTCGAAACCATCGCCCTGTCCGAACTACAAGGCGAAGCTGGCGAGAACGCCTCGGCTCTCGACAATGCGCTTGCAGATGCCGAGGGCGAGATGGCGTCCATGCAGGACATGATCGCGGCAAACGCCGACTTCCAGGCGATGCTGGAGGCCGAAGGCTACGCGGCAGATGACGTGATCGGCGTTTATTCCAAGGCCGATGGCGGCTTTGAAGTCCTGATTGATGACCGGTCGTAATCACGCCTGAACGTGAGAGAGCCCCCCGGTGCACTGCAAGCGGGGGGCTTTCGCATGCGGCCTTCAGCAGTTCGGCACGTTGACCGCCAGCCCGCCGAGCGACGTTTCCTTGTACTTCGCATGCATGTCCCGCCCGGTCTGGCGCATCGTCTCGATCGCGGCATCCAGCGGCACGAAATGCTGGCCGTCGCCGCGCAGGGCGAGCGAGGCGGCGCTGACCGCCTTGATCGCGCCCAGGGAGTTGCGTTCGATGCAGGGCACCTGCACCAGGCCCTTCACCGGGTCGCAGGTCATGCCGAGGTGATGTTCCAGGGCGATTTCGGCGGCGTTCTCGATCTGCTCCGCCGTGCCGCCCAGCACCGCGCAGAGGCCCGCGGCCGCCATGGCCGCCGCCGATCCGACCTCGGCCTGGCAGCCGGCCTCCGCCCCGCTAATCGAGGCGTTGAATTTGACCAGACCGGCAATCGCCGCGGCGGTCAGCAGGAACTCCGGCACCCGGGCCTCGGACGCGCCGGGCACATGATCCAGCCAGTAACGGATGACGGCGGGCAGGACGCCAGCCGCGCCGTTCGTGGGCGAGGTCACGACCTGCCCTCCGGCGGCGTTTTCCTCGTTCACCGCCATGGCATAGACGCCGATCCAGTCGTTGATGACATGCGGGGCGTTCAGGTTGCGACCGCGCTCCTCCTCTAGCTTGGCCAGGATGCCGGGGGCGCGGCGGCGCACCTTGAGCCCGCCGGGCAGGATGCCCTCGCTCTCCAGGCCCCGATCCATGCAATCCTTCATCACCTGCCAGATGCGCAGCGTGCCCTGTTTCAGCGGGCCGGTGCCACGCGCGGCCTCGTTCCTCTCCTTCATCTGCGCGATGGTGAGGCCGGAGGTGCGGGCCATGTCCAGCATCTCGGCGGCGGATTTGAAGGGAAAGGGCACGGGCGGCCCCTCTTCCTTGGCGGCGCCGGCGGCCAGTTCCTCGGCGGTCAGGACAAAACCGCCGCCGATGGAATAATATGTCTCTGACAGGATGACGTCGCCCTGGGCGTCCAGAGCCTCCAGCACCATCCCGTTGGCATGGCCCGGCAGCGGCTGGTCGAAGTCGAAGCGCAGGTCGCTCTCCGGCGCGAAGGCCAGGGGCGAGAGCCCCTCGGGGCTGACCTGCTGCGTCCGGGTAATGGTCGCCAGGCTCTCCTCCGCCGCCTCCGCATCGAAGGTGTCGGGCTTATGCCCTGCCAGCCCCAGGATCACCGCCCGGTCCGTCGCATGGCCCCGCCCCGTGAAGGCGAGCGATCCGTAGAGCGTGGCGCGCAGCCCATGCGCGGAGAACGGCGCGGCGCGCAGCCGGTCCAGGAACCGCCCCGCCGCCACCATCGGCCCCATGGTATGGGAGGACGAGGGGCCAACCCCGATCTTGAAGACATCGAAAACGGACAGGAACACGTCTGGACCTCGCTTGGGTTCTTTCCACCGATCCTGCCTCAGTTAGGGCGACATGTCCGACCGGAAACGACGCAAGTCGTGGGCGAAACGGCCCCTGAGCCTGACATGACGCGGGATTGCCCCTCGCCACAGGCGGTCGCGCAACTTATAAGCTGCGCAAATCGAGGCGAGGAGTGCAGCATGTCCGGAGAGTTGTCGCCCATCGACAAGGCGAAATACGTGGCCGCCAAGAGATCGGTGGATTTCGTGGAAGACGGGATGCGTGTCGGGCTGGGCACCGGATCGACAGCCGCCTGGATGGTCCGCTGTCTGGGCGAGTTGGTGCGCGAAGACGGGTTGAAGATCAAGGGCATCCCCACCTCGTCCCGCACCGCGCAGCTGGCCAGCGAAGTGGGCATCGACGTGATTTCGCTGGACGAGGCGAAATGGCTGGACCTGACCATCGACGGGGCGGATGAATTCGATGGCGACCTGAACCTGATCAAGGGCGGCGGCGGCGCGCTGCTGCAGGAAAAGATCGTCGCCACGGCCTCCGACCAGATGATCGTGATTGCGGATATCGGCAAGGAGGTCGAGGCCCTGGGCGCCTTTCCGCTGCCGATCGAGGTGATCCCCTTCGGCTGGCAGACCACTCAGGCGCTGGTGGAGGAGATGCTGATTTCCATGGATGTGCTGGGGCGCAATTCAACGCTGCGAATGAACGGCGCGCGGCCCTTCGTGACGGATGAGGGGAACTATATCCTCGATCTGCATCTCAATCGCATCGGCGAGGCGCGGCAACTGGCCATGGTCCTGAACCAGATGCCGGGGGTGGTTGAGAACGGGCTCTTCATCGACATCTGCGACAGCGTGATCATCGGTTACGGCGATGGCCGGGTGGAGCTGCGCGACATCAACGCCGGCACGATCGAGGAGACGCGTCTGGATTTCCTGGAAGACGACAACCTGTTTTCCGACCTCGGCGAGTGAAGGGCCCTGCCCTTCTTGAGCCTGCGGCTCAATTCACCCAAAGGTATTTTCGACGACACGACGACCGGGGCGCTTTGCAGCAGGCTTGCGCTGGCCAATGCGCGCCCCATGTGGGATAGAACAGCAGCACGGCAGGAGACTTTCCATGAGCGATTTCGACTATGATCTCTTCGTGATCGGCGGCGGCTCCGGCGGCGTCCGGGCGGCGCGGGTCGCGGCGGGAGAGGCCAAGGCGAAGGTCGCCCTCGCAGAGGAAAGCCGTTACGGCGGGACCTGTGTGATCCGGGGCTGCGTGCCGAAGAAGCTGATGGTCTTTGCCAGCGGCTACGGCCCCGCGGTCGAAGAGGCCCGGGACTACGGCTGGCAGATCGGCGATGCGCGTTTCGACTGGGGTGCTTTTCATCCGAAAATGCAGACGGAGCTGGATCGCCTGGAGGGCATCTACCAACGCCTGCTGGATGGATCGGGCGTGGAACGCTTCGATCAGCGCGCGGTGATTGCCGATGCCCATACGGTCGCACTGGCCGACGGCACGCGCAAGACGGCGAAACATATCCTGATCGCCACCGGCGGGCGGCCCGTCCGGCCGGAGCTGGAGAATGCCGATCTGGGGATCGTCAGCGATGACATCTTCGACCTCGACACGCTGCCCAAGAGCATCCTGATTGTCGGCGGCGGCTATATCGCCTGCGAGTTTGCCGGCGTGCTGGCCGGGATGGGCGTGGAGACAACACAGTATTACCGTGGTGCGCAGATCCTGCGTGGTTTTGATGACGAGGCGCGCGGGCTGATCGCCGAAGAGATGCAGGCGAACGGCGTCGACCTGCATTGCGGCAGCGACCTGATCTCGATGGAGAAGGACGGCGAGGGCATCCGCGTGAAGGCCACCAACGGCACGGAGCGGGTCTTCGGCCAGGTGCTCTTTGCCACCGGGCGTCGTCCGAATTCGGACAACATGGGGCTGGAGGAGGTTGGCGTGAAGCTGGGCCGTCGCGGCGAGATCGAGGTCGACGACTATTCGCAGACCGCCGTGCCCTCGATCTACGCCATCGGCGATGTCACCGACCGGATGAACCTGACCCCCGTCGCAATCCGCGAGGGCATGGCCTTTGTCGAAACGGTGTTCCACGGCAATCCGACCAAGCCGGATCACGAGTTGATCCCGACGGCCGTCTTCACTCAGCCCGAATTCGGCACCGTCGGCCTGACGGAGGAAGAGGCGCGCGACCAGGAGCCGATCGAGGTCTACGCGACCTCCTTCAAACCGATGCAGACGGCCTTTGCCGGGCGGTCCGCGCGTGTCCTGATGAAACTGATCGTCAGCCAGGAAAGCCGCCGGGTTCTGGGGTGCCACATCGTCGCGCCTCAGGCGGGAGAAATGATTCAGATGGCCGGGATCGCCGTCAAAATGGGGGCGACGAAAGAAGATTTCGACCGGACCGTCGCCGTCCACCCGACCATGTCGGAAGAGATGGTGACAATGCGGACGCCGACCCGCAAAGCTTGAAATTCGCCCCCAAATGCACAGTTTGGGACCAAGAACAGAAGTTACGACAAGTGAGAAGGAACATCATGGCTGGCAATTCGGGCGGCCCCTGGGGGGGCGGCGGAAATTCCGGCGGCGGGCGGCAGCAGCCGCCTTCCGGAGGAGGAGGGGGCGGACGTGGTCCCGACGGGGACAAACCGCAGATCCCGGATATCGACGAATTGATGCGCAAGGGGCAGGATCAGCTTCGTGTGCTCATGGGCGGTCGTGGCAATGGCGGCAACGGCGGTTCGGGGCGTGGCGGCAGCGGCGGGCCGAAGATGACCCGCGGCACCGTCCTGATCGGCCTCGGCGTGGCCGTGGCACTGTGGCTCGGCGCCAGCTTCTACACCGTGAAGCCCGAAGAACAGTCTGTCGAACTCTTCCTTGGCGACTACTCCTCGACCGGCTTTCCCGGTCTGAACTTCGCCCCCTGGCCGGTCGTCACCTATGAGGTGATCCCGGTGACCCGGGAACAGACCGAAGACATCGGCGTCGCAGGGCGCGGTGGCGATGCGGGGCTGATGCTGACCGGGGACGAGAATATCGTCGACATTGATTTCCAGGTGGTCTGGAACATCAACGACCCGGCCAAGTTCCTGTTCAACCTGCGCGATCCGCGGATGACCATCCGCGCCGTGTCGGAATCCGCCATGCGCGAGATTATCGCCCAGTCGGAACTGGCACCGATCCTCAACCGGGACCGGGGTTTGATCGCGGGCCGTCTGCAGGATCTGATCCAGGCGACGCTGGACAGCTACCAAAGTGGCGTGTCCGTTGTCCGTGTGACCTTTGACAAGGCCGACCCGCCTGCACAGGTCATCGACGCCTTCCGCGAAGTTCAGGCAGCTGAACAGCAGCGGGAACGCCTGACGAACGAAGCCGACCGGGACGCCAACCGCGTGCTGGCTGCGGCCCGGGGTGAAGCCGCCCAGGTTCTTGAAGATGCCGAGGGCTATCGCGCCCGCGTCGTCAACGAGGCCGAAGGTGAAGCCAGCCGGTTCTCCGCCGTTCTGCAGGAATACGAAAAGGCGCCGGAGGTGACGCGCAAGCGCCTCTATCTGGAAACCATGGAAAAGGTGTTGGGTGACGTGGACAAGATCATCCTCGAAGACAATGCCGCTGGCGGCGGTTCGGGCGTTGTGCCCTACCTGCCCCTGAATGAGCTGACGCGGTCGCGCAGTTCCAGCCAGACGGGAGGAAACTGATCATGAAAAAGTCAGCAATTCTTTTGCCCGTAGTGGTGGTTCTGGTGGTGATCGGGCTTAGCTCG
The DNA here is from genome assembly GCF_041987405.1 of Pseudooceanicola sp. Lineage (GTDB taxonomy): Bacteria > Pseudomonadota > Alphaproteobacteria > Rhodobacterales > Rhodobacteraceae > Pseudooceanicola. The sequence continues at coordinate 925,621 of NZ_JBHIWR010000001.1, forward strand.
GTTTTCATCGTCGATGAACGCGAGAAGGCCCTGGTCCTGCAATTCGGCCGTGTGGTCGATGTGAAGGAAGACCCGGGCCTCGCCTTCAAGATCCCGCTGATCCAGGACGTGGTGCGCTATGACGACCGTATCCTCAGCCGCGATATCGACCCGCTGGAGGTTACGCCGCTGGACGACCGGCGTCTCGTGGTCGACGCCTTTGCCCGCTTCCGCATCACCGATGTGGAACGCTTCCGGCAGGCGGTCGGCGCCGGCGGGGTCACCGCTGCGGAAACCCGGCTGGACAGCATCCTGCGGTCGCAGACCCGGGAAATCCTCGGCTCCGTCACCTCGAACGAGATCCTCAGCGCGGACCGTGCGGCCCTGATGCTGCGGATCCGCAACGGGGCGATCGACGAGGCACGCAACCTCGGGCTGGAGATCATCGACGTTCGACTGAAGCGGACCGACCTGCCGCGCGAGAACCTCGATGCAACCTTTGCCCGGATGCGGGCCGAACGGGAACGCGAGGCGGCGGACGAGATCGCGCGCGGGAACGAAGCCGCGCAGCGGATCAGGGCGCAGGCGGAACGGACCCAGGTGGAAATCGTCTCCGACGCCAACCGCCAGGCCGATATCGTACGAGGCGAGGCGGATGCCCGTCGGAACGCGATCTATGCCGAGGCCTTTGGCAGCGATCCGGAGTTCTTTGAATTCTATCGCTCGCTCACAGCCTATGAACGCGCGCTGCGGGGCAACAATTCGACCATGGTGCTGTCACCCAACAGCGAGTTCTTCAACTATCTGAAGTCCGCGACGCCCACGGCGTCCGCAGGTTCCGCGCCCTCGACGCCCGCAGGCCAGGCGTCGTCAGCACCCGCTGATCAGGAGTCCTCGGCACCCGCGGAAGAGGCCGCACCGGCACCCGCCGATCAGGAAACCACAGCGCCCGCGGACCAGGCGCCTGCAGATTCGGCACCCGCGGACGAGACACCAGCAGACCCTGCGCCCTCGGAGCAGGCGCCCTCAGGTACGGCGACGGAATGATCGGCGTCGCCTTTCTGGCCCTCGGGCTGGTTCTGATCGTGGAGGGGCTGGCCTATGCGCTGGCCCCTTCGCTTGTGGAGCGTCTGCTGGAGGCGCTGCGCGCCCTCCCGTTCGACCAGCGGCGGATACTTGGCCTGGCCGCGATGACGTTCGGTGTCGTTCTGGTCTGGGCGGCGAAATGGCTGGGGGCATAGGCACGGGCACGGGCACGGGGCACCGTGCGGTGCCTTCATGAGTTGTTACAGGTTTTCACATGACAATCACGGTCACTTGTCGGGATGCGATTGGCTTTGAGTTGCCGACATGCGAGCCTACGTTGCATGACATCACAGACGGCGCGTTCCGGTGAATGCGCCAGAGAGTCACCCATTAAGAGGAGAAACGGGAGTGAGTACTCAGGCATTTTCCCGACCCCGAGCGGCCCAGGCAGAGCAACGGCAACTGGTTTCCACCAGAGCCTTCTGGACCCTGCTGCTGGCCACCCTGCTGGTTCTGGCCCAGGCGATCCAGGCCATGGCCCGGCCCGAAAGTTTTGCCGATCTGGCCGACAGGTTCAGCCCCTCGGTGGTGAACATCACCACCGCAACCATGGTCGCAGGGCGCGACCAGGCAACCCCGATGGTCCCCGAAGGCTCGCCCTTCGAGGATTTCTTCCGCGAGTTTCAGGACCGCAACCGTGGCGACCGCGCGCCGCGCCGGTCTTCGGCGCTCGGGTCCGGCTTCGTGATTTCCGAGGACGGGTTCATCGTAACCAACAACCACGTGATCTCCGGCGCGGATGAGATCAAGATCGAATTCTTCAACGGCGACACGCTGGACGCGGAACTGGTCGGCACGGACGAGAAGACCGATATCGCGCTGCTCAAGGTCGAGGCGGATCAGCCTCTGCCCTTCGTCAGCTTCGGCGACAGCGATCTGGCCCGAGTGGGCGATTGGGTTCTGGCCATGGGCAACCCGCTCGGTCAGGGTTTCTCGGTTTCGGCCGGGATCGTTTCGGCGCGCAACCGAGCGCTCAGCGGGACCTATGACGACTACATCCAGACCGATGCGGCGATCAACCGGGGCAACTCCGGCGGCCCGCTCTTCAACCTGGATGGCGAGGTCATCGGCGTGAACACCGCGATCCTGTCGCCCACTGGCGGCTCCATCGGCATCGGTTTCTCCATGGCGTCCAACGTCGTCAAGGGCGTGGTCGATCAGCTGAAGGAATTCGGGGAAACCCGCCGCGGCTGGCTCGGCGTGCGGATCCAGGACGTGACCGAGGACATGGCGGATGCCATGGGCCTGCCGGAAGCCAAGGGGGCGCTGGTCTCCGACGTGCCCGAGGGCCCCGCGATGGATTCCGGCATGAAGGCCGGTGACGTGATCGTCAACTTCGATGGTGTCGATGTCGAGGACACCCGTGGCCTGGTCCGCCAGGTCGGCAGCACCCAGGTCGGCAAAACCGTCCGCGTCACGGTCTGGCGCGACGGCAATACCGAAACTCTGAAGGTCACGCTCGGCCGCCGCGAAGACGCCGAGGCCGAGGCCGTACCTGCCGCACAGCCGGGCCAGGACGAACCGGTGGAGAAGGATCTGATGGGCATGTCCCTGTCCTCCATCACGCCGGAGCTGGCCGAACAGCTGGACCTCGGCGATGCGGACACGGGCCTGGTGGTCCGCGAGGTGGACGAGGCGTCGGATGCCTATGAGAAGGGTCTGCGCGCGGGTGATCTGATCACCGAGGCCGGTCAGCAGAAGGTCGAAGCGATCAGCGATCTGGAAGAGCGCGTGGAAGAAGCGCGGGAGGCCGGACGCAAATCCATCCTGCTGCTGATCCGCCGCCAGGGAGAGCCGCGTTTCGTCGCCCTGCCGATCGAAGACAGCTGATTTCCGACAGAATTGGAAAACCGAAAGGGCCGTGCGATGCGCGGCCCTTTTTACGTGCCGGTTTATTAAAGAATTCACCCATAAGTAGAAAGAATGAGCCCAATACTTAAAAAATGGTAAATACGTTGCCAATTACGAAACAATTTTCTGATAAATGCCATATTCTGGTCCAAAACGATCAGTAGATCACGCAACAGTTGAACACAGATGCAGGCAGAAACCATGCAATCTACTGGTACATCGGTCGCCGCGACGGCCGGCACTTGGGGCACTACGGTAAAGACCGTTGCCATGGGTGCGGCAGGGACCGCGTTGTGGGGCTCCCTGGCATTCTATTTCGCCGTTGGCTTCAACAGCACCGAAACGGTTGCCTCCGAGGAAGAGGTGAAACGCCTGTTCTTCCGGATGGAGCTGCCTGAGGTCGAATTGGTCGAGGGGTGCAGCCTGAATTACGGCGAAGGGTCCTGCGACGGGCAGGCCTGGATCATCCTGTCGGAATACCGCACCCGCGCCGAGACGCCGGACATGCCGGGCGCTCTGCGCACCAGCCTGCCGGAACCGCTCTGGGCGCAGGTCGCTGCGCGCAATACGATGGCGGACGAGAGCTGCCGCACGACCCTGTCGGTCGACCTGCCGAACTGGCTGGCCGCAGTTCCGCGCGGGGACAATGGCACCACGGTCACCCTGCTGCCGGAACACCTCGCCACCTGTCAGGCCGAAAGCGCGAGCTTCGACCCCAAACGCGAGTACCGGAGTTTCTGGTTCCTGGACGGCAACCAGGTCGTGGCGGAAATGCGCTGCTCCCTCCCCGGGACCTACATGGAACCCAGCTGTGAACTGGCGGCCTATCCGGAGAACGGATCTTACGAGGTCTCCTATTCCCGCCTGCCTGCTCGCAATGTCGAAAAGATCATGGAACAGTCGCCGCACATGCTGTCGGTCCTGGACACCAATCTGCCTGCTGAAAACGCAGGTATCGTCGATCTGGCATTCCTGAAGGCCCCGTTCAATCTGGACGCGGAAACCAGCGAGGCGATGGCGGAACTGCGCAGCGTCGTGCAGTAAGCGCCAGCCCCAGATGTCATGCAAAGGCCCCGGCTGGATCAGCCGGGGCCTTTGCCGTTCGATAGACGTCTGTTCACCCGGTAGGTTCAGAACTGCGGCTTGCGCCCCGCCATGTTGGCCGACACGATCTCGATCTGATGCGCGCCGCCGATCAGCTTGGCCTGTTCGACGCTCTCGGCCATCAGCACCTCCGCCTCTGTCCCGGTTTCGGCCACCTCGATCAGCGCCTTGGCCAGTCGGGTGCCCGAGGGGGATTTCTCGGCAATCGCGGTCACCAGTTCCAGGGCGCGGGCGTGGGGGTCCTCGGCAATCTCGGTGACAAAGCCCCAGTCGACGCCCTTTTCCGCCAGGACGGGATCGGCGGTATAGGTCATCAGCCGGATCACGTCGGAGCGCATCAGCGTGGGCATCAGGACCATGCCGCCCATGTCGGGCACCAGGCCCCATTTGGCCTCCATCACGGCGAACTTGGTGCCCGGCGCGGCGATGCGCACATCCGCGCCAAGCGCCAGCTGAAACCCGGCCCCGAAGGCCACGCCCTGCACGGCGGCGATCACCGGCACGGGCACGCGGCGCCAGACCATGGCGACCTGCTGCATCAGGTTGGCGTCCCCGTGGGTCCGCGTCACGATCCGGTCCGTCTGATCCCCGCCCGAGGCATGTTTGCCGAAGGAGGCCACATCGAGCCCGGCGCAAAAGGCCCTCCCCTCGCCCGATAGCAGGACGGCGCGGATCTCCTCGTTGCCGATCAACGCCTCGCCCGCCGCGACGATGGCCTCGGCCATGTCCGGATCGACGGCGTTCATCTTGTCCCCGCGGGTCAGGGTGACATGGGCGACGTGGTCGCGGATTTCGGTTTTGACTCGGGTCATCTGGGTCCTCCCTCGGATTTCGGCGGAGTGTGCAACGTGCCGTGCGCAGTGACCAGACCCGACCTTGCGTCCCGCATCCTGTCACGGTTATCTCCTCCTCAGCCTTGAGGGAGGACAGCCATGCCACCGCGTTACACCAATCTCGTGCAGAGCTTGCCCGCAACCGTGCCCTTCGTCGGACCGGAAACCCAGGAACGCGACCGGGGCGCGCCCTTTGCCGCGCGGCTTGGCGCGAATGAAAGCGTTTTCGGCCCCAGCCCGAAAGTGCTGGAGGCAATGCGGACGGCGGATGCGGAGATCTGGAAATACGGCGATTCCACCAGTCACGACCTGCGCCATGCGCTGGCCGCGCATTACGGCGTGGCCCCGGGCAATATCGTGGTGGGCGAGGGGATCGACGGGCTTCTGGGCTATCTGGTGCGGCTGGTGGTGGAGCCGGGCGATCGCGTCGTGACCTCTGCCGGGGCCTATCCGACGTTCAACTACCATGTCGTCGGCCATGGCGGCGTGCTGGAGATGCTGCCCTTCCGAGAGGACCGCGAGGACCTGCCCGCCCTTGTCGCCCGCGCGACGGAGGTGGGGGCCAAGCTGGTCTACCTGGCCAATCCCGACAACCCCATGGGCAGCTACTGGCGCGGCGAGGAGATTGCGGCGGCGCTGGACGGACTGGGGCCGGACACGCTGATGGTGCTGGACGAGGCCTATGCGGAATTTGCGCCCGAGGATGCCATGGCCCCGGTGGAGATCGAGGACGACCGCGTGATCCGGATGCGTACCTTCTCCAAGGCCTATGGGATGGCGGGGGCGCGGGTCGGCTATGCCATGGGGGCGGCGGAGGTGATCCGCGCCTTCGAGAAGATCCGCAATCATTTCGGCATGAACCGCTCGGCCCAGGTCGGCGCTCTGGCGGCGCTGCAGGATCAGGACTGGCTGGCGCAGGTGTTGGCGGATGTGGCCACGGCGCGGGCCGAGATCACCCGGATCGCGGCGGCGAACGGGCTGAACGCCCTGCCCTCCGCCACCAACTTCGTCACCGTGGACTGCGGCGGCACCGGCGATCTTGCGCGGGCGGTGGTCAAGGCGCTTGGTGCGCGGGGGGTCTTCGTCCGGATGCCCTTTGTCGCGCCGGAGGATCGCTGCATCCGGATCAGCTGTGGCCGGGCGGAGGATCTGGCAGTTCTGGAAACGGAGCTGCCCGGCGCGCTTGCAGAAGCGCGGGCGGCGGTCTGATCACGCGGTCCCGTCGGCGGCGTGGCGACGGCTCGCCTGCGGGTCCGGGCGGACAGGGTGCCCCGCCCGCCCGTGATCGGGCTACTTGCCCTTCTTCTCACCAAGCGAGATCGGTTTGGCCGCACCGGAATTGGCCGTTGCCAAGACCTTCGGCTTCTCCTGCTTGGTTTTTTTGACTTCCTTGTTTCCGCGTCTGTTGTTGCCTTTTCCCATCGCGCCCTCACGGGTTGAAGTTCCGCGCCGACGACATGCCGGGCGGATCGATCCTCAGGAAGATCAAGGTTGCCTGAACGGCTCAGGGCGATGACTTCGGTGAGTCGTACCTGACCTGACCGGGTCATTGGTACTGGCGAGAATCTACGCCTGCGCCGGTCACCTGACAAGGGGCCGCAGCACACCGAAGCGCGGGATCGGGCAACCGTTGGCGGGCCCATGCCGGACCGGTGTCAGCCCTCTGCGATGACCTTGGCGGCGGCGGCCAGCGCGCCGGGGCCGTGGTGCACGCCGATGGCCTGCATCCCCGCCTCCAGCGTGCCCAGCATGCCCAGCACCATGTGCGCGTTGAGGTGGCCCATGTGACCGATGCGGAAGAAGCCCTCGCCCTTGGGGTCCTCCTTCGTCTCCATGCCCAGACCAATGCCCAGGGTCACCCCGGCATTGCGCGCCACCCATTGGCGCAGGGCGGAGCCGTTGCGTTCTCCCAGCCCAAGCGCGGTGACGGCGTGGCTGCGCAGGGCGCGATCGGCCACGTTCAACCGCAGCGCCCCGTTGTCCGCGCCCCAGGCCTCGCAGGCGGCCCAGATGGCCCGCGCCAGGGTTTCGTGACGCTTCCAGACCTGCTCCATCCCCTCGGCATGCAGGATGTCGAGCGCGGCGCGCAGGCCAAAGAGGTGATGCGTCGGCGCGGTGCCGCCGAAGAACTGGTAGAAGGCCTGCGGGTCGATCCGGTTCTTCCAGTCCCAGTAGCGCGACACGCGGGGGGTGGCGTCGCGCGCGGCCTCGGCCCGGGGGCTGACAAAGACGAAGGACAGGCCGGGCGGCACCATCAGGCCTTTCTGGCTGCCGGTGACGGCGATATCGACGCCCCAGGCATCCATATGGAATTCCTCGCAGCCCATGGAGGCGATGCAATCCGCCATCAGCAGGGCCGGATGCCCCGCCGCGTCCAGCGCCGCGCGCAGCGGCCGCGGATCGTTCCGCACCGTGGTGGCCGTGTCGACGTGGCTGAAGAGGACGGCCTTGTACTCATGGCCCTTGTCTGCGCGCAGGGCCTCCTCCAGCCGGGCGGCGTCGATGCCCGATTTGGTGCCGAAGTCCAGCTTGTCGACCTGCAGGCCCAGCCCCTCGGCCATCTCGGCCCAGCCATGGCCGAAACGCCCGGTGACGCAGACCAGGATGCGATCCCCGGCGGAGGCGATGTTCGAAAGAGACGCCTCCCATGCGCCGTGGCCATTGGCGATGTAGATCGCCACCTTGCCCTCGGTCATCGCCACCTTTTTCAGGTCCGGCACCATGGCCTGGACCATCGCCACGATATCGCCCTCGTAGATGTTGGGCGCGGGCTGATGCATGGCCTGCAGCACCGCGTCGGGCATGACGGAGGGACCTGGAATGGCGAGATAGGGACGACCTGCGGCTAGGGACATCTGACACCTTCGAAGACGTGGACCGGCAAAGTGTTAGCGGCACCGTCGGCAGGGTCAATCCGCGGTGTCATGAATATTCGTGGGGAAAAACCGAACGGATTGACATGGAAGGGGACCGGATGGAACGTTTCATCCGGGATGAGGAGAACGACATGACAGGACAGGCGAGGCGCGCAATCGTCATCGGGGCCGGCCCGACGGGGCTGGCGGTGGCGGCATGCCTGAAGGAACACAATGTGGAGGCGTTGATCCTTGAGCGGGCGGCGGAGGTCGGATCGTCCTGGCGGGGGCATTACGATTGCCTGCGGCTGCACACGGTCCGGGGGCGGTCTGGCCTGCCGGGGATGCCCTTTCCGGCCAGCGCCGACCGCTACCCGACGCGGGCGGAGGTGGTGGAGTATCTGGAGACCTATGCCGCGGCCAAGGGGTTGGCACCGCGGTTTGGCTGCGAGGTGACCGCGATCCAGTCAGACGGACAGACCTGGCATGTCGTCCACAAGGACGGGGAGGAGACCGCAGAGATCGTCGTGATGGCCACCGGCCTCAACGGGACGCCGCGCCTGCCGGGCTGGGCGGACAGTTTCGACGGGCCTGTGCTGCATTCGTCCGACTACAAGAACGCCGAAGGGTTCCGGGGCCAGCGGGTGCTAGTCGTGGGCTTCGGCAATTCCGGCGGCGATATCTCCCTCGATCTGGCGCGGGCGGGGGTAGCCGTTGCACTGGCGGTGCGCGGGCCGGTGCAGATCCTGCCGAAGGAGCTGTTCGGCGTGCCGATCACCTCTTTCGGGACGATGAGCAAACTACTGGGCCCCCGCGTCGCCGACCGGCTGACCGCACCGATCCTGCGGGCAAAGGTCGGACGGCCGGAATCCTATGGGCTGCACTCCCATCCCAAAGGGCCGGCGACGATGGTGGCCGAGGACGGGCGGATCCCGCTGATCGACGTTGGCACGCTTGGCGCGATCCGCGCGGGGCAGATCGCCGTGCAACCCGGTGTCGCCGCAGTCGAAGGGCGGGAGGTCTGTTTTGCCGATGGCAGCGTGGCGGAGTTCGACGCCATCATCGCGGCAACTGGCTATGAGCTGGACCTGCGGCCCTTGCTGGGCGAAAGCTGCGCGGCGCTGGACCACAAAGGACAGCCGAAGGTCAGCGGCGGCCCGACCCCCTGCCCCGGCCTCTACTTCTGCTCCTACCGGGCAACAGCGGACGGGCAGCTGCGCGCCTCCGGCATGGAAGCGCAGGCGATTGCGGACCATGTGGTCGGGATGCAGGCCGCCCCGGCGTGACGTCCCGTCTGCCCTCGCCTTGCTTGCCTGCCGGGATCGGGTCGCCTACATGGGGCGGACCGAAGCCTGCTAGCCTCCGAGGACCGATGAGCCTGATCGCACGGATACAGGAATGGGAGCGCAACCTGCGCGCCTCCTACAATGTCGACCTCTCGACGCCGGAAAACCGGCGGCGGGCGCATATCTACAACCTGTGGTTCGACCATGCGATCCTGCGCAAGGTCTGGACCAACTTCTTCCAGATCGCCCCGGGGGTCTACCGCTCGAACCATCCGACGCATGAACGGTTCGTGAAGATGAAGGCCATGGGGATCAAAACGGTCCTCAACCTGCGCGGGGCCGGCGGGGCGGCGCATTACCTGACCGAAAAGGAAAGCTGCGCTGCGCTTGGCCTGACGCTGGTGGATTGCAACCTGCAGGCCCGCCATGCGGCACCGCGTCAGGACATCCTCGATGTCATCACGGCCTTCCGGACCATCGAAAAACCCTTTGTCATGCATTGCAAATCCGGCGCGGACCGTGCGGGGTTTGCCAGCGCGATCTACCTGATGGTGATCGAGGGGCGGCCGGTCTCCGAGGCCAGAAAAATGCTGTCGGTCAAATATGTGCACCTGAAATGGAGCAAGACCGGCATTCTGGATTACATCCTGAACCGCTATGCCGCCCGACAGGCTGAAACGGGGATCGGCTTCGAGGACTGGATCGCGACCGAATACGATCACATGGAGATGCAGCGCGCCTACGAAGCCCAAAGGTCGGGACGGTGAGCGGCGCGCCCTCTCCGCGCTCGGATGAAGGGCTGAGCCTGCTGCGCTGGCTGTGGCGCGGCTATCTGCACAAACATATCTGGCTGCTGCTGCTGGCGCTGGCCTTCATGGCGCTGGAAGGGTCGATGCTGGGCGCGCTCAGCTGGATCATGAAGCCGATGTTCGACGAGGTCTTCATCCAGGGCAATACCGGCGCGCTTGGCTGGGTCGGCGGGGCGATCCTGGGCATCTTCTTTGGCCGGGCCGTCGCCTCCATCGCGCAGAAGGTGCTGCTGGCGCGGATTTCGCAGCGCAGTTCGGCAGATATGCGGACCGATCTGCTGGCCCGTCTGATGCGGCAGGACGGGGTGTTTCACCAGACCCATCCCCCGGGCTTCCTGATCCAGCGGGTGCAGGGCGACGTGTCCTCCATCAACGACGTCTGGAACGCGGTGCTGACGGGCGCGGGGCGCGACGCGGTGGCATTGGTGATCCTGATGGTGGTGGCGCTCTCCGTCGACTGGCGCTGGACCCTGGTGGCGCTGATCGGGGCGCCGCTGCTGGTCCTGCCCTCTGTCGTGGTTCAGCGTTTCGTCCGGCGGCGCTCGCGCGAGGCGCGCGATCTGGGCGCGCGGCTGGCGACGCGGCTGGACGAGGTGTTCCACGGCATAGTGCCAGTCAAACTGAACCGGCTGGAGCGTTACCAGTCCGACCGCTACGGCGCGCTGACCAATGATCTGGTCCGGGCCGAGGTCCGGGCGATCACCGGCACGGCGGCGATCCCCGCGCTGATCGACGCCATGGCAGGGATCGGATTTCTGGGCGTGCTGATCTTCGGCGGGCAGGAGATCATCTCGGGCGAAAAGACCGTTGGCCAGTTCATGTCCTTCTTCACCGCCATCGGCTTCGCCTTCGAGCCGCTGCGCCGCCTGGGCGCCGTCTCGGGCGTCTGGCAGGTCGCCGCCGCGGCGATGGAGCGGGTGCGCGAGTTGATGGAGGCCAAGCCGACCATCGTCTCCCCCGCCAATCCGGTTGCCGCGCCGACAGGCGTGCCGGGGGTGACACTGCGCGGTGTGAACCTCAGCTATGGCGAGACTCAGGTGCTGCACGGGCTGACACTGACAGCGGAGCCGGGGCAGACGACAGCATTGGTCGGGGCCTCGGGGGCCGGGAAATCCACGGTCTTCAACCTGCTGGCCCGGCTGGTGGAGCCGCAAAGCGGCACGGTGGAGATCGGCGGCGTGGCCGTATCGGCCATGGCGCTGAGCGATCTGCGGGGGCTGATTTCGGTCGTCTCGCAGGATGCGGCCCTGTTTGACGAAACCCTGCGGGAGAACATTCTGCTCGGCCGCACCGACGTCAGCGAGACGCGGCTGCAGGAGGTGCTGCGCGCCGCCCATGTGGCGGATTTCCTGGACAAGCTGCCGCAGGGGCTGGACAGTCCTGTGGGCCCGCGGGGATCGAACCTGTCGGGCGGTCAGCGGCAGCGGGTGGCCATCGCCCGGGCGTTGCTGCGCGACACGCCGATCCTGCTGCTGGACGAGGCGACCTCGGCCCTGGATGCGGAAAGCGAGAAGGTGGTGCAGGACGCGCTGGACCGCCTCTCGCATGGGCGCACGGTGATCGTGATCGCACATCGCCTGTCGACGGTGCGGGAGGCGGACAAGATCGTCGTCATGGATGGCGGGCGCGTCATCGACGAAGGCCCGCATGAAGAGTTGCTGGAGCGCGGCGGGATCTATGCCCGGCTGCACGAGCTGCAGTTCAAGACCGACGGGATGACGGCCGATAGGCTTGCGCTAGAGCGTGCGGGTCGGCCCCGCACAGGTAGCGCAGCAGAAGGACCAGATTCCGCCCGCCCCGCCGAAGCCAGCCTTCCGCGGCGTATCTGGCGAAGCTTGTTCGGGCGGTGACGGGCAAGGCGGTCAGGCGCGGCAGGCGACGGACCAGCGCGACATCCTCCATCAGTGGAATATCGGGATAGTTCCCGACCTGCATGAGAAGATCCGACCGGATCAACAGCCCCTGATCGCCATAGGGCAAGCCGAACACCCGGCTGCGCAGGTTGGCCCAGCCCGCAACCAGGCGCGGGCCGAGGCCCCGGGCCCCATAGGCCAAACGGAAATAGGCGGGGGCGCCCGACGCCAGATGCGCCATCACGACGTCAGACCAGTCCGGGTCCAGCTGCGTGTCCGCATGTAGGATCAGCAGCCACTCCCCCTGCCCCGCGGCACAGCCCCGGCGCAACTGCCCGCCGCGCGAGGCCGGGCCGGTGACGACCTCCGCCCCGATCTCGGCCGCGATGCGCAAGGTCCTGTCGGAGGAGCCGCCATCGCTCACCACCACCTCGCGGATCAGCCCGGCGTTCAGCCCCTCCATCAGCGCGGCAACGCAGCCCGGCAGGCTCTGCGCGGCGTTCAGGGTGGGGATGATCACGGAAATGGGGGCACGCATGGGTCGGTCACGGGGTTTTGTCGGGCTGTGGCGGTGTTATATCTGGCCCGTAACCCATGCGGGGAGAGCAGGACCATGACAAGCCAAAATGCCGAAACCGACCGGACCGTGCTGCGCGTCAGCGGCGGGGATGCGCGGGAGTTCCTCCAGAACCTCGTGACCAATGACCTGGACCGGCTGGCCCAGGGGCCGGTCTATGCCGCCCTGCTGACCCCGCAGGGCAAGCTGATCGCGGATTTCATCATGCAGGCCGACGGAGAGGCGATCCTGATCGACGTGGCGGCCCTCTGGGCCGCGCCGCTGCTGCAACGCCTGTCGATGTACAAGCTGCGGGCGGACGTGCAGATCGAGGAGACCACGCTGAAGGTCCGGCGCGGGACCGGAGAGGCGCCGGAGGGCGCGGTGAGCGACCCGCGCAACCCGGCGCTTGGCTGGCGGCTCTATGGCGCGGAGGGGGGCGATGACGGATCGGACTGGGACGCGATCCGGGTGGCGCAGGGCGTGCCTGCCTCCGGCGCGGAACTTGGGCCGGACAGCTATATCCTGGAGTTGGGGTTCGAGCGGCTCAACGGGGTGGACTTCAAGAAGGGCTGCTATGTCGGACAGGAGGTCACGGCCCGGATGAAGCACAAGACCGAGCTGAAGAAGGGGCTGCGCATCGTCCGGCTGGACCGCGAGGCGCCGGAGGGGGCCGAGATCACGCGGGACGGCAAGGTTGTCGGCACGCTTTTCACCCAGGCGGGTGACATGGCGCTGGCCTATCTGCGGTTCGACCGGATCGGGACGGGCATGGTCGCGGGCGAGGCGCAGGTGACCGTGTTGGTGTGAGACGGGGGATGGGTGCAGAGCACCCATCCTACGGGCGCGACGGGTTTAGAGGGGTCCTGAAATAGCAAAAGCCGGGCTTGGGGGCCCGGCTTTCTGTTGCTGCGGAACGGCTGGTTACGCCCGTTCGGTATATTCCATCGTCTCGGTGTTGACGATGATGTCCTCGTCCTGACCGACAAAGGGCGGCACCATCACGCGGACGCCGTTGTCCAGCACCGCGGGTTTGAAGCTGTTGGCGGCCGTCTGACCTTTGACCACCGGCTCCGTCTCGACGATCTTGCAGGTGACCTTCTGCGGCAGGGTGGCGTTCAGCGCCTCGCTTTCATGGAATTCGACCAGGATGGTCATCCCGTCCTGCAGGAAGGGGCGCCGGTCGCCCAGAATATCGGCGGGCAGTTCGACCTGATCGTAGGTTTCGGTATCCATGAAGGTCAGGATGCCATCGGCCTCGAACAGGAACTGCATGTCCTTCTGCTCCAGCCGTACGCGCTCCACCTTGTCCGCCGAGCGGAAGCGTTCGTTCAGCTTGGATCCGTTGCGCAGGTTCTTCATCTCGACCTGGGCGAAAGCCCCGCCCTTGCCCGGCTTTACATGGTCGACTTTGACCGCAGCCCAGAGGCCGCCGTTGTGTTCCAGCACATTTCCGGGACGAATTTCGTTTCCGTTAATCTTTGGCATGCCATTTTCCGCCTAAATACGCCTGTTTCGGGCAATTGGGTTGATCGCCATCAGTCCGGTCCTATATCTGGACCTCCGGTTCCTGACAAGGGACGGGTGCCAAAGTGATGCCTCACGCAGCTATGCACTGGACGCATAACAGGGTTGAGAAAGTTGCCCGCCCGAATCGACACAATTTCGCCATAAACGGCGGCACGCCCGAACTGCAAGAGCAATAACAAAGGTCGCACTATGAAAGATTTCGTTGACGGAACGGCATACAACAACGAGCAAGGTAACCGCTCGCGCAAACTGTTTGCCGCCGTGGTGCTTGCTGCCCTCGACGATGCCATCGCCGATGACAAGAAATACGGCAACGGCCCGGAACAGATCGCCCGTTGGGCGCGCTCGCGCGATGGTCGCGAAGTTCTGAGCTGTGCCGGGATCGACCCGAATGAACGTGTCGTCGCCGGTCTGATGGAGTTCGTGGGCCGTGGTGTCCGCACTTCTGTCGCGCTGTCGCGCGAAGAGAGCGAACGCCGCCACGCAGCGGAGCAGGCGGACGCCGCCTGATCCTCTCGCAGGAAGCACTACAAAAAAGACGCGCCCCACGGGGCGCGTTTTTTGTTGCGATGATGATGGATGTCAGGGCCCTGCCCGTGCGTGGCATGACGGGGCGGTCAGATCGCCCCGCCTCCCGCCTGAGCGTCAGCCGAGGTCCTGCGCGGTCAGGGCGCGGTGGATTTCCCGGCGCACCAGCTTGCGCACATTGCGCGTGATCCGTTCGCCAAGCGCACCCTGCAGCTCCTGCCGCACGATCTCCGCCACGAGGTCGCGCAGCATCTCCTCGTCGAGGATCGTCGCCTCCTCCGCGAGGGTCTGGCGATCGTCGGAGTAGTGATCCGGGGCATAGTGGCCCCGGGCGTAATCCTCCGGCTCCTGCGTGGCGTTGGCGGCGTAGGGGTGCGGCTCCAGCGGCTCGTCCACCTGCGGCGGGAAATCCACGACGTCCTCGTCCAAGGAGGACAGTTCATCGGGCGCGGCGGCGGCGAACTCTTCCGCCTCTGCGTCGTCCAGGGCGACGGCGAGGTCGTCCGGATAGTCTGCCTCCGCCTGCACGGAGATGACGTCGTCGTCCGACGCCTCAACCTCGGGGGTCAGCGCATCTTCGATGGCCTCGGCGTCCTCCGCCTCGATTGAAAACGCTTCGACAGCCTCGCCATGAGCCCCGGCCAGGTCGCTGTCGTCACCTTCCAGCGCCTCCGCCTCGTGCACCTCGTCGGCAACCTCCGGCTGGACCAGATCCCGGTCCGCCGCCGCATCATCCCACGGCACGGAGGAGGTCAGCGGACCGGGCGAGGCTTCGCTCACCTCGTCGGCTTCCGGCTCCCACTCTCCGCCACTGGTGGAGACCACGGATTCGACCTCCGCAATGCGCTGACCAAGGGAGGTGATCCCACTGCGATGCAGGAACCTGGGGACGGTCTGGGCCTCCTCCGCCTCTGCGGTCGTGTCATCCTCATCCACGTCATCGGCGTCGGTGATCCGGTCGTCGTGATCGGCGTAGGACAGGCCATCGTCGGCCTCGGCCAGCGAACTATCCTCGTCGCCCATTGCCGCGCCGCCGTCGACCGTTTCCTTTTCCGGTGCGACGGCAGGCGCCTTGGACGGTGTCACAAGAGCGTCCTCATCCCCGCTCAGCGCGAAAAGGGCGGATCGGACGGCCTCTTCAGTCACGGGGACGGCAGGTTCGGGCACGGGCGGGCGCTGGACGGGGGCGATCCCGATCGGGCGGGCGGCGTCGATCTTGGCCTGTTTCGATCCGGCGGCGCGCACACGCGCCATCAGATCCAGCAGATCCGCCTCCTCGTTCGTGTCTTCGGCATGGGTGAAGGGGGCCTCGTCGGACGAAGTCGTCTCCGATCCCGGCTGGACCCGCAGCGCCGGTGTCAGCAACAGCCGGTCATCCGTCCCGGATGCCGCGGCCCGCGCCTCCTCCCGGGCAGTTTCCTGCGCCTGGGCGGCTTCGATCTTGCGTCCATCCCGCGCCTGGGCGCGGACCTCTTCGGACACGAGTTTGCGAATTGAAGACAGGACGTCTTCGATCTGAACATTGGTTACAGAATCTGACATCGATTTCCAGCCGATCTTGCCTCCGCGTCAAGGTAACGCGAAGGGCGGGTTATCTCAATGGATGTGGCTGATTTTAATCGTTGCCTATGCGGCGCAGAACCCGATCGAGTTTCTTGCCCTGCTCACTCAGGCCAGCCGGTGCATCCTTGACCATGTTGTAATAGCCCGCAGGGTCGTAGATTCTGACCTTGAGCTTCAGCTTCTGAGCGGTGAGTTCTCCCATCGCCGCGAGCAACGTATATCCTGCAGATAATTCGTCAACCTGTGCCGAGATGAGAGTTGCCCGCGCGTCGAGCAATTCCTGTTCGGCGTTGAGCACATCCAGCGTGGTCCGGGCGCCAAGCTGCGCCTCTTCGCGCACGCCACGGAAGGCCACCTGCGCGGCACGGATCTGTTGCTGCCCCGCCTGGATCGAGGCCCGCGCGACCTGGAGGGTGGCCAGGGCGTTGCCGACATTTTGCCGGATCGTATGGGACACGACGTGCAGGTTGGCCCGCGCCGCATCGCGATTCTGCATCGACTGTCGCTGCAGCGAACTGAGCCGCCCGCCGGCATAGATCGTCTGCTGCCCGGTGATCCCGATCGACGCATTGCGCCCATGCGCCCCGGACCTCAGGGTATCGCTCAGCGTGGCACGACCGGTCAGCGAAAATGTCGGGCTCAGCGCGGCATCCGCGAGTTGCACGCGCAGATCCGCGACAGTGGCCTGTCGCCGGGCCTGGGCCATGTCCGGATGCTGACGCAGCGCCGTGGTGCTGGCCGCCTCCAGCGATGTGGGCAGGCGGCCAACGTGACTTGAGGGCGTCAGACGACCGGGTTTGTGACCCACGGCCGCCAGGTATTCCAGCTGCGCGCGGGCCAGATCGCCCTGGGCCGCGGCGAGGCCGGATCGGGCAGCGGCCAGCCGTGCCTCGGCCAGCGAAACATCGGTCCGGGTGACTTCGCCCACCTCGAACCGGTCCCGCGCGGCGCGCAGTTCCTGGGTAATCAGCCGTGTGTTGCTTTCGCGCAGGGCCACGAATTCGGAGGCCCGGCGGACATTGAGGAAGGCATTGGCCGCCCGCAGCAGCACCTGCTGCTCGAGCGAGGTCAGGCCCTCACGCGTGGCGAGCACGGATTCCTTCGCCACCTCGACCCCAAGGGCGGTCTGGCCGCCATCATAAAGCACAAGCTCCGCCGAGAGGGTGAGCGAGAGCGACGCGCTGTCCGAGTTTACCAGAGTGAAGCCGCTGGCCGCGGTCGCATTCCGCCCCAGGTCGCGGGCGAGGTTCCCGCTCCAGGCGACGATCGGACGCAACTGCGCGATGGCCTGGGCCACGTTTTCGTCGGCGGCCCGCAGCAGCGCCCGGTTCTGCTCCAGCAGGCCGGAGTGCTCGTAGGCGGCGGCCATGGCATCGGCCAGGGTTTCGGCCTTGGCCGGCGCGGCGTTGAGCCCCAGAACCAGGCTCAGGGCCATGGCGGCGGATTTCATCGAAAAGGTCAACCTGCTCATGTTTTCTCCCCTGCTCCGGCCCGTTCTTTGTTGTTCAGAGGCTGAAGGCCTCATGTCGTTGGAACCCCGGCAGAACCGGGGCCCCGGCATTGAAGGCGAAGCGCCAGTTGATCTGGCCGTCGATCCGATAGCCGATCCGCACGGTGCCCAGCCGCCCTTCCTGGAACAGCACGGCGATACGGCCGCCATCCTTCAGCTGATCCGTGATCGTCTCCGGCAGATGCTCCACCGCGCCTTCGACAATGATCGCATCGAAGGGGCCGAGATCCGCCGCGCCTTCGGTCAGCGGCCCCTCGTGCAGGACCACATTGTCGGCGCCGACATCCGAAAGGGTGGACTGTGCATCGCCCAGCAGGGCCTCATCCTCTTCCAGTGCGATCACCGCCTCTGCGAGGCGCGAGAGCACGGCGGCGGAATAGCCCGACCCCGCGCCCAGATCGAGCACCAGTTCATCCGGCTGCACATCCAGCGCGTCCAGCATCTTGGCCAGCGTGCGTGGCTCCAGCATCACCCGGCCCTGGCCGAGGTCGATATTGTCGCCCAGATAGGCCGCATCCTGCCGGTCCGCGGGCACGAAGGCCTCTCTCGGCACGGCCAGCATGGCTTCGATGATCGGAAATTTGGTGACATCGGAAGGCCGGATCTGGGTATCGACCATCATGGTGCGGCGCGCGGCGAAATCTGTCATCTGTGAGCTTGTCCGTCCGGTACTGTCTTTGGAGGCGGTTCTGACATATCTTGCGGGCCCGGGCAATGTCCCGGGCACATATGACACCAATATGTGGACCAAGCGCCCCACCCCCGGCTTCCACCCCGGCTGTCGCCCCACATGCGGCCACCGCATAAGGCTTGCAGCGCCGCCCGAGATCGGCTAGTCCACGCGGACCGTTCCGAGGCGAGTTGGCGGAGTGGTGACGCAGCGGATTGCAAATCCGTGTACACCGGTTCGATTCCGGTACTCGCCTCCACGGTTTTCCAAACAATTGCAGCATATCTCAGATATGGCGGTCTATGATCAATTGGCTTACTTGGCCATTGTTTGGCTAGCCGAATACTCCACCGGTCCGGCGCGACGATCTACTTTGCGTCAACCGTGTCTTGCCTGATGCTGTGCCGCTACTTGGTCGAGGCCAACGCTTACGCTCGCCCAAGCTACACAAGTGTTTGCCCATCGCTGAGGTGCTGGCACGCTGCGGGGCCGGGATCTGATCCGGCGATCCGCATCCGATCTCGCCCGACGATGTCGCCGCCGGGCTGGAGGACACGGTCCAGCATATTGCCGACGCCACGGATCATCGCGCTCAGACCGGGCCTGACCTGGCATCCCTGCCGGACGCCGACGCCGATGCCGGACAGGCCCCGATCACGACGTGCCCCCGGACCTTGCCTCGGATCCGTTCCTCGACATGCCGGACGATCCCTTGACGGAGCCTCCCAAACCCGACGGCCAGAGCTGACGCCTGCCGACGGAACCGAAGGGGCGAATTAGCTCACCCTGCCGACCCACCGTACGGTGCCTTAAGAAATATTACTGAATTATTAATGACTTATCCGCGGATAAGGTCCAGCGCCTGTTGGGCAATGCCCGCCCCCAGCAGATAGATGCTGGTCGCGAACAGTCCGACCTGCACCAACGGGCCCGGGTCGAAATGCGCCAGCGAGGCCCAGGCCCCGAAGACCGTCCACAGCACCGCCACGGGAAGCGACATGCGCCGCCAGCGCTTCGTTCGCGTGGGGTGAATGAACTTCAACGGCATGAACATCGCCGCCGCCAGCACCACGATCAGAACCAGAATCAGCCAGGTCGGCGGTTCGGTCGCGAAGAGGACCAGAATCATCATGTTCCAGCACCCCGGGAACCCCTGGAATGAATTATCGTTTGTTTTCATCCAGTTACCCGCAAAGTACAGGCCGCTGGTCAGGGTGATGAGGAACAGCGCGCTCCAGGCCCAGATGCCGGGCAGAATGCCGGACTGAAACAGCGCATAGGCCGGGATGAAGACATATGTCAGATAGTCGATGATCAGATCCAGCAGGGCGCCGTCGATATGCGGCGCATGGGTCCGGACGTCGTATTTCCGCGCCAGCGGCCCATCCACCCCGTCCACGGCAAAGGCCACGACGAGCCAGAGGAACATGTTTCCCCATCGCTCATCCACGGCTGCAAGCAGCGCGAGCATGGCAAAGACCGCACCGGTGGCGGTCAGAACGTGGACCGAAAAGGCTCTGAGCACGGTGGACGACATCTGTCTGTCTTAGCGCATCCAAGGCGAAAAGAAAGCAGAACCGGTGTCCCTCTGCCCGGATCGGCAGAGGATTTCGGGCGAAGGAGGGGCCTGCCGTGGCGCAGATCGGGGCGCATTGCGTCGGCACCGGCAGATGCGATCCGGCGCGGGGGCCAAATGCCGCGCGGCCTGTGATGCGGGCCGGGGCGCGGAGAACATGGGGCTATCCGGGCTCGATATGGTTGTTTGAACGGCGGGACCATACTACACTTATTCCAAGTACGAGCATTTGGTCAGCCCCGCCGGTCGCAGGGCCACTTCAGGGTACGAGGTCGGTTGTGAGTTTCATTCGCCGTTTGGCCATGCCGAAGGACTTCCGAAAACTGGACGAGGATTCAATCCGCGAGCAATATGCGGCGCTCTGCTACCGGGTCGTGAACGACAAGGTCCGCGTCCTGCTGATCACCAGCCGGGGCACCAAACGGTGGATCGTCCCCAAGGGCTGGCCCATGTCCAGGAAGGCGCCGCATGAGGCCGCGCTGACCGAAGCCGCCGAAGAGGCCGGGGTGATCGGCCGCGTCCGGAAAGAGCCGATCGGCCATTACACCTATTACAAGGTGCTGGATGACGGACAGGAGGTGCCCTGTGTCGGCACGCTGTTCCCCGTGCGCGTGCGCCTTCTGCGGGCCGAATACCCGGAAGCGAACGAACGCGACCGCAAGTGGTTCAGCCGCAAGAAGGCCGCCAAGAAGGTGGACGAGCCGGACCTGGCCGCCCTGATCCGGGAGTTCGACCCCTCCAAACTGAAGTGACCCGCGCTTGCATCACCCGGGGTGCGCGCTATGTATGTCAACAGGTTCACAACCCGGGTTCCCATGATCCAGTTCAGCCTCAAATGCGACCGCGACCACCGGTTCGACAGCTGGTTCAAATCGGCAGACGCCTTCGAAACGCTCAAGGCGCAGCGGATGGTCGGCTGTTCTGTCTGCGGCTCCACCCATGTGGAAAAGGCCGTGATGGCCCCGCGCGTCCGCACAGGGCGCGAGGCGGCGCGGCCCTTGTCCGAACCGGCCAGCCCGGCGGAACAGGCCCTGGCGGAGTTGCGCCGGAAGATCGAGGCGGAGTCGGATTACGTCGGCGCGGATTTCGCGAAAGAGGCCCGTCGCATCCATGACGGCGAGGCCGAGGCGCGACAGATCCACGGCGAGGCGAAGCTGGACGAGGCGCGCCAACTGCTGGAGGACGGGGTGCCTGTCCTGCCGCTGCCCTTTGCACCGAACCGAAAGGCCAACTGACTTATGCGTATCGTGATTACCGGGGCGAGCCGCGGCATCGGGGCGGAGCTTGCCGCGCGTTACCGGGCGCGGGGGGACGAGGTCATCGGCACCTCCACCACGGGCGGCAACGGTCTGATCCCGCTGGACCTGGCGCAGGCGGAGCCGGATTTTGCCCCGCTCGCCGCGGCGGTCGGGGACGGGGCGCTGGATCTGCTGCTGTGCAATGCCGGGATCTATCCGGACAAGGGGCACGCGATCGAAAGCGGTTTTGCGCCCGCCGACTGGTCCCGCGCCATGGCGGTGAACGTCGCCGGGCCCTTCCTGACGGTCCAGGCCCTGCTGCCTGCGCTGCGTCGGACGACGGGCGCGCGTGTGGCGGTGATCGCCTCGGCCATGGGCAGCCAGGAACGGGCACCGGGCGGGTCCTATATCTATCGGTCTTCCAAGGCGGCGGCGGTGAACCTGGCGCGGAACCTGGCCCGCGATTTGGCGGGTGAGGGGATCGCCGTTGGCGCCTATCACCCGGGCTGGGTTCAGACGGACATGGGCGGGACTGGGGCGGATATCGACGTCGCGACCTCCGTTACGGGGCTGATGGCGCGGTTCGATGCCCTATCGGTCGCCTCCACGGGATGTTTCGAAACCTATGACGGGGTGCCGGTGCCCTACTGACACCTTCGTGCGCGATCAACGCCCCGAAATCCGGGGCATCTTGCGCTTTCCCCCCGACCTCACTAAACCGCCGCGGAACAAGGTTGGGGAGCGTTCATGCCCGTTCTCGTGATGAAATTCGGCGGCACCTCTGTCGCCACGCTGGACCGCATCCGCCGCGCCGCGAAACGCGTCGGGGTGGAGGTCGCCAAGGGCTATGACGTGATCGTCATCGTCTCGGCCATGGCCGGCAAGACGAACGAGCTTGTCGGTTGGGTCGGCGAGACCTCCAAGTTCTACGATGCCCGGGAATATGACGCCGTCGTGTCCTCGGGCGAGAACGTCACGGCGGGCCTGATGGCGCTGACCCTGCAGGAAATGGATGTGCCCGCGCGCTCCTGGCAGGGCTGGCAGGTGCCGCTGAAGACCAACAACGCCCACAGCTCGGCCCGGATCGAGGAGATCCCGACCGACAATATCAGCGCCAAGTTTGCCCAGGGCATGAAGGTGGCCGTCGTGGCCGGCTTCCAGGGGATCAGCCCCGAGGGGCGCATCACCACGCTTGGCCGGGGTGGGTCGGACACGACCGCCGTCGCCTTTGCCGCCGCCTTCAATGCGGAGCGCTGCGATATCTATACCGATGTCGACGGGGTCTACACGACCGACCCGCGCATCACCGACAGGGCCCGCAAACTCGACAAGATCGCGTTCGAAGAGATGCTGGAGCTGGCCTCGCTTGGCGCGAAGGTGCTGCAGACCCGCTCGGTCGAGTTGGCGATGCGGTTCGGGGTGCGGCTGCGGGTGCTGTCGTCCTTCGAGGAACAATCTGATGAAGCCGGCACGCTGGTCTGTGCCGAGGAGGAAATCATGGAAAATCGTCCGGTCTCCGGCATTGCCTATTCGCGGGATGAGGCGAAGATGACCCTTATCTCGGTCGCCGACCGTCCCGGCATCGCCGCGGCGATCTTTGGTCCGCTGGCCGAAGCGGGGATCAACGTGGACATGATCGTCCAGAACATCGCCGAAGAGGGGCGGACGGACATGACGTTCTCCTGCCCCGTGGATCAGGTGGCGCGGGCGGAAAAGGCGCTGAACGCGGCGAAGGACAAGGGCGACATCAACTTCCACGATCTCGTCGCGGATACCAATGTCGCCAAGGTCTCGGCCGTCGGCATCGGGATGCGGTCGCAGTCGGGCGTCGCGGCCAAGATGTTCAAGACGCTCTCCGACGAGGGCGTCAACATCAAGGTCATCGCCACATCGGAGATCAAGATCTCCGTCCTGATCGACCGCAAGTACATGGAGCTGGCCGTGCAGGCGCTGCATGATGCGTTTGAGCTGGAGAAGATCTGACCCGCGAGGGGGTTTCTGATTAGACAGAATCGGGATTAGGATGGGGGCATTGAATGCCCCCTTTTCCTTGTGAGGTTACCATGCGCCGACTGACCCTCTGTTTCCTTCTCTCCCTTCTGCCGCTCTCCGCCCAGGCCAATGACCTGGACGTGCCGATTACCGAGAACCCCTATCGCGACTGTCAGGCCGCCTGGTATTCCATCGGGCAGGTTCAGGGGCTGAAGGCCGATGGGGACGGGTTCCTCTCAGTGCGCTCCGGTCCAGGGTCGAATTACCGCAAGCTCGATGAGGTCTATAACGGCGACAAGCTGGAGATCTACGAAGTGCGCGGTGACTGGCTGGGTGTTGTCTACCGCGGCAATGGCGAGGATTTCGGCTGTTCCACCACGCCGCGCCCCCTGCCCTATACCTACAAGGGATGGGTGCACCGGAACTGGGTCAAGGTTCTGGATATCGGCTGACCGGGTCGGTCAGGCCAGCCTGTAGAGCACCGGCGTCGCGGCGGTTTTGTTGAGCTCGAACGAGCGCAGGACGAAGCTGCGGAAATCACGGCGGAAGATCAGCGCCGGAAGGATGTCGGACGGCCCGTCCCATCTGCAATGGTTGATGACGGTATAGTCGGAGGCCTCTTCCGGGATCAGCAGGGTCGAATTGTCGAGACCGGTCGCATGTTGGAACCATCCGGCGGTGTGTTCCCAGATGGCAAGGTTCACATCCCGGTCGTCGGCGACGAAGTAGTTGAAGAGGAATATCCCATCCCGGTCGTGATCCACCGGACCGATCCGGCGCGCATTGGTCAGCACGTGGTGATCGACACGTTTCGACACGGCTCTGATTTCGGACAGAAATGCTTCCGCACCGTCGATCCAGTCCCGCGCCTCTGCCAGGGTGGGAAAGGCCAGGAGAAGGACGGCGTCGTAGCGGGCGACATGCACCTCCGGCCTGTCCTTCAGATATCGGCCCCGGCCCGGGGGGACCAGCCAGGCCCGGAAGACCGACACCTCGGCCCCCTTGGGCTTCACCGATTTCATGAGGGCGAGGACCCTGCGTTTGCGACGGCTCATCCAGCCGTAGAGAAACGGGGGCCGCCAATCGACCTCTGCCCCGATCCAGACATAGCCGCGCCCGTCGGCGTCGATCAGGGACACCTTGGGATAGTCCGCTTCCAAGCCGGTTGTTCTGAGGCCGGTCGTTTTGAGGTCTGTCATTTCGTTCCCTTCCGCCCGGCGCTAAACTATGTGTAAACTCACATATGTGCATTTGCACCTAAATGCAAGAGGCCACCCTTGTTCGCTTTCGAAGACACCCTGCCCCATTGGATCAACCGCCTGTCCTTTCAAATCCGGTCCGAGGCGCAAAAGGCCTTTACTGAAAAGGGCATCGACCTGACGCCGGAGGAATGGGCGATCCTCATGGTCATCTGGTCACGTGGGCCTCAGCGCATGACCGAACTTGCCGCGACGACCTTCCGCGACCGGACCACGGTGACCCGGATGATCGACCGGCTGGTTCGCAAAGGGCTGATCGAACGGCAAAGCAGCGCAGACGACCGCCGCACTGTGCGCATCGCCGTGACGCCTGTCGGCGCGGCGTTTGAGCCCGAGGTGATGTCGGTGATCACCCCGTTGATCGCGCGGGCCATGGCGGGCGTGACGGCGGAGGACGCGTCCCGCGTACTCGCCATTCTGCGTCAGGTTTCCGCCAACCTCGACGCGCCCGGTCCCCCGGTCAGCGGGGACGGCGGATCCCCTGTTGCATGACCCCCGGTGCAGACGGATCGTCGCCCCCCGGCATAAGCGGTTGGTAATTGAACCGCGACTGGTCTAATCAGCAAAGAGTAGAGAAGGTGGCGTCGGACGACATGAGCAACGACTTCCAGACAGATAGCCGCCAATTGCTGGCGCGGCTGCGTACGGCCATGGCCGAAGAGACCGCAGGCCAGGCGCGTCTGGACATGATCACCCACCTCATCGCCGATTCCATGAAGACGGAGGTGTGTTCCGTCTATCTGTTCCGCGATTCCGAAACGCTGGAGCTTTGTGCGACAGAGGGCCTGAAGCCCGAGGCGGTCCACCAGACGCGGATGCGCCTGGGCGAGGGTCTGGTCGGTCGGGTTGCCCGGACCGGGCGCACGATCAACACACCCGATGCGCCGTCAGAACCGGGCTTCCGCTACATGGCGGAAACCGGGGAAGAGATCTATTCCTCCTTCGCCGGTCTGCCGATCCAGAGGCTGGGCGAAAAGCTGGGCGTTCTGGTGGTTCAGTCCAAGGTGGCACGGCGGTTCTCCGAAGACGAGATCACGGCGCTGGAAGTGGTTGCCATGGTGCTGGCGGAAATGGCCGAGCTGGGCGCCTTTATCGGCGAAGGCGCGGCGCTGACGGCCCTGCATACCAAGCCGGTGGTCTTTCGCGGCGCGACCGGTCAGGAGGGCACGGCGGAGGGCCATGTCTGGCTGCACGAACCGCGCGTGGTCATCACCAACCCGATCGCCGACGACCCGCACCGCGAACGCGAGCGGCTGCTGGATGCGGCGGAACAGCTGCGCGATGCGGTGGATCGCATGGTCTCCGGCATCGCCAATGGCGACAAGGAGCAGCTGGAGGTTCTGGAAGCTTACCGGATGTTCGCCAACTCCCGCGGGTGGATGCGGCGGATGGAGGAGGACATCGCCCGCGGTCTGTCCGCCGAGGCCGCCGTGGAGAAGGAGCAATCCACCGCCCGCGCCCGAATGGAGGCGATCACCGACCCCTACCTGCGCGGACGGCTGCACGACCTGGACGATCTGTCAAACCGGCTGCTGCGCATCCTGTCGGGTCAGGGCAAGGAAACCGGCGCGGATATGCCGCCCGACCCGATCCTGGTGGCGCGCAATATCGGCCCGGCGGAGCTGCTGGACTACGGGCGGTCGCTGCGGGGGATCGTGCTGGAAGAGGGCTCCGTCGGGTCGCATGCCGCCATCGTGGCGCGGTCGCTGGCGATCCCGCTGATCATCCATGCAGACCGGATCACAACCGAGGCGCTGAACGGCGATCATATCATGCTGGACGGGGACAATGGCTCGGCCCACCTCCGGCCCGAGGATACCGTCGTCACCGCCTTCCGCGACAAGATGGCGATGGAGGCCAAGGCGCAGGAGCGCTACGGCTCGATCCGGGACATGCCCACGGTGACGGCCTGCGGCCAGCGGGTGCACCTGATGATGAACGCCGGTCTGATGGCCGATCTGCCCTCGCTCAAGGGGTCGGGGGCCGAAGGGGTTGGTCTGTTCCGGACAGAGCTGCAGTTCCTGATCCGCAACCAGATGCCGCGCCGGTCTGAGCTGTCGGCGCTCTATGCCAAGGTAATGGACAGCGCGGGCGGCAAGAAGGTGGTCTTCCGCACGCTCGACATCGGGTCGGACAAGGTGCTGTCCTACATGAAGCCGACGGACGAGCCGAACCCGGCGCTTGGCTGGCGGGCGATCCGCGTGGGCCTGGATAAGCCGGGGGTGATGCGGATGCAGTTGCAGGCGCTGATCCGGGCGGCCTCTGGTCGGCCGCTGTCGGTGATGTTCCCCTTTGTCGCGCAATATGACGAATATCGCGCCGCCCGGGCGGAGATGGACAAGGCGCTGGAGCGGGAACGCATCCTCGGCCATCCGATCCCCGAAAGCCTGGAGCTGGGCGCGATGCTGGAAACACCCAGCCTCGCCTATGCGCCGCGACGCTTCTTCGAGGAGGTGGGATTCCTGTCGATCGGGGGCAACGACCTGAAGCAGTTCTTCTTTGCCGCTGACCGGGAAAACGAACGGGTGCGGCGGCGGTATGACACGCTCAACGTGTCCTTCCTGACCTTCCTGCAGGGGATCGTGGATCGCTGCGCCGACACCGGCACGCGGCTGAGTTTCTGCGGCGAGGATGCCGGGCGGCCGGTCGAGGCGCTGTGTCTGGCGGCCATCGGTTTGCGCACGCTGTCGATGCGGCCGGCGTCGATCGGGCCGGTGAAATCCCTGCTGATGCGGACCGATCTTGGGGCACTGCGGCAGGTGATCGAACAGGCGCGCGAGGACGGTCTGCAATCGGTGCGCGGCCCGGTGATGGAGTTCCTGCGCTCGTCGGAGGGGTAGGCATGCCCCGGCCTTGCGCCGGGGCCTCGGGGGGGCGGCAAGGGTCAACGGGTCGCGCGGAACCGCGAGGTCCCGGCGCGGGGGCCGGGACATGGGGGAAGGTTCGGAGCGGAGGGCCAAAGGTCTGCCCCGGCCTCGCGCCGGGGCCCCGCGCAACACGATCACACAGCGGGCAGCGAGGTGACCACTGAATGTCGGGGGATCTGCGGGTAAGGATCCGTTTCCACCCATGGCCAGCGGGGTCCCGGCGCGGGGGCCGGGACGGTCGTGTCAGGCGCCCTCGAAGTCACACAGTGTGACTAGCGGTATCCCGAGCGATTGCAGCAGCTTGCGCCCGCCCAACTCCGGCAGGTCGACGATGAAGGCGCAGCCGATGATCTCTCCGCCCAGACGTTCGACCAGCTTGATCCCGGCCTCCGCCGTGCCACCGGTGGCGAGCAGGTCGTCGACGATCAGCACGCGCTCTCCGGCGGCGATGGCGTCGTCGTGCACCTCCACCCGGGCCTGTCCGTATTCGAGCGTGTAATCCTGTCCGATCACCCTGCCCGGCAGTTTGCCCGCCTTGCGCACCGGGACAAAGCCGGTCGACAGCTGATGCGCCACCGCGCCGCCGAGGATGAACCCCCGCGCCTCCAGCCCGACGACCTTGTCGATGCGCTGCCCGGCGAAGGGGGCGACCATCTGGTCGATGGCCATGCGGAAGCCGCGCGGATCGGAGAAGAGCGTCGTCACGTCGCGGAACATGATCCCCTCGTGCGGGAAATCGGGGATGGTGCGGATGTAATCCTTGACCGTTCTCGTCATCTCAGCCTCCCAGAACCCGGCCCGCCACGGTCGACAGGCGATGGACCAATGCCCGGTCGCGTTTGTCCGGGGCGGTCAGAATGGCGAACTCCAGCGCCCGGTCGCAGCCCTGGGTGCAGGCGGGCGGCATCAGGGCGGGCAGTGCGGCGATCATCTGGCGGGCATGGTTCGAATTGGCGGTGAGCGTGGCGATGATCTGGGTCACATCGACCTCCCCGTGATCGGGGTGCCAGCTGTCATAATCGGTGACCATGGCCACGGTGGCGTAGTGCAGCTCCGCCTCGCGGGCGAGCTTGGCCTCGGGCATGTTGGTCATGCCGACGACATCGCAGCCCCAATGCTCGCGGTACATCCGGCTTTCGGCGAGGGAGGAGAACTGCGGCCCCTCCATCGCCAGGTAGGTGCCGCCCTCATGGACGGTCACGCCGGCGTCACGGGCAGCCTGTGCGGCCACCGCACCAAGGGCGGTGCAGGTCGGATGGGCCATGGAGACATGGGCGACGCAGCCGGAGGAGAAGAAGCTCTTCTCGCGGTTCACGGTGCGGTCGATGAACTGATCGACGATGACGAAATGGCCCGGCGCCATCTCCTCCCGGAAGGAGCCGCAGGCGGAGACCGACAGCACATGGGTCGCGCCAAGCTGTTTTAGCGCGTCAATATTGGCGCGGTAGGGGACATCGGTCGGGCTGTGCACATGGCCGCGTCCGTGGCGCGGCAGGAAAGCCAGGCGCAACCCGTCCAGCGTGCCGGTGAGGATCGCGTCGGAGGGATCGCCCCAGGGCGTGGTGACACGGTGCCAGCGTGCGTCCTGCAGCCCGTCGATTTCGTAAAGGCCGGAGCCGCCGATCACGGCCAGCATCGGTTCTGTCATTTTGCAATCCCCTGTTGCCCCGGCATTTCTGGCGTGTCTGAGGGCGGAGGACAAGGCGGCTGTGGGCAGGGCTGCGCGATAGTTCCGGGGACGGGGCTGGGGTGTCCATATATAGGCGCGACCGTGGGCGAGCCATCGCGGTATATTCGGTCGCCTCTACGCCTATCTATTAAGACCAACTCCGATCAAGCGTCCCGCCGCACCGAAGGTGCGCCAAAATAGGCTGGCACGCCTTTGGCGTGACGGGCGGCGCTGCCCTCATCAAGGAAGACAGATCAGCGTGAGCCAGGTTAAGCCGATTGCGCGTATTGCGCCCATGTTTTCCAGCCATGTGGGACGCAGAGAAGCGCCCCTATTCCCCCGCCGCCTTCGCCAGCGCGGGGCGGATGTCGTTCTCGATGACCCGCTGCGTCACCGGGCCGGCGAAGCGCAGCACGATATTGCCTTCGCCATCAATCACATAGGTTTCCGGCACGCCGTAGAGGCCCCAGTTCAGCGCCATGCGCCCATTGGGATCGGCGCCGCCCGCATCATAGGGGTTGCCCAGTTCCGCGAGGAAGCCGAGCGCCTTGTCAGGCTGGTCCTTGTAGTTGACGCCGAGCACGGTGATCCCCTCTTCGGCCAGTTGCGTCAGGCTGGGATGTTCGACGCGGCAGGGGGCGCACCAGGAGGCCCAGAAATTCACCAGTTTCACCTCGCCGTCGCGCAGCGTCGCGTCATCGAACAGGGCCATCTCGCCAAGCGGGGTCAGTTCGACCCCGGGGGCCTGCTTGCCCGCGAAGGCCGTGGGCAATTGGTCGGGATCCTCGCGCTGAAGCCCGACAAGCATCAGTACCGCCAGACCGCCGAACAGCACCGGCGGCAGCATCATCAGCGGAGATATTCTAGCCATCGCGTTTCACCCGCGCCTCGACCTCGCGCAGCGCCCGGAGCGCGCGTTTCGACCGCCAGACACTGACCGCCACCAGCGCCGCGATCAGCGCCAGCGAGGCCCCGTAGGAGGACAGGACGGCGCCTGCGTATTTGCCCAGATCGGGGATCATATCATCCGCTCCCGCGCCAGAAGCGCCCGGGTGCGCCGTGCGCGGATTTCCGTCCGCGTGCGCAGCAGCACCAGGGCAATGAAGAGAAGGACAAAGCCGCCGATGGTCATCAGCAGCGGGTAGTAGAAGACATCGGCCACGTTCTCCTCCTTGTCGAGGGAGAGGGAGGCGCCCTGGTGCAGACCCTGGTTCCAGAAATTCACCGCATAACGCGACAGGATCGCAAAGACCGAGCCGACGATGCAGAGGACCGAGGTCAGATCGGCGGCGGTGTCGTCATTCTCGATCGCGGCCCAGAGCGCGATGTAACCGAGATAGAAGAGGAAGAGGATCAGGAAGGAGGTCAGCCGCGGGTCCCAGGCCCACCATGTGCCCCACATCGGCTGACCCCAAATGGCCCCGGTGACCAGTGCGATCACGGTCATCACCGCGCCCACGGGTGCGGCGGCGCGGGCCGCGAGGGCGGAGACATGGTGCCTCCGGATCAGCCAGATCAGAGAGGCGGCCAGCATCATCAGCCAGGTGTTGATCGCCAGCAGGGCCGAGGGGACATGCAGGTAGATGATCTTGACCGTGGAGCCCTGCTTGTAGTCGTCCGGAGTGAAAAAGAAGCCCCAGACCAGCCCCACGACCAGCGAGAGGGCGGCCAGGACAGCCACGGGCGGCAACACCACGTCGACGGTCCGCGTGAATTTCTTCGGATTGGCATATTCCCAGATCGAGCCCATGCGCCCTCTCTATCTCCTCAGATGGGGGCGGCAAATCACATTACCGCAGGTTCATCCTCAATACCGCCGCGCTGGCAAAGGGCAAGAGGGCGAGGGCCACGCAGCTGACCGCCGCCAGCAGGACCAGCGGGGTTTCCAGGGCCAGGCCGGTGGCCCCGGCGCGCGCGACCTCTGCCCCGAAGATCAGCGTCGGGACATAGAGCGGCAGCACCAGCAGCGACATCAGCAGCCCGCCGCGTTTGATCCCCACGGTCAGCGCCGCGCCGAAGGCCCCGATGGCCGACAGGGCCGGCGTGCCGATGGCCAGCGAGATGACCAGCCAGACATAGCCCTCTTCGGGCAGGGACATCAGCACGCCCAGAACGGGGGCGGCCACGACCAGCGGCAGGCCGGTGGTGACCCAATGGGCCAGGGCCTTGACCGCCACCACGCCTTCCAGCGGCAGGGGGGAGGTGGCCAGCAGGTCGAGCGATCCGTCCTCGCGGTCCAGCGCGAAGATGCGGTCCAGCGACAGGAGGCAGGCCAGAAGTGCGCCGATCCAGAGGACGCCGGGGGCGATCCGGGCCAGCAGGGCGACCTCCGGCCCGACGGCGAAGGGGACCAGCACGACCACGATCAGGAAGAAGGCAAGGCCCAGGCCAAAGCCGCCCCCTGCCCGCACGGCGAGCCGGATGTCGCGGACGAAAAGCGCGATCACAGGAAGGCCTCGTCATAGTCGCGCGACACCTTGGCGCGGGCGCGAAACGGGGTCAGGTCGATCACCCGGACCTCCAGCCCCATGTCGATATGCGAGGCGATGATCGCGCTGCCGCCCCGGTCAAGATGGGCGCGCACGACATCGCCGAAGAGCTGCACCGAGGCCTTGTCGAGACTGACGGTCGGTTCATCCAGCAGCCAGATTGGCCGCCCGGTCACCGACAGCCGCGCCAGACCCAGGCGTCGCTTCTGCCCGGCAGAGAGGCTGCCCGCCGGGCGGTCGCGCAGCTCCTGCAGGTCGAACCCGTCCAGCGCCGTCTCGATCCCCTCGGTGCCATGGACCTTGGCCCAGAAGGAGAGGTTTTCGGCCACGGTCAGCACCGCCTTGATGCCGTCGGCATGGGCGGCATAGGTCATCGCCTCCACATCCGGGACGATCACCTTGCCGCTATAGGGCGGTTGCAGCCCGGCCAGGGTGCGCAGGAGGGTGGTTTTGCCCACGCCGTTCGGGCCGGTCAGCACGATGACTTCGCCGGGATCAACGGCAAAGTTCACGCCCTCCAGCACCGGCAGGCCCCCGCGGGCGACGCCCAGATCCACGACCTTGAAACTCATGCTTCGGCCCTATCCGATTTGCCCCGTGCCGCAAAGCGCCAAGTGGCGCAACATGCTACGACACCTCCGCAGTACGGGGCAAAGTCCGAGGGTTGAGACCGCGACCGGATGCCCCCGAGGCGATGCATCGGGGGTCTCGGGGGTTGCTGCATTGCAGCGCATCCGGTATCGGGGCGCATCAGCCATCCCCCATAAGGCTCAATACCATGCCCCGGACCCTCCTGGCCTCTTTCGCCAACCGTATCACCATGCCCGACCTGCGGATCTCGCAGGGGGAGAAGATGACCCCCGGCCGCATCCGGATCGAGCTGCTGGCAGGCCTGACGGTTGCGCTGGCGCTGGTGCCCGAGGCGGTGGCCTTTGCCTTTGTCGCCGGGGTGCATCCGCTGGTCGGACTTTATGCGGCCTTCCTTGTCGGGCTGATCACGGCGATCTTTGGCGGGCGGCCCGGCATGATCTCCGGCGCGACGGGGGCGCTGGCGGTGGTCATGGTGGCGCTGGTGGCGGAGCATGGGGTCGAATACCTTTTTGCCACGGTGGTTCTGATGGGCATTCTGCAGGTCTTCGCCGGGGTGATGAGATGGGGCAAGTTCATCCGACTGGTGCCGCATCCGGTCATGCTGGGTTTTGTCAACGGGCTGGCCATCGTGATCTTTCTGGCGCAGCTGACGCAGTTCAAGGTGCCCGGCACGGTGGAAAGCACCGGCCATGGCGCGGGCGGGGGCGAGTGGCTGACCGGCGCACCACTGCTGATGATGCTGGGCCTCGTGGCGGCGACCATGGCAATCATCTGGGTCATGCCGCGCATCACCAAGGTCATTCCGGCCCCGCTGGCGGGTATCGCGATCACCGCGGGCGTGGTCATCGCCTTCGGGCTGGATGTGCCGCGGGTCGGTGATCTGGCCTCGATCCAGGGCGGGCTGCCGCCGTTCCACATTCCGGCCGTCCCCCTCACACTGGAGACGCTGGAGATCATCCTGCCCTATGCGGTGATCCTGGCGGCCATCGGGTTGATCGAAAGCCTGCTGACCCTGAACCTCGTCGGCGAGATGACAGGCCAGCGCGGCGGAGCCAGCCAGGAGTGCGTGGCGCAGGGGGCCTCCAACATCGTGACCGGGTTCTTCGGCGGCATGGGCGGCTGTGCGATGATCGGCCAGTCGATGATCAATGTGAAATCCGGCGGCCGGACCCGTATCGCGGGGATCGCGGCGGCGCTATTTCTGCTGATGTTCATCCTCTTTGCCTCGCCGCTGATCGAACAGATCCCGCTGGCGGCGTTGGTCGGCGTGATGTTCATGGTGGTGATCGGCACATTCGCCTGGAATTCGCTGCGCATCCTGGCGCGGGTGCCGATGACCGATGCGGTGGTGATCGTGTTGGTGACCTGTGTGACGGTCTATGCCGACCTTGCGGTGGCCGTCGTGGTGGGCGTCATCGTGTCGGCCCTCGCCTATGCCTGGAACAACGCGCGGCGCATCCATGCGACATCGTACCGGACGCCGGAGGGGGCCAAGGTCTACCAGATCCAGGGGCCGCTTTTCTTCGGCTCTTCCGACGGGTTCGTGGAGCTCTTCGACCTCAAGGAAGACCCCTCGCTGGTGATCGTGGATTTCGCCGACAGCCGCGTGGTCGATCAGTCGGCGTTGCAGGCGATCGAGGCGGTGGCGGCGAAATACGAGGCGGCGGGCAAGAAGATCCAGCTGCGCCACCTGAGCCGCGACTGTCACCAGCTGCTGACCAAGGCCGGCCATCTGATGGTGGATAGCGCGGATGACCCCGATTACGGGCTGGCGGTGGATTACGACGTCCGCACCGGGATCCTTGGCGGGCACTGAGGCCTGCGGGACCTCGCAGTCGATGGATGCAGACAGGCCGCCCGGGGGACATCCGGGCGGCCTGTTTATTTTGGACTATGTCGGATACGAGCCTGCGGCCGTCAGGCGCCCAGAGCGATCCCCGTCTCGGCCCCCTCGGCGATGTAGGCGTCGAACCAGCCCCGGTCGGCCTCGTACCCCAGCCCGACAACCATGTCGTGCAGGGCGGGAAAGCGGGTGAACTGGTCGATGATGCGTTCGCGGTGATGCGGGGCGCGCCATTTCTCGACCCTGGGCGCATCGGCGGGGCGGACGCCTGCCAGATCGGGGCCGTGGCTGTCGATCTCACGCGTGTGGTACTGGCTGAAATCGCCGGTGAACTCCAGCTCCAGCCCGCCGGACAGAAGGGTCTGCACCCGGCGGGGTTCGGCCACGAGGTGTTCGTATTTCAGCATGACAACCCCCTGCGGCAACCGGTCGGAGGTGGCGATATCGGCGATCCTCTGATGCGTTTCCAGCAGGCCGGGCAGGATCTGCTGCGGCCCGCCCTGGGCGGCGACGAAATAGCTGCGGTCGGCGGAGCAGACGTGATCGTCGGGCAGGCGTTCGTCGAAACTGGTCAGGATATCGCGTGGGTCGCGCAGCATGACGATGACATCCAGCCGCTTGCGCCCCTCTGCGGCCTCGACGATGCGGTCGAAGTCAAAGAGGTCATATCCGCGCCGGGAACAGGTGTTTCCGGGCATATGGATCACCGCGCGCGCCGGAAACTCCGGCCCCGGAATGTTGAACCCACGCAACGTCCGCTGCAACATGCTGTAGAGCAGGGAACTGCCTGCGCGCATGTGCCCGGTCACCAGAATATGCCTGTTCATTCCCGCCATCCGTTCTTCTTGGTCTTATGACGGAGATTGGCGTGGCGGGTTTCGCCGGGGTTAAAAACGGCGGGATATGTGTCGAGGGGGTCACCCTCTGTTGCATATTTGCAGGTGACCTGACGGCATGGCAGTCAGCTGTCAGTCGTCGGGCCGCGCGAGGGAGAAGACCTCGCGGATCACCGAATAATCGCGGTAGCCAAGCCGGGTCAGGGGCTGGAACTTTGTCACGTCGAACAGGCCATCGGTCAGGCAATCGTCGCGCATATGCACACCGATCACCTCGCCCAGCACCAGGCGGTTGGTCTGGCCCTCGAGGGTCACGATCTGCGTCATCCGGCATTCCAGGGCGGCGGGCGCATTGGCAACGCGGGAACAGGGGATCAGGGTGCAGTCGGCCTTTTCGATCCCGGCATGGGTGAATTCATCGGTCCCGGCGGGCAGCGTGGCGGAGGTCTTGTTCATCACGTCGCGGGCGGCGTATTCGACGATATTGACGCAGAAATACCCGGTATCGCGGATGTTTTCCGTGCTGTCCTTGCCAAAGGCGCGATCCTCCTTGCCGGAGGTGGAGGCGAACATGACCTGTGGCGGCGTATAGGCCACGGCATTGAAGAAACTGTAGGGCGCCAGGTTGTCCGCCCCGTCCGTACCCCGGCTGGAGATCCAGCCGATCGGGCGCGGGGTCACGATGGCGTTGAAAGGGTTATGGGGCAGGCCATGGCCGTCCTTGGGTTCGTAGAACACGCGCGTTCCTCCTGTTTGCCCTGTTGGTATCGCCATGTTACTCCGCCTGAAACCCCGAAAACGGAGAGGAGTCGGGCGGGTTGTTCACCCTCACGGAAGAAACCGCCGACGACTGGTGGGAGGTCGAGGCCCTCTATGACCTCTGCTTCGCGCCGGGGCGGGAGGCGCTGTCCTCCTACCGGCTGCGGGACGAGGTGCCCAAGGTGGCCGAATTGTGCCTTGTGGCGCGCGATGGTGATGGCACCGTGGCCGGGGCGATCCGGTATTGGCCGGTGCGGGTCGGCAGGGCGCGGGTGCTGTTGCTGGGCCCGGTCGCGGTCCACCCGACGCATCAGGGCGAGGGGCTGGGCGCGCTGCTGATCGCGGAGTCACTGAACAAGGCGCAGGCGGAGGGCTGGGCGCGGGTGATGCTGGTCGGAGATGCCCCCTATTACGCGCGCTTCGGGTTCGAACGCCTGGACGGGGTGGAAATGCCGCCGCCGACCAATCCGGACCGCGTGCTGGGGTTGGCCCTGACCGACGGTGCCTGGACGGGCGTCGCGGGGCGGGTGATGCGGGATCTGCCCCCTGCCCCTTGATCCGCAGGCGCGGCGACCAAATCTATTCCTCACGAGAGGAGTACCCCCATGACAAAGGCCCGCCCGAAGGCGATCCGGTCACAGCTGCTGGACGATCCGACCGAACCGCCGATTGACATCGAGGCGGAGCTGGACGCCCTGGCGCGGCGGTATCGCCGTGCGGGCGGTCCGGGGCTGCAGGTACTGAACCTCATCGGCGACAATGCCGAGGGGCTGTTGAAGCGCCTGCCGACCGAGGTGCGTGGGCGGTTGGACCGTGCAACGGAGTCCGCGTTGAGCTCGGCCATGCGGGCCGCCAGCGGATCGCGGCGCGTGGTGAAGGATCAGCCGGATTGGCTCAACCGCGCGGTCACGACCGCCATGGGTGCGGCGGGCGGGTTTGGCGGATTGCCAAGTGCCATGGCCGAACTGCCGGTCACGACGACGGTGCTGCTGCGGATCATTCAGGGCGTTGCGCAGGACCACGGGTTCGATCCGGACAGCGAGAGCGTGCAGTTCGACTGTATCCGCGTCTTTGCCGCGGCCGGCCCGCTGGAAGAGGACGATGGCGCGGACCTCGGGTTCTACATCGCGCGCGGCACGATCACCGGGGCTGCGGTGCAGGGGCTGATCGCGCGGGTTGCCCCACGGCTGGCGACGGTGCTTGGCCAGAAGCTGGCGGCGCAGACCGTGCCGGTTCTGGGCGCGGTGGCGGGGGCGGCGACGAATTTCGCCTACACGAGCTACTATCAAGAGATGGCCCATGTGCATTTCCGCCTGCGCAAGGTCGCGATCGAGGCCGATGTGCCGCCGGAGGAGCTGATCGCCGGGCTGCAGAAGAGGCTGGCGAAACCGCGCATCCGCGAGGTGTAGGGCGGGGCGGGTTTGGTGCTTTGGTGAGAGGCGCTGCTGATACAGACGCCCTATCTCGCCCGCAGCACCGCCCCGGGGTTCATGATCCCCTGCGGGTCCAGCGCCTGCTTGATGGCGCGCATCATCTCCAGCTTCACCGGATCGCCGTAGCGTTCCAGATCGTCGGTCTTGAGCCGCCCGATCCCGTGTTCGGCGCTGACCGACCCCTCCATCTCATGCACCAGATCATGCAGCATGGTCTTCACCGCCTTGGTGTGCTGCCGCCACTCCGCCACCGGTTCCCCCTTGGGCGGAAAGACGTTGTAATGCAGGTTGCCGTCGCCCAGATGGCCGAAACAGTTGATCCGGAAGGGGCCCATGCCCGCGACCTGCTGCGAGGCGCGTTCGATATAGGCGGGCAGGTTCGACAGGGGCAGGCTGATGTCGTGGGAGGAGACGGAGCCGATCAGGCGGTTCGCCTCCGGGATCTGTTCGCGGACCTCCCAGAATTCGTCGGCTTGCGCCCTGTTCTGGGCGATCAGCGCGTCGCTCACCAATTCCTGCTCCCAGGCTTGGGCAAAGATCGTCTCCAGCACCTCTTGCGGGTCGAGACCTGCGGGCAGGCCGAGGTCGATCAGCACCATCCAGTCCGGCGCGGGGTCGAAGGGGCGGCGGATCTGCGGCAGAGTTTCTTGCAGAAAGCGCAGGCCCTCGCCCGCGATCAGTTCGAAACTCGACACGGCCTCACCGACCTGAGACCGCGCCAGCGACAGCAGTTCCAGCGCGGCGCGCGGGGAGGGCACCGCGGCCAGCGCCGTCCCCTGCCCGGCAGGCACCGGGAAAAGTTTCAGCGCGGCTGCGGTGATCACGCCAAGCGTGCCTTCGGACCCGATCAGCAGGTTGCGCAGGTCATAGCCAGTGTTGTCCTTGCGCAGCCGCGTCAGCCCGTTCCAGATGCGACCGTCCGGCAGCACCGCCTCGATCCCCAGGCAGAGGTCGCGGGCATTGCCGTAGCGCAGCACGTTCACGCCGCCCGCATTGGTCGCCAGATTGCCGCCGATCCGGGCGGAGCCTTTGGCGGCAAGCGACAGGGGGAAGAGGCGGTCCTCCTTGGCGGCGGCGGTATGGATGTCCTCCAGGATCACCCCGGACTCCACGACCGCCACGTTTTCCACCGGGTCGACCTTGCGGATCGCGGTCATGCGTTCCAGCGACAGCAGCAGCGGGGCGGGGCCGTCCGGCATGATCTGCCCGCCGACCAGCCCGGTGCCGCCGCCATAGGGCACGACGGGGACACGGGCGGCATGGGCCGCCTTCAGGATGGTTGAGACCTCCTGCACATCGCCGGGGGCGAGGATCAGCCCGGCGTGGCCGGCCCAGGTGCCGCGCGGCTCTTCCAGATAGCGCGGGGCGGGGTCGCGGAAGGAGCGCGGGTCCAGCTGGTCGCGCAGGCTGTCGGCAAAGGCGGGATCGGCAGGTCTGAGTGTCATGGGGGAAGTGCTAGCACCAAGGTGCCCGGCCGCCCAGATTATTCGTCACGCAGCCAGGCCGGTTGCAGCACGATCACGGTCCGGCGCTGCGGCAGATCGCGGAGGGAAATCACCAGCTCGCTTTCCTGCCGCAGGTCGATGTCAAACTCGTCCTGTACCCCTTCGAGGAACCATTGAAGCGACGCGCCGGAGAACCAGTGCATCGGCAGGACAATGGAGGATTTCAGCCGTTCCACCACCCGCACCATCGACTCCGTGTCGAGAGTCATGCCCCCGTCCACCGGCACCATCACCACGTCAAGCCGCCCGATGGCCGCGTATTGTTCCTCGTTCGGTTCGTGGTGCAGGTGGCCGAGATGACCGATGCACAGGCCCTCCACCTCGAAGATGAAGATGGAATTGCCGTTCTCCTCCACCCCGCCCATGGAGCGGATGTCGGTGGAGACGTTGCGGATCAACATCTCGCCCAGGTCGAGGTGATGATCCGCCGCCTCGCCATAGGTTTCGGACCAGCCGCGCAGGACATGTTTGATCGCGGGATCGGGCGCGCCGGTGTAATGGCTGGTATGGGCGTGGTTCATGGTGACGATATCGGGGATGAAATCGACGTTGCCATGGTATCCGGCGTAATCGGTGATCGCCGAAAGGCCGCCTGGCGTCTGGATCAGGTAGGAGCTGTGGGTGACATAGGACAGCCGCACCGCATAATCCGGCACCGGATCGCGGAAGGACGCCTTCTGGATATAGTCGATCCCCGGGGCGGCATCGGCGATGGCGATGCAATGGCTCATCCGGCCCTGACCGGCGGCGGGCAGGGCAAGGAGGCTCAGACCGAGGGCAAGGAACAGGCGGCGCATGGCAGAATCGTAGCATAGGCCCGCCGCTGGCCGCCGATCACATTCGCGTAGGGCGTGCCAGAATGCGCATCGCGGGCTGGTTCTGGTCAAAAATGCTTCGGCGGCGAGACATGTCTTCGCCGTTTCAGATTTCCCCCGACGCAAAACTCTGCTGGTTTCTAGCTGGTGCCCGAGGGTCAGGAAGCACACCTTCCGCACTCTTGTTTCATGCTGTTTTTGGTTAGATCAAGTTTGACCACAGGGCAGCGCCGCCCCATGGGGGCGGGTCGGCGCTGCCCGGCGTTTCCGCCGGGCGGGACATCAAATCGGTGTATCGCGTGAGTCTTCGAAGATTGAGGCCGCGAGGCAGTTCCGTGCACAAGAGAGTTCGGCAAGACCTCTCAAAAAAGGCCCGCCGCGCCCCCTACCCTGCGTCCGTGCGCCCCCGACGGTCCATGCGGAGCGACGCGTAGAGGACATGGGTCCGCCAGCGCCCGTCGATCTGCAGATAGCTCTGCGCCACGCCCTCGTATTTGAAACCGCAGCTTTCCAGAAGGCGGCGCGAGGGGGTGTTTTCCGGCAGGCAGGCGGCCTCGATCCGGCTGAGGTCGAGGCGGTGGAAGGCGTGGTGGACCACGGCGTTGATCGCCTCGCGCATGTAGCCCTTCCGGGCGAAGCGTTCGCCGGTCCAGTAGCCGATGGTGCCGGCCTGGGCCGGGCCGCGGCGGATGTTGTCCAGGGTGATCGCCCCGACCAGCGCATCGTCGTCGCGGCGGAAGAGGAAAAGCGGCACGGCCGAGCCGTTGGAGACCGAACGCTGCGCCCAGTAGACCCGGTTGGTGAAGGCGCGGCGCGACAGGTGATCCGACGCCCAGGCGGGTTCCCATTTGGTCAGGTAGGCCTGGCTTTCCAGGCGCAGGGCGGACCAGGATCTGTGATCTCCGTGAACCGGCGGACGGAGCGTCAGGCGCTCCGTCTCGATCTTCACCTTGCGCCGGTTCAGGATCATCAGGCCGCGCGCTTTTGGCTCAGGGTGGCGTGGTCCGGCGCATCCTTGACCGGGCCGTAGTAGGCCAGCGCCATGGGGGCACGGACGGCCATCTGTTCGGCGTAGCGGCGCAGGTCGGTCCGGGTGACGGCCTCGATCTTTTCGACCACGCGGTCGAGGGCCGGGACATGGCCCCAGATCTGCACCATCCGCGCCATCCGTTCCGCGCGCGACGACGGCCCCTCCAGCCCCATGAGGAGGCCCGCCTTCATCTGCGCCTTGGCGCGGGCGGTTTCCTCGTCGGAGAAGTCTTCGGCGGCGCGCTTCATTTCCTCGATGGTGATCCGGGCCAGATCCGCCATCTGATCGCCCGCCGTGCCCGCATAGACGGTGGTCATGCCGGTGTCGGTATAGGCGCCCGCCTGCGCGAAGATCGTGTAGCAAAGCCCGCGTTTTTCACGGATTTCCTGGAACAGGCGCGAGGCCATCCCGCCGCCCAGGGCCGAGGCATAGACCTGTGCGACATAGGCATCGGCATGGCGGTAGTCGGGGCTTTCGAAGCCGATGGCGACATGGGCCTGTTCCAGGTCCTTGACCGTCCGGCTTTCGCCGCCGACGAAGCTGGCATGGCCTGCGGGGGCGGCGTCGATCGGGGTCATGTCGCCGAATAGCCGTTCGGCCATGGCGACGATGGTGGCGTGGTCCACATCGCCCGCGGCCGACAGGATCATCTGGCCCGGCCCGTAGTGTTCCTTGACGAAGGTGGCGAGGTCGGCGCGCTGGAAGCTGCGGATCCGCTCTTCGGGGCCCAGGATCGTGCGGCCCAGCGGCTGCTCCGGATAGGCCTTTTCCTGCAACCAGTCGAAGATAATGTCGTCTGGTGTGTCGAGAGCCTGACCGATTTCCGACAGAATGACCCCGCGTTCCACCTCCAGCTCCTTCTCGTCGAGGGTGGAGTTGCGCAGGATATCGGCGATGACCTCCAGCGCGAGGGGTACATCGGCGCCGAGGACCCGGGCGTAATATGCGGTGACCTCGCGCGAGGTATAGGCGTTCATGTAGCCGCCCACGTCCTCGATCGCCTCGGCAATCTGCACCGGGCTGCGCGTCGCGGTGCCCTTGAACGCCATATGTTCAAGAAAATGCGCAACGCCGTTCTGTTCGATCCGTTCGTCCCGGCCACCGGCGTCGACCCAGATGCCGATAGTTGCGGATTGCAGGCCCGGCATCCGCTCGGTCACGATGCGGAAACCGTTCGACAGGGTGTGAAGTTCAGGTGTCAATTCGCGATATTTTCCCGGATGAGATGTTGGATTTCGCCGAGGTCGTTTTCCACCCTTGTGACTCTTTCGTCCCGATCAAAGAGATCGGCCATGCGCGGCGGCAGGCCGGGGCGGTGGCCCGTCGCGGCCTCAACCGCGTCGGGGAACTTCGCCGGATGGGCGGTGGCGAGGGTGATCATCGGCACGGCGGGGTCGAGGCACTCCTCGGCCACTTTCACACCGACGGCGGAGTGCGGGCAGAGAAGCTCGCCGGTCGTCGCGCGCAGGCGCTTGATCGTGGCGGAGGTCTCCTCCTCCGACGCGCGGCCGGAGAGGAAGAGGTCCTGCAGGTGCTGCAGCGCGCCCTGACTGACGGAGAAACCGCCCGACTTGAGTTCGTCCATGAGTTGCGACACGGCCTTGCCGTCGCGGCCATAGGCGTCGAACAGCACGCGTTCGAAATTGGACGAGACCTGGATATCCATCGAGGGGCTGATCGAGGGGATCACGCCGTCGGGGATGTAGTCGCCCGTCGTCAGGCAGCGGTGCAGGATGTCGTTCTGGTTCGTCGCGACCACCAGCTTGTCGATCGGCAGGCCCATCTTTCGGGCGATGTAGCCCGCGAAGATGTCGCCGAAGTTGCCCGTGGGCACGGTGAAGCTGACCTTTCGATGCGGCGCGCCCAGGGCCACGGCGGAGGAGAAGTAATAGACCACCTGCGCCAGCACCCGCGCCCAGTTGATCGAATTCACACCGGCCAGCCGGACCTCGTCGCGGAAGGCGTGGTCGTTGAACATGTCCTTCACGCGGGCCTGGCAGTCGTCGAAATGGCCGGTCAGGGCCAGCGCGTGGACATTCGCCTCCGACGGGGTGGTCATCTGGCGACGCTGCACCTCCGACACGCGGCCATGCGGGAACATGATGAAGACATCGACCGCGTCCAGCCCCTTGAAGGCCTCGATCGCCGCCGACCCGGTATCGCCGGAGGTCGCGCCGACGATGGTCACCCGGTCGCCGGAGCGGCTGAGCGAGGCCTGGAACAGCTGGCCGATCAGCTGCATGGCGAAATCCTTGAAGGCCAGCGTGGGGCCGTGGAACAGCTCCAGCAGGAAATGCCCGCTGTTCAGCTGGACCAGCGGCGCGCGGGCAGCATGGCCGAAACCGGCGTAGGCCTTGGCGATGATCTCGCGGAATTCGTCGTCGGTGAAGGCATCGCCCAGGAAGGGGCGCATGACGCGGAAGGCGACTTCCTCGTAGGGCTGGTTGGCCAGGGCGGCAATGTCACTGTGGCTCATCACAGGGATGTCGGCGGGCACATAAAGGCCACCGTCGCGGGCCAGCCCGGTCAGCATCGCCTGTTCGAAGGTCAGGTCGGGGGCCTGGCCCCGGGTCGAAATATAGTTCACGTCACATCGCCCTTCTTCGCACTCACCGTGCGATAAATCAGATAGGCCGTCAT
This sequence comes from Pseudooceanicola sp., assembly GCF_041987405.1. Taxonomy (GTDB): domain Bacteria; phylum Pseudomonadota; class Alphaproteobacteria; order Rhodobacterales; family Rhodobacteraceae; genus Pseudooceanicola. The sequence goes on from NZ_JBHIWR010000001.1 coordinate 968,176, forward strand.
GGCCAGCCAGATCGCCGCGAGAGAGAACCAGGTGATGGCGTAATTTCGGTGATCGTTCGGGATCCCCTCGGTCGTGACGGGCACCGGGGTGACGGCGCCCGGATCATAGCTGACCTCGGAGGCGACGATCAGCACCGGTTCGGTCCCCAGGGCGGCGGCCATGGCGGCAACATCGCGGGCGAACCACAACCCGCCGGTGATGTCCGGGGCGGGGGTGAAGCTGTCGCTTTCATCGGGCCAGAGCAGGTTGCCGCGGATCGACACCTCCCCGGCGGGGAGGTCGGGCGCGGTGTCACGGTCGCGCAGGAACCCCCGATCCACGAGGACGGAGCGGTCGCCGGTCTCGAACCGCTGGATCAGGCGGTGGCCGGGGCCGATCTGCTTGCGGCTGCCCAGAACGCGCAGGCCGGTTTCGCCGAAGCGGCCGGTCAGGGCGACGGGCAGGTATTGGTCGGTCTGCGCATACGGCACCACCGGCAGGGCCTCGGGGCTTTCGCCGATCCGGGCCTCGATGGCGGCGAGGTAGGATTCCTTCCACTCCAGCCGCCGCAGCTGCCAGGAGCCGAGGGCGAGCAGGATCGCCACGCCGCCAATGCCGAAGACCAGTGGTCCGATGAGTTTTCTCAGCATTCTCTCAGCCTTCAAAGTCGAAGGCGCGGAGCCCTGCCCCGCGCCTTCCCGTATTTCAAGCCCGGGGCGTCAGCCCGCAAGTGCTCAGCCGCCCCAGACGTAGACCGCAGCAAAGAGGAACAGCCAGACGACATCCACGAAGTGCCAGTACCAGGCGGCCATTTCAAAGCCGACGTGGCTCTTCGGCGTGAAGTGGCCTTTGTAGACACGGGCCAGGCAGACGATCATGAAGATCGTTCCGATGATGACGTGTGCCCCGTGAAAGCCCGTCGCCATGAAGAAGGTCGCGCCGTAGATGTTGCCGGAGAAGCCGAAGGCGGCATGGCCGTATTCATAGGCCTGAAAGACGGTGAAGAGCACGCCGAGCGCGATGGCCAGCCACAGGCCCCATTTCACATCCTGGCGGTTGTCTTCGTGCACCAGGGCGTGGTGCGCCCAGGTCAGCGCCGCGCCGGAACACAGCAGGATCAGCGTGTTGATCAGCGGCAGGTGCCAGGGGTCGAAGGTTTCGATCCCCGCGGGCGGCCAGACGCCATCCTTGATCGGGGACATTTCGCCCATGGGGTACATGGCGTGCTTGAAGAAGGTCCAGAACCAGGCCGAGAAGAACATGATCTCGGACATGATGAACAGGATGAAGCCATACCGCAGGCCGATCTCGACCACCGGGGTGTGATCGCCGACGTTGTTTTCCTTCACCGTTTCGGCCCACCAGCCGAACATGGTGTAAAGCACGGCCACCAGACCGATCAGGAAGATCCAGGGGCCGCTGTCGTGCATCCACTGGACGGCACCAAAGAGCATGACAAAGGCACCGGCCGCCCCGATGAAGGGGTAAATCGACGGTGTCAGAATGTGGTAGTCGTGATTTTTCTCATGCGCCATATCGGAGCCCTCGTTCCCTCGCCTGAGGTCTTAGTTTATATCGCTCGACTTCTCCGTCGCAAGCTGGGCCTGTTCGACGGGGAGATCGGTTTCATAGAACGTGTAGCCAAGCGTGATCGACTTCACGTGTTTCGCATCGCGGTCCTCGACCATTTCGGGGTCCACGTAGAATGTGACGGGCATCTGCACGGTCTCTCCGGGCTGGAGCACCTGTTCGGTGAAGCAGAAGCATTCAATCTTGGTAAAGTAGCCGCCTGCGTCATAGGGGAAGACATTGTAGCTGGCCGTGCCCGCGACCGGACGGTCGGTCGGATTGTGCGCCTCGTAGAAGGCCAGGCCGGTTTCGCCGATGCGCAGCTCCATCTCGCGCTGGACCGGTTTGAAGGTCCAGGGCATGCCGCTATCGACGGTGGCGTCGAAGCGCACCTTGATGGTGCGGTCGAGGATCGTGTCCGACGCCGCGTCCGCCTCCTGCGTGACACCGCCAAAGCCGGTGACGCGACAGAACAGATCGTAGAGCGGGACGGAGGCAAAGCCGAGCGAACCCATCACGAAGACGACGCCAACTGTCGTCAACACGGTTTTCCTGGGTCCGGAAAGCGCCATCAGTTGCCCCCCTGTTCCAGCGCCGAGGCGGGTTTGAGCTGACCATTGTCCAGGCGCAGGGGGTCCTGCGTGACCTTGACGATGGTCAGGCCGAAGACGAGCGAGACGAAGACCGCCAGCACGATGCCGAGGCCGAGGTTCCGGCTCCACCGCCGCTTGTGCAGCTCATGCGGTTCGCGGAATGCCATCACCATCCCCCCATGCCCCAGGGCCGCAGCGCGGCCTCTGCCAGGATGGCGCCGAAATGCACGAAAAGGTACAGAAGGGAGAAGGCAAAATAGCGCTTTTCGACCTTGTATTTGTCGGCTTCGGCCGAGGTTTCGTCACGGCGCAGGATGTCCCAGGCGCCCTTGACGAAGAGGGCGTTCATGATGACGGCGGCGGTCAGGTAGATCGGGCCACCGACAGCGGTAAAGGCCAGCCCGACGGCCAGCGCGGCCAGCGGGAAAGTATAGGCGAAGATATGGCGGCGGGTGGTGCGGCGGCCGTGGGTCACGGTCAGCATCGGCACACCGGCCTTTTCGTAATCGGAATTCATGAAGAGCGCGAGCGCCCAGAAGTGCGGCGGGGTCCAGAGGAAGGTCAGGCCGAACATCAGCACCGACGCCAGCGTGATATCGCCGGTCACGGCCGCCCAGCCGATCATCGGGGGGAAGGCGCCGGCGGCCCCGCCGATGACGATGTTCTGCGGGGTCCAGCGCTTCAGCCACATGGTGTAGATGACCGCGTAGAAGAAGATGGTGAAGGCGAGCAGACCGGCGGCGACCCAGTTGGTCGCGAGGCCCAGCATGATGACCGAGAAGCCCGAGAGGGTCAGGCCGATGGCCAGAGCCTCTTCCGGCTGGACGCGGCCAGAGGGGATGGGACGGCCGGAGGTGCGTTTCATCACCCGGTCGATATCCGCGTCGTACCACATGTTCAGCGCGCCGGAGGCCCCGCCGCCGATGGCGATGCAGAGCACGGCGAAGAAGGCGATGAAGGGATGGACCCCGCCCGGCACGGTCGCCGCAGCGGCGATCAGACCGACCGCGGCGGTGAACACGACCAGCGACATGACGCGCGGCTTGAGCAGGGCGACATAATCGCCGAACTGCGCCTCGCCCGTCTCTGTCTGCGTCTCAAAGCTCGCGTCAGTCATTCAGGTTCCGTTCGTCTGGCTGGCGGGCCTGTTGGCCCCTCCGGCGGGATGGCCCGGGGCGCGTGCCCGGGCAGCGGATCAGCTGTTCAGCGCTTCGGGGTCGACGTATCCGCCGGCCTCTTCGCTGGCGGCGAGCCATGCGTCGTAGACCTCCTGGCTGACGACCTTGACGGTGATCGGCATGTAGGCGTGGTCCTTGCCGCAAAGCTCGGAGCACTGGCCAAAGTAGACGCCTTCCTTTTCGGCGGCAAACCACAGCTGCGCGAGGCGGCCGGGAACGGCGTCCTGCTTCACGCCAAAGGCCGGCATGGCCCAGGAGTGGATCACATCGGCGCCGGTCACGGTCATGACGACGGTGGCGCCGACGGGCACGACAACGGCGGTGTCCGTGGCCAGCAGGAATTCATCGGCGTTATAGCCCGCGGCCTCGAGCTTGGCGGCCATAGCGTCGGAATTGACATAGGCGGCGGCCCCGGCGTCCTCGTCTTCGGAGGTCATCGTGGCGGGCTGGCCGATCATGTAGGCGTCATAGGCCAGGCCGGATTCCGTATCGGTGTATTCGTAGCCCCAGTACCACTGATAGCCCGTCACCTTGATGTTGACGTCCCCCTCGGGGAAGGTCTGTTCCTTGAACAGCGTCGGCAGGGAGAAGGCGCCGATAAAGACAAGGATCAGGATCGGAATGATCGTCCAGGCCACTTCCAGCGGAGAGTTGTGGGTGAAGGTGCCCGGGGTCGGGTTGGCCTTGCGGTTGAAGCGGAAGATCGCGAAGAGCAGCAGGGCGCTGACCAGGATCACGATGGCCGTGATGATGTAGAGGATCATCTGATCCAGCCACTGCAGGTCGCGGGCGATAGAGGTCACCGCCTCCTGGAACCCGAGGCCGCCCGGCGTGGGTTTGCCGATGGCTTCAAGGTCCTGCGCCATGGCGGGAAAGGCTGCGGCGGAGGCCATGAGGGCCGAGAGGCTCGTGATTTTGCGCATGTGACACCCTGATCTTGAAAGGCTCTTGTCCGATCTTCGGGCGATTTGCGGAATCCGCGCACCGCCCGTTGTTTGACGAAGTCTAAAACCATATTCTTCCCGACAGCACAATAATCGCGCATGTGGCAAACGGCCGCTTTTTTTGATCTGGATCAAAAAATTCCGTCGCACAGGGCGCCGCCGAGGAGGCCATAGGCATGACTGACACCCCTTTCCGACCCTTTGAAACCCTGCTGGACGAGGGCCGCGCGCTGGCGATCCTGCGGGAGGCCGTCGCGGGCGGGGATGACGGAGAACTGTTTCTGGAGCGCAAGCGGTCGGAAATGCTTCATTTCGACGATGGCCGGGTGAAAACGGCCAGCTACGATGCCTCCGAAGGGTTCGGGCTGCGCGCGGTGCGGGGCGAGGTGTCGGGCTATTCCCATGGCACCGACATTTCTGAATCCGCCTTGAAACGCGCGTCGGAAACCGCGCGACTGGCCGTGGGCGACGGCGGCGGCACCATGGCCCCTGCCCCGCGGGCGACCAACCGCAAGCTCTATACAGATGCGGATCCGATCGCCGGGGCGGATTTCCCCGTGAAGGTCGAGACCCTGCGCGAGATCGACGCCTTTGCCCGCGATCTGGACCCAAGGGTGGTGCAGGTTTCGGCGACGATCATGGCCTCGCTGCAGGAGGTGGAGATCCTGCGCCCCGAAGGCGGGATCGTGCGGGATGCGCGGCCGATGGTCCGGGTGAACGTGTCGGTGATCGTCGAACAGAACGGGCGGCGCGAAAGCGGCACGGCGGGCGGCGGGGGACGTGTCGGCCTCGACGGGCTGCTCGATCCGGCGGATTGGGAGGCCAAGGCACGCGAAGCGCTGCGAATCGCGTTGGTGAACCTCGACGCGGTGCCCGCGCCGGCGGGGATCATGGATATCGTGCTGGGCCCGGGCTGGCCCGGCATCCTGCTGCACGAGGCGATCGGTCACGGGCTGGAGGGCGACTTCAACCGCAAGGGGTCCTCGGCCTTCGCGGGTCTGATGGGCCAGCAGGTGGCGGCCAAGGGCGTGACGGTGCTCGATGACGGCACGATCCCGGACCGGCGCGGGTCGATCACCGTGGATGACGAGGGCACGCCCTCGGGCAAGAACGTATTGATCGAGGATGGGATCCTCGTCGGCTACATGCAGGATCGGCAGAATGCGCGTCTCATGGGGGTCGAACCGACCGGCAACGGGCGGCGCGAAAGCTACGCCCATGCGCCGATGCCGCGGATGACCAATACCTACATGCTGGGCGGCGAGGCCGCGCCGGAGGAGATCGTGGCGGAGATGAAGGACGGCATCCATGCGGTCGGGTTCGGCGGCGGGCAGGTCGACATCACCTCCGGCAAGTTCGTCTTCTCCTGCACCGAGGCCTACCTGGTGAAGGACGGCAAGCGCGGCGCCCCGGTCAAGGGCGCGACGCTGATCGGGGACGGGCCGCAGGCGCTGACGCGGATCCGGGCGCTAGGCAATGACATGGCGCTGGACCCGGGCATGGGCAATTGCGGCAAGTCGGGCCAATGGGTGCCCGTGGGCGTCGGCCAGCCGTCGGTGTTGATCGGCGGGCTGACCGTCGGCGGATCGGCATGATGGGGATTGCCTGGCTGCGGACCCGGCGGGATGTGCCGCTCGGTCTCGGTCGGATCACCATCGCGGGGGCGATCACGCTCTTCGGCCCGCCCCTTGTCGGCATTCTCCTTGCCTTGATCGGGGGAGCAATCAGCCCCAGCCAGAACAACCTCGTTTTCGGCACCGGATTTGTGGTCTTTTACAGCGTGATGTTTTCCTGGGCGGGTCTGCTGCCGGGAATGGCACTGCACTGGGGGGCCTGGCGCCTGGGATGGGGCGGCTTTCTACCCTGCCTCGCACTGGCAACCGCGCTCGGGCTGCTTCTGGCGGAATTCGTGGGGCCTCTGGCGTGGATTTTCGGGATACCGTTGGCGGCGATTTACTGGTGGACGCTGCGCTGGCTCTCTCCCGGCAGCTTCCGGCCCGCCGCGGTCCGCGCACCGTCGGCAATGGGTGATTAACCAAGCGATTCACGGTTAATTAACCGCCTGATCCTATACCTGATTCCGCAAGCAGGCGGAGTTGCATCGGTCGTGGACTATCATCCTTCCACTCACCCCCCACTCCCACCCACCTCGGAAGATGACCGGCTGGCGTGGCTTCGCCTCTTGCGCTCCAGACGGGTCGGGATCACGACCTTTTATCGGCTGCTGCATGAGCACGGCACGGCCCAGGCCGCGCTGGCGGCCCTGCCGGAGGTCGCCGCCCAGGCGGGGGTGCGCGACTACAAGGTCTGCTCCGAAACCGATGCCATGACAGAACTGCGCGCCGGACAGGCGGCGGAGGCGCGGCTGGTCATGATCGGCACCGCTGATTATCCGCCGGAGTTGCTGGATGTGGCGGACCCGCCGCCGCTGCTGTGGATCAAGGGACAGACCGAGGCCTTGCACCGCCCGATGATTGCCGTGGTCGGGGCGCGCAATGCCTCCTCCCTTGGGCTGCGGATGGCGCGGGCCATCGCCAAGGATCTGGCGGATGCGGGCTTTGTCGTCGTGTCCGGCCTGGCGCGCGGCATCGACGCGGCCGCCCATGCCGCCGCTTTGGACAGCGGCACGGTGGCGGTCATGGCCGGCGGGGTGGATGTCCTCTACCCGGCGGAATCGGCCGAGATCGGGGAAAAGATGCTGTCTTCCGGCGCGCGGGTTTCGGAAATGCGCATGGGGCAACAGCCCCGCGCGCAACATTTTCCCCGGCGCAACAGGCTCGTCTCCGGCCTCGCCCGGGCGCTGGTGGTGGTGGAGGCGGCGGCAAAATCCGGCAGTCTGATCACCGCCCGCACCGCCCTAGACCAGGGGCGGGAGGTGCTGGCGGTGCCGGGCCATCCCTTCGACGCGCGGGCGGCGGGATCGAACATGCTGATCCGGGACGGGGCGATCCTCGTCCGGTCGGCGACAGACGTGATCGAGGCTTTGCCCGGACCGGAGGCGGAGGATCAGGTGGTCGAATTGCCCCTCGCCCCCCCGCCGGAGACGCGCAGCCTGCGGGACACGGCCGCGCTTCACCGACAGATCCTCGACCGGCTCGGTCCGACGCCGCTGGCCGAAGATCAGCTGATCCGCGATCTGGACAGTGCCGCGCACCACGTCACCCCCGTCATCACCCAGTTGGAGATCGAGGGGGCGGTGCGGCGCCAGGCTGGCGGCCTGCTGTCCCGTGTGGCCAAGGCGTAGGGGATAGGGCCGCGCGACGCAGCCCGGCCCGGCGTCCGCGTGCCTGCCCACCCCGCAAATGACCTGACGCTGCGATCAATTTTCCGGCCATCCGCCCACGCATTGACATTCCACCCTTGCGGGCCACATGGTCCGCCGCCATATAGCTCGCCCAGAGTGAGAGAGGATGTTTCATGCCAGTCGTTGTTGTCGAATCCCCAGCCAAGGCCAAGACAATCAACAAATATCTGGGGTCGGATTACACGGTGCTGGCGTCCTACGGGCACGTCCGTGACCTGCCGCCCAAGGATGGTTCGGTCGATCCGGAGCATGAATTCGACATGAAATGGGAGATCGCCTCGGACTCGCGCAAGCACGTCAAGGCGATCGCCGATGCGCTCAAGGATGACAACGCGTTGATCCTCGCCACCGACCCCGACCGCGAGGGGGAGGCGATCAGCTGGCACCTGGAAGAGGCGCTGCGCAACCGCAAGGCGATCAAGAAGGACACGCCGGTCAGCCGCGTGGTCTTCAACGCGATCACCAAGACCGCCGTGACCGAGGCGATGCAGAACCCCCGACAGGTCGACGGCGACCTGGTGGAGGCCTACCTCGCCCGCCGCGCACTGGATTACCTCGTCGGCTTCAACCTCTCCCCGGTGCTCTGGCGCAAGCTGCCCGGGGCGAAATCCGCAGGCCGGGTGCAATCGGTCTGCCTACGCCTGCTGGTCGAGCGGGAGATGGAGATCGAGGCCTTCCGCGCCCGGGAATATTGGTCCGTCAAGGCGCTGCTGGCCACGCCGCGCGGGCAGGAGTTCGAGGCGCGGCTGACGGTTCTGGCGGGCAAGAAGCTCGACAAGTACGACATCAAGGACGCCACGGCGGCGGAAATGGCGGTGCAGGCCGTCACCTCCCGCGATCTCTCGGTCGCCTCGGTCGAGGCCAAGCCCGCCACGCGCAACCCTTCCCCGCCCTTCATGACCTCGACCCTGCAGCAGGAGGCGTCGCGCAAGTTCGGCATGGGCGCCCGCCAGACGATGCAGGCGGCGCAGCGGCTCTACGAGGCGGGGCACATCACCTATATGCGGACCGACGGGATCGACATGGCGCCGGAGGCGGTCAGCGCCTGCCGCGACGCCATCGGTGGCCGGTTCGGGGCGGACTATGTGCCGGATCAACCGCGCGTCTACAAGAACAAGGCCAAGAACGCGCAGGAAGCGCACGAATGTATCCGCCCGACGGAAATGACGGCGGATGCGGACAGCCTGCGCCTGACCGACGCCGACCAGAAAAAGCTGTACGACCTGATCTGGAAACGCACCCTGGCCTGCCAGATGGCCAGCGCCCGGATGGAACGCACCACGGTCGAGATCGCCTCGCGCGATGGACAGGTCGGGTTGCGCGCGACCGGTCAGGTCGTTCTCTTCGACGGGTTCCTCAAGGTCTATGAAGAGGGGCGCGACGACGTCGAGGAAGACGATGACAAGCGCCTGCCGCAGATCTCCCAGGGCGATGCGATGGCCAAGAAGGACATCACGCCCGAACAGCATTTCACCCAGCCACCGCCCCGCTACACCGAGGCGACGCTGGTCAAGCGGATGGAGGAACTCGGCATCGGGCGGCCCTCCACCTATGCCTCCATCGTCACTACGATCCAGGACCGGGGCTATGTGCGCAAGGACAAGAACCGGCTGATCCCCGAGGACAAGGGGCGGCTGGTGATCGCCTTCCTGGAGAATTACTTCCGGAAGTATGTGGAGTATGACTTCACCGCCGATCTGGAGGAAGAACTCGACGACGTCTCCGCCGGGTCGCGGGATTACAAGGATGTGCTGGGCCGGTTCTGGCGCGATTTCTCCGCCGCGATTGCGGAGACGTCGGAGCTGCGCATCACCGAGGTTCTGGAAAAGATCAACGAGGTGCTGGAGCCGCATCTCTTCCCGCCGCAGCCCGACGGGTCCGATCCGCGCGTCTGCCCGAACTGCGGGGCCGGGCGGCTGTCGATGCGCACGGCGCGCTCCGGCGGGGCGTTCATCGGTTGTTCGAACTACCCCGAATGCCGCTACACCCGCCCCTTCGGCCCGCCCGATGCGGAGGCGGAGGCCAGCGCCATCCCGCCCGAGGGCAAGTTGCTGGGCAAGGATGAGGGCGACGAGATCCGCGTCTTCAAGGGCCGGTTCGGGCCTTATGTCCAGCGCGGCCCGGTGACCGAAGAGAACAAGAAGCCGCCGCGCCAGTCGGTGCCCAAGGACTGGGTGCCGGAGGATCTGACGCTGGAACAGGGCGTCATGTTGCTGACCCTGCCGCGCCTGATCGGGACGCATCCCGAGGACGGGGTGAACGTCTGGGCCAATATCGGGCGCTACGGGCCTTATATTAAACATGCCGACACCACCTCCGACCGGGGCGGCACCAATGCCAATCTCGACGGGATCGACGAGGTCTGGACCGTGGGGATGAACCGCGCCGTGCAGCTGCTGGCCGAAAAGGTGGCCAGCCGTGGCGGACGTGGCGCGGCGGCCAAGGTGCTGAAAGAGCTAGGGGATCACCCGGATGCGGGCGGCAAGGTCGCGGTGATGGAGGGCAAATACGGGCCCTACGTCAAGTGGGAGAAGATCAACGCCACCCTACCCAAGGAGACCGATCCCGAGACGCTCACCATGGAGCAGGCGGTGGAGCTGATCGCGGAACGCGCTGCCAAGTCGGGCAAGAAGGCCCCGAAGAAAAAGGCGGCTCCGAAGAAGAAGGCCGCACCCAAGAAGGCTGCAAAGAAGGCCGACTGATTGCCTGCCCCGGCCCCGCGCCGGGGCCTCTCGCGACCGTGTACCCGGGCCCTGACTGACCGAGATGACGCGTCCCAAGTGACGTTGTCGTCATAGACCACATCCGCGCAGACGCGACTGGTCGTGGGGTCCCGGCTCGGGGGCCGGGACAGATTCGTCCCCGGGGCGCCATTGCGTCCAGACAATCTCGGTGTTGCGGCGCGGAACATATCCCCTCAAGTGAATGTGAGTGGCCATTCGTCCCCGCGCCCTTCAAGTGTCCCGGTAAAACCCGAACACGCAGGCATAATGATGACACGTCCCCCACTCCACACGCGCCGCCATGTCCTGATCGGCGGCGTCCTCTCCCTCGCCGCCCCGCAACTGCTGCAGGCCCAGACCCTGCCGGAAGAGCCGCAGGCGCCCGTCCGGCACAATGTCTCCAGCTTCTCCTCACAGGATTGGCGCGATCATTTTGATGACCTCGGCAAGGGGGCCATCCTCTGCGATACCATCAGCCGCGCGCTGCACTACTGGTCTGCGGATGAGAGCGATTACCGCGTCTACCCGACCTCCGTACCGCGCAGTGACGAGCTGACCAAGCGGGGCTACACGAAGATCGTGCGCAAACGGGTCGGGCCGGACTGGACCCCGACCGCAAGCCAGAAGGAACGGTTCGGCTGGACCTACATGCCGCCGGGGCCGGACAACCCGCTTGGCACCCATGCCATGTATCTCGACTGGCCCGCCTATCTGATCCACGGCACGCATGACACGCGCAAGATCGGGCGGCAAAGCTCCGACGGCTGTATCGGGCTCTTCAACTCCGCCATCGCGGAGCTCTTCGAGATCACGCCGATCGGGACCCAGGTCCGGGTGATCTGAGCCGCGGCGAACACCGGCAGATCGGGTGAAAACGCCCCGATCCCGCCCGGTTTGCCCCGCATCGCGGGCCGGGTTATTCCGCAGCGCGGCAAAACATTGACTCTTGCCCCCTCCCCCGCCATCACCGTGGCAACCATTCAGGAGGACCCCATGAAAAAGATCTATGGCTCCGCAGCAGAGGCGCTCGACGGCCTGCTGTTTGACGGGATGTTCATTGCAGCAGGCGGGTTCGGCCTCTGCGGTATTCCCGAACTGCTGCTCGACGCGATCAGGGAGGCCGGGACCAAGGACCTGACGTTCGCCTCCAACAATGCCGGCGTGGACGACTTCGGCATCGGCATCCTGCTGCAGACCAAGCAGGTGAAGAAGATGATCTCCTCCTACGTGGGCGAGAACAAGGAATTCATGCGCCAGTACCTGTCCGGCGAACTCGAACTGGAATTCAACCCGCAGGGCACACTGGCCGAGCGCATGCGCGCCGGTGGCGCGGGCATTCCGGGCTTCTACACCAAGACCGGCGTCGGCACCCAGATCGCCGACGGCAAGGAACACAAGGATTTCAACGGGGAAACCTATATCCTGGAAACCGGCATGTTCGCGGATCTGTCCATCGTCAAGGCGTGGAAGGCCGACGAGACCGGGAACCTCGTCTTCCGCAAGGCCGCCCGCAATTTCAACCCGCCTGCCGCGACCTGTGGCAAGGTCTGCGTGGTCGAGGTCGAGGAGATTGTGCCGACCGGATCGCTGGACCCCGATCACATCCACCTGCCCGGCGTATACGTCCACCGGATCATCCAGGGCGAACATGAGAAAAGGATCGAGCAGCGGACAACACGTCCGGCCGCGTGACGTAGCGTTCCCGGAACTATGGACGGACCAACGGGTTTTCGTCACATGACTATGGACGGAGAACATAACACCGGCGTTCAGCCGATCAGCCACGCTCAGGCCTTCGAGACCCTTGCCGGGTCAAACGTATCTATGGTGCTGGCGGACCCCAACCTTGACGATGTGCCGATCGTCTATGTGAACCGCGCATTCGAGCGGGTCACAGGATATGCGGCGGCCATGGCCATCGGACGCAATTGCAGGTTCCTGCAGGGGCCGGACACGGATCCCGATGACGTGAAGCGCCTGCGCGAGGCCATCGAGGCGCGCGAGGACGTGACGGTTGATCTGCTCAACTATCGTGCGGACGGGACGGAGTTCACGAACCGGCTCATGATGACGCCGATTTTCGAAAAGGACGGCAAGATACGCTTCTTCCTCGGCATTCAGAAGCCTCTGTCGCAGCTTGAGGACATGCTGTCACCCAATGCGGTGCGCCATGCGATGCGGGAAGTCCAGCATCGCGTGAAGAACCACCTTTCGATGATCGTGTCGATGGTGCGCATGCAGGGCCGGTCGGCGGGCGATGCGCGCAGCCAGTTCGATACGCTGGCCCGCCGGATCGAAAGCCTGCAGGTGCTGTATCAAGAGCTGTCGAATCCGGAACGCAAACGCAATATGGACACGGTTTCCGTCGGCACCTATCTGGCCCGTCTTGCGGCCGCGACGCAGTCGCTGGACGGTCGCGCCGGGATCAAGGTGAATGTGAATGTCGATACCGGGGACATCCTGACAAACGATGCCTCGACTTTGGGTCTGATCGTATCGGAGGTGCTGACCAATGCGCTTCAACACGCGTTCATCGGGCGGGAAACCGGCACGATGGAACTGCGCGGTCAGTCATTGAACGAAGGGCATTTTCGCGTCATCGTATCGGATGACGGCATCGGCTTCCCCGAAGGCGCAATCTGGCCGGGTCGCGCCGGAACCGGGGGAAATATCATGAACGGGTTGATCGGCCAGCTTGGCGGGTCGGCGGATGTGACAAGCGGCAAGGCGGGTACCGTCGTGACGCTGGACTTCCCCGGCCTGATCAGACGGCCCTAAGGGACAGGAGAAAAACATGCCCTGGGACAGAAACCAGATGGCCGCACGCGCGGCAGAGGAACTGGAAGACGGCACCTATGTGAACCTCGGGATCGGCATCCCGACGCTGGTGTCGAACTATGTCGGTGACAAGGACATCACGCTGCAGTCGGAAAACGGCATGCTCGGCATGGGCCCCTTCCCCGTCGAGGGCGATGAGGACCCGGACCTGATCAACGCGGGCAAGCAGACGATCACCGAACTGCCGCGCACCGCCTATTTCGACAGCGCGACGTCCTTCGGCATGATCCGGGGCGGCAAGATCGCGGCGGCGATCCTCGGTGCGATGGAAGTGGCCGAAAACGGCGATCTGGCGAACTGGATGATCCCCGGCAAGCTGGTGAAGGGCATGGGCGGGGCGATGGACCTCGTCGCCGGGGTGCAGCGCGTCATCGTCGTGATGGATCACACCAACAAGGCCGGTGAAACCAAGGTGCTCAAACAATGCACCCTGCCGCTGACCGGGACGGGCGTGGTCGACCGGATCATCACCAACCTCGGCGTGCTGGACGTGGTCGAGGGCGGGCTGAAAATCGTCGAACTGGCCGACGGCGTGACCGAGGAGGAGCTGCGTGCCTCCACCGAGGCGACGATCGTCTGACCCCTTTCTCGCTTTGAAGATCCAAGGGGCGGTCGCCGTGGCCGCCCCTTCATCTTTCCAGAAATACTCTCGCCGAAGGCCAGGCCGCAGCGCGGCCTCCCGGCTCAGGGCTGGCGGAAGGCGCAGCCGTCGGTGGCCAGTTCCGGCGGTGTCAGGCAGAGCCCGCGCGCCACGGCGAAGGCGGCCAGCACCTTGGGCACATAGTCACGCGTTTCGGCGTAGGGCGGCACGCCGCCATGTTTGCGCACCGCGTTTTCGCCCGCGTTGTATCCGGCGAGGGCCAGCAGCGGATCGTTGTCGAAATCCTTCATCAGTTGATCGAGGTATTTCACACCGCCCCGGATGTTCTGCGCCGCATCCAGCCGGTCCGCGACGCCGAAACGCTCCGCCGCCGCGGGCATGAGTTGCATGATCCCCAGGGCCCCTGCCCCGCTTTTTGCATCCGCCCGCCCCCCGGATTCGACCGAGATCACCGCGAGCGCCAGTGCGGGGGAGACGCGGGTGCCAATGGTGGACATCAGGATGTACGGGCCGTAGCGGTCGGTGATCGCCAGAAGGTCGCTCAGTCGCGGCTCCGGGACGGTGTTGCCTGTCGGCGGGTTGGACAGGCGCACCAGGGCCGGGGTCAGCCGATCCGGGGCAGAGGCAGTGAGGTCAGGTGAAATGTCCTGCCAGAACCAATCAAGGGCCGCGGCGGCAACGGCGGCCTGCGGCTGCGTTGCCTTCTCCTCGCTCTTCTTTTTTGGCTTCGGCAACGGTTCGGTGATCTGCACGGTGATGCGCTTGCCACCCGACCGGCTCGGCGGGGTGACACGCTTGAAGGTGAAGTCCTCGAAGGCCGGAGGATCGGCCGCGACCCGCGCTGACACGGCGGGCAATGCGGCAAGGCCTGCGATCAGGACCGTGACCGGAAAATATCGGCGCATGTTGTCGCCTGTTTTGTGTCTGCTCGTCTTTGCGGGAAGTTTCGCAGAATCCGGAGCGTCGGGCCAGCCCGGCGGAAAGCGGCGTTGCATTTTCGCAATAGACGGGCGGTGACGGCCGCCGACACAGCCGCAGAACTGTTGGTTTTTATATTTTAATTCAAATGCTTATAACTTATTCCAGCAGATATTAGGTTTCTTTAATTTCGTGCCATTCATGCCCAAATGCTGCCCAAATTGGCAGGCTATATGTCGCTGTGCCGCGAAGGTGGTGCCTGTGGAAGAGAGCCGTGGGTACTGGATAGCCAAACGGAACACTGACACATCGACATGATCCTCTGGAGGGACACGACATGATTAATTTCTTCAAGAACTTCCGCAAGGACGAGCTCGGCGCCGTTACGGTGGACTGGGTTGTTCTGACCGCAGCCGTCGTTGGCCTGGGCGTTGCCGCCTACGGTTCGATCAAGACCGGCACCACGACCCTGACCGGCAATGTCGGCACCTACATGGGCTCGATCTCCCCGGGTTCCCAGTAAGTCTGGCTTCGGCTTGAAAGACGCAAACGGGCCGTGCCTCACCAGGCGCGGCCTTTTATCTGGCGGGCCAGGCCGGAACTCAGGGCCGCCGTTCCGAACAGGGTAGTGATCATGAAACGCAAGGTTTTCAAGTTTCTGACCGCCGAAGACGGTGCAGTCACAGTCGACTGGGTCGTGCTTACGGCCGGGATGGTGACGGTCATCGTGTTGATCTTCGCTGCGGTGAAGGACGACACACTCGGTCTGGCGGACAATATCAGTTCCTACATGGCGTCGCAGTAACCGATGCACTGTCGTGGCATCGGGGACATGCCATGACAGAACCCAACACTGTCCCTTCTTTGGCCACAATCCCCTGGGAATATGAAAGCGGAGAGTGGTGGGTGGACCCGTCCACTACAGGTGAGACAAAGGAAAAGAACCATGCGAGCAGTATTCGGATTGGTACTTATCGTCGGCATCGGCCTGGCCGGGTTTGCCGTCATGATGGTCCAGGACTTCCTGGCGCAACAGGCCCAGATGGCCGAAGCCCAGGCCGTGCCCGAGGCCGTTCCGACCAAGATGGTCTATGTTGCGAAATCACAGCTGAAATACGGCGACGAGATCACGAAATCCAACGTGCGCCGTATCGAATGGCCCGAGGCTGCCATGCCGGAAGGCGTCTTCTTCGAAGAGGCCGCCCTCTTCCCGGAAAACGATCCGCGTCCGCGCTATGTGCTGCGTGCGATGGAGCCGAACGAAGCCGTGATGGAAGTGAAGGTCACCCAGCCCGGCGAGGATGCCGGCCTTACTTCGCGTCTTGTCAAAGGGATGCGCGCCTTTGCCATTAAGGTTGATGTGGCGTCCGGCGTGTCGGGCTTCCTGCGCCCCGGTGACCGCGTCGATGTTTACTGGACCGGCCGTGTCGACGGTGTGGACCGTGCCTCCTCCGGCGAGGTGACCAAGCTGATCGAAACCGGGATCCAGCTGATCGCGGTGGACCAGATGGCCAATGGCGACCATTCCGAGGCGATGATCGCCCGGACCGTCACCGTCGCCATCAACCCGCAGCAGGTCGCATCGCTGGCCCAGGCCCAATCGACCGGACGGCTGTCGCTGTCGCTGGTCGGTAACCTGGACGACACAGTCGCCGAGGCGATCGAGGTTGACCAGCGTTCCCTGCTCGGCCTGGCCGACGCACCGCAGATCCAGGAAAAGCGCGAAGCCCCGCAACGGGAGATCTGCACCATACGGACCCGCCGCGGTGCCGAGGTCGTGGAGACCCCGATCGCCTGCAACTGAGAGCGAAATTCCTGCAATCACGACAAAGCCGTAGGGTGCGCCCTGCGGCTTTGCTGCATCAGGAAAGCGGTGAAAGGCTTTGATTCTTGCATGAAATCGGAAATTGGCGCAGTATGCCGACAACACACGGGCAAAAAGACCCGAACAGAGGCGTGATCGAGAGGCAGGTCACATGACATATAGAAGATACCTAGGGGCCGCCCTTCTTGGGCTGACCTTGACTTTTGGCAGCACCGCCGGACCCGTACAGGCCGAGCGGCTTACAATCGTCAATCGAAATTCCGACAGCCAGCTGAAAGTGGCCATCAACCGTGCGGTTGTGGTCGAAAGCGACGTGTCCTTCGCGGAACTGTCGATCGCGAACCCGCAAATCGCGGATATCTCGTCACTCTCCGACAGGTCGATCTATGTTCTGGGCAAACAGCCCGGCATCACCACCCTGACCCTGCTGGATGTCGACGGGCGGCTGATCACCAATGTCGACGTGGTCGTGTCGGCGGATATTTCCGAATTCAAGGAACGGCTGCGGCAGATCCTTCCGAACGAGAAGATCGAGGTGCGCACCGCCAATGACGGGATGGTGCTGTCCGGTGTCGTCTCCTCCTCGCAGAAATTGCAGCGGGCGCTGGACCTTGCCGAACGATACGCGCCCGAGCGTGTGTCCAACCTGATGAGCGTCGGAGGCGTGCAGCAAGTGATGCTGAAGGTGCGTTTTGCGGAAATGCAGCGCTCCGTCTCCAAGTCGCTGTCGGCCTCGCTGGCGGCGGACGGGTCAATCTTTGGCGGCAATGTCGGCCTCTCGGGCGGCGGCGGACGCTATTCCAACTCCCCCAGCCAGGCCAATGGTCTGGGTGGAACGATCCCGGCCTCCAACACCAATTCCGGCGCGACGCTTCTTGGCTTCAACGCCGGGGCGGTTCAGGTCGGCGTACTGCTCGAAGCGCTTGAATCCAAAGGCGTTGTTCGCACACTGGCGGAACCGAACCTGACCGCCCTGTCGGGCCAGGAGGCCAAATTCCTGGCGGGCGGCGAGTACCCTGTGCCGGTGGCGCAGGACGGCGGCTCGGTCACGGTCGAATTCAAACCCTTCGGCGTCGAGATGAACTTCATCCCGCGCGTCGTGGATGACGACATCATCAACCTGGAGCTCATGGCGGCCGTATCGGCGATCGACCCGAACAACGGGTTCGAACTTGACGCCTTCCGCATCGACGCCTTCACCCGGCGCGAGACCTCGACCACGGTCGAGCTGCGCGACGGCGACAGCTTTGCCATTGCGGGCCTGCTGCAGGACGACTTCCGCGACAACAACAGCCAAATCCCCTGGCTGGGCGACATTCCGGTGATCGGCGCGCTGTTCCGCAGCGCCGAGTATCAGCGCAACCAGTCCGAGCTGGTGATCATCATCACCGCCCATCTGGTCACGCCGACGCGTGGCGAGGCGCTGGCCCTGCCGACAGACCGGGTGAAGCCGCCGTCCGAGAAGGACCTGTTCCTCTTTGGCAAGACATCCAAGGACAACAGCAAGCTGCGCGGTGCCGCCAAGGAAGTCGCGAAACAGGACTTCAACGGCTCCTATGGCTACGTGATGGAGTGAGACACATGGTGCACACCTCGAAACTCATCCTGATCGCCGCCGCAGGGATCACTCTGGTGGCCAGCTGTACCCAGGACAGCGCCCGCTCCTTCTACGGCGAGGCCGGGGCCGATGGCGACACCAACTTCGGCAATGCGACGATGAACAACACGTTGGTCATGTCGGGCGAGCGCGACTATGTGCTCAACCTGGCCAACCGCTTTGCCCAAGAGGTCGACAGCACGGTCAATTTCGCCTTCAACTCCGCCGTTCTGGACGGCGAGGCGCAGGCGGTTCTGCTGCGCCAGGCGCACTGGATCCGTCAATTTCCCGAAGTGCGGTTCCGCGTCTACGGGCATACCGATCTGGTCGGATCGAACGCCTACAACCAGCGGTTGGGGCTTCGCCGGGCGCGGGCCGTTGTCAACTACCTTGTCTCGCATGGGGTCAGCCGAAATCGGCTGGAAGCGGTCGTATCCAAGGGCGAAACACAGCCCCTGATCGTCACCCAGGGACGTGAGCGGCGCAACCGTCGGACCGTGACCGAAGTGACCGGGTTCGTGAAGAGCAACCCGTTGATCTTGGACGGGAAATACGCCCAAGTGGTCTATCGCGGCTACGTCGAGAGCGCGGCACCCGCCTCCGGCCTGACCGGTGTCGAATTCTCCGCCGGGGGTGGCGGCGGTGGTTAATCCCACCGTTGTGCCCGGATCGTTCACGTCTGACGCACAATTTTTTGGATTTGGCCCTACTATTGCCCAGATTGCCCTTCATTTTCAAATGTGAAGCTTAACGTCCGATTGAGTCGGACTGGCGTACCGGTTCCGGAACAATCCGGAAGCACAGGCAATAAGCCGGACGTTATCTGTTTGGGACTTGAGGCAATGACTGCACCTGTTGAAGAGCACCCGCAAGAGGCACCCATCGTAGCCTGCACGATCCGAAGAGACCCGGACGGGTTCGAACTTCTGATCGAGGACATGGAGGCCGCCCTCGGCGAGGCCTGGGGTGACCTGGGCTTTGCCGAAGCGCTCATGTTCTTCAACCAGCCCGAAGCCAAGACCCTCGAATTCATCGCCGTCGCCATGGACGAGCAGGACGAAGACAATATCGTCATGCTGGGCGAGGTGATCAGCCAGGCCCACAACAGCGGCATCAAGGTCATCCTGATTGCCGAGGACGTCAGCCCCTCGGCGCTGCACCAGTTGTTGCGCAAGGGCGCGGATGAATTTGTCCCCTACCCTCTTCCCGAAGGCGAACTTGCCGCCGCGATCGAGCGTATTCAGGAACCTGAACCGGTTCATGAAGAGCAGGCGCCGAGCCGCAAGGCCACCAAAAAGGGCACGAAGGACGGGGCCGTCGTGGTCTGTCATGGGCTGGCCGGCGGCACCGGATCGACGATGTTCGCCGTGAACCTCGCCTGGGAGCTGGCGCATGCCGCCAAAAAGGGTGAAGACGCGTCGCGGGTCTGCGTGATCGACCTTGATCTGCAATTCGGGGCGGTTGGCACCTATCTGGACCTGCCGCGCCGCGAAGCGATCTACGAACTGCTCTCCGATACCGAAGCGATGGACGACGATGTGTTCAACCAGGCGCTTCTGGATTTCGACGGCAAGATCCATGTCCTGACCTCGCCGTCCGAGATGCTTCCGCTGGACCTCATCAGTTCTGCCGACGTGCAGCGACTGATCGACATGGCCCGGTCGCACTTCGATTTTGTCGTGGTCGATATGCCCTCGACCCTGATCCAGTGGTCCGAGACGGTTCTGAACGCCGCGCATGTCTACTTTGCCCTGATGGAGCTGGACATGCGGTCGGCGCAGAACACGCAGCGCCTGAAGCGGGCCCTGCAGGCCGAAGATCTGCCGGTCGAAAAGCTGCGTTATGTGTTGAACAAGGCGCCGAAGTCGCTGGATCTGCAGGGCAAGTCCCGGGTCAAGCGCCTGGCGGAAAGCCTTGATATTTCTATTGAAGTTCAGCTTCCGGATGGCGGGAAGCAAGTTGTGCAGAGCTGTGATCATGGTCAGCCGCTGGCCTTGACGGCGGGCAAGAACCCGCTGCGCAAGGAACTCCAGAAACTGGCGCGGTCGCTTTACGAAATTGGGGAACAGGCCACCGAAGCGGCGGCCTAAGTTGGAATTGAAGGGCACGGGGTATGTTTTCACGGTACAAGAAAGACGAGGCAGCAACACCCGCTCCGCGGCCGAAACCAGCCGCGGCGCCGCGTCCGTCTACCAATGCCGCGCCCGGTGGTGCAGCGCTTCGTGAACCGTCGAACCTGAAACCCGTTTCCTCCCCGGCCTCCCCGCCGCAGCCGTCGTCGTCCATGCGAAAGCCGATGCCGAAGTCGGCCGCGTCGCCGCTGGCCGCCGACAAGAACCGCAAGCGCAAGGAGCGGCTTGGCGAGATCAAGCTGGACCTGCACCGCTCGCTTCTGGACAACCTGAACCTCGCCGCCCTCGACAATGCGACGGAGCAGGAGCTGCGGGCAGAGATCAACTCCATCGCGACCGAAGTGCTGCAGGAAAAGGGCATCGTGCTGAACCGCGAGGAACGCACGACCCTGAACCAGGAGCTTTACGACGAGGTGAAGGGCCTTGGCCCGCTGGAAAGCCTGCTCAAGGACGACACGGTCTCCGATATTCTCGTCAACGGCCCGCACCAGATCTTTGTGGAGCGGGACGGCAAGCTGCAGATCTCGGACGTGACCTTCAAGGATGAGAAGCACCTGCTGCGGATCATCGACAAGATCGTCTCGGCCGTGGGTCGTCGCGTCGACGAGATGAACCCCTATGTCGACGCCCGCCTTCAGGATGGCTCGCGTTTCAACGCCATGGTGCCGCCGATCGCGGTCGACGGATCGCTGGTTTCCATTCGTAAGTTCAAGAAGGACAAGCTGGGCATTGACGATCTGGTCAAGTTCGGCGCCTTTACCGAAGAAATGGCCGCCTATCTGCAGGCCGCCGTCGCCACGCGTCTGAACGTCATCGTGTCTGGCGGTACCGGTTCGGGCAAGACGACCACCCTCAACGCGCTGTCGTCCTTCATCGACGACAGCGAACGCATCCTCACGATCGAGGATACGGCGGAACTTCAGCTGCAGCAGACCCACGTTGGCCGGATGGAAAGCCGCCCGCCGAACGTCGAGGGCAAGGGCGCGGTCAGCCCGCGCGACTGTCTGAAAAACGCCCTTCGTATGCGCCCCGACCGGATCATCGTCGGCGAGACGCGCGGCGAGGAAGTCATCGACATGCTGCAGGCCATGAACACCGGCCACGACGGGTCCATGACCACGATCCACGCGAACTCCGCCCGGGATGGCGTGAGCCGTCTGGAAAACATGATCTCCATGTCCGGGATCGAGATGCCGCTGAAGGCCATGCGGTCGCAGATCGCCTCGGCTGTGCACCTCATCGTACAGGCCTCCCGTCTGCAGGACGGGACGCGCCGCATGACCTCGATCACCGAGATTACGGGGATGGAAGGCGACGTGATCTCCATGCAGGAGGTCTTCCGCTTTCAGCGCACCGGCCTGACGCCCGACAACAAGATCATCGGGCATTTCACGGCCACCGGCGTGCGTTCCAACTTCTCTGAACGGTTCAAGATGTGGGGCTACGACCTGCCCAGCCATATCTTCGATCCGACGCGCATGGAGTAAACCGATGCCGATCAGTCCCGAACCGATCATCTATATCGTCATCTTTGTCGCCGTCCTGGCACTGGTGGAAGGGATTTACCTCCTGTTCTTCGGCAGTTCCGTGCGGTCCAGCCGCCGGGTGAACCGCCGGTTGGAAATGCTCGACAAGGCGGGGGGCAACCGCGAGGAAGTTCTTGAAAAGCTCCGCAAGGAGATGCAGCAGCACATGACCGCGCAGAAGGTGCCGCTCTATTCCCTGCTCGCAGACAAGGCCCGCCAGGGCGCCATCGCGTTTTCGCCGAAGCAGTTGATCATGCTGATGGGCGGGCTGTCGATGGTGACGTTCTTTGCGCTGACCATTGCCACGGACAGTTCTGTTCCGCTGCGCGCCGCCCTGTCCGTCGGCATCGGCATCGGCGCCATCTATTTCTGGGTCAACAAGAAGGCCAAGAAGCGGATGTCCATGATCGAGGAACAGCTGCCTGATGCGGTTGAACTGATGGTGCGCTCGCTGCGGGTCGGGCACCCCTTCTCCTCCGCCATCCAGATCGTCAGCCGCGAGGTCGCCGATCCTCTCGGCTCCGAGTTCGGGATCATCGCGGACGAAAACGCCTATGGTCGCGACATGGGCGAAGCCCTGAAGGACCTGGCCGAACGGATCGACCTGCAGGATCTTCGGTTCCTGGCCGTGGCCGTGACCATCCAGCAGACCTCCGGTGGTAACCTGGCCGAGATCCTCGCCGGTCTGGCGGGCGTGATCCGGGCGCGGTTCCGGCTGTTCCGTCGGGTGAAGGCAATTACGGCCGAGGCCCAGTGGTCCGGCATGTTCCTGTCCGGGTTCCCGATTGCCGCGCTGATCGCCATCAACCTGATGGACCCGAATTATTACGACGAGGTGATGGATCACCCGTTCTTCATTCCGGCCTGTTTCGCTGTGGCGGCCTTTCTGGGGCTGAACCTGTTCGTGATGCGCAAGCTGGTCGATATCAAGGTGTGATCGGGGGATAGGATCATGCACGCAATAAACGCGGTCATCGTAGACCTTCTGGGCCCACTGGGCCCCCTCATGCTGGTTGGTGGGCTGGGCGTTCTCATGATCGTCGCCACCCTGCCCTTCATGCTGAAGAAAGAGGTCGATCCGCTCGAAAAACTGAAGAAGAACAATGGTCAGTCCGCGAACGAGGGGCCGAAGGACCGGCTGCGCGCGGGCAAGTCGAACAAACGCCTGGAGCGGTATTCCAGCTTTCTCGAACCGCAGAACGAGAAAGAGTATTCGGCCATGCGCACAAAGATGCTTCAGGCCGGGTATCGGTCGAAGGATGCGGTGCGGTACTTTCACTTCGCCCAGTTCGCGCTTGGCATTTTCGGCCTGCTTGGCGGCGTGGTCTACTTCCTGACCGTGAAGGCTGGGCAGGATGTCACGACGCAGCAGACGGTGATGTACATCCTGGGGCCCGGCGGCGTGGGCTACATGATCCCGAAGTACTGGATCAACAAGCGTCAGGCGGAACGTCAGGAAGAAATCACCAACGGCTTCCCGGACGCGCTCGACATGCTGCTCGTCTGTGTCGAGGCCGGGCAGTCGATGGACCAGGCGATCCTGCGTGTCTCCGAAGAGCTGGAGGCCTCCTACCCCTCGCTGTCGGATGAATTCCAGATGGTCAGCCACGAGATCAAGGCCGGCAAGGACAAGGCCAGCGTGCTCGGCGACATGGCCGATCGCTGCGGCGTCTCGGACATCTCGTCCTTCGTGACGGTGCTGGTGCAGTCCGCGACGTTCGGCACCTCGGTCGCCGATGCGCTGCGGGTCTATGCCTCTGAAATGCGGGACAAACGTGTGATGCGGGCCGAGGAAAAGGCCAACAAGCTGCCGACGAAAATGACGCTGGCCACGATGATGCTGACGGTTCCGCCGCTGCTGATCATCCTGATCGGCCCGTCGGTTCTGGGCATCACCAAGATGGGCGAAATCACCGCCCAGTCCACGCAGGAACAGGCCGAGGAGCAGTCGCGGTGATCGGGGCGGCCCTTGCCGCCCTTGCCGTCATGATCGCACTCGGTGCCTGCACCGATACTGCCAGGATCGACAAGGATGCCCCCTATGCGCCGGGGATAGACCGCCGGAAGGAGGCGGTCGACGGACTGGTGGTCGGCAACCGCCTGCTGGAGGCCAAGCAATACGAACTGGCGCTGGATGCCTTTACCCGCGCCGCCGCGACCCAAGGGCTGACCCCGCCGATCTATGCCGGGCTGGGCGCGGCCAATCTGGGGTTGGGTCGTCTGGGCCAGGCGGAAAAGCAGCTGCGCGAGGCGATCAAGGCCCCGGATGCGGCACCGCAGACCTGGAATAACCTGGGCGTGGTGCTGATGGACAGCGGCGAAGTGCCCGAAGCGGTGGAAATCCTGCGTCGCGCATTTGCCCTATCGAACGGAGAAAACGACGAGATACGGGACAATCTGCGCTTGGCACTCGCAATGCAGCAAAAAACAGTCTATGATCCGGAGCTACAACAAGAACTCGACCTGGTGCGCAGCGGGAACAGCCTTTATCGGCTACGCGAGCAATACCCTTGATCGGGGCAGAGCAGTAAAGGACGCAGGCACATGCGCCACCCTGTACTCGTGATCTCCTGTCTGGCGGGGGCTGTTGCCCTGTCCGCCTGTTCGAAGACATCCGACGGAGAGGTCAATCGCGCCTTCCGCGATGTGAATGTCGTGGACGAGAGCAACCTCAACGACATCATGCTGACCGTTGGTGACCCGAACGAAGCCGTGGTCTATTTTCAGCGTACGCTGAAGGACAACCCCGACCGGATCGACGTGATGCGCGGCCTGGCCCAGAGCCTGACCAAAGCGCGCCGCCCGACGGAGGCCGTGACGGTCTGGTCCAAGGTCATCGACCATCCCGAAGCGACCCAGGATGACAAGGTCGACTATGCGGATGCGCTGATCCGGAACGACGAATGGGACAAGGCCGACAAGGTCCTGGATACCGTTCCGCCGACACATGAGACCTACAAACGCTACCGGCTGGAGGCGATGGTCGCTGACAGCAACAAGGAATGGAAGAAGGCCGACAGTTTCTATGAAACCGCCGTCGGTCTGACGACCAAACCCGGCGGCGTGCTGAACAACTGGGGCTATTCCAAGCTGACGCGCGGTGATTTCACCGACGCGGAGAAGCTTTTTTCCCAGGCGATCCAGCAGGACCCGGACCTCTTCACCGCCAAGAACAACCTGATCCTGGCACGCGGGGCGCAGCGGAACTATTCCCTGCCCGTCGTCCCGATGCAGCAAACGGAACGGGCGCAACTGCTTTACACGCTCGGGCTGAGCGCTGTGAAACAGGGTGACGTCGAAACCGGCAAGGCCCTGCTGCGCGAGGCGATCGACACGCACCCGCAGCATTACGAGGACGCGGTACGGTCGCTACGCGCCCTCCAAGGCTGACCCGATGCTGGCGCTGGATCCGGTCGCGGCGCGGCTGTTCCTGCCCTTTGTTCTGGTCATCGGGCTCTATGTCTCCTGGAGCGATCTGCGCGCCATGCGGATCCCGAATGGCAGCGTGATCCTGCTGGCATTGGCCTTTGTCGTTCTCGGACCTTTCGTCCTGCCCTTTGAAATCTACGGTTTCCGGCTGATCCATCTGGCGGTCATGCTGGTCTGCGGGATGATCCTGACGGCGCTGCGGGTCATGGGCGCGGGCGATGCGAAGTTTATCGCCGCCGCGGCCCCCTATATCGCCATCGCCGATCTGCACCTTGTTTTCATGATCCTGGCGGCAACCATACTGGCAGCCTTTGCCACGCATCGCATGGCGAAACACAGCCCGTTGCGACGTCTTGCCCCGGATTGGGAAAGCTGGGACCGGACACGCGATTTTCCCATGGGCACGGCGCTGTCCACCGCTCTGACGCTCTACGTCGCCCTCGCCGCCTTTACCTGAGCGGGGTCAGCGGACGATCCGGTAGAGGGCAAACCCCTCGGCCCGCCCGACCTCCTCCAGCACCAGGCCGGACTGCTCCAGCAACTCCGTCACCCGGTCGCGGGCGCGCAGGTCCGCCGGGCAGTCCGGGATCATGACATGGGTTGCATCAGCGATCCCCGGCAGCTCGTCGTAGTACCAGGGTGCCCCACCCTTCAGCGGCCGCAACCCGGCAAAGATCCAATGCGCCTGAAAGAGATCCGCCGCCAACGGCTGACGGTCCAGGTCCGGGGCAAGCTGCATCAGCGCGGCGGTGTCCTTTTCCAGCTTTGCGACCAGCCCGCCGGAAAGTTCGCAGGTCGGCAGGTCCTCCCCCCTGAAGGTCGCGACCGTCGTATCGGGCGGCGAAATCAGCTCTGTCTTGGCGAAGGAGGCCTCGCCCCGGGCCTTGACGATGCGCAGGCTCTCGTCTTGGGGCAACAGCGGGCGGGAGAGGGTTTCGGAGGCCGTGACATGGCGGATCGGGCTCCACAGGATGTTCAGCACGACCGGCAGGATCAGGACCCCCGCAGCCACCGCCGTGACCCGCAGACCCCTGGCTGCACTGCCCTGCGCGCGGCTGGAGAGAACCCAGGCGAGGGCGGCAGGCACGCAGAGCCACAGGGGATCATTGCCGAAGTTCTGCCAGGTGATGACCGTGAAGGCGGCGAAGAACAGCAGGAGCATCGCGCCGATTTCGCGCCGACCCAACCGGGTCGCGAAGTAGATCACTGCGACCACAACCAATGTGGAGGGTATCCCGACAGGTGAGATGACGAGGTGAGGCCAGTCCGCCCCCGGTGCGGCCCGCGCCGCGGAGCCCGCCACGGTCAGGAGATCCCCGAGATAGGCCTGCCAATAGCCCAGCCCCAGCACCAATGTGATCAGCAGAAGCCCGATGAATGCAGTGAAAATCGAGACAAGTAGCGCTTTGGTGCGACCATTTCGCAACAGTCCGAAGATGACCGGCAAGGCCAGTGCGACCGGATAGCTGACCTTGATCATGGCCATCCCAACCATCAGGACGCCGATCACAACGCCGTCCGCCGTGTCCCGCATCGGCGTCCCGGGCAGCAGGACTGTCAGCGCCACGATCAGCGTGGCCGCCCAACACCAGCGATTGTAGTGCATTGAGAGGGAGGTCAGAGGCTCCGTTCCTCCCGCGACGAGGCCCGTGCTCAACCCGATGACGATCAGGCAGACCAGCGCCGCCTGACCCAAGGTAAACCGATTGACAGTGACAACCACAAGAGCCGGTAAAAAGACAACTGCCGCAACTATTTGCCCCCATGTCATCGCCGCGCCCAATCCCAGACCCGCGCGGTGCAGCAGGGCCATGGGCAAGGTCGCCCATCCGCCAATCGGGGTCGCAATATCTAGATGATAGACCTCACCGGCAGATTGGCGCAGCACCAGATCCGCCAAATGAACCATGTCGGCCTCGTGGCTGGAAAAGAACAGCCCATCCCCCAGAGAGGTCAGAACTGCTTGAATAAGCAAGAAAACGCCGACGATACTTACGATTTGAACTTGTTTGACTGCCATGCCCCAAAATCGCTTTCTTTTTTGTGCACGGTATCAACCTAAAGTTTCGCTTGCACTGAATTTCCGTAGCGGGCCGAATCGAAACACGTTATGATTGCAGCAATAATAAACATGAGCAGCAGCCCATGAATATGCAGGTCTCGACAGCGGTGGTTCCACCACCGCCCCCACGAAGTTTGGAAGAGCTGGAGCTTCCAATCGTGATGGCGCGCGACATCCTGATCAAGACGATGTTTCGCAAGAGCGTCGACAAGCTTTCCAAGATCGCCGCCGCGGTCTGCCTTCCGCCGAATGTGACACAGGAACTCATCGACCTCGCCCGGGAGCAGATGCTGCTGGAGGCGACCGGCACGATGAAGGCCACCGCCGATCGCGAGATGGGCTATCAACTGACCGACAACGGCAAGGCCCGGGCGCTGGATGCGCTGGCCCAGTCCGAATATTACGGCGCGATGCCGGTTCCCCTGCAGATCTATCATCAGCAGATCCGGCGGCAGTCGATCCGGGATATACAGATCACCCGGGATCAGCTGACCTCCGCCATGGGGCATCTCGTTCTGCCGAACGACCTGATTTCCAACCTCGGGCCGGCGGTCAGCTCCGGCCGGTCAATCCTCATGTATGGCCCGCCGGGCAACGGTAAGTCGTCGATCTCCAACGGCATCCGCGATGCGCTTGGCGACAAGATCTATGTGCCGCGCGCGGTCGAATACTCCGGCCAGGTCATCACGGTCTACGATCCGATCGTGCATTCCGCCGCCGAGGAACAGGTGGATGATCCCACGGCCCTGCGCCGCTCCGGCAACCGGTTCGACACGCGCTACATCCGCTGCGAACGGCCCACGGTGATCACCGGGGGCGAGCTGACGCTGGAGATGCTCAACCTCAATTACAACGCGGTGGCGCGGACCTATCAGGCGCCCCTGCAGATGAAGGCCACCGGCGGCGTCTTCATCGTCGACGACCTTGGCCGCCAGGCGGAACCGCCGCAGGCGTTGATCAACCGCTGGATCGTGCCGCTGGAAGAGGGCAAGGACATCCTGTCGCTGCAATCCGGCGAAAAGTTCGAGGTGCCGTTTGATACGCTGGTGATCTTCTCCACCAACTTCCACCCGAACGAGATTTTCGACCAGGCCGCGCTGCGCCGGATCTTCTTCAAGATCAAGATCGACGGACCGAACCAGGAGAACTTCCTTAAGATCTTCGCGCTGGTCGCGCGCAAGAAGAAGATGCCGCTGGACGAAGGCTCGCTCGTGCATCTGCTGAAGAAGAAATACCCGACAATCAACAACAACTTCGCCAACTACCAGCCGGTCTTCCTGATCGACCAGATGATCTCCATCTGCGAGTTCGAGGGCATCCCGTACCAGATGACCCCGGACCTGATCGACCGCGCCTGGGGCAACATGTTCGTCAAGCACGAAGAGATCGTTAAGTAGGACGCTTTCGCGCCACCGCGCGGGTCTAAGCCGTCATCGTCGGGTCCACCCCGAGGATCTCTCACCGGTCAGACCACCCCCCGACGGTCCGCCCCCGCGTCACTCCGCCGGCGCGCGCCCCGCAGCCGAACTCATCGGACCGAGCGGCAGTTCCACCAGACGGGTCGAGGCAAGGCAGGCTACCGCGGCCACCACCGCGCCGACGTAGTAGATCGGCGAAAGTGAATCGGAAAACCCCTGCAACACAGCGGTCTGCGCCACGGGATCCAGACGCTCCACCATGGTCGCGGTCAAACCGCGCACATCCGACACCCCGGGCATCAGCGGCTGCACATGCCGCACCAGCCCGATGGAGAAGATCGCCCCGAAAACCGATGTGCCGATGGCGCCGCCGATCAGGCGGAACATATTGGCGCTGGCCGTGCCCACGCCCAGATGTTCGCGCGGGATCG
Organism: Pseudooceanicola sp.; assembly: GCF_041987405.1. GTDB lineage: Bacteria > Pseudomonadota > Alphaproteobacteria > Rhodobacterales > Rhodobacteraceae > Pseudooceanicola. The sequence goes on from NZ_JBHIWR010000001.1 coordinate 997,244, forward strand.
AGGTCTGGATGGAGACGATGCCGACGCTCATCGTCGGGCCGATGCCGATCCCGACCAGGAAGAGGTAAAGGGTGATCAGCGGCAACGGCGTCTCCGGCCCCACGGTGGTGAGAAGCAGCATCGCCACGGTCAGCACGGCGGTCGAGAGGGTCGGCAGGACCTTGTATCGCCCCGTGGCCGAGATGAACCGCCCCGCCACAAAGGAGGTGCCGATCAGCCCCGCCATCATCGCGACAAGGTAAAGGCCACTGCTGACCGGATCGACGTGTTTCACGATCTGCAGGAACATCGGAATGAAGGCGATGGTTCCGAACATCGTTATGCCGACAAGAAAGTTGACCCCATTGGCGGTCTGCACGTTCCGGATGCGGAAGAGGTCCAGCGGCATCACCGGCTCGGCCGCGCGGCGTTCGGCGGAGATGAAGCCGAAGAAGGCCATGGGCGACAGGATCAACAGGAAGAGGATCGGCACGGAGGACCAGGCATAGACCGTGCCCGCCAGGTTCGCGATCAGCACGACCGTCGACAGCAGGATCATCAGCATGGCCGAACCCGCATAGTCCATCTTGTGCGGCGCCCGTTCGGCGCGGGAGGGCAGCGTGCGGCGCAGGATCACGAAGGCCAGGATACCGATCGGGAAGTTGACGAAGAAGATCCAGTGCCAGCTGACCGTCTGCACGAGGAACCCGCCGATCAGCGGCCCCACGACGGTGGAGAAGCCAAAGACCGACGACAAAGCGCCCTGCGCCCTGCCCCGTTCGCGCGGCGGCAGGATGTCGGCCACCACAGCCATGGAGACGACGATCAGCGCCCCGCCGCCCAGACCCTGGACGAAGCGTCCGGCGATCAGCACTGCCATGCTGCCCGCCAGCCCGCAGATCACCCCGCCTAGCAGGAAAACCCCGATGGCAAACTCCAGCACCACCTTGCGCCCGTACATGTCGCCCAGCTTGCCCGCAATCGGCGCACCGACGGTCGAGGCCAGCAGGAAGGCGGTCACCACCCAGGAGATATAGGTCAGCCCGCCAAGGTCGCTGACGATCCTGGGCAGGGCCGTGGTGACGATGGTATTCCCGGTCGAGGCCAGGAAAAGCGTCGTGGCCACGGTGATCAGGATGACACGCAATGTCCGGCTGTCGGGGCTGGGAATATCCTGTAACCCGACGGTTGTCTGGGGCTGTTTGTCCTGCATGGTACTCCTCGGACCGGCGCAATTTGCGGCACATCGTGGTCCGGATGCAATTCGGTGGTAGGAATGGCTGTAACTTGGTGCCATATATGTGTCAGAGACATATACATGTCAAGAGCATGCATTAATTGGAGGGCAGTCCGATAGGCGGGCGCAATGACGATATGAAGGCGGTTCTGGAGGGGTTCGGGGTGTCCCGCGACGTCACCCAGCACGCCCTGGAACTGGACGCGATCCTGCAGGCCTGGCGGCGGCGGGTGCAGAAACGCGAGCTGGGCCATATGGCCCTGACCGAGCTTGGACTGCCGCTGGACGTGCCGAAACTGGACGTCATGGTCGCCATCTGGGCCCCCTCGAACGAGTTCGGCGCCACGGGGCAGGAAGAGACCATGGTTGCTACCATTGCCGCAAGGCTGGGGATCGACCCCTCCCGTGCCTCGCGCCTGGTGACCGAGCTGATCGCTGAAGGCTATGCCGCCCGCGCCGTCAGTCAGCAAGATGCCCGCCGCACCATTGTCACGCTCACCGACAAGGGCACCGCCGTGGTCGAGGCGGTGCGCACGATCAAATACCTCGTCCTCGGCTCCTTCCTGTCGGACTGGACGGAGGAGGAGATGGCCACCCTGACCCCGCTTCTCCACCGGCTGACCCATTGGGTGGACGAGGTCGGCACGGCCGGTCCGGACCGGTTTGGCGATGAAATCGCGACGCTGCGCGAAGGGCTGAAAAAGCACCTCGATTGATCTCGCCAAGCGGGGCGGAGGGGGCTATATTCCCGTTATGTTCTCCCCCGCCCTGCCCGAGAGATTCCAGGATTGGTTCGCCACACGCGGCTGGCAGGTGCATCCGCATCAGGCCGAGATGCTGGCGCGCTCCGACGCGCCCTCTCTGCTGTTGATCGCCCCGACGGGAGGCGGCAAGACGCTGGCAGGGTTCCTGCCGACGCTGGCGGAACTGGCAGACGGACAGCATCAGGGGATACATACCCTCTATGTCTCGCCGCTGAAGGCATTGGCGGCGGATATCCGGCGCAACCTCTCGACCCCGATCGAGGAGATGGGCCTGCCGATCCGGGTGGAGGACCGCACCGGCGACACGCCGTCGTCGCGCAAGCGGCGGCAGCGGGCCGATCCGCCGCATATCCTGCTGACGACACCGGAAAGCCTGGCGCTGATGACGTCGTACGAGGATGCGGCGCGGACCTTTGCCGGGCTGCAGCGGATCGTGGTGGATGAAATCCACGCTTTGGCGGACAGCAAGCGGGGCGATCAGCTGTGGCTGGCCATGGCGCGGCTGCAGCGGCTGTGCCCCGATCTGCGGCGCGTCGGCCTGTCGGCCACGGTGGAGGACCCCGCCGCCATCGCGCATCTGCTGGCCCGCAATCCCGATCCCTGCCCGATCCTGATGGCCGATCCCGGTCCCGACCCGGATATCCGCATGCTGGAAACCCCGGAACAGCCGCCCTGGTCCGGCGGCGGCGGGGGTTATGCAATCCCGGCGATCCTCGACGAAGTACGGCGGCACAAGACCACACTGATCTTTCACAACACCCGGGCGCAGGCGGAGATCTTCTTTCACAACCTCTGGCTCGCCAATGACGAGGGGCTGCCGATCGGCATCCATCACGGCTCGCTTGCGCGGGAACAGCGCGAAAAGGTCGAACAGGCGATGGTGCAGGGGCGGCTGCGTGCCGTGGTCTGCACCGGGTCGCTAGATCTGGGGATCGACTGGGGGGATGTGGATCTGGTGATCCAGGTCGGCGCGCCGAAGAACGTCAAGCGGCTGGTGCAGCGGATCGGGCGGGCCAATCACCGCTACAATGCGCCCTCCAAGGCGCTGCTGGTGCCCGCCAACCGGTTCGAGGTGGTGGAATGCGTGGCGGCGCTGGAGGCGGTGAAGGCGCATGATCTGGATGGCGACCCGCGCGGACCGGGGCCGCGCGATGTGCTGTGCCAGCATATCCTCGCGACAGCCTGTGCCGGGCCGTTCCTTGCCGATGACCTTTATGCAGAGGTCAAGACGGCGGGGGCCTATTCCGGGTTGAGCCGGGCGCAGTTCGACCAATGCATGGAGTATTGCGCGACCGGGGGCTATGCGCTGCGCGCCTATGACCGCTGGCAGCGGCTGATGCAGGACAGCGAGGGGCGCTGGCATCTGCGCGATCCGCGGGCGTCGCAACTGTTCCGGATGAACCTGGGCACGATCCACGACAGCGACAAGCTGAAGGTGCGGATGCGGTTCGGCGGCGGGCGGCCTTTGGGCGAGGTAGAAGAACATTTCGCCGCGCAGCTCAACCGTGGCGACACCTTTCTGATCGGCGGACGGATCGTGCGCTACGAGGGGCTGAAGGAGATGGTGGTGGAGGTCACGCGGGCCAGCGTGAAAAAGCCGAAGATCGCCGTCTTTTCCGGGACGAAGTTCGCCACCTCCACGCAGTTGTCGCAGCGCATCCTGCGGATGTTCCAGCAGGACAGCTGGCCGGAATTGCCGGACCACACCGCCGAATGGCTCTCCCTTCAGCGCCAGATCTCCGCCCTGCCCCAGCCCGGGCGGCTGCTGGTGGAGAGTTTTCCCTTCGACGGGCGCGAGCAGTTGTGCCTCTATGGGTTTGCCGGGCGCAACGCGATGCAGACGCTCGGGTTGATCCTGACCAAGCGGATGGAGGAGATGGGGCTGGACCCCCTTGGCTTTGTCTCGTCCGATTACGCGGTGCTGATCTGGGGGCTGGAGGCTGTGACCGATCCGACGCCGTTGCTGAACCCGGCGGCCCTGCACGACGGTCTGGACCGCTGGCTGGCGGGGAATGCGGTGATGAAACGGACCTTCCGCGTGGCGGCCCATATTGCGCAGCTGATCCAGCGCAACGCACCGCAGGCGCGGAAGTCCGGGCGGCAGGCGACGTTTTCGTCGGATATTCTTTATGACACTCTGCAGAAATACGACCCCGATCACCTGCTGATGGACATCACGCGGGAGGAGGCGATGCGGGGCCTCGTCGATTTCGGCCGGATCGAGGAGATGCTGGCCCGGGTCGAGGGGCGGATCGACGTGAAGCGGCTGGACCGGGTGACGCCTCTGGCGGCACCCTTGTTTCTGGAGGTCGGCAAGGTGCCGGTCGAAGGGATGGGCCGCGAGCGGCTGGTGGCGGAAGAGGCGGAGCGGCTGATGGCCGAGGCGGGGCTGGCATGACGGTATGCGTCACGGGGCGCTGCCCCTCTTGGCCGTTCCGGCCAATTCACCCCGGAGTATTTCTGGCAAGATGAAGCAGGGGACCACGGGATACCGGTTTGATCTTTGCGGGGCGGGTCTGGTGGCACTCGGCTCCGGGGCGCTGTGGTGGCCGGAGCGGGAGATGCTGGTCGTCTCGGATTTGCATCTGGGCAAGTCGGAGCGGATCGCCCGGCTTGGCGGTGCCGCCTTGCCGCCTTACGAGGCGCTCGAGACCTTGGAGCGGCTGGAGGCAGATATCGCGGGACGTGGCGCACGGGCGGTGGTCTGTCTGGGCGACAGTTTCGACGATGCGGCGGCTGCGGCGGGATTGCCGGAGGGGATCACGGATTGGCTGCTGCGCCTGCAGGCGGGGCGGGACTGGATCTGGGTCGAGGGCAATCACGACCCCGGCCCGGTCGCACTTGGCGGGGCGCACAGGGCAGAGGTCGAGGTCGGGCCGCTGGTGCTGCGCCATATTGCAGAGCCAGAGGGGGATGGCGAAGTGTCCGGGCACTATCATCCGAAGGCGCGGATCGCCTCTGTCTCGAGGCGGTGTTTCCTGCTGGATGAGCGGCGGCTGATCCTGCCGGCCTATGGCACCTATACTGGCGGGCTGCGGACCGATGATCCCGCGCTGGCCGGGTTGATGAGGCCCGGCGCGCTGGCCATCTTGACAGGGCCGGTGGTGCGGGCGATCCCGATGCCCAGACAGGGAGGGGCCGGATGAGCATAGAGCAGCGCATTCGCGAGAGTTTCGCGCAACAGAGCATGATGCAAACCTTCGGGGCGGAGGTCGTGTCGGTCGCCGAGGGGGAGGTGGTGCTTCGGGCGCCGATCCTCGATCTGGCCAAGCAGCAGATGGGGTTTGCCCATGCCGCGCTGACCTTCGCGCTTGGCGATACGGCGGCGGGCTATGCGGCGCTGACCACCCTGCCGGAGGGGCAGGAGGTGGTGACGGCGGAGATCAAGATCAACCTGCTCTCCCCCGCGACGGGCGACTGGCTTGAGGCGCGGGGGCGTGTGGTGAAGCCCGGGCGGCGGCTGGTGGTCGTCTCGGCCGTGGTCGAGGCGGTGAGCGGCGCGACCCGCAAGGAGGTCGCGCTGCTGCAAGGGTCGATGATGCCGATCTAGGCGGTCAGCCCCTCGGGTTCGTCCAGGCCGTTGATCCGACAGGCGGCGGTCACGGTATTGGCCAGCAGGCAGGCGATGGTCAGGGGGCCGACACCGCCGGGGACCGGGGTAATATGGCCCGCCACCTCTTTGGCACTCTCGAAATCCACGTCGCCGACCAGCCGGGTCTTGCCCTCGCCCTTTTCCGGCGCCGGGATGCGGTTGATGCCGACGTCGATGACGGTGGCGCCGGGCTTGATCCAGTCGCCGGGCACCATCTGCGGCCGACCCACGGCAGCGACCACGATGTCGGCGCGGCGCACGGTGTCGGCGATGTCGGCGGTGCGGGAGTGGGCGATGGTCACCGTGCAGCTGTCACGCAGGAGGAGCTGTGCCATCGGCTTGCCCACAAGGTTCGACCGACCGATCACGACCGCGTCCTTGCCGGAGAGGGAGCCGAGCGTTTCGCGCAGCAGCATCAGGCAGCCGAGCGGGGTGCAGGAGACCATGGCGCGCTGCCCGCTGGCCAGAAGACCGGCGTTGATCACCGAGAGGCCGTCGACATCCTTGGCCGGGTCGATGCGGGCGACGATGTCGCGTTCGGAAAGGTGGTCGGGTACCGGGAACTGGACGAGGATGCCGTGGATGGACGGATCGGCGTTCAGCTCGTCGATCAGCGCGTAAAGGTCGGCCTCCGACGTGTCGGCGGGCAGCTTATGCTCCACCGATTTCATGCCGGACTCTTTCGTCGCGATGCCCTTGTTGCGGACATAGACCTGGCTGGCGGGGTCTTCGCCCACAAGCACCACGGCGAGGCCCGGGCGTAGGTCGTGATCGGCGACCAGCCGGGTCACGTGGTTTGCCACCTTGGCGCGGATCTTTGCGCCGAATGCCTTGCCGTCGAGGATCTCTGCGGTCATGCGTCTTCTCCTTCGGTGCCGAGCACCTGTTGTTCCTGGGCGATGAAGCCGTCGATCATGACGCGCCACATGCCCTCGGCGATATCGGGGTCGAACCCGGCGTCGGCCGCCCTGTCGCGCACCCTGTCGATGACGGCGGCATAGCGTGTCGGGGCGGCGGCGGACAGGCCGGTTTTCGCCTTGATCCCGGCCACGCTGTCGACATGGGCCTGCCGTTCGGCAAAGAGCGTCAGCAGTTCCGTGTCGATCGCGTCGATGCCCGCCCGCAGCTCATCCAGGGAGGTCAGGGTTGCAGGGTCGGGGCGGCTCATTCCGGGTCTTTCGTATTGAAACGGATGCGGTGCCGGGCCCCGCAGGGCCCGGACTTACGCGGCCGTCAGAACAGGCCTTCGACCTCGCCCGCGTCGTTTAGCATGATGTTCTCGGCGGACGGAACCCGCGGCAGGCCCGGCATGGTCATGATCTGGCCGCAGATCACCACGATGAAGCCCGCCCCCGCAGACAGCCGCACTTCGCGGATCGGCACGTTGTGGCCCGTGGGCGCGCCGCGCAGGTTGGGATCGGTAGAGAAGCTGTACTGCGTCTTGGCCATGCAGACCGGCAAGTCACCATAGCCCGCCTCTTCCCAGGCGCGCAACTGATCACGCACGCTCTTGTCCGCCATGACCTCGTCGGCGCGGTAAATGCGTTTGGCGATCACCTCGATCTTTTCGAAGAGGGGCATGTCATCGGGATAAAGCGGGGCGAATTGCGACATGCCGCTGTCGGCGATCTCCGCCACGCGGGTGGCCAGTTCCTCGACCCCGGCGGAGCCTTCGGCCCAGTGCTTGCACAGGATCGCTTCGGAGCCCTGGCTGTCGACATAATCCTTGACCGCCTGAACCTCGGCATCGGTATCGGTGACGAAGTGGTTGATGGCCACGACAACCGGCACGCCGAAAGATTTGACGTTGGCGATGTGGCGGCCAAGGTTCGGGCAGCCCTCCTCGACCGCGGCGACGTTTTCCGCGCCCAGATCGGCCTTGGCCACGCCGCCGTTCATCTTCATCGCGCGCACGGTCGCGACCAGCACCACCGCATCGGGGGCCAGACCGGCCTTGCGGCACTTGATGTTCATGAACTTCTCGGCGCCCAGGTCCGCGCCAAAGCCCGCCTCGGTCACCACGTAGTCGGCCAGTTTCAGCGCCGTCTTGGTCGCGATGACGGAGTTGCAGCCGTGCGCGATATTGGCGAAGGGGCCGCCGTGCACGAAGGCAGGGTTGTTTTCCAGTGTCTGCACGAGGTTCGGCTGCATCGCGTCCTTGAGCAGCACGGTCATCGCGCCGTCGGCCTTGATGTCGCGGGCGTAGATGGCGGTGCGGTCGCGGCGGTAGGCGACGATCATGTCGCCCAGGCGCTTCTGCAGGTCCTTGAGATCGGAGGCGAGGCAGAGGATCGCCATGACCTCCGACGCGACGGTGATGTCGAAGCCGGTCTGACGCGGGAACCCGTTGGCGACGCCGCCAAGGGAGGTCACGGTGTCGCGCAGCGCGCGGTCGTTCATGTCCAGGACGCGGCGCCAGGTCACGCGGCGTTCGTCGATGCCCAACTCGTTGCCCCAGTAGATGTGGTTGTCGATCATCGCCGACAGCAGGTTGTGGGCGGAGGTGATGGCGTGGAAATCGCCGGTGAAGTGGAGGTTCATGTCCTCCATCGGCACAACCTGCGCCAGGCCTCCGCCTGCCGCGCCGCCCTTCATCCCGAAGTTCGGCCCGAGAGAGGCCTCGCGGATACAGATCGCTGTTTTCTTGCCGATGCGGTTCAGGCCGTCGCCCAGACCGACCGTCGTCGTGGTCTTGCCCTCCCCCGCCGGGGTGGGGTTGATCGCGGTCACCAGGATCAGCTTGCCATTCTCGCGGTCCTGCAGCGAATTGATGAAATCCTGCCCGACCTTGGCCTTGTCGTGGCCGTAGGGCAGCAGATGGTCCGAGGGAATGCCCAGCTTCTCGCCGATCTGCTGGATCGGCTGTTTCCTGGCGTCGCGGGCGATTTCGATATCGGTGCGGTAGCTCATCTTAGGCTTATCCTGTTGGGGGGTTTTGGACCCGTGGCATATGCCTTGGTTAGTCCAAGGAATTTCCCCCGTGAGCCGCGATTCCGACCTTTCCGCTCGATTTTGCGCCCGTTTGCTTAACGATTCGGAAACAGATTGATCAGATAAGAATCGTCAAGTGCGGGAACCACCCATGGTACAATGGCGTTGTTCAAGTGAGTAATGACGGCGCAGGCGGATCGCTGCTGATCACCTGCGCCACTGTTTGGAGGATTGATTATGAAAGCTGCTGCAGTCGTATTCTACACTAGCTTTGCCACGACGATGGTTGTCGCCGTCGGCATCATTTCCGTACTTTGATTTATTGAAAGCCCGGGGGTTTTCCCTCACCCCCGGGCCTTTTCCAGCTGTGACCAGACCGGTTGATCCGGGATGGCAAGACGCAGGTCATCCCCGACCGACAAAACCCCCTCCCGTTCGACCCAGGCCGTGACCCCGCGCAGCCCCTTGGCCGCGCTCTTGAAGGCCTTTCCTGCACCCGGCAGATGATCCTCGATCACGCGGGCGGGCAGCTGGCAGGGGCGGTTCTCCATATCCACAACCAGTGTGACGCCATCCGGCCCCTGCAGACGCGAGGAGGGCGGGAGGTGGGTGAAATCCGGGATCCCCTCGACCAGCATGGTCATACCCAGCCACTCAGGCTGCAGCGCGTCGATCCCCATATTTGCGGCGATCTGCGACAGATCCTCGACCGAGAGGATCGAGAACTGCCGCACGTTCCGGATCGTCGTCCCGCGCGGGTGAAGGTCCAGGACGCGGCTGCAGGAGGGGCGGGTGATGCCGCCATGCGCCTCGCCCTCGGGTCCGTCGAACCCGGCGGCCAGGCTTTTGACCGGGGCGGAGGCCAGCGCGGCCTCGCGGTCGGCGACACGGCCCAGCCAGGCGATCCGGCAGGAGAAATCGGTCAGTTTCAATGCGGGCATGGGGAGGCTTTCGAATAGGTCAATCGACCCGGGTGAGGATATAGAAGAGCCTGCGGAATGGGAACAGAACCGACCCGTCCGAACGGCGGGGATAGGCGGCCTCCATCGCGGCATCGTAATGGCGGCAAAGCTCCTGCTGCTCTGCCTCCGTCAGCACGTCAAGGACCGGACGCGCGAAGGTGGAGGAGGTGAAGAGGCGCACCGGATGCGCCTCCTCCGCCGGGGGGAGGTTCTGCATGTATTCGGTTTCCCACAGTGCGAACTCGCCCAGCCCGTCCAGCAGGGCCCAGGTGGTGCGCGCGTCCGGGATGCCCGGGGCGCTGCGCGGATCGAAGCGGCCGGGGAAGAGCTGCTCCACCAGATCATGCCAGAGCCGGTGCGAGGGCGCGTTGTTCTGATGTGGGACCTGCACGGCCAGCGTGCCGCCGGGGGCCAGCAGATCGACCAGCGCAGGCAGCAGGGTCTGATGATGGGGTAGCCAGTGCAGGGCAGCGTTGGAAAAGATCAGGTCGGGCGGCGCATCAGGCCGCCAGGTGGCGATATCGGCCTCGGCCAGGGCGTCGTAAACACCGGTCTTCCAGGCCTCCTGCAGCATCGCCGGAGAGCTGTCGATCCCGGTGATCCGGGCCTCCGGATAGCGGGTACGCAGGACCGGACCGACCGCGCCGTTGCCACAGCCGAGGTCAACGATGCTGTCACCGCGCAGCTGCGGGACGCGCATCAGCAGATCGACCGCGGGGCGCAGGCGCAGGGCCGTGAAGCGGGCGTAGCTTTGCGGGTTCCAGTCGCTCATCCGATCGCTCCTTGCGGTATGCAACGGCATGCAATCATGGATCCGCGCCAATGAAAAGGGCCGGGATTTCCCCCGGCCCCGTCTCAGGCGTTGATCAGGCTGTCGGTTCCGGTTCCATCCCGCCCGACCCGCCCGGCTTGGACCGCGGCTTGGTCTTCGGGATGGCGGTGACGGAGGGCGCGCTGCCCTCGTCCGATCCGGTGTCCTCGTCCTCGGATTGCGGCGGCTCACCGTTCATGACGCGCTTGATCTCGTCGCCGGTGAGGGTTTCGTATTCCAGCAGACCTTCGGCCAGACGCTCCCACTCTTCCTTGTGTTCGGTCAGGATCTCGTAGGCCTGTTTGTAGGCCTCGTCGATCATGCGCTTCACTTCTTCCTCGATCAGCTCCTTGGTGTGGGCTGAGATCGAGAAGCCACCGGCACCGTTGCCCATGTAGCCTTCGTGCGCCTGTTCATAATCGACGTTGCCGACCTTGTCGGACATGCCCCATCTCAGGACCATGGCACGGGCCAGGGCGGAGGCCTGCTGAATGTCGCCGGCGGGGCCGTTGGAAACCTCCCCGTCGCCATACTTCATGATCTCTGCCGCCTTGCCCGCCATGGTCATGGCCAGCTTCTGCTCACACTCGGACTTGTGCCAGTTCAGCCGGTCGATTTCCGGAAGCGACACCACCATGCCGAGGGCACCGCCGCGCGGTATGATCGTCGCCTTGTAGACCGGGTCGCACTTGGGCAGGGTCAGGCCGACGACGGCGTGGCCTGCCTCGTGATAGGCGGTCTTTTCCTTCTGGTCGGCGGTCAGGACCATGGAGCGCCGCTCGGCCCCCATCATGACCTTGTCCTTCGCATTCTCGAAATCGACCATCGTCACGAAACGTCGTCCGACACGGGCGGCCATCAGCGCGGCCTCGTTCACGAGGTTCGCCAGATCCGCACCGGAGAAGCCGGGGGTGCCGCGCGCGATGATGCGCAGGTCGACATCCGGGCCCAGAGGGGTCTTGCGGGCATGCACGCCGAGGATCTTCTCGCGGCCCTTGATATCGGGGTTCGGTACGGTGACCTGACGGTCGAAACGGCCGGGACGCAGCAGCGCGGGGTCGAGCACGTCACGGCGGTTGGTGGCGGCGAGGATGATGACACCTTCGTTCGCCTCGAAACCATCCATCTCGACCAGCAGCTGGTTCAGCGTCTGCTCGCGTTCGTCATTCCCGCCGCCGTAGCCAGCGCCACGATGGCGACCGACGGCGTCGATCTCGTCGATGAAGACGATACAGGGGGCGTTCTTCTTTGCCTGTTCGAACATGTCGCGCACGCGGGACGCCCCGACACCGACGAACATTTCCACGAAGTCCGAACCGGAGATGGTGAAGAAGGGCACGCCCGCCTCACCGGCAATCGCACGGGCCAGCAGCGTCTTACCGGTGCCCGGAGGGCCGACCAGCAGCGCGCCTTTGGGGATCTTGCCGCCGAGGCGGGAGAACTTCTGCGGGTTACGCAGGAATTCCACGATCTCTTCCAGCTCTTCCTTGGCCTCGTCGATGCCCGCGACGTCGTCGAAAGTCACGCGGCCATGCTTTTCGGTCAGCATCTTGGCCTTGGACTTGCCAAAGCCCATGGCGCCGCCCTTGCCGCCGCCCTGCATGCGGTTCATGAAATAGATCCACACGCCGATCAGCAGCAGGATCGGCAGGAGCGAGACGATGAAGGCCTGGAACCCGCTTTCTTCCTGGCTCTTGGCCGAAACGGGGATGTCGTTGGCGATCAGGGTCTGGGTGACCTCCGCATCCTCGGGCTTGATGGTCACGTAATCCTGACCGTCCTTGCCGCGATAGCGCACCTGTTCGCCGTCCAGCGTGACCGAGCTGACCTCGCCTGCCTCGACACTCCGGACAAATTCCGAATAGGGGATTTCACGGCTCTGCAGCGTGTTGCCCGAACCACTGAACAGGTTGAACAGCGCCACGATCAGCAGCAGCAGAACGACCCAGAAGGCGAATTGTCTCGCGTTGCCCAAGGAAATCTCCTCCAGATTGGGGATAAGCGCGGGGTTAGCATACCCGGCTTGGACTTAAAATAAGATTTGGGGGCATATGTTCAATGCGTGTGGAATGTCGCATGGAAAACTTCCGCCGTTCGGGTCAGCCGCGCGGCGAAGCCTGCGCTGTGGTTGGCAAGGGGGGATGCCCGCAGTTCATTCCCCCGCCAGACCGCCGGGGCGGCGAGGAGAGATGTGCGCTTGAGACCGCTGTCGCGCCAGTCGGGGCAGTGGCGCAGCCCGGCCTCTCCGGTCGCGGCGATATGGTCACCCGGGCCGAAGGGGCCGGTGATCTGCCAGCGCCCGTCCCAGATTTCGCCCGGTTCGGCGCGGGTTGTGGCGACGGCGGCGGCCTCTCGGGTCAGGCGGATAGTGGTCTGGTCGTTCGTCATCAAGCAGCCTGACAGGGCCATGGTCTCTCCTGCCAGCAGTGCGGCGGTCAGGCGATCCAGCCCGGCGCGGCGCGGCGGATAGTCCTCCCCCGCGATCCAGCGCAGGGCGGCGGTCAGGAGGCGGCGGGTGATTTCCGGCGGCAGGGCGAGGACGCCCGACCGGGGCAGCAGGATATCGCCGGCCTCGAACCGGACGATCCGGCGGGCCTCCTGCCCGGCATAGTGGGCGATCGTGTCGGTCGCGGCGCGCAGGTTGGCGGCGGCGGAGGTCAGGGCGTCGGCGGTCAGGCCCAGTTGCGCGAGCTGCGGCATGGCCTGGCGGAAGCGGGGGCGGTCATAGCTGGGATCGTCGTTGGTCGGATCGTCGATCCAGCTCTGCCCCCGGGCGGTCAGCACCGCGCGCAGAGCATCGCGGCGCTGGTCTAGCAGCGGGCGCAGGAAGGTGACGCCACCCTCCTCCCGCCGGGGGGACATGGCGGACAGCCCCTCTGCCCCCGACCCACGGGCGAGGCGCATCAGGAAGGTCTCCGCCTGATCATCGGCGGTGTGGCCAAGCGCGATCTGCGCGATGCCCTGCCCTGCTGCCCAGTCGGCCATCAGCGCATAGCGGGCGCGGCGGGCCCGGTCGGGGAGGTTGCCCTGCCCGTCCCATCCCGACCATCGCAGCGTTTTGTGGGGTATGGCGAGCGTTTCGGCGATACGGGCGACAAAGGCCGCCTCTTCTGCCGCCTCGGGGCGCAATCCGTGGTCGACCGTCACGGCATGTAGCGGGGTGTCACTAGTGGCGGCCCAGTCATGCAGGAGGAACAGGAGTGCCAGGCTGTCGGACCCGCCGGAAACGGCCACGCCAAGCGGGCCATCGGGGGGCGTAGTGAAGAACCGGGCGACCGCCGCGGCGGGGTCGCCCGGGGGATGTGTCACGAGCAGCCGAGCCGCGCACGCTCCGCATTCGCCGCCTGCACCTGCGGCGCGGCGGGGAAACGGTTGCCGACCTCCAGCAGGGTCGTGCAGGCCTCCGGCCCCTGGCCCAGTTGCCCGAGGCCGCGCCCGAGGTTGAACAGGGCTTCGGGTGCAGCGGGGCCGTCCGGCGCGGCGGAGAAGGCGGCGAGATAGGCGCGGGCCGCGCGAGTGATCTCCCCTGTCGCCTCCAGCGCCTTGCCCTTGCCCAGTTCGGCCTGCGCCTGCATCGGCGAGCCGGGGTAGTTGGTCAGGAAATCGTCGAACTTCTGCACCGCATCCGCAGATTGCCCGGCCTCCAGCGCCGCCTGGGCCGCTTCGAAATCGGCCTTTTCCGCGATCGCCATTTCCGCCACCGGCGCGGACCCTGCCCCTGGGGTCGTGCCCGTTTCGGCAGGGGGCGTCATGGTGCCGGCGGGGGCATCTTCGGGGATCGGGCCGCCGAGGGTCGAGGTCTCGCCCAGCTTGGAAATATCGCCGCCCTCAAGCTCCACCAGACGGAACTCCAGATCGCCGATGCGGTTGGTGCCGTCCTGCACGATGGAGTTGATGCGGAATTCCAGGTTCTCGGTCTTGGAGGTCAGACGCGAGGCCTCCGCCTCCAGCGCGTCGAGCCGTTCCAGGACCGAGCCGCCAACCGTCACCGCCCCGGCATTGCCGGTGGTGGACAGCTCGCGCTTGAGCTTCTGGATCTCGACATTCAGCACCGTCAGTTCCTGCCGGATATCGGCCAGGGTTTCGTCGCGCGATTGTGACATGGCCGAAGTGGCCACCCCGAGGGGCAGCACCAGGATGAGACCGAGGACGAGGATACTCCGCATCTGGCTTTCCTTTCCGCTGGCTTAGCTGATCGCCCCGGCGGCCAGGACGGTCACGGCGCGACGGTTCTTTTCATAGCAACTTTCTACCGAACAGATCTCGATCGGGCGTTCCTTGCCGTAAGTCACGGTGCGCAGCCGCGCGGCGGAAACGCCCTGCGTGATTAGATACTCGCGCACCGAATTGGCGCGGCGGTCCCCGAGGGCGAGGTTGTATTCCCGGGTGCCCTGTTCGTCGGCATGGCCTTCGATCACGGCAGTATAGTCGGCGTTGGCCATCAGCCACTGCGCCTGGGCGTTCAGCACCGCGCGGGCGCCGTCGGACAGGGTGTGCTGGTCCACGGCAAAGAGGACACGGTCGCCAACCGACTGCTGGAAGTAGAGCGGCGAGGCCGGATCATTGGCCGATCCGGGAACAACCGCGCCATTGGCCCCGGCCCCCAGGTTCACGTCATTGTCGAAGCGGCGGCTGTTGTCACAGGCCGCAAGGGCCAGGACGGCGATGAGCGTCAGGGCCGCGCGTTTTGCATGTTTCATCTCGTGCCTTTGTCATTGTTTGCCCGACTGTATCATCTGGCGGGCGTGTGGAAAACTCTTGGCCCCGGCGGGACCGGATTACTTCTGCAGTGGCGACCAGGACGGGTCGGAGGCCGCACCTTCCGTCCGCACCTGTTTCAGGTTGCGGCCGGAGATATCGACGGAGTAGAGCGCAGCCGCCCCCTGTTCCCCCTGGGTCTCCCGGGTGAACATGATGACACGACCATTGGGCGACCAGGTCGGCCCCTCGTCGAGGAAGGAGGCCGTCAGCAACCGCTCCTCGGAGCCATCGGTGCGCATGACCCCGATATGGAAACGGCCCTTGGATTGCTTGGTAAAGGCCACCAGATCGCCGCGCGGGGACCAGACGGGCGTGCCGTAGCGGCCCTGGCCAAAGCTGATGCGGCGCGGTTCGCCGCCACCGGCCGGCATGATGTAAAGCTGTTGAGAGCCCGATCGGTCGGACTCGAACACGATCTGGGTGCCATCGGGCGAGAAGCTGGGCGCGGTTTCGATGGAGGGGGCCGTGGTCAGCCGGACCGACTGACCGGAGTTGATGTCCATCGAATAGATGTCGGTATTGCCCCCCTGGCTGAGCGAATAGACCACCGTCTGCCCGTTCGGCGCAAAGCGCGGGGCGAAGGACATGGTGCCCTCCGGCGTGGTGAGGGTGCGCCGCCCGACCGAGGCCACGTCGAGGACGTAGATCCTGGGAAAGCCCGTTTCGTAGCTGGTATAGAGCACCCGGTCTCCCGTGGGCGAGAAGCGCGGGGCGAGGACGATCGAGGAACTGTCGGTCAGGTACTGGGTATTGGCGCCGTCGTAATCCATGATCGCCAGACGTTTGCGGCGGTCGTCCTTGGGGCCCGTCTCGGACACGTAGACGACGCGGCTGTCGAAATAGGGACCCTCGCCGGTGATGCGGGAATAGACCGTATCGGCAACCTTGTGCGCCATGCGCCGCCAGCCCGCCGTGGTGCCGGAGAACTGCAGGCCATCGCCCATCTCCTGCCCGGAGAAGACGTCGTAGAGGCGGAACTTCACGTCCACGCGGTCGCCCTGCACGCTGACGCTGCCGGTGATGAGGGCCTGGGCGTTGATCGCCTTCCAGTCGGCATATTGAACCGGACTGGAGAAACTGGTGACGGAGCCGATATGCGCGCTTTGCGGGATTTCGCGGAACAGGCCGGTGCCGGTCAGGTCGCTGGACACGACCCGGGTGATATTGGCGGCCATCTCGCCCGCGCCGCCGGTCTCGGGCACGAAGTTCGGGATGGCGAACGGCAGGGGTTCGATGACACCTTCGGTGATCTCGATCCTCAGCGGGCCGTCCTGCGCGATGGCGGGGGCGGTGAAGGCCATGGCGGTGGCCAGAATGGTGATAAGCCTGGTGAGATGTTTCATTTGATCCGCATCTTCTCCGGGTTGAAGGTCATTTCAATCTCGCGCCAGTGGTCGTACTTGTCCACCGGCAGTCCAAAGCCGCTCGCGCCACAGCGAATGATTGCGCGTCGTGCGGCCTCGAAGGCCTGGCGTGCTGCGGTGCCGGACCCGCCCGACGAGGTCAGCATCCGGATGGTTTCCCCCCGGGGCGTGCCGTTGTCGTTCATTTCCACCGCGACCACGACCGTTGTCTTGAGCGCGTCCGTCGACAGGCTGCCGGTGTTCCAGCAGGCGGAAACGGCGACGCGCAGCGCCTCCTTCTCGCCGCTGGTGAGCGGCGGGCCGGAGGGACCGGCGGGCGGGGTTTCCGGGGTCGCCTCCGATGCGCCGGAGAGGGCGCGGTTCAGCGCGTCGTTGATCGCGTCCTTCTGTTCCGGCTTCGGCGTCGGCTCCGGCGTCGGGGCGGGTTTCGGCTCCGGTTCCGCCGCGGCGGTTTGCACCGGGCGGCTGGCGGGCGGGCGCTTGGAGGTCTTCGGCAAGCCGTCGCCCGTCTCGTCAGCTTCGGTCAGGATGCGGGTCGTCGCTTCCTCCGGGGCCTTCTCGTCCTCGGCGGGCTGGACATCCTCGGCGGTGTCCGCAGGCGCGGTCGGGGCCTGCGGGCTTTCGCCCACAGGTATATCGCGATCTTCGCGCAGGACCGGGCGGGGGGCGACGCGGGGAATGTCGCGCGGCGCGTCGTCGGGGGTCTCTGGCACCACGGCAGCCACGTCTTCGGACGGCGGCGTGATCGTGTCGGTGCTGTCGGAGACCTCGGCCTGCGGGGTGGTCAGGTCGGGTTGCTCCGGCGCCTCCTCCGGAGCCGGGGCTTCGGCGGTTTCGGGCGGCGTCTGCGCGGGGGCGCTGTCGGCCTGCGAGGGGGCCTCGGGCGGGGTGTCGGCGGCCTCGGGCGCAGGCAATTCGGCGATGTCGGTATCCGCGCCCGGCGCCTGATCGACCGGCGGGGTGAGCGCGGCAAATTCCTCGGGCGAGACCAGCGCCACGTCCGTCACCTCGATGGCGTCATCAGGCGGCAGGGAAAAGCTGCCGATCAACGCCCAGGCGAAGAGGGCCAGATGCCCTGCCCCTGATATGATGTGCCCCGTATGCATGTGACCGGATCAATTCCCACCCAGGGTCGGCCCGCCGGGATCGGTGACCAGGCCGATGTTCTTGAACCCGCCCTTGTTGAGCGCGCCCATCACCTGCATGACCTGTTCATAGGGGACGGAGCCATCGGCCCGCAGGTAGATGCGGTCGCCGTCGCGTTCGGTGGCGATGGCGCGCAGTTTGGGGATCAGCTCGTCCCGGGCGGTTTCGGTGGTCTGAATCATCACCGTGCCCTCGGCGGTTACGGTCACGGTCAGCGGCTCCTCCTGCTCCGTCGGGAGGGAGTTGGCGGCGGTTTCCGGCAATTTGACCGGCACGCCCACGACCATCAGCGGGGCGGCAACCATGAAAATGATCAGCAGCACCAGCATGACGTCGACAAAGGGCGTGACGTTGATTTCCGACATCGGCTGCGCGCGGCCGCCGCGACGACGCCCCCGGCGGCCCCCGCCGCTTGCCTTGGAGATAGTTCCGGCGCCCATTTATGCGGCCCCTTCTGCGTTCTGGATCGAACCGCACGAATTGACGTCCCGCCCCCCTGGGGCGGCGCTTCTGCGCCACCCCGCGGGACGGCGCCGCCCTTCGGACTCAACTCCGAGCTGGGATTTGGGGAGAAGGCGAAGTTCCATCTCTCAGGCGTCCAGCTGGCGGCTGAGGATGGTGGAGAATTCGTCGGCGAAGGCCTCGTAGTTGCCGACAATGCGGTCCGCATCGGTCGAGAGCTTGTTGTAGAAGATCACCGCCGGGATGGCCGCCAGAAGGCCCAGGCCGGTCGCCAGCAGCGCCTCGGCGATGCCCGGCGCGACGACGGCGAGGTTGGTGTTCTGGCTTTCCGCGATGCCGATGAAGGCATGCATAATGCCCCAGACGGTGCCGAAAAGCCCGACGAAAGGCGCGGTGGAGCCGACGGTGGCAAGCACCGGCAGTCCGGATTGCAGACCCTCGGCCTCCTTGGCGATGGCGACGTCCATGGAGCGGTCGATCCGGGCCTGGGCTCCGGCGATCATGCCGCCATCCTCGCGGTGCGAGCGGCGCCATTCGGTCATGCCGGCGGCAAAGACCCGATGCGCGCGGCCCGCCGGGTCCGGTCCGATCTGTTCGTAGAACTCGTCCAGCGGCTCGCCGGACCAGAAGGTGCGGTCGAATTGCGCCGCCTCGCTGCGGGCGGCGCGGTAGGTGATGATCTTCTGTATGATGATCGACCAGGACCAGAAGGAGGCGGCGACAAGCATCAGCATCACCAGCTTCACGGTAAAGGTCGCGCGTGCGAAGAGCGCCCACATGGAAAAATCCATGTTCTGCGCCAAGGTCAGTGTCTCGGTTTCCATTCTGCCTGCTCGTCAGCCATAGGATATGGGCCGTCTTTCGCGGCCTCGTTGTCCCGGAATGTAGCGGATCACAAGATGAAACGCCAACACATTGGCGTGTGCGACCGTTACAGGGTGCGTTCTAGTGCATCTGGCGGCGGATATTTGCCGGGAGCCGGGCGGGATGGCCCGTCTCTGCGATGGCGACGATGGTGACATGCGCGGTGAAGAGCACCTCACCATCGCGCAGCACGTCCTGTCTGAGGATGATGCGCGCGCCGGTGACCGCCTCGGTCGAGGTCTGCACCTCCAGTTCGTCGTCGAAGCGGGCGGGCGAGAGGTAATCCGCCTCGACCCGGCGGACGGCGAAGACGGTGCCGGTTTCCTCCTTCATCGCCTTCTGATCGACGCCCAGGGTCCGGATCCATTCGCTGCGGGCGCGTTCGATGAACTTCAGGTAGTTGGCGTAATAGACGATGCCGGCGAGGTCCGTGTCCTCGTAGTAGACGCGCAGGGTAAAGCGATGTGTCATGACCCGTCCTTTCGTTGCCCCCGCTATGCCCGTGCCCTGCCCCGGGGGCAAGACCCGGGTGGACCGGCAGACGATCAGGCGACGACGAGGCGCAGTGCTGGACGTTCGGGGCGCGGTGACAGTTCGATCAAACCACGTTTGGAGTTTCGCACCTGGCGCGCCACCAGCTGCCGGGCCTTCTTGCCGACATAGAGGCTTTCGGCCGGGGCGCCATTGGCCAACAGGACCTGATGCCCCTCGACCAGCAGATGGATATATTCGGTCGGGCGGATGCCCCTGACCCGCGTGATCCCGGGCAGGCCGACGAACCAATGGGCGGGCACCAGCACCTCCTCTTCGCCGAACATCCGCTCCGCGACGCGGGACTTGAGCATGATGCGATGCTGTGGCGAAACCTCCAGCGGGCGTTCGGGCAGGTTTTCCCCCAGGGACCCGACCTCGAACCGAACCGGCATGACCTCCGGATGGCCCGCCATGTCATCCAGGCGCAGTTCGCGATTGCCAACCCAGAGCACGGGGACGCAGGTGCCCTCGATCGTGCGAACGAGGTCGCCTGGACCGAGCTTTTCGATCGGGCGGGCCCCGGAGGGGGTCGCGATCATCGTGCCGGGGGTGAAACAGACATAAAGCGAGGAATAGGCGACCGAGGGGTCATTCGTCGGCCCCTCCTCCATGATCTGGTATTGCTGGCCGGGCACCAGGCGGTATTCGGTCGCGAAGCCGAAGCCATTGCCGGAAACGCCCGCATCGTAGTGATAGATGTAGAAATCATCGGCCGCGGTGCCGCCCACGGGACGCACCCGGTACTGGTACTCAGGCGTGATGCCGGATCCCGCGCTGGCCGTGCCATCGCCCTGGGACAGGGATTGGCTGAGGTCCTGGCTGCCGTCGCCGTCGGAGAAGAAACTGTCGTTGTCCTCGATATCGAAGACATCGGGGTTCGAGGTGACCGAGAAGATCGTGCCGACAGCGCCACTCCTCCCGGTGTCATCATCCTCGAAAGGATCCTGACCCGAGTGGATCACGACGTCATTTACGTCGTAGCCTGCTATCGTATACGTCGCCATGCTCGTGGCCTCGACGGTTCATGCTCTCGCCCGGCGCATTTTCGCGCTCATGACGAACTACCCAGCCCACAGACTGGCGGTTAAATGGGGCGTGGCGATGAAGGGAATTGGGTTCTTTCACAGCGGTGCCGCAATGACCTTAGGCCGCCAACCTTTACAAAGTGTCAAAGGCGGAACTGCATCAATGTGCATCCCCTATGTATGT
Organism: Pseudooceanicola sp.; assembly: GCF_041987405.1. Taxonomy (GTDB): domain Bacteria; phylum Pseudomonadota; class Alphaproteobacteria; order Rhodobacterales; family Rhodobacteraceae; genus Pseudooceanicola. The sequence goes on from NZ_JBHIWR010000001.1 coordinate 1,017,860, forward strand.
TTGTAGAATTTCATTAAATCTCAGCGCCTTATGCGGCGACCGATCATGTGACGCCATATCGCGTCAAATTTCCGCTCCGAATTCCGTCAGAAATCCGCCTCAATTCCGGGGCAGCCGGGCGAATATCCGCAGGGCATGGGCGGCGTCCCTGGCCGAGGTCGGCAGGACCGGGTCATAAGCGGCGCCCACCACGGCCGAGATCAGCGGATCGACACGCGCCAAACCATCCTGCCCGTGCACCAGCGGGGATTGCGCGGCGAAGGCTGCCGGTCCCCAGTCCAGGATGGATTTCACCGCCATTTCCAGGCCGATCTCCTCCGCCGGGCGGCGGGCGAAATCGCCGGTCATCCGCAGAAAGACGAAGGAGGCCCGGATCGCCCCGTCCGGATCAAAGCGGAACAGCCGATACTGGCTGGCATCGGCCGCGATCAGCCGGGGTACCAGCGTGCCCAGTTCCGGCAGCAGCTGCGCCAGCCCGTCCAGCGCGGCCATCTCCGCCCAGTCCTGCAGGAAGAAGACCATGAGGTTGGTGCCAAGCTCGGGGTCGGTCTCGCCCATGGTGTGGCCCGCCATGGCCACCACGGCTTCGATTGCGCCCTTGAGCGGCGGCAGGCTCTGCTCCTCCACCCCGAAGATCACGGGCACGATCGGGCGGCCCCATCTGGCGAAATGATAGGTGCCATCCTCGCGGGTGAAGAGGCGTTCAATCTGGTCCGGTTGCGGCATGACGGCTGCGGCAGCTCCGATCGGGGCGTGATGGGTCGTGTCGTTGCCCCGTCCCGTCCCGAAGCGCAAGACCTTATTCGAAAAGCGTCCCCTGCCCCGCTGCGCGCGGTGGTTCCAGCCCGATGTGACGCCAGCCCTTGGCGGCCAGCATCCGGCCGCGCGGGGTGCGCTGGATCAGGGCCTGTTGCAGCAGGTAGGGTTCGATCACCTCTTCCACCGCGTCGCGGCTTTCGCTGAGCGCGGCGCAGAGGGTTTCGATGCCGACCGGCCCGCCCTGATACTCCACCCCGATCATGTTCAGATAACGCCGGTCCGCCCCGTCCAGGCCGAGGTTGTCGACCCCGAGGCGGGTGAGCGCATTGTCGGCCAGGTCGCGGGTGATGGTGCCGTCGCCTTCGACCACGGCGAAATCGACCACGCGGCGCAGCAGGCGACCGGCGATACGCGGGGTGCCCCGGGCGCGGCGGGCGATTTCTCGGGCGCCCATGTCGTCGGCGGGCGCCCCCATCTTGCGGGCGTTGCGGGTGACGATGTCGTGCAACTCGTCCTCGGTGTAGAACTGCAGGCGCGTCGGGATGCCGAAGCGGTCGCGCAGGGGCGTGGTCAGCAGGCCGAGGCGGGTAGTCGCGCCGACGAGGGTGAAGGGCTGCAGCTCGATCCGGACGGTGCGGGCGGCGGGGCCTTCGCCGATGACGAGGTCCAGTTCAAAATCCTCGAGCGCCGGATACAGCACCTCTTCCACCGCCGGGTTCAGGCGGTGGATCTCGTCGATGAACAGGACATCGCGCGCCTCGAGGTTGGTCAGGATCGCCGCCAGATCGCCCGCCTTGGCCAGCACCGGGCCGGAGGTCATCCGGAAGTTGACCCCAAGCTCGCGCGCCATGATCTGTGCCAGCGTCGTCTTGCCGAGGCCGGGGGGGCCGTGGAACAGCGTGTGATCCATCGCCTCGCCGCGCTGGCGGGCGGACTGGATGAAGACCCGAAGGTTCGCGCGCGCCTCTTTCTGGCCGATGAAATCATCCAGCGTCTGCGGTCGCAGCGCGCGGGTGTCGTCGGCGTCTTCGGGCAGCGGATCGGGGCGCAGGGTGGGATCGGAGTCGGACATCTCGCCTCTCTACAGCCCTTCGGCGCGGGCTGCACGCCAGCCCATCACACAGAACCCCAGCATGAAGACATTGGCGACAAAGTCGATGGCCATACCGGCGGAAAAGAGCGGCTCCACATAGAGAAAGTAGTAGTTGAAGCCGAAGAAGGGCAGGAGCGCGATACCGTAAGCAAGGAAGCTCCACCGGGTGAACCGGCTGGTCAGAATGAACATGGAACAAAGCAGCGCCTGCGCGCCGAAAGCCCCGATGGTGACGTTGAGGATGCGGTCATCCATGCGCACCTCCGGCCGAAGCGACATAAGCTGCACGGTCGAGGGGGAGAGCAGCGCCCAGGCCCCGAGGGTGAGGAAGGGCACGGCGATGAGTATCTGCCATGTGCGGGCGGAGATGGCCATGCGTTACCCCTTCGGTGCGAGTTTCTTGAGCGCCGCACGGATCAGGGTCGGCGTGTCGGCCTCGGGCGTTTCTCCGGCGGCTTCGGCAACGGCGGCGGCGGCTTCGGAAGGGGCGTAGCCGAGGTTGCCGAGGGCCGAGAGCGCCTCGGCCTGGGCGCTGGCGGAGGGGGCGGGCCCCGGCACGGGTTTCGGGGGGCGGGGCGATGGCGTGTCGGGTTCAATGACATCATCGGATGTGGTGGTTGGCGCCGTGCCGCCCATGGCCATGACGGCGGGGGCCTTGTCCTTCAACTCAAGTACGATGCGCTGCGCGGTCTTGGGGCCGATGCCCTTGGCCGCCTTGACCGAGGCCTGATCGCCCAGGGCAATCGCCCGCGACAGGCCGTCCGCGCCGAGCGCGCCAAGGATGGCAAGCGCGCCCTTGGCCCCGACCCCCTGAACGGAGGTCAGCAGGCGGAACCATTCCTTTTCGACCAGCGTCGGGAAACCGTAGAGCTGCAGCAGGTCTTCCCGCACGATGAGTTCGGTATAGAGCGCGGCGGCCTCCCCCGGGCCGGGCAGCGCCATGAGTGTGCGGTCGGAGGCGAAGACGACATAACCGACACCGCGCACGTCGATCAGAACGTGGTCCGGCCCCCTCATGTCGATGCGGCCTGCGATCCGCCCGATCATGCGCGCACCTGTGCGGCCTTCAGTGCGGCTGCAGAGCCCATGTGATGGGCGTGGCACAGCGCGATGGCCAGGGCGTCGGCGGCATCCGGGCCGGTGAACTCCACCCCCGGCAATTGCAGCCGCACCATGTGCTGGACCTGTTCCTTGGCCGCATGCCCGACACCGACAACGGATTTCTTGATCGTGTTCGGGGCATATTCCCCGACCTCCAGCCCGTATTGCGCCGGGACCAGCATGGCGATCCCCCGCGCCTGCCCCAGCTTCAGCGTGCTGGCGCCGCTGGAGTTGACGAAGACCTGTTCCACCGCGGCCATCTCCGGCGCATGTGCGGCAAACACGTCGGTCAGCGCGCGGTGCAGGGCCAGGAGGCGTTCGGCCATCGACGACCCGGTGCCGTGGCACTGTCCGTTCGCGACATGGCTGATTCGGCTTCCTGCCACGGAAATGACGCCCCAACCGAGATTTCGGAGCCCCGGATCGATCCCGATGACCTTGATACTGCCCATTCCCGTGCCTGCGGTGTTGTCCTTTTGGCAACATCTAGCACGAAACGAGAACATCCGCCAAGAGACAACCGTTCGGGACGCAAGATCCAAAAACGACATCGACTTTCCCCGCAGCGACAGCGGCGTCGGAAACAGACATCGAAATGCCGAAATCCGGCGGGTTCCGAAGGCGGATTATTTACGCTCTATCAACACTTTAGGCAGCATTTCGAGTTATGCATTCGCGACATGGAACCTATGCAAAAATGCCTCTTCCGCGGGCGCTTCTGCTCGTTATATGGGCGCTGTGAAAACTCTGCTTTCAGCCAAGGAGCGCACCATGCCTGTCTATTCCATGTCCTACACGACGCAGTCCGGCTTTGCCGTTGCATTCGGTCAATTCGGCCGGACCGTTTCGAACGTCCACCTCGCCATCCGCGAGTGGAACAACCGCCGTGTCACCCGCAAGCTGCTCGGTCGTCTTTCCGATCGTGAACTCGCCGACATCGGCCTCCTGCGTTCGGAGATCGACACCCTCTCCTGACCCCTTCAGCTCCTGCTGAATAGAAAGGCCGCGTCCCGTCAGGGCGCGGCCTTTTCTATTGCCTGCGTGGCTGAACGAAGGGACCCGACCGGGCCGCCCGCTAGCCAAAGAAATATGTGATCACCTGATAGACCCAGAGCGTCACCGGATCGATCTGCATCAGGTAGGAGCCGATCTGATCGGCGGTATCCCCCTGCCGCATCCCGGCCACCTTGGCGGTATAGACCGAAAAGCCCAGTTGGTAGAGCAGGAAGCCCTTGAAGCTCAATACGACGGCGGCGATGATCATCATCGCGCGCAGCGGGATGAGGCGGCCGATCTGACGGCGCCGCTGGCCCGAGGGGGTCAGCTTCATCAGACCGTTCTCGTCAATCTCGAGCCGGTGTCCCTCTTGCAGAGCCGCTTTCTTTTCCGCCAGCCGCTCCAGCCGCTGGTCGAAATTTGCGAATCCGTCTTTCATATCCGTCTGCTCCTGCGGATTTGTCGCTGAACCGCACGGCTACCCAGAGAATTGGGCTACAGTTTGACCGAAATCGGTCAAACCGGTTTTTTGAGCAGAAGGGTCGTCCAGTCGCCGATGACCTCGGCCTCGACCTTCTCAAGTCCCTCGGCGACATAGGCCGACGCCACCGCATCTGCCTGCTCGTTCAGCAACCCCGACAGGATCGCATGCCCGCCGGGCGCCAGATGCGCGGCGAGGTCGGGGGCCAGGTCGATCAGCGGACCCTTGAGAATATTGGCGAAGATCAGTCCATAGGGCGCGCCCGCGCCGATCTGCGGGTGGTCAAAGCCCGTGGCCTCCAGACAGGTGACGCGACCCGCCATGCCGTTGGCCGCCAGGTTGGCCTCCGCCACCTCCACCGCCACGGGGTCGATATCGCTGGCCAGAGGAACGCCGGGCCAGATGCGGGCGGCGGCCATGGCCAGAACGGCGGTGCCGCAGCCGATGTCGGCCACCTTATCGGCCACCACACCCTGGGTCGCCAGCCGGTCCAGCGCGCGCAGACACCCCTGGGTCGTGCCGTGGTGACCGGTGCCGAAGGCCATGGCGGCCTCGATCAACAGGGGTTCGACATCCTCCGGAACGCTGTCGGCATCGTGGCTGCCGTAGAGGTAGAAGCGCCCGGCGCGGATCGGGGCCAGTTCGCGTTTGACCTTGGCCACCCAGTCGGTCTCGGGCAGTTCCGACACGGCAAAGGGCTTGGCCGCGTACATGGTGGACAGCAGGGCCAGCCCGGCCTCGTCCGGGGCCTCGTTGAAATAGCCGCCGACCTCCCACAAGCCGCTGTCATCCTCGATCTCGAAGACGCCGACGCCGTAGGGTTCGGGGCTCAGGGCCTCCATCGCCTCGCCGAGCGCCTCGGCCTTGTCCTTGCCGGGAAGAGTGGTGAGCGCGGTGAAGGTGGGCATGATGTCGTCCTCTGTGGGGTCCGCTGCGGCCTAGTCCGCAGGGCGTTCCGCGTCAAGCGCGGGCGGGTTGGAGGCCAGCAGGCGGTTGATCAGCAGCAGGCCCAGAAGCCCCGCGCTGGTGCCCGCGATGACATTCGCCAGCGCCGGGGCCACCATCACACCCGTTGCCCCGAAATACGCGCCGATCAGAACCGCCAGCGGGTAGATCAGGACAAGATCACGGGCCCAGTTCGCAAACGTCGCCCACATCGGTTTGCCGAGGTTGTTGAAACAGGAGGCCGCGACGAAGAGCGTCCCATTGAACAGGAAGGAGGCTGTGAAGATGTAACAGAAGGCCAGGACCACCCCCTGCCCCGCCCCGGTGATGCCGAAGCCCGCGATGATATGCGGGGCCAGCAGCGACATCAGCGCCCAGGCCACCGCGGTATAGCCCGCGCAGAAGATCAGAGCGTCAAGGTAGGCCCGCCGCACGCGGTCCATCCGCCGGGCGCCGAAGTTCTGCCCGATGATCCCCCCGATAGCGCCCGAGAGTCCGTAAATGCCCCCGAAGACCAGCATGATCAGGCGCAGCGACACGGCGAGGCCCGCGACCGCCTCCGGCCCGAAGGGGGCCATGGCCAGGGTCAGCAGCCAGTTGCCGATCGGGGTGGAGGATTGGGTCGCCATGGACGGCCCGGCAATCTGCATGAGCGGGCGGATCGTGCGGCGCAGGTCCGGGACGGAGGGCCGCGCCATCAGGTCGTGGCGTCGGATCATCCAGGTCAGCCCGATCACGATCATGAACAGGCGCGAGATGACGAGGGAGATTGCCGCGCCGGTCACGCCAAGGCCTGACCAGACGATGAGGATCGGATCCAGCACCCCGATCAGCATCCCCGGGATCAGCGTCACCAGCATCGACCGCCACGGATCCCCGGCCGCCCGCAGGATGCCCGCCGACGCGACGCCGATGGCGATCAGCGGCAGGGACAGGACCGTGATCGAGACGATATGCGCCGCAACCTCCAGAGTCTGCCCTTCCGCCCCGGTCAGGGCCAGCAGCTCACGCCGGAAAATGAAGGTCAGCACCGCGAGGATCGCCTGTATCGTCGTGCTGACGAGTATCGTGGTCGTCGCGAAGGCGCGCGCATCATCGGCCCGCCCCGCCCCGATGTTGCGCGCCACCAGGGCGACACCGGCGATCATCATGCCAAGCGCCACGGAGACCACGAGGAACTGGATCGTCGCGGCAAACCCCATGGCCGCGACCAGCACCACATCGTCCAGCCGACTGACCCAGAAAAGCGCCATGACATCGACGAGGAACAGGAAGCTCAGCCCGACGGAGCCGGACATGGTCATCACCACGACGTGCCGCATGGTCGATCCGGTGACGAAGCGCGCGTCGATCCGGCGGGCGTTATTCTGCGGGGGTAAAGACACGGGTGAAGACGGTCTCGTGGCCAGGTTCCGGGTGGCGCGGGATCAGCAGGGCAAGACAGAAGGAGGTCGCGGCGAGTCCGGCCGCCAGAAAGAAGACGGCCCCCGGGGAGATCAGCCAGAGGTAGCCAAGCCCCGCAGGCAGAAAGACCGCCGCGATATGGTTGATGGTGAAGGCCACGGCGGCGGTCGGGGCGATGTCACCAGGGTCCGCGATCTTCTGGAAATAGGTCTTCAGCGCCAGCGCCAGCCCGAACAGCAGGTTGTCGATCACATAGAGCGCCGAGGCCAGCAACACCCCCCAGCCAAAGTAATAGATGCCCCCGTAAAGAGTGAAGACGATGACGAGGCCGATATATTCGAACCGCAGCACCCGGGCCTCGCCGTAGTGGCCGACGGCTCGGCCCATCAGCGGGGCCAGGATCATGTTGGCCACGAGGTTGATCAGGAAGAGCCCTGTCACCTCATGCACATCGAACCCGAAGCGTTCGACCATCATGAAGCCGGCAAAGACGACAAAGATCTGCCGCCGTGCACCGGCCATGAACTGCAACAGGTAGTAGAGCCAATAGCGGCGGCGCAGGATGAATTTCTTGACCTGCGGATTGGGCGCCTCGAATTGCGGAAAGGCCACCATGGCATAGATGGCCATCGCCGCCGTCAAACCACCGGAGATCAGGTAGACCAGATTATAGGTCAGGCCGAGCGGCTCCCACAGCAGCATGATCAGACCGTAGGAACACAAGGTCGCCGCCGATCCGGTCGCCAGCAGCTGGCCCAGAATGCGCGGCGCGTCCTTCTTGGGCAGCCACTGGAGCTGCAGCGACTGGTTCACCGTCTCGTAATAATGAAATCCGATGGAGCTGAGCAGGGTGATCGTCAGGATACCACCGAGGCTGGGAAACCAGGCGGTGACTGCGGTGGCTACCCCCAGCATGGCCAAAGACACGAGGCCCAGAACCTGTTCGCGCACGACCATGATCAGGGCGATAACCCCAATGGCCAGAAATCCCGGAATCTCCCGTACCGTATGCAGCCAGCCGATATCGGCCCCGTCGAACTGGGCCACCTCGATGACGAAGTTGTTGAGCAGCGCGGACCATGTGGCAAAGGCGATCGGCATGGCGGCGGCCATGAGGAACAGCAGGGTTCTCGGCCTGCGCCACACCGGCAGATGCCGAGCGTCATCCAATTTAACTGTCCGAGTCATGTTTTTTCTCTACGCCCAATTTTCGGGCTTGGCGAGAGAGGCTGGCTTGAATCCGTGAAATACCAAACCTGCGCCCCGGCAAAGGCGATCATGCATCTGTCGCCTAGCGCCAACCCGACGCAGACCCCAAGGCTCACGCGGATCACCGCGCCGCCGCGCACCTTTCTTTTTGCCGGAAATATCCTGGGGGGGCGTGCGGCACGCGCGGGGGGCAACGCCCCCCTCAGCCACCGTCAGTAAAAGCTCTGCGGGTCGATATCCACAGCCACGCGCAGATCCTTGTGCGGCCGCAACTGCCCGACCCATTGCGCCACCGCACCCTGCAGCGCCGTGCCCTTGTCGGCCTTGACCAGCATGCGCACGCGGTGCCGCCCCCGGACACGCGCAATCGGCGCGGGCGCGGGGCCGAAGACTTGCGCGCCGATGGCGGTCAACGGCCCGGCGCGGCGGGCCAGGTCCTGTCCGGCGGCAAAGGCGACCTGCGCATCGGTGGCCGAAAGGATCAGCGCGGCCAGGCGGCCATAGGGCGGCATCCCGGCGGCGCGGCGCCCCTCGGCCTCCGCCTGCCAGAAGGCTTCTTCATCCCCGGTCAGGATGGCGCGGATCACCGGGTGTTCGGGCTGGTGCGTTTGCAGCAGCGCCTCGCCCGGGGCCTCCGCCCGGCCCGCGCGGCCCGCCACCTGCCGCATCAGTTGAAAGGTCCGTTCGGCGGCGCGCAGGTCGGAGCCCTGCAGCCCGAGGTCGGCGTCGATCACCCCGACCAGGGTCAGGCGCGGGAAGTTGTGGCCCTTGGCGACCAGCTGCGTTCCGATGACGATGTCGACGTCGCCCTCCGCGATCTCGGCAATCGCCTCCTTCAGCGCGCGGGCGGAGGAGAAGAGATCGGACGACAGCACCGCTGTCTTGGCATTCGGGAAGACCGCCGCGACCTCCTCCGCCATGCGCTCCACCCCCGGGCCGATGGCGGCGAGCTTGCCCTCGACATGGCAGGAGGGGCATTCGGTCGGCATCGGGCGGCTCTCGCCACACTGGTGGCAGACGAGGCGTTTGAGAAACCGGTGCTCTACCATCCGCGCGTCGCAATGGTCACAGGCGATCTGTTCGCCGCAGGCCCGGCAGAGGGTCACCGGGGCATAGCCGCGCCGGTTGAGGAAGAGCAGCGATTGCTCCCCCTTGGCGATCCGCGCCTGCACCGCCGAGGCGAGTGAAGGGGAGATCCAGCGGCCCGGCTCCATCCGCTCGGCCCGCATGTCGATCGACTGCATCGTGGGCAGGACGGCCACGCCGAAGCGGCTGTCCAGATCGACGCGGTCGTATTTCCCCGCATCCGCATTGGCCCAGCTTTCCAGCGACGGCGTGGCGGAGGCCAGGACGACCCGCGCGCCCGCCAGCGAAGCGCGCAGCACCGCCATGTCGCGGGCGTTGTAATGTACCCCGTCCTCCTGCTTGTAGGAGGTGTCGTGTTCCTCATCCACAACGATCAGGCCGAGGTCGCGATAGGGCAGGAAGAGGGCAGAGCGCGCACCGACCACCAGCTGCGCCTCGCCATGGCCGATCATTTTCCAGGCGCGGCGGCGTTCGGTCATGGTCACGCCGGAATGCCATTCCACGGGTTTGGCGCCGAACCGTTCTTCCACCCGGACAAGGAACTGTTCCGACAGGGCGATCTCCGGCAGCATGACCAGCGCCTGACGTCCTGCGGCGAGGCAGGCGGCGACGGCCTCCAGATAGACCTCGGTCTTGCCCGACCCGGTGACGCCGCGCAGCAGGGTGGTGCCGTAGCGCCCCTCCTTCACGCCATCGGTCAGGCGGGCGGCGGCGGCGGCCTGGCTGTCGGTCAGGGGCTTGCCGCGACGGTCGGTGTCCATGCGGGGGTATGGCAGATCGCGCGGGGCCTGTTCCTCCCGCACCGCGCCGTGTTGGACCAGCCCCTTGACCACGCCGGAGGACACGCCCGCCATATCCGCCAGTTCCTTCAACGTGAAGGAGAGGCCGCCGTACTCCTCCAGAACCTCCAGAACCCTGCGGCGGGCGTCAGTCATGCGGTCGGGCTCGCTGTCGCCCAGGCGATAGACTTTCTGCATCGAGGGCGGGTCGCTCAGCCCCGGGGCGCGGGTGGCGAGGCGCAACATGGCGGACATGGGGGTCAGGGTGTAATCGCCCGCCCGCAGCAGAAATTCGCGCATATCCTCGCGCATCGGCGCGGCGTCCAGCACCTTGGTGACGGGTCGCACCTTGCTGTAATCGAAGTCCCCCTTGCCCGGCCCCCAGATGACGCCCAGCACCTGACGCGGGCCAAGCGGGACCTGCACGAAGGCCCCCTGCATGCATCCGCCCTCGGGCGCCTTGTAATCGAGGAACCGGTCGATTGGCTGGGTGGTCAGGACCGACACGAGCTCTCCGGCGGCGTAATGGGAAGGCAGGTCCAAGGGTGACTCCGGTCTGTGGCGGCGGCGGGCGATCCGGGGTTTCGGAGCGTCCCCCTATCGGGTAAATCGCGGGCGACGTCTTTCCAACCCCCCGGGCGCGCATCCCAGCACCCCGGCCCAGCCCAAGAGGCCAGAGATGAAGTTCTTTGTCGATACCGCCGATGTCCCCGCCATTGCCGAGCTGAACGAACTTGGCATGGTCGATGGTGTGACCACCAACCCCTCGCTGATCAAGAAATCCGGGCGGGATATCATGGAGGTGACCAAGGAAATCTGTGACCTGGTCGACGGTCCGGTCTCCGCCGAGGTCACTGCAACCGATGCCGAGACGATGATCGCCGAGGGGCGCAAGCTGGTGAAAATCGCCGACAATATCGCGGTGAAGGTGCCGCTGACCTGGGACGGGCTGAAGGCCTGCAAGGTGCTGTCGGAAGAGGGCAACATGGTCAATGTGACGCTCTGTTTCTCGGCAAACCAGGCACTGCTGGCGGCCAAGGCGGGCGCGACCTTCATCTCGCCCTTCATCGGGCGGCTGGACGATATCAACCTCGACGGGCTGGACCTGATCGCCGATATCCGCACGATTTACGATAATTATGGGTACGAGACAGAGATCCTCGCCGCTTCGATCCGGACGGTGAATCACGTGACCGAATGCGCCAAGATCGGCGCCGATGTAATCACGGCGCCGCCCGCGGTCATTCAGTCGATGGTCAAGCATCCGCTGACCGACAAGGGGCTGGATGCTTTCCTGGCGGATATCAAGGCAGCGAATATCTCCATCCTCTGAGGGGTCGTTCCGGGACGGTGAGGTCATCCCCGGCCTTGCGCCGGGGCCGGGCTTGCCCCGGGGGCCTTGTGGCACTCGGTAGACGGGAAGGCAGGAGATCCTCGGGTCGAGCCCGAGGATGACGCCGTGCGAATGCAAGCCCGTCACCGCCTGCCCCAAACCGCACGTAACAGAGTCCCACTCGCCGACAGCACAACAGGTCCCCTCTCCCCCCGGGGGAGAGGGTCAGGGTGAGGGGGCAGCGCCGCGCCGCCACCCACGTCTGTTCCCCTGAGGACTCACCCAAGCGATTTTTTTCCTGACCCCGGGTTTGGCCCTGCCAAGGGCCGCCACCTCTGCTATCATACCAAAAACAAGACCAGGCAGGCCTGAGACAGACATGACCGACGCCAAGATCGACCCGTCCCTTCGCGAAAAGATCCTCGCGGAGCCTGATGCCATTCTCGACGACCAGGACCTGATGCAGGCGCTGATCGCGGCCAATGACCGGGCCGTGGGCTCCAATGTGGTGGACCTGCGCGGCGTGGCCATGGAGCGGCTGGAAGCGCGGCTGGAGCGGCTGGAGGACACACATCGGTCTGTCATCGCCGCCGCCTACGAAAACCTGGCCGGAACCAATCAGGTGCATCGCGCCGTGCTGCGGATGCTGGACCCGCTGGATTTCGAGAGCTTCCTGCGCGATCTGGCGGGCGAGGTGGCGGACACCCTCGGCGTGGATCACATGCATCTGGTTCTGGAAACGGTACAGACGGACGACGATCCTGCCATCAGCCGCGTCGGGTCGGTTCTGAAAGTCGTGCCCCCGGGCTTCTGCGAAGATTACGCCGACGGTGGCCGCGGCGCGCCGCCGCGCCAGGTCACCCTGCGCCAGGTGCAGGAGGGGCATTTCGCAATCTACGGCAAGGCCCATGAATGGGTGCGCAGCGAGGCCTGCCTGCGGCTGAACTTCGGCCCAGGTCGCCTGCCCGGCATGCTGGTCATGGGCGCCGAGGATCCGCATCAGTTCACCCCGCAGCATGGCACGGACCTCCTGGGGTTCTTCGCCGGCGTCTTCGAGCGGACGATGCGCCGCTGGCTGGACTGATGAGTCTGATGATCTCCGACGCCGCGCGGGATGCCCTGGCGGACTGGCTGTCGGGGATGAAATCCCTGCGTGGCGCGTCGGAGGCCACGCTGGACGCGTACCGCCGCGATCTGACCGACTTCCTGTCCTTCATGACGGAGCATCTGGGCGGGCCTCAGGGCCTGTTCGGGCTGGGCGCGATCCGGACCTCCGACATGCGCGCCTGGATGGCCCGGGAACGCAGCGCCGGCCTGGGCGCACGGTCGTTGGCGCGAAAGCTGTCGGCGGTGAAGAGTTTCTATCGCTGGCTCGCCTCGCGGGAGGGATACGACGTCACGCCCGTCCTGTCGGCAAAGGCGCCGAAGTTCCAGAAATCGCTCCCCCGCCCGCTGGCCGAAGATGCGGCCAAGGCGATGATCGACACGGTCGGATCCTGGGATGAACGCCCCTGGGTCGCGGCGCGGGATGCGGCGGTGCTGACGCTGCTGTACGGCTGCGGCTTGCGGATATCGGAGGCGCTGTCGCTGACCGTCGCCGACCTGCCCCTCGGCGACACGCTGCGCATCACCGGCAAGGGCGGCAAGGAGCGGATCGTGCCGGTCATCGCCCCCGCCCACGCGGCGGTGGAGCGTTATTTCGAGCTGCTGCCCTATTTCTCCGAACCACATCAGCCCCTGTTCCGCGCGATCCGTGGCGGGGGGCTGTCGCCGCGCACGGTGCAGAAGGTCGTGGCCCAGGCGCGGATGGCGCTAGGCCTGCCGTCCTCGGCCACGCCCCATGCGATGCGCCATTCCTTCGCCACCCATCTGTTGAGCGCGGGGGGCGATCTGAGGTCCATCCAGGACTTGCTGGGCCATGCCTCGCTGTCGACGACGCAGGTCTATACGGCGGTGGATACGGCGCGGCTGATGGAGGTCTATGACGCGGCGCATCCCCGAGCAGGGAAGCGGTAGCTGGGCGGTTGGCGCGCTGAAGCCCGCTTGATGGACGGCGTCATCCTCGGGCGCGACCCGAGGATCTCCGACCGCCACTCACCGGGAGGCCGAGAGGCCCCGGGTCAGGCCCGGGGCGCGGGGTGCCCGGCATTGGCATCACGCGGCCTTCTGCTTTGCCTCCAGCCAGTCGCGCAGAATATGCGCCACGGCCCCGGGGTCTTCGAGCGTGGGCAGATGGCCGGCGGTTTCCAGGCAGGTGAACTCCGCCCTGGGGGCAAGCTCCGCCATGAAGGCCTGGCGTTTCGGCGTGACGATCGTGTCGTGCTGACCGGCGATGATCTGCACCGGGCACTGCGCGCGATAGAGCGTGGACTGGTGATCCCGGCGGCGCTGGATCGCGCGTGTCTGGATCTGCAGGCCGGTCAGACCGTGGAACTCCGCCATCTCGGCAAAGGTCTCCAGCACATGCGCCCGCCCGACACCGGGGGCCAGGGCCTCCGGAGGCAGGGTGGCGCGCACGGCTTCGGCAAAGCGGCCCGCACGGGCCTGCACCAACAGGGGTTCGCGATCGGCAGAAACCTCTGGCGCATCCGGAAAGACATCCGTGGCAATCAGGCAGAGGCGTTTCACCCGCTCCGGCGCCTTGCGCAGGATCTCCAGCGCGACGGTCCCGCCAAGCGAGGCCCCGACCAGCGCGAAACGCGGCGGCAGGTTGGGCAGCAGGGTCGAGGCCATCTCCTCGCATCTTTCGCCGATCAGCGGGGCTTGTATGACGATGCGGGACTGCGACAGGTCAAAGGCCTGCGCGAGAAACATCCGCTGATCGCACAGGTATCCCGGAAGGAATACGATCGGTAATGACATCTGGGCCTGCCCCGCCTCTTTTGGGGAATCGTCTCACATCTGGCCAACAGGTCAACCCCTGCGGGTATTACCGTTCCGCGATTACGGCGGAAACCTGCGCGATCATCTCTTCGATCAGGGTCAGGTTCTCCGGTTCGGAGAAACGGTGATCGGCATCCTTGACCAGGGTCAGGCGGATGTCCGGCCCCTCCGCACGTTCCATCAGACGGTAGGCGACCGAGAGGTCCACCGCCTCGTCCGCGGTTCCGATAAGAAAGCGGGTCGGGAAGGGCAAGGGCAGACGGTCGCGAAGGACGAGGTGATTGCGCCCGTCCTCGATCAGCCGTTTGGTGATGATATAGGGCTCGCCGTAATCCGACGGCAGGCTCACCTGTTCCACCATGTCCAGCGCCGCCCGCTGCGCCGCATCGAACCCGGCCCACATGCTGTCCTCGGTGAAATCCGGGGCGGCGGCGATGGTGACGAGGCCCGCGACCTGGTCGGGGATCGCCTGCGTCATCAGCAGCGAAATCCACCCCCCCATGGAGGAGCCGACAAGGATCTGCGGCCCCTCGGTCAGTTGCGTGATCGCGGCGCGCGCATCTTCGGCCCAGTCGCCGATACAGCCTGCGGTGAACTCGCCGTCACTCTCCCCATGGCCGGAATAGTCGAAGCGCAGATAGGCCCGGCCCTGCTGTTTCGCCCACTCCTCCAGCGCCACTGCCTTGGTCCCCTGCATGTCGGATTTGAACCCGCTGAGGAAGACGATCCCCGGCCCCGCGCCCTCGGTCCGGCGATAGGCGATGCGGCGGCCCTGCGGCGTGGTCAGGTAATCGGGGGCTGTGTCCGGCGCGGTCATGACGCTCCTCCTGTGATCGGGCAAGGTGTGCCACGCGGTAAAGCAGGGTGCAATCATTCGACGAACGGCCCACGACACCTGCGGTCGAAAACAAGGGCTGCGTCGGTCCGAGGGGTGGCGCAAATGCACCGCCTGTCACGCCAAAGGCGTGCTAACCCAATATCGGCGCACCTCCGGTGCGACGGGGGCGGACCGGCGCAGCCCGGCGTGCCGCCGGGCGGGACATATAATCGGTGAGGCAATAAGACCCTGAGTTGAGCGGACAATTATCTTAAAACAACATGATTGCTGTCCTAAACGCTCTCGACCTCCCGCAGCGTCATCGCCATCGCGCCTCCCGCGGCGGCCATCGCGGTGAACCCGGCAAGGGCCCAGGTGGCGCCGACCATGCCCAGCCCGCCGCCGAGGGCACCGACGGCCAGCAGGATCAGACCGATCGAGAGGTTCGCGACGGCGGCGTAGGTGGCCCGGTCGCTTTCGGGCGACATGTCGACGAGATAGGTCGACCGCCCCTGCCGCACCCCGTGATAGGCCAGCATCAGCCCGAAAAGCACCGCAGGCCCTGCCCAGACTGTGGAGGACAGGCCCGCCGCCGCAAGCCCCAGCATGATCGCCAGTGCCGCCGCAGCGGTGCCGCCCGACAGGGCCAGCACCAGCCGGGAGGAACGGTCCGCGAGCCGCCCCCAGACGAAGGAGCTGACGAAGGAGGCCGCCGCCGAGGCCAGCACCAGCGCGCCGAGCGCGCTGAGCAGGTTGTCCCCGCCCTCGCTGGTCAGCACGACGATCCACGGCGGGGCGAGCGCGGTGGAGACGAGCAGCCCGCGCACGAGGATGAAGCGGCGCAGCAGCGGGTCCTGCCGCAGAACCGACAGGACCGGGGGAAGGCCCGCACCGGCGGACACCTCCGCCTCCGGCTCCTCGATCCGCGAAAAGATCGCGGCCGCGGAGAGCCAGAAGACCCCGGCCAAAGCGATGGCGATCAGCACCGGCCCGCGATCCTGCAACAGGCCGGAGACCAGGAGCAGCGCGAAGATCACAACGCCGACCGAGGCGACGGAGCCCGCCAACCCCGTCACAGCACCCCGCCGCGTTTCGGCGACCGTGCGGCCCAGCACATCCTTGGTGGACACCGAACAGGCCGCCCGCGACACGGCGAGACATGCCAGCAGGATGCAGATGGCCAGCCCCGCCGCCGTGCCCTCCAGCAGCAAGCCCGCCAGCGCGATGCCGAAGGCCGAGACCCCCTGACCGACGGCTCCGGCGGCCCAGATCCGCTTGCGATGCCGGGTCCGGTCCACCAGCCCGGCAAAGGCCACCTGCGGCAGCAGCGCCCCGGCCTCCCGGATCGGGACAAGGGCCGAGGCCAGGGCGCCGGGGGCGCCAAGCGCGGTCATCAGCCAACTCAGCACGAGCTTGGGGTCGATCAGCCCGTCCGACACTTTCGTCAGGCTCAGGCTCGCGACGATGCGCAGCCCGTTCCGGGCCTCCTTCGGGTCGGGGTGTTCTGCCCCCGAGATACGGCCGAACAGGGCCGATGCGCGGGTTGCGGCGGCGGAAGTCGCGGCATGTTCATCTGTTGCAGTCATAGTCGCCTTCCGCATTTTCGTGGTTTCGCCGCTTGACTCACGGCGAGACGCGATTCACTTAGGGCGCACCGACATACCCGCAACCGGGCGTTCCGTGGGCGCCAAACTGACGAGGAGGACAGACATGTCCCAGATCACCCTCACCTTTCCCGATGGAAATACGCGGCAAGTCCCTGCCGGGATCACTCCGGCCCAGGTGGCCGCCGATATTTCCACCTCGCTTGGCAAGAAGGCGATCAGCGCGTCGGTGAACGGCGCGCATTACGATCTGCAGTGGCCGATAGACGCCGATGCCTCTATCGCGATCCACACCCTGCAGGACGACGAACAGGCGCTGGAACTGATCCGCCACGACCTCGCTCATATCATGGCGCGCGCAGTGCAGGAGATCTGGCCGGACGTGAAGGTCACCATCGGGCCGGTCCGCGATTATGGCTGGTTTTACGATTTCGACCGGGCGGAGCCGTTCACGCCCGAAGACCTCGGCCAGATCGAGGCGAAGATGAAGGAGATCATCAACGCCCGCGATGACGTCCGGACCGAGGTCTGGGACCGCGCCCGCGCGCGCAAGCATTACGAAGACACGAACGAACCCTACAAGGTCGAACTGCTGGACCGCATTCCGGGCGACGAGCCGATCCGGATGTACTGGCACGGCGACTGGCAGGACCTCTGCCGCGGGCCGCACCTGCAATCGACGGGCCAGGTTCCGGCGGACGCCTTCAAGCTGACCCATATCGCGGGCGCCTATTGGCTGGGCGATGCGACGCGCCCGATGCTGCAGCGGATCTACGGCGTGGCCTTCAAGAACCGCAATGACCTCAAGGCGCATCTCAACATGCTGGAGGAGGCCGCCAAGCGCGACCACCGCAAGCTGGGCCGGGAGATGGACCTCTTTCACATGCAGGAAGAAGCGCCGGGTCAGGTCTTCTGGCATCCGAACGGCTGGACCGTCTACACCGAGTTGCAGGACTACATGCGCCGCAAACAGCGCAAGGGCGGCTACCGGGAGGTCAACACCCCCCAGGTCGTCGACCGCAAGCTGTGGGAGGCCTCCGGCCACTGGGAGAAGTACCAGCACCACATGTTCATCGTGGAGGTGGACGAGAGCCGCGATGGCGAGAATGACGATGCCTCCGCCAAGAACAAGGACCACACCCGGATCAATGCGCTGAAGCCGATGAACTGCCCGTGCCACGTGCAGGTCTTCAACCAGGGCCTGAAATCCTACCGCGACCTGCCGCTGCGGCTGGCGGAGTTCGGCTCCTGCGCACGGTTCGAACCCTCGGGCGCGCTGCACGGCATCATGCGGGTGCGCGGCTTTACCCAGGACGATGGCCATATCTTCTGCACCGAGGATCAGATCCAGGAGGAATGCGCGCGTTTCATCGACTTCCTCGCCGATATCTATGCCGAGCTGGGCTTCCCGGAGTTCGAGATCAAGTTCGCCACCCGTCCGGAAAAACGGGTCGGCACCGAGGAATCCTGGGATTACGTCGAGAACGCGCTGGAAAACGCGATCAAGGCCGTGGGACGTGACTACACGCTGGAACCCGGCGACGGGGCCTTCTACGGGCCGAAGCTGGACTTCTACCTGACCGACGCGATCGGCCGGGTCTGGCAGTGCGGCACCTTCCAGGTCGACCCGAACCTGCCGGAGCGTCTGGGCGCCAGCTATATCGGCGCAGATGGCGACAAGCACCGGCCTTTCATGCTGCACCGGGCAACGCTCGGGTCGTTCGAGCGGTTCATCGGCATCCTGATCGAGGAACATGCCGGCAAGCTGCCGGTCTGGCTGGCCCCGCGCCAAGTGGTCGTGGCCTCCATCGTGTCGGATGCGGATGACTACTGCCGCGAGGTGGTCGCGGCGCTCCAGGCCGCCGGAGTGCGCGCGGAGGTCGATCTGCGCAATGAGAAGATCAACTACAAGGTCCGCGAACACTCGCTTGGCAAGGTGCCCTACATCCTCGCCTGCGGCGGCCGCGAGGTCGAGGAGCGCACGGTGTCGGTCCGCAAGCTGGGCGAAAAACAGACCTTCGGCGCGACGCTGGACAAGATCGTGGCGCGGCTGAAGGACGAGGCCACGCCGCCGGACCTGAAGTAACGCAAAGGGGCGACGGCACCTTCGTCGCCCCTTTCTTTTTGCTGCAAATATCCTGCGGGGGTGCGGGGGTGCAAAACCAGCCGTTCTGGCTAATGTGGAAGGTTCCTACACAAGCTCTTGCGCACGCTGAGGTCATGTCGGTTCAGTCTTCGAAGACTTTCTCGCAACACTGATCAAACGCACCGCCTGGCGGCAACGCCGGGCAGCGCCGACCCGCCCCCCAGGGCGGCGCTTTCGCGCCACCCTCGGGTCGGTCGCTGCCCTCGGCAAGGACTTGATCCCGTCGAAAACCACACGAAACAGAACGGCTGGGGGTGCAAAACCCCCGCTCCGGCATCAGTCCGGGGCGGGCAAACCGTGCCCCGTAGGATGGGTGCGCCGCACCCATCCCCGCCACCTACCAGCGCAGCCACTTGCCCCCGGCCCAGGCCCCGAGGCCTGCGGTGAACATGATCCCGACCGTGTACCAGGTGGCATAGAAGAGCGGGCTGTCTTCGGTACAGAAGGTGGAGTAGAGCGCCGTTGCAAGACCGGCAGCGGCCAGCCCGGCCAAGGCCCCGGCGGCCTGAGGGTCGACCGGCGCGCCACGGCGCAGGGCGGTGATCAACCCGGCGAGGATCGGCAGGGACAGCACGGTGATCGCGGGCAGGCAGACCGGGATGGAATGGCCGATCCAGTCCCAGAACAGCTCGCCCCGCGGGGTGGTGAACAGGGTCCAGACCACCAGCCCTCCCAGCACGACAGGCACGACCCAGATCGCCCGCGCCGCCACACCCGGCGCCGCGCCCGGCCGGACCGCGCGCAGGCCGAGCGGCAGCGCGAAGGCAAAAAGGGCCAGCGGCAACAATGTCTTGGCCAGGACGAGCGGGTCCTGCCAGTAGTCCATCAGCAGTGGACGGGGGCCGAGCGCCAGACCGTAAAGGGCCAGGGCCACGACACAGCCGAGCGCCAGACCGAGCGCGACCCGCCGCCCGAGCGGAGCGGCGGGCGGGGGGGCGGCATCCTGGGCCAGCATGGTGATGAGGTCGTCGGTCTTCATCGTCACTCTTCGTCAGTTGGTCGTCTGTGCGTCTGTTTCGGCCAGGTCTTTCAGTCGGACCATGGCGCGGTGGTAGGCCACCCGGACCGCGCCCTCACTCATGTTCAACTCCACGCCGATCTCTCCGGCGCTGCGGCCTTCGATCCCGACGGCCCTGACAATCCGGGCAGCGCGGTCATCTATTCTGTCCAGCAGCACCGCGAGATCGCGGGCCGCCGTGGTTTCCCCGGCCTCTTCGGGCAGGACATCGGCCAGATCGTCGATCGGCACCTGTGGCCCCTGACGCCCGCGTCGGCGCCCGGCATCGGCCGCCTTGTAGCGCGCAATGGCATAGAGCCAGGGCGTGACCGGTTCGTCCTCTCGCCATGTATGACGTTTGGAATGCACCGCAAGAAGCACCTCCTGCACGATGTCCTCGCCATCTTCCGCCCCGCCGGTGCGGGCACGGACGATACCGCGAAGGACCGGGGTGATTTCGGCCAGGAAGGCGCCATAGGCGGCGCCGTCCCCGCGCATGCCCCTGCGCAGCAGATCGCTCCAGCGGTCGTTGCGATCCGTCATTCACCTCTCCATTCGCGGGCCATGGGCAATCGTTACAGCGAACCGTGAAAATTTGTAAACATCATCACTCGTTCGTGAGGCGTGTAACATCCCCGACCCGGGCCGCGAAAGGAGGGGCACGGTCGCCATCCAGGCGCCGCAGTTCACACAGCGCCATTTGGGCGTATTCCAACGGAGGAAAACCATGAAGACCAACAAGGCACTTGTCCTGACCGCATTCGCCGCTGCCGTTTCCGCAACCGGTGCGATGACCACCGCCGCCGCCGCCGCCGACAACGTGAAGTGCTATGGCGTTTCCATGGCCGGCAAGAACGACTGCGCGGCTGGCCCGGGCACGACCTGTGCCGGCACGTCCAAGGTCGACTATCAGGGCAACGCCTGGACCCTGGTTCAGGAAGGCACCTGCGAAAGCGCGGAGCCGGTTCTGGCAGACGGCACCAAGGTGATGCTGCCCGACGGCAAGATGGGCAGCATGGAAGCCCTGGATCGCGATCTGCCGATGGACGGCTGAGGCCTCATGCGGGGGGCGGGAGGAAACTCCCGCCCCGATGCTTTTCCCCGCCACGGCACCAGGAGCCATGTCATGAGCACACATCTCCCCCCCGCCCCCGGCGTCGGCTACAAACCGCAGCACTATGCGGAGATCATGGCTGACCCCGGCCCCGTCGGCTGGCTGGAGATCCATGCCGAGAACTACATGGGCGATGGCGGTCGCCCCCTGGCGCAGCTGCGCCATCTGTCTGAAAGATTTCCCATTTCCGTGCATGGTGTCGGGCTGTCGATCGGCGGCGAGGGTCGCCTTGATCCGGACCACCTGGCGCGGCTGAAACGCCTCTGCGACTGGCTGAACCCGGCCAGCTTTTCCGAACATCTGGCCTGGTCGACCCATGATGGGGCCTTCCTGAACGATCTGCTCCCCCTGCCCTACACGTCCGAGACCGTGACCCGTGTCGCCGATCATATCGACGAATTGCAGGAGGCGATCGGGCGGCGAATGCTGCTTGAGAACCCCTCCTCCTACCTCGCCTTTGCCGAAAGTACGATGAGCGAGACCGATTTCCTGCGCGAGGTGGCGGCGCGGACGGGCTGTGGCCTGCTGCTGGATGTGAACAACGTCTTTGTCTCGGCCACAAACCTCGGCCTCGACGCCCGCGCCTATGTCGCCGATTTCCCGATGGAGGCGGTTGGAGAGCTGCATCTGGGCGGACATGACGAGGATGAGGACGACCACGGCGCGCCGCTGCTGATCGACAGCCACGGGCGCGAAGTGGCCGATCCGGTCTGGGCATTGCTGGAGGATGTGCTGGCGCGGCGGGGCGCGGCCCCGCTGCTGATCGAATGGGATACGGATGTGCCGGAGTGGCCCGTTCTGGCGGCAGAGGCGGAGCGGGCGCAGCGCGCCCTGGATCGCGCCGCAGCCCTGGCCGCAGCATGAGCACGACGGACCAGACCCTCTTCCGCGCGGCGATGATGGACCCCGCCGCGCCGGTGCCTGCCTCCCTCACCGACGGGGCGGGGCGGCCTGCAGGGCGGCGGTTTTCCGTCTATCGCAACAATGTTGCCGTCAGCCTGACGGAGGCCCTGATCGAAGGCTTCCCCGCTTGCTATGCGGTGCTGGGGGACGAGATGTTCCGGGGCATGGCCGGTGTCTATCTGCGCCAGCATCCCCCCGCCTCGCCCCTCATGGCGCGGTTCGGGGAGGCGCTTCCGGGGTTCCTCGACGCCGCGCCGCAGGTGGCGGGGATGCGCTGGATCGGCGATCTGGCGCGGCTGGAATATGCGCTGCGCCAGAGTTACCACGCCGCGGATGCGGAGGCGCTGTCGCCGGAAACCCTGGCCGCAATCCCGCCGGAGGATCTGGGTTCCACACGTTTCGCCCTGCCGCCGTCGCGGCGTGTTCTGCGGTCGGAGTGGCCGGTGCTGTCAATCTGGCACCGCGCGCTGGACCCGACGGCCCCGCAGGCACAGCCGGGGGCCGAAGATGTGCTGATCCTGCGGCCGGACTATGACCCGATCCCGCATCTCCTTTCGCCCGGCGATATCGGGTTTCTCGACGCGCTGGCCGGTGGCGCCCCCCTGGCGGAGGCTGCGGAGGCCGCAACCGAGCAGACGCCCGACCATGACCCGACCCCGATCCTGACCCTGCTGATGCAGAACCAGGCCCTGTTGCCAGCCCAGGAGGCATGACATGACCGATCCGACAGCCCCCCTCGCCCGCCTCACGCCCCTCTTGCCGCTGCTGGCGCGGTTCACCTTTGCGGCGGTGCTGCTGCCCTATTTCTGGGCCTCGGCAGTGACCAAGCTGGGATCGGGCGTGTTCGGCCTCTTCTCCCCCTCGCTCGGGGCCTATGCGCAGATCTTTCCCAAGGCGACCGAGGCGGCGGGGTACAATCTGGACAATCTCGGACTGTTCCACTGGGCGGTGGTCACGGCGGGCATGTGGGCGGAGTTCATCCTGCCCGCGCTGGTCGTGCTGGGCCTGCTGACCCGGCTGGCGGCCTTTGGAATGATCGGGTTCATCGTGTTGCAGAGCCTGACCGACCTCTACGGCCACGGGGCCATCGAACATGAAGGCACGCTTGGCGCCTGGTTCGACAGGGCGCCGGATGCGCTGATCCTCGATCAGCGGGCCTTCTGGGTCTATCTGCTGGCCTCGCTTGTGGTGCTGGGAGGCGGGCTGCTGTCGCTGGACCGGGTGGTCTTCAGAAATGCGCCTTCGGTTCGTCCGGCTTCCCCGCAGCCAGCGCCATGATCCCGGCCACGCCACAAAAGGCCATGGGCCAGAGGGTGAAGAAGCCGAACCCCATGCCCAGATACATCCCCGCAACCGAGATCAGCAAAAGCGCGCCGCCCCAGAGCGCGCGGACCTTGGCCATGCCCGCCCCGGCCAGCGCCAGGATCGGCGACAGGACTGCGGTGGCGCGGATCGCATCCACATTGGCGACCTGTTCGAACAGGCCCTCGACCTCGCCGAAATGGTCGATCGCCTCGGTGTAGCCATAGCTGAACACCCCGATGATCAGCCCCATCAACCCGCCGATCATCCCCAGGATCAAGGCCGCGTTCCGCATCGCTCAGACCCCCAGATCGGCCTGGGTGGCCTTGGTCCAGCCCAGGGTCATGCGGTCGCCGTCGACGATCAGGGGTCGCTTCATCAGGGTCGGATGATCGGCCAGCAGCTCCAGCGGCGGGCGGCTGCGCTCCGCCTCCTCCATGCCGCGCCAGGTAGTGGATTTGCGATTCACCAGGGCCTCGCCGAAGGTGTCGAGAGCGGCGGCGAGAATCGCCGGATCCACGCCTGATTCCCTGACATCGACGAAGTCCGCCCCCGGCAGCGCCTTTCGCGCGGCGCGGCAGCTGTCGCAATTTTTCAGGCCATAGAGCTTCATAGCTTCCTTCCCTTGGGCATTTGCAATGACATAGGTGACATTCCGCCCGGATTCATCACCGTTTTGCTTGATTTTTACATGGCACCCGCAGTCTGCTGGAGTGGATCGGGTCCAGTTCGGCCCGGTCCCCCCGTGGATTTTCGGGGGAAGTACAGAAGTACCAGAAGGAGACGCGGCATGCCGAACGGCACCGTAAAGTGGTTTAATACGACCAAGGGATATGGGTTCATCGAACCGGAGGATGGCGGGAAGGACGTGTTCGTCCATATTTCCGCGGTTGAGCGATCCGGGTTGACCGGCCTCGCTGACAACCAGAAAGTCGCTTACGAACTTCTCGACGGTCGCGATGGCCGACAGATGGCCGGCGACCTCAAGCTTTTGTAAAGCTTCTCTGCCGACCCGCTGACCCGGGCGGTTCAGGCCGGGTCCTTGGCTTTGGTGTCGAGCCAGGCTTCGCCCATGGCCACGATACAGCTTTGGCCGCTGGCGTAGGTGATGACCATCGTCCAGTCGCCGCGCTTGTCCGTCCAGACCTCAAGCACCTGTTCCGGGCCGCGCAATCCTACGTTCTGTCGCTGGCTGTGCATCTGGCGCGTCAGCTTTTCGGTCATGCGCGAGGTCGGCTCGCAGAGCACCTCCGCGATCGGGTTGCTGGCAAGGGCCGGAGCGGCGAGCAGGAGAAGCAGAAGCGCGGATCGGATCATGTGGGGCCTGTTTGCTTGTTTTCCCCAATGTAACAGTTTGATGACGATCCGGCGAGAGACTTTCCCATAGGGCATGCAAAAAGGCGCGCCGGGCGGGCGCGCCTGTGGTTCGGTCTGTGGGGGCTGCTCAGCCTTGGGGCGATTTCGATCCGTCCCAGCCCTGCGGCGATTTGGAGCCGTCGTAAGGCGCCCGATAGACCCGGCGGGTCGGATGTGCCTGATATTGCGAGTAAGTTACCGACTGGTTCGGCACCCCGCAGCAGATCACGCCGCCCATCTGGACCGGCTGTAGCCCCTGGGGGCAGTAGTTCGCGCTGGCCGGATAGGGGAAGAGTTTCGCATCTGCCGCCGCCGGGGCGGCCATGGCGAAGAGGCCGAGGCCCGCGGTGATCATCAGTGTTTTCATGGGTCTGCCCTCGTCAGTGCCGTCTGGCGGTTTGGGCAAAGCTTAACACCCGGAAGGCAAAACGCAAAAGACTATTGGTCCGATGTGGCGTCAGCCCCGGAACACCGCCCGGGTGATCCAGACCCCGGCCGCCGCCGCCGTGCCGGTCAGCACGGTGCCCCAGATCAGGTCCACCACGACCATGCGCGGGGCCCAGTCCTTGAGCGTGGCGTAATTGGTAAATTCGTAGGTCCCATAAGCCATTGCGCCCAGCAAAGCCCCCCCGAGCAGCGCCTGCAGAACCGTGCCGTCACGCAGCGCCGGGATCGACACGAACCAGAGCAGCGCGCCCACGTAGAAGAGGTAGAAAACCGCCGCCGGTCCGAGCCGCAGGTCGTCGAGAAGCAGATGCGAGATGCGCGTCTCGAAGACCGGGCGGATGACGGTCTTCAGCATGATCGCATCGAGGCCGAGGAAGATCACGGCGGTGGAGAAATAGAGGGTCAGGGTCTGCATGGCGTTTCCTCCGGGGGCTTCGAAAGGTCTACGGCGGGGGCGGAAAAGTGGATCGGTTTTACGTCGGTATCTCGTCGGTATCACGTCGGTACTGCAGCGCAGAAACGGGATTTGCGGAGGGGGAGGGCCGGTCCGCGCAGCGGCGGGCCGTCCGGTGGACGGACCGAGGCCCGAACGGGCGGAGCCCCGGGAAGGCCGTCCAGAAGGCCGGGTGAAAGGTAGAGGACCGAATGCGGGACGCGCCGGACGGGTGAAGGCGGCCTGCGCATGCGGCCGGTTGTGCAGCTTCCCGGCGGGGCGTGAGGCGGACATGGGCGAGACGGAGAGTCGATGACCCGTAGGATGGGTGATTGTCACCCCTCGCGCCACCGGGCGCCGATCAGGTCATTGACCCGGATTGATGGGTGAAATCACCCATCCTACGGCCTGATCAGTGGACGGAGTCCGCGTGGGTGTAGGGTGGGGCGCGGGACGCTTGGTGATGAGGGCCGCGTCCGACCCTGGGGTGAGAGGCGTCCCGGAAACGCTCCGGCGGAGCGTTTCAGCCTCGAACGCGCGAAGCGCAGGGGGCGCTGGACGCTTGGCGGTGAGGGCAGCGCCCGACCCTGGGAGGGCGCTTCGCAACGCTTTTGGTGAGCGATTTATCTCGCAAGCATTTTGGTCGGGTTGTTTGGCGGGCGACGTCGACATGCGCCCTCCCGGGGGGAGGGGTGAGGGCCGTCTCGGAAACTCTCCGGTGGAGAGTTTCAGGCCCGAACGGGCGGAGCCCAGGCGGGCGCGGCCCGGGGCTGGTCGCCCCGGGCCATTTCATGGAAGCTTAGGTAGTGTTGACAAAAAGGATTCACAGGGCGGACTAGGTAGTGTTGACAAAAAGGATTCACAGGGCGGACTAATCGTGATTCAAGCTGATATCTGCGATGGAGACCAGCTTGGCACGAGACCTGA
>NZ_JBHIWR010000002.1:0-542500 GCF_041987405.1 Pseudooceanicola sp.
GAGGCCGCGAAAGATCGACAGGCGATCCTCCGCGCTCAGATGTTCATAGTTTCGTCCCATCGCAACAGCACCTTATCGCTGTTGCACTTCAACTGTGACTCTGCAGGAGAGGGCTGGGGTGAGGGGGTTACGCCACCCCCTCACGCAAACCGCCCCTGGCAGAACCATCCTGCCGACATCGCCGCCCCATGGGCAAAGAAGAGCCACAGCCGCTCGCCCCCCTCGACCGTCACGCGCCAGTAATCCCGCACGCCCGACCGCCACTGCGGGTCGTCCAGCCACCATTCCGGCGCGATCCGCTCCGGCCCGACGGTCTCCACCGGCATCAGGTCGCGGCCGCGCCAGCGGAAGGGGCCGGTCAGGCGCGGGTGCTCCGGGGCCATCACCGGCTCCGGCCGCCACAGCAGCAGCGGGCGTGGCACCGGCGGCTCCGGCCAGCTCTCCACCGGCTCCGACCAGGCCGCCGCCAGCACCAGCGCCGTCTTTTCGGGAATATGCGAGGAGGCCGGGTGCCAGCGGGTGATCTGCTCCATCCCGACCCGCGCCCCGATCCGCGCCAGCAGATCGTCATGCGCCGTATTCGCCGCCAGCCGGTCCGCGATCACCTGCCCCGCCTCCAGATGCCCCACGGGCTGCCGCGCGGAGACGGGTTCGGTCTGCACCGCCTCCAGCCGCAGCATGTCGATGCCATGGCCCGCGTCGATCTCCTCGATCTTCATTGCCAGCAGGGGCCGGATGCGTTCAGGATCGGCCGTGGCGCGCGCCAGCCCGGCGCTGACCCATTGCATCGTCTGATCCGTCCGATAGGCCTGCAACCGGATCAGCCGCACCCCGCGCCCCGCCTTGCCGACCGTGTCGCACAGCCGCGGCAGCAGCCGGTCCAGCCCGGCCAGCATATCCTCGGTCAGCCCGATCGGATCGGGCAGGGTCATCCGCACCGCAAAGGGCCGCGCCTCCGCCACCGGCGAGACGGGTTCGGGCACATGGCCAAGCGCCTGGTCGATCCGCAGCACCAGCCGCGGCCCGAAGCGGCGCGACAGCGGCGCGCGCGGCTGGTCGACCAGATCCGACACCCGCCGCAGGCCCAGCCGCGACAGCTGCGCCACCACGTCGTCCTCCAGCCGCAGCGCCGCCAGCGGCAGCCCGGCAAGGGCCGCGCGGGTCTGGCCCGGCGCGGCGATCCGCTGCCCCTCCAGCCCCGCCGCCTTGATCCGGGGCGCCGCCCCGCCGCGTTCCCAGTGCCGCCGCTTGGCCGCCCGCGACCGGGTCGCCCGGGCCTCCTGATCCACCGCGTCACCGCTGCGGTGATGCCCCGCATCCACCCCGGCAAACCGCGCCAGCGCCCAGGCCGCGCCCAGGGTGTCCGCCACCCCCGCCCGCACGGTCAGCCCCAGCCCGGCGCAGTCCTCGTCCACCGCACGCAGCAGCGCCTCCTCCCCGCCGAAGAGATGCGCGCAGCCGGTGATGTCGATGCACAGCCCCTCCTCCCCGGCGATCCCGACCCAGGGCGAATACTTCCCCGCCCATCTGCGCAGACCGGCCAGAAACGCCCCCTCCGCCTGCGGGTTGCGCAGCCGTGTCACCAGATCCGGGCACATCGCCAGCGCATCGCGCAACGGCTGACCCCGCACCAGCCCCGCCGCCGTGGCCCCGGCCGAGAGCGAATGCAGCATCTGCGCCGCCCCCTGCGTCGCCACCACCGCAAAGGGCAGCGCCGGATCGCCCCGCATCTGCCGCAGCAGGCGGTCGGCCCCCATCCGGGGAAACCAGAGAGAGAGGATGCGGCGGGCAGCGGGCATGGGTCAGCAACGAATGTTCATGATATGTTCCACAGATAAACCTCCCGTGACCCGGAGTCGAGTCCACTGGCCTCTCCCCGTGCAACCCGCCATGGTCACAGCAGAAAAAGGAGATCCCGATGAAACCACGCCACCTGACCCTGATCCTCTGCCTCATCGCCACAGGCGCGATCGCCCATGACAAAGCCAAGGACCCTTCCGTGAAGGCCCGCATGCAGATGATGAAAGAGATCAAGCAGGCCACCGGCGTGCTCGGCAACATGGCGAAACAGCCCGCCACCTATTCGAAGACCGAGGCCGAGGCCGCCAGGGCCGCGCTCGTCTCCCTCTCCGGCAAGATCCCCGCCGCCTTCCAGGACCAGGCCACCGACCCGGCGTCGGAAGCCAGCCCGAAGGTCTGGCAGAACTGGGCCGATTTCACCGCCAAGGCCACCGCGCTGAAATCCGCGGCGCAGGCGCTGGACGCGGGATCGGCCAGCGGGGTCGCCACCGGCATGCGCCAGATCGGCGGCGCCTGCGGGGCCTGCCACAAACCCTACCGTCTCTGACGGCGCAGCGGCGCGCGCGCCCTAGCCACAGCGGACGGCCACGATCCGGCCGTCTGCATCCAGTTCGATATTCAGCCGCCCGGGCCGGTGATCCATCGTCAGCGCCGCCCCGGGGCCAAAGACCCGCAGGTCCGGCCCCTCGACCAGCCCGGCCTCGACAATCGCCGCCCGGCCCTTGCCGAGCAGATCGCCATAGCCCGACGCGCCGCAGGCATCCTGTCCGGCTTCGATCACCTCGGCCTCCCTGCAGCCGGCCAGCGCCAGAACCGCAGAAAACACCATCACTGCCCGCATCTGCCCCACTCCTGATCCCCGTCTTCAAACTTGCGCCACTTTGCGCCCACAACCCGCCCGGTGCAACCATCCAATGCAACCATGACGCGATATCATCGCCCGGAAAATCTGGTCTTTCCGGCCACACCGCACCGCGTTAGATGATTGAAACACTGTCCAGCCTGCCGCAAGGTGGGCCAACCTGCATCCGAAAGGACATCTCATGCGCACCAGAGCCGCCGTCGCCCTAGAGGCCGGGAAACCCCTTGAGATCATGGAGGTCAACCTCGACGGCCCGAAGGCCGGGGAGGTCCTGGTCGAGATCAAGGCCACGGGCATCTGCCACACCGACGAATTCACCCGCTCCGGTGCCGACCCCGAGGGGATCTTCCCCGCCATCCTCGGCCACGAGGGCGCGGGCGTGGTGATGGAAGTCGGCGAAGGCGTCACCACGCTGAAGCCCGGCGACCACGTGATCCCGCTCTACACTCCGGAATGCCGTGAATGTCCCTCCTGCCTCAGCGGCAAGACCAACCTCTGCACCGCGATCCGCAACACGCAAGGACAGGGCCTCATGCCCGACGGGACCACGCGGTTCTCGATGCTCGATGGCACGCCGATCCATCACTACATGGGCTGTTCGACCTTCGCCAACCACACGGTGATGCCCGAGATCGCGCTGGCCAAGGTGCGCGACGACGCCCCCTTCGACAAGATCTGCTACATCGGCTGCGGGGTGACCACCGGCATCGGCGCCGTGATCAACACCGCCGGGGTCGAGATCGGCTCCACCGCCGCGGTCTTCGGTCTGGGCGGGATCGGGCTGAACGTCATCCAGGGCCTGCGCATGGCCGGGGCCGACATGATCATCGGCGTCGACCTGAACGACGACAAGGCCGAGATGGCGAAGAAATTCGGCATGACCCACTTCGTCAACCCCACCAAGGTCGACAACACCGTGCAGGCCATCGTCGATCTGACCAAACGCGGCGCGGACCAGATCGGCGGCGTGGACTACAGCTTTGACGCCACTGGCAACGTGCAGGTCATGCGCGACGCGCTGGAATGTTCGCACCGTGGCTGGGGCGTGTCGGTCATCATCGGGGTCGCCCCCGCCGGGGCCGAGATCTCCACCCGTCCGTTCCAGCTGGTCACCGGCCGGGTCTGGAAGGGCACGGCCTTCGGCGGCGCCAAGGGCCGGACCGACGTGCCGAAGTTCGTCGACTGGTACATGGACGGCAAGATCGAGATCGACCCGATGATCACCCACACCATGTCGCTGGACGACATCAACAAGGGCTTCGATCTCATGCACGCGGGCGAGTCGATCCGCTCGGTGGTGCTGTATTGATCGGCGCCGGGACCCCGGTGCCATGACCCCACGCGGCCCCGGCACAAGGCCGGGGCACATCGCGCATCCCACTCCCGAAACAAACCGTAGGATGGGTGCTCCGCACCCATCTGCCCCCGTCTCTCCCCCGATTGCAGATCCGTCGGATCGCCGGATCCATCCTTATTTTCACTGCTGGAACATTGCGCCTCTCCCCCTGTTGGCAGGTCGAGGGGCCGGGAGGCGCCCGGCTCCACCTCACCACACAAGGAGGAGAAAGCATGATCCGCAAGACACATACAGCAATCACACTCGCGACACTCGCGCTGGCCACTCCGGCCATGGCCGCGACCGAAAGTTCGTCCAGCGCGTCCAACTCCAACACCGCCACCCCACAGGTGACCGCCGGTGCGGACTCGATCTGCAAGAACGGCTTTGTCAATTCCGACAGCAATGGCGACGGCATCATTTCGCAGGACGAAGTGACCGCGGTCCGTGATCAGACCTTCAACGCCCTCGACGCCGATGGCAACGGCGAGCTGTCGCGCGCCGAATATGTCGACTGCATGAACCAGAGCGCCCGCAGCGCCGTGGGCGGCGACACCCCGAAATCCGGTGGCGAAAACGCCGAAATCCCCGATTTCGCCGGGCTCGACACCAACGGCAACGGTGCCGTGGACACCCAGGAATACATGGGCGCGACCCACGATGCGCGTCAGCAGGCCGCGGCCGGCGACAACCCGGATGCGATACTTCTGCTGCGCCGTTACGTCTTTGTGCCCGCCGGGTTTGAGGACAACGACATCACCTCCATGAGCGACGAGGAAACCGCGTCCCGCTCGGCCCGGCAGTTCCGCATGTTCGACGATGACCAGAGCGGCGACATTTCCGAAGAGGAATGGTCGAACGCATCGAGCATGAAGAATGACATCTCCGAAGTGCTGAACATGGAATATGACGGTCTTGATGCCGATGCCTCCGGCACCATCAGCTCGCAGGAATTCTCCGACGCAGGCACCGAAGGCTGGTCCTCGGCCTACGAAAAATTCCGCAATGCAGCACGTCAGAGCGGCACCAACGCAGACGCCTCGGGCTCCTCCGAAGAGGACACCCGCACCTCGCAAGCGGAGACCGGCACGGCAGGCAACCGCGGCTCGGGCGGCGAGCAGACACCCCCCGTGGTCTACTTCCGCTACTTCGCACCGCTGGATGCCGGGTAACGGATAACCCGATCGCATCAAGGCAAAGGGGCGCTGCGGCGCCCCTTTTCACGTCACACCTTCCGCGCCATCCACTCGTCGCCCCCACACGACACCACGTCCCGGCCCCCGCGCCGGGACCCCGCGCGCAACGAGACAAAAAGGACCCCGCCCGAAGAAACTGGCGGCCCCGGCACAAGTCCGGGGCACGCACCGTTTTCAGATCTCGCACTCGCACCACGTCCCGGCCCTGCGCCGGGACCCCGACACCCACCAACACGCACGGCCCCGGCGCTAGGCGACCGCACGTCACCCGACCATCACACCTTCCGCGCCACGAGGAACCGCACGCCGACCGCGCCGCCCATGGTCTCCGATTCCACGATCTGCAGCCCGTGCCTCTCCATCAGCGCGTCCACATCGCGCACCTTGTGGAACCCGACATAGGGCGCCTTGCCGACCAGCTGCATCGCCCCGATCACGACGCGCAGCATTCGCCCGCGCCAGCTCTCGCCCAGCACGCCGGTCTTCGTCACCAGCACGCCCCCGGGCTTCACCCGCGCCGCCAGTTCCGCCACCGCCCCGTCGATATCCTCGATCAGGTGCAGAACGTTATAGGCCGCGACCATGTCATACTGCCCCTCCGGCAGATCCATGATCCCGTGCCGGGCAAAGGTGACCCCCTCGACCCCGCGCTCCGCCTGCCGCTCCCGCGCGATCTCCAGCAGCTTGCCGCTCACATCCGTCGCCAGCACATGCCGCGCCGAGGGCGCCAGCCTCATCGCGATGGTCCCGGTGCCGCAGCCGACCTCCAGCACCTCCGCCTCCGGCGTCAGATAGGCCGCCGACCGGTCCACCGTCCGGTCATGCTGATCCATGTTCGCGATCGGCCGTTTCGCATAGGAGGCCGCGACCCCGTCCCAGAAAGTTTCCGCTGTCATCTCGCTCTCCATCACAACGCTCAACCCTGTTTACCCATACGCCGACCATATAAGAATTGCCTGATTTCGCAGAAAAGGCATACAAATACGCATGAATTGGCCCGCAGCATCCTTTGACTGGAACCAGGCCCGTGCCTTCCTGGCCACGGCCGAACACGGCTCCCTCTCCGCCGCCGCCCGTGCGCTTGGCCAGACCCAGCCGACCGTGGGCCGCCAGGTCACCGCGCTGGAGGACCAGCTCGGCGTTGCGCTCTTCGACCGGGCCGGGCGCGGGCTGATCCTCACCGACCCGGGCCAGCAATTGCTGATCCACATGCGGGAGATGGGCGCCGCCGCCGAACGCGCCGCCCTCACAGCGACCGGGCAGAGCCAGGCACTGCGCGGCACCGTCTCCGTCACCGCATCGGATGTCTTCTCCGCCCATCTCCTGCCACGCATCATCGCCGATCTGGCCCGCAAGACACCCGAGATCGACATAGAGGTCGTCTCCGCCAACGACCTCCGCGACCTGTCCCGGCGCGAGGCCGACATCGCCATCCGCCACGTCCGCCCCGAAGATCCCAACCTGACCGCCCGCCTGCTAGGCGAGGGGCACGGGCGCTTCTACGCCGCCGCCGCCTACCTCGAACGGCGCGGCCGCCCGCAGACCCGCGCCGACCTCGCCCGGCATGACTTTGTCGGATTCCTCGACGCAAAGGGCATGGCCGCCACCATGGCCAGCTTCGATATCCCCATCCCGGAACAGAACATCCGCTACCGCACCGACAGCGGGCTGGTCATGTGGGAACTGGTCCGCGCCGGCCTCGGCATCGGGCTGATGAGCGACGACCTGGGCCGCGTCACCCCCGACGTGGACCTGCTGCTGCCCGGCGAACGCGCCTTCACCTACCCCATCTGGCTGGTGACACATCGCGAATTGCAGTCCTCCCGCCGTATCCGCCACGTCTTCGACCACCTGGCGGAGGCGATCTCGGCCCATATCAAGCGGACCCGCAACCAGGCCGCCCCCTGAGCATTTCCCCTGACCAATCGCCTGTGGCCATCTCCGCCGCGCCACCCTATGTGGGAGGGAAGGAGGCCCACCATGCCCGAAACACGCCCGCTCTACGCCGTCCTCATCGACGCCGACAATATCCCCGCCCGCTACGCCCAGGCCATCCTGAAGGAAATCACCTCCTTCGGCGAACCGGCGCTGCGGCGGGTCTATGGCGACTGGGGGTCGGACCGGCTGCGCCCCTGGACCGAACAGGTCCGCGCCCTGGGCCTCGTGGCGCATCAGGAAACCGCGAACACCAAGGGCAAGAACGCCTCCGACATCGGCCTGGTGATCGACGCGATGGACATCCTGCACACCGGCCGCTTTGACGGCTTCGTCCTGGTCTCCTCCGACAGCGATTTCACCGCGCTCGCCAACCGGGTCCGCGAACAGGGGCTCGACGTGATCGGGATCGGGGAATCCAAGGCGCCGGAAAGCCTGCGCAATGTCTGCAACCGCTTTATCCTGATCGAGAACATCGTCGAGGAACCCGCCCAGGACAAGGGACCGGACAAACCCGCGACCAAGAAGAAACCGACCGAGGCCCAGCCTCTCATCCTGCGCGCGATGGACAAGATCGACACCGACGACGAATGGGTCACCATGGGCCAACTCGGCCAGTATCTGACCGCCGAAAACCCCGATTTCGACACCCGCTCCTACGGCAAGCGCAAACTCTCGGACCTGGTCGGAGAGATCAAGGTGCTGGAAACCAAACGCGGGCCCGGCAATCAGCTCATGGTGCGTCGGCTCGACTAGGATCTGACGTCTCGGGGGCGCAACACCCGGTCGCCCCCGCTGCGCCATACCGCGCCAGGAACATCTCCACCGCCGACTGCGCCACCTTTTCGCACCACTCCGCCGACAACTCCCCCGCCACGCCGAACAGACGCTGCGTGAAAATCCCGGCCTTGCAAAGCTCGGCGAACTGTTCCGCCGCCAGCTCCGTATCCTCGACCTGCAGCAACCCGTTCTCGGTCGCGCATTTCAGATAATCCGCCAGCATGTTCCGCGCGATCATCGGCCCGTTGCGATAGAATTCCCGCCCCAGCTCCGGAAACCGGTCCGCCTCGGCCACGCACATGCGAAAGATCGACAGCGACATCGGCGAATTGAAGAACTCCACGATCTGCCGCGCGCCCGCCAACAGCACCTCGCGCGGCGGCAGATCCGGCTGCACCAGCCGCATCGCCCCCTCGGCCTGCCGCTGGCATTCGCCCCGGGCCACCTCCATGAACAGCAGCCGCTTGTCCGGGAAATAGCTATAGAGCGTCGCCTTGGAGACCCCCGCCGCCCGGGCGATGTCATCCACATTGGCGCCCTCGTAGCCCTCCGCCAGAAAGACCTCGCGCGCGCCCTCCAGCACCTGGCCGAACTTGCGACCTGTTCGCATGACGGGGCGTGTGACGCCCATGGATCCCTCCCTGACAGCTCCTGCCAATCTAGACTCACCTGTTTAGATGGCGCAAGCGACACCAATCGCAATTGCAGAAAATAACGCACGCGGTCAGAAGATCGTGAACGCGAGACCCGACGCCGCGCCGGACGACGCGGGGCTTTCTTTTTGCCAGAAGTATCTCGGGGGAGTCCGCAGGACGGGGGCAGCGCCCCCACCCTTGACCCGCCCCCCGCCGTCAGGGACAAACCGACAAAACGGAGGCCCCAATGCCATCAGACGCCACGCCCGCCTTTGAGGCGCTGCCCCTGCCCGACCGGCAGGACCTGGACGAGGTCGAAAGCCTCTCCGGCGCGCAGGCCTTTCACGCGCGAATGAAGACCCGCCACACCCTGCGCGACTTTTCCGACCGACCGGTCGATCTGGCCGTGATCAAAACCGCGGTGGCCACCGCAGGCCTCGCCCCCTCCGGCGCGAACCATCAGCCCTGGCATTTCGTCGCCATCTCCGACCCAACGCTCAAGGCGCGGATCCGCAAGGCGGCGGAGGAGGAGGAACAGAAATTCTACGACGGCGGCGCGGGCGATGAATGGCTCGCGGCGCTGGAGCCGATCGGCACCGGTGTCTCCAAGCCGCACCTGGAGGAGGCCCCCTGGCTGATCGTCATCTTTGCGCAGCGCTACGGGCTGCGCCCCGATGGCACGCGGTTCAAGAACTACTACGTCCCCGAAAGCACCGGCATCGCCACCGGCTTCCTCATCACCGCGCTGCACCACGCCGGGCTCTATAGCCTGACGCACACGCCCAACCCGATGAAATTCCTGACCGAAATCTGCGGTCGTCCCGATCACGAAAAACCCATCATGATCCTCGCCGTCGGTCACGCCGCGCCGGACGCCACGATCCCCCGGGCCGCGACGCTCAAGAAACCGATCACCGAAATCCTCACCGTCAATCCGAAAGAGACCTGAATGGAAACCCTGTCCGAAAACCGCTGCTTCGGTGGCACCCAGGGTGTCTACACCCACGCCGCCACGACCACCAACTGCGACATGACCTTCGGCCTGTTCCTGCCCGAAGAGGCGCAGGACGGCCCCGTGCCGATGCTGTGGTATCTCTCCGGCCTGACCTGCACCCATGAGAACGCGATGACCAAGGCGGGCGCGCAGCAATGGGCCGCCGAACAGGGGATTGCGCTCTGCTTCCCCGACACCTCGCCGCGCGGCGAGAGCGTGGCGGATGACCCGGCCTACGACCTGGGCCAGGGCGCGGGCTTTTACGTCAACGCCACCCAGGACCCCTGGGCGAAGCATTACCAGATGTGGGACTACGTGGCCGAGGAACTGCCCGCCCTGCTGACCGCCCGTTTCGCCATCGACCCGGACCGCCAGTCGATCACCGGCCATTCCATGGGCGGCCATGGCGCGCTGACCATGGCCATGTCCCTGCCCG
This sequence comes from Pseudooceanicola sp., assembly GCF_041987405.1. Lineage (GTDB taxonomy): Bacteria > Pseudomonadota > Alphaproteobacteria > Rhodobacterales > Rhodobacteraceae > Pseudooceanicola. Next base: position 9,975 of record NZ_JBHIWR010000002.1, read on the forward strand.
GCCGCTTCCGCTCCGTTTCCGCCTTTGCGCCGATCTGCAACCCGACCCGGACCGACTGGGGCCGCAAGCAGCTGACCGCCTATCTCGGCGCGAACGAAAGCCTCTGGGCGCGCCACGATGCGACGCTCCTGATGGAGGAGACGGGCTTTGACGGACCGATCCTGATCGACACCGGCACCTCGGATCAGTTCTTCGACGCGCTCAACCCCGACCGGCTCGCCTCCGCCGCCACCGCGCGGCGTCAGCCGATTCAGATGCGGCTGCAGAAGGGCTATGACCACAGCTACTTCTTCGTCTCGACCTTCATGGAGGATCACGTCGCCTTCCACGCCGAGGCGCTCTACGCGTGACCCTCTACGTCGATGCAGACGCCTGCCCCGTCAAGGCAGAGGCCGAACGCGTCGCCACCCGCAACAGGGTGGCGATGAAGCTGGTCTGCAACGGCGGCCTGCGCCCCTCCGCCAACCCGCTGGTGGAGGTCGTCATCGTCGACGCCGGACCGGACGAGGCGGACAAGTGGATCGCCGAACAGGCGGGGCGCGGGGATGTGGTGGTGACCTCCGACATGCCCCTGGCGGCGAAATGCGTCGCCTCCGGCGCCCGTGTCCTGCGCCACAATGGCGAGCGGTTGACTGAGGCCAACATCGGCGCCCAGCTCGCCATGCGGGACCTGATGACCGATATCCGCGCCGCCGACCCGTTCGCCAAGGGATCGGGCAAGGGCTTTACAAAGACTGACCGCTCCCGTTTTCTGGACGCGCTGGAACGCGAAATCCGCGCGGCAGAACGCGAAGGGCAAGGGCCATCATGACGATCAAGGCGGTCATTTTCGACATCGGAAACGTATTGCTCGAATGGAACCCCGAACGGTTCTACGACGGCGCGATCGGCGAGGCCCGGCGCAAGGCCCTCTTCGCCGAGGTCGACCTGCACGGGATGAACGAAAGCGTCGACCGCGGCCAGGACTTCCGCCAGACGATCTACGACACGGCCGAGGCCAACCCCGCCTTCCGCGATGATATCCGCCTCTGGCACGACCGCTGGATCGAAATGGCCTCCCCCGCCATCCAGCCCTCGGTGCGGGCACTGCGGGCGTTACGGGAAAATGGCGTGCCGGTCTTTGCCCTGTCGAACTTCGGCAAAGGCAGCTTTGACTTCGCCTGCACGCAGTACGACTTCCTGAGCGAATTCGACCGCCCCTATATCTCCGGCCGCATGGGCGTGACCAAACCCGACCCGCAGATCTACCACATGGTCGAGGAAGACTGCGGCCTGCCCCCCGAAACGCTGCTCTTCGTCGATGACAGGGCGGACAATATCGCCGTGGCCGCCGCGCGCGGGTGGCAGACGCATCTGTTCGACGGCCCCGCAGGCTGGATCGACCGGTTGGTCGCGGAGGAGCTGCTGCGGCAGGATCAGGCGGCATGAGCATGCCGATCATCTCTTTCGAGGAGGGTGAGAAGGTCCTTGACTGGATTGCGCTCTCCGATGCCCTGGCCGCCGGGCACGACATGCCCCGGGCCGAGGTCGCCGACAGCTTCCTCTACCGCGACAAGGACACGCTGCTGACCCGGTCGGCCTGGATCGACGGGCTGGGGCTGGCGATCAAGGCCGCGACGATCTTTCCGGGCAATTCCGACCGGGGGCTGGACACCGTCAACGGGATGATGAGCCTGCTGTCGGATCGGGACGGCACGCTGGAGGCGATGATCGACTTTCACCTCGTCACCAAGTGGAAGACCGCCGCCGACAGCCTTCTTGCCGCGCGCCGCCTGGCACGGCCGGACAGCCGGCAGATCCTCATCATCGGCGCCGGGGCCGTGGCCCGCTCGCTGCGCGAGGCCTATGGCGCCGCCTTCCCCGAGGCGCAGTTCGCCATCTGGAACCGCACCGCCACCAAGGCGGAGGCGCTGGCCGCCGATTTCCCCCACACCACCACAGCCATCGACCTGCCCGAGGCCGTGGGCGAGGCCGATATAGTCGCCTGCGCCACCTCCGGCACGGTGCCGGTGCTGAACGGGGCCTGGCTGCGCCCGGGTCAGCATATTGATCTGATCGGGGCATATCGCCCCGACATGCGCGAGGCCGACGACGACACCATGCGCCGTGCACGCATCTTCGTCGACAGCCGCGACACCACCGTGCACCACATCGGCGAGATTGCCCTCGCCATCGGCTCCGGCGCGATCACCGAAGAGGATATCGTCGCCGATTACTATCAGCTGCCGGACTTCACCCGCGCGCCCGAGGACATCACCCTGTTCAAGAACGGCGGCGGCGCGCATCTGGACCTGATGACCGCCCGGCATATCCTGACCGCCTGGACAGACGCCCGATGATCTGGTTTCTGCTTCTCCTTCTCGTCGCTGTTGCGGTCACTCCCTTCCTCATCGAACAGCGTCGTCCCGTCATGGACGACGCCGCCCGGGTCGAGGCGCCGGGCAGCCTGGCCGAACTGCCCCAGGGCATCACCCATTACCAATGGTACGGCGGCGTGCGCGGCCCGGTGGCCGTCTGTGTCCACGGGCTGACCACCCCCGGTTTCGTCTGGCATCAGCTGGCCGGGGAACTGGCCGACATGGGCTATCGTGTCCTGGTCTATGACCTCTACGGCCGGGGCTATTCCGACCGCCCCGAGGGCAAACAGGACGATGCCTTCTTCGTCCAGCAGCTCGAAGATCTGCTGGCCCATGAGAAGGTCGCCGATGACATCACGCTCTTCGGCTACTCCATGGGCGGGGTGATCGCCACCTGCTTTGCCGCCCGCCACCCCGACCGGATCCGCCAGCTTGTGCTGGTGGCCCCGGCAGGCTTCGGCGGCTTTCCGAAGAGCCTCTATCGCAACATGCGCGACATGGGCAAAATCGGCGACTGGATCGCCCATGCAATCTTCCCGCGCACCTTCCGGGACGGCGCGAAACGGCTGGCCGACGCACACCCCGAGCTGTCGGAAATCGCCGCGGCACAGGCGGCGCAGCTCGGTTGGCGCGGCTTCATCCCGGCGGTGCTGTCGTCCCTCCGCCACGTGTTGCGGGACGAGCGGGAATACGAACACCGCAAGCTCAGCCGCGTGGATGTGCCCGTGCTGTCGATCTGGGGCACCAGCGACACGACGATCCCCCTGGCCGGCATGGGCAACCTGACCCGCTGGAACCGCATCGCCATCCAGACCCAGATCGAAGGGGCCACCCACTGGATGCCGATCACGCACCCGCGCGAAGTGGCGCGGGCCTTTGGGGATGCGCGGGAGTGAGTGGCTAGAGGTCGGTGTCGCGCTCGGTTAGCAGAACACTATCCATTAACGTCTGTCGCGAATTGGTAAGGGCTGCGCCGTCCCGCGGGGTGGCGCAAATGCGCCGCCCGTCACGCCAAAGGCGTGCCAGTCTATTTTGGCGCACCTTTGGTGCGACGGGGGCGGGTCGGCGCAGCCCGGCGTGCCGCCGGGCGGGACTTCTGATCCAAGCGCGCAAATTGGCTTCAAATTTAATCTTAAGGTGTAACCGCCTCACCCAACCTCACGCCGCCAGCGCCACCGGATCCCGCTTCTCCCGCACCGGCAGATGCACGATCGCGCTGAACGCCCCGACGCCGACGCCGATCCACCAGACCAGGTTGTAATCGCCATAGACGTCATACATCCGCCCACCCAGCCAGACGCCCAGGAACCCGCCCAGCTGGTGCGAGAAGAAGACGATGCCGTAAAGCGTCCCCATGTAGCGCAGCCCGTAGATATGCGCGATCAGGCCCGAGGTCAGCGGCACCGTGGCCAGCCACAGCCCGCCCATGGCGACCGAGAAGATCAGCACACTCGCCGGGGTGATCGGCATCAGGATAAAGACCGCAGCCACGATGGTCCGCAGCGTATAGATCCCAGCCAGCAGATACTTCTTGGAATAGCGATTGCCCAGCCAGCCCGCCGTCAGCGTCCCCGCCACATTGGCCAGCCCGATCAGCGATATCGACACCGCCCCAAGCGCCGAGGTCGTGGTGATCCCGATATTGTGCAGCACACCACCCGGCAGGATCGGCCCGCACATCTCGGTCACGAAGGCCGGAAAGTGCGCGGTGATGAAGGCCAGCTGATAACCGCAGGAAAAGAAACCGAGGAAGATCAGCGAAAAGGTCGGGTCCTTGCCCGCGCGGACAAGGATCTGCCCCAGGCTCTCCTCCAGCTCTGCCTTCGACGCGGCCACCGGCGCGCGCATGAAGGGCAGCAGCAGGATCACCGCCAAGATCATCACCGCAAAGATCAGGAAAACGCTCTGCCAGGGCATCTGGCCCAGCAGGTATTCCGCGAAGGGCGCGCCGACGATCTGCCCCGCGCTGCCCGCCGCCGTGGCAATGGCCAGCGACATCGACCGGTTCTCGTCGGAGGCCGCGCGCCCCACCACCGCCAGGATCACGCCGAACCCGGTCCCGGCCACGCCGAAGCCGACCAGCACCTCCAGCAACTGATGCTGCGTGGGCGTCACCGCAAAGGACGAGAGCACCAGCCCCGCCGCATAGATCACCGCGCCCAGGATGATGGCCCGCCGGTCGCCCAGTTTTTCCGCGAAGGCGCCGAAAATCGGCTGCCCGATCCCCCAGGCGAGGTTCTGGATCGCGATGGCCAGAGAGAAATCCGCCCGCGCCCAGCCAAACTCATTCGCGATCGGGATCTGGAACACGCCGAAGGAGGCACGCACGGCAAAACTCACCAGAATGATGAGGCAGCCGACGATCAGAACGGGGGTCATGAGGCGGGGCAAGGTCATGGCGCGACTCCGGGGGATGAATGCAGACGCATCCAATCCCAAAGCGCGGCGGGGCGCAATTCACCCTTTGTGATCTCCCGCATTTGCAACGCTGCTCTTTTCCCCGTGCCTGCCGCGCGGTAACAGGCATCATGAGCCATACCATGCGCGACCTGTACCAAGCCCGCATCCGGAGCGGAGAGCTGCACGAAGACCCGGCGCAGGAGGCCGTCCTGCCGGAGTTCGACCGCATCCTGACGGGCCTGGAAGCCAAACCGGAAAAACGCGGCCTCTTTCGCAGGAAGACGGTGGTGGAGACAAGGGGCCTCTACCTCTGGGGCGGGGTCGGGCGCGGCAAGTCGATGCTGATGGACCTCTTCGTGGAAAGCCTGCAGGTGCCGGTCCGCCGGGTGCATTTCCACGCCTTCATGCAGGAGATTCAGGCCGGGCTGCACGAGGCCCGCAAGACCGGGGTCGAGGACAGCCTGGCCCCCGTGGTCGACAAGGTCGCCGAGGGGCTGCGCGTGCTGGCCTTTGACGAGATGCAGATCACAGATATCGCCGATGCGATGATTGTCGGCCGCCTCTTCGAGGCGCTGATGGATCGCGGGGTGGTGATCATCACCACCTCCAACCGCGTGCCGGATGATCTGTACAAGAACGGGCTGAACCGGCAGCTCTTCCTGCCCTTCATCGACCTCATCAAGGAACGGATGGTCATCCACGAACTGGCCAGCCCGAAGGATTACCGCCAGAACCGCCTGTCCGGCGGGCAAGTCTATTTCACCCCCGTCAACGCCGAGGCCCGGGCCGAGATCGAGGCGATCTGGACCGATCTGACGGGCGGCGGGGGCGAGCCACTGGTGCTGACCGTCAAGGGGCGGGAGGTGACGATCCCCGCCTATCGCAACGGTGTCGGCCGGGCGACCTTTCACGAGATCTGTGGGCAGATGCTGGGACCGGGCGATTTCCTGGCCATTGCCGAGGCGGTGAAGGTCCTTATCCTGGAAAACATCCCGCGCCTCGGCCGGTCGAACTTCAACGAGGCGAAACGCTTCGTCACCCTGATCGACGCGCTGTACGAGGCGAAGGTGCGGTTGATCTGTTCTGCCGCCGACGAGCCCGAATCGCTCTATATCGAGGGTGAGGGCGTTTTCGAGTTCGAACGCACGGCAAGCCGCCTGCGCGAGATGCAGGATGCGGGTTGGGGTGCGGAGCCGGAAAGTTGACAGCTGTCAACTGGTTAACGGCAAATGGGGGACCGTTGAACCGGCCCCCTCATATTGTGCCCGAGGTAGTGCTGCACACCACCCTTACTTGGACTGCCGCTGTATGAAGACTGGAGGGCGGAGGTCCCGGATGGCGACTTGCCTGTACAACATCTGGCTCCCAACTTAGGCGAATCATCGCGAATCGGTCAATGCCTTGTGATTCGCTTTTTACCGAATCAGCGAAATTTTCTGGCCTGAGCGCGAAAATGAAACCGCGCGTTAACCTGGCTGCACGTTTTCGCGCAGAACCTCGCCCGCCAGATAGAGCGATCCGCAGATCAGCACCCGCGCGCCGGGATCCTGCGCCACAATGCCGTCGAGCGCCGCGCGCACCGACGCGGCCTCGTCCGCGACCATACCGACCGACCGCGCGGCCCCTGCCGTCTCCGCGGCGCTGAGCGTCGCACTTTCGCCGGGGATCGACACGGCGCAGAGCCGGGCGACATGCGGCGCCAGCGGGCGGAGGTAACCGCGCACGTCCTTGGTATTGAGCATCCCGCAGATCAGGTAGGTCGGCCGCGTGGGCAATCCGCCCAGATACCGCCCAAGCGCCTCCCCGGCGGAGGCGTTGTGCCCGCCGTCCAGCCAGAGCTCCGCCTCGCCCGCCGCTGTGACCAGCGGCCCGGCGCGCAGGCGCTGCATCCGGGCGGGCCAGCGGACGTCGGTCATCGCCGCCTCCGCCGCGCGGTCGTCGAACCCGAGCCCGCGCAGCACGGCGAGCGCCGCCCCGGCATTGTCGATCTGATGCGCCCCGGGCAGGGCCGGGAGGGGCAGATCGAGCAGCCCACTCTCGTCCTGAAAGACCAGCCGCCCGCGTTCGTCCCAGACATGCCAGTGCTGACCCTGCGCGATCAGCGGCGCACCCAGACGCGCCGCCTGACGTTCGATCACCTCCAGAGCGCTGTCCTGCTGCGGGCCGACCACGCAGGGCACGCCGCGCTTGAGGATCCCGGCCTTTTCGCCCGCGATTTGTTCCAGCGTGTCGCCCAGGTACTGCGTGTGGTCGATGGAGACCGGGGTGATCACCGTCATCGCCGGGCGCGGGATCACGTTGGTCGCATCCAGCCGCCCTCCAAGGCCGACCTCCAGCAAGGTGTAATCCGCCTCCACCCGCGAAAAGGCCAGCAGGGCGGCGCAGGTCGTGATCTCGAAATAGGTGATGGGGTCGCCGCCGTTCACGGCATAGCATTCGTCCAGCACCTCGGTCAGGTGATCCTCGGTGATCAGTTCGCCCGCCAGCCGGATGCGTTCGTGAAACCGCGCCAGATGCGGCGAGGTATAGGCATGGACCCGCTTCCCCGCGCCCTCCAGCCCGGCCCGGATCATCGCCTGGGTCGAGCCCTTGCCGTTGGTTCCGGCGATATGGATGACAGGCGGCAGATTGTCCTGCGGGTTGCCGAGCGCGTCGAGCAACCGCCAGACGCGATCCAGCACGAGGTCCATCACCTTGGGGTGCAGCGACATCATCCGCTCCAGGATGACGTCCGAGCCCTGGCTCGTCACTTTTTGGGCTCCGCCGCTGGTTTGGCCTCGCTCGCGGGGGGCTCTTGCCCGGGGTCGGGCAGCGCCTCCGGCTCCGGTTCGGGTTTCGGCAGGTTGCCCTTCACCGCGGGCGGCAGGCCCAGAAGCATCCGGGTGATGGTGATCAGTTCGTCCCGCATGGCGGTCCGGACGGTGACCCGGTCCAGCATTCCGTGATCCAGCAGGTATTCGGCGCGCTGGAAGCCTTCGGGCAGTTTTTCGCGGATCGTCTGTTCGATCACCCGCGGCCCGGCAAAGCAGATCAGCGCATTGGGTTCGGCGATATGCACATCGCCCAGCATCGCATAGGAGGCCGTCACCCCGCCCGTCGTCGGATGCGTCAGCACGACGATATAGGGCAGCCCGGCCTCTTTCAGCATCTGGATCGCCACGGTGGTGCGCGGCATCTGCATCAGCGACAGGATACCCTCCTGCATCCGCGCGCCGCCGGCGGCGGAAAAGAGGATCAGCGGGCGCTTCAGCTTCACCGCGCGCTCGGCGGCGGTGATCACGGCATTGCCGACATACATCCCCATGGAGCCGCCCATGAAGGAAAAGTCCTGCGCTGCCGCGACGATCGGCGTACTGCCGATCTCGCCCTCGGCCACCAGCATCGCCTCATGCTCGCCCGTGTCGCGCTGCGCCGCCTTCATCCGATCGGGGTATTTCTTCTGGTCGCGGAAATGCAGCGGGTCGGCCACCGGGTCCGGCACTTTCACCTCGACAAAGACGCCGCCGTCGAACAGGGCCTCGAACCGGGCGCGCGGCGTGATCCCCATGTGATGCCCGCAGGAGGTGCAGACATTCAGGTTCTCCGACAATTCCCGATGGAACAGCATGGTTCCGCATTCGGTACATTTCGACCAGAGGTTTTCAGGTACTTCGCGACGCGAGAAGATCGAGTTGATCCTCGGGCGGACGTAGTTCGTGATCCAGTTCATAGCGGGTCCAGAACGGTTGCGGATTTCTGTCGAGATAGGCGCTAACAGGCCGGAATGCAATCAACGCCTGATCGCCACCCGCACCGCCAGCCAAGCCAGCGCCAGGATCAGCAGGTCGGATCCGAAGGCCAGCGACAGGATCGGCCCGGGCGGCGCAGGCACGTCCAGCAGCCCCTCCGGCAGCGACGGCAGCAGGAAGAGCGCAAGGCCGCTGTCCATCCTTTCCGCCTCGCCGACGATGAGGAAGGCAAAGATGTTGTTGGCCAGATGAAACCCGATCGCCGCCCCCAGGCTGCCTGTGCGCGCGGTCAGGTCGCTGGCCGCCAGCCCGAAGGCAAAGGCCCAGAGGACATATTGCACGGAATCGGCAAAGGCCTCTCCGTTGAACCAATGCACCGCCGCGAAGGCCATGTTCGGCACCGTCATCCAGACCAGCGGCGAGGCAAAGCGCGCGGCGATCTGCTGTTGCAGGTAACCACGGTAGAAGATCTCCTCCGCCGTGGTCTGCACCAGCAGGGCCAGCAGCGCCCAGGGCAGGATCTGCGCCCAGGTGGCCAGCGACTGGCGCGTCGCCGCGCCGTGGTCCCACCATGGCATGACGAATTCCAGCGCGGCGAAGAGCGCCACACCCCCAAGCGTGCCGCGCAGCCCGTCGCGCCAGAGGCGGCGGCGATCCCCCAGAAGGCTGGCCAGCCCCCGGCGATGCACCAGCCGCACGACCAGCACCACCACCGCCGCGAGGAGCAGAAAGGCGAAGAGATCGTAAAGCAATGCCGCCGCGCTGACCCGATCCAGCAACTCGCCAACCGCCACAGGCATCAGGTTGAACGCCGCGAAATCCAGCGCATCCCGCGCCAGCCCGTAAAGGAATTCGATCGCGCAGAACCCCACGATGGTATGGAGCAGCGCCGCCGACCCACGGGCCGGGGCGACATGGGCCTCATGCGGGTGATAGCCATTCATCTCACCGTCTCAATACGATCCGCGCGCCGAGCCACATGATGATGATCAGCAGGGCTTCGGCCACCAGCGCCGGGCGCAGCACCGGATCGGACATATCCACCGGCACGACATACAGCGCCAGCCCCTGCATCGGCCCCATGGCCCCGACCAACATCAGCGAGCCGAAGTTGTTGACCAGATGCAGCGCCATCGCGGGGCCAAGCGTCCCCGCCCGCGCCGTCAGATCCGCCACGCAGAGCGAGAAGAGCCCGGTGACCCCGACGATCAGCCAGCGGTTTGCCCCGGCGGTGGCGTCGAAATGCAGCACCGCGAAGACCAGCGAGGGCAGGACCAGCCAGACCAGAGGAGACCGGACCCGCGCCGCCAGCTGCGACTGGAGGTATCCGCGAAAGATCAGCTCCTCCGTCCCGACCTGCACCACCAGCAGCAGCAGGGCGGGCCCCAGCCAGACCAGCCAGGCGGAGAGCGGCAGGTTCGCCACCAGGTCATGCCCCCCGGGCGAAGGCAGGATCAGCGCCAGACCCAGCACCCCCAGGGGCACCGGCAGCACGCGGAGGAACTGCTGCCCGGCGAGGGGCAGCGGCCCGATCAGCGACCCGAGGGTCCGCCCGTGCAGCGTCCGCATCACCAGCGCCAGCATGACCAGCGGGCAGAGGAAGGAAGCCAGGATCCAGATCATCCCGGTCGGCGTTTCCCCCGGGATCAGCCGGCCCGGCCCGGGCGGCCCGAAGAGCGGCACCGCCATGACCCAGACCGCCGTCAGGACCAGCGTGCCGGCCACCAGGATCAGCACCCCAATGCCGGTCCGCCACAGTTCCGCGCGGGGCTGGGCCTGCCCGGTCAGGATGTCATGTGCCTGATAATTCATGAGCGCGACGCTATCCCCCCGGCGCGGGGGCCGCAATCGGCCTTGTAATCGGCCTTGTCTGCCCCCGGCGCGTCATTTATCCCCGTTTCAGCCAGACACCCCGGGGAGGCATAGATGACAAAGTTTGACAAATCCCGGCTGCCCAGCCGTTACGTGACCGAAGGACCGGAACGCGCGCCGCACCGCTCCTACCTCTATGCCATGGGCATTTCCGAAGAGGAAATTCACCAGCCGCTCGTCGGTGTGGCCACCTGCTGGAACGAAGCCGCCCCCTGTAATATCGCCCTGAACCGTCAGGCGCAGGCCGTGAAGCTGGGCGTGAAGGCCCGCGAAGGCACGCCGCGTGAATTCACCACCATCACCGTCACCGACGGCATCGCCATGGGGCACGAGGGCATGCGGTCGTCGCTGGCCTCGCGCGAGGCGATTGCGGATACCGTCGAACTGACCATGCGCGGCCACTGCTACGACGCGATCGTGGGCCTTGCGGGTTGCGACAAATCCCTGCCGGGCATGATGATGGCCATGGTGCGCCTGAACGTGCCGTCGGTCTTCATCTACGGCGGGTCGATCCTGCCGGGCAAGGCGCCCCAGATAGACGAGATCCCCGAGGATTTCCGGACCCGCGACCTGACCGTGCAGGACATGTTCGAAGCGGTCGGCCGTCACCAGAACGGCACCATGTCCGACGCCGCGCTGGATATCCTGGAACGCGTCGCCTGCCCGTCGTCGGGCGCCTGCGGCGGTCAGTTCACCGCAAATACCATGGCCTGCGTCTCCGAAGCCATCGGCCTTGCGCTGCTCAACTCCTCCGGCATGCCGGCCCCCTACGAGAGCCGCGATCAGTACGGCGAGGCCTCGGGCCGCGCGGTCATGCACCTGATCGAAAAGAACATCCGCGCGCGTGACGTCGTCACCCGTAAGTCGCTGGAAAACGCCGCCCGCGTCGTGGCCTGCACCGGCGGCTCGACCAACGCCGGTCTGCACCTGCCCGCCATCGCGCACGAGGCGGGGATCGAGTTCACCCTGCAGGACGTCTGCGAAATCTTCCGCGACACGCCCTACTTCGTGAACCTCAAGCCCGGCGGCGAGCACGTGGCGAAGGATCTGTTCGACGTCGGCGGCATCCCCGTCGTGATGAACGAGCTGCGCAAGGCGGGTCTGATCCACGAGGACTGCGTGACGGCCTCGGGCAAATCCATCGGCGAGGAGCTGGACACCGTCACCCGCAAGGCGGACGGCAAGGTCATCTACCCGATCGAAACCCCGATCACCAAGACCGGCGGCGTTGTCGGCCTGCAGGGCAACCTCGCCCCCGAAGGCGCCATCGTGAAGGTCGCAGGGATGAGCGCGGAAGAGCAGGTCTTCTCCGGCCCCGCCCGCGTCTTTGAATGCGAGGAAGACGCCTTCGCCGCCGTGCAGAAGCGGGAATACAAGGAAGGCGAGGTCATCGTCATCCGCAACGAGGGCCCCGCAGGCGGCCCCGGCATGCGCGAGATGCTGGCCACCACCGCCGCGCTTTCGGGTCAGGGCATGGGCAAGAAGGTCGCGCTGATCACCGACGGCCGCTTCTCCGGCGCGACGCGCGGTTTCTGTGTCGGCCATGTCGGGCCAGAGGCGGCCCATGGCGGCCCGATTGCCATGCTGAAGGACGGCGACATCATCTCCATCAACGCGGTGGACGGCACGATCAGCGTCGATCTGTCCGACGAGGAGATGGAGAAGCGCAAGGCCGACTGGAGCGGCCCGCGCGACACGATCTATGCCTCCGGCGCGCTGTGGAAATACGCCCAGCTTGTCGGCAAGACCTACCTCGGCGCCGTGACCCATCCGGGTGGCAAGACCGAAAAGCACATCTATGCCGATCTTTGACCGGAACGGGGCCGGGGGGCGCACACGCGCCCCGGCCCTGATCGCGCTGGCGGCCGGTGTCGCCCTGACGGGCTGTCAGATGACCCTGCCCGGCAGCACCGGCAGCGCGCTGGACAGTGCCGAGCTGGATGCGGGCACGCTGACCATCCGGGGCCCGGCGGGCTATTGCATCGACGCCAAATCGCTGCGCCCGAGCGGCCCCCGGCAGTTCGCCCTGATTGCTCAGTGCGACCTACTGAACTCCGATGAAATCGAGGGGGTCAGTTCGCTGTCCTTCATGACGGTCACGGCGGTCCGGTCGGACCCCGACACGCCGCTGCCCACGGCACAGCAACTGGCCGATACCTTTGGCCCGGCCCAGATCCTCAACCAGTCCACTGTCGGCGGCGTGCGTCTGGTGCAGCTGTCCGACGGCGGCCAGCGCGCCACGAAGGAGGCCGCGCCCGTGCATTGGCGCGGGGTCATGCAGGTGTCCGGCCATACGCTCGGCCTCGCGGCCTACAGCACCCCTGGCGGCGCGGCGACCGGGCGCGGGGGACGGGACCTGCTATTGTCGCTGGTGAACAACATCCGACAAGCGACCACCGGCACGACCACGGGCGACACGCTGGCGGTCCAGAAACCAAGCGGTTGAGCGGGGCCCCGGGCCAATACGCAATAGGCGCGCAAGGTTTTCCATGGCATAACACGGCAACGGCGGCGTGACCGCCGATGCAAGCGGACACTGCAGGCACCCATGGCAACGGCGATACGGTCCTTTCTTCAACGGCTCTTCCTGTGGCGCGAGCTGCGCCAATGGTCGGCCTCGGCCAAGGCCGCCGAAACTCTCGACATTCCCAGCCTGCGGGTCCTGCGCAGCCGCGCCAAAAGCCTGCGCCAGCCGCTGGACCGGCTGATCCGCAAGGCGGACGAACGGCTGGCCCTGCCCGCGCGCGGGTCCAACATCTTTCCGGTACCGCATGGCACCGACTGGTCCTGGCGCCCGGCGCTGTGGCGCGCACCCCTGCCCGTCCCGGGCCTCGCCTCCGTTGCCTCCCGCTCGCGCCTGGGCGGTGAGGTGACCGTGCATCACGACTGCATCCGGTCGGAACTGTCCCTGCGCCAGCGTCGCAACACCCGGGAGGAGGACCTGGCCCCCTACGGCCTGTCCATGGATGTCTTCGCCTTTGACGGCACCTTCCTGTCGCTGGTCGTGGACCTGCCCGCCGAGGTGCTGACGGACCTGCGCAAAAACCATCTGATCCGCCTGTCGACCTCCATCGAGGTGGAAAAGCCGATCGAGATCTTTGCCCGGCTCAACATCACGCATGGCCCCAATACCGAACAGATTGTGCGCGACCTGCCGCTGAACCGGGCGGAGACCATGGTGGAGTTTGACCTGGCCTATTCCGGGCTGAACGAGAAACGGCTGGAGAAGGCCTGGCTGGACCTGATCTTCGAAGACCCGCAGATGAACCAGATCATTCTGCATGACGTGACCTTCGCCCGCTGCCCCCGCGCGGAATTCTGAGGAGGAGCAACCGATGAGCGTGCTGACCGTCACCAAGACCCGCCTCGCCCATGGCCAGTGGGAAGGCACGATCACCGACGTCCCCGAGGGCATCCGCCCCGGCGTCGCCGTCCGCTTTCGCGACGCGCCTGTCGACGATGTCACGGTAAGCCCGGCGGGCGACGGCACCTGGCGCCTGTCCTTTGCCATCCCGGTCAACGCGATCTGTGACGGAATACAGACAATCACCATCGTCGAGGAGAAAACCGGCGATGTCCTCAACAGCGCGGCGATCATCGCCGGAGAGACCGCTGACGAAACAATGCAGGCCGAGATCGACCTTTTGCGTGCGGAACTGGACCTACTGAAACGGGCATTCCGGCGACATTGCGTCGAAACGGCCTGAATCTTAAGGATTGTGGCAGGAAACGGGGCGTTTCCCTGTTTCCGGCCCAAGAACGATCCCGACAATACCCCTCAATTGACGATGGCCCGCCCGGTTTGCGCCCGATTTGGTCCTGATACCTGATGCCAAGGCAAACGAAACGCTTGAGCAGAAAGGTACGACAATGGACCGTCTGACAGAGATGGAAGCATTCGCGACGGTCGTGGATCAAGGTGGTTTCACCGACGCGGCCAAGAAGATGGGGATCAGCAAATCCGCCGTGTCCAAACATGTCTCCTCGCTGGAGGCCCGTCTGGGCGCACGTCTTCTGAACCGGACCACGCGTCGCGTGTCCCCGACCGAGATCGGTCTGGCCTATTACGACCGCGCCCGCCGTGTCCTCAACGACGCGGGAGAGGCGGACGCCCTCGTGACATCCATGCAATCAGCACCCTCGGGCCTGCTGCGCATTTCCGTCGCGACGGATTTCGGCGTCAATCACCTCAGCCCGGTCCTGGGCGAATTCCTGGCGGAATTTCCGGACATTACGGTCAACATGGTGCTCAACAACCGCTACGTCGAACTGATCTCCGAAGGGTTCGACATGGCCATCCGCATCGGCGAGCTTGAGGACAGCACCCTGCGCGCCCGCAAGCTGACCGAGACCAACAAGCGCATGATCGCGGCCCCCGCCTATTTCGAGAAATACGGCCGGCCCCTGAAGATCGACGACCTGAACGAGCACAAGCTCCTGCATTACTCCTCGCAGGCCTCGGGCAACGTCTGGAAGCTGACCGCCCCCTCGGGTGAAAAGCGCCAGGTACGCACCGCCGGCTGGCTTTCGGTGAACGACGGGCAATCGCTGCTGAACGCCGCGATCTCCGGCCTCGGCATCGCCTACCTGCCGTCCTTTCTCTATGCGGATGCGATGGATCAGGGCCTGGTCGAGGACGCGATCCCCGAACTGCCGGTCGAAACGCAGGGCATCTACGCGGTCTACCCGCCGGGCCGGTTCACCCAGCCCAAGGTCCGCGCCTTTATCGATTTCCTTGTCCGGAGCTTTAACGAAAAAGGCCCCGACAAGTGGTGAGTGTTACCACGTGAGTTTCCTTCCCTGCCTGACACCAGGCCAACTTGAACCCGGCGGTTTCGCCGGGTTTTTCTTTTTGGGGGAGGCCGTTCTTTTCCCGGGTTCGCTTGGCAGGCGCGATCAAATCCGTGTCAGTCGCTCAGGCGTCCGGGTTCAGCCCGCCGACTTGCGTTTGGCAAGTCGCCCCAGGCCACCCATCAGGCCGAGGCCACCTGCCAGAAGCACAACCGCACCCGGCAATGGAACGGCCGGAAAGCTTCCCTGATCCGTTTCGAAGGCAGAATATCGAACCTGATTCTGGCTGAAGTTGTAAAAGCCGATGCGACCATTTTCAAAGTTTCCGGTCAGATCGAACTGCAACACGCTGTCGACCCATACCTGCAGGTTGTTCGGCCCGAAATCAAACGTGAACTCATATTCGGTATTGTCCACCCAGCCAGTGCTGCCAAGGGTCGCGCCACGTGCCAACTCTTCCAGCCCACCTGACGCATTCCCCCCCTGGTTCTCGTGACCCCAGAGCTCATCTGCTGTCGGAGTGCCCGTGACGCGAGAAATCGCCAGACCTTCTTCAGCCGTAGATCCGACAGTCGAAGCCGCGGTACCACCGTTGAAATTATAGGTCTGTGTATTTTGCTTCCAGTCTATCAATAGATAGTTGGCGGAAGAAGACGACGTATCGCCCGGGTCAAACCCCAGAACAAATCCGACGAAGTCATCGTCATTTCCCGTCTCAACCTTGATCTTCCCCGAGGTGTTGAGCCCATAGGCCTGGAAGTCACTGTAGAAAATTGTGGGCTGGCCATTGACACTTTGCAAGACGGTGTCGCCAGATCCATCGACTGTCCAATTGGCTCCCGCGAAACCGTTTACCTCTGGGTAGTTCTCTACGGTCCAGCCGTTCAAGTCGACCGCAACAGGCGCGGCGCATGCGGCAACGCCCATACCGATCAGAAATGCAGAGAGTGCAGTGGTGGAGGCGGTGCGATTGATGAAACTTGAGTAAGTCATGAGTACTCCAATCTTTACGTAACAATTGTTGAAAGAAAAACGGCAATATCACCTGCAATGGTGCAACCGTGTCCATATCGTGTCAAGGACCCTCGGCTTGGTGCAGGTTCAATGCCATGAAGCCGCTTGATAAATTCTTCAATGCCTAAGAGGAGCAGGCAGAGCCCCCCTCACTCCCCGCTCAACAAGACCGCCTCGACCCGCCGGTTCGCCTCGCGCCCCTCGGCGGTCAGGTTCGACGCCACCGGGGCCATGTACCCCGCCCCCTGCGCTTGCACCTGCGCGCCCGGGACGCCGTAGCGGGTGACCAGGCGGGCGCGGACCGCTTCGGCCCGGCGTTTCGAGAGGGCGACGTTGGCCTCGAGCGAGCCGACGGAATCCGTGTGGCCGACCACGGCGATCACGCGGGCGGGGTTGCCCTTGAGGTATTCGGCCAGTGCCTCCAGCGAGGGATAGCTGCGGTCGCTGAGCGCACCGGCGCCGGAGGCGAAGTCCAGATCGGACAGGACGACATGGCCGGAGGTGGTCAGCGCCCCGATGAGCACCGGCACCCGATCATCCGGCGACGCGCCGGAGGCGGGCGGGGTTCTGGGCGCGTCGGGACCCCGGCTCGGGACCGGGGCGGCGTCGGGCGTCGGGGCGGCGTCGGACGTCGGGGCTGTGCCCGCTGTGGCCGTCACCAGTTCCATCAGCTGGACAAAGCGGTTGCTGCGTCCCCGGCTGACCAGCAGGTAGACATACTCGGGGCCACGAGCGTTTTCCCGCTCCGCCGTGATCACACGGAAATCGAACAGGTCAACGTTCATCTCCGGGGCAGGTAGCACTGTCAGGCCGAAACGGAAATCGAAACCGCCGCAGGCCTGGGTGTCGCAATCCAGGATGATCTCGTAGCCCGCCTCGGCCAGATCCACCCGAAGCCCCTGCACGATCCGCAATGAGGACAGAGTGGTCGAGGGGATACGCCAGGCCCGCGTGTGCAGGGCGCCCTCGACCTCCAGCATCGGAAGGGTGCCGTCATAGGTCCCGACAGGCAGCGAGAGGGAGGCCGGGGCCTCCCGCGTGTCATGGGTGGCGATGGCGGCCTCGGGCAGGCTCTCCGGCTCGAAGGCCCGGGCCGCAGAGGCCAGCATGAGCCCCGCCAGATATGCCCCAAGGCCACCCCGCATGTTACCGCGCCTGCGCGTGATACTCGTCGTTCGGACGCATATCGGTGGCGCTGGCCACCCGGTTCGTCATGTTGAAGAAGGCCGCGACATTGGCGATGTCCCAGATGTCCCGATCCGAAAACCCGACGTCGCGCAGCGCCTGGCGATCCGGCTCCTCGATCTTGCGCGAGGCTTCGGTCACCTTGGCGGCGAAATCCAGCATCCCCCGCTGCCGCGCATCCAGATCGGCGACGCGGTAGTTCATCACCATCATCTCGCCCAGCCTGGGATCGCCAGACAGTTCCCGCACCGCCGCCCCATGGGCGGTCAGGCAGTAGAAACAGCCGTTGATCGAGGAGACGACCACCGCGATCATTTCCCGCTCCAGCTTGGTCAACCCGCTGTCTGCCAGCATCAGATCGTTGTAGAGCGCGGTAAAGGCGTTCAGCTTGTCGATGTCGAAGGCGTGGGCCTTCAGCACATTCGGCACCATCCCCAGCTTTTCATCGCAGATGTCGAAGTATTTCTGCGTGCTCGCAGGCAGCGGGTCGACCATCGGCAGGTTCAATGCGGTTGGCAGGTCCTGGGTCATCTCAGCTCTCCTTGATCCGGTAGTGGTACTGTCCGACGTTCTCCATCCCGAGCTTGGTGTAAAGCCCGTTCGCCGCCACGTTCTGCGCGACGCAGAGGCAGCTGAAGAGCGTCGCCCCATGCTTTTCCGCCCATTGCGCCGCCTGCACGGTCATCGACCGCCCCATGCCGACGCGCCGCGCCGGTTCGATGATCTCAAGCGCATGCAGCATGGCGATGCCCTCGTGTATGGCGACATAGGCGGTGCCGCCGGGCGAATTGTCATGCCGCCCGATCAGCGCCGTCTTTTCGCAAGTCGAACGGTCCATCACGGCGATACGGTCCGGGCCTATCCCGCCCTGGCGCCAGAAATCCAGCTGGATCGCCAGCGGTTCCCAAACGGCCAGCGTGGCCTGTTCCACATCGGTGTCCTGCCGTGCCAGCATATCGACCGGGCAGGCATAGACATTGGTCGGGTCCACGACCGCGTACCCCCGGGTCGCCAGAAGCTCGTCCAGCGCCTCATCCCCAGGACGCAGGGAGAAGAGGGGCGTTTGGCCCAGGTCGCGCATCCGGGCTTCGGCAATTTCGACGACCTCGGGCTGCACCGGGCCATCCGCGGTGGCCGCCGTCACCCGTTTGCCGCCGCCGTCGCTTTGGCGCAGGGTCAGCGGGCCGACACGGTGCTTTTCGGCCGCAGGCCAGGTCGCGTCGAGCGTGTCGAAGATCTTCGCAAGATCAGTCATTCGGGAACACCTCCTGCAGCCGGATGATTGCCGCATCCACCTGTGCGCCATCGGTGCCCCGTACGACGATATTCGCCCCGAAAACACCGTTCAGGCTGTAGGGGTAGGACCCGAAGGAGAGCTCCGGAAAGGCCTCCACCAACCCGCGCAACGGCCCGGCGATCTCGCCTTCGGGCATCTGCACCCGCCAGGTCTGGCTCAAGAGCGGCGTCCCGCCGGTCAGCCCGGGCAGGACGGAGGCCACCATCGCCTCGAACACCTTGGGCACCCCGGCCATGACATGCACGTTTTCCACAGTGAACCCCGGCGCGGTGGAGACCGGGTTGTCGATCAGCGCAGCGCCGTCGGGGATGCGCGCCATGCGCAGCCGTTCGTCGGTCACCACGACGCCGCGCGCCTCATAGGCCTTGGTCAGCAGGGTCCGCGCATCATCGCGGATGTCGATGTGGCGATCAAAGGCCGCAGCCACGCAATCGGCGGTGATGTCATCATGGGTCGGCCCGATCCCGCCGGAGGTGAAGACCTCGTCGTAGCTGGCCGAGAGGGCCTTCACGGCCGCGATGATCCGCTCCGCCTCGTCGCCGACGACGCGCACCTCCTGCAGGTCGATGCCGACGCGGGTCAGCTCCCCCGCCAGGTGGTACATGTTGGAATCCCGCGTGCGGCCGGACAGGATTTCATCCCCGATGACAAGCATGGCGGCGGTAGGGTTTGGCATGGCGGGCTCCGGCTTGTTTTCAGGCTGGGAAAAGGTATAGGCCCGCCCCATGCGCTTTCCCACCCCCCTTGTTCCGGCCCGGCTGATCCGCCGCTACAAACGCTTCCTTGCGGATATCCGGCTGGAGGACGGCACCGAGATCACGGCCCATTGCGCCAACCCCGGTTCGATGATGGGGCTGGCCGAGCCGGGCATGAAGATCTGGGTGGAACCCAATGACGACCCGAAGAAGAAGCTGAAATTCGGCTGGCGACTGGTCGATCACGAAAACGGGGATTTCACCTGCGTCGACACCTCCGTCGCCAACCGCGCACTGAAGGAGGCGCTGCTGGCCGGTCAGGTCGCGGGGTTCGACAGCTATCCGCAGGTCCTGCCGGAACAGAAGTACGGCGAGAAGAGCCGCGTCGATTTCCTGCTCCGCGCGCCGGGGCGGCCGGATTTCTACGTCGAGGTGAAATCCGTCACCCTCTCGCGCCAACCCGGCCTGGCGGAGTTCCCTGACAGCCGAACCGCCCGTGGCGCGCGACATATGGAGGAGCTGGCCAGCATGGCCCGCGCCGGCCACCGCGCCATGGTGCTGTACCTCGTGCAGCGGACGGATGCCACACGGGTCACGCTGGCTGCGGATATCGACCCGGCCTATGCAGCGGCGGTCGCGGCAGCACAGGCGGCGGGGGTGGAGATCAGGGCCATCGGCGCGGCGATCACACCGGAGGGGATCGGGATCGGACAGGATCTGCCTGTCATCTGAGATGCGCGGAACCGGGCCACGACGTCAGGGCCGGATTGACCGCTGCCCGCACGCCCCTGTCACAAACCGATCCCCCACGACACCCCGCCTCCGTTGTACCTCCCCCGGAATCGCCCTATCTAAGGCCTGAAACCATGCAAGGGGCTCATATTGGACGACAAAGGCCAGATCACGCGCGACGGTATCCGCATCTATCAGGAGGCGGATTTCGACGGCATGCGCGCCGCCGGTCGTCTGGCCGCGCAGATCCTCGACGAGATTGCCGACCATGTCTTTCCCGGACAGACCACCGGAGAGATCGACCGCCTGATCGAGGAGAAGGTGACCGCCGCCGGCGCCACCTCCGCCACCATAGGCTACAAGGGGTACCAGCACGCCTCCTGCATCTCGATCAACCATGTGGTCTGCCACGGCATCCCCGGCGACAAGAAGCTGAAGGATGGCGACATCCTGAACATCGACGTCACCGTGATCGTCGATGGCTGGTATGGCGACACGAGCCGGATGTATGTGGCCGGGAAGCTGTCGCGCAAGGCCGAGCGGCTGGTCGAGGTGACCCATGATGCCCTGATGAAGGGGATCGAGGCGGTGAAGCCCGGCAATACCTTCGGCGACATCGGCTATGCGATCCAGACCTATGTCGAGGCCAACCGCATGTCCGTGGTGCGCGATTTCTGCGGTCACGGGCTGGGCCGGGTCTTCCACGCCCCGCCGAACGTCCTGCACTACGGCCGCCCCGGATCGGGCCCGACGCTGGAGGAAGGCATGTTCTTCACCATCGAACCGATGGTGAACCTGGGCCGTCCGGAAACCAAGGTGCTGGCCGACGACTGGACCGCCGTCACCCGGGACAAGTCCCTGTCGGCGCAGTTTGAACATTCCGTCGGCGTGACTGGGGACGGGGTGGATATTTTCACCCTCTCGCCTGCGGGCAAATTCCACCCGACCTACGGCTGATCCCGACCGCGAAGGGGGTTTTGCCCCCGCCGCTGCGCGGCGCCCCCAAGATATTTTTTGGCAAAAAGAAAGGGGCTGCCCTGTGGTCCCCGGGGCGATTTGAGCAAGAAGACGTGGCGATTTCTCCGGTTCCTGCGGTTTTGACGTGCCGCCATGGCCAAGCGCAGGATCCGGGTCGCCCGACGACAGTGGCGCGTGGTCCAACCCCTCCCGTAGCAACAACGGGAGCACACCATGCGATTTGAAAACAGAACCATCCTGATCACCGGCGCCTCGTCGGGCATCGGCGCGGCCACGGCGACGTTGCTGGCCGAAGAAGGGGCCAACCTGATCCTGACCGCACGCGGTGACGACAGGTTGCAGGCTTTTGCCCACTCCCTGGCCGAGACGGGCACCAAAGTGCTGGCCCGCGCCGGCGGTGTCACCGACGCCGCGCATATGCAGGGGCTGGTCGACCGGGGCGAAAGCATGTTCGGCAAGCTCGACGCCGCCTTCAACAACGCCGGCGCCCTCGGCAATGGCACGCCGGTCATCGACACCCCGCGCGCGGACTGGGACGAGGTGATCGACGTCAACCTCACCGCCGCCTTCATCGCCGCGCAGACCCAGGTCCCGGCGCTGAAGCGGGCCGGACGGGGATCCCTGCTGTTCACCGGCTCTTTTGTCGGGCCGGAACTGGGCATCCCCGGCATGGGCGCCTATGCCGCCGCCAAGGCGGGGCTCACCGGGTTGGTCAGGGCCCTGGCGGTGGAACACGGTGCCGAGGGGCTGCGTGTCAACGCCCTGCTACCCGGCGGGACAAAAACGCCCATGGCCGGGGATGATCCGTCCTTCCGCGACTGGGCGGCACAGCTGCATGCCTTGAAGCGCCTGGCCGAACCGGAGGAGATCGCCAGCGTCGCCGCCTTCCTACTGTCGGACGAGGCCAGCTTTGTGACCGGGACGGCGATGCTGGCGGATGGTGGGAATTCCGTCTGCAAGACCTGACCGCAGACCGCCGCGCCCCGGCCTAGCGCCGGGGCCTTTAGCCCATCAGTCTTTGGCGTCAATGGGTCCCGGCGCGAGGCCGGGACTTGGCTGCCGCGATCACACCGCTTCGAGCATCAGGGCAATGCCCTGACCGACGCCGATGCACATGGTGCAGATCGCGCGCTTCGCCCCCATGTGGCCCATGGAGATCCCTGCCGTCAGCGCCAGACGCGCGCCCGACATGCCCAGGGGATGGCCGAGGGCAATGGCACCGCCGTTCGGGTTCACGTGATCCGCGTCATCCGGCAGGCCCAGCTGACGGGTCACGGCGAGGCCCTGAGCCGCGAAGGCTTCGTTCAGTTCGATCAGGTCGATGTCGCCGATGGAATATCCGGTCATCGCCAGCAGCTTTTCCGTCGCTGGCGCCGGGCCGATCCCCATGATGCGCGGCGGCACGCCGGCGGTCGCCATGGCGGTGATCCGGGCGCGCGGGGTCAGCCCGTATTTCTTCACCGCCGCCTCGGAGGCGACGATCACCGCGCAGGCACCATCATTGACACCGGAGGCATTGCCCGCCGTGACCGAGCCGCCCTCGCGGAAGGGGGCGGGCAGGGCGCCCAGTTTTTCCATCGAGGTCGCGCGGGGGTGTTCGTCGGTGTCCACCACCTTCGGATCGCCCTTGCGCTGCGGGATCACCACCGGGGCGATTTCCTCCGCCAGCCGTCCACTAGCAATCGCCGCCGCCGCCCGTTCCTGCGACCGCAGGGCGAAGGCATCCTGATCCTCGCGGCCGACCTGGAACTGTTCGGCCACGTTCTCGGCCGTCTCGGGCATGGAATCGGTGCCGAAATGCTTGTGCATCGCCCGGTTCACAAAGCGCCAGCCGATGGTGGTGTCGTAGATCTCCGCCTTGCGGGAAAAGGCGCTGTCGGCCTTGGGCATGACCAGCGGCGCGCGGGACATCGACTCGACCCCACCCGCGATCAGCACCTCCATCTCGCCTGCCTTCACGGCACGGGCCGCCGTGCCCACGGCGTCGAGGCCGGAGCCGCAGAGACGGTTAATCGTCGCGCCCGGCACGTCCTCTCCCAGCCCGGCCAGCAGGGCGGACATGCGTGCGACGTTGCGGTTGTCCTCCCCCGCCTGGTTGGCGCAGCCCATGTAGACATCGTCGATCCTGACGCCCGGGTTCCGCTCCATCAGCGCCTTCATCACCCCGGCCAGCATGTCGTCCGGGCGGACCGTCGCCAGCCCCCCGCCATAACGCCCGATCGGCGTGCGCAGGCCATCGCAGAGATAAGCTTCGGTCATTGGTCATCCTCCCGGGTAAATTTCGCCCGCAACCTGAGTGAAACCGACCGCGGGGTCAAGTTAAATGGAATTCCGTTCCGCATGGCGGACAGCAGCCCATCAAGACGCTTGATTTCGGATAAGATCCGATCAACTCTGCCGTCATGACGGTCCACAGCCCGACGCCCTTCCCCGGCCCATACTCAGAACGCATCGCGTTCCACAGGACGGAACTGTCGGTGATCCTGTCGCTATATGGCCGGATGGTCGCGGCGGGCGAATGGCGGGACTACGGGATATCCACCCTGTCGGACCGCGCGGTCTTTTCCGTCTTTCGCCGCACAGCCGAAAACCCACTCTACCGGATCGAGAAATGCCCCAAGCTGCGGCTGAAGCAGGGGATGTATTCGGTTGTCGGGATGGACGGGCAGATCCTGAAACGCGGGCAGGACCTGAAGACCGTCCTGCGCGTGCTGGAGCGCAAGCTGATCCGCGCCGTGGAGTGACCTACACCACCCGTCGCCGCACCGTCACCGGCCCCTCGGCGGCTTCGATCCGGGCAAGCGCCGCCGCCATGTCCTCGTAAGCGACCATCATGTCGCGGGCATTAGCATGCAGGATGCGCCCGTCACCCACAACGAGGGCGACATGCCCTTTCCAGAAGATCAGGTCGCCGCGCCGCAGGTCGGCGTCCTCCGCCAGCGCCTCTCCCAGCTTCGCCGCCTGCTGGTCGCTGTCGCCGGGGCAGGCAATCCCGCAGGCCAGACAGGCCGCCTGAACGAGGCCCGAGCAGTCGATCCCCCAGCCACTGTTGCCACCCCAGAGGTAGGGCACGCCCAGATAGCGCTCCGCCTCCGCCACGAGGTCGCTCGCGCCGCCCAGGGGCGCAAGGGTGGGCATCGGCACATAGACCGCCCCGCCCTTCATGTCCGGATCGGTCGGGGGCAGATCGACCTCGGCCCAGTCGCAGTGATCGCGGTGCGTCGTGAAGACCTTGACAAGCGCGCCAATCGGCAGCCGCTCCGGGTCATAGCCGCATTTCAGGCGCGGTTCGCTCATCCAGTAGCTGGGAGAGATCACACGATGCGTGGGTCTGAACGACCGCTCGCTCAGCGCCTCTGCGGCGACATAGCCGACATAGCCGTCCCGCGCAGCCCAGCCAAAGGCCAGCCCGCCCTGGATGTCCAGAACCTCGAAGGCTTCGCCAAAGGCCAGTTCCCGCTCTCTCGGCCCGAAGGGGGAGGCCTTGCCGATGATCGGCGTGACCGGCACGGCGACGCTGTGCCGTGCGCTTTCGGCAAAGCGCCGCGCCTCGACCCGGCCCCGGAGGGAGAGATGCGCCACCTCCCCGTTGGAGCGCAGGACGCGGCGGTCGGTCGGTGCCCCTTTCACAGCCCGAGCACCTCGGGCAGCGCCTCCAGCACCGCGCGGGCGCCCTGACCGACACCGCCCTTGGGTCGCCCCGGGGCGCTGGCGGGTTGCCAGCCGTAGATGTCGAAATGGGTATAGCGCGCGCCTTCGCCCGCAAACCGCCGCAGGAATAGCGCGGCGGTGATGGACCCGGCAAAGCCGCCCTTGGGCGCATTGTCCAGATCGGCGATCCCCGGCTCGATCATCGACTCGTAGGGCTGATGGAAGGGCAGGCGCCAGACCGGGTCGGCGACCCGGGCCCCGGCCTGTGCAATCGCGGCGGCGACAGCGTCGTCATCCGTGAAATAGGGGGCGATGTCCGGTCCGACCGCCACCCGCGCCGCGCCGGTCAGAGTCGCCATGGAGAGCATCAGGTCCGGCCCATCCTCCGCCCCGAGGGCCAGTGCATCCGCCAGCACCAGCCGCCCCTCGGCATCGGTGTTATTGATCTCCACCGTCAGCCCGTTGCGCGCGGTCAGGATGTCCTGCGGGCGGAAGGCGGAGCCGGAAATCGCGTTCTCCACCGCCGGGATTAGAACGCGCAGCCGCACCGGCAGGCCAAGCGCCATGATCATTCGCGCCAGGCCCAGGACCGTTGCCGCCCCGCCCATGTCCTTCTTCATCAGGCCCATGGAGGCACCGGGCTTGATGTTCAGCCCGCCAGTGTCGAAACAGACCCCCTTGCCGACCAGCGTCAGCTTGGGTCCCGTCTCGCCCCAGGTAAAGTCGATCAGTCGCGGCGCCCGATCAGAGGCGCGCCCGACCGCGTGGATCATCGGGAAGTTCTGCTCCAGCAGCGCCTCGCCCCGGATCACGTCGAAGACCGCGCCGAACTCCGTTGCCAGCCCCCGCGCCGCGTCTTCCAGCTCCTCCGGGCCCATGTCGCTGGCCGGTGTGTTGATCAGATCGCGGGTCAGCGCCTCGCCCGCCGCGATGGCCTCCAGCCGGGCGGCATCCACGCCCTCGGGCGCGACCAGCCGCGCTCTGGCTCCGGAGGTTTTTGCATAGCGGTCAAAGACATATCCGGAGAGTAACCACCCCAGTGCCTCCTCCTCCACCGCGACGGCGGAGAGGTCGCCCGCAAGCCGATAACACCCCTCGGGCAGCTTTGCCGCTGCGGCGGCCAGCCCGAACCGGCCCCGCGCCCGCTTGGCCGCACTGCCATAGCCCGCCAGCGCCATCATGGGCGCGCCATTGGCGTCGGGCACCAGCAGCACCTCGCCCAGAGCGGCCTTGAAACCGGCGGCGGCGATCCAGGTGGCCACCGTGCCCTCCTGCGCCGCGATCCAGCCCTCCAGCTGGTCGGCGGCGATCACATGCAGGGGCAGCGCGTCAGAATTGGTCGAGAAAGTCAGGGGCATCGGCATCTCCGCTGGATAGTCGGGCGAAGCCTAGTCCGATGGCCCGGCACCGCAAGCGGTTTCCGGGTCAGAGATGCATGCCCTGCAGATCCCAGATTTCACTCAGCGAGCGTTCGCCGGTCCGCAGCAGCCGCGAGAGCGTCGCCGCCAGGGCGACCGGGTCATGGGCGTCGATGCAATAGATCACATCCCCCGCCACCCGGCACAGCGTGTCCATCCCGATCTGTTCCGCAATCCCGGTCAGCGACCGCGCCGCCTTGCGCATCTCCGCGCGGCGATCCTGCCGGTACAGCCGTTCCACCAGTGACAGCCGTATCGCCAGTTCTTCCATGGCGCGGCAGACGACATCCTCCGCCTCCACATCGCCAAGCTGATCGTACAGCGATTGCAGCCGATCCGGATCGAGGAGCACGTCCTCCTCTTGCGCCAGAACCCTTACATGATCCACGTCACTCACCCCTCGTTTCAAGCCCCACGCAGGTCTTTATGGGGGCGATCCCTTCCCAAAACCTTTCGTCGCCGGGGAAATCTCTGCAGAATTCGGATCAAATCCGCTTCAACAGCGCGTTTCACGCGCTATATACGCCGGAACCGCCTTGCGGTCCGCAGATGACGAAAGGATGCCTCATGACGACTGCCAAGCCCCTTCCCGCCTATCTGGTCCAACGGTTCCACGGCTGGCGCGCCACGACTTTCAGCGACAACAAGTCCTGGTACAAACGCCTGGCCGACGAAGGGCAGCGCCCCCGCGCCATGATCATCTCCTGCTGCGACAGCCGCGTGCATGTCACCGCCATCTTCGGCGCGGATCAGGGGGAATTCTTCATCCACCGCAACATCGCCAACCTCGTCCCGCCCTATGAGCCGGATGGCAATCAGCACGGCACCTCGGCCGCCATCGAATATGCGGTCACCGCACTCAAGGTCGCCCATGTGGTCATTGTCGGCCATTCCAACTGCGGCGGCGTCAAGGGATGCCTCGACATGTGTTCGGGCCATGCCCCGGAACTGGAGGAGAAATCCAGCTTCGTCGGCCGCTGGATGGACCTGCTGCGCCCCGGGTACGAACGGGTCAAGGATATCGCCGACCCGGTGGAACAGGCCCGCGCGCTGGAGAAACAGGCGATCCTCGTCTCGCTCGACAACCTGATGACCTTTCCCTTCGTGAAAGAGGCAGTGGAAAAGGGCGACCTGTCGCTGCATGGCCTGTGGAATGACATCGGCGAAGGCGGGCTGGAGCAATACGTGCCCTCCAAGGACGCCTTCGAGGTGATCTGACGCCGCCTGTCCGGGTCACGACGCACGAAAGAGGGGGCAGACATTTGCCCCCTTTGTCATGTCACACGGGCGCTTGCGCCCCCGTGGGCCGCCCTCCCGGTCAGCGCAGGACCTTGCCGTCGGGCCAACGAATGCGGTGGTTCAGTTCTACCCGCTGGTCCGAGGTCGGCGGCATGTCGAACCGCCATTCCAGAACCCCGCGCCGATCCTCCACGTTGGTTTCGGTCGGCACCGGCTGCGCATCCCAGGAGATCTCCAGATCCTCCTGTTCGGAATAGGGCACACGGTCGCGCAGCCGCACCTCCCATGCGCGGGCGGTCAGGTTGCGCAGGGTGATCTCCACCTCTTCGTTCTGTTCGTTCCGGCGGGTGATCACGCCCCGGTCGCCCTCCTGCCGGTCCTTGACGACGCGGTCCAGCCGCAGCCCCTCGATCGGGCCGAAGGAGAGCTCGGTCTTGTCACCGCTGGCGATCAGATCCAGGTGGCGCTGTCCGACATAGGTCCCGTCCAGATAGAACTGGGCCGAACCGCCGCCGAGGATCAGCTCGCCGGAATCATTGGTAAATTCGGCGGCGAGATAGGCGGTCGCATCCGCCAACGGCACCGCGCGGGCAAAGATCTGCGGGGTGAAGTCCAGCGTGCCGAGCGCGATTTTTACCGCGTCGGCCCCGTTGGCCACACTCACCGGATCGGGATAGCGATAGGTCACCGACAGCCCGTTGAAGTCGGAGGTCGCGACGACCGATTCCATCGCCGGAGCGGGGGCGGCCGCATCCTCCGCCTTGCCCATGCTGCGCGTTAGTTGCAGCGGCTCGGGCCGTTGCGGGTCGATATAGTGCCGCAGCCAGGGCCAGACCTCGCCCGGTTCGCCCTGCCCGGTCGGCTGGACCGTCGACAGGGTCAGCGACACCCCGCGCCAGTCCTCGCCGGTCTGCTGTTGCACATAGGCGCCGTTCTCCATCGTCAGGCTCTGCGTCCCTTCGGTCACCAGCCGGACATCATAGGTCGGCGTCCAGGAGGCCTGGGCGACCGTATAGGTCAGAACCATCCGCCCCGCCGCGCCGCCATCCGACATTACGTCGATTGCCAGATAGGCGCGATCCTTGTCCCCGGTGGAGAGTGCCTTGAGCGCCTGCTGCGCCCGGGTCAGCTCCTCCTGCGCCTCCTCGGTGGCGCGCATCGCCTCGCGGATGCGCGTCTCGGCGGCGCGGGCCTCGCGGCGGGCGTCCAGCCCCTCTTCACCGATCATCTGCGACAGTTCACGCAGCTTGTCGGTCGAGACCTGGGCCAGCCCGTCAGACTGCCCGATCCCGTCCAGGAAAGCGACGCGCGCCTGGGCGGTCTCCACCTCGATCTGGATCGCGGCGACGGCATCGCGGGCCAGTTCCACCGCCCGTTCCTTTTCCTCCACCAGCGCCTCTGCCGCCTCGAAGGCGGCGGTCTGCTGTTCCGTCCGGGGCGGGACGAAATCGCTGCGATACCGCACCGCGCCGACGGTCAGCCCCGGCGCATTCAGCCGCAGGCTGCCCGGGTCGATCCGGGGCATGTCCGCCAGGATGATCTGGTGGCGCCCGGCGGGCAGATCGAACTCCGCCACCCGTGTCAGCGTCGCACCCTGGGGAAAGACCGTGGCCTCCGCCACCCGGCTGGGAACCGAGAATTCGTCGGCCCAGAGGGCGGTTGGAATGGCCAGGACAGTCATAGTCAGAAGAAAGGAACGCATGGTGACCTCGTTGTCGTGCACTTGAGTGACTTTGTCGTGCAATCCGGCCTCAACGCCAAGTGACAAACGCGTTTACGGAATTCACATACGGTTTTCCGCGTGTGCGCCACCTATGCCGGCTGGAACATTCCGCCTCAGACGCCTGTTGATCCCCGTGTCACCAACAATGACGGGAGACCACACATGCCACGACCACACGCTCTCAAACGGCATTTGGGCCTGGGCCTTGCGACCCTTGTCGCGACGGCGGGCCTTGCCACGGCGGCTTCGGCGCAATCGCGATGTGGCCAGAGTTATACCATCGAGCCCGGCGATACCCTGTACCGCGTTTCACAACAGTGTCGGGTCTCGCTCGCCCGGATCATGGACCTCAACCCCTCGCTCGGCAATCCGCGCGACATTTCCGTCGGCACGCGCCTTCAACTGGTGGCTGGCGGGTCCGACACCGCACCGACCCGCGATCAGGGGAACCGTTACCGCATCGAACCGGGCGACACGCTTGCCGATGTGGCCGGACGATTTGGCGTGTCCCTGATCGAACTTCTTCAGGAAAACGAGGATGTTGATCCCTTCGCGCTGGCGGTCGGCGAATTGCTGGACATTCCCGGCGACGGTCCCGCCTCCACCATCGACCTCAACCCCCAAAGCGGCACGCCGGGAAGCCTGCTCACCGTGACGGCCCGCAATCTCCGACCATCCGACTACGTCACGCTTGGCGTTGGTCCGCGTGCCTCCGAATGGAATGCCATCCGCGAAGCGCAGGTGAACGCACAGGGTGACCTGCGGACGGAGCTGCGCGTGCCCGACTGGGCCGAGGCTGGCGATGACCTGATCTTCGTTGTCGATACCGACAGGGGTCTGACGCTGAAATCCGACGTTTTCCAGGTCACGCGATCGGACCCTGCACAGCGCAACGTCTCGCTGGAGGGCCGGGTGCGCGAGGGCGCCGAATGCCCGGTGCTGCAGACCCGCGACGGCGACCGTTACGCCCTCACCTCGTCCCGCGTCGGTATCACCCCGGGCGAATATGTCCGCATCGAAGGCCGCCGCGCCGACATGGCGTTTTGCATGAACGGCATCGACACGGTCCGCGTCTCCGAGATCGAGGAAATCGCCCCGCCCCGCGACGGCAACGACGGCCGCATGCAGATCGAGGGGCGCGTGCGCAGCGGTGTCGAGTGCCCGATGCTCGTCACGCCAGACGGCGACCGCTATGCGCTGGCCTCTGACCGCAACCTCACGCCGGGCGAATACGTGGAGGTCAGTGGAACCCGGGCCGAGATGTCCTTCTGCCAGCAGGGCCAGGCGACGATTTCCGTCGAGCGCATCCGCGAGGTGGCACCTCCGGCACGTGATCGGGACCCCGATCGCGCGGGCGGCATCCGTCTGGACGCGGCCTACCTGGCCGGACCGTGGACGGCCAAGGGCGGCAACTGTGCCCGGCCCGACTTTGACGTCACGCGCACCGGGTCAAGCGGCCTCGTGATCGAAACGTCCCTGAACGGGGCGCCCCGCACGGGATACGTCGCGCTAGGCGACGATCCGGCCTTCATCTTCGACCAGCCCCGGAGAGAGTTTCCATTGGAAAGCCGCGGACCCGACGGCGTGGCGGTGATGGCCCCGGATGGAGAGCCGATCAACCTCGGCGGCCGCGTGATCCGCGGTGACGGGAGGGTGTTCATCCAGTGCTAGGTCAGTGTTTTCCTGAAGGTGATCGCAGCCACTGGCGGTTGCGATCACTGGCACGGCGGGCCCCTTCGTGCCGCGCTGCTGATCAGGGGAGCCTCGCCTGACCCCGGGGCTCCGCCCGTTCGGCCGTCGATTGATCCACTGGATCAATCGCCGCTTTGCGGACCGCCGCTCAACCCCTGGGCTCCGCCCGTTCGCGGCTTGAAAGGTCCACTGGACCTTTCACCGGCGCGGATGCGCCGGACCGCCGCTCACCCCTTCTTCAGCACCCGCTTGCCCAGGGTTTCGGCGATCTGAACCGCGTTCAGCGCCGCGCCCTTGCGAAGGTTGTCCGACACGACCCAGATGTTCAGGCCGTTGTCGATCGTGCTGTCCTGGCGGATGCGCGAGATGAAGGTCGCATAATCGCCCACGCATTCGATCGGGGTGACGTAGCCGCCGTCCTCGCGCTTGTCGATCACCATGCAGCCCGGGGCCTCGCGCAGGATGTCGCGGGCCTCGTCCTCGTCGAGGTAGTCCTCGAATTCCACGTTCACCGCTTCGGAATGGCCGACAAAGACCGGCACGCGCACGCAGGTTGCCGTGACCTTGATCGAGGGGTCGATGATCTTCTTCGTCTCCGCGACCATCTTCCACTCTTCCTTGGTGGAGCCGTCTTCCATGAAGACGTCGATATGCGGGATCACGTTGAAGGCGATCTGCTTGGGATAAACCTTGGGCTCATACTCATCCGTCGGATTGTAGATCGCCTTGGTCTGGTCCCAGAGCTCATCGATCGCCTCTTTGCCCGAGCCCGACACGGACTGGTAGGTCGAGACGACCACGCGCTTGATCTTCGCCCGGTCGTGCAGCGGCTTCAGCGCCACGACCATCTGCGCGGTCGAACAGTTCGGGTTGGCGATGATGTTCTTCTTGGCGTAGCCATCGACCGCCTCGGGGTTGCACTCCGGCACCACCAGCGGGACGTCCGGGTCGTAGCGGTAAAGCGAGGAGTTGTCGATCACGACACAGCCCGCCTTGGCTGCCTTGGGCGCATATTCCTTGGTCGGGCCGGAGCCGACGGCAAAGAGCGCGATGTCCCAGCCGGTGAAATCGAAGGTGTCCAGGTCCTGGGTCTTGAGTGTCTTCTCGCCAAAGCTGACCTCCGTGCCGAGCGACCGGCGCGAGGCCAGCACTGCGATCTCGTCCACCGGGAACTGGCGTTCCGCGAGGATGTTCAGCATTTCGCGGCCCACATTGCCCGTGGCACCCGCGACGACGACTCGATAGCCCATCTGGAAAACTCCTTTCACCTAGGGTCGGCGGCGTATAACGCAGCCACGCTCCGGTGCAAAGCGTAATGCGATGATGCCTCATATCAAGGCGAGGCATGGCCGGGCTCAGTCGGTCCGGTCCCTGATGAAGAGGTACGCCACCAGCCCCGCTGCCAGCGCCGCCGCGTAGTAGAGGAAGATCGGCGCGAAGGCTTCTTGCGGCTGCGTGGCCGCGGCGGTGGAGCGCTCAAAGATCGCCCCGGTGAGGATCTGCGCCACCCCGGCCCCGCCGATCCCGCAGAGGTTAACCATCGTCACCCCCCGCCCGACCAGATGCGGCGGCAGGAAGGCCCGGCCATGCGCGATGATCACCGCGTAATTCGAGGTGACAAAGGCGATGCCGACCATCACCGCCAGCGCGGCGGCCAGCGTCGCCGGGGGCATGATCGCCAGCCACAGCAGCAGAACGACACCGGTGGTCGCCGCCCCCACGTTCAGCCATTTCCGCGTTCCCAGAAACCGATCCGCCGGTCCATAGGTGAGCGTGCCGAGGATCATGGCCAGCCCGATGGCCAGGGTGTAGTTCCCGATGTCCCGCGTATCCGCCGCAAAGACCTGCGCGAAATAGGGCCCGGACCAGAGCGCGCGGATCCCGGCCACCGGCGCATAGCTTACCAGCATGAAGGGCAGCACCAGCCAGAACCCCGGAATGCGGAACAGCGCGCCCAGCCCGCCCGCCGGGGCATCCGTCACCTGCGGCGGGTCCAGGATCACCCGGCCAAGCGCCAGCGCCATCGCGATGCAGGCCACCGCCAGCACCAGCATGGTGGACCGCCAGCCAAAGGCCTCCACCGCCAGCGCCAGCGGCAGGGAACCCGCGAGGTTGCCCAATTGGCCGATGCCGACGATCAGCGAGGCAAAGGTCGCGAACATCGCCGCCGGGTAGACCCGCGCCAGGATGTAGTAGGAGGCCATCAGCACCGGCGCGCAGCCGACCCCGACCAGCCCCATGCCGACCACGATATGCCAGGGCGCCTGTGCAAAGGCAAAAAGCAGCGCCCCGCCCCCGCCGCCGAGGCCCAGCAAAACCGCCGCCGTGCGCCGTGGCCCCAGACGGTCCAGCGCCCAGCCAACCGGCAGCTGCATTGCCGCGAAGGTCAGGAACCAGACCCCGGCCGCATTCGACAGATCGGCGGCCGTCGCCCCGATGTCCTGCTCCAGCACGCCGGTCAGGACCGGCAGGAAGGACCGGAAGAATTGCGACAGCACATAGGCCGCAATCAGCAGGACGAAATCGAAACGCATGTCGGCCCGGTCAGATCAGATGCAGCGGCCACCGTCGACCAGCATGCAGACCCCGGTCACCATCGCCGCCTCGTCCGAGGCGAGGTAGAGCGAGGCGTTGGCGATATCCTGCGGGGTCGACAGCCGCCCAATGGGGATGGTCGACAGGAATTTCGCCCGCATCTCCGGCGTGTCCTCACCCATGAAGGTCGGCAGCAAGGGGGTCTCACCCGCCACGGGGTTCACCGCGTTCACACGGATGCCATGCGGCGCCAGTTCAACCGCCATGGTCCGCGTCGCCGTATTCACCCAGCCCTTGGAGGCATTGTACCAGTTGAGGTTCGGACGGGGGCTTACCCCGGCGGTCGAGGAGATCTGGACGAAACACCCCGACTTGCGCGCCTTCATCGCGGGCACCAGCGCCTTGGCCGTGAGGTAGATCGAGCGGACGTTGACGTTCAGCACGCGGTCGAACTCCTCCTCCGTCACCTCTTCCAACGGTTTCGGCAGATGCGACACGCCCGCGTTGTTCACCATAATATCGACCTGGCCCCAGGCCTCGGTCGCCTTGGCCACCATGGCGTTGATGCTGTCGGTCTTCGACACGTCGACTTGGCAGCCTATCCCGCCGACGTCCTTGGCCACCGTCTCGGCCAGGTCGCCCTGGATATCGGCCACCATGACCCGCGCGCCCTCTTCGACGAAGCGCCGCACGATACCCTCGCCAAAGCCCTGCGCGCCGCCGGTGACGATGGCGGTTTTCCCCTCAAGTCTCATATTGTCCTCCAAATAGCCCCGCCGGACGATCAACTGACCGACCGGTAATTACAAGCCACGTCCGATCATGCATTTTTGTCACCGCGCTTGCGATGAGCCCGACATGAAGCACCGTAGGATGGGTGCTCCGCACCCATCCCCCCGTCACCCATGATAGGCCGCCACCGTCTTCAGCGTGGTAAACCCATACAGCGCCTCAAACCCCTTTTCGCGGCCGTGCCCGGACTTGCCGATGCCGCCGAAGGGCAGTTCGACCCCGCCCCCGGCGCCGTAGTTGTTCAGAAAGACCTGACCCGCCCGGATCGCGCGGGCCAGCCGCAATTGTCGCGCGCCGTCGCGGGTCCAGACCCCGGCCACCAGCCCGTAGTCGGTGCCATTGGCGATCGCCACCGCCTCCGCCTCGTCATCGAAGGGGATCATCACCTGCACCGGGCCGAAGATCTCGTCGCGCGCCAGCGTGTGGTCCTGCGCCACCCCGGCATAAAGCGTCGGCGCGATGTAATAGCCGCCCCCCGGCAGATCGCCCAGAGACGCCTGCCCTGCGACCTCCAGATCAGCGCCCTGCCCGAGGAAGTCTTCGACCAGCCCCTTCTGCTTGGCCGAAATCACCGGCCCCACGTCCAGATCGTCAATCGCCCGCCCGACGCGCAGCGCGGCATAGCGCGCCGCCATCGCCTCGCGCACCCGGTCATAGACCCCGCGCTGCACCAGAATGCGGGAGGAAGCCGAACAGGTCTGCCCGCAGTTCTGAATGCCCGCGTTCACCAGGAACGGCAGGGCGGCCTCAATATCCGCATCGTCAAAGACCACCTGGGGCGACTTGCCGCCCAGCTCCAACGTCACCGGCACGACATTCTCGGACGCCGCGCGCTGCACCATCCGCCCGGTCGCCACCGACCCGGTGAAGGAGATGTGGTGCACCCCGGGATGCGCGGTCAGTGCCGCCCCGGCCTCCGCACCAAGCCCCGGCACGACGTTCAGCGCGCCCGCAGGCAGCCCCGCCTGCCGTGCCAGATCGGCAAAGGCCAGCGCTGTCAGGCAGGCATCTTCGGCCGGTTTCAGCACACAAGCGTTACCGGTCGCCAGCGCCGCCCCGACCGACCGCCCGATGATCTGCATCGGATAGTTCCAGGGCACGATATGGCCGGTGACGCCATGCGCCTCGCGCAGGGTGTAGACGGTGTAGCCGTCGAGATAGGGGATCGTCTGCCCGTGCAGCTTGTCCGCCGCGCCGCCGTAGAATTCCAGGTAGCGCGCCAGCGCCACGGCATCGGCCCGCGCCTGTTTCAGCGGCTTGCCCACGTCCGCGGCTTCGATCCGGGCCAGCGCCTCGACCTTCTCCAGGACCATGCGGCCCAGACGCGACAGGATGCGCCCGCGTTCCGCCGCCGCTATCCTGCCCCAGTCCCCCTGCGAGGCCCGCGTCGCGGCCTCGACCGCCGCGTCGATGTCCGACGCCCCGCCGCGCGCGATGGCGCCGATCTCCGCCCCAGTCGAGGGGTCATGCAAAGGCAGTGTGCCGCCCCCCGCAGGTGCGACCCATTCCCCTCCGATCAGGCATTGCGCTGGATCGAACCACAGATCTTGCAGGCTCATTATCATCTCCCTCAGGCTAATTCCGGCAGGTCCGGCGCGGCGGCGATCAGCTCGCGCGTGTAGGGGTGCTGCGGATTGGTGAACACCTGCTCCGTCGCGCCCTGTTCCACGATCTCGCCGGATTTCATCACGAGGCAGCGGTCGGTGATCACCCGCACGACAGACAGGTCGTGGGAAATGAACAGGTAGCTCAGCCCGAACTCCGCACCCAGATCGGCCAGTAAGTCGAGGATCTGCGCCCGCACCTGCACGTCCAGCGCCGAGACCGCCTCATCCAGCAGGATAAGCTCCGGCTTGATGATCAGCGCCCGGGCAATCGCGATCCGCTGTCGCTGACCGCCGGAAAACTCGTGGATATACTTGTACTTGTCCGCCGCCCCCAGCCCGACGGAAACCAGCGCCTCGTCAATCGCGCGGTCCCGCTCTGCCCCCGTAGGCGGGCTGTCCAGCAGGTGGAAAGGTTCGCAGATCAGACGGTCCACCCGGTGGCGCGGATTGAAGGAACCGTAGGGATCCTGGAACACCACCTGCATCCGCCGCCGCACATCGCGGTTCGGCCGGTGACCGGTAAAGACTGGCTCGCCATCCAGCAGGATCTCTCCGCCCTGCACCTCCTCCAGCCCCAGGATCGCGCGGGTCAGGGTGGATTTCCCGCAGCCCGACTCGCCCACAAGGCCCAGGCTCTCGCCCGTTTTCAGGTCAAAGGACACGCCCTTGACCGCATCGACCGTGCCGGGTTTTCCGAACAGCGTCTTGCGCGGCAGCACATAGGTCCGACGCACATCGCGGACGCGCAGTAGGGGCGTCTCCTCCGTGTGGACCGATCGGTCTGGTGCATGGGTCGAGGCCGCCAGAAGGGAGATCGAATAGGGGTGCTGCAACGCGCCGAAAATCGCCGGACAGGCCCCGCGTTCCACCACCACGCCGTTCTGCATGATGACGATCTCATCCGCCATGTCCGACACCACGGCCAGGTCGTGCGAGATCATGAGCATCCCCATGCCGTCCTCTCGCACCAGCCGCTTGAGCAGGTCGAGGATCTGCGCCTGAGTGGTCACGTCCAGCGCCGTCGTCGGCTCATCCGCGATCAGCAGCGCGGGCCGCAACGCGATGGCCATGGCGATCACCACCCGCTGACGCTGCCCGCCGGAAAGCTCATGCGGATAGCGGGTCAGCGGAAAGCGGTCCTCTGGCAACTCCACCCGGTTCAGCGCATCGCGCGCCCGCGCCAGCGCCTCGGCCCGGCTGACCTTTTCATGGATCAGGATCGTCTCTGCCACCTGATCGCCGATGGTGCGGATCGGGTTCAGCGCCGTCATCGGCTCCTGAAACACCATGCCGACCTCGTTGCCGCGCAGGGCGCACAGCTCTGCCTCGGGAAGAGATAGCATGTCGTGGCCCGACAGCTCCACCACGCCCTTGGCCCGCGCGCCGTCGGGCAGTAGCTGCATCACCGCAAAGGCCGTCATCGACTTGCCCGAGCCGCTTTCGCCGATCACCCCGACGATCTGTCCGGGGTCCACAGACAGCGACACGTCCCGCAGGATCGCGTGCCGCCCGATGTCCAGCGTCAGCCCCTCGATCCGCAGCAGGCTCATGACCGCCCCCGGAGTTTCGGGTCGAAGAGGTCGCGCAGCCCGTCGCCCATCAGGTTCAGCCCCAGCACCGTGAGCAGGATGGCAAGCCCCGGGAACAGCGCCATATGCGGCGCGAAGGAGATCATCGTCTGGCTTTCTGCCAGCATCCGGCCCCAGGAGGGCGTGGGCGGCTGCACACCAAGGCCCACATAGCTCAGCCCCGCCTCGGCCAGGATGCCAAGCGAGAACTGGATCGTCCCCTGCACGATCAGCAGGTTGGTGACATTGGGCAGGATATGTTCGACTGAAATCCGCGCCGCCCCCTTGCCCGCAACCCGCGCCGCCAGGATGTAATCCCGCTGCCACAGCGTCAGCGCGCCGGACCGGGTGAGCCGGGCGAAGACGGGGATGTTGAAGATGCCGATGGCGATGATCGCATTCAGCGCCGAAGGCCCGAAGATCGCCGTGATCAGGATTGCGATGATCAGCGAGGGGAAGGCAAAGACGAGGTCATTGCCCCGCATGATCACCTCGTCCAGCAGCGTGCCCTTGCGCGCCGCCGCCCAGAGGCCGAGCGGCACCCCGAAAAGCAACCCGATCCCGACGGCGACAAAGGCCACGGCGATGGACACCCGCGCGCCCACCATGATCATCGAGAGAATGTCCCGCCCGAAATGATCTGTTCCCAAGGGGTTGCGCCAGGACGGCGACTTGATCCGGTTGGCGATATCCATCCCGGTCACGTCAAACGGCGTCCAGGCAAAGCTGATCAGCGCCGCCAGAGCAAATGTCAGAGTCAGCAGCAGCCCGATCACCAGGTTGCGCGACCGCAGCGCCCGCCCCCAGAGCCGAACCGGCGCGCCCTGCGGCGGCAGCATATCCGTGCGCGGGTCTGTCATCGCCGGTGCCTCAGCCGGGGGTCGACCAGCGCATAGGCGATCTCGACCATGAAGTTCACAAGGACAACGGCAAAGACCAGCAGCATCACCACCGACTCCACCACGATCAGGTCACGGGCAGAGATTGACTGAAAGATCAGCCGCCCGAGGCCGGGCAGAAAGAAGACGTTCTCGATGATGATCCCCCCCGCCAGCAGGAAGGAGAACTGCAGCCCGATGATCGTCAGCACCGGGATCAGCGCATTGCGCAGCGCATGCCGCCAGAGCGCCTGTCGGCGCGACAGGCCCTTGGCGTGCGCCGTTCGCACGAAATCCTCGGACAATGTGTCCAGCAGGGCGGAGCGCATGACCCGCGCCAGGATCGAAGCCTGCGGCAGGGCCAGCGCGATGGCCGGCAGGGTCAGCGCCTTGACCGAAATCCAGAACCCTTCGTCCCAGCCCGGGAAACCCCCGGCGGAGAACCAGCGCAGATTCACTGCAAAGACCACCACCATCAACATGGCGAACCAGAAGTTCGGGATGGCCACGCCAAGCTGCGTCACCCCCATTACCCCCACATCCACCGCCGATCCCCGGCGCGACGCCGCCCAGATCCCCGCCGGAAAGGCGATCACGGTCGAAAGCGTCAGCGCATAGATCGCCAGCGGCAGGGAGATCCACAGCCGGTCCGCCACCATCTCCGACACCGGGGTCCGGTAGGTGTAGGAGGTGCCGAAATCGCCGGTCAGCATGCCGCCGACCCACCCCAGATACCGCTCCCACAGGGTGCCGTTCAGGCCCAGTTGTTCGCGCAAGGCGGCCAGCGTGTCCTCCTGCGCATTGGTGCCCAGCATGAAGGCCGCCGGATCGCCCGGTAGAATCTCGATCACCAGAAAGATGACGACCGACGCCACGGCGAGGCTGAGCGCGAGGGAGAGGAGGCGTGTCAGGGTATAGCGCAGCATGGCGGTTCAGTCTTAAGCCATGACCATCGGGGAAAGGCCCCGATCTGCAAGGTCACACTGCCACGCGGCGGGGCCCGCCGGATGGCAAAGCGGTCCGCCGGACAGGACAGGGTCGGTATCCGGCGGACGCAGTTTCATTCGGACCAGGACACCCCGGTCATGTCCGACGCCTGGGTCGGAGCATTGATCCAGAGCCCTTCCAGCCCGGTCTTGGCCACCGTGTGCAGCGGCAGCTGAAACAGGTAGCCGTTCACGTAGTCCTCAGCGATGGTCTGCTGCGCGGTCTTCAGCATCTCCGACCGTTTGTCCGGATCGCTTTCGACGCTGAAATCGGCCATCAGAGCCTGAAACTCCGGATTGTCATACTGGAAGTAGTAATCCGGCCGCGCATAGATGTTGATATCCAGCGGCTCCGTATGGCTGATGATCGTGAAGCCATAGTCATGAGCCCCCCGGAACGTCGTCTCAAGCCACTGGGCCCATTCAACATTCTCGATCTGCGCCTCGATCCCGACCTGGCGAAGCTGGGCCGCCACGATCTCGCCCCCGCGGCGCGCGTAGGATGGCGGCGGCAGGGTCATCTTGAGCTGCAGCGGCAGGGACACCCCGGCCTCTTCCAGCAGCATCTTGGACTTTTCGGGGTCGTAGGCCGACAGCTCGGTCAGATCGACATAGTCGGGATGGTGCGGTGCGAAATGCGTGCCGATCGGCGTACCGTAGCCAAACATCGCCCCGTCGATGATCTCCTGACGGTTGATCGCATGGGCCACGGCCTGGCGCACCTTCACATTGTCCAGCGGCGGCATCTTGTTGTTCATCGCCAGGATCGTCTCGCCCTCGGTCGACCCGATCAGCACCTTGAAGCGCGGGTCGGCATCGAACTGCGGCAGGTTCTCCGGTGCGGGGAAGGCGCCGAACCCGTCCAGGTCCTCGGCCATCATCGCGTTGAAGGCCGCGGTCGGGTCGGAGATGAACTTGAACGTCACCGCATCAAGGATCGCGGGCGTTCCCCAGTATTCGGGGTTCTTCTTCAGCTCGATCTTGTCGCCCTGGGTCCAGTTGTCGAACATAAAGGCGCCGGTCCCGATCGGGGTGGTCTTGATGTTCTCGATGCTCTCCGGCGCGACGATTACCGCGTCACCCCAGGCCATGTTGAACAGGAAATTCCCGTCCGGGTTCTTCAGCGTCACGGTCACCGTTGTCGGGTCGGTTGCCTCGACGTTCTCGATCCCGGCAAAAAGCGCCTTCTGCGCATTGGTGCTGTCCTCCGCCCGCGCCCGGTCGAGCGAGAATTTCACGTCCTCGCTGTCCATCGTCGTGCCGTCATGGAACTTCACGCCCTCGGCCAGTTTGAAGGTATAGGTGAGCCCGTCGTCGGAAATCTCCCAGCTCTGCGCCAGACCCGGCCCGACCGATCCGTCGGGACCAAAACGGGTCAGACCTTCGAACACGTTGGAATAAAGTACCGAATCGATGGCCCCCGCAGCGGCGGAGGTCGGGTCCAGATGCGGCGGCTCCAGCTGGAGGCCGAAGACGATATCCGTCCGTTCGGCCAGCGCCATGGAGGCCGACAGCGCCAGCACGCTGGCGAGCCCTGCAGTCAAGGGTCTAAAAGTCATAGCAGTCTCCCTGTGCACCCCCTTTTTTCAGGGGTTTTGCGGTGGCCCGAGGAGTGACAGCAGACTGAGTGCCATCACCTGTGCAGAGGCCACCATGTCATCCACACCGACATATTCATCCGGTTTATGCGCAAGGTCCAGAATTCCGGGGCCATAGGCCACGCAATTTTTCAGCTTCCCGATCCTGTCTATGTGCTTTTGATCGTAGGTCCCGGGCGAAACGACATAGGCCGGGTCCTTTCCAAGGGTTTGCCGAATCGCCTCTGTCACCGTCGTGACCACCGGCGCATCCTTCTCGGTCATCGTCGGCAGCACCCGGTGCATTTCGCGGATCGAAAAGTCGAACCCCGCCCGCCCGGATTTCACCCGTTCCAGCACATCGCGGATCTCGGCCTGGACCTCGTCGATGTCCTCCTCGATCAGGAACCGGCGGTCGATCACCATGCGCGCGCTGTCCGGCACCACGGGCGAGGGCAGCCCGGTGGAGTCCCCCGGGATCTCCTCCTGCCCGCCATGCAGCGAATTGATGTTCAGCGTCGATTGCTTTGCCCCCTCGGGCACCACGGGCATATCGGTCCGTTTCTGCGCCAGCGCGGGGAAGAGCGTCTCCTCCATCTCGTGCAGCACGGCCCCCATGTGCCGCACCGCGCAATCGCCGAGGAAGGGCATGGAGCCATGGGCGATCTCGCCATGGGTCTCGATCTCGGCCCACCAGACACCGCGATGGCCCAGGCAGATGCGATCCACGTTCAAGGGTTCGGGGATGATCACGTGATCGACCTTGGCGTAGAACCCCTTCTCCGCCAGATAGGCCACACCGCCGAAGCCGCCGGATTCCTCATCCGCCGTGCCGCTGATCTCGATCGCGCCCTGCCAGTCCGGCACCACCGCCAGAAAGGCTTCCGCCGCGATGATGGAGGCCGCCAGCCCCCCCTTCATGTCACAGGCGCCGCGGCCATAGACCTTGCCGTCCTTCAGCTCGCCGCCGAAGGGGTCGGTCGTCCAGCCCCGGCCCACATCCACCACGTCGATGTGGGAATTGAAATGCACGCATTCGCCGGGCCGCGTGCCCTCACGCCGCGCCACGATGTTCCAGCGGGGATATCTGTCGCTGTCGCCCGGCGCGCCCTTGGCCCGGATCAGCTCTGTATGGAACCCGGATTTCAGCAGCCGGTAATCGAGGTAATCACAGATCTCGCGATAATTCTCGCCCGGCGGGTTCAGAGTCGGGATACGGATCAGGTCCTGCGTCAGCGCGATCAGATCGTCGCGGCGCTTTTCCACCTCGGCGGACAATGCCGCCTGCATGTCGGTCAGGTCTGGGGTCTCGGCCATGGTGACAGGATGCGCCCGACAGACTACGGTCTCAATACCGTAGTTTCACGGGATGCCCCGATGCAAGACCTCACCGCCCTCGCCTTCGACATGGCCCCCCTGGGCATCTGCCTGACCGAATCCCGCGTGATCCGTGCCTGCAACGCGACCTTTGCCGAGATGACGGGCCATGACCGCGCCACCCTGCCGGGGCAGAATTTCCGCATCTTCTACAACAGCGACCAGGCCTTCCGCGCGGTGCGCGACATCGGCCTCGACCCGCTGCGGGCGGGTCAGACCTTTTCCGATGAACGCCTGCTGCGCCACGCGACGGGTCGCAGCCTGCTGGTCCGGTTCCGCGCCCGCACCCTGACGCCGGATAATCCGCTGGCCCGACTGGTGATGACTTTCGCGCTGCTGCCCGAAGACACCGCCGACCGCCACCTCACCCCGCGCGAACGCACGGTGGTGGCGGGGTTGACCCGTGGCAGGACAAGCAAGGAAATCGCCCGCGACCTCGGCCTCTCGCCGCGCACGGTCGAAGATGTCCGCGCCCGGTTGCTGCGCCGCTTCGGCGCCCGCAATGCCGCCGAACTGCTGGCCCGCCTCTCCGGCCCGGCCTTCTGAGCGTCAGACCAGCGTGTCGCAGGCGGTCCGGATCGCCCGGATATTCTCGCCATAAGGCGCGGAATTGCTGACCGATCCGCCCTTGAAGACGGCAGACCCGGCCACCAGAACATCCGCCCCCGCCGCGCGCATCTCCGGCGCGGTTTTCGGGTCCATGCCGCCGTCGATCTCGATATGCACCGGCCGGTCGCCGATCATCGCCCGCAGTTCGCGCACCTTGGCGGTCATGTCGATATACTTCTGCCCGCCGAAGCCCGGGTTCACCGTCATGACGCAGACCAGATCGACCAGATCCAGCACCTCCGAAACGGCCGCCGCAGGCGTGCCGGGGTTCAGCGCCACACCGGGCTTCATTCCCGCCCCGCGGATCGCCTGCAGCGTCCGGTGGATATGCGGCCCCGCCTCGACATGCGCGGTCAGGATATCCGCCCCCGCATCGGCAAAGGCCTCAATGTAAGGATCAACCGGCGCGATCATCAGATGCACGTCCATCACAGTGCCCACATGCTTGCGGATCGCTTTCACCAGCGGCGGCCCGAAGGTGAGGTTCGGCACGAAATGCCCGTCCATCACGTCGACATGGATCCAGTCGGCGCCCTGCGCCTCGACGGCCTCGATCTCCGCCCCGAAGTTGGCGAAATCCGCTGCGAGGATCGAGGGTGCGATCTTGAGGTTCCTGTCAAAGCCCATTCGCGGCCTCCTTTCAGGGCAGGGGTCCGGCCCCTGCTTCATCTTGCCAAAAATACTCCCGCCGGAGGCGGATTACCCGTGCAGCTCGGCGATCCGGTCGACCTCTTCGGCCGATCCGAAGACAAAGGGCCGCCTCTCGTGCAGCGCCTCCGCCGTCAGCGACAGGATCGGGGCCACCCCATCCGTCGCCTTGCCCCCCGCCTGTTCCACGAGGAAGGCCATCGGCGCCACCTCATAGACCATGCGCAGCCGCCCGGCCTCATAACCCTTGCGCGCATCCGACGGGTACAGGAAGGTGCCGCCGCGCGTCAGGATCCGGTGCGTTTCCGCCACCAGCGACCCGACCCAACGGAAGTTCATGTTCTTCCCCTTGGCGCCATCCACGCCCTGTTCGCATTCCTCGACATAGGCCAGGACCGGGGGAAACCAGTGCCGCCGGTTCGAGGCATTGATCGAAAATTCCTTGGCCGCCACCGGCAGATCCATCTTCTCTTCCGCCAGAACGAAGGCCCCGGTGTCCGGGTCCAGCACGAACAGCATCGTTCCCGCGCCGAATGTCACCGCCAGCAGCGTCTGCGGCCCATAGGCAATGTAACCCGCCGCGATCTGGTCCGACGCCGGGCGCAGGAAGCTTGCCTCAGCGCTTTCCGCCGCCTCGAAGATCGAGAAGATCGTGCCGATGGTCACGTTCACGTCGATGTTCGACGAGCCGTCCAGCGGGTCCGTGGCCAGGGCAAACCTGCCGCCCTCATCCAGGGTCAGGACCGTCTCCTGCTCCTCCGAGGCGTAGTATTTCACGCCCGTACCTTCCAGCGCGGCCTCGAACATCTCGTCCGCCATGACATCCAGCGCCTTCTGCTGGTCCCCGTCGGAGTTTTCACCAACCCCGGCCCCGAGCGCCCCAGCCAGTGGCCCGCGCGCGATGACGCGCGACAGCTGCGCCCCGGTGGCGCACATCGCCTCGATCACGGGGCGGAGGTTGGCGGGAATATGGGCGGGATCAATGGCGGGCATGGGCGTCTCCGTCTGCGGTCGCAGCGGTTATGCCCCATTCCGCGACGCAGCGAAAGCGGAGAGAGGGGACCGGAGGGCTGTCTGCCCTCCGGACCTCCCGAAGATATTTTCGGCAAAAAGAAATCAGGGGGCCGGTCAGTCCGCGCGCGTCATCTCTGCATGAAGCGCCCGATCGCCCGGGTGCGTCGAGGCGTCGAGCGCCGCA
This sequence comes from Pseudooceanicola sp., assembly GCF_041987405.1. Taxonomy (GTDB): domain Bacteria; phylum Pseudomonadota; class Alphaproteobacteria; order Rhodobacterales; family Rhodobacteraceae; genus Pseudooceanicola. The sequence goes on from NZ_JBHIWR010000002.1 coordinate 54,522, forward strand.
ACCACCCCCGCCCGGTCCTCCGGGCGGCTGTTCTGGCTGAGCTTTCGGATCCCGTCGAGCTGCGAAACCTCCAGACGGAAGCCGGTGATCGCGGTGACCAGACGGTCCGTGAACCCTTCCGGCGCGTCGGAGACCGCCCACGGCTGAGGTTGTTCCTGTTCGAGGTGGTCGGACAGCCGTGTCAGGTGATCGACCAGCTGGTCCGCCTCGCGAAAGGCCGTCAGTCGACCGGTGGCATGGACCGCGACATAGTTCCAGGTTGGTGCAACCCGGCCATGGCGCAGCTTGGAGGGGTAGAAACCGGCGCTGACATAGGCGTCGGGTCCGTTGAAGACGGCCAGTGCATCCACCGGCCCCTCCTGCAGCAGAGCATCTAGGGCGTTGGACCGCGCGACATGCCCTCGATGAGCAGCGGTGTGCCGGGGATGAGGATCATCGGCACATGCGCGACCACCGGCGCGCCGCCGGAGTTGGCGATGATCATGCCGAACCGCCGTCCTTCGATGAAAGCGCTTTTGTCTACGTCCGATGTCATCTCGAAGGGCGGGTAGTTATGCATTGATCCGGTCCTTCCGGCTCAGGCCAGCGACTGGCCCCCATCCGCGATGATCAGCTGGCCATTGACGTAGCCGGAGAGCGGCGAGGCGAGCCAGAGCGCGGTGCCCGCGATCTCCTCCACCGTGCCCATGCGCCGCAGGGGGTTGGCGTTGTTGATCCGCTCGATCCGCTCCGGGTTTTCCCAGAGGGCGCGGGCGAAGTCGGTCTTGATGAGACCCGGCCCGATCGCGTTGACGCGGATATTGCTGGGGCCCCATTCCAGCGCGAGCGCACGGGCAACGGCCGCATCCGCGGCCTTTGTCACGCCGTAGGCGCCAAGCGTGGTCGAGCCCTTGATCGCCGCAACGGAGGAGATGATGACGACGGAGCCGCCGCCGTTCTCGGCCATCTGCGGCAGCACCATCTTGCACATCGTGTTGATCGTGCGGACGTTGGTCACCAGCATCTTGTCGAAGACCGCATCGTCCAGGTCCTGCATCGGGCCGTAGACCGGGTTGATCGCCGCATTGGGCACCAGCACGTCGATACGGCCCCATTCGCGGATCGTCGTGTCGACGAGGTTCTGCAGGTCTTCGGTATTGCCGATGTGGCAAGGGACAACCAGCGCCTCCCCGCCCTTTTCACGGATCGCTTCGGCCACCGGTTCGCAGGCTTCGCGCTTGCGCGAGGAGACGACGACCTTGGCCCCGGCTTCGGCGAACATTTCGGCCATTGCACGTCCGATGCCGCGCGACGACCCGGTGATGAGGATAACCTTGTCCTTGAGGTTCAGCATGTCAGTCATGGGATCAGTTCCGATACGGCTTGAGTTCGAGTTTGGCGACGGTTTCGCGGTGCACCTCGTCCGGGCCGTCGACCAGCCGCATGGTCCGCGCATTGGCGAAGGCCGAGGCCAGGGTAGTGTCCTGGCTGACACCGGCGCCGCCATGCACCTGAATGGCCCGGTCAACGACGCGCTGCACCATGTTGGCCGCCACGACCTTGATCATCGCGATCTCTTTCCGCGCCACCTTGTTGCCGACGGTGTCCATCATGTAGGCCGCGTGCAGAACCAGCAGGCGCGCCTGTTCGATCTCCATCCGGCTTTCCGCGATCCAGTGTTTGGTCACGCCCATGTCGGCGATACGCTTGCCGAAGGAGGTGCGCCCCATGGCGCGTTCGCACATCATCTCCAGCGCGCGTTCCGCCTGCCCGACGGAACGCATGGCGTGGTGGATGCGACCCGGTCCGAGGCGGCCCTGCGCGATTTCAAACCCGCGCCCTTCACCGAGCAGGATATTCGACGCCGGGACACGCACGTCCTTGTATTCGACCTCGGCATGGCCGTGCGGCGCGTGGTCATACCCGATGACGGAGAGCGGGCGGATCACCTTCACGCCGGGCGTGTCGAACGGCACGAGGATCATCGACTGCTGACGGTAGGTTTCGGCTTGTGGGTCTGTCTTGCCCATGAGGATCGAGATCTTGCAGCGCGGGTCCATCGCACCCGAGGACCACCACTTGCGGCCGTTGATCACATAGTCGTCGCCATCCCGCACGATCCGCGTTTCAATGTTCGTCGCGTCGGAGGAGGCCACCGCCGGTTCGGTCATCGCGAAGCAGGAGCGGATTTCGCCGTCCAGCAGCGGCTGCAGCCAGGTCTTCTTGTGCTCGTCCGTGCCGTACATGAAGATCGTTTCCATGTTGCCGGTGTCGGGGGCGGAACAGTTGAACGGCTCCGACCCGATGGAGGAGCGGCCCATGATTTCGCACATGGTGCCGTATTCGACGTTGGTCAGGCCCGCGCCCTTGTAGCCGCCCGCCTCATGGGTGAGGAACATGTTCCAGAGCTCGGTCTCGCGGCCCTTTGCCTTGAGCTCTTCCATGATCGGGACCGGTTGCCAGCGATCGCCCTCCGCCACCTGTTCCGAATAGGTCTTTTCGGCCGGATAGACGTGGTCGTCCATGAACTTCAGAAGCGTCTCGCGCATCTTCTTAGCGCGGTCCGATATCGGGAAATGATCGTAGAGCATCGGGTCCTCCTCCTCGTTGGCGCAAAGGAACACCGCTTTCGCGGGCCTGTCAACCAGCGGAAAACTTTTCCGGCACGCGGAATATTGACCTCCCCTTCCCGCGCAGTAATGTAGCGCCTCATTCGGACTCGGGGAGGAGGAGAGCGCGATGACGACCAGCGGCGTGACAGGTGTGGACAGGTTGAAGCCCAAGATCATCGAGGGCGAGGAACTGGTCCGCTTCGGCCCCCGGATGAAGGAAAACGCAGAGAAATTCGGCGACAAGCCCTGTGTGATCGACGAGGTCGAAACCCTCACCTGGGCCGAGTTCGGGGACCTCGTCGCGCGGGTCGCCGGGCGGCTTCAGAGCATGGGAATCGGCCCCGGGCATATGGTGGCCTCGCTGGCCGAAAACTCTGCCATGAATGTGGTGATGTACGCCGGCGTATTGTACGCAGGCGCCTGCATGGTGCCGCTGCCCTTCTCCGCCACCGAAGAGGCCCTTATCAAGGAACGCGCCGATTGCGGGGCCTCGCTGCTTTTCACCACCGCGCAATACCACGACATGGCTGAAAGGTTGGGCGCGGACACCCTGGTTGATTTGGCCGATCTGCGCGACTGGATCGGCGATGCCCCGGCGATCGACCCGGTTGCGGTCACCGACGAAGACCTCTTCGACATGATCTATTCCAGCGGCACGACCGGCACGCCCAAGGGGATCGTGCATGATCACCTGTTCCGCTCGCGCCAGTTCTCGCGCACCTCCTCCTACGGGTTGGAAGAAGACGGCGTGTTGATGATGTCGACACCGCTTTATTCCAACACCACATTGGTCGCCGCCATCGCCTGCATGGTGCGGGGCGCGACCCTGGTGTCGATGAAGAAATTCAACACCATCGGCTTCCTTGAACTCAGCGAGAAACACCGGGCCACCCATGCGATGCTGGTGCCCGTTCAATACATGCGCCTGATGGACGAGCCGCGGTTCGACGAGTTCGACCTGAGCGCCTACCAGTGCAAGATGTCCACCTCCGCACCCCTGCCGGGCGTGGTAATCGAACAGTGCATGAAGCGCTGGCCGGGCAATATCATGGAATTCTACGGCATGACCGAGGGCGGGCCCGCCACGGTTCTGGACTGCGCCGCTCATCCCGACAAATGGGACACCGTCGGCCAGCCCCAGCCCGGCGCCGATATGCGTGTGATCGACGAGGACGGCAATGAACTGCCCTATGGGTCTTATGGCGAGGTCGTGGGCCGCTCCGGTTCCATGATGCCGGGGTATCACAACAATCCGGAGAAGACCCGGGAGGCGACCTGGGTCAGCCCGGAGGGCGAGCATTTCGTTCGCACCGGCGACATGGGCCGTTTCGACGAAGACGGCTTCCTGCACCTGCTGGACCGCAAGAAGGACATGATCATCTCCGGCGGGTTCAACATCTATGCCGCCGATCTTGAGGCGGTGCTGCGCAAGCATCCCAACGTCGCCGATGTGGCTGTCATTGCGATCCCCTCCCGCGACTGGGGGGAAACGCCGCTTGGCCTCGTGGTGCCTAAGGGCGCGGCCTCGGCAGAGGAGATCCGCGATTGGGCCAACGCACAGCTTGGCAAGACGCAGCGCCTGTCGGCGGTGGAGTTCCGCGAAGATCTCCCCCGGTCCGAGATCGGCAAGATCCTGAAACGGGAGCTGCGAGAGCCCTATTGGGAAGGCCAGACCGCATAAATCCGCATCGCGGAACCTAATTCCAAAAATATTGATCGGCACGGGGGACTGTGCCATCTTTTCCAACAACGGGGAGGAGACATCGTGAGATTTGAAGGCAAGGTCGCGATCGTGACCGGCGCAGGCAGCGGCATCGGCCGCGCCACCGCTCGTCGTTTTGCATCCGAAGGGGCGAAGGTCTGCCTCGTCGATGTCAATGAAGCCGGACTGGCCGAAAGCCTGCCCGAGGGCGATCACATGGTCATGTCCTGCGATGTCTCCGACGAAGCGCAGGTCGAGGCTGTCATCAAGGCGGTCATGGACAAATGGGGCCGCATCGACGCGGTGGCCAACAACGCCGGCGTCGCCTGCAACAAGGAACCGATCACCGAAAACCCGATGGAGGCCTGGACCAAGGTCCTGGGCGTCAATCTGATCGGCGTCGCCCATGTCATCAAACATGCCGGCAAGGTCATGTGCGATCAGGGCCAGGGCGCCATCGTCAATACCGCCTCCGTCGCCGGCATCCGGTCGGGCGCGGGCGGCAATGCTTATTCCGCCTCCAAGGCCGGGGTCATCAACCTGACCCAGACGGCCGCCTGCGATCTGGGCAGCTTCAACGTACGGGTCAACGCGGTCTGCCCCGGACTGATCGAAACCGGCATGACCAAACGCGTCTTCGACTATGCCCGCGACAAGGGTGTGGAGGAAAAGCTCGGCTCCCGCTGCGAATTGCGCCGCTATGGCCGACCGGAGGAAATCGCCGCCGCGATCTGCTTCCTCGCCTCTGACGATGCCTCCTACATCACCGGGCAGGCCCTGCCGGTGGATGGGGGCAACACGGCCTCGCTCAACCTGCCGGGCATGAAGGTATGACCGACCTGCATTTCAAGAGCTGGCCCGAAGGCCTGCCGCACCGGATCGACGTTCCGCCGCACTCCGTGGCGCAGAACCTGATCGACACGGCGACGCGCCTGCCGGACAAGGTTGCGATCCATTACTACGGCACGCAGATCACCTATGGCCAGCTTCTGGATCAGGTCGAGCGTATTGCAGGATGGCTGCAAACAAGGGGATTGAAACGCGGGGATCGCGTTCTTCTGTATTTACAGAATTCCCCGCAATGGATCATCGGATACTATGCCATCCTGCGCGCCGACGCCGCCGTGATCCCGGTCAACCCGATGAATCGTCACGCGGAACTGGAACACCTGGCGCGCGATACCGGGGCCCGGCTCGCCATCTGCGGCTCGGAACTGGTCGACCATATCCAGCCGCTGGTCGCCTCTGGCGACCTCGACCACGTCCTGGCCGCCGCCTATGCCGACATGGCCGACCCCGACAGCGACATCCGCCTGCCGGAGGCGCTGGCCGCCCTGACCGACACCGACGCATCCGGCCCCGGGGTGACCCGCTGGCGCGACGCCATCGCCGATGACATCGCCCCCCGCCCGCATGAGGCCGGGCCGGATGACCTCGCGGTGATCCCCTATTCCTCCGGCACCACGGGCAACCCCAAGGGCTGCGTGCACCGCCACCGCTCCGTGCAGGCGACGGTCCATGCCTATTACCACTGGACCCCGTTCACCGAGGATGTGACCCTGCTGGCCGTGCTGCCCTATTTCCACGTCACCGGCATGCAGAATTCGATGAACGCGCCGATCCTCGCCGGATCGACCCTGGTCCTGATGACCAGATGGGACCGCGACCTCGCCGCGGATCTGATCGCCCGCTACAGGGTCACCATGTTCCGCTCGATCACCACCATGATGATCGACGTGCTGAACGCCCCGAACTTCGCCGATTACGACCTCTCGACCCTGACCTCCATCGGCGGCGGCGGCGCAGCCATGCCCGCCGCGGTCGCCGCCCGGCTGAAGGAGGCCACGGGCCTCGACTTCATCGAAGGTTACGGCCTGTCTGAAACCATCGCCGCCACCCATATCAACCCGCCCCAGGCGCCCCGGATGCAATGCCTGGGCATTCCCCTCTTCGATGTGGACGCCCGAATCCTCGACGTCGACACCGACGCACAGCTTGGTCCCGACCAGCCCGGCGAGATCGTGATGAACGCCCCGCAGGTCTTTGACGGCTACTGGCAGAACGAAGAGGCGACCGCCGCCGCCTTCACCCAGATCGACGGCAAGCCTTTCTTTCGCACCGGCGACATCGGCTATTACGACAAGGACGGCTTCTTCTACATGACCGACCGGGTCAAACGGATGATCAACGCCTCCGGCTTCAAGGTCTGGCCCGCGGAGGTCGAGGCGCTGATGCATCACCACCCCGACATCGCCGAGGCCTGCGTCATCGGCGCGCCGGACCCGAGACGGGGCGAAACGGTCAAGGCCTATGTCGTCCCACGCCGCAATGCACAAAATCTGACGGAAACCGGCGTCATCCAGTGGTGTCATGACAACATGGCAGCATATAAATGCCCCAGACACATCGTATTTGTCGACACGCTGCCCAAGACAGGGTCAGGCAAGGTACAGTGGCGCGAACTTGCCGAAGCCGAAACGCAGAACGCGACAGGCCGGACAGGAACATAGAGAGGAAGCAACCTGGCCCACCCAGGGCCGGGAGGCGGAGGAACAGACATGCGGAAAAGAGCCACCGACATGACCCCGGAGGGCGGAGACCGCCCCGATGGTGACCGGCAATTCGTCACGGCGCTGCATCGCGGCCTGGAAATCCTGCGCGCCTTCCGCCCGGCCGACAAGGCGGGCCTGGGCAATTCCGAACTGGCCGAACGCACCGGCCTGCCGAATTCCACCGTCTCACGCCTGACCTTCACCCTGCTGAAGTCCGGCTACCTGGTCTATGACGACGGCACCGGACGCTACCGTATGGGCGTGCCGGTCCTGTCGCTTGGCTATGCCTGCCTCGCGGGCATGCAGGTCCGGGAAACCGCGCAGGTCTACATGCAGGAACTGGCCGACCGTGCCGGCGATGGTGTGCTTGTCGCCCTCGGCGGGCGCGATGACATGTCAATGACCTATATCGCGGCGGCCCGGTCCAAGGGTGTGATCTCGCTCCAGCTCTCCGTCGGCTCGCGCATCTCGCTCGCCCGTTCGGCCATCGGTCAGGCCTATATCGTCGGCACGAACGAGGCCGAACGCGCCGAAATCGTCGAACGCATCCGCACGCGTTATGAACCGGATCGCGTCAACGAGATCCTCGAAAGCCTGGAAGAGGCGCGCGAACAGGTGGCGGAGAAGGGTTTCTTCACCATGATCGGCGGCTGGCAGCGTGATGTGAACGCCGTGGCCGTACCGTACCGCAGCCAGCAGCCCGACACGCCGATGCTGGCCTTCAACCTCGGCGGCTACAGTTTCGCTCTGCCGCGCGAGCGGCTGGAGGGGGATCTCGGCCCGCAACTGGTCGAACTGGTCCGGATGGTGAACCGCGTCGGCTACTGACGCCCTGATCTTCACCTTCCCCAAAATACTCCCGCCGGAGGCATCCGACGGGAGCAATCATGTCCCACATCTGGCGGGGGCAGTTACGGCACCAGTGCGATCTTGCCGACCGCGCCGCGCCCCAGAACGCGCTTCAGAACCTCCGCCGCATCGGCCAAGGGATAGCGCCCTTCGATCAGCGGTTTGATCTTCCCGGCAGTGTACCAGCCGAAAAGCTCGTCCATATTGGCCAGATAGGCCTGCGGCTCCCGCCGGGTCCAGTTGCCCCAGAAGACGCCGACCACCGAATATTCCTTCACCAGGGTGAGGTTGACCGGCAGCTGCGGGATCTCGCCGCTGGCAAACCCGATGATCAGCAGCCGCCCGCCCGGCGCCATGAACCGCGAGGCTGCCTTGAAGGCATCGCCGCCCACGGAGTCATAGACCACATCCGCGCCCTTGCCCCCGGTCAGCGCCTTCACCTCGTCCTTGAGGTTGTCATAGCCGATGGCGTGATCCGCCCCCTGCTCCAGCGCGATCTTCTGCTTTTCTTCGGACGAACAGACCGCTATGACCTTGGCGCCCATCACCTTGCCGATCTGGATCGCCGCAGTGCCGGTGGCCCCGGCGGCACCAAAGATCACCAGCGTCTCGCCCGCTTGCAGGTTGGCGCGTTGTTTCAACGCGTGATGCGAGGTGCCCCAGGCGATGATCATGGCACAGGCATCCGCCGCATCCATTCCCTCGGGCAGGGCGAAACAGGTCTGTTCGCTTCCGACGGCCAGTTCGGCATACCCGGCGGAGCAATAGGTGACGACCCGATCGCCCGCCTTGAACCGCGTCACACCCTCGCCGACCGCGATGATCTCGCCCGCGACCTCGCTGCCGGGGGTGAAGGGGCGGTCCGGTTTGGACTGGTAAAGACCCTGAACAAGCAGCCCGTCGGGGTAGTTCACCCCCGATGCCTCGGTCCGGATCAGGACCTGGCCGGGGCCTGCGACAGGGTCAGCCACCTCGCCGTATTTCAGATCGTCCAGCGGCCCGAATTCCTCACAGATGATTGCTTTCATGTCATGCCTCCCAATGCGAATCCAGAGGGCCGAAACCGGCCCGTTTCCTGCCTTCCTTACTACCGGATTTCACGCTCTAGGCCATTGAAATCAGATGTTTTTGGCAGGTATTTGCCTTTATTCCGCAATGCGGGCGAGATTATTCCGCCAAGCGGATAAAACGCTACGTAGCCCTCGCGGAAGACCCTTCCACATGGCCCCGTGCAACGCTACAAACCCATAGATCAAAACGGGAGGAATTGCCATGAAAGGCATGATGATGCACCAGCCGCTGCTGGTGTCGGAAATTCTGGAATTCGGTGTCGGCGCCTATCCCCGTGCCGAAATCGTCTCCGTCCGGACAGAGGGCGACATTCATCGCGAAACCTATGTGGAATTCCGCGACCGGACTGTCCAGCTGGCCCACGCGCTGAAAAAGCACGGTGTCGAACTCGGCGATCGCGTCGCGACCCTGGCCTGGAACGGCTACCGCCACATGGAGCTCTACTACGGCATTTCGGGCATAGGCGGGATCTGCCACACGATCAACCCGCGCCTCTCGGCCGAGCAGTTCATCTACATCGTGAACCACGCCGAAGACAAACTGCTGTTCCTCGACACCACTTTCGTTCCGATCATCGAGGCGGTGAAGGATCACCTGCCCAAGGACCTGGTCTATGTCATCATGACCGACCGGGCGCATATGCCGGAAACCTCCTTTGACGCGCTCTGCTACGAAGAAATGCTGGAGGGCCAGCCGACCGAGATCGAATGGCCCGTCTTCGACGAAAACACCGCCTGCGGCCTGTGCTACACCTCCGGCACCACGGGCAACCCGAAGGGCGCGCTGTATTCGCACCGCTCCACCTATCTGCACGCGATGATGATCTCCGTGATGCAGACCACGACCTTCCAGGAAGGGGCCAGTGTCCTCCCGGTCGTGCCGCTGTTCCACGTCAACGCCTGGGGCCTGCCCTATTCCTCGCTGATCTCCGGCCTCAACATGGTGATGCCCGGACCGGCGATGGACGGCCCGTCGCTGTTCAAGCTGATGGATGAGGAAAAGGTCTTCTCCGCCTGGGGCGTACCGACGATCTGGCAGGGGCTCCTGGCCGAGATCAAGAAACAGGGCCGCAAGCCGGAGAACTTCGGCGATGTCGTCGTCGGCGGCTCCGCCGCGCCGCGCTCGATGATCGAAGCCTTCGAAAAGCTGGATGTGAGCGTCGGCCACGCCTGGGGCATGACCGAAATGTCGCCCGTCGGAACCCATGGCATCATGCCCAAGTGGATGGAGGAGGAATCCTTCGAAACCCGGATCGACTACAAGTCACTCCAGGGGCGGCGTTGCCTTGGCGTCGAACTGAAGCTGGTGGACGAGGACGGCAATCGCCTGCCCCATGACGGCAAGGCCGTTGGAGAGCTCTTCGTGCGCGGAAACACGGTCGTCTCCGGCTACTTCCGCAACGAGGAAGCCAGCGAGAAGGCGCTGGATGCGGACGGCTGGTTCGGCACCGGCGACGTCGCCTCCATCGACAAGGACGGTTTCCTGTCGATCCAGGACCGCGCGAAGGACCTGATCAAATCCGGCGGCGAATGGATCTCCTCCATCGACCTCGAAAACCTCGCCATGGCGCATCCCGCCATTGCCCAGGCTGCTGCCATCGGCGTCAAGCATCCCAGATGGGACGAACGCCCGATCCTCGTGGCCGTTGCCGCCGAAGGGGCCGAGAAGCCGTCGATCGAAGAAATGCGCGACCATCTGAGCAGCGAGTTTGCCAAATGGCAGCTGCCCGACGACATCGTCTGGGTCGATGCCATCCCGCTGACCGCGACGGGCAAGTTCTCCAAGCTGAACCTGCGCAAGGAACTGGCAGACTACGTTCACCCGGAGTTGCGCGAAACCGCGTGATCCATCGGAGCTGACACTCCGGCGAAGGGCGTCCCACGGGGCGCCCTTTTCCTTTGCCTGTGGGTTGATCCAGCGCCACTCCGCTTGGGTCAGCCCTCCTCCGTCTCCGCCACGGCAAGCTCGTTGATACCCGCCATCAGGGCCGAGATATCGGCGCCAAGCTTTTGCTGTTGCCGCTCGACGTCCTCCTGCGCGCGCTTCCAGTCCTCCGCCGCCGCGACCAGCCTTGTGTCGCCTTCTTCGGTCAGCGACAGGACCTTCTTGCGCCGGTCCTTCTCGTCCGGGGCAGAGGTCACCAGCCCCTCCCGCTCCAGCGGCATCAGCCCGCGCGACAGGGCGGATTGATCCATCTCCATCAGGTCGGCGATCTTCTGAACGGTCGGTTTGCGCAGGAACCGCACCCAGGCCAGTGTCGCGAGTTGCGAAATCGTCAGACCATGCCGCTCCAACGCCGCGTCATACAGCCGGATCATCCGCCGCGACGCTCGCCGCGTGGCCAGGCAGTAGCACGATCCTGACAGCAGATCCGCCAGCGCCGGGGTTTGTGCCGAGTTCATTTTCTTGACCTCCTTGCGAATCTCATGCATATGCATGTAATTATCTGCATATGCATTCATCCGAGGAGTACCCGATGTTCGACCCTGCGCCAATCCCCGAATACCACGTCGGCCTCGCCGCGATGTCCGAGGTGCTCAGCCGGACCGGCAAGGACCTGATGCAGGGCATCATCGACGAGGAAACCCCGGCCCCCAGCATGGCCCGCACCCTGACCCACTGGATCTACCATGTGGGCGACGGCGAGGTCGAATTCCGCGGCCAGCCTTCGGCCGATGTGCTCAACCCCGCCGGGCTGGTGCACGGGGGCTGGGCGATGACCCTGCTCGACAGCGCGCTCGGTTGCGCCGTCCACACCACTCTGGCCAAGGGAGAGATCTTTGTCTCCCTCGACACCTCGGTCCGCTTCATTCGCGCGATCACACCCGACACCGGGCAGGTGCGCTGCATCGGCCGGGTTCAGTCGCGCGGCAGCCGGATTGCCACCGCCGAGGGGGTGATCGAGGATCAGAAGGGCCGCGTCCTGGCAACCGGCACCACCTCCTGCTTCATCCAGAAGGCCGGGGGCTGACAGATGCGCTTCTTCGCCCTCATGCTGGCGCCCCTGGCCTTCACCACCGGCGCCTTCGTTTTTGCAGGCGTGCTGACCCCGATGGCCGAAGACCTGGGCACCAGCATCGGCGCGGCAGGTCAGCTGCAGTCGCTCTTCACCGTCACCTGTGCGATCTGCGGCCCGCTCCTGGCCCTGCTCACCGGGCGGTTCGACCGCAAGTCGCTGCTGCTGCTCACGCTGGCCTATCTCACTGTGATGAACGGCGTCTCCGCCCTGATGCCCGGCTTCGCAGGCCTCGCCGTCAGCCGCGCTTTGACCGGGGCCCTGGGGGCGCTGGCCCTGCCGCTGGCATCCGCTATGGCGATCGCGCTGGTCGGGCCGGAAAAACGCGCCCGGGCGCTTGCCGTGGTCTACGGCGGCGTCACTCTGGCGTTCCTGTCGGGCATCCCGCTCGGCTCCATCATTGGCGAGATCTACGGCTGGCGCGCCAGCTTCTGGCTGGCCTCCGGCCTCTGCGCCGCAGCCCTAGTGATGATCGGCGCCTTCGTGCCGCGGGTTCCGACGCCCCCCGCACCACCCAAGGGGGCCTTCAGGGCGGTGATGCGCTGGCCGACGACCGGTTACCTTCTGGTCACGCTCATCGCCTTCACCGCGATCTTCGTCGTCATGGGCTTTGTCCGCCCGGTCGTCTCCTCCCTCACCGGGTTCGACGGGCGGGGCGTGGGCATGGTCCAGATGGTCCCGGGGCTGGGCAGTTTCCTCGGCCTCATCATTGGCACGCGGCTGGTGGAATCCGGGGCGCGTGGTCCGCTGGTCTGGCTCTTCGCGGCCATCGCGACGGCGCAGGTGGTCTTTGCCACGGCCCTGATCGGCGGATGGTACGGCCAGCCCGGGCTCGCCGCTTCCGTCGTCGCCATCTTCATCGGCTCCGCCTCGCTTTTCGCCACAGCGCCGATCGTGCAGTCTCGACTGGCCGAAGCCGCAGGCCCCGCTGCCATGCTGGCCTTCGCCCTGAACGGGTCGATGGTCTACCTGGGCCAGGGCAGCGGTGTGATCCTGGGCGGCGCCGTCCTGTCGACCCTCGGTCTGGCCTACATCAGCACCGCCGGGATCGCCGTTGCCACGATCGGCCTCCTCCTCGCCCTCAGGCTCAAGGCGCAGCGCGACCTCCCGTTGCCTGCGCAATAGCCCGAGGGACCGAGACCGCCCCGCCGCCGGACATCGGCGGGGCGGTTGTTTGACAAGACTGCGGGAATGGGATCACTGGTCCCATGCGCGACATCTCCCTCCCCTACGCCCTGCTTGTCGTGGCCGCCATGGCCTGCATCGTCCTGGGTGACACCGGGGGCAAGACCATGACATCGCAGGGGATCAGCCCCTATTTCGCCGCCTGGGGCCGCTTTGCCCTGGCCGCCGTGGCCCTGGCCCCCTTTGCCGCGCTGACCCGCGCCGATCTGCCCGCGCTGCGGGACTGGCGCGTGCTGCTGCGTACGGGCCTGATCGTCGCCGGGATCTGCGCCATCCTGACCGCCCTGAAGACCGAGCCGATCGCGAACGTCTTCGGCGCCTTCTTCGTCGGGCCGGTCGTGGCCTATTTCGGCTCTGCCCTGCTGCTGCGCGAAAGGGTCACGCTGATCCGCGCGACGCTGCTGCTGATCGGCTTTGCCGGTGTGTTGCTGGTGGTGAAGCCCGGGTTCGGCATGTCCTTGGGCATGGCCATGGCCCTGCTGGCCGGGACATTCTACGGCAGCTATCTGGTGGCGACCCGGCTGATCGCCGGGGTCTACCGCCCGCGCCTGCTGCTCTTTTCGCAACTGGCCCTGGGGGCGCTGGTGCTGACGCCCCTTGCCGTCGTCACCTGGCCCGCGACCCTGCCCGCGGGCTTCGCCTGGGCCTTCCCGCTGTCGGCTTTCGGGTCGGCCCTGGGCAATTACTTACTGCTGATCGCCAGCCGCAGCCTGCCCGCCAATGTCGTCGCTCCGCTCGTCTATTCCCAGATCCTCTGGGCGATGCTTCTTGGGCTCGCCGTCTTTGGCGACTGGCCGGACGCGCTGGCGCTGATTGGGTTGGTGGTGATCCTCGCGTCGGGGCTGGCGGGGCTGCGCCTGGCGGGGATGGGGCGGTAGGTCGTCGCCCATGGGGCGGGGGTCGCCGGGCCGGTGCTATCGACCAAAAGAAAGGGGCCCTAACGGGGCCCCCTTCATATGTCACTATACCGGGCGGATCAGACCTCCAGCCACTCCTTGCGGACATCGTCACGGCCGGCGAATTCCTCCGGCGTGCCGCCGTAGACGATTTCGCCGTGGCCCATCACATAGACGCGATTGGCGATGCGCAGCGCGATGGAGAGCTTCTGTTCCACCAGCAGGATCGCGACACCGGTCTTGGCGATCTCCGCGATCGTGTCACCGATCTGCTGCACGATCTTCGGCGCCAGGCCCTCGGTCGGCTCGTCGATGATGATCAGCTCCGGATCGCCCATCAGGGTCCGGCACATGGTCAGCATCTGCTTTTCGCCGCCCGACAGGACACCGGCGGGATTGTCGGCCCGCGCCCGCAGGTTGGGGAACATGTCCAGCATCTGGTCGATGCTGTACTTGCCCGGGTTCTTCATGTCCTTCACGCCGAGGATCAGGTTCTGGCGCACCGTCATCGTCGGGAAGATGTCCCGGCTTTCCGGCACATAGCCCAGACCCAGACGGCTGATCTTGTGGCTTTCCAGCCCCGAGATCGGCTGACCCTTGAACAGGATCTCGCCCTTCGGCGCGACCTCGCCCATGATGGCCTTGGCGGTGGTGGAGCGCCCCACCCCGTTGCGGCCCAGAAGCGCGATCACCTCGCCCGGCATGATTTCCATGTTCACGCCGCGCAGCACATGCGACTTGCCGTAGAAGGCATGGAGGTCTTTGACTTCGAGCATTGGCTGGGTCATGCGGTTTCCTCCGCCCCGTTTTCTTCTGGCAGGGCTTCATCCCCGAGATAGGCTTCGCGGACCTTGGGATCGCCCCGGATCTCGGACGGCGGGGCCGAGGCGATGATCTCGCCATAGACCAGAACCGAGATCCGGTCCGCCAGGTCGAAGATCACGCCCATGTCGTGTTCGACGATCACCAGCGTCTTGCCTTCGCTCGACTTGCGGATCAGTTCCACCGCGCGGTCGGTTTCCGAATGGCTCATGCCCGCGGTCGGTTCATCCAGCAGGATGACATTCGCCCCGCCCGCGATGGTGATCGCGATTTCCAGCGCGCGCTGATCCGCATAGGGCAGCAGCGCGGCAGGCATGTTGGCCTTGTCGACCAGCGCGCAGTGTTCCAGCACCTCGTAGGTCTTCTCCTGCACCTGCTTGGAGGAGGTTACGCTTTTCCAGAAGGAATAGCCCTGCCCGAGCGAGTGCAGCACGCCGCAGCGCACGTTTTCGCGCACGGTCATGTTGGCGAAGATGTTGGACACCTGGAAGGACCGTGACAGGCCCATCCGGTTGATCTCGAACGGGGGGACGCCCGAGATCAGCGTGCCATTCAGCGACACCGTGCCCGAGGACGGGGTGTAGAGCCCCGAAATCAGGTTGAACAATGTCGACTTGCCCGCGCCGTTCGGACCGATGATCGCATGACGTTCGCCCGCGGGAATGTCGAGCGAGACGTCATTGATGATCTTGGCCGGACCGAAGCTCTTGCTCAGGTTCTTCAGTGAAAGGGCGGGAGCGGTCATGCCGGCATCTCCTCTTTCTTGCGGCCGACGAAACGGAGGATCGAGACCCCCGCCGCCAGCGGCACGATAATCGCGATCCAGGTCACGACACTGTCGATCGGGAAGTGCAGCCCATAGGGTTCGAAGGACTCGCCCCAGCCATTGGACCAGCGAACCGCCACTTCGACCAGGATGATCAGGCCGACCAGCATCAGTCCGCAGCCCACCAGCTGCATCAGCCACTTCTTCAGGAACTCGCCCGGATTACTGCCGCGAATACCCTCCCAGAAGCCGAAGACGATCCCGGCGATGCCGCGCGGGGCGTACATCACGATGATCACGAACATGAGGCCCAGGTACAAAAGCCAGGCTTCGGTAAAGTCGGACATCATCGAGGACATGTAGGTCAGCAGGATCGCCCCCATGATCGGACCGGCGAAGTAGGTGATGCCACCCACATAAGCCATGATCAGGACAAAGCCCGACGGGATCAGCGACAGTGCCTCAGGTGTGAAGATCTCGTAGTTTACGGCG
The DNA here is from genome assembly GCF_041987405.1 of Pseudooceanicola sp. Taxonomy (GTDB): domain Bacteria; phylum Pseudomonadota; class Alphaproteobacteria; order Rhodobacterales; family Rhodobacteraceae; genus Pseudooceanicola. The sequence goes on from NZ_JBHIWR010000002.1 coordinate 70,464, forward strand.
GACATGCCCCCGGCGAGACCTGCAAAGCCACCGGAAATCGAGAAGACCAGCCAGCGTACGCGCGTCGGGTTGTAGCCGATGAACTGAACGCGCTGCGGGTTGTCGCGGGTCGCTTCGGACAGACGGCCCAGGGGCGTCCGGGTGAAGGCATACATCGCGAGGACCGCAAGGATCGTCCAGAAGGCCATGAACCAGTAGATATCCTGCATCGGACCCATGGTCAGGCCGAAGACCTCCGGCCCGTTCATCCGGTCGCCGTTGATCCCCTGTTCGCCGCCGAAGAGACTGTCGAACATGAAGGCCCCGGAGAACACCAGCTCGGCCACACCGAGTGAGATCATCGCGAAGGTGGTCCCTGCCCGACGACAGGAGAAGGACCCGATCACCACGGCCGCGGCCGCGCCGGCAAGAAAGCCCATCAGCGGCAGGAAGAAGGTCGGATAGCTGCCCCAGAGGCCGCGTCCGTCTTCGATCCAGTTCATCGCATGCATGCAGAAGTACCCGCCGAGGCCGAAGTAGACCGCATGCCCGAAGGAGAGCATACCCCCCTTTCCGAGCAGCATGTTATAGGCCACCGCGAAGACGATGTAGATCGCCATCTGGTGAATGACCGCCAGCATTGTCCGCGACGGGTCTGTCAGCGGGATCAGCAGAATGATCGCGATGAAGATCAGGAACGGCAGAGCCCGCTGGCGGAACTTCTCGCCCACGGAGGGGGCGAGATTGCCATGAGTTTGCGTCGTATCGCTCATAGGTCTTGCTCCCCCATCAGGCCACGCGGCCTAAAGATCAGCATCAGCACCAGCAGCAGGAAGGGCATGACAGGCGCCAGCGAGGAAATGGTGATATCCCCGATTTCAGAGGTCGGGCTGAGCCCGGTGAACCAGAAGATTTCCGCGAAGGAGGCATTGATGCCCACGGCGAAGTTCTGGATCAGTCCGATCAGCAACGAGGCCAGGAACGCCCCTTCGAGCGAACCGATGCCACCGACAACGACCACCACGAAGACGATCGGCCCCATCTGCACGGCCATGGCCGGGTCGGTCACGAAGATGTTGCCCGCGATCACACCGGCGAGGCCGGCCATCGCACAGCCGATGCCAAAGACGGTCATGAAGATCAGCGGCACGTTGTGGCCCAGGTGGCCGACCATATGCGGATGCGTCAGCGCCGCCTGGATGATCAGACCCGCGCGGGTCTTCTTCAGCAGGTACCACAGACCGACCAGCATCCCGATCGCGATGAACAGCATGAAGATCCGGTAAGCCGGGAAGGACGCGCCATAGACGGTGAACGCAGGGAAATTCAGCAGTTCGGGGATGCGATAGTCCACGGAGGTCTTGCCGTAGAAGATCTTGACGACTTCCTCGATCAGATAGGCAAGGCCGAAGGTGAACAGCAGTTCGGCCACATGCCCGTTGGCATGGACCTTGCGCAGCCCGTAGCGTTCGACCAGCGCACCGACCAGCCCGACAAGAACCGGGGCGACGAATAGCGCGATCCAGAAACTGGACGAGCCTGAAATGGTGAAGGCGAAATAAGCGCCCAGCATGTAGAAGCTCGCATGTGCGAAGTTCAGCACGCCCATCATCGAGAAGATGAGGGTCAGGCCGGACGACAGCATGAACAGCAGGAGCCCGTAGATCACGCCATTCAGCAGCGCGAATACGATCGTTTCCATGATGACCTCGTTGAGTGTAGTTGGGGCGCCGAGCTTTCACGGCACGGCGCCCCATTTAGATCGTTAGACTGACGTCCGAGATTACGGCTTCTCGGGGCGCTCCATCTCGCAGGTCGTCGGCTGCTCGGCGGCTGCGGCTTCGATCTTGCCGCCGTCGACCATCTTCCAACCCAGCTCGATGTTGTCCACGCCGTATTTCACGTCGTCGGACACAGTCGAGATGTAGAGGTTCTGCTGCACCTGGTGGTCGTCTGCACGCATGGTGACCGGACCATAGGCGTCCTCGTGGGTCATGCCTTCGAGGGCGTAGGCCACGGCGATCGGCTCCACGGAACCGGCTTCTTCAGCGGCCTTTTTGAACATGCGCATCGCGACATGTGCCCGGTGGTAGTAGTAGTCATACTCCGGGAAACGCTCTTTGTACGTCTCGATGAGCTCGTACTGGCCTTCGTCGGCTTCAAGGTTCGTGATGCCTTCGGTAACCTGGTACAGCAGGTCCTTGGCGCCATCACCAAGTGCGGACACCGCACCAAGCGAACCACCGTAGAAGGTCAGATAGGGAATGTCGGACCCGGATTCCGCAGCGGCTTTCATCAGCAGCTGCATGTCGGCGCCCCAGTTGCCGGTGATCACGGCATCCGCACCCGAAGAGATGATCTTCTGGATGTAGGGGGTGAAGTCCTTAACCTTGCCAAGCGGGTGGAGTTCGTTGCCGACGATTTCGATGTCGCTACGCTTTTCTTTGAGCTGGCTTTCCGCAGCAGCTGCGACGGCCTGGCCGAAGATGTAGTCCTGACCGATCAGGTAGACCTTTTTGATGTCATCCTGCGATCTGATATAGTCGGTGATCGCCGCCATTTTCATGTCGGCATGCGCATCGAACCGGAAGTGCCAGAAAGAGCAGTCTTCGTTCGTGAAGGCCGGCGTCACGGCCGCGTAGTTGAAGAAGAGAACCTCTTCGCCGGGGTTGCGCGAGTTGTGCTTGTTGACAGCGTCGATGATCGCCGCAGCCACCGAAGAACCGTTGCCCTGGAAAATATAGCGGGCGCCGCTGTCGATCGCCTTCTGCAGCTGAACCAGCGATTCCTTCGGATTGACCTTGTTGTCGTAGCCGGTGACTTCGATCATCTCACCGTTCACGCCGCCTGCTTCGTTGATTCGCTCGGCTTCCAGAATGAAGCTGGTGTAGGCCGCTTCACCCGACGGACCGAACGGACCGGAGAGCGGGTCGATGAACGCCATTTTGATGTCGGCCTGCGCGGCCGTCACGGCGACAAAAGAAACTGCAGCCGCGAGTGCGGCTTTCTTGATGGACATGGATTTCCTCCCGTTACGAAAGTCCGGATTCTCACCCGGATGGTTTCTGAACCCGATCAAAAGGTTTCCGACCCGCCTTGTCAAGCAAACTGTGAAATTCTATTCTGCAATGCAAAACATGCGCTGATTGGGAGGAGCGGATATGTCGTCATTTTCGGACGACCTGGACCAGTTTCGGTCCGAGGTCGCGGCTTTTATCGCCGAAAAATGCCCTCAAAAACTGAAGGTTATGCCCGCCGATCAACGGACGATCTGTTGGGGCGGCAAACGCTTCACTTTCTCCTGCGACGAGCAGCGAATCTGGATGGAAAATGCCGCTTCGGTCGGGCTGACGGCCCCCAGATGGCCGACGGAATACGGCGGTGCCGGACTGACTCGGGCCCAGGAAAAGATCTTCCGCGAAGAAATGTCCAAGGCCAGGGCGCCCTCGCCGCTGGAAAGTTTCGGCCTCTGGATGCTTGGCCCGGCGCTGCTGGCCTTCGGCACCCACGAACAGAAGCTGAAGTATCTGCCAGATATCACCAACGGCCGCGTCCGCTGGTGCCAGGGATATTCCGAACCCGGCGCGGGCAGTGACCTTGCGTCAGTTCAGACCCGGGCCGAGGACAAGGGCGACCATTGGGTGGTCAACGGCTCGAAAATCTGGACCTCCTACGCCGACAAGGCCGACTGGATTTTCGCCCTCGTCCGCACCGACAAGGACGCGCCAAAGCACAAGGGCATCTCCTTCATGCTGATCGACATGGAGGCCAACGGCGTCTCCACCAAGCCGATCAAGCTGATCTCCGGCGCCTCGCCCTTCTGCGAAACCTTCTTTGACGATGTCATGGTCCCCAAGACCGACGAAGAGGGCAATTCCCGCATCGTGGGCGAGCTCAACCGCGGTTGGGATGTCGCGAAACATCTTCTGACGCACGAGCGCGAGATGATCGGCGGCGGCGGCTCCGGCGCGGCGGGCGGCATCCTTGGCGGCCGCTCCCTCGGCGCCTTCATCGACACGCTGGACGAACATATCATGGACGATCCGGTGATCCGCGCCCAGACGATGGAGCTGGAGATCGACACGCTGGCCATGGGCATGACGATGGAACGCTACAAGGACATGGCGAAACAGGGCGGCGTCGGCCATGCCTCTGCCATGCTGAAATACTCCGGGACGGAGCTGAACAAGCGCCGCTATGAAATCCTGATGTCTATCACCGGCTCCGAAGGGGTGGAGTGGAAGGGCGATCATGGCACCCTGGCGCCGGAATGGCTGCGCACCAAGGCGAACTCGATCGAGGGCGGGACGAGCGAAGTGATGCTCGACATCCTGTCCAAACGCGTTCTCGAATTGCCGTCTTCGTAAAGGATTATCACCATGGTTGCTTCGCTTGTCCCGACCGAGGATGAAGTCATGCTGCGCGACGCTGCGCGCGGCTTTCTGCAGGAAAGCTCCCCCGTTACCGCCTTCCGCGCCAACCGCGATGCCGGGCGCACCTACGACCCCGGTCTCTGGAAAGAGATGGCCCAGATGGGCTGGACCGGGGTCCTGCTGCCCGAAGAGGCCGGAGGCTCCGACATGGGCCACCGTGCCGCAGGCATCCTGAGCGAGGAGATGGGCGAGGTTCTGGCCGCCTCCCCCTTCATCTCCACCGCCGTGATGGCCGCCACCGCGCTGAAGGGCGCGGCGAATGATCGGCTGGCGGGGATTGCCTCCGGCGATGCGATCTACGCGCTGGCCGTGGACGAAGGGCCGAAACACGCCCCCCTGCGCACCGACCTGCGGGCCGAGAAATCCGGCAACGCCTTCAAACTGTCCGGTCGCAAGGTCTTTGTCGCCGATGGTGGCGCCGCGACCCGCGTGCTGGTCCTGGCCCGCACTGGCGGCACGGCGGGCGAGGCCGAGGGGCTGACCCTCTTCGACATCGACGCGGGGCGCGCGGGCCTGACCCGCACCGCCAAGCGCACGGTGGATGAACGGGACCACGCCCAGATTGACTTCGACAATGTGGAGGCCACCGGCGACGACGTCGTGGGCGAGGTCGATTGCGGCATGGCCGCTGTCCACGCCGCGCTGAATGCCGGTCAGGCCGCGCTGTCGGCCGAATTGCTCGGCGTCTCTGCCGGGGCCTTCGGGATGACCACCGGCTACCTGAAGGAGCGTAAGCAGTTCGGACGCACCATCGGATCCTTCCAGGCGCTGCAACACCGCGCCGCGCATCTGTTCGCGGAAATCGAGATTACCGCGTCGGCCATCACCAACGCGGGCCGCGTCATGGACGAGGACCCCGAAGGATCGGACATCGCGGTTTCCATCGCCAAGGCCCGCGCGACCCAGACCGCAAAACTGGCGGTCAGCGAGGGCGTGCAGATGCACGGCGGCATCGGCATGACCGACGAATTTGACATGGGCTTCTTCATGAAGCGCGCGCGCGTCGGCGCGGAATGGCTGGGCGACTATGGCTATCATGCCGCCCGCGTGGCAGTAGCGAGGGGCTTCTGATGTCGGATCTACTGGTTTCCAAACTTTTCGACCTGACGGGCAAGAAAGCACTGGTCACCGGCGGCGCCTCGGGCATCGGCCTGATGGCGGCCGAGGCGCTGATGGGCGCGGGCTGCGACGTCATGATCGCCTCGCGCAAGGTCCACGCCTGCGAAGGCGCGGCGGATCAGTTGAACCAGATGGGCCTGACCGGCAAGGCCGAGGGCTTTGCCGGGGATGTCGGCAGCGAAGAGGGTGTTCTGGCCCTCGTGAAAGAGGTCGAGAAACGCACCGACAGCCTGCCGATCCTGCTCAACAACGCGGGCAAGACCTGGGGCGCACCCTCTATGGAGGAATTTCCCTATGACGCATGGTCCCGCGTGCTGGACGTCAACGTCACTGGCATGTTCTACCTGACCCAGAAACTGCTGCCCCTGCTGCGCAAGGCGGCCAGCTTCGAAGACCCGGCCCGCGTGCTCAACACCGGCTCCATCGTCGGTATCCAGCCGCGCGGCGGCACGGCCTACAGCTACGGCGTTTCCAAGGGTGCGGTGCATCACATGACGACGCTCATGTCGTCCGAACTGGCGCCGCAGTACATCACGGTCAACGCCTTCGCGCCCGGGCCTTTCCTGTCCAAGATGATGGCCTTTGCCATCGGCACGGAGGAACAGCGTGAAAAGGCCGGTCAGAACATCCCTCTTGGCCGTGTCGGCACGCCGGAGGATATTGCGGGGGTGGTTCTCTACCTCTGTTCCCGCGCCGGGGCCTATGTCTCGGGTCACACGATACCGGTGGCAGGCGGGCTCAACGCCGCGGTCGCCGCCAAAGCCGCATCGGTTCAGGAGGATTGAAGATGAGCAAGACCGTCACCCGCGAAGAATACGAGGCCATGGTCGGCCAGGAGATCGGTGTCTCCGACTGGTTCGAGATGACGCAGGAGCGGATCAACACCTTTGCCGACTGCACCGAGGACTGGCAGTACATTCATGTTGACCCCGAAAAGGCCGCCAAGACCCCCTTCGGCACGACAATCGCGCATGGCTTCCTGACCATGTCGATGCTCTCGGCCATGGTCTATCAGATGCCCTCGGTCGAGGGGGTGGTCATGGGCGTAAACTATGGCATGAACAAGATGCGCTTCGTCTCGCCTGTCCCGGTCGGCTCAAAGATCCGGGGGCGCTTCGTCCTCGACAAGGTCGAGGAGATCCGCCCGGGCGAGATTCAGACAACCACGACCGTCACGGTCGAGATCGACGGCAAAGACAAGCCCGCCCTCGTTGCCGAGTGGCTGGGCCGCAGATATTTCGGAGGATAATACATGAGCATTCGTTTCGACGGCCGCGTGGCCATCGTCACCGGCGCCGGCGTCGGCCTTGGCCGCGCCCATGCCCTGGGCCTGGCGGCCCGCGGCGCAAAGGTCGTGGTCAACGACCTGGGCGTTGCCACCGACGGCACCGGGTCGTCCAGCGCCCAGGCCGAAGCGGTGGTGAAGGAGATCGAGGCCATGGGCGGCGAAGCCATGGCCCATGGTGCGAACGTCACCGACGAGGCGCAGGTTCAGGACATGGTCGATCAGGCCATCGACCGATTTGGCAAGGTGGACATCCTGCTCTGCAACGCGGGTATCCTGCGCGACAAGACATTCTCCAAGATGGAGCTGGACGACTTCCGAAAGGTGGTCGACGTGCACCTGATGGGATCGGTCATCCCGACCAAGGCCCTGTGGGAACATTTCCGCCAGAACGAATACGGCCGGATCGTCTACACCACCTCGTCCTCGGGCCTCTACGGCAACTTCGGCCAGTCGAACTATGGTGCGGCCAAGGCGGCCATGGTCGGGCTGATGAACGTGCTGGTCCAGGAGGGCAACAAGTACAACATCAAGGCCAACATCCTGTCGCCGACAGCCGCGACCCGGATGACCGAAGAGTTGCTGCCGCAACAGATGCTTGACCTGCTCAAGCCCGAAACGATCACCCCCGGCGTGCTGACCCTGCTTCACGAGGACGCGCCCAACCGGATGATCATGGGCGCGGGCGGCGGCGTCTTTGCCGAATGCCGCATCTACGAAACCGACGGCGTCGCCTTTGCCGACGACGAGCTGGACCCCGACACAATCGCGTCGCGGATGGAGGAGATCCGCAGCGAAGAGGGTCAGCAGATCATGCCTGGTGCCTTTGCCCAGACAGGAAAATTCGCCCGGAAGGCTGCGGAACTCCGCGGCATCGAGCTTCCGGACCGGACCAAGTAAACTCAGGAGGACTATCAAATGCGTGACGCAGTTATCGTCTCAACAGCACGGACCCCGATCGGCAAGGCCTATCGCGGTGCGTTCAACAACACCCAGGCTCAGGAACTGATCGGCCATGCCGTGAAGAACGCCGTGGAGCGCGCGGGCCTCGATGGCTCCGAAATCTCCGACTGCGTGATCGGCTGCGCAATCGAGCAGGGGTCCACCGGCGGCAACATCGGCCGTCAGGCCGTGATCCGCGCGGGGCTTCCGGTCTCCATCGCGGGCATGTCCATGGACCGCCAGTGTGCAAGCGGCATGATGGCCATCGCCACGGCGGCCAAGCAGGTCGTGCATGACGGCATGGACATCGTGATCGGCGGCGGTGTCGAATCCATTTCGCTGGTTCAGAACCAGAACATGCGCACCGACCGCGCGCGCGATCCCTGGATTCAGGAACACAAGCCCGAGCTTTACATGACCATGCTGGAAACGGCAGAAATCGTGGCAGAGCGCTATAACGTATCGCGCGAAGACCAGGACGAATACGCCCTGAGATCGCAGCAGCGCACCGCCGCCGCACAGCAGGCCGGCAAGTTCGACGACGAAATCGTGCCGCTGACCTCGACCATGGCCGTGGTCGACAAGGAGACGAAGGAAGTCTCCTACAAGGAAGTCACGCTGGAGAAGGACGAAGGCAACCGCCCGTCCACCACGCTGGAAAACCTCCAGGGTCTCGCGCCGGTCTTCAAGGACGGCCAGCAGATCAAGGAAGGCAAGAACATCACCGCCGGTAACGCCTCGCAGCTCTCCGATGGTGCCTCGGCCTCCGTCATCATGGAAGCCAAGGAAGCCGAAAAGCGCGGTCTCCAGCCGCTTGGCCGCTACGTCGGTGTCATGGCCGCAGGCCTCGGCCCGGAAGAAATGGGCATCGGCCCGATCTATGCCGTGCCGAAACTGCTGGAAGCGCACGGGCTCAAGATGGACGACATCGGCCTGTGGGAACTGAACGAGGCCTTCGCCAGCCAGGTTCTGCAGTCTCAGCGTGTCCTGGGCATCCCGGACGAGCTGCTGAACGTGAACGGCGGCGCGATCTCCATCGGTCACCCCTACGGCATGTCCGGCGCCCGCATGGTCGGCCACGCGCTGATCGAGGGCAAGCGTCGCGGTGCCAAATACGTTGTCTGCACCATGTGTGTCGGTGGCGGCATGGGTGCGGCCGGCCTTTTCGAAGTCCTCTGAAACCACTGATGTGCCCCGGCCTCATGCCGGGGCCTCGCGTCGCATGAGCCGCGCGGGGTCCCGGCGCAAGGCCGGGACACGAACCGAAAAGCGCCAAGTCCCCCCTATGCCCACACTCTACCTTATCCGCCATGGTCAGGCGTCCTTCGGGGCCGCCAATTACGACAAGCTCTCTGAAATAGGCCATGAACAATCCGAAGCGCTCGGCCAATGGTTTGCGCAGGAAGGGATCATTCCCGATGTCGTGGCGCATGGCACCCTGACCCGCCAGAAAGAGACCCTTGCCGGCATCCTCAAGGGCATGAAGCTTGAGCTTGAAGCCGAATTGCAGGCGGGGCTCGATGAATACGATTTCAGCAACCTGCTGAAGGCCAAGTACGCCGCGGGTGGCGAACCCGAGGGCATGCTGTCCGATCACAAAAGCCACTTCCGCACACTGCGCACCACCGTGGCGGAATGGCAGCGCGACGAAATCCCCGACCCGCCAGAGATGTGGGCCGAATTCACCGGTCGCGTCGACACGGCCTGCAAGGCCCTGATGCGCGACGGGGTCGAGACGGTCTTTGCAGTCTCCTCCGGCGGTGCGATTTCCCAGGCGGTGTCTGCCCTGCTGGAAACGCCCGGCATCCACCAGACAAAGATGCAGTTGCAAATGAAGAACACGGCGATCACGCGCTTCGTCTTCACCCCGCGAAACACCTATTTCCACGGGTTCAACGAAACCCCGCATATCACGGCGGCCAATGCCGACCGTCTGCTGACTTACGCTTGAGGGAGGGTAACGATGACCAAACAGGACCCCACGAAACTCGACGTTGCCGCCGTTGAAACGTGGCTCACCGAAAACCTGCCCGGCTTTGAAGGCCCGATCGAGGCCGAGAAGTTCGACGTCGGTCAGTCAAACCCGACCTTCCGCCTGGTCACACCCAATCACAGATACGTCCTGCGTCGCAAACCGCCGGGCGTCCTGCTGAAATCCGCCCATGCGGTGGATCGTGAATTCCGGGTGCAGAAGGCGCTTTATGAAACCGACGTGCCGGTGACCAAGGTTCATGTGCTCTGCGAGGACGATGATGTCATCGGGTCGATGTTCTACGTGATGGACGAAGTCGACGGCCGACATTTCAATCTGCCTTCGCTGCCGGAACTGGCGGTGGAGGACAGATGGGCCGTCCATGACGAAATGTCCCGCGTTCTCGCTGCCATCCACGCCGTCGACCTCGACGCGACGGGGCTGAGCGACTACGGCCCCACGGGCAACTACTACGAACGCCAGATCGGCCGCTGGACCAAGCAGTACCGCGCCAGCGAAACCGACACGATCCCGGCGATGGACGAGTTGATCGAGTGGCTGAACAACAACATCCCTGCCGACGACGGGCTGCGCACCCTGGCGCATGGCGATTACCGCATCGACAACATGCTTTTCGAAAAGGACCGCCCCCGTGTCGCCGCCGTCCTCGACTGGGAGCTTTCGACCACCGGCCATCCCTATGCCGATGTCGCCGCCGTGATCATGCAATGGTCCATGCCGGGTGGCGCGAACAGCCGGGGCCTGGCGGGGATCGACCGCAAGGCGGAAGGGCTGATGACCGACGAGGAGTTTGTCGAGAGCTACTGCAAACGCGCCGGCATTCCCGGCATCGACAAGTTCGGCTTCTATCTCGCCTTCACCTTCTTCCGCATGGCCGGCATCATCCAGGGCGTGTACAAACGCGCGCTGGACGGCAATGCATCGAACCCCGAGCGCGCCAAGCAAATGAGTGCCTCGGTTCCGCGCTTTGCCGAGGCCGGCCTGAAAGCGGCCAAAACTGTCTGAGGACCAATGAAAGACCACATGATCGACCCCGACCTCGTCGAAGACCCCTACCCGCTTCAGAAACACCTGGGATTCTACATCACCGAATGGCGCGAAGGGTTTGCCCGCTTCGAACTGCCGATGGAAGATTTCCTGATGAATCGCTACGGCATCCCCCATGGCGGCGTCCACGCTGTCATGGCGGACACGGTCATGGGCTACTGCGGCTGCTACACCGGTGATCCAAAGGCCAAGGAACTGGCCATGACGCTGAACCTCAGCGTCAACTATGTGGGGCCGTTGAAGGGCAAGGTGATCATTGCCGAGGGGACGGTCACCGGCGGAGGCGCCAAGACCTTCTTCGCCGAGGCCGTGATCAAGGATGAAGACGGCAACGTCGCCGCCCGTGCGACCGGCGTCTTCCGACGACGCGGCAAATAGGCCTCAGACAGTCAGCCAGCTTTCCGGCAGGATATCGGGGTTGCGCAGCTTGGGATTGGCGAACCAGTCCTTCGGGCCGACCACGATCTTGCCCGGATCGGCATTCAGCCAGGCGCCCCACCACGAGAAGGAGGAATTGGCGATGATGTTGTGATTGCACAGCGACATCAGCCGCATATCCTCGTAATCCGCCCCCTCGCCATTGTGGTCGATCACCTCGCGCTGCCCTGGCAGCACAAGGTGATCCCGCGCCCAGTCCGGTTCGTCCGAGAAGACATAGATCACCGGCTCCGCCTCCAGCCGCGGCAGCAGCGCCGCCAGCGCCGCGTCGTAATAGGCCTGGTCACAGACCCCATGCGTCGACAGGGCCACATAATCCCCCCGCCTGACATGCAGCGAGACCGACAGCCCCTCGCCGATCTGCGCGGCCAGCTCCGCATTGCGGCCCGTCGCGGGCGGAAGGTCGAAATCGGACCGGATCTGATCGGCATGGCGCCCGAAGTATTTCTCCGACTGCCAGTAGCCGTGCAGATAGCTGTCATCGGGCAGGGAAAAGAACGCGGGATCAAATCCCAGCCCCTTTTCGCGGTGATACTTCGGCGAGGACCCGAAATACCGCCACAGGTAATGCGCCAGTTTCCGGTCGTGTTTCGAGGGCGGCAGATCCCCCGCCACCACCGGCAGGTCCCAGATCCGGGTGATCGAGCGTTCGCCCCGCGCAATCGCCAACCGGTCATCCAGCACGACCTGTGTCCCCAGTTCCAGCGCCAGCGCCCGCGCCGCTGCATATTGGAACATCTGGTTGCCCGTGCGCCCATGAAATCGCGTGTAGATCATCTGTCCGCCCCCGATAGCCGCGCCACCTTCCCGCGATAGCGCATGCGGTGCCAGCTGCGTTTGACCTCCGCCAGGGGCGAGGTATGGCTCTGAATCGTGCTACCGCCCGTTTCTGCCACGGCGCTGCGCACCGGCGCGGGCGACAGGGTCAGCGTCTCCACCCCGGTCAGCCAGCGCATCTGCAGGAACGTATCCACCGGCCGGTCAAACTGCCCTGTCAGTTCCAGAAACCGCGCCGCGGCCTCGCGCCCGACAAGCTGCATCCCGGTGGTCAGACCCACGACCCGGGGCCGGTGCAGCCGAACGTCTCCCGAAGAAGCCAGGACCTCCTCCGGTTCTTCCCGGTCGCGCAGGGGAAACCGGATCAGCCGGTTCGGCGCCGCGTTTTCCAGAGCCAGCGCCAGCGCCGCCTCGAACCCTTCGGCCGGGACAATGTCATCCTCGACAATCAGCGCCGCCTCGTCATCGGAGGCGACGATCCTTTCCCAGGCCTTGCGATGCGACAGGAAACAGCCCACTTCGCCCGGCTTGGGCGGGAAAGGATAGGCCGGCTGGTGCAGCACCGGCACACAGACCGCCGCCCGTTCCGCCTCGCTCATCACCCGCCCGTCGACGGCCGAGAGCACCTCGGCCGCTGGCAGGAGGCCCTGCAACGTATCGACCAGAGGCTGACGCGCCGTGCTGCCGTCGAGGTGGATGATATAGCTGCGGATCATGGCGCCTTCGTATGACGCGGGGCCCTAGCGGTCCAGCCCTTTGAGCATGGCCCACCCCCCCCGGCAATCACACACACCTTGAGATCACAAATTGTGATCTCAACCTGACGCATTTGGGCGTAGGAAACAAAGAAAAAGCCCCGACCAACCGGCCGGGGCTCTCCCATTCAACGATGCCAGCGGGATTACTCCGCGGCATCCTCTTTCGCGATCTCTTCGCCGGTCTCCTGATCGACCATCTTCATGGCCAGGCGAACCTTGCCACGATCGTCGAAGCCCAGAAGCTTCACGTAGACGTCCTGGCCTTCCTTCAGCACATCCGACGGATGGTTCAGGCGGCGGTTTTCGATCTGGGACACGTGCACCAGGCCGTCACGCTTGCCAAAGAAGTTCACGAAGGCGCCGAAGTCGACGATCTTCACAACCTTGCCCTTGTAGACCTGGCCTTCTTCCGGCTCTGCCACGATCGAATGGATCATGTCATAGGCCTTCTGGATGGCGTCACCGTTCGGCGAGGCGATCTTGATGATGCCTTCGTCGTTGATGTCGACCTTGGCACCGGAAACCTCGACGATCTCGCGGATGACCTTGCCGCCGGACCCGATCACTTCACGGATCTTGTCGGTCGGGATCTGCATCGTCTCGATCCGCGGGGCGTGGACGGAGAATTCACCCGTCCCGGCCTGCGCCTTGTTCATCTCGCCAAGGATATGCATCCGGCCGTCTTTCGCCTGGGCGAGGGCCTTCTTCATGATCTCAGGTGTGATGCCTGCAACCTTGATGTCCATCTGGAGCGAGGTGATCCCCGCTTCGGTCCCGGCCACCTTGAAGTCCATGTCGCCGAGGTGGTCCTCGTCGCCCAGGATATCGGTCAGGATGGCGTAGGAGCCGTCGTCTTCCAGCACCAGGCCCATGGCCACACCGGCCACGGCGGCCTTCAGCGGAACGCCCGCGTCCATCATGGACAGCGACCCGCCACAGACGGAGGCCATCGAGGACGAGCCATTGGATTCCGTGATCTCCGACACGATACGGATCGTGTAGGGGAAGTCGGTCGCGGCGGGCAGAACGGCCTGAAGGGCACGCCATGCCAGCTTGCCGTGACCGATTTCACGACGACCCGGGGAACCAACGCGGCCCACTTCGCCGACCGAGTAGGGCGGGAAGTTGTAATGCAGCATGAAGTTGGATTTGAAGTTGCCGTGCAGCGCGTCGATGAACTGTTCGTCATCGCCGGTGCCAAGCGTGGTCACGACCAGACCCTGCGTTTCTCCACGGGTGAAGAGCGCGGAGCCATGGGTACGCGGCAGCAGGCCAGTTTCGACCTCGATCTGACGCACCTGATCCAGGGCACGACCGTCGATCCGCTTGCCATCCTTCACGACAGTGCCGCGCAGGACGGTGGATTCCAGCTTCTTCAGCGCGGACCCGAGGTTCGCATCTTCCAGCTGTTCCTCGGTCAGGCCCGCCTTGATGGCGTCCTTCGCGGCGGCAACAGCGGCAACGCGCTCCTGCTTGTCAGTGATGGCATAGGCCGCCTTCATCTGCTCTTCGCCCGCCGCCTTCACGACCTCGTAGAGTGCGGAATAATCCGGCGGGGTGAAGTCGAACGGCTCTTTCGCGGCATCCTCGGCCAGCGAGATGATCAGGTCGATGACCGGCTGGATCTGCTCGTGCGCGAAGGTCACGGCGCCCAGCATCTCGTCCTCGGTCAGTTCGTAAGCCTCGGACTCCACCATCATGACGGCGTCCTTGGTGCCGGCCACAACCAGGTCGAGCCGCTGCTCGGGGTTGTTGCGCAGGCCCTGCATGTCGTCGACCGAGGGGTTCAGCACATACTCGCCATCGACGAAGCCGACGCGGGCACCGGCGATCGGCCCCATGAACGGCGCGCCGGAGATGGTCAGCGCAGCGGAGGCCGCGATCATCGCCACCACGTCCGGGTCGTTGACCAGGTCGTGCGACAGCACGGTGCACATCACCAGAACTTCATGCTTGAAGCCCGGCACGAACAGCGGGCGGATCGGACGGTCGATCAGGCGCGCGGTCAGCGTTTCCTTTTCGGTCGGCCGCGCCTCGCGCTTGAAAAAGCCACCCGGCACTTTACCGGCGGCGTAGTATTTCTCCTGGTAATGAACCGTCAGCGGGAAGAAATCCTGGCCCGGCTTCGGTTCCTTGGCGAAGGTCACGTTCGCCATCACGCTGGTCTCACCCAGGGTCGCGATCACGGTGCCATCCGCCTGACGGGCAACCTTGCCCGTTTCCAGAGTGAGGGTTTCATCGCCCCACTCCATCGTCTTCGTAGTTACATTGAACATGTCGTATCCTTTAGAGAGCACTCCCGGCCCCTTGCCGGGTCTCCCGTTTGCTTGGCGGCCCCATTGCCGCCGCCCCTAATCCTTCGCACAACGCCAGGGGCCGGAGCGTTACGTCTCAGATGCGCGGCGGATACAGGAAAGCGAGGGATTTGGAAAGCACTGGTTTCAGCCGGGTCTGAAAACAGACCCCAACTGCCCATTCAGGATCTGGTCATATGTCGTGGTTGCTCGGTCTTCCCATAGGCCTTGCGCGCCGTGACAAGGCGCAGGTCGTCCGGATCCATCCCGATGCTCATCATGCTGCGCCGGTCGAACCTCTCACGTGCCTTTGCCGGGTCATGCGCGGTGCCGAACAGCCGGTCGATCCAGCCCATGCCAAAGGTCACATGATAGGTCGCCTGGTGATCCTGATAATGATGCGCCGCGTGGCTGCGGGTCACCCGCTGACCGAACCAGCCCTTGGGCACGTTCAGATGCGCCAGCGTGTGGCAGTATTCATAAAAGGCAAAAGCGGAGGCCGAGCCGACAAACAGCGCCACCCAGGACAGCAGCGCCGCCTGTTCAATCCCGACCAGCGGCCAGAGAGCAAGCAGATGCAGCACAAAGGACCCCGCCGCGACACGCAGCGGGAACCAGTGGTCATCCCCGGTAAAGAACTCCTCGTCCTGGGGAAATTCGTGATGGCCGATATGGCTCCGGTACAGGCGGTTGAAGAGACCCTGATCGCGCGGGGGTTCACGATGATAGATGAAGCGATGGATCAGGTATTCCAGCACCCATTGCGCCACCACACCGTAAAGCACCGCAAGGATCAGCACCCCCTGGAACCAGAGCACCAGCGCGACCACCCCGGCCAGCCAGAAGGGAAACAGGCGGTGCAGCCCGCCCATGTGAATGACGATGCGTAGCGCAGGTAACATGGTACTCCTCCCCCTCTCCAGGAAGGATGCCGCCGCCTTACCGCATCGGTCAATCCTGACGTCCCGGCAAAGAAAATCGCCCGCCGTCGCCATAACCCTTAGTTTCGGCAGGGAACGTAAAACTTGACCCGATTGTCATTCACACAGAAACTATTGCGGAATTGTTGGGGAGTTTATTTCACATGGCCTTTATTTCTGTCCGGTCCCTCGTCATCGCCGCAATCAGCGTTCCAACGGTCGGCAATGCGACAACGTATCAACCAGACCCGGCAATCGAGGCTGGATTGGTCGTGAAGCTGGACTTTGTCGGTCAATACGTCACCCCGCCAGCCCAACCGAATATCGCGTCGCCCGTTGCAATTGGCGACAGCCTTTATGTTGTCGACCAGGCAGGTCAGCAAATCACAATTCAAGGGGAATCAGGCCCCACAACCGTTCTCTCGGCCGGAGATGAACCTGCTGGCATAACACCGACGGGCAAATCCGCCTTCATCAACATGGCCGGGTCAGAGCAACAGGTCTTTGTAGGGTTCACGTCTTCCACGCTGCCCCAGGGCAAATCCGCCCACGCGTTGCCCGACGATCCGCATTATCACAAGCCATCCGCGCACTATCAGGTGATCTACACCTACGACCGTGAATCAGATGGCACCCTGTCGAATCCCACCTTCGTGACGGCCTTCGAAACCGCGCAAAGCATCACGGAGGGCCCCTGGCAGGGCGGGGCGCATTTTGGCGAGGGCATGCTCGCCCTCGGCAATGGCAAGTTGCTGTTCTCGCGCGGCGACAATCTCAATCAGCACTACGACGGCAGCACCGGCCCGCAGGACCCTGCATCGACAGTCGGCAAGCTGCTGATCATCGACACCGACGGCACAGTCGAAGTCGCCGCAACCGGGATCCGCAACGTGCAGCGCATGATCTTCACCGACGAAAACCAAACGCGGATTGCCTTCACGGATATCGGCCGAACTGTCGCCGAAGAGGTCAACGTCATCGACACGGCCGATCTGCTCGACACGACAAAAGTGGAGAATTTCGGTTGGGGCGTCGACGGAGACCGCGACGCGCGGGAAGGCACATTCTACATCAATTCCGGCACCTACGCGGGTGTATTTCCCGGCGTGGAACCTGCCGCGGACGGCAAAATCACGATACCCGAAGCTGGGTTCATTACGCCGTACGCGCAATTGGGACGCAGCAACCCGGACGGGTTGTTCGCCATTTCCGGGCCGGTCGCGTCGGATGTTTCGTTCAACCTGATTGATCTCCTGTTCGGCGATCTGGTGAAGGGGAACCTTTTCGCCACCATGGCGACCACTGACGACACCCTCAACACGGTCTACAAGGTTGGCGTGTCAGGTGGCGCGAGCGGCGTCACTTCCCTGCAGGAATTTCTTGGCATCACGCGCGCTGACCTGAGGTTTTTCAACTTCGTGGACGGGTCGGCAGGCGTTCTGCTGGAGCAAACCGGAAACGCCTATCGCATCACCGAAGTCCTGCCCGCAGTGCCACTGATGGCAACGGGCCCCGCGCTGTTGTCTGCCCTCGGGTTCGGTCTGTTTACCGGACGCAGGCGCCTAAGCAAGCGCCCGGACTGAAAAAAAGCCCGCTCCTTCCGGAACGGGCGTGATCGCGTAGGATGGGTCCTCGGGACCCATCGGAACCTCAGCGGCGCAGACCCAGACGTTTGATCAGGTCGGTGTAGCGCGCTTCGTCCTTGCCTTTCAGGTAGTCCAGCAGCTTCCGGCGCTGAGCAACCATCTTCAGAAGGCCACGGCGGCCGTGGTTGTCCTTCTTGTGTTCTTTGAAGTGTTCGGTCAGCGTGGCGATACGCGAGGACAGGATGGCAACCTGAACTTCGGGCGACCCGGTGTCGCCGTCCTTGGTTGCATATTCCTTCATCAGGCGCTGTTTTTCTTCGACAGTAATCGACATCGGTCTCTCCTATTCAAAGGGTGGCGGGCGCAAGCCGGGATGTCGTCCAGCAAGGTCCGAAACTGCGATGCCGCCGGAAATCCGACGGCAACTCGGGCCGCATAAGCCATGCCGCGCCGGAAATAAAGCGAAAAACGCAGATCGCCCCGGCGCATGGCCCCTCGTCACGGGGGATAGAGGAAGTGGCCCGCCGCGCTTTCCGGCAGCAAGGCGATATCCTCCATGCCGATCTCCGTTTCTGCGGGCAGCACCGCGACGATCGCCCCGTCCATCAGCACGCGGGTCGAATCGCCCGCCGCGTCGATCACGATATTCGCGTCTGCTCCCCCCTCTTCGGAATAGAGCAGGACAAGCTGATCCTCCCCCGCCAGAAAATCCAGGATCGAAGCACCCCCGCCCCCTGGCGCGATCCAATCACCCAGAACCGCGTGATCCGCCCCCTCGCCCAGGGTCAGGACATCACCTTCGCCCCCGACGACCGTATCCTCGCCGGACCCGCCATTCAGGAAATCCCTGTCCTGCTCGGTCATGTCTGCCTCGGCGAGTTCGGCCGCAAAACCCGTGAGCCAGTCATCGCTCGACCCGCCGAAAAGCGTGTCCTCGCCGAGGCCGCCATACAGCCTGTCGCCGCCCAGCCCGCCATGCAGCGCGTCCGCATCGCGCCCGCCGACCATGTGGTCCAGACCCGCCCCGCCGATCAGCACATCCGAACCGATGCCACCGGAGAGGAGGTCACTGCCCATCTGCCCGAACAGCCTGTCGTCGCCGGACCCGCCCTGCAGCAGGTCATCTGCATTCCCGCCCTGCAGGGTATCGTTGCCCGCCGCACCCTCCAGCGTGTCGGAGCCATCGTCGCCGACAAGGACATCAGATCCCGATGCGCCAATCAGCCAGTCATCACCGGAATAGCCCCCGATCTGATCGCCACCCTCGGTGCCGGTCAGACCATCCACCCCCGCCGACCCGGAGTGGATGTCACCATCCATCAGGCTGGCCTCCGCCGTCGCGTCCGGATCACTCAGCAGGCTGAGATCGCGTTCCTCATCTTCGGTCAGGTCGGGGGACTCGTCCTCTTCAGGGGCGACCGTGCCGACAAGGGCGCTCGCCCCGACAAACATCAACCCCATCAATCCTGCGAGCATCAACATGGCACGTTCCCCAGATGTTCCGGAGATACGCCAGCGGCCGAGTCGGTTCAAAGCCTATGCGACGCGCTGGTTAACCGTCCGTGACCAAACAGAGACGCGCCATCTCCTCCGGCGCCCAGACCTCGGGCTGACGTGCATAGGCGATATAGAGCGGATGGCGCGGATGCCCTGCCTTGGACAGACCCAGATGCAGCAATCGCCCGCCCGACGTGGACAACAGCGCCGCAACCTCGGCCCCGCGCCCACGATGCGCGCCATGCGCCCCCCAAGCGGCAAGGACATCATCCGCCCAGGCCACGCCATCGCGGATCACAGCGTCATTCTCCGGCCCTTCGGGATCCGTGGCCACCTTCAGATCGCGCGGGTCCGTCGCCCGGAAGGCGAAAATGTTCACCACCCGCATCCCGCCATAGCCAAGCGCCCGCGCCCGCCGCTCGCACCGCTCCACCGTCGGGTCGTTCTGCACCTCCGTCGCCTTGGAGGGGTTGAGCATCAGGAACAGGACCTTCCGCCCGCCGCCATCCCAGACCCGCGTCAGCGCATAGCGATAGAGCTCACAGTCGGAATAAAGGGCCGAACTCTCTGCATCCCCCTTGAGGAAATGCCGTGTGATCACAGGTTGAAAACCCGGTTGGGATGCAACTCGCCACCGCGAAAGATGCCGACGGCGACGGGGGTGCCATCATGGCTGGCCCAGCATTCCTCGCCATATTCGACATCGCGGGCGATCACCATGCCGGGGTTGCCGTTGCGCAGCCGCACCGCCCCCTCGTCGGTCGCTTTGACCTCCGCCATGCAGTCCAGCGCCAGCTCCATCGGCAGCAGCAGATCGTCGATCTCCTCGCTCCGCGCCAGCTCTTCGATCCGGTCCATGCTGACGCCCTCGGCGGCATTGAACGGCCCCGACCAGACCCGGCGCAGGCGCAGAACATGGCCCTTGCAGCCAAGCGCCTCGCCCAGATCGCGGGCGACGGCGCGGACATATCCGCCCTTGCCGCAGACCAGTTCCAGCACAACGTGATCTGCATCCGGCCGGTCCATCAGGATCAGGCTCTCAACCCAAAGCGGCCGTGCGGCCAGCTCGACCTCCTCACCGTCCCGGGCCATCTTGTAGGCGCGCTGCCCGTCAATCTTCACGGCGGAAAACTTCGGCGGCACCTGCAGGATCTCTCCGATAAAGGGGCTCAGCGCCTCCTTGATCTCGTCATCCGTAGGTCGCAGATCACTCTCCGCGATCACTTCGCCTTCCGCATCGTCGGTATTGGTCGCCTGGCCCAGACGCACGGTGAACTCATAGGCCTTCAGCGCATCGGTGACGAAGGGCACCGTCTTGGTCGCCTCGCCCAGGGCCACAGCCAGAACGCCGGTCGCCTCGGGGTCCAGCGTCCCCGCATGCCCGGCCTTCTTCGCATTGAAAGCCCATTTCACCTTGTTCACCACGGCGTTTGACGTGATCCCGGCCGGTTTGTCCACCACCAGCCAGCCCGATACGTCGCGCCCCTTGCGTGTGCGTGCCATCTTACCTCTCCGCTATGGCGGGCGGGCCTAGCCCGTCCGGGCGACAGGGTCAATCGAACAGGTTCAATCGAGCGGGGCCACCACCCCGACGATCGGCCCCATCCGAAATCCCAGATCGTTCCGGTTCAACTGCGGCGCATAGAGCCGCGAAATATTGCCGTCGAAATACAGCGCCTGCGGCGTTTCGAGGTGATCGCGGAAGAGGCTGCCGAAGTCATGAAAGGTCACCGGCTGTTTCGACATGACGAACCATGCGCGGGTGCCATCGGCATTCACCCCGACCCCGTTCCGGATATAGCGCGAGGTGCTATCGGGCAGGAAGCGCGGGTGCAGCGCCCCATCGATGACCAGCATCGGGCCGGATTGCGTCGCCGACGGACAGAGCGCCGGGTCGCGCCCTTCATACTTCGTCGTTTCGATCACCCAGGCCCGGCCGTCGCCGATGCAGAAGACCCCGTTCGGCAGCATCCCGAAATTGCCCGGCCCGGCGTTGGCAATGACGCCACGCACCTCAGCCCCATCTTCGCGGTAATGGCCGACGGGGCTGCGATCCTCGTGATACATGCCGGCATTCATGGCAAAGACCAGTTGCTCCGCCCTCGCCGCCAGCGCAGCATTGACCGCCTCGAATCTCCCATAGGGCACCCCGTCCGGACCGGTCAGAAACAGCCGCAGGTCCTCGTTCGTCGCGTCGACCTCGCAGATCGAATAGCTCACGCCATCGACCTCCGCATCGCGGCAGTCCACCGCCCAGGCCGTCCCGCCCCAGAGGCAGAGACCGACAGCAAGCAGCGCGCGCAAGGCCCTAGTCCTCGACATCCCGCCGCACGTCGTCCTGGCTGAAGAGGCGGCGGGTTTCGTCCATCCGGTCAAAGGTATCGTCCAGCCGGAACCGCAGGTCGGGCGTGTATTTCAGACCCAGCTTCTTGCCGATCATGCGCCGCAGCTCGCCCTTGTTGCGGGCCAGCAGGCCGACAACCTCGTCCTGCCCCTGACCGCCAAGGGGCAGCACATAGGCCGTCGCGACCTTGAGGTCCGGCGAGATCCGCACCTCACCCACGGTGATGGACATGCGGTTCAGATCCGGATCGTGGATATCCCCGCGCTGCAGAACCTCCGATAGGGCGCGCCGGATCGTTTCGCCGACGCGAAGCTGACGCTGCGAGGGGCCGGGCCCGTCGTGATGGATGTTTCTGCTCATGCCCCGCATCTAGACATATCCCGCCCCTTTGCCAAGCGTCACGCGGGACGGTAAGCAAGGCGTGACCAGATGGGAGCAAGAGAAATGAGTGACCTGCCCGGGATCGTGGTGACAGGTGCCTCCGGGCGCATGGGCCGGATGCTGATCGAAACCGTCGGTGCCAGCAACGCCGCCCGCATCTGCGGCGCGGTGGAACGGCCCGGACACGACTGGGTGGGCCAGGATCTGGGCCTCTGCCTCGGCGGGACGGAGATGGGCGTGACGGTCACCGACGACCCCGCCACCGCCTTTGCCGGGGCGCAGGCCGTGCTGGATTTCACCGCCCCCTCCGCCACCGTCGCCTTTGCGAGGGCCGCAGCAGAGGCCGGGGCGGCGCATATCATCGGCACGACGGGTTTCTCCAATGACGATCTGACCGCCATCGCCGAAAGCGCCAAGAAGACCGTGATCGTCCGCGCCGGCAACATGTCGCTCGGCGTCAACCTGCTGACCGTGCTGGTGAAACAGGTGGCTGCCGCGCTGGACGAGGATTTCGACATCGAGATCGTCGAATCGCATCACAACCGCAAGGTCGACGCCCCCTCCGGCACCGCGCTGATGCTGGGCGAAGCCGCGGCCGAGGGGCGCGGGGTGAGCCTGGAGGAGGTCGCCGACCGGGGCCGCGACGGCATCACCGGCGCTCGCAAACGCGGCGACATCGGCTTTGCCGCCATCCGCGGCGGCGGCATCGTGGGCGAACATGACGTGATCTTTGCCGGGCCGGGCGAACGCATCACCCTGCGCCATGTCGCCGACGACCGCTCGCTCTTTGCCAAGGGTGCGCTCAAGGCCGCGCTCTGGGCCCAAGGGAAAGAGCCGGGCGAATATGCCATGACCGATGTGCTGGGGCTTTAGTTAAAGCGCGGGTCCCTCAGAAATCGACTGCAATTCCCTTCTTCTCCCAATCGCCGTAGCGCACCGGTTCCGGCCCGTCGCGCCCACCCAACTCGGGCGGCAGGTCTTCGGCCTTGGCCACCTTCCGGCGCTCTTCCGCCTCTGCCAGGGCGCGTTGCGCGGCCGGGGGCAGCTCCGCACGGGGGGTCTCGTCGCTCATAACCGGGTTCCTTCTGATCGCCCCCATGATATACGGCCTGCCTGAGCACGGGCAAGGAGCACGCCTTTGAAACCCCCATCCGACAGATCCTCCGGCCGTCGCCCCGCACCCCGTGGCGAGGGGGGACGCCCGCAGCGCAGGGACGGCAAACCGGGGTTCAAGGGCAAAGGCCGAGCCGGCGGCAAGGGACCGGCCAAGCCGCAACAAGGCCAGACCGAACAGCCCAAACGCCCGCCCTCCGACCCGCGTCGTGCCGCGCTCGTCCTGCTCAACGGGGTGCTGGTCGAGCGCAACACCCTGGCCGACCTGACCGGACGCACCGGCCCGCTGGCGAAGATGGAGCCGGGCGACCGCGCGCGCGCTCAGCGCCTGGCCACCGAAACCCTACGCCACCTCGGCCCGATCGATTCGCTGCTGGACCCGCATATCGCGCATAAACCGCCCGCTGCCGTGCAGAACGTCCTGCGAATCGCCACCTATGAGCTCTGCCTCGGCGAGGCCGCCCATGGCGTGGTGAATTCCGCCGTCTCCCAGGTCGCCTCCATGCCGCGCCACAACCGTGCCAAGGGCATGGTCAACGCAGTCCTGCGCAAGATCGCGGCGGCCCCCGCCGATCTGTCGACGCTGCCGCCCTCGCCCCTGCCCGACTGGCTGCGCGCGCCGCTGACCATGGCCTGGGGTGAAGAGGCCATCGCCGACTGCGAGGCCGCCCATGCCCGTGGCGCGCCGCTCGACCTTACCCCCCGCGATCCCGAAACGGCAGTGGCCCTAGCTGCGGACCTGAACGCCACGCTCCTGCCGACGGGCAGCCTGCGGATCGACGGGTCGGTCCAGGTCTCCGCCCTGCCCGGCTATGTTGAGGGGATGTGGTGGGTGCAGGATGCAGCGGCGGCGGTGCCCGTCCGGATGCTCGCCCCCGAAACCGGCGAAAAGATCCTCGACCTCTGCGCCGCGCCGGGGGGCAAGACGCTGCAACTGGCCGCCGCCGGGGCGCGGGTCACGGCGCTCGACATCTCCGCCGCCCGGATCGAACGCGTCACCGAAAACCTGCGCCGGACCGGGATGGAGGCGCGCACCGTCACCGCCGATGTCTTCGACTTCACCGAAACTGGATGGGACGCCATCCTGCTGGACGCCCCCTGCTCCGCCACCGGGACGATCCGCCGCCACCCCGATCTGCCCCACGCCAACGATGGCAGCGCCATCAGCGAATTGATCGCGCTTCAGGCGCGGATGATCGACCATGCGCTCACGCTGCTGAAACCCGGCGGGCGGCTGGTCTTCTGCACCTGTTCGCTGATTCCCGACGAGGGCGAGGTGCAGGTGAACGACGCGCTGGAACGCCACCCCGGCCTCAGCGTCGATCGCAGCGCGACTGCCCGTCCGGGCCTGTCGCCCGACTGGATTTCGCCCGAAGGCGGGTTGCGCCTGCGTCCGGACTACTGGCCGGACCTCGGCGGCATGGATGGCTTTTACTGCGCCGTGCTGCGCCGGGCGGGCTGACCCGCCGATCCGCCGACATCCGGGGATTTTCGGTGACGAGCCGCCGTCCCCCCGTTAAGTTGCTCTCGACGCCAAAAGAGCGACAACACCGACAGGCAGGATGACGATCACACTCTCCCCCGCGGGCTCCGGGCCTCGGTTTCTTGACCGCGTTCACGCACGCCTCGCCGGGCGGGCGCCGATCCCGGCCGGATTCGTGACCTCCCCCGAGCCGCGCACGATCGGCAGCTTTGCGCGCGGGCGGCAGCTGGTCGCGGGCAACTTCATCTTCTCCGGCCACCTGGTCGAGGACAGCGGCGCCGACATCTGGGCCCTGCCCTTCCCTGATGCCGCCTTTCTCAACGAAATCCACGGCTTCACCTGGCTGGATGACATGGCCGCCGTCGCCGACATCCCGACACGCGACCGCGCGCAGAAATGGGTCTGGGGTTGGATAGAGCTATACGGCAAGGGCCACGGCCCCGGCTGGACCCCGGCGTTGACCGGACGTCGCATCCTGCGCTGGATCAACCACGGCGTCTTCCTGCTGACCCAGATGGATGATGCCGCCAGCCGCAGCTTCTTCCGCTCCCTCGGGCATCAGACCCGGTTTCTGGCCCGCCGCTGGAAAACCGCCCCCGCCGGGCTGCCCCGGTTCGAGGCGCTCTGCGGTCTGATCTATGCGGGCCTGTCGCTGGAGGGCCTCTCGCGCCACGTCACCCCTGCGGCGCGCGCGCTGGAGCATTTGTGCCGGGAGGAGATCAACGCGAAAGGCGGATTGGTGACCCGTAATCCCGAAGACCTGCTGGAAGTCTTCACCCTGCTGACCTGGTGCGACGCGGCGATGACCGGGGCCGGTATCCCCCCCGGTGAACACCACCAGGAGGCGATCGAACACATTGCCCCCATGCTGCGCGCTCTGCGCCACGCGGACGGCAGCCTGGCCCGGTTCCACGGCGGCGGACGCGGGGTCGAGGGGCGGCTGGACACGGCGCTGGCCAATTCCGGGGTCAAGCGTCGCCATGCCGAGGGGCTGGCCATGGGGTTTGCCCGCCTCTCCGCCGGGCGGACCAGCGTGATTCTCGATGCCTCACCACCCCCGACCGGACGCAACGCCACCAATGCCCATGCCTCCACCCTGGCCTTCGAACTGACCTCCGGGCGCCGCCCGCTGATCGTCAACTGCGGCTCCGGCGCGGTCTTCGGCCCGGAATGGCGCCGCGCCGGACGCGCCACGCCCAGCCATTCGACCCTCTGCCTCGACGGCACTTCCAGCGCCCGGCTCGCCTCTGTCAGGGATGGAGACGAGGCGCAACTGGTCGACGCGCCGACCCGCGTGCCCGTCCGCCTGACCCAGGCCCCGGACGGGCTGCGTTTTCAGGGCGGGCATGACGGATACCTCAAAAGCCACGGGTTGACCCATGCCCGCACGCTGGAGCTGACCTCCGACGGGCGCGCGCTGGCCGGAGAGGACCTGCTCGTTTCGATGGAGAAGAAGGACCGTCAGGTCTTTGCCCAGACCCTGCGCGCGTCAGAGCACGGGACCCTCCCCTTCGCCATCCGCTTTCACCTGCACCCGGACGTGGAGCCGCAGCTGGACATGGGCGGCGTCGCCGTCTCCCTCGCGTTGAAATCCGGCGAGCTCTGGGTCTTTCGCCATGACGGCAGCGGCGAATTGCGCCTTGAACCTTCCGTCTTTCTGGAGAAGAACCGCCTCAAGCCGCGTGCGACCACCCAGATCGTGCTGGCGTCAACCGCCCTGGACCATGCCACGCGCATCCGCTGGTCATTGTCCAAGGCGCAGGAGACGCCGATCTCGATCCGTGACCTGAACCGGGATGGAATGGACGTGGCCTTCTGACCGTCGACAAGGGACCTGCCACCGATATGACCGACAAAACCACCGACCTCTGGCCCGTCCGCCGCGCGCTGATTTCCGTCTCCGACAAAACCGGGCTTGTAGACCTGGCCAGCGAACTGGCCGGAATGGGGGTCGAGCTTCTGTCGACCGGGGGCAGCGCCGGGATATTGCGCGAGGCCGGACTGGATGTGACCGATGTGGCGGATGTCACCGGCTTTCCCGAAATGATGGACGGCCGGGTCAAGACGCTGCACCCCAAGGTGCACGGCGGGCTGCTGGCCCTGCGCGACAACGACACCCACACCGCCGCGATGGCAGAACACGGGATCGAACCGATCGACCTGCTGATCGTCAACCTCTACCCCTTCGAGGCAACCGTCGCGCAAGGGGCCGATTATGACACCTGTATCGAGAACATCGACATCGGCGGCCCCGCCATGATCCGCGCCGCCGCCAAGAACCACGCCTTCGTCAACGTCGTCGTGGATGTCGAGGACTACGGGACCCTGATCGACGAGATGAAGGCCAACAACGGCCAGACCACGCTGGCCACGCGCAAGCGCCTGGCCCAGACCGCCTATGCCCGCACCGGGGCCTATGACGCCGCAGTGTCGACCTGGATGGCCGCCGCCATCGGCGAGGAGGCCCCGCGCCGCCGCGTCTTTGCCGGTACATTGGCGCAAACCCTGCGCTACGGCGAGAACCCGCATCAGACCGCCGCTTTCTACACCGACGGCACCCCGCGTCCCGGCGTGGCGACCGCCGAACAGCTTCAGGGCAAGGAACTGTCCTACAACAACATCAACGACACCGACGCCGCGTTCGAGCTTGTCTCGGAATTCCTGCCCGCCAACGGCCCCGCCTGCGCGATCATCAAGCACGCCAACCCCTGCGGCGTGGCCCGTGGCGGGTCGCTGCGCGAGGCCTACATGCGCGCCTTCGACTGCGACCGCACCTCGGCCTTCGGCGGGATCATCGCGCTGAACCAGCCGCTTGATGGCGAAACGGCCGAGGAGATCGCTCAGATCTTCACCGAGGTTGTCATCGCGCCGGGCGCGGATGAACACGCCAAGGAGGTCTTCGCCAAGAAGAAGAACCTCCGCCTGCTGACGACAGCCGCGCTCGCCGATCCCGCCACCGCCAATCTGACACTCCGTCAGGTCTCCGGCGGGCTGCTGGTGCAGGACAAGGACAATGGCCGTATCGACATGGACGACCTGAAGGTCGTGACCAAACGCGCCCCGTCGGAAAAGGAGATGGCCGATCTGCTGTTTGCCTGGACCGTTGCCAAGCACGTAAAATCCAACGCCATCGTCTACGTCAAGGACGGCGCGACCGTCGGTGTCGGCGCGGGCCAGATGAGCCGGGTCGACAGCTCCACCATCGCCGCGCTCAAGGCACAGCGCATGGCCGAGGAAATAGGCCTGCCAGACACCCCCGCCAAAGGGTCGGTCGTGGCGTCCGACGCCTTCTTCCCCTTTGCCGACGGTCTGCTGGCCGCCGCCAATGCGGGCGCGACGGCGGTGATCCAGCCCGGCGGCTCCATGCGGGACAACGAGGTCATCAAGGCCGCCGATGAGGCGGGCCTGGCGATGGTCCTCACCGGCATGCGCCACTTCCGGCACTGATCGGACGCGCGCATGAAGATCGTCTTCTGGGCCGGGTTCTGGACCTTTCTGATAGACCAGCTCTCCAAATATTGGATCGTGCATGGCCTCGACCTGATCAATCGCGGCGTGATCGAGGTCGCGCCGCCCTTCCTCACCCTGCGCATGGCCTGGAACACCGGCATCAACTTCGGTCTCTTCTCCGACGGCACCTCCGACTCGCGGTGGCTGCTGATCGGACTGGCACTTGTGATCTCCGTCGCCGTGCTCATCTGGGTCCACAGGGAACGGCCGCACCGGGGCGGGCTGATTGCCGCCGGGCTGCTGGTCGGCGGCGCGCTCGGCAATGTGGTAGACCGGGTGATCTACGGCGCGGTGGCGGATTTCCTCAACATGTCCTGCTGCGGCATCGACAACCCATTTGCCTTCAACGTCGCAGACGTCGCGATCTTTGTCGGGGCGGCCGGCCTGATCCTGCTGCCCGCAGAGAAAGGCGCGTGACCTCTCTTGCGAGATGCGATAGAACCGGCCCAGACGACCTAGGGAGACTACGATGCCAGCGACAAGACGCCTCGCGTTGCCGCTGATCCTCATTGCCTGCACGGGCCTTGCTGCCTGTGGGGGTGTGGGACGTGATCCCGACAAGCCGTTCCCGCTACACAAGATTCGCAGCACCTCCAACGGACCCGACGAATTCACCATCGTTCCGGGCAAACCGCTGGAGGCACCGCCCAGCTTTGTCGAACTGCCGCAGCCCACGCCGGGCGGCACCAACCGCACCGACCAGACACCGCAGGTTGACGCCGTGGTTGCCCTTGGCGGGCGGGCCGGCGCGCTAGAGGATCGTGGCGTCGGCGCCTCGGACGGGGCTCTGGTCACCGCCGCCGCCCGTGGCGGTATTGATCCCAACATCCGCAGCACCCTGGCAGAAGAAGACCGGGCCTTCCGCCTGCGCAAATGGCGCTTCAGCCGCTTCCGCATCTTCGGCGGCGAAGAATACTACCGCGCCTACGAAGACCAGACGATTGACCGCTATCAGACACAAAGGATCTGGCGGCGCGCGGGGGCACCCACCCCGACCTCCCCGCCGAAGGACTGACCCGGCGGGCCGCGCTGAATCACGCGCCACTCAAACTCCTGTCATCTGCCAAGGCCCGAGTTGCGAACCCGGGCCTTTCGCTTATCTTGAGCCCCAGCAGACTTTCCCAGACGAAAGGACTTCGGATGCCCCTGCCAATCGCGGCACGGCTGGCCAGATGGGCCGCCGCCCTGACGCTTCTCTCCGCCACATGGGCCAGCGCGTCGAACGACATGGTCACCGACTTCACCCTGGACAACGGTATGCAGGTCGTCGTGATCGAGGATCACCGCGCGCCCGTCGTCGTGCACATGGTCTGGTACAAGGCCGGCGCCGCGGATGAGACGCCCGGCGTCTCCGGCGTGGCGCATTTCCTCGAACACCTGCTCTTCAAGGCGACCGATACCCTGGAGTCCGGCGAACTGTCCAAGACCGTGGCCGAGAACGGCGGCACCGACAACGCCTTCACCAGCCACGACTACACCGGCTATTTCCAGCGCGTCGCGGCCGATCGTCTGGGCCTGATGATGTCGATGGAGGCGGACCGGATGCGCAACCTCCGCCTGACTGAAGAGGACATCCTGACGGAACGCCAGGTCATCATCGAGGAACGCAATCAGCGTACGGAAAACTCGCCCCAGGCGCTTTTTGGCGAACAGGCGAATGCGGCGCAGTACCTCAATCACCGGTACGGCGTGCCGATCATCGGCTGGCGGCACGAGATGGAGACCCTCGGCCTCGAGGACGCTCTGGCCTATTACGAACGCTACTACGCCCCGAACAACGCCATTCTCGTCGTGGCCGGCGATGTCACCCCCGAGGAGGTCGACCGGCTTGCCCGCGAACACTACGGGCCGATCCCGCCCAATCCCGACCTGCCCGACCGCGCCCGCCCGCAAGAGCCGCCACAGACCGCCGAACGCCGACTGACCTACAGCGACCCGCGCGTCGCCCAGCCCTATGTCAGCCGCAGCTACCTGGCCCCGGAACGCGATCCCGGCGATCAGGAAACCGCCGCCGCGCTGGTCATGCTTTCGGAGGAGCTGGGCGGCGGCCAGACCGGTTATCTCACCGAGAAACTGGTGTTCGAGGACAAGACCGCGCTCTACACCTCTGCCTACTACCGGGGGCAGTCGCTGGATGACACGACCTTCGGCCTCTATATCGTGCCCGCCGAGGGGGTGAGCCTGCCCGACGCCGAGGCCGCGCTGGACGCCACGCTGGCGCGTTTCCTCGAAGACGGGGTCGATGCGGAAAAGCTCGACCGGATCAAGATGCAGATCCGTGCCAGTCAGGTCTATGAACGCGACAACGTGGAACGCCTTGCGCGCCGCTATGGCTCTGCCCTGACGCAGGGGCTGACGATCGAGGATATCCAGGCCTGGCCCGATCTGCTGCAACAGGTGACGGAGGAGGACATCCTCGACGCCGCCCGCAGCGTCCTGAACCGCAGGAACGCGGTGACCGGCTATCTCATGGCCGCCGATCCCGCGCCGCAACCCGCCGCCACTAGCGCCACGCCGGAGGTCAGCCAATGATCCGCCTTGTCCTGCCCTTTCTGCTTGCCCTGCTCACCGCCCTGCCCGCCCGCGCCGATGTGGAGATCCAGGAGATCACCACCCCCGGCGGGCTGAACGCCTGGCTGGTGGAGGAACACTCCATCCCCTTCACTGCGCTGGAAATCTGGTTCCGGGGCGGCACCTCGCTGGACCGGCCAGGCAAACGCGGTGCCATCAACCTGATGACCGCCACGCTGGAGGAAGGCGCCGGCGAGATGGATGCCCTGGCCTTCACCCGCGCAAAGGAGGCCCTGGCCGCCGATTTCGACTATGATGTCGGCGACGACACCCTCACCGTCTCGGCCCGCTTCCTGACCGAAAACCGGGACGAGGCCGTGGCCCTGCTGCGCGAAACGCTGATCAATCCGCGTTTCGACCAGGATGCGATCGACCGGGTCCGGGGGCAGGTAATTTCGATCATCCGGTCCGACGAGAAGGACCCGAAGGACATCGCAAGCCGCGAGCTGAAATCTCAGGCCTTCGGCGATCACCCCTATGGCACCGACAGCAACGGCACGGTCGACAGCGTCACTGCCCTCACCCGCGAGGACATCCTGACGGCGCACACGGACTCGATGGCCCGCGACCGGATCTATATCGGTGCGGTCGGCGACATCACGCCCGAGGACCTGTCCACCCTGCTGGATGATCTGCTCGGCGATCTGCCTGAAACCGGCGCGCCCCAACCCGTCGATATCGAGCCAGGCTTGACCGGCGGCGTCACGGTTATCCCCTTCGACACGCCGCAGTCGGTCGCGATCTTCGGTCATTCCGGCGTGGAACGGACCAGCGAGGATTTCTTTGCCGCCTATCTGCTCAACACCATCCTGGGGGGCGGCGGATTTGAAAGCCGCCTGATGACCGAGGTTCGCGAAAAGCGCGGCCTGACCTATGGCGTCTACAGCTTCCTCGTCGACAAGGATCACGCCGATCTCTGGATGGGTCAGGTGCAATCCGCCAACAACCGCGTAGCCGAAGCGATAGAGGTCGTTCGCGCCCAATGGGCCGATATTGCCGAAAACGGGGTCACGCAGGAAGAACTGGACGCCGCGAAGAAATACCTCACCGGCGCCTATCCCCTGCGCTTCGACGGCAACGGCCGGATCGCCAATATCATCACCGGTATGCAGATCCAGGACATGCCGATCGACTACCCGGCGACGCGCAATGACAAGGTCAACGCCGTGACCCTGGACGAGGTCAACGATGTCGCCCGCCGCTATCTCAAACCGGATGCCCTGCGCTTTGTCGTTGTCGGTCAGCCCAAGGGGCTCAGCAGCACGAACTGAGCCTCAGGCATCAATCGCCTCCAGCGCGGCGACCAGCCGCGCGATCAGTTCGGGCGCATAGCCGCGACGGGCATAGATGTCCTCGTAATTCGGCACCAGTTCGCGCAGACGCTGCGTTGCCTGTCGCGCCTCGGTCAGCGTCCCGCGATGTGCGGAGGCGATGGCCAGCGCGGCAAGATACAGGCTGTTGCGATTGCCGATCAGCGAATAGGCCGCATCCGCCGCTTCATCCATCTCCCCCAGCCCGAAATGCGCGAGGAAGATCCCATAATCCCGCCAGGAGGCCGGACGCGGCGACATCTGACGCGATTGCGCAAACAGCGCGAGCGCCCGGCGGTGCTCTCCCATAGTATTAAGGCGCGCGCCATAACCGCCGACGATCCGCCAGTCGAAGGGCAGCAGCGCAAGCGCTTGTTCCCCGGCCAGCCTGGCCTCGTCCCAGCCACCGGCCGCGGACATGACGGTCATTAGTGCGTAGTGCCCGTATGCGTCGAACGGATCGAGAGCCACGGCCTTGTGCGCATACTCTGCGGAGCGCACGATCGGATGGGTCGGAAGCGGATTCCGGCGGTCCATGTATTCGTCACGCGCCATCATCGCGAGATCGAAATAGAGCCGCGCGGATTCGATTCCCTCTTCCAGCCTGTCCAACAGACAATTCCGGGCGATCAAGTGGTTTTCGTCATTCTGGGTCGCGAAATAATCTTCGACCAGAACACTGCAGGCAAAGTCGCCCGAATAGTCATCTCTTTCGACATAATCGGATTCGACGATTCCCCCGCGGGACGAAATCATCCCCAACCAGACGCGAAATAACGTAGGACGGTCAGGCGCCGTGGTTTCCCCGATATCGTTGGGATGAAAACTCCGCCCTGCCAGGACCTGACCGGACTCGACATGGGTCAGGACAGCTTCGATCACCGCCCCGTCCGCAGTCAGGCGCATAAGATAGTCAGGCACGGTCGACCCGGCGCTGTCTGCATCAATCGTCGGCAGGTTCTTGAACCGGCTCAGCGTATTGCGGGCCACGACAAAGGCCTGCCGCACCTCCGGATCGCCCAGTTGCACGGCTAGGTACGGTTCGCCCCGGCTGCGATCCATCGGGGCGCTGCCGCCGCGGACCATGTAGACCGCCAGCGTCACCAACAGGACAACGATGCCCAGCCCAATAACCCATCCCAGATAGGACCGTGACCGCCCCTCACCCGGCGTATCTGCGGCCACCACGCTTGCCGCACTATTCTGTCCGACAAACACCGGCACATAGCGTCCCCTCGGGATCTCGATCCGCACCGGATCATCCCGCCCGGTCGTCGCATAGTAATGCTCCAGTGACTCGCGCAGGCGCTTCATCTCGACCCGGACGATGCTGTCCGTCGTCGGGTCGAAATCGGATCCGCGGTGCAGGACATCCTGGGCGATGGAATAGGCCTTGATGCGCCCGGACCGGCCTTCGATGCTTTCTGTGACGATGTAGGACAGAATGCGGGTGGCATTCGTATCGCCGTTCTCTCGGATCGCGTCCAAAACCCGCCCCAGGGCATCGAGTTTGGCCGCGTCTGAGAAATTGTCCATTTATCAGAACCTTGAGTACATTTCCCTGCCGGGATTAACAGAGTTAACACGTGCGTTACAACGCGGGTTGGGTTTGACCGTACTCGTCAATTTGCGGCAACTCAATTCAGCCGCGACGGAAGTGGCCAAGAAAAATAAACGAACCTTCTGGCATTCAGCGACATGACGCAGATATCGGCCATACCGGACGACAAGAACCTATCGGACGCATTGCGGGCCCTGGCCCGGTTGCGTCAGGCCATGAAGGCCTGCAATGCCGACAAAAAGGTCGCGGGGACCCGGTCATTGCTGAGCTTGATCGACGACTGGTCCCGCCGGGCCATCGAAGCGCATCTCAAAGCCTGCGCCGAGCTGACGCCAGAAGAGTTCGACCCCCTTATCCGGGCCTATGCGGAACGGAGTCAGAAGACCGAGACGGATACCGCCGGAACCACAGCAACAGGGTGCAACGAGTGATGCAAGTATTAGAGTTGAAACCAAATCACATGTGCACAGATACCAAGCCGCAATGGCACCGCTCCTACCCGCCCGAAAGCTTCGGCGGCGTGAAATGGATGCTCGACGCGCTCGAAGACCTCATGCTCTTTGCCGAAGACCGCAATCTGGACGATGTCGCACGCGAACTGCGCTCCGCCCGCAGCGCGATCGCACCAATCCTGCAAACCCGGCGCTGACCCGTCAGGCCAGCGCCGCGCCCGGCCGGATCCATCCGGTTGTCCTGCCGCGACAGTTCAGCACCGGGGTATTCCAGAACCGCGCCACCGCAGGATGCGCGGCGTCCAGAACTCCTGCGCGGATCAGCAGCGCCGCGATGGCGCATTCCGCCCCGCGCGTCGTGCCATCCGCCACCTTCAGCGCGATACCCAGTTCCTGCTCCGGCAGGATCGCAACAAAGACCGCCTCCGCCCCCGTCTTGATCGCCACCTTGCCGCCCATGGCCCGCATCAGTTCGGTACAGGCCCGCCCTTCGCCCGCGACCAGCACCGGATGCGTCGCCATCGCCCGCACCAGCCGCGCCGCCGCCCTGTCGCGCACCCCGTCACGGCGATGTGCCGAGGCAAAGGCGCCCATGGCCCGCGCCAGCCCGGTCAGCGACGTGGCGAAATTCGGCGCGGAACAGCCGTCGATGCCGTAGGTCGGACTGGTCTCTCCCGTCATCTCCTCAAATGCAGCGCGCACCGCCAGCTGCACAGGGTGATCGGCATCGACATACTCCGGCCCCGCCTTCAGATGCTGGCTCAGCGCCAGGAACCCCGCGTGTTTGCCTGAACAGTTGTTGTGGATCTGGCAGGGCGACTCGCCTGCGCGGATCAGCCGGTGGTTCTCGGCCTCGTCGCGCGGCATATGCGACCCGCAGCGCAGGTCGCCCTCCGCCAGCCCCAGGTCGTCCAGCCAGTCCGACACCAGATCCAGATGCACCCCCGCCCCGTTGTGCGAGGCACAGGCGAGCGCCAGCTGGCTTTCGCTCAGCTCCAACCCGCTTTCCACCAGCGGCAGCGCCTGGATCATCTTGCAGGAGGACCGGGGGAACATCACAAGTTCGGGATCACCCCAGGCCTCAACCACTTCGCCCGCGCCATTGCAGATCACCGCATGCCCCATGTGCACACTCTCCTGCAAATCGCCCCGCCAGACCTGCGCCAGTTCCACTGCTCTCGACATCTTTCCGCCTTCCCTGCAATATCCGGCCAATCGCTCTTTCGTCATTGGCACTTTTGAGATTATTGTAGCAATGTCGATAAGCAATGAGCTCTGAGTGATAGCCGCAAAGGCAGGAAGAGCAGGACAGAGGCAAGGACGGCTTGGAGGCTGGATTAATGATTTCCCGTAAAATGCTGGGTCTGACCGCGGGTGCCGTGATCGGAGCGGTCGGCATGGGCGCAGGGGATGCGCACGCACAGCAGGTCAGCGAGAACATCGTGAGTGAACAAGGGGACTGGGCCGTCTACGAAGACGCAGACCCCAAGGAATGCTGGGCCGTCGCGGCCCCGAAAGAGACCGTGAACACGCGCGATGGCCGCGTCGTGACCGTGACCCGGTCGCAGATGCTGCTGATGACATTCTACCGGCCCGGTGCGGGCGTGGATGCCCAGGTGACCTTCACCGGCGGCTATCCCTTCGCCCCCGGATCGACGGTGAACCTGAACGTGGACGGCACAGAATTCGAACTGATCACCCAGGGCGAATGGGCCTGGCCGGAGAACAAGGGCGAGGATGCAAAGATCGTCGCCGCAATGAAGGCCGGCGCGAATGCCATCGTCACCGGGCGCTCCTCGCGCGGGACCACAACGAAGGACACCTTCTCGCTCTCCGGGTACACCGCTGCCGTGACGGACGCGCAGGGCCGCTGCAAATAGGCGGTTAATGGCCGATCGCGGGAACGTCCTCGCAGGCCGCGTCCACCGGTTCGATCTCGATCACCGAATGATGGATATGAAAGCGCTCCGAAAGGAGCGTTTTCAGTTTCTGGCGCACCGCGTCCCCAGCCCCGTCTTCCTGCACCACATGTGCCTCCAGCGAGATCTCATGCTCCTGCATCCGCCACAGGTGCAAATGGTGGACATCAACCACCCCCGGCACATCGCGCAAAGCCGCCAGAACCTCCTCCGCCCCCGGGTCTGCAGGGCTGCCCAGCATCAGGATGCGGATCACCGGCATGATCTCCGACGCGGCGTGCCACAAGATGTAGGCGGCGATCAAAAGCGTCACCAGCGGGTCGATCAGCCGCCAGTCGTAAAGCAGGATCAGCGTCCCCGCGA
Source organism: Pseudooceanicola sp. (assembly GCF_041987405.1). GTDB lineage: Bacteria > Pseudomonadota > Alphaproteobacteria > Rhodobacterales > Rhodobacteraceae > Pseudooceanicola. The sequence goes on from NZ_JBHIWR010000002.1 coordinate 106,539, forward strand.
CGATCACCGCGACAGAGCCAAGCGCATCGGCGAGGTTATGCAGAAAGGCCGCGCGGATGTTCACACTTGTCCGCGCCATCCGCAGCGTCAGCAAAGCCGTCACCGCATCCACCACAAACGCAAAGCCGGCCACGATTACCACGATCCAGCCGTCCACCGGCTGAGGTGAGATCAGCCGCCCCACACCTTCGACCGCCAGCCAGACCGACAGCGTGATCAGCGTGGTGTAGTTGATCAGCGCCGCGACCACCTCCGCCCGCCCGTAGCCGAAGGTCATCGCCGCGTCCGCCGGACGCCGCGCGATGCGCCGCGCCGCCAGCGCCAGGACCAGCGAAATCGCATCCGACAGGTTGTGCACCGCATCCGCGATCAGAGCGAGCGAGCCGGACATCAGACCGGCCACGACCTGCGCCACCGTCAGTCCGCCATTGACCGCGATCGCGGCCCAGAGGTTCCGGTCGCCCCCCTCAGCGGGGATGTGATGGTGATGATCATGCGGCATGGGGTGATCTGACCTGTGATCAGGTGTGGATGCAACCGCGCAAACCGGCGCAGGCTAAGCGGTCGACCGGCGCGCCGCCGCGATCTGATCCCCGGCCTGCATTCCTGCCCGCGCCGCCCCGACAAGCGCGCGAAAGATGGCGCGCTGCCGATGTGCGTAGATCAGATGCTCCGGATGCCATTGCACGCCCAGCATGAAGGGATCGACCACCCGCTCCACCGCCTGGATCATCTCACCCTCATCCCGCGCCGCCACCTGCAACCCGTCGCCCAACTCGTCGACCGCCTGCGAATGCAGCGCGTTGACCGTCATCTCCTCCGGCCCGGCGATATCCATCAGGCGCGTGCCCGGCCGCACATGCACCGTCTTGCGGGGCAGGATGGTGCGGAATTTTCGGCTCTGTGCGAAGGTTTCATAGGCATTCTGGTCCAACGTCCCCCCCAGGGCGACGTTGATCATCTGCGAACCTCGGCAGATCCCCAGCACCGGCTTGCCCTGGTCCAGCGCCTCGCAGACCAGCCGTTGCTCCAGCGCGTCACGGTCCGGGTCCAGACGGGCAGCGGCCACGATCTCCCCGCCGTAGAGATCGGGCGAAATATCGTCACCTCCCCCGATCACGATGCCGTTGATCCCCGCCACGTCGGAAGGGCGCCCCGCCCCCCATCTCACGGCACGTCCTCCGGCGAACCAGATATTCAGCGCAACCAGCGGAAAGATGCGCCAGCCCGACCGAGAAGACGTGGTCACGCCGATCAGCGGCCGGGTCATGTGACGCTCCGCTCTTCGATCAGTCCCGCGTCCTCCATCAGCGCGCCGCAGCGTTCCGCCCAGGGCGCGCGGCGCAGAACGACCGAGCCATGCATTTCCTGCCACTCTGCCATCATTCGGCCCAACAGATCCCGGTCCTCCGCCAGCTGTTCAACCAGCCGCCAGCGCAGCCATTCATGATGCAGAGACCAATCAGCCTCGTCTATGCGGCAGTCGGGCAGACGGAAGTGGAACGCGGGCCGGGCGGAGACAGAACCGCCCGCCCCCAGCATCCGGCGCACCAGATCCTCGTCCATCCAGGCAAGGATCGGCAGCATGTCCAGCCCGTAGTTCCGGCTCGGCGCATGCGTCAGATAGATCTCCGCCATCGCCCCCGGGTCAACGATCCCCGCATGACACAGCGCCTCGACCAGCCGGGTCGGGTAGGGATCGGTAAAGGGCAGGATGCGGCGGCTGAAATCAATCGGATGCGCCTCCCGCATCCAGGATTCGATCAGCGCATAGGCCAGCAGCGGGGCGGTGATCCCGCTGGCATCCGCGCTGGCAATCCCGGGGTTGAGATGCACGCCGAACCCGTAGGCCAGCCCGGCCCGCGTCCCCGCGGCCCCCGCATCGCGCAGGGCCGCCCGCAGCCTGTCCAGCGCCGCCAGCCCATCCAGGTCCAGCGGCTTCGTCACGATCTCGACCGGAATGACCTCCTTGCCGATGTCCAGGCCGATCCGCTTCAGCGCAGAGTTCTCCGCATGTCGCAGCGCCGTATCGAGATAGATGTCGAGCGTACCGATTTCGGTCTCGGCAACTGTCCAGGCGTGGCTGTCCACCTGTTTTGCCCGGCCGCCCAGGGTCTGGCAGGCGATCTCCGCCACCCTGTCCGCATCCAGGCCGGAAAATTCGATCTCCACACCGGTCAGCCTGGCGTTTCCCTCACTGTCCGTCGCGCGGGGGAGTGGCGGAAAAGCTTGTGTCATCGGTCCCTCTCACTTGCCCGGATCGCCCCCGCCGCGCGGAAACAGGTCCAGATCAATCCCGCAGGATTTCGTCGTGGTCTAGGAACTAGGGTAACAGGCGCTCAGGTCACGGGTACAGCCCGCCGTCCCGGCGCCCCGGGGAGACCAAATCAGCCCAGCCCGGCTTCCGCCGCGATCTCCCGCCGCGACTTGCGGGCGCGTTCGGTCGCGGACTTCAGCTGACCACAGGCCGCCATGATGTCCTCGCCCCGCGGGGTGCGGATCGGCGAGGCATAGCCAGCCTTGTGCACGATGTCGGCAAAACTCTCGATCCGGGACCAGTCCGACCGCTCATAAGGCGCGCCGGGCCATTCGTTGAAGGGGATCAGGTTGATCTTGGCAGGAATGCCCGAGATCAGCTTGACCAGCCGCCGCGCATCCGCGTCGCTGTCGTTCACATCCTTCAGCATCACATATTCAAAGGTGATCCGTTCCGAATTGGACAAACGGGGATATTCGCGCAGCGCGTTCAGCAGCGTCTCGATGTTCCAGCGTTTGTTGATCGGCACCAGCTTGTCGCGCACCTCGTCCGTCGTCGCATGGAAGGACACGGCCATCAGGCAGCCGATTTCCTCCGCGCACTTCGCGATCTCGGGCACGACCCCGGAGGTCGACAGGGTGATCCGGCGGCGCGACAGCGAAATCCCCTCGCCATCCATGGCGATCTTCATCGCGTCGCGCACGTTGTCGAAGTTATACAGCGGCTCGCCCATGCCCATAAGAACGATGTTGGACAGCAGCCGCGTTTCGTCCTTCGGCGCGCCCGGCACCGGCCATTCGTCCAGATCGTCGCGCGCCACCATGATCTGACCGACGATTTCACCCGCTGTCAGGTTCCGCACCAGCTTCTGCGTACCGGTATGGCAGAAGGAACAGGTCAGCGTGCAGCCGACCTGCGAGGAAATGCACAGCGTCCCGCGATCCGCTTCGGGGATATAGACGACCTCAACCTCATGCCCGCCCGCAATCCGCATCAGGTATTTCCGCGTACCATCGGCAGAGACCTGCTTCGACACGACCTCCGGCACCTCGATCACGAAGGTTTCGGCCAGCTTGGCACGGTAATCCTTGGCGAGGTTCGTCATCTCGGCAAAGTCGCGCACGCCCCAGTGATAGAGCCACTGCCACACCTGGTTCACGCGCATCTTCGCCTGTTTTTCCTTGGTGCCCATGTCGATCAGCGCGTCGCGCAGCGCATCGCGGGTGAGCCCCACGATATTGGGTTTCCCCTCCGCTGCTTTACGAGGGATGGTCATCACGTCCTGCGTGATCGGCGTTTGCGGCGCTTCGGTCATGGCTCTGTTTCCTGCGGCGAAGCCCGGCCTATACGCGATTCACGGCCATCTGGCTACACCCCGGGACCACATATCGCCTTTGCTCACAAAGCATTGTCCGGCCGTCGGAACCCGCGCCGGTTCTGTTCGTCGTAGAAGGCCCGCAGGCTCTTGTCCCGGTCTTCACGATAAACTTCCCCCTCCCGGATCGCCGCCATCCGGTCGACGCGAAAACTGCGAAAGTCCTGCCGCAACTCGCACCAGGCCACCAGCGTCCAGACCTTGCCCCAGAAGAATAGGCCCAGAGGCCGCATGTGCCGTGTCGTCGCCACGCCCGCCTCGTCCGCGTAGTCGACCTCCAGCATGACCCGCCCGTTCACCGCCGCCTCGATCCGGTCCAGCGCGCGGCGCGTCTCCTCCGACAGTTCGCCGAAATGCATCGCGTGGATCTGCACCCGTTCGGATTGCGCCCGGGCGGCATCGGGCAGGACCGCGTTGATCTTGACCAGCGCCTCTTCCGCCGCCGCCGCCATGTCCAGCCCGCCCCAGGCCCGGATCAGCCGCGCCCCCGCGACCAGGGCCACGATCTCCTCCTGGGTGAACATCAGGGGTGGCAGGTCATAGCCCGCCCGCATCACGTAACCGACCCCGGCCTCCCCCTCCACGGGCACGCCGGAGCCGATCAGGTCGGCGATATCGCGATAAACCGTGCGCTCGGACACTTCGAGCTTCTCGGCCAGCTGCGCCGCCGTGGTCAGCCGACCGCCCCTGAGATACTGGACGATCTGAAACAGGCGGTCGGCGCGGCGCATCAGGCGGCCTTCGGTTCGAACAGGCCGATGGAATTGCCGTCGGGGTCTTCGCAGTAAAGGAAGTCACCGACCGGAATGCTGATCGGCCCCATCACCACCTTGCCGCCCCCGACCTTCAGACGGTCGGACGCCGCGGCCAGCGTATCGGGCACCTGCAGATGGACGGTCGGCCCGGAGCCCGAAGCCGCAGGGGTTCCGGGATAGAGATGCCCGTGGATACCCTCCATATCGGCGGTATAGTTGACGATCGGGTTCGGCCCGTCCTCGTTCTTCACCAAGGTCCAGCCGAATACATCGGCATAGAAGGCCGTGGCCTTATCCAGATCCCGCACCGGGATTTCGGTCCAGACGGCGGTCGGTTGGGTGTTCATGTCAGTCTCCATCATGTTGCGATGGCTCCTCTCTGACATACCCCTCCTGACAGCATCCTGTCAGGAGGATTTCACCGAATGAGATTTGCGGTCCGGTCAGTCCCGCGACACCCAGTCCATCCATCCCAACCCCATCTCGACCTCGCCCGAGGGAATGTATTCGGCACTCACCCAGTCCTGGTATCCACCCGCCTCAAACGCGGCGAACAAGGCGCGATAGTCGATGTCGCCGCTGCCGGGCTCATGACGGCCGGGGTGATCGCCGATCTGGATGTGATGAACGAAGGCGCCATGCGCCTCCCAGCAGGCCAACGCGTCGCCAGTGATCCTCTGCGCGTGATAGGCATCATATTGCAGCCCGAGGTTGGCACGACGGACCGCGCGCAGAACCCGATCCGCGAGGTCGAAATCGTTCAGGTAATACCCGGGCATGTCGTGGGGATTGATAGGTTCGATTGTCAGCAGCTGGTCCGGCGCAAAATCGCAGGCCCATTGCAGGTTGCGGACAAAACACGCCTCCGCCTCCGGCCCCTCACCCGGTCCCGCCATGATATGGATGCGCCGCGCGCCAAGCGCCTGAGCATAGCGCAGGGCACGCCGGAAATCGGTGCGGAAGCGGTCCTCCAAGCCAGGCACGGCAGCAAACCCGCGCTCGCCCCCGGTGTAGTTCGGCGGCGGGCAATTGATCAGCGCAAGCTGCAACCCGGTCTGGTCCAGCGCGCGCTTCAGTTCCGGCACGGGGGTATCGTAGGGAAACAGGATCTCCACCCCGTCGAACCCGGCCGCCGCAGCGGCCTTGATGCGGTTCGGAACCGGCAGATCCTTCCACAGGAACGAGATATTGGCACATAATTTGGGCAAACCGGCCTCCGGGGATCACTCCGGACAAATGGGCGCGGCTTTGCCCCTCAAGTCAACTCATCTGCCCTTTGTATCGGAAAGAAGACACCGCCGGACCAGATCCCGAGCCAGTCTTCCCCCTCATGCGGCCGCGTGACCGCCAGATCGACCAGGCGGTAGAAACTCTTCCGGTCGATCAATGCCTCCAGACGGTCCCGCACCAGCACATATGGCGAGGGTTCGCCCGTCTCCGGGTCCATCACGACCCGGATCGGACGATCCGCCCCGGCCTCGGCAAAGTCGCCCACATTGGTTTCAAAGCGCAGAACCTGATCCTCGCCCGCACCCTCCGCGGTGAAATCCACCGCGACAAAGGGGGCGTCCTCCACGGTGATTCCCCATCTTTCCACGGGGGTGACAAGAACATACCCCTCGTCATCCCGCCGCAAAATCGTGGAAAACAACCGCACCAGCGCCGCCCGGTTGATCGGTGTGCCAAGGTAGAACCACGTCCCGTCGCGCGCGATCCGCATGTCCAGATCGCCGCTATAGGCGGGGTTCCACTTGTGCACGGGCGGCAGGCCCCGCCCCTTGGAGGCCGCTTGTGCCGAGGCCGCGATGGTTTCCGCGCTCGGTTTCACGCTATTTTGTGAACTCATTGCTTTTGTATGTCCTGATGCCCGCGATACACTCACCCTGACTATAGTCCCGGACGGAGCCTTTGCCATGACCACGACCCACGACGACGACCTCGTCGCCCAGATCGAAGCCGTTGAGGAGAAACTGGCCCAGGCCCGCAAATCCATCGAACGCCGCTTCATCGGGCAGGAACGCGTTGTCGAACTGACCCTCTCGGCCCTGCTTTGCGGTGGCCACGGGTTGCTGATCGGCCTGCCCGGCCTTGGCAAGACCCGCCTGGTGGAGGCGCTGTCGACCGTGATGGGCCTGAACGGCAACCGCATCCAGTTCACCCCCGATCTGATGCCCGCCGATATCCTCGGATCCGAGGTGCTGGAAACCGCCGCCGATGGCTCCCGCGCCTTCCGCTTCCTGCCCGGCCCGGTCTTCTGCCAGCTTCTGATGGCGGATGAGATCAACCGCGCCTCGCCCCGGACCCAATCGGCGCTGCTGCAGGCGATGCAGGAAAAACAGGTGACCGTCGCGGGCGAGGATCGCCCCCTCGGTCAGCCCTTCCACGTCCTCGCCACCCAGAACCCGATCGAGCAGGAGGGCACCTACCCCCTGCCCGAGGCACAGCTTGACCGCTTCCTGGTCCAGATCGACGTCGAATACCCCGACCGCGAGACGGAAAAGGCGATTCTGCTGGCCACCACAGGGATCGAGGAAGAGGAGGCGCATGAGGTCTTCACCGCCGCCGAACTGATCGACGCCCAGACACTGCTGCGCCGGATGCCCGTGGGGGAAACGGTGATGGAACAGATCCTCGATCTCGTCCGCGCCTGCCGCCCCGACGATCCCGCCGCCTCTGCCCGCGTGCGCGAAACCGTCAACTGGGGCCCGGGCCCCCGCGCCGCGCAGGCCCTGATGATGACCGTCCGCGCCCGCGCCATGCTGCACGGCCGCCTTGCCCCCTCGACCGAGGATGTGATCGCCATGGCCCGCCCGGTCCTGTCGCACCGTATGGGCCTCAACTTCGCCGCCCGCGCCCGGGGTGACAACCTGGCCAGCCTGATCGAGGAAACCGCCGCCGCCGTGACCCGGACCGAGGCCGCCGCGTGAGCGATAAGGCCGCCCAGCTACAGGACCCACGAGCGCTTCGTGAACGGGCAGAGCGACAGGCCGAAAGCCTGCCGCCCCTGCTTGCGCGCGCCGAACACCTCGCCGGGACGGTTCTTCTGGGTGACCACGGTCGCCGCCGGTCCGGTCTGGGCGATGACTTCTGGCAATACCGCCCTGCCCAGCAGGGCGACCCGGCCCGCTGGATCGACTGGCGCCGGTCCGCCCGCAGCGACGACCGCTATGTCCGCGAACGGGAATGGCAGATCGCCCAGTCGGTCATGCTCTGGGTCGATCAGGCGGCTTCGATGCGCTTCACCTCCGATAAACGCTTTCCGGAGAAGAGCGAACGCGCCCGCCTGCTTGCGCTGGCCACTGCGATCCTGCTTATCCGGGGTGGCGAACGGGTCGGCCTGACCGGAACCCTGCTGCCGCCACGCCGCGCCAACAACCAGATCTATCGCCTTGCCGAATTCTTTGCCCTCCCGGGCGAGGGCGACTATGGCGTGCCGGAACACCGCGCCATGATCCCCAATGCCCGTGCGCTCTTCATCTCCGATTTCCTGGGCCAGCTGGACGAGGTCGAAACCGCCCTGACCAAGGCCGCCGACCGTGGCGTGCGTGGCGTGCTGCTGCAGGTGCTCGACCCGTCGGAGGAAAGCTTCCCCTTCCGTGGTCGCACTGTCTTTCAGTCCGTTGGCGGCACGATGGAGCATGAAACTCTCAAGGCCGACGACCTGCGGAGCCGCTATCTGACCCGGCTGGCCGAACGCAAGGACCGGCTGGATACGCTCTGCCGCGCCACCGGCTGGCAGTTTCACATTCACCACACCGACGCCTCGGCCCAGTCCGCCCTGCTGACGATCTACCGTGCGCTTGACCGGGGGACGACCTAATGACGCTTGGCCCCATAGGCTTCGCCGCGCCCTGGCTGCTAGTGGCCCTGGCCGCGCTGCCGATCCTCTGGATCATCCTGCGCGCCGTGCCCCCCGCGCCGATCCGCCGCCGCTTCCCCGGCGTGGCGCTGCTGCTTGGCCTGAAGGACGAGGAATCGGTCTCCGACCGTACGCCCTGGTGGCTCCTGCTCCTCCGCATGCTGGCGGTCGCTGCGATCATCATCGGCCTAGCCGGTCCTGTCCTGAACCCCCAGGATGAGGCCGAGACGGGCAGTGGCCCCCTGTTGATCGTGATGGACGGCTCCTGGGCTGCCGCGCGCGACTGGGACCGCACCGCCGACCTTGTCGACGGTGTCCTGGCAGAGGCCGGACGCCAGGGCCGCACCGCCGCCGTCCTGCGCCTGACTACGCCGGAAGAGCCGGTGTTTCGCGCCGCCGACACCCTGCGCGCGCGCCTGCCCGGTTACATGCCGCGGCCCTGGACCCCGACCGAAACCGACATGGCGACCGTGGCCGCAGCCCTGCCCGACACCGGGTTCGACACCTACTGGCTGTCCGACGGGCTGGACCATGACGGGCGCGACGACCTGCTGGAGGCCCTGGAAAGCCGCGGCACTGTCACCATCTACGAAAGCCCCCGCCCCGCGCTTGGCCTGAAGCCGGTGCAGATCGTCGACGGCGCGCTGGAGGTCACGGCGATCCGCCCCCTCGCCCTCGGCCCGCAGGAGATCACCGCGCAGGCGATCGGCCGCGATCCCTCCGGCACGCTGCGCACCCTGGCCAACCTGCCGCTCACCTTCGGCGATGGCGAGACGGAGGCAACCGCCGCCCTCTCCCTCCCCGCCGAACTGCGCGCCCGGGTCACGCATCTGACCATCGCCGGCGCCCGCACGGCCGGGGCCACAACCCTGTCCGACGACAGCTTCCGCCGCCGCGAGGTCGCCCTGATCGGCACCCGGCAGGAGGGCGAGACCCTCGACCTGCTGTCGCCCATGCATTACCTGCGCAAGGCGCTGGCCCCCACTGTGGATCTGCTGGAAGGTCCGCTGATGGACATGATCCCGGCCAACCCGGACGTGATCGTGCTGGCCGATGTCGCCACCCTGTCGGAGGCCGAGGAAGAGGCGCTGATCGAGTGGATCGACACCGGCGGGATGCTCCTGCGCTTTGCCGGGCCGCGCCTGGCCGCCAGCGATGTCAGCCGCGAGGTCGAGGATCCCTTCCTGCCGGTCCGCCTGCGCGCCGGGGGCCGCAACGTCGGCGGCGCGATGAGCTGGGGTGAACCCAAGACGCTAGCGGAGTTCGACACCACCAGCCCGTTCAACGGCCTGGACATCCCCGGGGATGTCACGATCTCCTCACAGGTCATGGCGCAGCCTGATCCTTCCCTCGCCGACCGGGTGATTGCGCGCCTGTCCGACGGCACCCCGCTGGTCACCCGGAAAGAAATTCGTCAGGGTCAGGTCGTCCTCTTCCACATCACCGCCAATGCCGAATGGTCCACCTTGCCGCTCTCCGGCCTCTTCGTGCAGATGCTGGAACGGCTCTCCGTCTCCTCATCTACCGCACGACCCGAGGCGGAGGACCTGGCAGGCACCACCTGGCAGCCGGTCCAATTGCTGACAGCGACGGGGCGGATCGAACCGGCGGGCACCCTGCCCGGTGTGCCCGGTGAACGGCTGATCGAGGCCCCGCTTGGCCCCGATCTGCAACCGGGCCTCTATCAGGGGCCGGATCGCACCCTTGCGCGCAATGTCCTGTCCGCCGACGATACGCTGCGCCCGACGCAATGGCCCGCGCGCCTGCGGATCGAGGGGCTGACCCGGGTCGAGGAGCAACCCCTCGGCGGATGGCTTCTGGCCTTGTCGCTGCTGCTGCTCACAGCGGATATCCTCGCCACACTCGCCCTCTCGGGCCGCTTGATCGGACAGCGCGCGGGCGTCGGCTCCGCCGCTCTGTTGCTGGCCCTGACCCTCGGCCCTGCGGGCGAGGCCACTGCCCAGGCACAGCCGGAGTCCGAGGCCACGACCCGCGCCCTCGCTGCCACGACAGAGGTCGTTCTGGCCCATGTAGTCACCGGCAACCCGCAGGTGGATGACCTCGCCCTCGCCGGGCTGCGCGGATTGGGACAGATCCTGAACTTCCGCACCTCCGTCGAACCGGACGAGCCGATGTCGGTCGATCTCGAAACCGACGCGCTGGCCTTCTACCCCTTCCTCTACTGGCCGGTCACACCGGATCAGCCTGTCCCCTCCGCCGAGGCCTACCAAAAGCTCAACAGTTACCTGCGCACCGGCGGGATGATCCTGTTCGACACCCGCGACGCCGATATCGCGGCCTTCGGCGCCTCCAGCCCGAATGGGCGCAAGCTTCAGGCGCTGGCCGCCCCGCTGGACATCCCCGCGCTTGAGCCGGTGCCGGAGGATCATGTCCTCACCCGCACCTTCTACCTGTTGCGCGATTTCCCCGGCCGCCACGCCGCCCGCGACGTCTGGGTCGAAGCCGCCCCGCCCGATGCCGAACTGATCGAGGGGATGCCCTTCCGCAACCTCAACGACGGGGTGACGCCGGTGGTAATCGGTGGCAACGACTGGGCCGCCGCCTGGGCCGTCGACAACAGCGGCAACCCCCTGGTGCCCGTCGGGCGCGGCTATGCCGGCGAACGTCAGAGGGAAATCGCCTATCGCTTCGGCGTCAACCTCATCATGCATGTGCTGACCGGCAACTATAAGTCCGACCAGGTCCACGTGCCCGCACTTCTCGACAGGCTGGGCCAATGACCGGAACCGTGATCTTCTCGCCCCTGCTGCCCTGGCCCCTGGTCGCCGCCCTGGCCGCCCTGGCCGTGGCCGGGATCGCCTTTGCCGTCTGGCGCGGCCTGGCGGGCTGGGCCCTGCGCGGCCTGGCCGCCGCCGTGGTGGTCGCCGCCCTCGCCGGTCCCTCGTGGCGGGAGGAAGACCGTACCCCCCTAAGCGACATCGTCCTGCTGGTGGAGGATCGCACCGCCTCGCAACGCCTGTCGGACCGCGCTGAACAGACGGAACAGGCCGCCGAAACCCTCGCCGCCCGCATCGCGGCCCGACCCAACACAGAGCTGCGCCGCGTCACCCTCGCCGATGGCGAGGACGACACCGGCACACGCCTGATGACCGCCCTGTCGGACGCCCTAGCCGAAGAACCCCGCGCCCGCATTGCCGGGATGATCCTGCTGTCGGACGGGCGCCTGCACGATCTCGATCAGGCCCCCGATCTGCCCGCCCCGCTGCATCTGCTGCTGACCGGCGCGCCGGAGGACTGGGACCGCCGCCTGATCGTCCAGAACGCCCCCGCCTTTGCCATCCTAGACGAGGAGGTCACCCTCACCCTGCGGATCGAGGACAGCGGCGCCGCACCGGCGAGCGACGGCCAGGTGCCGCTGGACATCTCCATCGACGGGGCGGAACCGCAGCGCTTCATGGTCGCCACCGGCCGCGATCTGGACCTGCCGATTACCCTGCCCCATGGCGGGCGCAACGTGATCCAGTTCTCCACCCCCGAAGCCGAGGGCGAGCTGACCAACCGCAACAACAGTGCCATCGTCCAGATGAACGGGGTGCGCGACCGGCTGCGCGTCCTGCTCGTCTCCGGCGAACCCCATGCGGGCGGCCGTACTTGGCGCAACCTGCTTAAATCCGACAGCTCCGTCGATCTGGTGCACTTCACCATCCTGCGCCCGCCCGCGAAACAGGACGGTGTCCCGGTCTCCGAGCTTTCCCTGATCGCCTTCCCCACGCGGGAGCTGTTCATGGACAAGGTCGATGACTTCGACCTGATCATCTTCGACCGGTACAAGCGGCGCGGCATCCTGCCCTCGCTCTACCTCCAGAACGTGGCGGATTACGTCAACCGCGGCGGCGCGGTACTTGTTGCCGCCGGGCCCGACTTTGCCTCCGCAGACAGCATCTACCGCTCTCCGCTCAGCGAAATCCTCCCCGCCGAACCGATCTCCGCCCGGGTGATCGAAGAGCCCTTCAGCCCGCAAGTTACCGATCTGGGCGACCGTCACCCGGTCACCGCGGGCCTAGCGCAGGAATGGACCGGCGACTGGGGGCGCTGGATGCGGCAGATCGACGTGGATGCCACCGATACGACCGGCGAGATTGTCATGTCCGGGGTGGAGGACCGCCCCCTTTTGATCCTCGACCGGGTCGGGGAGGGTCGCGTCGCGCTGCTGGCCTCCGACCACGCCTGGCTGTGGAGCCGGGGGTACGAGGGCGGCGGGCCGCAGCTAGAACTGCTGCGCCGCCTCGCCCACTGGATGATGAAGGAGCCGGAACTGGAGGAAGAGGCCCTGACCGCCCAGGCCACCGGCCAGACGATGCAGATCACCCGGCGCACGCTGGAGGACAGCATCGGCACCCTCACCATCACCCGCCCCGATGGCGAGACGGAGGAGATGAGCCTGACCGAAACGCGTCCGGGCATGTGGACCGGCGAATACACCGGCCCCGACATCGGTCTCTATCGCCTCAGCGAAGGCGATCTCAACTCGGTCATCGGCCTCGGACCCGCCGCCCCGCGCGAATTTGAACAGACCATCGCGGACGGCACGGCCCTCGACCCGCTGGTGGACAGCACCCGCGGCGGCATACGCAACCTCTCCGACGGGCTGCCCACGCTGCGCGATGTCCGGGCGGGCCGCCCTGCCGCCGGGCGCGGCTGGCTTGGTCTGACCCCCCGCGACGCTTTCGAAACCCGGGATGTCCGCCAGATCCCGCTCCTGCCGGAATGGCTGGTGCTGCTCGTCGCCTCCGCCCTGGTGTTGGCTGGCTGGCTGAGAGAAGGGCGGCGCTGAGGCCCATCAGGCCCCTGGCAGGAACCTGTCGATGATCGCTTCGGCAACCTCTGCGACCGTGGCGCGAGCCGGGTCGTGTTCAACCCCGACAACATCGTAAAGCCCGATCATCGCCTCCGCCCCCGTCGCCATGGAGAGGGCCCGGACCAATGCAGCCTTCTGCACCTCGTCCAGCCGATCACCGACCCCTTCCAACGCCTTGAAATACATCGACACGCGCCGTCCGCCCCGACGGGCTCCGGGCGCTGTGCTGGCCGAAATCTCCGCCGCCAACGTCAGCCCGAGGAACGTCCGGAATTCCGCTTCATGCGCAATCGCCAGGTCGAAGAAATAGAGCGAAATTGCCAGCAGTTTGGCCCGAACGTCCTCTGCGCCTGCAACAACTTTGTCGTAAGGCAGCACGCTGACATCCAGCCCGGCCTCCGCAGCCAGTAGAGCCGGGTCGGAGTAGTAGCGATAGGCGGTGGCCTTCGAAACACCTGCACGTTCCGCCGCCGCAATAACGGTGATGGCCTGACCCTCCGACAGCAGCTCCCGCGCGGCGCGCAAGATGGCTTCCCGTGTCCGGAGTTTCTGCCCCTTGCGTTCGCGACTCTCGCTCATTCGGCTTCGCCCTTCATGATACTATTGTCTCACGACGAGACATATGTATCATCAAAGGAGTTAATTGAGCAAATGGAAAGCGATTCTCATGTCGGACCGTCAACGCACCTTCAACGTTCTAAATATTCTGATGAAATTTCACGCCTTCCCTGATGACGTGATGGGCAAGTTCTGCATGGTCGAATGCCTTGTCCCGGTTGGCGCAGGCGCCCCACCCAATCACCATGCGGGGGAAACCGAATCTTTCTTCGTGATCGAGGGGCAGGTCGGGTTCATGCTGGACGGAAAGGAAATTCTGGCCGGGCCGGGCGACTACGTCGCCATCCCCGACGGGGCTGTTCACGCCTTCCAGGCCGTTGGCGACGCGCCCGCGCGCATCCTGATCATCAATGCCCCGGGGAACATGCATGAGGAGTTCTTTACCGGCATCGGCACCCCCCTGCCCGAAGACCAGACCAGCCTGCCCGACCCGGTCGAACCGGATCTGCCTGCGGTCCTCGCCATGGCAGAGAAATCCGGGATGACGATCGTGCCGCCGTCCTGATCTGATCGTGCGACCCCATGGCCCCTGCGCACACCTGTCGCGCGGGGGTGTCCCGCCAAGCCCTTACCCGCAGACCAGAGCAATCGCCTTGGCCAGCCGGGGAATATCCTCCCGCGACAGCCCGGCGAGGTTCATCCGGCCATCGCCGACCATGTAAATCCCGTGATCTTCCCGCAGAGAGGCGATCTGTTCCGGCGTGGCGCCCATGCGGGAAAACATGCCGCGATGCGCCGCCAGGAAACCATAGCGATCCGATCCCGTTTCGACCCGCAGGGCCTCCGCCAGGCTTTCGCGCAAGTCGTTGATCCGGCTGCGCATCTCTGACAGCTCTTCTTCCCATTCCGCCCGCAGTGCGGTGTTCGACAGGATCATCTCCACCACCTTGGCGCCGTGATCGGCCGGAAAGGAATAGGCCAGCCGGTTCAGCGTCGCGAGGTTCCCCTGCACCACCCGCGCCTGCGAGGCAGGCCCGGCCACCAGGACGACACCGGCGCGATCCCGGTAGAGCCCGAAGTTTTTGGAACAGCTGACCGCGATCACGACCTCAGGCAGCTGTTGCGCCAGCAGGCGGGTGGCAAAGGCATCCGCCTCGATCCCGTCGCCAAAGCCCAGATAGGCCAGGTCGACCAGAACCGTCGCCCCCCGCGCTTTCAGGACCTTCACGATGTCCTTCCACTGCGCCTCCGACGGGTCGGCCCCGGTCGGGTTGTGGCAACAGCCATGCAGCAGCACCACATCGCCCTCGGCAACCTGGCCCAGGTCTTCCAGCATCCCCGTCATGTCGACGCCATTCGCCTCGGCATCGAAATAGCGGTAGGTCTGCACCTCCATGTCCATCGCGCCCAGGATGGCGCGGTGGTTCGGCCAGGTCGGATCG
Source organism: Pseudooceanicola sp. (assembly GCF_041987405.1). GTDB lineage: Bacteria > Pseudomonadota > Alphaproteobacteria > Rhodobacterales > Rhodobacteraceae > Pseudooceanicola. The sequence goes on from NZ_JBHIWR010000002.1 coordinate 121,604, forward strand.
GGGATATGCACAACCGCATCCGGCCGTGCCAGGCGGATCAGCTCCAGCCCCTGCCGGACCGCCCCGGTGCCGCCAACGGTCGCCGCCCCGGCGACTCTCTCCTGTTCGACACTGTCCGACAGAACCAGCAGGGCCATCTGCCGGACAAAATCCGGATCGCCGGTGAGCGCGGTGTAGCTCTTGCTGTCCTGCGCCTCGACCAGTTGCCGCTCGGCGGATTTGACCGCCAGCATCACCGGGGTCACCCCCTGGCTGTTGCGATAGACCCCGACGCCCAGGTCGATCTTCCCAGGGCGCGGATCGCTGCGATAGCGGTCCATCAGGGCCAGGATCGGATCTTCGGGTTGCTCGCGCAGATGTTCAAACACGGTCAGGGGCCTTATGCGCCCGTGGCAACGGGCAGGGTTGGAAAGGCGCCCCATTCGGCCCAGGAGCCGTCATAGAGCGCATGAATACGATGCCCGGTCCGTTCCAGAGCCAGGTTCAGAACCGCCGCGGTGACACCGGACCCGCAGGAGGTGATGACGGGCGTTTTCGCCTCGACCCCCCGCGCGGCAAAGAGTTCGCGCAGCGCCTCGGGGTCCTTCATCGTGCCGTCCTCGTTCAGGAGCTCGGTGAAGGGCAGGTTTTTCGACCCGGGGATATGGCCTTTGCGCAGCCCGGCGCGCGGCTCGTCCACCTCGCCCCGGAACCGCTCTGCCGCGCGGGCATCCAGGATCACCGTATCCGCCAACTTCGACGCGGCTGAGACCTGGGTCACATCCTTCACCAGATGGTTCTGACGCCGCACGGTCATATGCCGATCACGCACGACAGGCGGCAGATCCTCGACCGGACGGCCCTCGGCCTGCCATTTGGGGAAGCCGCCGTCCAACACCGCGATATCGTCCTGGCCCATCAGCCGGAACAGCCACCAGACACGTGCCGCAGAATAGATCCCGGCCCCGTCATAGACCACCACCTGATGGCCGTCGCCGACCCCCATGGCCCGCATCCGCGACATGAATTTCTCGACCGGCGGCACCATATGCGGCAGGTCGGAGCGCAGATCGGAAACGTCGTCGATATCGAAGAACCGCGCGCCGGGAATATGCGCCGCGTCATATTCGGCCTTCGCATCGCGTCCGGCGTTCGGCAGGTACATGCTGGCATCCAGCACGCGCAAATCCGGGTCGTCCAGATGGGCGGCCAGCCACTGCGTTGAAACCAGCGTCTTCGGATCGTCCTGCATCGCGTCCTCTCCTCTCGGGTCTGGGAAAATCCCTACAGGGACAGGCCCATACAGGCAAGGCAAAGACGCGACTGGCGGCCTAACCGGCCTGTTTCAACAGGCGCTGTTTCTGACGATTCCAGTCCCGCTTGGCCGAGGTATCGCGCTTGTCGTGGATCTTCTTGCCCTTGGCGATGCCGATTTTCATCTTCGCCATCCCGCGATGATTGAAATACAGCACCAGCGGCACGATCGTCATGCCCTTGCGCGCCGTGGCGTTCCACAGCCGCGACAGCTCCTTGCGGTTGACCAGAAGTTTCCGGCGCCGCCGCTCGTCATGCTTGAACATCTTGGCCTGTTCGTAGGGCGCGATATAGCTGTTCACCAGCCACAGCTCGCCGTCCTCGACCGAGGCATAGCTTTCGGCGATATTCGCCCCGCCCTGACGCAGCGACTTAACCTCGGACCCTTCCAGCACGATGCCCACCTCGAGGTCTTCTTCGATGGCGTAATCGTACCGCGCCCGCCGGTTTTCGGCGATCACCTTGTAATTCTCGTCTGTCTTTGCCTTGGCCATGATCGGGCCTTCCTAGCGCCGGTGTAACGTCGAGTCCATCTGTGCGATTGTGGCTTGGATTCAAGTGCACGGCGGATATTCTGCACAACGGATATATTTTCCGCCAAATGACAGGGAGGACACCGAGATGTCAGACACCATGAAGCGTATCGTACTGGCTGCGCGCCCCGAGGGCTTTCCCAAGGACGAGAACTTTCGCCTCGAAGAGCAGCCCCTGCCCACGCCCGGCGAGGGCGAGGTGCTGGTCGCCGTGAAATACATGTCGCTCGATCCCTATATGCGCGGGCGGATGGATGACGGCCCCTCCTACGCCGCCCCGGTGCCGATCGACGGCACGATGGAGGCCGGCGCCGTGGGCGAGGTCATCGCCTCGAACCACCCGAAGTTCAGTGTCGGCGACCACGCCTTCGGCATGTTTGGATGGGCCACACACGGCTGTGTCTCCGGCGACAATCTGCGCAAGGTCGATCCCGATCAGGCGCCCATCCAGACCTCGCTCGGCGTGTTGGGCATGCCCGGCTTCACCGCCTGGGCCGGCATGACCGCCTATTCCAAGATGAAGGCGGGCGAGACCCTGGTCGTCGGCGCTGCCACCGGCCCGGTCGGGTCGATGGTCGGCCAACTGGCCAAACAGGCCGGCCTGCGCGTCATCGGCGTCGCCGGTGGCGAGGAAAAATGCACCATGGCGGTCGAAAAGTTCGGCTTCGACGCCTGCATCGACCACCGCGGCAAGGACGCCCGCGCCATGCGCGACGCACTGGCGGCGGAATGCCCGGACGGCATCGACATCTACTTCGAAAACGTCGGCGGCCCCACCCTGGGCGGTGTGATTCCCCTGCTCAACCTGCATGCCCGCGTCATCATCTGCGGCATGATCGCCTGGTATTCGGGCGAGTCGGACGAAACCGGGTCGATGCCGTTGCAAAAGCTGTGGCGCTACTCGCTGGTGAAGCGCCTGACGATCCAGGGCCTGTTGCAAACCGACCACGTCAGCCGCTTCGGCGAATTCCTCAAGGAGGTCGGTCCCAAGGTCGGTTCGGGCGAGATTGCTTATGCCGAAGACGTGGCCGAGGGTCTGGAAAACGCCCCGCAGGCCTTCATGGGGCTGCTCAAGGGCAAGAACCTGGGCAAGCTCGTCGTCAAGGTCGGCTGAGCCGATCAGGGGCGCTGCCCCTGGGGCCGACCTGCCGGTCGGCCCTACCCCGAGATATTTTCGGCAAAAAGAACCTCAGGTGAACAGCGCGACCATCTGCTGTGCCGAGGCCAACAGGCTGCCGTCCGTATCCCGGAGCTCCATGTCCTGCACCGAATAGCCCTCTGCCGCCTGTTTCGACGTCGTGCGCGTCCAGACCCAGTCTGTCGTCTCGGGGATGCGGGCGAAATCCACCGACCATGTGATGGTCGAAATCGGGGCCCGTTCGGTGAAGCAGGGCATGGCGGCAGGCGGCATGCTGTCGGCATTGCAGACCAGCGCGACCTCAGGGCTGACGCCCACACTGTCGGTCAGCCGCGACCAGACGATCAGCTCCGGCCGGTCGGAGCCGGAGACCAGTTGATCCCCCTCGATGATCACCGCATCGAAATTGGCAAAGAAGGTCGGGCGGGAGGAGCGGCGCAGAAGCTCCTCGCAGGTGGCGGGGTCGGGGGTGGCCGGGACCGGCGAATAGTCATGTACGATCTTGCTGGGCCGCGCCGCGCCGAAGGTGAAGGTGCAGCGCGCGCCGAGCGCGCCGTCCGACATGCAATCCACCTGGACGAAACTGGCGGTCCGACCCGAGCGGATCAGCGTGACCTCGAAGATCACCTCGTCCAGGATCGGCCGCAGGAAGGTGACCTGCATCGAGCGCAGCTGCGGCAGGTCCGGCAGGCTCTGCCGTGTCGCCGCCAGGGCCAGCGCCGCGGTGATCCCACCAAAGGCCGTCCGCCCCTGCATCCACCAGGGTGAGAGATGCCCGGTCAGGCGCCCTGGTTCGCCGTGAAGGCTGTTCACCATGTCCGCAAGGCTTGGCTTGTGCCCGTCTGAGTTATCGTCGTGCATTTCCCTCTCCATGCAAAAGGGCCGGGTTGCCCCGGCCCGATCTGTTCCTGCTGTCGGTCAGCCGACCCTGTCAGGCCGCCTGCGCAACGCGCATCAGGTGATAGTCCGTATCGCCCAGTTGCGCATCCAGCATGATGATCCGCTTGGCGTAATGCGAACCGGGGTATTCCCAGGTCATCGCGATGCCGCCGTGCATCTGGATCGCCTCTTCGGCCACCAGACGGCCCGCACGACCGATCAGGTTCTTCGCCATCGAGCAGTAGCGCGACGCATCCGGCCCGCCCAGTTCCGCCGCCGCCTTGATGACGATGGAGCGGGACTGTTCGATTTCGGTCAGCATGTCGACCGCGCGGTGCTGCAGCACCTGGAAGGTGCCGATCGGACGGCCAAACTGCTTGCGCTGACCCAGGTATTCGACGGTCATCTTGTGCAGCACATCCATCGCGCCCACGGCCTCGGCGCAGAGCGCGACGATACCCGCGTTGATCGCATCCTCGATGGCAGCATCCGCGCCCTCGATCAGCAGGGTCGCCGGGGCGTCCTCCAGCACGACCTCCGCCGCGCCGCCGCCGTCCATCAGCGCATAGCCCGTCACCGAGGCGTCTGCCGCCTTCACCTCGTAGACGTTCAGGCTGTCGCCATCCTTCGCCGCGACGAGGAAGACGTCCGCCGCCTGGCCACCGTAGACAATGGACTTGCGGCCCGTGACCTTCCCGCCCGAGGCGGTGGTGGCGATGCCGGACATGTCGTAGGGCGCATCCAGCTCGCCCAGGCCGACGGCGTATTTGGTGGACCCGGCCAGCAGTTCTTCCTGGTCGGCCCCGGCGGCGGTCATCAGCCGCGACGCCATCAGCGCGCCCAGCACCGGCTCCGGACAGATCACCCGGCCCAGCTCCTCGAACACGACGGAGATGTCGAAACCCGCGCCGCCCATGCCACCGGCCTCTTCCGGCGCCAGGGCAAAGAGCGCACCCAGTTCCGTCAACTCGCCCCATTTGGCATCGTCGTGGAACGGCGCCTCGTAGGCGACCTTGTTGCGGTGCTCTACCGTGTATTTGTCGCCCAGGTAGCGCCGCAGGCTGTCCTGCAGCATCTGGCGGTCTTCGGTCAGATCGAAATTCATGTGATCACAGCCCCAGCATGGTCTTGGTCAGGATGTTCCGCTGGATCTCGTTCGATCCACCGAAAATCGAGGTCTTGCGGTTGTTGAAATAGCGCGCGGCATTGTTGGCATGGCCATCCGGCGCGACATCCAGATTGGTTCCCGCCAGCGATTTCGGGAAGGGCGCCGCATTGGGCCCAAGCGCCCGGCGACCCAGATCCTTGAGCTCCTGGTTGATGACCGTGCCCTTGATCTTGAGGATCGAGGTCTCCGGCCCCGGCGCGCCGTTCTTCTGCGCGGTGAAGAGCATCCGCAGGTTGGTCAGCTTCATCGCCTCCAGGTCGATCTCCGCCTGCGCCACACGGGCGGCGAACAGCGGATCCTCGGACAGCGGCTTGCCGTTGCGGATCACCTTCTTGGCCAGCGCCTTCACTTCCTCCAGCTCCAGCATGGAGAAGCCGACCCCCGCGATCCCCGTCCGCTCATGCGTTAGCAGGTATTTCGCGATGGTCCAGCCCTTGTTTTCCTCGCCGACGAGGTTCTTGTAGGGCACGCGCACGTCGGTGAAGAACACCTCGTTCACCTCGTGACCGCCCTCGATCAGCTTGATCGGGCGCACTTCGACACCCGGCGTCGACATGTCGACGAGGATGAAGGAAATGCCCTCCTGCTGCTTCACATCGGGATCGGTGCGGACGAGGCAGAAGATCCAGTCGGCATGCTGACCAAGCGTCGTCCAGGTCTTCTGGCCGTTGATCACCCATTCGTCCCCGTCACGCACCGCGCGGGTCTTGAGCGAGGCGAGGTCGGACCCGGCGCCGGGTTCGGAATAGCCCTGACACCACCAGTCGTCACCGTTCAGGATGCGCGGCAGGTAATAGTCCTTCTGCTCCTGCGAGCCGAATTTCTGCAGCACCGGACCCAGCATCGACAGGCCAAAGGGCACGATCCGCGGCGCATAGGCGGCGCAGCTTTCCTCGTCGAAGATATGCCGTTCCACCGGGCCCCAGCCCGGTCCGCCGTATTCCTTGGGCCAGGTCGTCGCCAGCCAGCCCTTCTTGTTCAGGATCGCATGGTAGCGCTCCATGGTCTCCTTGGTCAGCTCGCCACCCTGGCGCACCGCGTCGCGGATATCGTCAGGCAGGTTCTCCTTGAAGAAATCCCGGACTTCCTGGCGGAAGGCCTCTTCTTCGGGTGTGAAGTTCAGATCCATATCGGGGTCTCCTCAGGAATTCATATCTGCGAATTTGGTGCCATCCTCGGCCATCTTGCGCAACAGCGGGGGCACCTGCCAGTAGTTCGGATCTTCCTTGGCATAGGTTTCGATCCGGCGCACCAGTTCCGCTGCGCCAATCGTGTCCGCATAGTGCAGCGGGCCGCCGCGGTGACGCGGGAAACCATAGCCGAAAAGGAAAACCATATCGACATCGACAGGCCGCTTGGCCGTGCCGTCCTCGACCACGCGCGCCGCCTCGGAAATGAAGGCGGTCATGTAGCGGTCAATGATGTCCTGTTCGGAGAAGTCCTTTGGCGTGATGCCCTTGTCGGCGCGGACCTCGTTGATGATCTCCTCCACCGCCGGGTTCGGCACGGGCGCGCCGGTCTCGTAGAGGTAATAGCCCTTGCCGGTCTTGCGGCCATAGCCTTCGCGCTCGCAGATCAGGTCGGCTATGTCGCCACCATAGCGTTCGTTCGCGGGCAGCCCCTCTTCCTTGCGGCGCTGACGGGTCATATAGCCGATGTCGAGCCCGGCCAGATCGCCCACCTTGTGCGGACCCATGGCCATGCCGAAGTTCTCCAACGCCTGGTCCACCTGCGCGGGCGAAGCGCCGTCGAGCACCAGATAGGAGATGACCTTGCCATAATGGCCCAGGATACGGTTGCCGATGAAGCCGTCGCAGACCTGTGCCAGAACGCCGACCTTCTTGAGCTTTTTCGCCAGGGCGAACCCGGTGGCCAGCGCATCCGGCGCGGTCTTGGCTCCCTGCACGATCTCCAGCAGGCGCATCACATGCGCGGGGCTGAAGAAGTGCAGGCCCAGCACGTCCTGCGGACGGTTGGTCATATCTGCAATCGCGTTGATATCCAGGTAGGAGGTGTTCGACGCCAGGATCGCCCCCGGCTTGCAGATCGTGTCGAGCTTGCCGAAGATCTCCTTCTTGATCTCCATCTTCTCGAACACCGCCTCGATCACGAGGTCCACGTCGGCCAGATCGCCCATCTCCAGCGACGGCTCCAGCATGGCCAGGGCGGCGTCCCGTTTATCCTGGCTCATCTTGCCGCGCGACACGGCCCCGTCGAGGTTCTTGGTGATCGTCGCAACGCCGCGATCCAGCCCCTCCTGCTGCACCTCGATCAAGCGAACGGGAATGCCTGCCATCAGACAGGAGGTCGTGATGCCCGACCCCATGGTGCCGCCGCCGATCACGCCGATCTTGTCCAGCGGACGGGTGTCGCCCTTGGCCTCCGGAATGTTCGACACGGCCCGTTCGCCAAAGAAGGCATGGATCAGGCCGGAGCGCTGCGGGGATTCCATGCAGCGCATGATGTTCTCGCGTTCGACAGCCAGTCCCTCCTTCAGGGGCTTGGTCGAGGCCGCGATCGAATTGACGCATGCCGCCAGGTTGATCAGATGCGGGTTCTTCTTCTGAACCATCGCCAGCGCACCCTCGATCGCCGCATCGTCAGGCGTCACGTCGATCTCGCCGGTGCGGCGGGTCGGCAGGGTACCCGCGATCACTTCCTTGCCCATGGCAATCGCGATCTCGCGCGGATCGCCCGGCTCGACCACGCGGTCGATGGCGCCTTTCTCGACGCCTTCCTCAACGGTCGCATGACGGCCGGAGACGGCAATATCCAGCGTGAACGGAATGCCCGACAGGCGCGGCAGGCGCTGCGTGCCGCCCGCGCCGGGGATGATCCCCAACAGCACTTCCGGCAGGCCGAATTTCGACCCCTTCAGCGCAACCCGGGCATGGGTGGCCAGTGCGGTTTCATACCCGCCGCCCAGGGTCGTCCCATGCATGATGGACACGCTCGGGATCTCGCTCTGCTCAAGCGAATTGCAGACGTCGGTCAGCGACGGCTCCAGCCTAGGCCCGCCGAATTCGCGGATATCCGCCCCGGCGATAAAGGTCCGACCCGCGCAATACAGCGCGATGGCCTTGGCCTTGCCTTCGTCATTGATCGCCTGGAAGGCATCGACCAGACCCTTGCGCACCGCGATCCCCGTCGCGTTGACGGGCGGGTTGTCGACGCAGACAAGCGCGACATCGCCCTCGTATCCATAGCTGACGGCTTCACTGGTTGAGGTGGATTCGGCCATTTCGGTCCCCTTGCTGTCCGGGTTGACGTCAACGGGAGAAGGCCGCGCGGCATCTGCCGACGGTCGGGTCTCCTCCCTCATTGCGCGTGAACCTATTCCGACCGGACCGGGGCGTCAACATTGCGGAACTGGATTTTGCAATGCAGAATTTCGGCGCACGAAGCGGCCTCCCCAGACCGGAGCCGAGGAATTCATGCCACCCGGGCCCTCACCGACAATCAGTCGCCCTCTACCCCGGAATGATCTCGAACTTCACCACGTCGACCATCCCCCGGTCGGTGATCTTCAACGCCGGAATGACCGGCAGCGCCAGAAACGCCAGCTGCAGGAAGGGCTCGTCCAGCGTCACGCCCAGGCTCTTCGCCGCGCTCCGCAGCTCGATCAGCCCCTCGTGCACCTCCTCGAAGGGCCGGTCCGACATCAGCCCCGCAACCGGAAGCGCCAGTTCGGCCAGTACCCTGCCCCCCTGCACCACGACAAAGCCGCCCTGCAACTCGGCCAGTCGGTTCGCGGCAAAGGCCATATCGTCGTAATCCGCCCCCACCACCGCGATATTGTGGTGATCGTGACAGACGGTGGATGCGATGGCACCGGAGGCCAGCCCGAACCCCTTGACGAAACCCGTCGCGATATTGCCGTTGACCCCATGTCGTTCCACCACTGCGATCTTCACCAGATCCCGCGCCAGATCGGGCCTCTTGTCGCCATCCACGATCGCGATCTCTTCGCGCAGATGTTCGGTGATGATCTTGCCGGGGAGGATCCCGATCACATCCGTCTCCGGCCGGTTCCCCCCGGTGCGAAACTGATCCGCGGTTATTGTCCCGATTTTGACGGACCCGCGCCCGACCGGCGGCGTCACTGATCTTTCGGCAAAGGCCGTCTCGTCCATCACCACGCCCCCGGCCAGAACCATCTCCGCCCGGCAATCCGCCACATCCCGCAGGCAGACGATATCCGCCCGCTTGCCCGGCGCGATCTGCCCCCGGTCCTTCAACCCGAAGGCCTCCGCCGCCGAGAGCGAGGCCGCGCGATAGACCGCCAATGGCGACCGGCCAAGCGCGATCATCTCGCGGATCATGTAATCCAGGTGCCCGTGCTCCGCGATATCCAGCGGGTTCCGGTCGTCGGTACACAGGCACATATAGGCGGATGTCACATCTGTCAGTAATTCCTGAAGCGCATGCATATCCTTTGATACCGACCCCTCCCGGATCAACACGCGCATCCCCTTCTGCAGCTTCTCCCGCGCCTCTTCGGCTGTCGTCGCCTCATGCTCCGTCCGGATGCCCGCGCTGACATAGGCATTCAGATCCTTGCCGATAAGCTGCGGACAATGGCCGTCGATGTGCCGCCCCCGGAACGCCTCCAGCTTGGCCATGCAGCCCGGGTCCTGAAAGATAACCCCCGGATAATTCATGAATTCCGCCAGCCCTATGACTTGGGGATGATCCATCATCGGCACCAGATCCGCCGCATCGATCCGCGCGCCCGCCGTCTCCATGTGCGAGGACGGCACGCAGGAGCTGAGGTTCACCCGAATATCCATTACGGTTTCCGTCGCAGATTTCAGAAAGTACTGAATCCCGTCGACCCCGATCACATTCGCTATTTCATGCGGATCACAAATCGCCGTCGTCACCCCCCGTGGCCCGACGCAGCGATCGAACTCATGCGGCGTGACGAGAGAGCTTTCGATATGCAGATGCGTGTCGATGAACCCCGGCACCAGCGTCAGCCCGCTGACGTCAATCACCCGCCTGGCCTCATACGCCGCCCCGATCCCGACGATCGTGTCACCGCAGATCGCCACGTCGCCCTCGATCAGATCGCCGGTCACCATGTCCCAGACCTTCCCGCCCCGCAGAACCAGATCTGCAGGCGCATCCCCGCGCCCTTGAGAGATGAGATTGGTCAGGGGTTGGGTCATGATGGGCCTCGCTTGACGACTGGAGAAATCGGACCGCACCACACCCCGATTGTCCAGCCCCCTGAACCGTCATCGCATGCCCCGGCCCTGCGCCGGGGCCTCCTCCGGTCAAAACCCAAATCCACGAGGTCCCGGCGCAAGGCCGGGACGCGAGCCGCCTGCTGCCCCTTTACGGCGCCACGCACCAGGCCCATAACCCGCGTAAAGGAGATCGCCATGCCCCTCTTCGACATCCCGCCCTTTCCCCAAATCCCCGTCCTGGGCGAAGACGAAACCTACCCCGTCCGCCGCATCTTCTGCGTCGGGCGCAACTACGCCGACCACGCCAAGGAAATGGGCCACCAGCCGGACCTTGAGGCGCCGTTCTTCTTCTGCAAGACGCCCTCCGCCATCTGTCTGTCGCCCGCGACCACGCCCTATGCCTTAGGCACCGAGGACCTGCATCACGAGATGGAACTGGTCGTCGCCCTGGGCCGCCCCGCCTTCCGCGCCACGCGCGAGGAGGCCGCTGAAGCCGTCTATGCCTACGCCACCGGCCTCGACATGACCCGGCGCGACCGGCAGCAGGACGGCAAGGACAAGCGCCGCCCCTGGGATTTCGGCAAAGATTTCGAAGATGCCGCCGTCATCGCCCCGCTGACAAAAGCCAGCGATTTCGGGCCAGTCGCGGATCAGCGCATCACCCTCACCGTGAACGGAAAGCTGCGTCAGGAGGCCACGCTCGACCAGCTGCTGCACGACATTCCGGCGGTGATCGCCTATCTGTCGCACTACTACCACCTCGGCCCGGGTGATCTGATCTACACCGGCACCCCGGCGGGCGTTGGCCCCGTGGCCGTGGGCGACAAGCTGCATGGCGAGATTGACGGGCTCACCCCGCTCGACCTCACCATTGGTCCGAAGGAATGATCAGGCAGGCACCCGCAGCACGCGCGGCACCTTGAATTCGACGTTTTCCTGCGCGGTTTCAACCAGCTCTACGGTCACATCGTACCGGTCCCGCAGGGCGTCGATCACCTCGTTGACCAAAACCTCAGGGGCCGAGGCCCCTGCGGTGATCCCGATGGATCCGACCCCCTCCAGCGCGCGCCAGTCGATTTCGGTCGCGCGCTGCACCAGCTGCGCATAGCCGCAGCCGTTCTTCGCCGCGACCTCCACCAACCGACGGGAGTTCGAGGAGTTCGGCGCCCCCACGACCAGCATCGCGTCGATCTTTCCGGCCATGGCCTTCACGGCTTCCTGCCGGTTGGTCGTGGCATAGCAGATGTCTTCCTTGTGCGGCCCGATGATCGCCGGGAACCGCGCCTGCAGCGCCGCGACGATCCCCTTTGTGTCATCCACCGACAGGGTCGTCTGGGTCACAAAGGCCAGCTGCGACGGATCCCGCACCGCCAGCGCGGCGACATCCGCCTCCGTCTCCACCAGCAGCACCTCGCCCTCGGGCAATTGCCCCATGGTGCCGATGGTTTCCGGGTGCCCCGCATGGCCGATCATGACGATCTGCAACCCGTTCTCATGGTGCCGCTCCGCCTCGATATGCACCTTGGAGACCAGCGGGCAGGTCGCATCCACATAGACCATCTCGCGCCGCGCGGCCTCGGCCGGGACGGCCTTGGGCACGCCATGGGCGGAAAAGATCACCGGGCGATCGTCAGGGCAGTCTTCCAGCTCCTCGACGAAGACCGCGCCCTGTTCGCGCAACGCATCCACGACGAACTTGTTGTGAACGATCTCGTGCCGCACATAGACCGGGGCGCCCCATTTCTTCAGCGCCATCTCGACGATCTTGATCGCACGGTCGACGCCCGCGCAGAAGCCGCGCGGCGCAGCCAGATGGATGGTGAGGGGCGGTCGGGTCATGGGGCTCTCCTTCCCCGCAGACCTAAGGCCCCGATGCGCCCGCGTCCAGATCACCTGCACCGCAGGGCCTGAGAAAAGACTTAGCGGACGCGGCGTGACGCGGATCCTCACCGATGTCGCGCTGATGCGAGGCTGACAAAAGCAAACGGGCCGGGAAAATCCCGGCCCGCGCGCAGTGTCTTTTTCTGGAATTCAGTCGTTCGAAGCCGATTCGCGCATCTTCGGCTCCGCGGGCGTTTCGCGCGGCGGCCGACCGATCACGTCCCGCAGATCCTCCAACTCGATAAAATTATCGGCCTGGCGGCGCAGCTCGTCAGCGATCATCGGCGGCTGGCTGCGGATGGTAGAGACCACAGACACCCGAACCCCTTGACGTTGAAGGCTTTCCGCCAGCGGACGGAAATCGCCATCGCCGGAGAAGAGGACGATGTGATCAACCCGCGGGGCCAGCTCCATGGCATCGACCGTCAGCTCGATATCCATGTTGCCTTTGACCTTACGGCGTCCCTGGCTGTCCGTGTACTCCTTCGCGGGCTTCGTCACCATGGAGAAGCCGTTGTAATGGAGCCAGTCCACAAGGGGCCTGATCGGTGAGTATTCGTCGTTTTCCAGCAGTGCGGTATAATAAAACGCACGTACCAGTTTCCCCCGACGCATGAATTCCTGGCGCAAAAGCTTGTAATCGATATCGAAACCAAGCGCCTTGGCGGCCGCGTAAAGATTCGATCCATCGATGAACAGCGCCAGCCGCTCGTCTTTATAGAACATCAAAAACCTTTCCGAGTCTTGCGCCCGGAACCGTGAGTGTGAAAAATTGATTAGGCGCAATCCGCATCAGAATAGATGCATCCTGGGTATCTTTCAAGGTTTTACCCCCACCCAAAAGAATAGGTTTGTGTCAGCATGACCCGACGCTATCTCGTTGCAATCGGAGGAAATTTGCCGACAGAGCGATTGAGCGGCATGAATTTGCTACAATCTGCAGTTGCAAAAATCAAACATACCCTCGATATGGGCGCCAAAATGTCCCGCTGGTACGCGACGCCAGCCTTTCCGGTTGGCAGCGGTCCGGATTTCATCAATGCGGCGATCGCCCTGCAAAACGACGCCCCCCCGATCGAGGTTCTGTCGCACTTGCATCGGATCGAACGAATGTTCGGTCGTGAACGGACGCTGAGATGGGGACCCAGGACGCTGGACCTCGATCTGATTGCCGCCGATGATATGATCCTGCCGGACCTGACGACATGGCGGCACTGGCACGACCTGCCCGCCGACCGGCAGAGCGCTGACACACCGGAACAACTGATCCTGCCCCACCCCCGCCTGCAGGACCGCGCCTTTGTTCTTGTCCCCCTGATGGATATCGCCCCGGACTGGGTTCATCCCGCCCTGAGGCGCAGTATTGCCGAAATGCACGCCGATTTGACCGCCGAAGACCTCGAAGGCGTAAGAATACTGGCGGATTCGGCTTGTCAATAAGCGCCCTCGGGCGTAAGAGAGCCCTTCATCCCCGATAACCCGGAGTGCCCTATGGCCCGTGTGACCGTTGAAGATTGCGTCGATAAAGTCCCGAACCGGTTCGAGCTTGTCCTGCTCGCCGCGCATCGTGCGCGCGAAATCTCTGCAGGTGGCCCGATCACTGTTGATCGTGACAACGACAAGAACCCGGTCGTCAGCCTGCGTGAAATCGCCGAAGAAACCCAGTCGGCTGATGAGCTGCGCGAGCGTCTGATCGAAGCCAACCAGAACCAGATCGAAGTCGACGAACCCGAAGAAGACAGCATGGCGCTGCTCATGGGGGCCGAAACGGCCGACAAGCCCGCCGACGACGACATGAGCGAAGAAAAGCTCCTCCGTGCGCTGATGGAGGCGCAGGGCGGCCAAGGTTAATCAGGGCTAAGGGGCTCAGAAAGGCGCGACCGACGTGGAGCTGAAGCCCGCTGACGATCTTATCACGCTGGTCCGCGCCTATAACCCCCGGACGAACGAAGCCCTGATTCGCGCCGCCTATGATTTTGGCCGCGACATGCACGAAGGGCAGTTCCGGAAATCCGGGGAACCCTACTTCTCCCACCCGATCGAAGTCGCCTCGATCCTCGCCCAGCAACATCTGGACGACGCCACCATCGTGACGGCCCTGCTGCACGACACGATCGAGGACACCAAGGCCAGCTATCAGACCGTCTCCGAACGCTTCGGCTCCGACATCGCCGAACTGGTGAACGGCGTGACGAAGCTGACCAACCTGCAGCTCACCTCGACGGAGACCAAGCAGGCCGAAAACTTCCGCAAGCTCTTCATGGCCATGTCGCGCGACCTGCGCGTCCTGCTGGTGAAACTTGCCGACCGCCTTCACAACATGCGCACGATCAAGTCGATGCGCGCCGAAAAGCAGGTGCAGAAGGCGCGTGAGACGATGGATATCTTTGCCCCCCTCGCCGGGCGCATGGGCATGCAGTGGATGCGCGAGGAGTTGGAGGATCTCTCCTTCAAGGTTCTCAACCCCGAGGCCCGCAATTCCATCATCCGCCGCTTCATCATGCTGCAACAGGAAAGCGGCGATGTGATCGAACGGATCACCACCGACATGCGGTCCGAACTGGAGAAGGCCGGGATCATTGGCAGCGTCTCCGGCCGGGCCAAACGGCCCTACTCCATCTGGCGCAAGATGGAGGAGAAGGATCAGAGCTTCTCTCGCCTGTCCGACATCTACGGTTTCCGGATCACCACCGGGACCGAGGACGACTGCTACCGCATCCTGGGCGTGATCCACCGGCGCTGGCGCTCCGTCCCCGGGCGGTTCAAGGATTACATCAGCCAGCCAAAGACCAACGGCTACCGCTCGATCCACACCACCGTCTCGGGCCGCGACGGCAAGCGGGTGGAGGTGCAGATCCGCACCCAGGCAATGCACGAGGTCGCCGAATCCGGCGTTGCCGCCCACTGGTCCTACCGCGACGGCGTTCCCTCCGAAAACCCATTTGCCGTAGACCCCGCCCGCTGGATCACCACCCTGTCCGAACAGTTCCAGAACGAAGACGACCACGAGGATTTCCTCGAAGCGGTCAAGCTGGAGATGTATTCGGACAAAGTCTTTTGCTTCACGCCCAAGGGCGAGGTCGTCAAACTGCCCAAGGGCGCCACGCCCATTGACTTTGCCTATGCCATCCACACCCGGATCGGCTCGGCCTGCGTCGGGGCCAAGATCGACGGGATGCGCGTGCCGCTCTGGACCCGGGTCAAGAACGGCCAGTCGATCGAGATCATCACCGCCGAAGGGCAGGAACCCCAGGCGACCTGGCTGGACATCGCGACCACTGGCAAGGCCAAGACCGCGATCCGCCGCGCCCTGCGCGAGGTCGACCGCGAACGCTTCATCAAGCTGGGTTGGGAACTCGCGCGGTCTGCCTTTGAACACATAGGCAAGAAGGCCACCGACAAAGCTCTGGAAACCGCCGCCGAAAAGCTGCGCCTGGACAGCCGCGACACCCTGCTCGCGCGCCTCGGCTCGGCTGAACTCAGCGCCAGCCAGGTCGTGCAGACGCTCTATCCGACACTGGTGCCCGACGATGGCGAAGGCATCCGCAGCGAACGCGCGGTGATCGGCCTCGCCCCCGGTCAGAAATTCGAACGCGCCGCCTGCTGCCAGCCCCTGCCGGGCGAGCGGATTGTCGGCATCACCTGGAAGGGGCGCGGCGTGGTCGTCCATGCCATCGACTGCCCCGTCCTCAGCGATTACGAGGATCAGCCCGAACGCTGGCTTGACCTGCACTGGCATTCCGGCAAGCACGCGGCGGTCAACCCTGTGACCCTGGCCCTGACCCTGGGCAATGACGCAGGGGTGCTGGGGCGAATTTGCACATTGATCGGGGAACAGAAGGCCAATATCTCCGATCTCGAGTTCATCGACAGGAAACCAGATTTCTACAGGATCCTGTTCGACATCGAATTGCGCGACGCAGAGCATTTGCACAACGTGACCTCCGCCCTCGAAGCGGAATCGGACGTGGCGGCGCTGTCGCGCTACCGCAACCCGTCGGCGGCCCGGCCCCCTGCGCCCGCCCCGGCAGAGATGGGAGAGACCGTTGGTCTTCAAACGTCGCGATAGACGTCCTCTCTGGCTGATCGCTTTCGAGTTCTTCTGGCCGCGCGGCGGCTGGACCCGCGCGTTCCACTACGTCAAACACCGGATGCGGCGCCTGCCCGACAGCCCGGAGAAAATCGCCCGGGGTATCTTTGCGGGCATGGTCACGATCTTCACCCCCTTCTACGGGCTGCATTTCCTCACCGCCGCCCTGATCGCCTTCATCGTTCGGGGCAATATCCTGGCAGCGCTTCTGGCCACCTTTGTCGGCAACCCGCTCACCTTCGTGCCGATCGCCCTGGTCTCGGTCCAGACCGGCCTCTTCATCCTGGGACGTCACCCCAATGCCGCCGGGGACGAGGACAATTTCGCACAGAAATTCCTCTCTGCCGCCGCGGACCTGAAGGAAAACCTCATCGCGCTCTTCACCGATGTCGATGCCGATTGGACCGCGCTGAAAATTTTCTACCACGACATCTTCTATCCCTACATGATCGGCGGCATCATCCCTGGTATCGTCGCCGGTCTGGTGGCCTATTATCTGTCCGTGCCGCTGATCCGCGCCTACCAGCACAGACGACGCGGCGCGCTGAAAAAGAAGCTGGCCGCCATCAGGGCCAAGGCCGACGCGGCCAAGCGGCAGAAAAAAGAAAAGAAATCCGACGCGGAACAGGGGACGAACACATGACCGGCAAACTCCGACTTGGCGTGAACATCGACCATGTGGCCACCGTGCGAAACGCCCGCGGATCGGCCTATCCCGACCCACTGCGCGCCGCCAAGATCGCCGAGGAGGCCGGGGCCGACGGCATCACCGCACACCTGCGCGAGGATCGCCGCCATATCTCCGACACCGACATCGAGGCGCTGAT
Source organism: Pseudooceanicola sp. (assembly GCF_041987405.1). Classification (GTDB taxonomy): domain Bacteria; phylum Pseudomonadota; class Alphaproteobacteria; order Rhodobacterales; family Rhodobacteraceae; genus Pseudooceanicola. Next base: position 138,605 of record NZ_JBHIWR010000002.1, read on the forward strand.
GGAGGGGCTGTCCCTGCCGCTCAACTTCGAAATGGCCGCGACGGACGAAATGCAGGCCATTGCTCTGCGTCACAAGCCGCACGCCGTCTGCATCGTACCGGAAAAGCGCGAGGAACGGACGACCGAAGGCGGGCTGGAGGTCGCGCGGGAGGAAAATAAGCTGGCCCATTTCATCGCGCCCCTGCGCGAAGCCGGGTGCCGCGTGTCGATCTTCATCGCCGCCGACCGCCGCCAGATCGAGGCCGCGCATCGCATCGGCGCCGAGGTGATTGAACTGCACACCGGCGCCTATTGCGATTTCCATGCCGAGGGGGAATTTGCCAAACGGGACGAGGAGCTCGCCCGCCTGACGGAGATGGCCACCTTCGCCCATTCCCTGGGGCTGGAGGTGCACGCGGGTCACGGCCTGACCTACGACACGGTGCAGCCCGTCGCGGCCCTGCCCGAGGTGATGGAGCTGAACATCGGTCATTTCCTGATCGGCGAGGCGATCTTCCTCGGCCTCGACCCGGCCATCCGCGAAATGCGCCGCCTGATGGACGCGGCGCGCGCCTGACAGGCGGCCACCGCACCCGACAGCCAAGACGAACTGACGCTCAGCCGTGCGGGCGCCGACCCGCGGGGTGGCGCTGCGCGGCTTGGCAATTGCGATTTATGGTGACGCCCTGGGGCGCTTTCGCCGGTCAGCACAAACGTCACCCAAGCGCCGCCCCGAGGGGGCGGGTCGGCGCTCGCACGGCGGCTTCGCCGTGATTCCGTGCGAAAGGGGATCACCGGTCAGACGCCCCCCGGCACCTCCGCCACACCCAGCCCCTCTGCCGCGATGGCCTCTTTCAACCAGGCGCGGAACCGCCTTTGCGGTTGGCTCAATGACCGGTCCTGCGCGGACACCAGCCAATATGACGCCCCGGTTTCGCGCCAGACGGGGAACGGCGCGACCACCTGCCCCCGGCGCAGCGCATCGACGCAAAGCGTTTCGAACCCCAGGAAGACCCCCGCCCCGGTCATCGCCGAATCCAGACAGAGCGATCCCTCCCCGAACTCCGGCCCGCCGGGCAGTTGGTGCGGGTTCAAAGCACCCGTTCCCAGCCAATCATCCCAGTCGTACATCGCCTTCACATCACGAATGATCGGCACATGCATCAGATCGGCGGGGCTCGTCAGCCGTTCCGCCACCTCCGCACTGCAGACCGGAACAATGCGCTGCGGAAACAACTGCTCCGCCGTCGTGCCCGGGTAGGGGCCGCGCCCGATGCGGATGGCAAAATCCGCCGTGCCGTCGTTCGGGTCGATTAGCTCCGTGTCGCTGTCGATGCGGATGCGGATATCGGGATGGGCGCGGGTGAAGTCGCGCAGCCGCCAGATCAGCCAGCGCGCCGCAAAGATCGGCGCGCAGGAAACGGTCAGCGCGCTCTGCCGGTCGGTCCGGGTCTCATCCACCGCGGCCTTCAGCCGCTCGAACCCCTGACCCAGCAGACGAAACACCTCCTCCGTGCCCTCCGCCGCGACCATGCCGCCCGGGCGGCGGTCGAACAGACGCAGGTCCAGCGCCTCCTCCAGCCTGGCGATTTGTTGGCTGACCGCGCCGGGCGAGACATCCAGCTCCCGCCCCGCCGCCGAGAGGGAGCCGAGTCGATGCACCGCCTCGGCCGCACGCAATCCGTTCAGGGGCGCTTTGTTCAGGCTATCCATTCAGATTTTATAAACACTCATTCAGGTCTTGTGCAGTTTAAAAGGGTCGTCTGAGGCCCGATATAGCAGATTATCTATAACAAGGAGAAAACCATGAGAAACTGGTTCAAAACCCTCATCACGCCGGTCCCGGCCCCTGCCCCCGGCGATCCCTTCGACCATCCCGACATTGCGCGGATGTCCATGCGGGAACTTGCAGACCTGCCCCTGACACCCCCGCCCACCCCGGCAGCGCGCAATGCCCGCAGGGTGGCCGCACCGCTGACCCGGCGCGCGGTGGTCTGACACCACCTGACAGTCCCGCCCGGACCCGCTAGACAGACCGGGACGCGCAGCAAGGGACGCAACACATGATCCTCGGCATCGGCACCGATCTGGCCAATATCGACCGGATTCAGGGAACGCTAGACCGGTTCGGGGACCGGTTCCGCAACCGCGTTTTTACCGAGGTCGAACAGCGCAAGGCCGAACGCCGCAAGGACGTCGCCGGCACCTACGCCAAGAGATGGGCCGCCAAGGAGGCCTGCTCCAAGGCACTCGGCACCGGGCTGCGCATGGGTATTTCCTGGAAGGACATGGCGGTCAGCAACCTGCGCACGGGCCAGCCCGTGATGGCCGTCACCGGATGGGCCGCGGAGCGTCTGGCGGAAATGACCCCGCCGGGCCATGAGGCCATCATCCACGTGACCCTGACCGACGATCACCCCTGGGCGCAGGCCTTCGTGGTGATCGAGGCGCGGCCGGTCGACAGCCCCGCCAGCTGATCCCCCACCGTCCGCTCCCGCATCGCGACCCGCACCCCGGCCGGCGAAGTAGCTCTCGACACACAACCGTGACAGCGCCCCGCCCCCGGCCCAAGCTTGACACCCCGCTGGCAGAGCCGCATGTAGCCTGCAAGCGTCGAGCAGAAGGACATGCGCAATGGCTGACGAAAACCAGGGCTTCTTGGGGGCCATCTGGGAAACCATCAAGACGATCTTCTGGGCGCTGATCATCGCCGGGATCTTCCGCACGATCTTCTTCCAGCCCTTCTGGATCCCGTCCTCTTCGATGAAGGACACGCTGCTGATCGGCGACTTCCTCTTCGTCAACAAGATGGCCTACGGCTATTCCTACGCCTCCTGCCCCAACATCAAGATCCAGCGGTTTGGCATAGACATCGACGCCGAAGATATCTGCGGCTTCCTCGACGGCGCCAACAGTCGCATCCTGGGCGGTGATCCGGAACGTGGCGACGTGGTCGTCTTCCGCCACCCCGTCACCCATCAGGACTACATCAAGCGGCTGATCGGCATGCCGGGCGACAGGGTGCAGGTGAAGGCCGGCGTCATCCACATCAACGACGAACCGGTGAAGGTCGAGGACGGCGGCACCTTTACCGAGACCAAGGAACAGCAGGGGCCCGAACGCCGCTATCCGCGCTGTTCCAACGATCCGGTCGGCGAGGGCGGCCAGTGCGTCAAGGAACGTCACATCGAAACGCTGCCGAACGGCGTCAGCCATTCCACGCTGAACATCCGCGACGGGCTGGACCTGGACGACACCAAGGCCTTCACCGTGCCCGAGGGGCAGTATTTCTTCATGGGTGACAACCGCGACAATTCCACCGACAGCCGCGTCGCGCAGACCTCCTTCGGTGTCGGCATGGTGCCCTACGAAAACCTGATCGGCCGCGCGGACCGGATCATGTTCTCTTCCGCCGGGCGTTCGATGCTGTTCTTCTGGACCTGGCGCAGCGATCGTTTCTTCAAGGGAATCGAGTAGCCCTCCGGTCACGGCACACTGTTGGCAGGGTCCGGCAGGGTGATAGGATGGCCCGACGTCATCGGGAGGATGCGGTGAAACTCTCCGCCGAGCTTCAGGATTTTCAGCAACGGATCGGGCATGTTTTTGCCCGGCCCGAACTGCTTGTCCGGGCGGTCACCCATTCCTCCGTCTCCTCGCCCACCCGGGGCGACAACCAGCGGCTGGAATTCCTCGGCGACCGGGTGCTCGGGCTGGTCATGGCCGAGGCGCTCTTTGCCAAGGATCGCGACGCCAGCGAAGGACAGCTCGCCCCCCGCTTCAACGCGCTGGTGCGCAAGGAAACCTGCGCCGATGTTGCCCGCCAAGTCGAGCTGGGCGCGGTGCTGAAACTGGGCCGGTCCGAACAGCTGTCGGGCGGACGGCGCAAGATGGCGCTTCTGGGCGATGCGATGGAGGCGGTGATCGCCGCCGTCTACCGCGATGCCGGGTTCGACGCGGCGAAAGAGCTGATCCTGCGCCTCTGGGGCGACCGGATCGACGCGGTCGAGGAAGACGCCCGCGACGCCAAGACCGCTTTGCAGGAATGGGCCCAGGCCCGCGGCTTTCCGCCCCCCGCCTATACGGAGCTTGGCCGCGAAGGACCCGATCACGCGCCCGAGTTCCGCATCGAGGCCCGGTTGAAATCCGGCGAGACCGCCACCGCCAAGGCCGGATCGAAACGCGCCGCCGAACAGGCCGCCGCGCAGGCCCTCCTCCGGAGGCTGGACGCCTGATGAAGATTATCAGCCTGAATGCCTGGGGCGGCCGCCTCTTCGAGGAGCTGAGCGACTGGCTGGCCCAGCAACAGCCCGATGTCCTGTGCCTGCAGGAAGTGGTCTATGCCCCCGGCAGCCCCTCCGCCTGGCTGGATTATCGCGACGACGGCCAGAACCTGCCGCAACGCGCCGACATGCTGCGCGACATCCTGCGCGTGCTGCCGAACCATGGGGTGACCTTCTGCCCCGCCGCCTGCGGCACCCTCTGGTTGGGCGAGCGGCCGGTGCCCGCGCTCTGGGGCCTGGCGACCTTTCTGGGGCCGGAGCTGACCGTCGTCGGCCAGCACCAGGGTTTTGTCCACGGCGACTTCTCCCCGACCGGGTTCGGCCCACATCCCCGGTCCCGCACCGCCCATGTCGTCCGCGTCTTCCACCCCGAAGAAGGCGGCGTCACCGTCGGCCATATGCATGGGCTGCGCGACCCGAACGGCAAGATGGACACGCCCGTCCGCGGCGAACAGGCGCGTAAATTCGCGACGATGATTCAGAACGTGCTGCAACCCGGCGACCCGGTGATCGCCTGCGGCGATTTCAACGTCCTGCCCGGCTCCGAAACCTTCCGCGTCATGACCCGCGTCGCACCCTACAACCTGGTCACCATGCGCGGCTTTGACGGCACCCGGACCTCCCACTATCCGAAACCGGAGAAATGGGCGGACTACATGCTGGTGAACGGCCCCCTGAAGGACGCCCCATTCGCGGTCGTGAGCAACCCCGAAATCTCCGACCACTGCCCGCTGGTCTTGCAGACGGCCTAGGGGCGCTGCCCCCGCCCTGCGGGCTCCCCCGGAGTATTTGCGGGAAAGATGAAGTGGGTGGAGCTGCGCGCCTGTTACTGTCGGCGGCTCGGCCCGGCTGCTTTGGACGTCTCGTAGGGTGTAGACCAGAGATCCTGCCGCCCCTTTTGCCGGGCATCCGCGCGCCACAGCCGCTTCCGAACACCCGCCGGTTCATACTGCCGATAAAGACCGCCGGAGAACTTTTGCCAATCAATTGCCATACCTCTCCGCACCATCTCGGCTGAAAGATCTGTGCCATCCGGCAGCAGGCATTTCGCCACAATGCGATCATACGACAATCGACCCTGGGGCTCGATGCGGATCAATTTGCCTTTACACAATCCTATCAACGTCCACTTGGATTTCTGGCCCCAAGGGTGTTCCAATTCCGGCGCATCGATCCCGAAGAGGCGAATTCTCTGCTTCTTGACGATGATCGTATCACCGTCGATCACCATGCATTTCCCCGAGAAAGCAGATACTTCCCGTGCCTGCTCCATTCTGTTGGACGGGCTAGGCGCGGCAGGCCTGATCGGGAGGGTTGGAGGTGCTGGCCGCGGCCCGGCCGGGCGAGATATTTCCTTCGGCAGATCGAATGACTTAAAATCACGCTTTCTCTTTCGGCGCTGTGGAACAGCAATGGCGGCGACGCACACACAAACAAGAATAATAATAATTTCCACGGCGATTCTCCCAGTTTCATTTTCGGAGCGCCGCAATGAGAGTCAACGAAATGCATTGGAAACAGAGGGTTTCAACCTCACCCTCGCCCTTTCGCGACTGGCCGGAGTGAAACAAATGCTCTATGTCGCACGAAACCATGCCAGGATTCCCCCCATGACCACCCGCGCCGGATTCGTTGCCCTGATCGGAGAGCCCAATGCGGGCAAATCCACCCTGACCAACCGCATGGTCGGGGCCAAGGTCTCCATCGTCACGCACAAGGTGCAGACGACGCGCGCGCGCATCCGGGGCGTGGCGCTGGAGGGCGAGACGCAGATCGTCTTTGTCGACACCCCGGGCCTCTTTCAGCCGCGCCGACGGCTGGACCGCGCCATGGTGGCGGCGGCCTGGGGCGGGGCGGCGGATGCGGATATCACAGTCCTGCTGGTGGAGGCGCATCGCGGCATCACCGACGGGGTGAAGCGTATCCTGGAGGGCCTGGCAGAGATGCCCAAGGGCCGCCGCATCGCCCTGGCCATCAACAAGATCGACCGGGTCGAGGCGCCGCAGCTGCTGGACCTGACGGAGCAGCTGAACGCGGCCTATGATTTTGAAAAGACCTTCATGATCTCGGCCGAGAAGGGCCACGGCGTGCAGGACATGAAGAAATGGCTGGCGGGCGAGATGCCGGAAAGCCCCTGGCTCTACCCCGAGGACCAGATCGCCGACCTGCCCCTGCGCATGATCGCGGCGGAGATGACGCGCGAGAAGCTCACCCTGCGCCTGCATCAGGAGCTGCCCTATCAGCTGACTGTGGAAACCGAGGCCTGGGAAGAGCGCAAGGACGGCTCCGCCCGGATCGACCAGATCGTCTATGTCGCCCGCGACGGCCACAAGGGCATCGTGCTGGGCAACAAGGGCGAGACGATCAAGGCCGTGGGAAAAGCCGCGCGCGAGGAGCTGGAGGAGTTCCTGGGCCGCCGCGTCCACCTCTTCATCCAGGTGAAGGTCCGCCAGAACTGGCTGGAGGAGAAGGAGCGGTATTCCGAGATGGGCCTGGATTTCAAGGACGGAAACTGACACTTGCGCCTGACCGCCCGGATCTGGATCGACGCCTATCTCACCCGGCTGCGACTGCAGGATATTCCCGCCTTCATCGTCGCCCATGGCGATGACACCGGCGGCGCGGTTCTGGTCAAGCTCTCGACCCTCGACGGGCGGGCCCGGGCCTTTCAGCGCAGTTTCGACATCATGACCGGCGAACGCCAGTGGATGACCCTGGCCGAAGGGGCGGAGGCGGAGGTCGACGCGGCCATCACCCGCCAGCGTGGCTATGACCCCGATCTCTGGGTGGTGGAGGTGGAGGACCGGCAGGGCCGTCACCTGCTGGATGAGCCGGGGTTGTCGGACTAGCGCCGCAGCAGCCGCGCCACCGCGATCAGAACCAGCCCCGCCACGAAGAAAGAGACCGCCAGGATCACCGTCCATTGCGCCACGCCGATCCAGCCCAGCCTGTCCGGGTTGGTGAAGAAATAGGGATAGGTCCCGTCAAACTGCCCACGGCCCAGCGCATAAAGCACGTAGATCAGCGGCCAGAGCATCCACAGAAGCGCCGCCCGCGTCCCCAGCCCGGTCCGCGGCGCAAAGGCCAGCCACCAGATCACTACGGCCAGCGGAACGGCGGTATGCAGACCGACGTTCGCCCACCACGCCAGCCCCGCCATGGCCCCGTCAGGCGAGGCCAGCAGCAGATGATAGACCACCCCAGTGATCGCGATCCAGAGTGTCACGCCCCCGGTCCAGACCGGCAGCGACACCCGCCCCCGGAGCGCGATTGTCGCATAGGTCAGCGCCACCAGCAGATTGGTCAGGATGGTGAAGAACCGGCCAAGCCGCCAGAGCGTGGCCAGAACCGCCTCGTCCGGGTTGCTCTGCTGGCTTGACAGAACCTGCAGATATAGCGCGGCAAAGGCCAGAACGGCGATCAGGGCAGCCAGGGCGCGAGACAGGGGCGTCAGGGTCATGGCGTCAGGATTGCGCCAACTTGCCGAACCGCGCAAGGGCGCGGATAACGGGGGCATGGAATGGCGTGACGAAGGCATATTGCTGTCGGTGAAACGGCATGGGGAATCGGCGATCATCGCCGAGGTCTTCACCCCGACCCATGGCCGACACGCGGGGGTGGTCCGCGGCGGGGCCTCGCGCCGGATGGCGCCGATCCTGCAGCCCGGTGCCCAGATGGACATCGCCTGGAAGGCGCGGCTTCAGGAACACCTGGGGAATTTTGCCCTCGAACCGCTCCGCTCGCGCTCGGCGACGATTATGAGCAACCGAATGGCCCTCACCGGGCTGAACGCAGTCACCGCGCTGTTGTGCTTTACCCTGCCCGAACGCGAACCCCACGCCCGCCTCTACGCCCGGACCGAGGCGCTGCTGGACCTGCTGGAGCAGACCGATCTATGGCCGCTGGCCTATCTGCACTGGGAAATGGCCCTGCTGGAGGATCTTGGCTTCGGCCTCGACCTGAGCGGCTGCGCGGTGACCGGCGCGACGGAGGGTCTGCGCTATATCTCCCCCCGCACCGGCCGGGCCGTCACGGCGGAGGGGGCGGGCGAGTTTGCCGACCGCCTGCTGCCACTGCCGCCTTGCCTGATCGGCCAGGGCGAAGCGCCGGACGCGGAGATTGCCGAAGGCTTTCGCGTCACCGGGCATTTCCTTCATTCCCACCTCGCGCCGGAGCTGGGCAGCAGACCGCTGCCTGAGGCCCGGCAACGCTTCCTCGACCTGTTTGCAAAGCAATTGTAGCGGCTCAGCGCAGCGCCAACACCAAATCGACCAAGGTGGTGAGGGCCGTTTCATCCGCTACATCGTCCGACAGCAGCCCCATCCCGACCTTGGCGGCATAGAGAGTGCGGGCGATGTCCGGGTTGGTCACGCCGAGCTTGGTCAAGACGGCCGAAAGATGCGCCAGACGCGCCTCGTCCAGCTCTGCCAGCGTGGCCCGGGCGGCGGCATCGCTGGCAGCCCAGCTGCGCATCGCCGCCTCGGTCGCAGGATCGCCGCCGAAGCCGTCGCGCATCATGGCGTGCAGCTGCGCCACCGCTTCGGATTTCTCCCTGGGCGCGGCGGGCAGTTTCGTCGTCAGATCGCGCCAGAAGGACAGCAGCGCCTCGCGGTAACGCGGCACATCCTCGAAATGCCAGTAGAAGGAGCCCTTGGTCGTATCCAGCGCCCGTGCCAGTGGTTCGGCCTTCAGCGCCTCGGGACCCGAGGCAGCGAGGGCCTGCAGACCGGCCTGAAGCCAGTCATCGGCGGTAAGGCGTTGTTTCCGACTCATGCGCCTAGCTTACCTGAGTCTCGCTGCTTCGCAGCATTTTTTCTGCGGCCGCAAAGAAATGTGATCACCCGGACAGCCCCGAGGCGCACCAGTAAAGGGACAGGCCCGACCCGCGCCAAACGGGCTTGACCCCACGGGCCGCGCATGGTCACTCCGCCCCATGGCTGACTATTTCGCATTCACCGACGGAGCCTGCTCCGGCAATCCCGGCCCCGGGGGCTGGGGCGTTCTGTTGCAGGCAAAGGATGGCGAGACCGTCCTGAAGGAGCGTGACCTGAAAGGCGGCGAGGCGGAGACCACCAACAACCGGATGGAACTGCTCGCCGCCATCAACGCCCTGGAAACACTGGGCAAAGCGACGGCCATCACGATCGTGACCGACAGCGCCTACGTCAAGAACGGCGTCACCGGCTGGATCCACGGATGGAAGCGCAACGGCTGGCGGACCTCCAACAAGAAGCCGGTGAAGAACGTCGATCTCTGGCAGCGACTGGACGAGGCGCAGCAGCGCCATCAGGTCACCTGGCAATGGGTCAAGGGCCATGCAGGCCACCCGGAAAACGAACGCGCGGATGAACTGGCGCGCGAGGGCATGGCGCCGTTCAAATAGCCCACCCCGGGCGACAGGTCGCAGGCCGACCACGCTCGTTCTACCCGGTCAGACCCCGCCAAAGGCTGAGAGCCACGTCGGAAAGATCCCCGGCCCGCGCCAGGACATGCTCGCGCGCGACCCCCTCGGCCTCGGCCCGGTCCAGCCGTGTCAACAACCGTGTCAAACGCCGCCGATGCGTCCCCGTCGCCACCTGCACCGGATCGGCCAACACCCCGGCAAAGCTGGTCACCAGCGCCCCGAGGGAGGCCAGGACCACCCCTGTCAAAGCCACCTGCCAGACCGGCAGGGAAACCGGAAACACCGCGTAATAGGCCCGCCCCAGACCGGAGCCGAGCGGAAAGCCCGCAATCAGTTCTGCCTGCGCCCGCATTTCGGCCAGCGGCCCGGCCAGGGAAATCATCCCCGGCGTCGCCGCCCGGAACAGCACCAGCCCGGCCAGCAGGACAAACAGCGTCGTGACCATCTCCGCCACCGCGCTGCGCGTCGCGACATAGTCCTTGACCGCGGCCTCCCGCAATTCCGGCGGGGCAGTGACAAGGCCCTGCCCCTCCATCCGGTACAGCAACCCGCGCACCTCCGCCGCCACACGCGCGGAGACGGCGGTGTCGAAAAACACCCGTCGCGTCTTCAGCCAGGCTGAAACTCGCGGCATCCGCAGCCAGCGGGTCAGCACGGCCAACAGACGGGACAGCAGAAACACCGGCGCAAGACAAAGGTTCAGCGGCGCGCGCAGCAGATCCAGCCCAAATGCCGCCCGATGCAGGCGCAACGTGCCGCGCAGGCCAAAGACCCGGGCCACGAAGCCGCGCAGTTCAGCATCGCGCCGCGCGGCAACATCCATCGAAGGATCGCTTATTTGGGCCCGTAGGTCTGCCATAGCCAGATCAACAGAAGCGCACCCAGAACCGCCCCGATCAGCCCGGCGAAAAGCCCCATGACCGACAGCAGCGCCCGCAGGATCAACCCGCCGATCAGCGCGCCGCCCATGCCGATGGCGACGGTCACGGGGATCGAGGCCTCGATCCGCATCATCCGCGTCGCCAGAAACCCTGCCGCCGCCCCCACGATCAATAGCCAGATCACACCCATGAAGAACCCTCCGTTACCCTTTCACAATGGGGGGCGACCCCCGGCCTTTCAAGTGCGACGCAGCCTGTGCCGCAGCAATAGGTGGCGACACCGCAGGCTTGTTACAAACGTGCGCCCCTCGGGATCGGATTGCCCCGCAGGAACTCCGCCGCCTCCTGCGCACCCTTGCCGGCCCGCTGCAACCGCAGCAGCTGTACCGCTCCGGTGCCGCAGGCGACACGCAACGCATCGTCCAGAACCTCCCCCGGCGCGCCCTGCCCCGCGACCAATCGCGAGGCCAGCAGCTTCACCCGCTGCCCCCCGACCTCGCACCAAGCCCCGGGAAAGGGCGACAGACCCCGGATCAGCCGGTCGACCTCCGCCGCCGGGCGGGTCCAGTCGACCCGTGCTTCGGACTTGTCGATCTTGCTGGCATAGCTCACCCCCGCGTCCGGCTGCACCTCCGGTTCCAACTCGTCCAGCCGCGCCAGCGCCTCGACGATCAGCCGCGCGCCAAGCACGGACAGCCGGTCATGCAGCTCCGCCGTGGTCTCCTCCGCCGCGATCGCCAGCGCCTCGCGCAGCAGGACCGGGCCGGTGTCCAGCCCCGCCTCCATCTGCATGATGCAAACGCCGGTTTCCGCATCGCCCGCCATGATCGCCCGGTGGATCGGCGCCGCCCCGCGCCAACGCGGCAGGAGCGAGGCATGGATGTTCAGGCACCCCCGCACGGGCGCATCCAGAATGGCCTGCGGCAGGATCAGCCCATAGGCCACCACCACCGCCACATCCGCCTTCAGCGCCGCAAATTCCGCCTGCGCCTCCGCCCCTTTCAGCGAGGCGGGATGGCGCACCTCCAGCCCCAGCTCAGTGGCCCGCGCATGTACCGGTGTCGGCCGGTCCTTCTTGCCACGTCCAGCGGGGCGCGGCGGCTGGCAATAGACACAGGCAATCTCGTGCCCGGCCTCGACCAGCGCATCCAGCACCGGCACGGAAAACTCCGGCGTTCCCATGAAAATCACGCGCATCCGACCACTCTCCTGCTTCATCTTGCCCGAAATACTCCGGGGGTCCGGGGGCAGCGCCCCCGCAGCAACGCCTCAGCCGAGCTTCTTCGCCTTGCGCAGCAGCATGTCCCGTTTCATCTTGCTCAGCCGGTCGAAATACATCTTCCCCGCCAGATGGTCGATCTGATGCTGCACAGAGGTCGACCAGAGCCCGACGAAATCCCGCTCCTCGATCTCTCCGGCCTCGTTCAGGAACCGCACGGTCACCGCCCGCGGCCGCGCGATCTTCGCCGACACCCCGGGCAGGCAGGGCGAGGCCTCCTCATGCTCACGCGGCTGCACGCTGGCATGCAGCACCTCCGGATTGGCCATCCGCACCGCCTGCCCCCGCTCGGAGGAGGCATCGACCACCGCCAGCCGCTTCATCACGCCGATCTGCACCGCAGCCAGACCGACACCAGGCATCGCCTCCATCGTGTCGATCATGTCGCCCCAGATCGCCCGCACCTCATCCGTCACCGCCGCGACATCCGAAGCCGGGGTCCGCAGCCGCTTGTCCGGCCACCTGAGGATGGCGCGGGCGGTCATGTCTGCGCCTCGTAGGCGTCAACCAGCGCCCCGCGCGTGGGCGGATCGACCCGGTCAAAGATCACCCGACCGTCTAGATGGTCGGATTCATGCTGCGCGCAGACCGCATGAAAGCCGGTCAGCTCTGCCTCCTGTCTCTGCCAAGCCGCATCGAACCAGCGCATCCGGATGACCGAGGGGCGCGCGACCCGTGCGGCAACCCCGGGGATGGACAGGCAGGCCTCCTCGTTCTCCGCCAGAGCCTCCGACCGCGACAGGATTTCGGGGTTAATGCAGGCCACCGGGCTGCGCCCCCCTTCTTTCCACGTCACATCCATGATGAAGAGACGCTTCATGACCCCGACCTGAGGCCCGGCCAGCCCGCGACCCGGCGCAGCATACATCGTGTCGAACATATCTGCGATCAGGGCAGAAAGGTCCTCCCCCTCCGTCACAGGATCGCAAACCGCCGACAGGCGGGGATCGGGCCAGCGCAGGATCGGCAGAACGGTCACGCCCTTGCCCGCTCGCGCTTCAGCTTCTGGGATTTCCGCGTCATCATCTGCCGCTTCATTGGCGACAGGTAATCGATGAAGAGCTTGCCATCCAGGTGGTCGATCTCGTGCTGCACGCAGGTCGCCCAGAGCTTGTCGAAGGTTTCCGACTGCGGATTGCCGTCCCGGTCCATCCATTCAACGGTGACCTCTGCCGGGCGCTCGACCTCCGCATATTGCTCGGGGATCGACAGGCAGCCTTCCTCGTAGACGGATTTTTCATCCGAGGCGGCGATAACCTTCGGATTGAACATCACCAGAGGACGGGGGGATTCATTCTCATCCTTGACGCAATCCAGAACAATCAGACGCGACATCAACCCGATCTGCGGCCCGGCCAGCCCGATCCCGGGGGCGTCATACATGGTTTCCAGCATGTCATCCGCGACCTTGCGCAGCTCGTCTGTGACGTCCGTGACGGGATCGACCACCTTTTTCAGGCGCGGATCGGGATGGATCAGGATGGGTCTTTTCATGCGCTTCATGTAAGCGATGCCCGGCGCGCGCGCAATCTCTCTGCCCGCCTGTCAATTCCTGCACATACGGCTGTGATTTGCACGCCTTGCCCCCGGCGCCACAATCACTAGCCTGCCGCATCGAACAACCCCTGGACCCACTATGACGACACCCGATTTCGATACCATCATTGAACGCCGCGGCACCCATTCCGCCAAGTGGGACAAGATGGAGGCTTTCTGCGGCGTTTCCGCCGACGACGGGCTGGCCATGTGGGTGGCGGATATGGATTTCCGCCCGCCGCAGGGCGTGATCGACGCGGTGCGCAACCTCTCCGATCACGGGATCTTCGGCTATTTCGGTGATGACACCGCCTATCTCGACGCGACCTGCTGGTGGATGGAAAACCGCCATGGTTGGACCGTGGACCCGGGCCATATCTTTTCGACCCATGGGCTGGTGAACGGGGCCGGCCTCTGCGTCGATGCCTTCACGCAGCCGGGCGATGCGGTGGTGATGTTCACCCCGATCTACCACGCCTTCTTCCGCGTCATCCGCGCCGCCGGTCGGGATGTGACGCAGCTGGCCATGGCGCTGAACGGCGGACGGTATGAGCTGGATTTCGACAGCTACGACGCGCAGATGACCGGCAAGGAAAAACTGCTGATCCTCTGTTCCCCTCACAACCCCGGCGGCCGCGTCTGGTCGCGGGAGGAGCTGGAGGGCGTGCTCGATTTCGCCCGGCGCCACGATCTGATCATCGTCTCCGACGAAATCCACCACGACCTCGTCCTGCCAGGGCACAAGCATATCCCCATGGCCACGATCCCCGGCGCGGCAGAGCGACTGGTGATGATGACCGCCGCGACCAAGACCTTCAACCTGGCGGGCATGCACACCGGCAATGTCATCATCTCCGACCCCGATTTGCGCCAGGCGTTTGACGCGAGGATGAGTGCCCTTGGCATCTCGCCAAACGCCTTTGGCAAACACATGGTCCCCGCCGCCTATTCGCCGGAGGGGGCCGCCTGGGTCGATGCGCTGATGGACTATGTCGACGGCAACCGGAAGATTTTCGACGAAGGCATGGCGGCGATCCCCGGCATCACGTCGATGCCGCTGGAGGGCACCTACCTTTCCTGGGTGGATTTCGCCAACACCGGTATGACCTCGACCGAGGTGCAGCGCCGCATCCTGAAGGACGCGAAGATCGCCGTGAACCAGGGCGAGACCTTTGGCCTGGGTGGCGAGACATTCCAGCGCTTCAATCTGGCGACGCAACGCTCCCGCGTGGAGGAGGCGGTGGAGCGGATGCAGAAGGCCTTCGCCGACCTGCAGTGATCAGCCCAGGATCACCGCCACCACCCCGGCGACGGAGATCAGCGAGCCGATCAGCCCCCGCGGCCCCATGCTGCGGTCGCCGTGGATCAGCCGGTTCAGCCCGATGGTGATCAGCGGATAGGTCGCCACCACCGGCGACACCTGCACCACCTCACCCATCCCGAGGGCGAGGTACATCATCACCAGCGCCGTGCCATTGCAGAACCCGATCGCCATGAACCACAGGATGCCAGCGCGCGCGCCCGGCGGCGTCTTCTGCCCCGAGGCAAGGCGCGCCGCCCAGATCACCACCGAGGACATGGAATAGGCCAGCAGCGCCGCGCCAAAGGCCGAGGGCCACATCAGAAGCCCCAGCTTGACCACCGGCTGCACCGCCCCGCGCAGGAAGGCCCCCGCCAGCGGCAGCACCAGGAGCCGCAGGTTGGTCGAGGGGATGCGCCGCGCCCGGTCCAGCGCGAGGAAGACCAACCCGGCACAGACCGCCAGGATGCCCACCCATTGCAGCGCCGAGGGCAATTCGCCCAGCAGCAGGATCGCCAGCCCGATGGCAAAGATCGGCGACAGGTTCCCTAGCCCCCCGGTCAGGTTCGGCCCGAGCGCCCGGTTCGACACGAAATTCAGGATCGACACGAAGGCCGGATAGAACACCCCCGC
Organism: Pseudooceanicola sp.; assembly: GCF_041987405.1. Taxonomy (GTDB): domain Bacteria; phylum Pseudomonadota; class Alphaproteobacteria; order Rhodobacterales; family Rhodobacteraceae; genus Pseudooceanicola. The sequence continues at coordinate 153,897 of NZ_JBHIWR010000002.1, forward strand.
CACCGCAAAGATCGCCACCGCCCGCCAGTCCAGCGTGGTGAAATCCACCGCCACCGGCGTAAGCAGCAGAAACAGCAGGAAAGAGGTGGGCACGCTGAACGACGCCCCGACCAGCGGCGACAGCCATCGCAGCCCGAATGTCGTCAGCACCAGCCCGAGCGCCAGAAAGATCGCCGCGCCGACCGACAGAAGTAAGATCACGTAGTCCAAAGGCCTGTCCCGTCCCTGGCAACAGACTACTGATTCCCCCGCCGCCCGCGAGGACAAAGCGCCGGTGCAGCGACGTTGTTGCAGCCGCAACGCAGCGCCATGCATTTGCAATCGCAGAAAAAAGAAACCCGGGCCGAAGCCCGGGCTAGTCCAACAGGGAGGTGCATATCTTACCCGGATATGCGCGGTATGGTTCTAACTGAAACCTGAAAGCATGTTATCATCATTCAATGAGCAAGAATAAGGCAGGAATTCCTTACCCTGAATCTCCTTTGGGTTGTGGCTTTTATGCCACCAGACGATAACCCCCGCTTTCGGTCACCAGAAGACGGGCGTTCGACGGATCGGGTTCGATCTTTTGCCGCAGCCGGTAGATATGGGTTTCCAGCGTATGGGTCGTGACCCCCGCGTTATAACCCCAGACCTCGTGCAGCAGCACATCCCGCGCCACCACGCCGTCGTTGGAACGGTAGAGGAACTTGAGGATATTGGTCTCTTTCTCCGTCAACCGGATCTTCTTCTCGTCCTCGGTGATGAGCATCTTCATCGATGGGCGGAAGGTGTAGGGGCCAAGCTGGAATACCGCGTCCTCGCTTTGCTCATGCTGCCGCAATTGCGCGCGGATACGGGCCAGCAGAACAGGGAATTTGAACGGCTTGGTGACGTAATCATTCGCCCCGGCGTCTAGGCCGAGGATCGTGTCGGCATCGCTGTCATGCCCGGTCAGCATGATCACCGGCGCCTTCAGACCCTGCTTGCGCAGCACGCGGCACAGCTCCCGCCCGTCGGTATCGGGCAAGCCGACGTCCAGGATGACCAGATCGAACAGGCTCTCCTTGACCTTCTGGGTCGCGCAGCTGCCGCTGTCCGCTTCCAGGACATCGAAATCCTCGGTCATGACCAGCTGCTCACTCAGCGCCTCGCGCAGATCATCATCGTCATCGACCAGCAGAATTCGTTTCAACTGTGGCATGGGGCGTCCTTTCTCCGGTTCGGCGTCCGGTGGTGATCACATGTGTCTGCCTCACGATCCCGGCAAGAATTGCAACGGTGCTCTCACGCCCTCGTGTCCCTGAACATGGTTTTGTTTCAACTTTGTAATTCGGTGCCTTACATAGAGGTTGTTCTGAAAAGGAAGCGCCATGTCGCTGATTCCCGACGATACCGAACGCCTGTCCCGCGCCCGGGCCGATCTGCGCATCGGCCTGCCCGTGGTGCTGCGCGATCAGGATCGGCTGATGCTGATGCTGGCCGTGGAAACCCTGTCCCAGGACCGGCTGGCGGCCCTTGCCACCCTCGGTGGCACCCCGCATCTGGCCATCACCGACCGGCGCGCCGGGACGCTCAAGGCGCGCGCCTATGACGGCGATCTTGCGCGGATCCAACTCCCCCCGGATGTCGGCCTGACCTGGCTCACATCCGTGGCCGATCCGGCGGATGACCTGAGGACGCCGATGAAAGGCCCGCTGAACGCTCTGCGCGAAGGGCCGTCGGATATGGACAGGCTGTCCCTGCGCATCCTCAAAAGCGCCCATCTGCTGCCCGCCGCCCTCAACCTGCCGGTGACGGAGGTGCCCGCCGATCTGACGGTACTGAACGCCGCCGCGACCCGGGCCATCCTGGGCGAGGCCAGCCCGCTGCATCCGGCAATCTCCGCCCGTGTGCCCCTGGCCACGTCGGAAAACAGCCGCGTGCATGTCTTCCGCCCGGAGGACGGCGGCGAGGATCACTACGCGATCGAGATCGGCCGCCCCCCGCGCGACAAACCGGTGCTGGCACGCCTGCATTCTGCCTGTTTCACCGGGGATATCCTCGGCTCGCTGAAGTGCGACTGCGGGCCGCAGCTTCGCGGTGCCCTCGCCCAGATGGGAGAGGAAGGCGCGGGCGTGCTGCTCTACCTCAATCAGGAGGGACGCGGGATCGGTCTGGCCAACAAGATGCGGGCCTATTCGCTGCAAGATCAGGGGTTTGACACGGTCGAGGCCAACCACCGGCTCGGCTTCGAGGATGACGAACGCGATTTCCGCATCGGGGCGGCTTTGCTCAAGGAAATGGGGTTCTCTTCCGTCCGGCTGCTCACCAACAATCCCAGGAAGATCGCGATGATGGAGAAAGCCGGGGTTGGCGTCACCGAACGCGTGCCGCTGAAGGTTGGGGAAAACCCGTTGAACGCCCAGTACCTCGCCACGAAGGCGAAGAAATCGGGCCACTTGTTGTGATGCGACTGACCCCGCAGGGACTGCGCATTGCGGGCCGGACGTTGCCCTGCACCCTGGGCCGTGGCGGTCTGCGTCAGGACAAACAGGAGGGCGACGGCGCCACACCGCGCGGGGTTCATCAGATCACAGGGTGCTTTTACAGACCCGACCGGGTTCCGCCCCCGGCCCCTTGGGCGCAGCCGATCCTGCCGGGCATGCTCTGGTCCGACGCGCCACAGGATGACGCCTACAATCACCTCGTGCACGCGCCCTACCCCGCCAGCCACGAAGCCTTGCGCCGCGCCGATCCACTCTATGACATCGTACTGACCACCGACTGGAACTGGCCGAATGCGGTTCCCGGCGCAGGCTCCGCCATCTTCCTGCATCAGTGGCGGCGGCCGGGTTTTCCGACCGAAGGCTGCCTTGCCTTCAGCCGGGTGTCGATCCGCTGGATCGCGGCCCGCGCAGCGCCCGGCACACCGCTCCTGATCGCCTGACGTCAGCCTTTGCGAAGATCGCCCCGGATCGACCGGATCGGCACCGGCGCGCCCCGGTTCGCCAGATACGGCGGCCGCGGTCGCGGTGCAGCGAAGGGATCTGTGAGCGCGTTGGACACCGCGTTGTAGACGAAGAAGGCGTTGGAACGCGGCATCGGTGTGATGTTGCCGTTCGATCCATGCAGCGTGTTGCAATCAAAAAAGATCACCGTCCCCGCCGGGCCGGTCGCGTGGTCGATCCCTGCCTCAGCGGCCAGTTTTTTCAGGGTAGCACGGGACGGCACGCCCACCTCCTGCCGCTTGAGACTGGATTCGTGGTTGTCCTCGGGCGTTTCACCCTGGGTCGAGACATAGACGTCCTGCGACCCGGGAATCAGCATCAACGGCCCGTTGAGCGACGTATTGTCGGTCAGCAACAGCGATGCCGACACGGCCCGCATGCGCGGCATTCCGTCCTCCGCATGCCAGGTTTCGAAATCCGAATGCCAGTAGAATTCTTTCCCGGAAAAGCCCGGTTTGTAGTTCAGGCGGCTTTGATGAAGGTACACGTTGTCGCCCAGAAGAAAGGATGCCACTCCGGCCATCCGTTCATCACGGGACACGCGGTCGAACAGGGTGCTGTGCTCGTCCAGCCGGAAGATCGTCCGCACGGCCTGCGACTCGGGCTCGGTCACGAGGTCCTCGGCACGGATTTTCCGACCATTTTCACGCAGATCCTGGCTGACGTCGATCAGGTGCCGCACCTCGGCTTCGTCGAACATGCCATGTCGGACCAGATACCCCTTTTCGGCATAGCTTTCCGCTTCGTCCCGGCTGATCGGGGCCTCCTCGGTCCACTCGGACCATAGCACCGGATCCTCGCGGGACAGCAGCTTCTCCTCAGCCCGCTGACGCGTCGGATAGGCATCGTCCTCCCGGACTGATCGCAGTGTTGGGCTTTGAACGTTCATCACGCTCTCCTTTCGTCGATTGTGAGGTCTTCGCCCGCCAGCACGACGGGCCACCACCTCAACAACTCGGAAAAGTAGAGGTTCCATAGATCACGATGACAGCGCCACCATCAAGGACGCGCAGGCGCGATCGGTGTCAGTCCCGCGCGCCGAAAATAGCTGACCCGACACGCACATGCGTCGCACCAAGCGCAATCGCCTGTTCGAAATCGCCGCTCATTCCCATCGAGAGGCCAGTCAGCCCATTCCGCGCGGCAATCTTGGCCAGCAGGGCGAAATGCAGCGACGGCGCCTCCTCCACCGGAGGGATACACATCAGCCCTGTCAGCGGCAGGCCAAGCGCCCGGACCTCCTTGATGAACGCATCCGCCTCCTGCGGCAGGACCCCGGCCTTTTGCGGTTCCTCACCGGTGTTCACCTGAATGAACAGCTCCGGACAGGTGCCCGTCTCATCCGCGATCCGGGCAATGGCGGTGGCGAGCTTCGGGCGGTCGACGGAATGGATCGCCTGGGCCAGCTCCATGGCCTGGCGCACCTTGTTGGATTGTAGCGGTCCGATGATGTGCAGGTCGATCCCGTCGAAATCCTCGCGGAATGCGGGCCACTTTCCGGCGGCCTCCTGCACCCGGTTCTCACCGAACACCCGATGCCCTTCCTCCAGCACCGCGCGCACGCGGTCGTCGGGCTGCATCTTGGAGACGGCGATCAGGGTCACGTCGGCGGGGTCGCGCCCGGCGTCGGTGGCGGCCTTGGTCATGCGGGTGGTGATTTCGGTCAGGGACATGGCCCAAGGGATGCCACGGCGCATGACCGGCGTCCAGAAACGAAATGGGCAGGCCCGGAGGCCTGCCCACACAATCCGATCTAAGTGCGAAACTTAGAAGGAGAACGAAACGCCCATGGAGGCGATCGAGTTGGTGCCGTTCTGACGCTCGCCGTACTGAGCGAATGCAGTTGCGCCACCGCCCAGATCGTAGGTGCCCATCAGGTTCCACATTTCGGTACCTGCGGTGTCGGAGTCGCCGTACATTGCAGCAACCATCACGCCGTTGGCGGAGTAGCCAGCGGAGATGTTCCAGGTGCCGTTGAACGGACCAGCTGCGTCGCCGTCTGCGTAGCCTGCGCCAACCGAGAACGCGCCGAATGCTGCGCGACCGGAGATACCCCAGTAGTCGGAACCGGTCTGGGATTCGAACGCTGCACCGATGGTGACGTTTGCACCGCCGAGGTCGCCGGAGTATTTGATGCCGACGCCGGTGGAGTCATCGAGACCCGCGTAGGACAGCGATGCGGTGATGCCGCCAGCTGCGTACTCGAGGCGAGCGATGTTGCCGCCATCGTTGTTGTCGATGAAGCTGTCCATTGCCCAGTTTTCGTAGCCGATACCGGCGATACGATGAACTTCGGTCATGGAGCGGTCGAACGCGCCATCGGTGTTACCGAAGGTGAAGGACAGTGCGCCAGCTTTGGCGGAGAACACGGCGGTCGGTGCAACAGCGGCCGATTTGGCGTAGTTGTTGTTGCCCAGGATGGCGTTACCGTGGGAGAACGCGGAAACGGCGCCGCCCATGCCTTCCATTTCGACGGTGGCCGACAGGGACACGCCGCCGTCGGTTTCGGTCGTACCGGTGAAGTACAGGTCGAAGTTGTTGATCAGGTTGGTGACTTTTGCAGCTGCACCTGCCTGAGTTTGGATGACACCAAAGCCGGCACGGCCCGAAATGGACACGTCCGCGGCTGCGACGCCTGCGGTGGCAACCAGTGCCGTCGTCGCGAAGAGAATCTTTTTCATGGGTTTTCCCTCGATTTCACAAGTCAGCCCAGCCCGGTTGCCCGTCTGGGTATGACAGTCGTTTCGCTCTTTTCACCCTGTCTTTGCAAGTGGTCGAAGTTGGCGCGGGGGTTTCAGCACTTAAATGGTGCAGCTTTGCCACAGTCGCGCCGCCCCCTGGCCCGCCCGGCCCGCCCCCCTTCTGCGGGCGGGATAAATCTTGTTTCTACCTCGCGCGTTCATTAGGAGTGGTCGAGACTGCCGATATGGAACTGCACTTATGACGCTCAAGGCCATAGCACGAACCACAATTCTATGCGTTGCCGCTTTCTCCCTCGCGGATTGTGGGCGCCTGCCTCGTTTCGTAGGGACAGAACCCGGCGCAGCGCGCGAGATTGCGGAGCAGCGACGCGTGGACGAACAGGGCCGCCAGGTCACCACGATCTGGGAAGCCCTGCGCCTGCAACGTGATTCGGGCGACAAGGTCGCGGTCAACCGCTACCTCTGGAATGCCTCGCTGCAGGTTCTTGATTTCCTCCCCGTGCAATCGGTCGATCCCTTTACCGGCGTGATCGTCACAGGCTATGGCACCCCGCCCGGCGGCGGCCGCGCCTATCGCGCCACGATCTACGTGACCGACCCCGCGCTTGATGCCCGGTCGCTCAACGTCTCGATCCTGACGCGCAGCGGCCCTGTTGCCGTCGGCACGCAACGGGCCGTCGAAGACGCGATCCTGACCCGCGCCCGCCAGCTCCGCTCCGCCGACCGCAACCTCTGAGCCCGGTCAGAGCGGCGCTGTCGACAGGCGCTCCACCCAGTCCATCTGCCGTGGCAGACAGACGGTGGAGAGGTCGTAGTTCTGCACGATGCACTCCCGCGCCGCCGCGCCCAGACGCGCCCGCAGCGCCTTGTCCTCCAGCAAGGTGATGGTTTCATCGACCAGCGCCTCCGCATCGAAGAAATCCACCAGCCTGGCCGTTGCATCATGTTCCAGCGCATCGACCACCGGCGCGGTCGACGAGGCCACGATCGCCGCCTGACACGACATGGCTTCGAACAAAGACCACGACAGAACAAAGGGATAGGTCAGATACAGGTGCACCCGCGACACCTGCAGCAGCGACACGAACTGCGAATAGGGGATCCGGCCCAGGAAATGCACCCGCGCCCAGTCCTCGTCCGGGATCTGGCCGCGCACCTCGTCGAGGTAGATCTGTTTCCAGGTCTTGCCCTTGGGCGGTTGCGCACCATAGCTGACACCATCGCCCCCCACGACCAGAACCTGCGCCTGGGGCCGTTCGCGCAGCAGACGCGGCAGGGCCCGCATGAAGATGTGATACCCCCGATAGGGTTCGAGGTTGCGGTTGACGAAGGTCACGACCTCATCCTGCCGCGTCACGACCCGTCCGTCCGGCAGGGCAAAGGCCGCATCCTCGTTCGGCATCAGCACGTTGGTGTCGATCCCGTCATGAATCACGCTGATCTTGTCGCGGAACGGCTGCGGAAAGGTATCCGCCTGGAACCGCGTCGGCGACAGGCCCAGGTGAGCCACGTCGAAATGCAGGAAATTGTTGATGTTCTTCATCCGGATCCGCAGCGCATCCGCCTCGGGATCTTTGGCGGGAAACTCCGGATCGAAGTTGATATGCGGGTAGTCGGTGAGGTGGAAGAACTCGCAATAGATGCCCAGACGCGCCTCCGGCCAGACATCGCGCAGGAACATCGATTCCCCCCAGCCATGATGCGCGATGATGATGTCCGGCGAATAGCCCGCATCCCGCATCTCGCGCGCGGCACGGTAACAGGATTCGGCCCGCGTCACCTTGCTGTCGAAATCCAGCACCCAGGGGTGGGTCTTCTGTTCCGCCCGCTTGATGATCCCGTAAGGCACCAGATCGACCCCGTTCCAGCTGCGCCGTTCCTTGACCCGCAGGGTCAGCGCCGTGACGGAATGCCCCGCAGCGGCAAGCGCCACGGACAAATGCTTGAATTGGCCCGGGAAATTCTGGTGGATGAAGAGTATTTTCATAAGGTCGGCTTGCCTGTTTGGGGATCACTATAACCACGGACGCGAAACAGCGACAATCACGGACCGCGCGCTACCCTCTGGACCCTAGGACGCCACCCGAATATCACCCACGCCCAAAGGGATGACCCGCAGAGATACACGAGAGGACCGGCATGTCGCGCTACACCGCCGCCGAGATCGAACCGAAATGGCAGAAGGCCTGGGATGAGGCCGGGATTTTCCAGGCCCGTCGCGAGGGCGGAAAGCCCAAATACTACGTGCTGGAGATGTTCCCCTACCCCTCGGGCCGCATCCACATCGGCCACGTGCGGAACTACACCATGGGCGACGTGGTCGCGCGCTACAAACGCGCCACGGGCCACAACGTGCTGCACCCCATGGGCTTTGACGCTTTCGGGATGCCCGCCGAGAACGCCGCGATGGCCAATGGCGGCCACCCCAAGGACTGGACCTATTCCAACATCGACACGATGGTCGGCCAGATGAAGCCGCTTGGCTTCTCTCTCGACTGGACGCGGATGTTCGCGACCTGCGACCCGGAATATTACGGCCAGCAGCAGGCGCTGTTCCTCGACTTCCTGGAAAAGGGCCTCGTCTACCGCAAGAACGCCGTGGTGAACTGGGACCCGGTCGACATGACCGTGCTGGCCAACGAACAGGTCGAGGACGGGCGCGGCTGGCGCTCCGGCGCGCTGGTCGAACGGCGCGAGCTGACGCAGTGGTTCTTCAAGATCTCCGAGTACTCCGACGAGCTCCTGAGCGCTTTGGATACCCTCGACAACTGGCCCGCCAAGGTGAAGACCATGCAGGCCAACTGGATCGGCAAGTCGCGCGGGCTGCAATTCGCCTTCGGCCTCACCGACACCTCGCACGGCTATGACCGGGTGGAGGTCTACACGACCCGCCCCGACACCCTGCTTGGCGCGTCCTTTGTCGGCATCTCCCCCGACCACCCGCTGGCGAAAGAGCTGGAGCGTCACGATCCCAAGGTGGCCGAATTCTGCGTCAACGCACGCAAGGGCGGCACCACCGAAGAAGCGATCGAAAAGGCGGAAAAGCTGGGATACGACACCGGCCTGACCGTGCGCCATCCCTTTGATACCGCGTGGGAACTGCCCGTCTATATCGCCAACTTCATCCTGATGGACTACGGCACCGGCGCGATCTTTGGCTGCCCCGGCCATGACGAGCGCGACCATGAGTTTGCCCGGAAATACGGTCTGCCGATCATCGACACCTTCCTTCCCGTGGATGGCGAGCATGATATCCAGCAGGCCCCCTTCGTCCCCGCCAAGACCGAAAAGGTCCGCTACACCCGCCTCGTCGCGGGTGAGGCGGTCCAGACCGGTGAAGACGCTGTCAACGCCGCCGTCGACTTTTGCGAAAAGAACGGCGTCGGCCATGGCGTGACCAAGTTCCGCTTGCGCGACTGGGGCCTGTCGCGCCAACGCTATTGGGGCTGCCCGATCCCGGTGGTTCATTGCGGCGACTGCGGCGTCGTGCCCGAGAAGAAAGAGAACCTCCCCATCCAGTTGCCCTATGACGAGGGCGACAAGCCGATCGACTTCTCCATCCCCGGCAACCCGCTGGACCGCCACCCGACCTGGCGCGATTGCGAATGCCCCGCTTGTGGCAAACCGGCCAGGCGCGAAACCGATACGATGGATACTTTCGTCGATTCGTCCTGGTACTTCGCCCGCTTCACCGCGCCGCGCGCTGAAACGCCGACGATCATGGAAGACGCCGAGTATTGGATGAACGTCGACCAGTATATCGGCGGCATCGAACACGCGATCCTGCACCTGCTCTATTCCCGCTTCTTCGCCCGCGCGATGCATGTCTGCGGCCACCTGCCCGAAACCGCGAAGGAACCATTTGACGCGCTGTTCACGCAGGGCATGGTGACCCATGCGATCTACCAGACCAAAAAGGACGGCCGCCCAGTCTATCACTATCCCGAGGATGTGGAACTGAAGGACGGCAAGGGCTTCCTCAAGGACGGGACGGAGGTCGAAATCATCCCCTCCGCCAAGATGTCCAAGTCGAAGAACAACGTCGTCGACCCGGTCGCCATCATCAGCCAATACGGCGCCGACACCGCCCGCTGGTTCGTCCTGTCCGACAGCCCGCCGGAGCGGGACGTCGAATGGACCGCAGCCGGCGCCGAGGCCGCGTCGAAACACCTCGCCCGCGTCTATCGCCTGGCCGCCGAACTGGGCGACGCCCCGGCGAGCGAGGCGGAGGATACCGCCCTCCTGCGCGAGATGCACAAGACCATCCATGACGTGACCGGCGGCATCGACAGCTTTGGCTTCAACGCCTCCATCGCGAAACTCTACGGTTTCACCAACACCATCGCCAAATCCAAGGCCGGGGCGGAGGCCAAGCGCACCGCCCTGAAGACCCTGGCGCAGCTGATGTCGCCGATGACCCCGCACCTGGCAGAAGAGATCTGGACGCTGCTCGGTGGTGAGGGTCTGATCGCCCAGGCCGCCTGGCCCGTCGCGGACGATGCCATGCTGGTGGACGACACTGTCACCCTGCCGATCCAGGTCAATGGCAAGCGGCGTGGCGAGATCACGGTGCCCAAGGACATGGACAAGGCCGAGGTTGAAAAGCTGGCGCTGGCGGATGAAGGTGTTCTCAGGACGCTGGACGGGGCCCAGCCCAAGAAGGTCATCGTTGTCCCCGGGCGGATCGTGAATGTCGTCATGTGACCGACGCAAAGTCTTGACCCTGCTGGCCGCCACCCCGCTGGCGGCCTGCGGCTTTACACCCGCCTATGGACCACAGGGCGGGGCGCAGGCTCTGCTGCGGAATATCGAGGTGCGCGCGCCGGTCACCCGGACGGATTACCTGATGACCCGCCACCTGGAGGAGCGTCTGGGCCGCTCAAACGCTGCGGACTACCGCCTCGACTACACGCTGAAGATCGAGGAAGAGCGGATCGCCATCACCGCCAACAACATCACCCGCCGGTTCAACCTGATCGGCACGGCGGAATACCGGCTGACCGCGCCGGGCGGCACCCTGATCACCAAGGGCGCGGTCGATACCTTCACCGGCTATTCCGCCACCGGCTCGACCGTCGCCACCCGCGCCGCGCGCAGCGATGCGGAGGAACGGCTGACCACGATCCTTGCAGACCGCATCGTCACCCGCCTGATCGCCGCCGCCCCGGCGCTGCGGTCCGCGACCCCGGGCACATGAAACTCTCGCCCCGCGACGCCAACGGCTATTTCGCCCGGCCCGATCCCGACAGGATGGGCCTGCTGATCTACGGCATGGACGCCATGCGCATCGCCCTCAAACGGCAGGAGGTCATCGCCGCCCTCGTCGGCCCCCAGGGCGAGGAGGAAATGCGCCTCACCCGCCTGCCCGCCGCCGATGTGCGCCGCGACCCGGCCCTGCTGACCGATGCGATCAAGGCGGTCGGCTTCTTCCCCGGACCGCGCGTCGTCTTTGTCGAGGATGCGAACGAAACGCACACGCCGGCGATCCTGCCTGCGCTGGAGGACTGGCGCGAGGGCGACGCCCAGGTCGTGATCACGGCCGGAAACCTGAAAAAGACCTCGAAACTGCGCAAGACCTTCGAGGACCACAAGAATGCCTATGCCGCCGCTATCTACGACAACCCGCCCACGCGGGACGAGATCGAGGCAGAGCTGAAACGCGCTGGTTTACAGCGCCTCGGACCGGAGGCCCTGCGCGACCTCACCGCCCTGGCCACCACGGTCGATCCCGGTGATTTCCGTCAGATCCTGGAAAAGCTCGTGCTTTACAAACACGGCGACGACACCCCCGCCACCCCCGAGGACGTGGCCGCCGTCGCCCCAGTGACGACGGAGGCGGAGGTCGATGACATCCTGGACATCGTGGCCGAGGCCAAGACCGGCGAAATCGGCCCCCTGATGCAACGCCTGCGCGGCCAGGGGATCGCGCCGGTCACGATTTGCATCGGCTTGCTGCGCCATTTCCGGACGCTCTACGCCGTGGCCGCCGCCCCCGGTGGCGTGGCCGAGGGCATCAACCGGGTCCGCCCCCCGGTCTACGGCCCGCGCCGTGACCGCATCGCCCGGCAGGCCCAGACCTGGGGCGTTCTCAAGCTGCAGCAGGCGCTGAGTGTGATCACCGAAACCGACCTGGCCCTGCGGTCCGCCGCCCAGACGGCCCCGGCCATGGCCCTGGTCGAACGGTCGCTGATCCGACTCGCCATGATGGCACGGCGTTAACGCGCGGGCGGAATTGCAGCCCCGCGACGCCGCCTCTTGGACCATGCCGCCACATCACGGTGGATTTTCCCCGGGGTTTACTGTTGTCTCCCCCCAAAGGTCCGCAGCCCAACCCGAGGTGTGCGGACCCATCAGGGAGAGAGAGAATGTACACCGTCATCGGCAGCCCCCGTAACCGCACCCTCCGCGTCATCTGGATGCTGGAGGAGCTGGGCGAACCCTACGAACGCAACGCCGCCAAACAGCACACCCCGGATGTCCTGGAGCATTCGATCATCGGCAAGCTGCCGGTCCTGGTCGATCAGGGCCACGGCATTTCCGACAGCGCCGCGATCCTGACCTACCTGGCCGACAAGCACGGCCGCCTGACCGCCCCCGCCGGCACGATCGAGCGAGCCAAGCAGGACGCGGTGACCTTTCAGGTCCTCGACGATCTGGAAAGCATTATCTGGATTGCCACGCGTCATGGGTTTCTATTGCCGGAAGAGCAGCGTTGTCCTGACCTCAAGAACAGTGCGAAATGGGAATGGGCCAAGAACATCAAGGGGCTGGAGAAACGCTTCAAGGGGCCTTTCGTCATGGGTGACGAGATGACCATCACGGATATCCTGCTGACCCACACCCTTGGCTGGGGCATCGGGGCGAAGTTCCCTGTCGAAAGCGAGGTGCTGCAGGACTACGTCAAGCGGATGCGCCAGCGCGACGCCTACCTGCGCGCCATGGCCTCCGAAGACGGGTTGGCCGCCGCGTAAGCCGCCGCAGCCCGCCCGGCCCAGAGCCCGGTCGCAAGACTGGCCGTCAGGAGGTAACCGCCCGTCGGCGCCTCCCAGTCCAGCATTTCACCGGCGGCGAAGGTGCCGGGCCGGTCGCGCAGCATCAGTTGCGCGTCCAACGCCGCAAACGGCAGCCCCCCGGCGGTCGAGATTGCCTGATCCATCGGCAGAACCCCCGCATAGCTGACCGGCAGCGCCTTCAGCAGCGGGGCCAGGTCATCCGGCAGCGGCCGCCCGAATTCCATCAGCAGCGCCCGCTTCACCGGGTCCAGTCGAATCGACCGGCGCAGATGCGACGACAGGCTGTCGCCGCGCCGCCTGCGCCCCAATTTTTCCCGCAGCCGATCCAATGGCACATCGGGAATCAGGTCGATCTCCAGCGGCGCGCCCTCGCGCAGGGCACGCGACAGGGCATAGACCCCGGCCCCTTCCAGCCCGCGCCGCGAAATCACGCATTCCCCGCGCGAAACCCGGTCACCGGCCCGCAGCGCCACGGCCTTGAGCGGCTGGCCGAACTGATCCGCCATCTTCTCGCTCCAGCCGATCTCGATACCGATGTTGGAGGGCTGGAATGGCTCGGTTTCGAAGTGATCGGCCCAGGCCCCGTCGGAACCGAGCCGCGCCCAACTTGCCCCGCCCATGGCCAGAACGGTGACATCCGGGGTCAGCACCTGCTCCCCCTCCGGCGTCATGAAGACCGCATCCACCCCCTGCCATCCGGTCCAGCGCCAGAGGGTGCGAAACTCCACCCCCGCCGCGCGCAACCGGGTCAGCCAGGCGCGCAGGAGTGGTGAGGCCTTCATCACCTTGGGAAACACGCGGCCGGTCGTGCCGGTGAAGATCTCCTGCCCCAGCCCCTCGGCCCAGTCCTGCACCGCGCGCGGACCAAAGGCGGTGAGCATCGGTTCCAGCTCCGGCGCGGCCTCCTCGAAAGCCGCGATAAACGGTGCGTCCTCCTCCGCCTTGGTGAGGTTCAGCCCGGATTTCCCGGCCATGAGCAGCTTTCGCCCCACGCTCGGCTTGGCCTCTGCCACGATGACATCCAGCCCCGCGGAGGCCATCGCCTCCGCCGCCATGAGCCCCGCCGGGCCACCGCCGATCACCAAACCTGTCGTCATCGCGCACTTCCTGCGCCGGGCTGCCGGGAATGACAAGGGCCGGTCGCGGCCCGGGGTCGTTTGTGCCGACGCCAAGGGCCAGCGCCCCTGCAAACGATCAGGAATTGGGCTAGGGTCAGACCGACCATGACCGACGATCCTATCTGCCCCCTCTGCCTGCGCCCCATCCCGGCGGAGGCAAAGTCATCGCTCCACCACCTCGTGCCGAAGCTCAAGGGCGGCAAACATGGACCGACCGTGCGCCTGCATCAGATCTGTCACAATGAAATCCACGCGACCCTGACGGAGGCGGAGCTGGCCCGCGACTACGACACGCCGGACAAACTGCGCAGCCACCCGCGACTGGCCAAATTTGCCGCCTGGGTCGCGAAACGCCCGCCCACATTCCAGTCAAAGACGCCCGGTCGACGCCGGTTGCGGTGACCCTGCCACCCTACCGGCACATCCCCTTGATGCCCGCCGCGATCTCCGGCTTTGCGGCCAGGGTATCGGCGCAGATCTCCCGCGCCGTCTCCAGCAGAACCTCGGGCGACACGATCCGATCGACCAGCCCGTAGGACAGCGCCTCCTCCACCGGGATCTTCTGCCCACCCATCAGGATCAGCTTGGTCCGCGCCGGACCGATCAACGCCGCCATCCGCCCCGGATCGGAGGGCTGCGGCAGGAAGCCCAGCTTCATCACGGGGTAGAAGACCTTCGCCCCCGGCACCGCCAGCCGGATATCACAGGCCAGCGCCATGCCCATGGCACCCCCCGCCAAAGTCCCGTTCAGCGCGGCAACCGACAGCCCCGGCAGGGCCGCCACCGCCGCCGAGAGCCGTTCCCACAGGGGCGAGGTGGCCAAACCGGCCCGCGCCTCTTCCAGATCGGCACCGGCAGAGAAGACCTTGCCCCGTCCCGTCAGGATCACGCAGCGCGCCTCCTGCGCGGCCTCGAAGGCCTCCGCCAGCTCTTCCAGCATCTTGCCGGTCAGCGAATTGGCCTTGTCCTGCCGGTCGATCGTGATGGTCCAGAGGTCCCCGTCACGCGCAACCTCGATCATGCGATCAGGCCCGCGGCGCGGCGAATACCCTCGTCCCGCAGCGAGATTTCCTTGCCCAGATGCGCATCGCCGCCGGGGCCGCACATCCACAGCAGGCATTTCGCGGGCCATTCCGGAGGAATGTGATCCTCCCAGGCCAGTTCGCTCACCGGGTTGACGCCGCTGGCCTTGATGTCGCGCTGCATCTGCGTCGCCACGGTGCCGGGGGACAGACCCATGATCCGCACCCCCTTGTCGCCATTCTCCAGATGCGCGGCGCGGGTCAGCATCGCCGCCCCCGCCTTGGAGGTGCAGTAGGCGCTCCACCCCTCCAGAGGGCTGTGCGCCGCGCCGGAGGACACGGTGATGATCGTGCCGCCGCCCTGCGACGCCATGACCGGCAGGGCCGCCCGCATCCCGTTGAAGACGCCCTTGATATTGACGTCGATGACCTGGCCCCATTCCTCCGGATCGGCTTCTGCCAGCGGTGTGATGGGTTTCAGGATCCCCGCATTGCCGATCAGGACATCCAGCTGCCCGAAGGTCCGCACCGCCACATCGACAGCCGCCGCCACCTCCCAGTAGCGTGAGATATCGCAGGGCACGGCCACCGCAGCCTCGCCGATCTCGCCCGCCAGTTCCGCAATCGAATCGCCATCCCGTGCCAGCAGGACAACCCGGGCTCCGGCCGCCGCGAAAACCCGCGCGGTCGCCGCGCCGATACCGCGGCTGGCCCCCGTTATCATTGCCACTTTTCCGCTTAGATCGGTCATACCGGACCCTTCCCTGTTGTCTTCGCCTGTTGGTAGCCACGCCGCAAAGCAGCCGCAATGTAAAGGTAAGGACGTCCCGCCCTTGACGTGAGGCTCACTTGCTTCGATTCTAAGCGCAACATCCTTTGAGGAGCATTTCCAGATGACAAAGACATTTCGCCTAGGCGCACTGGCAGCCACCGCAACCTTCGTTTCCCTGTCCGGCGCGGCCCGCGCGGATGTGACCCCGCAGGACGTCTGGTCTCAATGGCAAAGCTACATGGCCTCCTTTGGCTATGACTTGTCCATCCAGCCCGAAACCGACGGCAACAACCTGCGCCTTCCTGATTTTACCATGGCCATGCCGGTGCCGACAGACCCTGCCAGCGGTCAGGAGGGTGGAACGGTCCGCTTCAGCGTGGGCGATATCGCGCTGATCGACCGGGGGGACGGCACCGTGTCCATAGAAATCCCGGCTGAAACACCCTTCCGGGTCACCGGCGAAAGCCTGGGCGGCGAGAATTTCGAGGTCAAGGGAACCATGGCCTCGAGCGGCTACAGCACCATTGCCTCGGGCAACCCCGGTGACATCACCTATGACTACGAAGCTGCGGAAATCAGCGTCAGCATCGACGAGTTGACGAATGACGAAGGCAAGACCGTGACCCCGGGCACGGTGGAATTCATCCTGGCGGGGATGGCCGGAAGCAGCCGCGTCGACGACACCAGCGGCGCGACCCGGATGGAACAATCCTTCACCATGGCGCGGATGTCCTACGTCGTGGATGTCACCGACCCCGACCCGGCCAAATCCGGCTACTTGAAGGCGGAGGGCGGTTTCGAGGGCCTGACCTCGCAGGCCGAAGGCACGATCCCGCAGAACTTCGACCCCCTCGCCGTGCCGCAGGCACTGGTCGATGGCTATGCCATGTCCGCGACGATGTCCTATGCCAAGGGCCAGACCAACCTCGATTTCGCAGAGGACGAACAGACCTTCCGCTATGGCTCCGCCAGCACCGGCGGTGACTTTTCCGTCGGAATCGGGGCCGACGGTCTGCTCTACGATGTCGAATCCCGCGGCATCGCCTTCAATATCGAAGGCAGCGACATTCCCTTCCCGATCGCCTCGACCATGGGCGCCTTCGGCCTGGCGCTAAGCGTCCCGGTCCTCAAGGGCGACGAGCTGCAGGACTTCAATGCCAAGATCAAGCTGACGGACGTCGCGGTGCCTGAACCGCTGTGGATGATGATCGACGCCGCAGGGGCGCTGCCGCATGATCCGCTGACCGCGGAAATTGAAACCAGCGGCAAGGCCCGGCTCTCCGTCGATGTCTTTGACGAAAAGGCGATGACCTCGCTGGCCGCCTCGGGCGAGAAACCGGGCGAGGTCACGTATTTCTCGCTTGACAGCCTGCTTTTGAAGGCCGGCGGGGCAACCATCGCCGCAACAGGGGCCTTCGACATCGACAATTCGGCCCAGAGCCTTATCAACCCCGACCTCCCGGCCTTTTCCGGCAAGGTGGATCTGCGGCTGACCGGGGTGACCACCCTGCTCGGCACGCTTGGCCAGATGGGGCTGATCCCGATGCCGCAGGCGATGATGGCCACCGGCATGATCCAGCAATTGGGCAAGCCGGAAAGCGGCCCGGATGACGTCTCCGCCCTGATCGAGATCACCAAGGATGCACAGCTGACGGTCAACGGCGCGCCGCTGCCGCTGCAGTAATCCGCACCTCTGATTGCAGCGCGGGCCGTCCTTCGGGGCGGCCCGTTGCTCTTGTACCCTGCGCCGTTCGTCGCTACCTCCCTTGGGACCCCCGGAAGGAGCGCATATGACCGAGTCCCTCGCCGACCTGACAGCCCGCCTGATAGATATCGCCCGCAAGGCCGGGGCGGATCAGGCAGATGCCTTGGCCCGCGATGGCGCCTCCACCTCCATCGGGGTGCGGGACGGCAAGCTGGAAGAGGCCGAGCGTTCCGAAGGGGCGGAGGTCGGCCTGCGGGTCATCCTGGGCAAGCGGCAGGCCTGTGTCTCTTCCTCCGACCTGCGCGATGCGGCTTTGGCGGAGATGGCGGATCGTGCCGTCGCCATGGCCCGCGAGGCCCCCGACGACCCCTACATCGGATTGGCCGATCCAGAAGCCCTGTCGGATCTGCGCGACGCCGACGCGCTGGAGCTGTGCGATCCCGCAGAGGCCCCCACTCCCGATGCGCTGATGCAGGACGCCCTGACCGCCGAGGCCGCCGCCCGCGCGGTCGACGGGGTCACACAGGTGCAAAGCGCCGGGGCCTCCTATGGCTCCAGCCGGATCTGGCTGGCGGCCAGCAATGGCTTTTCCGGGGGCTACACCCGCACACACCGTCAGACCTATTGCACCGCAATCGCGGGCACAGGCACCCGTATGGAACGCGACAGCGACGGCGACACGCGACTGCATCAATCCGACCTCCGTACGCCCGAGGAGATCGGCCAAAGCGCCGGCGAACGCGCCATCGCCCGACTGGGCGCGGTGCAGCCCAAGACCGGCCGCTATCCCGTCCTCTTCGACGAACGCATCAGCAGCAGCCTGATCGGCCATTTGCTGGGCGCGGTGAACGGCGCCGCCATCGCGCGCGGCGCCTCCTTCCTGCGCGATCATCTGGGCAAACCGGTCCTGCCCGAGGCGCTATGCGTGATCGAGACCCCGCATCGCAAACGCGCCATGGGCTCCCGCCCCTTCGACGCCGAAGGCCTGCCAACCACCCGCCGCGCCATCATCGACCAGGGCCGCCTGACTGGCTGGACCCTCGACCTCGCCACGGCGCGCAAGCTGGGCATGACCCCGACCGGCAACGCCGCGCGCGGGTTGACCTCCCCGCCTTCGCCCGCCCATTGGAACATCGCCCTGACGGAAGGCGAGGCCAGCCGCGAGGACCTGATCGCGCAGATGGGCACCGGCGTTCTCGTCACCTCGCTGATCGGCTCCACCATCAACCCCAACACCGGCGACTATTCCCGCGGGGCCTCGGGCTTCTGGGTCGAGAACGGGCAGATTTCGCACCCGATTGCCGAGGCGACCATCGCCGGCAACCTGATCGAGATGCTGGCCCGGATCATCCCCGCCAATGACGCGCGGCCCTATCTGAGCCAGGTCGTCCCGTCGATCCTCATCGAGGACATGTCCGTTGCAGGTCAGTGATCCTGCCGAAGACCTCGCCCTTCTGACCGAAGCGGCGCGGGACGCAGGCCGGACCGCCTTGGGCTTCACCGGAACCACAGCACAAAGATGGGACAAGCCCGATGATCTGGGCCCCGTGACCGAGGCTGATCTCGCTGTGGACAGGCAGCTGCGCAGCGCGCTCATCGCCGCGCGCCCCGACTACGGCTGGCTGAGCGAGGAAACCCCCGACGATCCCGTCCGCTTGTCCCATGACCGCGTCTTCATCGTCGATCCGATCGACGGCACGCGCAGCTTTATCGAGGGTAACGACACCTGGGCGCATTCCCTGGCCATCGCCGAAAGGGGAGAGGTCACCGCCGCCGTCGTCTACCTGCCGCTCAAGGGCAAGCTTTACGCCGCCGCCAAGGGGCGCGGCGCGCAGCTGAACGGCCGCCCGATCCGCGCCTCCCTGCGCGACAGCCTGCCCGGGGCCCGGGTGATCGCCTCCAAACCCAGCTATGACGCGCGACACTGGCCCGATGGCGTTCCGGAGGTCTCGCGCCACTTTCGCCCCTCTCTCGCCTACCGGCTGTCTCTGGTGGCCGAGGGGCGCTATGACGCGATGCTGACCTTCCGCGACAGTTGGGAATGGGACATCGCCGCCGGCGATCTGATCCTGCGCGAGGCCGGTGCCGCCACCTCCGACCGCAGCGGTGGCAAGCTGCGCTTCAACAACCCGCATCCGCAGGTCATGGGCGTGGTCGCCGCGGGCCCCGCCCTGCATGGTGAAATCCTCGGCGCGCTTGGCCAGCCGATGAACCTGACCTAACCACGATCCCCGGCCGAACTTGACGGGCCGGGCCAAATTCCGCAGGTTGCCCGCAACCCGCCACCGCCCGAAAAAGGAGACTTTTCATGACGCAACGCCTGCATCTCGTCTTCGGCGGAGAGCTCGTGGACCCCACGAAGAACGTTTTCAAGGACGTCGATGACATCCACATCGTCGGCATGTTCCCCGACTACGCCAGCGCCTATGACGCTTGGAAGGCGGAGGCGCAGCGCACCGTCGACAATGCCCATATGCGCTACTACATCGCGCATATCCACCGCCTGCGTGATGAAGAGGCCGCCGCCTCCTCCACCGAGGAACTGGGATAACGCATCATGCCTGCCATGGCGCGCAAGGCCGGGTCTGACACCGGGGTCTTTCCGCCCCGCCCGCAGGGTCAGCTGATCTGGGCGCATGCCGCCGATCCCGATCGTATTCCGGCCCTTGTCCAGATTGCCTACCGTGCGGAAGCACAACGCCCCGGTCTGCATATGCTGCTGACCCACGTCGATCCGAGGGACACGCCCGATCACCTGCCGGGTCACGTCATCCCGCTGGTCATTCCCCGTGACACCCCGGCAGAGAGCCATGAGTTTCTGGCCCACTGGCGCCCCGATGTCGGGATCTGGCACACCGGCCATCTGCGCCCCGCGCTGCTGGCGGCCGCCCGACAGGCCCAGGTCCCCATGATTCTGGTCGACGCCGTAGAGGAGGCCTTTGCCGAACCCCGCCTGCCCTGGCACCGCCGGACCGAGCGCGCGGCGATCACGACCTTTGAAACCATCTGCGTCAACTCTGCCAACACTGGGCGTCGCCTCGCCCGGATCGGGGCGGACCCGGCACAGATCGAGGTCACCGGCCGCCTGCAGGAGGGCGGGGCCGCCCTGCCGTGCAACGAGGAAACCCGCACGGACATGGCCGAAACCCTCGCCACCCGGCCGCTCTGGCTGGCGGCGATGGTTGAACCGGACGAATTCCCGACCGTGATCGAGGCGCACCGCCAGGCGATCCGCGCCGCGCACCGTCTGATGCTGATCCTTGTACCGCGCAGGCCGGAGGATGGCGACGACATGGCCGCTTCGCTGCGCGAACAGGGCATGCGCTTCATCCGCTGGTCCGATGGCGGCTATCCCGAAGAAACGACGCAGGTTCTCGTTGCGGATACCTATGGCGAAATGGGCCTGTGGTATCGGCTCTCGCCCGTCACTTTCATGGGCTCGTCCCTCACTTCCGGCCACGGCGGGCGCGATCCGTTCGAACCGGCGGCCCTTGGCTCCGCCATCCTTTACGGTCCGAACGTCAGCCGTCACCTTCAGGCCTATTCCCGATTTGCCCGCGCGGGCGCGGCGCGGATCGTGCGCGATGCCTCGACCCTCTCCGCCGCCGTGCTGCGCCTCAACGCGCCGGATCAGGCCGCGATCATGGCCCAGGCCGCCTGGGAGGTCGCGACCGAAGGGGCGGAGGTGACGGACATGGTACTCGAACGGCTTGAGGAAATTCTGGATCGGAGGGCCAAGACACATGCAGGCCCCTGACTTCTGGTATCGCCCGGCGACCAGCCCCGGCCTGCGCGCGCGGCTCCTCTCCCCCCTCGGGCGCCTCTATGCGGCCGCGACCGCGCGCCGACTTGCCAACATTCCTTCGCAAGGCGTCGGCGTGCCGGTGATCTGCGTCGGCAACCTCAATGCCGGGGGGACCGGCAAGACCCCGACCGTCATCGACCTGATCCAGCGCCTCGGCGCGCGCGGGGTCGAGGCGCATGTCGTCTCGCGCGGCTACGGGGGGCGTCTGCCCGGCCCGCTGCGGGTCGACGAGCGCAACCATACGGCAGCGGATGTTGGGGATGAGCCCCTGCTCCTTTCGGCCTTCGGGCCAACCTGGATCGCCCGGGATCGCTTGGCCGGGGCCCGCGCCGCCGTCGCCCAGGGGGCGCAGGCCATCCTGCTGGACGACGGGTTTCAGAACCCCGCACTGTCCAAGGATCTGTCGATTGTCACCGTTGATGCGGCCAAGGGATTCGGCAATCGGCTCTGCCTGCCCGCGGGGCCGCTGCGCGAACCGGTCGACACCGGGCTGGCACGCGCCGATCTGCTGCTGTCCATCGGAAATACCGCAGTACAACAGAGCTTTAGAGACGCCAACCCCACTTTACCCTTGCCCCACATCAGGGGCGAACTCCTGCCCCTGGAAACCGGGATGGACTGGACAGCGACGCCGTTTCTGGCTTTCGCCGGCATCGGCCATCCGGAGAAATTCTTTGCCACGCTGCGCGGGCTGGGCGCCGATTTGCTGCATGCCGAACCGCTGACCGACCACCAACCGCTGACCCCCGCGCTGATGGCCCGGCTGGAAACAGACGCCACGCGCCTCGGCGCACAGCTGGTCACCACGGAGAAGGACGCAACCCGCCTGCCCCCCGCCTTCCGGCAGAAGGTCCTGACCCTTCCCGTACGCCTGCGTATGGAAAACCCGGAGGCACTGGAGCACGCGCTGGACCGGCTCTTCTCCGCTTGACCGCCGGGCCGCTCTGGCCAACTGTGCCCGCATGTCCGGAACGCTTCTATCGCTTGGCCACGGCTACTCCGCCCGCGCGCTCGCCCGCCTGCTGATCCCGCAGGGCTGGGTCATCCATGGGACCACCAGGTCAGAAGAAAAGGCCGCAGATCTGGCGCGGGAGGGCATCACCCCGCATCTCTTCCCCGGCGACATAACCGATGCCCTTTCCGACGCGCTGTCTCAGGCGACGCACCTGCTGATCTCCGCCGGTCCGGATGCGGAGGGTGACCCGATGCTGCGTCACCTGCGGGCAGAGATCACGCAAATCGCCCCCCGTCTGAAATGGGCCGGCTATCTCTCCACCACCGGTGTCTATGGCAACCACGACGGGGGCTGGGTCGACGAAAGCACCCCGCTCACCCCCTCCACCCGGCGCGGCAAATGGCGCGTCGCGGCAGAGGCAGAGTGGCAGGCCATCCCCGGCCTGCCGCTGCATATCTTTCGTCTGGCGGGCATCTACGGGCCCGGGCGCGGCCCCTTTGCCAAGGTCCGCGCAGGCACCGCCCGCCGCATCATCAAGCCCGGCCAGGTCTTTTCCCGCATCCATGTTGATGACATTGCCCGGATCCTCGCCGCCTCCATCGCGCGGCCAGACCCGGGGGCCGTCTACAACCTCTGCGACGATGATCCGGCCCCGCCGCAGGACGTGCTGACCCATGCCGCCGAACTGTTGAACCTCCCTCTCCCCCCGGCCGAAGACTTCGCCACGGCCGAGATGACCCCGATGGCGCGCAGCTTCTACGCCGAAAGCAAGCGGGTGCGGAACAATCGCATCAAGGAGGAACTTGGCGTGAAGTTGAAATACCCTACCTATCGCGACGGGTTGGCGGATCTGCTCGCCCGGGAACAGGAAAACCACACCGGGTCGTGAACCCGGCCCCCATAACGCGTTAACCCGGTATGAGCACAGCCGTCATGAGTCAGACCCAGCCCTCCGAAGGTGCGCCTCCCCGCAGCCTGTCAGACATCCTGAACGCGCTGGAGGAGGCCGCATCGCAGGACACGGTCACCGTCAGCGACATTCTGGAAGAGATCGGGGATCGTAGTTTTGCGCCCATGATCCTCGTCCCTGCGCTGATCCTCATCTCGCCACTGTCGGGGATATTCGGCCTGCCGACGATCGGCGCAATCTTCATGCTGCTCGTAACGCTGCAAAAGCTTCTGGGGCGACGTCATGTTTGGTTTCCGAAATTCCTGAAACGCCGGAAAATCAAGTCATCTCGCCTCAAGACCGCCGTTGATTGGCTGCGCCGCCCGACCGGATGGATCGACCGTAGGACCCACACACGCCTGACCTTTCTGGTATCCAGGCCTGCAAATCTGGTCACCTTGCTGATGATCGTGGCCATTTGTATCGTCATCCCCTTCCTCGAGGTTCTGCCGATGGTGACGTCGATCTTTGCGTTGGCGATCTCGCTTTTCTCGGTCGGGCTGCTGGCGAGGGACGGCTTGTTCACCCTGCTCGGGTATACGCAGGTCGCGCTCAGCGCTTCATTGGTGATCTGGCTCATCTCGTCCGGGACGGGCGGATAGGGAAAAGGGACGCTGACCCGTCCCCAAGGCATATCAAGACCGTATGACGCCCTCAGGCCTTGCGCTGAGCAACCTGCGCAACGCCCAGAACCTCAAGGACCTTGGCTTCGATATCCGGGGCATTCATCCGCGCCACCGCATACATGTCCTCGGGACTGGCCTGGTCGATAAAGACATCCGGCAGCACCATGGAGCGGTACTTCAGCCCACGGTCGAACACGCCTTCGTCTGCCAACAGCTGCGCGACATGGGACCCGAAGCCCCCAACCGCGCCTTCCTCGATGGTAATGAGCGCCTCGTGACGCGCGGCCAGGTCGAGGATCAACTCGCGGTCCAGCGGCTTGGCAAACCGGGCATCCGCGACGGTCGGGCGAACGCCCCGCGCCTCCAGCGCCTCTGCGGCCTTCATGACCTCGGCCAGACGCGTGCCGAAGGACAGGATCGCGACCCGCGCGCCCTCCTGGATCATGCGGCCCTTGCCGATTTCCAGTGGCACGCCCTTTTCCGGCAGTTCCACCCCGACGCCTTCGCCACGGGGGTAGCGGAAGGCAATCGGCCCCTCGTCATAGGCATGCGCCGTGGCAACCATATGCTTCAGCTCTGCCTCATCCGCAGCGGCCATCACGACCATGCCGGGCAGGTTGGACATATAGCCGATGTCATAGCTGCCCGCATGGGTCGCGCCGTCGGCGCCAACCAGCCCGGCGCGGTCAATCGCGAACCGCACCGGCAGGCGCTGGATCGCCACATCATGCACCACCTGGTCATAGCCGCGCTGCAGGAAGGTCGAATAGATCGCGCAAAAGGGTTTCATCCCCCCGGCCGCCAGCGCGGCAGAGAAGGTGACCCCATGCTGTTCGGCAATCCCCACGTCGAAGCACCGCGAGGGGTAGCGTTCCGCCATCAGGTTAAGGCCCGTGCCGTCCGGCATGGCGGCGGTCACCGCGACAACCTTGGAATCCGCCTCGGCCAGCCGCACCAACTCCTTGCCGAAGACGGAGGTATAAGAGGGCGCGTTGGACGGGGCTTTCTTCTGCTCGCCGGAGACGACATCGAACTTGGCCGTGGCATGGCCACCATCCCGCGCCTTTTCGGCGGGGGCATAGCCCTTGCCCTTCTTCGTCGTGATATGCAGCAGCACCGGCCCCTGCGCCCGCGCCTTCACCGTACGCAGCAGCGGCAGAAGCTGGCTCAGGTCATGCCCGTCGACAGGCCCGACGTAGGAAAAGCCCAGCTCTTCGAACAGCGTCCCGCCAATGGTCATGCCCTTGAGCATTTCCTTGGCCCGCTTCGCACCCTCCTGGAAGGGCGGTGGCAGCAGGCTGACCGCGCCCTTGGCGGCGGCCTTGAACTCCTGGAAGGGTTCTCCGGCATAGAGCCGCGACAGGTAGGAAGACATGGCCCCGACCGGCGGAGCAATCGACATCTCGTTGTCGTTCAGGATGACGATCAGGCGCTTCCGTAGGTGCCCGGCGTTGTTCATCGCCTCATAGGCCATGCCACCGCTCATCGCGCCATCGCCGATCACGGCAATCGCATCGCCCAGCCCATGATCCGGGGCGCCGCCCAGATCGCGCGCCACGGCAAAGCCCAGGGCGGCGGAGATGGAGGTGGAGCTATGTGCCGCGCCGAACGGGTCATACGGGCTTTCCGACCGCTTGGTGAAGCCCGACAGCCCGCCCTTCTGACGGATGGTGCGGATGCGGTCGCGCCGTCCGGTAAGGATCTTGTGCGGATAGCTTTGGTGCGACACGTCCCAAATGATCCGGTCGCGCGGCGCATCCCACAGCGCATGCAGCGCCACGGTCAACTCGATCACGCCCAGACCCGCGCCAAGGTGGCCTCCGGTTTCGGACACAGCCGAAATCGTCTCCGTCCGGAGTTCATGCGCGACTTGCCGCAATTCGGCATCCGAAAAGCGTTTCAGATCCGCAGGCGAATGGACCGTATCAAGCAGCGGGGTCTCGGGTCTTTGGCTCATCCAGCCCTCCCGGGCACTTTAGCTTTCGCGCGAAATAACGAAGCGCGCCGCCTCTCGCAAGCAGTCGGCGTCATTTCCATAGGCCGACAGCGCGTCACAGGCCGTCTCGACCAGGCGCGCCGCCTCCGATTTCGCGCCGTCGAGACCAAGCAGCGACACGAAGGTCGCCTTGCCCGCCTCGCCATCCTTGCGCAGGCGTTTGCCGGTCTCGGCTTCGTCGCCCTCTACATCCAAGATGTCGTCGGCGATCTGAAAGGCAAGACCAAGCGCCCGGGCATATGCGCCCATGGGCCCCGCATCCGCGCCCGCCATCACCGGCCCGGCCTGGGCGGACCACTCGATCAGCGCCCCGGTCTTCTTGGCCTGCAATTCGGTGATCTGCGCCAGATCCAGCGGCACCGGTGCGGTTTCGGCGGCAATATCCAGCGCCTGCCCCTGCACCATGCCCTGCCCGCCAGATGCCCGCGCCAGACCGGCGGTCAGCGTCACAACCCGATCCGCGGCCAGCGGCATATGGGTCAGCAGGTCAAAGGACAGCGCCTGCAACGCATCGCCGACCAGCACCGCCGTCGCCTCGTCCCATTTCACATGCACGGTCGGCAGCCCGCGGCGCAGGTCGTCGTCATCCATGCAGGGCAGATCATCATGCACCAGCGAATAGGCATGCATCGCCTCGATCGCAGCGGCGGCATCCAGCGCCGGGGCCGGGTCGACCCCGTGCAGCGCCGCGCTCTCGCTCACCAGAAAGGCGCGCAGCCGTTTTCCACCGGAACAGGCGTGGCGCATCGCGGCGCCGATCTCGCCCTGCATCGGGGCCATGGCGGCGTCCAGCCGTGCCGTCACGGCGGCGGCCACCTCGGCGATTCGCCGTTCGAACATGTCAGAGCCCTGTTGCTGGCTGCGTCCCCGAAACGTTGCCCTCGGCATCCGCCGTGATCGCCTCGACCTTCTCTTCGGCTGCCTTGAGCCGATCCTCGCAACGCTTTTTCAGCACCGCGCCACGCTCATAGAGCTTGATCGACTCTTCCAGCGGCACATCGCCCCGTTCAAGCTGGCCGACCACCTGCTCCAACTCGCGCATGGCCTCCTCAAAGGTCATCTCTTCGACGGGTCTCGGCTCACTCATCGGGCGGCTCCTCTGGCTCGGGTCGCGCGCACCATAGGGGCAACCCGCGCGGGGTTCAACGCGCCGCGGCGATCAGCGCGTCGACATGCGCCGCGGCCGAGGCCCCAAGCGCCGGAAGGTTGTATCCCCCTTCAAGGCAGGAGACGACCCGCCCCTCGCACACCCGCCCGGCCAATGCCGCCAACTCGCTGGTGATCCAGCCGAAATCTTCGGTCGACAGCTCGATCGAGGCCAGCGGATCATCCTTGTGCGCATCGAAGCCAGCGGACAGGAACAGCATCTCCGGCTCAAAGGCCTCGACCAGCGGAATGATGCGGTTGGCCAGGATCTTGCGATAAAGGCCCCCGTCGGTGCCCGCCGAGAGCGGGATATTGGTGATCTGCCCATGCGCACCGCGCTCGCCCTGCGCCCCCGTCCCGGGGTAGAGCGGCATCTGATGCGTCGAGACAAAGAGCGCGCGGCCCTCGTCCCACAGCAGGTCCTGGGTGCCATTGCCGTGATGCACGTCGAAATCCACGATGGCGACGCGGGTCAGGCCATGCGCCTCCAGCGCGTGTTTCGCGGCGATGGCGACATTGCCGAACAGGCAGAAACCCATAGGCGACGTCTTTTCCGCGTGATGCCCCGGCGGCCGCGTCGCGACAAAGGCATTGCCCGCATCCCCCGCCATCACCATCTCTACGGCCCGCACCGCCCCGCCAGCCGCGCGATAGGCCGCGTCCAGCGACCCCGGTGACATCCATGTATCCGCGTCCAGCTGGACGACCCCTGTCTCCGGCGCGGCGGCATGGATCGCATCCATATGCGCCTGCGGATGGCACCGCAGGATATGCGCGTCCTCGGCCATCGGCGCCTCTTCCCGCAGCAGGTCCTTGCCCTCCAGCGCGCGTAGGACCTCCGGCAGGCGGGCCACCTGTTCGGGGTGGCCGTCCGGTGTCACATGGCCATGGCAGGCGTCATGGGTAATCAGCGCGGTTGTCATTTTTCCCCCTCAGTCATGCACCAGCATGTAGCCTTCGCCCCGCACCGTCTGCAGGTAACGGGGCTGTTTCGGATCAGCCTCGATCTTTCGGCGAAGCCGGGTGATCTGCACGTCCACGGCCCGTTCCTGCGCCTGGCCGTCCTTGCCCGCGCCGCGACCCAACTCCTCCACCAGCCGGGTCCGCGACAGCGGCTCCCCGGGGTGGGCGGAGAAGATCCGCATCAGCTGCACCTCGGTCCCGGTGAGACGGATCGGGTCGCCCTTGTCCGACAACTCGCCGCTGTCCATGTCATAGCGCACCTCGCCCATGGTCAGCACCTTGGGCGCGGCCTGCATCTGCGGCGGGTCGGGCATCCGCCGCAGGATCGCATTGATCCGCAGCAGCAGCTCCTTGGGTTCAAACGGCTTGGCCAGGTAGTCATCCGCCCCCGCCTCCAGACCTGCGATGCGGTCGCTGGTCTCGTCCCGCGCGGTCAGCAGCAGGATCGGCGTCGTCATCACCTTGCGCAGGGCCTGCGTCAGCGCCAGGCCATCCTCGCCCGGCATCATCACGTCCAGCACGATCAGGTCGAACTCTAGCCCTGCCAGAAGCCGCCGGGCATGGCCCGCATCGCGGGCGGCGGAGACAAGGAAACCGCTCTTCTTCAGATAGCGCGCCAGCAGCTCGCGTATCCGTTCGTCGTCGTCGACAATCAGCAGATGCGGCATCGGGTCAGACAAACTCACCCCTCCCTCAGCGCGGTATATAGCCGCCGCAACTCCGGGTCCATCATCGCTTCCAGGACCTGCCGGAACCCGGCCACCGCTTCCGGTCCCGCCTTGCGATAGGCCGCGCGCATCTGGGCCCGCTGCGCCTCCGACAGCCGCGACTCCAGCGCCGCGCCCTCCTCCGTCAGGTAGAGGTGCCGCTCGCGCTTGTCGGCCTTGCCGATCCTGCTTTCCACCAATCCGTCTGCAATCAGCGTCCGCAACACGCGGTTCAGCGATTGCTTCGTCACCCCCAGGATGGCCAGCAGCCGGTTCACATTCATCCCCGGCGACCGCCCGATGAAGTGCAGCGCCCGGTGATGCGCCCGGCCATAGGAGATCCCCTCCAGGATCTGGTCCGGCGCGGCCGTAAACCCTCGATAGGCAAAGAACACCGCCTCGATCCCTTGCCGAAGCTGTTCATCTGTCAGGAAAAGCAGGCTCTCACCCGTGTGGTTCTCGCTCATTCTCCCCCCGATCGTCTGGATGGTCTTTGCCTCACATTAAGTCAGCCTTGTTGACATTCCAAGGTCCAACTGTTAGCGATTCTCTGATTTCGGCGCAACAAAATATCCGATACGGACCTTTATTGCGCAATAAATGGAAAGGTGAATGAGATGGACGGCGCCTACGACGATCGCGACGGCAAAATCTGGATGGACGGCAAACTGGTCGACTGGCGCTCTGCCAATGTCCATCTGCTGACCCATGGCCTGCACTACGCCTCTTCTGTTTTCGAGGGCGAGCGCTGCTACAACGGCAAGATCTTCAAGGGCGTGGAACATTCCGAGCGCCTGAAGACATCCGCCCAGTGGCTGGACTTCGAAATCCCCTACACGGTCGAGGAAATCGAAGCCGCGAAATACGCCATGCTGGAGGCCAACGGCTGGACCGACGCCTATGTCCGCGCGGTCGCCTGGCGCGGTGTCGGCGAAGACATGGGTGTCAGCGCCCGCCGCAACCCCGTCCGCCTGGCCATCGCGGGCTGGGAGTGGGGCAACTACTACGGCGACGCCAAGATGAAGGGCGCCAAACTCGACATCGCCAAGTGGAAGCGCCCCTCGCCCGAGACGATCCCCGTGCACGCCAAGGCCGCCGGTCTCTACATGATCTGCACCATGTCCAAGCACGAGGCCGAGAACAAAGGCTGCTCCGACGCGCTCTTCATGGATTACCGCGGCTACGTGGCCGAGGCGACCGGCGCCAACATCTTCTTCGTCAAGGACGGAGAGGTCCACACGCCCCTGCCCGACTGCTTCCTCAACGGCCTGACCCGTCAGACCGTGATCGGCATGCTCAAGGACAAGCAGATCAAGGTCCACGAACGCCACATCATGCCCGAGGAGATGGAAGGCTTCGAACAGTGCTGGCTCACCGGCACCGCGGCGGAGGTCACCCCGGTCGGTCAGATCGGCGACTTCACCTTCGAGGTCGGCGCCCTGGCGAAGGACATGGTGGAGAGCTACGAGAAGCTGGTGCGGGAATAATCAACGCGTCATCCATAGAAAAAGCCGCATTCCGGGGATGCGGCCTTTTTCTTCATCTTGCCGGAAATACTCCGGGGGTGCGGGGGCAGCGCCCCCGCCCGGGCCTCAGCCCGGCGACATCCCCCGCAACCGCTCCGACCGCCGTCGCAGGATCTCAAGCGTCGCCAGCAGCGCGATGGAGATACATACGAGGATCGTCGCGACGGCGAGGATTGTCGGCGAAATCTGCTCCCGCAGGCCGATGAACATCTGCCAGGGAAGCGTCTTCTGCGCGGCCGAACCGACGAAGAGCACCACGACCACCTCGTCGAACGAGGTGATGAAGGCAAATAGCCCGCCCGAGATCACGCCCGGCAGGATCAGCGGCATCTGCACCCGGAAGAAGGTCGTCACCGGATCCGCCCCCATGTTCGCCGCCGCGCGGGTCAGCGACCGGTCAAATCCGACCAGCGTCGCCGTCACCGTGATGATGACGAAGGGGATGCCCAACACCGCATGTGCCAGGATCACCTTTATGTAGCCGACGATGCTTTTCGACATGCCGATGGATTCTTCGAGGAAGTTCCCGAGGGTGGAGTAGAAGAAGAACATGCCCGTGGCCGAGATGATCAGCGGCACGATCATCGGCGAAATCAGGATCGCCATGATGGCGCGTCGCCCGGGCACATGGCTCTGGCTCAGGCCGATGGCCGCCAGTGTGCCGAGCGAGACAGAGATGATCGTCGCGATCGGCGCAATGACGAGGGAGTTCTTCAGCGCCAGCTGCCAGTCGGAGGTCTGGAAGAAGTCGCGGTAATGCTTCAGCGAATACCCCTCCGGATCCAGCCGCAGCATTTCCGGTGTGAAGGTAAAGAAGTCCTCCGCGTTGAACGACAGCGGCAGCACCACCAGGATCGGCGTAATTAGGAAGATGAAGATCGCCCCGCAGATGAAGAGGAACGCATTCCACCACAGGGTCTGACCCGGCGTCGAATAGATCGGCACATCGTCGCGATAGGTCCCCCGCCCGATCCAGTAGGCGAACCAGGAGATGATCGACCCGATGATCGCACCGCCAAGCGCCCCGCCCAGTCCGCCGGACAGCAACCCGATCACGGCAAAGGCGAGGATCACCGCCCAACGTCCCATGCTCCGCTTCGGCACCATGGTGTTGAGCACATAGCCCAGGGCAACCCCGATCACGACGCCAAGGAGCAACCCGAGCCAGGGCGAGCCGACCACGTTCCCGGTCAGGAACCCAAGAAGCAGCCCCATGCCCCCGACCATCGGGAGGGTGAATGTCATGAGGTCGGGTCGACCGGTTTTGATGACGAGTTCTTCAGCCATGTCGATTACCCCAGCTTCACGTTGTCGATGCCGACGATCTTGTCATAGGCCCAGTAGAGCACCAGGACGACCACCAGGAGGATGGTGCCAAGTGCGGCTGCCAGACCCCAGTTGAGCGACGACGAGATGTGATAGGCGATCCGGTTGGAGATGAATGTCCCCGTGTTGCCGCCCACGATTTCCGGCGTGATGTAGTAGCCGATGGCAAGGATAAAGACGAGGATACTTCCCGCACCGATCCCCGGCACCGACTGCGGGAAATAGACCCGCCAGAAGGCCGTCCAGTTCGTCGCTCCTAGCGATTTGGCCGCGCGCAGATAGGTCGGCGGGATCGTCGACATCACCGAGTACATCGGCAGGATCATGAAGGGCAGCAGGATATGCGTCATCGCTACGATCGTACCGAACTGGTTGTTGATCATGGTCAATCGCGCGTCATCCGCGACCAGCCCCAACCAGACCAGTGTATCGTTGATCACCCCCTGTTGCTGCAGCATCACCTTCCAGGCCGAGGTCCGCACCAGAAGCGAGGTCCAGAAGGGCAGCAGAACCAGGATCATCAGCATGTTCGCACTGCGCATCGGCAGGTTCGACAGCAGCCAGGCCACCGGATAGCCCAGCAGGATGCAGGACCCGGTGATGACCAGCGACATGAAGAGCGTCCGCTTGAAAAGCACGCCGTAGATCTGCTGGTTCTCCGGGCGGGATTCGATGCCATCCGGTGTCACCTGCATATCCGCGGCGTTGGCGAAATAGCCCGGGGTGATGCGCGGCGAATAGAGCTGAATGGTCTTCCAGACCTCGGGGTCGAGCCAGTCCTCGTCCGCATCCTCGAACTGCGCCTGCAGCGAAACCGTCTCGAAGTCGCCAACCGCCGCCTGCGCCGCGGTCAACCTCTCGCCAGAGACCTCCGCCCCATTGGTCAGTTCATAGTAAAGTGTCGTGTAGAGGAAATCCGGCACGTCCTCTTCGAGGACTGCATCGCCTTCTTCTTCGTTGAAGTCGACCCACCTTTCCCAGGCGTTGGCTGTGACGGGCAGCGCCTCGGCGGCATCCCCGCCCATCATCGCGGCCCAGGTCTGCGGCGCTTCCCATTCAGGGTCCAGCGCAACGAACTGGTCGGTGTAGACATCCGTGTCAAACCGGTCCACCCGACGCCCCGTCTTGCGGAATAGCGAGGAAACCCCGGTCTTTTCATAGTTCAGCCGTGAACCGAGGCGGGTATGTTCCTTGCGCTCGGACGCGAACCACATGTCGACGTAGAAGGCCACCCAGACGTTTTCGCCCGGCAGTTCCTCCGCCTCGTAATCCCAGTCGGCCAGCGCCTCCACTGTGGAGGGAAGCGTATCGGCCACGATGTCGTTCTTGATCGACCGCAGCAACATGTCGCCGATCGGCACGACGAAGGTCACGAGGACAAAGATTAGCAGCGGCGCGATCAGGGCCAGCGCCCGCAGTTTCTGCTGCCGCAGCGCCCGCGCCAGGGATTTCTTGAGTGGGGTGCCGTCGGCCGCCAGCATCGGCCCGGAGTTTTCAGTCGTGCTGTCGGTCATCAGACGCCCTCCACGAGGATAATGTCACTGTCGGCGGTGGCATGGCGGATGGCCACCA
Source organism: Pseudooceanicola sp. (assembly GCF_041987405.1). Lineage (GTDB taxonomy): Bacteria > Pseudomonadota > Alphaproteobacteria > Rhodobacterales > Rhodobacteraceae > Pseudooceanicola. The sequence continues at coordinate 186,769 of NZ_JBHIWR010000002.1, forward strand.
CCTCCTGATATTCGGGGGAATGATAGGCGCGTTTGGCGTCATCAAAGCTGGGGAATTCAATCACGACGTGGCGGTCCTTCATCGGACCTTCGGGCGCTTCCGAGGCGCCGCCACGAACGATGAACCGTCCGCCGTAGCCTTCCAGGATCGGCGTATCCCGCTCCACGTATTCCTTGTAGGCCTCAGGGTTTTTCACCGTGATATGGCCGATAATATAGCCTTTCGGCATATGGTCGTCCCCGTTGTGTTTTGCAGTCATGGGTGGACACCACCCATCCTACATTTGCCCCGATTGCCCGGGGGAGGAGGTGGACGATTTCCCGTCCACCCCGGTGTCTTGGACGCGGGATGGGTGCGTCCCACCCATCCCGGTCAGCTTACTGCGCCAGCCAGGACTGGAACTTCGCGTCGATGTCGTCGCGATAGTCAGCCCAGAACTCGTAGTTGTAGAGGAACGTGTTCTGCGCGTTGTTCGGATCGGTCGGCATATGCGGCGCCATCTCGATCCCCAGCTCGGCATGCTGGCCGACCAGCGGTGCGGAGGATGCACGTGCCGGACCGTAGGAGATGTATTTCGCCTGATCCGCCAGACGCTGCGTGTCGGTCGCGAACTTCACGAAATCCTTCACGCGGGCCAGACGCTCATCGCTCAGACCGGCGGGAATGATCCAGCCGTCCAGGTCGAACACCTGCGCGTCCCACAGCATGGCAACCGGCTGATCCTGCTCCTCGATGACCGAGAACAGACGCCCGTTGTAGGTGGAGCCCATGACGATTTCGCCATCGGCCAGCAGCTGCGGCGTGTCGGCACCGGCAGACCACCAGATCACGTCATCCTTGATGGTGTCGAGCTTGGCCAGAGCCTGATCCTGACCTTCCGGGGTTGCCAGAACGTCATAAACTTCGTCCTTGGCCACACCGTCACACAGCAGGGCCCATTCCATGTTGTTGATCGGACGCTTCTCCAGCGCACGCTTGCCCGGATAGGCTTCGGTGTCGAACACGGCGCAGACCGAGGTCGGCGGCGTGTCACCGACCATGTCGGTGCGGTAGCCGAAGGTCGTGGAATACACGATCTGCGGGATGAAGCAGTCGGAGACGATCAGATCGCCAAAGTCGTCGGATGCGGCAGTGCCGTCATCGCCTTCGGCCAGAAGCTCGTCCGGATCGTACTCCATTGCCAGACCTTCGTCGCAAAGACGAATGGCGTCCGACGCGACAACGTCGACGAGGTCCCAGGTGATGTTGCCGGCTTCGTTCATCGCGCGCAGCTTCGCCACGGCCTCGGCCGAGGATTCGTCCCACACGACGTTCACGTCCGGATTGGCTTCCTGGTAAGGCTCGACATAGGCTTTCTGCTGCGACGCCTGGTAGGCACCGCCCCAGGACACGAGGGTCATGTCGTTGGCCATGTCCTGCGCAGCGACCGCGCCAGCGGCAACGGTCAGGGCCGTCGATGCCAGGAGGGTTTTGGTCAGTTTCATACTGGTCTCCCTAGTTTTCCCGTTTTCGGGTTTGTTCAGCCCCGCGCCACGGGTCGGACGCGCAGGCTACTGAGATCGGCGCGCGTGGCGCACCGAATGTCGTCGTCAGGCGTCGAGCGCCCGGCAATCCTCGGCCAACCAGCCGATCTCGATCTGTTCGCCGGGTGTCATCCGGCGCTGATCGGGGGCGTTCCGGGTCTTGATGACAAAGTCATCCCGGCCCGCGACACGCAGACGTGTCCTGAAAATGTCGCCCATGTAAATGAATTCAAGTACTTCAGCCTTCAGCGTATGCGCATCCGGGCTCAGGCGGTCGCGGTTGGTCTCCACCCGCTCGGGCCGGATCGAAATCAATGTCCGGTCGCCTGGCTTCTCCACGTTCACTGGCTTGGCATCAATGATGGAACCGTCGTCCAGCTTCACCGTGCAATGGTCGCCCTTGATCTCCTGCACCACGCCATCAAGCGTGTTGTTCTCGCCGATGAACTGCGCCACGAAGCTGTTCTGCGGGCTTTCATAAAGCTGATCCGGCGGGGCAAGTTGCTGGATGCGCCCGTCGTTGAAGACGGCGACCCGGTCCGACATGGTCAGCGCCTCGGTCTGATCGTGCGTCACATAGACCGTGGTGATGCCCAGGTCATGCGCGATGCGGGTGATCTCGAACTGCATGTGTTCGCGCAGCTGCTTGTCCAGCGCGCCGAGCGGTTCGTCCATCAGAACCAGCTCCGGCTCGAACACCAGCGCACGGGCCAGGGCGATCCGCTGCTGCTGACCCCCCGAAAGCTGTGCCGGACGACGCCCGCCAAATTCACCCATCTGGACCATGTCCAGCGCGCGTTTGACCTTGGCCTCGCGGTCCGCCTTGCCGATCCGCCGGACTTCCAGCGGGAAGGCCAGATTTTCAGCCACCGTCATATGCGGGAAGAGGGCGTAGTTCTGGAACACCATGCCGATCCCGCGCTTGTGCGGCGGGATATTGTTGATCGGCTTGCCGTCCAGCTTGATCTCGCCGTGGGTCGCAGTCTCGAACCCGGCAAGCATCATCAGGCAGGTCGTCTTGCCGGAGCCTGACGGCCCGAGCATGGTCAGGAATTCGCCCTTCGGAAGGGTCAGGTTCAAGTCTTTGACGACAAGAATCTCGCCATCATAGCTTTTCTGGACGCGTTCGAACTCAACGAACGCGTCGCTGTTTGTTGTCTCAGCCAAAACTGGCTCCCCGTTGTCGTGCCGCGGCTTTTGCCGCTGTTCTGAGATCAGTAAAGACCCTGCGACCCCCCCCTTGCAACCGGAAGACGCCGCTTTTTTGACTTTTTGCGACTTATTTCCGCATGTTTTGCGACATCTACAGGGTCCGAGCGGCGGCCAGACGCGTGACCGCGGATCAGCTTCCCCGACGTAAGCGGATTTTCGCGTGATTCCGCGAAGCTCCGAGTCGGTCAGGCGGAAAGGCGAAACAAAACCAAGGATATCACCCTTTCCAGTAAAAATAGGTCAAACCGGCGCAACGACCACGTTCTACCGTATTCAGGCCCGGATCACCGACCCGACCGCGGTCTGATCCAGCAGCCCGGCGACGTGCGAGGCAATTGCGGTATCCTGCGCCCCCGTGCCGGTCAGATCGCAGAGCGTGACATCGCTGTCCGCCCCCCGTCCCTGCGCGGCACCGGCAATCACATCGCCCAGTTCGACGCTACGCCCGGGAATCGCGCCGGCAGCGATGGCTGGGGCCAGTTCCCCCATCACTTCGCATTGCGCTCGTCGGTCCGCGATGTAGAGATCGACCGCGGCGAGAACCTCCGGCGCGATCTCTGTCTTGCCCTCCTGATCCGATCCCATGGCGGTGATGTGCAGCCCGGGGTGCAACATGTCCCGGGTGATCAGCGGGCTCCGCGACGGCGTCGTGGTGACGACCAGCTGGCTCTGCGCCACTGCCGCCCCGATTTCCGCGACCGGCTCGACCGGAATACCAAGCCGCGCGCCCATATCCTCCGCATATCTCGCGGCCTTCGCGGGATCGCGTCCCCAGACCAGCAGCCGCCGGAACGGACGCTCCTGATGGGCGGCCTCCATCTGCAGCCGGGCCTGAACGCCGGTGCCAAGAACCGCCGCGGTGTCCACCTGCGCCGGGGCCAGATGCCGCGCCGCGACGCCGCCCGCCGCAGCGGTGCGCAGATCGGTCAGATAGCCGTTGTCGAGGAACAGCGACTGCACCAGCCCGGTCTTGGCCGAAAACAGGATCATCAGCCCGTTCAGCGACGGCAATCCGATCTTGGGATTGTCGAAGAACCCGGGCGAGACCTTGATCGCGAACCCGTCGAACCCCGGCAGATAGGCGGTCTTCACATCGACCTCGCCATGCGCCGCCTCCAGCGCCATCGACAGGACGGGCGGCATCACCACCCCCTCGCCCGCCAGCGTCGCAAAGGCTTTCTCGATCACATCGGTCAGCGCCCGGTCCAGCGTCAGCACGCCCCGCAGCTCCGCCTCCGTCACCACTCTCACGTCATGTGCCATAGGCCACCCCCTCCACCGTCATATCACCCAGATTCACATCGTGCCCTGACACGACGCGGGTGAACTGCGCCATGTCCAGGTTGCGCCCGGTCAGGATCGTGGCCACCGGCCCGTCGACCCGGACCTTGCCCGTCATCAGCGCCGCCAGCCCTACGCAGGAGGCCCCCTCGGTCACCAGCCGGTCCTCCCAGTAATGCACCTGCATGGCGCGATAAACCTCCGCCTCGGTCACCTGCACTACATCGTCCAGCAGATCACGGCACATCGGAAAGCTCAGCCGGTTCGCCATGCCGATGCCGCCGCCCAGGCTATCCGCCAGGCTGGGCAGCTCTTCCACCTCCACCGGCCGCCCGGCGCGCAGGCTCTCCGCCATCGCGGCGCCACGGTCCATGCTGACGCCGATCACCCGGACAGACGGGTGTAGCGCCTTCACCGCCAGGGCCACGCCCGCCGCCAGCCCGCCGCCCGACAGCGGCACAAGGATCGCGTCCAGATCGGGCTTCTCCGTCACCAGTTCCGCCCCGATTGTGCCCTGCCCGGCGATCACCCGCGCGTCGTCAAAGGGCGAGATCTCCACCAGCCCCTCGGCCTCGACAAGCCGCTGCGCCTCCGCCAGGGCATCGTCCTGCGACCGTCCGACAATACGAACGTCGGCCCCGAGGGCACGGATGCCCGCCACCTTGGCCTCCGGCACCAGCGACGACATGCAGACCACCGCACGCTTGCCCAGATCCCGCGCGGCCCAGGCCACGCCGCGCCCGTGATTGCCGGTGGAACAGCAGACCACCCCCGGCCCGTCGATCCCGGCCACCGCATTGAGCGCACCGCGCAGTTTGAAGGCGCCGATCGGCTGGCAGATCTCCAGCTTCAGCCACAGATCCGCCCCCGCCCAGACCGAGGGGACCAGCGGCGTGGCATCCGCCCGCCCGCGCAACACCGCCGCCGCGGCCTGCACGTCTTCGATCGTCACCTGGTCCATGCCACCCCCTGCCGAGTCATCAGACCCCACCCAACAGCGCGCGCCCCCGACCCGTCAACCCGGGTTGCAAGGCTTGACGCTGCAGGCCATTGATGTTCGCTTCTGGACAGTCCCACGACAGGCAAACCTGGCAAACCGGACGGGACAGCAAAGGACGCCGCGACCTGTTCCCCTGACCGCCCGCGCGAGATTTTGGATAGACATGACCGATCTGAAGACCACTACCGACCTGCTGGGCGAGCTGATCGCGCTGCCGACTGTGTCCGCTGACAGCAACATGGAGATGATCCACCTGCTCGCCAACCGCCTTGGCGATCTGGGCGCGGAGATTGAGATCCAGAAGGATACCACGGGCACCAAGGCCAACCTCCTGGCCCGGATCGGGCCGGAAGAACCGGGCGGGATCATGCTGTCCGGTCACACAGACGTCGTCCCGGTCGAGGATCAGGACTGGACCTCCGACCCCTTTCAGATGCGCGAGACTGACGGTCTGCTCTTCGGTCGCGGCACCTGCGACATGAAAGGCTTCATCGCCGCCGCCGTGGCCATGGCCCCCCGTTTTGCGGCACGGGACCTGCGCCACCCGGTGACCTTTGCCTTCACCCATGACGAGGAGGTCGGCTGCCTCGGCGCGCGCAATCTGCAAGGGATTCTGCGCGACAGTGAAACCCGCCCCGCACTCGCCATCATCGGCGAACCAACGGAGATGCGGATCATTGAGGGGCACAAGGGCTGCTGCGAATACACCACCCGCTTCACCGGGCTGGAGGGGCACGGCAGCCGCCCGGAAATGGGCGTAAATGCGGTGGAATATGCCGCGCGCTATGTTGCGCGACTGTTGGACCTGCGTGAACAGCTGCACAACCTCGCCCCGCCGGACTCGAAGTTCGAGCCGCCCTGGACCACGATCAATATCGGGCGGCTCAGCGGTGGACACGTCCATAACGTCATCCCCGGCCTGGCCGAGGTCGACTGGGAAATGCGCCCGGTGCAGGACAGCGACCAGGCCTTTGTCCGCGCAGAGATCGACGACTACGTCCGCAACACGCTTCTGCCCGCCATGCGCCGCGTCGATCCGGAGGCCGAGATCGTGACCGAGGTGATAGGCGAGGTCGCCGGGCTGGACCCGATGGAGGACAACGCCGTCCGCGATCTGGTCGCACAGCTGACCGGCGCCAACGGGACGGAGCTTGTCTCCTTCGGCACCGAGGCCGGGTTGTTCCAGCAACTGGGCATGTCGGCGGTCATCTGCGGCCCCGGCTCCATCGCCCAGGCGCACAAGCCCGACGAATTCGTCGCGCTGGACCAGTTGGCGCAGTGCCTGTCGATGCTGGACAAGCTGGCCGATCAGCTGACCGTCTGACAGGCACTCACGCCCGGTCCGCGGCCTTCTCTTCCTTCGCCCGCCGCACCGCCGCGCTTTTCGACATCAGGGAGGCTGTGATGACCCCGATGGTCACCAGCGCGATCATGATCGTCGACAGTGCGTTGATCTCGGGCGAGACCCCCAGACGGACGGCCGAAAAGATCTTCATCGGCAGCGTGGTCGATGATGGCCCCGCGGTGAAGGACGCGATCACCAGATCGTCCAGCGACAGCGTAAAGGCCAGCAACCAGCCGGAGATCACCGCAGGCGCGATGATCGGCAGGGTGATCAGGCGAAAGCACTGCCAGGGCGTCGCGCCCAGATCCAGCGCCGCCTCCTCCAGCGAGGCATCGAAGGCGACGAGGCGAGAGGACACCACGACCGAGACATAGCACATGGCAAAGGTCGTATGCGCCAGCACAATGGTCAGAACCCCTCGGTCGATGTTCAGGCCGATGAAGAGCAGCAGCAGCGACAGCCCGAGGATCACATCTGGCATAACCAGCGGCGCATAGGTCATCCCGGCAAAAAGCGTCCGCCCCGGAAACCGGTGGATCCGCACCAGAACATAGGCTGCGCAGGTGCCCAGAACCGTGGCCAGGGTCGAGGTCATCACCGCCACCTTCAGCGTCACCAGGGCCGCATCCAGAAAGGCCTCGTTCCGCATCAACTCGCCATACCACTTGGTGGAGAACCCGGCCCAGACAGTGACCAGTTTCGACTCGTTGAACGAGTAGATCACCAGAATCACCATCGGCAGGTAGAGGAAGGCAAAGCCAAGGGTCAGCGAGACCACGTTGAACGACGACAGGCGTCTCATCCCTCTGCCTCCCGCTGTTTCTGTTCGTTGCGCTGGAACATTACGATCGGCACGATCAGGATCAGCAGCAGCACCACCGCCACCGCCGAGGCCACCGGCCAATCGCGGTTGGAGAAGAACTCCTCATAGAGCACCTTGCCGATCATCAGCGTCTCCGATCCGCCCAGAAGCGAAGGGATCACGAATTCGCCCATGGCCGGGATGAAGACGAGGAAACAGCCCGCGATCACCCCCTGTTTGGACAGCGGGATGGTTATCAGCCAGAAGGCCGTGAGGCGCGAACAGCCCAGATCCTCCGCCGCTTCCAGCAGCGAGCCATCCAGCTTCTCCAGCGCTGCATAGACCGGCAGGATCATGAAGGGCAGATAGGTATAGGTGATGCCGATATAGACGGCGATATCGGTGTTCAGGATCGTTAGCGGTTCGCTGATCACCCCCGTCCACAGCAGAAACCCGTTCAGCAGCCCGTTCTGGCTGAGGATACCCATCCAGGAGTAGACCCGGATCAGGAACGACGTCCAGAAGGGCAGGATCACCAGCATCATCAGGGTCGGGCGCCACTCCTCCGGCGCGCGCGCCATGGCATAGGCGATCGGGAAACCGACCAGCAGGGTCAGCAGGGTCGAGATCAACGCGATCTGGAGGGACGAGAGATAGGCCTTCCAGTAAAGGCTGTCGGTCGTGAGGAAGACGAAATTTTCGAAATCGAGCTCGGAGAAGAAATCCTTGATGCCCTGCCAGCCCTGCGAAAGGTCCAGCTGCGGAAAGTAAGGCGGCCGCGCCAGCGCAGCGTCGCTGAGGCTGATCTTCAGCACAATCAGGAACGGGATCAGGAACAGGGCAAAGAGCCAGAGGTAAGGGATGGCGATGAGGATCAGACGGCGCATGGGGCACCTCTGATTGCGGTCGTTGCGGTGATCACCCCGCCGACGCCACGCCAATCGTATGAAGCGAAGCCCCTCACCGGTCCAGCACCACGGCCGCGGTCTCCGACCAGCTGACCCAGACCTTGTCCTCCCAGGTGAACTCCCGCCGGGAAATCCGCCGCGTGTTCGCCTGCTGCGCCTTGATCACATGACCAGTCGGCAGTTTGACGTGATAGGTCGAGATATTGCCGAGATAGGCGATATCCAGCACATCCCCCTGCAGCACATTGGCCCCGGTCGGCCGGTCGGCGGAGATCGCGATCTTCTCCGGCCGGATCGCAAGGTAGCAGGTCTGACCGGGGTCGAACGCCTTGTCCGTCTTCGCCGTCAGGGCGGGCTGGCCCTCGGCCCAGTCGATCTGCAACCGGTCCTCCGCCTGTTGCGCCCGACCTTCGATGATGTTCACGTCACCGATGAAATCCGCCACATAGACCGAATTCGGCGCCTCGTAGATCGCATCGGGGGTGGAGACCTGCATCAACCGCCCCTCGTCCATCACCGCCACGCGGGAGGCGACCGTCATCGCCTCTTCCTGGTCGTGGGTGACGATGACAAAGGTGGTGCCGGTTTTCTCCTGAATATCCATCAGTTCGAACTGCGTTTCCTCGCGCAGCTTTTTGTCCAGCGCGCCAAGCGGTTCATCCAGAAGCAGCAGCTCCGGCGCCTTGGCCAGAGACCGCGCCAGGGCAACCCGTTGCCGTTGACCGCCCGAAATCTGATGCGGCTTGCGTTTGGCGAATTTCTCCAGCCGGGTCAGCTTCAGCATCTCCGCCACGCGGGCCTCGATCGTCACCTTGTCCTTGCCCTCGCGCTTCAGCCCGAAGGCGATGTTTTCCCAGATCGTCAGATGGGGAAAAAGCGCATAGCTCTGGAACATCATGTTCACCGCCCGCTGATTGGGCGGCACCGGGCCGATGTCCTGACCGGACAGCAGAATGGACCCCTCGGTCGGGGTCTCGAACCCGGCCAGCATCCGCATCAGCGTGGTCTTGCCACAGCCGGACGGACCGAGCAGGGCAAAGAACTCCCGCGTGTAGATATCAAGGTCGATGGAATCGATGGCGGTGAAATCACCGAACCGCTTGGTCACGCCCTTGAACTGGATCAGTGGCTTCTGGGTCGGATCGTCCCAAGGGGCGAAGACAGTCTGGGGCATGGGGCCTCGGTCTTTGAAAAGGCCCGCGCGGGATGTCGCGCGGGCCGGTCTTGCGGATCAGGTACCGGATTTGATCTTGGTCCAGGTCCGGGTGAGGTTACGCTGATCCTTCACGTCAAAGGGCGTGACGGTGTAAAGATTGTCCAGCGTGGCCTCGTCCGGATAGATCGCCGTGTCGCCGATGACGTCTTCCACCAGGTACTCCTGCGAGGCCTTGTTGCCGTTCGCGTAGTAGACGTAGTTCGACGCGGCTGCCATGTTCTGCGCATCCATGATGAAGTTCAGGAACTTGTGCGCCCCCTCCGGGTTCGGCGCATCCACCGGGATCGCCATCTGGTCGAACCACATCAGCGCGCCTTCCGTCGGCACCTCGTAGGTCACCTCGACACCGTTGTCGGCCTCGGCCGCACGGTCGCGGGCCTGCAGGATGTCGCCGGACCAGCCGAAGGCGACACAGATGTCACCATTGGCCAGCGCATTGATGTATTCGGAGGAATGGAACTTCTGCACATAGGGCCGGATCGCCATCAGCACCTCTTCGGCCTTGGCCAGGGCTTCTTCGCTGTGGTCGTCCGGGCCGCCTTCCCAACCCGCATAGGTCAGCGCGGCGGGGATCATCTCCGTCGGGGCATCCAGCATGTGAATGCCGCAGGAGGATAGCTTCTCCGCATTGGCCGGATCAAAAATCAGCGACAGCGAATTCAGGGGCGCATCCTCGCCCAGAACTTCCTTCACCTTGTTGACGTTGGCGCCGATCCCGGTGGTGCCCCACATGTAGTTGATCGAATATTCGCCATTCGGGTCATAGACATCGGTCCGCTTCTGGATCACGTCCCAGAGGTTGTCGATGTTCGACAGCTTGGACTTGTCCAGCGGCTGGAACGACCCGGCCATGATCTGGCGCTGCAGGAATGTGCCGGTCGGCACCACGACGTCATAGCCCGACCCGCCGGCCAGCATCTTGGTTTCCAGCAACTCGTTGCTGTCAAAGACGTCGTAGATCAGATCGATCCCGGTTTCTTCCTCGAATTTCGCGAGGAGCTCCTCGTCGATATAGTCGGACCAGTTGTAGACCCGCACCTCTTCGGCGATGGCGCCGGAGGCGACAGTGAGGGCTGCGGTGAGTGCGATAAGTGTTTTAGACATTTGAGACTCCCTTGGACGTCATACAGGTAGCGTCCTCGGGGGATGATCCAATCAACAATTTCCGCATCTGGCAATATGGCGTTTTCCGGATTGCGGGCGTAGCGTCGCCTCAAACCGCGAAACGGGAGAATTTCATGCAGCAGATCACCAACCACCTGCCGACCGCCGAGCTTCAGGCCCTGGACGCAGCACATCACATGCATCCCTTCTCCACCCAGGACGATCTGGCCGAGTCGGGCGTGCGGGTCATCACTGCCGCCAAGGGCGTGATGCTGACCGACAGCGAGGGCGAGGAAATCCTGGATGCCATGGCCGGCCTGTGGTGCGTGAATGTCGGCTACGGGCGCGAGGAACTGGCCGAGGTCGCGGCGCGCCAGATACGCGAGCTCCCGTACTACAACACCTTCTTCAAGACCTCCCATACCCCGGTCATCGCCCTGTCGGCCAAACTGGCCCAGCTGGCGCCGGAGGGGCTGAACAAGGTTTTCTATTCCTCCTCGGGATCCGAGGCGAACGACACCAATCTGCGCATGGTCCGCACCTACTGGGCGGAAAAGGGCAAGCCCTCCAAGCAGATCATCATTTCCCGCTGGAACGCCTATCACGGCTCCTCCGTCGGGTCCGGCTCGCTTGGCGGAATGAAGGGGATCCACGCCCAGGGCGGCCTGCCGATCCCCGGCATCGAACATATCGACCAGCCCAACTGGTGGGCCGAAGGCGGCGACCTGTCGCCCGAGGAATTCGGCCTAGAACGCGCCCGCCAGCTGGAAGCCAAAATCGACGAGCTGGGCGAGGACAACGTCGCCGCCTTCATCGCGGAACCGGTTCAGGGGGCAGGCGGTGTCATCATCGCGCCCGAGACTTACTGGCCCGAGGTCATGCGCATCTGCCGCGAACGCGAGATCCTCTTCATCGCGGACGAGGTCATCTGCGGCTTCGGCCGCACCGGGAACTGGTTCGGCTCCCAGACGCTCGACCTGAAACCAGATATCGTGACCATCGCCAAGGGCCTCAGCTCCGGCTATCAGCCGATCGGCGGGTCCATCGTGTCGGATGAAGTCGCCGCAGTGATCGGAGCCACGGAATTCAACCACGGCTACACCTACTCCGGTCACCCGGTGGCCTGCGCCGTTGCCCTCGAAAATCTGCGCATCCTCGAAGAGGAGGGGATCGTCGACCGGGTGCGCGAGGACACCGGCCCCTATCTGAAAGAGAAGTTCGAGAGCCTGACAGACCACCCGATGGTCGGCGAGGCCAAGATCACCGGCATGATGGGCTCCCTTGCCCTGACGCCGGACAAGAGCGCGCGGGCGGCCTTCGCGGCGGAGGCCGGGACCATCGGCTACATGACCCGCGAACGCTGCTTCGCCAACAACCTCGTGATGCGCCATGTAGGGGACCGGATGATCATCTCTCCGCCCCTCGTGATCACCCGCGCCGAGATCGACCTGCTGATCGACCGCGCCTGGACCTCCCTAGATCAGGGCATGGCAGCGGCCAAGGAGGCGGGCCTCTGGCACAGCGCATGATTTTGGACGAGAGACCGGGCGCCCGCCCGTGAAAATCCCCAAGACCGATATCGTCTTTCTGCTGCTTGCCATCGTCACCGGGGGCATCGCCTATTCCCGGTTCGGAAGTGGCGCGGTGACCGAGTCGCTGGAACGGGCCGGTATCCTGTTCGTGCAGATCCTGCCGCAACTGGCCGCCGGCCTGCTGATCGGCGGCCTCGTCACACGACTGGTCAGCCGGGAAAAGGTCGCGCGCTGGCTCGGCGGCAGTTCCGGCATGACCGGGCTGCTTCTGGCCTCCCTCGCCGGATTGCTGACACCGGGCGGGCCCTTCACCTCCTTTCCCATGGTCTATGCCCTGTGGATCGCCGGGGCGGATGCGGGCGCGCTGATCGCCTTCATCTCCGCCTGGTCGCTTCTGGGCTTCAACCGGCTGATCGTCTGGGAACTGCCCCTGCTCGGCGTCGAATTCACCACGCTGCGCTACCTCGCCTGCCTGCCACTGCCGTTGGTCGCCGGGCTGATCGCCCGCTGGCTGGGCCGCTGGCCCCTGTTTCAGCTGAAGGACCCCGAGGAGGAGCAGAGGTGAACGGCCCGCTGATCTTCGTCTGGCTGGCGGTGATCGTCTTGGCCGTGCTGGTCTGGCGGCGCGAAGGCACACCGGGCCTGAAGGCCGGCGGACAGTCCGCCATGGGCATCGCCAAGACCCTGGTGCTGCGCCTGCCGCTGGCGCTGATCACCGCTTCCTTCCTGATCCACATCATCCCGGTGGAGGCCATGACCCGCCTGCTCGGCCCCGCCTCCGGCATGGCCGGGATCATCACCGCCTCGCTCGTCGGCGGGCTGCTGCCGGGCGGGCCGATGACCTCCTTTCCGATCGCCATCGTCTTTCTGCAAAGCGGGGCGGGCGCGCCACAGATGGTCGCCCTCGTGGCGGGTTGGTCGGTCTTTGCGCTGCACCGGATGCTGGCCTACGAAGCGCCGATCATGGGCTGGAAATTCATCGCCCTGCGCCTGGGGGCCAGCCTGATCCTGCCGGTCCTGGCCGGGATCTTCGCCGGCGGATTGGTCGCGCTAACCGGCCTCACCTACTGAGAAAACCGCCCACCAAAGGCCGCGCCGGTCCTGCCACCGCCCAATTCTTCAGCACCCGCCCGCGCTGACACAAACTTTCCGTCCCCACTGCGGCAACCACGCCCCTGCCTTGACAGGCGGGGGCCTCCCGGTTCCCACTGAACGCCTATGATCCGGTCGGGGACAACCGACTCACGCAGAAGGACAGGTCACGCGTCATGAAGAAATCACTCAAATTGTCCGCAATCGCCCTGTTGGCGACCACCGCCGCGGCCCGGGCCGAAACCCTGGTTGTCTCCTGGTGGGGCTACAACGGTGAAAAGCTCAACGCCAATATCATCGAACCCTTCAAGGAAAAATGCGGCTGCGACGTCATCTTCGAAACCGGCAACAACTCCGACCGTCTGGGCAAGCTGACCGCCCGCGGCGGCAAGGGTGTCGATGTCATCTTCCTGACCGACAGCTATAGCCAGGTCGGCATCGAGTCGGGCATCTTCCAGAAGATCGACCGTTCCAAACTGTCGAACATCGGCGAGCTTTACGAGATCGCCCAGGACCCGCAGGGCGGCTATGGTCCGGCTTATACGGTCGGCCGCATTGGCATCGTCTACGACAGCGCCAAGGTTGATCAGATCACCTCCTGGGGCGACCTCTGGCGCGAGGATCTGGCGGGCCAGATCTCGCTTCCCAACATCACCACGACCGCGGGCCCGATGTTCGTGGTTCAGGCCGGCAAACAGGCGGGCGTCGATGCTTACGAGGATGCCGACGCCACCTTCGCCAAGATCGAGGAAATCAAGCCGAACGTGGTCAAGAACTACAACACCGGCTCCGAAATGGTGAACCTCGCGTCTACCGGCGAAATCACCGTCACCATGACCCAGGACTTCACCCTGCGCTCGTTGAAAGAGGCGATCCCGACCATGACCTGGGCGGAGCTCGAAGATGGCGATATTGCAGTTCTGAACACGCTCAACATCCCCACGGGCGCCGAAAACGTCGAGCTGGCCTACCAATTCATCGACTTCGTCCTCTCCAAGGAAGTTCAGCAACTCGAAGCGGAACAGGGCGTGGACGCGCCGATCAACACGCGTGTCGAACTGACGCCGGAACAGGCTGCCAACTGGACCTACGGGCAGGAGGAGATCGACGCCCTCAACACCATGGACTATGCCAAGATGAACGCGGCCAAATCCGACTGGATCGACCGCTGGAACGAAATCTTCGGCATGTAATCAACGCGGGGCGCGCGGCCTTCCCGCGCGCCCATCCCGGCTTCATCTTTCCCCAAATACTCATCGGCCCGACAGCCGCCACCAAAGACCGGCACAAAGAATAATGTCCCCCCGCCTCCGCGCCTGGGCCCTGTCTGCCCCCGCTCTCCTGCTGGTCCTGCTCTTCCTGGGCCTGCCGGTCTTGTCGACCCTGGCCACCACCTTCGGCGATCCCAAGGGCCCGTTTGCGCAATATGCCGCCTTCTTCAACTCGCGCTTCCGGATGACCGTCCTGTGGCGCACGATGGAGGTCGCGGTGATCACGACCACCATTTCGCTCATCGTCGGCTTTCTCACCGCATGGGTTGTCGCCAAGGCCCCCTCGCGAATGAAATCGCTGCTGATCATCGCCGCGGTCTTCCCGCTGCTGACCGGCGTGGTCGTCCGCTCCTTCGCCTGGCTGATCATCCTGGGCAAGAACGGCATCCTGAACGACACGCTCATCTGGCTCGGCGTCATCGCCGAGCCCCTGTCGATGCTCTACACCCAGTTTTCCGTGACCATCGCCATGGTCTATCTCTTCGTGCCGCTGATGATACTGACCCTCGTCGGTGTCCTCGAAGGCATCCCGCAGGACCTGACGGAGGCCGCCGCGTCACTGGGCGCAACGCCCGCCGCTGCCTTCCGGCAGGTGATCCTGCCGATGGCCGTGCCGGGGCTGATCGTCGGCTCGGTTCTGGTCTTCACCGGCTCCTTCACCTCCTACGCCACGCCGCAGCTTCTGGGCGGGGAACGTCAGATGATGATGGGCACCTTCCTGTATCAGCGCGCCATGGTCACCTTCGACTGGGTCGGCGCCTCGACCATCGCCGCCGTGATGGTCGTCGTCACGCTGAGCACGGTCTTGGCGATGTCCAAACTCGCCCGCAAACTGAACCCGGTGGCCGGCTGATGAAGACGCATCCCCTCCTCATCGCCTTTGCGGTCCTGACCTTCGCCTTCCTGATCGGCCCGCTGGTGATCATCATCGGCACGTCGCTCTCCGAAACCTCCTTCCTGACCTTCCCGCCGCAGGGCCTGTCGCTGAAGTGGTATGAGAACATATTCGAGATCAGCGCCTTCCGCCGCACAATGGTCACCTCCTTCATCCTGGCCGTCGGGGGCACCGCCCTGTCGATGCTGATCGGCATTCCCGCCGCCTATGCCATGGCGCGCTACCGCTACGAACTCCCCGCGATCCTCGGCAATGTCTACGTCCTGCCGATCCTGATCCCCGAAATCGTCCTGGGCTTTTCGTTGATGAAATCCGTCGCGGTCGGCGCGGGCTTCCCGATCATGGCGGCCCTGCTGGTCGGCCACGCGCTGCTGGTCCTGCCCTATTGCGTGCGTGTTGTCGGTGCCTCGCTCAACGCCTTCGACTTCTCGATCGAGGAGGCCGCGGTCTCCCTCGGCTGCCCGCGGTGGAAGGCCTTCTTCACCGTGGTCCTGCCGAACGTGCGCGCGGGCATCATCGCGGGCTTCATCCTCGCCTTCATCACCTCGCTCAACGATGTCTCCATCTCCATCTTCCTAACCGGGCCGGGCATCTCCACCCTGCCGATCCAGCTTCTGGCCCATATGGAGCAGTTCTTCGACCCCACCATCGCCTCTGTCTCGGTGCTGCTGATGTTCGTGACCGTCGGCGTCATGGCCATCGTCGAACGCACCCTGGGCCTCACCTTCCTGACGAAATAGCCATGACAGTATCCCTCACCCTCTCGGGCATCACCGCCCATTACGGCACGACCAAGGTGCTCGAAGACCTCGACCTGCATGTCGGCGAGGGCGAGCTGGTCTCGCTCCTCGGCTCCTCCGGCTGCGGCAAGACGACGACGCTGCGGCTGGTGGCGGGCTTCCTCGAACCGACCACGGGGTCGATCCAGCTGGGCGACCGGGATCTCACCCGACTGCCCGCCCATGCCCGCAACATCGGGCTGGTGTTCCAGACCTACGCGCTCTTCCCCCACCTCACCGTGCGCGACAACGTGGCCTTCGGGCTGAAACAGCGCGGGCTGGGCGCGGCGGAGCGCCGCAAACGCGCCGATACGATGATCGACCGTGTCGGCCTGACCGACTTTGCCGACCGCCACCCCGCCAACCTCTCCGGCGGGCAGCGTCAGCGGGTCGCCCTGGCTCGTGCCCTCGTGATCGAACCGCCGCTCTTGATGTTCGACGAGCCGTTGTCAAACCTCGACGCCAAGCTGCGCGTCGACATGCGGGTCGAAATCCGCCGCTTGCAGAAGGCCAACGGCACCACCGCGCTCTATGTCACCCACGACCAGGAGGAGGCGTTCAGCATCTCCGACCGCGTCGCGATCATGAACGCGGGCCGGATCATGCAGCTCGACACGCCCGAGGTGCTTTATTCCCGCCCCGCCAACGCCTTCGTCGCG
The DNA here is from genome assembly GCF_041987405.1 of Pseudooceanicola sp. Lineage (GTDB taxonomy): Bacteria > Pseudomonadota > Alphaproteobacteria > Rhodobacterales > Rhodobacteraceae > Pseudooceanicola. The sequence goes on from NZ_JBHIWR010000002.1 coordinate 203,388, forward strand.
GATTTCGTCGGTTTCGAAAACATGATCCCCCTGCGCGCCGTGGCCGAGGCGGGCGATGCCGTCCGCGCCGAAATGCCGGGAGGCGCGATCCTGACCCTGCCGAAATCGCAGTTCACCGTCCCCGCCAGGGATTTCATCCTCGCCACCCGGCCCGAGGGTCTGCTGGTCGCGCCGGAGGGCGAGGGCATCCCCACAACTCTGGGGTTGCGCACCTACCTGGGCCGCGCCTACCAATACCAATGCGACACCCCCGCCGGAGAGGTGAAGGCCAACGGCCCCCTCGCCCAACCCTATGACAGCGGCAACCCCGCCGTCCTCATCCCACAGCCAGAACAATGCTGCCTCCTGAGCGCCTGATCCTCTACAACGCCCGCATCCTGACCATGGATGCCGACCTGACGGATTTCTCCGGCGGCTGGATCGAGATGGAGGGCGACAGGATCACCCGCCTCGGCATGGGCACCCCGCCCGAGGGGCCGCAGCAGGACATGGACGGTGATCTGATCATGCCCGGCATGGTCAACCCGCACTGCCACATGCCCATGACCCTTTTCCGGGGCCTTGGCGAAGACGTGGACGACCGCCTTTTCCGTTACATCCTGCCGCTGGAACGCGCGCTGATGACCGCCGAACTGGTGACCGTGGGCGCCACCCTCGCCGCGCTGGAGATGATCCGTGGCGGCGTGACCACCGTGGCGGACATGTATTATTTCGAGGACCACATCGGCGGCGTCCTGCATCGCGCGGGAATGCGTGGCGTGCTGGGCCAGACGCTGGCCAATTTCGACGCCCCCGACCACAAGAGCATGGACGAGGGCTTTGCCCTGCTCGACAAGCTCGCCGACCTCTGCGACGGCCACCCCCTGCTCACCGCCTCCGCCGCGCCGCATGCGCCCTATTCGACCGGGGTCGAGGTGATGGAGCGCATCGCCGCATGGTCCGACGCCCATCCCGACCTGCCCGTGCAGATGCACCTGGCGGAAACGAAGGCGGAACTCGACTGGGCCGCTGACCAGGGCGCGACGACCGTCGAACTCACCGACCGCGCGGGCCTGCTGACCGACCGCCTGATCGCCGCCCATGTCATGTACCCGACCGAGGAGGACATGGACCTGATCGCCGAGTCTGGCACCCATGTCGCCTATAACGCGCGCTCCAACGGCAAGGCCGGGCGCGGTGTTGCCCCGATCACGGCCCTGCGGGCCCGTGGTGTGCAGGTCGGCATAGCCACCGACGGCCCGATGTCCGGCAACACGCTCGACCTCTTCAGCCAGTTCGCTCCGGCGGTAATGTTCCAGAACATCGCCCAGGGCACCCGCAGCGCCCTTCCCTCAGTCGAGGTCATCAAGATGGCCACCATCGAGGGCGCCGCCACCCTGCGGATGGCGGACAAGATCGGCTCGCTCGAACCCGGCAAACAGGCCGACCTGATACGCGTCTCTCTCAAGGACCCGCGCCTGCACCCGATCTACGACATCTATTCGATGCTGGTCTATGCGACCATGCCGACGGATGTCATCTCCACCATGGTGGCCGGTAAATGGTTGATGCAGGACCGCCAGGTCCAGACAATCGACACGGAGAAGACCATGGCCGACTTCCTCCAGACCGCCCGCATGCTCAAGATCAACATGGCCAAACTCGACATGGGAGGCTGAGATGCCCGCCATCATCGACACCGACCCCGGCATCGACGACGCCATCGCCATCCTCTACGCCCTGCGCCACCCCGATCTCGACATCGCCGCCATGACGACCGTCGCCGGCAATATCGGCCTCTCGGTCACGACCGCCAACGCGCTGAAGATCGCCACCCTCGCCGACGTCCATGCCCCGGTGCACGCCGGGGCCCCCGCCCCCTTGGGCCGCGACCCGCGCCCGGAGCTTGGCATCCATGGCAACGACGGCCTTGGCGGTGTCACCTTCCCCGATCCGGCGACCCGCCCGGCCAGCGAGGATGCAGTGGGCTACCTGATTTCGATACTGAACCAGGCGGACCCTCAGACAATCGACCTCTTCTGCCTCGCCCCGCTGACCAATATCGCACAACTGATCACCCGCGCCCCCGACACCGCAAAACGCATCCGTCGCATCATCGCCATGGGCGGCGCCGTGGACGAACCCGGCAACATGGGGCGGGGCGAATTCAACCTCGCCCATGATCCGGAGGCCGCAGCCATCGTGCTGCACGCCGGTCTGGACCTGACCCTGATCCCGCTGGACGCCACCCGCCAGTTCCGCGCCGATGCCGCCTATCTCCACACCCTGCGCGCCACCGGCAAACCGCCCGCCGTGGCCTCCGCCGATCTGATCGACGCCTATTTCGTGCAGACGGAACATCAGGCGAAGGGCAGCGAAAGCCGCCCGCTGCATGACCCCTGCGTGCCGCTCTACGCCCTGCACCCCGACCTCTTCCGGATCGAGACCCGCCACCTGCAAGTGGACCACGACGGCGCGCTTATCGCAGGCCCGCACCCGATCCGCGTCGCCATGGGGGTCGATGCCGACGCCCTGCGCGCGCGCCTTTGCGAAGGTCTGGCGTGCTAGGCGAGTTCCTCCTCCACCACGGCGCGCCAGAAGGCGACGCCATAGGGAATGCAGGCATCGTTGAAATCGTAATTGGTGTTGTGATGCTGCCCGTTCTTCCGCGTCTCGCCCATGCCCAGCCAAACGTAGCAGCCGGGCACCCGTGTCCCGAACTCGGCAAAGTCATCCCCGGCGGTCGACGGCGGAAAGCTTTCGCGCAGCAGCGCCTCGCCCATACGCCCCCGTACGGCCTGCCGCGCCACGGCCACCGGCCCCGCCTCGTTGACCACCGGCGGGATGCGACGGCGAAAGGTATACTCCACCTCGATCCCATAACCAGCCGCGACGCCCCGCGCATGACGGCCGATCGCCTCCTCCAGCTGGTCGCGTACTGTCATGGAATAGGCCCGCGCCGTGCCGCCAACGCGCACCACCTCCGGGATCACGTTCAGCGCGTCGAACGACCCGGCCTCCAGCGCACAGGCCGAGACGACCGCCGGCTCCAGCGGATCGACCTCCCGCGCGACGATGCCATGGACCTGCGCCAGAAAAACCCCCGCCGCTGTCACCGCATCGCGGCCCTGATGCGGCTTCGCCCCATGCGACCCGATCCCGTAAAACGTGACCTCCCAACTGTCGGAACTGGCCAGTTGCGGCCCCTCCACCGCCGCGACGACGCCCAGTTCCAGCCCCGGCATATTGTGCAGCCCATAGGCCGCATCCACGGGGAACCGGTCAAAGAATCCGTCCGCCACCATGGCCGCACCCCCGCCGCGCCCCTCCTCGGCGGGCTGAAAGACGAAATGCACCGTGCCGGAGAACGCGCCGTCGCGCGCCAGCACCTCCGCCGCGCCCAGCAGCATGGTGGTGTGCCCGTCATGCCCGCAGGCATGCATCTTCCCCGGCACGGTCGAGGCATAGGGCAGACCCGTCTCCTCCGGCATCGCCAGCGCATCCATATCCGCCCGCAGCATCACCGCCCGGTTCCCCGATCCGCGCCGCAGCGTGCCAACGACACCGGTGCCACCCAGCCCCCGCGTCACCTCGATCCCCGCCGCGGCCAGCCGGTCGGCCACGATCCCGGCCGTGCGCTTCTCCTCGAACCCCAACTCGGGATGGGCATGCAGGTCGCGGCGCAGGGCGGTCAGATCGGCCAGTGTTTCAGGGGTCATCTCGGTCATTCGGGCACCTCTTTTTCCTGCAACGCTACGCCCCACAGCCCCGAAGACAAGGCCCCCCGCGCATGAGAACCGATGTCTGGCAACAGCTTCACACCGATCTGACCCCCGGCGTGCAACAGGACCAGGAAACCTACGCGGTGCCCTTCGGCGCGCATCAATTGCTCCTGCCGATCCGGCAGCTGGCCGACGGGCGCCGCGTCGCCTCCCTCATCGTCAACCAGGCCAGCTTTGCCGTGCTCGATGCACTGGCCGATGCGCTGACCGAGAAGCTAAGGCCCTTCAAACCCGACATCATCATCGGCATCCCAACCCTCGGTCTGACGCTCGCCGAGGCCGTGGCCCGCCGCCTGGGACATCCGCGCATGGTGCCCCTCGGGACTTCGCGCAAGTTCTGGTACGACGACGCCCTCTCCGTCGATCTGAAATCCATCACCACACCGGGCGGCGGCAAGCGGCTCTACGTCGATCCCCGGATGCTCCCCCTGCTGAACAGAGCCCGTGTCGCCGTGGTTGACGACGTGCTCTCCACCGGGGCCTCCATCGCCTCCACCCTGCGCCTGCTTTCGCTGATCGAGGTTGAGCCGGTCGCCATCGGCGCCGCCATGCTGCAGGGCGAGGGCTGGCGCGACAGAACCGGCGACACCCCCGTCGAAGGCGCCTTTGCCACCCCGATCCTCACCAAGACCGCCGAGGGCTGGACATGACCGACCTGACCGCCGCCACCGAAACAGCGATCCGCCAGACCCTGATCGACGTCGCCCTCGGCCGGACCCCCGCCGACACGCTGCTGCGGCTCGACCGCCTGCTCGACACCAACACCGGCCTCTGGCGCGACAACATCGAGGTCGCCATCCACGGCACCCGCATCGCCTATGTCGGCCCGCAGGGCAGCTACCCCGGCAAGGCGCGCGAAACGGTCTCTAAGCCAGGTCTGTCCGCCGTCCCCGGACTGGGCGAAGTGCACAAGCATATCGAAAGCTCGCACGTCACCCCGGAGTACGAGGCCGCCCTCGTCATCCCCCATGGCAACACCTGGACCTGCGAGGCCAGCCACGAACTGTCCAACGTCCTGCCCGACCGCACGCTGGAGTTCTGGCTGCCCCCCGGACGCGCCGGATCACCGCTGAAGATCTTCCCCCTGCCCGGCTCCGCCGTGCCGCCGACCGCCTGGGAACATGGGGCGCATCTGGACGGCAGCGACCAGACCCGTTTCCTGCGCGAAAGCCTGATGACCACCGGACTGGACGAGGTCATGGACTGGCCCGCCGTCCGCGACCGCGACAACCCTGCCCATAACCGCCTCTGGTCGATGATCGAGGCCACCTACGAGGCCCGCGCCGTTGTCGAAGGCCATGCCGCCGGGATCCGCGACCTGCCCAATATCAACGCCTTCGCCGCCTTCGCCGCCTCCGATCACGAGGCCTGGACGGCGGAGGAGGCCTTTGACAAGCTGCAATCCGGCCTCTTCCTCGAAATCCGCATCCATACCGGGGCGGAGATCATCAAGGGCCTGATCGACCGGGGCCTGACCGACTGGTCCCAGGTTGCACTGGCCACCGACGACCGCCCCGCGCAGGAAGTCCTCGCCACCGGCGCGACCGACCGCAATGTTCGCATGGCGATAGAGGCGGGCCTGCCCCCGGAAACCGCGATCCAACTGGCCACGATCAACCCGGCGCGCCACATGCGGCTGAGCCAATGGGTCGGCTCCGTCACACCCGGGCGTTTTGCCGATATCGTCCTGTTGTCCGATATCGAAACCTTCGAAATCGCGGAGGTCTGGGCCAATGGTCAGCACGCCGCGACCGGCGAGACGTACCTGTTGGACATCCCCCGGATCGACTGGCCCGACTGGGCGCGTCAGACCGTCAATATCGGCCGCCCCCTGGCCGCTGCGGACTTCGCCATTCCCGCCGCCGAGGGTCGCGAGACCATGACCGCCGCCCTGTTGCGTCCCTTCCACTGGACCGACGATTTCCTCACCGCCGACCTGCCCGTCCTGGACGGAACGGTGCAGCGCGACCCGGGGCGCAATATCACCAAGTTCTCCATTGTCGACCGCTTCTCCGGCCAGGCCGCCGTGTCGAAAATGTTCTGGCTCGGCTGCGGCCCGCGCGATCCCGAGACCGCGCTCTGCTGCTCCATGGCGCATGACAAGCACAACATCTGGTGCGTCGGCTCCTCCGACGCTGCCATGGCGCTGGCCGTCAACACCTGCGCAGAGATGCAGGGGGGGTGGGTCCTCGTCCATGGCGGGGAAGTCGTGGCCACCGTCCCCTACGAGATCGCCGGTCTGATGACCGCCCGCCCGGCGCAGGACCTGGCCGCCGATATGCAGGCCCTCTATGACGCGGGGGCGCGGATTGACTGGATGTATGAACCCAGCTTCCACCCCCGCTGGTCCGAAGGCTTCCCCGAGCGCCTGGCCTTTGCCACGCTGACCTGTTCGCCCTGGCGCTGGAACCTCGTCGCCCCGTCGGACCACGCGCCGCAGGGGCTGGTACAGGTGCAGACGGGGGAGGTGCATCCGGTGGTGTGGTGAGGGGCCAGAGGCTGCCGCGCCACACCACCCTACGCGCAATTTGGACGGCGCTTTTTATGTGTCCCGCCCGGCGGCAACGCCGGGCAGCGCCCGACCCGCCCCCAGGGCGGGCGCTTCGCTTCCCACCCGCGGGTCAGGCGCTGCCCTTAGTACTCGGAATGGAATGACCGGACTCAGTTGGGGCAGGGGGTTGGCTGCCCTACCCCCCCGGCAGTTTCGCCTGACGCGCCTTTTCCCGCTGTATCCCCAACTGCCGCTCCCGCAGGATGATTATGATCCCCGCCAAGATGATCAGGCTCGCACCAAAGAGCATCTGCCCGGTCGGCACCTCGGCAAAGATGAAATAACCGATCACGATGGCGAAGAGCATCGAGGCATAGTCGAAGGGCGCCACCAGACTGGCATCTGCAAACCGGTAGCTGGACGTCAGGAAGATCTGCCCGATCCCCCCGATAACACCCGTGATCACCAACGCAACAAATTGCATCGGCGTGGGCATGACCCAGCCAAAGGGCAGCGTCAGCAACGCCATCCCCGTCGAGGTGCAGCTGAACCAGAAGACGATCGCCGATACCTCCTCCGTCTGCACCATCTTGCGGATGAAGATCTGCGCCAGCGCCCCGCAGACAGCGCCCAGCAGGACGATGACCGCCCCGACGGCCTCCATCGTGCGCACCGTGTCGCCTTCCAGCGCCGTCACCCGTGGGGCCAGCACGATCAAGACACCTATCAAACCCAGGGCCACCGCCCCCAGACGGAACACCCCGACGCGTTCATCCAGGAACATCGCCGCGAAGATCACCACTAGCAGCGGCATCGCATAGGTCAGCGCCGTGACCTCCGGCAGCGGCAGGAAGGCCAGACCTGCGAACATCGACCCCATGGCGCAGGTCCCGATAAAACCGCGCCAGACATGGGCCATCGGTCGCGCCACCTTCAGCCCGGTGCGCAGATCCCCGCGCATGGCCAGCCAGCCGATGATGATCGGCAGGGCAAAGAGCGAGCGGAAAAAGACCGACTCCCCGGCGGGAACGTCCGTGGACACCCATTTCACCAGGGATTGCATGGTGATGAAGCACATCACGGCGATCAGTTTATATGCGATACCGCGTAGGGGTTGCATGGCGCCTCATGTCCAGATTGCCACGACACTGTCCCCGCGACGGGCCAAGGTCAATCGCGACTGCGGCCTTGCATTCCAGCACCCGGGGCGCATTTATGCCCCGAGTATGCCCGCGACCACGGGGAGGGAGATCGAGATGTACCAGGACAACCACCTTTGCAGCCTGCTGGCCCGCCATGCGGTGCTGACCCCGGACCACATCTTTGCCTACCGTCCCGGCCTGCCGGACGTCACCTATCGCGCGCTTTTCGACGGTGCCGAACGCACCGCCAGCGCCCTCGTCGCCCAGGGTCTGCAACCCGGTGATCGCGTCGCCGTTCAGGTCGACAAGTCGATCGAGGCGATCCAGCTCTATATCGGCACTGTCCTGGCCGGGGGCATCTTCCTGCCGCTCAACACCGCCTATACCGCGTCGGAGATCGGCTACTTCCTGGGCGACGCCACACCACGGATCGTGGTCTGCGCCCCGGATCGGCAGGCGGAAATCGCCCCGCTCAGCCCCGCCACCTGCCTGACGCTGGCGGGTGATGGCAGCGGCACGCTGACCGATGCCCTGCCCGCCGAGCCCGGGTTCGACCCGGTGCCGCGAGGCGAAGATGATCTGGCCGCGATCCTTTACACCTCCGGCACGACCGGGCGGTCCAAGGGGGCGATGCTGTCGCACGCCAACCTCGCGTCCAATTCGGATGTTCTTCGCAGCTACTGGCGCTTCACCCGCGAGGACGTGCTGATCCACGCCCTGCCGATCTTTCACACCCACGGGCTTTTCGTGGCCACCAACGTCGCGCTCTTCTCCGGTGCCTCCACGATCTTCCTGCCCAGGTTCGACCCCGATGCCATACTGGAGGCCATGCCGCGCGCGACCGCGATGATGGGCGTACCGACATTCTACACCCGCCTGCTGCAGGATGCGCGCCTGACGCCGGAGCGGGCCGCCAACATGCGCCTCTTCATCTCCGGCTCCGCGCCGATGCTGGTGGACACGCATGAGAAATGGCTGGAGCGCACGGGCCACCGCGTTCTGGAACGCTACGGCATGACCGAAACCAACATGTCCACCTCCAACCCCTATGACGGGGAACGGCGGATGGGCACGGTCGGCTTCCCCCTGCCCGGGGTGGAACTGCGGATCATGGAGAACGGCGAAGAGGTGCCAGATGGCGAGATCGGCGTGATCGAAGTGCGCGGCCCGAATGTCTTTCAGGGTTACTGGCAGATGCCTGAGAAGACGGCGGAAGAGCTGAAGGAAGACGGCTGGTTCATCACCGGCGACCTCGCCACACGCGACGCCGACGGCTACGTCACCATCGTCGGCCGCGCCAAGGATCTAATCATCTCCGGCGGGTTCAACGTCTATCCCAAGGAAATCGAGGAGATCATCGACGACCTGCCCGGCGTGGTGGAAAGCGCGGTGATCGGTGTCCCTCACCCGGATTTCGGAGAGGGCGTGGTCGCCGTTGTCGTCGGCGACACCACGGCCGAAGCGATTGCGACCGCCCTGTCCGAGACGCTGGCCAAGTTCAAACAGCCGAAGACGATCTTCATTGTCGACGAACTGCCGCGCAACACCATGGGCAAGGTCCAGAAAAAGGCGCTGAGGGAGGCGCACGCGAAGCTGTTCGGGTAGCCCGACGCTCTCATCATCGGGTTGGCCATGTCAGCCGGCCTCTTGGGATGGGGTTCACTCCACCCCAGCCATTTTCTTTCGCGTGACTATTGATGGGATCCGGTCCTTGCCGAGGGCAGCGCCGACCCGCGGGGGAGCGCATAAGCGCCGCCCCAAGGGGGGCGGGTCGGCGCTGCCCGGCGGTGCCGCCGGGCGGAACATATGATCAGTATCCCACCCAAAAATGGTGGGTTTGGTCCGGGATTCACCCAGCCCCCAGCCCTCACAGATACCCCTCGGCCCGGAAGCTGAACTCGCACCCCTTCCCGACCACAAGATGGTCATGCACCGTCACGCCCATAACCCCCGCGGCCTCGACAATCTGGCGCGTCATCTCCACATCCGCCTGCGACGGGGTCGGATCACCCGACGGATGGTTGTGCACCAGGATGAGCGCCGAGGCATTCAGCTCCAGCGTCCGCTTCACCACCTCGCGCGGATAGACCGGGACGTGATCCACCGTGCCCTTCGCCTGCGCCTCATCCGCGACCAGCGCATTCTTGCGGTCTAGGAAGAGGATGCGAAACTGCTCCGTCTCGCGATGCGCCATGGCGGTGCGGCAATAGTCCAGCAATGCCTGCCAGGAGGACAGCACCGTCCTGCCAATCACCCGATCCCGCAGCATCCGCTGCGCCGCCGCCTCGATCAGCTTCAGCTCCGCCACCAGCGAGGGGCCGACGCCCGTCACCTTGCGCAACTCCGCCTCCGGGGCGGTGATCACGCCGTTGAACGATCCGAACCGTTCCATCAAGGCGCGGCCAACGGGTTTCATGTCGCGCCGCGCATTGGCGCGGAAAAGGACCATCTCCAGCAGTTCGTAATCCGGCATCGCCTCCGCCCCGCCGGTGAGAAACCGGTCCCGCAGCCGGGCGCGATGATCGGCGATGTAGGAGGGGGCCTTTGCCGCCTTGACCGGCGTCGCGCCGCCCGTCGCGAACAACGGCAAGGGCGGTTCGTTGAGGGAGTTCTGGCGGGACATGCCACCAGACTGCAGTTAGAGAGGTTAAAGCCGGGTTAACCTGCAAAACGCGTCCCGGCCCTGCGCCGGGACCCCGAGGTCGTTCGCATAAAGCGCGAGGCCTCGGCGCAGGGCCGGGGCACGCAATTGAAGGGTCAGCCCTTCATCGAATCCCAGAAGCCACGGACGGATTTGAGGAAATCCTTGTTCTCCGGGCTGTTCTCCGACGACAGCTCCTCGAACTCGCGCAGCAGTTCCTTCTGCCGCGCGGTCAGGTTCACCGGCGTTTCCACCGCCAGTTCGATCATCATGTCCCCGGCACCGCCACCGCGCAGCGCGGGCATGCCTTTGCCGCGAAGACGCATCTGCCGACCCGATTGCGACCCCTCGGGGATCTTCACCCGGGAGCGGCCGCCGTCGATCGTTGGCACCTCGATATCCCCGCCCATGGCGGCGGTCGTCATCGACACCGGCACGCGGCAGTAGAGGTTTGGCCCGTCACGCTCGAAGATCTTGTGCGGCTCCACCTCGATAAAGATGTAGAGATCGCCCGCGGGCCCGCCGCGCATCCCGGCCTCGCCCTCTCCGCCAAGGCGGATGCGGGTGCCGGTTTCGACACCTGCCGGGATATTCACCGACAACGACCGGTCACGTTCGACACGCCCCATGCCGCCACAGGCCTTGCAGGGATTCTTGATGATCTGGCCCGCGCCGGAGCAGGTCGGGCAGGTCCGTTCGACAGTGAAGAAACCCTGCTGCGCCCGCACCTTGCCCATACCGGAACAGGTCGGACAGGTCGCCGGTTCGGACCCGCCTTCGGCGCCGGAGCCATTGCACTCGCCGCAGGCGACCGAGGTCGGGACCTGGATCGTCTTCTGCAGACCCTCATGCGCCTCTTCGAGCGTCACGCGCAGATTGTAGCGCAGGTCGGAGCCGCGCGTCGCACGCCGACGGCCACCGCCGCCCCCGCGCTGCCCCATGAAATCGCCGAAGAGATCGTCGAAGACATCCGAGAAGGCAGACGCGAAGTCGCCCTGCTGCCCGCCACGCGGACCGCCGCCGCCCATCCCGCCCTCAAAGGCCGCATGGCCAAAGCGGTCATAGGCCGCCTTACGCTCCGGGTCTTTCAGGCAGTCGTAGGCTTCATTGGCTTCCTTGAACTGCTCCTCGGCATTCGGATTGTCCGAATTCCGGTCGGGGTGCAGTTCCTTCGCCTTCTTGCGATAGGCCTTCTTGATCTCGTCCTCGCTGGCGCCCTTGGCGACCCCGAGGACCTCGTAATAGTCACGTTTTGCCATATGGGTGGTCTCCCCTCAGGAACGTGTAGGGCCGGCCCGCCCGGAGGTGGACCGGCCCCAGAGGTTCCCGCATGCGCAGTTACGCACGCTTGTTGTCATCCAGATCCTCGAAATCGGCGTCGACGATATCGTCGTCATCCGAAGGACCATCCGCAGGCGTCGGCTCATCATCGCCGTCGTCCTGGCTCGCCTTGTAGATCGCCTCGCCCAGTTTCATGGCCGCTTCGGTCACGTTCTGGATACCCGATTTGATCTTGTCGGCATCGTCCTTCTCAAGCTCGTCCTTGAGGGCGGCAATGGCCAGTTCGATCGCTTCGATGGTCGACGGATCCACCTTGTCCGAATGCTCTTCCATCGACTTCTCGGTCGAGTGGATGAGGCTCTCGGCCTGGTTCTTCGCCTCGACAAGCTCGCGGCGGCCTTTGTCGGCCTCTGCGTTCTCTTCGGCGTCCTTGACCATCTTCTCGATGTCCTCGTCGGACAGACCGCCGGAGGCCTGGATCGTGATCTTCTGTTCCTTGTTCGTCCCCTTGTCCTTGGCGGAGACGGACACGATGCCGTTGGCGTCGATGTCGAAGGTCACTTCGATCTGCGGCAGACCGCGCGGGGCCGGCGGGATGTCTTCGAGGTTGAACTGACCGAGCATCTTGTTGTCGGCCGCCATCTCCCGCTCACCCTGGAAGACCCGGATGGTCACGGCGTTCTGGTTGTCCTCGGCGGTCGAGAAGACCTGGGACTTCTTGGTCGGGATCGTCGTGTTGCGGTCGATCAGGCGGGTGAAGACACCCCCGAGCGTTTCGATACCAAGCGACAGCGGGGTCACGTCCAGAAGGACCACGTCCTTCACGTCACCCTGCAGAACACCGGCCTGGATGGCGGCGCCAAGCGCAACCACTTCGTCCGGGTTCACACCCTTGTGCGGCTCTTTCCCGAAGAACTTGGTCACCTCTTCGATGACCTTCGGCATCCGGGTCATACCGCCGACCAGAACCACCTCGTCAATGTCGGAGGTCGACAGCCCGGCGTCTTTCAGCGCGGCCTGGCACGGCTTCATCGAGGATTTGATCAGGTCACCGACCAGGCTTTCCAACTTGGCACGGGTCAGCTTCATCACCATGTGCAGCGGCTGGCCGTTGGAGCCCATGGAGATGAACGGCTGGTTGATCTCGGTCGACTGGGAGGACGACAGTTCGATCTTCGCCTTCTCCGCCGCTTCCTTGAGACGCTGCAGCGCCATCTTGTCCTGAGTCAGGTCGACCTGGTGCTCTTTCTTGAACTCGTCCGCCAGGTAGTTGACGATCCGCATGTCGAAGTCTTCACCACCAAGGAACGTGTCACCGTTGGTGGATTTCACTTCGAAGAGACCATCGTCGATTTCAAGGATCGTGACGTCGAACGTACCGCCACCAAGGTCATAGACCGCGATGGTGTGGCTTTCCTGCTTGTCGAGACCATAGGCCAGCGCGGCGGCCGTCGGTTCGTTGATGATCCGCAGAACCTCGAGGCCCGCGATCTTGCCGGCATCCTTGGTGGCCTGACGCTGTGCGTCGTTGAAGTACGCAGGCACCGTGATGACGGCCTGGGTCACTTCCTCACCGAGATAGGATTCAGCGGTTTCCTTCATCTTGCCGAGGATGAAGGCGGAAATCTGGGAGGGAGAGTACTTCTCGCCCTTGGCTTCCACCCATGCGTCACCGTTGCCGCCGTCGATCACGTTGAACGGCAGGTTCTTCTTGTCCTTGGCCAGATCGCTGTCGTCGGAGCGGCGACCGATCAGGCGTTTGACGCCGAAGATGGTGTTGGTGGAGTTGGTAACGGCCTGCCGCTTGGCAGACTGGCCGACAAGGCGTTCCTCGTCGGTGAAGGCAACGATCGACGGAGTCGTCCGCGCCCCTTCGGAGTTTTCGATGACCTTGGGCTGCGAGCCGTCCATGATGGCGACGCAGGAGTTGGTGGTGCCAAGGTCGATACCGATCACTTTGGACATGTTTTCAATCCCTTTCACTTAAGGCGATACTGTCGTTGACGGACCCGGGAACGGCATCCGCCACCGTCTGAGGGACGGCGGCCAGCAACCTGTCCGCCGCGCTTCTCGGGGTATATAGGTAGGGGTCGGAAGGGCTGCAAGCGGCCTATTACCCGCTAATCCGTAAAAATCGCGACGTGAGTACACCAAACAACAGCCAAAGCGGGTTTTTATCCGCTTTTTCGGCAGCAAACCGGATCTGGCTCCTCTTTCGGATAGGCCGGTCGGCGTGATATCGACGGCCCGGATCAGTTGACGAAAGCCTGCGCCCCATGCCTGCACCGACCCTCCGCCTGCGCGGTTTCGACATCCACAAGGGGTACCTCTCCGCCACCGACCAGCAGGCGTTGGTCGAGGCCCTGCGCGGCGTGCTGAAGGCCGCGCCGCTGTTCTCGCCGACGACGCGCTTTGGCAAGAAGATGTCGGTTCGCATGACCTCTGCGGGGAAATACGGTTGGTACTCCGACGGGCGCGGCTATCGGTATGAACCCCGCCACCCGAACGGCACACCCTGGCCCCCGATCCCGGAGGAGGTGCTGGCAATCTGGCGCGATGTGACCGGCCATGACCGGCAGCCCGATTGCTGCCTGATCAACTTCTACGGCGAAGGTGCGCGGATGGGGATGCACCAGGACCGGGACGAGGCGGATTTCACCTGGCCCGTCCTGTCGGTTTCCCTCGGTGACGACGGCCTCTTCCGCATCGGCAATGAGGAACGCGGCGGCAAGACCGAGTCGATCTGGCTGGAGTCGGGCGATGTCGTGCTGATGGGCGGCGAGGCGCGGCTGACCCACCACGGGGTGGACCGCATCCGCTTCGGCTCCTCCCGGCTGATGCCGAAGGGCGGCCGGATTAACCTGACCTGCAGGGTCGTGGATTAGGGCGCGGTCAGGCTGCAGCAACCGGTGACCAACCGCGAAGCCCGCCCGGACGTCAGGATCATCTCGATCGTCAGGCCCGCGATCCGGTCGGACATGCCATCGGAACAAAGCTCACGCCGGATCACCGCCTGCGCCGTCCCGCCATCGTTCGACAGTGTCATCCCGTAGGGTTCCAGCCGACCCAGGGCAGGCGCGCTCCATGTCTCGTCGAACAGCAGGTCCGCCTGATCCACCGCCGAATAGAGCCAGCCAGCCCCCTCCCTGCGCAGGGCCCAGAACGGTTCCGCCCCAAAACAGGCGCGGATCGCCGGAAACCCCTCCTGACCGGGCTGCCGCTCAAGATACGCCAGCGAAACCCAACCCCTCTGCTCGCCCGCGTTGATCTGCGCCCACGTCCTGTCGTCATTGGTTTCCGCGACCTCGATCCCGGTCTGATCCGGCGCAAGCGTCCCGATAATCCGCGACCCCGCATCCGGCTTTTCCCGCACGTTCAGCACGTCATCCGCAGCCACCCGCGCCACGTCATAGAGCGCCGGATAGGGAGAGGACTGTGCCAGCGCCAAACCCGGCAGGAGGAGAAGCAGAGCGAGGACCAGTCTCATTGTTTTGCATTCCAGCTGAGCGAGGCGTGGCGCCGCGTGAAGAATTCGCCCATCAGGCCCAGCATGACGAAGCCGATCCCGATGAACAGCGGATATTCGAGCGAGGAATTGTGCGGCGTGTAATTGAGGAAGACATACCCCCGGCACTGATCAATGGCATGGAACAGCGGGTTCCAGTCGAACATGTTGACCATATAGGCGGGCAACATGTTGGCCACGAACATCTTGCCCGAGGCGATCATGTTGGCGCGCTGGTAAACCTGGGTAAAAATCCCCACGAACTGCGGCGCCCAGGGCTTCGCGGCCAGCAGGACCAGCCCGATCGCCAGCCCCGTAAACCAGGCCAGCATCAGCGTTCCGAAGGCATAGACCGGCTGGTCGATGGTGATCGGCGTCACCGTCACATCGTAGATGAACAGGATCAGCACCAGGGTCAGCACCTGGATATACAGGGTCGACAGCGCCGCCGCGCCGATCGAGACGGCGGTATTCATCGGCGCGTGTTTCATCATGGCCGAGGTCGAGTTTTCCGCCCCCGCCACCGCCCCGAGCGTTTTCACATGCGTCATGAAGAGGAACACGCCCGACATGATGTAGAGCAGGAAATCGCCCCGGATCGTATTGCCGCGCAGCCCGAGGATTTCGAACATGATGTAGAAGGTCATCACGAAGACCACCGCCTGGATCATGTTGATCGCGATGGAGGCCAGCGCATTGCGGTGCGTTTTCCGGATCGAATGGACAGAGGCGTGATAGATCAGCTCGGCAATGCCGACGGCCGATGACAGGCGCGACCGATGAACCCTCTGCTCAAACATTCCGATGCCTTCGTGACGATTGCCCGAGAATTGCAGGGAATTCTTGCCGATCCCTCTCCGCTTCAGCATAACGGGCCGCGACAGATATGGCAATTCGGACAAACCGGGCCCGACCCGGCAGGAGCAGCGATTTGGACTACGCGAAACTGGAAACCGTCATGCGGCGGCTGGCCCTCGAAGCGGGCGACAAGATCATGGAGATCTACAACTCCGACGACTTCGAGGTAAAATCGAAATCGGATCAGAGCCCCGTGACCGAGGCCGACGAAGCCGCCGACGCCCTGATCTCCGCCGGTCTGCGCGATGCCTTCCCGGGCGTGACCCTGATCACCGAGGAACAGGCCGCCACCCACAGCGAAAAGGCCAAGAGCTTCCTGATCGTCGATCCGCTGGACGGCACCAAGGAATTCGTGAACCGCCGGGGCGACTTCACCGTCAACATTGCCTGGGTGGAAAACGGCGTGCCCCTGCGCGGCGTGGTCTATGCGCCGGCCAAGGAGCGCATGTTCTTCACCCGCGCCGACGGCTCCTCCGTCGAGGAGGCCGCGCCCTTTGACAAGGAGACGGTCGGCACCCTGACCCCGATCACGGTCTCGCAGGCGGACAACGCCGCCCTGATGGTCGTCGCCTCCAAATCGCACCGCGACCAGGCCACGGACGATTACATCAACCAATACGCCACCAAGGACATGAAAAGCGCCGGTTCCTCGCTCAAGTTCTGCCTGATCGCCACCGGCGAGGCCGACCTCTACCCCCGTCTGGGCCGCACCATGGAATGGGACACGGCGGCGGGTCATGCGGTTGTCACCGGCGCGGGCGGCAAGGTGCTCAACTTCGAGACGCTGGAACCGCTGGCCTATGGCAAGCCCGATTATGCCAACCCCTTCTTCATCGTCTGCTCGCCCACGGTCGAGCTGAAGAAGGGCTGATCGGGGCGCGCCGCTCATGGCCAGCACACCCGTCAGCGTGATCGTTGTCAGCCGGGGCCGGGGCGAAAGCCTCGGCCTCACGCTTGTCGGGCTGAGCCGCCTGATCCACGACAATTACGAGATTGTCATCGTCGCCGATACCGAAGGACAGGCCGCTGTCCGCCGCGCAGGGCTGGCGGAGCAGGTCAAGATCATCCCCTTCGCCGATCCCAACATATCCGAAGCGCGCAATCGGGGCATCGCCGCCGCAGCGGGGGAAATCCTCGCTTTCATCGACGATGATGCCGTCCCGGAACCCACCTGGCTGCGCTATCTGACCGAACCTTTCGCCGACCCGGAGGTTGCCGCGACAGGCGGGTTCGTCATCGGGCGCAACGGCATCAGCTTTCAATGGAAGGCTTCGGCCGTGGATTACACGGGCCACTCCGACCCCCTGCCCGTCGATGAAACCCGCCCCACGGTGCTGACCCCGCCCGCCGGGCGCGCAATCAAGACCGAAGGCACCAACATGGCCTTCCGCCGCTCGGTTCTGGCCGGTCTGGGGGGCTTTGACCCGGCCTACCGCTTCTTCTTGGATGAAACCGATCTGAACATGCGCCTGGCCAAGGCCGGACATGCCACCGCAATCGCCCCCTTGGCCCGCGTGCATCATGCCTTCGCCCCCTCCCCCCGGCGCGCGCCCTCCCGCGCCCCGCGCGATCTGTTCGAAATAGGGGCGAGCCTGTCGGTCTACCTGCGCCGCCACTGTCCCGACGCCGAACGCCGCACCGTGGTGGAAGCTTTCACCCGTGCACGACACAGGTCTCTTATCGATCATATGGTCGCCGGTCGGCTGGAGCCGCGCGACGTACTGCGCCTGCGCCGCCGCCTCTCCGACGGGCTGCGCGTCGGCAAAGAACGGCCCCTCGGCCCGCTCGCCGCGATCGGACATGCAAAAACCGCGTTTCTGCCCTTTACAAGCCTTACACGTAAACCAGGTATAGTGCTGTCCGGATCGTTCCGGTCTCGTCGCAAACTACGTCGGCAAGCCGCTGAAATGGCTGCGAAGGGCTGCTCTGTAACGCTCTTCCTGTTCAGCTCGACAGCGCTGTACCACCGGGTGCGGATGCGGCGTGACGGCGTTTGGGAACACCGCGGCGGGACCTGGGGCCGCAGCGACAGAGCAGGAAAAATTGTGCAATTGACCACGAAACGGAAACGGAAACGCGCAGAAATCGGCAAAATCGCGGCACAACGTGGTATCGACCCGCAAAACAGTTGAGAATCGCGGTCAATGCGGTCTTCTTCGGCGCCGGAAAGAAGTTTTTCGTGGGTTGCGGTAGAAACCGTTGCAATCGACTGACATTGGCTAGGCCAATCCCTACAGTCGGTATTGGAACAAAGTGAGTGGATATGAAAAACAAGATCACCAAGGCCATCTTTCCCGTTGCAGGCATGGGAACGCGATTCCTTCCCGCGACCAAGTCGGTGCCGAAAGAGATCATGTCGCTGGTCGATCGACCGCTGATCCAATACGCGATCGACGAAGCCCGCGCGGCAGGCATCAAGGAATTCATCTTCGTGACCTCGCGCGGCAAGGCCGCGCTGGAGGACTACTTCGACCACGCCCCACAGCTGGAATCCGAACTCAAGCGCAAGGGCAAGACCGACCTCCTGAACGAGGTCAAGAACACCAACATGGACAGCGGCGCCATCGCCTACATCCGCCAGCACAAGCCCCTGGGCCTGGGTCATGCGGTCTGGTGTGCGCGGCGTCTGGTGGGGAATGAACCCTTCGCGGTCATCCTGCCCGACGATATCATCGCCGCCGAGAAACCCTGCCTGAAACAGATGGTTGAAGCCTTTGCCGAGAATCCCGGCTGCATGGTCGCGGCCATGGAAGTCCCGAAAAGCAAGGTCAGCTCCTACGGGGTTCTCGACGTCAAGGAGGACCACGGCGCCCTCGTCTCGGTCAAAGGCATGGTTGAGAAGCCCGCACCGGGCGAAGAACCCTCCAACCTCGCCGTGATCGGGCGCTACCTGCTGACGCCGCAAGTCTTCAAGAACCTGAACTCCAAGCAGACCGGCGCGGGCGGTGAAATCCAGCTGACCGATGCCATCGCGCAGGAAATCAACGAGGATCGGCCCGTCTACGGCTACCGCTTCCAGGGGCAGCGATATGACTGCGGGTCCAAGTCCGGCTTCCTTCAGGCCACCGTGTCCTTCGCCTTGGCCCGCCCCGATCTGCGGGACGATCTGATGAACTTCCTCCAGGAAGTCGTCAGCGTCGACAAGGCGGCGCAGTAAGACGGCGTTCCGATGGACAAGGTACTGGTGACAGGCGGTGCGGGCTATATCGGCTCGCATGCCTGCAAAGCCCTTCGCGCCGCCGGATTCGAGCCGGTGACCTTCGACAACCTCGTGACAGGCTGGGAAGAGGCGGTCAAATTCGGCCCCTTCGAGAAAGGCGACCTGCTGGACCGCGCCCGCCTGGACGAAGTCTTTGCCACCCACGATCCTGTGGCCGTGATGCATTTCGCCGCCCTTAGCCAGGTCGGCGAGAGCATGAAGGAACCGGGGCTCTACTGGCGCAACAATGTGCAGGGGTCGCTCAACCTGATCGAGGCCGCCTGCGACGCGGGTTGCATGAATTTTGTCTTCTCCTCGACCTGCGCCACCTACGGCGACCAGGACAATGTTGTGCTGAACGAAGACAGCGAACAGCACCCGATCAACGCCTACGGCGCCTCCAAGCGCGCCATCGAGGATATCCTCACCGACTTCGGCAATGCCTATGGGCTGCGCCATGTGATCTTTCGCTACTTCAACGTCGCGGGCGGCGATCCCGAAGGCGAGGTGGGCGAATTCCACCGGCCCGAGACGCATCTGATCCCGCTGATGCTGGATGCGATCGACGGCAAACGTGACGCGCTTACGATCTTCGGGACGGACTATGAGACGCCGGATGGCACCTGCATCCGCGATTATGTGCACGTTTGCGATCTGGTCGACGCGCATATTCTCGGGCTAAGGTGGCTTATGGACGGCAAGCGGAGCCGCGTGTTCAACCTGGGCACCGGGTCCGGTTTTTCCGTTCGCGAAGTGATCGACCATTCCCGCGCGGTGACGAACAAGGCCGTGCCCTACAAGGAAGGACCGCGCAGACCCGGTGACTGTACCAAGCTGGTGTCGGGCTCGACCCGCGCCGAGACCGAACTGGGCTGGCGCCCGACACGGTCGACGCTTGACCAGATGATCGCCGATGCCTGGCGGTGGCATCAGACTGGCCACTACGACAAATAACCCCCCTCCGACCCGACTTCTCGACCTGACACGGCTGGCCAGCCGACCGGGGCGGCAGCCCACGGGGATCGACCGGGTCGAAATGGCCTACCTGCAGCATCTGCTGGATCTGGACGCGCCGATCTGGGGGCTTGTGCGGCTTTCCGTCGGATATGTTCTCCTCGATCGCGGCGGGCTGACGTCCTTTCTGCACCGGGTCCAGGGTCAGACGGCCTGGGGCAAACCCCGCCTGCTGCTGCGCCTCGCCCGACGCCTGACCCCGCTTCAGCGACAGGTGCAAAGCGACCTTTGGCGGCTGGCCGCCTTCCGGGTTCTGGGCCGCAGGCTGCCCCGGCTGCTGACGCATCTGCCCACGGGCATCGGCTATCTCAACGTCGGCCATTCCAACCTGACCGAACACACGCTCAACGCCCTGGACAACCACCCCGACACCCGGATCACGGTGATGATCCACGATACGATTCCGCTGGACCATCCGGAGTATTCCCAGCCCGAGGCGGTCGACAGATTCCGCGGCCTGCTGCGCCGTGTGATGCACCATGCCGATCTGATCCTGTGCAACAGCATCAAGACCCGCGAAGACGTGCAGCGCCATATGGCGGAATTCGCCAAGGAAGAAAGCACCGAGGCCGAGCCGTCGGAAGAGACCATCACCGCCGCCCTGCCCCGTATGGTCATCACCCCCCTGGGGATCACGATGCCACGCCCCGATCCCGCCGCCCTGCCGGTCGACCTGCCCGAGGACCGGCCGCTGTTCGTCGTCCTGGGCACGATAGAACCGCGCAAGAACCACAAAATGCTGGTCGAGATATGGGAGAAATGGGACGAGAAGGAGGACGGCCCGCGCCCGGTCCTCGGTATCATCGGCGCCCGCGGCTGGCGCAACGAGGACCTGTTCGACAGGCTCAACCGCACGCCGCTGCGGGGACGGGACCTTTTCGAATGGCAGGGGCTACCGGACAAGGCCGTCGCTGCCGTTCTGGCCCGGGCCAATGCCCTGCTCTTCCCCAGTTTCGCCGAAGGGTACGGCCTCCCCCCGGTGGAGGCCGCCGCGCTCCAGACCCCTGTGATCAGTGCCGATCTGCCCTCGGTGAAGGAAAGCCTGGGGGATTTCCCAGTTTACCTGGATGCCGGGGATAGCTATTCTTGGAAAAAGGCCATCAAGAGCCGTGTTGAGGTTGGACGGTCGGTGACCGAGGGGATGAGGGGCTTTGCACCTCCTTTCTGGGAAGAACACTTCAAGGTCGTCTTAAAGATGACCTGATATGTGGCACCCCGAAGGACCCGGCGGTCGTGGTCTGGAAGGGCGGGCGTTGAGCATCGTTTCGTCATATCGCCTGAGGCTCCAGCGGCGACGCTGGCTGATCCGCGCCGTGCGCAAGCGGCGGGAATTGCAGCCTGTTGCCAACCGCACCCGGGCGATCCGCAAATCCGATGTCCTGCTCTATTGCACCGCCCGCAACGAACGCATCCGCCTGCCCTATTTTCTGGACTACTACCGCCAGCTCGGCATCGGACATTTCCTTTTCGTCGACAATGACAGCACCGATGGCTCCGCCGACTATCTGGCGGATCAGCCGGATTGTTCGGTCTGGCAGACCCGCCGCAGCTACAAACGCGCACGATTTGGCATGGATTGGATCAACTGGCTGCTGCTGCGCTATGGGCACGGCCACTGGTGCCTTACAGTCGATCCGGACGAATTCTTCATCTACCCCTTCTGCGACACGCGGCCGATCCAGGCACTGACCGATTGGCTCGACGCCTCCTCGATCAAGAGCTTCTCGTCCATGATCCTGGACATGTATCCCAAGGGCCGGATCGACGACGAACCCTATCGCGAAGGGCAGAACCCGCTGGAAATCGCATCGTGGTTCGACAGCGGCAACTACGTGATCAAAAAGAACAAGCGCTACGGCAACCTCTGGATACAGGGCGGCCCGCGCCAGCGCGTCTTTTTTCCCGATCAGCCCGAACTGGCGCCCGCGCTCAACAAGATCCCGCTGGTGAAATGGGAACGGAAGAACGCCTATGCGTCGTCCACCCATATGTTGCTCCCGCGCGGGCTGAACCTGACTTACGACGAATGGGGGGGCGAAAAGGCCTCCGGCCTGCTGCTGCATACCAAGTTCCTCGACACCTTCTCCGACAAGGCTAGGGAGGAATTGACGCGCGGCCAACACTACAGCGCCTCTGTCGAGTACAAGGCCTATGCGGAGCTGATGCGCGACGACCCCGAGCTTTGGTGCAAGTGGTCGGAGAAATACATCAACTGGCGTCAGTTGGAGATCCTCGGCCTCATGTCCAAGGGGAACTGGGCGTGAGCGTCGGGATCATCATGCTGGTGCACACCGCACTGGACCGTGCTGAACAGGTGGCCCGGCATTGGGCGGCGGCGGGCTGCCCTGTCGTCATTCATGCCGATGTCTCCGTCCCCCCCAAAACCTACAAGGCCTTTGTCAAATCCCTGTCGGATACCGACGCGATCCGCTTCACCCGCAGGCATCGCTGCGAATGGGGCACCTGGGGCATTGTTGCCGCAACGCAGGCGGCCGCCGAGACGATGCTCAAATCCTTTCCGGAGGTCCGGCACGTCTACCTCGCTTCCGGCTCCTGCCTGCCGCTGCGACCGGTGCAGGAGCTGATCGACTACCTCGCCGACCGGCCGCGCACCGATTTCATCGAAAGCGCGACGACCGCCGATGTCCCCTGGACAGTGGGCGGGCTCGACAGCGAACGCTTTACCCTGCGCTTTCCCTTCGCCTGGAAGAAACACCGCGTCCTCTTTGACGGCTACGTCCGCCTGCAACGTCGTCTGCGCCTGAAACGCAGGATGCCGAACGGCATCGTGCCGCATATGGGATCGCAATGGTGGTGTCTGACGCGGCAGACCCTTTCAGCCATCCTGCAGGACCCGGAGCGGGAGACTTACGACAGGTTTTTCAAACGCGTCTGGATCCCGGACGAAAGCTATTTCCAGACCCTCGTCAGGCTCTATTCCAGCCATATCGAAAGCCGCTCGCTCACCCTGTCGAAGTTCGATTTTCAGGGCAAACCGCATATCTTCTACGACGATCACCTGCAATTGCTGCGCCGGTCCGATTGCTTTGTCGCGCGCAAGATCTGGCCCCGCGCCGACCGCCTTTACGAGGCCTTCCTGACCGACGAAGCCCATGCGATGAAGCGGACCGAACCGAACCCGGGCAAGATCGACCGGATCTTCTCCCGCGCGGTCGAACGGCGGACCCGTGGTCGCCCCGGCCTCTACATGCAAAGCCGCTTTCCCAACCGGAATTGGGAGAACGGTTTGACCGGCGCGAAATATTCTGTCTTCCAGGGTTTTGCCGAACTCTTCGACGATTTCGAAACCTGGCTGGCGCGCAGCACCGGCTGCAAGGTTCACGGCCATCTCTTCGCCCCGGACCGCGCGCATTTCTCCTCCGGCCAGCGGGTCATCAACGGCGCCCTGTCCGACAGCGCCGCGATCCGCGATTATCGCCCCCGCGCCTTTCTCACCAACCTGCTGTGGAACACCCGGGGCGAACGGCAGTGCTTTCAATTGGGCCCGATGGACAATCAGGGGGCAGCCTGGGCCATGGCCAAGGATTCAAACGCCCAGATCTCGGTCATCTCCGGCGCCTGGGCCGTCCCCCTGTTCCGGGCGAACCGCGATTTTTCCGAACTGCGGGCCGAAGCCGCCCGGCTTCAGAAGATCGAAAGCGAATTTCTGGACAAGCTCCGCTCGTCCGCTGCCAAGGCGCGGGTGCGGGTCTGGACCATGGCGGAATTCGTGGAAAACCCGATGGAGCCGCTGCAACTGATCATCGACGAGCTGGGCGCCAAGAATGCCCGCCGCCTGACCGAAGCGCCGAAGATGATGGATCTGACAGGCTTTGGTCAATTCCTTCAGAATTTGAAGAACCAGGGGATGCATCCCCATCTCATGGGCGATTTCCCGACCGAGGCCGCCACCAACCGCCCGGCGCATCACCGCCAACGCAAACCCTATCTGGTGAAGAAATAGATGGTCGAGTTCGAGTACTTCGTGGTCTTCGCTGAAATGCGCACCGGCTCCAATTTTCTGGAAGCGAACCTCAACGCCTTTCCCGGCCTCTCCTGCGTGGGAGAGGCCTTTAACCCGCATTTCCCCGGCTATCCGAACAAGACCGACTGCCTTGGCATCACGCAGGAGGCGCGGGATGCCGACCCCTACAGCCTGATCGCGGCTGTGAAGGCACAGGACAGTCTGACCGGCTTCCGCTTTTTCCACGACCATGACGAACGCGTACTCGACACGGTCTTGAACGATCCGCGTTGTGCCAAGATCATCCTGACCCGCAACCCGGTGGACAGCTATGTCAGCTGGAAGATCGCGCAGGAGACCGGGCAGTGGAAGCTGACCGATGTGCGTCGCCGCAAGGAGGCCACCGCCATTACCTTCGACGGCGAGGAATTCGAAACCCACATGGCGCAGCTGCAGCAGTTCCAGATCCGGCTGACCCACGCGCTGCAGACCACCGGCCAGACCGCGTTCTACGTCGCTTACGAGGACCTGCAAGACGTGGCTGTGATGAACGGCCTTGCCCGCTGGCTGGGCCAGCAGGACGAACTGGCCAAGCTGGATGACAAGTTGAAACGGCAAAATCCATCGCCAATTTCTGAAAAAGTTGAAAACTTCGAAGAGATGGAGCAGGCGCTTGCCCGGCTGGACCGGTTCAACCTCTCGCGCACGCCGAATTTCGAACCGCGCCGAGGGCCGAATGTGCCCTCCTATCAGGCCGCGGTGAAGACTCCGCTGCTCTACATGCCGATCCGGGGCGAGATCGACCGCCAGATTTCCGACTGGCTGGCCGCGCTCGACAGTGTGGACCGCGCCGATCTGCCCGGGAAGTTCACGCAAAAGCACCTACGGCAATGGATGCGGGCCAACAAGGGGTTCCGCAGCTTTGCCGCGATCCGCCATCCTGTCGCCCGGGCGCATTCCGTCTTTTGCAATCGTATCGTCAAAACCGGGCGCGGCGCCTATGGCGAGATCCGCCAGACTCTGCGCCAGAAATACAAACTGCCGATCCCGGGCCGCAACTCCGATGGCCCCTACCCGGTGCAGGATCACCGGCAGGCCTTTGCCATGTTCCTGGATTTCCTCAAAGCCAACCTGACCGGCCAGACCTCGATCCGCGTCGATCAAAGCTGGGCGACACAAAGCAGCGTGCTGGAGGGGATGGCGGGCTTCTGTCTGCCAGATCACATTCTGCGCGAGGACGAATTGGCCGACGCCCTGCCCCGCCTCGCCGCCGAAGTCGGCCATCCCGCGCCACCCCGTCCCGGACCGACGCCGGAGGACACGCCGCACCCGCTCTCCGCCATCTATGATGACGAGATCGAACAAAAGGCCGCCTCGGCCTATCAGAGGGATTATCTGGTGTTTGGCTTCGGCGCCTGGCGCTGACGCCTCAGGCCGCCTGGCTGTCCTGGTCGGAGGTCAGCAGCGCATAAAGCGTCGCCACATCGTGGTTCGCCCGCAGCTTCTTGCACAGGTTCGCATTGCGCAGGGTCCGTGCCACCAGCGCCAGGGCCTTCAGGTGCTCCACCCCGGCCTCCTGCGGTGCGAATAGCGCCATGACCACATCGACCGGCTGCCGATCCACCGCGTCGAAATCCACCGGCTTTTCCAGCAGGATGAAGGCCGCGGTCATATCCGTCACGCTGGATAGGCGCGCATGCGGCAGCGCCACGCCATGGCCCACACCCGTGGGGCCAAGCGTTTCCCGCTCCATCAGCGCCTCGATCACGGCAGATGTGTCGTAGCCATAGGCGGCATGCGCCAGCTCACCCACATCATGCAGGAGACGCTTTTTCGAAGACGCCGAGGCAATAACTTTTATCGCCTCGGGCTTGAGGATCTCGGTTAGGGTCATCTTGTCCTTACGCTCGGCGCGGGATGGCCCGCTGCCTCAGTTTCTGGGGTCGATCCAGCCGATATTGCCGTCTTCGCGGCGATACACGACGTTCACCCCCTCCTTACCCTCGTTTCGGAACACGAGAACCGGCGCACCGGCCAGTTCCATCTGCATCACCGCCTCGCCAACGGAAAGAGACGGAATTTTCGCCTCCATCTCGGCCACGATGATCGGCTGAAGCGTTTCGGCTTCCGATTCCTCGTCTTCCTTCTCAGCCGCGAGGATATAAGAGGACGCTCCGAAATGTTCAACCGGCTCTGCGCGCTGCTTGTGATGGTCTTTCAGACGGCGTTTGTAGCGCCGCAGTTGCTTGTCCATCTTCTCGCAGGCATCGTCAAAAGCTGCATAGATTTCATTGGCATGCGCCTTGGCCGACGCATTCAGACCCGAGCTGAGATGCACCGTCGCCTCGCAGACGAACTCATGCCCGGACTTGGAGAAAACGACGGAGGCATCCGTCGGGCGCTGCGAGTATTTCTCCATGACCGAGCCAAGTTCGGTTCTGACATGTGTCTGGAGCGACTCGCCGACATCAATGTGCTTGCCGGTAACTTCGTAACGCATTCCATCTCCTTTCATGACATTTCGCGCGTTCGCCTCGGGGCATGTGAGTGCCACGGCGCCTAAGGTCGAATGCATAGGAAAGACAGTTGAAACTCTTTGATCTCGCGCAAGATAGGCAAGGAAGTTTCAGGCCGGATCAGAAGCTTGGCAACTGTCATACTATATATGAAAGGACGGCGGGGCCTGCTGTCAATGGCTGCGCTGAGCCGGTGGTTGCCAAAGGCTTGCCTGAGACCCGCCTTTTCAGGAGATCCGGAAACTGTCGCCCAGATAGACACGCCGCACGTTTTCGTTCCGCACCACATCATCTGGTGTGCCGGACATCAAAACCTTGCCGTCATGCAGGATATAGGCGCGGTCCACGATCTCCAGCGTCTCGCGCACGTTGTGATCGGTGATCAGAACCCCGATGCCACGCTTTTTCAGATCCGCGACGAGGTGGCGGATATCCGCGACCGAAATCGGATCGACCCCGGCAAAAGGTTCGTCCAGCAGCAGGTACTTCGGATCGGCGGCCAGACAGCGGGCGATTTCCACCCGGCGCCGTTCCCCGCCGGACAGGGCCATGGCAGGCGCGCGGCGCAGGTGCTCGATCGAAAACTCCGACAGCAGCTCTTCCAGCCGCTCGCGCCGCTTGTGGCGGTCGCGATGCGTGATGTCGAGAATGGCCGAGATGTTGTCCTCGACCGACAGGCCGCGAAAGATCGACATCTCCTGCGGCAGATACCCGATGCCAAGCCGCGCCCGGCGGTACATCGGGAGGCCCGTCACGTCCCGTCCGTCGATGGTGACGCGTCCCCCTTCGGGGGTGACCAGCCCGGCGATTGCATAAAAGGTGGTCGTCTTGCCCGATCCGTTCGGGCCCAGCAATCCCGCGACCTCGCCCTGGTCGACCTTCATGGTCACATCCCGGATCACCACACGTTTCTTGTAGGACTTGCGCAGATTGTCGATGCGCAGGCCCTGGTCGCCACTGTGGATCTGAAGGTCGGGGGTCGCCAAAGATCAGTCTTCCCTGGGGTTGAGGATCGTGCGCACACGTCCGGACATCTGCGCATTGCCGGTATCGAGGTTCACGACCATGCGTTGCCCCGACAGGGTGGAGGTCCCCTGCGCCACGAGGACGCTACCCTCCATCACGATCTGGCCCTGGTCGATATCGTAATCCGCCCGCTCGGCCTCGGCCGCGTCATCACCGCTGACAAGGGTGACACCGCCGGTCGCCTGCATCTTGCTGATCCGCTCGCCGTCCTCGTCATAGACGACCAGAACCCGCGGCGCGGCCAGGCGCATCGTCCCCTGGATGATTACAACATTGCCCAGAAACTCCGCCGTGCCGTCCGCCTCGCTCACGCGCAGATCGTCGCTCTCGACCTCCACCGGCGCCTGCGGGTCGACATTGCCGGAGCCGAACGCCGTCTGCTGCGCCGCCACCACAAGGGGGAAGACGGCCAGAAGGCCAATCGCAAACAAACGGAAAAGACTCATGTCAAATTACCTCAGTCGGATGCGGGGAGGTATATCAGCTTGACGCCGTCGGTGAAGCGTAAACGCACATCGCCCTCCGGCTCCTCCGCCTGCAGGACCATGCGCCCGGCGACGAAACGCCCCGGCGGCCCCTCGCCGCGGACCTCTCCGGGTGTCTCCGCATAGATACGGTCCATCCCCGCGGTCAGTTTCTCCGTCTCCACCCGATAGCCAGAGGAGGAGACGATGACCACCCCGCCCTCCAGGTGCGCCTGTCCCTCGGGTTCCGCCATTGTCGCCGTGTCGGAGCGGAAGGTGATGGTGCCGCCCGTCACTATATCGATACGCGCCCGAACATCTTCGGCGATGACCGACCCCAGCCCCTCGCCCACGGGTCGGGCGGTCTGGGCGACAAAGGCGATCATATCGCCATCTTCCGACGCTCCGGCGAAGGTCGGGCGCAACACCCCCTCGCTCAGCCCGTTTTCGCCCAGACGGACGTCGGCAAATGGCAGGTCTTCGCGCACCTCCCGCGTTTCCGACAGCATGAAGACGGTCGACAGCAGGCCGAGCGCTGTCAGCGGCAGGAGGATCTTGAGTCCGCTGACAAGGCGTGAATATCCATCGCCCGCCATGGCCCGCTCATGCCTCGTCCGGGCGATATGCGGCCCGGTGGTTCATGAATGCGCGAAGATATCCGTGTCGGGCCAGCCCATCAGATCCAGCTTCGCCCGCATCGGCAGAAACTCGAAACAGGCCTGCGCCACCTCGGACCGGCCCTCGCGGGCTAGCCGCGTGTCCAGTTCGTCCCGCAGGCGATGCAGATAGAGAACGTCAGAGGCCGCATATTCCAGCTGCGCCGCCGTCAGCTCCTCCGCCCCCCAGTCGGAGGATTGCTGGACCTTCGACAGATCCACGCCGATCAGCTCCTGCGTCAGGTTCTTCAACCCGTGGCGATCCGTGTAGGTCCGCACGAGGCGCGAGGCGATCTTGGTGCAATAGACCGGCGCGGCGAGCGCGCCAAAGGCATTGTACAGCGCGGCGATGTCGAACCGGCCGAAATGGAACAGCTTCAGCACCTGCGAGTCCTCCAGCATGCGGCAGAGGTTCGGCGCCGCGGTCTGGCCGAGGGCAATCTGCACGATATGGCTGTCGCCGTCGCCGCCCGACATCTGCACCACGCACAAACGGTCGCGATGCGGGTTCAGCCCCATGGTCTCGCAGTCGATCGCAACAACCGGCCCAAGGTCCAGCCCGTCCGGCAGATCGCCCTGATACAGATGATTTGTCACGCGGCACTCCCTCTCGACCTTCGGCGGAGATAGCGTCGAAGGGCGACACTTGCAATTCACCCTGGTGTCACTGGGCCACCGGGCCCGGTTGAGCGGGCCATATCATAAGATCGACTTATCAATACGATCAGGCAACTGCGGGTGTCCCTGATGCACCTCCCCTGATATGGTCCGCGCAACGGCCGAGTCACCGGCCTGACCTAGCAAAATTCCTAGCGAAGGGAGATCTCATCATGGACGGCAACGATACCCAAACCGGCGGCTGCCCGGTCGTGCATACCGGCGGTCAGGGCCGGTCGAACAAGGACTGGTGGCCGAACCAGCTGAACCTGAAGATGCTGCACCAGAACGGCCCGGCCGGAAACCCGATGGACCCCGATTTCGACTACGCCGAGGCGTTCAAGAAGCTCGACCTCGACGCCGTCAAGGCCGACATCGCCGCCCTGATGACCGACAGCCAGGACTGGTGGCCCGCCGACTGGGGGCACTACGGCCCCTTCATGATCCGCATGGCCTGGCATTCCGCCGGCACCTACCGGATCGGCGACGGCCGCGGCGGCGCAAGCGCCGGTCAGCAGCGCTTTGCCCCGCTGAATTCCTGGCCGGACAACGCCAACCTCGACAAGGCCCGCCGCCTGCTCTGGCCGGTCAAGGCGAAGTACGGCAACAACCTCAGCTGGGCGGACCTTATGATTCTCGCCGGGAACGTCGCGCTGGAAACCATGGGCTTCAAGACCTTCGGTTTCGCGGGTGGCCGTGCCGATGTGTGGGAACCCGAGGAAGACGTCTACTGGGGCACCGAGGAGGAGTGGCTCGCCCCCTCCGACAACCCCAATTCGCGCTACTCCGAAGGGCGCGCCCTGGAAAACCCCCTCGCCGCCGTGCAGATGGGCCTGATTTACGTGAACCCCGAAGGCCCCGACGGCAATCCCGATCCGCTCAAGGCCGCCTTCGACATCCGCGACACCTTTGGACGGATGGCGATGAATGACGAGGAAACCGTCGCGCTGATCGCCGGCGGCCACACCTTCGGCAAGACCCACGGCAAGGGGAGCCCGGACGACATTTCGCACGAACCCGAAGGCGCCGACATCGTCGAGCAGGGTTTCGGCTGGCGGCACAAACACGGTCTGCACGGCGATGACACCTTCACCTCCGGGCTTGAGGTGATCTGGACCACCAAGCCGACCGAGTGGAGCAACCTGTTCTTCAAGAACCTCTTCGAATACGAGTGGGAGCTGACGAAATCCCCCGCCGGGGCGCACCAGTGGAAGCCCAAGAACGAAGAGTCGGTGGAAACGGTCGAAGACCCGCACGTCGAAGGCAAGCGCCGCGTGCCCAACATGCTGACCACTGACCTCGCCCTGCGGTTCGATCCGGAGTACGAGAAAATCTCCCGCCGCTTCTATGAAAACCCCGAAGAGTTCGCCGATGCCTTTGCCCGCGCCTGGTTCAAGCTGACGCACCGGGACATGGGGCCGAAGGTGCGGTACCTGGGCAAGGAAGTGCCGTCGGAGGATTTGATCTGGCAGGATCCGGTGCCTGCCGTCGATCACCCGCTGGTCGACGCCGCCGACATCGCGGACCTGAAGGGCGAACTGCTGGGCGCGATCTCGCAGCGCGACCTGATCTACACCGCCTGGTCCTCGGCCGCGACCTTCCGCAACTCGGACAAGCGCGGCGGTGCGAATGGTGCCCGAATCCGCCTTGCCCCGCAGAAGGACTGGGAGGTCAACGAACCGGAGACCCTGGCCAAGACCCTCAACACGATCGAGGCGATCAAGGCGAAGTTCGATGCCAAGGGCGACAAGAAGGTCTCCATCGCCGACTTGATCGTCCTGGGTGGCTCCGCAGGGATCGAAGCCGCGGCCAAGGCCGCCGGTCACGATATTGAGGTGCCCTTCACCCCGGGTCGCGGCGACACCACGGACGAGCTGACCGACGCCGAAAGCTTCGACCCGCTCGAGCCGCTGGCGGACGGCTTCCGCAACTACGTTCACGCCGATCACCTTGTCCCGGCCGAAGCCCTGCTGGTCGACCGGGCACAGCTTCTGGCCCTCACCGCGCCGGAAATGACCGTTCTCGTCGGCGGGATGCGCGCGCTGGATGCCAACTTCGACGGCGCCAAATACGGCGTGCTGACGGACCGCCCCGGTCAGCTGACGAACGATTTCTTCGTCAATCTGCTGGATATGGGCACCGCCTGGGCCGACACCGGCGATGGAAAGACCTTTGAGGGCACCGACCGCAAGACGGGCGACAAGAAGTGGACCGGCACCCGTGTCGATCTGGTCTTCGGCTCGAACTCGCAGCTGCGCGCCCTGGCCGAGGTCTATGCCCAGGCCGACAACGGCGAGAAGTTCGTGAAGGACTTCGTCGCCGCCTGGACCAAGGTGATGAACGCGGACCGGTTCGACATCTGATCCGGTTTCGGGCCTGAGACATGAACGCCGCCCTCCGGGGCGGCGTTTTTCGTTCCCGAGAGGAGCCGAGCCATCGACGGGCCGCGGCGCGGCGATCCGACCTCCGATCAGCAGCACTTTATGCCAGCCGTGGCAGCTCTCTGCCCGAGCACCGCGCAAATGGTGCCCAATCGCCGGGCCGAAGGGGCGGCCCGGCGATGGCGCGGCGGGCCTGCGGCCCTTGACTCCGCGCCTCACCGCGTCGTCCCAACCATGGCTTGGCAGGGGTTTGCCGCTCAGGTTAGGTCTGAACCGAACCCGTTCAGGAATCCGCCCCATGACCCCGCTCTCCGCCTCCTCCTCCCAAAGCTACGTCGCCGACCCCCGCAACGAGGCGGTGGAGATCTATGTCGACGGAGAGTTCTACCCGCGCGACGCCGCCAAGGTCTCGATCTTCGATTCCGGCTTCGTCCTTGGCGACGGTGTGTGGGAAGGTCTGCGCCTGATCGACGGCAAGCTGCTTGCCATCGACGACCACATGGACCGGCTTTACGAGGGGGCGAACGCGATCCAGCTGGATATCGGCATGGACCGCGACGCGCTGGTCGGGGAAATCCGCAAGACCCTCGACCACAACCGCATGACCGACGGCGGACACATCCGCCTGATGATCACCCGGGGTCTCAAGTCCACGGTGAACCAGGACCCCCGGTTCATCGTCGGCGGCGCGACCATCGTCATCGTGGCGGAATACAAGCAGCCCAATCCGGAGCTCAAGGCAAAGGGGTTGAAACTGATGACCTCCACCATCCGCTGTTCCACGCCGGATGTCTTTGATCTGCGGCTGAATTCCCACTCCCGCCTGAACTTCATCCAGGCCCTGATCCAGGCAATCAACATGGGCGCTGACGAGGCGCTGATGCTGGATGACCGGGGCTTTGTCGCTTCCTGCAACTCAACCAATTTCTTCATCTTCCGCGGTGAGGAGCTCTGGACCTCCACCGGCGCTGCCTGCTTCAACGGGATCACCCGGAAAAAGGCCATCCACCTCTGGCGCGAGGCCGGGTTCACGGTGCGCGAAACGGACTACACCCTGGCGGAAACCTATGGCGCGGAGGAGGCCTTTGTCACCGGCACCCTGGGCGGCATCACCCCGGTCGGCATGATCGACGGCCGCCCGGTCGGGGCAGGTGTCCCCGGCCCGATGACCGCGAAGCTGACAGCGCTTTACGACGCCTATCTGGCCTGTTGATCGCCGACCCGCTGCGCCGCGACCCAGGACAGGATTGCGGCAACCTCACCCTCGACCTCCTGCTCCGACCCGGCGGCGAAGTCGCGGAAGGCGTCGATATTCAACGGGTTGACCACCGTCAGCACCGGGATCCCACGCGCCAGCGCCGCCGCGATCGTTTCACGGAACCCGCGGCCCTGTGCCTCCTGCGCGCCGAACTTGTTGAGGATGAAGATATCCGCCCCGCCCGCGACCTGTTCGGCCACATAGCTGACACCGCCTTCCAATGCGCCGACATCCATCCGGCATCCGCGCGACCCGCGCCCCAGATGCTGCGCGATCGGGAAACTCGGGCCGTCGGGCAGGCATTTCAGATCCATGTCGCAGGGATGCGCGCCGTCGTCCGGCGCCCGTTCCTGGATCAGCCCGGTGACACGCAAGCCTTGCGACCGCAGCACATCGGCCACCTCGCCCAGCACTGCGTTCGGCACGCCCCGATCCGCGCTATGGATATATCCCAACATGTCCGCCCTCAGCATTCCGGAGACCTGATGCACGATTCGCCCGTCTGGACGCCAGACGCAAGGCAGATTGGACGCTGCCTTGCGCCAGCGCAAATCGCCACTTGCGGCAGCTCAAACTTCACCACCTTAAGTTGATCGCCCGTCTACATTTTTCGAACTGTAAGAGAGATCTCGCCGATTTGGTCGGAGCATTCTGTTGAAAAGAGAAGCCGTCCTTCGATAACGTCATGGTAACCAGTACGTGATCGAACTGTCACATGGATATGATCTCATGCGACAGGGTCACCGGTCATTCGGAGGAGGGCAGCTTGCGAGCCACCGCATCCAGCCGACGGAACTTCTTGCGAGGCAAGTTCAACCGCCTCGACAAGGCGATCATGCGTCCCCCGCATGCGTCTGATCAGTTCGAATCCCTTTGCAATCAATGTTCTGACTGCGTAAGCGCCTGCCCCGAAGCCATCATCATCCGCGATGAGGATCGCCGTCCGGTGGTCGATCTCCGGCTGGGAGAATGTACTTTTTGCGGCGCCTGCGCGGAGGCCTGCCCGACCGGCGCCCTTGATCCCGACTTGCCGTTGGACTGGCCCTGGCAGGCACAGATCAGCGAAGCCTGCCTCGCGCAACAGGGCATTTCCTGCCGCGCTTGTGAGGATGTCTGCGACCCGCAGGCCATCAAATTCCGTCTCCAGCTCGGCGGAAGGTCACAACCTGTTATTGATCTTGGTCAATGCACCGGGTGCGGCGCCTGTGCTCATACATGTCCAGCGCAAGCCGTTTCGTTCCAACGAAAACAGCCAGCCAGCCCGGAGGGGGTCGAATGAATATCTGCGGTTGCCTCGTGCATGTCGCGACACATGCCCTGGACCAGGCCCGGGAGGGCATCAACGCCATCGCCGGCGCCGAAATCCATGCCGAGGGCGACGACGGTCGCCTCGTCGTCGTGGTCGAGGATACCGAGGACTCCTATGCCTCCGATCAGATCATGGCCATGCACCAGGTGCCCGGCGTGCTCTCTGTCACCCTGAATTTCCACCATTTCGAGGACCCCGCCCAGGCGGCGGCCCCGTTCGACACCCCCACCATCCCCCCAATCCGGAGGACCGATGCATGACACATTCGGAGTCACGCCGCACTTTTCTCAAGGCGACCGCCGCGGCCAGCACCGCCGCCGCCGCCGGTATCCCGCTCGCAACCGGTCAGGTCGCCGCGCAGGTCCGGACGCCTGACATCCGTTGGGACAAGGCCCCCTGCCGGTTCTGCGGCACCGGCTGTTCTGTCCTCGTCGGCACCAAGGAAGGCCGCGTCGTCGCCACGCAGGGCGACCCCGACGCGCCGGTCAACCGCGGCCTGAACTGCATCAAGGGCTACTTCCTGTCCAAGATCATGTACGGCAAGGACCGCCTGACCACCCCGCTGCTGCGCAAGACCAACGGCGTCTATGACAAGAACGGCGAATTCGAACCTGTCAGCTGGGACGAAGCCTTCGACGTCATGGCCGAGAAGTGGAAGGAGGCGCTGAAGGCCAAGGGCCCGACCTCCGTCGGCATGTTCGGCTCCGGCCAGTGGACCGTCTGGGAAGGCTATGCCGCCGCCAAGATGATGAAGGCCGGCTTCCGCTCCAACAACATCGACCCGAACGCGCGTCATTGCATGGCCTCGGCCGTGGCGGGCTTCATGCGGACCTTCGGCATCGACGAACCCATGGGCTGCTACGACGATCTGGAGGCGGCGGACACCTTCGTCCTCTGGGGCTCCAACATGGCTGAAATGCACCCGATCCTCTGGTCCCGCCTGACCGACACCCGCCTGACCAAACCGGGCTGCGAGGTCCATGTGCTGTCGACCTTCGAGCACCGCTCGTACGAGCTGGCCGACAACGACATCATCTTCAAACCGCAGACCGATCTGGCGATCCTGAACTACATCGCCAACTACATCATCCAGAACGACGCCGTGAACTGGGAGTTCATGGAGAAACACGTCAACATCACCAAGACCGACACCGATATCGGCTATGGCCTGCGCGACGAACACAGGCTGCAGGAGGACGCCGAGAACCCCAATTCCGGCAAGCTCACCCCGATTGATTTCGAGGAATACAAGGCCTCCGTCGCCGGATACACGGCTGAAATGGTCTCCGCGCTCTCCGGTGTTCCAGTCGATAAGCTGGAACGCCTGGCGCAGCAGTACGCCGACCCGAACCGCAAGGTCATGTCGCTTTGGACCATGGGGTTCAACCAGCATACCCGCGGGTCCTGGGTCAACTCGCTGATGTACAATGTCCACCTGCTGACCGGCAAGATCTCCGAGCCGGGCAACTCGCCCTTCTCTCTCACCGGCCAGCCCTCCGCCTGCGGCACGGCGCGCGAGGTCGGGACCTTTGCGCACCGCCTGCCCGCCGACCTCGTGGTGATGAACCCCGAACACCGCGCATTCTCCGAAAAGATGTGGAAGATCCCGGAGGGCACCATTCCCGAAAAGCCGGGCCTGCACGCCGTGGCCCAGAACCGCGCCCTCAAGGACGGCACGCTCAACGCCTACTGGGTGCAGTGCAACAACAACATGCAGGCTGCGGCCAACATCAACGAAGAAGGTCTGCCCGGGTATCGCAACCCCGAAAACTTCGTCGCCGTCTCCGACCCCTATCCGACGGTCACCGCCATGGCCGCCGACCTGATCCTGCCCACGGCCATGTGGGTCGAAAAGGAAGGGGCCTACGGCAACGCCGAGCGTCGGACCCAGTTCTGGCGTCAGCAGGTCGATGCTCCGGGCGAGGCCAAGTCCGACCTCTGGCAGCTGATGGAATTCTCCAAACGTTTCACGGTCGAGGAAACCTGGGGGGAGGAGCTGATCGCCAAGATGCCGGAACTGGCCGGAAAGACGCTCTATGAAGTGCTCTATGAGAACGGCCAGGTGAACAAATTCCCGCTGGAGGACACCTACGAAGGGTTCGCCAACGACGAATCCAATCACTTCGGCTTCTACGTGCAGAAGGGCCTTTTCGAGGAATACGCCGAATTCGGCCGCGGCCACGGTCACGACCTGGCGGATTTCGACACCTACCACCAGGCCCGCGGTCTGCGCTGGCCCGTGGTCGACGGCAAGGAAACCCTCTACCGCTTCCGCGAAGGCTATGACCCCTATGTCAAGGAAGGCGCGGAGGTCGAATTCTACGGCCACGGCGACGGCAAGGCCAAGATCATCTCGGCCCCCTACGAGCCGCCCGCCGAAGAACCGGACGAGGAATACGACCTCTGGCTCTCCACCGGCCGCGTGCTGGAGCATTGGCACTCCGGCTCGATGACCCGCCGCGTGCCGGAACTGCACCGCGCCTTCCCCGCCGCCGTGGTCTTCATGCATCCCGACGATGCCAGCGCGCGCGGGCTGCGCCGCGGGCAGGAGATCATGATCTCCACCCGGCGGGGCGAAATGCTGAGCCGCGTGGAAACCCGGGGCCGGAACAAGCCGCCGAAGGGCCTGGTCTTCGTGCCGTGGTTCGACGAGGGGCAGCTGATCAACAAGCTGACGCTCGACGCGACCTGCCCGATCTCCAAGGAGACGGACTTCAAAAAATGCGCCTGCAAGGTCGAACGGGCCTGAGCGCCGCCTGAACACTGAATCAAGAAGGGAGAGCGCAGATGAAAACTCCGGTCCTTGCAGGAATAACCGCCCTGGCCATCACGACCTTCGTGGGTGGGCTGGCACTCGCCCAGTCCTCCGGCGAGGTCCGAAGCCTTCGCGGCCCCGACATCGGCAGCACCAATGTGGTGGACGATATCCACAAGCAGATGGAGGGGCGGTTCGTGCGCAACTATCGCCAGCAACCCCCCCTGGTTCCGCATTCCATCGACCAGTACCAGATGGACCTGCGCACCAACCAATGCCTCAGTTGCCATGACTGGACCGTCGCGGGCGATCGCGGGGCGCCGACCCTGTCGATGACCCACTACCTGGACCGAGAGGGCAACCAGCTGGACACCGTCGCCGGCACCCGCTGGTTCTGCAACCAGTGCCACGTCCCGCAGGCCAATGCGCCCGCGCTGGTCGACAACACGTTCGCCCCGTCGAACGCATCCAACTAAGGCCGGGGAGGCAAGACCATGGCGGATCCAAACGACACCAAGAAGGGCCCGATTCGCAGACTGTGGACCTGGTTCTGGAGCCCGATTTCCGTCCTCAGCGTGGGCTTTATCCTGATCGCGGGCTTCATCGCCGGCATCCTCTTCTGGGGCGGGTTCAACTGGTCGCTGGAACTCACCAACAACGAGGAATTCTGCGTCTCCTGCCACACGATGGAGACGAACATGGGCGAATACCGCGAGACCATTCACTACAACAACCACTCCGGCGTCCGTGCCACCTGCCCGGATTGCCACGTGCCGCATGAATGGCAGCACAAGGTGAAGGCCAAGATCATGGCGGTGAAGGACGTCTATCACGAGGTTCTGGGCACGATCTCCACCCCCGAGAAATACGAGGAACATCGGCTGGCCATGGCCTCCGCGGTCTGGAAGAAGATGAAGGCCTCCGACAGCCGTGAATGCCGCAACTGCCACGCCTTCGAATACATGGATTTCACCATCCAGGAGACCCGGGCGGCGGACAGCCACCAGAAGGCCATCGACGAGGGCATGACCTGCATCGACTGTCACCAGGGCATCGCGCATGAACTGGCCCCCGGCTATCTGGAGGAATACAAGCGCGTGTCCGACGAACTGGCCGCCAATTCGCCCGCGCAGAGGACAAAGCCCGTCGATCTCGCCGCAATCCGCTCCTACCTCGCGGCGGAGCGGGACTGACACCCCGGCGGTCCCCGCCTGCCGGGACCCGCCGCACCCGAAAAGAGTGCCAACCAGAAAGAAGGTCCTACCATGCTTGGTTTCCTAGATTTCCTCGGAACCGTTGGCGGCAATATCCTCAGCCTGCCCGGGATTGTCGGTGTCGGCCTGGGGATGATGACACGGAAGTGGACGCTCGCCGTGATCCTGGGCGTGCTGATCGGGATCATCGAAACGCTGCTCTTCAACGACTTCAACCTGGCCGGAACAAACGTCTATGACGCCGCGATCGCCATCGTGATCGGTGTCATGGCCAGCCTCGTCGGCTGCGCCATCCGACGCAAGGGCGCCACCGTCTGATCCCTCACGGGCCCTGGAAACAAGAAAGCCTCCGATCCCAATGGGTTCGGAGGCTTTTCTATCCACAGTTGGTGCCCAGAAGAGGACTCGAACCTCCACGGCCTTGCGGCCACTGGCACCTGAAGCCAGCGCGTCTACCAATTCCGCCATCTGGGCACGAAACTGCGTGAGGCCGCGATTTAGACCCCAAGGGGCGTGGTGTCAACGGCGATTTGCGGGTTTTTGACGCTGTTCGCCATATCGCCTTGCCCGGTCCGGTCGGGGGCGATAGGAACAGGGACAAGAGACGAAGGATCGCAGGGGTTTGCGCATGTCCAAACTTGTCACCATCTTCGGCGGATCGGGCTTCCTCGGGCGCTATGTCGCGCGCCGACTGGCCAAGGACGGCTGGCGCGTGCGCGTTGCCACGCGGCACCCGAACGACTCCATGTTCGTGCGCACCTATGGCGCGGTCGGCCAGGTAGAACCAATCTTCTGCAACATCCGCGACGACGCCTCGGTCCGGGCCGCCCTGACCGGGGCGGAGGCCGTGGTGAACTGCGTCGGCATCCTGTCGGAAAAGGGCAAGAACGGCTTTGACGCGGTTCAGGCCGAAGGCGCGGGCCGCATTGCCCGCCTTGCCGCCGCGGCCGGAATCAGCCGGATGGTCCAGATCTCTGCCATCGGGGCGGATGCGGACAGCGACAGCGCCTATTCCCGCACCAAGGCGGAGGGCGAGGCCAAGGTGCTGGAGCATATGCCCGGCGCGATGATCCTGCGCCCGTCGATCATGTTCGGGCCCGAGGATGAATTCTTCAACCGTTTCGCCGGGATGACCCGCTTCGGCCCCGTCCTGCCGATGGTCGGCGGCAACAGCCGGTTCCAGCCGGTTTATGTCGATGACGTGGCTGCGGTGGCCGAGATGGGCGTCAACGGCACGGCCGAGGGTGGCATCTACGAGCTGGGCGGACCCGAGGTCAGCACCTTCCGCGAGCTGATGGCCGAGATGCTGGACGTGATCCAGCGCCGTCGCGTGCTGGTGAACCTGCCATTCTGGATGGCCCGGCTGATGGCCTTTGGCCTCACCGCGATCCAGACCGTGACCGTCGGGATTTTCCACAACAACGTCCTGACCGCCGATCAGATCGTGAACCTGCGCAAGGACAATGTCGTGTCCGGCGATCACAAGGGGTTTGCCGATCTGGGCCTGACGCCGCTGGCGCCCGAGGCGATCCTGGAAAGCTACCTCTGGCGGTTCCGCCCATCGGGCCAGTACGCCGCGATCAAGGACTCGGCGAAGAACCTCAAGGTCTGAGCGCGGCGGTTACGGCCAGGCCCACCAGATCAGCCCGACCCCCAGAACGACCCGGTAGATGACGTAGGGCGTGAAGCTGACGCTGCGCAGCAGGCGCATCATCAGCGCCAGCGCCAGCAGGGCCGACAGGAAGGCCAGCGCCGTGGCAATCGCCAGGTCGCTCAGCTGGCCCAGGTCGCCCTCCTGCACCACGTCGAGGCCGAGCAGCGCCGCACTGGCCAGGATCACCGGGATCGACATCAGCATCGCGACCTTGGCCGCATCCGCCCGCGCATAGCCCAGGAAGCGCGCGCCGGTGATGGTGATCCCCGACCGCGACGTGCCCGGGATCAACGCCACCGCCTGCCAGAGCCCGAGCAGCCAAGCCTCGCGCAGGGTCCAGTCCTGCGCCTGTTTGACCTCCGCCCCGCGCTGATCCGCCCACCACAGCACCAGACCGAAGATCAGCATGGTCCAGCCGATCACGAAGGCAGAGCGCATCATGTCGATCGCGCCGGTGGCTTTCAGCGCAAAACCGACCACCACAGCCGGGATCGTCGCCACGATCAGCAGGAAGGCCAGACGCGCACCCGGCGTGTCCAACTTACCCCGGATCAGGCGCGGCAGGCCGACGACGGCCTCGGCCACGTCGCGCCAGAAATAGAGAATCACCGCGCCAAGCGTGCCGACGTGCACCGCGACATCCAGGGCCTGACCCTGATCTGCCAATGAAGTAAGCTCTGGCAGGAGAATCAGGTGCCCGGACGACGAAATCGGAAGGAATTCCGTGATCCCCTGGATGACTGCAAGCAGGATCAGTTGAAACAGGGGCATTTCTCACCTCGATTGGCCTGAGCCTGTGTTTAAGCCATTGATCGGATAAGGGAAGAGCCCAGTAAGGTACGGATCGGACCTTTATTCGCAGGAACCGGCCGTGTTTTCGGCCCCGGGCGGCAGGTGGTCGGAAATAAAGGTCAGCACGTATGACTTTTCTTTTCCGCGGCCATCGCTTATGAGACCGGAAGCAAGCACCAGCGAGACGCAAGCAAGAGCGAGGACTGCCGCGTGGCCAAGCAACCGATGCTGAAATTCGTCACCGTTGAGCGCGACATGCCGGAGAAGCGTGACGCCAAGGTACGGAATACGGATTTCGACGAGATTTATGCGGAGTACGCCGCAGCCAAGGCCGAAGAACAGGCCGCCCGCTGTTCCCAGTGCGGCGTGCCCTATTGTCAGAGCCATTGCCCGCTGCACAACAACATCCCCGACTGGCTGCGCCTGACCGCGACCGGACGCCTGGAAGAGGCCTATCAGGTCAGCCAGGCCACCAACACCTTTCCCGAGATCTGCGGCCGCATCTGCCCGCAGGATCGCCTGTGCGAAGGCAACTGCGTTATCGAACAGTCGGGCCATGGCACCGTGACCATCGGCGCTGTGGAGAAATATATCACCGACACGGCCTGGGAACAGGGCTGGGTCAAACCGGTGACCCCGGCGGTCGAGCGCGAGGAAAGCGTCGGCATCATCGGCGCGGGCCCCGGTGGCCTGGCCGCCGCCGACATGCTACGCCGCGCGGGCGTTCAGGTGACCGTCTATGACCGTTATGACCGTGGCGGCGGGCTGCTGACCTACGGCATCCCCGGCTTCAAGCTGGAGAAGGACGTCGTCATGCGGCGGATGGATCAGCTGGAGCA
Organism: Pseudooceanicola sp.; assembly: GCF_041987405.1. Classification (GTDB taxonomy): domain Bacteria; phylum Pseudomonadota; class Alphaproteobacteria; order Rhodobacterales; family Rhodobacteraceae; genus Pseudooceanicola. The sequence continues at coordinate 244,765 of NZ_JBHIWR010000002.1, forward strand.
ATCCGGTGTCGAATTCGTCATGAATTGCACCGTCGGCCAGGACATCTCCTTTGAGGAGATCCGCGGCAAACACGACAAAGTCATCATCGCAACAGGGGTTTACAAGACCCGCGAGTTGACTCAGCCCGGCTCCGACGCGGGCGGGATCGTGCGTGCAATTGACTACCTCACCGCCTCCAACAAGGTGTCGAACTTTGGCGACTCCGTGCCGGAGTATGAAAGCGGAGAGCTGAACGCCAAGGGCAAGAAGGTCGTCGTGGTCGGCGGCGGCGACACCGCGATGGACTGTGTGCGCACGGCGATCCGTCAGGGCGCGGAGTCGGTCAAATGCCTGTACCGCCGCGACCGGGCCAACATGCCGGGCAGCCAGCGCGAGGTCGCCAATGCGGAGGAAGAGGGCGTGGAATTCGTCTGGCTCTCCAACCCGCTGGATTTCTCGGGCGATGCCGTGTCGTCGATGACGATTCAGAAGATGCGCCTGGGCGCGCCGGACGCCTCCGGCCGCCAGTCGCCCGAACTGATCGAAGGCTCCGACTATGCGGAGGAGGCCGACCTCGTCATCAAGGCGCTCGGCTTCGAGCCCGAGGATCTGCCGACGCTCTGGGACCAGCCGGACCTGGCCGTGACCCGCTGGGGCACCATCCGGGCGGAGTTTGGCACCGGCAAGACCAGCCTCGATGGCGTCTATGCGATTGGCGACATCGTGCGCGGTGCCTCGCTTGTTGTCTGGGCGATCCGGGACGGGCGCGATTGCGTCGCCGCCCTGCTGGAGGACCTTACCGCGGCCAAGGCCGTGGCGGCGGAATAGGCCCCGAACGCAACGTCGGTATCACGTCGGTATTGCGTCGGTATTTTATCGGTGTCGGGACCGACGGCCCCGGAGCCACCCGGAAAGACCGTAAGCAGACCTGACCTTTTGGAGGCGGAGATGACAGATAAGACAGGACAATGCATGTGTGGCGCAGTGACATTCACCGCGACCGACGTTCCGTCGACCGCTTCGATCTGTCATTGCGAAATGTGCCGCCGCTGGACGGGATCGGCGCTGATCGGGGTCGACCTGCCGACGGCCGGCCTGACTTGGCACAACGAGGCGCAGATCGCCACGCTGCAATCCTCCGACTGGGCTGAACGCGCCTGGTGCCGACGCTGCGGCTCCGCGCTCTACTTCCATTTCACGCTGAACGAAGACATGGCCGCCTGGACCGAAGTTCCCATCGGTCTCTTCGACGATCCCTCGGCCTTCGAGATCACCAGCGAAATCTACATCGATGAAAAGCCGCACAGCTTTGCCTTCGAGGGCGCCGACCGGCGCAAGCAAATGACCCGGGCCGAGTGCGTCAAGAAATTCCCCGCTCTGGACTCCTGAGCCACCCCCAATTCCGCCCCCCGGGGCCCCGTTTCGAAAGGAACCGCACATGACCAAATACGATGCCGCATGGGTCGCCGCCGAAGAGGCGAAGCGCAAGTGGATGGCCGAGAACGGCATGTATTCCGAAACCGAGGAGCATTCCTCCTGCGGGGTCGGCCTCGTCGTGTCGATTGACGGCAAGAAGAGCCGCAAGGTGGTCGAGGCGGGGATCAAGGCGCTGAAGGCGATCTGGCACCGGGGTGCTGTGGATGCCGACGGCAAGACGGGCGACGGCGCGGGCATCCATGTGCAGATCCCGGTGCCCTTCTTCTACGACCAGATCAAGCGCACCGGCCATGAGCCGCGCGAGAAGGAACTGATGGCCGTTGGCCAGGTCTTCCTGCCGCGCACCGATTTCGGCGCGCAGGAGGTCTGCCGGACCATCGTGGAATCCGAAGTGCTGCGCATGGGCTATTACATCTACGGCTGGCGTCATGTGCCCGTCGATGTGACCTGCCTGGGCGAGAAGGCCAACGCCACCCGGCCGGAGATCGAGCAAATCCTCATCTCCAACTCCAAGGGCGTGGACGAGGAGACCTTTGAACGCGAGCTTTACGTCATCCGCCGCCGGATCGAGAAGGCCGCCGCCGCCGCCCATGTCGAAGGGCTCTATATCGCGTCGCTGTCCTGCCGCTCGATCATCTACAAGGGCATGATGCTGGCCGAGCAGGTCGCGGTCTTCTACCCCGATCTGCAGGACGACCGGTTCGAGAGCGCCTTTGCCGTCTATCACCAGCGCTATTCCACCAACACCTTCCCGCAGTGGTGGCTGGCGCAGCCCTTCCGCATGCTGGCGCATAACGGCGAGATCAACACGATCAAGGGCAACATCAACTGGATGAAAAGCCACGAGATCCGCATGGCCAGCGGCACGTTCGGGGACCTTGCCGAAGACATCAAGCCGATCATCCCGTCGGGCTCGTCGGACAGTGCCGCGCTGGATGCGGTGTTCGAGGTTCTGGTGCGCGCCGGTCGCTCTGCCCCCATGGCGAAGACCATGCTGGTGCCGGAGTCCTGGTCCAAGCAGGCCATCGAACTGCCGCAGGCCTGGCGCGACATGTATTCCTACTGCAACGGCGTGATGGAACCCTGGGATGGCCCGGCCGCCCTGGCCATGACCGACGGTCGTTGGGTCTGCGGCGGTCTGGACCGCAACGGGCTGCGCCCCATGCGCTATGTCGTGACCGGGGACAACCTGCTGATCGCGGGGTCGGAGGCCGGCATGGTCCCGACCAACGAAGGCACGGTGCGCGAAAAGGGCGCGCTTGGCCCGGGCCAGATGATTGCCGTCGATATGAAAGAGGGCAAGCTTTACCACGACGTTGACATCAAGGACAAACTCGCCGCCTCCCAACCATTCGGCGAATGGGTCGGCAAGATCACCGACCTGGAGGAGGAGCTGTCGCGCGTCGAAGAGACACCCCTTTTCGAAGGCGATGAACTGCGCAAGCGTCAGATCGCGGCGGGCTACACGATCGAGGAGATCGAGGGCGTCCTCATGCCCATGGCCGAGGACGGGAAGGAGGCGCTGGCCTCCATGGGCGACGACACGCCCTCTGCGGTGCTGTCGAACAAGTACCGGCCGCTGTCGCATTTCTTCCGTCAGAACTTCTCGCAGGTGACGAACCCGCCGATCGACAGCCTGCGCGAATTCCGCGTCATGTCGCTGAAGACGCGGTTCGGGAACCTGAAGAACGTGCTCGACGAAAGCTCCGCCCAGACGGAGATCTTCGTGCTGGACAGCCCCTTTGTCGGCAATGCGCAGTTCGAGGAGCTGCGGACCCATTTCAACGCCGGTCTGTCGGAGATCGACTGTACCTTCCCCGTTGACGGCGGGCCGGACGCCCTGCGCGCCGCGCTGAACCGCATCCGGGCGGAGGCCGAGGAGGCCGTGCGCTCCGGCGGGGGTCACATCATACTGACGGATCACCAGCAGGGGCCGGACAAGGTGCCGATGCCGATGATCCTCGCGACCTCGGCGGTGCATTCCTGGCTGACGCAGAAGGGCCTGCGGACGTTCTGTTCGCTTGGGGTCCGGTCGGCCGAATGTATCGACCCGCATTATTTCGCGGTTCTGATCGGCTGTGGCGCGACCATCGTGAACCCCTACCTCGCCGAGGACACGCTGGCCGACCGCATCGCGCGCGGCCTGCTGGACATGACCCTGACAGAGGCCGTCGCCGCCTACCGCGAGGCCATCGACCAGGGCATGCTCAAGATCATGTCCAAGATGGGCATTTCGGTGGTGTCCTCCTATCGCGGCGGGTTGAACTTCGAGGCCGTGGGCCTCAGCCGCGCGATGGTTGCGGAATTCTTCCCCGGCATGACCTCGCGCATCTCCGGCATCGGGGTCTGGGGCATCCAGAAGAAAGTCGCGGACATTCACCAGAAGGGCTGGCTGTCGGGTCTCGACGTCCTCCCGATCGGTGGTTTCTACAAGGCGCGGAAATCCGGCGAAACCCACGCCTGGGAAGCGCAGACGATGCATATGATGCAGACGGCCTGTAACCGCGCCTCGTATGAGATCTGGAAGCAGTACAGCGCCCGGATGCAGGCGAACCCGCCGATCCACCTGCGCGACCTGCTGGCGATCAAGCCGCTTGGCAACCCGGTCCCGCTGGAAGAGGTCGAATCCATCACCTCGATCCGCAAACGGTTCGTGACGCCGGGCATGTCGCTTGGTGCTCTCAGCCCCGAAGCGCACAAGCTTCTGAACGTCGCGATGAACCGCATCGGGGCGAAGTCCGACTCGGGCGAGGGCGGTGAGGATCCGGCACATTTCGTGCCCGAACCCAACGGCGACAACCCCTCGGCAAAGATCAAGCAGGTGGCCTCGGGCCGGTTCGGCGTGACAGCCGAATACCTGAACCAGTGCGAAGAGCTGGAGATCAAGGTCGCCCAGGGCGCCAAGCCCGGCGAGGGCGGCCAGCTGCCCGGCATGAAGGTCACCGACCTGATCGCCCGTCTGCGTCACTCGACCAAGGGCGTGACGCTGATCTCCCCTCCGCCGCACCACGACATCTACTCGATCGAGGATCTGGCGCAGCTGATCTACGACCTGAAGCAGATCAACCCGACCGTGAAGGTGACCGTCAAACTGGTGGCCTCCTCTGGCGTCGGCACGATTGCGGCGGGCGTGGCAAAGGCGAAGGCGGACATCATCCTGATTTCGGGTCACAACGGCGGCACGGGTGCCTCCCCGGGCACGTCCATCAAGTTCGCAGGTCTCCCGTGGGAGATGGGCCTGACCGAGGCGCATCAGGTCTTGGCGATGAACCACCTGCGCGACCGCGTCACCCTGCGCACCGACGGCGGATTGCGCACCGGGCGTGACATCGTCATGGCCGCGATGATGGGGGCCGAGGAATACGGCATCGGGACAGCGGCTCTGATCGCCATGGGCTGTATCATGGTGCGTCAGTGCCAGTCGAACACCTGCCCCGTCGGCGTCTGTACTCAGGACCCTGCGCTGCGTGAAAAGTTCACCGGCACGGCCGACAAGGTTGTGAACCTGATCACCTTCTATGCGCAGGAAGTGCGGGAAATCCTCGCCTCCATCGGCGCGCGGTCGCTGGACGAGGTCATCGGCCGCGCCGACCTGCTGAGCCAGGTCAGCCGTGGCGCGGATCACCTGGATGATCTGGACCTCAACCCGCTGCTGATCACGGTCGATGGATCGAAGAACATCGTCTACAACCGCGACAAGCCGCGCAACCCGGTGCCGGATACGCTGGACGTTGAAATCGTGCGCGACGCCGCCCGGTTCCTGAAGGATGGCGAGAAGATGCAGCTGAGCTACGCGGTGCAGAACACGCACCGTTCGGTCGGCACGCGGACAGCGTCGCACATCGTGCAGAACTTCGGCATGCGCAACGCCTTCCAGCCGGACCACCTGACGGTCAAACTGTCGGGCTCCGCCGGTCAGTCCCTGGGTGCCTTTGCCGCCCCGGGCCTGAAGATCGAGGTCATGGGCGAGGCCAACGACTATGTTGGCAAGGGGCTGTCGGGCGGCACCGTGGTGGTGCGCCCGCCGATGGAAAGCCCGCTGGTCGCGTCGGAAAACACGATCATCGGCAACACGGTGCTGTATGGGGCCACCGACGGCTACCTCTTTGCCGCCGGCCGCGCGGGCGAGCGGTTTGCCGTCCGCAACTCCGGCGCGAAGGTGGTGATCGAGGGCTGCGGCTCGAACGGTTGCGAATACATGACCGGCGGCGTCGCGGTGATCCTCGGCTCCATCGGGCCGAACTTTGGCGCGGGCATGACCGGCGGGATGGCGTACCTTTACGATCCCGAGGGCAAGGCGCATGATATGATGAACATGGAAACGCTGGTCACCTGCCCGGTCACGGTCGAGCACTGGGTCGATCAGCTCAAGGGCCTGATCCAGCGCCACGTCGAGGAAACTGGCAGCCGCAAGGCCGTCGACATCCTCCAGAACTGGGATATCGAGAAGGGCAATTTCCTTCAGATCTGCCCGAAGGAGATGCTGGTCCACATCCCGCATCCGCTGACGATCGAGGACAAGGCCGTCCCGGCGGAGTGATCGGACCCGGAACCTTGAGAAGCCCCGCCTCGGTGGGGCTTTTCCGTTACCACCTCGCGCCCACCCCCGATTTCGCGTTACCTGTGGCAGACCAGACGGCGCCACGGACCGATCATGCAGCTGCTATATGAACACCGATCCCCCCCGCGGACAGGGCGCAAGGTTGCCCTGATCATCACCGGGGCCCTGATGGTCGTCGCCCTGCTGATCTTTCCGCCGGAGGGGCTGGTCACCACCTGGTCGCTTTGGGCGTTGGCCTGTGCGCTGCAGCTGGCCGGGGTCGGGCTGCTGGCCCTGCCGCCGGTCATCCACCTCTGGATCACGCGGCGGGAGATCATCATTCACCCGACAGGCCCGGTCCGGCGCCTTCCCATTCAGCATATCCACGACATGGAGCTGTCCGGTACGGAGGAAGACCCGGTCCTGACCCTGCATCTGCGCAATGGCGAAGAGCTGGACCTGTCAGACTGGACGGACAATGTGCCGGAGGTCATGGCCCTGCTCGCCCAACTTGGCGTGGCACGGCGCGACGCATAAGGACCGGCACGGGGCCGGGCCTTGGCAGTCTCGGGGTCGGGGGTTCAGGCCGTGGGGCTCTCCGGATCATCGGCGGCAACGGGGGCCTCTGACGGCGCGTCCTCCTCGCGTTCGACCACGATCTTCACCTTGGTCACCAGCCCGGCCACCACACCGATGATCGCCAGCCAGGGCGCCACGAGCGTCACCGCACCGCCCGCCACGACGCCGACGGTCAGGGGCATTTCCAGCCGGAAATCGCCGTCCTCGTCCGTCAGGGTCAGATGGCGCACATTGCCCTCATGGATCAGCTCCTTGATCTTGTCGATCAGGGCCGCGCCACTGATGTGGAAGTCTTCCGTCTTGGTATTCGTCTTCGAGTCGGTCATTGTCACTCACCTCATTGGCCGACCCTCGGGTCGGGTTCCGGGACAGTCTCAAGTCGACCGCGCGCGTTCTGTTAGGTATGTGGAAAGGGCCAGCCGCCCTTTCAAGAGGGTATGTGAAAAAGATTAACATTGCGGCGCGGCGAGGCAGGGCGGCAGATAGCAGGGGTGCGATGGCACGTCGGACGAGCAGAAAACCAACCAGACGGCGCGCGGCCAGTTCGCGCCCGCAGCCGCTGCGCTGGCTGCGCCGGTGGCTGTTCCGCCTGATCCTGCTGAGCGCGGGGATCATCCTGTTCGCCACCGGCATCTACACGATCGTCAATCCGATCACCGGCATCTACATGAAGAGCGAGGAGCTGCGCCTCGGCTCCATCGACCAGGAATGGGTGGATTTCGACGCCATCGCCCCGGTCATGGCGCGGTCGGTCGTGGCGGCCGAGGATGCGAATTTCTGCACGCACTGGGGGTTCGACATGGCAGCCATCCGCACCGCGATCGAGGCGGGCGGCAATCGCGGGGCCTCCACCCTGACGCAGCAGGTGGTCAAGAACACCTACCTCTGGCACGGACGCACCTGGACCCGGAAGGCGTTGGAGGCGCTGATGACCCCGGTTGTCGAACTGGTCTGGTCCAAGCAGCGCATTCTTGAGGTCTACCTGAACATGGCCGAATTCGACGAAGGCGTCTTTGGTGTGGATGCGGCGGCCCATCACTATTTCGGCATCGGGCCGGATCAGCTTTCCGATCGGCAGGCCGCGCTGCTGGCCGCCGTCCTGCCCTCGCCCAAGCAGAGGTCGGCCAGCAGGCCGAACGAGTTTGTCCGCCGCCGCGCAAATGCCATCATGGATGGGGCCGCGACGATCCGCGCGGATGGCCGCGCAGCCTGCTTCGAGGATTGAACTTCCCCCGCGCAAGAGGCTAAGTCAGCAGAGTCCCTTTTAAAGATTGATCATGCTGACCCTGTACCACGTTCCCCTGTCCCCCTTTTGTCGCAAGGTGCGACTCTCGCTAGGCGAGAAGCGGCTGGAATGCCAGCTGGTGGAGGAACGATACTGGGAACGCGAGACCGATTTCCTGCGCCGCAACCCGGCCGGCAAGGTCCCCGTGCTCAAGGTCGAGGGGCGCTTCCTGTCGGAAAGCGCCGCTATTTGCGAATGGATCGAGGAGGTCTATCCCGACCCGCCGCTGATGCCCCAGCGCCCCGAGGAACGGGCCGAGGTCCGCCGTCTGGTCGGCTGGTTCGATGACAAGTTCCACCGCGAGGTCACCTCGAACCTGCTGTATGAGCGGGTCAACAAGAAGCTGATGAAACAGGGCTACCCGGAAAGCCGGAACATCAAGACCGGGGCGCAGAAGGTCAAGTTTCACCTCGACTACATGACCTGGCTGCTGGATCATCGCCGCTGGCTGGCCGGCAACAGCCTGAGCCTCGCCGATTTCGCCGCCGCCGCGCATCTGTCCTGCCTCGACTATATCTCGGACGTGGACTGGAACCGGTCGCAGAATGTCCGGGACTGGTACGCCAAGATCAAGTCCCGCCCGGCCTTCCGGTCGGTTCTGGCCGATGTGGTGCCGGGCTTCCCGCCGCCCAGCCATTACGCGGACCTGGATTTCTGATAGCCTCAGACGGGGGCGCTGCCCCCGGGGCGCGGTCGCGCCTCCCCCGGGATATTTGGGGCAAAAAGAACATGACCGATCTGAAAAACAGACTTGTCGACCAGGCCCTGGCAGAGGGGTTCGATGCCGCGCGCATCTGCCGCCCCTGGGACATCCCCCAAGCCCCGGAGCGGCTGAAGCATTTTCTCGAGGCGGGCTATCACGGGCAGATGGGCTGGATGGAAAGCCGTGCCACGTGGCGCGCCGATCCCGCCGCCCTCTGGCCCGAGGCGCGGTCGGTGATCATGCTGGCGGAAAACTACGGGCCGGAGGAAGACCCCCTCGCCCTGCTCGACCGGCCGGATCGCGGGGCGATTTCCGTCTATGCGCGCAATCGCGACTATCACGATGTGGTCAAGAAGCGCCTCAAGCGGCTGGCGCGCTGGTTGCTGGCGGAGGCGGGCGATGGCGAGGTGAAGGTCTTTGTGGATACCGCGCCGGTGATGGAGAAACCCCTGGGCCATGCGGCCGGTCTGGGCTGGCAGGGCAAACACACCAATCTTGTCAACCGCGAGCTGGGCAGCTGGTTTTTCCTGGGCGCGATCTTTACCACCCTCGATCTGGCCCCGGACGCGTCGGAGGTGGATCACTGCGGCTCCTGCCGCCGGTGCCTGGATATCTGCCCGACCAATGCCTTTCCCGCGCCCTATCAGCTGGATGCGCGGCGCTGCATCTCCTACCTGACGATCGAACATGACGGGCCGGTGGACGAGGCGTTGCGCCCCGGGCTGGGCAATCGGATCTACGGCTGTGACGATTGCTTGGCCGTCTGCCCCTGGAACAAGTTTGCCGGTGTCGCACGGGAGGCGAAATATCACGCGCGCGAGGACCTGACCGCCCCCCGGCTGGCGGAACTGGCGACGCTGGACGATACGGGGTTTCGTCAGATGTTCAGCGGCTCGCCGATCAAGCGGATCGGGCGGAACCGGTTCCTGCGCAATGTCTTGTATGCCATCGGCAACAGCGCCGATCCGACGCTGCGCGAGGTGGCCGCTCCGCATCTGGGCGATCCTGACCCTGTGGTGGCGGAGGCCGCAGCCTGGGCGCTGAAGCAATTGGATTGAATGAAATAAAAAAAACCCAGGGCGCGTGGGGAGGGGGCGCCCTGGGTTTCAATCTTCAACGGTCTATTAAGCAGACCGTGGAAGGGGGGTTACGAGTCGGCGTCAACCACGAGGGTCAGACCGCCATCCGCACGGGTGTAGGCCGCGACGACGTCTTCCTCGCTGTAGCCTTCGTCGGTGAGCGCGGTGCTCACCATGGTGTTGGCGACAATGGCTGCACGCATTTCGGCGGCTTCATCGTCTTCCCATGCGACGACCGTGTCGTTCATAGGCGCGAAGATGATCTGCTGCGGATCATTCATTTCGTTGATGTCCAGGGCTTCGGCCACATCGGTGGTTTCGAAGCTGGTCGGAACACCGGCGGTATCGAGGGTCGAGTCCACGGCGGTCGCGGAATTGTCGCCTGCCTCAGCCGAGTTCGTGGTTTCTGCAGATTCGGCGCGCGGAACTTCCTCGGTATAGGTTTCGACGGAATTCACGGAATCAGATTCCACCGCGCGGGACGTTTCGAGCGACTGCGGGACAGACTCTGTTGTCTTGGTCTCGGCGATCGCGGCTGTGGACATCCCTGCGATCAGGGCGGCGATGCTGATAAGTTTGGTTTCGGTACGCATTGTTATGCTCCTCTCGTTTCTTCAGCTTGGCCGTCTTGGCGTCGCTGGTGACTGAGGGATGAACGCCGCCCGAGCCGAAGTCGTTCCATTTTCTCAAATAATCGTCATATCGTGATCCGGATATGTGGTTGTAACGTAGGCGCCGCGCTTCATATTTGACGTGACACAAGTGGAGAGTGACATGCCCAGCTATCACAAGGATCCCGACGCCATCGCGCGCCTCAGCCCCGAAGAATACTGGGTGACGCAGGAAAGCGGTACGGAACGGCCGGGCACCGGGGCGCTGCTGAACGAAAAGCGCGCGGGCCTGTTTGTCGACATCGTTTCCGGCGAGCCGCTATTCGCCTCGGCGGACAAATATGACAGCGGCTGCGGCTGGCCCAGCTTTACCAAGCCGATCGACCAGACCCATATCACCGAATTGCGCGACACGTCTCACGGGATGGTCCGGGTCGAGGTCCGCTCGACCCATGGGGACAGCCATCTGGGCCATGTCTTTCCCGATGGCCCGACTGATCGCGGCGGGCTGCGCTATTGCATCAATTCCGCCTCGCTCCGCTTCATCCCGAAGGAGGAGATGGAGGCCGAGGGCTATGGCGCCTATCTCGACCAAGTGGAGGATATCAGATGACAGAAGAGCGCGCTGTTCTGGCCGGGGGGTGTTTCTGGGGCATGCAGGACCTGATCCGCAAACTTCCCGGCGTCACCCGCACCCGTGTGGGATACACCGGCGGCGACGTGCCGAACGCCACCTATCGCAATCACGGCACCCATGCGGAGGGGATCGAAATCTTCTTCGATCCGGAGAAGATCTCCTATCGCAGCCTGCTTGAGGTCTTCTTCCAGATCCACGATCCGACCACGCTGAACCGCCAGGGAAATGACATCGGCCTCAGCTATCGCTCGGCGATCTATTATGTCGACGAGGAGCAGCGGCGGATTGCCGAGGACACCATCGCCGATGTGAACGCCTCGGGCCTCTGGCCCGGGCCGGCTGTGACGGAGCTGGAGCCCGTTGGTGATTTCTGGGAGGCCGAGCCGGAGCATCAGGACTATCTGGAGCGTATTCCGAACGGCTATACCTGCCACTTCCCCCGTCCCGACTGGGTCCTGCCCCGCCGGGCGGCGGAGTAAGGCCGGGGGTCAGACGCCAGACAGTGCTGTACCGCGCCTCGCTTTACGCACTCCGGGTAGGTAGCCAGGCCGGATGCCGGGTCTGGTGCCGCCTTTGGCGCGAGACATTGCGCCCCGTCTGATGTCTGGCGTGGCGTCTACCCTGGCGCCCGTCGCCGCACCTCAGAATTCCGTCCAGCTGCCGCCCCGATCCTCTGTGACTGCGGGTCCGTTGGCCACCTGGCGCACTTGTGGGATGGGCACGGGGTGCTCTGGCTGGGTCCGCGGGCGCGCGTTGCCGATGTGAAACCGGCTGACCGCGCTGTTGAGCGCCGTGGCCTCGTTCGAGAGCGAGACACTGGCGGCGGAGGTTTCTTCGAACATGGCGGCGTTCTGCTGCGTGACCATGTCCAGCTCCTGCATTGTGCCCTCGATGGCGGAGATCGTCGTCGCCTGCTCTTCGGCGGAGCCGGCGATGGCCGCGATATGGGAGGCAACTTCGGAGACTGATCCGGTGATCTTGGTCAGCGCCGCGCCGGTATCGCGGACCAGTGCCACGCCGTTTCCGACATGGCTGTTGCTGGCCTCGATCAGCTCCTTGATCTCGCGGGCGGAGTCCGAGGATCGCGCGGCCAGTGCCCGCACTTCCGTAGCGACAACGGAAAAACCGCGCCCATTCTCGCCCGCGCGGGCGGCCTCCACCCCGGCGTTCAAGGCCAGCAGATTGGTCTGAAAGGCAATCTCGTCGATCACTTCGGTGATCCGCGAAATCGCCTGCGAGGACTGCTCGATCGCCGTCATCGCCTCGGTCGCGCGGCTGACCACGGCGCCGGATTCGCTCGCATGGGTTCCCGCCTCGGCGACCACGCGCTTGGCGTCTACCGCCGCATCGGCGGAGGCGCGCACGGCGGCCGAGATTTCATGCATGGCCGCCACGGCCTCCTCCAGGCTGGCAGCCTGGCGTTCGGTCCGGGTGGCCAGATCGTTGGAGGCAGCCGAGATCGACTGACTTTCGGATGAGACGAGGGCGGCGTTTTCGGTTACGATGGCCACGGTGCTGCGCAATTCCTCAATTGCCGTGTTGAAATCGGCGCGCAGCTGTTCGTTCTCCGGCCCCAGGCTGTCCTCGATCTGGACGGTCAGGTCGCGCGCCGCCAACCGCCGCGCGGCCGCCTGCATTTGGTGGACGATCGCCTGCTGCGCCTCGAGGATCTGCCGCCGCTGCGCCGCTTCGGCCTCCGCATCCTGGTGGGCGACCGCATGGGTTCGGGCGATTTCACCATCCAGCACCCTGCGCTGGCGTATGGCGGCATAGAGCACCCCGGCCTCGACCATCAGGATCACGCCGTGCAGCGCCGTCCGTTGCAGATTGCCCAGCAGATCGGCCGTAGGGTAGATCAGCCCGGGCAGGACCAGCGACAGGATCGCGTGGTGCAGGGCGATGATCCCGGCGCAGGCGAGGATGACCTGCCGATCCGCCATCGTCATGGTGACCGCCAGAAGCGCGAAGAAGAGCATGTGACTGTCGATCTGCCAGCCATGCCCAGAAAGCGCGGCGGTAAAAGCCATGGCCTGCGCGATCAGGCCGAAGGCGGCAAGGATCCGCGCGCCGACACCGGCGCCAAGCGATCCGACATGCCCGACAGCGGCTGCGACCGTGCCGAAGATCAGGACCGGCAGCACCGGTGCGCTGACCAGCAACGCCGTGAGCGGGGCGAGCGGCACCAGCGCCCAACTGGCCAGGACGATCCGTTTCTTGGCCTGGACCTGCGCCGCCTTGAATGATGTTTCCGTCATGTGACCTCCCATCCGCAGAGGGCCGAAACGGCCGCCCCGTCCAGAACCAGCCAAGCCCCTGCGGACCCCAGCCTGGCGTGAAAGTCCGCGCCCCCGGACATTGCGAGATGCCCCAGTATCCCCCGCACCGGGCCGACCGGCCGACCGCCCGCCGCGGCGATGACATCCTGCGCGTCCCGCCAGGGCGGCACGACGACCAACAGCAGGTCCCCCGCCGACCCGCGCGCAGACACCAGCGGCAGCACCGGCCCCGCCAGGACGAGGGCGGATCCCATGACCCAGGCCAGTATGACGCGCCAGTCGTTCATCCCCCCGCCTTAGCGGCCGAAACTTTCCACCCAGTTAAGGCGCCGGGCCAAATCGGGGCTTACCCCCGCGCCGCACCGTGTTAGGCAGGGGCCGATCACAGAGGAGACCCTCATGCCCTTCACCCTTGCTACCTGGAACATCAACTCCGTCCGCCTGCGCGAACCGCTGGTTCTGCGCCTGCTGGAGGAGGAGAGCCCCGATATCCTCTGCCTTCAGGAGTGCAAGTCGCCCGTGGACAAGATCCCGGTGGAGGGCTTCCGCGCCCTTGGCTACACGCACATGATCGCGCGCGGTCAGAAGGGCTACAACGGTGTCGCGATCCTGTCGAAACTGCCCATCGAGGATGTCGGCGACAAGGATTTCGCCGCCCTCGGCCATGCCCGTCATATCGCCGGGCGGCTGGAGAACGGCGTGACCATCCACAATTTCTACGTCCCGGCCGGCGGCGACAAACCCGACCGCGAGATCAATGTGAAGTTCGGCCAGAAGCTCGACTATCTGACGGAGATGCGCGATTGGTTCCATGGCGAGAAACCGGAAAAGGCGATCCTCGTCGGCGACCTGAACATCGCCCCGCGGGAGGATGACGTCTGGGATCACAAGAAACTGCTCAAGATCGTCTCGCACACCCCGGTGGAGGTCGATCACCTGGGCGCGGTGCAGGACGCGGGCCAATGGGTCGACATTACCCGGCAGGACATTCCCCAGGGCAACCTCTATTCCTGGTGGTCCTACCGCTCCCCCGACTGGGACGCGGCGGACAAGGGGCGGCGCCTGGATCACGTCTGGGCAACGCCGGATATCTCCAACGCCGGCCACGGATCGCGCGTATTGCGGCATGTGCGGGGGTATGAGCAGCCGTCGGACCACGCGCCGGTGTTTGCGACGTTTGATTTGTGAGGGGTTGCTGCCTGACGCTTTGTCGCGTCTTCTTGGGAGAGGAACAGGGGACGCAGCGGGATGACGGCAGCGGAAGAGGCCTATGAACGGGCCAAGCGAGCGATTGAAGAGGCGGCCGAGACCGGGGCTACTAACCTGAGCTTTGATCGGCAAGAATTTTTTGATCTGGAGGCGATTCCTCCCGAAATCGGTGAGCTGACCGCGCTGCGATCCCTCCGCCTGGACGACACGCAGGTCTCAGACATCGGCCCCATCAGGGGGCTGACCGCGCTGGAATCCCTCACCCTCGACAACACACAGGTCTTCGACATCGACCCCGTTCGGCAGATGAGCTCGCTGGCGTACCTTGGCCTCAGCAATACGCAGGTCTCCGACATCAACCCCATCCGGGCGTTGACTGCACTGGCAATCCTGACCCTCGACCAAACACCGATCTTCGACATCGACCCCATCCGGGGGCTGACTGCGCTAGAAGCCCTTTACCTCGACAACACACAGGTCTCCGACATCGACCCCATCCGCAACTTAATCTCACTGAGATCACTATTCCTCAGCATGACGCAGGTCTCCGACCTTGACCCCCTCCGGGGGTTGACTAAGCTGGAAACTCTCACCTTCAGAATCTCGCAGGTCTCCGACATTGAGCCCATCCGTGGGCTGACTGCGCTGGAATACCTTGCCCTCGACAACACGCAAGTCTCCGACATCGACCCCATCCGGGGGTTAACCGCACTGGAATACCTCGATCTCGACAATACGCCAGTTTCCGATCTAAGGCCGCTGAAGGGTATTGTCAGACTTGCCGATGCGCCAGATCACGGCGGGCTCACCTTCAAAGGCATTGCTGCCACCCGTCATGACCCAAAACTTGCCGAGATCGCCGAGATCGAGGACAACGCCGAACGGGCCCGAACGCTCTTTGGCTATCTCAAGGATTGGGAACCACCCAAATCCGGAAATTTCGACCCTGACCCCCTTGCCCCGGTCGACCTGATCGACGACCGCCTTGAGGTCGCGCGCTCCTCCCCCGCGGAGGCGGAGCGGGAAGAACAGTTGAAACAGGTGCTGCACGAGAGGTTGCGCACCAATGCCGCTGCGCTGTCCCAAGCTGCGGGCAACCGGTTCTTTCGCCTCGCCGCACGGTCGAGATCACTTGTGACGCAGGTTGACCGCGATTTCGCTGATCTGGACATGCTGACGCTTCACCTTGCGGTCGAAGACCTCAGAGCCATGGCTCGTTTGGGCAAGGAGGAAGAGGACGGAGAGGGTTTTCCGCCCGAAGTGATCGTGCCGCTGGAAGATGTCATCAAGGACGGCCCGGGCCTGACGCTCGGCAATGATGCGGTTGATCTGTTGGTCGAGCGGATCAATCGCCAGCGAGGAGAGCCGCCGCCTGAGGACGCACCGGAGCAGGAAGACCTCAGTACCGTGATATCGAAGGGCGGACCGGCCATTGGCCCCAATCTTCAGGCTGTAGAGGAAACGGTGGCCGAGGGGCGGACTGCGGAAGCCCGCGAAGTCCGTAAAGCCGTGAACCGCAATGTACTTTGGCGGATAGCGACGGTGGTGAGGGTCTTGGCTAAACAACCGGTGGTGCGGACATCGGCCAAGCAAGTAGGATTTGTTGCGGGCGCTGCCGTTAGCTCCCAAGAACTCGCGCCACCGATCTGGCAGTTCATCCTGACCAACTGGGATCTGCTTCACACGGTCGGAATGCTATATGGCGCAGAGTTCTATCAGTGGTTCGCAGGCGCTCTGGCCGATCTCGGGCAAGCGAAGGGTCTTAGCGCGCCTCGGCGCGAGGGTCGGGACGAGTCCAATAGCTGACCGCTTGGAATCACGCGCGCCGAAGTCCATATAGGGGCCAGCCATAGCAGAGACCCTTCTGCGGACCGACGAACGAGGATACCATGATCGAACTGGGCGGCGCACAGCAATCCCCCGCAGGCGACCTGATCAAGGACGTCACCGAGGAAACCTTCATGGCCGACGTGGTCGACGCCTCCAACGAGGTGCCGGTGATCGTCGACTTCTGGGCCACCTGGTGCGGTCCCTGCAAGACGCTCGGGCCGATGCTGGAGAAGGCCGTGACCGCAGCCAAGGGCGCGGTGAAGATGGCCAAGATCGACGTTGATCAGAACCAGCGGCTGGCCCAGGCGCTGGCACAGCAGGGCCTGCCGCTGCAATCCATTCCCACGGTCGTCGCCTTCGTGAAGGGGCGTCCGGTGGATCTGTTCCAGGGGGCCGTGCCCGCCTCCGAAATCGACGCCTTCATCAAGCGCGCGATCGAGGCGAGCGGCGGCGATGCCTCCGGCGGGCTGGACGAAGCGGTCGAGGCCGCCGAGGAGATGCTGGAACAGGGTGCCGCCGCCGACGCGGCCGAAACCTTTGCCGCCATCCTGCAGGAAGAGCCCAACCACGCCCGCGCCTATGCCGGGCTGGTCAAGAGCTACATCGCCCTCGATCAGGTCGATCAGGCCGAGGCGGTGCTGAACGGCGCCCCCGCCGAGATCAGCAAGACGCCCGAACTGGACGCGGCCCATGCCCAGATCCAGCTGGCCCGGCAGGCCGCGAACGCGGGCCCCGTGGCCGAACTTCAGGCGCAGGTGGAGGCGGAGCCCGACAATCATCAGGCGCGTTTCGACCTGGCGCAGGCGCTGCAGGCCAGCGGCGATACGGCGGGCGCGGTCGATCAGCTTCTGGACCTTTTCCGCCGGGATCGCGAGTGGAACGATGCCGCGGCGAAGACGCAGCTTCTGACCATTTTCGACGCGCTTGACGCCAAGGATCCGATCGCCCTGACCGGGCGCAGAAAACTCAGCTCGATGATATTTGCCTGACCGGTCGGCGGCGCTAGATGTCGCTCATGATCCGCGCCTCCGATCTCCCTGACGTTATCCCCGTCTTCCCGCTTCCCGGGGCGCTTCTGCTGCCCCGGGCGCGATTGCCCCTGCATATCTTCGAGCCGCGCTACCTGGCGCTGCTGGATGATGTGCTCAAGACGCCGGATCGCATGATCGGCATGGTGCAGCCCGATCCCAACCCCAAGGCGCAGGCCCCGGTGGACGGCCCCGCCCTGCATCGCATCGGCTGCGCCGGGCGGCTGACCCAGTTCTCCGAAACCGAGGACGGGCGCTATTTCGTCACCCTTGCCGGGGCCGCGCGGTTCCGCATCACCGAGGAGGTCCGCGGCTTCACCCCCTATCGCCGCGCCGCCGTCTCCTGGACCGGGTTCGAGGGCGATCTGGGCCAGACGGAACAGGACCCAGGGTTCGACCGCGAAGCCTTCCTCGACCTGCTGTCCCGCTATCTCGTCGCGAAATCGCTGGATACCGACTGGGACAGCCTGAAGGAGGCCGAGGACGAGATGCTGATCAACTCGCTCTCCATGCTTCTGGCTTTCGAACCGGAGGACAAGCAGGCGCTGCTGGAGGCCCCCTCGCTGTCGACGCGGCGGGAAACCCTTGTCACGCTGATCGAATATGCCCTACGGGGGGGCGATGACACGGGGATCATGCAATGACCGAACAGACAGAGCCGCTCTTCGACCGCCACATGCTGGAGGCCCTGATCTGCCCCCGCACTCAGACCACCCTGCGCTATGACGCCGAGGCGCATGAACTGATTTCGGAAAGCGCCCGGCTGGCCTTCCCGATCCGCAACGGCATCCCGGTGATGCTGGTCGACGAGGCGCGGGCGCTGGACTGAAGTGGATGGGCATAGGGCGGGGTTTCACCCCGCCGCCCGCCTGCCCGCCGAATTTATCTCATCAGGTCCGGCAATTCGCCGGTCAGTCCGGCCGCCTCGCGGATGAAGCCGCGCCGCAGCCCGGGCATCGCGTTGATCGCCCCCATGCCGATGTCCCGCGCCGCGCGCAGCAGCGGGTTGTCGGACGAAAAGAGCTTGTTCGACATATCCGTCGCCAGCGCCAGCGAGGCCGTGTCGAAGCGCCGCCATTCCTGGTAGCGTCGCAGCACCGGCAGGGCGCCGATATCTTCGCCCCGCGCCCGCGCCTCGCCCAGCACCTGCGCCAGTGCGCCGATGTCGCGCAGCCCGGCGTTCAGACCCTGTCCGGCGATCGGGTGCATGCCGTGCGCCGCATCCCCGACCAGTGCCAGCCGCTCCGCCACGAACTCAGTCGCGACGGTCAGGTTCAGCGGATAGGAGAACCGTTTCCCGGCCAGGCTGATCTCGCCCAGGAAATCCCCGAACCGGGGGCGCAGCACCTCGAGGTATCCCGCGTCATCCAGCCCCTGTATCTCCGCCGCGCGCGTGGTGGATTCCGTCCAGACGATCGAACTGCGGTTGCCCGGCAGGGGCAGGATGGCCAGCGGCCCGGGCGGCATGAAGAACTGATGCGCGACGCCGCCATGGGGCCTCTCATGTTCGATTGCGCAGACCAGCGCGGTCTGGCCGTAGTCCCATCCCGTCCGCTTGATCCCGGCCCGCTCTGCCGTGCCACTGCGCCGCCCGTCGCAGCCGATCAGCACCGCCCCGGTCATCTCTCGCCCCGACGCCAGGGTGATCCGCACCCCGCCCGGCTCCGCCGTCTGGGCGACGACTGTCTCGCCATTGATCAGGGTGATCCGGTCGCTCTGCTCCATCGCCTCCATCAGGCCGCGACGCAGGTAGCGATCCTCGATCATGTGGCCCATGGGGCCTTCCTCGATCTCGGCGTGGTCGAAATGCAGGAAGAAGGGCGACGGCGCCTCGCCCGCGCGCCCGTCCGTCACCTTGATCTCCAGCATCGGCTGGCTGTGGTCGGACACCCGGTCCCAGACCCCGATCCGGCGCAACAGCCGGACGGAGGCCAGAGCCAGCGCATAGCCCCGCCCGTCGAAATCTTCCTCCACCCGAGTCGCCGCAGGCAGGGCGTCGATCACGGTCACGCGCAGCCCCGACAGGGCCAGGGCAAGCGCCGTGGCCGGGCCGTTCAGCCCGCCGCCGACGATCAGGATATCGCTGTCATGCTCCATGGGGGAAATATGGTCGAAGTCACAGGATTGTCCATGCGCCCCGCTGCCGCTACCGTCACGAAAACGGAGGGCGGATCATGGATGAATGGCGATGGATGAGCGCGGCGGACCTGGGTCGCGGGATCGGCGCGGGCGGCATCGACCCGGTGGAGCTGACCGAGGTCTATCTCGACGCCATCGACAGCCATAAGTACCGCGACCGGATCTATGCCCGCGTCACCGCCAAACGCGCCCGGGCCGAGGCCAGGGCAGCCTCGGACCGCGCCAGGGCCGGGACGCGAAAATCGCTGCTGGATGGCGTGCCGATTTCCTGGAAGGATCTTTTCGACACGGCCGGTGTGGCAACCGAATCGGGCTCTGCCCTTCTTGCCGGGCGCACACCGGATCGGGATGCCCGTGTCCTCGCCACCGCTACCGCCTTTGGCCTGGTCTGCCTGGGCAAGACGCATATGTCGGAATTGGCCTTCTCCGGCATCGGCATCAACCCAGTCACCGCCACGCCGCCGAACCGCCATGACCCAGCGCTGGTCCCCGGCGGATCGTCGTCCGGCGCGGCGGCCTCCGTCGCCTTTGGCCTGGCAGCGGCGGGGATCGGCAGCGATACCGGCGGCTCCGTCCGCCTCCCCTCCGCCTGGAATGACCTTGTCGGGCTCAAAACCACCTCGGGTCGCCTGTCGCTGGACGGGGTTGTGCCCCTCTGCCCCAGCTTCGACACCATCGGCCCCCTCTGCCGCACGGTGGAGGACGCCGCCCTGCTGACCGCCCTGATGGAGGATGGCACTGCCCCAGACCTGCGTCATGCAGACCTCAAGGGGTGCCGCCTTGCCGCGCTGGAAACCGCCGTGCTGGACAACCTGCGCGACGCGCCGCGCGCCGCCTATCTCGCGGCGCTGGATCGGCTCCGCGCCGCCGGGGCCACGATCGAGAAACTAGCCGTGCCCGAGATCAAGGAGGCGCTCTCCACCGCGCCGGTTGTCTTTGCGGGAGAGGCCTATGGCCTGTGGCGCGACCAGATCGAGGGCGCCCCGGACAAGATGTTTTCCGAGATCCGCGACCGCTTCCGGGGCGGGCGCGATTTCTCCGCCCCCGAATTCGCCGCCGCCTGGCAGAAGATCCACAAGGCCCGCGCCATCTGGGCCGAACGGGCCGCCGGGTTCGACGCCGTGCTGTCCCCGACCGCCCCCATCCTGCCCCCGAACGCCGAGCGGATGCTGGCGGATCAAGACTATTACAAGGCGGAAAACCTGCTGGCGCTGCAGAACACCCGGGTCGGAAACATGATGGGCCTCTCTGCCCTGACATTGCCGACCGGCACCCCCTCCTGCGGCCTGATGCTCATGGGGAAACCCCTTGGCGAGGAAGCCCTTTTGCGGGTTGGCGCGGCGGCGGAAAAAGCTTTGGCGTAAATGCCACATACCCCCTGCCGGATGGGTTCACCTCTGGACGCAGACACCACATTTGGATAGGCTTATCCCAAACGGGGCGTGAATGATCCCGATCCAGAGGCAGTCCAGATGTTTCCCGAGCGGTTTTCGAACCTTCCGGCCTATGCGTTCCCGCGCCTTCGTGCGCTGTTGGATAGCCATGCGCCCGGCGGTTCCGTCGTCAACATGACAATCGGCGAACCCAAGCACCCTTTTCCGGAGTGGGTGCCGCAGGTGCTGGCCGAGAATGTCGACGGGTTTGCCGTCTATCCCCCGAATGACGGCTCGCCCGAACTGCTGGACGCCATTTCCGCCTGGATCGGCCGCCGCTATGGCGCCACCGTCGGGCCGGAGCGGATCATGACGCTGAACGGATCGCGCGAGGGGCTTTATAACGCCGCTGTCGCGCTGCTGCCGGAGAGCAAGGCGGGCAAACAGCCGACGGTGCTGATCCCCAATCCCTTCTATCAGGTCTACATGATCGGCGCGCTGTCGGCCGGGGCGGAGCCGGTCTTTGTCCCCGCCCTGCGCCAGACCGGGTTCCTGCCCGATTTCGGCTCTGTTCCGGCGGAAAAGCTGGATCGCGCCACCGCCGCCTACATCTGTTCCCCGGCCAATCCGCAGGGGTCGGTCGCCGACCGCGCCTATTGGAAGGAGCTGATCACCCTCGCCGAAAAGCACGATTTCACCATATTCAGTGACGAATGCTATTCGGAGATCTACCGCGACACACCCCCGACCGGGGTGTTGGAGGTGGCCGAGGAGATGGGCGCCGATCCTGAGCGGGTCGTGATCTTCCAATCGCTCTCCAAGCGTTCCAACATGCCCGGCCTGCGCTCCGGCTTTGTCGCCGCGGGCCCCGAAAGCACCAAGCGTCTGCGCCAGCACCGCGCCTATTCCGGCGCACCGCTGCCCCTGCCGCTGCAACGGGTGGCCGAAAAGCTCTGGGCGGACGAGGACCACGTGGTGACCAACCGCACCCTCTATCAGGAGAAATTCGCCGAGGCCGACCGCATTCTCGACGGCGTGCCCGGCTATCAGGGGCCGGAGGGGGGATTTTTCCTCTGGCTGCCCGTGGAGGACGGTGAACAGGCTGCGCTGGACCTCTGGACAAAGACCGGGATCCGGGTTCTGCCCGGCGCTTACCTCGCCCGTGACGTGGCAGGCGAAAACCCTGGAAAACCCTTTATCAGGGTCGCAATGGTGACCCCAAAAGAAGAGATGGCGCAGGCATTGATCACCCTGCGAAACCATCTTTACCAGTGAGGACGAGGCAACATGGCATTCCAGACAAGAGGCGGTGACCCCCTGTTCGACAGTGATATGCAGGCGACGATAGAACGACGCGGCAAGGAATTGGCCGGGCTGATCCTCATGCTGGCTGGCGTCATGGCCGTCCTGCTGATCGCCTCCTACACGCCCGACGACCCCTCCTGGCTGTCCGCCCATGATGCGCCGGTTCAGAACTGGATGGGCCGGATCGGGGCTGCTATCGCCGCGCCCATGTTCATGGTCATCGGCGGCGGAAGCTGGGGCGTTGCCATCGTGATCCTTGCCTGGGGCCTGCGCCTGACCCTGCACATGGGCGCCGACCGCGCCGTCGGGCGGCTGATCTTCGCGCCGATCTGGATCGCCCTGCTGGCCGTATATGCCTCCACCATGGTCCCCGATCAGGACTGGTCGCATCGGTTCGGCATGGGGGGCCTCTTCGGCGATACGGTTCTGGGCACCGTCCTGGGCGTTGTCCCCGTCGGCCCCAGCCTGACGCTGAAGCTGATCGCCCTGGCGCTGGCCGGTCCGGTCCTCGCGCTTGGCCTTTATGTCACCGGCTTCTCCTTCCTCGAACTGCGCCGCATCGGGCGGTATCTGCTGGTCGGCATCATCATGCTTTATGTCCTGGCGGCCCGCGCCATCGGCAAGGGCGCGGTCGGAGCCCTGCATGGCGCCGCCAACCTCAAGGCGATGAACCGGGCCCGGATCGACCGCCGCCGCGACGCGGCGGCCGCCCCCGCCTATGGCACCGAGGACCCGCAGCAGCGATGGACCGACGCGGACGAGGAACACTGGGCCGCCCCGGAACCGACGCTCACCGCGTCGCGACCCTCCATGCTTGGGCAGATCCCCTCGCTGATCCGCCGCGCCGATCCCGAACCGGCCCAGATGCCCGAACCGGAACTGGTGGAGCAGGAGCCCCTCGCCTACAGGGGCGCGGAACCCTCCGCCCCCGGCAACGACCGCATCCGCGCCCGCATCGCCGAAGTCGTCCGCTCGCGCGGGGGCACCCCCGCGCAGGCCGCCGACCCGGCCCCTGTCCCCGCACAGGACAAACCGCTGACCCGTGGCCGTGGCCACGGCCCCCGTCCGCTGATCGCAGGCACCCCGGCGCGCAGCGAACCGCCGCTGACCGCCCCGGCCCCCGCCATGCCCGCGGAACCGCCCTTGACGGCCGCCCGCACCGCCGCCCCCGTTGCCGCGACACAACCCGCGATCCCCCCTGCCCCGCCGCAGCCACAGCACACGGACTGGCAGGAGGCGGACCACGACGCCGACTATGACCCCGGCTACGACAACGAGAACATGTTCCTGGAGGACGAGACGGAGGGCTATATGCAGACCGCCGCCCCCCAACCGGCCCCCGAACAGCGCCGCAGCGTGGTGCAGCACAGCCCGCGCAAGGCCATCGTCCCCTCCACCCGCGCCAAGCTTGAATCCCAGCCCAGCCTGCAGTTCGAAGATCCCCAGATCGACTATGAACTGCCGCCGCTGAGCCTGCTGGCCGATCCCAAGCATGTGGAACGTCACATCCTCAGCGACGAGGCGTTGGAAGAAAACGCGCGGATGCTGGAGAACGTCCTCGACGACTACGGCGTGAAGGGCGAGATTGTCAGCGTCCGCCCCGGCCCCGTCGTCACCATGTACGAGCTGGAACCCGCCCCGGGCTTGAAGGCCTCGCGCGTGATCGGCCTCGCCGATGACATCGCGCGGTCGATGTCGGCCCTCTCGGCCCGTGTGTCGACCGTGCCGGGCCGGTCCGTGATCGGCATCGAACTGCCGAACGAAAAGCGCGAGATGGTGTCGTTCCGCGAGATCCTCTCGACCCGCGACTATGGCGACGGCAACCAGAAGCTGCCCCTGGCCCTGGGCAAGGACATCGGCGGCGACCCGGTGGTCGCCAACCTGGCCAAGATGCCCCACCTGCTGATCGCGGGGACCACCGGCTCGGGGAAGTCCGTGGCGATCAACACGATGATCCTGTCGCTGCTCTACAAGCTGACACCGGATGACCTGCGCCTTGTGATGATCGACCCGAAAATGCTGGAACTGTCGGTCTACGACGGCATCCCGCACCTGCTGTCGCCGGTCGTAACAGACCCTAAAAAGGCCGTTGTGGCCCTGAAATGGGTCGTTGGCGAGATGGAAGAGCGCTATCGCAAGATGTCCAAGATGGGCGTCCGCAACATCGACGGCTACAACTCCCGCGTGGCCGATGCGCTGTCCCGGAACGAGATGTTCAGCCGCACCGTCCAGACCGGGTTTGACGACGACACCGGCGAGCCGGTCTTCGAGACCGAGGAATTCGCGCCCCGGAAGATGCCCTATATCGTCGTCATCGTCGACGAGATGGCCGACCTGATGATGGTCGCGGGCAAGGAGATCGAGGCCTGCATCCAGCGTCTGGCGCAAATGGCGCGGGCGTCGGGCATCCACCTCGTCATGGCGACGCAGCGCCCCTCCGTCGACGTGATCACCGGCACGATCAAGGCGAACTTCCCGACCCGGATTTCCTTCCAGGTGACGTCGAAGATCGACAGCCGGACGATCCTGGGCGAAATGGGGGCCGAACAGCTGCTTGGCATGGGCGACATGCTCTATATGGCCGGCGGGTCCAAGATCACCCGCTGCCACGGCCCCTTTGTCAGCGATGAAGAGGTCGAGGAGGTCGTGAACCACCTCAAGGCCTTTGGCCCGCCCGATTACGTCGGCGGCGTCGTCGAAGGACCGGACGACGAGAAGGCCGATGATATCGACCTTGTCCTGGGCCTCAACACCGGCGGCAATACGGACGGGCAGGATGCGCTGTATGATCAGGCGGTGGCGATTGTCGCCAAGGATCGCAAATGCTCCACCTCCTACATCCAGCGGAAACTGGGCATCGGTTACAACAAGGCCGCCCGATTGGTCGAACAGATGGAAGAGAACGGCCTCGTCACCCCGGCCAACCATGTCGGCAAGCGCGAGATCCTGGTGCCGGAGCAATAAGGCACCACACCGGATGCACCTTCGAACAGGGCGCGGCAGACAGGCCGCGCCCTTCGTATTTGATTTGATGGCCCCGCTTGCCTACCGTTGCGTCAATTTTGACGATGGTATTTCAGGGTGGAGGTTTCCATGGCACGATTTCTCGCAGCCGTATTCTGGCTGATCAGTCTTACATCAACGGCAGTTTCACAGGAGTATTCCATCTCCGGACCGGACACTGCGGGCATCCGGCAAGGCATCGAGGTGACCTGGACAGCCCCCGACGCCAAGGGCGGCATCATCGAGATCCACCCCCTGGGCGAGAACACCCGCCGCGTCGGCTATGCCTACATCAAACAGTCGCCCCAGACCGTCGAGGCGCCGGAAGAGCCGGGCAATTACGAACTCCGCCTGATCTTCGACAGGGAAACCAAGGCCAGCACGCCGCTGACGGTCGAAATGGTCACCGCCACGTTGGACGCTCCGCCGACCTCGGACGCAGACCCGGCGCGCGCCGCCGGAATCATCTCCGGCCTGACCGCCGTGAACCTCGCCCGGACACCGATCGCGCAATCCGTCGCCCTGTCGGCCCAGGATATGTCTGCCGTCACCGGCAACCGCGTGCTGATCCTGATCACCGATGGCGAAGAAACCTGCGATGGCGACCCCGCCGCCGCGATTCAGGCGCTGCGGGCTGCGGGCCATGACATCCGCGTCAATATCGTCGGCTACGCGATCGAGGATGCCAACCTCGCCCGGACCTTCGAAAGCTGGGCCGCCGCGGGGGGCGGGTCCTATTTCGACGCCGCCGACGCCCAGGCCCTGGGGGCGGCAATGGTCGCCGCAACCGCCCCGCCCTTCCGCGTCCTCGACAGCACCGGCCAACCCGTCGGTTCCGGCATCGCGGGCGATCCGCCCCTGACCCTGATGCCGGGCGACTACACCGTCCGCATCGGCGGGCAGGACATTGCTACCACGGTCCGGTCCAACGAACACACTACGGTGTCGGCCCAATAGGGCCGCATCAAAGGGTGTTGCGAGGGCAAATGTTTCGATCCGCCCCGAAACGATGAGCGAGTTGTGAGCAGGCGCTACTGGAACAGCGCGGTGCAAAGCCCTAACTCTGTCCACATGAAACCGCTTCGCCTCCTGGCCGCCACGGCCCTGACTGTCACCCTCGCCGCGCCTGCGGCCTGGGCCGACAAACTGTCGCTGGACACCCTGTCCGGCTATCTCAACAACATGCGGACCGCGCAGGCCAAGTTCACCCAGATCTCGGGCGATGGCACTGTTTCGACCGGCACGCTGTACCTCCAGCGGCCGGGCAAGATGCGGTTCGAATATGACCCGCCCAACAAGTCGCTGGTGATCGCCGATCACGGCGCGGTCGGTATTTTCGATCACAAGGGCGACGCCGAGCCGGAGCAATACCCCCTCAACAAGACCCCGCTCAGCATCATTCTGGCCGACAACGTGAACCTCGGTCAGGCCAACATGGTGACCGACCACCGCGAAGACGGCCCCTCGACCATCGTGCGCGCGCAGGATCCGAAAAACCCCGAGTACGGGTTTATCGAACTGGTTTTCACTCCCGACCCGGTCGAGTTGCGCCAATGGGTGGTGCATGACGATGGCGGCGGGACCACCACCGTCGTACTGGGCGACATGCGGACCGGGATCAGCCTGGCCAGCCGCCTGTTCGACTTCAACGATGGACGCATCCGGGAGAAGTGATCAGCGCCCAGTGCCAGGCGCCCGATGTTCAGCGCCCGGCGACCAGCGCCAGTTGATCAGCGGTGACGGCAGTTCTGCAGCTGGACCCGGTACACTTCTGCCCGCGCGGCGACACGGCCCGCCACGGCGACCAGCCAGGACTTAGCCTTCCAGGTGCCCCGGGCATAGCCGGTGTGACCATCGTGATAGGCAAGATACTGGTTGTAGGTATCTGACAGCGGGATCCCCAGCTTGTCGCGGGTTTTGGTCATGTACCAGCCCATGAAATCCGTGGCGTCATTGATATTCGTCCGCCGCGCCCCGCGATTGCCCGTCTCCTTGAGGTAATCCCCCCAGGTTCCGTCCAGCGCCTGACTGTACCCGTAAGCCGAGGACTGGCGCCCCATCGGAATGACGCCCAGCGCATAGCGATGCGGGGTCCGGGCGCGCCCGTCGAATTTGCTCTCCTGATGGATCATCGCCATCATGACATGGGTCGGCACGCCCCACTTGCGCTCCACCTTGCGGAAGGCGCGCGCATAGGGCTTGCGCTCCGCCAGCAGCAGGCATGCGTTGTCAAGATTTCTCGGCGTCCCTCTCGGTCCGCCACAGGATGCCACGATCAAAAAGATCAACACGGCGCCAAGCGCTCGTTTCATCTGCTCTAGCCTCGTATCAATGTGTCTGACGCACGTTTTGCCGGACCATAGCAAATTCGCCCTCCCGGGTGAACTCACAAATTGGCGTGATCAGAGCAGGACAGCCAGCAGAACCGGCAGAACAACTACCGACAAAAGCGTCGAGACGACGACAAGCCCGGCCACCGCCTGCGACTCCGCCCCGTATTTCTCCGCCAGCAAATAGGAGGTCACCGCCACCGGCGTCGCGACCTGCAGGACCAGCACCGCAAAGGCCGTATCATCCAGATTGAAAAGCCGCCCCACGCCCCAGGCCACCGCAACGCAGAGCACCACCTTGGCCACCGACATCACCGTCGCCATGGCGATGCTGCCGGGCGAGAGCCGCGCCACCGCCACGCCGAGGGTGATCAGCATCAGCGGGATCGCCAGCTGTCCAATCAGCTCCAGTGTATTCGTCAGAAAGACCGGGGTCTGCCAGTCCTGCCACAGGAAGACGCCGCCCAGCACCGTGCCCCAGACCAGAGGCTCCTTCAGCGCCTTCAAGGCCGATCCTCCGCCCGACACGATCCAGATGCCGTAGGTGAAGGACCAGATCGCCATGACCGCAAAGACGACCACCGCATAGCTCAGCCCCGTCTCGCCAAAGGCGAACAGCGCCAGCGGCAGACCCAGGTTGCCGGTGTTGCCGAAGACCAGCGGCGCCTGGTAGGTCCGCTGGCTCCTGCCCGCGACCCAGAGGATCGCCGCCACCACCAGGGTCAGCCCCCCATAGGCCACGACGGAGGCCAGCGACAACGCCGTCAGCGCCGCCGGATCAATCTGCGCCTTCATCAGCGCCACGAAAATCAGGCAGGGCACGGAGAGCGTCATGGCGAGGCGCGTGACGAACTCCACCCGGTATTCGAACCCCGCCTTGACCCAGACAAAGCCCACGGCGGCCAGCAGGAAGACGGGTGCCACGATTTCAAGCACTGTAAAGGCAAGTTCCACAGAGTGTTTCCTTAATTTCCCGTTACTTTATTGGACATCTGCATGATCATATTGGTAATAGTTCCTCAAAGGGGCTGAAGACCGATGCTGAAGACACGCGCCAAATATCATTTGGGTCAGGTGGTGCGCCACCGGAAACACCCGTTCCGGGGTGTCGTCTTTGATGTGGACCCGGAATTCAACAACACCGAGGAATGGTACGCCGCCATCCCGGAAGAAGCCCGCCCCTCGCGCGAGCAGCCGTTCTACCATCTTCTGGCCGAAAACGACAAAAGCTACTACGTGGCCTATGTCTCCGAACAGAACCTGATGGCGGATTATTCCGGCGAACCGGTCGACCATCCTGACATCCCCGATCTCTTCGGTCCGTTCCAGGACGGCGCCTATCCGCTGCATTTCCAGCTGAACTGACGCCCGCCCCCGGGGCTCTGCCCCTAATACCCGATTGCACAACCGTCCTTGCGCGGGTCCGACCCGGCCTCAAGGAACCCGTTGTCGTGAATGCGGATCGCCTGGGCCCCGCCGATCGCCTCCTCCGGCACTTCGACCCTGTGCCCCATATCGGACAGCTGCTGCAGGACCTCCGGCGCGTAGCCTCGTTCGACGTTCAGCTGATCCGCTAGGGCAAAGCTGCGCGGTGCGTCGATGGCGGCCTGCGGGTCCATGTCGAAATCCACGATATTGGACATGAATCGCGCGTGGCCATTGGCCTGATAGGCCCCGCCCATCACGCCGAAGGGCATCACGACCCGCCCCCCCTGCTTCAACATGCCCGGGATGATCGTGTGCATCGGCCTCTTGCCCGGCCCCATCTCGTTCGCATGTCCCAGAACCAGCGAGAACCCCGACCCGCGGTTCTGCAGCAGAGTCCCGAATTTCTCCGTCGCGATGCCGGAGCCGAAGCCGCGGAAGATCGAATAGATCAGCGACACCGCCATGCGGTCGCGGTCCACGACGGTGATATAGATCGTGTCCCTGTGCACCTGTTCGGCCAGCGTGCCGAGGGTCGCTGTGGCGGCCTTCGGATTGATCAGCGCGGCCAGCCTGATACCGGTTTGCGGGTCCAGCATGTGATCCAGCCGGGTCATGTGATCGGGATCGGAGAGGAACCGGTTGCGTGCATCATAGGCCAGCCGGGTCGCTTCCGCCTCGATATGGGCACGCTCCGCCGCGAAGGGGTCCATCCCGGCAATGTCGAACTGCGCGAGGATATGCGACAGCAGAATCGCCGTGGCCCCCTGCCCGTTCGGCGGATGCTCCCATAGCTCCGTCCCGCGATAACTGCCACTGACGGGGGTTGTCTGCGTCCCCTCGTGCCGCGCGAGATCGTCCAGCTGATGCGGGCCGCCAAGGTTCTGAAGCGTGTCGACGATATCCTCCGCCACCTCCCCCTCGTAAAAGGCCCTGGCCCCGTCCCGCGACACACGGCGGAGGATTTCCGCCTGACCCGGCAGGCGCAACACGTCACCCGCCCGGGGTATCCGCCCCCAGGGCAGGTAATGGCGTCGCGCGGTTTCCCCCAGGGCGAAGGCCTTGACGCCATAGTCCCAGACGACGCGGGCCGCCATCGGCACGCCTGTCTCCATATGGTGGATCGCCGGGGCCAGAACCGCGTCCAGATCGCGCCGTCCCCAAAGCTCATGCATCCGGCAGAACCCCTCCACCGCGCCGGGGATGGTCACGGCCAGCGGATCTTCGGGCGGCACGGCAGTCAGCCCACGGTCGCGCAGCACCTGCGGATCGGCCCCCGCAGGCGCACGGCCGGAGCCGTTGTAGCCAGCGATCTCCTCGCTCCCGGCCGGTTTGACCAGGGCAAAGCAATCGCCGCCGAGCCCTGTCATCGGCGGCTCGCACAGCCCCATGACCGCCGCCCCGGCAATCGCCGCGTCCATGGCATTGCCGCCCTCCTGCAAGGTCCGCACGGCGATCTGCGCCGCCAGAGGATGAGAGGTGGCACAGGCCCCCTGTTCCGCCCAGACGGACGACCGGCCCGGCACATGAAAATCACGCATGATAGCTCCCCCTGTCCTGGTCCGGGCATCCTAGAACCGGGAGCAGGAGAATGAACAGCCTTCGTTCGGGCAGAGTTGGACGTGCCAAGCAGTCGACATTCACTGGTAAGGCATATTCTTCAATAGCTTAAGTGACCAAAATGAAAGACTTGGACCGATCGGCACGACGCCCTTGCATTAACGCACTGCCCGCCCGACTGCCCCATGAGGGCACGACGGACGATGACCGGAAAGTGCGCAGACACTGGCGCACATTCTCCGCCGTTTATCGGCAGGCCGCATCTGATTTTGGGGGGAGTAGACCTCGGCGCCGCGCACTGGGTGGGGGCTGAATTGACGCGACGCCGAGGGAAGCCATGCAGCTACGAGACACTGTATCGCTTCGGTTTCAGGCGCTGGTTGGGAGTGTTTCAGGCTTTTTCTGGGTTTATGACGGTTCGGATGGAAACACTGCGCCACAATTACCGGGATCGGGGGTAAATCCGGGACAATTGGTGCGAATTTCCGCACAAATCCTAGAGTGGGCGCGGATCGTTTCCAGAACGGCTACGCATCGCCCTCACTTGCGGCAAAAAAGTTTTCGACCGGCTCTCCGACGATCATGCGGAAGGTCAGGATATTCACCCCACCTTCGCGTCGATAGACGATATTTCGGGCCAGTCCGGCGATCAGGAACCAGCCGAATCCCCCCTCTGGCACGATGGCGGCATGGTCCGCCGCGCACTTGCCCAAGTTCAGCGGCATCCGCCCATCCGGCATTTCCCGTCCGGAATCAGCGATCCGCACGTGCAGACCCCTGGGGCTCAACGTCCACCACAGCTGGATCTCACCCCCCGGCTCACCCGCATAGGCATGTTCGACGATATTGTTCAGCGCCTCCGCCAGGACCAGTTCGACCGACCCCAGCTCCTCGATCGTCAGCCCCTGATCCGCCAGTTGCGCGACCACCTGCGCCAGGGCCTGCCGCACGGCGATCGAGTCCGCCCGCAGGACCAGCGCAGGTGGTTCACCTCGCACGGCCAGGCGACCCTGCCCCATCGGCGCGCCGGAGGTCGCCATTCCGCTAGCAGCCATGATGACAGGCCGTTTCGACAGAACCGTGAATGGCAAAGACTGTATCCATCCGGGTCAGCCGAAAGACGCGGTCGACATTCGGCATCAGATCGGCCAGCTCCAGTTTCGCCCCCTCCGGCAGCTGTTTCATCGCGCTGACGATGGCACCCAGCCCGCTGGAATCGATAAATTCGACCTCGCCCAGGTCCAGCACCACGCGGCCCCGCGCCTGATCCGTCAATTCCCGCATCCGATCCTTGAACCGGATCGCGACCGCCGCGTCGATCCGGGGTTCGCGCACATGAATCACGAGGCAGGGATCCGGCCCCGCCGACGTATCCTGCACCTGCTCTGCCGTGAGGTTCATGAAAGCCTCCACTCCGGTCACATCGCGGAAAGCCTAGACGCCAATCCTTACCATCCGGTATTCAGGCGCAAAGAATGGAGAATACTATGCAAGACGTCGTTATCGTGGGTGCATCGCGCACCGCCATGGGGGGATTCCAGGGGGCTTTCGACGGGGTCGAGGCCGCGACCCTGGGCGGCACCGCCATCCGCGCCGCGCTGGAAAATGCCGGCAATCCCAAGGTGGACGAGGTCCTGATGGGCTGCGTCCTGCCGGCAGGACAGGGTCAGGCCCCCGCGCGCCAGGCCGGGTTCGCCGCGGGCCTGGGCGAAGAGGTCCCGGCCACAACGCTCAACAAGATGTGCGGGTCGGGCATGAAGGCCGCGATGATGGCCTGGGATCGCCTTGCCCTCGGTCAGGCCGATGTCATGGTCGCCGGCGGGATGGAGAGCATGTCCAACGCCCCCTACATGCTGCCCAAGATGCGCGGCGGCGCGCGTCTGGGTCATGCGGAGGTCAAGGATCACATGTTCCTCGACGGGCTGGAAGATGCCTATGACAAGGGCCGCCTTATGGGCACCTTCGCCGAGGACTGCGCCGAGGCCTTTCAGTTCACCCGGGAGGCCCAGGACGACTACGCCCTGAAATCGCTGTCCAACGCGCTGGAGGCGCAGAAATCCGGGGCTTTCGACGGCGAGATCACGCCGGTGACGCTGCAGACCCGCAAGGGCGAGGTCATCATTGGCGAGGATGAACAGCCCGGCACCGCCCGGCCCGAAAAGATCCCGCACCTCAAGCCCGCCTTCCGCAAGGACGGCACGGTCACGCCCGCCAACTCCTCCTCGATCTCCGACGGGGCGGCGGCGCTGATCCTCGCCTCCGGCACGGCGGCGGAGGCCCAGGGCCTGCCCGTCCGCGCCCGCATCCTGGGCCACGCCAGCCATGCCCAGGCCCCCGCGCTCTTCCCCACGGCCCCGGTGCCCGCGGCGCAAAAGCTGCTCGACCGCCTCGGCTGGACGAAGGACGACGTGGACCTCTGGGAGGTGAACGAGGCCTTCGCCGTCGTCCCCATGGCCTTCATGCATGAAATGGGCCTCAGCCGCGACGTGGTGAACGTCAACGGCGGCGCCTGTGCCCTGGGCCATCCGATCGGGGCCTCCGGCGCGCGGATCATGGTCACCCTGCTGAACGCGCTGGAAAAGCGCGGGTTGAAACGCGGCGTCGCGGCGATCTGCATCGGCGGCGGCGAAGGGACGGCCATCGCGATAGAACGGGTCTGACTGGGGAATTTCCCCTAGTCCCGGCCCCTTTCCCCACCTAACCTGCCCGCAAGACACTCGGGTTCGGAAGGGATGGTGATGGGGAAACTGGCGCTGATCGGGGGGCTCCTCCGCGTCCTGGGTCCGACCTGGATTGCGCGTGCAACCTATCGCGGAAAGCTGGACGTGGTGGACGGACGCGCCATCGACCCCAAGGCCAAGGCGGCGGGCGATCTGGTCAACATGCTGCGTGACATCAACGTCATGCCCCCGTTGGAGGAAAGCCGCGCCCAGCTCGACATGATGGCGACCAAGTTCGACCAGCCCTGCCCGGCGGATGTGATCACACGCGACATCACCCTCCCCGGCCTGACCGGGGGTCGCGCCGCCCGCCTCTATGTTCCGGCCGGGGGGGATCCGATGGCTGGCCAGCCAACGCTGCTGTACTTGCATGGCGGGGGCTGGGTTCAGGGCAGCTTGACCAGCCACCATTCCCTGTGCGGCAAACTGGCGAAACAGGGCAATCTCCGCGTGATCTCCTACGATTACGTCCTGGCGCCCGAACATAAGTTCCCCGCCGCGTCGGATGACATACTGATGGTCTACAAGGCGCTGCTGGACGGTACCGGGGGGCTGGGCGTTCAGCCCGACAGCCTGATCGTCGGGGGCGACAGCGCGGGCGGCAATCTGACCGCCGCGCTGATGCATGACCTCTCCGGCGCGGGTCTGCCGCTGCCTGCGGGACAATTGCTGATCTATCCGGCGGTGGATGGGCGCATGACCTCCCGCTCCATTCAGGCGCTGGCGCAACAGCCTCTGCTACCGAAAAGCCGGATCGGCTGGTTCCTGGATCTCTATCTGCCGGAGGGGCAGGATCGGCAGGACCCGCGCTTTTCCCCGCTCTTCTCCGATCACCTGGCGGGCCAGCCCCCGGCGTTGATCCTCGCGGGCGGGCATGATCCGCTCTATGACGACGGGGTCAGCTATGCCGCGGCGCTGCGCGAGGCCGGGGTCGAGGTACAGCTGATCGAATACGAGGGGCAGGTTCACGCATTTCTGTCTCTAACCAAGGCGATTCCGCAGGGGCGGGAGGCCATCGCTCGCTGCGCCACATGGCTCCGTCAGCGCCTCGGGACGTGACCCGCACCGCCCATCACCACCAGAAAGAGAGGTCATGATGCACAAGGGAAGCTGCCTCTGCGGCGCCTGCCGCTTCACCGTCGAAGGCCCGGTCCAGGGCCCCTCCGTCTGCCATTGCAGCCAGTGCCGCAAGATGTCGGGCCACTGCTGGTCCTCCGCCTATGCACCGGAGAGCCGGATCGCGATCGACGGCCCGGTCGCATGGTTCGAGGCTTCCGCCACGGCGAAACGCGGCTTCTGCCCGACCTGCGGGTCCTCGCTGTTCTGGAAGGCGCATGACGAGGACACAATGAGCTTTGCCCTGGGCGCGCTGGACGGGGCGACCGGGATCACGCTGGAGAAACATATCTTCACCGCCGACAAGGGCGATTATTACGAGATCAAAGACGGGTTGCCGCAAAAACCCTGACCATTCCGTTCCGCGTCACAGCGCGGTATGGCGGGGCATGAGCGATTATTGCCCCCCCGACACGCCCCTTGCGGTGATCCACGAGGATCACGAGATCCTGCTGGTCGACAAACCCGCCGGCCTGCTGTCGGTGCCGGGCAAGGGCGAGCATCTGGCGGATTGCCTGCTGACCCGGGTGCAGGCGGCCTTTCCGACCGCGCTGCTGGTGCACCGACTGGATCGCGACACCTCCGGCGTGATGGTCTTTGCCCTTACCCCCCATGCGCAGCGCCACCTTGGCCTGCAGTTCGAACACCGCCGCACCAAGAAGACCTATGTCGCCCGTGTCGCCGGGCATCTGGAACCGCGCAAGGGCACGGTCGATCTGCCGCTGATCGTCGACTGGCCGAACCGGCCGAAGCAGATGGTGGATCATGAAAACGGCAAACCCGCCCAGACCGACTGGCGCGTCCAGCGCTATGGCGAGGGGGAAACGCGGGTTCGGCTGATGCCCCGCACGGGCCGGTCGCATCAATTGAGGGTGCACATGCTGGCCCTGGGCCACCCGATCCTGGGGGATCCCTTCTATGCGGAGGGAGAAGCGCGGGACCATCCCCGGCTGATGCTGCATTCCGAAGAACTGCGCCTGCTGCATCCCGATGGCGGGGTCGGTATGAGCTTCAAGGCCCCTGCGCCCTTCTGAGGCGGGGGGACTGAGGCTCTGTCCCGCGCCCGCGGCGCCCCCCCCGAAGACGTTAGGGCCGCAGGTAGCGGTCCGTCAGGTTACGACGCGTGGAGAGGATCGGTGTTGTTATGGCGCGCTGGTCCGGATGGGCCGAGAGATGCGCCTCCACCTCATCCATGCGATTGGCGGCGATGAGCGACAGCAGAGCCTCGTCCACCTGCCCCGTCGCATCGCGCGGCAGCGCGGCCACCGGGTGCAGGTGATCCGGCAGTCCCTCTGGCAGATCGGCGCGCAGCGTGGCTTCGTCCACCTGCGTTTCGACAAAGGTGTAAAGGCCGACCCCCTTGCCGGGCAGGGAAAAGGCGCAGGTGAAATGGCCCGTCACATCGGGCCGATCCAGCGCCCGGGCAATCGCGGGTCCGTCACGCTCCACCCTATCCTCGGTGCCTTCGCCATCCGACCAGTTCATCAGCCGCCGCGTCACGAAATTATACAGCGGCTTGGCCGTCGCCATCCAGATCCGCGCGGGCAGGGCCTTGCGGTTCAGCATTCTGTGTTCGGCAGGGGTCAGCAGATCCGGCGCATAGGCGCGTTTCTGTTTCAGCAGGTGGCGCAGATCCTCGCGCGCCATGGTGCGGAAAAGAACCCCGCGAAACCGATGGACGGAGGCGAGCTGGAAGTCGATCACTTCGGCCCGCCCGTCGGGGGTCATCAGCCAGTTCTGCGGCTTGGCGATGTCGTTATGGGTCACGCCCCGCCGCCGCATCTCGCGCAGCAGCCGCTTGGCGCCGCGGTAGAAGGTTGGATCGGCAGGCTTCGCCAGCTGCAGCGGCGTGCCTTCGGACCAGTCGCGAAGGATGCCACGCCGATCCGCGCGCAACAGCACCGGGCAGCCCGCGATCCCCTGCACCGCCCGCAGCGCGCGGGCCTCCCGCCGGGCGAGAAACTGGGCAATCGGCCGCGACCAGAGCGGCAGATCCTCCAGCCGACGATAGGCGACCCGACGATCCGGCTGACCTTCAAGATGGCCTGAAACAGTCTCTGAAAACGCATCGCGCTTCAGGACGGTCACGGGCACGAAAGGGGGCAGCGGATCACTCACCGAGGGGCCTCTGGTTGCGGCGGTCCCGCGGGATGTAGCAGGCCCCGCCCGGGCGGAAAAGAAAAAGGCGCGGAGGGTACCGCGCCTTTCCCGTTCTTTGGTCCCGATCTGAGAAGGGCTCGATCAGGCCGTCTTGGCATCCCAGCCCGACACGGCCTTCACTTCCATGAAGTCCTCGAGGCCCCAGACGCCGCCTTCGCGGCCCCGGCCCGACATCTTCATCCCGCCAAAGGGCGACCCGGCCCCGCGCGGCTGGCCGTTCATCTCCACCATGCCGGAGCGGAGCGACAGGGCCATGGTATTGGCCTTTTCGCCATCGGTGGTCTGGACATAGTTGGTCAGGCCATAGGGCGTGTCATTGGCAATCTCGATCGCCTCTTCCATTGTGTCGAAGGGCATGATCGTCAGCACCGGGCCAAAGATCTCCTCGCGCGCGATGGTCATCTGGTTGTTCGCATCGGCAAAGACCGTGGGTTTGACAAAGAACCCGCGGTTCATCCCCTCCGGACGACCGGTGCCGCCGGCCACCAGCCGCGCGCCTTCGTCGATCCCCTTCTGGATCAGGTCCTGGATCTTGTTGAACTGCGATTCATTGACGACCGGGCCGATGTGGCGACCGGACTCATGCGCCGATCCCACGGTGATCGCGCTGGCCACCGCCGCCGCCTCTTCGACCGCCGCATCGTAACGGTCGCGCTGGACCAGCATACGCGAGGGGGCGTTACAGCTTTGCCCGGAGTTGTTCATCATATGCATGACGCCGCGCTTGACCGCCTTGTCGTCCGCATCGGCGAAGATCACGTTGGCGCCCTTGCCGCCCAGCTCCAGATGCACCTTCTTGAGGCTGTCCGCCGCATTCTTGGTGATTGCGATCCCGGCGCGGGTCGACCCGGTGAAGGAGACCATGTCCACATCCGGATGCCCGGTCAGCGCCGTGCCCACACCCATGCCGTCGCCGTTGACGAGGTTGAAGACACCGGCCGGAACACCCGCCTCGTCCATCATCTCGGCAAAGAGCAGGGCGTTGAGCGGGCTTTCCTCCGACGGTTTCAGCACCATGGTGCAGCCGGCGATCAGGCCCGCGATCACCTTGAGCGTGACCTGGTTCATCGGCCAGTTCCAGGGCGTGATCATCGCGCAGACGCCGAAGCCCTCATAGACGATCCGGTCGTTCGGGGCGTGATCGCCAAGCGGGCGGACAAATTCAAAATTCTTGGCCGCCTTGATGAAATTCTTGGTGTGGGCGAAACCAGCCCCCCACTGCTGCGTCTTCGCCATGTCGATCGGCGCGCCCATCTCCATGGAAATCGCGGCGCCCATGTCGTCCTGACGGGAGGCGTAGATTTCCAGAAACTTCTCGCACAGCGCGATCCGCTCGGACGGGTCCTTCTTCATCCAGGCCGGGAAGGCGGCCTTGGCAGCCGCGACGGCCTTGTCCACATCGGCGGCGGAGCCGAGGGAAATCACCGCGCAGGGCTCTTCGGTGGAAGGGTCGATGACGTTCAGGTCATTCGGCGTCACCGGGTCGACCCACTCTCCGTTGATATAGAATTGGCGTTTCTCGATCATCTTTCTCTCCCGTTTGATGCGGTTGGTTTTCCGCGATGCGGATACCAGTCCCGCAGAATCCGCGCCACTCTGTCACTCCGCCCATGTCGTGGCAAGACGAGGGGGTGCAAAACCGATGTGCGGTATCTAGATAAGTCGCAACGCTCATTTACCAAGGAGGCACAGATGGCCCTGCGCATCAATGATACCATTCCCGATCTGACCGTCGAAACCGATCAGGGGACCCTCAACCTGCATGACTGGATCGGCGACAGCTGGGCGATCCTGTTTTCCCACCCCAAGGACTTCACCCCGGTCTGCACGACCGAATTCGGCGCCGTGGCACAACTGTCCGACGAATGGGCCAAGCGGGGCGCCAAGGTGATGGGCATTTCCGTCGACGGTGTCGAGGATCACAAGAAATGGAAAGGCGATATCGAGGCCTTTGGCGGCGCGACGGCGGGCTTTCCCATCATCGCGGACAATGACCTCAAGGTCGCCAAGGCGCTCGACATGCTGCCCGCCGATGCCTACCTGCCCGATGGCCGCACGCCGGCGGACAGCGCGACCGTCCGCTCCGTCTTTATCATCGCGCCGAACAAGAAG
This sequence comes from Pseudooceanicola sp., assembly GCF_041987405.1. Taxonomy (GTDB): domain Bacteria; phylum Pseudomonadota; class Alphaproteobacteria; order Rhodobacterales; family Rhodobacteraceae; genus Pseudooceanicola. The sequence goes on from NZ_JBHIWR010000002.1 coordinate 283,202, forward strand.
GTGCAGCTGATGATGACCTATCCGATGACGGTCGGCCGCAACTTTGCCGAGGTGCTGCGCGCCCTCGACGGACTGCAGCGCACCTATGAACAGCCCCTCGCCACGCCCGCCAACTGGGAAACCGGGCAGGACGTGATCGTGGCCCTCGCCCTGGACGACGCCGCGGCGGAGGCGAAATACGGCACGCTGGACAAGAAGCTGCCCTACCTGCGCTTTGCCAAGAACCCTGGCTGATCAAAAAACAGTCTCTGAACCAGCGAAATGCGCGTCTACTCTGGCGCGCATTTTGCGTTTCGGTCTAGGCTTCGGGCGAACAGGAGGCCCCCCATGCTGCAATCCTTCGGACCCGAGATCTGGATCAATGACGGCCCCGTGGTCGATGGCATGGCGGGGTTTCACTATCCCACGCGCATGGCGGTCATCCGCCTGTCCACCGGCGACCTCATCCTCTGGTCCCCGACTGCGCTGACCAATGATCTGCGCGGGGAGATCGAGGCCCTCGGCCCGGTGCGCCACATCATCGCGCCGAATGTCTTGCATCACATGTCCCTGCCCGACTGGCACACCGCTTATCCCGAGGCGCTGGTCCATGCCATGCCGGGTGTCGCCGAGAAACGGCCCGAGGTGCGCTTCGCCTCCGACCTGGGCGAGACGCCGCATCTGGCCTGGGCCGGAGAGATTGACCAGGTCATCCTGCCCAATTCCATCGCGGACGAGGCGGTCTTCTTTCACCGCAACAGCGGCACGGTGATCTTCACCGACCTGCTGCAGAACCTGCCCGCAACCTGGTTCACCGGCTGGCGGCGGCTGGTTGCCCGCATGGATCTGATGACCGGCGATCTCCCGCGCGTCCCCCGCAAATTCCGCATGGCCCTGCGCCCCAAGGCGATCGTGCGTGCGCGGCTGGACCAGATCCTCGACTGGCCCGCGCAGCGTGTCCTGATGGCCCATGGGACGCCCGTCACCGAACATGCGCGGGAGTTTCTGCGCGGCGCCTTCGCCTGGCTCAAATAGACCCTATTTTGGCCAAAGAGCCTCCGCGCGGAAATCCTCCGGCACTATATCGCGCCCCTCCAGCATCAGATCGGCCATGACCTCCGCCACCTTGGGGGCCATGCCGAAGCCGATCTTGAATCCGCCGTTTGCAATGAAATGCCCCGGCCGCCCGGGCCAGGCCCCCAGCATCGGCGCACGCGACCGGGACCGGGGGCGCACACCGGCCCATCTCTCGATCACCGGGGCATCTGCCAGGGCGGGCACGGCGGCGCGGGCGGCGGCGATCACCTCGTCCAGCGCCGCATCGGTCGAGGTCGGGTCGCCATACTCCCGCTCGCTGGTTGACCCGATGGCGACAGTGCTATCCGCATGGGGCACCACATGCACACCATCGGCAAAGACCTGCGGCACCGGCCCGGCGTCATAGTCCAATAGCGCGGCCTGACCCTTCACGCCGACACCGATCATGCACCCGACCTCTGCACTCATCTCCTCCAGCCCGGCGATGCCGGTGGCATGGAGGATCACCCCCTCCTCGGAACCCTCCGTGACAATCTCGCCACCCAGGGCCCGCACCGCCGCCGCCAGCGCAAGACAGGCTTTGCGCGGATGCATCCGTGCGCTGAGTGTATCGTGGACGTAAAGCCCGGTTGGCGAGAGCGGGGCGAACTCTCCACCATCCTCCACAACGCGCCACTCGGCCTTGTCCCCCCACAGCTCCGCCGCCGTGATTTCCCGCCCCCGGGCCAGAGCCACGGCACGCTCATCGGCCAGCGGCTGCACCCGGCCCAGACGACCATATCCGGCAGAAAGCCCTGATTCAGTCTCTATATCGGCCCACCAATCCGCTGCCATCAAAAGGCTGTCCAGCTGGAACTGTTTCTTCGCGGTCCAGTTCTCCGGCACATGCGGCGCCAGCGCCCCGACCAGCCCGCCGGAGGACCCGGCACCGGGGCCAAACGGGTCGATCACCCGCACTTTCGCCCCCCGCCGCGCACAGGCCCAGGCGATGCCCAGACCAAAGGCCCCGGCCCCGCGCACGGTCACGTCGATCCTTGTCATCCCCTGGCCCCCACTGCATTCTGCCCTGACCCGCCTGAGCGGTATCTAGAGGTTTCCACCATGTCCGGCCAGAGCGACGGCCCCCATCAACCCGAGCTGACCTGGCGCGAGGGCAAGACCCCCGTGTCGACCCGTTTTGACGACCCCTATTTCAGTCTCGAGAACGGGTTGGCGGAAACCGAATACGTCTTTCTCACCGGCAACGACCTGCCCGCCCGCTTTGCCCCCGGTTTCCATGTCGCCGAACTGGGGTTTGGCACCGGCCTCAACCTGCTGGCCACACTGCGCGCCTGGCGCGGCACTGGCATCGACGGCCCCCTGCGGTTCACCACATTCGAGGCCTACCCCATGGCCCCCGACGACATGATCCGTGCACAGAGCGAATTTCCCGAAATGGCTAATTTAGTGACTGAACTGGGCCCCTATTGGGGGGCGGAGGAGATCACCTTGCCGGACCTTCACCTGACCATCATCACCGGCGATGCGCGCACCACCCTGCCCCAATGGCAGGGTCGGGCCAATGCCTGGTTCCTCGACGGATTCGCCCCCGCCAAGAACCCCGAACTCTGGAACGACGACCTGATGCAGGCGGTGCATGATCACACCGCCCCGGGTGGCACCGCCGCCACCTATACCGCCGCGGGCCACGTTCGACGCGCCCTCGCAACCGCGGGGTTCGAGGTGACGCGCCTGCCCGGCTTTGGCCGCAAGCGCCACATGACCCGGGCGACCCGCCCATGACCGAACAGAACACCCGCCTTGGCATCCTGCTGATGATCGCGACGACGCTGGTCTTTGCGGCGCAGGACGGTATTTCCCGTCTGCTGGCCGCCGATTACCCCGTCCTGATGATCGTGATGATCCGCTACTGGTTCTTCGCACTTTTTGTCATGGCCCTGGCCGCCCGCAAGGCCGGGGGGCTGGCCAGCGCCGCACGCACCCGGCAGCTGCCATTGCAGATCTTTCGTGGCGCGCTGCTGGCGGCAGAGATCTGCGTGATGGTCCTCGCCTTCGACCGTCTCGGGCTGGTGGAAACCCACGCCGTCTTTGTCAGTTACCCGCTGCTGGTCGCCGCCTTCTCCGGCCCGATCCTGGGCGAAAAGGTCGGCTGGCGGCGCTGGTCCGCGATCGGCGTCGGCTTCCTTGGTGTGATGATCGTTCTGCGGCCCGGGGCCGGTGTGTTTTCCCCCGACGCGCTGCTGCCCTTCGCCGCCGCGCTGATGTTCGCGATCTACGGGCTGATGACGCGCTATGTCTCGCGTCAGGACAGCTCTGCCACGTCGTTCTTCTGGACGGGGGTGACCGGCGGCATCCTGATGACCGCCGTCGGCATCTGGAGCTGGACGCCCATGACGCCGACCGCCTCTCTCTGGATGGGGCTGCTTTGCCTGACCGGCGCGACCGGGCATTACCTGCTGATCCGCACCTACGAGGTGGCAGAGGCCAGCGCGGTGCAGCCCTTCGCCTATTTCCAGCTGGTCTTTGCCGCGCTCATCGGGATGATCTTCTTTGGCGAAACCATCCGTGCCAATGTTGCCATCGGCGCCGCCATTGTAATCCTGGCCGGCCTATTCACCCTGTGGCGCGAACGGCGCCAGGGTTGAACCTGTCAGCTCCGCGCTGAAGGGGATCGGCAAGGGTGCCTTCCCAAGGCGGGCGCGGTAGATCGGCAGGCTCTCGGCCACGCGCTGGACATAGTTGCGCGTCTCCCGGAACGGGATCAGTTCGACCCAGTCAACAGGGTCTATTCCGCCCAAACTCGGGTCGCCATTGATCGCCGACCAGTCCGAGGCACGCTTTGGCCCGGCGTTATATCCGACCGACACCAGCATGATATTGCCGCGGTAGTCCTCCGCCAGCTCTGCCAGATAGGCGGAGCCGAGCCGGGCGTTATAGGCCCAATAGCCCAGACGTTCGGTCAAGTTCTCTGTATCGCCCACGACCTTGCCCATGGCCGCCGCCGTGCGCGGCATCAGCTGCATCAGCCCCCGCGCCCCGACATGCGAGGTGACCGAAGGGTCGAACTCGCTCTCCCGCCGCGCGATGGCGAGGGCCAGTTCAGGTGCGACCGGCAGCTCCATCTCCATCAGCGGGTGCAGGGCGTAGTAGTGCCGGGGCAGGACGATGCCACGCTGCGCCGCCTCCTTGCCCAGCATGACCTCCAGATGCGGATCGCCCGCCTCCTCCACCATGCGTCCAAGGCTCATCAGGGTTGCCGGATCGGCGGTCTCTGCCATGTGGCGCAGGAACCGCTCCGCCTCGTAATTGACCCCGGCAGAGCGGAACAGCATCACCGCCGCGCGCAGATCGCTATCGGCCAGCGCCGTTTCCTGCCATGGCGCGCCCTGGGCCTGACCGGCAAGATCCGTGTCAAAGGGCATCCCGGCTTTCTCCGCCGCCAGCAACCCGTAGAAGGACGACTGCTGCGTGCCCCCCTCCCGATAGGCCACCTGCGCGGCGTCGGTCTGGCCCATGGCCTCCAGCGCGCGACCGCGCCAATAGCCCGCCCGGCCTAGGGAGATCGGGGTCTGCACCCCCTCCTGCAACCGGTCAAAGTGGTGCAACGCCAGCTCCGGGTCCTTCAGGTAGCGCAGGGCGAGGTAGCCGGACAGCCATTCCAGATCGGCATAGTCGCCCCCCTCGGTCAGCTGGTGGCGCGAGGCAATCTTATAGGCCCGCTCCGCGCTGCCGGTCCGCATCTCCTCCCGCGCGAAGGCGCGCCGGTAGTGCGCCCATTTGTCCGGATACCCCAGACCGCCCGGAATCAGGCTCTGTTCCAGCAGAAGTTCCACCGCCTCATCCCGCAGACCGGCCTTGATCCTCCAGATGAACCGGTCATGCGCCAGACCGGGATCGGCGCGCAGCGCCTGTGGCACGGCGTCGATCAACGCATTGACGCCCTCGTCCTGGTTTTTCAGCGCCAGCCGCGCCCGCGCCAGCCGGGCATGGTCCGAACTGACCAGCGCGATCATCCGTTCGGTGTCGCCCTCCCGCCCGGACCAGATCGACTGCGACAGCCGGGCTTCGTGATGCGGCGCCAGCAGCTTGCCATAACGCGCGACAAAGGCCTCATGCGTCGCCTCGTCCAGATCCAGCGTGCGCCAGGCCAGCACGATGGTCGCCTCGGCCTCGCCGACCTGCCCTGAGGCCTCCAGCGCGCGGGCATATTGCAGCGCGCCCTCGCCCGTGGTCGGCGTGTGATCGGCAAAGAAGGCCCGCACCTGCGCCTCGCTGGCGGAGGCGAAGGCCCCCTCGCTGCGGCGCTTGAGGTAATCGAGCCCGGGCCAATGCGCATTGGTGTCGAGGAAATCCAGAACCTCCTGCGCGTTACCGGCCGCGCTACGCAGCCGCATCCAGCGCAGGATATCTACCGCAACCGGTCCGTCGCGGTCGGCCAATGCCATCGCCTGCGTCCAGCGGTCCTCCCGCGCCGCCTCAAGGGCCGAGGCCAGCGGGCGCGGCGCGATCTCTGCCAGGGGGCGGTCACGGGCCGTTGCCTCGACCCCGGAGGGCAGCAGAAACCCGGAAAGGATCAGGGCCGGAACCAACCGTCCAAGTCGCACTATCGCTTGCATTTCCCCTGCCAAACCGGAATAGACACGGAACGACTGTAAACAAGCCCTGCGCGCGCTCAAGACACATCGGCGTCAGTAGCGGGGATCCGCAACCGGGACGGCCTCTGCCACCCGCCACACGAAAGGAGCGTGTCATGTTTCACGGGTCAATTCCCGCCCTCGTCACGCCGTTCAAGGACGGCGAGTTGGATCTTGAGTGCCTCAAGAAACTCGTGGACTGGCATGTCGATCAGGGCTCCAACGGCCTTGTTCCCGTCGGCACCACGGGTGAATCCCCCACGCTGTCCATGCGCGAGCACGAAATCGTCGTGGAAAAGGTCGTCGAATTCGCTGCCGGCCGCCTCCCCGTCATCGCCGGGGCCGGGGCCAACAACACCGCCGAAGGCGTGCGCCTGATCAAGCACGCGGCCGAGGTCGGCGCCGATGGCGCGCTGGTCGTGACGCCCTATTACAACAAACCGACGCAGGCAGGCCTGATCGCGCATTTCACCGCGATGCATGATGCCGCGGATATTCCGATCATCATCTACAACATCCCGCCCCGCTCGGTCATCGACATGACGCCCGACACCATGGGCGAACTGGCCAAACTGCCCCGCATCGTCGGGGTCAAGGACGCCACGGCAAAACTGGACCGGGTCGCACTCCAACGGATCACCTGCGGCAAGGAGTTCATCCAGCTGTCGGGCGAGGACGGCACTGCCGTCGGCTTCAATGCCATGGGTGGGGTCGGCTGTATCTCCGTCACCGCGAATGTCGCACCGAAGCTCTGCGCCGAAATGCAGGCCGCCTGTGCCGCGGGCGACTACAAGACCGCACTCGACTATCAGGACCGACTGATGCCCCTGCACGAGGCCATCTTCATCGAACCGGGTCTCTGCGGTGTGAAGTTCGCCATGTCGGAACTCGGCCTGTGCGCCGAGGAGGTCCGCCTGCCGCTGCTGCCGGTCAGCGACCCGACCAAGGAAAAACTGCGCGCCGGGCTGCGCCACGCGGGCCTGTTGAACTGATATCTGTCATGCCCCGGAGCAGGTCCGGGGCCTCGACGGTCAGTCATTAACGGCGAACGGCCCCGGAGCACGTCCGGGGCACGTCATTTCGACCCTAAACCGCCTGAATCACGCCCCCGACGGATTCGCCAAACCGCGCAGCAGATCGTCCTTCGACAGCTCGCCAATCACCGCGCCATCCTCGACAACGCCGATCGGTCCGTCGGAGCCGATCATCTGCTCCATGCTGTCCCGGATCAGCCCGTCCGCGTCGATCGTCATCGCCGGACTCCCCGTGGCAGGCCGCATCAGATCCCGCGCGCGCAGCACGCCAAGCGGGTTCATATGCTGCACGAAATCGGCGACGTAATCGTTCTTGGGATCGCGGAAGATGTCCTGCGGCGTGCCCATCTGCACGATACGCCCGCCTTCCATGATGGCGATCTTGTTGCCCAGCTTGAAGGCCTCGTCCAGGTCGTGAGAGACGAAGATCAGCGTCCGCTTCAGCTTCTGCTGCAGCTCCAGCAACTCATCCTGCAACTTCGTCCGGATCAGCGGGTCGAGCGCCGAGAAGGGCTCGTCCATCAGCAGGATCGGCGCTTGCGTTACAAAGGCCCGCGCCAGCCCGACCCGCTGCTGCATCCCGCCCGACAACTCGCCGACCTTCCGCTCCGCCCAATCCGACAGGCCGACCAGCGCCAGCTGTTCATCGACCTTGCCGATCGCTTCCTTCGTGCCCATCCCGGCCAGTTCCAGCGGCAGGCCGACGTTTTCCCGCACGGTCCGCCAAGGCAGCAGACCAAACTGCTGAAACACCATGGCGATATGGTTCATCCGCAGCCGCCGCAGCGTCGCGGGATCGGAGTGGGTCACATCGACCATCCCCGACCCGTCGTGGACCTTCACCGCGCCGCGCACCACCGGGTTCAGCCCGTTAACAGCCCGAAGCAGGGTCGATTTCCCCGATCCGGACAGGCCCATGAGGACAAGGATCTCGCCCTCCTCGACCTGCAGAGTGCAATTGTGAACGCCCAGCACCTGGCCCGTGGCCTGCTGGATCTCGCCCCGCTCCTGCCCCTTGTCCATCAGCGGCAGCGCCTTGTCCGGTTCCTTCCCGAAGACGATGGAGACGTTATCAATATCGACAGCGACGCTCATTTCCGGCCTCCGAGGTTTAGGATGCGGTCCAGCATGATGGCGACCACCACGATGACGAAGCCCGATTCGAAGCCGAGCGCGGTATTCACCTGGTTCAGTGCCCGGACCACCGGCACGCCTAGCCCGTTCGCCCCGACCAGCGCGGCGACCACCACCATCGACAGCGACAGCATGATCGTCTGGTTCAGCCCCGCCATGATCTGCGGCAGCGCATAGGGCAGTTCCACCTTGTAGAGGGTCTGTCTGGGCGTCGCGCCAAAGGCCCGCGCGGCCTCCAGCAGCGCCTGCGGGGTCGACGACACGCCGAGGTGCGTCAACCGGATCGGCGCAGGCAGGACGAAGATCACCGTCGCGATCAGGCCCGGCACCATGCCGATGCCGAAAAAGACGATGGCGGGGATCAGATAGACAAAGGTCGGCAGAGTCTGCATCAGGTCGAGGATCGGCCGGACATAGGTATACAGCCGTGGCCGATGCGCCGTGGCGATGCCTATGGGCACCCCGATGGCCATGCAGACCACACAGGCCGAAAGCACCAGCGTCAGGCTCTCGGTCGTTTCGTCCCAATAGCCTTGGTTCAGGATGAAGAGGAAGCCGAGGAAGACGAAAAGCGCCACCTTCCAGCTGCGTTGCAGGTAGTATGTGATCGCCACGAAGACGACCACAACGATCAGCGGATGCGGCTCCTGCAGGACGAAGAGGATGCCGTCAATCAGCGCCTCCATCACCATCGACAGGAAGTTCAGAAACCACTCCCCGTTGTCACGCACCCATTCAAAGACCGCCGCCGACGCCTTGCCGACGGGTATCTTGTTGTCTGTCAGCCAATCCACTGGCGTTATCCCCCGTTTGCCGACCCTCTTGCGGGGTCTCCTGACTCTCTTGTCGGCCGCGCGGGCCGGAAAAGCAAACCCCGCCGACCTTTCGGGCGGCGGGGCATCTGGTTATCGCATCAGAGACCGAAGGCGTCTTTGACCGCCGCGGTCCCATCGCCGCCATCCTCGGTCGTCACACCCTCGACCCAGCCCAGGACCGTGTCGCCATTGGCCTTGATCCACTCCATCGTGGCCTCATCCGGATCGGCCCCGTCATCCAGGATCTGACCCATGATACCGTTTTCCATCTCCAGCGTGAAATCCATCTGGCCGAAGAGCTTGCCCAGGTTCGGGCATTCTTCGGAGAAGCCCTTGCGGGTCACGGTATGCACGACACCCTCACCGCCAAAGAAATCTTCGCCGCCCGGCAGATACTTGAGCGAGAAGTTGGCGTTCATCGGATGGGGTTCCCAGCCCAGGAACACCACCGCTTCCTCTTTCTTGTAGTGGCGGGCGACCTGCGCCAGCATCCCCTGTTCAGAGGATTCGACCACTTCGAAGCCGCTCAGGTCGAACTTGTTCTCCTCGGTCAGCGATACGAGATAAGCGTTGCCCTCGTTGCCCGGCTCGATGCCGTAGATCTTGCCATCCAGCTCGTCCTTGAACTTGTGGATGTCGCCGTAGGTCTTCAGACCCGCGTCATACAGGTAGGTCGGCACAGCCAGCGTGTACTTGGTGCCTTCCAGGTTGACGTTGATCTGTTCGATCTCGCCGCTCTCCAAATAGGGGCCGATGGCGCCGGACTGTGCGGGCATCCAGTTGCCCAGAAACACGTCCACATCATCGGATTCGAGCGAGGCAAAGGTCACCGGCACCGACAGGATCTTCACATCCACATCATAGCCGAGCGCCTCAAGCACATGCTTGGCGGCGGAGGTCGTGGTGGTGATATCGGTCCAGCCCACATCGGACATGGAGACCTCGTCACAGTCCGCCAACGCCGCTCCGGCAAGGCAGAGGGACAGGGCGGATACAGTTGTCAGTAGGCGCATGATTACTCCCTTTTGGTTATGTTCGTGTTTTTGATTGACCAGTCAATCAATCCACGGTTACGAGATGATTGCAACATGTTTCTTTTACATTCGGAGCCGCCAGATGGCCACCACGGCAGAGCGAAAGCAGCAACTGGTCGAAGCCACGATCCATGAAATCGGCGCTTCCGGCACGCTGAATGTCACCGTGGGCCAGATCGCGAAACGCGCAGGTGTCTCCTCCGCCCTGGCCTTCCACTACTTCGGCGACAAGGAGCAGCTGTTCCTCTCCTCCATGCGTTACGTGCTGACCATCTACGGGGCCGAGGTCCGGGGCGCGCTCTCCGTCGCCACCACCCCGCGTGCCCGGGTCGAGGGGGTGATCCGCGCCAGTTTCAGCGCCTCGAACTTCCGGCGCGACACGATCGCCGCCTGGCTGAATTTCTACGTCCTCGCCCAGACATCGCAGGAAGCGCGGCGCCTGCTGTCGATCTATCACCGTCGTCTGCACTCCAACCTGACTCGTGATCTGCGCCCCCTCTCCGGGGACCGTGCCCCGCTGATCGCGCAACGCCTCGGCGGGCTGATCGACGGCATCTATCTGCGCTTCGCCGTCAATCCGAATGACACCACCGGCGTTGATGCTGCCGCCCTTGTCCTTGCCACGCTCGATGCCGAACTCCTGGCCTGATCGAAAGCCCGAAACATGACGAAACCGAACATCCTGATCCTCATGGTCGACCAGTTGAACGGGACGCTCTTTCCCGACGGTCCCGCCGATTGGCTGCACGCCCCGAACCTGAAGAGGTTGGCGGCGAAATCCGCCCGATTCAGTCACTGTTACACCGCAAGTCCGCTCTGCGCGCCGGGCCGGGCCTCCTTCATGTCCGGCCAACTGCCCTCGGTCACCGGGGTCTATGACAACGCCGCCGAGTTTCCCTCAGACCTGCCGACCTATGCCCACCACCTGCGCCGTGCGGGCTATCAGACCTGCCTCAGCGGCAAGATGCATTTCGTCGGCCCCGATCAGATGCACGGGTTCGAGGAACGGCTGACCACCGACATCTACCCCGCCGATTTCGGCTGGACCCCGGACTATCGCAAACCGGGCGAGCGGATCGACTGGTGGTATCACAACATGGGGTCCGTCACCGGCGCGGGCGTCGCCGAAATCTCCAACCAGATGGAGTATGATGACGAGGTCGCATACAACGCGACCCGCAAGCTCTATGACCTCGCCCGCGGTCATGACGACCGCCCCTGGTGCCTGACCGTCAGCTTCACCCATCCCCATGATCCCTATGTTGCGCGCAAGGAATTCTGGGACCTCTACGAGGATTGCGAGCACCTGGAGCCGGAGGTCGGCGCAATCCCATATGAAGATCAGGACGCCCATTCCAAGCGCATCTTCGACGCAAACGACTGGCGCAGCTTTGACATCACGACCGAAGACATCCGCCGCTCCCGCCGCGCCTATTTCGCCAATATCTCCTACCTCGACCGGAAGGTGGGCGAGATCCTCGACGTGCTGGAACGCACCCGGCAGGAGGCCACGATCCTCTTTGTCTCCGATCACGGCGACATGCTGGGCGCGCGCGGTCTCTGGTTCAAGATGAGCTTCTTCGAAGGCTCCTCCCGCGTGCCCATGATGATCGCCGGTGAGGGCATTTCGCCCGGTTTAGTCTCTGATCCTGTCTCCAACATCGACGTCTGCCCGACCCTCTGCGACCTCGCCGGCATCTCGATGGAGGAGGTCGCGCCTTGGACCGCCGGTGAAACGCTGGTGCCCTATGCGAACGGGGTCACACGCGAAACGCCCGTGCGCATGGAATACGCCGCCGAGGCCTCCTATGCCCCGATGGTCGCCCTCGTGCAGGGTCAGTACAAATACACCCGCTGCACCCTCGATCCCGAACAGCTGTTCGATCTGGCCGCCGACCCGCATGAACTGTCGAACCTCGCCACCGACCCGGCCCATGCCGACACGCTGGCCCGCTTCCGCACCGAGGCGGATACCAGATGGGACCTTGACCGCTTCGATGACGAAGTGCGCCGCAGCCAGGCGCGGCGTTGGATCGTCTACGAGGCGCTGCGCAACGGCGCCTATTACCCCTGGGATTACCAGCCGCTCCAGAAAGCCTCCGACCGGTACATGCGCAATCACATGGACCTGAACGTCGTCGAGGAAAACCAACGCTTCCCGCGCGGAGAGTAAGATGCCCTACGCCACCCAACCGACCGCCAGCCATTTTATCAACGGTGAGTATGTCGAGGATACCGCCGGTACCCCGATTCCGGTGATCTACCCCGCCACCGGTGCGCAGATTGCGCAGGTTCATGCGGGCACACCGGCGGTGGTCGATCAGGCCCTCGCCGCCGCACAGGCCGCGCAGCCCGCCTGGGCGGCGCTCGCGCCCCGCGAACGGGGCCGCATCCTGACCCGCGCCGCCCAAATCATCCGCGAGAAAAACCACGATCTGTCCGTGTTAGAGACGCATGACACCGGCAAACCGCTGCAGGAAACGCTGGTCGCCGACGCGACCTCGGCCGCAGACGCATTGGAATATTTCGGCGGTCTCGCAGGCACCCTGACCGGCGAACACATCCCCCTGGGCGAAGACTGGGTCTATACCGTGCGCGAGGCGCTTGGCGTCTGCGTCGGCATCGGCGCCTGGAACTATCCCACCCAGATCGCCTGCTGGAAGGCCGCGCCCGCGCTGGCCTGCGGCAACACGATGGTGTTCAAACCCTCGGAAATGACCCCCCTTTGCGCCCTGAAGATCGCCGAGATCATGATCGAGGCGGGCGCGCCTCCGGGCGTCTTCAACGTGGTGCAGGGCATGGGCGACACCGGGGCGCAACTGGTCACCGACCCGCGCGTTGCCAAGGTCTCCCTCACCGGCTCGGTGCCCACGGGCAAGCGCGTCTATGCCGCCGCCGCCGCCGAGATGAAGCACGTCACGATGGAGCTGGGCGGCAAATCGCCCATGATCGTCTTCGACGACGCGGACATCGAAAACGCCGTGGGCGGCGCGATCCTTGGCAACTTCTATTCTTCCGGCCAGGTCTGCTCCAACGGCACCCGCGTCTTCGTGCACAGTGCGATCAAGGAACGGTTTTTGACCCGCCTCACCGAGCGCTTGTCCACCGCCGTCATCGGCGACCCGATGGAGGAGGAAACCTCCTTCGGTCCCATGGTCAGCCAGCGCCAGATGGATATCGTTTTGGCTTATATAGAGACTGGTTTGACCGAAGGCGCCCGCCTGGTCACCGGCGGCAAGCGCATCGACCGCGACGGATTCTACATCGAACCCACGGTCTTTGCCGATGTCCGAGATGACATGACCATCGCACGCGAAGAGATCTTTGGCCCCGTCCTGTCCGTCCTCGATTATGACGACGAGGAGGAGGTGATCGCCCGCGCCAATGCGACCGAATTCGGCCTCTCCGCCGGGGTCTTCACGCGCGACCTGTCCCGCGCGCATCGCGTGATCGGGCGGCTGCAGGCGGGCACCTGCTTCATCAACTCCTACAACGACGCGCCGGTCGAGGCACCCTTCGGCGGGGTGAAGGCCTCCGGCGTCGGCCGCGAGAATTCAAAGGCGGCGATCGAACACTACAGCCAGCTCAAAACCGTCTACGTCCGCATGGGTGATGTCGAGGCCCCCTTCTGATGCAGGCGGAGTACGTCATTGTCGGCGCGGGCAGCGCGGGATGCGCCATGGCATACCGCCTGGCGGAGGCCGGCAAACGCGTGCTGGTCATCGAACATGGCGGCACCGATGCGGGGCCCTTCATCCAGATGCCTGGCGCGCTCTCCTACCCGATGAACATGAAGCGGTATGACTGGGGCCTGAAAACCGAACCCGAACCGCATCTGGGCGGGCGCACCCTGGTGACGCCACGGGGCAAGGTGATCGGGGGGTCGTCGTCGATCAACGGCATGATCTACGTCCGCGGCCATGCGCGCGATTTCGACACCTGGCGCGACATGGGGGCCGAGGGCTGGGGCTACGCCGACGTCCTGCCCTACTACAAGCGGCTGGAGAACTGGCACGACGGCGGCCACGGCGGCGATCCGGCGTGGCGTGGGACCAAGGGGCCGCTGCATGTAACGCGCGGCAGCCGGGTCAACCCGCTGACCCGCGCCTTTGTCGAGGCCGGACGGCAGGCAGGCTACCCGGTGACCGATGATTACAACGGCGAACAGCAGGAGGGCTTCGGCCCCTTCGACATGACAGTCTGGAAGGGGCGTCGTTGGTCCGCCGCTTCCGCCTATCTCAAACCGGCTCTGAACCGTCCGAATTGTGACCTGATCCGCGCCTTCGCCCGCCGGATCGTGATCGAGGACGGCCGCGCCACGGGGGTGGAGATCGAACGCGGCGGCAAGGTCGAGGTCATCCGCGCCGAGGCCGAGGTCATCATCGCCGCCTCCTCGCTCAACTCGCCCAAGCTGCTCATGCTGTCGGGCATCGGCCCCGCTGCCCATCTGGCCGATCACGGGATCGAGGTCGTGGCCGACCGCGCGGGCGTCGGCCAAAACCTGCAAGACCATCTGGAACTTTACATCCAGGCCGCGGCGAGCCAGCCAATCAGTCTCTATTCCTACTGGAATCTGCTTGGAAAGGCCTACGTTGGTGCCCGCTGGCTGCTGACGAAAACCGGCCCCGGCGCGTCGAACCAGTTCGAAAGCTGCGGTTTCATCCGGTCGCAGGCCGGGGTCGATTACCCGGATATCCAGTACCACTTTCTTCCGATCGCCGTGCGCTACGACGGGCAGGCCGCGCCAGAGGGTCACGGTTTTCAGGCTCATGTCGGCCCGATGCGCAGCCCGTCGCGCGGGTCCGTCACCCTGCGGTCCGCCGATCCGCAGGATGCGCCGGTGATCCGCTTCAATTACATGTCCCACGACAAGGACTGGTCGGATTTCCGCAAATGCATCCGCCTCACCCGCGAAATTTTCGGGCAGGAGGCCTTCGCCCCCTTCTACAAGAAGGAGATACAGCCGGGCGCGGAGCTGCAGAGCGATGATGAACTGGATGGGTTCATCCGCGAGCACGTCGAATCGGCCTATCACCCCTGCGGCACCGCCCGCATGGGACGCCGCGATGATCCCATGGCCGTCGTCGACCCGGAGGCACGGGTGATCGGCGTCGACAACCTGCGCCTGGCGGACAGTTCCGTCTTTCCGCTGATCCCCAATGGCAACCTCAACGCGCCCTCGATCATGGTGGGCGAAAAGGCGGCGGATCACATCCTGGGCAAGACCCCCCTGCCGCCGGAAAACGCCGCGCCCTGGATCAACCCGAACTGGCGCGAGTCGCAACGCTGAGCGTGCCGAAAGACCGGGTTACTTCAGCTTGAGGATATAGATCTGGTCGCCCCAGCCCTCGGCCTTGCTGCGAGCGCGGATCTGGACCTTGCGCGTGCCGTCCGGGATCATCACCGAGGACAGCGACCGGGTGAACGGGCGATCCGGCGTATGAGGATGCATCAACTCGCGATGACCCAGCACATTGCCCGCCATGTCGCGCACTTCCCAACCGTCGGCAAAATTCTCCCAGCTCTCGTCGTCATGCACCAGCGTCACGCTGATCTTCCACCCCATGCCGGAGCGTTCCGCCGTTGCCCCGAGAATTTCGGGACCGCCCGCCATCACGGGCAGGGCACTGGAGAGAAGAAGGAAGAGAGCGGCTCGGATCATGCGGTGGTTATACGCGGCCCGGCGCGCAATGGAAGCATATGGCGGAACAAGCGCCTTCACACTGACGTGCGGTCCGTCGTGTCCAGCAGAGCCGCCCGGGATTGTGAGGTGAATTCCCGCCGCCAGAGCACCGCAAAGGTGATCACCGTCGCCGCGATCAGCGCCTCGGGCCCCAGCAGCCAGGCCGATGCGCCCATGGCGAAATAGATCGACCGCAGGCCCCGGTTGAAACTGCGCGCCGCGGTGATGTTGATCGTCGCGGCCTTGGCCGCCCGCGGCTGGCAGCGCCCGTCCTCCGGATCGTTGGGCACCGCCGCCATCAGCACCGCGCAATAGCCGAACAACCGGTTCGACCAGACGAACTTCAGGAAGGCGTTGATCAGAAAGGTCAGCACCACCAGCATCTTGATTTCCCAGACGATTGCCGGATCGGTTTCCAGCGTGATCTGGTTCGCCAGCCCCATCAAACGCTCGCCATTGGCAACACTGGCCAGCACCCCGCCGATGGCGATCATCGTGGCCGAGGCAAAGAAGCTGGTGCTTTCGCGCAGCGTGGCCAGAGTCTGACTGTCGAAGATACGGGGATTGCGCGTCACCATCTGGCGCATCCACTCGCGCCGGTATTCCGCCATCAGCATGGAGACGGAGGGCCTTTTGCTGCCCGGATTCTCGATCCGCCAGCCGATGAAGGCCCAGGTTGCGTAGATCAAACCGATCGCCGCAAAATCCAGATGTGAGAAGAGGCTAAGCCGATCCATCCATGTCATGCGACCAGTTAGCCTATACACCCGTCGCTTGCCAATCTGTCCCGTTCGGGGCTAGGTCTGGGGCATTCCCGCAATTTGCGAGGTCCGCCATGCAGATGCCTGTCCCCGATCCCCGGATCCTGGCGCAGAAGGATGCGCTTGTCGCCGCCCTGGCGGAGGGGCTGCCGCGTGATGCCATCATCACGGACCCGGTCGAAACGCGCGCTTACGAATGCGATGCCCTGACGGCCTATCGCTGCCCGCCCCTGCTGGCCGTCCTGCCCGCCACGACCGAAGAAGTGTCGCACGTCCTGCGCACCTGCCATCGGTTCGGCGTTCCGGTGGTGCCGCGCGGGTCGGGCACCTCGCTGGCCGGGGGCGCGCTGCCGACGGCGGATGCGGTGATCCTGGGCGTGGCCCGCATGACCGAGGTGCTGGAGCGGAACTATGACGACCGGTTCATCCGCGTGCAGACCGGCATGACCAACCTGCGCGTGACCGGCGAGGTCGAGGGCGACGGGTTCTTCTACGCCCCCGATCCCTCGTCTCAGCTCGCCTGTGCCATTGCGGGGAATATCGCGATGAACTCCGGCGGGGCACATTGCCTGAAATACGGAGTGACCACGAACAACCTGCTTGGCGTGACCATGGTCATGATGGATGGCGAGGTGGCGGAAATCGGCGGACCCTGGCTCGACAGTGGCGGGCTGGACCTGCTTGGCGTCATCTGCGGCTCCGAAGGGCAGCTTGGCGTGGTGACCGAGGCGACCCTGCGTATCCTGCCCAAACCCGAAGGGGCCCGGCCCGTCCTCATCGGCTACGACAGCAACGAGGTGGCCGGCGCCTGCGTCCGCGACATCATCGAGGCGGGGGTTCTGCCCGTCGCCATTGAATTCATGGATCGACCCTGTATCGAGGCTACAGAAGCCTTTGCCGGGGCCGGTTACCCCGATTGCGAGGCCCTTCTGATCGTCGAGGTCGAAGGCAGTCCCGCCGAGATTGACGAACAGCTCGCCGTGATCACGGCAATCGCCGAACGCCACAACCCGGTGGAACTCCGCGAAAGCGGATCGGCCGACGAAAGCGCGCGCATCTGGCTGGGCCGCAAATCCGCCTTCGGGGCCATGGGGCAGATCAACGACTACATGTGCCTCGACGGCACCATCCCGATCAGCGAACTGCCCGCCGTTTTGAAACGGATGGGAGAGCTGTCCGACGAATACGGTCTGAAGGTCGCCAATGTCTTTCACGCCGGCGACGGCAACCTGCACCCGCTGATCCTGTTCAACGCCAATGGCGACGGTCAGCTGGAAACCTGCGAGGCCATGGGTGCCGAGATCCTCAAGCTCTGCGTCGAGGTCGGCGGCTGCCTGACCGGCGAACACGGCGTCGGCGTCGAGAAGCGCGATCTGATGAGTCACCAGTACGACCCTGCAGATCTGGAGGCCCAGATGGCGGTCAAGGATGTCTTCGATCCGAAATGGCTGCTTAACCCCGCCAAGGTCTTTCCGTTGGCCACGACCGACGCGCGGCGGGGCTGATCATGGTGCAGCCGAAGACAGAGGCCGAACTGAGCCAGCTGATCCGCGACGCCGGGGGCCCGCTGTCGATCCGGGGCGGGGGAACACGGGGGCTGGCCGTAGAAGGCGAGAGGGTGGAAACCTCCGGGCTGAGCGGCGTGCACCTCTATGAACCCGGTGCGCTGACGCTGGTCGCCGGGGCCGGGACGCCGGTGGAGGAAATAGAGACTATTCTTGCGGAAAAGGACCAGCGGCTGGCCTTTGAACCGATGGATCACCGGCCCCTTCTCGGCACGGACGGAGTGCCCACAATCGGCGGAGTTTCCGCCGCCAATATCTCCGGCCCCAGACGCATTCAGGTCGGCGCGGCGCGCGATCACATGCTCGGCGTCCGCTTCGTCTCGGGCAGCGGCGAGGTCGTCAAGAACGGCGGCCGCGTGATGAAAAACGTGACCGGCTATGACCTAGTGAAGCTGATGTCCGGGGCCTGCGGCACTCTTGGCGTCCTGACCGAGGTCAGCCTCAAGCTTCAGGCCATACCGGAGGCCGAGGCGACCCTGATCCTGCGCGGCCAGACCCAGGGGGACGCCATCGCCGACCTGACCCGCGCCATGGCAACCCCCTTTGACGTCAGCGGCGCAGCCTGGCTGTCCGACGATGCCACCGGCAAGACCTCCGAACGGCGCATCCGGATCGAGGGGATGGCAGGCAGCGTCAAATATAGGGCGGGCAAGCTGGCCGATCTGCTGGGCGCGGATGAGATCGCCGAGGGGCCGGAGAGCGCCGCACTGTGGCGCGAGCTGCGCGATGTCACCCCCTTTGCCGGGCGCGATGGTGCGGTCTGGCGCATCTCCACCCGCCCGACCGGGGCTGCGGACCTTTGCGACCGGCTGCGTCAGGCCGGGCAGGATCTGACCACGATCGCGGACTGGAGCGGCGGGCTGCTCTGGCTGCTGACGCCGGAGACCGGTGATGCCGGGGCTGCCCTGATCCGGCAGGAGGTCGCCACAATCGGCGGCCATGCGACCCTGATCCGGGCAAATCCCGCCATCCGCGCCACGATCCCGACCTTCCAGCCCCAAAGCGCACCGCTGGAGCGGATCGCCCGGGGCCTGCGCCAGAAATTCGACCCCCGGAGCATTCTCAACCCCGGGCTTATGGGGCCTACCGCATGATCCTGATCCTCTCACTTGTTCTCGTGGTGCTGATCGGCCTCGGCCTCTACGCCGGGCTGATCCGCCGGGCCCCGGACCGGTCCGGCCTGTCGCTGCTTGGTCCGGGTGTCATCCTGCTGGCGATTGCGGGCATCGGCATGCTGCGCCTTCTGCCGACCGATGCAGCGGAACATTCCGTGCGCACCTACACGGCCCTCGGCATGCTCTGGGTCGGCTGGATCGGCCTGGCGGCGCTGCTGACCCAGATGATGGACCGCCGGATGCCCGATCTGGCCCCCGCCCCCGCCCTTTTCGGCGCGGCCACCACCACCGCGCCGGTCATCGGCTTTCTGATAGCAATGGGCTTGACCTGATGCGTACCGAATTCACCCCGGACCAGTTGAAGGACCCCGGCACCGCCCGGGCCAATGAAATCCTGCGCGCCTGTGTGCATTGCGGCTTCTGCACCGCCACCTGCCCGACCTATCAGGTCCTGGGCGACGAATTGGACAGCCCCCGTGGCCGCATCTATCTGATCAAGGACATGCTGGAGAACGAGCGCGTGCCGGACGAAAAGACCGTCCAGCATATCGACCGCTGCCTGTCGTGCCTCGCCTGCATGACGACCTGCCCCTCCGGTGTGCATTACATGCATCTTGTCGATCATGCCCGCGCCTATATCGACCAGCACTACAAACGCAGATGGGATGACCGGGCCCTGCGCTGGATCCTGGCCCGGATCATTCCCTATCCCACGCGCTTTCGCCTCGCGCTGTTTGCCGCCGGCCTCGCCCGCCCCTTCGCGCGGCTGATGCCCGACCCCCGTCTGCGCGCCATGATCGGCATGGCCCCGCGCCGCCTGCCCACGCCCTCGCGCAACGACGATCCACAGACCCACGCGGCCAGCGGACCCCGGATCAAACGCGTCGCCCTGATGACCGGCTGTGCGCAAAAGGCGCTGAACACCGATATCAACG
The DNA here is from genome assembly GCF_041987405.1 of Pseudooceanicola sp. Classification (GTDB taxonomy): domain Bacteria; phylum Pseudomonadota; class Alphaproteobacteria; order Rhodobacterales; family Rhodobacteraceae; genus Pseudooceanicola. The sequence continues at coordinate 302,929 of NZ_JBHIWR010000002.1, forward strand.
ACGCGACCATTCGGCTGCTGACCCGCCACGGGGTCGAGGTGGTGATCCCCGAGGGAGAGGGCTGCTGCGGCTCCCTCACCCACCACATGGGGAAGGAGGACTTGGCCCACACCTCCGCCGCCCGCAACATCCGCGCCTGGACGCGCGAAATGGACGGCGAGGGGCTGGATGCCATTGTCATCAACACCTCCGGCTGCGGCACGACGGTGAAGGACTACGGCCATATGTTCCGCACCGACCCGCTGGCCGAAGACGCCGCCCGCGTATCGAAGATCGCCAAAGACATCACCGAGGTGCTGGCCGAGCTCGACCTGCCCGCCCAGGCGCCGGAACCCCTGCGTATCGGCTACCACTCCGCCTGCTCCCTGCAGCACGGGCAGAAGATCCGCGAAACGCCTAAGGATCTGCTCAAGGCCGCGGGGTTCGAGGTCGCCACCCCCGCCGATCCCCACCTCTGCTGCGGCTCCGCCGGGACCTACAACCTGATGCAGCCCGAAATCTCCGGCAAGCTGAAGGACCGCAAGGTGCGGACGCTGGAGGCCGTGAAACCCGACGTCATCGCCGCGGGCAACATCGGCTGCATGATGCAGATCGGATCGGGCACCGGGGTGCCCGTGGTCCATACCGTCGAACTGCTGGACTGGGCCACCGGGGGGCCGAAGCCACCGTCCCTGCAAAACCCGTGACGCGCCCTACTTTCGCCCCAACCGACCCCTAGCATGTGGCAAATCACATCCAGGGTAGATGGTATGTTGTATCGCGTTATTCCGGGGCTCGCCCTGGTCCTCACTCTCCTCTTGTCCCTCACCCGCGCGGCGCTGGCGCAGGAAACCGATCTGCGCCGCCTCGACACCGGGGATGACACCAAGGGGTGGGAGGCCGTCGGTCGCCTCGATCTGGATGGGCGCGGCTTCTGTACGGGGGCGCTGATCAGCGAAACCCTGGTCCTGACCGCCGCGCATTGCCTGTTCGACAAGCAAAAGGGCGTCCGGTTCGACACCAACCGGATCGAGTTCCTCGCGGGTTGGCGCAATGGCCGGGCCTCCGCCTATCGCGATATCCGCCGCGCCGTGATCCCCGACAGCTACGATTTCCGCGCCCCAGTGACGCCCGACCGCGTGCGCAACGACATCGCCCTGCTGGAGCTTTACCGACCTGTACGCATGTCCAACGTCGTCCCCTTCGCCACCTCGGACAAACCGCGCGGGGGCGATCCGCTAGCCGTGGTCTCCTACGCGCATGACCGCGCCGAAGCGCCCAGCCTGCAGGAGCTCTGCGGCGTGATCACAAAACAGGATGGCGTGCTGATCATGTCCTGCGACGTCGATTTCGGTTCCTCCGGGGCGCCGGTCTTTTCGATGCAGGGCGGCATTCCCCGCATCGTCTCCGTTGTCTCCGCCAAGGCGGAGGTCGATGGCCAGCGCGTGTCCCTCGGCACCGATCTGTCGCAGATCGAGGACCTGATCGCAGTGCTGGAAAACGGTGGCGGTCACGACCTGCCGACCGCGCCGCGCACCAACAGGGTCACGGTCAAGCGCCCGGTCCTCACCCAGGGGACAACACGGTCCGATATCGGCGCAAAGTTCGTCCGCCCCGGGGGCTGATCCCCGCCTCTTGAAAATTCCCCCCAAGCTTCCCAGATCGGGGATGTCAGGACGCCAGGACGGGTCCTGATATCAACTGCCTGTCCCATGATGGGAAGGCGCACCACCAACGTTATCGCTCAAAGAGGATGACCATGCGTAACTTTGATCTCGCCCCGCTCTACCGTGCAACCGTCGGCTTCGACCAGCTGGCCGACATGATGGACCGGGTCCTCACCACGGACGGCGCCACGCCGACCTACCCGCCCTACAACATCGAAAAACTGGATCAGGACGCCTATCGCATCACCATCGCCGTCGCCGGATTTTCCGATGACGACCTGGCGATCGAAGTGAAGGACCACGCCCTGATCGTTTCGGCCCGCAAGGCCGAAGAGGAAAACCGCACCTATCTGCACCGCGGCATTGCAACCCGCGCCTTCGAACGCCGGTTCCACTTGGCCGATCATGTGAAGGTCACCGGCGCGACCCATGCGGACGGGATGCTGAACATCGACCTCGTGCGCGAGGTTCCAGAGGCGCTCAAGCCGCGCCGGATCGAGATCACCAAAGGTGACACGGTCGAGGCCACCGCGCTTGAAGCCACGGAAACCGCCTGATCAAGGGCGGGTCAACCAGAACCCAAGATTACCCCTCGATTTCACTGGGCCCGGCGGTTGCCGGGCCCTTTTTCCGTTTGTCGTTCGGAATAGGTGCCTGTCGGCTGAAATCCGCCTCTGAATCCCGAAAGACGTATCTGAACGGCATCAATTTGCCGATGCCAATTCCTGCCACATTCCGGCCATTCATCGGGAGCTATCCTTGGTCACTGGCGCGATCCGGGGGCACGTCAGAGCAAATAACAAAGACTGCATCAACAGCGAGCGGAGTATGACAGATGCCGACTTTACACGATATGCCGATGAGTTTCGCGGACCGATACCAGTCGGTACTGGTCCCCGTGATCTTCGAACCCTGGGCCGAAGCCCTCATCGCCCAGGCACCGCCCCGGGTCGGTGACAGGCTCCTGGATCTGGCCTGCGGGACCGGCGCGGTGGCCCGCCAGCTGGCCCGCGGCAACTATCGCCCGGCCCGCCTTGCGGCGCTGGACCACAGTGAGGCGATGCTGAGCGTCGCCCGCCATGCCTCGGCAGATACGACGCCGGGGATCGAATGGGTGAAGGCCGATGCCGGACAGCTGCCCTTCGAAGACGACAGCTTTGACCGGATCTACTGCCAGCAGGCACTGCAGTACTTCCCGGATCGTGTCGCCGCCCTGAAAGAAGTCCGGCGTGTACTCGCCCCCGGCGGAACCGTTCTGGTCTGTGTCCAGCGCGAGATAGAGGCGAACCCGATGCTGAACGCACAGGCCAAGGCGCTGGATACGCTCGGCGGCCCCGAAGCGGGGGATGCCGTGCGCGAGACCTGTTCGATGCATGACGCCGGAGAGCTGTACGGCTGCTTCCGCGCCGCCGGGTTCCGGGAGATCGAAATAGAACCCTTCACCCTGTTCCTGCGCCACCCCGACGCCCGCGTCTTCGCGGCACAGGCGATCGGGACCGAAGGCATCATGTCCGGCCTGCAGATCGACCGGATCGACCGGGCGGTGGACGTCTTTGTCGAAACCCTGGACGAATGTTTCGATGGCGCCGGCATGGCCTTTCCGCACGCGTCCCACATCGTCCTCGCCCGGGTCTGAGGCGGTCAGAACGCGCAGATCGTAGTCGGCCCCGGGTATCGTCCGGGGCCGATGCGGCGTTCAGCCCATCCGCTCGGACGCATAGGCCCCGGGCGAGGCGTGGAAGACGACGGTCTTGTTGCCGTTGAGGAACACCCGCCGATGCGCATGGGCATGGATCGCCCGCGCCAGAACCGAGGCCTCCACATCGCGGCCGAGCGAGACATAATCCTCCGGTGATTGCGCATGGGTCACGCGCACCGTGTCCTGTTCGATGATCGGCCCCTCGTCGAGGTCGGCCGTCACGTAGTGCGAGGTCGCCCCGATCAGCTTCACCCCACGCTCGAACGCCTGTTTGTAGGGGTTCGCCCCCTTGAAGGACGGCAGGAAGGAGTGGTGGATGTTGATGATCCGGCCCGACATCTTCTGGCACATCTCGTCGCTAAGGATCTGCATGTAGCGCGCCAGCACGATCAGCTCTGCGCCCGCATCCTCCACCACCTGCATGATCTGCGCCTCGGCCTGCGGCTTGTTCTGCGGCGTGACGCGGATACAGTGGAAGGGGATATCGTGGTTCACCACCACCTTCTGATAATCCATGTGGTTGGAGATGACGGCGACGATATCAATCGGCAGCGCCCCGATCCGCCAGCGGTAGAGCAGATCGTTCAGGCAATGGCCGAAACGGCTGACCATCACAACGACCTTCATCTTCACCGCCTCGTCATGGAAGCCGAAGGTCATCTCGAACGCCTCGGCGACCTTGGCGAACCCCTCGTCCAGCGCCTCCAGGCTCTCCCCCGTCTCCGACAGGAAGCTGACCCGCATGAAGAACTGCCCGGTCTCCAGGTCGTCGAACTGCGAGCTGTCGACGATATTGCACCCCCTGTCGGAGAGGAAGGTCGCAATCGCCGCGACAATCCCGCGGGAGGTCGGGCAGGCTACGGTCAGGCAATAGGTGTTCATGGGGGTGCCAGATATCAGGGGTTAGGAAACGCGCCGCAGGACGACGCCCGCATCTGCTGCCCGCTTTGCGCCGGTTCCGCAAGCCGGTGTCGTCTCTTCCCGGGTGAAAACCCCGGGAACTGCCGCTAAAATGCCCTAACGCGAGGTGATATGGCTCGACGTGAGGTCCAGCAGGACCTTGCCGTCCTGCGATGTCACCTCTGTCCGCACCACCTGCATCGTCCGGCCCCGCTTCACATAGCGCGCCCGCGCTGTCAGCGTGCCGGAGGTGACGTTGGACAAGAGCTGCGCGGTGATACTGATCGCCAAGGGAAAGCCGGACCCGCCGCTCTGCACATCCGCCCCCTGCAAGGCCAGCCGTGTGGCCACCACATCCGCAAACCAGATCAGCGCCCCGGCATGGACTGTTCCGAAGGGGTTCATCACCCCCTCCTGCACCGGCATCGTGCCGCGCGCCTCATCACGCGACAGCACCTCGGTGGCAAAGCGTAGATGCCCTGCGTATTCCCGTGATTGTGACATGCTCATCCCTCTTCCCTGGCGGAAAGATGAATCGCTTTCGCGTCACTGTCTAGGGTTCAGCCTCAGCGCAACGTGAAGTTGCGACCCCCTGCCGACAATTCGGCAACAAGCGCCACGGGACCGCTCTCGTATCGGATACGATCATCCCGCAGATGCGGGGCCAGCGCCGCCTCGATCCGATGCACCTCCGGATGGCACAGGGTGAGGGCGCGCAGCTCCACCCCCGCCCCCTGCATCCGGGTCGGCGGCAGCGGGCTGACATGCCATTCCAGCAGGCTGGGCATCACCCCCGCCATCGGCAGGCTGCCGTCCTCCGGCACCGTCAGATGCCAGCTGAGGTCGCCGCGCGTCACCTCGATCGCGGGGCCCAGCAGCTCTGGCATCTGGGGCCGCATCGCCGCCATATCGTCGCACCGCAGCACCCAATGGGACAGGCGTGGTGCCTGGACCGGATGGTCCAGCCCGAACCAGCGCGGGCGGGAGGGCGAGGGCGCCCCGGGGTTTACGGCAATCACCTCCAGAAACTCATCCGTGCCGAGGCGCAGCAGATGGTTGTGCGTGCCCATCAGGGGGTGTTCACCGCCCTTGGGCATGTCGATCCCCGTCGCATCCCGCACATGGGCCACCCCCTCCGCAAGGGAGGGCGCAGCCACCACGATATGATCCAGCGCCAGCATTCAGAGCGTCGCCATCAAGGCATCCAGCCCCGCCTGCGCGACCTCCATGTCCTGCGCGGGCGTGCCCGAAGACACACCGATCCCCCCGACACAGGCCCCGTCGACCATGACCGGCAGGCCGCCACCGACCACCATCAACCGGCCCCCGATGGCAGAGGAGATCCCGTAGGCCGGGCTGCCCGGCTGGCTCGCCGCGCCATATTCATGCGTCGCCTTCTTGGCTCCGGAGGCCGTGTAGCTTTTGTCGATGGCGATGGTGGTCGAGGTGACCTTGCCCCCGTCCATCCGTTCGAAGGCGATCAGGTTGCCCGCGTCATCGGTGATGGCGATGCACATCGGCACGCCGATCTCCGCCGCCTTCTCCTTCGCCGCGGCGATCATCAGACGCGCGTCGGTCAGGTCCAGTCTCGTCACTGTAATCATGCTTGGTTCTCCTTGGCCCGGCGGCGCCAGGCATGCAAAAGCGGCTCTGTATAGCCCGAAGGTTGCTTTGCGCCCTTGTAGATCAGATCCCGCGCCGCCTGAAAGGCCGGCCCCTCGGGATTGTCGACCAGCGAGATATAGGCCGGGTCGCCCGCATTCTGCGCATCGACCTTGGCCGCCATCCGCATCAGCGCCGCGTCGACCTCCTCCTCGGTGATCAGACCATGCGCCAGCCAGTTCGCCAGGTATTGCGAGGAAATCCGCAGCGTCGCGCGATCCTCCATCAGGCCGACGTCGTTGATGTCCGGCACCTTGGAACAGCCGACACCCTGATCAACCCAACGCACCACATAGCCCAGGATGCCCTGGCAGTTGTTGTCCAGATCGCGGCGCACCTCCTCCTCGGTCAGGTTGCGCCCGCCCAGAACCGGCGGCGTCAGCAGATCGTCCAGCGCGGCCCGCGCGCGTCCGGTCAGCTCATCCTGCCGGTCCGCGACACTGATCTGATGGTAATGCGTGGCGTGCAGCGTGGCGGCGGTCGGGGAAGGCACCCAGGCGGTATTCGCCCCGGCCATCGGATGGTTGGTCTTGGCCTCCAGCATCTCCGCCATCATGTCGGGCTTGGCCCACATGCCCTTGCCGATCTGCCCCCGGCCGCGCAGGCCAAGCGCCAAGCCCGCATCCACGTTCCCGTTCTCATAGGCCGAGAGCCAGACGGAGCCCGCCATCTCGCCCTTGGGCACAAAGGGACCAAGCCGCATGGAAGTGTGGATCTCATCCCCCGTCCGGTCGAGGAAGCCCGTGTTGATGAAGACCAGCCGGTCCTTCACCGCCCGCATGCATTCGCGCAGGTTGGCGGAGGTGCGGCGCTCTTCGTCCATGACGCCCAGCTTGACGGTGTTCTGCGGCAGGCCCAGCACCTCTTCGACATCGGAGAAAAGCCGGTCGGCAAAGGCCACTTCCTCCGGCCCGTGCATCTTGGGCTTCACCACATAGACCGACCCGGCGCGGGAGTTGCGCGGCCCTTCGGTCTTTTTCAGATCATGCATGGCGGCGGCCACGGTGACCAGCGCGTCCAGCATTCCCTCCGGCGTCTCCTCGCCGTCGAACAGCACCGCATCGGTGGTCATCAGATGGCCCACGTTCCGCACCAGCAGCAGCGCGCGGCCCGGCAGGGTCACCTCTGACCCGTCCGGCCCGGTCAGCACCTTGTCGGGGTTGAGCCGCCGGGTCATCTGCTGGCCACCCTTCTCGAAGGTCTCCGACAGATCACCGGTCATCAGGCCCAGCCAGTTGGCATAGACCTCCGTCTTGTCGGCCGCATCCACGGCGGCGACGGAATCCTCGCAGTCCTGAATCGCAGTCAGAGCCGATTCCAGCACGACATCGCGCAAACCGGAGGGCGAGGCCGCCCCGACCTGATGCGACGGATCAATCACCAGTTCGATATGAAGCCCGTTGTGCCGCAGCATGAAGGAGGCCGTATCGCCCTCCTCGACCGAGCCGACGAAGGCAGCGGGATCGGCAAGGTCATGCGCGGTCTCACCGACCATCGCCAGCAGCTTGCCGCCGTCGCGCAGATAGGCCGTCACATCCTTGTGCGACGCACCAGACAGCGGCACGGCCCCGTCCAGGAAATCCGCCGCCCAGGCCACCGCCTGCGCGCCGCGCTTGGGATCGTACCCCTTGCCCTCCGGCGCGCCGGGCAGCGCGTCGGTGCCGTAAAGCGCATCATAGAGCGACCCCCAACGCGCATTCGCCGCGTTCAGCGCAAAGCGCGCGTTCATCACCGGCACGACCAGCTGCGGCCCGGCCACGCTGGCAATCTCGGGATCGACATTTTCGGTGCCGATCTTGAAATCCGGCCCCTCGGGCACGAGATAGCCGATTTCCTCCAGAAAGGCGCGATAGGCGTCGGCGTCCCAATCCTGGCCCTTGCGCGCCTCCAGCCAGCTGTCGATCTGCGTCTGCAGGTCCTCCCGCTTGTTCAGCAGGCGCAGGTTCTCCGGCACCAGATCGGCCAGCATCCTTGCATAGCCGGTCCAGAAGGCGTCCGGGGTGATATCCAGCCCCGGCAGAACCTTGTTTTCCACCAGATCGGCAAGAACTTCGGCCACCTGAAGGCCGGCACGGTCGACGTATTGCGTCATGTCACGACTCCTTTTCTTGGCACCAGACTACGCCACAGAGCCCGCTCTGGCGTGACCCCATCGAAACTTTTCCGTATCGTGGAAAGAACAGGAGTCGCCCATGTCCACCGCCGTCCAATCCGTAGACCGTGCTCTTACCCTGCTGGAGTTGATCGCAGCCGATCCCGAGGGCAGCCGCCTGTCCGATCTGGCCCGCGCCGCCGCGCTGGCGCCTTCGACCACGCACCGGCTGCTTACCGCGCTGGAACAGCGCGGCTTTGCCCTGTCGGACGCGACCACCGGCCGGTGGCACATCGGCCGCCGCGCCCATGTCGTCGGGGCCGCATGGGGCACCGCGCGCAGCCTGCGCATTCCGGCCATTCCGCAGCTGCGCCGCCTGCGCGATGCCTCCCGCGAGACGGCCAACATGGGGGTGATCGAGGACGGCCATGTCATCACCATCGCCCAGGCCGAAAGCCGCGAGATCATGCGCGCCATCTCTTCGCCCGGCGGGCGTACGCCGGTGTTCTGTTCCGGTATGGGCAAGGCCATCGTCGCCACCTGGCGCGACGACCAGATCGACCACCTGATCGATCTCTACGGGCTGACCGCCGCGACCGCGCACAGCCTGACGAAAAGAGAGACGATTCATGCCGAAATCGCCCGAATCCGGGATCAGGGCTATGCCCTGGACGACGAGGAATACGTGATCGGCCTGCGCTGTGTCGCCGCCGTTATCATGAATCCGGACGGGGAGGCGCTGGCGGCCCTCTCCATCTCCGGGCTCGCCGCGCGGATGACACCTGAAAAGGTCACTCGCTGCGCCGAGTTGGTCACCGCCACCGCCCGCGATCTGTCCGGTCGGATGACCCTCTGACCGCTAGCGCAGCCAGACCTCGACCCGCCGGTTCACCTGACGGCCCCAGGCGCTGTCGTCACAGGCCATCGGCATCGCCTCGCCAAAGGCCTCCACCCGCAGGGCGATCCGGTCCATGTCCGCCGCCCGGGCCGCCGCAATCACCGCCCGTTCCACCGCCTTGGCCCGCTTCATCGCGATCTGCGTGTTGACCCGCGCCGCGCCGTCCCCGTCGGAAAACCCGACGAACATCACCTCACGCCCGTCGTACAGCCCGCTCTCGAAGGCCGCCGCCAGCTGTTCGACATTCGACCGCGACTGCGCGTCCAGCAGGCTCGACCCTGCCTCGAACCGGAAGGAGGTCGTCAGCCGCCGGTAGGGTGTGAGGACCGACACCATATGCTGCAGATCACCCAGGCTCACCTCCGTCCCGGCGCGGGCTATGGCATTGGCAAAACGCGCGCCCTGATCGTCGATCGGCACCTCTTCGGGCAGCTGATCGACAAAACCCGCGCGCCGGATAACCATCTGCGCCCCCGGCGTGCGCGTATAGGCCAGAAACTCCCGCACCAGCTTGGGCATGCGCCGCGCGGGCATATAGAGGAACACAGGCGCGGTCAGCGGGTAATCCTCGGTCTTGGCATTGCGCCGTGTGGCGCCCAGGGCAAAGCCGCAATCCCCGCTCAGCGCCACCTGTTTCGTGATCCCGATTTCCGACGCCGTGGTCAGCCCGATGGCAAAGGGGTCCTCCAGCACCGCCTGCACCAGCGCACGGTCGGTTTCATGCCGCACCGCCCCCTCGGCCAGATCCGCCCCGACCGGGACCAGCAGCCGGTCCTCCACCGCCTGACCCAGCCCCGCACCGGGGGTCAGCAGATGCGGCACGATCGGCGCATCCGGCCCGCCAAGGGCCTGCCAGTTGTCGATCGCCCCGGCATAGACGGCAGACAGCTGCGGCACCGTCAGTTCGTCCAGAGGATTACCCGGCGCCACGACAGGCACCAGCGCATCCAGTGCCAGAACGCGGTTCCGCCCCGCCGCCCGCAGGTTACCCATGCCCGCCTCGATGGCGCGGCGCAGCTCTCCCGGCCGGATCTCGCGCAGAGCCATGACGATATCGGCCTCGTTCGCCAGAAGATCGGCAAAGCCCTCGTCCGTATTGGTCGACCGGATGGTGAACCGCCCCGCCACCTGCTGACCCGCCCGTTCGGTCAGGACAAAGACGATCTCGCCCGGCGTGACCGGCTGGCGCGACACCGCATAGCCATGGCGCATCCCGAAGGCTTCGATCAGCGCGGGCAACAGAACCTCGCCGGTCGTTGCCGCACCGGAGATGACCAGTTCGGCCACATAGGCCTGGAGGTTCGGGCAGGCGGGCCCCTCGCAGGTGACGCCGGAGCCATCCACGGTCAGCTCGCCATACTCGGTGTCGACCCGGTAGTATTCGCCGTCGAAACTCAGCAGCATGCCACGGATGACCACGCTGCCATCCCGCGACGACAGGGTGACGTCCTGTGCCGCCGCCGCTGCTGCCGTCAGAAAGAGGAGTGCGGCGCAGAACGCCGCACGCAAAATCGCCATGCCGACCTCGAAATCGCCAATTATCTGGCGGCGATCTTCAGGTCCTGAACGAGGTTTTTCAACTGGATAAAGTCGCCAACGGCGTCACAACCCGGAACGGTCAGCGTCAGCTCCGCAGGTTTGCCCGGCAAGGCATCCGTGACTTCGATCACATCGGCCTTCAGCGCCTGGCCGCAATTGAGGTCCGTCACCTCTATCTCGACACTCAGCGAAATGTCGCCAGCCGTCTTCGCCGTGCCCGTGGGGAAGGTATAGACCTCCGCGACGTGCCCGTCCTCAAGCGTCGCATCGCCCAGCCGGGTCAGGAACCCGCCCTCGCCACGCGCCGCGATGACCGCGTCACGCGGGGCACCGGACCAGACATGGCCGTCCTCTTCCCAGGCGGCACCGTATTCAAAGGCGTGAAGCTCGATCCCCGCGTTGCCCTGCCACTGCACGACAGAGCGGTCGTAGAACCCGAGGGTGTCCACCTCCAGCTCCACCGCGGCGCCATTGCCATCCTCGAGCATGGCCAGAAAGCTCGCCATCATCGACAGGGCGGGCACGGTCACCTCGACCTTGCCCTCCGCATCGGTCAGGGCGCTGAAGATCATCCCCTCATGCCGGAACGTGACCCGGGCGTCAGGCTGACAGGGCGCCACCAGGCGCAACGCGACCATCGCGGCGGCGCGATTTTCACCGGTCAGATCGACGGTACAGCTGTCGACCACCAGCACCTGATCCGTCTCCGGCGCGGGGGCCGGAGCGGGGCCGATCATCAGGGCGTCCTCCTCGATCGAAGCCAGCATCGGGGCCATCGGATCCGGCGGGGCAGCCGGATTGTCCAAATCGGATCTCGCGAGGAAAGACAGGTCTTCGCCAACCCAGGCCGGGGCCGCGACCGGCGGCAGGTCGAGGGAAGTCAGCGTGATCCGGTCCAGATCTAGCGGGGTCTGGCCGGGGTCCACTGCCTCCTGCGTCATGGAGTCGCCAACCGCGCCGGGCACGGGACCCAGGGCGGCGATCTGGGCCGTCTCGGACCCGCTACCGCTCATCTGCATGTAGATGCCGGCGCCCACAGCCATGAGCACCGACCCACCCGCAATCGCAAGTGTGCTGACTTTGATCATGAGTCTCTCCGACCAATTCGTTAACGAATTATGATCGGAGAAAGGGGCATTCTTGTGGCAAAGGCCGGATTTTCACCCGACCTTTGCCGAAACCTTGTCAGACATAGGCCCCGTGGCAATGTTTGAACTTCTTGCCCGATCCGCAGGGACAGGGCGTGTTGCGCCCGGGATTGCCCCAGGTCGACGGGTCGTTCTCGTCAAAGCCCTCTTTCGCCGTACCAGCCTCGGGGCCAGCCGCAGGGGCGGGCTCGGCCGCGGGGGCCGGGGTAGCGGCAGGCGGCGCGATATTGGCCTGCTGCTGCAACAGTTCCAACTGCCGCCGCTGCTCTTCCTCGGTCATCGGACGGATGCGCGACAGGGTCTGGGTGACCTCCTCACGCAGGCTGTCCAGCATCGATTGGAAAAGCTGGAAGGCTTCGGTCTTGTATTCGTTCAGCGGATCGCGCTGCGCATAACCACGGAACCCGACGACAGAGCGAAGGTGTTCCAGCGTCAGCAGATGTTCGCGCCATTTGCTGTCGATCGTCTGCAGCAGCACCTGCTTCTCGATCGAACGCATCGCCTCCGGCCCGAAGGCCTCGGCCTTCTCGGCCATGTACTCTTCGGATTTCTCTTCCAGCCGCTCCGCGATCACCTCGTCATCGACGCCTTCTTCGGCAACCCAGTCGATGATCGGCACGTCGATGTTCAGATGTTCGATCACCGCAGCATAAAGCCCCTCGCCATCCCATTGATCGGCGTAGGTTTTCGGCGGGATGTAGCGTTCGACGATCTCGTCGATGACCTGACCGCGCATATCGGCGACGATCTCCGACAGGTCCTGCGCCTCCATGATCTCCATGCGCTGCTTGAAGATCAGTTTCCGCTGGTCGTTCATCACATCGTCGAACTTCAGCACCTGCTTGCGCATGTCGAAGTTGCGCCCCTCGACCTTGGCCTGGGCGCGTTCCAGCGACTTGTTCACCCATGGGTGAATGATCGCCTCGCCTTCCTTCATGCCGAGCGACGACAGAACCTTGTCCAGCCGCTCGGACCCGAAGATGCGCATCAGGTCGTCTTCCAGCGACAGGAAGAAGGCCGACCGCCCCGGGTCACCCTGACGGCCCGACCGACCGCGCAACTGATTGTCGATGCGGCGGGATTCGTGGCGTTCGGTAGCCAGAACGAACAGGCCCCCGGCCTCCTTGACGGCCTGCTCATCCGCGGCGTGATCCTTTTCGATCTTCTCGCGGATCGCCTCGGGGTCGGCTTCGGGATCGGCGGCGATGGCCTCCATGATCTTGAATTCGACATTGCCGCCCAGTTTGATGTCCGTCCCGCGGCCCGCCATGTTCGTCGCGATGGTGATCGCGCCCAGCTTGCCCGCATCGGCGACGATCTGCGCCTCCTGCTCATGCTGGCGCGCGTTCAGAACGTTGTGCTTAAGCCCCGCCTTGGTCAGCAGATCGGACAGGATCTCCGACTTCTCGATGGAGGTCGTACCGACCAGCGTCGGCTGGCCCTTTTCATGCGCCTCGCGGATCACCTCCACGATGGCGGCGTATTTCTCCTGCACGGTCCGATAGACGGCATCGTCATCGTCCTGACGGGCAATCGGCTTGTTGGTCGGCACCTCGACCACGCCCAGCTTGTAGATTTCCATGAATTCCTCGGCCTCGGTCGTCGCCGTGCCGGTCATCCCGCCCAGCTTGTCGTAGAGGCGGAAGTAGTTCTGGAAGGTCACCTGGGCGAGGGTCACGTTCTCCGGCTGGATCTTCACGCCCTCTTTCGCCTCGATGGCCTGGTGCAGCCCTTCGGACAGTCGACGCCCGGCCATCATCCGGCCGGTGAATTCGTCGATCAGCACGACCTCGCCGTCGCGGACGATGTAATCCTTGTCCTTCTGGAACAGCACATGCGCCCGCAGCGCCTGGTTCACATGGTGGACGACAGTGGTGGACTCCGGATCATACAGCGACTGGCCGTCGGGCAGCAGGTCGCGCAGGTGCAGCTGTTCTTCAAGGTATTCGTTGCCGGCGTCGGTGAAGGTCACCTGACGCTGCTTTTCGTCCTTGGTGTAATGCTCTTCGGTGAGGTCCGGAATAATCCGGTCGATGGCGACGTAGAGGTCCGAGCGGTCCTGCGCGGGACCGGAGATGATCAGCGGCGTCCGCGCCTCGTCGATCAGGATGCTGTCGACCTCGTCCACGATCGCGAAATTGTGCTTGCGCTGGTACATGTCCGACAGCTCGGATTTCATGTTGTCGCGCAGATAGTCGAAACCCAGCTCGTTGTTCGTCGCATAGGTCACGTCGCAGGCGTAGGCCGCCTTCTTCTCGGCCTCGGGCTGCTGCGGATAGACAACGCCGGTGGTCAGGCCAAGCGCGCCAAAGACGTTCGACATCCATTCGGCGTCCCGCTTGGCGAGGTAATCGTTCACCGTGACGATATGCACGCCCTTGCCGGTCAGCGCGTTCAGATAGGCCGGGAAGGTGGCGACCAGCGTCTTGCCCTCGCCCGTCTTCATCTCCGAGATATTGCCCTGATGCAGGAAGACCCCGCCCATCAGCTGCACATCGAAGGCCCGCAGGCCGAGCGCGCGCTTCGCGGCCTCGCGGCAGTTGGCGAAGGCTTCGGGCAGCAGGTCATCCAGGCTTTCGCCCTTCATCGCCCGGGTCGCCAGCTCCTCGGTCTTTTCCTTCAGCTGCTCATCGGTCAGCTTCTCGAATTCCGGCTCCAGATCGTTGATCTTCTGGATGACGGGCCGCGTCGCCTTGATTTTCCGGTCGTTCGGCGTGCCGAACACCTTTTTGGCGAGTGTCCCCATTCCCAGCATGATGCAATCCGTTCCGCTATTGACGTCGATGTGTTGGCGGGTGTGCTTGTACCCCCGAATTGCAACCCATAGAACAGGCGCGAAGCGGGGGCCCCGCAAAGCCATAGTGCGATGTAAGGGGGCACTCCTACCCTGTCAACGCTGCGTCCCGACGCAGCCCAACAAAGGTCCAGACATGACGCAACGATTCACCGCCATGGCCGCTTTTGCCATCGCCCTCGGTACCGCAACCCCGATCCTGGCCGATGACACCCCGACCGCAGACACCGTGGTCGCGACGGTTGACGGCACGGAAATCACCCTTGGCCACATGATCCTGATCCGCCAGGCGCTGCCGCAGCAATACGCGCAGGTTCCCGCGAACGTCCTGTTCCAGGGCATCCTGGACCAGCTGGTGCAACAGACCGCCCTGGCCGATGCCTACGAGGGTGAGACGCCGAACCGGGTCAAGATGGCTCTGGAGAACGAGAAACGCTCGCTCACCGCGGCGGAGGAAGTCGGCAAGGTTCTGGAAACCGCCGTGACCGAAGAGGCCATCGAACAGGCCTACAAGGACACCTACGCCAACGCCGAAGAGGAAACCGAATACAAGGCCGCGCATATCCTTGTCGAAACCGAGGATGAGGCGAAGGCCATCGTGACCGACCTGGAAGGCGGGGCGGATTTCGCCGCCACGGCGCAGGAAAAATCCACCGGCCCCTCCGGCCCGAACGGCGGCGAACTGGGCTGGTTCAGCGAAGGCATGATGGTGCCCGAATTCGAACAGGCCGTCATGACGCTGGAGCCCGGCGCGATCTCTGCCCCGGTTCAGACCCAGTTCGGCTGGCATGTCATCAAGCTGGAAGAAACCCGGATCAAAGAAGCCCCCGCCCTGGACGCCGTCCGCGATGAACTGCGCCGCCAGGTCGAACAGGACGTTGTGAAGGCACATATTGACGCGCTCGTCGAAAAGGCGAATGTCGATACCAGCGCCTCCGAAGGCATCGACCCGGCGCTGCTGAACAACATCGACCTGCTGGAGTGATCCCATGGGTGGCACCCCCCCTCTGTCTCCGCTGGCCCCTGCGGCCTTTCCCGACCTGCCTGTCATCAAGGGCGTAGAGTTCGCGACGGCCGCCGCCGGCGTGAAATATGCCGGGCGAACCGATGTCCTGTTGGTTCGTCTGGCCGAGGGAACAGCGGTCGCGGGGGTGTTCACCCGGTCGGCCACCCGGTCGGCACCGGTGCTGGACTGCCAGCAGAAGATCGGCGGCGAGGACACCGGCGCGGCGGCCATCGTCGTCAACTCCGGCAATGCGAACGCCTTCACCGGGCGCAACGGGGTCGCGGCGACGCGCAATGTCACCACCGCAGCCGCCCAGGCTCTCGGGATCGAGGAAAACCGCGTCTTCACCTCCTCCACCGGGGTGATTGGCGAACCGCTGCCCTCCGACCGTATCACCGCCAAGATGGGGGAGCTGGCCTCCGGACTCTCCCCCGACACGATCGCGGATGCGGCCAAGGCGATCATGACCACCGACACCTACCCCAAGGGCGCCTCGGCCGAGGTGCAGATCGACGGGCAGACGGTGAAGATCGCCGGGATCGCCAAGGGCTCCGGCATGATCGCGCCTGATATGGCGACCATGCTGGTCTATATCTTCACCGACGCGGCAATCGACCGCGAGGTCCTGCAATCCATGGTCTCCGCCAATGCGGATCTGACCTTCAACTGCATCACCGTTGACAGCGACACCTCCACCTCCGACACACTGCTCTGCGCGGCGACGGGCGCCTCCGGGGTGCGGGTCACGGAACGCAACACCGGGTTCATCGACGCCCTGCGCGGCGTCATGCTGGACTTGGCGCATCAGGTCGTGCGCGACGGCGAAGGGGCGACGAAATTCGTCCAGATCCACGTCTCCGGCGCGAAATCCGACGCGGATGCCCGGACCCACGCCATGTCCATCGCGAACTCCCCCCTCGTCAAGACCGCCATCGCGGGCGAAGACGCCAACTGGGGCCGCATCGTCATGGCGGTCGGTAAATCCGGTGCGGCTGCGGATCGTGACCAACTGTCGATCTGGTTCGGCGAGGAACTGGTGGCCGACAAGGGCTGGCGCGCACCCGGCTACAGCGAAGAGGCCTGCGCCGCCCATATGAAGGGCGAGTCCATCGACATCCGCGTCGATCTGGGCCTTGGCGGGGGCACCGCGACCGTCTGGACCTGCGACCTGACGCATGGCTACATCTCGATCAACGCCGACTACCGGTCGTGACACGGGTCATTCTCGTCTCTGCCGTCGCGCTGATCGACGTGGACGGTCGTGTGCTGCTGGCGCAACGTCCCGAAGGCAAGTCCATGGCGGGCCTGTGGGAATTTCCCGGTGGAAAGGTCGAACCCGGCGAGACGCCCGAACACGCGTTGATTCGAGAGCTGCACGAAGAACTGGGCATCGAAACCTGGAATTCCTGCCTCGCCCCGCTGACCTTTGCCTCGCACAGTTATGAAGATTTTCACCTGCTGATGCCGCTGTTCGCCTGCCGCAAATGGCAGGGCACGCCGCAACCGAAAGAGGGTCAGGTGCTGAAATGGGTGCGACCGCAAGCCCTTAGGGATTACCCGATGCCCCCGGCGGACATTCCCCTGATCCCGATTTTGCGGGATTGGCTATAATCTCACAGGCCGATTCGCTGCGCTGCTGAATTCTGCAATGCAGCGCGAATCGAGGCGTGCAAATTTGCCATATGCTCAAAAAAGATTCAGAAAACCTTCACAATGCCCGCGCTATGTGCACAACTTATAGTAGCTCGATGTCTTGGTTTCCTCTAAAATGGAAACAATTCTTGTGGGGAGAATATGACTATGTTGAGAACGATCACAGTTGGGTCCTGTGTTTCTGTGCAAGGCACATATGTCGGGACAACCTCTGACGGCCGTATCGAGGTACGCGTCGGTAATCAGATTTTCCGTGGCCATCCGGTATCCGGTGCCGCAGCCGCCTGAGGCTGCGAACCAACGATGTTCACACTGAATAACGGACGGGATCACCGGGTCCCGTCCGTTTTCTGTTGCTTGCCGCAGGCCCGCGCCGAATACCCCCCGCCAAAGAAAAAACGCGCCCTCGAATGAAGGCGCGTTTTTCTTTGTGTCTGGGTTGAGGTCAGAGCGTCCGCTCGACCTCTTCCCGTTCGAAGATCTCGATCACGTCGTCAGGACGGATGTCTTCGTAGTTCTCGAAGGCCATACCGCATTCCTGGCCGGAAATGACCTCCGCCACCTCGTCCTTGAACCGCTTGAGCGTCTTCAGAGTGCCTTCGTGGATCACCACGTCGTCGCGCAGCAGGCGCACACCGGCGGACCGGCGGGCCACGCCCTCGGTGACGAGACAGCCGGCAACCTTGCCGACGCCGGAGACCTTGAAGACCTCCTTGATCGTCGCATAACCGATGAACTTCTCGCGGATCTCGGCCGACAACAGGCCGGAGGCCGCCGCCTTCACATCGTCCACCAGGTCGTAGATCACCGAATAATACCGGATCTCCAGGCCCTTCTGGTTGGCCGCGTTCCGCGCCGGTGCATTGGCCCGGACGTTGAAGCCGAAGACCGGCGCGCCGGAGGCTTCCGCCAGGCCGATGTCCGATTCCGTGATCGCGCCCACACCGGAGTGCAGGACCCGCACGCGGACCTCGTCGTTGCCGATCTTCTCCATCGCCTGAACGATGGCTTCGGCCGAACCCTGCACGTCCGCCTTCACGACGATCGGCAGTTCGGTGACATTCTCGTCCTCTTTCGCGCGCTGCATCAGCTGTTCCAGCGTCGTCGCAGCACCGGCAGCGGCACGTTTGTCCTTGGCGACCTGGGCACGGTATTCCGCGATCTCGCGGGCCTGCGCCTCGGTCTCGGTCACGTTGAGGACGTCACCGGCCTCGGGCGTGCCGTTCAGACCCAGCACCTCGACCGGCACCGACGGCCCGGCCTCTTTCACGCGCTCGCCCTTGTCGTTCACCAGCGCACGGACTTTACCGTACTGCTCGCCCACGACAAAGATATCGCCCTGACGCAGCGTGCCGTTCTGAACCAGAACGGTGGCGACGGGGCCACGGCCCACGTCCAGCTGTGCTTCGATGACGGCACCCTGTGCGGCACGGTCGGGGTTGGCTTTCAGCTCCAGAAGTTCCGCCTGCAGCGCGATGGCCTCCAGCAGTTCGTCCAGACCCTGACCGGTGTGGGCAGAGACTTCGACGTCCTGAACCTCACCCGACATTTCCTCCACGATCACTTCGTGCTGAAGCAGATCGGTGCGGACCTTGGTCGGGTTCGCCTCGGGCTTGTCGACCTTGTTGATCGCCACGATCATCGGCACTTCGGCCGCCTTGGCGTGGTTGATCGCCTCGATCGTCTGCGGCATCACGGCGTCATCCGCCGCAACCACCAGCACGACGATATCCGTCACCTGCGCCCCACGCGACCGCATGGAGGTAAACGCAGCGTGGCCCGGCGTATCGAGGAATGTCAGCGTCTGACCGCCGTCCGTCTTCACCTGGTAGGCACCGATGTGCTGGGTGATCCCGCCAGCCTCGCCCGCGACGACCTTGGCGTTCCGGATCGCATCCAGAAGCGAGGTCTTGCCGTGGTCGACGTGACCCATGATGGTCACGACCGGCGCGCGCGGTTTCAGATCCTCGGCAGCATCTTCCTTCTGCTCGATGACCTGTTCCACGTCCGAATCCGACACGCGGACGATCCGGTGGCCGAATTCCTCGATGATCAGTTCCGCGGTGTCGGCGTCGATGGTCTGGTTCTGCGTCACCATCATGCCGTTCTGCATCAGCGCCTTCACGACGTCAGCCACACGTTCGGCCATCCGGTTGGCCAGTTCGCCAACGGTAATCGCCTCGGGGACCTGAACGTCGCGCACGACCTTCTCGCGCTGGACGGGGCCGCCCATGGCTTTCTGGCGCGCGCGTTCCTGCTTCCGCTTCATCGCGGCGAGGGATTTCTGGCGGCCACCTTCGCCACCCGACAGCGCCTGGTTCAGGGTCAGCTTGCCGGACCGGCGGCCATCGTCGCGGGCGCCCTTGCCACGCCCGCCGCGATCATCTTCGCGGGTCGTGCGTTCGGGGCGGGCCGGGGCACCGCGGCTGGACGGGCCCTTGGCGGCACGGTTGGCCGGCTCTTCGGACGGGGCGGGGGCCGCAGCTGCGCGCTTGGCGGCCTCTTCGGCCTCGCGCTTCTGGCGTTCCTCTTCCTCGGCCTTGGCTTTCAGCGCCTCTTCGCGCTCGCGCTCCTCGCGGGCCTTTTGTTCGGCTTCCTCGCGGCGGCGCTCACGCTCTTCTTCGCGCGCCTTTTCCTCGGCAGCGCGTTGCGCGGCTTCTTCCGCCTCGCGCGCCTTGGCGGCCTGGACGGCCTTCAGGCGGCGATCCATTTCCGCATCGGTGATCCCCGCGGGCCTCTTGGAGGGGTCGCCCCCCGTGGCACCGCCAGCGCCGCCCTTGCCTGCGGCACCGGGTTTCGGCACCACCACGCGCTTGCGCTTGGTCTCCACCACGACGTTCTTGGTACGGCCGTGGCTGAAGCTCTGCTTCACGTTCCCCGACCGGGGACCGCCGCCGCGTACACCAAGGGTTTTCTTTCCGTCGCTATCGCTCATATGGCTCATTCATCCTTCCGGGCGGGACCCTCCCGCCACCTTCAGCCGCGCAGGCCTTTCAGCCTTGCGGCCTCCTCTACAACTCTTTTGCTCAGACCGCCAGTTCCTAAGGCGGCGTGTATGACAGTTTCCCGTCCGAAGGCCAAGCCCAGCTCATCCGCCGTCAGCCAGCCGATGAATTTGCCCCCGTAAGGGGTGGAAAGCTTGTTCTTCCCGCGTTCCGATCCGTCACTGGCCTGGACCAGAACATCGGCATAGTCCTTGCCGAGCCAGTCCTTCACCTTTTCATATCCCGCAACCGCATCCCCGGACTTGCGCGCCATCGCCAGCAGGCTCGTCACCCGCCCGACCAGCGCCGTCTCGACCTGTGTCAGCAGATCATCGGGCACCGTTACCGCTTTGCGCGCGGCCCTTGCAAAGTGTTTCCTGGACGCCTCGTCCAGCACCTTGCGGTCCGCAGAAACCCACATACCGCGCCCCGGAAGCTTTTCCAGCACATCCGGGACGATCACATCCTCCGGCCCGACAACGAAACGGATCAGACCGCTCGCGGGCTGAACCTCGCCAGTGACGATGCACTTGCGTTCGGGACCGTCGGACCGGTCCTTGTCTTTGCCGCCTCGCGTCATTGCGGGCCCTTTCCGGTTCAGGCGTCCGCCTGAACCTCAACCTCTTCAGAGGCCTCTTCGGCTTCCAGCTCCGCCGGATCGACCCAGCCCAGCATGACGCGTGCGTTCATGACCATGTGCTGCGCCTCTTCCAGCGAGACGTCGAAAGGTTCGAGAAGACCGTCATCCTTGACCCGCTCACCGTCGACAGTGGTCCAGCCACCGGCGAGTTCCCAGTCAGCACAGGTCGCAAAGTCCTCCAGCGTTTTCACACCATCTTCGGCCAGTGCCTGCACCATTTGGGGTGTCAGACCTTCGAAATCAATAAGGCTGTCCTCGGCACCCAGTTCACGGGCACGATCCAGCGCCGCCTTGGCCTGGGCTTCCAGCACGTCACGCGCACGGGCCTGCAGCTCGTTCGCCGTGTCCTCGTCCACCCCGTCGATGACCAGCAGTTCGTCGATCTCGACATAGGCCACCTCTTCGAGGTTGGTGAACCCTTCGGAGACCAGCAGCTGAGCGAAGAATTCGTCCAGGTCCAGCGTATCCATGAAGAGCTGGGTGCGCTCTTCGAATTCCTTCTGGCGACGGGCCGATTCTTCTTCCTCGGTCATGATGTCGATGTCGAGGTTGGTCAGCTGCGACGCCAAGCGCACGTTCTGACCGCGGCGACCAATGGCCAGCGACAGCTGTTCCTCGGGCACGACAACCTCGATCTTCCCGGCTTCCTCGTCCAGAACCACTTTCGACACTTCGGCCGGCTGCAGCGCGTTCACCAGGAAGGTCGGCTGATCCTCGTTCCACGGGATGATGTCGATCTTTTCGCCCTGAAGCTCGTTCACGACCGCCTGCACACGGCTGCCGCGCATACCCACGCAGGCGCCGACCGGGTCGATCGAGCCATCGTAGGAGATCACGGCGATCTTCGCGCGCGATCCGGGGTCACGGGCCACGGCCTTGATCTCGATGATGCCGTCGTAGATTTCCGGCACTTCCATCTTGAAGAGCTCGGCCATGAACTGCGGATCGGTGCGGCTGAGGAAGATCTGCGGCCCGCGCTGTTCGCGGCGCACATCCTTGACGTAGCAGCGGATCCGGTCGTTCGGGCGATAGCTTTCGCGGCCGATCTTCTCGTTCCGGCGCAGGATCGCCTCACCGGCCCCCACGTCGACGATGATGTTGCCGTATTCCTCGCGCTTGACCTGACCGTTGATGATCGTGCCGACGCGGTCCTTGAATTCCTCGTACTGACGATCCCGCTCGGCTTCGCGGACCTTCTGCAGGATCACCTGCTTGGCGCTCTGCGCGGCGATGCGGCCCAGTTCGACCGGCGGCACTTCCTCGACAAAGGTGTCCCCGATCTGCGGATCGGCCATGTACTGCTTGGCCTGCTCCACGGTCATCTCGGCCTGGTAGTTCTCCAGCTCTTCCTCGTCGACCACGGTGCGGACGCGGGTAAAGGTCGCGCGGCCGGTCTTCCGGTCGATGGAGACGCGGATGTCCATCTCGGCGCCGTAGCGGCTCTTTGCCGCGCGGGCGAGCGATTCTTCCATCGCCTCGACCACGAGACCCGGGTCGATCATCTTTTCGCGCGCAACGGCCTCGGCGGTTTGCAGCAGCTCAAGCTGATTTGCAGAGGTAATCGCCATTCTCAGTCCTCCTCGGAACCTGTCTCTGTCTCGATATCGTCAAACTGGCTTTCATCCAGATTGCCTTCGGCCTTCCGCGCCTTGAGCATCTCTTTGATAAGCTCGTCGGTGAGAACCAGCTTGGCATCTGCCAGCCAGTCGAAATGCAGCCCAACGGTGCCTTCGCTGATATTGATCAGCACCTCGTCCCCCTCGACCCCCGCAAGAACGCCCTTGAAGCGTTTGCGCCCGTCGATCAGTTCCGAGGTTTCCACCTTGGCCTCGTAGCCTTCATAGGCATCGAAATCCTTCAGCCGGGTCAACGGCCGGTCGATCCCGGGCGAGGACACTTCCAGCGTATAGGCATCCGACACCGGATCCTCGACATCCAGCACGGCGCTGACGGCCGTCGAAATCTCGGCACATTCATCGACCTCGATCCCGCCACCGGGGCGTTCGGCCATGATCTGCAACGTCTTGGTCTGACCACCCATCAGCCGCAGGCGGACCAGTTCGAACCCCATGTCGGTGATGACGGGTTCGACGATCTCTGCCAGGCGGCGGTCGATGGCGGTTTTGGCGATAAGGTCCATGCGGACGGGATCTCCGGGCACAAAAAAACGGGCGCGCGGCCCGTTGATGCATCCGGTGGAGCGTTTCGGCCAGAGCCTCAACACGCCGCTGTTGAGGGGCATATAGGCCCGCCCGGGGCGAATCGCAAGCGCATTCTGACCCCTCCCCCTTGCCGCGCACGCATGCTATCAGCGCCCGACGCGAAAGGACCGACCTGTGACCCCTGACAACCCCCTGCTTCCCCCCGACAATTCCTGGCACCCGGTCGAGGACGAGGGGTTCATCCACCACGTCGGCCCGATCTTCTACCGCGAGAACGGCGAGGATCCGCAGTGGATCGGGTTTCGCGCGGGCGAACATCACCGCAACCTCAACGGTGTCGTCCAGGGCGGCATGCTGATGACCCTGGCGGACCGTGGCCTCGGCCGTGTCGCCCGGGCGCGGCACGGCGGCAACCCGGTGGCGACGGTGACTTTCAACTACGATTTCCTCGACGCCGCGCGGATCGGGCGTTTTGTCGAAATCCGCCCCCGGGTAATCCGGGAAACCCGCAGCCTGGTGTTCATGGAGGGCGAGGTCATGGCGGACGGAGAGCTGATCGGCCGTGCCCATGGGCTGTGGAAGAAGCTGAAACAGAAGCCGGTCTGAAAGGGGCTTTGCCCCGCCGCTGTCAGCGGCTCCCCCAAAGCATTTGGAACCAGAAGAAGGTCAGGTCGCGTTTCGGATGTTCCGCGCCACCTCGCGATCCGCATGGGCCTTGGCGCGATGCGCGGCCATTTCGTCGGCAGAGCGGGTGGCGGGGTTGGAGTAGTCGCGTTTCCACGAAGGATCGTCCGACCATCGCTGCGGTGACTGCACGGTTGTCCGGCCACCCGGCGCACCCTCCAGAACCCGCAGGGCCAGCGACAGCGTTTCGGCCTGGGACTGCGGATCATGCGGTTTTCCGGCGGAATTCCCGAGCGGGAAGTCGGAAAACAGGAACCGCGGCGCGCCCACATGTTCCACGATGTCCTTGGCGCAGCCCATAATCACCGTGGGAATGCCATTGGCCTCCAGATGCCGGGCGATCAACGTGACCGACTGATGGCAGACCGGACAATTCGGCACCAGCAGCGCGGCCTCCGCCCCGTCCTCCTGACACCGGCGCAGGATCTCGGGCGCGTCGACCTCCATCGTGTGGCGGATCGAGCGGTTGGTGGGCAGCCCGTGGAACCGGGGAGTCAGCGCGCCGAACAGCCGTCCTTCGACCGCGCGCAGGGCAGACAGGGGAAACCAGCTGGCAGGATCCTCCATCGTGGTGTGATCCCGATCGATTGCCACATGGGAAATCCGCAGATCGTGATCCGTCCGCACATCCCCGGAATAGACCGAATAGAATTTCGCTGCCGCGTTGTAGGGCGCGCCCGGCCCCTGATCGCCCTTGTCGGCCTGATAGGGCGCCGCGGTGGTGATCAGGGCCAGTTTCGTCTCTGATACGGGCTTTTTCAGCCGGGCGAAGGGCACGTCCACATGATGCGCCCAGACATAGGGGTTGTCGAAACCCAGGGCGAGATACCAGTCGCGCGTGCGCTGCATGTAGGGCACGGGCACATCCGCCGCACCCATGGTCATTGGTCGAAGCTGCCCGCGGCGATCCGGTTCATCGCCCGGACCAGTTCGGCAGAAATCCCCGGCTCCGACAGGGCGTGTCCCGCATCGCGAACGATATGCAACTCGGCCCTGGGCCAGCGCGAGGCCAGCTCATGGGCCATGTGCGGCGGACAGATCATGTCGTAGCGGCCCTGCACGATCACGCCCGGGATATGGGCGATCCGATCCAGCCGGTCGAGGATCTGGTGATCCGCATCCAGCCAGCCGTTGTGGGTGAAATAGTGATTCTCCAGCCGCGCGAAGGCCCGTGCGTAATCCCCCGGCGCCTCGCCCCCGTGGCCGGAGGAGCCGATCGTCGCCAAAGCGTTTTCCCAGGCCGACCAGACGCGGGCATATTTCACTTCCTCCCGCAGATTGCCGGAGAAAAGCCGCCGGTGATAGGCGGCGATCATGTCGCCCCGCTCCTCCTCCGGGATCGGGTCCTGGAACCGGGCCCAGGCCTCGGGCCAGAACCGCCCCGCCCCGCCCTGGTAGAACCAGTCCAGTTCCGACCGGGTCATCAGGAAGACGCCGCGCAGGATGATGTTGCGCACATGTTCTGGATGGGTCTGGGCATAGATCAGCGACAGGGTCGCGCCCCAGCTTCCGCCAAAGACGATCCAGCTGTCGATCCCCAGCTCCGCCCGGATCTTTTCAATGTCCGCGACAAGGTGCCAGGTGGTGTTGTCAGTGACACTGGCATGGGGCCGCGACCGGCCACAGCCGCGCTGATCGAAGAGGATCACGCGATAATGGTTGGGGTCGAAATAGCGCCGCATCGCCGGGCTGCAGCCGCCACCGGGCCCGCCATGCAGAACCACCACAGGCACCCCATCAGGGTTGCCGCATTGTTCGAGATAGATCGTATGGCCATCGCCCACGTCCATCATCCGCTGATCGAAAGGGTCGATCGGCGGATAGAGATACGACACTGCGCTCTTTTGGCCCGAGGACTTGTCCATTACCTGCCCTATATAGAACGAAACGCAGCATGACCTCAGGGAGCCGGAAATGCAATCAACCGCCCAGGGCACGATCGACCCCGCCGAGGTGGCCAAGTTCGAAGCCATGGCCGCCGATTGGTGGAACCCGGACGGCAAGTTCAAGCCGCTGCATATGCTCAACCCCTGTCGGCTGGATTACATCACCAGCCAGATCGCGGCGGAGTTCGGGCGTGACCTCAAGACGGATCGCCCCTTCGAAGGGCTGCGCCTGCTGGACATCGGGTGCGGCGGCGGGCTGCTGTGCGAACCCATGGCGCGGCTTGGCGCAACGGTGATCGGTGCCGATGCCGCTGCGGGGAATATCCCCGTCGCCCGCATCCATGCCGAACAATCCGGGCTGGAGATCGACTATCGCCACACCACGGCCGAGGATCTGGCGGCCGCGGGTGAACGGTTCGATGTCGTGCTCAACATGGAGGTGGTGGAACATGTGGCCGATCCGCTCTCCTATCTCACCGCCTGCTACGATCTGCTGAAACCCGGCGGGCTGCACATTTGCTCCACCATCAACCGCAATCCCAAGAGCTTTGCCATGGCCATCGTCGGGGCGGAGGTCATCATGCGCTGGCTGCCGCGCGGCACCCATGACTGGAAAAAGTTCATCACCCCAGATGAGCTGTTCGATCTGATGCGTCATGCCGGGCTGGACCCGGTGGATCGCAAGGGTTTTGTCTTCAACCCGGTCTCCTGGCAATGGCGCCTGTCCGACCGGGATCTTTCGGTGAACTATGTCACTGCCGCGCTGCGCCCCGCCTAAACCTGCGCGGACCTCCCGGCCACGGCAGGGCGGCGACCGGGGATGATCGCGGCGCTCTCCGTTCCCGCTGTCCTGGCGCTTTTCCTCGGCTGTGCGACAGTCATCGCCATCTGCGGCGTGATGATGACCGGCCGGGCCGACACGCTGGCCGACCGTACCGGCCTGGGCGAGGCATTGGTCGGGGCGTTGATCCTGGGTGCGGCCACCTCCCTATCGGGCACGGTCGTGTCGGTCACGGCGGCGCTGGACGGCCGGGCCTCCCTCGCCTTTTCGAACTCCATCGGCGGCATCGCGGCGCAGACCGCCTTCCTGGCCATCGCGGACATGAGTTTCCGCCGCGCCAACCTTGAACATGCGGCGGCGGAGGCGACGAACCTGATCCAGGGCGTCCTCCTGATCGCCCTGCTCTCGCTGCCCCTCGTTGCGCTGACGGCGCCGGAGGTGACGCTCTGGGCCATGCATCCGGTGTCTTATGCCATCCCGCTTGTCTATCTCGGCGGCATGGCGGTGTCGCGGCAGGTACGACAAACGCCGATGTGGCGCCCGGTCGAAACCTCCGACACCCGCGCCGACACGCCGGAGGAGGAAGAGCAGGAGACAAAGCGCCAGTCCACCCTGCGGATCGGGGCGGAATTTGCCGCCCTCATGGCGGTTATGGGGTTCGCCGGCTGGCTCATCGCGCAAAGCGGCTCGGCCCTGATCGACCAGATCGGCCTGTCCGCTTCGCTGGTCGGGGCGCTGATGACGGCGGTGGCGACCTCCCTGCCGGAACTGGTGACAACCCTCGCCGCCGTGCGTCGCGGGGCGCTCCAGCTGGCCGTCGGCGGCATCATCGGCGGCAACATGTTCGACACGCTCTTCCTGACGCTGTCCGACGCGGCCTATCGGGACGGCAGCCTCTACCACGCCGCCACCGGCGAGGATTACTTCTGGATCGCGACCGGCATTATGATGACGACCGCCCTGCTCGCCGGGCTGATCGTGCGGGAACGGCATGGACCCGCAAGGATGGGGGTCGATTCCCTGACGCTGATCCTGATCTATCTGGGCGCGATCGCCATTCAGGCCGTCAGGTAAGACCTACTCCAGCTTGCCGCGCAATTCACGCAGGATCGGCAGCACGGCGCGCACCTTGTCCGGGCCGAGATCGCCGATCAGCTCCTCCACCATCGGGGAAATCGCTTCCAGCGTCGTGTCCCGGGCCAGACGACCGGCCTTGGAGATCCCCACCAGCTTGCGCCGCGCATCGTCCCAGTCCGGGCGGATATGCACATATCCCGCCCATTCCAGCCGCGACAGCGTGTTGGTCATCGCCCCGCGCGTCACGTGGAACGCCTGCGCCAGCTGCGCCGGGGTCCGCTCCTCCGCCACATGCGCCAGATGGTTGAGCACGGAGAAATGCGAAATCTCCATCCCCTTGGGCATCACCCTGGACAGACGGTTGCGAACCAGTTGATCGGCCGTGAGAATTTCGCTGAAGAGCGCAATGGCAAGGGCGTTGGTCGGGTCAGTCATACGTCCAGCGTGAACTCCCGGTCATGGCTGAGCGAGGGGACACGGCGTCGCGCCTCCTCCACCGCGCCGAGGTCGATATCGACAAGATAGACCCCCGGCTCCGTCCCCGCATCCAGCAGCACCTCGCCCCAGGGCGCCACGACCAGCGAATGCCCATGGGTGCTGCGCGCCTTGCCCTTCACCGCCGCATGGGTGCCGCATTGCGCGGGCGCTATGACGAAACAGCCGGTCTCGATCGCGCGGGACCGCAGGATCGGTTCCCAATGGGCGGCACCGGTCACCGGCGAAAACGCCGCGGGAACCGTCAGGATGGTCGCACCGGCATGGGCCAGCGTGCGGTAGAGCTTGGGAAACCGCAGGTCATAGCAGATCGTCATCCCGATCTTCGCAAAGCCCGCATCCGCCACCACGGCCCGCTCGCCGGGGCGATAACCATCACTTTCGCGATAGGTCTCCTCCGGTGTGACCTCCACGTCGAACATGTGGATCTTGTCGTACCAGCCCGCAATCTCCCCCTCGGGCGAAATCAGGAAGGACCGGTTGGCAAATCGCCCGTCCGCATCCCCGGTCTTCACCCCGATGGAACCGAGCAGCAGCCAGACGCCCTGCGCCCGCGCTTCCTCGACCATTCCGGCGAGGAAACCGTTCCCCGCCTCGCGTTCAAGCACGGCGTTCTGATGCGAGCGGCTGGTCGAGACGCAGTTCGTGACCTCGGGCGTCAGCACGAACTCCGCCCCCTGCGCCACCGCATCGCGGATCATCCCGCGCACCATGTCCAGGTTGTCCTCCGGCTGATCGGAGGAGGTGATCTGTAGCAGCGCGACTTTCATCAGCCCGCCAGCATCGGGTCGAGCTTGCCCGCACGCTCCAGCTCATAAAGCTCGTCGCAGCCACCGACGTGGGTCGCGCCCACCCAGATCTGAGGCACGGTGCGGCGGCCGGACTTCTCCATCATTTCCTGTTTCTTCTCGGCGCTGCGCATTACGTCGATCTCTTCATAGGCGACGCCCTTGCCATCCAGCAGCCGCTTGGCCGCGTGGCAAAAGCCGCAAATGGGGGTTGTGTAGATAACCACGGGTTGCATGAGGGACTCCGGTTTGTTTCCCGGGAACCTAGGGCGCTTTGACCGCCCGCGCCAGTGTCAGAACCGAAACCTCTGCCGCACCGGCCCGCAGAACGGCCTCTGTCGCCGCCGAAAGCGTCGCGCCGGAGGTCATCACATCGTCGATCAGCAACACCGGCCGGCCCTGCGCCATCGCGGCCCGGCGCGGGTTGATCGTCAGCGCGTCACTCATCACCGCAAACCGGGCCTCCCGACCCTTGCCGTCCAGCACAGGCGTCGCCACCCGACGCAGCAGGAGATCGGGGCAGAACGTTAGCCCCAGCCCCCGCGCCACGCCGCGCCCCAGCAGGACCGACTGGTTGTAGCGGCGTTTGATGCGCCGCCGCCAATGCAGCGGCACGGCGGTCACCACCATCCCCGGGCGCACCAGCTCCCGCCCGGCTTGGGCCATCCAGCGCGCGGCGGGCCGGGCAATATCCAGTCGGTCCCCATGTTTCAGCCCCAGCACCAGCTTGCGCCCGGTCCCGCGATAGATCAGCGCCGTGCGCCCCGCGACCCAGGGCCGTTCGATTACCAGACAATCATCACATAGCTCCTCCGCGACGGCATGATCCGCCATCAGTGGCGCCCCGCAGCCATGGCAGGCCGGTGCCCCGACAAAGGGCGTGTCGCGCCAGCAGGTCCCGCACAGCCCCTGCTCCTCCGCGACAAGGGCATCGCAGGTCAGACAGGTCGGCGGATAGATCAGCCGCAGCGCCGCCAAACCCCCCGTTTGCAGTATCTGTACGGCCCGCATATCTATCCCCCATGACCGGATCGCAGCCCCCCCGCCTGACCGACCGCACGGCCCTTGCCCGCAACCGCGCAAGGGCCCGGGACGCCGCATTGTTCCTGCACGACATGGCCATCGAGGACATTCAGGATCGCCTCGCCATGGTTAACAGGACCTTTACCGCCCCGGCGGTGGTCACAGGTCACCCGGGGAAATGGGCGAACATCGCTGGAACAGAGACGAAAATCGTCGCGGATGACGACATCCTTGACCTTGCCGAAGGCGCCCATGATCTGGTGATCCATGCCATGGCGCTGCACTGGGCCGATGATCCCGTGGGCCAGATCATCCAATGCACCCGGGCGCTTCGGCCCGACGGGCTGTTTCTTGCGATCCTGCCGGGCGGACAGACCCTGACCGAGTTGCGCGCAGCCCTTGGCCAGGCGGAGGTGGAGGTCACCGGCGGCCTTTCCCCCCGCGTCGCCCCGATGGCGGAAATCCGTGACCTTGGCGCGATCCTGCAGCGGGCGGGCCTGGCCCTGCCGGTGGCCGACGGCCATCCCTTCACCGTCAGTTACACTAGCCCCCTGCACCTGATGCGGGAGCTGCGTGAGATGGGCGAGGCGAACGCCCTGCACGCCCGCCTGCGCCAGCCGACCCGTCGAGCGGTCCTGACCCGCGCCGCCGAAATTTACGCCCAGGCCTATGCCGGTGACGATGGCCGCATCCCCGCGACCTTCGACCTGATCACCCTGACCGGATGGGCCCCCGACGACAGCCAGCCCAAGCCGCTGCGCCCCGGGTCTGCCGCGCAACGCCTGGCCGATGCGCTGAATGCGCGCGAAGTGCCGCTGAAGGATTGACCCAAGCGTCGAAGTCGCTAGGTCCGTCTCAACAGATGTGAGGGACAGAATATGACAGATCGCCCGGCCTATGCCCCCGCCGACCACCCCCGCCTGCCCAGGGAAAAGGTCGGTGTGCTGATTGCCAATCTCGGCA
Organism: Pseudooceanicola sp.; assembly: GCF_041987405.1. GTDB lineage: Bacteria > Pseudomonadota > Alphaproteobacteria > Rhodobacterales > Rhodobacteraceae > Pseudooceanicola. The sequence continues at coordinate 333,449 of NZ_JBHIWR010000002.1, forward strand.
CCCCCGATGACACCAGCTATTGGCCCATGCGCCGCTATCTGAACGAGTTCCTGTCAGACAAGCGCGTGATCGACTATCCCAAGTGGAAGTGGCAGCCGATCCTTCAGGCCATCGTCCTGACATCCCGGCCCTTCAAGTCCGGCGCGGCCTACCGGTCGATCTGGAACGAGGAGGCGGATGAATCGCCCCTGATGACCATCACGAAACGGCAGGTGGCCAAGATGACCACCGCGCTGGAGGATCGCTATGGCGATCAGGTGATGGTCGATTTCTGCATGCGCTACGGCAATCCCTCCACCCCCTCGGTGGTGAAGAAGATGGTCGCGGCCGGCTGCACGAAGATCCTGTTCTGTCCGCTTTATCCGCAATACGCCGGGGCCACGACAGCCACCGCCAACGATCAGTTCTTCCGCGCGCTGATGGACGAAAAATGGCAGCCGGCCTCACGCACCCTGCCGCCCTATTTCGACGATCCCGCCTATATCGACGCCCTCGCCGAATCGGTGGAACGGGCTTACGCGGCGGCCCCGGAGACGCCCGATCTGCTGATCTGTTCCTACCACGGCCTGCCGTTCCGCTACCTGACCGAGGGCGATCCCTATCACTGCCAATGTCAGAAAACGACACGCCTGCTGAAGGAACGGCTGGGCTGGTCGGATGACCGGATCATGACGACCTTCCAGTCGAAATTCGGTCCCGAGGAATGGCTGCAGCCCTACACGGTCGAAGAGGTCGCCCGCCAGGCCGAGAAGGGTAACAAGAAGATTGCGGTCATCGCCCCGGCCTTCAGCGCCGACTGCATCGAGACGCTCGAAGAGATCAACGAAGAGATCAAGGAAAGCTTCGAAGAGGCGGGCGGTGAGAGTTTCACCTATATTCCCTGCCTCAATGACGACGACGCGCATATCGCCGCACTGGTTGGCCAGATTGGCGAAAACCTGAGGGGCTGGCTGGACTGACCGGTCCGCCCGCCCTCAAGGGCCAGACCCCGGACAACGAAAAAGGCGGCGCCGAGGCACCGCCTTTTCCCTGAATTGCTTCAGCTGATCTTAGGATGCAGCAGCAGCGGCAACAACGGCCAGCAGCAGCAGCGGGATCAGGATGCCAGCGGACGAAGAGGTGGTCTCTTCGACGATGACCGGTGCTTCGATAACCGGCTCCGAGTAGGAACCTGCGGTTGCGGTCGAAGCTGCAGCTGCCAGAGCGGCGGCGAGAACGAGTTTCTTCATAGTATCCTCCAGATATTAGCTGGCAGGCACACACACCTATCCAGCACCCAAGACTTACCTCGTACTACGTTCTAATCAGCAATTCCGGGCGATTGCAAATGCTTGTTCATCCCCCGGCTTGCTGCGACGCCGCAATGTCGTCAAATAAGCAACACCTGTGTCCCGACATTGGTCAGATCGAAGAGTTCGGTGATGTGTTCATTGTACAGACCGATGCATCCGTTCGACGAGCGGCGCCCGATCTTGCGCGTGTCGTGGGTGCCGTGGATGCGGTAATAGGTCCATCCGAGGTAGAGCGCGAGAGGCCCCAGCGGGTTGTCCGGCGCCCCCCCTTCGACCACGGCGGGCCATTCCGGATTGCGCTTGCGCATGTTCGGCGTCGGCCGCCAGGTCGGCTTGACCACTTTCTGCACCACACTGGTCCGCCCGCGCCGCGTCAGTTCTTCGGACACTGGAACGGAGGTGGGGTAGAGCTTGTAGGTCGACTGGTCCGAAGACCAGAAATGCAGGGCCCGGCTGTCGATATCGACAAGAATCGCCCCGTTGTTCGTGTTCGAGAAATAGGGCCGCCAGTCCAGCGACCGGAAGCTGGAGATATTGTGGCGCACGACCTCGTTTGGGTCGCGCTCCACCTCGGTCGAATTCTGGAAGGGGGAGGCGTAGTTGCTGTCCGTGCTCTGCCCGAGGGCAGGCGTCGCGAGGACGGCGGCGGTGCCGGTAAGAAAGGCGCGGCGGGAGGGGGTTCGGCTGCTCATGTCTGACCTAACGGATCGTTTACTGGAATGGGGCTCGCATCGGCACATGATATGGCGTCAATACGACAGAGACAAATCAAAGCCACGCGACCTGCCCCCAAAACGTTTGCGGGTTTGATCAAGACCGCAGCTTTGGATAGGACAGAGCGAAAGAGGACAATCAATGGGACAGAGATCCATGCGGCTACCCCTGATGATCGCCACGGCGCTGATCACCCTGACTGCAGCCTGTGTAGAGGCCCCGACGTCACAGCCGAACCGCCTGGGGGCCGATGGGAAACCTCTGCCCAAGCTTTACCGTATCCCTCTGAACGCAAAGCAGAAAATACCTTATGAGGTGCTGGACGCCGTGAACAGCCTGCGCGCTGCCGCAGGCGCTCCGCCGGTGGAACTGGACAACCGCCTGACCGCCGCCGCCGCCACCCATGCGCAGGATATGGCGCGTCAGAACCGCCCATGGCACTTCGGGTCCGACGGCTCCAACCCGATCGACCGGGTGCGTCGCGTCGGCTATTCCGGCGCTATGTTGGGCGAAAATATCTCCGAAACCTATGAAACGGAGATCGAGACACTCGCAGCCTGGATGGATCAGGACGACACCCGCCGTGTGATTCTCGACCGCCGCGCACAGCACATGGGCTTTGCCTGGCATCAGGAAAACAATGGCAAGCTCTGGTGGACGATGATCATGGGCGGTGGCGTGCCGATGCCGCAGCCCGGCCTCTGACCGCCACCGAAACGAAGGTCAGGGATAAATCGTGACGATCGTCCCGTCCTTCACCATGGCATAGATATCTTCCATCTCGGCGTTCTTCACCGCGATGCAACCCGCCGTCCAATCGCGCCGCGAGGCTTTCTTGAACCGGTTCGGTTGCCCGTGGAAGAAGATGTCTCCGCCGGGGTTCTTGCCCTGTGACGTGGCAAAGGCGACATCGGTGGTATTGGGATAGTTGATCCCGACGGATAGGTGAAACTCGCTGTTCGGATTGCGGCGGTCGATCCGGTAGGTCCCCTCCGGCGTCTTGCCATCGCCCTGGAACTGCTTGTGCCCGACCGGCGCGAAGCCCAGGTCGATGTTGTAGCTTTCCAGCACCTGGTTGCCATGCATCAGGTACATCTTGCGGTCCGACTTGTAGACCAGCACCTGCGTCACTTCGGGCCCGTTGTAGACCTTGAACTTGGACGCGCAGCCCGACAGCGCAAAGGCCATCACCACCGCAAGGATCAGAGAGAGAACACGCATCGATTTTCGCCTCGGAGTTTTTTGCCCTTATACCCCGAAACCCCCCGGTCGGAGAAGAGCGGACCAAGGGCTCACGATCATGTGAGACGGGTCAGCCGCGCCGGAACCCGGCCACCAGTTCCACATGCGGCGACCAGCGGAACTGATCCACCACCGTGACCGGCGACATGACATAACCCGCCGCGACCAGCTGTGCCGCATCGCGGGCAAAGCTCACCGGGTTGCAGGAAACATGGGCGATCACCGGTACCCCGGACCGTGCCAGTTCCGCGATCTGTGCCTGCGCCCCGGCGCGCGGCGGGTCTATGACCGCGGCGTCGAAACCCCGCAGCTCATCCGGCAGCAGGGGGTTGCGAAACAGATCCCGTGCTATGGCGGTGACCTGTTTGACCCCCTGTGCCTCGCGCCACCCACGGTCGAGCGCGGCGATCATCGCCTTGTCGCCCTCGACCGCCAGGATTTCCGCCCGCAGGGCAAGCGGCAGGGAAAACGTCCCCGACCCTGCAAAGAGATCGACGATCCGTCCCGCGCCGCCCGTGATCTCCTCCACCGCCGACAACAGTGCCGCCTCACCCTCCCGCGTGGCCTGCAGGAAGGCGCCCGGCGGCGGCACAACCCGCGCCGGGCCGAACTGCTGATAGGGCGGGCGGCGCATGGCGATCACCTCCCCGTCCCAGGCCAGTCGCGCCAGATCCAGCGCTTCCGCCGCCTGGGCAAGGTCCGTCTCCAACGCCCGATCCGCGAGCTTGCCGCGACTGACGGCGATATCGAGGCCCGATTCCGACAGCGTCGCCAACACCGCAAGCTCGCCCTTCCGCGACCCGCCAACCTGCGCCAGCTCCGCCGCCACCGGCAGCGCCGCCATCAGATCGGGATGCAGCAGCTGACACTCCGGCACCTCGACAATGGTCCCCGAGGCGCGGCCATGAAACCCGGCCAGCGCGCCCTTTTTGGTGCGTCGCGCCGACAGTCCCGCACGACGGCGCGACCGGGGCTGAGAGGTCTCTATTCCGGCGATATCCGCATCCAGCCCCTGCGCGCGCAGCGCCTCCCGCACGATCCCGGCCTTCCATTCGGCGACGAAATCATCCGAGGCATGCTGCACCCGACAGCCACCGCAGCTTTTGAAATGCCGACAGGGCGCGCTCACGCGGTCCGAGGACGGGGTGAGGATCCGCAGATCGGTCAGCCGGTCGCCCTCCACCAAGCCTTCGACAACCTCGCCCGGCAGGGTCATCGGCGCATAAAGGGGCCCGGGCGCGATCCCGTCCCCATGATGGCCCAGTCTTTCGATCCTGAATTCGCTCATACCGTTCCGATAGCGCGCCGCGCGCGCCGGGGCCAAGCCCTATTCGGCGGCATCCTGCGCCCCGATGAACCCGCCCGACTGACGGTTCCAGTAGCGCGCATAAAGCCCGCCACGCGCCAGCAGCTCGTCATGCGTGCCGATCTCGACCACACGACCATCGTCCAGCACGGCGATCCGATCCATATGCGCGATGGTCGACAGGCGGTGCGCGATGGCCAGCACCGTCTTGCCCTCCATCACCCGCTCCAGCGCCCCCTGGATCGACGCTTCGACCTCCGAATCCAGCGCCGAAGTAGCCTCGTCCAGCACCAGGATCGGCGCATCCTTCAGGATCGCGCGGGCCAGGGCAATCCGCTGCCTCTGCCCGCCGGAGAGCTTCACCCCCCGCTCGCCCAGGCGCGCCTCATATCCCTCATGCCCCATGTGATCGGCCAGCAGACGAATGAAATCATCCGCCTCCGCCTTCGCCGCCGCGGCCTCGACCTCCGCCTCCGTAGCCTCCGGACTGCCGTAGCGGATGTTCTCCAACGCCGACCGATTGAACATTGCGGTTTCCTGCGTGACCATGCCGATCTGCCGCCGCAGACTGTCTTGGGTGACGCCAGAGATATCCTGCCCGTCGATCAGAATGCGACCCTGTTCCGGGTCATAAAGGCGCATCAGCAGCGCCACGAGGGTGGATTTTCCCGCCCCCGACGCCCCGACAATGCCCAGCTTTTCGCCCGGATGGATCGTCAGATTGATGTCCTGAACACCGCCGATCTGCCTCCCATAGGCAAAGCTCAGCCCGTCAAAGATGACTTGCCCCTGCGTGACGGTCAGATCCACGGCCTCCGGGTCATCATCCAGCCGATGCGGCCGCGCCAGCGTGCGCATCCCGTCTTCCAGCTCGCCGATCTTGGCGGAAATGCCCATCAGCGTGAAACTGATCCAGCCGGTCATCTGCGCCAGCCGGATCGCCACCGTGCCCGCCGCGACAACCGACCCGATCGTCGTGCCCCCCGCGGACCACAGCCACAGCGATCCGCCCACCAACAGCACCGGCAGCACCCCGGCCAGGGTCATCAGGCAGACCCGAAACGCGACGGAGACCTTGGCGAAATCCAGCGCTCGCGCGCGAAACTGGTCGATCGCCCGCAGCGCGACGCGATCCTCATGTTCCGCATGGGCAAAGAGCTTGACCGTCTTGATATTGGTGATCGTATCCACCACCTGACCCGAAACCATCGCCCGCGCCGCCGCCCGCGCCTTGGACCGGGCTCGAATGCGCGGCAGGAAATAGCGGATCAGCACGGCATAACCGCCCAGCCAGATCCCGAACATCGCCACCAGCCACGGGTCGATGGTAAAGATCAGCACCGCCGCCCCGATCAGCGAGGCCAGGCCGAAGATGACCGAATTGATCGTCTCCATCGTGATCTCGGTCATCGCCGAAGCGCTTTGCATCTGCTTCTGCGCGATGCGCCCGGCGAAATCATTGTCGAAATAGGTCACGCTCTGCCCCAGGGTCCAGCGATGCAGCCGCGTCAGGCTGAGGCTGAAGACATTGGGCATGATGACCAGCGTATTCGCGGCCGAGGACAGACCCATGAGCACAGGTCGCGCCAGCAGGAAAAAGACCACGGCGATCAGCACCATGGTCAGGCTCTCACCGGTGAAGGCTGCCTCCGGCCCCGCCTCGGTCGCGCTGTCGATCACCGCGCCCAGAACCCAGGCCGATCCGACCTCCACCGTTCCGGCGATGGCAGACAGGACAACCGCGATCAGAACGACCGGCCAGGCGCCGCGCAGCAGCCAGCCGATATAGGCCAGCAGCGTCAGAGGCGGCGGACCCTTGGCCCGTTGGAACGGGTCGATGAAACGTGTGGTGTCGACAGGCATGAAATTATCCTTTGGCAGAACCTAGCGCGAAATGGCGCGGTTCAACCATCCCCGCAGGACAAAAGGGTGTCCTTGTCCAGATCGAAGCCCGAGGCGATCCAGCGCGCCTCCAGCGCCGCCAGTTTCCGGCCCAGTGCGGCGCCCTCGACCTCCGGCATCAGATCTGCGGCGGTGACTGGAAAGACCGCATCGGCCCCGGCCTGCGCCGCGCTCAGATCCCCCGGTACGAGGGGCTGTTGCAGCACCGCGCTGCGCAGCAAAAGGACGTCGCGCGCCAAATCAAAACCGTGCCGGTACGCCAGTTCCCCGGCACTCGCCATCGCGCCGATCCCGTCGCGCAACAGCTCCAGCCGCCGCCCTTCGTCCCGCGACAGTCGAAGGGCGGAAACAGGCTCTAAACCGCCCAAAACGGCCAATCTTCTGATGGCATCCGGCGCGATGTCCCCCTCCAGATGCACCAGTGGGGCCAGAGCCCTGTCATCGGCACCGGGCAGCACCTGGGCTAGCACGCCAGTCTGCCGCATCACGGCCACGGCGGGCGCGGGATCGGGGGCGGCGAGCAGCTTGCGCATCTCATGCCCGATCCGTTCGCGCGACAGGCGGGCCATCCCCTCCGCCCCTTCGGCGATCGCCGCCAGGGCCTCCGCATCCATCCCCTGATCGGGGTCGCCATACCAGGCATGAAACCGGAAGAACCGCAGGATGCGCAGGTAATCCTCGGCAATGCGTTCCGCCGGATCCCCGACAAACCGCAGCCGCCGCGCCCGCAGGTCGGGCAGACCGCCCAATGGATCGACGACCTCCCCCTCCGGCGTGGCGTAGAGCGCATTCATCGTGAAATCCCGCCGCGCCGCGTCATCCGCCACATCGTCGGAGAAATGCACGGTGGCATGCCGCCCGTCCGTCTCGATGTCGCGGCGAAAGGTCGTGACCTCATGCCCCAGACCCCCGGCGACCAGCGTTATCGTACCGTGGTCGATCCCCGTCGGCACCGCCTTGATCCTCGCGGCCTTGGCCAGGTCCATCACCCGCTCCGGCCGCGCATCCGTGGCAATGTCGATATCCCCGACCGGCCGGTCCAGCAGCGCATCACGCACGCAACCGCCGACAAACAGCGCCCTGTGGCCCCCATCCTGCAACATCTGGCACACCGCCCGCGTCCCCGGATGATCCAGCCAGGCGCCCGCGATCCGCATCAGCCCAGCCTGTCCGCCAGGACCCGGCAGATCCGCGCCGTCGCGCCCCAGATGTAATATGGCCCCCAGGGCACGGTGAAGTAATAGCGCTTGCTGCCCAGCCACCGCCGCCCCTGAACGCTGTAGTTCGAAGCGTCCAGCAGATGTGCCAGCGGCACCTCGAACACCTCTTCCACCTCTCCCGGCTCCGGCACCCGCACAAAATCGTCTCTGATACGGGCAATAACCGGGGTGACGGAAAAGACGCTGACCGTCTCATGCCGGGGCAGATAGCCCAGGACATCGACCTGCGACATCGGCAGGCCGATCTCTTCCTCCGCCTCGCGCAGCGCGGCCTCGGTCACATCGGCATCCGTCTCTTCCTGCTTGCCACCCGGGAAAGCGATCTGCCCCGGGTGGTGTTTCAGGTGAGAGGTCCGTTTGGTCAGGACGACCCAGATCTCCCCCTGCCGCTCGATCAGCGGAACAAGGACACCGGCCGGGCGCAGTTTGCCCGGCGGGTTCGACGATTGATCGCCGTTCAGATCGAAATCCGACGAGGCTTCGCCCGGCAGCGCCAGCGCGGCGCGGATACGCTCGTAACTCTCCGGCTCAGCCTTCATCGCGATCTTCGGCCTCGAATCCGACGCTCTTCGGGTCCAGCACGTAATGCGCGCCGCAGAACTGGCAATCGGCAGTGACTGTGCCCTCATCCGTGGTCATCTTCTGGATGTCCTTGGCGGAATAGATCGACAGCGACTGCCGCACCTTGTCCTCGGAGCAGGAGCAACCAAAGCGCACCGGCTGCGCATCAAAGACCCGCGGCTGTTCCTCGTGAAACAGCCGGATCAGCAGGTCGGTCGGGGTCACCGAGGGGCCGATAAGCTCCAGCTCGTCCACCGTATCGAGGTGGAAGTTCACCCGGTTCCAGGCTTCTTCCTCGTCCCCCTCGACCAGATCGGAGGCGACGAGCAGCCCGCCCTCGCCCGTGCCGCCTTCACCGGAGGCATGCGGGCTGGCCTTCGGCATGACCTGGATCATGACCCCGCCGGCGCGCCAATGTTCGACGCCGCCTGCCTCCGTCGACTTGCCGAAGGTCAGCGAAAACCGCGTCGGAAGCTGTTCCGACTGCGCAAAATACCCCTCCGCGGCGGCCCGGATGGACCCCCCGGCCAGCGGCGCGATCCCCTGATAGGGTTGCATCCCCTTCCCCTGGTCGATCAGCACGGCGAAATACCCCTTGCCAATCTGGTCAAAGGCGGGTCCGTCGCTCAGCCGGTCCTTGTCGAAGGAGGCGTAGGCGCGAATGCGCGCGGGCTCCCCTTCCTCGGTCGGGCCGTAGTAATCCGTGGCAATCATCCGCACCGGCCCATCCGACTGGACCTGCAGCGACAGCTTCCAGCGCAGCTTGATCGTCTGCCCGATCAGGGCGGTCAGCAGGGCCATCTCGGCCACCAGCGCCTCGACCTGCGGCGGGTAGGCGTGCTGTTTCAGGATGTTGCCCAACACCCCGTCCAGCCGGGCCACCCGGCCACGCACATCAGACACATCAAGCTGGAACGGCAGTACAGTGTCGTCCCAGGCCAGTTTCGCACCAATTGTCATGGGGTTTCCTTCCGCGCGCGCCCTTGGCATATCTTGCGGACCACCTAGGGGCAAGAAGTCCCGGTTACAAGGGAACCCCGCTATGCGCCGTTACGGAGACGCCCCCGAACCAGGCCGAAACTACGAGGCGCGCCCCGGGGTCTATGCGATCCTGCCCCGCGGCGGCACCCTGCTGCTGACCCATCAGGAGGAACCGGTGCCGGAGTTCCAACTGCCCGGCGGCGGCATTGATCCCGGCGAATCCCCCCTGCGTGCCCTGCACCGCGAGGTGTTCGAGGAAACCGGCTGGCATATCGCGGCGCCGCGCCGCGTCGGGGTGTTCAAACGCTATACCTTCATGCCGGAATACGACAAATGGGCCGAAAAGATCTGCACCATATATGTCGCCTGGCCCGTCCGCCCCATAGGTCCGCCGACCGAACCCGGACATATGGCCATCTGGACGCCTGTCGATCTGGCCCCCTCCCTTCTGGCCGATCCGGGCAGCGCCGATCTGCTGGCCCGGCTCATCCGCTAGCCCCCGGCCCCAAGTAGTCGAAGAGGATGGCCGAGACATCGTCTTCGAACCATGCCTCCCCCCGGTCCTGCGCCAGGGTCCAGACCAGCGATTCCAGCATCCCCATCCCGCGAATGCCCCGCAAGCTGCCGATCAGCCGGATCAGCCCATCGTCGCCCAGCATCTCGCCCGCCGCATCGGTGCATTCGGTCACCCCGTCCGACAGCAGCAGCAGACGATCCCCCGGCGCCAGCCGATCCTCGATCCGGTCAAAACTGGCCTCCTCCAGCAACCCGACCGGGAAACCACCCTGCCCCAGAAGTTCAACCCGCCCGTCGGCGCGGATCACCACCGGATGCGGGTGCCCGGCCTGAACCAACGCGACCCGGCCCGTCGCCAGATCAATATCCGCCAGCGCGAGGGTGAAATAATGCGCGCTCGCCATCTCCGTCAGGGCGATGGTGTTCAACTTGGCGGCGATGGCATCGGGCGGCAGACCGTCGAACCCCTGCTCCGCCCCGATCAGCCCGACATTCTGGTTCGGCACGGCGGAAGACAGAAACCCCGCCAGCCGCGCGGTCATCAGGGCCGAACTGATCCCGTGACCGGACACGTCGATCGAATAGACGACAACCCTGTCCTGCTCGACCGGATAATAGCCGACCAGATCGCCCCCAACCCGGCCCGCCGTCCGCAATATCTGCGACACCTGCCCCCGCCCGAAATCCACCTGACGCTCGCGCACCAGAGACTGTTGCAGCTTCTTCGCCTCCAGCAGGTCACTGTCGATGGAATCGTACAGTTGCTGCAATTCATGCAGGGTTTCCGCGATCAGGTGGTTCTTTTCGGTCAGCTCCCGATGCATGTCGTGAATACGCTCTCCGGCGGTCAGCCGGGCCCGCAGCTCCGCCGAATTCACCGGTTTCGTCAGGAAATCATCTGCCCCGCTGTGTAACCCCTCGGCCACGTCGATCTTGTCGGCCTTGGAGGTCAGCAGAATGAAATATCCGTATTGCTCCTTCGGCAGATCGCGAAAAGCGCGGCAGAACTCCGGCCCCGAGAGGCCCGGCATCATCCAGTCGGAAATCACGATGTCGGGGGGCGTTTGGCGGCAGATCTCCAGCGCGGCGTCGCCTGTCGCAGCCTCTGTCACCTCATACCCCCAGCGAGAGAGGGTCATCCCCAGAATATGTCGCTGCATCCGGCTGTCATCGACGACCAGCACCCGGCGCGCGGCCCCGGGCCGGGTCGCCGCGCCGGGACCTGCCCTGGAAACATCTGTAGCCCGTATCATGAAACCGCCGCATACCGTTTCACCGTTTATCGCCGCCGGACCGCTAATACCCCGTTAAACATAAAATTTTTCGTTCTGATTGAGAACTTGGTAAGCCCCTGTCGCTAGGTTGCCCCCGGATACAGCGGGTATGGCGACATGATTGACTGGGGCAAGGTGACCGAACTTGTGGCCGATGTCGGCGCCGACGGTTTTGACGAGGTTCTCACCCTCTTCCTGCAGGAGGTCGAAACCGCCCTGCAGACCATCGCCCTGGCCGAGGATCTCGAAGCGGCCCTGCATTTCGTCAAGGGCTGCGCCCTCAACCTCGGGTTCGAGGACTTCGCCCGATGCTGTGCCGAGGGGGAGGCGCTGGCCGCCCGCGGCCGACCCGACGAGGTCGACCTGGAAACGCTGCATCGCATCTACTGGCAAAGCCGCGCGCTGTTCCTTTCGGAGGTGCGCGAGCGCATCGCCGCCTGATCGCTTACCCTAGATCAGGAACTCCGCCAGGATCGTATCCTGGGTGATGTCGCGATAGGCAAAACCGCTGTCTTCCAACCGGGCGAACAGCCCATCGAAATCCGCCGCCTCCCGCGCCTCGATCCCGATCAGGACAGAGCCAAAGTTGCGCGCCGATTTCTTCAGGTATTCGAACCGTGCAATATCATCATTCGGACCCAGCAAGTTCAGGAACTCCTTCAACGCCCCGGGCCGCTGCGGCAACCGCAGGATCAGGTATTTCTTCACGCCCGAGAATCGCTGCGCCCTCTCCTTCACCTCCGGCAGGCGTTCGAAATCGAAATTCCCGCCGGATGTGATGCAGATCACGCGCTTGCCCCTGATCTCCTCCCGGATGGCCCCCAGAACATCCACCGCCAGCGCGCCGGCGGGTTCCAGCACGATCCCCTCGATGTTCAGCATCTCCAGCATGGTGACACAGATCCGGTCCTCCGGCGCCGAGAGAACATCCTCCGCCGCGATCCCCTTGAGCCGCGCAAAGGGCCTCTCGCCGATCCGGGCGACAGCCGCGCCATCAACGAAACTGTCGACCCGGTTCAAAGTGACCGGCTCCCCCGCATCCACCGCGGCGGCCAGTGACATGCCCCCCGCCGGTTCAACGAATTTCAGTCTCTGGTCAGGCCCGAAATAGCTCCGGATACCCGCGGACAACCCCCCACCACCAACGGGAAGCACGATCAGATCGGCCCCGCCCGGCATCTCCGCCTCGATCTCCGCCGCGATACTCGCCTGACCCAGGATCACGTCCTCATCGTCGAAGGGCGCCAGGAAATGCCCGCCTTCGGTGGCGCAGAAGTCCTGCGCCTCGGCCAGCGTGTCGTCGAAATAGTCCCCGATCAGGCGGATCTCGACGAACTCGCCGCCAAAGATCTTGGTCTTCTCGATCTTCTGCTGCGGCGTCGTCACCGGCATGAAGATCACACCCAGCACCCCGAAATGCCGACACATATAGGCCATGCCCTGCGCATGGTTCCCCGCGCTGGCACAGACAAAGAGCGTCGCCCCCTGCGCCCGCCGCATCGCATTGAACGCCCCGCGCAGCTTGTAGCTGCGCACCGGCGACAGATCTTCGCGCTTCAGCCAGATATCGGCGTTGAACTTGTCGGACAGGTGGTCATTGCGCAGCAGCGGCGTGGCCGGAAAGACCGACCGCATCGCCACCATGGCCGCCCTCGCGCGGTCCCGGAACTCTTCTATCTCGCTCATGGCATCAGCAATGACCCGCCGCTTCACACCTGGCAACCCGCCTTCCCCTTATTTCGCCATATTTGCCCTGTTACCTTTTGGTCAAAGCTTGGAAGGAGACCTGGAATGTCCAGAATTAGAACCTGCACCGCCATCGTCGCGGCCTCTGCTCTTATGCTGTCGCCGATGGCGATAGAACTGCCCGGGGCTGGCCCCACCGCGGCTTTTGCCAAAGGCAACGGTGGTGGAAACGGCGGCGGGAACGGTGGCGGAAATGGCGGCGGGAACGGCGGTGGAAATGGTGGCGGCAACGCAGGTGGCAAAGGCCACGGCGGCCAATCTGCCAGCGCCGGAAAATCCGGCGCCTCTCACGGTGGCGGCCGCGGCAACGGTGGTGGCAATGGTCTCGGCAAAGGCCTCAACAGCTTCTTCAGCGCCCTGACCGGGACGACGACGACCAAATCGCGCGGCGCCGGTGCCAAGACCGCCCAGAAGGCCACCTCCCGTCCCGCCAGCAAACCGGCGCAGAAATCCCAGATCGTTCAGACTTCGGTCCGTCCATCCGCCCGGAAAAACGGCGCCATTGCCTCCGAACTCAAGGCGCTGAACGCAGCCCATGCGAACTATCACGCCTATGCCAATGCCGCACCTAACAGCCAGGTCGGCCGGATCGCGGCCTTCGCCGCCGCCAGTGCCGCCATCGACGCCCTGCAGGATGACGTGGCCGAAGCCAATCTCGCCCTGGCGGCCGCCCAGCAAGACTATCTGGAGACCACCAACGCTATCGCGGATCTCACTCAGGAGCTTGAAGCGGCCAAAGAAGCAACGACCCCCGATGATAGTCTGATCGCGGAGCTCGAAGCCGAACTGGCCGACGCCGAGGCGCTGGCGGATACCCAGGCCGCAGAGCTGGAGTCCCTGGAAGCGACACTGGACGAGGCCGAAACCACCCTCGCCGAGAAGGAAGAGGAGGCCGCAAATACCTTGCCCGAGGTCGCAGACCTGTCGCCCGAAGCCCTGGAGGCCTTTGAGGCCATGATCGGCGACAAGCCGGCCCAGGCTGCCGCGCTTCAGGACGAGGCAGAGGACGACGCCCCCGTTGACGACGAACAGATCGTCGCGGTCGAGGAACAGGTCGAAGACCCCACCGTCGTCACCCAGTAACCCCTTGCGGGGCGGCTAATACCGCCGCCCCGCGCCCCTGCGGCCACCTTGTGCCGCCTGCAAAAACCCGCTATCGCCCCGCTGGACCAAAACAAGGGGATCAGCATGAGCGCGCCGAAGAAAGTCGTCCTGGCCTATTCCGGGGGCCTCGACACCTCGATCATCCTGAAATGGCTGCAAACCGAATATGGCTGCGAGGTCGTGACCTTCACCGCCGACCTTGGCCAGGGCGAAGAACTCGATCCCGCCCGCAAGAAGGCCGAACTGCTCGGCATCAAGCCGGAAAACATCTACATCGAAGACATCCGCGAAGAATTCGTCCGCGATTTCGTCTTCCCGATGTTCCGTGCCAATGCGCTCTACGAAGGGCTTTACCTCCTCGGCACCTCCATCGCACGTCCCCTGATCTCCAAACGCCTGGTCGAGATCGCCTTCGAAACCGGTGCCGATGCCGTGGCCCATGGCGCCACCGGCAAGGGTAACGATCAGGTCCGCTTCGAACTCAGCGCCTATGCCCTCGACCCCTCGATCAAGGTGATCGCCCCCTGGCGCGAATGGGACCTGACCTCCCGCACCAAGCTGCTGGAGTTTGCCGAACAGAACCAGATCCCGATCGCCAAGGACAAACGTGGCGAAGCACCCTTCTCCGTCGATGCGAACCTCCTGCACACCTCCTCCGAAGGCAAAGTGCTGGAAAACCCCGCCGAAGAGGCTCCGGATTACGTCCTCCAGCGCATCACCCGCCCCGAGGACGCGCCGAACGAACCGGAATTCGTCGAGATCACCTTTGAAAAGGGCGACGCCGTCGCCATCAATGGCGAGGCCATGTCCCCGGCCACGATCCTCACGAAACTGAACGAACTGGGCGGCAAGCACGGCATCGGCATCCTCGATCTGGTGGAAAACCGGTTTGTCGGCATGAAATCCCGCGGCATCTACGAAACCCCCGGCGGCACCGTCCTGCTGGAGGCGCACCGCGGTATCGAACAGATCACCCTCGACAGCGGCGCGGGCCACCTGAAAGATTCGATCATGCCCCGCTATGCGGAGCTGATCTACAACGGCTTCTGGTTCTCCCCCGAGCGCGAGATGCTGCAAGCCCTGATCGACAAGAGCCAGGAGCATGTCTCCGGCACCGTCCGACTGAAGCTCTACAAGGGCGCCGCCCGCACCGTCGCGCGCTGGTCCGACCACTCCCTCTACTCCGAGGCGCATGTGACCTTCGAGGAAGACGCCGGCGCCTACGACCAGAAAGACGCCGCCGGTTTCATCCAGCTGAATGCGCTGCGGCTGAAACTGCTGGCCGCACGGAACCGCCGCCTCAAGGGCTGAGCGCCGCACAAGCGAATTGAACAAGCCGCCGGACCAACCCCGGCGGCTTTTTCGTCTTCATCTTGCCAAAAAAACTCCGGGGGAGCGCGAGGGGGCAGCGCCCCCTCGTTTCCCGCGTCAGTCAACGTCGCGTCATGCTTGCGAAATCTTCACGACCTGACGTTAACGTAAGCGGAAATCAATAAAGGCCGCGCCATGACCCTGACCGAAATCGCCGCAACCCTGCAAAAGGGCCTCGACCGCAAACCGCTGGAGAACTCGATCAAGTTCGACTGTGGCGATCAGGGGGCCATCACGCTCGAGGGCGGCACCGCGCATCTTGACGACCGGGAGGCCGACTGCACGATCCGCATCTCCGAACCCAACCTGACCAAGCTGATCGCGGGCAAGCTCAACCCGATGACGGCCTTTGCCATGGGCAAGCTCAAGGTGTCGGGCGATATGTCGGTGGCGATGAAACTCAGCCAGCTTCTGGGCTGATCTTCACCGCCGCCAGCCGCGCGTAATAGGGCATCGCGGCCTCCGCCATATCGGCCAGCCGACCGTCCAGTTCCGGCAAGGGCCCCTCTGGCCCCGCGAACCCGGTCGAGGCATGCACCGCCCCGTACCAGACCGGGGCCCAGACGCCATCCACCGGTTTCGGCCCCGCGGGCCAGGACAACATCGCCGAATCCCAGCCGATCCCGATCCGGTCGCAGATCGCGCGCAGCATCCCTTCCGGTTCTGCGCGCACGTCCGATCCTTCGACCACCACCGGCGTGATCCCCTGGGCCAGCAGGTCGTCGTAGATCCCGGCCAGTTGCACCGCGCCGATATCTTCCAGCCCAGCCTCCGCGAACCCCTTGGTGAAGGAGGCCACGACACGCGCCGGATGCCGGATCAGCAGCAGATGCGCCATGCCATCCCACCAGTCGCGGCGGATCGCGGGCAGCATGTGCTGCGCCATATGCTTCTGATAGACATGGGCGTTTTCCGCCGGAACAGGGTCACATAGCGCGGAAATCACCGCCTCGGGATCCTGCGGTTGCGCGGCCAGAATCTCCGCCCGCATGGGATGGTCCTTGCCTGTCGCCGCCAGATAGGCGGCATAGAAGGGCTCGTCCACCGCCCCGCAATCGGCACGGTTGGAAAAGGAATACATCAGCGCGGTCGAGATATTTCTCGGCCCGGACCAGCAGGCGATTTTCATGGGGCGGCCTTCGTGGTGATCATCCCGACGCTATGTCTGGCCAGACCGGAAGCCAAGGCAGGAAAATGACCGCGGCACAGACCGCGATCATTCCAAGGGCCGAAAGGATGGGGGCCTTGAACGACCCTTTGCAGCGGGACGGGGGTTAACCGCCCGACGCTGTTACTTGGCCGTGATCGTTTTCATCACCAGCTCGCCATCCGGCTTGATCGGGCCGTCTTCCTTGGCGCCCAGGGTGTATTCGAAGACACCGGTCTTCATCCCACCGGCCTCGGAGTGAACCATGAGCATGAGCATGTCGCCGGATTTGACCTCTTCGGTCAGGATCGCGGCGACGTCGCTGTTTTCGCCCATGCGGATCGGCGCATAGCCCACGACGGGCCCGGGCTTCATGTCGGCATCCGTGCGATGCACGACGAGCCAGCCGTTCTCCGGCGCAACGATCTTGGAGGCGGTGACAGTGCCGCCGGACACATCCTGGTCCATACCTTCAACCATCGGCGCCATGCCATGGCTTGCGGCAAAGGCCCCCGTCGTGATCAGGGTGGCGGCAAGTGCGGAAACAAACGTCTTCATAATGAACTCCCTTTTTGAGGACAGCGTCGTGTGACGCGTCATCCCCAATCACGAAGACCGGTGCACAAGAGTTTCAGGAGTTTTCGATTTTTTTCACGACGGTGCGAAATGCGCGGCGACCTCGGCCCGGGTCGGTATCACATCCGCCGTGCCCAGCCGCGTCACCATCAACGCCCCGGCCTGCTGCGCCAGGGTGATGGCCTCAGCCATATCCAGCCCCTGATCCAGCGCGGCCAGCAGATACCCGGTAAAGGTATCCCCCGCCCCCGTCGTGTCCACCACCTCGACCCTGGGCGCAGCGAAATCCTGCGATTTGCCTGAAACAGTGCCGATCCAGCGGCATCCATCCGCCCCGAGCGTGACAACAATATCCGCCACCGGCAGCGCCTCCAACGGGCGGTTCATCGCCTCTTGCAGCTGCGCCGACTCCACCGCGTTCAGCACCAGCAGATCGACCTCCGGCAGGATCGCCTGAACAGCCTGCACGGTGAAGGGCGCCGCCGCATAGGCGATGCGCAGCTCCTTGGCCCGCGCGGCCCGTGCAAAGGCGACCTGGCCGCTCGTCTCATTCTGGCAGACAGCGATATCGCCCGCCTTGGCCTTGCCGAGGCTGTCCTCCAACCCGGCCTCGTCGATCCGCGCATTCGCCCCCGGAAACAGGATGATCTGGTTTTCCCCGATCTCGTCCAGCGCGATGATCGCATGGCCCGAGGTTTCACCCACCTCGACCAGACCACCGACCCCCACGCCATACTCCGCCAGCCTGTCGCGCATCCAGGTGCCATCCGCCCCTACCGCGCCCAGATGTTCCACGTGGGACCCCGCCCGCGCCACCGCGACGGACATGTTCGCCCCCTTGCCGCCAAGCCCGCGTTGCAAGGCACTGGCCGCCAGCGTCTCCCCCGACGCGGGCAGATGCGGCAGGCGATAGACCATATCCGCATTGACCGAGCCGAGGTTCCAGATCGTCATCAGTTCACCTTGCAGGCCGCCAACAGCGCCATGTTCATGATGTCGTTCACGGTGGAGTTGGTCGAACAGATCTGGATGGGCTTGTCGACGCCCGACAGGATCGGACCGATCACCGTCGCCCCGGCCATTTCCTGCATCAGTTTGACACTGATGCTGGCCGAATGGCGCGCCGGCACGACCAGAATATTGGCGTTATCCGTCAACCGGGCAAAGGGAAACTGTTCCCGCGCCCGGGCGTTCAGCGCCACGTCCACGGTCATCTCGCCCTCGTATTCGAAATCGACGCCCCGCTTTTCCAGAACGCGAGGGGCAATATGCATCTTCTCCGCCCGCTCCGACACCGGGTAGCCAAAGGTCGAGAAGCTGACAAAGGCCACCCGCGGCTCCAGCCCCAGATCGCGTGCGACCTCTGCACAGCGTTCGGCAATATCGGCCAGGTCTTCCTCATCCGGCCATTCATGCACCAGCGTGTCCGAGATCAGCACGATCCGCCCGTTGTGGATCATCGCGGTGACACCGGCCGCCCCATGCGCCGCATCCGCGTCAAAGACATGGTTGATCAACTCCAGCACATGCGCCGATTTCCGCGTCGCCCCGGTCACCAGACCATCGCCATGCCCATGCGCCAGCATCAGCGCCGAATAGACATGCCGGTCCCGCGCGGCCAGCCGATGCACATCGTGACGGTCGAACCCCCTGCGCTGCATGCGCGAATAGAGGAAGGACTTGTATTCCTCCAGATGCGGCGTTTTGGCCGCATTCGTGACTGTTATCTCGTCAAAGGCATCGCCCAGACCTGCGGCCTCCAGCTTGGCTTTCACATCGGCGTCACGACCCACGACGATCGCCTCGCCCAGTCCGGCGCGCTGATATTGCACCGCCGCGCGCAGCACCCGGGGATCATCCCCCTCGGCAAAGATCATCCGCGCCTGGGCATTGCGCGCCCGCGTGTTGATCGACCGCAGGATATTCGCCGTCGGATCCATCCGGCTCTTCAGGCTCAGCTCATAGGCGTCCATATCCACGATCGGCCGCCGCGCTGCGCCGGTTTCCATGCCAGCCCTGGCCACGGCGGGCGGGATGCGATGGATCAGTCGCGGATCGAAAGGCGTCGGGATGATGTAGTCCCGCCCGAATTTCAGCGACTTGCCATAGGCCATCGCCACCTCGTCCGGCACATCCTCGCGCGCCAGTTCGGCCAGCGCCTCGGCACAGGCGATCTTCATCTCGTCGTTGATCGCACGGGCGTGGATATCCAGCGCCCCACGGAACAGGTAGGGAAAACCCAGAACGTTGTTCACCTGGTTCGGATAGTCCGACCGGCCGGTGGCCACGATCACATCCTCGCGCACCTCATGCACCTCTTCCGGCGTGACCTCCGGATCGGGGTTGGCCATGGCAAAGATCACCGCGTCCTTGGCCATGCTCATGACCATGTCCTGCGTCACCGCCCCCTTGACCGACACGCCCAGGAAGACATCGGCCCCTTCCATCGCCTCTTCCAGCGTGCGCAGATCGGTGTTCACCGCATGGGCCGATTTCCACTGGTTCATCCCGGCGGTCCGGCCCTGATAGATCACACCCTTGGTGTCGCAGACGATGCAATTGTCGTGCTTCGCCCCCATCCGCTTCAGCAGTTCGATACAGGCGATCCCGGCAGCGCCCGCGCCGTTCAGTACGATCTTGCAGTCCTCGATCTTCTTGCCCGAGATCTTGAGCGCGTTGATCAGCCCCGCCGCACAGATCACCGCCGTTCCGTGCTGGTCGTCATGGAAGACCGGGATATCCATCTCTTCCTTGAGCCGCTGCTCGATGATGAAACATTCCGGCGCCTTGATGTCCTCAAGGTTGATGCCACCAAAGGACGGGCCCATCAGCTTGACCGCCTGGATGAATTCATCCGGGTCCTCGGTGTCCAGCTCCAGGTCGATGGAGTTCACATCGGCAAACCGCTTGAACAGCACCGACTTGCCTTCCATCACCGGCTTGGAGGCCAGCGCGCCCAGGTTGCCCAGACCTAGCACTGCCGTCCCGTTGGAAATCACCGCAACCAGATTGCCCTTGTTGGTATAGTCATAGGCCGTCTCCGGGTTGGCATGAATCGCCTCACAAGGCACCGCCACACCGGGCGAATAGGCCAGCGAAAGATCCCGCTGCGTGGTCATCGGAACGGTTGCCGTGACCTCCCACTTGCCGGGGCTGGGTTCCAGATGGAACGCGAGCGCATCTTCCGGCGTGATCCGGGACTTCGACTTGGCCATTGTGCCTTCTCCTCCTTGGGCTTGCGCCTCTTACACGAAGCCACGGCCCACACTCAACCATTTCGGCTTTAACCGACATTGCCGCCTTTGTAAGGTCCCTGCCAAACACCCGGGGGGCATCGTGAGCAAAGACACCGTCACGCCGATGATGGCGCAGTATCTGGAGATCAAGTCGGGCTATCCGGACGCCCTGCTCTTCTACCGGATGGGCGATTTCTACGAGCTGTTCTTCGACGATGCCGTTGCCGCCGCAGAGGCGCTGGACATTGCCCTGACCAAACGCGGCAAACACCTGGGCGAGGACATCCCCATGTGCGGCGTGCCGGTGCATGCCGCGGAAAACTATCTGCTGACCCTCATCCGCAAGGGCTTTCGCGTGGCCGTTGGCGAACAGATGGAAAGCCCGGAGGAGGCGAAGAAGCGCGGCTCGAAATCCGTGGTGAAACGCGATGTCGTGCGGCTGGTCACCCCCGGCACGCTGACCGAGGAAAGCCTGCTGGATGCGCGCCGCCACAACTATCTCGCCGCCTTCACCCTCGTTCGAGACGAGGGCGCACTGGCCTGGGTCGACATCTCCACTGGCGCGTTTCACGTGATGCCCCTGCCCGCCGTCCGGTTGGGGCCGGAACTGGCCCGTCTTGGCCCCTCCGAACTGCTGATGCCCGAGGATCAGGAGCGGGATTACGCCGAAACAGTCTCTGATTTCGGGATTTCGCTGACCCCGCTGTCGCGCGGGTCCTTTGACAGCACCGGCGCCAACGATCGGCTGTGCCGCCTGTTCAAGGTGGCCTCGCTGGACGCTTTCGGCACCTTCACCCGGGCGGAGGTCTCCGCTATGGGGGCCATCGTCGATTACCTGGACATCACGCAGAAAGGGAAGCTCCCCCTCCTGCGCAAACCCCTGCGCGAGGCGACCGACCGCACCGTCCAGATCGACGCCGCCACCCGGCGCAATCTGGAACTGACCCATGCGCTTTCCGGCGGGCGGGCCGGGTCGCTGCTGCATGCGATCGACCGCACCGTGACCCCCGGCGGGGCGCGCCTGCTGGAACGCCGCCTCTCCAGCCCCTCGCGCGACATCGCCACGATCAACGCGCGCCTCGCCGCCGTGGACTTCATGGTCGACGACCGGCAAACCGCGCGCGACCTGCGCGAGGCGCTGCGCCGGGTGCCGGACCTCGACCGGGCGCTGTCGCGGCTCTCTATTGACCGCGCCGGCCCCCGCGACCTCGCCGCGATCCGTAACGGATTGACCCAGGCGGAGGAGATCGGCGAAACCCTCCGCCCCCTCGAGCTGCCCCCCCACCTGGCCGAGGCCGCCACGCATCTGGGCGGGCATGACGATTTGCTCGCCACGCTGGACGCCGCCCTGATCGCCGAACCCCCGCTTCTGACCCGCGACGGCGGATTTATCGCCACCGGCTATGACGACGATCTGGACGAGGCCCGCCAGCTGCGCGACGAGGGGCGCGGTGTCATCGCCCGGATGCAGACCGACTATGCCGAACTCACCGGCATCTCCTCGCTCAAGATCAAGCACAACAACGTTCTGGGTTATTTCATCGAGGTCACGGCGACCCATGCCGACAAGATGCTGTCGGAACCGCTGAACGAAAAGTTCAAACACCGCCAGACCACCGCCAATCAGCTCCGCTTCACCACCCCGGACCTCAGCGAAATGGAGACGCGCATCCTCAACGCCGGCGGAAGGGCGCTGGAAATCGAAAAGCGGCTCTATGACGGGCTGAAAGCGCAGATTCTGGACCGCGCGGCAGAGTTGACCGACACCGCCCGCGCCCTCTCCGACCTCGACCTCGCCACCGCCCTTGCCGATCTCTCCATCGTGGAGGACTGGACCCGGCCGAAGATCACCCAGGACCGCAGCCTGCGGATCATCGCCGGACGGCATCCGGTGGTCGAACAATCGCTGCGCCGCGACGGCGCGCCGTTCATCGCCAATGATACGGATCTCTCCGGCGATCCCGCCTCGATCTGGCTGCTGACCGGGCCGAACATGGCCGGTAAATCGACATTCCTGCGCCAGACCGCGCTGATCACCCTGCTGGCACAGATGGGCAGCCACGTTCCCGCGAAGGAGGCCGATATCGGCGTCGTCTCGCAGCTCTTTTCCCGCGTCGGTGCCTCTGACGATCTGGCGAGGGGCCGGTCGACCTTCATGGTCGAAATGGTCGAAACCGCCGCCATCCTCAATCAGGCCGATGACCGGGCGCTGGTGATCCTCGACGAAATCGGCCGTGGCACCGCCACCTACGACGGCCTCTCCATCGCCTGGGCGACGCTGGAACATCTGCACGAGGTCAACCGCGCCCGGGCCCTTTTCGCCACGCATTATCACGAAATGACCGCCCTGGCAGGCAAACTCGGCGGCGTCGAAAACGCCACCGTCGCCGTCCGCGAACATGATGGCGAGGTGATCTTCCTGCACGAGGTGATCCGCGGGGCCGCCGACCGCAGCTATGGCGTTCAGGTCGCCCGGCTGGCCGGTCTGCCCGATGCCGTCGTCGCCCGTGCGCGCGAGGTTCTCGATGCGCTGGAGAAGGGCGAACGCGAGGGCGGTGCCAAGCCCAAGGCGATCATCGACGACCTGCCCCTCTTCGCCGCCGCCGCACCGCCGCCCGCCAAATCAGACCCTGTTCCGGCGCAATATGCCCAAATTGCAGACCTGCTGGAGGCCACGCATCCGGATGAACTCTCCCCCCGCGACGCGCTCGACCTGATCTACAAACTGAAAGAGGCGTCGCGCCAATAGCGCCACGCCCCTCTTCATCTTTCCAGAAATACTCCCGCCGGAGGCCATCCGGCGGTGGCTGGATCAGCTGGCCGGCATCGACGACACGCCAACCTGCGCCGGGCGCAGCAGACGGTCCGACAGCCAGAACCCCTCGGCCGAGACCTGGATGATTTCGCCCGCGCGGGTGCCGGGCACCGGCGCTTCGAACATCGCCTCGTGGATATTGGGATCGAACTTGTCGCCGGGCTGCGGCGAGATCGGCTCGATCCCATGCTTTTTGAAGGTGTTCAGCAGCTCGCGCATGGTCAGCTCGACACCTTCGATCAGCGCCGCGCTCTCCTCGGACTTTTCGCCCGCGGCTTCCAGCGCCCGCTTCATGTTGTCATAGACGGGCAGCAGATCCCGGGCCAGTTTCGACCCGCCATACATCTCTGCCTCGCGCCGCTGCTTGTCCGCCCGCTTGCGCGCATTTTCGGCTTCGGCCATGGCGCGCATCCACTTGTCGCGCAGCTCGTCCCGCTCGGCCTTTATCTCGTCCAGCTCGATCGCCTCGTCGTCGAACTCTTCGAGTTCTTCGGCATAGGCCTCGGCCTCGGCGGATTCCACGTCGTCGAGGAAATCGTCGTTTTCAGGGTTCGCCATCTCTCACCTCTATGTCCGGTCTGCGATCATCCGGCCGACAAGCTGGGCGGTGTAATCCACGATCGGAACGATCCGCCCATAGTTCAACCGGGTTGGTCCGATGACACCGACCGCACCGATTATCTTTCGATCCGCGTTCATATAGGGAGAGACCACCAGAGAGGAACCCGAAAGTGAAAAAAGTTTGTTCTCCGAGCCGATAAAAATGCGCACACCCTCGCCATCTTCGGCCAGATCGAGGAACTCGGCGATGTCGCGCTTGCGTTCGAGGTCGTCAAACAGGTTCCGGATCCGCTCCAGATCCTCATCCGCCGCATCCTCGCCCAGCAGATTGGCCCGGCCCCGCACGATCAGCCGTTCCTGACGGCTTCCCTGATCGTCCCACTCGGCCCAGCCCGAGTCGATCAACTCGCGCGCCAGCGTGTCAATCTCCTGACGACGCGCCGCGATCTGTTCCTTGATGACCTTGCTCAGCTCGCTCAGCGTGCGCCCCTCGACAATGGCATTCAGGAAATTTGCCGCCTCGCGCATCGAACTGGGCGTTTGTCCCGGCGGCGGCACGAAGATCCGGTTTTCCACGTGACCATCGGCAAAGACCAGAACCACCAGCGCCCGGTCATGGCCCAGGCCCACGAACTCGATATGCTTGATCGGCGCTTCGTGCTTCGGCGTCAGCACCAGCGACGCCCCCTGCGTCGCGCCGGACAGCGCAGAGCCGATGCGATCCAGAATTCCGCCAACATCCCCCGCATCGTCGCGCACCGTCGCGTCGATCATGGCGCGATCCGCGCTTTGCAGATCACCGACCTCCAGCAGACCGTCCACGAACATGCGCAGCCCCTGCTGCGTCGGAACCCGCCCCGCACTGATATGCGGAGACCCCAGCAGGCCCAGAAACTCCAGATCCTGCATGACGTTACGGACCGTCGCGGCAGAAACCTTCTCGCTCATCAGCCGGGTCAGGGTGCGCGATCCGACCGGCTCGCCGCTCGACAGGTACCCTTCCACCACGCGGCGAAACACTTCGCGCGACCTGTCATTGAGATCATCGAGGATTTTCGTCGTGTCGTTCATTGCCTTGTCTGACAGATGCTCATCCCCAAACCGGGGTTGCGTTTCCCGTGGCGCCGGGACTATCCCCAAGACGAAGAGGAGTTTGCCCATGCGACCATCAGGACGAGAATTAAGCGAAATGCGGCCGGTTTCAATCGAAACCGGGTTCACAAAGCACGCAGAAGGATCCTGCCTGATCAAGGTGGGCGACACCCACGTGATCTGCACGGCCACGGTCGAGGATCGCGTTCCGCCCTTCATCAAGGGATCGGGCCTGGGCTGGGTGACGGCGGAATACGGCATGCTGCCCCGCTCCACGACTTCGCGGATGCGCCGCGAGGCCTCCGCCGGGAAACAGGGCGGGCGCACGGTGGAGATTCAGCGCCTGATCGGCCGGTCCCTGCGCGCAGGCGTCGATCGCGTGGCCCTGGGCGAACGGCAGATTTCTGTCGATTGCGATGTCATCCAGGCCGACGGCGGCACGCGCTGCGCCTCCATCACCGGGGCCTGGGTTGCCCTGCGCCTTGCGGTCAACAAACTGATGAAGGCGGGCGACGTGATCTCCGACCCGCTGGTCGATCCGGTCGCGGCTGTGTCCTGCGGGATCTACGCCGGGCAGCCGGTGCTTGACCTCGACTATCCCGAAGACAGCGACGCCGGGGTTGATGGCAATTTCATCATGACCGGGTCCAAGCGCCTGATCGAGGTTCAGATGTCCGCCGAGGGCGCGACCTTCTCGCGCGAGCAGATGGATGAATTGCTCAACCTTGCCGAGAAAGGCGTGTCGGAGCTGGTCGAGATCCAGAAGGCCGCCTGTGCGTAAGTTCGACGGGAAAGCGCTGGTCATCGCCAGCCACAACAAGGGCAAGTTGCGCGAAATCGCGGAGCTTCTGCGCCCCTTCGGCATCACCGTCAGCTCGGCCGCGGATCACGGATTGGACGAACCGGAGGAAACCGAATCCACCTTCGTCGGCAATGCGCGGATCAAGGCGCACTTCGCGGCCAAGGCCACCGGACTGCCCGCCCTGTCCGATGACAGCGGAATCACGGTCGATGCGCTGGATGGCGCCCCCGGTGTCTATACCGCCGACTGGGCCGAGACCCCCGAGGGCCGGGATTTTCCCATGGCGATGACCAAGGTTTGGACGCTGCTGGAGGAAAAGAACGCGCCCGCCCCGCGCAAGGCCGCTTTCAACTGCACCCTCGTGCTGGCCTGGCCGGATGGACATGACGAGGTGTTCGAGGGACACGTGGATGGCGAGGTCGTCTGGCCGATGCGCGGAGATCAGGGGTTTGGGTTTGATCCCATATTCCGTCCCGAAGGCGAGACAGAGACGTTCGGAGAGATGGACCCGGCCAAGAAACACGAGATGTCGCACCGGGCCAATGCCTTTCGCAAGCTTGTGACGGGCTGCTTTGCCTGAGGATTGGGAAGCCGGGGGCTTTGGCATCTATCTGCACTGGCCCTTCTGTCAGGCGAAATGCCCCTATTGCGATTTCAACTCCCACGTCGCGCGCAGTGTGGACGAACCGCGTTGGCGCGCCGCCTTTCTGTCGGAAATCGACCGGCACGCTGCTGAGACACCGGGCCGTGTCGTCAAATCCATCTTCTTCGGCGGCGGCACCCCAAGCCTGATGGATCCGGAAACGGTGGCCGCGATACTGGACCGGATCCGGCTGCGCTGGCCACAGGCCAACGATCTGGAAGTCACCCTGGAAGCCAACCCCGGTTCGGTCGAATCCGGCCGGTTTAGAGCCTATTTTGATGCCGGCGTTTCCCGTGTCTCCATGGGCATGCAGGCGATGAACGATCGCGATCTGCAGCGACTGGGGCGGATACACACGGTGAAGGAGGCGATGGACGCCTTCGACATTGCGAAATCCGTTTTCCAGCGGGTCAGCTTCGATCTCATTTACGCCCGCCAGGATCAGAGCGTCGCGGATTGGCGCGCCGAGCTTTCCCAGGCGCTGGACCTGGCCGTCGATCACCTCTCGCTCTACCAGTTGACGATCGAGGACGGCACGGCCTTTGGCGACCGGTACCGTCTGGGCAAGCTGCGCGGCTTGCCGGACGAAGACGCCGCCGCCGCCATGTATGACGCCACGCAGGAACTCACCGCCGCGGCCGGATATCACGCCTATGAGGTCAGCAACCATTGCCGCC
The DNA here is from genome assembly GCF_041987405.1 of Pseudooceanicola sp. GTDB lineage: Bacteria > Pseudomonadota > Alphaproteobacteria > Rhodobacterales > Rhodobacteraceae > Pseudooceanicola. The sequence goes on from NZ_JBHIWR010000002.1 coordinate 360,227, forward strand.
CCGGGGCTGAATCCCGCCACAACAGTCTCTATTGGCGGTACGGCGATTACGTCGGGATTGGCCCCGGCGCACATGGACGCCTTACCCTGGACGGCCAACGCCAGGCGACGGAAGCGATCCGGATGCCGAACGCCTGGCTGGAGGCGGCCGACGTCGGCAACGGGGACAAGGGTCGGACACCGCTGTCGCGCGAGGATCAGGCGACGGAGTTTCTGTTGATGGGGCTCCGGCTGGCCGATGGCATAGATCTGACCCGCTACGAGAACCTGGCGCAACACCCCCTCAACCCGGATGCTGTAGACCACCTGCAGGACATGGGCATGATCGAGACGTCGGGACAGCGTTTGTGGACAACGGATCGCGGGCGGCTACTTCTGAACACCGTGATCGCCACCTTGCTGGAGTAGCCGATGCGCTTTGTCTGGGCCGGATTGGGTTGCCTGTGCCTGCTGTGCGGGATGATCGGCGCGGTTCTGCCGTTGATCCCGACCGTGCCCTTTGTCCTGCTCGCCGCCTTCTTCTTTGCCCGGTCTTCGGAACGGCTTCACAATTGGCTGCTGTCGCATCCCGCCTTCGGGCCCGCCATCGTCAACTGGCAGACCCATGGAGCCGTGTCCCTCCACGCCAAACGTCTGGCGACCATCGGCTGTCTCGCCGTCCTCGCCCTTTCCCTGGCTATGGACCTGAAATGGCAGCTGATTGCCATTCAGGCCGCGACCCTGAGTTGCGTGATGGTGTTCCTCTGGACTCGGCCTAGTGGTCCCCGCTGAGCAGACGGCACAGCGTATCCAGATCTTCCAGCGTTTTGTAGCGAATGGTCATCACGCCCGATTCCGTGCCCGGTTCATGATTCACCGAAACGCCCATCTTCAACGCCGCCGACAGATCCCCTTCGAGGGCTTTGGTATCGGCGTCCTTCTCCGATTTTGAGGCTTTTTTGGCTGGTTTAGGGTCTGTCTTGACCGAATTTGCCAATCGCTCCGTCTCCCGAACTGACAGCCCGCCAGCAACCACCTGCGCGGCCAACACCGAGGGGTTTTCCGCAGTAATCAGCGCCCGCGCGTGACCGGTGGAGATCTTGCCCTCTTTCAGCAGGGTCTGGACATCTTCGGGAAGACTGAGCAGCCGCAAAAGGTTGGCGATATAGCTGCGGCTTTTGCCAAGTGCCTCTCCCAGCTTTTCCTGGGTATGGCCGAACTTGTCCATCAACTGCCGGTAGCCCGCGGCCTCCTCGACCGGGTTCAGATCCGCGCGCTGGATGTTTTCGATGATCGCGACTTCGAGCACTTCGGTATCGTCGTAATCCCGCAGGATGACCGGAACCTCATGCAGCTGCGCAATCTGCGCCGCCCGCCACCGGCGTTCCCCGGCGACGATTTCATAGCGGTCGTCCTTTTGCCGGACGATCAGGGGCTGGATGATCCCCTTTTCCCGGATGGACTGCGCCAGCTCTTCGAGCTGGGCATCGGTAAAGCTGCGTCGCGGCTGATCCGGGTTCGGGACAACCTGTTCAATCGGGACAGAAGCGTCGGGGCGTCGCGCGGCCGGGGCGCCACCCGCCTCCACCGTCTGATCATTGGACACATCCGCCATCAAGGCGGACAAGCCGCGCCCCAAGCCGCGATTCCTGGATTTGTTGCTCATCTGCTCCTCCCTCACGCCTCTGCGGGCTCGTTCCTGTTCAAGAATTCCTGTGCCAGGGCGCGATAGGCCTGCGCGCCCTTGGATGTCGTATCAAAATCCAGCACGGGCATCGCATAGGACGGCGCCTCGCTCACCCGAACGTTGCGGGGGATTTTCGTTGTGAAAACAATATCCCCGAGGTTATCGCGCGCATCAGCCTCCACCTGTTGAGACAGGTTGTTGCGGGCATCATACATGGTCAGCACCACACCTTCGATCCGGAGTGAGGGGTTGGCGGACTGGCGTATTTCGCGGATCGTCAGCATGAGTTGCGACAACCCCTCGAGCGCGAAGAATTCGCTTTGTAGCGGTACCAGAACGGAATGCGCCGCCACCATAGCATTGACCGTCAGAAGGTTGAGCGACGGCGGGCAATCGATCAGGACGAAATCAAAAGCGTACTGCTCCATCGCAGGCTGGCGCAGCGCGTCATGCAACAGGAAACTGCGCTTTTCATTGGCGATCAACTCGATATCGGCGGAGCTGAGATCAACCGTCGACGGTACGATCGACAGCCCTTCGACCTCGGTCTTCAGGATCACGTCTTCCAGCGCCGCGTCGTCGAGGAGCAGTTCGTAGGTGGTATTGTCGCGATCCTCCGTCTCGATTCCCAGGCCGGTGGAGGCGTTGCCCTGCGGATCGAGATCAATGATCAGGACATTGCTGCCGGATTCCGCCAAGGCAGCTCCCAGATTGATTGTGGTCGTGGTTTTGCCGACCCCGCCCTTCTGGTTCGCAATCGCAACAATCTTTGGGCCATGTAGGGACAAAAGATCAGACATGCTCGATTTCCTCGATTCTCAAAATCACTGCCTCTGGATCTGTGTTACTTCTGCGGGCCTCATGTTTGAAGCGCCATTTCTCCTGTGCCTGCGAAAGTTCCTCTTGCCACCGCCGCCCTTTGGGAAAAAGCGCGATACTTTGATCGGTGCCGTGCCGTTTGGCAAACCCGAGAAGTGTGGACAGATCCGCAAGGGCCCGTGCGCTGATGATCTGCGCCGCCTCAGGCTGGGCAGATTCGATCCGTTGGGTTTTGACCGTGGTTTTCAAGCCAAGCTCTCGGCTAACGGTGCGTAGAAACGCGCTCTTCCGCTGATCAGATTCCATCAAGTGGAGGTCAGCCTCTGCCCCGCTGTCCTGTAAAAGTATCGCAACAACAAGGCCGGGGAAACCTCCGCCGCTCCCCATATCCAACCATTTGCCTTTCGGCTGCGGGACAAGGTCCAGCAGCTGCGCTGAGTCCTCGAAATGTCGAGTCCAGGCATCATCGACGGTGGTCTTGGCAACGAGATTGATCCGGGGATTCCACTTGTTCAAGAGCGCAAGATACTGCTCCAGCCGCTCCTGTGTTTCACGTGAAACATTCTCCAGAGTCGTCCCCACTTCAGCTCGCCCGCAAGGTCCGCAACCGCCGCAACCGGGCAAGAATGAGCGTCAAGGCAGCGGGTGTCATTCCTTCTACCTTGCCTGCCTGCGCCAGATTGGAGGGCCGGAACTTCACAAGCTTGGCTTTCAATTCATTCGACAGCCCGTCCAGAGACGTGAAATCAAAGTCATCAGGAATCTCTTCCGATTCATCCCGCTTCATCGCGACCACATCCCGGGCCTGCCGTTCTATATACTTCGTATAGAGCGCATCACGCGCAAGTTGGGCCTTCGTATCAGGATCAATCTCGTCCGGGGTCGCGTCCAATCGAGACAGATCCCCGAAATCAACATCAGGGAAGGACAGCAGATCATACATCGTCCTTCGCGACCCATCATTGCTGACCTTGAAACCGGCGTCATTAAGCTCTTTGGACGAATAGGCCCGGGCTTTGAGAATGGCCTCGCCCGCGGCCAACCGTTCCATCTTTTCTTCAAACGCTTGCTGACGGGAAACCCCAACACATCCAATGGACAACCCAATCGGGGTCAACCGCTGGTCTGCATTGTCCGCCCTCAGGGACAACCGGAATTCCGCACGCGAGGTGAACATGCGATACGGCTCCGTCACACCACGGGAGGTCAGGTCGTCCACCATGACGCCAATATAGCTGTCCGTCCGCTGAAAGCTGACGGGGTCCCGTCCCATGGCTACCGCCGCCGCGTTCAGTCCGGCCACAAGCCCTTGAGCCGCGGCCTCCTCATAACCCGTTGTTCCGTTGATCTGACCCGCCAGATACAGGCCCGGCACATCCTTCAGCCGCAGATGCAGGTCCAGCGACCGTGGGTCGACATAGTCGTATTCGATCGCATAACCCGGTTGGACAATCTTTGCCGAAGTCAGGCCGGGGATCGTCCGAACATAATCTTCCTGAACATCGACCGGCAGAGAGGTCGAAATGCCGTTAGGATAGACGGTATCGTCATCAACGCCCTCCGGTTCCAGAAAAATCTGGTGGGAGGCCTTGTCCGAAAACCGCACAATCTTGTCCTCGATCGACGGGCAATATCGCGGTCCGACCCCGTCAATATGGCCGCCATACATCGCCGATCTGTCCAGGTTCTTACGGATGATGTCATGCGTCTGTTCGTTGGTATTCGTGATCCCGCAGGACAGCTGTGGCGCCGATACACCCCGCGACAGGAATGAGAACAGGACAGGATCCTCGTCGCCCGGCTGACTTTCCAGGCTCGACCAATCGATTGTCCTGCCATCCAACCGCGGAGGGGTCCCGGTTTTCAAACGCCCCAGACTCAAACCGAAGTCATCCAACCGCTGTGCCAATTTGATTGAAGGTGAATCGCCCATTCGCCCACCTGGCCGGGATTCATCGCCGATATGAATGACCCCACGCAGGAACGTTCCGGTCGTCAGGACAACCGCCTTTGCAGCAATCGCGCTTCCATCGGCAAGCACAACACCGCAAACGCTACCGCCCTCGATCGTCAGGTCGACAACTTCGCCCTCAACAATCCGAAGGTTCTCTGTGCCCTCCAACTCTGCCAGCATACGTGTTCTGTAGATTTTGCGGTCTGCCTGGGCACGCGGCCCCTGCACCGCGGGTCCTTTCCGTCGGTTCAGCAACCTGAACTGGATCCCGGCCGCATCCGCGATCCGTCCCATCACGCCGTCCAGCGCGTCAATCTCCCGCACCAGGTGTCCTTTACCCAAGCCACCAATGGCAGGATTGCAGGACATTACCCCAATGCCATCCTTGCGGAGCGATACCAAAACGGTCCGCGCGCCAAGGCGCGCGGAAGCTGCCGCGGCTTCACTGCCGGCGTGGCCACCCCCGATCACAACAACATCGACGTCGGAATGTTTCACGTGAAACACCTCTCACTTCCCAATGCAGAAACTCGAAAAGATATCGTCCAGCAGGGCTTCGACATCCACACGTCCGATTAAAGATTCCAGTGCACGAACCGCTCCGCGAATTTCCTCCGCCGCCAGCTCGGACTCACCAACTTCACTAGCGACTATACCCGAAGCGACATCAAGATACGAACGCGCACGCTCCATGGCTATACGATGCCGCTCTCTCGTAGCAACACCGGAACCACTCGCCAGAACCTTTAACTTGCCGCCAATTTCACGGACCAGCGCCTCCAGACCAAACCCTGAAACGCCGGACACCGATCCTTCAACCTCACCGCTGACATCCGCCTTACCAACAACCACGATATCACCGTCAATCGGAGGAAAAACCGGGGCGCCACCGGGCTCAACAAGAAACACCCTTAAATCAGCCGACAGCGCACGCTCACGTGCCCTGTTCACGCCAATCGATTCAACCACATCTTCCGTCTCGCGAACACCGGCCGTGTCCAGGACAGTCACCGGAAGCCCCTCAAGATCCATCCGAACCTCGATCACGTCCCGCGTTGTCCCTGCAACATCAGAGGTAATCGCAGCCTCTCGCCCGGCCAGCGCATTTAACAAGGTAGACTTACCGACATTCGGCGCCCCGACAATCGCCACCTCGAACCCCGAGCGGACTCTCTCTGCAATCCCGATCCCCTGCACTTCCTGGGCAAGACTGCGCGATACCCCGGTCAACAGCGCGCTCACCTCCGGCGAAACATCCACCGGCACCTCCTCGTCGGCGAAATCAATCGTCGCTTCCAGAAGCGCCGCAGCCCGGATCAGATCCACCCGCCACGTCTCGGCCTTGCGCCCCAGCTCTCCGGTAAACACACGTTGCGCCTGCCGACGCTGCGCCTCCGTCTCCGCATCGATCAGATCCGCCAGCCCCTCTACTTGGGCCAGATCCAGACACCCGTTCTCCAGCGCCCTCCGGGTAAACTCCCCCGCCTCGGCCCCGCGCAGCCCCTCCATGCTGGACAGTTCCTGCAGCACTGCGGCAACGACGGCCGTCGACCCATGCAGATGCAACTCGGCAACGCGCTCCCCGGTGAAACTCGCCCCCGCCTCGAACACGATGACCAGCGCCTCATCCAGAAACCCGGCCCCGCCGCGAACACCCCGGACCGAGGCAACCCGCACCGGCGGCACCGATCCGCACAGCCGTTCCACCGCCATCCAGGCATCCGGCCCCGACAAACGCAGAATGGCGACCCCCGCTTTGCCGGGCGCCGTGGCTTGCGCAAAAATCGTGTCCATACCCGCCCCTCCCGAGGCGCCGACCCTAGCCGTTCATCGACTCGAAGAATTCGCCGTTGGTCTTGGTCTGTTTGAGTTTGGAGATCAGGAATTCGATCGCATCCGTCGTCCCCATGGGGTTCAGGATTCGCCGCAGGACAAAGGTCTTCTGCAGGTCGATCTTGTCGGTCAGCAGATCTTCCTTCCGCGTCCCGGACTTCAGAATATCCATCGCCGGATAAACTCTCTTGTCCGCAACCTTACGATCCAGAACGATTTCAGAGTTACCCGTACCTTTGAATTCCTCAAAGATCACCTCGTCCATCCGGCTGCCGGTATCAATCAGAGCCGTCGCGATGATCGTCAGCGACCCGCCTTCCTCGATATTCCGGGCTGCACCAAAGAAGCGCTTGGGCCGTTGCAGCGCGTTCGCGTCCACACCACCGGTCAAAACCTTGCCCGAGGACGGCACCACAGTGTTGAACGCTCTACCAAGTCTTGTGATCGAATCCAGCAGGATCACAACATCTCGCTTATGCTCGACCAGACGCTTGGCCTTCTCGATCACCATCTCCGAAACAGCAACGTGACGGGTCGCCGGTTCATCAAAGGTCGAGGAGATCACCTCGCCCTTCACCGTCCGCTGCATGTCCGTCACCTCTTCGGGACGTTCATCAATCAGCAGGACGATCAGATAGCACTCAGGATGGTTTGTTTCGATCGACTTGGCGATGTTCTGCAGCAGAACCGTCTTGCCGGTCCGGGGAGGCGCCGTAATCAATGACCGCTGCCCCTTCCCGATCGGGGCCACCAGGTCGATGATCCGGGCCGAGCGGTCCTTGATCGTCGGGTCCTCGATCTCCATCTTCAGGCGCTCATCCGGGTAGAGCGGCGTCAGGTTGTCGAAGGACACCTTGTGCTTGGCCTTCTCGGGGTCTTCGAAGTTGATCTTCGTCACCGAGGTCAGCGCGAAATATCGCTCGTTCTCGTCGGGCTGTTTCATCAGCCCCTCGACCGTATCCCCGGTGCGCAGCGAATACTGGCGGATCATGTCGGGCGAGACATAGATATCATCCGGACCCGGCAGATAGTTCGCCTCCGGCGAGCGCAAGAACCCGAAGCCGTCCTGCAGCACTTCCAGCACGCCGTCACCGCCGATTTCCCAGTCCTCATCCGCACGTTCGCGCAGGATCTGGAACATCATCTCGCCCTTGCGCATGGTCGAGGCGTTCTCGATCTCCAGCTCCTCTGCCATCGAGAGCAGATCCTTCGGGCTCTTCGCCTTCAGATCGGACAGGTTCAGACGGTTATCGCTCATGGAAAACTCCGGTGACCGGCCCTCGGGCGCGCAGTCAGGTCAGATTGGGGAATCGGTCCGCCCGGACGGGCGGCTTGACGCGGGTATCTAGGCCCTGCCGGGCACCAAGTCAACGCTTCAGAATTTGACCACGACGGAGATCACGATCGCGATCAGCAACACCGTCGGCAGTTCGTTCATCATCCGGTACTGCCGCCCGCTCACCCGGTTCGTCCCGGCCTCCAGATCCTTCCGCCGGAGCGCCAGCCACATGTGAAACCAGGTCATCGCCAGAACCGCCGCACCCTTCGTCCAGGGCCAGACCATCGACCAGTCGACAATCCCGGGCGTCAGGACCAGCAGCAGACCAAACAGCCAGGTCGCGATCGCAGAGGGATTCATGATCACCTTGAGGAGCTTCCGCTCCATCATGCGAAAGGTCTCCTCCATGCCTGCTGTCTCTGCCTGTTCCACGTGATGCACGAAGAGCCGAGGCAGGTAGAAGAGCCCGGCCATCCACGCAATCACCGAAATGAGATGCAGCGACTTGGTCCAGGGATAGATCGTGGCGAGAAGGTCAGACATGCCCTGTGCCTATTCTTAAATAAAAAAGAAAGAAAGATTGATGAATATAGTAGGGAGCGGGATTTCTGTGGATTACGCGCTTCAGCACAGGGTTGCCCACATTATGCCACATCCTGTGGATGATCGTGTGAGGAATTTCCGGCGTCATGTGGAAGGTAAGGACTTTAACCAATTATTTTCAATGAGTTAATGTTTATATTCCAAGATCAAGACCCTTGGGAGAAAAACCATGGTAAACCCGGGACTGTCCCCGCCATCCACCACGCGGGACTTATCCTTCCCAACAGCGGGACAGCTGTCGGGATGATCCGGGACAACGGGGATGAAACCCTCTCCCTTGCCTCCACCCTGTGAATTCTTCAGAAACCATCCTTAACAAAGTCCTAAGTTAATCCCGGGTTTTATCCCCATGCCGGATCTCATCCTTGCTTCCGGTTCCCCCATCAGGGCGGAGCTTCTGACCCGCGCCCGCGTGCCCTTCACCGTGCAGACATTGCCGGTGGACGAAGACGCGATCAAGCAGTCGCTCCTCGCCGAAGACACCCGGCCTCGCGATATCGCCGACGCCCTGGCAGAAGCCAAGGCGAACCGCGTCGCCATGAGGAACCCAGAGGCCTTCGTCCTGGGCTGCGATCAGGTTCTGGACCTCGACGGCCAACTCTTTTCCAAGCCCGCGACACAGGAAGAGGCCGCCCAGCACCTCGCCCAGCTCTCCGGTCAACAGCACCGGCTCTATTCCGCCGCGGTCCTCTTTCACGAGGGTCGCCCGATCTGGCGCTTTGTCGGCGAAGCCCGGCTGACCATGCGGCCCCTCTCGGACGGCTACATCCAGGACTATCTCGACCGAAACTGGGAAGAGGTCCGCCATTGCGTCGGCTGTTACCAGATCGAGGCCGAGGGCAGCCGCCTCTTTTCCCGCATCGACGGGGATTTCTTCACCATCCTCGGGCTGCCGCTTCTGCCCCTTCTCACCTTCCTCAACGATCGCGGAGTGATCACGACGTGACTGCCCTACCCCAAATTCCCTTGGCCGGCGTCATCGGCTGCCCCGCCGCGCAGTCCCGCTCGCCGCATCTCTTCCGCCACTGGTTGGATCAGCAGGACCGCGCCGGCCATTACGTCCCCCTGCATGTCGAGCCAGAGGATCTGGAGCGGGTTCTGCGCAGCATGGGCCAGATGGGTTTTGTCGGCGCCAATGTCACCCTGCCCCACAAGCAACGCGCGCTGGAAATCGCTGATGACGTGTCTGATCGCGCGCGGCATATCGGGGCGGCGAACACGCTAACATTCGGAAAAGATGGCAGGATACACGCCGACAATACGGACGGGTACGGTTTCCTCGCCAACCTTCAACAGGGTGCCCCGAATTGGGATCCGCAACAGGGACCGGCGTTGATCCTTGGCGCCGGCGGGGCCGCCCGTGCCATCATCGTCTCGCTTCTGGACGCCGGTGTGCCGCAGATCCTCCTGGCCAACCGCACCCGCGCCCGGGCGGAGGAGCTGGCGCAAACCTTCGGCCCCGCCCTCCATGTCATCGACTGGGAGGAGGCCCCCGCCGCCATCGCCGACACCACGACCCTCATCAACACCACCTCTCTTGGCATGACCGGCAAGGACCCCCTCACCCTCGATCTTTCCGCATTGACGCCCGCGCATCTTGTCACCGACATCGTCTATGCGCCCTTGCAGACCGATCTGCTGAAGGCCGCGGATCAGGCGGGGGCGACCACCGTGGACGGGCTGGGCATGTTGCTGCATCAGGCGGTGCCAGGCTGCGAACGCTGGTTCGGGTTCCGCCCGCAGGTGACGGACGACACCAGACGGGCGGTGCTCGCATGACCTATATCATCGGCCTCACCGGCTCCATCGGCATGGGCAAATCGACAACCGCGCAGATGTTCGCGGATGAAGGCTGCGCACTCTGGGATGCAGATGCCGCCGTGCATCGCCTCTATGCCCCCGGCGGCGCGGCCGTGGCCCCGATGCAGGCCGCCTTCCCCTCTGCCGTGACAGCGGAGGGTGTCTCCCGCGAGGGTCTGAAGGCGATACTGGCGGAAACGCCCGACGCCCTGCGCCAGATCGAACAGATCGTCCACCCGCTTGTGGCCGAGGATCGACAGGCCTTCATCGCGCGGACCGAGGCCGATATCGTCGTCCTCGACATCCCGCTCCTTTTCGAAGGGCGCGGGCACAAGATCGTGGACACCACGGTCTGCGTCTCCGTCGATGCCGAAACACAGCGCGAAAGGGTGCTCGCCCGGGGCACCATGTCAGAACAGCAGTTCGAGATGATCCGCGCCAAACAGATGCCGGATGCGGAAAAACGCGCTCTGGCAGATCATGTCGTGATCACCGATACTCTGGATCACGCGCGCGAACAGGTCCGCGCCATTGTCAGGGATATCAGGGAACAGCTGAAGAATGCGTGAGATCGTCCTCGATACCGAAACCACAGGCTTCGATCCGGAGCAGGGCGACCGTATCGTGGAAATCGGCGCGGTCGAGCTCTGGAACCACGTGCCGACCGGCGAAACCTATCACGTCTACATCAACCCCGAACGCGCCATGCCGCAGGAGGCGTTTGAGGTGCACGGGCTGGGCGACGATTTCCTGCGCGACAAGCCGAAGTTTCGCGAGATCGCCCAGGGGTTCCTCGATTTCGTGCAGGACGCCAAGCTGGTGATCCACAACGCCAGTTTCGACATGAAATTCCTCAATGCCGAACTGGGCTGGCTCAACCTGCCGAAACTGCCCTTCGATCAGGCCCTGGATACCCTGGCCATCGCGCGGCAACGTTTTCCCGGCTCCCCGGCCTCGCTCGACGCGCTCTGCCGCCGCTTCGGCATCGACAACAGCTCGCGTACCCTGCACGGCGCATTGCTCGACAGTGAAATCCTGGCAGAGGTCTATCTGGAACTGATCGGCGGGCGGCAGCCCGACTTTGCGCTCTCCGCCTCATCCGGCGGGTCCGGCGGCGGTGCGGCGGATGACTGGCGTCCTCGCCCCCGTCCGATCCCCCTCCCCTCGCGCCTGACCGAGGAGGAAGCCGCCGCCCACAAGGACTTTGTGTCCAAGCTGGGCGACGAGGCTGTCTGGAAACGCTTTCAGGCCTGACCTCAGGCCCGAAAGTGATCATATGTGATCAGGCCTGAGCAGGCTGCTCCGCCGCGCGGCGCTGAAGCTCCGTCCGGTAGAGGTTCACGAAGTCGATATTGTCGAGGTTCAGCGGCGGGAAGCCCCCGTCGCGGGTCACGTCGCTGACGATGCGGCGGACAAAGGGGAAGACCATGCGCGGGCATTCGATCAGCAGGAAGGGGTGCAGCTGGTCTTCGGGCACGCCTTCGATCTGGAACAGACCGACATATTCCATCTCCAGCACGAACAGCGCGTCCTGCGTTCCCTGCGCGTTCGACCGCACGGTCAGCTTGGTCACCACTTCGTACTGGTTCTCGGCTTCACGCTTCTGCGCGTCGAGGGCGACCTGAACCTTGACGTCCGGCTGCACCTGACCCGTCGAGGGTTTGCGCGCCAGGATGTTCTCGAAAGACATGTCGCGCACGTACTGCGCCAATACATTCATTTTCAGTTGGGGCGCCTCTTGGGCAGCGCCGTTAGCGGTTTCCGCCATGAATTTTCTCCAAAAGGGTTTTTCAGTCGCCTAGCCCTGTATCAGGATGCGCCCCCGGCCTCAATGCCGCGTCCAGCCCGAGGGGTTGTGGGTCGGGCGTTTCGGGGGGTCGACCTCGTGATAGGTGCCGTCGATCACGTCATCGCGGTTCGTGGGACGGCGCGGCGCATCTGTGCGCCTCTCGCCCGGTCCCATGGAAAACGATGTCATTTTCACGCGGCTGCGCAGCCATAGAAAGGCCATCCGTCGCAGCGGCGGTGTAAGCAGGGCAAAACCGACCGCATCGGTGAAGAACCCCGGCGTCAGCAGCAGAACCCCGGCCACCAGGATCATCGCCGCATCGGCCAGCGGCTCGGTCGGGTCGCGCAGCTCGTTGAAGCTGCTGCGCAGGTTGTTCAGGGCCATGGCCCCCTGCGCCCGAACCAGCCAGGTGCCCAGGATCGCCGTCGCCAGAACGATGGCAAGCGTCCAGCCCAGCCCGATCAACCCGCCGACCTGGATGAACAGCGCGATCTCGATCATCGGTATCGCTATGAAGGCCAATAACAGCCACATGGCAGTCTCCCTCTTTCCCGGTGCGGTAGACTTACCGCCACCCGTCACCTACATAAGAATGAAACCGGGCCGTTTCCATGCCCGGGCCATAGTCAGCCCATGGGGAATAGATGAATTCGCCTATCTTACAGCTTCTTGTCCTGGCCGGGATTGCCGTTTTCCTGATCCTGCGGCTGCGCAGCGTCCTCGGCACCCGTGAAGGGTTCGAGAAACCGCCGGTGCCGAAACCCGGCCCCGAAGCCGCGCGCCGCAACAATTTCGAGATCATTGAGGGCGGCCCGGACCCCGACATTGTCGATCACGTTCCCGCCGACAGCCCTGCCGCTGAGGCCCTGGCCAAGATGAAGGCCATCGAGCCCGGATTTTCTGTCGGGGAGTTCCTGTCCGGCGCCCGCGGCGCCTACGAGATGATCCTGATGGGGTTCGAGCGTGGCGACCTGGCCGAGATCAAGCCCTTCCTCTCCGATGACGTCTACGAAAGCTTTGCCTTTGTCGTGAACGACCGCACCGAAAAGGGTCTGACGGTCGAGTCCGAATTCGTCGGCGTCAAGGAACTGCAGCTGGTCGATGCGACCTTCGACGATGCGACAAGCGAAGGCGAACTGACCGTGCGCTTCGTCGGTCAGCTCAGCTTTGCCGTACGCGACCGTGCGGGCGAGGTGATCGAAGGCGATCCGAAGGCCATCAAGACGCAGCGCGATGTCTGGACCTTTGCCCGCGAGATGGGAAGCAACGATCCCAACTGGCAACTGGTCGCCACGGGCGAATGAGACTGGTGCGGCTGGCTGCCCTGCTGGCCGCGCTGACCCTGCCGGGCGCGGGGCTGGCGTCGGAGACCAAGCTCAAACTGCTGAACTTCGCCGATCTACAGGGCTGGGCAGAGGACGATCACCAGGCCGCGCTCGATGCCTTCCTGACCACCTGCCCCGATCTTTCTGCCCCCGATTGGCAGGCCATCTGCGCCATCGCGGCAGATCAGAAGAACGCCCGCACCTTCTTTGAGCTCTTCTTTTCCCCGGTCCTGATCGAGGATGGCGAAGCGGCCCTCTTCACCGGTTATTTCGAACCGGAGCTCAGGGGTGCCCTCACCCCCGACGACCGCTTCCGCTACCCGCTCTACCGTATGCCGGAAGAGGCGAAACATCAGCCCTGGCTGTCCCGCGCGGACATCGAAACCAGCGGCGCGCTGGCCGGGCGCGGGCTGGAAATCGCCTGGGTCGATGACCCGGTGGAGCTGTTCTTTCTGCAGATCCAGGGATCCGGCCGCATCCGCCTGCCAGACGGTCAGGTCCTGCGTGTCGGCTACGGTGGCAAGAACGGCCATGACTATCGCTCCGTCGGGCAGGAACTGGTCCGTCGCGGGGTCTATGCCGCCCATCAGGTCTCGGCCCAGGTCATCAAGAACTGGGTGCGGCGCAATCCGATCGCCGGGACGCAGCTGCTGCATCACAACCCCTCCTACGTCTTCTTCCGCATCGTGACCTCTGTCAGCCCGGAGGATGGGCCGGTGGGGGCGATGAACCGCTCGGTCACCGCGGGGCGCAGCATCGCCGTTGATCCGAAATACACCCCCCTCGGTGCGCCGGTCTGGATCGAAAAGGGCGGTGCCGACCCGATCCACCGCCTGATGGTGGCGCAGGACACCGGATCGGCGATCAAGGGCGCGCAGCGGGCCGACATCTTCATGGGGACAGGCGATACGGCCGGTCGTGCCGCCGGCCGCCTGCGCGATCCCGGCCGGATGGTGGTGCTGCTGCCGATCCAGCGCGCCTATGCCATGCTGCCCGAGGACACGCTGTGAGCCGCCGCCTGCGCCCCGAGGAGGCCGAACTGTGGAAGCGGGTCGCCGAAACGACCGAACGGATGCACCGCCCGCCCCCGCGGGAGGAGGGGAAGCCGACCCCGAAGCGCCCCGAACCCAAGGCAGACCCTACGGCGCTGCCCAGTTTCCGACTGGGGGAAACGGCCAGGGACCGTGCGTCGGGCCATGATCTGATGTCGTCGGTCAGCGACGGGTTGCGAAACGCCCCGATGCGGATGGATCGCAAGACGCATGGCAAGATGAAGCGCGGCAAGCTGCGCCCCGAAGCGCGGATCGACCTGCACGGCATGACCATGGATCGCGCCCATCCCGCCCTGACCGGCTTCATCATGCGCGCGGCATCCGACGGCAAGCGGCTGGTCCTGGTGATCACCGGCAAGGGCAAGGACCGGGACGGCGGCGGGCCGATCCCAGTCCGGCGCGGCGTCCTGCGCCACAATGTGCCGCATTGGCTGAGCGTCCCGCCGCTGTCGCAACTGGTGCTTCAGGTGACATCGGCCCATGTCAGCCACGGCGGGGCAGGGGCCTATTACGTCTACCTCAGACGTCTGCGCTAAAGATTGAACAGACCCGGCGACAGGATCACCTGCGTCGCATTGCGCACCGTGAGCGCAACCCCCGGCAGACCGCCCCTGAGCTGCCCGTTCTGCGAGGCAAAGGACTCACCCAGCACCGCACCGCGCGACAGGATGCTGATCAGCGCGGGAGAGGACCCCGCCGTGAAATGCGAATCCATCGCCCGGTCGGCAAACGCCGTGACGTCAAACACCGTCACGTCCAGATCGGCGACCTCCTTCGCCTCCTTCAGCTGGCCCAGCCGTTCGGACCGCCCGTTGATCCGGGAAGACAGCTGCAGCGCACGATCGCGCTGTGACACGAAGATTGCAAAGGGTTGCGGCAGCGACTTGATCCGGCGCGACTGCGCCTCGAACAGCTCCACGTCGATGTCCGGCGAAACCAGAACCACGCCGTTCAGAATACTGTCGGGCCGTCCCGGCGCGCGGATGTCCATCTGGCGCAACGTCTCCATCACCAGCATGGAGCCAAGCGAATGCCCGACCAGCACCACGTTCTTCGCACCGACCCTGGCGACATCTTCCAGCATGTTCTCCAGCGCGTCGCGGGCGAAAAGCAGGCTGTCGCGGTCATGCGAATAACCGAGCGGATGCGCGATGCTGGGCCAGGAAAAATGCAGCGACAGCCCCTTCAGTTCGAAATCGTGAAACAGCTGCGCGGCCCGGAAGATCCCGTCGCTGTAGGAATTGTTGTAGCCATGCACGAAAATCGTGATGTCCCGATCCGCCGGGGGCAGCTGGGCCAGCTTCTTCGACAGGTCCTTGCGGAACCCCCTGCGCCCCTCCAGCGGCCGGTTGTCGGTCAGCACGAAGTGCTTTCCGGGAACCGGATTGCGGGCAGACACGGGGATGGACCCCATCTGACGCTCCGCCGGGATGGAGACGCCGACATCCAGATAGCTGTTGCTGTAACTGCGCTGGCCGCCGAAATACCCCGACGGCTCCCGCGCGCGGTTGGTCACCACAACAACGCGCTGCTGCGCCCCGAATTGCGCCGCCTCCGGCTGCAGCGGAGCAAAGGTCGGGTCCGAACAGGCCGCAACGCCGAAGGTGAGGAGGAAAACCAGAATGAACCGCATGCCAACGCTCCGAAAGGACCTGCCCTTTCGATACCCTGACCCTGCGGTCTATTCCATGTCCGTCAGAGGACGTAGCGGCTCAAATCTGCCGAAGCGGCCAGTTTTCCGACATTGGCGTTCACAAACTCCGCATCGACCGAAATTTCCTCGCCTGCTTTGTCCGGGGCCTGAAAGCTCAACTCCTCGAAGACCCGCTCCATGATCGTGTAAAGCCGCCGTGCGCCGATGTTTTCCACCGATTGGTTCACCTCCGCCGCGATACGGGCCAGGGCTGCGATCCCGTCTTCGGTGAAGGTGACGGTGACGCCTTCAGTCTCCATCAGGGCCGAATACTGCCGGGTCAACGCATTGTCCGTTTCGGTCAGGATTGCGACGAAATCCTCCTCGGTCAGGGATTGCAGCTCCACCCGAATGGGCAGCCGCCCCTGTAGCTCCGGCAAAAGGTCCGAGGGTTTCGCCACATGGAAGGCTCCCGAGGCGATAAAGAGGATGTGGTCGGTCTTCACCGCACCGTATTTGGTCGAAACCGTCGTCCCCTCGATCAGCGGCAGCAGGTCGCGCTGCACGCCTTCGCGGCTGACATCCGCGCCGCGTGCATCGGACCGGGCACAGACCTTGTCGATCTCGTCCAGAAAGACGATGCCGTTTTCCTCCACCGCCGTCAGCGCGGCGCGGTTCACCGTCTCGTCATCCAGCAGCTTGTCGGCCTCCTCGCCGATCAGCACTTCGTAGCTTTCCGACACCTTCATCTTGCGCCGCACCGTCCGCCCGCCAAAGGCCTTGCCGAACAGATCGCCCAGGTTCATCATCCCCATCTGGTTGCCCGGTTGGCCAGGAATATCCATCATTCCCATGGGGTTGGAATTGTCGGCCACGTCCAGTTCGATCTCAGTATCGTCCAGCTCGCCACTGCGCAGCTTCTTGCGGAACATCTCCCGCGTGCCGTCGCGCGCGTCGGATCCCGCAATCGCCTCGATCACCCGGTCCTCTGCCATCTGATGGGCGGAGGCCTTCACGTCCTCGCGCATCTGATCCCGCACCATGGCCACCGCGCTGTCCATCAGATCGCGCACGATCTGCTCCACGTCCCGGCCGACATAGCCGACCTCGGTGAACTTGGTGGCTTCGACCTTGATGAAGGGCGCGCGGGCCAGTTTCGCCAGGCGGCGGCTGATCTCGGTCTTGCCGACGCCGGTGGGGCCGATCATCAGGATATTCTTCGGAAAGACCTCGTCGCGCAGGTCATCGGCCAGCTGCCGCCGCCGCCAGCGCGACCGCAGGGCCACGGCCACGGCGCGCTTGGCGTCCTTCTGGCCGATGATGAAGCGGTCAAGCTCCGAAACGATTTCACGGGGGGTCAGGTCGGTCATTGAATCGTCTCCGCGTGCCGCATGATCAGGCTGTCGCCGGTGCGGCCTTCGAGGTCAGGAACGGGGCGGAACCCCGCTTTCGAATAGGCCCGGACAGCCCGGGTATTCGCCGGGTCCGGGTCGATGATGATATGGTCAAAGCCGCGCGCCCGCAGGTCGGCGACAAATCGGTTCAGAACCGCGGTGCCAAGACCGAGCGACAGATCCGCGGCGTCGGCAATCGACAGATCGACACCGATCGCGTGGTCGGGCAGGGCGGTCAGCCAGGGCGCTTCGGTCAGCCAGGGTTCGTAGCGCGCATCGGCGATCCGCCACATCTGGATGTAGCCACCCGGAACGCCGTCCAGCAGAAAGAAGTAGGGCTCGGTGCTGTCGCGCCCCTCGACCATATCCCGCACATAGGACAGCTCCTCGTCCGGATCGCCCCACCATTCACGCCAGTGCGGGCGTTTCATCCAGCCGTGCAGCAGGGGAAGGTCGTCCTCCACCACCCTGCGGAACGAGATCTGGCCTGGGACGCCGTACATGTCAGCCACTGATCTCTTCCACGGTCAGATTGCCGTTGGTGTAGACGCAGATGTCCGCCGCAATGCCCATGGCCGTCCGCGCGATCTCCTCTGCATCCTTGTCTGTGTCGATCAGAGCGCGGGCGGCGGCCAGCGCATAGTTCCCGCCCGATCCGATGGCCGCGATGCCGTATTCCGGCTCCAGCACGTCACCGGCGCCGGTGATCACATACAGCTCCTTGCCGTCCGTGACGATCAGCAGCGCCTCCAGCTTCTGCAGATACTTGTCGGTGCGCCAGTCCTTGGCCAGTTCGACACTCGCCCGCTGCAGCTGCCCGGGCGTCGCCTCCAGCTTGGCTTCCAGCCGCTCCAGCAGGGCAAAGGCATCGGCGGTCGAGCCGGCAAAGCCGCAGACCACATCGAAACCGCCTGGCGACAGCCGCCGCACCTTGCGCGCGGTGCCCTTCATCACGGTCTGGCCCATGCTGACCTGCCCGTCGCCCGCGACCACCACCTTGCCGCCCTTGCGGACGCCGATGATCGTAGTACCGTGCCAGCCCGGGAAATCGCCGCGATCGTTGCTCTGTGCCATAGAATGCTCCTTGCGTTGCAGGTCTATATGCGACCGGCACGGCGCGGGGACAACCCCGCCTTGTCGACCGCCGCGCCGCTGGCTAGCTTTTGCGGATGAGACAGCAGGCAGTATTTTTCCTCGACGACAAGCTGCGTTCGAGCGCGCGGAACGGTCGGCACAATTTCATCTGCCATCTCGTCGGCGTCCTGCGCGACAATGGCTATGCGGTCGATTTCCGGCCCGAGGCGGAGATGCACCACAGCCGGCCCCCGCGCGCCATGACCCATATGGCCCCGCCGCCACCCGGCGGCCTGACCTTCCGCCGCGTCTATCATTACCCGTTCTGGGCCATCGAAACGACCTCCGAACGGTGGGAGTGGACGGTGGCGCAGAAGGCATTTTCGGCTGAAACAGTGTCGAACGACCAGGCCAACCGCCTGTATCACCGCTGGCAGACACGCCTCTTCCCCGAGACCAGCCAAAGCACGACGCGCGAGGGGTTCGCCTATGTCCCGTTGCAGGGCCGCCTCTTGAAACACCGCTCGTTCCAGAGCTGTGCGCCGATCGACATGCTGCGCCACACCCTCGATGCCGAGCGGGAGCGGCAGGTCATCGCCACCCTGCACCCCGGCGAGGTCTACACCCCGGAGGAACAGGCGGCGCTCACCACCCTGCAGGCGAAGCATCCGCGCCTGACCCTCCGCACCGGCGGGATGGAGGCGCTGTTGCAACGCTGCGATTACGTGGTCACGATGAATTCCGCCGCCGCCTTCAACGGCTATTTCTTCGGCAAGCCCTGCATCCTCTTCGCCCGGATCGACTTCCACCACATCGCGCTCAAGGCCAGCCCAGAGGATCTGACTGCCTTTGACCGCATCCGGGATCATCACCCGGACTATGCGCGCTACATCATTTGGTTCTGGCAGGAAAACTGCATCAACGCGGGCTGCCCGGACGTGCGCGAAACGATCCGCGCCGCGCTGATCCGTGGCGGCTGGCCGATGCAACCTATGGTCTGAGCAACGAAAAAGGGCACCCGTCGGGGTGCCCTTGGCGCTTCACCTGAAATCGCGGGTCAGATCGACTCTTCGATCCACGCCTTGAGCGAGGCTTTCGGCGCCGCGCCGGCACGGTTCGACACGACCTCGCCATCCTTGAAGATGAACAGCGCAGGAATACCGCGCACACCCATCTGCATCGGAGCATTGGGGTTCGAATCGACGTCGACTTTGGCGATTTTTACTTTGTCGCCAAACTCTTCGGACAGTTCCTCCAGCGCCGGGCCGATCTGCTTACACGGGCCGCACCATTCCGCCCAGAAGTCCACGACAACGGGGACGGAGGAATTTTTCACTTCGGCATCAAAGGTATCGTCGGTGACGGCTACGGTGGTCATGCGGATCTCCTGGATCATGGCTGCGCTTGGGCCGCAAAGGTAGGCCCGGTGCCCGGGAAGTTCAAGAAGCCATGGTATTCTGCAACGCCGCCATCACAAGATCATGAGGCAGCACCAAAAGTTGCGCCGTCCGCGTCCACAAAAGCGCGGTCTCCACCCGGCGATCCGGATAGATCTGCGTCAGCGCCGCCGCATAGGCGCCCATCTGGCGCAACAGGCCCTCGGGAATATCCCCGACCCGCTCTGGCACCACGGCGTTTGTCTTGAAATCCACCGCCAGCACGCGATCCGCCTCGACGATCAGGCGGTCGATGGTCCCGTGGATCCGATCCCCTAGCTCCGGCAGATCCGCGGTGACGGAAACCTCCTCCAGCGCCCTATCGGAAAAAAGCGGCGCAAGATGCGGCGCGGTGAGGATGCGCTGCGCCTCCGCCGTCAGCAGTTCCAGCTCCGCGCCCTCCGCCCGGTCCGGGCCGGAGCCGAGAAGCACCGTCGCCCGCGCCGCTACATCCGCCGCCGCAATCCCGGGCAGATGTTCCAGCAACCGGTGGACCAGCCGCCCGCGCCGCTTCGCCGCCTCCTCGTCCAGCCCGGCCTCACCCGGCAGCGCCTTGGCCCCGCCCAGGTCCGACGGGCTGCGCGTGCGGCGCGGTCCTTCGGCTTGGGGGGCAGGGTGCCGGGCCCACTCCGGCAGATCCGCAGTGACCTCCCGCTCCTCGTCCGCCGCCTCGATCTCCACCCCGGCCCAGTCGCCAGTTTCCAGCCGCAACCCCTCGCCGCCCGGCATATCGGCAGGCACCGCGCCCAACTGTGCCATCGCATCGCGGATCCGGTCGTACCAGGTTTCCCCCGAGGACCCGAGGTTCCCCGCTGCCGCCGTGATCAGCCATTTTTCCGCCCGCGTCATCGCGACATAGAGCAGGCGATCGGATTCCTCCGCCTGTTTGCGCAATGCTGCCTCGCGCAATTCGGCCAGGCGGGCAGGGGCTTCGTCCTTGTTGACCTTCCACCAGGCGCGGCCGTCCCCCTTCAGGACCTCGCCGCGCAGCTCCTCGCGCCGGTCCTGGGTCTCCGGCAGAAACACCACCGGCGCCTCCAACCCCTTGGACCCATGCACCGTCATCACCCGGATGCGCGACCCGGCGCTTTCCATCTGGCGCTTCACCTCCGGATCGTCGCCCTGCATCCAGACGAGGAAGCCGGTCAGGCTGGGCACCTCGTTGCGCTCATATTGCAACGCCTGATCCAGCAGCGCGTCGATCCCGTCCTGCGCCTCCACCCCAAGCCGCGCCATCAGCCGCCGTCGCCCGTCATGCCGTGTCAGGATCCGCTCAAGCAACTCGTAAGGCCGCAGATAATCCGCATGGTTCCGCAGATCGCGCAGCATGGCCCGGGTCGCCGCGTGATCCTCGCGATGATCCAGCGCGGGCCAGAGCCGGTCACTCTTCCGCTTGTGGGCGAGATCGAAAAGCATCCGCTCATCCCAGCCGAAGAGCGGCGATTTCAGCGCGGCGGCCAGGCTCAGGTCGTCATCCGGCGTGGCAAGGAAGGACAGCAGCGCGGTCAGATCCTTCACCGCCAGCTCCGCCCCGATGCGCAGCCGGTCCGCCCCCGCGATCTCCAGCTCCTCCGCCTTGCAGGCGCGGATGATCTCGTGAAACAGTCGCTTGCGCCGCCGCACGAGGATCAGAATGTCGCCCTCCCGCACCGGCCGCGCCTTGCCATCGCCCAGGGGCAGGGGGGTCCTGGCGTCGATCATCCGGCGGATTTCTCCGGCCACCCGACGCGCCAGAACCACATCGTGATCCGTCTCGGCGGGCAGGTCCACGGGATCGTCCCATTCGCCGGTCTCCTTGTTCTCGACCTTCTCCACATGCGGCCAGAGATCGACACGCCCCGGAAGCGCTTCGTGAAAGGCAATGTGTCTCTCTTCCGGCGAAAACCCGGCCTCGATGCGCCCGTCAAAGACCTGATCGACCAGCGACAGGATCGCGGGGGAGGAGCGGAAGGAATGCGCCAGCGCCATCCGTTGCAGCGGCGTGCCAAGCGCCTCCAGCCGTTCGGCAAAATCATCGCGCATCCGGTCGAACCCCGAAGGATCCGCACCCTGGAAGGAATAGATCGACTGTTTCTTGTCCCCGACGACAAAGATCGTCCGCGTCTTGCCGTCCTGCGCCCCCTCGCCGCTGGTGAATTCCCGCGCCAGGGCCTGGATCACCTGCCATTGTTCGGGCGAGGTATCCTGCGCCTCGTCCACCAGAATATGGTCGATCCCGCCGTCCAGCCGGTACAGCACCCAGGACGACACATCCCGATCCGTCAGCAGATCGCGCGCCCGCAGGATCAGATCGTCGAAATCCATCGCCCCGCGCAACATCTTGGCCAGGCTGTAGGCGGGCAGAAAAACGGCGGCGAAGTCATACAGCACCATCGTCCGGTTCAGCGCGGCCAGGGCCATACGACGGTCCCGCGCGGCTTCCACCCGCAGCATCAGCGGGTTGAGCTGATCCATGATCGGACCAAATCGGCCCGGGTCGGTTTTCTGCAACCCCTTGGTCGGAACAGAGTCTATCTTGGCAGAAAAGGGCGATTTCGCACTGCCGCCGGTCAGCAGACACCCCTCCAGCAGCGCCAGCGTCTGCATGTCCGGCCCGGTCACATCCGCCAGCTTGGCCGATAGTTTGCTGTCCGTCGATCCCCCCCCGGCTGTGGCGGTGCGCAGCTCTTTCAGCAGCTCGATCTCACCACCCAAAAAGACATCGCCCAGCAGCCGCGCCTCATCGTACCCCTCCGGCAGACCCAGCTCCGCTGCCAGCTCCTCCCGCCCGGGCCGGTGGGCCAGCACGTCGGCATGGCCCGCGACCGTCGCCGTCAGCTCTTCCATCGTCTGGCCGGAATATTGCATCGCGATGCGCGACAGCACCGCCGCCTCCGGCCCCTCGGCCAGCCGTTCAATCACATCGGCGCGCAACAGCGCGGCGTCGCGGTCCTCCATCTCGGTGAACTGCGGGCTGACCCCGGCCTCCAGCGGGAAGCGGCGCAGCAGGGCGGCGCAGAAGGAGTGGATCGTCTGGATCTTGAGCCCGCCCGGCGTCTCGATCGCCCGGGCAAAAAGCGTGCGCGCATGGCGCAGCCGGGCCGCATCCACCGCCCCCTCAATGCCAAGCGTATCCAGCTCCGCCCGCAGATCCGCATCGGGCAGCATCGCCCAGGCCCCCAGCCGCTTGAACAGCCGGTTCTGCATCTCCGTCGCGGCGGCCTTGGTATAGGTCAGGCACAGGATGTGCTGCGGCGAGATCCCCTCCAGCAGCAGACGCGCCACCCGGTCCGTCAACACCCGCGTCTTGCCGGACCCGGCATTGGCCGCCAGCCAGGTTGACCGGTCCGGTCGCGCGGCATCCACCTGCCGCTGGGTTGCGTCGTCGCGGCTCATTCCACGTCCTCCGCCCGGGCCACCTGCGAGACGTCCCATTCCCCCAACCGGGCGAGGTGATCGTAATCCCCCTCGCTATCGGTGCGGAACATCGCGCGGCGCGAGGTAAACGGCTGCGTCGGGGTCAAATACCGCTGTATCAAGGTCGAAAACCGGGCCCAGACCTCATCCGCCGAGAGCTCCGCCAGGGGCGCTTCCACCTCCTTGGTGTTCGATCCCAGCCCGATGAAGGCCGCCCGCACGACATGGCGCGGCGTGATCCCTTCGAAGGCGTCACGCTCCGCCATCGCCGCCTCCAGCAGCAGTTGCAGATCAAAGCTCTTCTGCTGCTCGGCCGAAGACATCGCCCCAGTCTTGTAGTCATAGATCAGCGCATTTCCATTGGCATCCAGGTCGATCCGGTCGGCCCGCGCCGTCAGCACGAACCCCGGCTCCCGCATCTCTGCCCGGCCGAGGACCTCGGTCCGCGCGGGGCGTCCAATCGCCAAACGGCCCTTTTCGCCCGTCACCACATCCTCCGCCGCCCGCGCCATCCGAGCAAGCCACAGCAGCCGCGCCTCGGCCCAGGGCACCTCGACCTCCAGAACCTCCGCCGTCAGGGCAACCAGCCGGGCGGGGGTCAGCGCGACGCGATCCGCCACGGCTTCCTTGACGAAGCGCTCCATCACCTCATGCGCCACGATCCCCCGCATCAGCGCATCCGGCGCCTTCATCAGCGGGTCCAGCGGACGCAGGCGCAGCACCTGCCGGGCGTAGATCGCATAGGGATCGCGGATCAGCGTCTTGATCTGCGTGACCGACAATTCGCGCGGGCGGGCAGCAACCGGCGGGCGCGGCGCGGGGCGCGGGGCCGGGGCGACCGGGTCCACCCGTTCCAGCGCGCTGACCAGCCGCAGCCAGTGCCGCCCACGGGCCCGCGCGCCCTCCAGCGCCGCCTGACCCTCCGCGCCCAGCCCGTTCAGCAGGTTGGTGATCCGGTTGAGCCAGCGCGACGCCACCGTTTCGGCTTCCGACCCGCGCAGCGCCCGGGTCAGCCAGACCTCCGGCGCGGCGATGGCCTGTTGAAAATCATGCGCCGACAGCCCCACCTTCCGCTCCGGCAGCAGCAGACCGACCTCGGCCCGCATCTGCCGGTTCAGCCAGGGGTCCGGCGCGGCCCCTTCCGGCCAGGACCCTTCGTTCAGCCCGCCCAGAATGACCAGATCGGCCCCCTGCACCCGCGCCTCCAGCGTGCCCCAGATCAGGATATTCGGATGCGGCGTGGTGCTGTCGCGCTCCTCCGCGCCGCTCAGAACGGCGGTTAGCAGGTTGGTGAAGTCATCCGCGCCGATGTCCCCCGCCAAATCCGCCGCGTCGCTGATCTCCTGGCACTTGGCGCGCACGTCCTCCCCGGCATTCCCGGACCATAACTCGCCGGAGCCCGAGGCCATCGCACCCGCCGCCAGCGCCTCCGCCCGAGCGATCATGTCACCCATCCGCAGCGCCAGAGGGCGTGGCCCCTCATCGCTTTCGGCGATGGAGAGCCGCGCAGCCCAATCGGCCCAGGCTAGAACCTGCGGATCGCCCTCCCGCTCGGCATACTTCTCGGCAAAGGTGACAAAGGCCGCGCGATCGGGAAAGGGCGGCCCGTAACGGCGGAACGACAACTCCAGCGCGCGGCAGTAGCGCAGATGCTCCGCCCGCCCCTCGCCACTGTGGCACAGCGGGTGTTTGAGCAGCGCCAGAACCCCCGCCGCACCGGTTTTCCGCTGGAACAGGGTCGAAACCTGGCGCAGGAACCGCCCCGGCGGGGTCAGATGCAGCGCTTCGCCCGCACTGTCATCGGGCAGGATCTCCCACCGGCTCAGCGCCGCCTTGACCTGCCGCGACAGCAATCGGTCCGGGGTGATCAAAGCCGCGCGCTTCCCCGCCTCCGCCGCCTGTCGCAGACGCAGGGCGATGACCTGCGCCTCCTCCCGGGCGGAGGCAGCCTCGACCAGCGTCACATCGGCAAAGGCCCGGCCCAGATCGCGCAGCGCGGGGCCCTCGGCCAGCCACTGGTCGGTCACCGGCGCCGGCCGCAACGCCAGCGACACCAGCCGGTTGCGCGCATCGTTCTGCTCCGACCCGGTCCAGCGCCCGACATCGCGGGGCAAGAGGCCCAGGGCATGGGTCAGCTTGCGGAACCGAAACTGCGGATGATCCTCGCCGGTCAGCGGATCGTCCAGCTGGCTGTGCCAGACCGTATCGGGCAGGTCGAAATCATAGCCGGGCAGCACGACGGCCCCCTGCGGCAACCGCGCCACCGCCTGCATCAGCACATTCGTCGCCCCGCGCGATCCGGTAGAACCGGCCAGAATGACGGGACCGGCAGGCGGGCTCTGCTGCCAGGTTTCGGCCAGATATTCCGCCACCATCCGCAGCCGGGCGGCGGCATCCGGCGCCTCGCCATCCTCCTCCACCGCCTCGACGATGGTCAGGAATTTCAGCGCCCGAGCCCAGTGATCGGAATGCTGCGACACGTCGATGTTGCGGATGTCGTCAAAGCTCACGCCCTCGCCGCGCATCTCCTCGAACACCCGCGCCAGACTGTCCGCCAGATCATACAGCGCGGCGCGCGGGGCCAGGTCCGGCTCCTGCTCCAACAGGGCGGAGACCAGCTGTACCAGTCCCAGCCGCCGCCGCAGGGGTGAAACGGGCGCAGGGATCGTGCCCAGGGCGAAGCTTTCGCCAATATCCGTCACCAGCAGGATACGGGGCAAAAGCCGCGCGGGCCCCGCGTCGAACAGCGACCGGATGCGGCGCGCCATGCGCCGCGTGTTGACGATCAGCGTGATGCGGCCCAGGGCCTCGGGCGGCAGATGGGTGGTCCGGTCGATCAGCCCCTCGACCAGAAGTCGGGGAAAATCCGCGCCGGGGGGCAGGCCAAAGACCCGGGGCTTGTCGCGCGGCTCAAACATCGTGGGCCAACATGTCTTCGGCCAGGGCGATCCCCTCGGGCCGACCCACATCGCACCACGCGCCGGGGTAGGGCAAAACATGCAGCGTGCCCCGCTCCAGCATCTCGTTCCACAGCAGGTTGAGGGAAAACGCCTGCTCCTTGATCGCCGACAGGCCGTCTGTCCGGATGATCTGCGCCCCGGAATAGATCAGCCCCGGCCCGCGCGTCACCGGCGGCCCCGAGGTGAAGTCACCCGCGCCGGAATGGCCCCGCGCCTGATCCGGCGGAATACACAGAAGCAGCGCCTCCATATCCTCGCGCCAGGCCTCGGCCAGCAGCGCCAGCGGGTTCGGCCCCTTCCACACCGCATCGGAATTCATCGTGAAAACCGGACCGGACCCCAGCAGGGGCAGGGCGTTCTTCAGCCCGCCCCCGGTTTCCAGGATCTCCGGTTCTTCCCGCACGGTCTGGACCGGGCTACCCGCCAGATGCGCCTCCAATTGATCGGCACGGTAATGCAGGTTGGCGATCACCGGCCCTGCGACCACCGGGGTAATCAGATCCAGCGCATGGTCGATCAGCGGACGTCCCGCCACCTCGACCAGCGGTTTCGGCCGGTCGGCGGTCAGCGCCCCCATCCGCGTGCCGAACCCGGCGGCAAACAGCATCAGCGCGCGCGGTGTCATCGGCGCAACCGCTCCAGCACCTCTGGCGTCGGCTCGGGCAGGTCCGCCATGACGCGCGCGGCCACACCAGCCAGCGCCGGATGGGCCAGGTTGCGCATCAGATGGCCCCAGACCCGCGGGATCAGATCGACATAATGCGCCTTGCCATCGCGCCGCGACAGCCGGGCAAAGACGCCCATGATACGCAGGTTCCGCTGCGCGCCGACGACGTGATAGCGGGCCTCGACGGCCTCGGGCGACAGCCCGCGCGCCTCTGCATAGCGGGCGATCATCCGCGCTTCGACCGCAGCACTGACATCGCGCCGCGCATCCATCAGCAAGGAGACGAGATCATATCCCGGGTCCCCCAGCATCGCATCCTGAAAATCGAGCAGACCGACCCGGGCGGTGCCGTCGCGGTCCGGCAGCCACAACAGGTTCTCCGCATGATAGTCACGCAGGATGGTGACGGAGCAGTCGGTATAGGTCGCCAGAACAGGCTCTATTTCAGCCAAAAACGCGGATTTGGCGGTGTCGTCCCGCCCCAGGCTTCCCGCCAGATACCAGTCATAGGCCAGCGCGGCGAGCGGTGCCATGGTGGCCGGATCATAGGGCACCAGCCCGGCCATCGGCGTCGCCGCATGCAGTTGCAGCAGCACGTCTACCGCCGCCTCGTACATCGCCGCTTCCAGCCCCGCCTCACGCTCCACGACCCGGGCAAAAAGGGCATCGCCCAGATCTTCGATCAGCAGGAACCCCCGCGCCCGATCCTCCGCAAGGATCCGGGGTGCGGACAGACCCAGATCGGTCAGCCATCGGGCGACGGCGACAAAGGGGCGAACGTCCTCCCCCAGCTCGGGGGCGGCATCCATCAGCACGGCGGTTTCCCCGTTCAGGTGCAGCCGCAGATACTTGCGGTTCGACGCATCCCCGGCCAGCGGGCGCAGGTCGGCGGCGGCCCAGTCCGTCGTCGCGATGAAGCGCCGCGCAAGCTCGGCCCGGTCATGATCACGCATCGCACTCTCCCGGGCAATCCTTGGGCAGCACGCGGTCCCACGCCGCAGGGCCAATGGCGTCGATCCGGCGCACCGCTTCGCCCTCTGCCGCGAACCGCAGGGTCAGCGCGCCGGGCGGGGCCAAAGGGCCCAGACGGTCGGGCCATTCCACAAGACAGATCGCGGTGTCAAAGGCCTCCTCCAGCCCCAGTTCGATCACCTCGTCCGGTGAGGTCAGCCGGTAGAGATCGGCGTGCCAGATCTCGCCGTCGCGCCCGTCATAGGTCTGAACCAGCGTGAAGGTGGGCGAGGGCACATCCTCCGGCGTCAGCAGCAGGGACTGGATCAGCGCGCGGGCGAAATGCGTCTTGCCCGCCCCGACCGGCCCCTCCAACAGAAGCGTGGATCCGGGTGTCAGCCCCGCCCCGATACGTCGCGCCAGCTCACCAGTGCTGTCGGGCGAGGTGGAACGATAGCTGCGGCGGGTCTCTGTCATGGGCCGACATTACCGCGCCGGTTCCCGCCCGCAAGATCAACCGCCCGTCACGCGGTCCGAAATTTCATCTCGTGGACCTTTGCCCTGGGCCGGAAGGTGGCCAATGTCGCCCCCCCGTTCAAGGGACGGAACCGGCAATCCAGACTTGTGCCGTCGCGCATTTCGACCGTGGCATCCCAATCCGCCCGTTCCTCGAACCCCACGGCAAAGTCCCGGAAGTCGCCCCAGACCGGGCTGGCCTCGCAATGCGACTGCCACAGGCGGGACACATCGCTGACCGTCTGATCCAGTCTCCCGTCCTCCTCGGCCATGTCCCAGAGGTCGCGGTAGGCGGCGTTCGTATAACTCAGCACCCCCTGCGGCGAGAAGACCGCGATCGCCTCGTCCAGTGAATCGATCACCGCGTGCGACATGTCCAGCTGTTCACGGAACCGGCGGGTGAGGGTGACCTCGGCGCTGATATCTTCGACCAGGAAGGCAACGGCGCCGTTGGGATGCGGCCGTCCGGTGATCCGGTATGTCTCGCCCGAAGACAGGGTCCAGGTTTCCTCATAGCGCCCGTCCTCTGCCGCGGCGATCAGATCGAATATCCTCTCGCGCCAGTTCGCATAGCTGCGCGGTTCCGGCATCATATGGGCGTCGCGCAGCTTGTCGAAGAAGGACAGGTAACCCGGCCGACCAGACAGATATTCCGCGTTCAGCCCGGTCAGATCGACCAGCGCGGGATTGAACAGGGCCAGCTGACGGTTGCGGTCAAAGATCGCCAGCCCGGTCGACAGCTGGGCAAAGGTCTTGGTCAGCGTCTGGACAAAGGTCTGCTGCGCGACCTCGGCCTGGACGACGGCGGTCACATCCACCGCATATTGCATCCGCATCCCGTTTTCCCGGCTTTCCGAGACATCGATCCAACGGTCCGGCTGACCCGCATCGAATTGCAGCCGGTACCGCCGCTGTTCGCGGTCCGGACGGCTGCGCATGGGGTCGAGCCCCTCCAGCAGGCAGGTCTCGCCGCCGTCGTCGCGCCCCAGATCCTTTGCCAGATCCCGATAGGCGTGGTTGGACCACAGCACCTGCCCCTCATCATCCGTGACCCAGACCGGGTTCGGCGAAGAGCGGGTCACCCACCCCGCAAGCCATGAGGCATGTTTGCGAAAGCGCAGGACGTGATCGGCAATATCGGCGGGTCCATCGGGGCGGGTCAGGGCGAACCGCAACGCATCCTGGGTCCGCGATATCTGAAGGACGACCGTATCGTCGGGGTCGCGCGCCATGAACCGCGCCTCGAAATCCTCGTCCTTGATCAGGCGGGCGGGCAGGTTTCGGAACCGGAAGGAGAAAAACCGGCGCAGGCTGTCCGGGCTGCCCTCCCAGCCGTTGTGGGTCAGGATCTGCAGAAAACCCGGGTCGGATTCGACCACCCGGCCGCCCAGGAACCGGATTGCGACCCCGTCGCCGCGTGCCCGCCCCGCAGAGGACCCGGCCCTTGTCCATATCGCCAGCCCGACCAGGGCAACCCCTGCAGTGGCAAGACAGACCGCAACAACAATCCCGATCTCTGCAAGACCAATCGACACGCAACTTCCCCAAAAGTACTTTCGTGACTCAACTTATGATAGGTAAACATTCCGTTAATGCCATCATTTTTTGACGCCAAGTCGCATCAGGGGGCGATCAGCCGGTTTTTCCCAGTGGGAACAGGCATATCACCATCGCGCGCGTCGATCTTGCTGCGGGGCCAGACCACTTCGACGACCGCGCCCGTGCGTTCGGACCTCGCGCCGACCATGCCGAAATGGTCCGCCCCGTTGGCAAAGCTCAGCTCCGCCCCGGTCCTCTCCAGCAGGGTCTTGGCGATGAACAGGCCCAGGCCCATGCCTTCGTAGCCGGGCCTCTGACTGCTGTCCGGTGCGCTGCGCCGACGGCGGACAAAGGGGTCGCCGATCCGGCCCATCACCTGCGGGGCATAGCCGCGCCCGTCATCCATGATCCGCAGGGAAATCTTATCCTCCGACCAGCGTCCTTCGACCCAGACGTTGGCGGAGGCGAAATCCACCGCGTTCTGCACCAGGTTGCGCACCCCGTGGATCAGTTCAGGCATCCGCAGGATCGGTGGCGGCATGTCCGACCCGTCAGTGTCCGGCCCGAAATCGAAATGGATCACCTTGCCGCGGTCTCGGTGCGGCTCGGCCGCCTCCTCGATCACGGTGGTGAAGGGGGCCTGACGCAGATGCAGGTCATCCTTGCCCGCCCGCCCCATGGACCTAAGGATGTCACGACACCGGTCCGCCTGTTCCCGGATCAGCCGCGCGTCTTCGGCCAGATCCGGCCGGTCCTCCAGTTCATCCGCAAGTTCGGAGGAGGTGAGTTTGATCGTGGCCAGCGGCGTGCCCAGCTCATGCGCCGCGGCGGCGACAACTCCGCCCAGATCGGTCAGTTTCTGTTCCCGCGCCAGGGCCATCTGCGTCGCCTGCAGCGCATCCGACATCGAGTGCAGTTCCGTCGCGATCCAGCGCGAATAGATGCCCAGGAACACAATGGCAATGACAATGGCAAGCCATTGACCAAAAACGAAAAGATCGGCGATTTTCAGATGGAACCCCTGCGCCGTCTTCAGCGGCAGATAGAACTCCGTCAACAGCGTGGCCATCACGATCGCGACCGTACCGATGAACAGCGTCGACCGTCCGGTCAGCGCCATGGCCGACACCGTCACCGGCCCCACGACAAGGATCGAGAACGGATTGTGCAACCCCCCCGTCAGATAGAGTAGCGCGCAGAGTTGCAGCAGGTCAAAGAGCACCATCAACAGGTTCTCGACCTCCGACAGGCGCTTGTTCTCCGGGAAGATGAAGCTCGCCACGAGGTTGCCGATGACCGAGGTGCCGACGACGAGGAAACACAGCCCGTATTCCAGCGACAGCCCGTAGATCTCGCGCGCGACCAACAGCGCGGCCAGCTGCCCGCCGATCGCCCCCCATCTGAGCAGGATGAGGGTGCGCAGGCGGATCCAGTTGCCGCGCTCCTGCCCCTTCAGCACATCGAATTCATTGCTTGCCATGCCGGATGCGCCCATCTGTCCCGATTGATTGTCTGCCGCTCATTGATAGATAAGCACCCAAAGCTCCGCAATCGCCGCGCCAGGATCGCCCGGGCGACCGCCGGGCGATGTCTTTGATGGAAAGGTGTCTGATGACCCGCATCTACGCAATTGCCGCCGCCGCCACGATCGCCATTCTGTCCGTCGTGATCTGGCTGGTCTCCATGGGCACCGGGGGTGCCGATAAATTCGCCGCCTGCCGCAGTTCGCAAATCGCCGGTGGCGCGGGTCAGATCGGCGGGGCCTTCACCCTGGTGGACGAGACCGGGCAGACCGTGACCGACACCCAGGTGATCGACCAGCCCTCGCTGGTCTATTTCGGCTACACCTACTGCCCCGACATCTGCCCCTACGACGCCGCCCGCAACGCCCAGGCCGTCACCCTGCTGGAAGACGACGGCTATATGGTCAAGCCGATCTTCATCACCGTCGATCCGGAACGGGACACGCCCCAGCAACTGGACGATTTCACCAGCTACATCCACCCCCGGATGGTTGGTCTGACCGGCTCGATGGAGCAGGTCCAGGCCGCCAGCAAAGCCTACCGCACCTATTTCAAGAAGCAGCCGACCGAAGAGGGCGAGGAAGACTACTACCTCGTCGATCACTCGACCTTCACCTATCTGGTCTTCCCCGAAGAGGGCTTTGTGGAATTCTTCCGCCGCGACACCACACCGGAACAGATGGCAGAAGCCACCGCCTGTTTCATGGACGCCAGATAGAAGATCAGGAATATTTGACGCTGTCGGAGGGGCGGGCTACAACCCGTGAACTGCGCAAAATGCGTCCCAGTGGGAGACCCATGGCATGACGGAAGAGCTCGACCTCGGCGAAGACCGGTCCCTGCTGTTGCTGGATGACGACGAACCGTTCCTGAAGCGGCTCGCCAAGGCGATGGAGAAGCGCGGCTTCGAGGTGGAAACCGCTGAAACCGTCGCCGCAGGCAAAGCCATTGCCACGGCCCGGCCCCCCGCCTATGCGGTCTGCGACCTGCGGCTGGAGGACGGCAACGGCCTCGACGTGGTCGAGGTGCTGCGCGAGAAACGGCCCGACAGCCGCATCGTCGTGCTGACCGGCTATGGCGCCATTGCCACCGCCGTCGCCGCGGTCAAGATCGGCGCGACCGATTACCTCGCCAAACCCGCCGACGCCACCGACATCACCAACGCCCTTCTGGCCCGGGGCGACGAACTGCCCCCGCCCCCCGAAAACCCGATGAGCGCGGATCGCGTCCGTTGGGAACATATCCAGCGGGTCTATGAACTCTGCGACCGCAACGTCAGCGAAACGGCCCGCCGCCTGAACATGCACCGTCGTACCTTGCAGCGCATCCTGGCGAAACGCAGCCCGCGCTGATTACCGCCGTCACGCCCTGATCTCGTCCAGTTGAATGGACTTGGCGGCCCCCCGGTGATTGGAAGACCCGGGCGGGTGACGTCCCGTGCAAATAGGGCCGCGCAATCAGGGAGTCTCCGGTGATCAGGCTGATCGTATCGTCTTTTGAAAAACTCATGGCAGGCGCACTCTGGCTTTTGTTCCTCGGGGCCGGTGGTGCGGGATACCTGTGGAATGGGGCTGTGGGCGCCCTGGTCGCGCTGGCGGCCTGTTTCGTCTTTGCCGTCCTCTTCATCGCGCCGGTGCTGATCGTCTCCGACATGCGCAGAACGCTTGTCTCCATCGAAAAGAGGCTCGCCGGGCGCCCCGGGGCCGCCGCTCCCTCCTCGCCCGTGCTCAAGGCCGTCCCGCGCCCCGCCGTGCGTCAGGTCAGCCTCAGCCGGGAGCCCGAGATACCTGATGCTTCTCTTCAATCAGAGACGAAACCGGCGGAACCGATGACCGATCGACCGGCAACAAAAACCGTACTGAGAGCACAGAAATAACCGGCTCACCGAAGCTCGTACCGCTTCAGCACCTTGTCCACGACCTCGCCATTAGCCATCCGGTAGCCCTCAATCCGCCCGTAATCCTCGAACCCGCGGGACTGGTAATAGGCCAGCCCGCCGGTGTTGTCGGCGCGGATGTTGGCGCGGATCCAGTCGTAGCCTTCCGCGATGCACGCCGCGCGCGTTGCCTCGAACAGCGCGGAGCCGATGCCCAGCCCCGTCCGCCCGATGCGCGCAAAGGTGGCGATCTCCGCCACCAGCCCTGGCTCGCCTTCCAGCGGAGTCACCCACTGAAAGCCCAGCAACTCGCCCGCGTCATCCTCCGCCACGATCCAGATCGACTGCGGGGTCCGGAACCGATCCAGAAAATAGGCCCGGTCGACAGGCTCCGTGATCGCGGTCGTTCCGCCCTCCGCAATAATCTCGTTCAGCAGGTCTGCCATCGGGGCGGCGTCCAGCGCCCCGGCGCGTCGCACATGACTCATGCCATGGCCCCCAGCAGCGCGTCATGCCGCGCGGTGAAGTCGTTGCGCACCTCCACCGGCGGGCGCAGGTGGATATCCAGCCCCTCGGTCAGTGCAGGATCGGGACGGCCAAAGAACTTGTCCGCCTCGCCGATGGAAAACCCGGCGATCTGCACTGCCTCCATCCAGGCGCTGATCCGGTCGGCCTTCTTGATCTTCTTCTTCAGCGCCGCGGGCGTCACCGCGGGCAGGCCAAACCGGATATGGATCGCCGCCGTCAGCCGGTCGTCCAGCGCGCCGTAGCCCGGCCCCACCGCCGCCTTCACCGGCGAAATCATGTCGCCGATCACGTATTCCGGCGCGTCGTGCAGCAACGCGGTCAGCCGGGCCGCAGCACCCGCTTTAGGCTCTAACCTGGCGAAAAGCGCCTCGACCAGCAGGGAATGCTCGGCCACCGAATAGGCGAAATCCCCATGCGTCTGCCCGTTCCACCGCGCCACGAAGGCCAGGCCATGGGCAATATCCTCAATCTCGATATCCACCGGCGTCGGGTCCAGCAGGTCCAGCCTGCGACCCGAAAGCATCCGTTGCCAAGCGCGCGCCTGTTTCACCATCACACTCTCCGTTTTGCGCAGGCATAAACATGATGCTCCCGGAAGTCACCGCCATGCGTGCCGCCGGCCTTCGTCAAGACGGCCCCGGGTTAACCATTGTGAACAAGGTCGCCCAGAAACACCGCGCGGTGGTGTCGCAATTTATTAACCAGTGCCGCTTAAACCTTTGCCACATGGCCGTCAGCTTGCCCTCTTGCGGGGCGAATGCTAGTGCCCAACCGACATTGTAAGAAGCGGAGCGCCCCAATGGCACAGGACTACATCGTCAAGGACATTTCTCTGGCCGCCTTTGGTCGCAAGGAACTCGACATTGCCGAAACCGAAATGCCCGGCCTGATGGCCCTGCGCGAGGAGTACGGGCAAGCCAAACCGCTCAAGGGCGCGCGCATTGTCGGTTCGCTCCACATGACGATCCAGACCGCCGTCCTGATCGAAACGCTGGTCGCGCTTGGCGCCGACGTGC
Source organism: Pseudooceanicola sp. (assembly GCF_041987405.1). Classification (GTDB taxonomy): domain Bacteria; phylum Pseudomonadota; class Alphaproteobacteria; order Rhodobacterales; family Rhodobacteraceae; genus Pseudooceanicola. The sequence goes on from NZ_JBHIWR010000002.1 coordinate 394,855, forward strand.
GCTGGGCCTCCTGCAACATCTTCTCCACCCAGGACCACGCCGCGGCGGCCATTGCCGAGGCCGGTGTGCCCGTCTTCGCCATCAAGGGCCAGACGCTGGAAGAGCATTGGGATTACCTCGACAAGTCCTTCCTCTTCGACGACGGCCCCAACATGATCCTCGACGATGGCGGCGACGCCACGCTCTACGTCCTGCTCGGCGCCCGTGCCGAAGCGGGTGAGGATATCATCCCCGTCCCCTCCTCCGAGGAGGAAGAGGTGATCAAGAAACAGATCGCCAAGCGGATGAAGGCCTCCCCCGGCTGGTTCACCAAGACCCGCGACCAGATCAAGGGCGTGTCCGAGGAAACCACCACCGGCGTCAACCGCCTGTACCAGCTGGTGCGCGACGGTCAGCTGCCCTTCCCGGCGATCAACGTGAACGACTCCGTCACCAAGTCGAAGTTCGACAACAAGTATGGCTGCAAGGAATCGCTGGTCGACGGCATCCGCCGCGCCACCGACACCATGATGGCCGGCAAGGTCGCCGTGGTCTGCGGCTACGGCGACGTGGGCAAGGGCTCCGCCGCCTCGCTCAAGGGCGCCGGCGCCCGTGTCATCGTGACCGAGATTGACCCCATCTGCGCCCTTCAGGCCGCCATGGACGGCTTTCAGGTGACAACGCTGGAAGATGTGGTCGAAACCGCCGACATCTTTGTCACCACCACCGGCAACAAGGACGTCATCCGGATCGAGCATATGCGCGCGATGAAGGACATGGCGATCGTCGGCAACATCGGCCACTTCGACAACGAAATCCAGGTCGCCAGCCTCAAGAACCACAAGTGGACCAACATCAAGGAACAGGTCGACATGATCGAGATGCCGAACGGCAATCGCATCATCCTGCTCTCCGAGGGCCGCCTGTTGAACCTCGGCAACGCCACCGGGCACCCCTCCTTCGTGATGTCCGCGTCTTTCACCAATCAGGTGCTGGCGCAGATCGAGCTGTTCACCAAGGGCGGTGAGTACGAGAACAAGGTCTACATCCTGCCCAAGCATCTGGATGAAAAGGTCGCGCGCCTGCATCTCGACCGCATCGGGGTCAAGCTGTCGACCCTGGCCAAGGAACAGGCCGACTACATCGGCGTGAAACCCGAAGGCCCGTTCAAGCCGGAACACTACCGCTACTGATCCCGGCCTGTCTGAGTCAGGGAACAAGCGTCCCGCTGCCACCTGCGGGGCGGCTCCCTTTCCCGTGCGATCACACGGCCGGAATCCGGTTGCACCTTTGGGCCGGGTCCCTATCAATGCCCAGACGGACAAACGTCAGGATTCAGAGGACCGCGTGACATGACCCAAGCAGACGCCCTTTTCCAACCGGTGGAGCTGGACAAGCTCAGCCTGAAGAACCGGATCGTCATGGCCCCGATGACGCGCACCTATTCGCCCGGCAATGTCCCGAACGACAAGGTTGTAGAATACTACCGCCGCCGGGCCGAAGGCGGCGTCGGCCTGATCATTACCGAGGGCACCTGCGTCGATCACATCGCCGCCCATGGCTATCCGAACGTGCCCAACATCCATGGCGACGACGCCCTGGCCGGATGGAAAAAGGTCGTCGATGCCGTCCATGAGGCGGGTGGCAAGATCGCCCCGCAGCTCTGGCATGTCGGTGCGATACGCCGTCCGGGCGTGACCCCCGGCGGCGACACCCCCGGCTACAGTCCCAGTGGCATGGCCGTCCCCGGCAAGGTCGTGGGCCATGCCATGACTCAGACGGATATCGACGATGTCGTCGCCGCCTTTGCCAGGGCCGCGGCGGATGCCCAGGCCATTGGCTTTGACGCGGTCGAGATCCACGGCGCGCATGGCTATCTGATCGACCAGTTCTTCTGGGACGGCACCAACCAGCGGGACGATACCTATAACGGCGATCTCGCCGCCCGCTCCCGCTTCGCGCTGGAGATTGTCCGCGCTGTCCGTGCCGCCGTCGGGCCGGAGTTTCCCATCATCTTCCGCTATTCCCAATGGAAACAGCAGAACTACGCCGCGCGCCTCTGCGAAACGCCGGAGGAGCTGGGCGCTTTCCTGCAACCGCTGGCCGAGGCGGGGGTCGATATCTTCCACTGCTCCACCCGCCGGTTCTGGGAACCGGAATTCGAGGGGAGCGATCTGAACCTGGCCGGCTGGACCCGAAAGCTGACCGGCAAGGCGGCGATCACCGTGGGCAGCGTCGGGCTGAACGCCGATTTCCTGCCCGACGACGGGACCAAGGGCTTCCGCGCTGCCGAAACCGCCAGCATCGACAACCTGCTGGAGCGGGTCGCGCGGGACGAGTTCGATCTGGTCGCCGTCGGCCGGGCCCTGATCGCCAATCCGGACTGGGCCAATCAGGTCGCCGCGGGCCAGTTCGACAGCCTCGCCGCCTACGAAAAGAAAATGCTGGAGACCCTCTACTGAGGCGGCGCATATCCGCGGCGGACAAAATTTTCAGAAAAATTTTCGCATTTCGCGCTCCGCCCGGTATAGAATCGAGAGTGTTGTGAAAAACACATCTAATTACAGTGTGTTAAGTGGACATGAGGGAGACGACCATGGGCAAGCGCGATGAGCTGATTGCGAAATATGCCGAGGACCTGAAAGAAAAATGCGGGATGACCCCGGATATGGACCTGCTGACCAAGGTGACGATCGGCTGCGGTCCGGCGATCTACAACGACGATGCCTCGACCGTCGCGGGCAGCCAGGAAAGCGAGCTTGAGACCGTCAAGGAGAACTTCCTGATGAAAAAGCTGGGCCTCGCCGACAGCCCCGATCTGATGGCGGGTATCAAGAGTGTTCTGGACACCTATGGCCAGTCCAACCGCAACAAGTATCGCGCGGTGGTCTACTACATGCTGGTGAAGCACTTTAAAAAGGAATCCGTCTACGGCTGACGGGTTTTGACTGATCTTTTAAGAAAGGGGCGTTTGGCGCTTCGTCCCGATTGAGATAAACTCGGGCCATTCCGAAGGTGGGAGTGACCCGAGGGGTAAGTGAGGGACCCGGCCGATGCGCCGGGTCCTTTCCGTTTCAGAAGAGGCCCAGAACCAGCCCGATCACCCCCGGCCCGAGGATCGAATAGCCGCCATCCAGCAGCGTCAGGTTCCGCGGCCGCATCGCATAGGCATAATTCATCGCTACCCAGGGTGTGATGAAGAAGGCGCCGACCCCGAGGCCCGCGACCAGACCGCCGCCGGGGCTTTCGATCCCGGCCATGGCAAAGATATGCCGCATCATGCCGGCCACGAGGATCATGCAGATGCCGGAAATCACGAAGGGCAGGGGGGATGCGCCGTTCACCGGCTTACCGTTCTCATCGACCGGGATGCCCGCCGCTTTCATCCAGGGCCTGGCCAGGGTCATGTACCAGACGGCCCCCACGGCAAAGCCCGCAAGGGCCGCCACCAATACTGCAACTACGCCCATCTCACTCTCCCTGCTGCGCGTTTCAGCAGCAGTCTAGGCGCAGTTCAACTATTTTGCCTAGCGTTTCGATGCGCCTGTCCGATCCGCGCGTCAAAGGCCGGCCATCCGGCAGATCAGCGTCCATTCCTCCTGCGAGACGGGCTGCACCGACAGGCGCGAGTTCCGCACCAGCACCATCTCGGCCAGTTCCGGGGTCTGCTTGATCTGGTCCAGCGACACCGGGGTGGGCAGCGCCTGCACCGCGCGGATGTCGACGCAGTCCCAACGGTCGTCATCCGTGGTGCTGTCGGGATGGGCCTCGGCGCAGACCTCGACGATGCCGACGATCTCCCGCGTTTTTTGCGAATGGTAGAAGAAGCCCCGGTCCCCCAGCTTCATCTCGCGCATGAAGTTCCGGGCCTGGTAGTTCCGCACCCCGTCCCATTCCTCGCCCTTGTCGCCGCGCGCCACCTGCTGATCCCAGGACCAGGTGTCCGGTTCGGATTTGAACAGCCAGTAGCGCATCATCCGATCACCCGGTTCCAGGCGGTGAGGGTGACGCGCTCGAAGAGGCCCGCCTTGGCATAGGGGTCACTGGCCGCCCAGGCCTCCGCCGCCGCCTGATCGGGCAGGTCGAGGATCACCAGCGATCCGCACATCTGCCCCGCATCATCCAGCAGAGGCCCGGCCTGGGTCACGACGCCGGTCTCCTTGATATAGGCCAGATGCGCGTCGCGATTGGCCTTGCGAACCTCCAGCGCGCCGGGTTTGTCATGGGCCATCAGGGCGTAAAACATCGCTATTCCTCCTTCAGCGGGCGCGACAGCAGCAGGGTCATCGCATCCCGCACCCCTAGCGTTCCGTCGATCAGGCCAACCACAGCATCGGTGATGGGCATGTCAAGCGTCATGGCCTGCGCCCGCGCCTGCAGCGCCCGCGCAGTTGCGGCGCCTTCGACGGTGATATCAGGGTCAAACTCGGCGCTATTGCCGATGGAGAGGCCGTATCGATAGTTCCGCGACAGCTCCGACGTGCAGGTCAGGGTGAGGTCGCCGAAACCCGACAGACCGGCCAGCGTGTCCGCCCGCGCGCCCAGGGCCAGCGCCATCCGCTGCATCTCTGCATAGCCGCGGGTCATCAGGGCGGCGCGGGCGCTTTCGCCCAGCCCGGCTCCGATGGCCGCGCCACAGGCAATCGCCATGACGTTCTTCACCGCGCCGCCGATCTCCGCCCCCGGGACGTCGGTGGTGCGATAGATGCGGATGTTCTGGGTTGTCAGCGTTTTCTGAAGGCTCCGCCCGATGCCATCCTCGGCACAGGCGAGGGTCAGCGCCGTGGGCAGCCCACGGGCGATATCCTGCGCGAAGGAGGGGCCGGTGAGGATGGCGGACGGCGCATCCGGCCGCATGTCGGCAATCACCTGCGTCGGGGACAGCCTTGTGCTCAGCTCGATCCCCTTGCAGCAGGCAACCAGCGGGCGGGGACCGAAATCGGGCAGGTCGCGCAGGGCGGTGCGCAGCATCTGCATGGGCACGGACAGCAGGACCGGGCCATCGGGCAGGTCCGTCGCATCCTCGGTCACGTGCAGGGTTTCGGGAAAGGTCATGCCGGGCAGGCGGGTCGCGTTTTCCCGACCATCGCGCATCGCGGCAACCTGCGCGGCATCCCGGGCCCAGAGCGTCACCTGCGCCCCGCCACGCGCCATGGAGATGGCCAGGGCGGTCCCGAAGGCCCCGGCGCCAATCACGGAAATCATGCTTTCGGCCCCTTCTTGCCGCCGCCCAGCATTCCCGCCGCCGCCCTGTCCAGCGGCCAGCGCGGCCGGGCCGCCAGTGTCATGTCATCCCGTGCGCCACCCGCGAACCGCTCCAGCCCCGCATAGGCGATCATCGCCCCGTTGTCGGTGCAAAGCGCGAGCGGCGGGGCGACGAAACCGACGCCCATTTCCGCAGAAACAGTCTCTAATCCGGCCCGAATGGCCTTGTTGGCGGCGACACCGCCCGCCACGGCCACCATCGGCACCTCCGGCCCTTCGGCCAGGTAGAGCGCCAGGGCGCGGCGCGTTTTCTCGACCAGGACGTCGACCACCGCCTGCTGGAACCCGGCGCAGAGGTCGGACCGGTCCTGCGCCCGCAACTGCCCGTTGTCCATCAGGCTGTCACGGGTCCGCAGCAGCGCCGTCTTGAGGCCGGAGAAGGACATGTCGCACCCCTCCCGATCCAGCAGCGGGCGGGGGAAGCGCAGGCGGGCGGCATCGCCCCTGGACGCCTCCGCCTCGACCGAGGGGCCGCCGGGCTGCGGCAGGGCCAGCAGGCGCGCGGTCTTGTCGAACGCCTCGCCCGGTGCGTCGTCGATCGTGCCGCCCAGGCGGGTGAAATCCTCCGGCCCGCGGACCAGCAGAAACTGGCAATGCCCGCCGGAGACCAGCAGCATCAGATAGGGGTAGGCCACGCCATCGGTCAGCCGGGGGGTCAGCGCGTGACCGGCCAGGTGATTGACCCCGATCAGCGGCAGACCGGCCCCCGCGGCGATCCCCTTGGCGCACATCACGCCGGACATGACCCCGCCGATCAGGCCCGGTCCGGCGGTGACGGCCACCGCGTCGATCCCGCCCAGATCCAGCCCGGCCTCGTCCAGCGCCCGCCGGACGACGATATCCATCCGTTCCGCGTGGGCGCGGGCGGCGATTTCCGGAACGACCCCGCCGAATTGCGCATGCAGTCCCGTCTGCCCCTCGACCACCGACGACAGAACCTCGGCCCGCCCCGGGGTGCCGCGCACCACCGCGGCAGCGGTATCGTCACAGGAGCTTTCCAGGCCGAGAAGGGTATGTATCCGCACCGTGGGTTCCGATTGCAGTTGCCATCGTCCGCAGGTAACACCGCGAGGTGGCTGAAACAATGGCGAGGCCCAGATGCGCCGTCCGACGATCCTCGTGACAAGGCCCGCGCCCGACGGCGCGGCAACAGCGGCGGCACTGACCAAGGCGACCGGTCTGCCGGTCGTGCAAAGCCCGCTGGTCGAGATTGCGACCACAGGCCCCCTGCCTGACATGGCCGATACCAGCACGCTGCTGTTCACCTCGCGCAATGGCGTGCGCGCCTATGCCGATCTGGGCGGCCCGCCCCGCCCGGCCGTCTGTATCGGCAGCGCCACCGCCAAGGCGGCCCGGGACTCCGGGCTGGAGGCCCGCGCCGTCGGCGGGGATGCCGAGGCGCTGATCGCCGCCCTGCTGCGCGACCCGCCTGATGCCCCCCTGCTGCACCTGCGGGGGGAGGTCGTGCACACCGACATCGCCCCCCGGCTGGCCGAGGCGGGGATACAGGCGCAAGAGGCGGTGATCTATCGCCAGACCCTGTTGGAGCTGACGGCCGAGGCGCAGGCGCTGCTGGCGGATCGTCGACATGTGATCGTGCCACTCTATTCCGCCCGGACCGCCGCCCGACTTGCCGCCTGCGCCAGCCCCCGCGCGCCGCTTCACCTGGTCGCAATCAGCGCTGCGGTCGACCGCGCGGCAGGGGATGTGGACGCGGAAAACAGGATCATCGCGGATACGCCGGACGCCCCGTCCATGATCCGTGCGGTGCTTGCGACCCTGCGGCGGGTTGAGGGGATGGCAGGCCCGCACTAAGTTGAGATTGCTGCATTTGCGAAAGTAGGGATTCGAAAGGACTCATTCTTGGCCTCCGGGAAGAAACCAGCAAAGCCCACGGACGAAACCGCCGCCGCTCCGAAGGAGGATACGGCGCTCTCCGTTTCGGGTGAGGACACCCTTGTGGACACGGCGGAGGACCCCACGGCCGATGCCCGGCTCGAGACCTTTGATAGTGCGGAGGATGCCGACAGCATCACCCTGCCGGAACCGCCCAAGAGCGGAGCAGAGTTGCCCGACCCCCGGGCGGACGACCCCGCAGAAGATACCGTGGCGCCAGACGACGCGGCTGAGGACAAATCCACCGGGGAGCCGGAGCCAAGCGATAGTCCGCCAAGCGATCCGCAGGAGCAACCCAGGGAGGCCGCCCCCGTAGCGACGACCGAAACCGAGCGACGCGGCGGGGTGATCCCCATGGTTCTGGGCGGGGTCGTCGCCGCCGCCGTCGGCTTCATCGCCGCCATGCAACTGCCCCAGGGGCAGGACCTGACCCCCCGGATCGAGGCGCAGGAGCGCGCGATCGCCGATCTCAAATCCGCCATCCCAGCCCCGGCGGATACCTCCGCCCTGGAGACAGCGGCGCAGGACAATGCCAGCGCCATCGCCGATCTGAGCGCGCGGGTCGACGCGCTCTCCGCCGATCTGGAGGCCATGACTGGCCGCATGACGGAGCTGGAGAAAGCCCCGCTGGAAAATGCCGTCTCCGAGACCGCCATGCAGGCCTACGAGGATGAGCTGACCCGCCTGCAGGATGCGATGCGGGCGCAGCGCGAAGAGGTCGAAACCATGCTGGCCAATGCCCAGGACATGCGCGCCGCCGCCGACGAGGAATCCAGCCAGACCCAGGCGCGCGCCGCCCTGACCCGGATCCTTTCTGCCATGGACAGCGGGCAGAGCTACGGCGAACCCCTGGCCGAGCTTCAGGCGACAGGCGTCGCCGTGCCGCAGGCGCTGACCGACAATGCGGACAGCACCCCGACCCTGACGCGCCTGCGCAGCGAGTTCCCCGCCGCAGCCCGCGAAGCCCTGGCCGTGACCCGCGGCGGTGGCACCTCCTCCGTCGGGGATTTCTTCAAGACGCAGCTTGGCATCCGGTCGCTGGAACCGAAGGACGGCGACGACCCCGATGCCATCCTCTCCCGCGCCGAAGCGGCCCTGGCCGACGGCGATCTGGAGACCGCACTGCAGGAAATCGAAACCCTGCCGCCCGAGGCGCAGCAGGCGCTCTCGGCCTGGGTGGCCGCCGCCGAAACCCGTCTCGCCGCGACCGGTGCGGCCCAGGGCCTGATGGCCGAACTGAATACGAACTAAGGAACGCCACCGATGCTCTGGTCTCTCGTCAAGATTTTGGTTTTCGTCGCGCTGGTGGCTGCCGCGACCCTCGGCGCCTCCTACCTGCTGGACATGGAGGGCGGGGTCCTCATCGCCATGGGCGGGATCGAGATCAACCTGACCCCGATCAAGGCCGTCATCGCGGCCGTCGTGCTGATCCTGGGCGTCTGGCTGTTCCTGAAACTCTTCGGCCTTCTGATCGCCCTGCTGCGGTTCATCAACGGCGATGAAACGGCGCTGTCGCGGTATTTCGACCGCAACCGCGAGAAGAAGGGCTTTGACGCGCTGAGCGAGGGGATGATGGCCCTGGCCTCCGGCGAGGGGCGCAAGGCCCTGTCTAAGGCGGCCAAGGCGGATCGCTATCTCGACCGTCCGGAACTCACCACCCTGCTGACCGCCCAGGCGGCGGAGCAGGTCGGCGACAAGGCCAAGGCCGATCAGGCCTATCGCAAGCTGCTGGACAACGAAAAGACCCGCTTTGTCGGCGTGCGCGGCATCATGAAACAGAAGCTGGCGGAGGGCGACACGGCCACTGCCATGGCGCTTGCGGAAAAGGCCTTTGCCCTGAAGCCCGGCCATGAGGAGGTGCAGGACACCCTGCTGCGTCTGCAGGCGCAGAACGGCGACTGGAAGGCCGCCCGCGCCACCCTGAAAGCGAAACTGCGCCACGGCACCCTGCCGCGCGACGTCCACCGCCGCCGCGATGCGGTCCTGGCCCTGTCGGAGGCCAAGGGCGTGCTGGATGACACGGCAACGATCGAGAGCCGGGAGGCGGCCATCGAGGCCAACAAGCTGTCGCCCGATCTGATCCCTGCCGCCGTCCTCGCGGCCGAGGGCTATATCGCCAAGGATCAGAAGCGAAATGCGACCCGGGTCCTCAAGAAAGCCTGGGAGGCCGCGCCGCACCCCGACCTCGCCGCCGCCTTTGCCCGCATCGAACCCGAGGAAACCCCCGAAGCGCGGCTCAAGCGGTTCCAGCAGCTGGTCAAAACCGCCCCCGACCATCGCGAATCCCGCCTGCTGATGGCCGAGCTGTACATCGCCGCCGAGGATTTCCCCGAAGCCCGCCGTGCCCTCGGCGATCTGGCGGCCGAAAGGCCCGACGCCCGCACGCTGACCATCATGGCCGCCATCGAACGCGGCGAAGGTGCGGCTGATGCGATTGTCAAAGGCTGGCTGGCCCGCGCCGTCACCGCCCCGCGCGGCCCGCAATGGACCTGCGAGAACTGCCACCACATCCATGCCCACTGGGCGCCCATCTGCGACAACTGCGGCGCCTTCGACACCCTGGCCTGGAAAGAGGGGCCCGCCACCGACTACCAGAGCCCGGTCGGCACCGCGATGCTGCCCCTCATCGTCGGAGAAATCGAGGACCAGCGCCCCGCATCCCCCCGCGACCCCGCCACCGGGCCGACGCCGGAAGACGCCGAGATCGTCGAGGACCCCGCATCCGAAACCACCCCCCCGGAAGAGCCGGAAAAGCCGAAAGAATAGGACTTTCCCTTGCCCGGGCGGAATGCTATAGCGCCGCCTCACGGGGCCGCTGTAGCTCAGCTGGTAGAGCACGTCATTCGTAATGATGGGGTCGGGGGTTCGAGTCCCTTCAGCGGCACCACTTCAAACAGCGACAGCAATTCCGGAGCTGTTGTGTGTGATCCCTGCTCCAGATGATCAAGCCTTCGAACGGTTGGACGCAGAACGTCTGCGGTCCTTGCAGCCTGTGCTTGATACAATTGAAACAATTGGCGAGCATGAACTGACAAAGTGTCGGGGTAAGGTGACCGCAGGGTGGTATCAGTGTTCTATTGCGGCGCGACCGGCGCGCAGGTCCGATTGCCATGCCAAAGGGGATGCCGACGGATATGAACAACCAACCGCGCAACGCGAGCGCCATGTTTCTCGACGCGGCAGATGTCCTGGACGAAGCGCTGATTGTCTTTGATTGCGACCAGCGTCTCGTACTGGCCAACCGGCGTTTCGCCGAGGTGCTGGGACCGCAGGCCCATGTGCTCGTCCCGGGCGCGCACCTGCGTGACATTGTTGCCACCGCCCTGAGCAGCGGGCAGATCAAGGGCAAACTGGCGACGGTCGACGGGTTCACGCAGGCCATCGCGGAGATACCGGACGCCGGTACGCTGGAGCTGGACGTGGAGCTGCCCGGTGGTGCGCGCAAGAAGATCAGGCTGTCGCGTCTGCGCGATGGCGGCATCGCGGGAACCCTCGTTGACGTGACCGAACAGTTCCGGGCCGAACGGCTGTTCACCGATGCCGTGGCCAGGCTGCCGGTCGGCGTGGCGATCGAGGGGCCGGACGGTCAGTTCACCCATTGCAACGACGCCTTCGCGGCCCCCTTCGGTCTGACAGCGGCCGAAATCCTCCACCTGTCCGATGAGGAGCGGTTCATGGTGCTTGCCCCGCAGATCGCGGCCATTTCGGGCGAAGACGTCGGCCACCGGGGACCGCAGGTCTTTGCCGAGGCGATCAGGCGGCAGCGCGCGTCGCTGGAACCGATGGAAGTCAGGTTCCACAGTGAACGCCATTTCCTGGTCGAGCGCGCGGTCACCGCCGACAACGGTCGTGTGGTCGTCGTGACCGAAACCACCGCGCTGAAGGAGGCGGAGGCAAGGAGCCTTCAGACCCTGAACGACACTGTGCAGTCCCTGGACGAGGGGCTCGCCATGTTCGACCGCGCGGGCCGGTTCGTGCTGAGCAACCGGGCCTGGAACAGCGTCCTCTTCGCCGGAATACCCGCGCCGATATTGGGCGAAACGATCGACGACAGTCTGCATCGGCTTGTCCGCGAGGGCGCGATCGTGGCGCTTGAAGGGTTGTCGGGCGACGGTCTGGGCGACGCTCTGGTGCGCTTCGTCAGGGGATTTGGCAAGAAGCAGACGGCCCATCTGGCAGACGGGCGCATCCTGCTGATCTCGGCGCACCGGACCGAGACGGAGGGCTACCTGATTTCCTTCATGGACGTGACGGAGCAGCGCCGGGCGGAGGAGGAGCAGCGCGAGGCGGATCTGTTGCTGCGCAAGATCGTCGAGGCCTGTCCGGCGAATTTCCTGGTGTCCAGAATTGACGACGGCAAGGTCATCTACTGCCCGCCACCCTCGCGGGAGCGTTTTGGCGATATCGACTCGACGCTGAGCTTTTTCCTCAATCCGCAGGACCGGCAGCACTATCTCGACGCGCTTCTGCCGACCGGCTCGCTCGATGATTACCGGGTCCAGTTCCGTCGCGGCGACGGGTCGATCATGCAGGGTCTGACCGCGGCGCGGGTGACGGAGTACAAAGGCGAACAGGTCATCGTCTCCTCGACCCGCGACATTTCCGAGTTGCTGGCCATGCAGGAAGAACTGCAGCGGCAGCGCGACATGGCCCATCAGGCGGAGAAGCTCTCGGCCTTGGGGGAATTGCTGGCCGGTGTCGCGCACGAGCTTAACAATCCGCTCTCGATCATCGTCGGATATGCCCAGATGCTGGAGGGCCAGATCGCTGATCCGGTCCTGTCCAAACGGGTGGACCGGATCGCCGAGGCGGCCAACCGCAGCGCGCGGATCGTCCGGGCCTTCCTGGCCATGGCGCGGCAGCGGCCCGCCAAGCTCGAACCCTGTTCGCTGAACGAGATTGCGACGACGGCGCTGGAGGTGGCAGGCTACGGCTTGCGCGCCAACGGCGCCTGCATCGAGACCGAGCTGGACCCCGCCCTGCCGCCGGTCCTTGGCGACGCCGATCAGTTGGTGCAGGTCTTTTCCAACCTGATCGTGAATTCGGAACATGCGCTCGCCCCGATCGGCAATCAGGCGCATCTGCTCATCCGGTCCTTCCTGGACGAGGCCAATCAGCATTGTGTGGTGGAGGTCAGGGACAACGGGCCCGGCATCCCCGAGGACATCCTGGCGCGGATCTTCGAGCCCTTCTTCACGACCAAGGGCGTCGGGGACGGAACCGGAATCGGGCTCGCCTTCAGTCATCGGGTGGTGGATGCCCACGGCGGCAAACTGGAGGTCACGTCCCGCGAGGGGGACTGCACCAGCTTTTTCGTCCGGCTCGATGTGCATGACCGCCCGGCGACGTCAGGTCCCGATCAAACCGCCGACACCATCGAGATCGCGGGCACCAAAGTCCTTGTCCTGGACGACGAACTCACCGTCGGAGAGCTGATTTGCGACATGCTCGAAGAACTCCGCTGCGAGCCGGTCCTGGTGGAGGATGCCCGCGAGGCGCTCCGCCTGCTGGAGCGCGAGCCCTTCGATGTCGTGCTGAGCGATTTCACGATGGCGGGCATGCGGGGCGACGAATTCTATGAAACGCTTCGGCGGGACATGCCGGACTATGCCACGCGGGTCGCCTTCATCACCGGCGATACCATGGGCGAGAAGGTGCAGCAGTTCCTGTCCGAAACGGACCGGCCGTACCTGGAAAAGCCGATCGCGCAGGATGATCTGGCGGCCTTGCTGGACCGGCTTCTTGGGAAAGGACAGAGGTAGTGACGACAGAGCAGGGCAAGAAGACGATCCTCGTCTGCGATGACGAAGCTCACCTGCGGGAGATGCTCTCCGAATATTTCGGCGAACGCGGGTACGGCGTAATCGAAGCGGCGAACGCAGATGAACTCGCCGCGCTTCTGGAGCAGGAGCCGCCCGATGCGATCATCCTCGACATCAACATGCCGGGCACGGATGGCCTGACGGCGCTGCGCAATCTGCGCGTCACCTCCAGGGTCCCGGTGATCATGCTGTCTGCTGCTGCGGACGTGGTCGACCGCATTATCGGGCTGGAAATGGGCGCCGACGACTACGTCACGAAGCCGGTGGACCTGCGGGAGCTCGAGGCTCGGGTCAAGGCCGCCCTGCGCAGGCAGGACTTCCTTGACCCTCCCGCGGACACATCGGTCGAAAAACCGGCTGCCGGGACGGTGCCTTTCGGATGCTGCAAGCTTGATCTCGACGGTGCGAAGCTCTTCGGCCCGGATGGCGAAGAGATCATGATCACCGCGATGGAGTTTCAGCTGCTCCGCGTCTTTGCCCGCAATCGGGGGCGTGTCCTGAACCGCGACCAGCTGCTGGAGCAGGCGCACGACAGGGGGTGGGAACACTACGACCGGTCCATCGACCTGAGGATCTCGCGCCTGCGCCGCAAGATCGAGAAACACCCGACAAAACCCGAAGCGATCCGGACCGTCCGGGGGATCGGCTATATCTTCGACTGACGCGCCATGCAGCCACGGGCGGCCAGACCCCCAGATATGCCATGAAAAATGCGCGGGGATCCCCCCCCGCGCATCCTTGCCACGCCCTGGCGCGGTGACAGGGGCCGCAGGGCCCCCGCCTCAACCTCTTAGACGATGAACAGATCGTTTGCCGTCAGATCGATATGGCCGAGCAGACAAAGGGACAGATCCGCCTCCAGCCCGTTTGCGTCACGCAGATAGACATTCGTGACATCGCCGTAGATATCGCTCTGCGTGTGTTCGAAATAGGCCTCGGCCCCCGGCGCGCCGGAGAAACCGTTCTGCTCGCCAAGGTAGGAGGTCACGCCGAACCCCTCGAAGAGCAGCAGGTCACCGTCCGAGACGAAATCGCCGACCACATCCATCGGGTCCGTCGCGCCGCCGCTGTCGCCGATATTGAAGTGGAAGACATCATACCCGGACGCGCCGTTCAGGTAGTCCCCGATGTCGCCTGCGCTGTTCGTGCCGCCATGGATGACGTCATTGCCGGCGCCGCCATTGATGTAGTCGTTTCCGGCGTTGCCGTAGATCACATCGGCCCCGCTGTCGCCAAGAAGCGTGTCATCGCCCGCGCCACCTTCCAACTGGTCGTTGCCGTTGCCGCCATACATCTCGTCGTTACCTAGGCCGCCGGACATGATATCGTCACCGTCGTATCCCTCCATCTGGTCGTTGCCGGCGTCTCCGTTCATCATGTCGTTGCCGGCGCCGCCGTTCATACGGTCGTTGCCCAGATCGCCGACCAACACGTCATTGCCGCCGCCGCCTTCCATGTGGTCATCGCCCAGGCCGCCCTGCAGCAGGTCGTTGCCAAGGCCGCCAAAGGTCTTGTCGTCACCGTCGCCGCCGAGGATCGTATCGTTGCCGTCTTCGCCCCAGATCAGATCCTTGCCGTCCTGCCCTTCGATCCAGTCGTCGCCGTCACCCGCGAGCACGACATCGCGACCGTCGCCACATTCGATGTCGTCATTGCCTGCACCGCCGTAAACGAAGTCGTCGCCGCGACCGGCCTCCAGGACATCATTGCCGTCTCCGCCGTCGAGCATATCGTTGCCGGTGTCGCCTGCGATGACATCGTTGCCGATACCGCCGTACAGGTCGTCGTCGCCACGGCCGCCGTGGAGCAGGTCGTTACCCGCGCCGCCATAGGCGACGTCATTGCCATCGTAGAGGAAGATATCGTCATCCCCCCACAGGCCCCAGGCCTTGTCGACGGTGTTGGAGCCCTGAAACTCATCCGTTCCGGCCCAGTCGACCCAGTTATTGCCTGGTGTGACAATCAACCCGTTGGCGAATGTCTGGGCCAGGAAGCCGGGTTCGATGATTTTCGTCTGGAAACGGGCAAAGATGTTGGCGGTCTCGGACAGGAAAGGTCCTTTCGCCAGGCCTTCGCGGGCAGGGTCCTGGTCGTCCGACGGGGGGCGGCCGCCGTCGTGGTCCCGGGGGTCGTCCACCGGATCGACAGGGTTCACCGTGGGCAGGCGGGTCGCCGTGGTCAGCGGCGGAAGGCTGTCCTCTTCGCCCGTCTCGTCGATCCGGGTCTTGTCGGCTTTGGGTTTCCACGCGGTGGTGGTGTAGAATGACTTGAACAGTTTGGATGCCATGTCTCTGGTCCTTTACAAATGACTGCCCAAGACCTTCGCCACGGCATTCGGAAGCGGGCAAAGCGTCTTGGGTCTGGGTCGGGTAATGGACCTGCGATGTATCCGTCTGACGTCTGGGCGCGGCCTTTTTGTAAGTTTTGTAGCGGGCGGAGGCGTTGGAGTTCGCGACCGGACACAATTGAAACAGACCGAGACAATCTCGGTACGAAAGGGCCGGGGCTGACAAGTGGCCCCGCGTCCGCCCGGGTGCCGGTATCGGTCACAAACGGGGGGACCGAACTATTGACCTTTTTAGTCAAGTAATCGAAAACGGGCATGACGGGGTGGGCCTCCCGCCATGGAAAAATGGAACGAAAGGCGGTTGAGATGACAATTCTGACAAGGGCACTTTGCACGGGACTGGTCGTGGCGGCGGCGGCGACAGGGTCATTGGCGCAGGACACGACACACCGCCTGTCGGTGGAGCTGAACGCCGCCCAACCGCAGGAGGAGGCCTGCAAACTGTCCTTCGTGGTGGTCAATTCCCATGACGAGGATATCGGCAAGGCCGTCTTCGAAACCGTGATCTTCGACGCATCCGGCCAGGTGAACCGGCTGACCCTGTTCGATTTCGGGGTGCTGCCCCAGGGCCGTCCGCGGGTACGTCAGTTCGTGATCCCGGGAACCCCCTGTGATGCGATCGGGCAGATCCTCTTCAACGGGGCGCAGACCTGCGAGTCTGGCGGGCTCGGCCCCGATGCCTGCACGCGCGACCTCGGACTGACCAGCCGAACCGAGATCGAGGTCGTGGGATGACCGATCTGCTGAACGCCCTGGCCCGCATCGCCGATATCGGCGGTCCGGTCGTGATGATCCTGATCGCCGTTTCCGTGGTGACGCTGGCCGTGGTCCTTTACAAGATCTGGCAGTTTGCCGCCGCGGGTGTCGGGCGGCACAAGGCGCTGACACAGGCGGTGAACGCCTGGGACCGGGGGGATCGCGCCGCCGCGCGGGAGGCGCTCGGCAAATCCACCAGCTACCTGGCCCCGGTGGTCGACATGGCCTTTACCGCCGGTGTCGGCTCCGGCACCTCCGAACGGCTGGAGGCCGAGGCGGAGATCCGCTTTGCCGGGCTGGAACGCGGGTTGCGGTATCTGGACAGCGTGGCGCAACTGGCCCCGCTTCTAGGTCTGTTCGGCACGGTTCTGGGGATGATCGAGGCGTTTCAGGCGCTTCAGGATGCGGGCTCGCAGGTCGATCCCTCGATCCTGGCGGGCGGGATCTGGGTCGCGCTGCTGACAACGGCGGTCGGCCTTGTCGTCGCCATGCCGACGGCGGTCGTGCTCAGCTGGCTGGAGGGGCGGATGGATGCGGAACGGGTGATCGCGGGCCGCGCGATCCAGACGATCCTCTCCCCGCTTGGCCACACGACCAGCCAAGAGGCCGAGGGCGCGCTCGCCCATGCGTAAGGCGCGCCGGGCAACGCGCATGTCGATGACGTCTCTGATCGACGTGATCTTTCTGCTGCTGCTCTTCTTCATGCTCACCTCGACCTTCTCGAAATTCGCGGAGGTCGAACTGACCGCCGCCGGCGCCTCTGCGGGCGGGGTGGCCGCCAGACCGCCACTCTTTCTGCGACTTGCGCCCGAAACGCTCAGCCTGAATGGCAAAACCCTGGCGCTGGACGGCCTGTCGGAGGCCCTGGCGCCCGAAGCGGACAGCGAAACCCCGCGCCAGCTGATCGTCGCCCTGGCGCCGGAGGTCACGGCGCAGCGCCTGACCGACCTGATGGTGAGCCTGCGGGGGATCAGCGGGGTCTCCGCCACGGTTCTGGGGAGCGGATCATGAAACCCGCGCGCCGCAGGCAACGCCGCGAACCGACCATCGCGCTGATCAACATCGTCTTTCTGATGCTGGTCTTCTTCATGGTCGCGGGCACGTTGGCCGCGCCGCTCGACAAGGATCTGCAGTTGGTGGACACCAAGGACCTCGACGGTGTTTCGCCGCCCGACGCGCTGGTCGTGCACCCGGACGGGCGGCTCAGCTATCGCGGCGAGGATGTGGCGGATGCGGCGGGCTATGTCACTGCGCAACGGGCCGAGGTGGCGGAGGCGGGCCCCGTGCGTCTGGTCCCCGATCGCAATCTGCCTGCCGATCAACTGGTCGCGCTGGCCCGGGATCTGCGTCAGGCAGGCGCGACGGGGGTCATCATCGTGACGGAACGGGGGCTCGAATGATCGCCGGATCCCGCACTGGCAAACTGCTGGCCCTGGCGACGGCGGGGGCTCTTCATGCGGCTGTGGCCCTGGCCCTTTACCGCGACGAGCCGATCCTGGTCGAAGGGGCCGCAGGCGGGCAGACCGCCCAGATCGGGTCGAGCTTCACCGACATGAGCGCCGGGACGATGTCACCTGAACCGGCCGAGGACATCACCGAAGAGGTCGATCCCGACCCGGTGGAGACCCCCGAGGCCGAAGAAATCGAGCCGGAAACGGAAATCACCGAAGTCGAGACCGCCGAACCTGTCGAGACTGAAGCCGAAGCGGTGGAGACGGCCGAACAGGCGGAGCCGGTGGAGAATACCGAACATGCCGAACCGGTAGAGACCCCGCAGGCGGAGCAGATGGCGGCCCTTGTCCCGGTCACGCCGGAGGGCACCCTGGCCGCCGTCCCCGAACAGCCGGACCCGATCCCGGCGGAACCGGAGGCGCTGCAGGCCGCAAAGCCCGAACCCGTCGAAACCGCCCCCGTCCCGGAGCCGGCGGAAACCATCACCGCCCAGACCGATGGCCCGATCACCGAGATGTCGAAGCGCCCGGTGATGCGCGACCCGGCCATGGAAACGCCGATCAAACGCGCGGAGAAGCCCAAGCCTAAACCCAAGCCCAAGCCGAAACAGGCGCCTCAGGGCAATGCGGAGCAGACGGCGAAGGCGGGCTCTGTCTCCGGCTCCGAAAACGCCCGGGCCAAAAGCCAGGGCGTCGACAATGCCCGCGGGACAGAGGCCGGAAATGCCGCCGCCAGCAACTACCCCGGTCTGGTCAGCCGCAAACTGGCACGGGTGCGCAAGCCCTCGGTCGGGCGTCGTGGCACCGCCTATGTCGCCTTTTCCGTCACGCCGTCCGGCGGTCTCGGCTCCGTATCCTTGGCCCGCTCGTCCGGATCGCCGCAGATCGACAAGGCGGCCCTGTCCATGGTGCGCCGCGCCGCGCCCTTCCCGCGCCCGCCCGCAGGGGCGCAGCGCAATTTCTCGGTTCCGATCCAGTTCCGGTAAGCAGCGGACCCTTCGGCCTCAGCCTCAGACCCGCAAATGAAAACCGCGCCCCCCGGGGGACGCGGTTTTGCCTTGTCGCGAGGGGCGATCGACCCGTCGGGGCCGACCGCCAGCCCGGTCAGAACCGGACGGTCGCCGTGACGCCGAAGGACCGGCCCGGATCGGTCAGCGGCGTCACGCGGGAAAAGCCCACGCCGTCGTTGCCGCGCCCGGAATAGGTCTCGTCAAACAGGTTTTTCACGTCGAAACGGACCTCGAGGTTCTTGATCGACCGGGGCTTGTAGGTGGCCCAGAGGTTGACGACCTCATAGCCCGGCAGCGCGGAATAGAGCGCGCCAAGCGACGCCGGATCGTCATTGCGCAGGGCAATTTCCGCCGTGCCGCCGATGCGGATCTCGTCCGTCACGTCAAAGGCACCGGACAGCCCGATGACATGCCCGACCGGCCGCCCGATGTAATAGTCGGTGGAGGCGGTCGTATTGCCGTTGGTGGTCACATCCGCGTAGGTCCAGTTGGCCTCGAAGTAGCCCCGGCCGCCGGTATAGCGGGCCGAAAGGTCGATCCCCTGGGACTTGATGTCATTGGTGCTGGTCGCGGCGGTGAAGGGATCGTCAGCGCCCTTGATCTCCGTATGGAAGATCGCACCGGCCAGCGACAGCGGCCCCTGTTCATAGCGCAGACCGATCCGCGCGTTGGTGGCGCGGCTGGTGCTGGGCTGGCCATAGGTGGCGAAGGCATTGGTCAGAACGCCGCCCCGCAACTGCTGGAAGTTGATCAGCGCTGCTTCGTTCAGCTCGTACCCGCCCCAGACGGAGGCCGCGCCGATGTTCAGCGTCAGCGCATCGTTCAGGATCACATCGGCAGAGGCATTGGCGCTGAGCCCGCTGTCGGTCCAGGTTTGCCCGTTGGCCCCGGTGAACCGCTGCGCATCGGCGCGGATCCCGTAGGACAGGGACAGCCGGTCGCCCACGTCCTGACGCATCTGGGCATAGACCCCGATGCTTTCGACCTTTTCGCTGTTGAGCGAGGCATAGGTCCCGTCCACGGCCCCAAGCGGCCCGATCGGCGTGGCCTCGTCGATGAAGAAATCGACACCTGCGGTCAGCACGCCATTGCCAAGCAGGAAGTCATTCTCGACCTTGCCGGAGAGGCTGGTGTTTTCGCCCTTGGCGAGGCCCGGGTCGACATATTGCCGGTTGTAGGCCAGCTGGATCGTCGGCGCGATCGCCCCGTCGGGGTTTTCATCGGTGTAGGTCAGCACATAGCTGGTCCGCTCGGTCGTGGCGACCTCATAGACCGTCGACCGCCCGGGCACATTGGCAAAGTCCGGCCGCGCATAGCCCAGCTGGAACGGCCGAAGACCCCGGTCGGAGATATGCTCGGCCGAAAATTCCACCCGCTTGCCGGACTCGGAGGTGAAGGCGAACTTGCCGAAGTAGTCCGTCAGCTCCGGCTCGGTCCCGCCGATGACCGCGCCGCTGCCGTCCTTGTAGTCGTTGCCGGTCTGGCGAGAGTAGCCCAGCAGATATTCGAACCCGCCCTGCATGCCGTAGACCGCCAGGTTGCGGCGGAACCCGTTGCCGTTGGAATTGAACGACAGCGAGGTGATGCCGCCAAAACTCTTGCCCACGTCCAGCAGATCACGCGCGCCCTTTGTCTCGTATGCGATCACCCCGGCCAGGGCCCCGGGCCCCGCATCCGCAGGCGCCAGACCGGAGCTGACCTCGACCCGCTTCAGCAGATAGGGGTCGATCGGCACGTTGCCGGTGTGGTGAAAGGCGCCCTTGTTCTGACGCGCGCCGTCGATGGTCACGGCAAGGTTGCTCTCCTCGATCCCGTGCACCAGCACCTTCTGGGCGACAACCGCCCCGCCTGTCGCGATGATCTCGGACTGCCCGGCGAAGAGCTCGTCCGTGGACGCGGCGTTGCGCTCCTCGATCTCGTCTTCGGAAACGACGGTGTTGCCCAGCAGATCCTGGGCGGCGTC
Organism: Pseudooceanicola sp.; assembly: GCF_041987405.1. Taxonomy (GTDB): domain Bacteria; phylum Pseudomonadota; class Alphaproteobacteria; order Rhodobacterales; family Rhodobacteraceae; genus Pseudooceanicola. Next base: position 415,344 of record NZ_JBHIWR010000002.1, read on the forward strand.
GCTTTCGACGCGGATTGTGTTCAGTTCTACAACGTCCTGCGCCTGCACCTGTGGTGCAACAAGCGCAACACTGGCGAGCAGCATCGCCCGGGTGGTGCGTGTCATGACCCTATTCCCCAAAAAGGATGTAAATTTCGAGGCTTGCGGAACGCACGAGGGTTAGGCGTCTGGCTGGCTATCACGAGTGCGTTAGGATGTCATAGTAATTTTGTCAACTATGACGTCACACGAGGACGACGGGACGTCCCTCTAGGATCTCCACTGTGGCGCGGGTGCCGAAGACCTGCTCCAGCAGCATCTCTGTTACGATCTCCCGCGGGGGGCCTTCGGCGGCGATGCGCCCCTCCTTCATCACCACCAAATGGTCGGCAAAGGCGGTGGCGTAGTTGATGTCATGCAGCACGATCACCACGGTGCGTCCGTCCTGATCCGCCATCTCCCGCACCAGCCGCATCAGATCGCGCGCCGCCGCGATGTCGAGGTTGTTGAGCGGCTCGTCCAGCAGCAGGTAAGCCGTATCCTGCGCATAGGCCATGGCGACAAAGGCCCGCTGCCGCTGACCGCCCGAGATTTCGTCGAGGAACCGGTGCTGCAACCCCGTCAGATCGAACCGCGCCAGCGCCCTTGCGACATGGTCATGATCCGCCGCGCCGGGCCGTCCACGATGCCAGGGATAGCGGCCAAAGCTGACCAGATCCGCCACGCTCAACCGCGCGCTGACATGGGTGGATTGCGCCATCACGGCCAGGGTCCGGGCCAGGTCGCGGTCGCTGACCTCCCCGACCCTCTGCCCGCCGATCTCGATCCGGCCGGTGGTCAGCTTCTGCAATCGCGCGATCAGCGACAGCAGGGTGGATTTCCCTGCCCCGTTCGGCCCGATCAGTGCGGTGACCCCGCCCTGCGGGATCTCCAGGTCGATCCCTTTCAGGATCGGGGTTCCGTTGATCGAATGCTCGACACCGTCAATCCGGATCATGCCGCACGCCTCTTCAATAGCAGGTAAAGGAAGGTCGCCCCGCCGATCAATTCGATCACCACGGTCAGCGGCGTGGCCAGATGGAACACCCGTTCCATCAGCATTTGCCCCCCGACCAGGATGATCCCGCCGGTCAGCGCCGCGGCGGGCAGCAGCACCGCGTGCCTGTGTGTGGGCGTGGCGATATGGGCAAAGGCCGTCACGATCAGCCCGAAGAAACTGGACGGCCCGCTGTTGCCGGAGGCCAGCGGCCCCGCCAGCGCGGTCGCCGAGGCCACCAACAGGCAGATCGTCAGCAGGGCCAGCCGATGCAGCCGCGCCGGGGGTTCGCCCAGCCCGGTCGCGGTGGCCTCGCCCAGGGACAACACATCCAGCCGGTACCGCATTCTCCAGGCCAGGATCAGCCCAACCAGCACCGTGCCGGAGGAAACCGTCAGCAAGACCCCGTCGATCTGGGTGAACCGCGCGTAGGACATGGATTGCACGGTCTGAAACTCGCTCGGGTCGATCAGCCGTTGCAGGAACTCGGTCAGGGCGCGGATCAGCAGGCCGATCACCACCCCCGTCAGCACCAGCCGCACCATATCCCCCCGCGCCAACCGCATCAGCGCCGCGAACAGCAGCAGGCCAAGCCCGGTCATTGCCGACAGGTTCAGCGCAAAGAGCAGGGCAGGCGACAGCCCGGCATAACCCGCCGTGCCGATGGAGTGGACCAGCCCGGTCAGGATCAGCACATAGAGCGCGTCAAACCCCATCAGCGAGGGGGTGAGGATGCGGTTCGCCGTGATCGTCTGGAACAGCACGGTCGCCACCGACAAGGCCACGCCGACCAGCAGCAGCGCTCCCAGCTTGGTCAGCCGATAGGGCAGGATGAAATCCCAGGGGCCCGCCGCATCGACGAAGACATATGCCAGGGCCGACAGTGCCAACACAACGGACAGCGCGACCAGCCGCCGGATCATCGGATCAGACATGGTGCCGCTCGCGGTTCAGCAGGATGACAAAGGCCACGGCCCCGATCACCGCAATCGTCGTCGCCACCGGCACTTCGTAGGGCTGACGGATGACCCGCCCCAGGATATCCGCCGCCAGCACCAGCACGGCCCCGCCAAGCGCGGTCAGCGGCAGCGCGCGGCGCAGGTTGTCACCCGTCAGCCGCGTGGTCAGGTTGGGCACGACCAGCCCGACAAAGGGGATGGCGCCGAGCGTGACCACCACCATCGCCGTGACCACCGACACCGCCGCAACCGCCGCCGCAGTCACCAGGCCGACATTCAGACCGAGGGCGCGCGCGCTGTCTTCGCCCAGGGTCAGCAGGCTGAGCCGGTCGGCAATCAGATAGGTCGCGGCAGAAGCCAGTCCGGCGATCCACAGCAATTCGTACCGTCCGCGCAGAACGCCCGACAATTCACCGGTCAGCCAGGTGCCCAGGAATTGCATCATGTCGCCCTGATAGGCGACAAAGCTGACCACCGCGCCGATCACCCCGCCGTAGACCAGCGCGACCAGCGGCACCAGCAGCGGCTGTGTCGGGGGCAGGGGGCGGATCAGGGCCATCAGCCCCAGGCTGCCCGCCAGCGCGGCCAGGGATGCCGCGCCCATCTTCACCCCGATGGCCGCGCCCGGCAGGACCAGGGTGCACAACAGCACGCCCAGGGCCGCGCTTTGCCCTGCCCCGGCGGTCATGGGTTCGATGAAACGGTTGCGGGCCAGCACCTGCATGACCTGACCCGACATCGCCAGACCGGCCCCGGCCAGCAGTGCGGCCAAGGTCCGGGGCACCCTGCTTTCCAGCGCCATGGCCCGCCCCTCGGGCGTCAGGATCAGATCGCGCAATGACAGGTCGGAGGCGCCAAGCGCCAGCGACAGCAGGATCAGACCACAGAGAAGCGTCGCGCCGAACAGGCGCATCGCCCTAACCTCCCAGCCCTGCCGCGACCTCGTCAATCGTGCGGTTGAGCGAGAGGATCCCCCCCGTCGCGATATACAACTCTGCCGGTGACAGATAGATCACGCGCCCGGATTGCGCCGCCCGGGTGCCTGCGATCAGCGGCGTGTCGAGCGTGGCCCGCGCGGCGTCTGCCCCGCCTCCGACGGCGGCGCCCCGGTCGACAACCAGCAGCGTGTCGGGATCGGCCTCGGCAACATATTCAAAGGACACGGCCTCGCCATGCCGGTTCTCGGCGATGTCCGGCACGGCGGGGGCAAAGCCCACCTCGGTATGCAGCCAGCCAAAGCGGCTGTCCGGACCGAAGACCGACAGTTTCGGCCCGTTAGTCATCAGGATCAGCGCGCGCCCGCCCTCGGCCTCGACCGTGGCACGCAGGCTGGCCAGCTTTGCATCCAGCGCCTCTGCCAGCGCTTTGGCCTCGTCCTCGCGGCCCAGCATCTCGCTAAAGGCGATCAGCCGTGCCTTGCCGTCCTTGAAGGCATCGGTGCCGACGCTCATATCCGCGACCGGCGCGATCCTCGACAGGGCATCGGCCATGGCGACCGACCGGGGGCCGACCACGATCAGGTCCGGGGCAAGGGCGGCGATCGCCTCCATGTCCGGCTCGAAAAAGGACCCGACCGGCGCGGCGGCGTCCAGATCACTGGTCAGGTAATCGACATAGAGCGGCGCGACGACCCCGGCGGGTAGAACACCAAGCGCGGTGATCGTATCAATGGCGGCGACATCCAGCGCGACGATCTTTTCCGGCCGGGCCTCCAGCGTCATCTTGCCCTGGGCCGTGTCGAAGGTGACAGGCTGCGCAAGGGCCGCGGCCGTCAGGCCAAAAAACAGAACTGCAGCGGAAAAAATACGTGGAAAGAGAGACATGGCAGGCCTCGGCTCAAGATGTTTCTGGCTCGCGCATGTCACGCTGGCTGGTGTCACAGGGCTTATCGGCTTGCCAAAGATGGGTCAACTAAATACCTTACTAAAAGAATCAGAAAGGGACGCCGCATGTTGATCTCCACGACGCGGTTCGAAACACCGAACGCTTCAAAGTACCTCCAGGCCCTGTGCAAACACTTTGCCCACAAGGTGTCCGTGGACTACGACGCCACGGCAGGGCGCGCCGATCTGCCTCCGGGTCCGGCCAAGATGAAAGCCGACGAATCAGGCCTCGATATCGAGGTGACGGCCGAGGACGATCAGGGGCTGAAGGTGGCGCAGTACATCGTCGAGGATCACCTGAAACGCTTCGCCTTCCGCGAAGAGCCGGAGGCCCTGACATGGAAAGAGTAGTCCGGGAGGTCAAACGCGATCACGTCGCCGACCGGGTGCCGCAATTCCGCGCGCAGGATCTGACCGGCGACGGAACACGGGCCGAGATCGAACTGAACGGCCAGGTCTATTCGCTGCGCATCACGCGGGCGGGCAAACTGATCCTGACGAAGTAATCCCCGCGCGGGGTGTCCCCGCCGAAAGGCCCGGACGCCCATGTCGGATTTCGGTGTTTTTCGCTGGAATAGAGCCTAGGGTCAGAGGGATGACACATCCCTCTGCCACACCTCCTCCGCCCGGAACCCTCTGGCACGACACCGCCCCTCCGCTGTTTGGCGGCGGCGGTCTGTCTGACACCTCCCACTATGATCTCGTCATCATCGGCGGCGGTTTCACCGGCCTCTCCGCCGCGCTGCATGCCGCGCGCACCGGGGCCAGTACCCTGCTGCTCGAGGCGAGGGAGATTGGCCACGGCGGATCGGGCCGCAACGTCGGCCTCGTCAACGCAGGGCTGTGGCTGCCCCCCGGCGATGTGGCCCGGAAACTGGGGCCGGAGGCCGCGCATCGCCTGACCTCTGTCCTCGCCACCGGTCCGGCGCTGGTGTTTGATCTGATCTCCACACTGCAGATCGACTGCGAGGCCGTCACCAGTGGCACGCTCCATTGCGCCCATGCGCCGTCGGGCATGGCAGAGCTGGAGCGGCGCTACCGCCAACTGATCGACACCGGCGCGCCGGTGCAGCTGTTACCGGCCGAGGAGGCGCGTCGGCGTGTTGGTACCGATCAGGTCCATGGCGCGCTCTTTGACCCGCGCGCGGGGACGATCAACCCGCTGGCCTATGCCCGGGGGCTGGCCCGGGCCGCCCGGGCCGCCGGAGCGCAGATTGTCGAGGGCATGAGAGCCGACACCATCCGTCACGGGCCGGGCGGATGGCGGATCACCTGCGGCGACAATGAAATCTGCGCCGATGCGGTGATCGAGGCAACGAACGCCTATGGCATGGCCCGCAACAGGTTCGCCCCCCTGTCCTTCTTTCAGGTCGCCACGGACCCGCTGCCGCCCGAACAGGGCGAAACGATCCTCCCGGGCGGCGAGGGGTGCTGGGATACCGCGCTGGTCATGTCCTCCTTCCGTCGGGACGCGGCGGGGCGGATCATTCTGGGCGGGATCGGCAGCCTCGGGCATCCGCTGTCGGGCGTCCACCGCCTTTGGGCAGGCCGCAAACTCCGCCGCCTGTTCCCCCAGCTTGCCGGTCTGCCCTTTACCCATGAATGGTTCGGTCGCATCGCCACCACCGCCGATCACCTGCCCCGGATCCAGCGCCTTGGCCCCCGGGGTTACGCCGCCTTCGGCTATTCCGGGCGCGGCATCGGCCCCGGTACGCTGTTCGGCCGTGCCCTGGCGCAGGCCGCCCTGACCGGGGAAGAAGGGGATCTGCCGCTGACCCCGGTCGATCACCATGCAGAAAGGTTCAGGGCGCTACGTGGCGTTTGGTACGAAACCGGCGCTTTGGCGGCCCATGCCCTCGGGTCAATCCGGTAAGGCCCCGCGCCCGGCTAGACCTTCCCCCGGCCCGGGCGCTAGGGTTCCGCCAAATTCACCCGCCAAACCTGACAGCAGACGGAGCGACCATGACCGCCAAGAGCCTTCCCGAGATCACGCGCGACACGATGACCGCCTGCGGCGCCACGGTGGATCTGTCCCATTCCGGCGGTATGCCCGTCACCTCCCCCGTCACCGGGGAGGTCGTGGCGACCCTGGCCGAAGATGACGTCGCCGCAACCGAAGCCGCCGTCGACCGCGCACATGCAGCCTTCAAGACCTGGCGCATGGTGCCCGCCCCGCGCCGCGGCGAACTGGTCCGCCTCTTTGCGGAGGAGTTGCGCAGGTCCAAGGAGGATCTGGGCCGGATGGTTTCGATCGAGGCGGGCAAGAGCCCCTCCGAAGGGCTGGGCGAGGTGCAGGAGATGATCGACATCTGCGATTTCGCCGTCGGCCTCTCCCGCCAGCTCTACGGGCTGACCATCGCCACCGAACGCCCCGGCCACCGCATGATGGAGACCTGGCACCCCCTGGGCGTCGTCGGTATCATCACCGCCTTCAACTTCCCCTGCGCCCCCTGGTGCTGGAATTCGGCCCTGGCGCTGGTCTGTGGCGACCCGGTGCTGTGGAAACCGTCGGAAAAGACGCCCCTGACCGCGCTGGCCTGTCAGGCGGTGCTGGACCGGGCCCTGGCCCGGTTCGGCAGCGACGCGCCGGAGGGATTGAGCCAGGTCCTGATCGGCGGGCCGGAGGTTGGCAACGCCCTAGTCGAGAACGAAAAAGTCGCCCTCGTCTCCGCCACCGGGTCGACCCGCATGGGCCGCATCGTCGGGCCCAAGGTCGCCGCACGTTTTGGCAAATGCATCCTCGAGCTGGGCGGCAACAACGCGGGCATCGTCTGCCCCTCCGCCGATCTGGACATGGCGCTGCGGGCCATCGCCTTTGGCGCCATGGGCACGGCCGGGCAGCGCTGCACCACGATGCGGCGGCTGTTCGTGCACGCGGACATCTATGACCAGATCGTCCCCGCGCTGAAAAAGGCCTATGCCAGCGTCACCGTCGGCAACCCGCTGGAAACCGACGCCCTGGTCGGCCCGCTGATCGACAAGGCGGCCTATGACAGCATGGGCGCGGCGCTGGAAGAAGCGCAGGCCATGGGTGGCACGGTGCAGGGCGGCGCCCGGGCCGATGTGGTGGGGGACGGGTATTACGTCTACCCCGCCATCGTGGAAATGCCGGTGCACGACGGTCCGGTCCTGCGCGAAACCTTCGCGCCGATCCTCTATGTGATGAAATACACCGATTTCGACGCGGTGCTGGACGATCACAACGCGGTCGGCGGCGGGTTGTCCTCGTCGATTTTCACCACCGACCTGCGCGAGATGGAGACCTTCCTCTCTGCCCGCGGCTCCGACTGTGGCATCGCCAATGTCAATATCGGCACCTCCGGCGCGGAAATCGGGGGCGCTTTCGGCGGCGAAAAGGAAACCGGTGGCGGCCGTGAAAGCGGCTCCGACGCCTGGCGGGCCTATATGCGGCGGGCGACCAATACGATCAACTATTCCACCGAACTGCCGCTGGCGCAGGGCGTGGTCTTTGACATCTGAGGCACGACAATGAGCTTTGATCGCGAACTCGAGGAGCGGCTGGTCCGCTACTGCGCCGTCGACACCCAGTCAGACGACGACAGCCCGACCGCACCCTCCACGGTGATCCAGTATGACCTGCTGCGGACGCTGCAGGCCGAACTTACGGAGATCGGCGCACAGGATGTGACCCTCACCGACTACGGCGTGGTTCTGGCCACCATTCCCGGCACCGCCCCGGGGCCGACCATCGGGCTGCTGGCCCATGTCGACACGGCCCCGCAGTTCAACGCAACCGGTGTCAAACCGCGGGTGATCCGGGGCTACAACGGCGGCGACATCACCTATCCCGACAATCCCGATCTAGTGCTCTCCCCCGGTAATTCGCCTTATTTAGGCTCGAAACAGGGCCATGACATCGTCACCGCCTCAGGTCTGACCCTGCTTGGCGCCGACGACAAGGCGGGCGTGGCGATCATCATGACCGCGATGAACCATCTGCTGCAGAATCCGGACATTCCCCATGGCCCGGTGCGCGTCGCCTTCACCCCGGACGAGGAAATCGGCCGCGGTGTCGGGCCGGAGCTGCCAAAGGACCTCGGCGCCGATTTTGCCTATACCTTCGATGGCGGCCGCGTGGGCGAGATCGAATATGAAAGCTTCTCCGCCGACGGGGCGGAAGTCATCGTAAAAGGCGTCTCCATCCACCCCGGCTATGCCAAGGACAAGATGGTGAACGCCGCGCATCTGGCCGCGCGCATCGTCTCCATGCTGCCGCAATCCACCATGGTCCCGGAACTGACCGAGGGCCGCGAGGGCTTCATCCATGTCACCGACATGGAGGGCGGATCGTCCGAGATGCGGATCAAGCTGATCCTGCGCGATTTCGAACTCGACGGTCTGGCCGAGAAGGGAGAGATCCTGCGCAAGGTCTGCGACGCCGTCCAGGCGACGGAACCGCGGGCGGAGATCACCTGCACCATCGCTCCCCAGTATCGCAACATGCGCTACTGGCTGGAAAAGGACATGACCCCGGTCGACCTGGCGCGCGACGCCGCCGCCGCAATCGGGCTTGATCCGGTCTCCGTCCCGATCCGCGGCGGCACCGACGGCTCCCGCCTTACGGAAATGGGCGTGCCCACGCCGAACCTCTTTACCGGCATGCAGATGATTCACGGCCCGCTGGAATGGGTCTCGGTGCAGGACATGGCCAAGGCGACCGAGCTGGGCCTCACTTTGCTGCAAAGGGCAAGTGAACAGGCCAGGGGCTGACCGCTGTCGTGCATGCATTGAGGGGGTGATGGTAGCGGAGGAGGGACTTGAACCCCCGACACGCGGATTATGATTCCGCTGCTCTAACCAACTGAGCTACTCCGCCAGACCGGGGCCGTTTAGGCCAAGGCCGCAGACAGGTCAAGCGGGAAAACCCCGGTTTTGCGGCGTGGGCATACCCTTGTCACTCTCCCGCCTCCGGCGCATCATCGCACGGCTTGGGAGGAGAGCCTGATGATCGAAGACCTCGCCGCCATTGTCGGCGCAAAAAACGTGCTGACCGGGGCCGATGCGGCGCCCTATGCCACCGATATTTCGGCCATGCGTCATGCGGAGCCGCTGGCCGTCGTCCGCCCCGCCACGACACAGGAGGTCGCGGCTGTCGTCAAGCTGGCCAATGCGACCCCCTTCCCGGTGATTCCCGTCGGGGGGCGCTCCGGCCTCTGCGGTGGCGGCATTGGCGAGGCGGTGATCCTCTCCTTCGAACGCATGGCCGCGATCCGCGAAATCCGGCCCGAGGCTCAGCTGGCCGTGGTGGAAGCGGGCGCGATCCTGTCGGACATCCACGCCGCGGCCGAGGCGCAGGACTTGGTCTTTCCGCTGACCTTCGGAGCCAAGGGATCCGCCCGTGTCGGCGGGTTCCTGGGCACCAATGCTGGCGGGTCCAACGTGCTGCGCTATGGCAATACCCGCGATCTGGTCCTGGGGATCGAAGCGGTACTGCCGACCGGAGAGATCGTCGACCTGATGAGCGGGCTGCACAAGAACAACTCCGGCTATGACCTCCGCCACCTGCTGATCGGGGCCGAAGGCACGCTTGGCGTCATCACCGCCGCGACGCTGAAGCTGAAACCGAAGCCCCGCGCTTATGCCACCGCGATGATCGGCATGAAGGAGCTTTCCGCCGCGCTGCCCTTGCTGAACGAGGTGCAGAAGGAAACCGGCGGGTTGGTCGAGGCCTTTGAGTACATGCCGCACAGCTATGTCGAGGACTATGTGAAGCTGAACCCGGCGCATCGGCTGCCCTTTGACCAGCCGCATCCGGTGAACATCCTGATGGAGATCGGCGCCCTCACCCCGCGCGACTGCACGCCGGATGACACCGGCGAAATCCCCGTGGTCGGTTATCTGGAGGAGATCCTGGCCCGCTACCTGGAGGAAGGCCGCATCGACGACGCCGTGGTCGCAAGGAACGAGGCGCAGCGGCAGGAGCTCTGGGCCCGGCGCGAGGCCGCGGCAGAGGTCGCCTCGCTGCGTCCGAACCGGCTGACCAACGACGTGGCCGTGCCGCTCGACAAGGTGGAGGTCTTCCTGAGCCGCGCCGATGCCGTGTTGCAGGATGTCGATCCCGGTGCCGAGACCACCGTGGTGGCGCACTTGGGCGACGGCAATGTGCATTACACCGTCTGGCCCAGTTCGGACGATGCCGCGCGCAAGGAAGAGATCATGGAGCGGGTCGAGGATATCGTGCTCGACCTCGGCGGCTCCTTCAGCGCGGAACACGGGATCGGCACTGCCAAACTGTCGTCGATGGCGCGGCGCAAGGACAAGGCCGCCCTGGCCGCCATGAGGGCGATCAAGGCGGCGCTGGACCCGATGAACATCATGAACCCCGGCAAGCTGCTGCCGCCGGAAGGAGCGAACTGATGCTGTCCAACTTCTCCATCACGCAAAGTGTGAAAAAGGCCGTAATTGAGACTGAATCCGGTGTCGTCGCCTCGCAGCACACCCGCGCCGCCCGGGCGGGGGCAGAGGTGCTGAGCGCGGGAGGCGACGCGATCGACGCGGCCATCGCCACCGGGTTCGTCCTGGGCGTGGTGGAGCCGTGGATGAGCGGGCCGGGCGGCGGCGGGGCCATGGTGATCTGGCGGGAAAAGGAACAGCGCGCCTATGCGCTGAACTTCGGTATGCGCTCGCCCGCCGCGCTGGATGTCGCGGACTATCCGCTGACAGGGCAGGGCCGTGTCTCCGACCTCTTCCCCTGGCCCGCGGTCAAGGACGATCGCAACGTCCATGGCGCGACAGCCATCGCCGTCCCCGGAATGGTCGCAGGGATGGAGGCGGCGCATGGCCGCTTTGCCACCATGCCCTGGGCCGATCTGCTGTCCCCCGCGACCGCAATCGCAAAGGAAGGCCCGCTGGCCGACTGGTATTCCGCCCTGCTCACCACCTCCTCCGCCCGGCTGATCGCCAAGGACCCGGACCTTGCCGCGATCTTCCTCGAAGACGGCACATGGCCGCGCATCGGCGGCTGGACCGCCACGGGGCAGGAGCATCTCGACTTTTCCGGCATGGCCGTCACGCTGGAGCGTCTGGCCGAAGCCGGGGCGCGGGATTTCTACGAGGGCGACATCGGGCGCGCCATGGTCGCCGATGTGCAGGGCAAGGGCGGCAGCCTGTCGATGCAGGATCTCCTCGATTACCGCGCGACCTTCCACGAACCGCTCAGTTTTGCGCGCGGCGGGGCCACGGTCCACGCCATGCCCGGCCTCACCGCCGGTCCGAACCTGGCCGATTACTTCCGCCGCCTGCCTGAAAACGCGACCCCGGATGTGCCTGCCATGGCCGACGCGCTCAAGGCCGCCTATGACCACCGCCTTGCGACCATGGGCCACGACGGCGAAACCCATGACAGCCCGGGATGCACCAGCCATTTCTCCGTCGTCGACCGGGAGGGCAACATGGTCGCCGTGACCCAGACACTGCTGTCGATCTTCGGGTCCCGGGTCCTGTCGCAATCCACCGGCATCCCGATGAACAATGGCATCATGTGGTTCGATCCGGAGCCGGGGAAACCGAACTCCCTTGCCCCCGGCCAGCCCTGCCTGATGAACATCTGCCCAGCCATTGTGCGGGACGAAACCGGCGGTTTTGCCATCGGCGCGTCCGGCGGGCGCAAGATCCTGGGCGCTGTTGCGCAGCTGTCGACCCTGATGACCGACGCGGGCATGACGCTGGAACAGGCCTTCCATCATCCTCGAATCGACATTTCCGGCGAGACGCTTCTGGCGAATGCGGCCCTGCCAGATGCGACGCTGGAGACGCTCCGCAAGGGCCGCGACATCAGCGTCCGGCCCGATGCGGTCTACCCCTTCGCCTGGGCCTGTCCCTCGGCGGTGCGCCGGTCCGGCACGACAAATTCCGGCTGCACAGAGGTCATGTCCCCCTGGGCCGACGCGCTGAGCGAAGATGACGTCTAGGTTCTGAGTATCAGGGCAGGGGATCCGTACGGTAGAGCTTCACCTTCAGCCCGCCATGATCCACCGCGCGATCCACGGGCAGGAAGGGCAGGTCGGTCGCTTTGGCCAGCCCGCCATCGTCGGTGATAATCCCGACGCGCCAGCCGCGAAACCGGGTCTTCAGCACCTCGCCCATGGAACCATAGAGCGAGAAGAGCATCTTGCGATTGCCGATCCGCCCGCCATAGGGCGGGTTGATCATGACGAGGCCCGGTTTGCCCTCGGGCGGGGTGAGATCGCTGATCGGGGCCTGGCGAAATTGCGTGACCTCCGAAACGCCCGCCCGCTCCGCATTGGCCTGCGCATTCTTGACCGCGCCCGCATCCCTGTCAGAGCCGAAAAAGCGCAAGTTAGTCTCTGTTTTCCCCTCCCGTCGCAGGGTACCGACCGCCGCCTCGTCAAAGTTCGCCAGTTGTTCGAAGGCAAAGCTGCGCGTTCGACCCGGCTGCATCCCCAGGGCAATCTCCGCCGCCTCAATGACAAAGGTGCCCGACCCGCACATCGGGTCCACCACAGTCTCCGTCCCGCTATATCCACAGCGCCGCAGGAAGAGCGCGGCCAGGGTTTCGCGCATAGGCGCCTTGCCAACGGCCGCTTTGTGGCCCCGCTTGTGCAAGGACTCCCCCGTGGTATCGAGGCTGATCGTGACGAGGTTGTCCTCGATCCGTACCATCACGCGGACGGGGGCGTCCTTGGTCACCGGCGCGCCCAGCTCTTCGGTGATTGCCTTTGCGACCCGCTGTGCCGCCGCGCGGTCATGATAGATCTTCGACGCCTTGCAGGTGGCCTCCACGCTCACCGGCACATCCGGGCGCAGCACCTCGCCCCAGGGGAACTTGCGCGAGCGTTTGTCCAGCTGTGCCAGATGAAAGGCACGGAATTCGCCAACCCGCACCAGTACTCGCGTCGCACCGCGCAGCTCCAGATTGGCGCGCCAGATCTCTGACCAGCCGCCCGTCGCCTCGACGCCCCCGGGCACAACGCGCGTCCCGGCAAACCCGGCCGCGCGCGCCTCCTCGCAAAGGACAGGCTCCAGCCCCGGATTGCAGACGAAGAAAAGGTCGAAACTGTCGGTCATCCGCATTCACTAGCGGCAAATGCGGGACCCGCCTAGCCCTTGCCGAGGATCACCGGCGGACGGCCCGAATGGCTCCAGTCTGTCGGCTTCAGCTCCCGCTCCGCATCCAGCGCGGCCTCGGAGAGGTACTTGGTCGTGGTCCAGCCGCCATCGACGGCCAGCACCTGCCCGTTGATCCAGCCCGAGGCGGGGGAGGAGAGGAACCAGATCGCCTCGGCCACATCCTCCGGCCGACCCCACCTGGCCGCCGGGGTCATGTCGTAGTTCATCCGGCGAAAGGCCTCGACCTCCAGCCGGTGAAAGGTCATGGGCGTGGGGATCACGCCCGGGGCCACCGCATTGGAGCGGATCCCGGCGGAGCCATACTGCGCCGCCATATGCTGCGTCAGCCCGTGCAGCCCGGCCTTGGCGGCGGAATAGGCGCCGCCGCGCAGCCCGCCGAGAATGGCATAGGTGGAGGAAACGTTGACGATGGTCGCGGTGTCTCCAAAGGCCGTCAGCGCCTCCCGCGCCAGGCGGAAGGGCGCGCGCAGCATTAACCCGAGGAAGGCGTCGAGGGTGTCGTCGTCGGTCGTATGCACCGGCTCCGGACTGCCCGCGCCTGCGTTGTTTACCAGATGGTCGAGCCGCCCGAATGTCGCCACCGCATGGGCCACCGCGCGGGCAGGACCGTCATCGGCGGTGATATCCACCGCGACGGGAGAGAAGAACGCAGCCAGCCCCGCGCAGGCCTCCGCCGCCTCCGCCAGCTTGCCCTCGTCGCGCCCGACACCGACCACCGCGATACCGTTTTTCAGAAAGGTCTGTGCCGTCACCAGCCCGATGCCGCTGGAGGCACCGGTGATGAGGGCGACAGTTTGCGTGCTGTCTGTCATGGGTTCGCCTTTCGCAGGGGGGCCATGGGCGCATCTTCGGACATGAGGTCCGGCGCGCCAAGGAATTGCCGCAGAATGTGAGCCTGTTTCAGGCAAAGTTGCGCATCCGCCTCGGCCGAAAACCCGATGCCACCATGCACCTGGATGCCGGTTCGGGCATTCTCCAGCGCGATGCGCGGGGCCAGTCGGGCCATCGCGGCGACCTGAAACGCCGCATCCTCCCGCCCGTCGCGCAGGGCGATGGCGGCCATGTCGAGCTGCGCCGACAGCATCTCCACCCCGATGGCCATGTTGGCGCAGTGATGCTTGACCGCCTGAAATGCTCCGATCGGCTGGCCGAACTGTTCGCGCGTCTTGGCATAGTCCACCGCCAGATCCCGCGCCAAGGTCGCCACGCCGAGCAACCGGGCGGAGGTCAGCAGGGCGTGGTAATGACGGGTCGCGGCATCGGCCCGCGCCGCATTGCTGCCATCGAGAGTCAGCGCGGCGCGCGCCATGGGCCGCCCATGTCCGAGGGACGGGACCGCGACCAGATCAACCCCGGCCAAAGGGACGAGATGCAGGGTGTCGCCCGCCAGAATCAGACCCTGTACCGCCTGAAATGGCTCGATCAACAGCAGATCGTCCGGCCGCGCCACCCCGGCGCAGACGGTCTGTGCCCCGCCAACCATGGCCTCTGCCAGATCATTGTCCCCGGAGGCCAGGGCGATACGGACGGCCACCGCCGCGGCAATGCTCCCCGGTGACACCAAGTGTTGCCCCAGTAGCGCATGGAGCTGCGCTTCCTCGACGAAGGTAAACCCCGCGCCGCCCGCCTCTTCGGGCAGGGACAGCAGATAGGTCCCGAACTCCGCAATCGCGCCCAGATCCTCCTGATGCCCCGCCTCGCGCAGCCGCGCCACGGGGTAGTGCATCTCCAGCATGGATTGCGCGGCGTCCAGGATCTGGCGCTGGTCCTCGCCCGGTGTCAGGTCAAAGCTCATGCCCGTGCCTCCCGCGGCAGACCGAGGATGCGTTCCCCGATGATGTTGCGCTGGATCTCCGCCGTGCCCCCGGCGATGGTTTCGGAATAGCTCTCCAGATAATCATGCGTCCACGGCCCGTCGGTCAGCGCCTCGGGCCCCAGGATATCCGCGGCAGCCCGGTGGATGCGCTGTGCCAGTTCGGCAAAGGCCAGGCGGACGAGCGACCCGTCAAAGGGCGTCTCCGGTTCGCGCAGAACGGTGCGATAGGTCATGGCGCGGATCGCGGCGGCCTCTGCCCTCAGATCGCACAGGGTCTCTGATACGGCCGACCTCGGCGCTGCCCCGGCCATCTCGATCAGCTCTTCGATCTTCACCGACAGTTCCAGCTGTAGCGCCATCGCCGCCGTGCGCCGCTCAAAGCCAAGCGTGGTCATCGCCGTAGCCCAGCCATTGTGCAGCCCGCCCACGACTTCGGTCAGGGGAATGCGCACATCGTCATAGAAGACCTCGGCAAAATGGCTGACCCCGGCCATATTCTTGATCGGCCGCACGGTGATGCCCGGCAGGCTCATGTCGCAAATCACCCAGCTGAGCCCCTTGTGGCGTTTGGAGCCTGGCTCCGTCCTTATCAGCAGCTCCTGGTACTGCGCGATATCTGCAAAGCTGGACCAGATCTTCTGACCGTTCACCACAAGGTGGTCGCCCTCCACCCGTCCGGTGGTCTTGAGCGAGGCGAGGTCGGAGCCGCTGCCCGGTTCGGAAAAGCCCTGGCACCAGATCGCCCGGCCATCGAGGATGCGGGGCAGGTGAAAGGCCTTCTGCGCGTCGCTGCCGCAGGCGATCAGCGTCGGCCCCGCGTGGTTCAGCGCAACAAAGGTGCAGTCCAGCGTCGACGGTGCCCGCGCGCGTACATATTCCTCGTACCAGATCAGCAGCGTCTCGGGCGAAAGCCCCTTGCCGCCGTAATCTTCCGGCCAGGCCAGCCCGGCCCAGCCGCCCTCGTGCAGCGCGCCCAGCCAGGCCGTCGCGAACTCTCTCGACGCCGCGCCCTCCGCCGGAGGTCTTTCCTCCGGGACGTGGGTGTCCAGCCAGGTGCGCGCGGTCATCCGAAAGTCGCGCATCTCTTCCGTTTCGTCGAGCTTCATGCTGTCGTTCCCTGATGTCGGACCGTCGTTTGTTCCGCAAGATGGGACAAACCGGGTAGTGTGCCGAACATCCCCCTTTCGAGATGCCGCTCTGTCAAAACAAGGGTATCCGTGAAAAAACCATAAGGTCAAGCGTCCGAAGGTTGACAGTTCCGGGACGTATCGTCATGGTCGGGTCTGCCTTGAGGAGGACAATTGTCCCATATAATGGGAGATCAGGCGAGTGGATTTCAACTGGACAGAAGAAGATGCGGCCTACCGGGCCCGTATCCGTGCCTTTCTCGAGCGTGAGCTTCCCGACAACTGGGATGAAATTGCACGCCACGGGCCGGGATCGAAGGAGCAGACGGATTTCAGCCTCGACTTCTGTCCCAAGCTGGCCGCCGAGGGCCTGCTGATTCCGCATTGGCCCGAGGAATGGGGCGGCGCCGCGCGTCCGCCGTGGGAGCACTTCATCCTGGGCGAGGAGATGTGGCGCGCGGGCGAGCCGCGAGGCGCGCAGTACATGAACGTCAACTGGATCGGCCCGGTCCTGATGAAATACGGCTCCGACGCGCAGAAGGCCCAGTACATTCCGCAAATGGCTTCCGGGCAGGCGATCTGGTGTCAGGGCTTTTCCGAACCCAATGCCGGCTCCGACCTCGCCTCGCTGCGCACCCGGGCGGTGCGTGAGGGCGACGACTATGTGATCAACGGGCAGAAGATCTGGACCTCCTATGCCGGGCTTGCCTCCACCTGTTTCCTTCTGGCGCAGACCGGCGGGGCAGAGGGCGGGCGTTCCGGCATCGCGATCTTCCTGGTGCCGATGGACACCCCGGGGATCGAGGTGCGCGCGATCCCCAGCCTGATCGGACACGGCGACATTCACGAGGTCTTCTTCACCGATGTCCGCGTCCCGGCCGCCGCCCGTCTGGGCGAGGAGGGCGAGGGGTGGTCGATCATCTCCTACGCGCTGGCCAACGAACGGGTCGGTATTCCGCGCTATGAAATGGGCGCCGCCGAGCTGGACGCCATGGTCGAGGAGCTGAAGCGTCGAAGCCAGTTCAGCGACAGCGTGGTCCGCACACGCGCTGCCGAGGCCGCCGCCGCCTGCGAAGCCGCGCGCCTGCAGGTCTACCGGGTCGTCGATGGCCGCTCGCGGGGCGAGCCGCCTGGCAATGAATCCAACCTCGCCCGGGTCGCCGTGGTGACCGCCGAACACAAGGTGACGGATTTTGGGATGGATTTCCTGCCCGATTGCTTCTCCGGGCTAAGTCACATGCCGATGCTGTCGCATCACGAACGGGCCATCGTCACCGGGATCGCCGCCGGCGCGACGGAAATCCAGCTGAACCTGGTGGCGCGCCGTCACCTGAACCTTCCAAAGGGGGCCTGAGATGCGGTTCGATCTGAACGAGGATCAGGCAACCTTCACCACCGTGCTGGAACAGATGCTCAGCGCGCCCGAGGCGGAGTTCCGCACCGTGGAGGGCTGGGGCCGTTACGATTACGGCACAGCCCTCGATGCGCAGCTGGAGGAAAACGGGTTTTTCGAGGCCGCCCGCGAGCCGGACCTGGGCACCGTCGCCGCCGCGCTCATGGTCTATGAAACCGCTCAGGCCCCCGTCTGCCTGGAATGCGGTGCCTCCGCGCTGATCCGCCCCTTTCTCAGCCGTGAGGTGCCGCGCCCGCTGGCGGTTGTCGTCGACGACGCCCCCGGCCCGGTGCGGTATCTGCCCAATGCCCGCGGCCTTGTGTCGATCAGCGGCGCGGGCGTCTCCTATGCCGCCGTCCCGCAGGGCGCGGCGCAGACGGTCGAAAGCCTCTACGCCTATCCCATGGGCACCGTCGATCATGACGCGCTGACGTGGGAGAGCCTGGACTGTGACCCCGGCGAGATGCGCGTGTTGTGGCAGATCGCCACCGCAGCAGAGCTGACCGGCGTGCTCAAGGCCGGGATGGATGCCGTCATCCAGTACGTGTCGGAGCGCAAGCAGTTCGGCCAGCCCCTGGGTGCCTTTCAGGGGGTCCAGCACCGGCTGGCGGGCGCCGCGGTGGAGATCGAGGGGGCCAAATGGCAGATGCTGCGCGCCACGCACAGCCGCTCGGCCCGCGATGCCGCCTGCGCCCTGGGATTTGCGCAAGGCATGGCGACCCGTATCGGCTATGATCTGCATCAGTTCATGGGCGCCATGGGTCTGACGCTGGAGCATCCGTTGCATCGCTGGACCTATCGCGCCCGTCTGCTGCGGGCGGAGATGGGGGGATCCTCTGCGGCCTACCTCGACTATGCCCGCGAAAGATGGGGGGATTGATGCGTGATTTGCCTGATTTAGAGACGATTCTGCTGGTTCGCGACGGACGGCGGCTGACCATTACCATGAACAGGCCCGACGCCCTGAACGCAGTCGGTGGTCCCATGCACGGCGAGATTATCGAGGCGCTGAGCTTTGCTGCCAGTGACCCTGACTCCGACGTCATCGTCATCACCGGCGCAGGGCGCGCCTTCTCCGCCGGGGGAGACCTGGGCGAGATGCGGCAGGTGATGGACAACCCCGACCTCTTTGATCGCGAGGCGGTAAATGCCAAGAGGTTGATCTTCACCCTGCTGGAGATCGAGAAACCCGTCATCGCCCGGATCAACGGCCCCGCCGTCGGCCTTGGCGCGACGATTGCGCTGTTCTGCGACATCACCTTTGCCTCCGACCGCGCCAAGATCGGCGATCCGCATGTCGCCATCGGTCTGGTGGCCGGGGACGGCGGCGCGGTGATCTGGCCGCAGCTGGTCGGGATGCACCGGGCGAAGGAATTCCTGCTGACTGGCGAGATCCTGACCGCACAGAAGGCCGCCGAGATCGGGCTGGTGAACCACGTCCTGCCCGAGGCAGAGCTGGACGCGGCGGTGGATGCGCTGTGCGACAAACTCATCGCCGGGGCGACCAAGGCCATCCGCTGGACCAAGGTCACGATGAATCTGGAACTGAAACGCATCGCCCACGCCCTGCTGGACCCCGGCATCGCCTATGAGGCGCTGTCAGTGCGCAGCGACGATCACCGACGCCTGGTCGAGGAGCTGACCCGGAAAATCGGCGACAAGGACAAGTCATGACCGCCGCGCAGGATCGGCTGCAGACCCGGCTCGCCACGCTGAAAGAGGCGGGCCGCCACCGCGCCCCCGCGCGCCCCGGCCTGGGGGAGATCGCGCTGCACCTGGCCGAAGAGGACCCGCAGCGCATCGTCATCAGCGACGCCAGACGCGACGTGACCCGGGCGCAGATGGTCGACATGGCCCGCCGTCTGGGCGGCGCCCTGCTGGACCGGGGGATCGCCCCCGGCGCCGTTATCGCCTTTCAACTGCCCAACTGGTGGGAAGCCTGCGTCATCAACATGACAGCGGCGCTTTTCGGCTATCGCATCCTGCCGCTGCTGCCGATCTACCGCGCCGCCGAACTGGGGGTGATCCTGCCCGAATGTGGTGTCAGGGCGGTCTTTGTCCCCCCGGCGGACAAGCGGGTGGATTACCGCGCCCTGATCTCCGGCATAGACGGCGCGCCGGAGCATGTCTTTACCGTGCGGGGCGACGGATCGGACGGCCCGGCCTTTGACCCGCTGCTGGCCCATGATCCTGCCGCGCCGCGCCTGCCCGCGCCCGAGGATGCCAAGATGATCATCTTCACCTCCGGCAGCACCGGGCGGCCCAAGGGGGTGATCCACACCCATGCCTCGCTGGATGCTGTGGTGCGGGATACGGCGGCTTTCTGGGATCTGGACAGTAGCGATGTCATGTATGTCCCCTCGCCGATCAGCCATATCGGCGGGTCGATATACGCCTTTGAGTTTCCGTGGATTTCCGGCTGCCGAACGATCCTCGAAGATCACTGGGACCCGGACCGCGCGGTCGCCCGGATCGACGCCGAAGGGGTCACTTTCATGGCCGGCGCCACGCCCTTCCTCAAGGGGTTGCTGGCGGCCTCCGCACAAGCCGGAACGCGCCTGACCGGTCTGCGTCGGTTCATCTGCGGCGGCGCCAGCGTGCCGCCCGATCTGGTGCAGCAGGCGTTGGAGCGGTTTCCCAATGCCGTCGTTTCCCGCGCCTATGGCTCGACCGAGGTGCCGCTGGCCTGCCCGGGTATTCGCGACCGGGCCAGCGCCATGGCCCGCACGGACACCGACGGCGAAGTGGAGGTCGAGGTCCGGTTGCTGGAGGAAACGGGCGGCGAAGGCGAGATCGCCTTTCGCGGGCCGAACATGTTCATCGGCTACCTTGACCCCGAGCACGACGCGGGCAATTTCACCCCCGACGGCTTCTTCCTGATGGGGGACATGGGGCGGGTGATCGACGATCGGTTCATCACCATCACCGGCCGCAAGAAGGACATCATCATCCGCAAGGGCGAAAACATCAGCCCGCTGGAGATCGAGAACGCCCTGATGTCCCACCCCGATGTCGCGGCCGTCGCCCTTGTCGGCGCGCCGGAGCCGGAACGGGGCGAAATGGTCGTCGCCTTCCTCGTCCCTGCGCCGGGTGCTACCTTCGGCATGGCGGAGATGACGGCGCATCTGTCCGGCTGCGGCTTCGCCCGGCAGAAGTTCCCCGAGCGGCTGGAAATCGTGGAGGCCCTGCCGATGAATACCGTCGGCAAGGTCCAGAAACCCGAATTGCGCCAGATCGCGGCCAGGCTGGTCGCACAGGATATGGGGCCGAATACATCATGACCCGCGCCGCCCCGAACTGAGGACCGAACCCAGATGACCCGGACAGAGCCATATTCGCGGGCAGAGCTTCTGCCCCTCTATGATCCCAAAAGCATCGCGGTCATCGGCGCATCCACCCGCCCGGGGTCCTTCGGGGGTCGCACGGTGGAAAACCTGGTGGGCTATGACGGCGCGCTCTATCCGGTCAACGAAAAATACGACGAAATCGCCGGTGTCCGCTGCTACCCCAGCCTCGCCGCCCTGCCAGAGGTGCCGGACCTGGCGGTGCTGACCACCCCCGCCGCCTCTGTCGAAGGGCTGCTGGAGGATTGCATTGCCGCCGGTGTACCCGCCGTCATGGTCTATGCCTCCGGCTTTTCCGAAATCGGGACGGAGGAGGCCCGCGCGACCCAGACCCGCATCGCCGCCCGCGCGGCAGAGGCCGGGGTTCGCCTGCTTGGCCCGAATTGCGTCGGCATGCTGAACTACACCTCCGGTGCGCGGGTCAGCTTTGCCGGCTGCCCGCAGGGCCGACAGGCGGGCGGGCCCGCCATCGGCGTCGTCTGCCAGTCCGGCGCGCTAGGCTTTGCCCTGGCCCAGGCGATGGATCGCGGCGTCGGCATCAGCCATGTCGCCAGCTGCGGCAATTCCTCGGATGTGGACGTGGCGGACTGGGTCGCCGCCCTGGCCGACGAGCCGACCTGCACCGCCATCGCCTGCGCCTTCGAAGGGCTGGCCGACCCGCAGAAATTCCTGCGCGCCGCGCAGATCGCCTGGGACCGGAACAAGCCATTGGTGGTCTACAAGATGGCCGTGGGAGAAGAGGGGGCGGCGGCGGCCATGTCGCACACCGCCTCGCTCGCCGGATCGGCGGAGCTGTGGGAGGCGCTGTTCGACAAGGGCGGGGCGATTGCGGTTCATGACTTTGACGCGCTGGTCGAAACCGCATGGTTCTTTGCCAAGGCCCCCGCGCCAAAGGCCGACGGCGCGGCGATGCTGTCGGGCTCTGGCGGGGCGGCGATCATGTCGTCGGACTTTGCCGAAATCGCCGATGTGCCCATGCCGCAGCCCCAGCCAGAGGTGCTGGCCCGCCTGAAGGATCTACTGCCCTCCTTCGTGCCCGCCCGCAATCCCTGCGATGTCACCGCCGGGGTCATCAACGACCCCGATACCCTGATGGCCTGCGCAGATGCCCTGTTGGGCGATCCGGCCTATGGCGCGCTGGTCTTCGGCTATACCTACGCCTATCCGATCGCCACCGCCCGCCAGCCCCGGCTCAGTGCCCTGGCCGCCAAACACGGCAAGCCGATCGTCTATGTCTGGATGACACAGCTGATGGAGGGCGAGGGCCGCCGCGAGGTCGAGCAGGACCCCAATGTCGTGGTCTTCAGCTCCATGCGACGGGCTTTCACCGTCATGAAGGCCTGGACGGAGCGGGAGGCGCGCCGCAACCGCCCTGCATCCCCCGTTCTGTCCTCCACCGCCGAGGCCCGGGAACGCGCCAGCGCGCTGATCGCCACCGCCTCCGGTCGGGCGCTCGGGGAAAGCGCGTCGAAAGCGATACTCTCGGCCTACGGGATCGCCATCCCGGCCGAACGCCTGGTGACCGATCGCGCCATGGCCGCCGAGGTGGCGCAGGAGATGCGGGTGGATCTGGCGATGAAGGTCGACAGCCCCGATATCCTGCACAAGAGCGATGTTGGGGGCGTGGCGCTGAACATCCGCGGGTCAGCTGCGGCCGCCGCGGCCTTCGACGATATCATGACGGCCTGCCGCAGGGCCCATCCAGAGGCCCGCATCGACGGTGCTCTGGTGCAGGAGATGATCCCCCGGGGTCTGGAGGTCATCGCCGGGTTCCGCAATGCCGAAGGCTTCGGCCCCGTCCTGACCGTCGGTATGGGTGGCCTGTTGACGGAGCTGCTGTCGGACACGGTCACCACCCTGGCCCCGGTCACCGGGGACGAGGCGCTGGATATGCTGCGCGGGTTGCGTGGCGCGGCGCTTTTCGACGGGTACCGAGGGGCGGCCCCCGCCGATCTTCCCGCCGTGGCAGAGGCCATCGCTGCCCTGTCACGCCTCGCCACGGACTTTCCCGACCGGCTGGCAGAGTTCGATATCAACCCGCTCATTTGCCTGCCCGACCGCTGCGTCGCGGTGGACGGGCTGGCGATTCTTTCTGGCGGATAGGTGCAGGGGCTGCGATTGGGGATGTGATCCCCGCCAATTCTCAATATGTTACAGGTCAAGAGCGCAAGTGGAGGTGAAGGGTGAGCCAGGACGGAACACAGGCAATACGGCGGGCCGCCGCCATCCTGCAACGCATCGCCCATGTCACCGAACAGGAGCCGCCGACCCTGCGCGGCATCTCCCAGGCGGTCGATCTGCCGCGGTCGACCGTGCATCGCATCCTGAAATGCCTCACCGACGAGGGGCTGGCCCATTACGATCCCAAATCGCGGCGCTATGAAATCGGCATGCTCAGCTATGAATTAGGCCTCGCCGTGACCGACCGCGTGCTGCAGCTAGTGCCCTGGACCACCGCTGTCGACCGTGTTGCCGCCAGGGCCAATGTCACGACCTACCTGATGCGCCGCTCGGGGATGGAGGCTGTCTGCGTCCACAAGGCCGAGGGGCGGACCGTGATCCGCGTGATCCCCGTGGAGGTCGGACAGCGCCGCTACCTTGGCGTCGGCGCCGGGGCCACTGCCCTTCTGGCCGGGCTGCCGGACGAGACGGTGAACCGGGTGATCGCCGCCGTCGCCCCCGACCTCGACGCCTTCGCCGATCTCACTCCCGAGCGCATCCGCGACGCCGTCGCCCAGGCCCGCCGCACCGGCTATGCCGAAAGCGAGGGCCGCGCCTACAGTTCCATCTACGGGCTGGGGATCGGGGTGAAGGCCCATTCCGAAGAGCCCGACATCGCCATCTCCATCGCCGCCCACGCGCCAGAGGTCGACAAGGCCCGCATCGCCGAATGGAAATCCATCATCGACGAGGAAATCGCCGCGACTCACGCCGCGATCAAGGCGCGGGCGGCGGCGCAGTGATGGGGTAGGGGCCGTCTTAGTTTCGGTATTTGGATCGGACTTTTGGCATGGGGCACCTCTGGTGTCGCACGCTGCTCTGAAGGCTTTGTCGCTGGAACGCGGCCGGAGACAGAAAGTCACTACTCCCCGCGCTTCAGGTCCAGTGCTCGTTCAGTTGTCCAGACGCTGTCTGCACCGCCCCAGGAACCACTCCGGACCTCATGAACGCGCACCGAGGTCGCATCCTGCATCGATTTGCCAGCCACCTTTCCAAAGGCTCGTGCTGTCTCCGAAATCATTTGCGCTTTTTCTTCGTCCGAGAAAACACCTTCCAGGACGTGAATATCAATAAGGGGCATGCCATCTCCTGAAGATTCGAAATGCCAGCAGCTTACCAGAAAACACCAGGATCGCAGTCATAGCCGCCGCGCCTTTGAAAGACGTTGCAGGTCGTACGGTTCAATTCTGCAAGGATGAGGCGATCATAGGCTCAATACTGGTTAACGCTGGTGATGTCTTGAGCGCTGCCGCAACCGCTCGATTTGTACGGTCAAAACAACCGCGCCTGCCCGAAGGGGCAGACCTACGTAGAGCAATCCAGAAGGGAAGTTTGGTGGAGCCTAGGGGGATCGAACCCCTGACCTCTTGCATGCCATGCAAGCGCTCTCCCAGCTGAGCTAAGGCCCCATTTGCACGGGTGTGTTCACCCGTGCGGCGTTCTCTATGGGAAGGCGTGGGGCTGATCAAGCGAAAAATCCGCCCGCCCCGCGCCGCCGGAAATCAGTCGTCGCTGTCGTCCGGAACATCCGCCAGTTCGTCGAGAGAGACGTTGTCGTCATCGTCATCGTCGTCCAGCAGATCGTCGTCGATATCGACATCGACATCATCGTCGTCCAGGACGACATCCTCGTCTTCGGCCTCTTTGGCCTTCTTGGTCGCCGCATCCTCTGCATCGGCGGCGATCATGCGGTTCTTCGTCTCGTCGAATTCGACGACTTCACCCGTGTAGGGGCTGACGATCGGGGACTTGTTCAGGTCGTAGAACCGCTTGCCGGTGGTGGGGCAAAGGCGTTTCGTACCCCATTCTTCCTTGGGCATATGTGTTCCCTTTCAGATGACATCTCTTGCCGACGATCCGCGTCCACTGCCATAAGCGACTTTGGGTGTCAAAGGCTTTCCGGCATGACGCGGCGGGCGAATAACGGGGCAGATATGGGTCAGTATGTGCTGCCGGGCAACCCCCCGGTGGAAATCAACCTGAAACGGTCGGGTCGTGCGCGGCGTCTGACGCTGCGTGTTTCGGCGCTGGACGGCCGCGTGACGCTGACCCTGCCGCGCGGCGTGTCGGAAAAGGCGGGCCTTGCCTTCGCCGAGGAAAAGGCCGACTGGCTGCGCCGGAACGCCACCCGCCATGGCGATGTCACGCAGGTCGCCTTCGGCATGACCCTGCCTGTCGAGGGGCGCGACCTGGCCGTCATCCCGGGCAGCGGACGGTCGGTGCGGATCGAGGGGGACCGGATCATCGTGCCGGATGATCCTGACCGTCTGGGCGCGCGGCTCTCCGGCTATCTCAAGACCCTGGCGCGGGACCGGCTGGCCGCCGCCTCCGATCACTATGCCGCCCGTCTGGGGCGGGGCTACGCCCGCCTGACCCTGCGGGATACCAGGTCGAGGTGGGGCTCCTGCTCTGCGGAAGGAGCCCTAAGCTATTCCTGGCGGCTGATCATGGCCCCGCCCGCCGTGTTGTCCTACGTCGCCGCGCATGAGGTCGCGCATCTGGCGGAGATGAACCATTCCGACCGCTTCTGGGCCAAGGTCGAGGCGATTCACGGCCCCTACCGGGTCGAACGCAGCTGGCTGCGCACCGATGGCCCGGCCCTGCATCGCATCCGTTTCGACCGTCCGGTCTGAAATTCCGGCGGGCCGCTCTTGACCTCCGGTTCGCCTGTGATCACAAATCAGTCATGTTGATGCAAACCCGCCCCGACCCGTCTCCTGCTGCCCATGAACGCGTGTATCGCGGGCTGCGTACCCGCATCATGCACGGAGAGATCCCGCCCGGCGAATCCCTCACCCTGCGCGGCATCGGCAAGGAATTCGGCGTGTCGATGACCCCGGCGCGGGAATCCATCCGGCGGCTGGTGGCCGAGGGGGCGTTGACGCTCTCCTCCTCCGGGCGCGTCTCCACCCCCGAGATCACCAACGAACGGATCGAGGAACTGGCCGCCCTGCGCGCCCTGCTAGAGGTCGAGCTGGCTTCCCGCGCTTTGCCGCGCGCCCATATCGCGCTGATTGACCGGCTTCAGACGATCAATTCGACCATCTCCGACGTGGTCGCCCGGCATGATGCCGTGGGCTATATCCGGACCAACCTGGAGTTTCACCGCACCCTCTATCTGCGCGCGCAGGCGCCCGCGATGCTGGCCATGGCGGAAACCGTCTGGCTCCAGCTCGGCCCGACGATGCGCAAGCTTTACGGGCGACTGCACCGCAAGGAATCGCCTCATTTCCACCGTCTCATCATCGCCGCGCTGAAGGCCGGGGATGAACCGGGACTGAGGCTGGCGGTGCGGTCGGATGTGACCCAGGGGCTGAGGATGCTGCAGACGTGATCCGCCTCTGGGGCTTCCGCTACAGCGTCTATACCTGGATCGCCCGGATGGCGCTGGCGGAGCGGGGGCTGGCCTACGACTGGTCCGAGGTGAACCCCTTTGATCCCGAGGCCGAGAACCCCCATCCCTTCGGTCGCGTGCCCCTGCTCGACCACGACGGCGCCCGGATCTTCGAAACCGCCGCCATCACCACTTATCTCGACGAAGCATTCCCGGGCGACAGTTGGACGCCCGACGCGCCGCTTTCCCGGTCCCGGGTCACCCAGGTGATCGGCATGGTGGACAGCTACGGCTATTGGCCGATGGTGCGGGATGTCTTCGGTCCGGCGGTCTTTGCCCCGGCGACCGGCCGCGCGCCCGATCAAGAACGGATCGACGGAGGCCTGCGCGACAGCCTCCCCGTTCTGGATGCACTGGAGGAGATCGCGGCCGAAGGGGTGGTGCTTAACGGTGCCCTGACCCGGGCCGATCTGCACCTGGCCCCGATGGTGGGCTATTTCGCCGCCCATCCACCCGCGGCGGAGCTACTGGGCGAACGACCCTGTCTGTCGGCATGGTTTTCGCAAATCCGGCAGCGCCCCAGCTATCTGGACACGCAACCGGGCCTGCCGGAAAACAGTCTCTGATCAGGGCGAAAACGCCTCAGGCCGCCAGACCCTTGGACCCGATGGCCATGAATTTCGCCCGCCGGTCCTTCAGCAGCTTGTCGCGGCTCTGCCCCTTCAACTCGCCCAGCATCTGACCGATCGCTTTGCCGACCGCCTGCACCGTCGCGTCACGGTCGCGGTGCGCGCCGCCCAGGGGTTCGGGGATCACCCGGTCGATCACGGCCAATTCCAGCAGGTTCTGGGCAGTGATGCGCATCGCCTCGGCCGCTTCGCGCATCTTTTCGGCGTCCTTCCACAGGATGGAGGCGCAGCCCTCCGGCGTGATCACCGAATAGACCGAATGTTCCAGCATCGCGACGCGGTTTGCCGTGGCAAAGGCCACCGCCCCGCCGGACCCGCCTTCGCCGATGACGACAGAGACGAAGGGCACGCCGATCTGCAGACACTTTTCCGTCGACCGGGCAATCGCCTCGGACTGGCCGCGCTCCTCCGCGCCTTTGCCGGGGTAGGCGCCGGGGGTATCGACCAGCGAGACGACGGGCAGGTTGAACTTGTCCGCCATCTCCATCAGCCGGATCGCCTTGCGGTAACCCTCGGGGCGGGCCATGCCGAAATTGCGTTCGATCCGGCTTTTGGTGTCATTGCCCTTTTCATGGCCGATCACCATCACTGGCTGGTCGTTGAACCGCGCCAGCCCGCCCATTACCGCATGATCATCGGCAAAGTTCCGGTCGCCGGCCAGCGGCGTGTATTCCTGGAACAGCTCTTCGATGTAATCGCGGCAATGCGGCCGATCCGGGTGCCGCGCGACCTGACATTTTCGCCATGGTGTCAGCGACTTGTAGAGATCGCGCATCATGGTTTCGGCCTTGGCGTCCAGCGCCTTGGCCTCGTTTTCGATATCCATGCCCTCGTTCTGCCGCGCCATGGCGCGCAACTCGCGCGCCTTGCCTTCGATCTCGGCCAGGGGCTTCTCGAAATCGAGATAGCTGGTCAGCTCATGCGCGGGTCGGTCGGTCTTCGTATCGGCCATCAAGGTACCTCCGGACTAAGGGCGTATATGCATATGGGCGCCGGGCTTTGCAACTCCGCAAGATTTGCCGGACCATGTCGTGGCAAGACCGGGTCGCAATCTGAGGAAACGCATGTCCAACCGATACGAGGCCCGGCTGCTGCGGGTGATCGACCACATCTTTGCCAATCTGGCGGGCGATCTGTCCCTCGACGCCCTCGCCGATGTCGCGGCGATGAGCCGCTTTCACTGGCACCGTGTCTATCACGCCATGACCGGCGAAACCTGCGCCCAGACGGTGCGCCGGGTCCGGCTGCATGTGGCGGCAAGCGAGTTGACCCGCAGTGACCGCCCCGTCGCATCCATCGCGGCGGAGGTCGGCTATACCGACCGGGACAGTTTCGACCGGGCTTTTCAGGTGCAATATGGCATGTCACCGGTCGTCTTCCGGTCGCGTGGCGTGCCCTTTCCCTTCATCCGCAAGACAAAGGAGACAGGCCAGGTGTTCCCCGTCGAAATCCGCGATCTTCCCGCCCGCCGCCTGATCGGGCTGCCGCACAAAGGCGCCTATTTCAGGATATCGGAGGCTTTTTCCCGCCTTGATGTCATCATCGCCGCCAGGGGCCTTTTCCCGCAGACGCGCGGCATGGTTGCGGTCTTCTACAACGACATCTCCCTCGTGCCGGAGGAGGATCTGCAAAGCTTCGCCGCCTTCGAGGTCGGCTCCGATCTGACCTGTCCCGAGACGCTGGAGGAACGCAGCATCGCCGCCGGTCCGCAGGCCGTGCTCACCTATCGCGGGCCCTATATGAACCTGCCCGCCGCCTATGAGTACCTCTTCGGCACCTGGCTGCCTGCCTCTGGCCGCGATCCGGGCGAAACCCCGGCCTACGAGTGCTATCTCAACACGCCGATGGACACCGCGCCAGAGGACCTCGTGACCGAAATCCACCTGCCGCTGGAGTGACCGATGACCAAGCTGGATGTGAAAAAAACCGAAAAACCCCTGTATTCGGGTCGAAACGGCACCTGGGAGGAGATCACCGTGCCGCCAATGACCTATCTGACCGCCACCGGACAGGGCGATCCGGGGGGCGAGGTCTTTGCCGCGGCGGTGGAGGCGCTTTATTCCCATGCCTATCCCCTGAAATTCGAGAGTAAGGCTGCCGGTCAGGACTATGTCGTCCCCCCGCTGGAGGCGCTGTGGTGGGCCGATGATCCGGCGGATTTCGTTGCGGGGAATCGTGCGCGATGGCAATGGAAGGCGATGGTGCGGGTGCCGGTGCCGGTGACCGAGGCGATGCTGTCCGCCGCCCGCGCCAAGGCGGCGAAGAAGCTGGGCGATGCCGCGCCTGAAGTGCGACTGGAGGAGATCGACGAGGGGCTGTGCCTGCAATGCCTGCATGTCGGCCCCTATGCCGACGAAGCCCCGGTCCTTGCCCGCCTGCACGACGAGATTATGCCGTCCAGGGGCCTCACCTTCGGCCAGCCGCACCACGAGATCTACCTGGGCGACCCCCGCCGCACCGCGCCGGAGAAACTTCGCACCCTGCTACGTCAGCCGGTTGTGCCCATTGGCTAAGTTAGCGACAGCGCGTGCCGCAGGGCCAGTTCCGGGCTGCTGAGCACCGGCACCGCCAGTTCTGCCAACCCCGCCGCCGCCCCGGCCATGGAGGCCTGCGCGAGGATCACCACATCTCCGCCATGGGCCATCCAGTCATCGCGCACCGCGCGCGCCACCGCCCAGGGAAACACGCCGACCTCACCGGTTTCAAACAGCCGCCACAGCCCGGTCAGGTCCAGCATGCGCAGCGCCCCGGCCTCTCCACCCTCGGCCAGGAACAGATCGCGGCTCGCCTCCCGAGTGCTGTCCAGCGCATAAGCCATGACGGCGACACCACCGATCCGCACCGCCGCCTGCATCATGGGCTGGTCGATCCGCACAGCCCCCAATCGCGCCGCCGCAGGGCCAAGCGTCGTGCAACTGCACAGAACCGGCCCCTCCGCATCCGCGATCACATCGGCCAACCGCGCCTCCAGATCCACGCTGACCCCGCCCGACCGCGCCTCCGCCAGCCAGTCTTCGCACACCAGATGTCGCAGCTCCGCCCCCGGCGCGATCCGGTCGCGCAGGTGGTCGAAGGTCGCCACATGGACAGCGGCGGTATGCAGGAGGGTCAGGGCCATGC
The DNA here is from genome assembly GCF_041987405.1 of Pseudooceanicola sp. Lineage (GTDB taxonomy): Bacteria > Pseudomonadota > Alphaproteobacteria > Rhodobacterales > Rhodobacteraceae > Pseudooceanicola. The sequence continues at coordinate 445,355 of NZ_JBHIWR010000002.1, forward strand.
CCTAATGGTAGACCACCGGCACCAGCGACGCGACCAGAAGCGCGGCCATCGTCCAGTTGAATGCCCGCAGCCGCGCCGGATTGGTCAGCAGCCGCCGCATTTCCTGCCCGAGGAGGGTCCAGACCGACAGGCAGGGCACGCAGACCGCCGCGAACATCACCGCCACCAGCAGGATCGCCAGAACGCTGCGGTCCGCCGCATAGACGGTGATCGCGGTCAGCGCCATGGTCCAGGCCTTGGGGTTGACCCATTGGAACGCCGCTGCCTGCAGAAAGCTGAACGGACGACCCCGCGCGGCGGCGTCACCATCGGGCGGGGCGGCATGGGCGATCTTCCAGGCCAGGAACAGCAGATAGGCGACGCTGACCACGGTAAGGATCTGATGCACAACGGGAAACCGGTCAAATACCTGGATCAGCCCGACCCCGACCAGCAGGGTCATCACCGCAAATCCGATGGCGATCCCCAGCATATGCGGCAGGGTCCGCCGATAGCCGAAATTGGCTCCCGAGGCCATGACCATCAGGTTGTTCGGCCCCGGCGTGACCGTGGAGACAAGGCAGAAGGCAAACAGGGCGAACAGCAGATCGGGGCTCATCACGGCAATCCTTGGTTTGGCGCAACAATAGGTGGCGATCTGCCGTATGAAATTGCATAATTGGCCAGTGGGAGCCCGGCAGGAGCAATAAATGTCAAATCTGGACCAGATCAACCAAAAGATATTGCGCGAACTGTCCCGCGACGGCCGCGTCTCCAACCTCGATCTGGCGGACCGTGTCGGCCTCTCCCCCTCCGCCTGTCTGCGCCGGGTGCAGGAGCTGGAGCGCAGCGGGGTGATCCGCGGCTATCGTGCCGTACTGGATCCGATCAAGACCGGCGTGGGGTTCACTGCCTATGTCACTGTGGGCCTGAACAGCCACACCAAATCCGCGCAGGAGGCTTTTGAACGCGCCATCGCCGACGCGCCCGAGGTTCGGGAATGTCACAACATCACCGGAGCCTGGGAGTATCTGCTGCGGATCGAGGCGGCCGATCTGACCGCCTACAAGGCCTTTCACACCGAGGTCCTGGGCACCGTGCCGCAGGTCAGCGCGATCACCTCCTACGTGGTGATGGCCTCGCCCAAGGACGAGCGCGCCTGATCAGTTGCAGTATCTGGCCTGTTCCCGGATCGCCTGGCCGGAGCCCTTCAGCTCCACCGGCAGGGTCTGGCCCTCGACGGTCAGCATCCGTCCCCCCTGCAGTCTTGCCAGAAAGGCCTCTTTTTCGGCCTCATCCGCAAAGGTGAGTGCATAGCCAAAGACGTTGCCCTTGACGAAATGCGGGTCCCGGGTCTTGCCGGTGAACTCCCACGCGACGCGCTGTTGCGTGCCGTCCACGGTCAGCCCGACATCCTTGGCGGACATCCGGCGCGGATAGGCCAGCCGCACCGAAGGGGCGCCCTCATCGCAGCGAATGGAGAAATACTCGCCGACCGCCGACCGTTCCTGCGTCAGATACATCAAGATGCCGTTCTGGCTTGGATCCTTGGACTGAACCCATTTTCCCTCAAAGACCTTCATTGCGTCATTCTCGATCACCTCGGCTCGCAGGGGCAGGGCGGCCAGGCAGGTCAGAAGAACGGGGGCAATCTTGCGCATGGGATACTCCGGTTGGCTTGGTCTCTTTTTAGGACCTCTCCCGGTTCTGCCAAGGGGGCAGGGACGAAAGGCGATCAGAATCCCGTGACAGCCGTTGGATCCTGCGGACATGACAAGGCCCGCCGCGGGGGCGACGGGCCTTGTTTTGATCCGGTGGAAAATCAGGCCATGCTGGCGATCAGCTCCGCCTGTTTCACGATCACTTCGGCCTGTTTGATCGAGGCGATATCGACCAGGCGGCCGTTGTAGACGACGGCGCCGGCGCCTGTGCGCTGTGCCTCTTCCATGGCGGCGAGGATTTCCTTCGCCTCGGTCACCTTGGCCTCCGGCGGGGTGAAGACCTCGTTCGCCAGGGCAATCTGGTTCGGGTGGATCGCCCACTTTCCGACCATGCCAAGCGTGGCGGAGCGCAGCGCTTGCGCGCGGAACCCGTCGGGGTCGGAGAAATCGCCAAACGGCCCGTCGACCGGCAGCACCCCATGGGTGCGGCAGGCGGCGACGATGGCGGTCTGCGCCCAATGCCAGGGATCGGACCAGTACTTCTGACCCTCACGCAGCATGTAGTAATCCTCCTGGGTGCCACCGATCCCGGTGGTCTGCATTCCCATGGAGGCCGCGAAATCCGCCGCGCCGAGGCTCATCGCCTCCAGCCGGGGCGAGGCCGCCGCGATTTCCTCGACATGGGCGATCCCGGCTGCGGATTCGATGATGACCTCGAGCTTCAGCTTCTTCTTCCGCCCCTTCGCGGCCTCAATCGAGGAAATCAGCGCATCCACCGCGTAAATATCGGCCGCGCAGCCCACCTTGGGGATCATGATCATGTCGAGCCGCTCGCCCGCCTGTTCGACGATGTCCACCACGTCGCGGTACCAGTAAGGCGTATCCAGACCGTTGATCCGCACCGAGAGGGTCTTGTTGCCCCAGTCGATATCGCCGATCGCCTCGATCACCAGCTTGCGCGCCTGCGGTTTGTCATCGGGGGCCACGGCATCTTCGAGATCGAGGTTGATCACATCCGCAGCCGAGGCCGCCATTTTCGGCGGCAGCTTGGTGTTGGAGCCGGGGCCGAAGAGCTGGCAACGGTTCGGACGGGCGGGCGGGGTCGGCTGAAGACGGAAGGACATGGCGGCTCCCTGGGTAAGGATATTTCGTTTTTGCTGGGTAGATGGGTATTAAATTACTTTGCCGGGGGCAACTGCATATTGCGCTGCGGCGAAACTGCTATGGTGAGGTGGAAAGCAGCGGCTGGAGAGATCATTGCGCAAGAATTCAGCGGTTTCTCGGAAAATATCGGGATATCGTCCCAATATCCGGTTTCGCACCTGCGAAAAAGCAACCACCTCCCCCTGGGAATCGTACACTCTGAGCGAAACAACGGAGCTGCCCCGATGATCGAAACACCCTATCTCCTCTTCCTGGGCGACGCCCCTGACAAACTGGCCGCCAAGGTGGCCCAGGGTATTCGCGACTGGCGTCCCGACAATGCCGTCGGCCAATTCCGCATGGAGGGCTGCAAGGCCGACATGGGCCTGCCCGACATGACCCTGGCCGAAGCCCGTGCTGCCGGGGCCAAGACCCTCGTTATCGGCGTCGCCAATCGGGGCGGCGTGATCTCTGCCGCCTGGAAAAAGGTTCTGGTGCAGGCGCTTGAGGAGGGGTTCGACCTGGCTTCGGGCCTGCACAACCTGCTGCGCGACGAACCGGACCTGAAGGCCGTGGCCGAGGCGACGGGCCAACAGCTGCACGACGTGCGCATTCCGACGGTGAAATACCCGATCGCCAATGGCGAGCCGCGCCGCGGCAAACGCTGCCTTGCCGTGGGCACCGACTGTTCGGTCGGCAAGATGTACACCGCCCTTTGTATGGATCGCGAGATGAAAGCGCGGGGGTTGAAGTCCTCGTTCCGGGCCACCGGCCAGACCGGCATCCTGATCACCGGCGAAGGTGTGCCGTTGGATGCGGTGATCGCGGATTTCATGGCCGGCTCCGTCGAATGGCTGACACCGGACAATGACGCCGACCACTGGGATCACATCGAAGGGCAGGGAAGCCTGTTCCACGTCTCCTACTCCGGCGTGACCATGGCGCTGATCCACGGCGGCCAGCCCGATGCCTTGATCCTGGCGCATGAACCCACGCGGGAGCATATGCGGGGCCTGCCCGGCTACGCCCTGCCGTCGCTGGAGGCCCTGCGCGACACCGCCCTGCCGCTGGCCCGGGTCGCCAACCCGGCCTGCGAGGTTGTCGGCATCTCCGTCAACACGCAGAACATGGGCGAGGACGAGGCAAGAGCCTATCTCGCCGAGCTCGAAGACCGCATGGGCCTGCCCGCCACCGATCCCTACAGGTTCGGGGCCGACAAGCTGGTGGATGCGCTGATCGCGCTCGGGTAACCCTGTTCCGGGGGCGTCCGTTGGATGCCTCCGGCGGGAATATTTTCGGCAAGATGAAGGAGCGGCGCGTGCAACTTTCGGTGACGGCGGACACCTTTCCGCTGGCAGAGGTCTTTACCATCAGTCGCGGCAGCCGGACGGAGGCACATGTGCTGACCGTCAAGGTGACGGATGGCACCTGGACGGGATGGGGCGAATGCGTCCCCTACGCGCGCTACGGCGAGACGCTGGACAGCGTGACCGCCGAGATCGAGGGTCTGTCCCTGCCGCTGGACCGCGCGGTGCTGCAAGAGGTCCTGCCCGCCGGGGCCGCGCGCAATGCCGTCGACTGTGCCCTGTGGGATCTGGAGGCGAAGCGCGCGGGCAGGCGGGCATTTGAACTGGCGGGGGTGCCCACGCCGGGGCCGGAGATCACCGCCTACACCCTGTCGCTGGCCGATCCCGAGGTCATGGAGGCCTCGGCCCGCAAGAACGCACATCGCCCGCTGCTCAAGATCAAGCTGGGGACGCCGGATGACATGCCCCGGCTGGAGGCCGTGCGGCGCGGCGCCCCCGAGGCGCGGATCATCGTCGATGCCAACGAGGGCTGGTCGGCGGAAGTCTATGCCGACCTCGCCCCGCATCTGGTCCGCCTGGGCGTGGCGCTGGTGGAACAGCCGCTGCCCGCCGGTGAGGACGAGGCCCTTATCGGGATGGAGCGTCCGGTGCCCGTCTGTGCCGACGAAAGCTGCCACGACCGCGAGAGCCTGCCCGGGCTGAAGGGCAAATACGATGTGGTGAACATCAAGCTCGACAAGACCGGCGGCCTGACCGAGGCGCTGGCCCTGCGCGAGGCCGCCCTGGCCGAGGGCTATGACATCATGGTCGGCTGCATGGTGGGATCCTCGCTGGCCATGGCGCCGGCGGTGCTGGTGGCACAGGGGGCGATGATCACGGATCTTGACGGGCCGCTCCTGCTGGCCCAAGACCGCGACCACGCCCTGCGCTTTGACGACAAGGGCGTGCACCCGTCTGACCCGGCCCTCTGGGGCTGATCCGCCGAAAAGGAGTTCACCATGTCCCGCATCGTTTACGTGAACGGGGAATATCTGCCGGAAGCCGAAGCCAAGATCTCGGTCTTTGACCGGGGCTTCCTCATGGCGGATGGCGTCTACGAGGTGACCTCCGTCCTGGATGGCAAGCTGGTGGACTTTGACGGCCATGCCAAACGTCTGGACCGCTCGCTGACCGAGCTCGACATGGCCAACCCCGTGACGATGGACGACCTGCTGGCGATCCATCGCGAGCTGATCCTGAAGAACGACCTCAAGGAGGGCGGCATCTATCTGCAGATCACGCGCGGCGCCCCGGCAGACCGCGATTTCGCCTTCCCCGATCCGGCTGAAACGCCCTCCTCCATCGTGCTTTTCACGCAGGAGAAGAACCTGGCCAACGCGCCTGCCGCACAAACCGGCATCAGCGTGATCTCAATCGACGACCTGCGCTGGGCCCGCCGCGACATCAAGACCGTGCAGCTGCTCTACCCCTCCATGGGCAAGATGATGGCCAAGAAGGCCGGGGCCGACGATGCCTGGATGGTCGAGGATGGCCTGGTGACTGAGGGCACCAGCAACAACGCCTATATCGTCAAGGGCGGCAAGATCATCACCCGGCAGCTGTCCAACGACATCCTGCACGGGATCACCCGCGCCGCCGTGCTGCGCCTGGCCAAGGAAGCGCAGATGGAGGTCGAGGAGCGCGGCTTCACCATCGAAGAGGCGAAAGAGTCGGACGAGGCTTTTGTCACCTCGGCGACCACCTTTGTTCAGCCCGTGGTCAGGATCGACGAGGCCGAGGTCGGCGAGGGCAAGCCGGGCCGCATCGCCCTGCGTCTGCGCGAGATTTACATCGACGAAGCCCGCAAGAAGGCGATCTGAGCGAGGGCCCCGGCCCAACACCGGGGTCTGCGATCCGAGCCGCATATCCGTTTCGTAGATTTCCGCATGTAGGAATACTCTTCCACTGACGGGTCATTTCGGTATCTTCCCGCACAAGGGAGGATACCATGACCAAGTTTGAACAGACCACGCATATCCATACGAACGAAGACTGGCTCGGCAAGCTGACCGAGGAGATCCTCGAACCCGACCTCCCCATCATCGACCCGCATCATCACCTCTGGGATCGTCTCGGCCCTTATTTCACTGATGAACTGCTGGCCGACCTGACCTCCGGCCACAACATCCGCCAGTCGGTCTTCATTCAGTGCCGCTATGGCTATCGCACCGATGGCCCGACCGAGATGATGCCCGTGGGCGAGACAGAATTCGTCGTCGGCATCGCCGAAGAAGCCGCGCGGAAACGCCCCGACATCGGCGCCTGCAACGGGATCGTCGCCCATGCGAACCTGTTGCTGGGCGCGGATGTTCAACCGGTGCTCGACGCGCAGAAGGAGGCCGCCAAGGGCCGGTTGCGCGGCATCCGGCATATCACCGCCTCCGGTGGCGATGCCTTTTCCGGCGCGGTCCCGAACTCTCCTCTGCGGGTGATGTATCAGGAGGACTTCCGCGCCGGGTTCGCCAAGCTCGCGGAGAACGACCTGACCTATGACGGCTGGCTCTATCATCCGCAGATCCCGGATTTCACCGATCTCGCCCGCGCCTTCCCAGAGACGACCATGGTGCTGGATCACTTCGGTGGCCCCCTCGGCATCGGGCCCTATCGTGGCAAAGGGGACGAGGTCTTTGCCGAATGGAAGGGCTACATGATCGAACTGGCCAAATGCGAGAATGCGCATATCAAGCTGGGCGGTCTTGCGATGGATGTGAACGGCTTCGATCTGCACAAGGAACCGCTGCCGCCCTCCTCCGGCGAATGTGCCCGGCTTTGGCGGCCCTATTTCGAGACGGCGATCGAACTCTTCGGCCCGGACCGCTGCATGTTCGAAAGCAATTTCCCGGTCGACAAGGGCGCGGTCTCCTACCCCGTTGTCTGGAACGCCTTCAAGCGGATCGCGGCGGGCGCCAGTGACGAGGAAAAGGCCAAACTCTTCCACGACACGGCCAAGCGGGTCTACCGACTTTGATGCGGTCTTTCGGAAAGTTTCAGTCTTTCAAATCCGGCATTTAACACCGCGATAACGCCTCCGCCCTATCCCTGATCCCGGGTGAGAAACGAGGTGAGTGATGAGCGCGCGACCTAACGCGGCGCCAGTCATCATCAAGCGGAAAAAGGTCGTCGCAGGTGGTGGACACCATGGCGGCGCATGGAAGGTTGCCTATGCCGACTTCGTGACGGCGATGATGGCCTTTTTCCTGCTGATGTGGCTGCTGAACGCGACGACAGAAAAGCAACGCAAGGGGATTGCGGATTTCTTCTCTCCGACGATTCCGGTGAACCGGGTCTCGGGCGGGGGCGATGGCGCCTTTGGCGGGGACAGCGTCTTTTCCGAGGAGGTCCTGACCCGCAACGGTGTCGGCGCGACATCCATGTCCGCGACCGAACGCGATCGGTCGCGCGGACAAAGCGGGCTGTCGACCGAGGGCGGCACCGACGCCGAGGCGGAGCAGCAGCGTCTGGAAAGCATCGAGGAGATGCTGAAGGGTCGGACCGGCGAAAGCGAGGTGGCCCCGGATGTGATGAAACACATCGTCACCCGCGTGACAGACGAGGGGCTGGTGATCGAACTCTTCGATCTGCCGGGCGAGCCGCTGTTCGACGGGTCGGGCGCTGAACCGACGGTTCTGCTAGAGGAAATCGCCAGCATCATCACCCGCGTGACCGGCATCGTCAGCAATGACATCGCGATCGAGGGGCATCTCGCCGCACAGCCGGTGGTTCTGTCCAACAGCGCGATCTGGGAAACCTCCGCCGCCCGGGCGAATACCTTCCGCAAGATGCTGGGGGAGGCGGGGCTGACCCGCACCCGGATTACGCGGATGACGGGCCATGCGGACCGCGAACCGGTCGTGCGCAACCCCATGGCGGCGCGCAACAATCGGCTGGAAGTCATCCTTCTGCGGGACCGGAGGTAGCGGCGAATAAGCAGAAGATTTTAGCCATTAGCCGCATATTAAACCCCGGCGCCTATGACTGGTCAGGACGGAAAGTCTGTGCAGCAGAAAGGCGTATCCATGACCATTTCCTCCTCTCTCAATGCGGGCGTCAACGGGCTACATACCAATGCCACCCGCCTGGGGACGATTGCGGATAATATCGCGAATTCAGCCACCTACGGATACAAACGGGTGGAGGCGGACTTTCACTCCATGGTGATCGGGGCGAACGCCGGAACCTACTCCGCCGGCGGGGTCCGGGCGACCACCATGCGCATGATCGACGAACGCGGTGCGCTGGTGTCGACCAACAACGCCACGGATCTGGCCGTGCGGGGGCGCGGCATGATCCCCGTCGCAGCGGGGTCGGAAGTCGACGCCACGGGCACCTTCGACAGCATGATGCTGACCACCACCGGGTCCTTCCGCTCTGACAGCAAGGGGTATCTACGCTCCGACGCAGGCCTCGTGCTGCTTGGCTGGCCTGCCACCGATACGGGCCAGTTCCCGCTCGTTCCACGCGACACCTCCGAAGGGTTGGAACCGGTGCAGATCAACCCGAACCTGTTTCAGGGCGAACCGACGACCAACATCCAGCTTGGCGTCAACCTGCCCGCCACGGATACCGAGGCCGGGTCGGCCGGCGACAGTCAGCAGCTCTCCATCGAATATTTCGACAACCTCGGGAAATCGGAAAGCCTGACAGTGGAATTCATCCCGACGGTTCCCGCCACCGGCTCCTCCAACGCCTGGCAGATGATAATCACCGACAGCGCCGCCGCCGGGGCGGTGATCGGGGATTACGACCTGACCTTCTCGGACGCCCGGGTCGCGGGCGGGACGCTGGCCTCCGTGTCTGACACCACCGGCGGGGCCTATGACCCCGCGACCGGCACGGTGATCGTCAACGTCCTCGGCGGCCCGATGGAGATTGACCTGGGCCTGATCGGCGGCACCGGCGGGCTGAGCCAGTTGTCCAACGTCTTTGCCCCGCTCGCCATCACCAAGGACGGCTCGGCCGTGGGCAACATGACCGAGGTGGAGGTCGACGCCAACGGTTTCGTCCACGCCTATTTCGATACCGGCATCACCCGGACCATCTATCAGATCCCGCTGGCCGATATGCCCAATACCAATGGTATGGTCGCGATGGACTATCAGACCTACATGCCAACCCCCGAAAGCGGCGCCTTCTTCCTCTGGGATGCCGGCAGTGGTCCGACCGGCGATATCGTCTCCTTCGCGCGGGAGGAATCGGCGACCGATGTGGCAGCGGAATTGACCGACATGATCCGTACGCAACGGGCCTATTCCAGCAACGCCAAGGTTTTCCAGACCGTCGAGTTGTCCTTGGCGCTGGCGACCCGTTTGCCGGTGGAAATCTGGCTCTGGGTATCGGTCATCGACTTGTTGACCATCTTCAACGTCTGAAGCGCGACCATGGCGCTGTTGTTCGTGAGAATGCTGGACATATTGGTTCCTTGAGTCTTGGACGCTTTGCGCCCGTTGCACGTCCCGCCCCCGGGTCAATGAGGGCGGCTGAGACTGTCGTTCTGACTCGTGCAGGAACCGGGACTGACCCGGTGCCGCGCCATCCGTTCGGATGCAGGGGCACCATGACGGTCAGTCCCTAACGGAAACCTAAACCGCCGGTCGGAGTTGCCGTGGATTTGAATCAATCCCGATCATGCCCGTCTTTCCACCTTCGAGTCCGGAACAGCGGGCAGGACGGATTTCTGACCGAACTCGTCATAGGTTTCCAGCGTCTTGCGGATTCTCCTGAGCGTGGCGAAGCGGTTGGCAACATTGCGAATTCCGCGCAAAGCGCTGTCTAATAGCGCCTGGTTTCGGATCGCCTTGCCCTGCAGGGTTTCCAACCTTGCGCGGCCCGGTTCGTCCACGTCCGCGATCCGTTCCAGCAGCAGTTCCTTTTCTGTCAGAAGTTCCGCCAAGTGTTTCAGATCGCCCGCGACCAGCGCCGCGCGTTCCCGGTCCAGCAGGTCGTCGAGCGAGGCAAAGAGGTCTGAGTCGGCGTCAGTCATGATTCCGTTCCTTCAAGGCTTGAAAAAGAGTTTCCGAGAGGCCGATTCCCCCGGCCTGCACCATCTGGCGGGCCTGTTCGTCGCGCAGGAATGACGCGAACTGTGCCTCGCCCATGCCGCCGCCAAAGGAGGGCGGGGCGCCATCCAGACCCGCCGCCTTGAGCATTTCCGACAGGAAGCTGGCCTCCAGCTCCTCCGCCGCCTTGCGCAGTTTCATCTCCTCCGGCGCGGATTGTCCGCCCGGGAAGACCGGGTTCGGCGGGCCGATTGGTCCATTCAACATCGATAGCTCCAATTCTTCTCACTTTCGGGATTTTGGCGCGTAGCGGTAAAGGATTGGTAATCGTCCTCTGCAATAACGTCCCTGACCGGAAGAATTCCCGAGGTTGAGATGACGCTACATCCCTTTCCTATTGCCGCGCCCCCGCCCGCCAGACCGCGCACGACCGGTGCCGCGCCGCCGGATGGGTGCAGCGGCCGGGACCCTCGGTCGTATGAAAACAGGGGGTTTGAACGGGCCTTTTCGGACGCGCAAGCGCGTGAAGGCAAGGCAGCCGCGCGGGGTGAAAACAGCCGTGGGACCGACGACAGGGCGGAGGCGTCGGTAGAGCGCCGCGATGCCACCGGATCGGGGAAGGAGGGTGATAAAACGCGAGAGGAGGGTGTGGCCGGGAGCCCCCTCGCGGCGGAATTACCGGCCGAACCGGCCGTGGGTTTGCGCGATGCGTCGGCGGCCGAGCCGACGGACAGGGGTGTGGGGACTCGCAACGCAAGGGTCTCGCCAGAAGCGATAGCGCTCGCTGAGCCACAGACCGAGGGGCCCGCCCCGGTTTCGAGACGCGATGGACATCCTGGCGCGGAGATGAACGCAGCAAGATCGGGCGACACAAGCTCTCCACGAACCGCAGTTGTGGGTGTGGGTGGGGAATTACCCGCGGCCAGCCTGAGGCAGGGCGTGCCATCAGGCAAAAACATGGCCTCCTTGATGTCGGAGGTGCAAGGCGATCCTGTGTCGGATCAACGCCCGGGACGGCAGCAAGGCCGAGCTGACATGTCGCAGACCCAGGTCGACCGACCTCTCTCAATGCAGCAGGCAAACCCTGTGCAAGAGGCCGACCTGCAAACGCGCCGACAAAAGGGGTCTTCGGCGACCCAGACACCGACCCAAGCGGATTCGTTCGACAGAAAGCCTGAGCAGAGTTCGGCGTCCGGTGCCGGCGCCGTGTTCCGTCGCGGCGAGGAGGATCGTAAGATGGGCGCATCGCGGAATGCCCCCCAAAACATAGGCAAACTTACCCCTGATCGGCCCCGGGATGGCCTTGGGATCGGCCAGAATGGGGCCGCGTCCGATGCCTCCGGTAAAGTGGCAGGTGGTCCGGATGCCCCCCCGTCCTCTATCAGGGCGATCCAGACCAAGAAGGAGTATTCTCAGTCTCATTCGGTGCCTTCGGACATTCGGATCGCGGCCGGTAGTCGCGGCCCGACAAAGTCCGAAACGCCTCGATCATCCTCGCCGACAATGGCGGCTGACACGGTCGTTGCAGACCCTGCCACGGATGCACCCGCGACAACCCGCACCGACCCGTCCAGACTCGTGCCGGCGCCCCAGGCGGCCGAACCTGCAGGGATGACCGATAGCCGGGCCGATCAGATGCGGGACCTGCCACTGCCGCAGCCCGCGACCCCGACCCGCGCAACCCCGCTTCCGCATTCCGACCTCGCAGGGCGCGTCGCGGATCAGCTGGCGCAGGCCGCACGCCAGCTGTCCGGCGGGCCCGTCGATATCACTCTTAACCCCGAGGAGCTGGGGCGCGTCCGCATGCACCTCTCCCCCGGGGATGCGGGCCTGACCCTGGTCGTCACCGCCGAGCGTTCCGAGACGCTGGAGCTGATGCGGCGCCACATCGATACGCTGGCTCAGGAATATCGCGCCCTCGGCTATGCTTCGCTGGAGTTTGCATTCGGCCAGCAGGGCCATCCGCAGCAGGAGGAGGACCCGCAACAGGGCTCCGCACAACCTGTTGGAGAAACCGGCGGGCAAGTCGCGGAATTAATTGCGATACCGGCTGCGGCGATGCCCGTGACGACGACCGGATTGGACATCAGGATCTGAGGCATGGAAACACCGTCAGCCACTGCCACGGCCCCTTCTCAGGCCGCCGCCGCCAAACGGGACACCAAGGCGGTGCTCAGCTCCGATTTCGAGACGTTCCTCAAGATGTTGTCGACCCAGTTGCAGAACCAGGACCCGCTCAACCCGGTCGATTCGGCGGATTACGCCGTGCAACTCGCCACCTTTTCCTCCGTCGAACAGCAGGTGCTGACCAATACGCATCTGGCGGAGCTGACCAACCGGATCCAGCTATCCGGGATGAGCGATCTGGCCAATTGGGTCGGGATGGAGGCGCTGACTCCGGCCGGATCCCGCTTTGACGGTACACCCGTCAGCCTCCACCTCGATCCTCCGCCCAATGCGGATCGCGCGGTATTGGTCGTGCGAGACGACAGCGGAACGGTCGTGCATCGCGAGGATACGGACCTGTCGACAGGCGCCTATGACTGGGACGGGCGGATGATGACTGGGGCAACGGCCCCCGTGGGGACCTACAGTTTCGAGCTTGAAACCTCCGCCGGGGGGGAGCCCCTGTCGACCGAGCCGGTCGCCAGCTATGCCCGCGTGGTGGAGGCGCGGTGGTCCAGTGAAGGAACCATGCTGATCCTTTCCGGCGGTGGCGCCGTGGCATCGGCGGATGTGCTCGGGCTGCGCCTCTAGCCTGTCAACCTTGGCCCCGCGCTTGCGCCATCTGCCGCGCTGCCCTATTCCAGCCCGGTTGATCCGATCCGGGGCCGACCGATGCGCCATGACATGCCCTCCGCCCGTCCGCCCGCCGACCTCGTCCGCGCGGCCGAGGCGTATTTGGCAGAGGAGCAGCCAGACGACGGGCCCCTTTGGCAACCCCTGACCGGGGGGCGGACGAACCGGCTCTGGCAGGTTGGCCAGAAGGTGGTGAAGCTCTACGATCCGGCGCAGGAAACGCCGCTCTTTCCCAATGATCCGGGCGCGGAGTTTTCCGCGATGACAACGCTTTGCGACGCAGGGTTGGCGCCCCGGCCGGTGGCGCGCATCACCGGAGAGTTCGGCGTCGCGCTGATTTATCACTACCTTCAGGGCGCAACAGGGCACGGAGACATGGCGGCCCTGGCGAGAATGCTGCACCGGGTTCACAGCGCGCCGCCTCCGCCCGGCCTCCGGCGCCTGCCCGGTGGCTCCCGGGAGATTCTGGCTCAGACCGATGCGCTGATGACCTTGCTGCCGAAGCCCCACGCCGGCCTCGCAGAGCTGCGAAAGCGCCTGAACACTCGAGATGAGATCGCGCCGGGGCCGAGTGTGCTGATCCACGCCGATCCCGTCTCTGCCAATATCGTCACCACTGACCCGGGCCCGATGCTGATTGATTGGCAATGCCCCGCGCTTGGCGACCCCTGCGAGGATCTGGCGATCATACTGTCCCCTTCCATGCAGCGCGCCTATGGCGCTCTGCTGGACCCGGCGCAGGCGGCGGAGCTTTTGTCCGCCTACCCGGATGCGGAGAGTTGCAGGCGCTATCAGCGTCTGGCGCCCTTCTATCACGTCAGAATGGCAGCCTATGCCCAGTGGTCGCTGGAAAACGGACGCGCAACAGGGGCCGAGGGGGTCGAGGAAGATCTCGATGCGGCCCGCAAGGCGCTGACGGACGGCGCCTAACGGATCCTTCGCCTAGCCCAGCATTAGAGCTGCGGCGGAGGCCACGGCCGCCCCGCCGATCGCGCCCAACCCCAGCCACAGCAGCCGTCGTCCGCGAGGGGCCGTGCGTTTCGGGTCCAGCGATGTCATCTGTTGCATCAGGCTACGCTCAACCAGCATCGGCAGGCGCGGGCCAAAGCGGGACAGGACCTCCGCCGTCTTGCGAAGATCGCGGGCCAGGGCGCGGGGGCCCAGGCTGTTGCGGATGTAATCCTCCACCACGGGCCGGGCGACTTCCCAGATATTGATCTGTGGCGAAAGCGACCGCGCGACCCCCTCGACCACGACCATGGTCCGCTGCAGCAGGATCAGTTCGGTCCGCGTCTCCATTCCGAAACGTTCAGTCACGTCGAATAGATAGGACAGCAACCGCCCCATGGAGATCCGCGTCGCGTCCATGCCAAATATCGGCTCGCCCACGGCGCGCAAGGCGCGGGCGAATTCGTCCACATCCTGGTCGGCGGGCACATAGCCTGCCTCGAAATGTACCAGAGCCACGCGCATGTAATCGCGCTTGATGAAGCCATAGAGGATCTCGGCATAGACCCGGCGGGTGTATTCGTCGATATGGCCCATGATCCCGAAATCATAGGCAATAATCGCCCCGTCCGCAGCGACTTTCAGGTTGCCCTGATGCATGTCTGCGTGAAAGAACCCGTCCCGCAGCGCATGGTTGAGGAAAAGGGTCAGCACCTCCTCGCCCAGCTTCACGCGGTCGTGCCCCGCCGCATCCAGCGCGTCATTATCGCCAAGCGATACGCCCTCGGCCCAGGTCATGGTCATCACCCGGCGGCCGCTTTCCTGCCAGCGCACCGCGGGCAGGCGGAAGCCGTCGTCGCCTTCGGTATTGGCCGCGAAGGTCGAGGCCGAAGCCGCCTCCAGCCGCAAATCCAACTCCCCACGCACGACACCGTCGAAATGTTCGACGACATCCGAGGGGCGCAACCGGCGCGAGGCGGGCGAGAGGAATTCGATGATCGTCGCGGCGAGGTAGAAGGCGTCCACATCCTTGCGGAAGGCCTTCTCGATCCCCGGGCGCAGAACCTTGACCGCGACCTCCTCGCCGGTTTCAACGAGACGCGCCTTGTGCACCTGCGCGATGGAGGCCGCTGCAATCGGTTCTGAAAATTCTGAAAAGATCGACTCGATCGGCTTGTCGAGTTCATGTTCGACCGTGGCCTTGGCGATGTCGCGGGAAAACGGCGGCAACCGATCCTGCAGCACCCGCAGGTGCCGTGCCAGGTCCTCGCCCACGAGGTCCGGCCGCGTCGACAGGATCTGGCCAAACTTGATATAGGCCGGGCCAAGCGCGGTCAGCGCCCGTGTCGCGGCGGGCATGGCTGGATCGCCCCGGTGGCCCAGCCATTGGAACGGCCAGCCGGCAACCCGCGCGGCGAAACGGAGCAACGGCGGCGCGTCATAGGCATCCAGGATGACCTTCATCGCGCCCGTACGCTCCAGCGTGGCCCCGGTGCGGACCAGCCGCCAGATATTGTGCGGCCCGCGCATTTAGATCTTCCACCCCGAGTGTAGCGCCGCAATCCCCAGGGTCAGGTTGCGGTACTTGGCCTGTTCGAAACCGGCGGTGCGGACCATGCCCAGAAAAGTCTCCTGATCCGGGAAGCGGCGGATGGATTCGACGAGGTACTGATAGCTGTCCCGGTCGTTGGCGATCACTTGCCCCATGGCCGGGATCATGTTGAAGGAATAGCGGTCATAGGCCCATTGCAGCGCCGGTGTCGGTATTTTCGAAAATTCCAGAACCATCAGACGCCCGCCCGGTTTCAGCACACGATAAGCCTCCGCCAGCGCCTCCTGCGGCCGGGTCACGTTCCGGATGCCAAAGCTGATCGTATAGACGTCAAAGCTGTTGTCGGCGAAGGGCAGGGCCATGGCATCGCCCACCACCCAGTCGAGGCTCTCGGCCATCCGCGATGCCTCCGCCCGCTTGCGGCCCTCGACTAGCATCGGTTCGGTCAGGTCGCAGACGGTGGCATGACCCGATCCGGCACGCTTGAGAAACCGGAAGGAGATGTCGCCCGTCCCGCCGGCCACATCCAGCAGGCGCTGCCCGGGACGCGGCGCCAGCCAGTCCATCATCGCATCCTTCCAGATACGGTGGATGCCCAGGCTCATCGCGTCGTTCATCACGTCATAGCGCGACGCGACAGAGGAGAAGACCCCCTGAACCTTCCCGGCCTTCTGATCTTCGGGGATCGTTTCGAACCCGAAATGCGTGGTTTTCTCGTCCATCGGAGGTGCGTTAACCCTGCCAAATAAAAGCCTCAGTTCCCTGCCATATGTGGGGAAAAGACACAAACCGTCAAATCGGCGCATGAGAGGCTGAAACGGTATGGAGCAGGTCCTTTCCCTCGCGATGCTCGCTCTGGCCATCGCGCTTCTGGCGGTATTGATGCGGATGCACAGCCGCCTGGCCGACATCGGGTTCGATCCCGATGGCGACACCAGTCATTCCGTGCACCAGGTCGCCATTCCGGTCCGTGTCGCCATGTCGGTCATCACCCTTGCCATTCTGCTGCGCGCCGCCGAGCGCGCCCAGGCCGATCTCTTCAGCCTTGGAATGGGGCTGGTGCTGGTGCCCATGCTGGCCTGGCTCAACGCCTATGTCTGGCAGTTCAAGGCCACCCTCAGCGGCACCGACCTGACCGTGATGACCCCGGGTTTTCGCGAGCGGACCCACGATCTGACCCGGCTCATCGGCCTGGAGGATGACCTGATCGTCACCTGGCATCTGCGGTTTCAGGGTGGCGAAGGTTGCTGGCTTCTGAAATACCTCAGTGGTCGCAACACCCTGCGCCGGGCCCTGACGGAGGCGCAGCCCCACTACTAGGCCGCCCATGCCCGAATTGCCCGAGGTTGAAACCGTCCGCACCGGTCTTGCGCCCGTGATGGAGGGGCAGGTGATCGCCCGCGCGACCGTCAACCGCCCCGACCTGCGCTGGCCCTTCCCGGAACGGATGGCAGAGCGGCTGACCGGCGCGCGGATCGACCGACTGCGGCGGCGGTCGAAGTATATCCTGGCCGATCTCGACCGGGGCGAGACGTTGCTGATCCACCTTGGTATGTCGGGGCGGATGACCGTCTCCGGCGATCCCCTGGGCCGGTTCGTGCATGACCACCCGATGCCGGAGAAACATGATCACGTGGTGTTCGACATGGAAAACGGCGCGCGGGTGACGTTCAACGACCCCCGCCGCTTCGGCGCGATGGACCTGCTGCCCACGCTGGAGGCCGACAGCCACCCCCTGCTGGCCTCAATCGGCCCCGAGCCGCTAGGCAATGCCTTCAACGAGGGGTATTTCCTCGCTGCCGTCAAACCCCGCCGCACACCGATCAAGACCGCGTTGCTGGATCAGAAGCTGGTCGCCGGTCTGGGCAATATCTACGTCTGCGAGGCGCTTTTCCGCGCGGGCATCGCGCCGACCCGCCGGGCCGACCGTATCTCGACACCGCGCCTCGCCGCTTTGGTCCCGATCATCCGCGATGTCCTGACAGAGGCAATCGCGGCCGGGGGGTCTTCGCTGAAAGACTACCGCCAAGCGGACGGGGAACTGGGGTATTTCCAGCACAATTTCGACGTCTACGGCCGCGAGGGGGAGCCCTGCAGAACCCCCGGTTGCGCGACGGCGATTCGGCGGGTCGTGCAGTCCGGCAGGTCGTCCTTCTACTGTCCGCAATGCCAAAGATAACTTGATCCCAAGGGGTAAACTGCTAGTGAATCGCCCCTAACACTCACAACAGATGGCCCCGATCCCATGGCTTACGAGACGATTATCGTCGAGATCGAAGACGGCGTGGCGACAGTCAAACTGAACCGCCCCGACGCAATGAACGCCCTGAACAACGATCTGCTTGGCGAATTGGCGGATGCGCTGACCGCCGCACAGGCAAACGAAAAGGTGCGCTGCATCGTTCTGACGGGGTCGGAGAAGTTCTTCGCCGCCGGGGCAGACATCAAGATGATGGCCGAGAAAAGCTTCGTCGATGTCTTTGCCGGGGATCTCTTTACCGAGGATACCGGTGCCATCCTGCGGGTGCGCAAACCGATCATCGCCGCCGTCGCGGGCTATGCCCTGGGGGGCGGCTGCGAACTGGCCATGATGTGTGATTTCATCATCGCCGCCGACAATGCCAAGTTCGGCCAGCCCGAAATCAACCTCGGCGTCATCGCCGGGATCGGCGGCACACAGCGCCTGACCCGGTTCATTGGCAAATCCAAGGCGATGGACATGAACCTGACCGGTCGCTTCATGGATGCCGAAGAGGCGGAGCGCGCGGGCCTCGTGTCCCGCGTGGTGCCCGCCAAGAAGCTGATGGAGGAAGCCATGGGTGCGGCCTCCAAGATCGCTGAAAAGTCGATGATTTCCGTCATGGCGGTGAAGGAGGCGGTGAATCGCGCCTACGAAACCCCGCTGGCCGAGGGCCTTCTGTTTGAACGCCGGGTCTTCAACTCGCTCTTTGCGACGGACGACCAGACCGAGGGCATGAACGCCTTCCTCGAAAAGCGTCAGCCGCAGTTCCGCGACAAGTGAGGCCGCGGCGGGCATTGTCCCGCCCCGCATCACCCGGGTAGCGCGGGCCGCGGGCCCGCCGCCCCCTCACAACGCCAGAAGCCGCGCGTTGACCTCCTCCGCCGCCTCATAGGCCAGCCAATGGCCCATGCCGGGGATCACCGTGAACTCCGCCTCCCGCCGCAGCGACGCGACAAAGGCCTCGCGGTCCGGAATATACCGCCAGCACAGCGCATCCCGGTCACCATACATCACGGTGAGCTTGCCGTCTTCATGCTCCACTAGGTCACGCCAGCGTAGCCCGTGGAAGATCCCCCGGTAGCGCCCCGTCGCCTGTTCCGCGTGGGCCATCTGGATCGCCGCCGCCTCCTCCGTGACATGGGCCGGATCGCCCAGCATCAGCACCTCGACATTGTTGCGATGCGCGGCAAAGCGCGCGGCAGGCTCGAGCCCGCGCCACTTCATCAGCTGATCCGTGACAGGGTGGACATGGCCCAGCCCGGGTGACCCGATCATCACGTAATCCGGCCCAATGATCCCATGCCCCCGCAGGCCCAGCCCGATGACGCTGCCAAAGGAAAACCCCGCGATCCGAACCGGCCCGGTTTCGATCTGGCGCAATCCATGGGCAATCATGCCAGAATACTCTTCCAGGCTCATCGTCTGAAAGTGGTCCGACTCGCCATAGCCCGGCAGATCGGGCGCGATGATCCTGTACCGCTCTGTCAGCGCGTCGATATTCCGCGCCCAGTGCATCCAGGACCCGCTGCCGCCGTGCAGCAGCAACAGCGGCTCACCCTCGCCCCAGATCCGCCAGGCCATCCGCACCCCGTCCTTTTCGCTGCTTACGCGCGTGGCGCGGGCATCGAGGTCGGAGATCCATTGCGGCAGGGTCGGGATCATGTCAGGCCTTTCGGTTATGGCAGCCCGGTGCTTGTAAAAGGCAGTCCGGGCAATGGCAATGATTGGTCACACCATTTCGAGAGGATACCGATGGAGATCACAGGCAAGGTCGCAATCGTCACCGGGGGCGGGCAGGGGATCGGCGCGGCGCTGGCCCGTTCTTTGCATGCGGCGGGGGCGAAACATGTCTGCGTCTGCGACCTGAACGGCGACAATGCCAGGGCGGTCGCGGCGGAGGTCGGCGGCACCGGCCTGGCCGTCGACGTGCGGGATCGCGCGCAGATCGAGGCGATGATCGACCGGGTGGAGGCCGAAGTCGGGCCGGTTGACATCATGGTCTCCAACGCCGGGATCGCCAACGGGTTCGACCCGGCGGTGGTCAACGCCGCCGGGGCCTCCGACGCCGACTGGCAGGCCGCCTGGGAGGTCAACGTCATGGCCCATGTCCACGCTGCCCGGGTGTTGGTGCCGCGGATGATCGTCCGGGGCGGCGGCTATTTCCTGCACAGCGTCAGCGCTGCGGGCCTGCTGTCGCAGATCGGCAGCGCCACCTATTCCACGACCAAGCATGCAGCCGTCGGTTTTGCCGAAAACCTCGCGATCTCGCATCGGGACGAGGGCATCCGCGTCTCCATCCTCTGCCCGCAGGGGGTCGCGACGCCCATGCTGTCGGAGATCGGCGGCGATGGCCCGCAGTCCGGCGACGGTGTCCTCACTGCCGAGGCCGTGGCCGACTGCGCCCTCCACGGCATCCGGAACGAGGCGTTCCTGATCCTGCCGCATCCGCAGGTGCAGGGCTACATGGAGGCCAAGGTCGGCAACTACGGCCGCTGGATCGGCGGCATGGCCAAGTTCCAGCGCAGCTTCCGGCAGTAGGGCCAGGGCTTGGGATCCCGCACAACCGTCCCCTCTCCCCTTGGGGGAGAGGGCTAGGGAGAGGGGGCAGTCGCTCCGCCCCTGGATCAGGTCCGAGGACGACGAACGGTCAGCCGCAACTCACCCCTTGGTATAGTCCCGCTTGACCGTCCCACGGTACTTTTCGGTCAGCGCCTCCGGCACCTCCGACCCGTCGTAGAGGAAGGGCAGGATCCCCACCCTGGCGCCCCGCCCGCGCATCGCCTCCAGGTCCGCCTCCGACCGGGTCACGCGCTGCGACAGCCGCAGCCCCCAGGCGTGCAGATGCCCGTAAAGCCGCGCCACTTCGGCAGCACACTCAGAATCGCCGCCCAGATCACGGAACTCCTGCGGATCCGTCTCCAGATCGAACAGCATCGGGCGAAAGCCGCCCTCGGCGTGGATCATCTTCCACCGCCCGTCGAACACCATGAAAAGCCGCGCGTCCCGGCTGCTCACCCCCAGCTCCGCCCGCATCGGCGTAACCGAATAATCGTATTCAGAGATCACCACCTCCCGCCAATCTTCCACCGCCTCGCCCCGCAGGAACGGCATCAGGGATCGCCCCTCGATGATATGGTCCTGCACCTCGCCGCCCGCGACTTCGACGAACGTCGCCGCCAGGTCGATCGCCTCGACCAGCGCATCGCAGGTGGTGCCGCGCGTCGCCTCCGCCTCTGCCCGGGGGTCGTAGACGATCAGCGGGATCTTGACCGACTGCTGGTGGAAAAGGTCCTTCTCCCCCAGCCAGTGATCGCCCAGGTAATCCCCGTGATCCGAGGTCAGGACGATCATCGTATTTGCGATCTCCCCTGTCTCCTCCAGCCGGTCGAGCAGGCGGCCCAACTGATCGTCACACTGCTTGATCAGCCCCATATAGGCCGGGATGACTTTTGCCCGCACCTCGTCGCGCGAAAAGCTCTTGCCGATGTTGTTGGACATGAAAGCCCGGTAGACCGGATGCGGATCCTGCCGCTCCAGCTCGCTCCGCACGGCCTCCGGCACATCGTCCGGGCCGTACATGTCGTGATAGGGGGCCGGCACGATATAGGGCCAGTGCGGCTTGATGTAGGAGACATGCGCGCACCACGGCCCCTCCGCCGTCTCCAGAAACTCCAACGCCCGGTCGGTCAGCCAGGGCGTCTCGCTGTCCTCCTCCCGGATATTCGCGGGTTTGTCGGCGTTGCGGAAGAACCAGCCGGAGGCGATGTCATCTCCCGACACACCTGCGTTGGCAAAGTCGGCCCAGGGGTTTTCGGAGTCGTATCCCTTTGACTTCAGGTATTCATTATAGGGGCTGCGCTTGCGGTCATAGAACCCGTCCGGCCCCTCGCCCCAGAGCCCGTCATCCCGCACCACGGCGTCAAAACCGCATTCCGATTGCCTTGCGCCGATCACCGTGTCCGGCGCAAGGCCGAGTCGCGTCATGCCCTCTGCATCCGCCACCATATGCGTCTTGCCGATCAGGTAGCAGCCCATGCCGAGCTTGCGCAGGTGATCGCCGAGCGTGACCTCGCCAACCCGCAGGGGAAACCCGTTCCACTGCGCGCCATGGGAGGAGGCATAGCGCCCGGTGTAGAAAGACATGCGCGAGGACCCGCAGATGGGCGACTGCACATGCGCCTGGGTAAATCGGACGCCCATCTTGGCCACGCGGTCGAAATTCGGCGTCTCCAGCGTCGGGTGCCCGGCGCAAGACAGATAATCGAACCTGAGCTGGTCATACATCACGAACAGGATGTTCATTTGGCCTCCTCCGCGCGCCCCTCAGTCACTCTGGCCATCTCCGGCCGTCTTGTCATCCACCTTGTCCCGCTGTCCGCGTCCCAACCAGATCACCGTCACTCCGGCCAGTGCCAGCAGGCCGAGCGCCACGGGATGCCCCACCACGCCCAGTGGATTTCCGTCCAGGATCACCAGCGATTGCGACAGCGCGCTTTCAAAGCCGCCGCCCAGGAAGAACGCGATGATGAAGACGATCACGGGATAGCCGAGCGCGGTCATGACATAGCCCACACAGGCCGCGATCAGCATCAGCGCCACCCCGAACAACCCGCCGGTCGAGAGGTAGACGCCGACGAAACAGAACAGCAGCGCAGAGGGGAAGATCACCGATTCCGGCGCCCGGATCACCCGCACCCAGAGCCGCAAGGACAGCTGCCCGATTAGCAGGTTCATCAGGTTGGCCATCAGCATCGCGCCAAAGAGGCCGTAGATCAGCTGCGCCTGCGTCCGGAACAGCAGCGGCCCCGGTTGTATCCCGTGGATCATGAAGGCGGAGATCAGCAGTGCCGCCCCGATCGACCCCGGTATCCCGATGCCCAGAAGCGGGATCAGGTTGGCCCCCATCACCGCGCTGTTCGCGGATTCCGTCGCCGCGATGCCACGCAGGTTGCCCGCGCCGAAGTCCGGCCCGTCACCGCGCCCGGCCTTCTTGGTCGCCGCATAGGACATGAAGGCCGCCGCCGTGGACCCGACCCCGGGTATCGCCCCCAGAAGCGTGCCGATCGCAGCCCCCCGCGCCATGGCTGCCCGGCATCCCCAGTATTCCCCGAACCGCAGCCGTTGCGCCGCGCCGTCACCCTCCAGCGCAATGGTCGGCTGCGGCCCGGCGCGCCGCGCTGCCACGATCCGGCGGAAAATCTCCGCCACCGCCAGCATTCCGATGGCCACCGCCACCAGAGAGGCCCCGTCGTAGAGTTCGAAGTAGCCGAAGTAGAAGCGCGGCGTCCCATGCTCCGGGTCGAGCCCCACGGTCGCCAGCAGCAGCCCCGCCACCGCCGCGATCAACCCTTTTACCAGGCTGTCCCCGATCAGCCCCGCGATGATGGAAAAGGCAAAGATCATCAGCGCGAGGATCTCCACCGGGCCCATCATCAGGGCCATCCCGGCCAGGGGGGCGGCCAATGTTATCAGAACGATATCCGACACCGTATCGCCCGTGACCGAGGCATAGAGCGCCATGCGCGCCGCCTTCACCGGCTTGCCGGACCGCGCCAGCGGATATCCGTCCAGCGTTGTGGCGGCGGCATCCGGCGTGCCGGGCGTGTTGATCAGCACCGCAGGGATCGCCCCGCCGAAAAGCCCGCCCTTGTTGATGCCGACGAGGAATGAAATCGCCACCAACGGATCGAGCGCGAAGGTAAAGGGGATGGCGATGGCCATAGCCATGATCGGTCCGATCCCCGGAATCGCCCCGACCATTTGCCCCGCCGCCACACCAAGCGCCACGAAAACGAGGTTTGCCAGGGTGAAGGCATCCCCCAGCCCAGCAAGAATTATGGCAAGCTCCGGCATCGCGACCTCAGGGCAGGGGGCGGTTGAGCAGGACGCTGACCACCATCCAGGTGAGGGCCGGGGCCCCCGCCACCGCCGCCGCAATCCAGGGCCAGCGCCGTTCGCGGATCAGCGCGACCAGCAGCGCGGCAAAGACTGGTGCGACCATCAGAAACCCGACCCGGCCCATGGCCCAGATGGCGACGCCCGACAACGCGACAAGCACGGCGACCAGGGCCACTTCGCCCGAATCCAGCGCCACGGCGCCGCGGGGCACCCCCGCCTGCACCAGGCCCAGAACCAGCAGTCCCCAGGCGCAGGCCCGGGGCAGGGTGTCGGGCCGCATCCAGCCGTAATCAACGGTTTCCGTATGCGCCGGGATCAGCCAGAGCAGCAACGCCACGCCAAACAGCGCGACCGCCAGTCCCGCCACCCTGTTCGCCTGAATGCCGCCCAATCTCGTCCCCTTTGTCAGAGGGGCGCCGCCTGCGACGCCCCGCCTGTCCTACTTACCGAAAAGCGTGCCGACGTTTGTCAAACCCGCCTCCAGCATCGCCTTGGTCTCATCCGGTCCGGCCATCGACGGTTCGGTATGCATGGCGTTCATGATCGCCTCTTTCGCGGCGTCCGAGGCCAGCGCATCCGAGATCGCCTTGCTCAGCGCCATCTTCGCGTCGTCCGGCACGCCCGCGGGCGCTGCGATATAGAACCACGGGTCGACATAGATGTCATAGCCCTGTTCCTGCACCGTCGCGACATCCTGCGCGTAGCTGTGGCGCGAGGCATTGGCGGAGGCGATCATCTTCAACTCGCCGCTTTCCAGATACGGGATATGCACCCCGGCGTTGAACGCCGCCGCGACATGGCCGCCCAGAACCTGCTGCAGCGCCTCGGCGGAGGACTTGGTCGAGACAAGCTTGACCCCGGCATCGGATTTGCCGTTCACGAAATTCATGAGCAGTTCCTGCGGCTTGGCGTCAAAGGCCATGAGCGCGCCGCCCTGCTCCTTGGAGTAGGCGAGGAACCCTTCGAGATCGTCAAAGGGCGCATCCGCCTTGGCGACGATGGCCAGCTGCGCCAGCGCGACCGTGTTCAGATAGTCGAAGCTGTCGAGGTCGAACGGGATTTCGTCGGGCCGGATCGTCAGGTTCACCAGCACCGGCATCGTCACCCCCATGCCGATGGTCTGGCCATCGGCGGGGACGGTGGCAAGCTGGGTGAACATGGCGATGCCACCACCGCCCGGCTTGTTCTCCACCACCAGGTTCCAGCCGGTGGCCTCCGACACTTCCTTCGCGATCAGGCGACCGAGGGTGTCGGTCTCACCCCCCGCGCCGAACCCGATCCACATCTTGATCGGTCCCGACGGGGCCCAGTCTGCGACCGCCGCGCTGGCAGAGATCGCCGTTGCGGCCACGGCCGCCAGTAAACTCTTGAGTTTCATATCAGACTCCCTGTTTTATCGTGCAGTATTCACTGCCTCGTTTGTCTTGCCTGTTTGAAATCGTTGCGGCGACAGCCGGTCAGGGCTGAGGCCGGTCTTGGTCAATTCCTCGTCCAGCGGCGCGCCCGCCACCAGATGCGCGGTCAGCCGCGCCAGCGCCGGGGCCGTCTGGATGCCGTAGCCACCCTGCGCCGCCAGCCAGAAGAAGCCGTCAAGCTCCGCATCATGGCCGCAGATCGGCGCGCGGTCGGGGGAAAAGGTCCGCAGACCGGACCACTGCGCCTCGATCCGCTTCACATCCAGCGCAAAGGCCTTGAGCACCCGGTCGATGGCCACGGCGACCTCGATCTCCTCGGGGCGCGAGTCGCAGGGGTCGGACGGTGTCTCGTTGGCGGGAGAGGCCATCAGCTTGCCCGCCTCCGGCTTCACGTAGAACTCTTCGGCCGCGTCCACGACCATCGGCATGGCGGCCACATCCACATCGCTTGGCGGCCGGAAGGTCAGCGCGCTGCGCCGCAGGGGCTGCAGCCCGATCCCGGCACCGCCCGCCATCTCTGCCGTCTGATCGGCCCAGGCCCCGGTGGCATTCACCACCTGCCCCGCCAGATATGTCTCGCCCCCGGCCCGGATTGTCCAACCCGCGCCGTCGCGCTCTAACCCCTGCACCGGCGCATTGCAGACCAGCGTGCCACCCCGCGCCCGGAACCGTCGCAGATAGCCCTGCAGCAGAGCATGGACATCCAGATCCTGCGCCTCCGCGTTCAGAAATCCGCCCGCCGCATAACCGGGCCGCAGCAGAGGCACGAGCCGTTCGATATCCGCCGCATCGACCCATTCGAGGAACCCCGTATCCTCCAGATCGTCGAACATGGCCCGCAGCGCCTCGACCTGATCGGCCCGGGCTATGCGGATCAGCCCGCGCGGCGTCAACAGCGGGGCGTCGCTGAACCCCTCGGGCGGGGCGGTCAGAAAGGGGCTGGAGGCCCGCGTCAGCGCGCGCACCACGTCATTTCCATAAGTCTGGGCGAGGATGGCGGCGGACCGGCCAGTGGCATGATAGCCCGGCTGGCTCTCCCCTTCGATCAACAGAACCCGCGCAAAGGGTGCCATCTCCGCTGCCGCGGAAACGCCCGCCATGCCCGCCCCGAGGACGGCAATGTCGAAAGCTGCGCTTTGCGTCACGCTGTTAACCTGTCTAAACTATGCTGCCCACAGGATAGCAGGCCGGGGCTGATCCGGGAAGTTAATTTTTTCCAATCGGAAAAAACTCCAGGATCAAGGCCAACCGCAGCACGTCGCCACGCGACAGGAGACCGGAATGACCCGTCCAGACGCAGATCAGAGCCGCACCGAAATGGGCCAACGGGTCAAGGCCCTGCGCGAGTCGCGCGGTCTTACCCTGCAGGCCCTGTCGGATCGCAGCGGCCTTGCCATCTCCACGATCTCCAAGATCGAACGCGGCCTCATGGCCCCGACCTATGACCGGTTCTCCGGCCTTGCCAAAGGCCTCGGCGTCGATGTTTCGGAGCTGTTCTCCGCCCGCGGCGACCTGTTCGAGGCCGGCACGGTCGATGTCGCGCGGTCGGATGAATTCGCCTATCTCGAAACCGAGAATTACACCTATGAAATGCTGTTCACCGATGTGCGCGGCAAGACGATGACGCCGATGCTGGGCACGCTCAAACCCCTGGAAAAGATGGAGTTCGACCGGATGGTCAGCCACCCGGGCGAAGAGTTCCTGATGGTGTTGAAAGGCACTGTGGTCGTGCAGCTCGAAGGCCGGGAGGACGTGACCCTCTCCACCGGCCACTCGATCTATTTCGACAGTGGCCGCGGCCATCTTTATGCGGCCGAAGGGGTGGAGGACGCGCGGATCCTCGTCGTTTGCACACAGTTCCCCGAACAAGGGGCGCAACCCGGTTGACTTTGCTGCGAGTCGGGCCTAAGAGCGCGGCTTCAGAACACACGAACCCTAACCACGGGACGGAACACTATGGCCAATACGCCTCAATCCAAGAAGCGCGCTCGTCAGATGGTTGCCCGCACGACGGTCAACAAGGCGCGCCGCTCGCGCATCCGCACCTTCCTTCGCAAGGTGGAAGAGGCGATCGCGTCGGGTGACAAGACTGCAGCATCCGCTGCCCTCCAGGCCGCACAGCCCGAGCTGATGCGCGGCGTGACCAAGGGCACCATGCACAAAAACACGGCCGCTCGCAAAATGTCGCGGCTCTCGGCCCGGGTGAAGGCGATTGCCTGACCTCACAGCCAAGTGATTGAAGAACAAAGGGCGTCGCAATAGCGGCGCCCTTTCTCGTTGTGGCGCTTCTGCCACCACTGTCAGATTCGATTTCGGACAAGTGCGAGTCAAGCTTTTCTTCCCGTTGCCAGTCTCGCCTCGCAGTTGCTAGGTTCACTCATGCGATTCACGTCGCCTTTTGGGGGGCACCGTTAATCTGGGCCTGCATGAACCGCCAGAACAGTCAAAATACAAAGGCTGACAGCTGGTTTCGGTTCGTATCGGGTAAAGACATGGTGTAGGCGGATTTCGCAGCTATAGGTTGAGTGGTCGGGGACAAAACACTACTCTGCTAGCTGCGAATTCCGGGAAAGTCAGGATGCTGGAAACGCGTTCCCGCTGCGGGAACCGTGGGGGTGCCCTGTTGCCTGAAGGAAGCGTGAGTGGTCGGTCCAATGGGCCGGTATGATCGAGTCGGTGCAAAAAAATCTGGGGGCAACAGACAAAAGATGACGCAAGAACAATGGGGCGCAGTCAAAGAAAAACTACTGCAGAATGTCGGGCAGAATAACTACCGCAACTGGATAGAGCCGCTGATCCACGACCGCCTCGAAGAGGGCGTGGCGATCATCGGGGCGCCGAACACCTATGCCGCGACCTATGTCGCCCGCAACTTTGGCGATCTTATCCTGGGCGAGGTCTCCGCGATTGATGCCAAGGTGCGTCGGGTGGAATTCGTCGTGAAAAAGCCTGCCAACAGGAACGCCGGTCAGCCCGCCCGCCCCGCCGCGATGGAAATCGAACCCGCCTCCGCGCCAGAGGCTCAGCCTGCTGCCAAGGCTGAACCTGCTGCTGCCAAACCTGCCCGGACCGTGCTGGACACCATGCTGCAACCGGCCCCGCTGGACCCGCGCTTCACCTTTGACCGGTTTGTCGTCGGCAAGCCGAACGAACTGGCCCATGCCGCAGCCCGCCGTGTTGCCGAGGGCGGGCCGGTCACCTTCAATCCGCTGTTCCTCTATGGCGGCGTCGGCCTGGGTAAGACGCACCTGATGCACGCCATCGCCTGGGAACTGCAGACGCAGCGCCCAGAGCTCACGGTCGTCTACCTCTCCGCCGAACAGTTCATGTACCGCTTCGTCCAGGCGATCCGCGAACGCCGCACGATGGATTTCAAATCGCTCTTCCGCACAGTCGACGTGCTGATGGTCGACGACATCCAGTTCATCGCCGGCAAGGACAGCACGCAGGAAGAGTTCTTCCACACCTTCAACGCACTGGTCGACCAGAACAAGCAGATCATCCTCTCCGGCGACCGCGCCCCGGGCGAGATGACCGATATGGAGGAGCGCATCCGCTCCCGTATGCAGTGCGGCTTGATCGTCGACCTGCACCCGACCGATTACGAACTGCGCCTCGGCATCCTGCAAAGCAAGCTGGACACGCATCGCGCCCAGTATCCCGATCTGAAAATGGCGCCCGGCGTGCTGGAATTCCTCGCGCACCGCATTTCCACCAACGTCCGCGTGCTGGAAGGCGCGCTGACCCGGCTCTTCGCCTTCTCCTCGCTCGTGGGGCGCGAAATCACCCTGGATCTGACGCAGGAGTGCCTGGCCGATATCCTCCGCGCCTCCGACAAGAAGATCACGGTGGAGGAAATCCAGCGCAAGGTGGCGGAGCATTTCAACATCCGCATGTCCGACCTGATCGGGCCCAAGCGCGTGCGTACCTTCGCCCGTCCGCGCCAGATCGCCATGTATCTGGCCAAGACCCTGACCTCCCGCTCGCTGCCCGAGATTGGGCGTCGCTTCGGCGGACGCGACCACACCACCGTGATTCACGGTGTGCGCCGGGTTGAGGAGCTAAAGGTCCAGGACAGCCAGATCGCCGAGGATATCGAACTTCTGCGCCGCGCGCTCGAAGCCTGATCCGGGGGCGACACGCCAATCACACCCGTTCCAACCGCCAAGGGGCCGTGTAAACGGCCCCCCGCGCCTTGACGGCCCCCGGAAACCATCCGAAAAAGCCAAGAAACCACTTGTATGGGGGCCGGAAACGGGTAGCTTTCCGGTCCCGGCATCGTACAGGCCAATCTGGGACAGGAGTGAGGGCTCATGAAATTCAGCATCGAACGCGCGGCACTGCTCAAGGCGGTTGCCCAGGCGCAATCGGTTGTGGAACGCCGCAACACGATCCCGATCCTCGCCAACGTCCTGATCGAGGCTGAAGGCAACGACGTGCAGTTCCGCGCCACCGACCTGGATATCGAGGTGGTCGACAAGGCCCCAGCCATGGTCGAACGCGCCGGGGCCACCACCGTCAGCGCCGTGACCCTGCATGAGATTGTCCGCAAGCTGCCCGATGGCGCCCAGGTCACCCTGTCCGAGGACAGCGCCGCCGGACGCCTGACCGTGGCTGCTGGCCGGTCCAACTTCAACCTGGCGACCCTGCCGAAAGAAGACTTCCCGGTCATGGCCTCGTCGGAATATCACTCGAACTTCTCCGCCCCCGCCCCGGTGCTGCGGCGGCTGTTCGACAAGTCGAAATTCGCCATCTCGACCGAAGAGACGCGCTATTACCTGAACGGCGTCTACATGCACATCGCCGAGGGTGAGGGCGGCCGGGTGCTGCGCTGTGTCGCCACCGACGGCCACCGCCTGGCCCGCATCGACGCCGACCTGCCCGAGGGGGCCGAAGACATGCCCGGCGTGATCGTCCCCCGCAAGACCGTGGGCGAGCTGCGCAAGCTGCTGGAAGACGACGAGATGAAGATCGCCGTCTCCGTCAGCGAGACCAAGGTGCGCTTCGCCACCCCCGACATCACCCTGACCTCCAAGGTGATCGACGGCACCTTCCCGGATTATTCCCGCGTCATCCCACAGGGCAACACCAAGAAGATGGAAGTGGACGCCTCCGACTTCGCCAAGGCGGTGGACCGGGTTGCGACCGTGTCCTCGGAACGCTCCCGCGCGGTGAAACTGGCGCTGGACGAGGACCGGCTGGTCCTGTCGGTCAACGCCCCCGACAGCGGCGCCGCCGAGGAAGAGCTGGCCGTGGCCTATGGCGACGACCGGCTGGAGATCGGCTTCAACGCGAAATACCTGCTGGAGATCGCCAGCCAGGTGGATCGCGAGAATGCCGTGTTCCTGTTCAACTCCGCCGGGGATCCGACGCTGATGCGCGAGGGCAACGATACCTCTGCCGTCTACGTCGTCATGCCGATGCGCGTGTGAGGGGAGGCCGCTGGCGCGGCCTTGCCTCCGGCGGAGATATTTTTAGCAAAAAGAAAATGGGGGGTGCATGGGACGGCTTTGTCTGACCCGGCTGACCCTGTCGCACTTCCGGTCCTACCGGCAGGGCGTGGTGGAAACCGATGGACGGCCCGTTGCGATTCACGGGCCGAACGGTGCGGGCAAGACCTCTCTGCTGGAGGCTGTGTCGATGTTTTCGCCGGGGCGCGGGCTGCGCCGGGCGGGGGCCGAGGATCTCATCCGGCGGCCCGAGGCCCTGGGCTGGAAGCTGACCGTGCTGCTGCAATCGCTGCACCAGATGCACGAGCTCGACACCATGGCAGAGCCGGGCGTGACCCGCACGGTGCGTATCGACGGAAAGGTCGCGGCACAGGCGGCGCTTGGCCGCGTGGCGCGGGTGCTCTGGCTGGTGCCCTCGATGGACCGGCTCTGGATCGAAGGGGCAGAGGGGCGGCGGCGGTTCCTGGATCGCATGACACTGAGCTTTACCCCCGGCCATGCGGATGCCGCGCTGGCCTATGAAAAAGCGATGCGCGAACGCAACCGTCTGCTCAAGGACATGGTGCGCGACGATCACTGGTATGTCGCACTCGAGGCGCAGATGGCCGAGGCCGGGGCGCTGATCATGGCGAACCGCCGTGCCGCACTGCAGCAGTTGGCGCAGGCGACCGAGGGGGCCGCGACGGCCTTCCCCGCCCCTGACCTGGCGCTGCGCCATGCCGAGGGTGAGCTGCCGGAAGAGGCCGAGGACCTGCGTCAGGCCCTGGCCGACGGCCGCCGTCGCGACCTTCAGGCCGGCCGCACCCTGATCGGCCCGCACCGCATCGACCTTGACGCGCATTGGGCGGCCAAGGGGATCGCCGCCAGGGAGGCCTCGACCGGCGAACAGAAGGCGCTGCTGATCTCGCTCATCCTCGCCAATGCCCGCGCCCTGGCGGAGGACTTTGGTGCACCCCCGGTCTTGCTGCTGGATGAGGTCGCCGCCCATCTTGACGCCGACCGCCGTGCCGCCCTCTATGACGAGGTCTGTGCCCTCGGGGCCCAGGCTTGGATGACCGGCACCGGGGCGGAATTGTTTGCCGAACTGGGGGACCGGGCGCAGCATCTGCGCGTGACCGACGACAATGGCGAAAGCCGGATCGAGGAGGAGCCGATATGACCCCGCAACGTGTGAGCCTGATCACCCTGGGTGTCGAGGATCTGGACCGGGCCAAGGCGTTCTACGCCGCCCTCGGCTGGCAGCCGGTGGAGGAACAGCCGGGCGTCGTGTTCTACCGCCTGCACGGCATGGCGCTTGGCCTCTTTGGCAAGGCGCCGCTGGCCGAGGATCAGGGGCGTCCGGGGGCGGAGCTGGGCACCGGGGCGATGACGCTGGCGAAGAACTTTCCGGATCGCGAGAGCGTGGACACGGCCTATGCCGCCGCGCTGGCCGCTGGGGCGACGGCGCTGAAGCGGCCTGAGGAGGTCTTCTGGGGTGGTTACTCCGGCTACTACGCCGATCCGGACGGGCATGTCTGGGAACTGGCGCATAACCCCTTCTGGACCGTCAACGACGACGGCACGCTGACCATCCCGGATCCCGAATGACCCTTGGCTTGACCGAGCTGGCCTTTTACGCCGGCGCTCTTTTCATCCTCTTCCTCACTCCCGGTCCGGTCTGGCTGGCGCTGACGGCGCGCGCCCTCTCCGGCGGGTTCCATGCCGCCTGGCCGCTGGCCATGGGCGTGGTGATCGGTGATGCGCTCTGGCCGCTGCTGGCGGTTCTGGGGGTCAGCTGGATCGTCGCCCAGATCGAGGGCTTCATGACCATCCTGCGCTTTGTCGGTGCGGCGATGTTCCTGATCATGGGATTTCTGCTGATCCGCAATGCGGACAAGACCATCGCCGCCGACAGCCGCCTGACGCGTCCCGGCATGTGGGCGGGCTTTGTTGCCGGGCTGGTGGTGATCCTCGGCAATCCCAAGGCGATCCTGTTCTACATGGGCGTGCTGCCGGGCTTCTTCGACCTGACCCGGGTAACCGTGGCTGATATCGCGGCGATCATGGGCGTGTCGATGATCGTGCCGTTCATCGGCAACCTGGTCTTTGCGGTAATGATCGACCGGGTGCGGCGGCTGCTGGCCTCCGGCCGGGCGATCCGGCGGACCAATACCGTGGCGGGCGGTCTGATGATCCTGGTCGGGTTGGTGATCCCCTTTACCTGACGCCGAGCCAGGCGTTGAGGAAAGGGATCAGCGCCTCCGTCGGGGGCGGGCGCGTGCCCTCTTCGGTACAGAAATGCAGGGCCACGACCTGGGCGATGAAGGCCTGCACCCCCTCGGCCAGCAGGGCCGGGTCCTGATCATTCCGCATCTGCCCGGCAGCCCCGGCCCTTGCGATCCAGCCTGAAAGGATCGTGATCTGCCGGGTGATGCAATCGGCCACCACCGGGTTGCCCGTCGGCCCCATGCCGCCGGAATAGCGCATCACGATGTCAAAGACCGTCCGCTCGCGCGCCAGATAGTCGATGGCGGGCCTCATACGCTCCGCCATTTCGCGGGGGGTGGTCGGGGCGGGGGCCTCTGCCATCCGATCCAGCCGCTGGCTCAGTTCCGCGCCCATCAACTCGGTCAGGATGCCGTCCTTGTCGGTGAAATGGGCAAAGAAGGTGCCCTTGGCGACCCCGGCCCGCGCCACGACCTCCTCCACCCGCAGCGCCTCATAGCCGCCCTTTGCCACAAGGCTTTGGGCCGCCTCGACAAGGGCGGCGCGGGTCTTGCGGGATCGGGTTTGCACGGGCTGGGCCATGCCCCTTTCTGCCAGTCGGAGTGACCGTGGTCAAATTCTGTAATTGACCACGGTCAGGTTTTGTGGATTCAAATATGACCACGGTCAAATATGGAGAACCACATGCCGCGGAAGATACTACTGCTCAACGGTCACCCCGCCGAAACCTCGCTCAACCACGCGCTGTCGGATGCCTACGAGGCCAAGGCAAATGCCGTCGGTCACGACCTGCGCCGCATAAACCTGCGCGAGATGACGTTTGACGCCGATTTCGGCCAGGCGGGGCTCCGCAACGCCAAGCCGCTGGAACCGGATCTGGAGCGCTTCATGGACAACCTCACCTGGGCGGAGCATTTCGTCCTCGTCACACCGCTATGGTGGGGCGGCCTGCCCGCGCGGTTGAAGGGCGTCTTCGACCGGGCCCTGCTGCCCGGCAACAGCTTTGATCCGCGTCAAAAGCGCCTCGGCCTGCCGAAGTCGCTGCTCAAGGGGCGGACGGCCCGGGTGATCATGACCTCCGACACTCCGGACTGGGCGCTGCGGCTTCTCTACCGGCGCGCGATGCAAGTGCAACTCAAGCGGCAGATCCTGGGTTTTGTGGGGCTCAACCCTGTATCCTTCACCCATTTTTCGCCCGTGGAACACGCCGATGAGCGCCGGATCGCCACTTGGATTTCCCGTGCCGGAAGCCTGGGCGCGGAGGGCCGCTGACGGGGCGTCCGAAACCACCAAATCTTGTGTCTTTGACGTGACATTGCCCCCAGCCAGGGATATAAACTGGACAACTTACGAGGAGCGTTTTCCGCATGGCTGAAGCCCAGAATACCGAGCAATCCTACGACGCGGATTCTATTAAGGTTCTCAAAGGCTTGGATGCCGTTCGCAAGCGGCCGGGCATGTACATCGGCGACACGGACGATGGCTCCGGTCTGCACCACATGATCTACGAGGCCGTAGACAACGGCATCGACGAGGCGCTGGCGGGTCACGCGGACTTCGTGAAGGTGAAGATTCACGCCGACAACTCGGTCTCCGTGCGCGACAACGGGCGGGGTATTCCGGTTTCCATGCATGCCGAAGAAGGCATCTCCGCCGCCGAGGTTATCATGACCCAGCTGCACGCCGGCGGGAAGTTCGACCAGAACTCCTACAAGGTCTCCGGCGGTCTGCACGGCGTGGGGATTTCGGTGGTGAACGCTCTGTCCGACTGGCTGGAACTGCGCATCTGGCGCGACGGCAAGGAACACTACGTCCGTTTCGAGAATTCCGAGACGGTGAAGCCGCTGGAGGTCGTGGGCGACTCGAACGGCGAGAAGGGGACGGAGGTGCGCTTCCTCTCCTCCACCAACACTTTCTCCAACCTCGATTACGATTACGCCACTCTGGAAAAGCGCCTG
The DNA here is from genome assembly GCF_041987405.1 of Pseudooceanicola sp. Taxonomy (GTDB): domain Bacteria; phylum Pseudomonadota; class Alphaproteobacteria; order Rhodobacterales; family Rhodobacteraceae; genus Pseudooceanicola. Next base: position 479,947 of record NZ_JBHIWR010000002.1, read on the forward strand.
CGCGAGCTGGCCTTCCTGAACTCCGGCGTGCGCATCGTGCTGGAGGACGAGCGCCCGGCGGAGGCGATCCATACAGAGCTGTTCTACGAAGGCGGGGTGAAGGAATTCGTCAAATACCTCGACCGGTCCAAGCAGGGCATGATGGAGGAGCCGATCTTCGTGACCGGCGAACGCGATGGCATCGGCGTCGAGGTCGCGATGTGGTGGAACGACAGCTACCACGAGACGGTTCTGCCCTTCACCAACAACATCCCGCAGCGCGACGGCGGCACGCACCTGGCGGGTTTCCGTGGCGCGCTGACCCGCACCCTGACCAAATACGCGCAGGAGTCGGGCATCGCCAAGAAGGAGAAGGTTTCCTTCACCGGGGACGACGCGCGCGAGGGGCTGACCTGTGTCCTCTCGGTCAAGGTGCCGGATCCGAAATTCTCCTCCCAGACCAAGGACAAGCTGGTCTCGTCCGAGGTGCGCCCGGCGGTCGAGAACCTGGTTGGCGAAAAGCTGTCGGAATGGTTCGAGGAAAACCCGAACGAGGCGCGGATGATCGTCGGCAAGATCATCGAAGCGGCGCTGGCCCGCGAGGCCGCCCGCAAGGCCCGCGAACTGACCCGGCGCAAGACCGCGCTGGACGTGAACTACCTGGCCGGGAAGCTCAAGGATTGCTCCGAAAAAGACCCCTCCAAGACCGAACTTTTCATCGTCGAGGGTGACTCGGCCGGCGGTTCCGCCCAGACCGGGCGGGACCGGGGGACGCAGGCGATCCTGCCGTTGAAGGGTAAGATCCTGAACGTCGAACGCGCCCGCTTTGACCGGATGCTGTCGAGCCAGGAAATCGGCAACCTCGTCATGGCGCTCGGCACCGGGATCGGCCGGGACGAGTTCAACATCGAGAAGCTGCGCTATCACAAGATCGTCCTGATGACCGACGCCGACGTCGACGGCGCGCACATCCGGACCCTGCTGCTGACCTTCTTCTACCGCCAGATGCCGGAGCTGATCGAGGGCGGCTACCTCTACATCGCGCAGCCACCGCTCTACAAGGTTTCACGCGGTAAATCAGAGGTTTACCTGAAAGATCAGGCGGCGCTTGAGGACTATCTGATCGACCAGGGTACCGAGGGCGCCGTGCTGCGCCTGGGCGGTGGCGACGAAATCGCCGGCCCCGATCTCGTGCGTGTGGTGACGGAGGCGCGGACCATCCGCCGTTACCTCGACAGTTTCCCGACTCATTACCCCCGCCACATCCTCGAACAGGCGGCGATCGCCGGCGCCTTTGTGGCGGGCGAGGTAGACGCGGACCTTCAGGGCGTGGCCGACAATGTCGCCGCCCGCCTGGATGCGATCGCGGTGGAATACGAACGCGGCTGGACGGGCCGCCAGACACAGGACAAGGGCATCCGCCTCTCCCGCGTGCTGCGCGGGGTGGAGGAGGTCCGCACCCTCGACGGCGCCGCCCTCCGCTCTGGCGAGGCCCGCCGCCTGGGACAGATGACCCAGCACCTGCAGGAAATCTACGGCACCCGCGCCACCCTCGTCCGCCGCGACCGCAACCAGCCGATCTACGGCCCGCTCGACCTGCTGGAGGCAATCCTGCAGGAGGGCGAACGCGGGTTGCAACTGCAGCGCTACAAGGGCCTGGGCGAGATGAACCCCGAACAGCTCTGGGAAACCACCCTGGACCCGGAGGCCCGCACCTTCCTGCAGGTCAAGGTCGATGACATGGCCGAGGCCGACGACATCTTCACCAAGCTGATGGGCGACGTCGTCGAACCGCGCCGGGAGTTCATCCAGGCCAATGCGCTGAACGTGGAAAACCTGGATATCTGAGGCGGTGTAGGATCGCGCATAATCGTGCGCGGTGAGCATAAGTTTGCGCGATTGGCGCAAAGGTTTGCGTTTATGCGCTGCATGATTAGGTTGAGTTTCATTGCACCGAAGAATGAGGTGAACGCGACCGTGGCGTTTGAAACCTCTATTTGGCGAATGACGATGGCCGACCTTTCGCTCCCTGATCTTATTCAGCGAGGGGCGAAGATCGCCCCCCGCTTGCGTTTCGCAGTTCTTTAGGGGATGGGGAAATCCGTAGGGAGTTCTGAGCCGGCCGGAATCTCCGGGTAACGGCGCCCTTTCATGACGTCTGCGATACGACCCTGATTTATCCTGTAGTAGGCAGCGATAGGACCGTAGTGATACCCGCGCTCACGCGCGAGCTTGATGACCGGAACCATCTCCGGTGTAAGTGGCTGTTCGTGCTTATGGTCGTCCATATGCGACATAGCTGATGCCCCTCCTCGGGGCGGATTGTCGCAAAGCGCGTGCTTGACCGCAGATTTTTTGGCGGGCAAGCTGCCCAGCAGGAGGACACGCTTCGCGTTTCTTCGAACCATATGGCCCGGGGCGAGATGTGGTGTTGAACCCCGGGTCATACCCTGCTTATGGTTATAATCCGGTTTCCGGGTTGCAATCGTCAACGCCATTTTCAGACTAAATTCGCTTGACGTGGTTCTGCCCAGAATCAGCTTCCAAAAGATGCTGAGGGAGTCGAAAAATGTCCAATGCTTTTAATGATTTAACTTCGCTGCGCGAAAGGTTCGGCATAGCACTTTAGACTGTGGTTAGTCGTTCGATACGCCCGAAAAAATACCATCAGGCATATTTCTCATTGACGACCGGAGAATCACCTTTCGTTTGGACACCACATATAGGGAATGGTGCGAAACCTCAGGAATGCTGTGTTTCACATAATGGCTATTCCCGTCTCGATCTGTCGCTGCGTAGCCGAGGATCGGGTGTCCGGCTGAGCTATGGTCTTTCCCGACGGTTTCATCAGCCTGTCGGATGGGTGCGGGTCAGAAGCTCACCTGAGCGTTTCTCGTTGCCAAGGTGACGCAAAACTACCGTGCCCAGTGGGACATTAGCTGCTCTGCATACGAGCTCCTGCTTTGGGGCAAAAACATGCTTGAACACCTCACGTGTTACAAGATAACTATCTCGATACGTTATAACATATCTTGACTGGGGCTCACGGTCGTCCCTCGACCGCGTCTTCCGATCCTCAAGAACCATGACCCCGGCGCGCACGTGTCCGGGACCGGAGATTTAATGCCATGTTTGATGTAGTGATCGTTGGAGGAAGCTTCGCGGGCCTTAGCGCCGCCCTCCAACTTGCCCGGGCAAGCCGATCCGTTCTGATCATGGATGACGGCCATCCGCGAAACCGCATGTCTCCGGCTGCTCATGGCGTGCCAGGCTGGGACGGTGTGCCCCCAGCAGAGATCCTCATACGGTTTCGGGCAGATCTTGCGGGTTATCCGACCGTCAGCTTTCTGAACGACAGGACAGACGACATCTCGGGCGCTGTCGATGCTTTCGAGGTGACTACTCAGAGTGGAGAGTGCATCCGAGCACGCCGGATCATCCTGACGCATGGCGTGCGGGACATCCTGCCCGACTTGCCGGGCGTGGGCGATGCATGGGGGCTCACCGTCCTGCATTGTCCCTACTGCCACGGTTATGAGGTGAAGGGTCGTCCGCTGGCTGTGCTCGCGACAGGCCCGATGGCCGCCCATCAGGCGCATATGCTCCGCGCCGACTGGAGCGAGGATGTCACCGTTCTGGTGAATGGTGTCGACGGCCTCGATCAACAAGCACTGAGTGCGGCCCGCATCAGGGTCGACGCGCGAACATTCCTGCGGCTCGAGTCCGGCGACGGTATCCGGGTCACCTTTCAGGACGGACCGGCAGCTGATTTCGCGGCCATCTTCATCGCCCCGAAGGTCGACCTTGCAGGTTCTCCGGCGGTGCGTCTGGGGGTGGGAATGTCCGATGGTCCAATGGGCCCCTACGTCCGCACCGGACCGATGCAGCAGACCGATATCCCAGGTGTCTTCGCCGCCGGCGACCTCGCCACACCGATGTGGAACGTCAACTTCGCCGTCGGTGACGGAGCTCGCGCCGGTGCGGGCTGCCACCAGTCGCTTCTCTTCCCCGATTTCATTCCAGCTCTTGAAAAGGAGGCAGCATGACGACCGCCGCTGATCCCCGCCTTCCCGTGACCGTCCTGTCCGGTTTTCTGGGCGCGGGCAAGACAACCCTGCTGAACCGTGTTCTCAACAATCGCGACGGACGCCGCGTCGCCGTCATCGTCAATGACATGTCCGAGGTGAACATCGATGCCGACCTCGTCCGCGCAGATACCGAACTGTCGCGCACCGACGAAACACTGGTCGAGATGTCGAACGGCTGCATCTGCTGCACCCTGCGCGATGACCTGTTGCAAGAGGTCCGCAAGCTGGCCGGGGAACGACGGTTCGACTACCTGCTGATCGAATCCACCGGGATATCCGAGCCGCTGCCCGTCGCAGCCACCTTCGATTTCCGGGATGAGCTGGGCGAAAGCCTGTCTGATGTCGCGCGGCTTGATACCATGGTGACCGTTGTCGACGCGGTGAACCTGCTCAACGACTATGCCAGCCACGATTTCCTGAGCGACCGGGGCGAGACACTGGGTGAGGAGGACGAGCGCACGCTGGTCCACCTGCTGACCGATCAGATTGAGTTCGCCGATGTGGTCATCCTGAACAAGGTCTCTGACGCCGGGCCGCAGAAAGTGGATGCGGCGCGCAAGATTATTCGCAGCCTCAATGCCGACGCGTGGATCATTGAAACTGACCAATCCAACGTTGAGCCGCGCGCGATCCTAAATACCGGTCTTTTCGATTTCGAAAAGGCACATGAGCATCCGATGTGGGCGAAGGAGCTCTACGGTTTCGCCGACCACGTGCCCGAGACCGAGGAATACGGCGTCACCTCCTACGTCTATCGCGCGCGTCAGCCGTTCGACCCATCCAAGGTCATGGAGGTCCTGAACGGAGACTTGCCCGGTGTGATCCGCGCCAAGGGGCATTTCTGGATCGCGACCCGGCCTGACTGGGTGGCGGAGTTTTCGCTGGCCGGAGCGCTTTCATCTGTGGCGCCGCTTGGTCAGTGGTGGGCCACAATCCCACGCGACCGGCACCCCGATCACGACGGCGCCCGGGCCTATCTCGCCCAGCATTGGCAGGAGCCCTGGGGCGACCGGCGACAGGAGATCGTGTTCATCGGGGCGGGGATTGACTGGCCGTCGCTGAAGGCCCGGCTTGATGCGGCGCTGGTGCCAGCGCACATCGCGCCCGGCCCGGATGCCCTGCCGGACCTGCCGGATCCATTCCCGGTTTGGCGGCGGGCAGCAGCATGAGGCGCAACGTCTCCACCTCGCTCCGTCGCCGCCGCAGACCTGCCGATCCGATGCAGGCCTATGATGCCCTGCCGCGACCCTTGCGCGCCTGGTTGGCAAAGGCCGCGCTGCCGTGGTCGCCCGCCTGCTGCCGTCGGATCTGGGCCAAAGCCCGGGCCGCGGGCGCAAGCCCTGACGACATCCTCGACCGGCTCGACCGGGCCGAACAGAAGACCCTTTCCCGCGACCGGTTCTCGCTACCCGCCATGAGCCGCGCGTCCCTCACCGATCAACAGGATCAAAGACAATGAAGCATTCCTTGGCAGTCCTTGCCGCCGCCTTGATCTCATTCGCGCCGCCCGTCCTGGCCGACGACACGCTGGACGTTGTCGCGCAGTTCGAAATCCAGTCGCCCGAGCCCTCGACCTCCGGCTATATCTTCACCCGCATGGGCGTGGCCGAAACGCTGACCAATGCCGATCCCGAGGGCGCGTTGACGCCCGGTCTCGCGACCGAATGGGTGACGTCCGAGGACGGCCAGACCTGGACCTTCACCCTGCGAGACGGGGTGCTGTTCCATGATGGCGCCGCGATGACGGCGGATGCGGTCGCGAACGCTCTGACCATCGCCCGTGCCAAGCCCGGTCCGCTGGCGAAGACCCCTGTGACCGCGATCGAAGCGGGCGACGGCGCCGTCGTTATCACTCTGTCCGAACCCTTTGCTGCGCTCCCGGCTTACCTCGCCCACTACAGCGCGCAGATCCTCGCACCCGCCGCCTACGGGGCGGATGGCGCGGGGATCGAGATCATTGGCACCGGCCCCTACAAGGTGACTGATCTTGCCCCGCCGTTGAGCCTGAAGGCCGAAGCCTTCGCTGACTACTGGGGCAGCGCACCGCATGTGCCGAACGTCAGCTACGCCGCCGTCAGCCGGGTGGAGACCCGTGCGCTGATGGCCGAATCCGGGGACGCGGACTTCGTCTTTGGCCTCGACCCGGCCTCGGTCGCGCGACTGGCTATGTCGGATACGGCCACCGTGCATTCCGTCGCGATACCGCGCACGCTGCTCATGAAGGTGAACGCCAGCCATCCCGCCCTGTCCGAGCCCGAGGCCCGCAAGGCTCTGTCCCTTGCCATCGACCGCGAGGGCATCGCCAAGGCCGCTCTGCGCTATCCCGAAGGGGCAACACAGCTGTTTCCGCCGTCGGTTGGGGACTGGCATGACGACAGCCTTGCACCGCTGGCCTACGACCCGGAAGAATCAAAGGAACTGTTGCTTGGCCTGGGCTGGACCGCTGGCAGCGACGGCATTCTGACCCGGGATGGAGAACGCTTTGCCCTGACCCTGACGACCTATCCAGACCGGCCCGAGCTGCCTCTGGTCGCGGCGGTGCTGGAGCAACAATTCCGTGCCATCGGGGTGGAGCTGACGATCAATACCACCAACTCGTCCGAGATTAGCTCGGGCCATCAGGACGGCTCGCTCGACCTTGGCCTGATCGCGCGGAACTTTGGTCTGATCCCGAACCCTGTCGGCACGGTTCTGTCCGACTACGCTCCGACCGGCGACTGGGGGGCCATGGGCTGGCAGAACGTCGAGATCGTGGACTTGGCACGAGCCGTCGGACGCGGCGATGGCGGTGACGATGCGCGGAAGCGGATTGCCGAGATCCTGCAAACCGAACTGCCGATTATCCCAATCGCCTGGTATCGCCAGACGCTGGCCGTGGCCAAGGGCGTCGAAGGCACGATGATCGACCCGTGGGAACGGACGTTTGGCCTGCAAGATCTGAAGCTCACGCAATGAACACGTTGATCACACGTGGCATCCAGGCCCTGATGGTGGCGGTCCTGATCGGGGCCGCCACGTTTGCCATGATGCGCGCCCTGCCGGGTGATGCGGCCTATCGGATCGCCGCCGGGCGCTATGGCTACGACAATGTCGATACCGCTGCCGCCGACGCGGTGCGCGATGAACTGGGGCTGGGCGGTCCGGCGCTGCCCGCGTTCCTCAACTGGTTGGGCGATCTGCTGCGGCTGGATTTTGGCACGTCGCTGGTCACCGGCCAGCCGGTGATCGAAGAGATCGGGCATCAACTGGGCGCGTCGATGGCGCTGGCCGGGGTCGCGGTGCTCTTGTCGCTGATCCTCGGGCCACCCCTGGGTATCCTTGCCGGGCTCCGGCCCGGTGGCGCGCTCGACCGCGTGCTTCTGGTCGTCTCGACGGGGCTGAAGGCCGTGCCGCAGTTCCTGATGGCCCTGATCCTCATCCTGATCCTTTCGGTGCAGTTCCGCCTGCTGCCCGCCGCCGGGTATGGCGAGGCACGGCACTTCATTCTGCCCGCTCTGGCGCTGGCACTCGGGCTGGCCGCCGTCAATGCGCGGATCGCGCGGGACGCCATGGCGCGGATCGCGGCAATGCCCTTCTACAGCTTTGGCCAATGGAAGGGGCTGAGCCCGCGTCAAACGCTCTGGCGGCATGGGCTGCGCAACGTCTCGGTCCCGCTGCTAACCTATCTCGGGCTTCAGTTCGTGACGCTCGTCGAAGGCGTCGTGGTGGTCGAGGCGGTCTTTGGCTGGCCCGGCATCGGTCATGCGCTGGTGCACGCGATCTTTTCCCGCGATGTGCCGATGGTGCAGGGCACGGCGCTGTGCCTGGGGCTGAGCTTTGTTCTCATCAACGCCGTCATCGACCTTGTCACGCAGCGCATTGATCCGAGGAGAGCCGCATGACCGACGCCGTGATGATCCCGCGCCCTGTGGGCCATGCGACACGCTGGACGGGGGCCGTTCTGGTCGCCGCCGTGCTGATCTTTTCCCTGATCGGGCCGCTCGCCGTCCCCGGCGATCCCTTCGCGCAGTCGCTGATGAAGGCGCTGTCTGGGCCGGAGCCCGGGGCACCGCTTGGCTATGACCACCTTGGCCGGTCGATTTTTCACCGGCTGGCCCATGCCCTGCGCCTGTCGCCCGCTATCGCCATCGCGGCTGTGCTGACCGCCGGGCTTGGGGGGCTGGCCCTTGGCACGCTGGCGGCTGCGCGTGGCGGTTGGACCGACCGGATCCTGACCACTCTGGCTGACGCACTGCTGGCGCTGCCGGGGCTGTTGCTGGTCCTGATCGTGCTGGCCATCGTTCCCGGCACGGCGCTTGGCTTCTGGGCCGGACTGTCGCTGGTGCTCTGGGTCGAGTTCTTCCGCCTGACCCGTGCGGCAACGCGTGAGGTGCTTGCCTCGCCCGCCGTGCAGGCGACGCGGCTGCTGGGCTTCGGTCCAACTTACGTTTTCCGCACCCACATCTGGCCGGAAATCGCGCCGATGATGCTGACCGCAGCCGCCTTCGGCACCGCAACCGCGATCATGGCCATCGCCGCGCTGGGCTTCGTGCACGTCGGCATGCGCGCTCCGACACCGGAACTGGGCCTGATGATGGTGGAACTGCTGCCCTACTGGCGCGAGGCCCCCATGGCGCTGCTGTCGCCCGTCATCGCCACCTTCGCCCTGCTTCTGGGCCTTACCCTACTGGCGGGGAGTCGCGAGACATGACCCTTCTGAAAGCTGAAGACATCACAGTATCGCAGGGCGACACGCCGATCCTGCATCCCGTATCGCTGCATCTGGAACCAGGCGAGCCGCTGGTTATTCTGGGCGAAACCGGGTCCGGCAAGTCCCTGTTGGCGCAGGCCATCATGGGCACCCTGCCGCGGGACCTGACCGCGCGGGGCCGGGTGGCCCTGGGCGATCACCTGTTGGATGCGGCACGGCCCAATGGGTTCCGGGCGCTCTGGGGGCGTCAGATCGCAGTGCTGCCGCAGGAGCCCTGGCTGTCGCTCGATCCGCTGATGCGTGCGGAACGGCAGGTTGCCGAGGCGCATCATCTGGTGCGCGGTCTGGGGGCGGCTTACGCGCAGGCACAGGCGGCCAGCGACCTGAGCCACCTTGGCCTGAGCGGGGCAGGGCAGCGCTATCCGCACGAGCTCTCGGGTGGCATGGCGCAGCGCGTGGCCATTGCCGCCGCGCGGGCCGGGGGCGCAAGGATCGTCATCGCGGATGAACCGACCAAGGGTCTGGACGCCGCGCGTCGGGATGAGGTGGCTGACCTGCTGCTCGCCGAACTGGCGCGCGGCGGCGGGCTGCTGGTCATCACCCACGATCTGGCGCTGGCGCGACGTGTTGGCGGGAGGATGATCGTTCTGTGCGAAGGCCGCGTGGTCGAGACGGGCGCGACCGCGTCCGTGATGGGCGCGCCGACGCAGGCCTATACGCGGGATCTGATCGCCGCCGATCCGGAAAACTGGCCCCGGCGAAAACCAGCGGCGGCGGGGGCACCTGTGCTGACCGCGACCGGGCTGGCGGCAGAGCGGGGCGGGACGCGCCTCTTCTCGGACCTGTCCTTCGACCTGACCGAAGGCCGCATCCTTGGTGTGACCGGGCCATCCGGCTGTGGCAAGTCCACACTTGGCGACGTGATGCTGGGGCTGGTCCGTTGCTCCACAGGGCGTGTGGAGAAGGCCGCAGGTCTGACAGCCACAGCGCTCCAGAAACTCTACCAGGATCCGGTCGCGGCCTTTCCCCGCCGTCGTATCCTGGGGCAAACGCTCGCCGACGTCGCTCGCCGCCATGGGCAATCGCAGGCGCGGATCGACGCGCTGATGCCGCGCCTCGGCCTCGCCCCGGCGCTGTTGACGCGAAAGCCCGATGCCGTATCGGGCGGAGAGCTCCAGCGACTGGCCCTGCTGCGCCTGCTGCTGGTCCGGCCGAAGCTCATCTTTGCCGATGAGCCGACCTCTCGCCTCGACCCGATCACTCAGAAACAAGTCATTGATTTGCTCTGCGAAATGGCCGCGACCGAGGGCTGCGCCATCATGCTGGTCAGCCATGACCCGGCGCTGGTGGCGCGGACGGCGGACCACGTGCTGTCGCTGGATCCGGATGCGGCAAACGTGGATTTGACCCCGACGCGTGTCGCGGGGGCGTTGCAATGACCGGTTCAACTCTTCATCAATCAACCTCGAAAGGACCCATCATGAAACCGATCCACCTGGCCCTTGCCGCCTCGACCCTCGCCACGCCGGTGTTCGCACAGGACACCCGTGAAATGGACGCCCATGTGCACGGTGTCTCGACTGCGGAGATCGCGGTTGAACACGGCAAGGTCGAGATCAACATCCACGCGCCCGGCATGGACATCGTCGGCTTCGAATACGAAGCGACATCGGCCGAGGACAAGGACGCCGTCGAGGCCGCCATCCGCACCATGCTGATGCCCGAAAACGTGGTGGCCCTACCTGAGGCCGCTGGCTGTCGCCTGACGGAAGTGCTGGCGCACTTGCATGGCGGCGATCGTGACCACGATGACTCCGACGCGCATATGGATGGCGATCATGATCACGAAGATCATGCTGAAGGCGATGACCATGATCACGAGGATCATGCGGCCGACGATCATGACCACAGCGACGAAGCTCGACATAGCGAGTTCCACGTCAGCTATGCCTTTGCCTGCGAAGATGAAGACGCGCTGACCACGATCAGCTTCCCGTTCTTTACCCAGTTCGCAAACGCGCAAGAAATCGAGGCGCAATACGTCACTGAAACCGGTGCCGGTCAGGCCGAGATCACCCGTGACGAGCCCGAACTGACGCTGGAATGATCCTGGCATGACGGTAAGCCCGGCTCTAACTCTGAACGATGTCCGCTTCCGCTGGCCGGGGCGGGCGTCCTTCGGGCTTTCGGTGCCGGGCTTCCAAATCGAGCGGGGCGAGAGCGTCCTGCTTCTGGGCGAAAGCGGGTCGGGCAAGTCGACCCTGTTGTCGCTGATCTGCGGGATCGTCACCGCCGATACCGGTCGGGTGGAGGTCGGGGGCACCGATCTGTCGACCCTGCGCGCCGGGGCGCGGGATCGGTTTCGCGCGGAACGGATCGGAGTGATCTTCCAGCAGTTCAATCTGCTGCCCTACGCCAGCGTGTCGGACAACATCCTGCTGCCGTTGCGCTTTGCGCCCGAACGACGCAAGCGTGCGGCCCCTGACGAGGCCGCAACACTGTGCACGGCACTCGGTCTGCCCGGGGGGATCACCGGCACCACCGCCGGGCGTCTGTCGGTCGGTCAGCAGCAGCGGGTCGCCGTGGCCCGCGCCCTGATTGGACAACCACCGTTGATCGTCGCGGACGAGCCGACCTCGGCCTTGGATGCGGCGACGCAGGACACGTTCCTCGGCCTGCTCTTCGACCGGATCGCCGCGACCGGATCATCGCTGATGATGGTCAGCCATGACGAACGGCTGGGCGCGCGGTTCGATCGTGTCGTGCACCTGTCCGAGATCGCGCGGACCGAAAGGCTGGCCGCATGATCCTGCGCCTTGCCTATCGCTCGCTGCTGGCGCGGGCCCTGACCGTGGGCATGACGATCCTTGCCATCGCCCTGTCCGTCGCGCTGTTCCTCGGCGTGGAAAAGGTGCGCACAGGCGCGCGGGCCAGCTTTGCCGACACGATCTCGGGAACCGACCTGATCGTCGGGGCGCGGTCGGGTTCAGTTCAGCTCCTGCTCTATTCCGTTTTCCGGATCGGCAATGCCACGAACAACGTGACATGGGAGAGCTATCAGGACATCGCGGCGCGGCCCGAGGTCGACTGGATTGTCCCGATTTCGCTTGGGGACAGCCACCGGCAGTTCCGGGTGATGGGCACGACGCAGGCATTTTTTGAACACTACAAGTATCGCGGCGGTCGGTCGCTCGTCGTCGGACAGGGCAACGGACTCGAAGACCTCTATGATACCGTGATCGGGGCAGAGGTTGCCGCGACGCTCGGATATAAGGTCGGTGATCCGATCGTCGTGTCCCATGGGCTGGCCAGCTTCACCGAACATGACGACCAGCCCTTCCGCGTTGCCGGGATAATAGAGCGCACCGGCACACCAGTCGACCGCACAGTAATCGTCAGCCTTGAGGCAATCGAGGCGATCCATGTCGACTGGCGGTCCGGCGCGCAGATCCCGGGTCAGACCACGCCGGTCGACCGTATCAGGCAAATGGACCTGACACCCTCGGCGGTCACGGCGGCGCTGGTCGGGGTGAAATCGCGTCTCCAGATCTTCGGCCTGCAACGGGCGATCAACGAATACCCGGAGGAGCCGCTGCTGGCGATCCTGCCCGGCGTCGCGCTTCAGGAACTATGGCAGATCGTCGGCGTAGCCGAAACCGCGCTGATCGGAGTCTCCGCCATGGTGGTGGTCACAGCGCTTCTTGGGATGATGGCGATGATCTTCTCGTCGTTGAACGAACGGCGGCGGGAAATGGCGATCTGGCGCGCCATGGGTGCGCGGCCCGCGACGATCCTTGGCCTGCTGGTTCTGGAAGCGGCGCTGATGGCGACTATAGGCGCGGTGTTTGGGCTGGCGCTGCTCTATGCCGGTCTGGCGATCGCACAGCCGCTGGTCGACAGCGCCTTTGGCCTCTGGCTGCCGATCGACCCGCCGACAGCTCGGGAGATCTCCGTTCTCGCAGGTGTGATCGCCGCGGCGGCACTCGCGAGCCTTTTGCCCGCACTCCGGGCCTACCGCCTGTCGCTCGCCGATGGCATGATGGTGAGGATATGAGCAGGCATCCGTCCAGACGCGCCTTCATGGCCCTCGCCGCAGCGACCCTTCTGCCGGGGCGCGCAATGGCCAGTCCGTTCCGCGAAATCACCTGGGAGGACCTGATCCCAAAGGGCGTGCCCTATGGAGAGATCATCGGCCCCGGTCAGATCGACGCGGTGAACGATACCTGGGTGCCGCAGTTCGATGAAAATGCCAGCAAGGTTAATACCGGGCTGGACGGCAAACCTGTGAAACTGCCGGGCTACATCATCCCCTTCGATGTGACATCCGACGGCGTGACCAGCTTCATGCTCGTGCCGTATGTCGGAGCCTGCATCCACACGCCGCCACCGCCCCCCAATCAGCTGGTCTTCGTGACCACCGAAAAACCTTGGCCGAGCGAGTCCATGTGGGATCCGGTCTGGGTTTTTGGCCGCTTGTCGGCCAAAGCGATGACGACCCAGATCGCCGAGGTCGGCTACCAGATCGCGGCCGAAAAGATCGAGGTATACGAATGGCAATGACCTTCACATCGCGTCGTGCCGTGTTGCTCGGCCTTGCGGCAGCGGGGCTCGCGGGCCGAGCTGTCGCAGAGACTGTGGTCGACCTCGAATGGCGAGACCTGTTGCCTGAGGACGACCATTCTCTGCCCGGGAACCTGGCCGGGATCGTGCCGCATGATGAAAGCGACCTGGCCGCGCAGCAGCCGATGTCGACCGGTATCCGAATGGACTGGAACGGTCAGATCGTTCGGCTTTCCGGGTTCATCGTCCCGATCGACCACAAGGGAACTGGTGTCACGGCGTTCATCCTTGTGCCCTATGTCGGCGCCTGCGTGCACGTGCCGCCACCGCCGGCGAACCAGCTGGTCTTTGTAACAACGGGCACGCCCTATGAAAGCTCCGGGATGTTCGAAGCCGTGACCGTGACCGGGATGTTCGGCACTGCGTCGACATCGACACAACTGGCTGAGATCGGATATGCGCTGTCAGCTGAAGAGATCCGGCCTTACCGCGCGTAGCGGCCAATACCGGACCTTCGCTCAAGCGCGAAAAGGCGCTGAATACGTTGGGTTGGCGCATTTTTCGGAGGGGGTTCATAATACCATCTCAGCGGGCGTCCGGCCAGCAGTGTAAGCCCGATCGTGCCCGAGAGCCGACAATGACAGCACTCGCATAGGTTGTGTTTAGTGGCTTCCTTGGAATCACCTTGGGGTGGGGAGATCGCCGACTGACAAAAAGATAGTCCTATAGGTCTATGTGAATAAGGCAGCTCTTCCACATTTCAGTTTAACAAAAAATACTTCGCGGCCGATAATAGCGCCAGAAGAGTTAAAAAATCTATATATAACAGCGTATTGCAAATAATATTTAGCAAATAGCATCAGATTTTCACGCTCGTCAATCCAGTGCCTCATTCGTCTCCGAAAACAACGGAAAGCAGAAAACGGAGTGCGCAAGATGCTCGATGACGATGACATGTCCCACGGCCCATCTCGGACAATCCATAGGCGAGGATATCAGAAAAAGGTCAACAGGCAGCTTAGCCTCAAGGCCAATGCGCTTGTCGATACGGAAAGTGCGCTCGAGTCGATTATCCTGATCGCAGCAGATCTCGATCCCCGAGTGTGTCGGGTGTATCCACAACCCTGCACATTTGAGCTGAATACAGGCGAGTCCTTTCCCACGCAGAAGGCTTTGAATGACGCCGTAGGCGGTTCGGACTACAAGCCTTGGAAATATACGCCTGACTTCCTTTTTGAGCTCGTCGATGGCTCCAGGATCTTCGTTGAGGGGAAGCACACGAGGCTCATCGAAAAGGATCCAGACTTCAGAAAGGTCCCGGTTGCGATGGTCGCACTGGGACACCGGCACACAGTCGTGACGGAGCGGTTTTTCTCTCGTGCGTTCGAACGCAACCTGCGCACCCTGAAGACTGCCCCCAGGGGTTATCTGAACGACGACCAGCGCGCGTGGCTCCTGGACGATTGCCCATCTTGTCTGACCTTCCGGGAAATCGAAGGCCTTGGCTTTGACCGCAACAGTGTTCACGCAGCCATTCGTGACGGTTATCTCTGTGCGCCTCTCGAGCGAGCTCCGTTCAACGACCAGACGGTTCTTTCACCGACGGGTGGCGACACCTCCTATCTTGAGGTCCTTCCGCTGTGACGATTGTTCAGAAGGTTGACGGCCGCCATCTTCGTAAAGATGACGAGGTCTATACGGTGATTGGCCGGATGCCCGGCATGTCTGCGGTGCGCATCGAGCTCAATGGCGTCCAGTCCCAAATCACCCTGGAGGAGTTTCACGAGGCTGTCCATACGGGCGGCCGTTGGTGGAGAACGCAGAAAATCTGGCCGTGGCGCTGGGGGTAGAGTTCCCGCTTCTCGAACCGCTCCTCCCGCGTAGTCGCGCAACGGACCCGGCCTTGGACTGGCGGTTTCATCGCATGCACGCGGACCCGGTCTGTCCGGCATGTCTCGCCGCGGGTCTCCCGCGTCGCAAGGAATGGAGGCACGCGCTTGTTTCAGCCTGCGCTGTGCACGGCACAGAACTGCTCGAGACCTGCCCCGGCTGCGAGTCCCCGCTGAGGTTGGCGAACGACGGACATGCGAGCTGCATTTGCGGAGCGCACTACGCTGACGCTCGACAGATCCCCGCGACTGACGGCGCAGTCCAGATTTCTCGTGCTATCGCAGGTCTCCCCGCAAATATCGTCGGTTTCGACCTCGAGGGCGGCTCTGACCGATCTGTCGCACGGACGGTGTGGTTCCTTGCTTCGGCGATGCGGTCCACGCGAACCGGGAAGCCGGGAAAAGACGGCATTCCAAAAACCTTGGCGGAAGCCCGCGAGATGATCAGGACGGTCGAACCGCACCTTTTCGAATGGCCGACGGCTTTCGATCGCTATGTGCAAGATCTCTGGAACGCTCCCGAGGCGGACGGGCAAACGGCCGCGGCGCGTCTGGGATCCTGGTATCAAGGTCTGATGAAACAAACCGGACTGGTCGCAGATGCGCTTCAGAAGCGGTGCCTCCATATAGCGGCGACCATCTGCGGGGATGCGTATGGGTTGGCGGGCCATGCTGACAAAGCCGCGTGGGTAAGTGCGGCCGAAGGAGCAAGGATGTTGGGCATCCGGGCGGAAAGGATTGTCGATGCCGTCAGGACCGGCGTGATGAACGGGCGGCTGGCAAGGTCCGGTGCCGGGCACCAACACACCATTGTCTCGCGCTCAGATATTGAGACCACGCGCGTCCTGCGGTCGCTTATGCTCGATAAGAAACGGGCGCGCGAGTTATTGGGTGTAGGTCGGTCGCAGTTTGAGCTTTTGCTCGAGGCGCATGTCGTGGCACCGGTCGATGTCGATGTTCGTCATCCATGCGTCGACGGCAGCTTCGATCGGGACGACCTGACCCGGACGGTTACCGTGATCCGAAAGAATCTCGCTCTGGCCGGTGCCATTGAAGAACCCATGCTTGCCTTTCGCGACCTTTCGCTACGAAAGACCACTGACAAGAAGGCACTTCTGACGGTGTTCCGGGCGATCAAGTCAGGGACTATCCAAGCGCGCTGCTTCGACAGCGAACAGCGTCTTGGGGATGCGCTGTTCTCCGAAAAGGAGATCTCGGAGCTGCTGGCTGCACAAGGCGCACCGAGCGGAATGACTGCGGGAGAAGTCGCGCAGATAACAGGCTGGAGGCCGGAATGTGTTACGCATTGGTGCGCGGAAGGCCTTATTGTCTCCACGCATGGTCGCGTGGGCGGCGCTAATGCTTGGCTGATCGCTCCAGCCGACCTCGCACAGTTTCAGAGGGAATACTTGGTGCTCGCGGATGTTGCTGAACAGGGTCAAACGACTTCCCGGGCTCTCATCTCGCGGCTTGCCAGACAAGGCATTTCAACTGTCGGCGCGCAGGCAGTCGGCAGAACGACGCGAGGTCATCTTCTCCATGTCACGCATGTTGCGCATCTTATGCAGCTAAGCGAAAGGCTGGAACATGCCGCAGGATAGCAATCAGTCGGGCTCCGAACTGTCGATTGAAGAGCAAATGGCGCGGACGACGCAGGCGGCCGCCCAGCTTCGGGTAGATGTCGTGGCTGTGCTCAGCTGGTATGATGTTGAGCACACTGGCAGAGTGCGGTGGGTCGAGATCCAGCGGCATTATTCGTGCGACGATTTCGACATCGCGCATGTAGAGCCCTCCTGCGAGTCCCGAGAGTTCCGGAGGGAGGCCCGCCGTGATCTGGAGAAAGCGCTGATCGCGCTGGGCTGGCGCATGCTTCCGGAGGGGAAGGATGTCTACAACTTCTTTGCTTCTCTGGATTCCATTACCGCGCACAAGCGGCTATCGGAGGCTCGGCGTGTCCGATTGGCTCTGGCTGCGAGCGGCCTTGAGCGATCCCCGGGCAACGATTAGCCCGGTTTCATCCAAGAGCGAAAATGTGCGCCGGGGGCATTAGCTTCCGGTTTAGTTGCGCGCGGTTTTGCATCGACCGCGTCTTTCCCTACATCCCAGAAAATGACCGAACTCCGATGATAAAGGCGTAGTCCCATGCGGAGATCGAGGACTCGGGCCCGCCCTGCCATAGCTTGCAGAACGGCCGTCGAGTTGCTATAAATTCCAGTAACTTAGGTTCGTCCGAATCCGGACGGCTGACCACGCAAGGTTATGAGCGAAACGCGCAAGATTATGCGCGAACGCCGCGCAAACCTGTGAGCGAATAGT
Source organism: Pseudooceanicola sp. (assembly GCF_041987405.1). Classification (GTDB taxonomy): domain Bacteria; phylum Pseudomonadota; class Alphaproteobacteria; order Rhodobacterales; family Rhodobacteraceae; genus Pseudooceanicola. Next base: position 497,469 of record NZ_JBHIWR010000002.1, read on the forward strand.
GTCGATTTTCTTGTTTGCGATCAGTGAGGGACGCGCAGGGTTATGCGCAGTCCTACAGGCGGTGTAGGCGCGCGCATCGACGCAGGCGGTCAAAAGCTTCCGTGGTTTTTTCCGCGCTCGGGCCCGTTTTGCTTTCACTTTTATCCGCCCATTTTGAAACTTTGTCCCCGGGTTGCGCCGTATCTCCTGTATCGCAAGGCCGATGTGTCTTGCTTCACACAGGAGACGGACCATGACCCTCAAGACACTTTTCGCCGCGTCGACCACTGCGATCGCACTGGCTACGGCGGCTTTCGCGTCGAACCCGACCGTCGGCGGTGCGCCGATGTTGGAAGAGCGCAACATTATCGAAAACGCCGTAAACTCGCCCATCCACACCACGCTGGTTGCGGCGGTGAAGGCGGCAGAACTTGTGGACACACTTCAGGGCGCAGGTCCATTCACTGTGTTTGCGCCTGTTGACGATGCCTTTGCGGCCCTGCCGGCCGGCACGGTGGACACCCTGCTGAAGCCCGAAAACAAGGCGATGCTTCAGAAGGTCCTGACTGCCCACGTTGTTGCAGGTGATTGGTCTGCGGCCGATATCGTTGCTGCCACGAAAAACAGCCCCGACGGCTTTTACCACTTCAACGCCGTTTCGGGTGATGCCCTGTCGGCCAAGGTCGTGAATGGCAATGTCTATATCTTCGACGAAAGCGGAAACGCCGCACAGGTGACCGTGGCCGATGTCGATCAATCGAACGGCGTGATCCACGTGGTCAACTCGGTTCTCGTGCCGAAGTAAGTTTACGCAAACTCACGCTCTTTCCGCCAAGGCGGGGAGAGCCACATTCAAGCTACAGGAGGTCCCATGAAACGCCGAACGATGATGGCCGGACTGCTTGCCTGCACTGCATTTCCGTTGCGGGCCGCCGAAGGCCCCTTCGAGGTCACGAGGAGCGACGCCGAATGGCGCGCGATGCTCACGGATACCGAATATAAAGTCATGCGGGAGGAGGCCACGGAAAAAGCCTATTCCAGCCCGCTGGACCAGGAGACCCGCGACGGCACCTATCACTGCAAGGGCTGCAACCTCCCGCTCTACAGCTCCGAGCATAAGTACGACAGCGGCACTGGCTGGCCGAGTTTCTGGCAAAGCCTGCCAAACGCGGTTGGAACCAAGCCGGACAACAGCCTTTTTGCCACCCGAACAGAGGTGCATTGTCGCCGATGCGGATCGCACCTCGGTCACATCTTCGACGATGGGCCGCAACCGACGGGCAAACGACATTGCCTCAACGGTGTCAGCCTGGTGTTCCGTGCCGATGTGTCCTGAACCTGCAGGTGCGGGAGGGCCGAAACCCGCCCGGCCAAAAGGCCGTTCTCGGCAGCGGGAGTAGCGGCTCTCTCACCCTGCTGGACTGGCAAAGACCCACAAGGCTCGACTGTGCGCGCATCACCCCGATGCCGCAATCCGCCCCTGACGGATGTTTCGCCAGGCCAGCGCCACCAGGAACATCCCTGTCATGAGCAGAACGATGGTCGGTGCCGGCGCGCTGTCCAGCCAGAACGACAGGTAGGTCCCGGCCAGCCCCGCGAGCAGCGCCACCAGGATCGATGCCCAAAGCATTGCCAGAAACCGCCGCGTCAGCAGAAAGGCGATCGCCCCCGGCGCGATGAGGTAGGCCACCGACAGGATGATCCCGACCGAGGACAGCATCGCCACGATGGTCGCCGACAGGATCGCCAGCAGCCCGTAATGCAGCCATCCCACAGGCAGCCCGATCATCTTCGCCTGAACCGGATCGAAGCCATGCGCCAGGAAATCGCGCCACTTCACCCCCAGGATCAACACCACCACCGCCGAGATCAGCCCGGCGGTCCAGAGATCCTCGCCCGAGACCCCCAGCATATTGCCGAAGAGGATGTGATCGAGGTGAACCGATGCCGAGATCTGCGTATACAGCACCACCCCCAGGCCGAACATGCCGGAAAACACCACGCCCATCACCGTGTCCTGCTTGATCCGGGAATGATCCTTGATGAACCCGGTGCTCAGCGCGCAGATCAGACCGGCCAGAAAAGCCCCGATGATCAGTGGAATACCGGCGAAATAGGCCAGGACAACCCCCGGCAGCACCGCATGGGCCGTGGCATCGCCCATCAGCGACCAGCCCTTCAGCACCAGGTAACACGACAGCATCGCCGCCGCCGGGCCGATCAGCAGCAAGATCAGCAGAGCATTCTGCATAAAGGGGAATTGCAGCGGTAGAAGCAGGCTCTCCATCACGCCGCCTCTTGCAAGGCTGCGCGCGCCCGTCGCCGCGCCGCGAGCATGCCATGGGTCGGCGCAAAGGTCAGCGCCAGCAGGAACAGCAGCGTCTGCAGGCAGACGATCACGCCCCCCGTCGCCCCGTCCAGGAAATAGCTGACATAGGCGCCAAGAGCCGAGGTGACCGAGCCGATGCTCACCGAGAGCACCAGCAGCCGAGGGAAGCGGTCGGTCAACAGATAGGCGGTGGCCCCCGGCGTCACCACCAGCGCGATGACCAGAAAGGCCCCCACTGTCTGCATCGCCGCCACGGTGCAGGCCGACAGCAGGGTGAAAAAGAGGATCTGCAGGACGCTCACATTCAACCCGATCGACCGGGCATGGGTTTCGTCAAAGAAGACCACCAGCAGATCGCGCCATTTCGCCAGCAGCACCGCCAGCGACACCCCCCCGATCAGCGCCAGTTGCAGCGTATCCTGTGGCGTGATCGCCAGAATGTTTCCCATGATTATGGTCTGGATCGACACGGCCATCGGGTTGAGCGAGACCATGAACAGCCCCAACCCGAAGAACGCGGTAAAGATCAGCCCGATCACCACATCCTCCTTCAACCCCGACCTCTGCCGCAGAAACAGCATCGAGAGCGCCGCCAGCCCACCCGACAGGAACGCCCCGATGGCGAAGGGCAGCCCCAGCATATAGGCGCCCGCAACCCCCGGCACGACCGAATGGGACAGCGCATCGCCGATCAGCGACCAGCCCTTGAGCATCAGATAGGCCGACAGAAACGCACAGACCCCGCCAACCAAAGCCGAGACCCAGATCGCATTGGTCATGTAGCCGTATTGGAAGGGCTCCAGCAGGATCATGACTTGCCCTTCACCGTGCGGTGCCGTTCGTCGTAGATCACCAGCGGACGCTCGTCATCGGTAAAGACCTCCAGCCGCCGCGGGTCTTCGTCGTCATGCAGCCGCTGCCCCTCCAGCAGGAAGTGGCGCAGCACCCCGCCAAAGGCCTCGCGCAGGTTGTCGGGGGTAAAGACTTCTGCCGTCGGGCCATGGGCCAGCACCGTGCCCTTTACCAGAACGACCCGGTCGCAGAATTCCGGCACGGAGCCCAGGTTATGCGTCGCCACCAGCATCACCCGCCCCTCGCCGCGCAGCTCGCGCAGCAGGGCGATGATCTGTTCTTCGGTCTTCACGTCGACGCCGGTAAAGGGTTCGTCCAGCAGGATCACCTGCGCGTCCTGCGCCAGCGCCCGCGCCAGAAAGACCCGTTTCTTCTGCCCGCCCGACAGCTCGCCGATCTGGCGGTGCCGGAACTCCGACATGTTCACCCGGGCCAGGGCGGAGGTCACCGCCTCATGATCCGAAGCACGCGGACGCCGCAGGAACCCCATGTGGCCATAGCGGCCCATCATCACGACGTCTTCGACCAGCACGGGGAAGGTCCAGTCGACCTCCTCCGCCTGGGGCACATAGGCGACGGCCTGATCCTTCATGACCCGTCCCACCGGCTGGCCCAGGATCTCGATCTGGCCGGAGGCAGCGGGCAGAAATCCCATCAACGCCTTGAACAGGGTCGATTTCCCCGCGCCGTTGACCCCGACAAGCGCGGTGATCGTGCCGCGCGGGATCGCAAAGCTCGCATCACGCAGGGCGGTGTGACCGTTGCGATAGGTCACCGTCAGCCCTGCGGCGCGTATGCCGTCGCCCGATGTCATTCCCGCAACCCGTTCACGATGGTTTCCGAGGTCACCCGCAGTAGATCCAGATAGCTGGGCACCGGGCCGCCCGGTTCGGACAGGCTGTCCACATACAGCACACCGCCGTATTTGGCGCCGGTTTCCCGCGCCACCTGTTTCGCCGGCCTGTCCGACACGGTGCTTTCCGAAAAGACCGCCGGAATATCATGCTCCCGCACCGCGTCGATCACGGCGCGGACCTGTTGCGGCGTCCCCTGCGCATCCGAATTCATTGGCCAGAGATAACGTTCCGTCAGACCGAAATCCCGCGCCAGATAGGAAAATGCCCCTTCCGAGGTCACCAGCCACCGACGCCCCTCGGGCAGGGCGCGCACCGCGTCACGCAACGGGCCGATCACCTCCGCCACCTCCGCCTTGTAGGCCTCGGCGTTCGCGGCATAGGTCGCGGCGTTGTCGGGGTCCGCTGCGCTCAGCGCGTCGCGGATATTGTCGATGTAGATCAGCGCCGAATCCAGCGCCATCCAGGCATGCGGGTTCGGCTTGCCATCATATTCCCCGCCGGAGATCGAAATCGGCTCGATCCCGTCGGTGACGGTGGCGGAGGGAATGTCCCTGAGGTTGGACAGGAACTGTTCGAACCAAAGCTCCAGGTTCAGCCCGTTCCACAGGATCAGATCGGCATCCTGCGCCCGCACCAGATCGCGCGGCGTCGGCGCATATCCATGGATTTCCGCCCCCGGCTTGGTGACGGAAACGACATCCGCCGCATCCCCCGCCACGTTCTGTGCCATGTCGGCGATCACGGTAAAGGTCGTCACCACCTTCAACCGGTCCTCTGCCAGCGAAATCCCGGGAAGGCCCCCAAGGGCCAGGCCCGTCACCAGCCCAAGCAGCTGTCGTCGTCTGAGCATGTCACTCTCCTGTTCATCGCTACTATCTGCATCTAGGAACGATTTGCAACTGTCAAGTCAGTTGGGAATGATTTGCAACTAACACTTGATCGACACCGCCACTTCGACCAAAACCGGGCCATGACAAAGATTGACCGACGCACAGAGGAACTGACCGACGCGCTGCGCCGCGCCGGGGTCCGGATCACGCGCCAGCGTGCGGCCCTGCTGTCGGTTATCGCTGCGGCGGACGATCATCCCGAAGCGGTGGAGCTTCAGCGCCGGGCGGAGGCGGATGTGCCCGGCATCTCGCTATCCACCGTCTACCGGACCCTGACGGAGCTGGAGGCCCAGGGCGTCATCATGCGCCATCAGTTCGAGGGCACCCCGGCCCGCTTCGAACATACCGAGACCGACCATCACGATCACATGATTGATGTCGACTCGGGCGACGTGATCGAATTTTCCAACGACCGGATCGAACGGCTGCAGGCCGAGATCGCGGAGGCCATGGGCTATGAAATCGTCCATCACAGGCTGGAGCTTTACGTGCGCAAGAAGAGGCGTGCCTCGGCCACTCGCCGAGATGCAGAATAGATAGTTTAACGTTAAACTACCCTTCCGACAGCTCGCCGACCCCTAGGTCTTCCAACCGGTAGGAGCCGAGTTTCGGGCTGACCCACTGAACAGACACCACGATCTTCCCGTCACTGTTCAGCGCATAGCGGTTGGTGAATCTGGCGTCCTGTCCGGTGCATGTCTCCACCACTTCGCCGCCGACCGTCTCGTAAAGACAGTTGTACCGCCGGGTGACATTCTGGTTCTCGCCATCCAGGTAATGGTGGATGCGAACGGCCTGGCCCGCGCCCTCCTGAATGCGCGCCTGCACCTGCGAAACATCCGCCCGCAACAAATCTTCGCCCAGCCCCCGCGAGGCAACAACCACGCCGTTGCGCAGGCTGAAACTGATCTGGTCCGGCGAGAAATAGGTGCGGACATCGCCATTTTCCCCGGCCATCACCATCAGCGACGACACGGGCACGCGCAGAGAGCTGGCCAGCAGAATGGGCTGGTTGCCTGATTGCGCACGGTACTCCGGCGTGACGGCGGCGCGCAGCTGATCTGCGGTCGGCGACGCGGGGGCCTCGTCGCCACCGCCCACCTTGGCAAGCACACCCTTGAGGGCGGTCAGCCCGACCTTCGGCTTGTCGGGGTCATTGCCGCAGGCGGCCAGCGCAAGGACCAGCGTCCCGAAGCCCAAGGCGCGCCAGATGCTCATCGCCAGAACCTCTCCCAGCTCTTGGCAAGGTCCGGTTCGTGATAGCCCCGTACCTGTTCGTAAAGGCGATCATCCACCTTCAGCCGCGCCCCGCCGTCCCGCGACAATGGCTGCAACGTGGCCTTGTAGGTCTTGCCGACCGGCCTGCCCAGGAAGTGGTCGAGCGGCACTTCGAAGCGGATGCCCTTGTCGAAGGACCCTTCGCCGAACTGCGAGAAGGGCACATCGGTAAAGGTCGCGTAGGCCCCGACTTTCCAGCCATTGGCGAACTCGCGATCCAGCGTCAGCGTGCTGCCCCAATCGCCCGCCAGGTAGCGGCCGGCATCAATCTGACCGTGGAACCCGTTACCGAAATCGTAATAGGCCGAGACATGGCCGGTCGCGACGCGGTAGCTTCGCAGACCGAACCCCTGATCGAAATCGCGTTGCTGCACATAGTTCATCTCGACCCCGAGGGCGAGGCGGCTGTCGACCGGTTTCCACAGCAACTCGCCGCTGACCCCGGCATACATGGGTTCCAGATACCCCGCGGTCAGGCGACCATAAAGATCCGGACCCGGGCGGAAATAGCTGCTCAGCGTCAGGCGGGTGAGCGCAGTATCGGCCTTGGCATACCGTCCCGCATCCGTCCGGACGCGCGGCAGGGCCGAAGGATCGAACCGGGTGGAGCCGTCACGATTGCCGATCAGCCTCTGGTCCACCTCGCCGGACAGAACCAGCCCCGGCGCGAAGTCATAGCGGGCGGAGAGGCGCAGCCCGACATCCGCGCGGACCGGGTTGTCCGGGTCGAAATAGCTGGCTTTCAGATAGGGCCCGACCGACCAGGTCAGGCGCGGGTACTGTCCCTCAATCACGTCGTCTGCGGACGGCTTGCCGGGGTTGCTGACCACCTGCGCGCGGTCGAACATCTTCCGCGCCCCGTCGGGGTCATGTTCGAACCGCGCCAGATCATCCCTATTGATGACGACAGCCGAGGCTGGCAGCCCGTTGACCATCGGCACGATGCGGAAGGTTTCGACCGAACTGGGCGAGGCGACGCTCATCACGCGCGCCGTGCGACCGATCGCTTCGGCCTTGGCGATGTATTTCTCGTTGCGGATATAGACCGTGGCGACCCGCCCTTCGAGCCGAGCAGCCTCCACATAGATACCGTCTGCCGCCAGCAGCGTCTGCATCCCCGATTTCAGCTGCGTCTTCACCGGCTCGTTCGTGGTCCAGCCCAGGGCCTCCGCCGATTTCATGTCGCGGGGTTTGACCGGCACCGGCGCCGATCCCGCCCCGCCCGGCACCGAGGCCAGCCGCGGGTTGGTCGAAAAGGTCAATCCGGCAGCGATCGTATCGCCTTGCAGGAACGCCAGTTGCAGGTTCGCGCCGGGTGCAATCTTGTAATCCAGCCCGATATTCACAGGCGTTTTGGGCGAAATCAGGTTCCGCCCCGCCGCCGATTCCAGGCGGTATCCGTCCGACGAATATTCCGCCTTGAGCGTCAGCTTGTCCGTCGCCCGGTAGCTGAGCCCGCCGAACAACGCCGCCTGCCCCCGGAACCAGCGCCCAAGCTCGACCTGCCCGCCGGTTCCGGTAAACCCGCCAGGCCGGGTCTCAAAGCCGGAGCCCAGCACGCTCAACGGGTTCTTGAACCCGCCGTGCGAGGCCAGTCGGCCCCAGCCGATCCCGCCGGTCACGGAAAGGCGCGGGGTGATGTGCTTGGTGGCGACGACATACTCCGAGGAATAGAGCCCCGTCCCGATGAAATCCCGCAGGCCGATCGCCACCGCCGGGCGATACCGCCCTTCGTCCACGATACGGTAACGCAGGTCGAAGGAGCGATCGAATGTCGGCGCACCAGTTGCCAGGGTGTATCTGTCGATGCGTCCGTAGCGGAAGCTTCCGCTCAGCCGTGGCGTGATCTGAAAGGTCATCGTCGCCCGGGCCGCTACAGACGAATAGCTGAAGGTGGAGGCCAGTTCGGCATCCGCGGCGCTGTCCGCCGTCGGCATGTCGATCAGCCCCGGTGTGCCATAGCTGTTGTAGCTGTAGGTCTGCTGCGCGGATGGGACCGTAGGCTGCACCGCTGCCAGTGCGGCAACGGCGATCCCGAAGAATGATTTGGTCGTCGGCACTGCTGCTCGCCTCCCGAGGACAGGTGTAGCGAACCTATCGCCTGACGTCGTCATGGGCAACGTTCGAAGTCGCTGTAAGTACAGGTTTTCAGATTGTCCCCGCCTTTGGCCAGTCCATACGCTCCGCCGCCCGGGTTTGGCAAAACCCCGCCACCCTGCGCCGTTGGACCGATCCAGCCTGATCTGGACTTGGCCCCTGCTCCGGCGTAACACCATCCCCCAGATGTGCCGACAGGCAGGAGGCCAAATGACCCGCTCACTATTCGGAACCGACGGGGTTCGCGGACGCACCAACAGCTATCCGATGACGGCCGAGGTCGCCATGCGTCTGGCCGCGGCGGCCGGCCGGTACTTCCGCCGTGACCAGCAGGAACACCGCGTCGTCATCGGCAAGGACACGCGCCTCTCCGGCTACATGATCGAAAACGCGCTCACCGCCGGCTTCACCTCGACCGGGATGAACGTCTTCCTCCTGGGGCCGGTGCCGACGCCCGGTGTCGGCTTCCTGACCCGGTCGATGCGCGCCGATGTGGGTGTCATGATCTCCGCCTCCCACAATCCCGCCGAAGACAACGGGATCAAGTTTTTCGGCCCCGACGGGTTCAAGCTCTCCGACGAGGCCGAGGCCGAGATCGAGCGGATCATGGACGGCGACATCACGCTCTCCCAGCCCCAGAACATCGGCCGGGCGAAACGGATCGACGATTCCGGCTCGCGCTATGTCGAATACGTCAAGACGACCTTCCCCCGGCAATTCCGCCTCGACGGGCTGCGCATCGTAGTGGACTGCGCCAACGGTGCGGCCTACAGGGTCGCCCCCGCCATCCTGTGGGAGATGGGCGCCGATGTGATCCCCGTGGGCACCGCCCCCAATGGCCTGAATATCAACGAGGAATGCGGCTCCACCCACCCCGAGATGGCGGCGGCCAAGGTGCGCGAAACGCGCGCCGACATCGGCCTGTGCCTCGACGGTGACGCGGACCGCCTGATCGTGATCGACGAACAGGGCAACAAGGTCGACGGCGACCAGATCATGGGCCTGATCGCCACCAGATGGGCCCAGGACGGGCGGCTGGACGGCCAGGCGCTGGTCGCCACCGTCATGTCCAACCTCGGGCTGGAACGGCATCTGGATCGTCAGGGGATCGGCCTGGAACGCACCAAGGTTGGCGACCGCTATGTCGTCGAACGGATGCGCGAAGGCCAGTTCAACCTGGGCGGCGAACAGTCCGGCCATATCGTCATGACCGACTATGCCACCACTGGCGACGGGCTGATCGCCGCGCTGCAGGTCCTCGCCGCCATGGTCGAGACCGAGCGCAAGGCGAGCGATCTGCTCAGCGTGTTCACCCCCATCCCGCAGGTCCTGCACAATGTGCGGTTCGACGCGAACGCCGAACCGCTGTCCTCGGACCAGGTTCAGCAGGCCATCGCCGATGGCGAGCGGGAGCTGGGCGCCAGTGGCCGCCTGCTGGTGCGCAAATCCGGGACAGAGCCGCTGATCCGCGTGATGGGCGAGGCGGAGGACCAAGTGATCCTGATGAAGGTGCTCGACAATATCCGCACCGCGGTGGAGCAGGCGCGCTAGGCGGGGGAGGGGGCCAAGATGCTGGGACGACTGAAAAACGCCCTCTCCGGCAAGCCCCGGGCGCCGCGGGCGCGCGTCGCGGCCAGGCCGACTGTGGAAACCCGCCTCGCCCCCGATCAGCCGTTCTGCGCGATCGGCGACATTCACGGCCGCCTCGATCTCCTGAAACCGCTCCACGCCAAACTCCGGGCCGAGTTCGGCGCCGATATCCCGGTGATCTTCATCGGCGACATTGTCGATCGCGGCCCGGACAGCGCCGGAACGCTCCGCTATATCCATGACCTCTGCCGCGATCAGCCGGAGGCGAACATCTGCATCATGGGCAACCATGAGCAGATGATGCTCGACTTCATCGACGATCCCGCCGGGCGCGGGTTGCGGTGGCTCAGCTTCGGCGGGGCGGAAACCCTGCAAAGCTTCGGCCTGACGCCGCCCCGGTCCAGCCCGGATCTGGAGGACGCGGTCGAACTGGCCGAGGCGCTGGAAGAGGCCATGCCCGCAGGCATCCTGACCTGGCTGCGCACCCTGCCGCCGCTCTGGTCCAGCGGCAATATCCACTGTGTCCACGCGGCTATGGACCCGGAGAGCCCGGTAACGGAGCAAAGCAGCCGCGTGATGATCAACGGCCACCCCGCCTTTCTGGAGGTGCCGCGCCTCGACGATCAGACCGTGCTGCATGGCCACACGATCATGGCCGAAGCGACCGTCGGGGATACCCGGATCTCCATCGACACTGGCGCCTATTCCACCGGCCGACTGACCGCCGCCCATGTGGCGCCCGACAGCTGCCGTTTCATCACCTGACGCCCGCTACATCAGATCATGCACCATGCCTGACATCATCAGGTTGATCTCTGTCTGCGCCGCCCCGTCCACCAGCGCCCAGAGGATCTGCCCGGTCGGCACATAGATCACAAAAGCCTCCGCCACGCCGTTCGCCCCCGCCGTGGGCGTATCAGCCCAGTTGATCTGGAAATTCGCCGGGCTCGTCACCGCCTGGCCCCAGACCAGAACATCCCCCTCCGCCGCGTCGTAATCCTGAATCCAATCCGACCCGTGATCGGGGATGCCCAGGTGAAAGAACCGATCTGCCCCGCTGCCGCCATTCAGACGGTCATAACCGAAGCCGCCGTTCAGGAAATCCATACCGTCCCCGCCGAAGATCAGATCAGACCAGGCCCCGCCGGAAATCTGATCGTCGCCCGACTGACCGATCAGCTCATCAACGCCAAAGCCCCCTTCAAGCGTGTCGTTGCCCGCCCCGCCATAGACCAGATCGTTGCCGTAACCTGCATCCACATCGTCATGCCCGGTCCCGCCATAGACCACATCGCGCAGATCCCCGGGCCCTTCCCCCCCCATGACATGGTCATCGCCGCTGGCCGCATTCAACGTATCCTGACCGTCACCGCCAAAAAGCCAGTCCGCCCCGGCCTCGCCGCGTAGGATATCTGCCCCATCCCCGCCGCGCAGAATGTCGTCGGCCGCCCCGCCGGTCAGCGTGTCATTGCCGGCCGTGCCGCCTGCCACCACGCCATTGATCAGGTCCAGCCCGGGCAGGGCGCCGCCGCGCATCTCGAACAGCCAGCTGCCCTCCGCCCCGGTGTTGCCTGGCCTCATCGCCAGATCCGCGGTTGCCCCCCCCTCGACCCAGGGCGTAGGCAACCGGGCGGAGGACAGCACCATCTGCGCCCCATGCTCCTCCTCATGCGTGGAGGTGACCCAATCTATCCGCTCATAGGAGAACCGAATGTCGAAATCGCCGGATCCCCGGTCGATCATCTGGATCTGGAACAGGTTGGTTCCGTCATTGTCCCGCCGGAACCGGCCCACATCCTGCCAGGTCACGCTCAGCACGCTGCCCGCCATGTCGACCCAGATATCCCCGCTTTCCGGCCCCTCGCCGACCAGCCGCGTATCCACATCGGCCCAGAAGGGCGCGATCACATCCACCATTGGGTCCAGTCCGGTGGCCGAAGGCACCGCGCCATAGCCTGTCCCGAAACTGATCAACCCATTGATGCCGATCCAGATTTCGTCGCCCGAGTAGACATGGCCAAAAACATTCAGCCCGCCCGAGAAAATAGTTCTCGCGTCGATCCGGAACGACCCGTCGTCCGATCGGGGCAGGGCGGTTTCTCCATATCCCAGGGGTCCGCCAAGCCCGCCTGTGACACTGCCCGTCATGCGTGACCCTCGTTTGTCGCCCGTTCTCAGTCTGCCAGATCCGGGTTGAGATCAGGTGAACAGGCTGGCCTCAAAACAGAAAAACATCATTGGTCAGATCATCTTCTGTCAGGCGCTGACCGTCGGCGGAGGCCAGGCGCAGCGACAGGTCGCCGTAATGAATATCCGCGCCATCCCAGCGACTGTCGATCGTCAGCGCGCTCGCGTCATAGATCCGGCCCCAGCGGCTCAGGTCGATCCGGTCCTCGCCCAGCTCGAAATCCGTCACCAGGTCCCGCGACGGATTATCATCAAAAACAAAGACATCCGCCCCGGCCCCGCCGGTCAACGTATCCTGCCCGGCCCCGCCTGCCAGAATATCCGCGCCCGCATTACCCCGCAGGATATCGTCGCCCGCCGCACCCCAAAGCAGGTCACCTGAATGTCCGCCGGTCAGCACGTCACCCGCCGCACCGCCCTGCTGCGCGGCGCCGATCACGGCACGGTCCAGCGTCGCCAGGGTCAGCCCAGGTTGGCCCGCCGCGATCACCTGGATCTCCTGCCCCGTGTCAACGGCGGCTATCGCGGCGATGTTCTGCAACGCCCCGCCTTCGACATTCACCAGCACCCCATGGGGCAGAAAGCTGCGATCCGGCAGAATCTCCAGCAGGCTCAGCCCGTCATCCCCCCCGCCCGCTACGACAAATCCGCGCTCCCCAACCGAAAACGCGGTCACCGCATCCGCACGCGCAAACCGCGTATCCAGCCCGTCGAGCAGATGGTCTTCGACGAACATTACCCCAATATCATTCACCCGGACGAGCGACAGACTGGAAGAATTCACAGCCGCAACAACAATATAGCCCGCACCATGCGCCGTTGCGGGCGCGATCGCATCCAGACCCGACACCCAAAGCCCGTCCTTTGGCCCCAGCGTGTCCACCAGCTCCGGCGAACCATCCGGCCCGATCCGCAAGGTGGAGATCGCCCCCTCCCGGGTCGAGGCCGTCACGAGGAAGGTCTCCGCCCCCACGGTAAGCCGGGTCATGTCGTCGCCGCTGCCGAACGCGGCTTTGGCATGGTCTTCAGCCGTGTGGCGGTGGACAAGGTGATGAGACCCAACCCACTCATAAATCTCAAGATCTCCCGCGTCCCGCGACCCGGTGATGAGGAACTCCCGTCCGCCCCTGCGGATCACCTCCATCTCCGACACGGGCGCGCGCAGGGGGGCCGTGATGCTTTGCGGCGCTGTCAGCCCTCCGCTGCTGTCGAGGGAGAAACCGGTGATCTGGCCCTCGCCAATCCCCGCCGCCCAAAGCACAGGGTCGTCGCCCACAAGGACAAGATCCGAAATACGAAAAACTGGCGAAGGCGAGGCGATCACGCCGACGTCCGGAGAGCCAAAGGAAGCCAGATCGTTGAGGCGATAGCGCGATATTGCCCCCGTCGCCGCACTGCCCGCAAAGACCCAGTGTTGCGCGAGGGCCGCGTCAGAGAGCGGCGTCAGCGTTTCGACCAACCCGTAGAGGGCAGGATTTTCCCCGGTCAGTGTCGTGCGATGTGTCAGCTCAAACATGTCTCCAACCACCTGAATTGGCATGAGGGTTTTGCCGCTCTGGGGAGCGCGCGCGGCCGACGTCGGCCATGTGGTGACCGCGCGCCCCTCTCAAACCAGCCGCAGGGATGCGGCCACGCGCAGCAGCATCCACTCCGCCACGTCGGCCCTGTCAGCCAGCGCCAGCCAACCCGCCCCGCGCCCCGCCGCAAGGGCCGCACTGAACCGCGACAGGCGATCACGCGCCGCAGGGCTGAGCATGTCGGAAACGGCATTCAACGCTCGGGTGTTCTGCCGCAGCCAGCTGCCGAAACTGCCATCGCAGAGATACCCGACCCGCCGCCGTATACCGGCGAAGGAACGTGCGGATCCCAGGAAATTCGCACCATGGTCGCGATAGAATACCCCCGGCGCGGCATCGAACAGCACCCTCCCATCCATCCCGGTGATCAACCCATAGGCCCACCAGTCCGGAAAGGGGGGCGGGATCGCCAGCCGCCCGGCCCCCCGCCGCATCGCCGCCGCCGCTGCCGGGTTCAGCAGCGTTGCATTGGCAGGCGCCAGGTTCTGAACCAGCGCCGTTGCAAAGGGGCAGGGCCGGGCGCCGCCGCGCCGGTCGCCCAGGCGGCGCCCGCCGAACGGTCGCCGTGCCACAACATGCAGCGCGGGATCCTCAATCCGACGGAGCGCCGCCAATCCGCGCGCGATCCGGTCCTTCGCCCAGATGTCGTCCTGATCGCAATAGGCCACCGCCCCCCCCGGCGCGACGTGCAGCAGTGACAGAACATTCGCCGCATATCCCTGGCGCGGTCCCGTCAATATCCGAACCTCGAAGGGTGCCCGCCGCGCAAAGGCGCGCGCCCTGGCCAGGGTCCCGTCCGAGGATCCGTCGTCGGACAGTATCAGCCGGGTGGGCAGATGGCTCTGATCCGCAAGGCTTTCCAGCTGCGGGACCAGATGGACACCGCCGTTCAGGACCGGCATGAGAACGGTGATCTCCATGGGTCACACCATCCATGGGGGCATGCGGCCCTGCATCAAGTAGCGGTAATGCTCGATCGCCCGTTCGACCCGCGCGTAGAAGAAGAGCCGTCCGTTCTCCAACACCGCGCCAGAGCTGCAGAGCCGCGCCAGAAGATCCATGCTGTGTGACACCACGATGGCCGACGAAAGCGCGAGTCGATCACGCAGAATGTCTTCGCTCTTCTGCCGAAAGGCGCCATCCCCGACCGAGGTCACCTCGTCGATGAGATAGGTATCGAAAGGACACCCGATCGAGACCGCGAAGGCCAGCCGGGCCTTCATCCCGGCGGAATAATGTCGCACCGGTTGTCTGAAATGTGGGCCGAGGTCTGCAAACCCCTCCACGAAGCGGGTCAGGCTGTCGGTGTCCAGGCCGTAGAGCCGGGCGACGAATCGCGTATTCTCCACCCCCGTCAGATCGGGGTGAAAACTCCCCTGAAACCCTACGGGCCAGGAAATTGTGCCGCGTCGGATCACCCGCCCATGATCCGGACGCATCGCCCCGGACAGAAGTTGCAGCAGACTGGACTTGCCCGCACCATTCCGCCCCAGCAGCGCCATGGCCTGCCCTTCCGGAAAGGCGAAGGTGAGGTCCCGGGCAACGACGGTGCGCTGCCGTCCGGTCGCAAAGCTCTTGGTGACGTCCTCGAGCGCTATCATCAGGTTCGGTCCCGCAAGCCGTAGATAACCAGCATAACCACGGACCAGCAGAGAATTGCCCCTGCGGCGACAAGCGCCAGCATCTGCCAGGTCCGGGGATAGAGCGCCCGTTCGGGACGTTGCGCCGCCGCATAGGTGGCGACATATCGGCTCTGCCGGTCCGCTTCCGCCCGTGCGGCCTCCCACGCGGCCAGGGCTGCGACATAGGCCTGCTGGGCGATTTCCACGCCGACGCTCAGCCGTTCGAAGTCACCCATCATCCTGGCGTAGGAGCCTTCGCCACCGCCGCCGATCTTGGCCCGTTCCTCCGCGATCCGATCATGCAGAATGGCGATCCGGCGTTCACTCATCCGGATGCGGAAATCACCGCTGTTCTCGCGCCGCGCCCCCGTCGTCCCAGCCGCCAGCGTCTGGCGCAGCTCCTCGGTCGCGACCAATTCCTCCGTCAGTTGTTGTTGCAGATCGGCGATCACCTGCATCCCGCCGGCCAGGTCGGTCATCGGATCGATCACCTGATGTTTCGCGCGAAAGCTTGTTAGCGCCTGCCTTGCGTCGGTCAACCGTCGTTCGGCGCGCTGCAACTCCTCACGCGCGTGGCGCAACCGATCCTCCCGGGCGATCCCGCTGAGGCGGTTGATCAGGGTAGAAGAGGCGGCCTCGATCTCCTGCGCGATCGCCTGGGCCGTCTGCGCCTCGAAACTGCGCACCTCGACCTCCATGACCCCGGCGGAATGATCGTAATGGACCCGCACCATGCGCTGCCAGAATCGCGTCAGATCCTCGATCGTGCCCTTGGGGTCAAAGGTGAAGATCGGGTCCCTCTCATGGGGCGCGGACCAGAGCGCGCGCAGATCCAGCCGTCGGCCCACTTTCTCCACCAGGGCCTGCGAGTGCAGGTAGCGCGCCAGGACATCGGTATCCTTGGAGGAACTGCCGCCAAGCCCACCGATCGCGGGCAGGGCAGACAGCAGCACGCTGGAAGCCCCCTCGCTTTCGCTATGGATGACAAAGCCGAAGGTGGAGGCAAATTGCGGTTGCGCGCGCACCAGCAGATACCAGGTCGCCCCGCCGACGGGCAGGGGAACGAGACATAGGAAAACAAGCGTCATCGCGATGTGCCGCAAGCGAAGATGTGCTTGGCGGGCGATGGATTTCCGCGGCGGCGGCGCGGCCGCGGGCACCAGGGCCGGAAACCCCTCGGGCAGCGTTTTGCCCGGTCTGTGTGGCGTTTTCTTCGGCAGAGGATGAGCCATGCGGAGATCGTCGAGTTGCTAATTTGTTCTTCACTTTCCTTCACTACGACTCTTCTCTGAAGAAACGGCTAACAGGGCCCGACAATGCGATCTTTTCCTGCCACACGTGCCATCGCCGCGCTGATGATTCGCGAGGTCGCGACCAGCTTCGGCCGCACGCCCGGGGGTTATCTCTGGGCCATTGCCGAACCTCTGGCCGCGGTTGCGCTGCTTGCCGGGCTTTTCTCCCTGGCCTTCGAGGTGCCGCCGCTCGGTCAGGGCTTCGCGCTCTTTTATGCCAGCGGCTATCTGCCCTTTGCCCTGTTTTCCGATCTGGCCCAGAAGATCGGCGTGGCTCTGCGGTTTTCCCGTCCGCTCATGGCCTATCCGGCGGTCTCCTGGCTCGACGCGCTGCTGGCGCGGTTTGCACTCAATCTTCTGACGCATACGGTGGTCGTCACATTGGTTCTGGCGACGATGCTGGCCTGGGCGGGCCTGCGCCCTGCCGATCCGTTGATGGTCCTGACCGCCCTGGCGCTTGCGGCGTCTCTGGGCCTCGGGATCGGCACGCTTAACGCCTATCTTTTCGAACGTTGGCCCCTATGGGAAAGGGCGTGGTCCATCCTCAACCGGCCTGCCTTTCTGGTCTCCGGCGTGCTCTTCCTGCCGGATGCGATTCCCCCGCCCTATCGTGACTGGCTGTGGATGAACCCGCTCACCCATGTGATAACGACGATGCGGGTCGCGCTCTATGACGGCTACCGGCCGGAGGGGTGGATGCCGCTCTACCCCCTGGCCATTGCCTTGGTGCCTCTGGTCCTCGGTCTGATGCTTCTGCGCCGTGACGGGCGGGATCTGATCTGGCGCGGCTGATGTGGAAATTCCGGGGTGTTCAAAAAGGCTTAAGCCTTTTCGGCCTATGCTTTGGTCAAAGAAAGGGACCCATGTGATGATGCGATTCCGCCTGGCACTTCAGCGCAGCGTCAAGCTGCTTCGGCTGATCTGCCCCGGCCTGTCCAGCCTCGTTTACCTCCGCCTGATCCGTCGCAGCGGGATCTTCGATCCGGACTATTACCGTCGCGCGCATCCCGGCCTCAACTGGCTCTACCGACGGGCGCCGATGCGTCACTACGTGCTCTGGGGCGAGGCCGCGGGCTTGCAGCCCTGCCGCGGGTTTTCCCCCGCGGCCTACCTCACCCTCAATCCCGACGTGGCCGCCTCCGGTATGGCGCCACTGCACCACTACCTCTCCCTCGGGCGGGAGGAGGGGCGCCCCCATCGCGCCCGCCCGGTGGAGCGTCTGCCGGACTGCGCCCTGCGCCCTCTCCGCTTCGATCCAGACCGCCCCAAGGCGCCGGTGGCAGTTCACCTGCACATTTACTATCCAGATCTCTGGCCGGAGTTTTCGGCCAGCCTGCGTGAGCTCGATATCCCAGCGGATCTCTATGTGACCCTGACCTGGCGCGGTGCCGACTCCGCGGCGCTGGAGCAGTCGATTCTCGCCGAATTTCCGGATGCCTCCATCCATGCCATGGCCAACAGGGGGCGCGATATTCTGCCCTTCCTCCGTCTGCTCAATGCCGGGGCCTTCGACGGGTACGAGGCGGTTTGCAAACTGCACACGAAGAAATCCCCGCATCGCGAGGATGGAGAGTCGTGGCGCCGACACCTAGTCGAAGGCATCCTGCCGCGGGCCGGTCAGCAACAATGCCTGTCGGCCTTCCTCGCCGATCCCGAAGCCGCGATCTGGGTCGCCGACGGGCAAAGTTACGATCTATCCGATTGGTGGGGCTCCAACCGGGACAAGACTGCGGCCCTGCTGCGCCGGGTCGAACTGGATCTGCCCAGGGGGCCGGTGCGCTTCCCGGCGGGATCCATCTACTGGCTCAAACCGTTGATGATCGGCATGATTCACGGGTTGAATCTGACGGAGGACCAGTTCGAGACGGAGCAGGGGCAGATCGACGGCACCCTGGCCCACGCTTTCGAACGGGGCATCGGCGTGCTCGCCCATGCAGGCGGCCAGACTGTCAGGGAAACCTCGGCCCTGACGCGCAGCTATCACCCGCCGCGCCGCGCGCCGCGCTACACCTCCACCTTCTACCTGCCGCAGTTCCATCCGATCCCGCAGAACGACGCCTGGTGGGGCAAGGGGTTCACCGAATGGCGTGGCGTTGTCGATGCCGTATCGGCCTTCCCCGGCCACCTGCAACCCATGCGCCCTGCCGATCTGGGGTATTACGATCTGCGCGCGACAGAGGTGATGGGCGATCAGGCCGCTCTGGCACAGGCCGCCGGGGTCGATGCCTTCTGCGTCTACCACTACTGGTTCGGTGGCCAACGCCTGCTGGAGCAACCCCTGGACGGGCTCCTATCGCGACCGGATATACCATTCCCCTTCTACCTGTGCTGGGCCAATGAAAGCTGGCGCCGCAACTGGGACGGGCTGAGTGGCGAGATCCTGATCGGTCAGGACTACGCCCCGGGTTTTGAACGGGCGCTCGTTGCGTCGACACTGCCCTACATGCGCGACCCGCGGTACCAGCGACCCGATGGTCGCCGCCCGCGCTTTGTCCTCTACCGCCCCGGCGACCTCCCCGCGCCGGAGCAGAACATCGCCCGGATGCGCCGTGCCTGGGCGGAGGCCGGGATTGGCGAGGTTGAACTGGGCGCTGTGTGCTTCCATGTGGCGGATCGCTCTGACGTGGCGAGTGATCTGGTCGATTTCTGGATCGAAATGCCCCCCCACGGGGTGGTCCAGCCTTCGGCCTATTTGCACGGTGGACCGGCCGCGGAAGGGCTGCCCGGCACCGCGCCGGACCCGGGCTTTGCCGGGCTGATCTACGACTACGGCAGGATCGCCGAACGGGCACTGGCGCCGGGCTATCGCAAAGGCCTGCCGGACCGCACCATCGCGGGGATCATGCCCTCCTGGGACAACTCGGCCCGACGGGGGGCGAAGGCCCATATCGCCCGCGGCGCCAACCCGGCGACCTTCCGACGCTGGCTCACGGCGCTCTGCGACGGCCCGCTGAGCGACTCCTACCGTGGGGAGCTTTTCATCAATGCCTGGAACGAATGGGCGGAAAAGGCCGTCATGGAACCGACAGAACGATTTGGCCGGATGAACCTGGATGTCCTGGCGGAAGTGACCGGGCAGGCCGCAGCCCGTCCGGAGGCGGTGCAGCGCCATGGCTAGGCTCGTCCTGCATATCGGCACGCACAAGACCGGCACGACGATGATCCAGAATCGGCTCGCCGCCGCCCGCGCTGACCTCGCCGGGCAGGGGGTGATCTATCCCGATGCCGGCCGCCACACCGGGCATCACAGCCTTCTGACCGACTGGATCGCCCTGCCACCGCCCTATCAGACGCCGGGTGGCGGTATCTCGGGGCTGCGGGCCCTGGCCGACCGCTGGCGCGACACCGATGCCACCCTCCTTCTGTCGAGCGAGGAATTCTCCCGTGCGGGCGGGCCCGGCGGCAGGGTCGACTTCGCCCTGTTGCGGTCCCTGTTCCAAGGCTACGCGATGCGTGTGATCTGTGTGTTGCGATGCCAATGGCAGTTCCTCCAGTCCGTCTACCTGGAACTGCAGCAGACGGTCCCGCCGCCGCGCCCCTCCGCCCTGGTGTCCGGGGCTCTGGAATGCGGACAGGTCGACGGGCTGTGGTGTGACTACCTCAACCTCTATGACGGTCTGCGCGAAACCTTCGATCCGGAAGAGATCCGCCTGATCGACTACGCCGCCGCCACCGCTCAAACCGACGGCCTGATGACACAGCTCCTGCACCACGCCGCCCCGCGCGCAACCGCACCCTCGCCGCCGCCGGACGCCCCCCGCGCCAACGCTTCTCCGCCGCCGATCCCGGTCTGGGCGGCCCATGTCGTGGCGGGCGGACCCAGCCCCGGCTGGGATATCCGCCGCGCGGCACAGGAAGCCTATGATTTGGAATATGGCCCGGACCGACCCGGCTGCATCTTCACCCGGCGGGAGGTGCAGGCCCTACACGACAGGTTCCGCAACCGCAACGATCGCTTGGCCAACAGGGTCCGGTCTGTCCAACCTGGTTGGCATCTGCCCACCCGGCCACCGCCGGAAACCACGCTGTACCGCGAGGATATCGCGCCGGACTACTGGATCAGGCTGGCCCGGCGCCTGGCGCTGTGCCGCACCCTCGATGCAGCCTGAGCGAAAGGAGGATCAGTTGGCGACGGCGGTCGCGCCGGAGGTCAGCAACGACGGAACGATCTGCTGCACAACGCGGTTCCATCGGGTGATCGGCTGCTCGGCGACAAAGACCACGTCATTGGGCCGCATCTCGAACCGGGTCGCCAGCGTCAGGTTGACCGCGTTGCGCGCATCCAGGCGATAGGCCGTAACCGTGCCGAACGCCGCAGGGTCGTCCGACCCGCGCAAAACATAGATCTGCGACGGGTTCGCCGTGCTGGAGGAAAACCCGCCGGAGCTATAGAGCGCATCAGCCAAAGAGGACTGCCTCTCGAAGGGCATGGGATAGCGGCTCGGCGTGGTCACTTCGCCGGTCAGGTAGACATAGTCGCGATCGACCCCGTCCAGTTCGATCCGGTTGTTGAAATTGTCACGCTGCTCCTGCAGCGCCTGCCGCCGGATATCCATCTCGGCCTGCAATTCCGCCAGGGCCTGGGTCCGCGCGCTCTGCCGATACTGGGCCAGCTGGATCTGTTCCTCGAAATAGGCCCGGGCGCGGTCCAGTTCGTATTCCGTATCGACAAAGACGCTGTCCCCCGCAGCCAGCCGCTTCTTCTGCAGCTTGGGTTGGGCGAGATAGGTTGTCAGCGGAATCTGGTAGAGCGCACCGTCGCGATAGATCCGGATCGAGGCATAGTCGAGATCCTTGCTCGCGATGCCACCGGCGGCCGACAGGGCCTGGTCCAGCGTCAGCTCGGTCAGGGTGATCGGGACGATGGTCGGTTGGGCAACTGCCCCGCCGATCGCGACCCGCTGCGAATTGAATTCGGCGATTTCGACGCTGAAGGCCGGGTCGATCTGGTTTTCGACCAGACGCTGGAACAGCATTGTTTCCGCCTCTTCCAGCGTTTTGCCCGCAACCATAACGCGACCAACCTCCGGGATGGCGATGGCGCCGTCGTCCTGGACGGTATAGCCCTGCCGCCGGTTCTGCGCTGCCAGAAGCCCGCTCAGCTCCTCGACCGTGGTGGAGTTTCCGCGCGTGGCTAGAAGCAGGACGTCGCCGACCCCGATCTCATACGGCCGCATCGGAACCTGGGGAGGTTCGCGAAAAGCCAGTGCCTCGGGCCGTTGCTGCGGTGCGACCGACGGCTGGGGCAGGGCCCCGACACCGCGCCCGGCGGAGGGGCCGCCGGCCTGACTGTAGAACACCGCGGGCAGGTCCTTGGGGCGATAATCCGACGCATTGGCGGCCCGAATGGTGTCCGGCGTCATCTCGACAATCGTCACCGTCTCGTTGTCCACCACCTTCGGAGAAACATAGGCGACCCCGCACCCGGAGAGCGCCAATAGGCCAAACAATACGATCAGGTGCTTCATCTTGAATCCCAGGGTCACTGCCGCTCATGTGTCGGCCATTTACCCCCCTGTTTCAAGTCCCGAGGGAGCGGGGAGGGCGAATCCTTTGCCGATCCTTGCCGCCTGTTGTCGGAACCGCCCCTGACCCGGCATTCGGGGGGCTGAAACGAGAAAAGCCCCGCCGAGTGGGCGGGGCTTTTCCTTGAAAGGTCGTCCGATCAGGTGCCGGAGGACGAGTCTGCTGCTGCCACGATAACGGCAAGGGCAGCAATACCGATGACAATGCCCCCGGTCAGACCTGCACCGGCAAGGCCGGCTTGGGTCGAAACGGTCGGTTCTGTCTTGGCCGAATCTGCGGAAACGCTGGTAGCAGCCATGGCGGCGATCAGCGAAAGTGCGGCGATGCGCTTCATGAGTTAACTCCTTAACTTAACAAGCATGCACCCCCGAAGGTAGAGCAGCGACCGCTATCCGGCAACAATCGAATTGTAAAAAACGGATGCTCGGCAATTTAATGTTCGAAGTGAGTCCCTTTTGCACAATCTGTCGATCTCCAGTCGGCGCCTCACTGGCCTCCCGATCAGAGCGCGGCGAGGGTCGGGGCGGCGGAGACCAGGTCGATCTCACCGTTGGCCGTGTCGGCCAGAGGGGCGTAGAGGGTGCGCGACCCCGAGGTCGCGCCAGAGATAACCGGCACGGTGACGGCCAGCGGATCGGGGCGCAGCGAGATGCCCGCGAACCAGATCCGTTGCGTCGCGCCCGTGTCGGCAAAGCCGGACCAGCCGCCGCTGCGGTTGGAGTGGTTGGGCAGGAAGACCGGCGTGACATAGGCCGTGCCCGGCGCGAAATTCTGCGGCGCGTCGGTTCCGGAGAGGTCGATGCCGCCGATATGCCCGTGCGCCCGGTACCAGAGATCCGTCGCGGCGGGCACGCCGAGTGGAACAAGGCACATCTTGTGCCCGTTTTCCGTCGCCGTATTGGCGATTGGCGTGCCGACAGGCCAGACGCCCCCACCATCATCCGGATTGCCGAGTGCGGCGGGGAACCCCCCGGTCAGGGTCACCTCATGCGTCGTCTTGTTGACCCCGGCTGGGGCGAAGAGGTCATGCGCCACCAGCCGACTGTAGCCCTGATGCACCCGCCCGCCCGAGGTGCGATAGCCGAAGAGGATGACGCCGCAGTCCTCCGCCCCCGACACGCTGTCGTTCCATCCGCTGGCATCGGTCAGTGCGATCACCGTGTCGCCTGGGGCCAGTGGCGCGGCCAGCGTGGTCAGGCTGTCTGTCCCGCCCGCGCGAAACCGCAGATGATGGCGCGGCTCAATGGTCAGCCCGTCGCTGTCCAGACAGATCAGGCCGATACCCTGCTGGTGCCGCTCCTCCTCCGCATGGGCCGACCAGTCGCCTGCGACACTTTCCTGACGGAGATATCCGGTCATGGCGTAGCAGGCATGGGGATCGACGGCGAGACGCTCGGCCATGGGCGCGGGGCCGGGGTAATGGCCGGCAAAGGAAAAGGCGGCGGGCAGATCGGGGGTTTCGGCGGTGTCCCGCGTCGCTCCGGCCGGAAAGTTGAGGGCGGAGGGCAGGTGACCGCCGCCATTGCTGACCAACCCGCCTAGGCGCGCGGCGACATAGTCTTGCGTTGCCAGGTCGGGCGCACCCAGATCGGGGGAGGTCAGTCCAGACACACCCTGCGGGAAGCTGACCACACCGCTGGTCGCGGCGGCGGAGAAGGCGGTGCGGAAGGTGGCGCCGTCATCGCTGACCTTGAAGACCAGGTCGTCATTGCCGACCAGTCCGATCTCCGCCCGTCCGGACCAGCCGGATTGCAGCAGAAGGCTCGCCGTATCGCCCGCCGCCGCCTTGTTGACCTTCACCTGATGGCCCGCGCCGTCATGGGACAGCAGGCTGGCCGGGCTGGCCACGGCCAGGCGGTTGGTGAGATCGGCGGTGGTGTTTACCCCCAGGCTCTCGACATTCTGCAAGCCGTCCCCCGGGCCGACCCAGCCGGTGCCGTCAAACCGCATCTGCCCCCCGACATCGACCACCCAGGCAAGCCACCCTTCGGCGGGATCGAGGAATATCCAGCCGGAACTGTCGCGCAGGGCGATGGCGGGGGCCCGCCCGCTCCAGTCCCCTGTCGCGCCGTCGGGGACGATGAAGCGGACCCCGGCGTCAGGCGCGGCGGGCGGGGCGGTTTGCTGCGCACTTTCAACGGTCAGCTGGACGAGCGCGTCCAGCATCACCAGGGCCTCGTTATGGGTGACGTGTTTCTGGGCCTGCGAGGGCAGGATATAGGGCAGCGAAAGATTGGCGGAACGGTCGGTCATCAGGGTCTCCCGGAACTGGTTGCCCGGAAGGGTGTCCTGTTAACCTTAGCGAAGTCTTAAGGCACCGTGCGGTGGTCGGGGTGACCGCTCGCACCGTCCCGATTACTCGTGATAATAGTTGGAATAGGACCCGTAGCTGTCGCCGTAGCCATAGCGTTTCATGCCGCGCTTATCGATCTGGGTCAGCACCAGGCCGGACACCCGGACGTTCACATTCGCGAAGGAGCGCAGACCCTCGGCCACCTGGCGCCGCGTGGTGCTGTCCCATTTGACCGCATAGATGATCGCATCCACCGACCCGCCGATGACCCGCGCATCCGGGACCGCCAGAACGGGGGGCGTGTCGATGATGACGTAATCATAGGCCGCCCGCGCGGCGTTGAGGAACCGGACGAAGGTTTCGGACGAAAACACATCGGCCGCGTTGATCTTGCTCTTCTCGCCGATCAGCACATCTGCCTTCAGCTGCTCGTTGTAGACAGCCGCCTCCTCCAGCGTGGCCTCGCCAGAGAGCACGGCCAGCAGACCCTTCTCCGAGTCGATCTCGAAATACTCGCTGAAGACGCGCTTGCGGATATCGCCCTCGATCAGCAGTACCCGCTTGCCCAGCCCGGCCAGGTTCTGCGCCATGGCCAGGCTCTGCGTCGTCTTGCCTTCGCCGGGGATAGAGGAGGTCGACATGATGACCTTGGGCGGATTGTCGAGGTTGGCCAGCAAGACAGAGGTCCGCAAGTTTCGCACCGCCTCTGCCGCGGCGGAGGCGGGTTTATCGGACAGGTATTTCAGGACGTTCTTGCGGCGTCGCGCCGGGATGGTCGGAATCTGGCCGATGACGGGCAGACCGGCGATCTTTTCCAGATCCTCGGAGATGCGGAAGGTGTTCTGCGCCGCCTCCCGTGCCAGGACGGTCCCGGCACCGACGATCAGCCCCATGATCATCCCCAGGGCCAGGATCCGGCCCTTGCGCGGCGCGGAGGGGTTCTCGGGCACAACCGCATGGGACAGAAGGCGACTGTCGGCCTGCTGGATGCCCTGCTGAACGCTTGTTTCCTTCAACCGTCCGAGGAAGTGTTCATAGATCAGGCGGCTGGCTTCGGCCTCCCGCTGGTACTGCTGCAAGCTGACAAGTTCGGCCGATTGCCGTTCTATTCGCCCGGTCAGGTCCTTGATCGAACTGTCGAGCGCTGTGAACTGTTGCTGCGTCCTGGCCTCGTTCTGTTGGGCCCGCATGACCAGCTGCTGATAGCGCGCGTCGAATTCCGCCTCTGCAGCGGCGTCGCCCTCGGTGATCCGGGTCATCAGGGCCGTCAGCACGGGGTCTGCGGTCAGCGCGGCGCGCTGCTCTCGGCTGGCGCTGGCATTGGCCTGCAGGCTCGCCACCTCTGCCTCCGCCTCGCCCACGGTCTTGGCCAGTTCGTCCCGCCGATCACGCAGCTCCTTGACCTGACGATTGAGCGCGAAGAGACCCTCGGGGCTGATGAGGTCCGTGCTGCTGCTGAAGGCTTTCAGGGCGGTCTCGGCCTCTTCGAGCTCGATCCGCAATTCGCTGACCCGTTCGGTCAGCCATACGGTCGCGCGCTCGGTCCGTTCGAATTTCACCTCGACCTGGTTCTGGATGTACAGCTCTGCCAGATGGTTGGCCATCAGGCTGGATTTCTCGGGCTGTTGGGTCGTCGCGGTGACCTGAAACACGTAGGACTGGCGGATGTTCGAAATGGATACGCGCTCCAGCACCCTGGTGACCGCTTCGTCGCGGATCTGGGTTTCGGTCGGGGGAGGCAGGTCTTCCCGCGGGCCGCGGACAAGGTCGAGGACCCATCCGATTGCCTTGCCCAGGCTGAAGTTGGGCTCCGGCCGCAGTTCGGGGTTGAATTCGGGGTCGTTGACCAGGTTCAGGTCGTCCACAAGGCGGCCGATCAGCTGGCGCGATTTGAAGACCTCGACCTCGGTGTTGACGGTCTGCTGGTCGCCGCCCAGCCCGCCCATCACGCTTTCGAAGTCTACGATCTGTTCCTGGCGGCTTTCCAGCGCGACCGAGGAGGTCGCGGTATAGACCGGCGTTGCAGCGACGAAGGCATAATAGCCGGACAACAGAATGCCGATCACGGCACACAGGATGATCAGCAACTTGCCACGCCAGAGCGTGCCGAACACCTCTCTCAGGTCGATTTCGTCCTTGTCCTCAATCTGCGATTGCGGATTGGGTGCAAGAGGTTTCGTCATTTCCATTAAACTGCCCACGCACTGATCTTTGGGTTGATTCCCACAGGCGGGCCTGAAACGCAATCTTTACGATGTCACTTTACCAATAGGGCGACATGGTGTGCCGGATCTGGGCAGTTGCGAGACCCAGTGCCCGGAATCGAAAACGCCGCCCCGGGGGACGGCGTTTCGCAACACAATCAGGCGGCGATCAGAAGCCGAGGCCTGCGTATTTGTTCTTGAACTTCGACACGCGGCCGCCGGCATCCAGCAGGCGCGAGGAGCCACCGGTCCAGGCCGGGTGCACCGAGGGGTCGATGTCGAGCGACAGGGTTTCGCCTTCGGAGCCCCAGGTGGAGCGCATCTGAACCACGGTGCCATCGGTCATCTTGACGTCGATGATGTGGTATTCGGGATGGATATCCTTTTTCATCTGGCTCGTCCTTATGCTTCGGCGCCGGATTTCGGCTTGTAGTTGGAAACCTCTGCGATACGGGCGGATTTGCCGCGACGCGAACGCAGGTAGTAGAGCTTCGCACGGCGGACGCGGCCACGGCGGACGACCTCGATGCTCTCGATATTCGTGGAGTAGAGGGGAAACACACGTTCCACGCCTTCACCGAAGGAGATCTTCCGCACGGTGAACGAGCCGGCAATGCCTTCGCCGTTCTTGCGCGAAATGCACACGCCTTCGTAGTTCTGCACACGGGTCCGCGTGCCTTCGGTCACCTTGTAACCGACGCGGATGGTGTCACCCGCTTTGAAATCGGGGATGTTTTTCCCCAGTGCGGCGATCTGTTCCGCTTCCAGCTGTGCGATCAGGTCCATCGCAACTCTCCTTTTTCCGCGGTTTTCCCGCGATTGACGCCACCGGATAGCTCTGGTCTTCGCACCGGGTCCCGCACATGCAGCCCGCCAGAGGTCAGGTCACTCTCTTCTTTGGTCTTTCGCCCGGCCTGCGATCCGGTGAAGAAACCGGGACAGGGGAACAGACGAAGGGTCCGGATGGCTCACGCCCCGGACGGGCGGCGTATAAGCGGGATTCGGGTTTGGATCAAGGGGGAAAGGGGCTGGCCGGGATCGGGGGTCCGGTCTATGCCTCAGCTCTTGTCCTTGTACGCGGCCCAGAGGTCCGGCCGCCGGGCCCGCGTCATCTCTTCCGACATCTGCCGCCGCCATTTGGCGATTTCGCCATGGTGACCGGACATCAGCACATCAGGGATCTGGTGCCCGTTCCATTCGGCAGGGCGGGTGTATTGCGGATGTTCCAGCAGCCCCTCGGAAAAGCTTTCATGCTCCGTCGATTGGGCATTGCCCAGCACGCCGGGCAGCAGGCGCACGGTGGCGTCGATTATCGCCTGCGCCGCCAGTTCTCCGCCGGTCATGACAAAATCGCCAAGCGAGATTTCCTGGATGCCGTAATGCTGGATCACCCGCTCATCCAGCCCCTCGAACCGGCCGCAGATCATGGTGATGCCCTGCGCCCGGGCCAGACGTTCCGCCATCCGCTGATCAAAGCGCGGCCCGCGTGGGGAAAGGTAGACCAGAGGCCAGGCGCCGGACGCCCCGGCCATGGCATCCTCGATGGCGCGGCCCATGACATCGGGGCGCAGGACCATCCCGGCACCGCCGCCCGCAGGGGTGTCATCGACATTGCGATGCTTGCCCTCACCATAGGTCCGCAGGTCGATGGTATCGAGTTGCCATTTCCCTTCCGCCAGGGCCTTGCCGGTCAGGGATTCTCCCAACACGCCGGGAAAGGCCTGCGGGAACAGGGTGATGATCCGTGCCGTCCAGGCGCCTGCCAGCACCGGGTCCTCGCTCATCAGGTCGCGGGGGACCAGCGTCGGGCGGATGCTCTTGCGGCCGTGGGATTTGGGGGTGGTCATCGCCCTAGAGCAGCCCTTCGGGCGGGTCCGCGATGATCCGGCCCCCGGCAATATCGACGGTCGGCACGCAGGCGCGGGTGAAGGGCAGGAGCACCGTATTGGGCAGGCCCGGCCCCTGGATTTCCAGCAGATCGCCCGCCCCGTGATCCATGACGGAGCGTACGGTGCCGATCTCTGTCCCGCCGGTGTCGAGCACCCGCAAGCCGATCAGATCTGCATGATAATATTCATCTTCTTCCGGCGCGGGCAGGCGGTCACGCGGGGTGAAGAGCTCGACCCCCCTCAGCGCGTCGGCCTCTTCCTTGGTCGTGACGCCGCCCAGGCGGGCGGCGAAACCGTTTTTGATCGGACGGGTGAGCGTGATGGAATAGCTTCGCCCCGTTTCATCCACGAGGGGGGCGTAATCGGCAATGGCCGTAGGTTCGGCGCAGTAGCTTTTCAGCCGCACCTCGCCCCGGACCCCGTAGGAGCCGGCAATCGCGCCGACACAGACCTGGTCGCTCATCACCTCTCCTATTCGCAGATGATATCCCGCAGAATCCCGCTCTGCTCCTGACAGGCCTCGGCCTGCCGCTCTCGTTCATAGAGCATGCCCGCCCCAAAGGCGACGGAGAGCAGCAGCAGGGTCCGGATCGGGCGGAACAGCATCACGCATCACCCGGCCCTGACCCGGACAAGGCCGGGGCCGAAGCAGATCACTCTGCGTTTTCTTCCGCGGGGGCGTCCTCGGCCGGGGCTTCGGCGGCTTCAGCTGCCTTGGCGGCCTTGGCTTCGGCACGGTCCTGCGCGGCCTTGCCCGGGGTGCCCTTCTTGGGGTTCGAACGCTCTTTTTTCTCAATCACGCCAGCGGCTTCGAGGAAGCGGGAGACGCGGTCGGTCGGCTGTGCGCCCTTGTCGAGCCAGGCCTGGATCTTTTCGATATCCATTTTCACGCGGTCTTCGGAATCCTTCGGGAGCAGCGGGTTGTAGGTGCCGAGCTTTTCGATGAAGCGGCCGTCGCGGGGCATACGGCTGTCAGCCGCGACGATGCGATAGAACGGGCGCTTCTTGGAGCCGCCACGGGCGAGACGGATTTTCATGGCCATTTGAGTTTCTCCTATTGAATTGAATGGCTTGGGTGATGGGTGCAGGCACCCACCTTAGGTTTGGTGTTGCCGGTGATGCCGGATCACCTCCTGAATGATGAAGTTCAGGAATTTCTTGGCAAAATCGGGGTCGAGATCGGCCTCGATCGCAAGATTTTCAAGCCGCGCGATCTGCGCAGCCTCACGCGAGGGGTCGGAGGGCGGAAGGTCATGTTCGGCCTTCAGCTTGCCCACGGCCTGCGTGTGTTTGAACCGCTCTCCGAGCGTATAGACAAGGATCGCGTCCAGCCGGTCGATGCTGGCACGATGCCCTTTCAGAAGCTCCGCCGCGCGGGCGACGACATCATCAGACATGGGGGCCCTTTCTGACGTCGGTATCACGTCGGTATTGCGTCGGTATCACGTCGGTGCGCGCCGCACGGAGGGGAAAGGAAACGTTAATCAAGGGCGTATCCTTTCGGCGTGAAAAGCGGGTCGGTGTAGGAGCGGATTTCCAGCTCGATCCCGTCGGAAACCTGGCTGTTCTTCAGCTGCGCGGGCGAGGGATGCCTGTAGCAGACGTCATGGCCGTCCACCGTCGGTGCCTCGGCATCCTTTTTCGCGCCAAGCCGTTCGGCCAGCCGAATGGAATTCAGGTTCTTGGGGTCGAGATAGCTGACCGCCCCCTGCCATCCAAGTGAGGAGTAGAAGTAATTGCGGGCGGCATGGGTCGCTTCAAGCGCATAGCCTTGCCCCGCGGTTTCAGGCCAGATGATCCAGGCGATTTCCGCCTCGGGCCACTGGGCGGGCTGCCAGCCGCCCGCCATGCCAAGCGTTGCGTCGGTCGTGCGGTCATGGATCATCCACATGCCGTAGCCCCGGATCTGCCAATGCCCGATCTCGGCGGCATAGAGCATCCAGGTTTCATAGGCATTCAGCGGCCCGCCCATGAACCGGGACCGGTATGAGCTGAACGTATGCTTGAAATTCGGATAATCCGACGGCTCCGGCCCGCGAAGGACCAGACGTTCCGTTTCGATAACCGGGATCGACGTGGCTGTCATTCTACCCCGCTTCCGGATCCGGGAAACGCCAGGCGGGGATCGGCCCGATATCGGGCAGTTCCACATCCTGAACCCGCTCCGCGCCCATCCGTTCGACCATGCGGATCAGGGGTTTGTGTTCCGGGCGCAGCAAGCTGACCGGGGTCTTGATCCCGAAATGCTTTGCCGCGGCCTTGCGGGCGCCGAGGACGGCTTCGGTTGCGATGCCCTGGCCGGAGAACTGGTCGTAGATCACCCAGATCAGTTCGGGTTCGGGCCAGCCATCCGGTTGCGACAGGCCGACGATGCCGACCTGGGTGCCGTCATCGCGGCTGGTGACGATCCACAGGCCGAACCCGCGGATGATCCAGTGCCCCACGCCGGAGCACAGCGCATCCCAGGATTCGAGACGCGGGCGGGGGCCGCCAACGAAACGGGACTCTTCACTGGAGAAATACTCGTCAAGTTCGTCAAGATCCGCGATCGTTGCCACGTGCATACGCAGGCGTTCGGTCTCGACAGTAGGGAACAGGTCACTTTTTTTCATAGGTTTACCTCGTCCAGAGTTCATTTGAAGACATGCGCGATATCAGAACAGGTCCGAAACGTGCTTTTCCAGCGCTATTGCGGGAACAAAGCAGTTTATCGCAGCGTGCACCCGGATAAGTTGAAACTAGTGACATTTGAGCATCTCCCCTACAGAGGGATGGCGGTAGATCAGACAGGGGTCTCCCAGGAGTTCGGTCTCTTTTTCGACGGTCGCGCCAAGGCGTTCCGCCAGGGCCCGGGAGCGTATGTTTTCAGGGTGGATCAGGCTTATGACCCGGTCCAGTCCGAGCGTTTGCGCCGCGTGTTCGCGCAGGGCCAGCGCCGCCTCATGGGCCAGTCCGCGCCCTTCGCCGGCGGCAAACATGTGCCAGCCGATTTCGGGTTCGGGCCAGCCGAGATGATTGAGAAGTCCGACACGGCCCACGGCCTGCCCGGTCGATTTCTCTTCCAACGTCCAGAAGCCATAACCGTTCCAGATCCAATGCCCGATCGCGCGGCAGAAGCCGCCCCAGACCTCGAATTCGGATTGGGCGGGGCCGCCGATGTACTTTGTCCGCTCCGCATCCATCTGGAACGCGACAACGGCGGGGAAATCACGCCCCTCCGGCGCGCGCAGCACCAGGCGCTCCGTCTCGATCACGGGGACGGGGATGGCATGCACGGGAAGATCGCGGGGCAGGCTCATGCGTAGGCCTCCGCCCCGCCGTTCACCAGATCCTGCGGACCCGGGTGGCGGTAGACATGCAGGTGACCCAGGCGCGGATGATCGAACTCCGTCTCCTTCGCGGCGCCCAGACGGGCGGCGACGGCGGCGGAGGCGGTATTCTGCGGCGCGACCAGCGAAATCACGGTGTCCCAGCCCAGGACATCATAAGCATAGCTGCGCGCGGCCTCGGCCGCCTCGGTCGCATAGCCCTTGCCCTCGGCCCCGTCGAACAGATCCCAGCCGATCTCCGGCTCCGGCCAGCCCTCGGGGTTCCAGATGCCGACCATGCCGACCGCCTGATCCGTGTCACGATCCGCGACGATCCAGCGGCCATAGCCCAGAAGAAGCCAGTGCCCGGCCTCTGTCGCCAGCTGCCGCCAAGCGCGGTCCCGATCCAGCGGGCCGCCGATGAACCGTGACCGGTCCGAGGCATAGAAGGCCGCGAAGACGTCGAAATCGCGCTGTTCCGGGGCGCGCAGGATCAGCCTTTCGGTGGTCAGGGTCGGAATGGTCGTCATGCCAGACCCTCCAGCAGTCGCTTGCCCGCCGCGGTGCGCGGCACATGCCGCCAGATGCGGAATTCGCCTGCCATCTCATGGGCAAAGGTGCCCTCGGCCCGCGCGCCCAGCTTTTCCACAAGCCGCACAGAGCTGTCGTTCGACGGATCCACCAGAGAGATGATGGAGGGCCAGTTCTGATCGGTGAAGAGCCAGTCGAGCACCGCCCGCGCGGCCTCCTCGGCGATGCCGCGGCCCTCGGCTCCCTCGACGAGGTTCCAGGACAGTTCGCGTTCGGGCCAGCCCTTGGGGAACCACGGCCCGACCAGGCCGTAGGGTTCGCCCGTCACGCGGTTGAGCACGGCGAAGAGCCCGTAACCCCGCAGGTGCCAATGGCCGATGATGGTGGCCACGGACCACCAGGTCGCCTCGTCATCGGGGTGATGATCCAGGAATTTCGGCGCGCCCGGCATAAGGAAAGCTTCCTGCGCGTCAAACTCGGGTCCCGCAGGGGACACGAGTTTCAGACGCTCGGTCTCGATGACCGGGAAGGGGGGCGCCGCGACGATCATTTCTTCTTGCCGAATCCGCTGAGGCCGGGGGGCAGGCCGCCGCCGCCCAGACCGGGCAGGCCGGGCATCTTGCCCATGGCGCCGCCCTGGCTCATCTGCTTGGCGGCCTGTTCGATGGCGCGGCTGTCCATCTTCGAGGGATCGAAGCCCTCGGGCACGTCGCCGCCCTTGCCGAACATGCCCTTCATGGCCTGTTTCAGCATGCCGCCCTTGCCCATCTTCTTCATCATGTCCGACATCTGCCGATGCATCTTGAGCAGCTTGTTCAGATCCGACACGTCCATCCCGGAGCCCGCCGCGATCCGTTTTTTCCGGCTCGCCTGAAGGAGTTGCGGGTTCGCGCGCTCGAGTTTGGTCATCGACTGGATCATCGCGATTTGCTGCTTGATGACCTTGTCCTCGAAGCCCGATTCCTTGGCCTGCGCGGCCAGTTTGCCCATGCCCGGCATCATTCCCATGATGCCCTCCATGCCGCCCATCTTGAGCATCTGTTCGAGCTGCATGCGCAGGTCGTTCATGTTGAACCGGCCCTTCTGGAACCGCTTCATCATCTTCTCGGCCTGTTCGGCCTCAATGGTCGCCTGGGCCTTTTCGACAAGGCTGACGATGTCGCCCATGCCGAGGATACGGCCCGCGATCCGGTCCGGCTCGAAGGTCTCGATCGCGTCCATCTTTTCGCCGAGGCCGACGAACTTGATCGGCTTGCCGGTCACCGCCCGCATCGAGAGCGCCGCGCCACCGCGACCGTCGCCGTCCATCCGGGTGAGGACAACGCCCGAGACGCCGATCTTGTCGTCAAATTCGGTCGCGACATTCACCGCGTCCTGGCCGGTCAGACCGTCGACCACCAGCAGCGTCTCGCGCGGCTTCGCCACATCGCGGACCGCTGCGGCCTGGGCGATCAACTCCTGGTCGATGTGCAGACGACCCGCGGTATCGAGCATGTAGACATCGTAACCGCCGAGCGAGGCCTGGGTCTTGGCCCGCTTCGCGATGGTCACCGGATCCTCGCCCTTCACGATCGGCAGGGTATCCACGCCGATCTGAGTGCCGAGGATCTGCAACTGTTCCATCGCCGCCGGACGGTTCACGTCGAGCGAGGCCATGAGGACCTTCTTGCCCTCTTTCTCCTTCAGACGCTTGGCCAGCTTGGCCGTGGTCGTCGTCTTGCCCGAGCCCTGCAGCCCGACCATCAGGATCGGCGCGGGCGGGTTGTCGATCTTGAGCGCGCCGGGATCGGCATCGGGATCGCCGGCCAGAACCGCGACCAGCTCGTCATGGACGATCTTGACCACCTGCTGACCGGGGGTGATGGATTTCGTCACCGCCTGGCCCGTGGCCTTCTCCTGCACCGCTTTCACGAACTCGCGCGCGACGGGCAGCGAGACGTCGGCCTCCAGCAGGGCGACCCGCACCTCGCGCAGCGCCGTCTTGACGTCCTCGTCGCTCAGCGCGCCCTGTTTGGTCAGCCGGTCGAAGACACCAGAGAGGCGTTCGGATAGATTTTCAAACATGCCCCGGCCCTCCTAGACCTCTTGCAGACAATGCCCCCGATGTGGGTGGGGACGGCTCAAACGACAAGCGCACCAGTGGGCGCGACGCGCTGACTGGTGGCGATCCCCGCAACGCAGGCGAGGACCGGAATCAAGATAGACTCCGGGTATTGAGGGGGCGTTTAGGGGCTGGGCCCCTTGCTGTCAAGGCGCGCCGGGCGGTCAGCGTCGTGCGACAGCTGCGGGTTTCGCCTGCCGGCGAGGATATTTGCGGCAAAAAGAAAGACGGGGCCGGTTGCGGTCGAACGTCCCCGATCAGCGACCCGATCAGCGAAACGTCACGTTGGTGGTATGCGCGCGGGCAATTTCGGTCTGGATCGCCTCGGCCGCCGCGCGCGGATCGGCAGCTTTCCAGACCGGGCGGCCCACCACGATGTGATCCGCGCCGTCGTTGATCGCCACGGCGGGGGTCGAGACGCGTTTCTGATCGCCGAGGTCCGCGCCATGGGGGCGCACGCCCGGCGTCACGATCAACCGCCCCTCGGCATTGTCGAGGGCGCGGACCGCGGCGGCCTCCTGCGGGGAGCAGATGATGCCGTCGGCCCCGGCCTCGAAGGCGCGGGCGGCGCGTTCGATCACCAGATCGCGCGGCGTGCCCTCGATCAGCAGGCTGTCGTCCAGATCGCTCCGGTCCAGCGAGGTGAGGATCGTGACGCCGAGGATTTTCGTGTTGGAGCCCGCCGCGCCTTCCTTGGCCGCGCGCACGACGTGCGGATCGCCGTGCACGGTGAGAAAGTCGATGTCGAACTGCGTGAGGCCGCGCACCGCCGCCTCGACCGTCGCGCCGATGTCGAAGAGTTTCATGTCGAGGAAGATGCGCTTGCCGTGATCCTGCTTCAGCTCGTTCGCCAGGGCGAGCCCGCCGCCGGTGAGCATGCCGAGACCGATCTTGTAGAAACTGACGGCCTCGCCGATCTCGCCCGCCAGTTTCAATCCGGACAGGGCGTCCGGCACATCTAGTGCAACGATCAGTTTGTCGGAAACGTCGGTCATGGGCGGCCCCTCTGCCTGGAAATCTGGGGCCTTGTCCCTGCGGAGGGAGGTCGCGTCAAGCGTGGAAAGCGGGGAAAGCGGGGACGGGGGTACGCGGACTGGACAAAGAAGAACCGGATGCGGCCACCATCCCTGAGGGACGGGGCGGGGCCGCATCCGGCCAAACACCCGACGGGGACATCGGGTGCCTTCCCCGTGGCAGCGGGGGAGGGACCTCAGGCCGCGTGGCCCAGCATGCGGAGCCAGAGCGCGTCGGTGGCGGTCGCGATCTCCGACGGGACATGGGCGGCGAAACCGGGATCGGCGCGGCGGGACACGGTCGGGCGGTTGGCGCGGCCGTGACGCCGTTTGGCGATTTCGACCAGTTGCCGCGCCGCCAGCGTGCTGTCCATGTCCATCGGGGCGCGGAGAGAGCAGGGGTAGGTGAAGACCTCGCCGCCCTCGGCAATGGACACGCGGGCCTCGAAGGCGCGCATGGCTGCGTTATAAGTGACAGTGTGGATCTGGGTGGTCATCATCGGACCCTCCTTCCTGCTGCGATATCCCTCATATGGGGTCTGATTGACGTAAAAACCCGAGATGATCGGCAAAAGTTCCCTGAAATCGCTTCACATCGCCTTGAACGGGCCCTTCGCCTGCCCCACATTCAGATCAAGGTTCTGTGGCGGCATGCCTAGTAAGGGTGCGGCCGGAGGGAACGCTTCAAAAAGGAGATGACCATGGACTTGAGCAAGTTCACGGAACGGTCGCGCGGTTTCATTCAGGCCGCCCAGACCATCGCGATCCGCGAAAACCACCAGCGCCTCGTGCCCGAGCACATCCTCAAGGCGCTTCTGGATGATCCCGAAGGACTGGCCTCCAACCTCATCGCCAAGGCGGGCGGGGATGCGAAGGCCGTGAAGACCGCCGTCGATACGGCGCTGGCCAAGATCCCTGTCGTCACCGGCGGGGGCGATCAGGTCTATATGGACAACAGTACTGTCCGCGTGATTTCCGAGGCCGAGAAGGTGGCGGAGAAGGCGAAGGACAGCTTTGTCCCGGTGGAACGCCTGCTGACCGCGCTTGCGCTGGTCAAGTCGAGCGCCCGCGAGGCGCTAGAGGCCGGGGGCGTCACTGCCCAGAAGCTGAACGAGGCGATCAACGACGTGCGCAAGGGGCGGACGGCGGACAGCGCCAATGCCGAGGAGACCTTCGAGGCGCTGGAGAAATACGCCCGCGACCTGACCAAGGCCGCCGAGGAAGGCAAGATCGACCCGATCATCGGGCGGGATGACGAGATCCGCCGCTCGATGCAGGTGCTGAGCCGCCGGACCAAGAACAACCCCGTGCTGATCGGGGAACCGGGCGTCGGTAAAACGGCGATTGCCGAGGGCATGGCCTTGCGCATCATCAACGGCGATGTGCCCGAGAGCCTGAAGAACAAGAAGCTTCTGGCGCTGGACATGGGCGCGCTGATCGCCGGTGCGAAATATCGCGGTGAGTTCGAGGAGCGGTTGAAATCCGTCCTGAAGGAGATCGAGTCGGCTGCCGGCGAGATCATCCTCTTCATCGACGAGATGCACACGCTGGTCGGTGCCGGGAAGACGGACGGCGCGATGGATGCGGCGAACCTGATCAAGCCGGCGCTGGCGCGGGGGGAGCTGCACTGTATCGGCGCGACAACGCTGGATGAATACCGCAAGTATGTGGAGAAGGACGCTGCGCTTGCCCGCCGGTTCCAGCCCGTGATGGTCGAGGAGCCGACGGTGGAGGACACGATCTCCATCCTGCGGGGCATCAAGGAGAAGTACGAACTGCACCATGGTGTGCGGATCAGCGACTCGGCCCTGGTGGCGGCGGCGACCCTGTCGAACCGCTATATCACTGACCGCTTCCTGCCCGACAAGGCGATTGACCTTGTGGACGAGGCGGCGAGCCGTCTCCGGATGGAGGTGGACAGCAAACCCGAGGAGCTGGACCAGCTGGACCGGCAGATTCTGCAAATGCAGATCGAGGTCGAGGCGCTGAAGCTGGAGGATGACGAGGCCTCCAAGGCGCGGCTGGAGCGGCAGGAGCTGGCGCTGGCCGACCTGCAGGAGAAATCCGCCGAGATGACCGCCAAGTGGCAGGCCGAGCGTGATAAGCTGGGCGAGGCGCGGGACCTGAAGGAGAAGCTGGACCGGGCGCGGGCCGATCTGGAGATTGCCAAGCGGAACGGCGACCTCGCGCGCGCGGGCGAGCTATCTTATGGGATCATCCCGCAGCTTGAGAAACAGCTGGGCGAGGCCGAACAGCAGGAAGCCGAGGGCGTCATGGTCGAAGAGGCCGTCCGTCCGGAGCAGATCGCCCAGGTGGTCGAACGCTGGACCGGCATCCCGACGACCAAGATGCTGGAAGGCGAACGCGAGAAGCTGCTGCGCATGGAAGACGGGCTGCACAAGCGGGTCATCGGCCAGAACGCGGCTGTCCGTGCCGTTGCCAACGCCGTGCGCCGGGCGCGGGCCGGGCTGAACGACGAGAACCGGCCGCTTGGCTCGTTCCTCTTCCTCGGGCCGACCGGCGTGGGCAAGACGGAGCTGACCAAGGCCGTGGCGGAGTTCCTCTTTGACGACGACTCTGCGATGGTGCGGATTGATATGTCGGAGTTCATGGAGAAACACTCCGTCGCCCGTCTGATCGGCGCCCCTCCGGGATATGTCGGGTATGACGAAGGCGGTGTGCTGACCGAAGCCGTGCGGCGCAGGCCTTATCAGGTCGTGCTATTCGACGAGGTGGAAAAGGCGCATCCGGATGTCTTCAACGTGCTGTTGCAGGTCCTTGATGACGGCGTGCTGACCGATGGTCAGGGCCGCACCGTGGATTTCAAGCAGACGCTGATCATCCTGACGTCGAACCTCGGCGCGCAGGCGCTGAGCCAACTGCCCGACGGCGCGGATGCGGCGGAGGCCAAGCGCGACGTGATGGACGCGGTGAAGGCGCACTTCCGGCCGGAGTTCCTGAACCGTCTGGACGAGATCATCGTCTTCGACCGGCTGGGACGCGGCGACATGGGTGGCATTGTCGAGATCCAGCTGCAGCGGCTGCTCAAGCGGTTGGCGGGGCGCAACATCCGGCTGGAGCTGGACGACGCGGCGAAGCAGTGGCTGGCCGATGAGGGTTATGATCCGGTCTTCGGGGCGCGTCCGCTGAAGCGGGTGATCCAGAAGGCGGTGCAGGACCCGCTGGCCGAGGCGCTGCTGGGCGGAGACGTCAAGGACGGCGACACCGTGCCGGTGAGTGCCGGGGCCGACGGTCTGATCATCGGGGACCGGGTCGGGACGACCGACCGGGGCAAGCCGGATGATGCCGTGGTACATTGAGCCGGGCTGAACTGAGAACCGCCCCCGGGGTCAGACCTCGGGGGCGGTTTTCTTTTGCGCGGGTGGTGTGGCTGGGGGGGGCGTCTGGTGGGGGGAGATCTTCCGGTCGAGCCGGAGGATGACGGTTTTTTGGTGGTGCGCCTGAAAGAGCTATGATCGTCACCCTCGGACTTGATCCGAGGGCCTCCTGCTCATGGTGCCGCCCACGGTCCCCCACCCACACACAAAACGGCCCGCAAGATCGCTCCGGCGGGCCGTTCCGGTCCGTGAGTGGCGGGCCTTACATCGGCGGCATCAGGACGCTGTCGATCACGTGGATCACACCGTTCGAGGCTTCGATGTCCGGCGTCACCACGGTGGCGTCGTTGATCTTCACCGCATCGCCGAGCGAGACGGTGATTTCGCTGCCCTCGACCGTGGCGGCGGACATGCCGTCGCTCAGGTCACCGGACATCACCGCGCCGGAGACGACGTGATAGGTCAGGATCGCGGTCAGCTTGTCCTTGTTCTCCGGCTCGAGCAGCGACTCGACCGTGCCTTCGGGCAGCGCGGCAAAGGCGTCGTCGGTCGGGGCGAAGACGGTCAGCGGACCCTCGCCTTTAAGCGTGTCGACGAGGCCCGCTGCCTCGGCTGCGGCCAGAAGGGTCGAGAAGGATCCCGCCTCGGCCGCTGTATCGACGATGTCCTTTTTCATCGAGTGCGAGTCGGCAAATGCGGGACCGGCGATGAGGGCGGCGGTGGACAGGGTGAGAAGCGTTCTGCGTAGCATCAAAAATCCTCCGATTGAGCAATGCCGTCGTTGGCATTGATCCTCATACGGAGGGTCCCGGTCGTCCGGATCACCGTCACAAATGCTTGTGATGCCCTTGACCGGAGGGGTTTTCGGCACAAGCCACGCCTTGCCTGAAAATCCAATCAGACATTCGTGAACGGAGGACGATGAAGTGTCGTCATCCGGCGCGGTTTTGCGGTCGGATCGGCCCCGCGCGGGGGCCGATCCGTGATCGTGTCGCGGTCAGAGCACGGCCGTCAGCCGCGGCGCCGCCGCGCCGCGAAGCCGAGCGCCCCGAAACCTGCCACAAGCAGCGGCAGAGAGGCGGGGAGGGGAACGGCTGGCATCTGGCTGCGGACAATCTCGCCCGTCGCGACGGGCAGCACCGCTTTGTAACCAATGGTCCCGTCGACCTCGCCCTCTGTGCCCTCGCCGAAGACGCCCTGGGCCATGCCCCAGACATAGCCGCCATGCAGCACGATTTCCCGGTTTTCGAGCATGTCGGGCCCGAGGTCGTCGATATCGAACCCGTTGGCATAGATGTTTGGATCCGTCAGATCGAAGACGCGCGAATAGTTGAGGACGCCGTCCGGCGTTTCCACCAGGGATCCGTCCTCGTTGGTCAGCGACACCATGACCGGCCCGTAGAATTCGGCCGCCTCGGCCAGTTCGATGAACTGGTCCTTGTCTTCGTCGATGTCGGCGAAGCCGTCGCCATCGGCATCTTCGACCGGAGGCGACACGGAATCGCCGCCGGGAATGCCGTGGATGTGCTGCGGATGCGGCCCGAATTCATAAAGCCCGGTCGCGTTCAGCTGCACGGAGAGGGTCTTGGCCGTGTCGTCATAGGTAAAACTACCCGACCCGGTGACGCCAGAACTGTTCAATTGGTTCAGCGTGACCTCGTAGTAGGTCAGGTGCCCCGCATGGGCGGCCCCGGCGGCGAGGGCCAGAACGCTGGCGGCCGCAATGCGTGCCGTGATTGGGTTTCTAAAAGTCATAACAATACTCCCTGTTTCAAGGACAGGCGATGTGCGCCTGTCATCAAGACACGTAAGAGCCGGTTCAATTGTTTCGGGTTCAGGCGCAATTCTTGATATTTTTGCTGAATAGAGGCCAAATCAGAGACGTCCGCGACCTGTGCACAGCGTTGGACAGTGCCCGGCAACGGCGCTATCACCCGGGCAAGAGCAGTTTCGCAAAGGCCCGCCCATGACATCAGCGCTAGACACCGCCCGCGCGGTTCTGACCTCGGAGAGCGCCGCGCTTGCACAGCTGGCCTCCGAACTGACGCAGGAGTTCGAGGCGGTGGTGGCCGCCCTTCTGCAGGTGCCGGGCCGGGTTGTCGTTTCCGGCATGGGCAAGTCGGGCCATGTCGCGGCCAAGATCGCCGCCACCTTTGCCTCCACCGGCACGCCGGCGCAGTTCGTCCACCCGGGCGAGGCGAGCCATGGCGATCTGGGCATGATCACCCGCGCTGACGCCTGCATCCTGATCTCCAACTCCGGCGAGACGAAGGAGCTGGCCGATATCATCGCCCACACCCGCCGCTTTGACATTCCGCTGATCGGGATCACCAAGAAACCGGACAGCACCCTGGCGAAACAGGCCGATCACTTGCTGCTGCTCTCCAATGCGCCGGAGGCCTGTTCGATCGGCATGGCGCCCACGACCTCCACCACGATGACCATGGCGCTGGGGGATGCCCTGGCCGTGGCGCTGATGGAGGAGCGGGGGTTCAAACAGGCCGATTTCCAGACCTTCCATCCCGGCGGCACCCTGGGCGCGCAGCTTCTGACGGTGCGGGCGGTGATGCATCGGGGCGAAGCTCTGCCGGTGGTCGCGCCGGAGACCGAGATGGGCGACACCCTGTTGGAGATGTCGGCCAAGGGGTTCGGCGTCGTGGCCGTGGCCGAGGCGGGCAGGCTGACCGGGGTCATCACCGATGGCGACCTGCGGCGGAACCTCAAGGGCCTGCTGGAGCGCAAGGCCGGAGAGGTGGCGACGGGCAGCCCGCGCAGCATCTCCGCCGATATCCTGCTGGTCGATGCGCTGGGCATCATGAACGACAACCGGATTTCCGCGCTCTTCGCGGTGGACGGGGAGGGGCAGCTGGAAGGGCTGGTCCACATCCATGACGCTCTGCGCCTGGGGGCCGCATGAAAACCGTCGTCTTCATTCCCGCCCGCTATGCCTCCACCCGCTATCCCGGCAAGCCGCTGGTCGAACTGACCGGCGCGACCGGAGAAAAGAAGAGCCTGATCCAGCGCAGCTGGGAGGCCGCCCGGGCCGTCGAGGGCATCGACGCGGTCTATGTGCTGACCGACGATGGCCGCATCCGCGCGGCGTCGGAGGCCTTTGGGGCGGAGGTCATCATGACCTCCTCCGACGCGAGCAACGGGACGGAGCGCTGCGCCGAGGGCGTGGCGCAGTTGCCGGAGGTGCCGGAGATCGTGGTCAACCTGCAGGGCGACGCGCCGCTGACCCCGGCCTGGTTCGTATCGGACCTCGTGGCGCATATGAAAGCGAAGCCCGCGGCGCAGATGGCGACCCCCGTCCTGCTGACCGATGCGGAGACGCTAGAGAATTTCGTCACCGACCGGAAAGAGGGCCGCGTCGGCGGCACCACGGCGGTGATGCGGGCGGATGGCACGGCGATCTACTTCTCCAAGGAAGTGCTGCCTTATGTCGGGTCGCTGGAGGCGCCGCCGCAGGTCTGGCATCACGTCGGCTGTTACGCCTACCGCCCTTCGGCGCTGAGCGCCTATGCCGCCTGGCCCGAGGGGCCGCTGGAAAAGGCCGAGGGGTTGGAGCAGTTGCGGTTCCTGGAAAACGGCTGGCCGGTGGACTGCGTCGCGGTCGAGGGCCGGGGGCGCGTGTTCTGGGAACTGAACAACCCCGTGGACGTGGCACGGATTGAATCTGTCCTGAAGAAGGAGGGCATCGCATGAAGACGGTCAAGATCGGGGGGATCGAGGTCTCCAACGCCAATCCCTACATGCTGATCGCGGGCCCCTGCCAGATGGAGAGCCGGGATCACGCCCGCATGCTGGCCGAGAAGATCGCCGCCGCCGCCGAGGCCGCGAACCGGCCCT
This sequence comes from Pseudooceanicola sp., assembly GCF_041987405.1. Lineage (GTDB taxonomy): Bacteria > Pseudomonadota > Alphaproteobacteria > Rhodobacterales > Rhodobacteraceae > Pseudooceanicola. The sequence continues at coordinate 540,071 of NZ_JBHIWR010000002.1, forward strand.
GGGTCTTCAAGGCGTCGTATGACAAGGCCAACCGCTCGTCGCTTTCCGGCAAGCGCGGGCTGGGGATGGAAAAGGGGCTGCAGATCCTGGGGGATATTGCCCGCGAGTTCGGCTGCCCGGTGCTGACCGACGTGCATGAGCCCGGCCACTGCGCTCCGGCGGCGGAGGTCGTGGATATCCTGCAGATCCCCGCCTTCCTGTCGCGCCAGACCGACCTGCTGCTCGCCGCCGGAGAGACCGGCAAGGCGATCAATATCAAGAAGGGTCAGTTCCTCGCCCCCTGGGATATGGAGAATGTCGCGGCCAAGGTCGCCTCCACCGGAAATGAGAACATCATGCTCTGCGAGCGTGGGGCGTCCTTCGGCTACAACATGCTGGTGTCGGATTTGCGGTCGCTGCCGATCATGGCGCAGACCGGCTATCCGGTCGTCTTCGACGCCACCCATTCCGTGCAACTGCCGGGTGGTATGGGCGGATCCTCGGGCGGGCAGCGCGAGTTTGTCGAACCGCTGGCCCGCGCGGCCATGGCCGTGGGCACGGCGGCGGTGTTTATCGAGACGCATGAGGACCCGGACAACGCCCCCTCCGACGGGCCGAACATGGTGCCGGTCGAGGATCTGGCGCGGCTGCTGAAGGGGCTGGCGGCGATCGACGATCTGACCAAGGGGTTGTGAGGGGGGCGGAGCCCGGCCTTTCGTTTCCTTCCTGGGCCCTCTGGTTGAGGTCATTGCATTAGGGCAGGGGGCGTCCGCGGGTAGACGACCGCTGCCCGGCGGTGCCGCCGGGCGGGTGAACTGATCGGATGTTCGGCGCGGCAGTTGGGTTCGTTGCCCCGGTCAATGGATGCGGCTCTCCAAAAGTATTTTCGACCGGAAGAAGACCGGGGCGGGTGCGCCTGACCACCGCGTATCAAAATCTCTGCCCCGTGGCCGTCAGCGGCCAGAACCCGACGAGCCGACGGGCACGACTCGCCCGCCTGAATCTCTTTCATCACATCTTCTCTCTTCCTTCGCGCGGTGGCTTGCCGCGTTGATGCGTTAGCGCCAATCTGCGCCCAGCACGGCATGCAACACATCACGCCAAAGGAACATGTAATGGGATTTGTCGGCTCGGCTCTGGAATATTTGGCGCTGCTTTTCCTGCTGGTCATCGGGGTGGTCGCGGCGACGGCGATCGTGATGTTCGTTCTGGACCGGATGCAGACCCAGGATGCGATCCGGCGGAATTATCCGGTCATCGGCCGGTTCCGGTATCTGTTCAGCACACTGGGCGAGTTCTTCCGCCAGTACTTCTTCGCAATGGACCGCGAGGAGATGCCCTTCAACCGCGCGCAGCGGGACTGGATCTATCATTCCTCCGCCGGGCAGGGGAACACTGTCGCGTTCGGCTCCACCCGCAACCTGTCGATCCCGGGCACGTCGATCTTCGTCAACGCCTCCTTCCCGCCGCTGGATGATCAGGCTGCGGCGACGAAGCCGCTGACCATCGGTCCGTATTGCAAGCAGCCCTATGACGCGCCGTCGATCTACAATATCTCCGGCATGTCCTACGGCGCGATTTCCCGTCCCGCAGTCGAGGCGCTGAGCCGCGGCGCGAAAGAGGCGAATATCTGGCTGAACACCGGGGAAGGGGGGCTGTCGCCCTATCACCTGACCGGGGGCTGCGACATCGTCTTTCAGATCGGCACCGCGAAATACGGGCTGCGCGACGAACACGGCAACCTCAGCGATGACAAGCTGCGCGAGATGGCGGCCCGGCCCGAGGTCAAGATGTTCGAACTGAAGATGGCGCAGGGGGCGAAGCCCGGCAAGGGCGGCATCCTGCCCGGCGAAAAGGTGAATGCGGAGATCGCGGCGATCCGGGGCATTGCCGTGGGGCAGGATTCGATCTCGCCCAATCGCCACCCCGATATCCGAAACTTTGGCGAGCTGCTGGACCAGATCGCGCACATCCGCCGTGTCACCGGCAAGCCGGTCGGCTTCAAGACGGTGATGGGCTCCTCCGACGCCTACGAGGGTCTGTTCCGCCAGATCCTGGAGCGCGGCGCGATCCATGCGCCGGACTTCATCACCGTCGACGGCGGCGAGGGCGGCACGGGGGCCGCGCCGATGCCCCTGATCGACCTTGTCGGCATGCCCCTGCGCGAGGCGCTGCTGCGGATGGTGGACATGCGCGACCGGTTCGGCCTGCATGACCGCATCCGCATTATCGCCAGCGGCAAGCTGGTCAACCCGTCGGACGTGGCCTGGGCGATCTGCGCGGGGGCGGATTTCGTCACCTCGGCCCGGGGCTTCATGTTCTCGTTGGGTTGTATCCAGGCGCTCAAGTGCAACAAGAACACCTGCCCGACCGGGATCACCACGCATCAGAAACATCTGCAGCGCGGCCTTGTGGTGGAACAGAAGTACAAGCGCGTCGCCAATTACGCCC
>NZ_JBHIWR010000002.1:547500-687297 GCF_041987405.1 Pseudooceanicola sp.
CCCGGAGGAAAGGACATCAATAGAGACTCCCCTAGTAGCGGCGAGCGAACGGGGACCAGCCGAACCTTGAGAGTGACTAGAACACGTTGGGAAGCGTGGCCATAGCGGGTGATAGCCCCGTATAGGAAGCTCGATAGGACGTATTAAGTAGGGCGGGACACGTGAAATCCTGTCTGAAGATCGGGGGACCACCCCCGAAGGCTAAGTACTCCTTACTGACCGATAGCGAACCAGTACCGTGAGGGAAAGGTGAAAAGCACCCCGACGAGGGGAGTGAAACAGTACCTGAAACCGAATGCCTACAATCAGTCGGAGCTTGACTGGACTCTAATGACAATCGACGTCAGACATGATCTCAGCAGTCGCGAGACAACGGAGATCAAAGATGGCGGACGGAACTTTTGCAGTAGCACTTTGGCTTATCGGTCTACTCGATATGAGCCAAAACTACTGCGGATCGGAAACCGGATGTCTCGGACGCACGGAAGTGACCCCGAGATTTGCGGTTTCAGGCGGCCAGGTTCTGCCCAGACAGGCAGGCAAGGCCAACGAAATCTACCTGCGATACGATCTAGGACGGAAACGCGGCCCCTTCGGCAGCGCGGCCGGTCTCTCGATCGGTGAAGCTGGCGAAACCTGGGTTGGGTTCGGCACCACGCTGACCTACAACCTGGCGCAGACCCCAGCCTATGTGCAGCTACACGCCATGCCGGGGATATACTTCGACAATGGCGGGTTCGACCTCGGCGGTCCGATCGAATTCAGATCGGGGATCGAGATCGGGTTTGAGAACCGCAACGAATGGCGGTTCGGGATCAGCTATGACCACAGGTCGAACGCAGGGATCTATCGCAACAACCCAGGCATCGAAACGGTGCAGTTTCGGGTGTCGATACCGATCAAATAACCAACCCCAGGGGTTGTCATTAGTGTCCAGTCTTGTGACGGCGTACCTTTTGTATAATGGGTCATCGACTTGGTCTATCTAGCAAGCTTAAGCCGTTAGGTGTAGGCGCAGCGAAAGCGAGTCTTAATAGGGCGTCGAGTTAGATGGATCAGACCCGAAACCGAGTGATCTAGGCATGACCAGGATGAAGGTAAGGTAACACTTACTGGAGGTCCGAACCCACACCTGTTGAAAAAGGTCGGGATGAGTTGTGCCTAGGGGTGAAAGGCCAATCAAACTCGGAGATAGCTGGTTCTCCGCGAAATCTATTTAGGTAGAGCGTCATCCGAATACCCCGGGGGGTAGAGCACTGGATGGGTAATGGGGCCCCACAGGCTTACTGATCCTAACCAAACTCCGAATACCCGGGAGTACTAGATGGCAGACACACCATGGATGCTAACGTCCATGGTGGAGAGGGAAACAACCCTGACCTCCAGCTAAGGCCCCCAATTCATGGCTAAGTGGGAAAGCAGGTGGGACGACCAAAACAACCAGGAGGTTGGCTTAGAAGCAGCCATCCTTTAAAGATAGCGTAACAGCTCACTGGTCTAAATAAGTTGTCCTGCGGCGAAGATGTAACGGGGCTCAAGCCATGAGCCGAAGCTGAGGATGCACGTAGTGCATGGTAGCGGAGCGTAGTGTGACATAACACCATGCCTCCTTAGCTCCTTCGGGAGCATTGGAGGCGAGGTGTTTTCGATGAAGCGGGCGCGTGAGCGATCCCGTGGAGAGATCACTAGCGAGAATGATGACATGAGTAGCGACAAACAGGGTGAGAGACCCTGTCGCCGAAAGTCCAAGGGTTCCTGCTTAAAGCTAATCTGAGCAGGGTAAGCCGACCCCTAAGGCGAGGCCGAAAGGCGTAGTCGATGGGAACCAGGTTAATATTCCTGGGCCATGTGGTGGTGACGGATTGCGAAGATTGTTCCTCCTTATCGGATTGGAGGGGCCGTTTAGCAGTTCCTGGAAATAGCCCCACTATTAGATCGTACCCTAAACCGACACAGGTGGACTGGTAGAGAATACCAAGGCGCTTGAGAGAACGATGTTGAAGGAACTCGGCAAAATACCTCCGTAAGTTCGCGAGAAGGAGGCCCAGTTTCAACGCAAGTTTTGGCTGGGGGCACAAACCAGGGGGTGGCGACTGTTTACTAAAAACACAGGGCTCTGCGAAGTCGCAAGACGACGTATAGGGTCTGACGCCTGCCCGGTGCCGGAAGGTTAAAAGGAGATGTGAGAGCGTCGAATTGAAGCCCCGGTAAACGGCGGCCGTAACTATAACGGTCCTAAGGTAGCGAAATTCCTTGTCGGGTAAGTTCCGACCTGCACGAATGGCGTAACGACTTCCCCGCTGTCTCCAACATCGACTCAGCGAAATTGAATTGCCTGTCAAGATGCAGGCTTCCCGCGGTTAGACGGAAAGACCCCGTGCACCTTTACTACAGCTTCACACTGGCATCAGGCCATGCATGTGCAGGATAGGTGGTGGGCTTTGAAACCGGGACGCCAGTCTCGGTGGAGCCTCCCTTGAGATACCACCCTTGCATTGCTTGATGTCTAACCGCGATCCCTTATCGGGTTCCGGGACCCTGTGTGGCGGGTAGTTTGACTGGGGCGGTCGCCTCCTAAAGCGTAACGGAGGCGCGCGAAGGTTGGCTCAGAGCGGTCGGAAATCGCTCGTTGAGTGCAATGGCATAAGCCAGCCTGACTGCGAGACTGACAAGTCGAGCAGAGTCGAAAGACGGCCATAGTGATCCGGTGGTCCCAAGTGGGAGGGCCATCGCTCAACGGATAAAAGGTACGCCGGGGATAACAGGCTGATACTGCCCAAGAGTCCATATCGACGGCAGTGTTTGGCACCTCGATGTCGGCTCATCTCATCCTGGGGCTGGAGCAGGTCCCAAGGGTACGGCTGTTCGCCGTTTAAAGAGGTACGTGAGCTGGGTTTAGAACGTCGTGAGACAGTTCGGTCCCTATCTGCCGTGGGTGTAGGATACTTGAGAGGAGTTGCCCCTAGTACGAGAGGACCGGGGTGAACGTTCCACTGGTGGACCAGTTGTCGTGCCAACGGCAGTGCTGGGTAGCTATGAACGGACAGGATAACCGCTGAAGGCATCTAAGCGGGAAGCCCCCCTCAAAACAAGGTATCCCTGAGGGCCGTGGAAGACCACCACGTCGATAGGCTGGAGATGTAAGTGCGGTAACGCATTCAGTTGACCAGTACTAATTGCCCGATAGGCTTGATTTGATCCAGTAGAAGCCAGGAATGGCAGCTACGGACTATCAAAAGCATACACTACACAGTGTATCAGACGATTTGGACAACAGGCCCGAAACGAGGTTTCGGGCTGGTTGAGGGTCTTACTTGGTCTGGTGGCCATAGCACAAGCGAAACACCCGGCTCCATCCCGAACCCGGCCGTTAAGCGCTGTAGCGCCGATGGTACTGCGTCTCAAGACGTGGGAGAGTAGGTCACCGCCAGACCTAGTAAGCCCCTCAACGATTTCTCTCTTTCGATGCACTCCCCGCATGGGGAGGCGATACCCGGCCAGTCAGAACGTTTCGGCGTTAGGCCGCACAAGTGTCGCGGGATGGAGCAGCCCGGTAGCTCGTCAGGCTCATAACCTGAAGGTCGCAGGTTCAAATCCTGCTCCCGCAACCAACTTCCGCGAAAATCGCACCATCACGCACGGCGCCGAGCTCCTCCGGCGCCGATTTGCGTAGCATCTCGCCGAGGTTGCCCTCGATCGCGAGCCAGTGCCCGCGGGCGCTCTCGTCCCAGTGCACGACGATCCGATCCACGAGTTCGTGCAGCTCGTCGGCGGCACGGTCAGCGACGGTCTCTTCCGACAGGTTCGCAGCCAGGTTCGTCATTAGCTCCTGGTAGAGCTCGGGCAGGTCGTCCGGTAGTTCGATCTCCGGCGGGAGGATCTTGTCGCGGGTCTCAGCGAGCCGCGCGAGATCCGTCTCGATCTTTTTGAGCTCGTCGACGAGAGCTTGCACGCCCAGCCCCTGCTTCGCCAGGGCGACCAGATTCCGCTCTTCCACCTCCAGCTGCCGCACCCGCGCGTCATGAAGGCGCAGCGTATCCTCCGCGGTGCCTTGGGCTGCCTGCAACTGGTGATGCACGCGATCCCGGAAACGCGCGTAGGCCTCCGGCTTCATCAGGTCGTCCCGGAGGCCCGACAGGACCAAGGGCAGGGCAACGCTCTCACGGAGGCCCCGGAAGCCGGTGCAGACGCTCGGGCCCTTCTCCTTGGCGTTGGCGCAGTAGTAGGTCTTGTATTTGCCCGAACCGGCGACGGTCATCCGGCCCTCGCAGAGGCCGCAGTGGAGCAACCCCGACAGCAGATACTTCCGGCGCCGGAGCGTCTGGCCCGATGACAGGCCGTTCCGGTCGGTGGTTGCCACCTTGGAGCGCCGCTTCGTCTGCGCCGCTTGGCGCGCCTTCACAGCGTCCCAGAGCTCCTGATTGACGATGCTGAGCTCCGGCACCTCGACGATATGCCAGTCGCTCTCGGGGTTCAGGGTCGAACGCTTCTTCTCGGTCTGGTGGTGCTTGGTATAGGACAGGCGGTTCCAGATGCGGCGCCCGACATAGAGCTCGTTGTTCAGGATGCCGGTGCCGCGCGCGGCGTTGCCGTTGATTGTGTTCTGCTTCCAGTGCCCCGACGACTTGCGCTTCGAGCCCACGGAAGGGAAGGGGATGCCCTCATCGTTGAGGCGGCTGGCGATCTTGATGGGCGAGACCCCGGCAGCGTAGTCGTGGAAAATGCTCCGCACGACCGCGGCTTCGATCTCGTCGATAGCCAGGGTGCCCTTCACAGGGGCACCGCGCTCGTCGGTGCCGGGGCGGTATCCGTAGATGCGGCCGCCACCGCTCAGGCCCTTCAGCACCTTGCCCTCGATGCCGCGGCGCACCTTGTCCGAGAGCTCCTCGAGGAACATGGCGCTCATCATCGACGAGAGCCCCAGCGTCAGCGCATCCACCTTGCCGCGCCCGACCGTGTGGACCTCGACACGCGCGGTCTTCGCGGCCTTGTAGAAGCCGGCCAGGTGCTCTTGATCACGGGAAATCCGGTCGAGGGATTCCGCGAGGACGATGTCGAACGTCCCGTGGTGGAGCGCATCCGAGAGGCGCGAAAAGTCCGGCCGAGTCCGACCTGCCGTGCCGCTGACCGCACTGTCCGAGAAGCGCTCGACGATCGTCCAGCCCTGCTGCTTGGCGTAGCGCTCGGCCTGGCGGAACTGGTCTTCGACCGACATCGGGTTCTGCAAGTCGGTCGAGTAGCGGGCGTAGAGCGCGACGCGGCGGGGGGCTTCGAGGGATGTGGTCATTGGCGGGTCTCCCGGGCGGCGTAGAGGCTGTCGTCATCGACCGCTTCGGCGCAGTCGGCCTCTCTTATCAGGGCGTCGAGATTGACCGTGTGCTCGGCGAAGCACAAGTCCGCCCCGTGCTGCCGACAGAACCGGGCGAAGGCCCGAAGCCGCTCGGGATCGCGCGAAATACGCGCCAGGTCCGTCGCAATGACGGCCTGTGCCTCGCGGCCCGCAATCCGGTCCCGCAGAATCGTCAGGCCGGGGGCATCCCCCATCCCGCCGACACCGTTGTCGACGATAGCATCGAGGATGCGCCAGCCGCGGGCTTCGGCGTAGTCGGTGCAGAGCCTGCGCTGCTCGGCGATGGCGGCGTCACTCGCGCTGGCCGCGCGTAGGTAGAGAAGGGCGTTTAGCTGGGTGGTCATGGTCGTCTCGTCGTCGGGCTGTGGCGCGCACGGCGCCGTTGAAATTTGTGTCTCAGGAGAATGAGGACATCGTATGGCCGCAATCCCGAGTAGAGTGGAAACATCGCGTCAGGCGTCGCCTCCTGCTTCTCCCGCTCCTGCGAGAGCTTGCGGACTGCGGCTTCTGCGAGAAGGTCGATCAGTCTGTCGAGCGGCATCGGCGGAGTCCTTTCCTGTTCGGGCAATGAACAACCGACATGGCGGACGCCTATCCGAGCCTTCGCACAGAGGTGGCCAAAAGCGCCCGTGGGTCTCCCGCGGGCGCATCTCGTTCAGCGAAATAGCAGCGCGGCGTGCGCCAAAAGAAGAACAATAATCGCGGCACGCACGATCAAGAACTCATTCCGATGCACGATAATATATAGTTTACGGAAAGCGGGTGGCATGAGCTATCCTATCGAGACAGTTTGACAGAAAGGCAGAATGCTGAGTAGATGCCTTGCGTCTTTGAGGGCGCAAATGGCGACGACAATTTCATCAACTCGAAGAGAGGCTTGTTTAATGACTGGGCGCCGAAAATGGCAGCACTTGCGTTCGTTGAGGCAGGAGCTCTTAGACCAATTCCCAGGTGATGATTTCCTTGAAAAGTTGCTCGAGGGGGTTTGGCTTGTAGGTCGAGACAAACGAAACCCTATTCGAGGTAATTTGGTAGCAAGCGCGCTCCGTGAGGTTTTTGGCCATCTTTTGCATTCACTCGCACCCGACAAAGAAGTCAGAAAATGCGTATGGTTTGAGCAGGACCCTAACACGCCGACAGTAACGAGGCGGCAAAAAGCGCGATACATTGTTCAGGCTGGCTTGCCAGAGGAATTTGTTGCAGACGTTTTGAATTTCGAAGTCGATGAATACGTTGCTCCTCTATTGGAGGCATTCCAAAGCCTGAACAAGGCTACGCACGTCAGGCCTGAAACTATTGTATACGATTCGGCAGAGGTTCGAGGGCTTATTGCTGAAGTCCTTGAAGCCTTTCTTCATCTTTCCGAAAGCGCGGTTGACGCAAGATCAGACCTGGTTAGAGCTATAGAGGCGAAAATGCATGATGCTGTTTTCGACAATCTGATTGCAGAAAGTATCGACGAACTTGAAGAACTTTCCACACATACCACAGTTGATGGTCACTTTATCGAAAAGGTCGAGGTCATAGAGTTAAACGCAGAGCAGGTTGTATATGAAGTTATTGGCGAAGTGGGTGTTGAGCTTCAATATGGATCGAACTCGGATGTCAGAAAAGACATTGGCATGAGAATGGGCGACTCTTACCCCTACAGGGCCATTGTATTGTCTAAGGCTGGACTGCCGTTGGATATTGGGCGGGGGGATGTAGAGTTGCAGATTGATAATAGTAGCTTCTTTGAGTGAAGCAGCATCGCAACTGACTTAGGCAATCATCTAACAACTTCATTTGGGGATTATTTTCGGCGTGTAGGCAATTATGAATGTCACATTCGTTGGAAGCATTCGGCGCGCCGGCATCGTCGTAGCAGCGACGGAGCTTTGGTCGCCGGCGCGCCGGCTGACGGGGGATCCAATCCCGTCATCGGGGCCGCAGGGGCCCTCAAGAGCGGCGCCCCGTTCTGGGGCGCCGTCGCGTTCAGTCCGGATGCAGAAGACGAAAGCTCAGCCGGATCGCCTCGGCGAAGTGGAGCGCCTGCTGAGCCGCACAATACAGGCCCTCCAGCGGCGGCAGCGCGGCTTGGAGCGCCTCGGCGGTCGGGCTCAGCACCTTGTGCGTATCGAACGCCTCCGTGCAGCCGACGAGCTGCCCGCGCGGGATGGGAACCTGCTCTTCGGTCGTTCCGGCGGCGATCGCCAGGCGCATCTCGCCGAGAAGAGCGTCGACATAGAAGTGCAGGTTCGGGTCGATCTGCTCCTCCTCGTCCAGTGCTTCGATGAGGCGCGCCACGGTGTATCTGGCCTCTTCGGGAAGGTGCGGCCTTACGCGCGTCGTCAGGTGGCCGTCGATGCCGTGCATCCGTTGCAGAAGGCTCTTGGTGAGGTCCACCTGCTGTTCGAACAGTGTCCGCGATACGATGTCGCTCATTGCTGCACCTCCTTTCTCGCAGGCCCGGCACGTCGCGGCGGTCGGTGCTCCACGACTACATCGCGCGGGCGCCGGAGCCCACGACGCCGGCGCGACCGGCGGTCGGCCGCAATGTCGGCCTCCGCGTGGATGCGGCCGCGCACCGCGTTCATTGCGTCGAAGGGGGCGCCGTCGAGACGGCCGAGCACCGCGGAGCCCGTCGCGCGACAGATGGCGAAGCCGCTGTGCGTCAGCGGCACCAGGAGGCGGCGCGCGCCGACGAAGCGCGTCGGCTCGTCGAGCCCGGCGGGCAGGTATTCGTCGCGGCGGCGGACGTGAACCTCGTATCCGACATTGGAGCGCCGGCGTGAGGTCGTGCCGTAGGCGAGCAGCGCATAGCGCTGCTCGTCCCGCGTCTCGATGTCGAGGACCAGACAGGGCCGGGCCTTGGGCTGTCCGGTGCTTGCCTCCTCCGCGAGTGGGAAGCGGAACGAGACGATGTCGCCGTGGAACAGGTGGTCCCGCCAGGCCGGCGTCATCGTGAGTTGGATGGTGGTCGTGTCGAGCATTGTCGGCTCCTTGAAGGGTGGATGTCCGACGCGCGCGATCTTCCCCTTTATCCTCTCGGCCGGGGCCTTCCGTCGTGCGCGTCAAGAGGCGCGCGCACGACGAAAGGGGCAGGCCCTGCTCCCCTGATCTCCGTTGTCCCCTGTCTCGGTGGGAAAGCGTCGAGAGGGTGTCCCTCTGGACCCTGACGGGAGACGAGCGGAGATGGGTTCGGGAAGAGGTGCGGAACGCTCTTCCCGGGAGCGGGGGAGGTTCGGAGGCGAGCGCGGAGCGGCACCCTCCGGGAGCAGGGGGTCTTGGGGGAGTGCGGAACGATGACCCGAGCCCGTCGGGGGACGCCAGGGGGTGCAGGGGGAGTGGCGAACGACGACCCTGCCCTGGGAGTCCAGAGGGGCGGCGCGCTCTCTGGTCCGGCTGAAGGCCCCTGGCGGGTTCGGGAGGGCGGAGCGTCTCCCGAGCGCCGCGTCAGCGGCGCCGGGGTCCGGGGGCGTCAGCCCCCGGCGAACGACAGCTGGAACGCAGGCCCGAAGGGCCGGAGTGCCAGCTGATTAGTGAGTAGTTGGCTATGCAGATCTTGGCGGCTGCTCCGCAAGCTTTCGATAGCAGGTCATATTTCAGATGAACCTTCGATCCGGCTCTCGATCCTCGACGGTGTCCATTGCATACTGTATACGGGTGAAGTGAACTCTATCTATATCTCCTGGATACCTTTTTTCGAAGTTCACGCTTTCAAAATACTTTGAGTAATCTCTAACAGCTTTCCTTAGCGTCTTAAGCCGAAACATGTTGGTTTGTGAACGGCCAGCCTTTGCCATCTCTATGCATCGGTTCATCATCTTTTCGTCTCTGGCGTATGATGCGCAAAAATAAATAAAGGTGCAAAGTCTAAGGTAGGTTCCTTTGTCCGTCTTTAAGATATTCACGAGAAGGTCGGCAGTCTCGGTGTTCTCTCCCCAATTGTCAATAATAAGCTTAAAGGCCAAAAACCTCTCACCCCAATTCTCTCTCGACACGCATACCGCAGAAAGTTGTGGAAAGTCGGCGCCGCTCACATTGTCCTCTCCATTGCCTCTAAGGCAGTGGGTTGTGCTACTTGGTTCAGTCAGCAGTCCCCGCCAGTTCGCTCCTCTTAGATCGGCAAGATCAAAATTGAAGCTTTCAAGATGAGATTCGCCAAGGTCGACGCCATTCAATCTGGCGCCGCGAAAATCCGTGGCCGGATTAAGCCCAGATATTTCTACTAGATCAGAAAATATGTCGCTATCGGATGACGCGACCTTGGAGGCAACTCCGGTGAAGTTATCATTTGTTTTCAATTTCAATCTCCATCTTGCTGCTGCAAAGAAGTATGCTCTCGGGGTCAGTGTGAATGCTAGCGCCGCCTGAGGCTAACTGACTTCCTTCGATACTTCTCCTTGCCAGCTGGTCTAAGACTGCCTTCTTATTGGTGCTGTTGATGTAAGCGCCCCCGATAACAAGGTTACTAACGACTACATCCTGTCTCTGAATCGCGACGCATACTTCTACTATGCAAGAGTTCTTCTCCATTGTGAGCAGGAACAGCGGTCCAACCTCTTTTTCTCCGGAGCTGCCGATATACCGGCCTTTGAGTAGATATGGTGATATGGGTTCCACAACATCCCACTTAAGTTTTGGCCTCGGCGAGATTCTTGCAATTCTTGCTGCGGTTTTGACGATCTGATCGCGTTCATATTTTTTGGATTTCCGCTTTGTCCACTTAACAATTCCAGTAAGTTTTCCAAAAAATCCAGGTCGTACTCCAACCTCCATGGAGCCGGAGGTGTCGACTGCATTTTCAATTGCGGTTCTTACGCTCTGTGTGACTTCAGCTACCATTTCGGGGTCAAGCGGATACTCACCCAACCGCGAGCCTCTCGCTATATTTGCATTATCAATTCTGACATATAGCGTTGCGCGTTTCGCCGATGCTATGAATGTAAAGTTTGGCAGCGCTACCTGCTCGGCGAAAAAATCTAAGTCTATGGAAATAGGGACTGCTTCTTTAAGGGAGCCTTGTGGCGGGCTCCAGATCTCCAGTTCGCAGACTTCTTGACTTGATGGTATTGAGTGGGTGGTGGATTTAAGTTCAGTCAACGTCCCCATACCTTTTCGTATGCAGCGCCTTAGGTTGTCGTTCTTGTAGATCGCTGCGATCTCTCGGAAAGTTCACTCTTTAGACTTTATTGGGGTGGGGAGGTCAATTTCCGTCTGTATGGAGGATGCTAATTCCTTCATCAGCGATGTTACTTTGCGTCATAATAGGCAACGGACCTTTCAGGATACGCAACTTATGGCGACGTTGCTGGGAACTTGTTCCTCGATTGGCTGACATCGACCGAACTCCTGAGCTCTTGTGCTCAGGAGATCACCGATGGACGGTTCAAACATCAAGACAGACTACCCCGTGGTGCTGCGGTTCCAGGGGCTCTATCCCCACCACCTTGCCGGCTACGAGGCTCACCGCCTCCGGAAGGGCGGCGACCTCAGCCATGTCGACTGGGCCCGCACAAAGCTGAACGGCCCGCCCCTGATCGGCCCCGAGGACTGGGCGGCGCAGGCGCTGGCCGAGATCCGCGATATGACTGCGGAGAACTTCGCGGCGGAGCTGGCTTCGTTGGAGAAGCGCAACCGGAAGAAAGACATCGAGCGGCGCATCATCGAGGGGCCGAAGCAGCCCTGGCGTCCGACCCGCCACGGGCCGATGCGAGAGGTGATCCTGACGGTCAACAAGGACTGGTTCGACGGTGATGCTGCGTTCTTCGGCGAGGAGCAGGTGTCACGGGAGGACGAGTTCGGAACACATGCAGTTGCCTGGCTAAAGAAGAACTTCGGCGGTGATGTCATCCACGCCCGCGCAGACCGGGACGAAGCTGCCTATCACATCCACGCGGTGATCATGCCGCGAGCGACGGTCGAGATCGCGAAGCCCAATGCGAAGGTGCCGACAGCCAGCGCGACGCGCCGGATGCTGCAACCTTCGATTCACCCGCTCATCAAGGACTACGAGGCGGCACAGGACAGCGTCGGCCAGTGGTTCGCCGATCTCGGGTTGGTCCGTGGCGAATGCCGTGCTGCGAAGATCCGGGAAGCCCGGAAGAACGGAGAGAAGGCGCCGAAGCGCCGATATCACGCGAAGACCTGGAAATGGCGCGCCGAGCAAGAGCTGCGCCTGAAAGCGAAGGCCGAAGAACTGGAGGCCGAGAAGGCTGCACTCGACAAACGGACCGCGCGGGTGGTCGAGCGTGAGGATGAGGCCGAGACCGTGCTCGCTGTCGCGGAGGGCGTCGCGTCCGGCGACTTCATAGCGCACGATGGCGATGATGAAGAGCCGGTCCTGATCGAGGCGGCAGATGCCAAGCCGGCGGAGACTAAGACCCTCCAAGACCTGCGGCGACGATCGCCATCCGGCTTCGCCCGCGCCGCGGGCGCATTCGGACGCGCGTGGGGGCGCCTGTTCAGGCAGGCTCGTTCGAAGGCTACTGCCGAGGCCAACGCCCGCGTTTCCGATGCGATGGAAGAGATCGGACGGGCCGACGATGTCATTGTCGAAGCAGCGCTTCGCCTGCCGTTGCCGACACGGACGCTGATCGCGGGCATCCGCAAAACGATCCCGGCGATGCTGCGCAAGCTGGAGCGGTCAGGGAAGGGGCACTCCGCCGGTCCTCAGGAGGGTTTGCCGCGGCGCGAAGATCCCGGAGATGAAGAAAAGTTGTGAACGTTGGCAATGGTTTGCGTGAAACCCGCAGAAAAAATCACGAAATCGGCGACTCGATCGGAGGAAAGAGGGCGATGTGATGGCCAGCACCGGAGGGTGCCCCTCAAACCCGGACCTCCGCGGAGGCCATCGCATCAACGAAGGACAGCACGATGACCAACTTTCTCAACTCCGAACTCGCCGCCTCCAAAGCCTCGCGCAAGCAGCGCCAGCAGTCCGCGGGGTTGCCCGACACGGCGGCTACGGCCCGCGCCCTGGCGACCCTCCGTCGCTCGCTCGACAAGCAGGTGAAGAAGGAGGACAAGGAGGAACGCCTGCGATCCAAGGCGATCAACGACACGATGCCCGAGTTCATCGCGGCCATGGACGATGAAGTCCTGGCTCCGTTCTTCTTCGGGCTGGAGCGGCTCGCGACCGCCGCGAACCGCCGCCGGATTGCCACGCATCCCCTGCGTCCGGACATCGTCGATGAGTGGCACGAAGAGGCGGATGCCGAGGAAGCCCGGGCGGCCGAGGAAGAGCTGAGGGCAGCGGCCAAGGCAGCCGAGCGAGATGCCAAGGCCGCGAAGGCTACGCCGCAAGGTGACGGGACTGAAGACGAGTCCGGGTCCTGATGGAACCCAGCCGGGCAGGGGGCGTCACGCTGCGCCTCCGCCCGACACGCAACCTACCGGGCAACCGGGATGAACAGCGTGGTTTTCGCCAAAGTCCAAACCGCTCTCCCGCAACCAATCTTAGCGATCAAGCCGCACCCGAAAGGGCCGCGGCTTTTTTGCTGTCGTACGGATCAACATATCCATGAGCTTGCTGCAGGCTTCGAAACTCCCGAGGACCCCAGCTTCAAAACCCGAACGCGAAGAGATCAGGGACTTCGATGGCAACTGCCACGAGACCCCCGTCTTTACTTCTGACGAGCGCGAACGAGATCCTGGACGAAATCCGCAAAGGCCACATCGTTGATATGGGCGTCGAGACGATGCAATTGATGGGTTTCCGACCGGTCGAACGTCGCCTCGAGCGTTTCGAACAGGGCCTCGTCCGCCTCGGGGTGCCAGAAGGCTCCGCCCGGGGCATCTAGTGCGGAGACGCCGCCCAGGGGCAGGACCAGATCCACGGGACCGGGCGAGGCATTCAGCTTGGCCGCCAGCCACCGCGCCATATCCACGTTCTCTTCCGGCGTGGTCCGCATCAGAGTGATATCGGCGTTATGCACGATGAACTGACGGTCCGCATACCTCTCCGGCACCGTCGCGCGCGGGCCGAAATTGACCATGTCCAGCGCGCCGCAGGAGCCGATCCAGGGAATGCCGGTCCGCGCCAGAACGTCGAAGCGCTCCGGCCCGGCGGAGCATATGCCCCCCATCAGATAATCCGCGACCTCCGTGGTGGTGACATCAACGATGGCAGAGACCATGCCGCTGTCGCCAATGGCCTCCAGAGCCTTGCCACCCGCGCCGTTCGCGTGGAACACGATGCAGTCGAAGTCAGTGTCGAGCCGTGCGCGCAGCTGTTGGATAGCCTTTGTCGTCACGCCGAACATGGACAGGGCGAGGGCCGGGCGCGTGTCGGCCGTGGTGTCGGCCTCGTTGCCCGACGCCATGCCGGCGATCGCATGCGCCGCGTTTGCCAGGATACGCCGCGAGACGGTGTTGAGCCCCGCGATATCCGTCACCGGGAACATCATCGTCATGTCCGAGACGCCGACATAGCCGGATGTGTCACCCGCGGCGACGGTGGATACCATGAGTTTGGGCACCCCGAGTGGAAGGGCCCGCATCGCGGGTGCGATCAGCGAGGTGCCGCCCGAGCCGCCAAGCCCGAGGATGCCCGCGATATCGGTCCGCGTCGCCACGAAGCGGGTCAGCGCCGCGGACATGGCGATCACCGCCGCGCCACGGTCGGGGGCCTCGAAGACGCTGGCGGCACCGTCAGGATGATGCGCGGCGACCTCTGCGGCGGAGACATCGGCGCCCCCCGGCCCGGCCGTGGTGCCGACATCGACGGTGGTAACGGCGACACCTGCCCCACGGACAAGGCGGGCGACATAGGACAGTTCCTCGGCCTTGGTGTCGAAAGTTCCGACGACGTAGACCTTGTTTCCGGTCACCGCTGGACCTCACGCCCATGGATCACGTCTTCGGCGCCCTCGAAGGCGAAGCGGAACGTGTCGGACACCGTCTGGAAGACCTCCGCCGCGTCGGCCTCGTCCACCTCGTATTCCGCCCACCATTCGCCGAAGGTCTGGCCGCTTTCGGTGATCGGCTTCAGCGTCATTTCGGAGACGTAGCCCCGGACCGGCAGCGTCGCTTCGAGGATGCAGTAGCAGCAGCGGTACTCGCGGTCCGACAGGGTCAGCAGCTGTTCGCGGATGTGGCCCCCGTCATGCGTGTAGAAGTTGCGCACGCAGCCGATCTTGTCAGCCGGCAGGCCGTCCTCGATTTCGCTTTTGCTGAAGAACCGGTGATAGCGCGGCAGCGCGTTGAAATCGCGCAGCACCTCCCATGCCTTTTCGACGGGCGCGTCTATGACCGCGCTGATATATACTCTCGCCATGGTCTCCTCCCTTGGTGGATTACTTCAGTTTCAGCGCCTTGAATGCCTGGATGTTCGCCTTGATCGCGGTTTCGACCGGCAGCCGCTCGACACTGGAGGCGCCGTAGAAGCCGTTGCAATGCTCACTGTGCTCCAGAACATAGGCCACGTCATCCGGGGTGGCGATAGGGCCGCCGTGGGCGATGATGATGATCTCTTTCCGGACCTTTCGGGCGGCTTCCGCGCATTCGTCGATCAGGCGCACCGAATCTTCCAGCGTTTTCGACGTGGTGGCGCCGATCGTGCCGCCGGTGGTGACGCCCATATGCGGCACGATGATATCGGCCCCGGCCTTGGCCATGTCCACCGCCTGATCGGGGTCGAAGACGTAAGGGGTTGTCAGCAGGTCCAGCTCACGCGCCTGCCGGACCATGTCGACCTCGGAGGCGTAGTTGATGCCGGTCTCTTCCAGGCTGGTGCGGAAGGTGCCGTCGATGATCCCGACGGTGGGAAAGTTCTGCACGCCGGAAAAGCCCAGTTCCTTCAGCTCGCGCAGGAACTTGGGCATGATGATGAAGGGGTCGGTGCCGTTGACGCCGGCAATCACCGGGGTGGTCTTGCAGACCGGAAGCACCTCGAGCGCCATTTCCTTGACGATTTCATTGGCATTGCCATAGGCCAGCAACCCCGCCGAGGAGGCCCGGCCGGCCATGCGGTAACGCCCGGAGTTGTAGAGGATGATCAGGTCGATGCCGCCGGCCTCTTCGCTTTTGGCGGAAATGCCGGTGCCCGCACCGCCCCCCACGACGGGGATGCCGTCAGCGATTTGCCTGTTCAGGCGCTCCAGGATCTCGGAGCGGTCAATTCTTGGCATTCTCGTTGTCCTTTTCGTCATGGGAAGCCCGGGCGGCGCGGCTGTTCGACAGGAATGCGTGGACTTCGCCCACGATCCCCCTGCGGAACAACAGGACGCAACCGATGAAGATGCCGCCGACAGTGATGGTCACCCATCCGCCGAGCGAGTCGAAATAGTGGTAGAGGGCCGAGATGAGCGCCGCGCCAAGCGCCGGGCCGAAGACGGAGTTCATACCCCCGAGGAGCGTCATCAGGATGACATCGCCCGACATGCTCCAGTGCACGTCCCGGAGCGAGGCCACTTGGTAGATGATCACCTTGAGCGACCCGGCCAGCCCTGCAAGCGCCGCCGAGAGGGTGAATGCAAGGATCTTGTAGCGGGCCACCGGAAAGCCGAGGGATTTCGCCCGGGGTTCATGTTCGCGGATGGCGCGCAGCACCTCGCCGAAGGGCGAATGCACGATGCGGTGGATCAGGCCCAGCCCCGCCAGTGTCAGCACCAGAACCACGAAATAGAGCGTGATGGCATTGTTGAGATCGAGGACCCCCAGAAGGGTGCCGCGCGGGACCTGCTGCATGCCGTCCTCGGCGTGGGTCCAGGGCAGGCGCAGGAAGAGGAAGTAGACCAGTTGCGACAGCGCCAGCGTGATCATGGCCAGGTAGATGCCCGAGCGCCGCGTCGCCAGCGCGCCGAAGATCGCCCCCATCAGGGCCGCGCTGCCCACCCCGGTCAGCAGGCCGATTTCAGGTGACAGCCCCTGTTCCTTGAGCATGTAGCCGCAGAAATAGGCCGCGCTGCCGAAGAAGGCCGCATGCCCGAAGGACAGGATGCCGGTGTGGCCCAGCAGGATGTTGAAGGCGCAGGCGAAGAGCGCGAGGCACATCACGCGCATCACGAAGACCGGGTAGATCACCTGCGGATAGAAGGGCACGAGGACGAGGCCAAGCAGCAGCAGCGCGGCCAACGCAAGGAGGAGCGTGCGAGCCATCTCAGCCCTCCTCGCGGCCGAAGAGGCCGGCGGGGCGGACCAGCAGTACGATCGCCATGATCAGAAAGACGATGATGGTCGAGGCCTCGGAATAGAAGACCTTGGTCAGCCCCTCGACAACCCCCAGCATCAACCCGGTGATCGCTGCGCCCGAAACCGAGCCCAGCCCGCCGATCACGACGATGGCGAAGACGATGATCACCAGTTCCGAGCCCATTGACGGGCTGACGTTCTGGATCGGCGCCGCCAGCACCCCGGCAAGCGCGGCCAACGCCACGCCGGCGCCGTAGGTCAGGGTCATCAGCAGGGGAACGTTGATCCCGAAGGCCTGGGTCAGCTGCGGGCGTTCGGTTGCGGCGCGCAGCTTGGCGCCCATGGAGGTCCGCTCGATCACCAGCCATGTGGCGACGCAAATCGCCACAGCCGCCGCGATCACGAAAAGCCGGTAGATGGGCATGAACATGAAGCCCATGTTGACCGCCCCGCGCAGCTGATCGGGCGCGGTGTAGATCTGACCGGACGACCCGAAAGATACGGTAAAGCTGCCTTCGATCACCAGCACCATGCCGAACGTCAGAAGCAGCCCGTAGATCGGATCGAGCCCGTAGATGCGCCGCAGCAGAAGCCGTTCCACGACGATGCCGATCGCCCCGACGATCAGCGGCGCCACGAAGATCGCCCCCCAGAAGCCGATGCCAAGCGTGTCGAGCAGCAGGAAGGACAGGAAGGCGCCCATCATGAAAAAGGCGCCATGGGCGAAGTTCACCACTTTGACGATGCCAAAGATGATCGCAAGCCCGAGGCTGAGCACGGCATAGAACGCGCCGTTGACGATCCCCAGCATGATCTGCCCGGTCAGCGCGACCAATGGAACGCCGAAAATCTCGATCATCGGCCCCCCTCCTCGAACGCCTCAGTCGGCGCGATGCGTTGCGCCTTGATATTACTGTTCCGCACTTTATGGTCGCGGCAAACGTCCGGGCAATAGTCATCATGCACGAGAATCTATCCGAAACCCACATCGTCGGAGAGGATACGCATCAGCAGATCGTGCGCGCCGAAGACTGCCCGCCACTGGCACGGCGGCTTTTGTCGCATGTGGGCGTCGGCGATGCCGCACCGCCCTACCGCGTGGTGCGGACGAACCTGAGCGGCGCCTACCTGCACGCCTGTCTTGGCGGCGAGGGGCGGATGTTGCTGGATGGTCGCTGGCGCCCGCACCGCGCCGGCATGGTCACGCTGGCCCCCGCGCATGTGCTGCACGCCTTTCACGCCGTGCCGGGCAAGCGGTGGCAATATTGCTGGGTCCGCTACATGCCGCAATCGCCCCGGTCGGTGATCGAGGGGATGACCCCGCTGGTCGCGCGGGTCGATCCCAAGCCTCTGTCGGATGCGATCCTGGGCCTCTACCACGAAGTGAACAGCGGCGGTGATATCGCGGCGACCGCGCTATGGATCGACCTCATCGAACACTATGTGAAACGCTACACGGAACCGCTGCGCAACGAGGAACGGCTGAGCAAGCTCTGGGCCGAAGTTACCGCCGGGCTGGGCCATCCCTGGACCCTTGACCAACTGGCCAGGATCGCCGGGATGAGTGGCGAGCATCTGCGCCGCCTGTGCCAGACCCGTCTCGGGCGCAGTCCGATGCAGCAGCTGACCTATCTGCGCGTGCAGCAGGCGGCGCAGCTTCTCGCGACGACGGACATGCGGGTGGAGGACGTGGCCTTTGAGGTGGGGTATCAGAACCCCTTTGCTTTTTCGAATGCGTTCAAGCGGATGACTGGCTTCCGTCCCTCGCGGTTCCAGCGACGGCGCAATCCGGTCGTGGTGGCCAAGGGGGGCTGAGGCCGGTCAGGCGCTGAGCCGCGCGCTGATCCGGTCGAAGTCCGCCAGCAGGGTGGCATTGTCGAAGGTTTCGGCGACCTGGCCCCGGTCGATGACATAGTGTCTGTCAGCCACGGTGGAGGCGAAGCGCACGTTCTGTTCGACCATCAGGATCGTATAGCCGCGCGCCTTCAGGTCGGCGATGGCGGCGCCGATTTGCTGAACCACGACAGGGGCCAGCCCCTCGGTCGGCTCGTCGAGCAGCAGAAGACGCGCCCCGGTGCGCAGGATACGGCCGATGGCGAGCATCTGCTGCTCGCCGCCCGACAGCTTGGTGCCGGGGCTTTTCATCCGATCGCGCAGGCCGGGGAACAACGTCAGGATGTCCTCGACGCTCATGCCGCCCGGCGCCACGACGGGGGGCAGGACAAGGTTTTCCTCGGCGCTGAGGCTGGCGTAGATGCCCCTGTCCTCGGGGCAGAAGGCGATACCGGTGCGGGCGATCCGGTGCGAGGGCAGGCCGATGGTCTGCGTTCCGTTGATGATGATCGACCCGGACCGGCGGGGGACCATGCCGACGATGGACCGCAGGGTCGTTGTCTTGCCCGCGCCGTTCCGGCCCAGCATCGTCACCAGTTCGCCCGTACGCACGGAGAGGGCGATATCATGCAGTGCCCGGCTGGGCCCGTACCACGCCCGCAGGTCGGAGACGTCGAGCACGGTCTGCGTGGTGGTGTCGGCCTGTTCGGCCTCGATCTGCGCCTCAGACATGGGTGCCCCCCAGATAGGCCTCGATGACCTGGTCGTTCGCGGCGATGCTGGCATAGTCGCCCTGCGCCAGGATACGGCCGCGGGCGAGAACCGTCACCTCGTCGCAGATTTCGGAGACGATGCCGAGGTTGTGTTCGACCATCAGGACAGAGCGGCCCTGCGCGGCGTCATGGATCAGGCGGGTGATACGATCGACGTCCTCGATGCCCATGCCGGCCGTGGGTTCGTCAAGCAGGATGACCTCGGGCTCAAGCGCAAGCGTGGTGGCGATTTCGAGCGCCCGGCGATGGCCATAGGACAGATCGCCCGCCGCCACCCCGGCAAGATCGGCAATGCCGACGCTGGCGAGGTGCTCCATCGCGGCGCCG
Source organism: Pseudooceanicola sp. (assembly GCF_041987405.1). Taxonomy (GTDB): domain Bacteria; phylum Pseudomonadota; class Alphaproteobacteria; order Rhodobacterales; family Rhodobacteraceae; genus Pseudooceanicola. Next base: position 566,899 of record NZ_JBHIWR010000002.1, read on the forward strand.
CGATTGGCGGCGAGGGCGGATTTCCGGGTCCAGAAATCGTAGGATTCGCCGCGCCGTCGCTGAAGCGCGAGCATGACATTTTCCTGCGCCGTCATGCTGTTGAAGACGGCCGAAATCTGGAACGACCGCACCAGCCCCATGCGCGCGATGGACCCGGGGTCGAGCGCCGTGATGTCGCGACCGTTGAAATGGATGGTGCCCGAACTCGGCGTCAGGAACTTGGTCAGGAGATTGAAGCAGGTGGTCTTGCCAGCCCCGTTGGGGCCGATCAGGGCGTGAATGCTGCCGCGGCGAAGCGCAAGGTCGACACCGCCGACGGCGGCGAAGGCGCCGAAGCTCTTGGTAAGGCCCTTTGCCTCTAGCACGGTGGCAGTCATGGGGTGGTCTCGCACGAGGGGATGAGGATGCCGGGCCATGCGGTGGTGGCCCGGCTATACCAGTCTTCAAGGGGTATCGCGATCAGCTTTTGTCGCCGGTCACGAGATAGCAGGTGCTTTGATCCAGCGGCCGGAACGCGTCTTCTGCCGGAATGGTCGAGACCGGCTTGAGATAGTCCCATTCGCCTTCGGATTCCTCCGGCCTCTTTACCTGCCACAGGTACATGTCATGCATCATCCGGCCATCTTCGCGGACAGAGCCGTTGCTTGCGAAGAAGTCGTTGATCGGCATGGAGCGCATCGCCTCCGACACCGCATCGGCGTCATCGGTGCCGGCCTGCTCGATCGCCCGCAGGTAATGCATGGTGGACGAGTAGTTCGCCGCCTGGCTCATGTTGGGCATCGAGCCGACCCGCTCGAAGTAGCGCTGCGCGAACTCACGCGAGCCTTCGTTCATGTCCCAGTACCAGGCATTGGTTAGCATCAGCCCCTGGGCGGCCTCGAGTCCGATCGAATGGATATCGTTGAGCCACAGCAGCAGGGCCGCCAGGGTCTGGTTCTGGGTCAGGCCGAATTCAGCGGCGGCATTGATTGCATTGACCGCGTCGCCGCCGGTCGAGGCGATCCCGATGATCTCGGCGCCCGAGGACTGGGCGTTGAGCATATAGGACGAGAAGTCGCTGGCGGAGAGCGGATGACGGGCCGAGCCCAGCACCTTGCCGCCGGCTTCCTCCACAACCGCGGTGACCTGTTCTTCCAGCCCGATGCCGAAGGCGAAATCGACGGTCAGGAAGAACCACGACAATCCGCCATCCTTGACCACCGCCTTGCCGGTGCCGTGGGCCAGGGAATAGGCGTCGTAGGCATAGTGGATCGCGTAGGGCGAGCACATGTCGTTGGTGATGCCGATATTCGAGGCGCCATTGACGATGATGTGGCGCTTGGCCTCTTTCGCGACCGCGGCGACAGCAAGCGCCGCGCCGGAGTTGGACAGATCGTTGATCATGTCGACGCCTTCCACGTCGAACCATTCACGCGCCTTGGCCGCAGCGGTGTCCGCCTGGTTGAGGTGGTCCGAGAAGATCACCTCGATCGGCGCACCGAGCACTTCGCCGCCGAAATCCTCGGCCGCCATGCGTACGGCTTCGACCGCGCCCTCCCCGGCGAGATCGCTGTATATTCCACTCATGTCGGTCAGGACACCGATCCGGACGACATTGTCCGAGACCTCGGCCTGTGCCGCCGCAGCGGCGGTGACAAAGGCAGTTGACGCCAGCAGACGCCCAAACATTCCACGCATTCTTTCCTCCTCCTCAGGTTGGACTCGCGTATCGGTCTAGTAGTGTTTTCCACCACTTTACCGTCTCGTAGCCGCCTCACAATGTGCATTCCGCAAGATAAAATATCCGAAATGCACATCTCGACCTGCGGGGTTTCCCCCGAAGCGCTGGTGTTCCTCCGCTCATACAGAGGGGGATTTGCGGGCCGATGTTCGGTCCGGGCAGAGCGGGGCGCCGACAGCTCCTTTTGCTGTGAACACCCTCTGTCGCGGCGCAGGCCCGTGACTGACCCATGCGTGGAAAAGCGTCTTACTTGCGCATGTTTCTGAGGCGCGGGGCGTGGACATGTGTCGGGACAACAAAAGCAGTCGCCGCGCCGGCCAGGGCGCCGAACAGGTGCGCCTCCCAGGACACACCGGGCTGGCCCGGCAGAACGCCCCAGAGAATTGAGCCATAGAGAAACCCGACCAGCAGCGCCGCGCCAAGCGTGACGGGCGAGCGATCCACCACTCCGCGGGCCACAAGGAAGCCGAACCAGCCGAAGACCAGGCCGGATGCGCCGATGTGGATGGCGCTGCTTCCCAGCAGCCAGACAAGACCGCCGCCCAGTCCGACCACCACCGCGTTCACGGCGAGCAATTTTCGTGTCGCCGTGGCTGCCAGCAGGCCACCCATCACAAGCAGCGGTGGCGTATTGGTCATCAGGTGCGCGAAACTGCCATGCAGGAGAGGCATTGCAACGATGCCGTCCAGACCGCCGATATGCCGGGGGATCAGTCCGAAGGCCCGGTTGAAGCTGTAGCCGGTGACCCAGTTGAGTCCCTGCACCACCCAGAGGAGGGCGACAAAACCCGCGAGCGCCCCGGCGCGCCGCAGGAAGGTGCGCATGTGATCCCGATTCCCCATGTCCGCGAAGGTAGACGTCTCAATGGCGCCTTCAACGGGTTTCGCGCGCGACACCTCCCCAACCATGTGGCGAGACCCGACAGGCCGCATGGCCCTGCGCGCCGGTCGCCGTTTCAGCGACCTTGCCCTGTCGGCGCCCATTTTTGCGTGGTCCGGGGGCAGGTTTGCAGGCGTGCCCTCCGATAGATCCGAAAAAAGATATCCTATACTTGACTCTTTTACTTGGGATGGGTAGCCAAGCCGCGAACGCCAGCTTCGTGTCGACGAGCCAGCCGAAAATACTCACATCGGAATGCCTTATGACACGCTCGCAGCTTCTCGCTGGTGCCAGCCTGCTGGTGCCTATTGCCCTTCCTCTTCCCGCTCTCTCCCAGGCCCTCGTTCTGGATACGATCCGCGTCGAAAGCATGCGGGGCGTGTCCACGGACACCGCCACCGCCGAGACCACTCTCGATCAGGAGGAGCTGGATTCCCGGCAGGCCTCCACCCTGGCGGAACTCATGGGGACCGTTCCCGGCGTGACCCTGTCGAACGCCGCCACGCCGCAGGGCTCGTCCATCAACATCCGCGGGCTAGGCGCCGATGCAGGCACCTATGGCTCCAACACCAAGGTCAATGTCGTGATCGACGGCGTCTCCAAGGGGCAGGAGGAGCTGTACCGTCAGGGCAGCCTGCTGACGGTCGAGCCGGAACTGTTCAAGGAGGTCAGGGTGATCCGTGGCCCGGGCGAAAGTTTCCGGTTCTCCTCCGGTGCGATCGGCGGCACGGTCGAAGCGGTGACCAAGGATGCCGCAGATTTTCTCGAAGGCGACGACCGCTTTGCCTTCCGCCAGAAGCTGGCCTTCGAAAGCAACGGCGACGGTGTCGTCTCCACCTCGATCCTTGCCTGGCGGCCAGATGACAACCTCGACCTCATCGCCTTCTATGGCTACCGCGAGGCGCAGGATTACGAGGACGGCACCGGTGCGATCCAGGCGGATACGGGCTACAAGCTGCCCTCCTATCTGGTGAAGGCTAAGTATCGCCTGAGCGACGACCTCAGTTTCACCGCGTCCTATTCGAAGACCAGCAACTCTCTGCGGGACGTCAGCTATGACTTCATCGGCTCGCTCTTTCCCGCGCGGGTGGATGCCGACATCACGGATGTCACGGCCTATCTGGCGTTGGAATACAAACCGATTGACGCCCCGCTGATCAACCTTTCCGCCAAGCTCCTTTATTCCGACGAGTTGATCGAGAACCTTTCCGCCACCACGTCGTCGACCATCTATAACGCCGACAACCGGACGAAGCGCCTGGCGTTCGTTCTGGAAAACACCTCCGAATTCACCACCGGCGCGGCCGACCACACCCTGCTTGCGGGGTTCGAAATCGGCAGCCGTGACCGTAGCTCCGTCAGCCATACGGGGACGAATGCGGGGTCCACGCCGGGCGGGACGGATGATTATGTCGCGCTCTATCTCACGGATGAGATCAATATCGGGGCCCTGACGGTCACGCCGCAATTGCGGTACGAGGCGCAGAGGATCACCTCCTCCGGCAACGCAGGAATTGCGGATGGTACCCGCTATTCCGCGTCGGACTGGGCCGGGGCCGTCTCCGCCCGCTATGCCTTCACCCCGGACTGGTCCGCCTTCGGCACCGTCGCCTACAACACCAACCTGCCGATCATCGACGACCTGACCTCGGCCGCCAACATGGCCATCACCGAAAAGGCCATGACCTACGAGCTGGGATTGTCGTTTGACAGCACCGATGTCCTGGCCGCCGAAGACCGGCTGGCGGCAAAACTCTCGGCCTTCCGGACGGAGATCTGGGACAACACCACCTATTCCAACTTCAACTCCGCCGCCGCTGACGCGATCGGCATCACCGGGGTCGAGCTGGAACTCTCCTACGCGCATCCGCAGTTCTATGTCGATCTCAATGCCTCACATATCCGCGCCAAATGGGGCGATGGCAGCTGGTTCAATAACGCGCCTGCGGACTCGCTGCAGCTGACGCTCGGCAAGCGGTTTATGGATGATCAGCTCGATCTGTCGGTCGAGATGCGCCACGACTGGGCGACCAGCCGGAACGTGCAGTTCGGCGGCGGGGTCACCTCCAGCCCGGCCTTCACCACCTATGCGCTGGCCGCGGCCTATACGCCCAACTCAGGCCCGATGGAGGGGGTGCAGTTCCGTGGCGGTGTCGAGAACCTGTTCGACGCGCAATACACGCCCTACCTCTCCAGCCGCCCCGCCCCGGGCCGCACTTTCAAGTTCTCGATCGCAAAGGTCTTCTGACCACCACGCACACGCGGCGGGGGGGCGGTCCGATCCCCCGCGGCACCACACTCAGCCACCTGCCAAAGGAGGGATAAGATGTCCCCGAGCCCACAGGAAATCCGCCAGGCGAAAACCGACGCCACGACCCGTGACCGCGATCTCGCCGCCAGCCTGAACATCAGCGAGGCACAGCTGGTCGCCGCCCATACCGGGGCCACAGGTGCGTTCCGCGCGACCCGCATCCAGCATCACCCCGACGATGTCATGCCGCTGATCCCCCGCCTGGGCGAGGTCATGTCGCTGACCCGGAACGAATCGATCGTGCATGAACGCGTCGGCACCTTCGGCGAATACCGCTCCGGCCCCCATGCCGCGATGGTGCTGGGCAAGGATATCGACACCCGCATCTTCCCGAAACACTGGGCCTACGGCTTTGCGGTCGAGGCCGAGACCGACCGCGGCACCCGCCGCTCCTTGCAGTTCTTCGACACGACGGGCGAGGCGCTGCAGAAGATCTACCTGCGCGACACCTCCGATGCCGAGGCCTGGGCCCCGCTGGTGGCGGAGCTGACGCTGGAGGATCAGTCCGACACCATCACCCCCGACCCGGCCATCCTGCCCGAAGGCGCCAAGGCCAACCCCGACAAGCGCGATACGCTGGTCGAGGAATGGCAGAAGATGACCGACACGCATCAGTTCAACCGGCTGTGTTCCAAGCTGGGGATGAACCGCTTGGGCGCCTATCGCCTGGCGGGCGCGCCCTATGTCCGTCTGGTCGATCCGCAAAGTGTCGAGGGCTGGCTGAACGCGCTGAGCGCGGCGCAGCAGAAGGTCGTTCTGTTCGTCGGCAACCGGGGTCACATCCAGATCCACTGGGGCACGGTCGACACGATCAAACCCATGGGGCCCTGGCTGAACGTGCTGGACCCGATGTTCAACCTGCACCTGCGGGCGGACCGCGTGGCCGAGGCCTATGTCGTGACCAAGCCGACAAAGCGCGGCGATGCCGTATCGCTGGAGTGTTTCGACGTGGACGGCGGGCTGATCTTCCAGTGCTTTGGCCAGCGTGAGGAGGAGGGCGATCCGATGGACACCTGGCACCAGATCCTGGCCGATCTGCCCGGCGTCAAGGAGGCCGCGGAATGAGCCGCCTTGCCCTGATCCTGACCCTCTGCGCCTGGCCCCTGGGGGCCTTGGCTCAGCCCTATCCGGACGCCAGCCGCATTGTCGCCATCGGCGGGCCGGTGACAGAGCTGATCTACCTGCTCGGCGCCGGGGACCGGGTGATCGCCCGCGACACCACCTCGACCTACCCCGAGGCGGTGAACGATCTGCCCGACGTCGGCTACATGCGCCAGCTCTCGGCAGAGGGCGTCCTGTCGGTCAACCCCGACCTCATCGTGACCCGCGACACCGCTGGCCCGGCCGAGGCGATGGACCAGTTGCGCGCCGCCGCCATTCCAATGGTGGAGGTTCATGACGGCTTCTCGCCCGCCGCCGTCGTCACCGCGATGCGCGAGGTCGGCGCGGCGCTGGGCCTGCCTGACAAGGGCGAGGCGCTGGCCCAACAGGCGGAAGCCGATTTCGCCGCGCTGGCAGAAAAGACCGAAACCGGCCCCGTCGCCCGGGTGATGTTCGTCCTTTCCAATCAGGGCGGGCGGCTGAACGTGGCCGGGGCAGGCACCGGGGCCGACGGCCTGCTTTCCCTCGCCGGGGGGCACAATGTCATGGCGGAGGCTTTTCAGGGCTACAAGATCGTCTCGGACGAGGCGATCATCGCCGCCGCCCCGGATCTGATCGTGATGATGGAGCGGACCGGCACCTCCGAACTCGACGACCTGCGCGACGGCGTGATGGAGTTGCCCGCGATCCAGCAGACCCCGGCCGGTGCCAATCAGGCGCTGATCCGCGTGCCGCCCGCCGCATTGGGCTTCGGCCCCCGCACGGCGCAATTCGCGCTGGAGCTGCACGGGCAATTCGCTAACGCGGTGGAGTAGATGGTTGCGATGACCACCCCCGCCGCGGCGGCCCCGGCGGGTGACCGCCGCCGCCGCGCCGCCGCCTTGCGGGTCTTCCTGCTGGCGGTGCTGGGCGTCACGGCCCTGCTTGCCCTGGGCTGGGGCGCGGCGGGGGATACCCGGGTGTTGGGCGCGCTCGGCGCGCGGGTCGGGCTGGGCGAGGCCACGTTGCGCGACATGACCATCGTCTGGGATATCCGCATGCCGCGCGTGTTGACCGGCATGCTGGTCGGCGCGGCGCTGGCCGTGTCGGGCGCGGTCATGCAGGGCCTCTTCCGCAACCCCCTGGCGGACCCGGGTCTTGTCGGCGTCTCCGCCGGTGCCGGGTTCGGCGCTGTGGCGGCCATCGTCCTGGGCGGCTTCCTGCCGGCCGCGATCCTGGGTTGGGCGGGTCCGTACCTGATCCCCTTTGCGGCCTTCCTGGGCGGTTGGGCCTCGACCCTCATCCTTTATGTCATCGCCACGCGCGGCGGGCGAACCTCTGTCGCCACGATGCTTTTGGCCGGGATCGCGCTTGGCGCGCTGACCGGGGCGCTGACCGGCTTCATCGTCTACCGCGCCACCGACGATCAATTGCGGGACCTGACCTTCTGGGGCATGGGCTCCGTCGCCGGGGCGACCTGGACCAAGCTGATGACGGCCGGCCCGATCATCGCCCTCGGCCTCATCGCCGCCCCTTTCCTGGCCCGCGCCCTCGACGCCCTCGCCCTGGGGGAGGCCGTGGCCGCACACCTGGGCATCGACACGCAGCTGATGAAACGCATCGCCATCCTGTCGGTCGCCGCCTCTGTCGGGGCCTCGGTCGCGATCACCGGGGGCATCGGGTTCATCGGGATCGTCGTTCCGCATATCCTGCGCCTGCTGCAAGGGCCGGAGCACCGCAACCTCCTGCCGAACTGCGCCATCCTGGGCGCGATCACCCTGCTGGCCGCCGACATGATCAGCCGCACCGTCGTCGCCCCGGCCGAACTGCCGATCGGGATCATCACCGCCACCATGGGCGGGCCGTTCTTTCTGTGGATCCTGCTGAAGAACCGCCGAATTCTGGACATCTGACATGCAGTATGAGGCAACCGGGATCACCGTGTCCTATGGCCCGCGCCGGGTTCTGGACCAGGTCGATTTCACCGCCCGCGCGGGCGAGGTGACGGCCATTGTCGGGCCGAACGGATCGGGCAAGACAACCCTGCTGCGCGCCATGTCCGGCGAGACCCCGCATCAGGGGCAAGTCCGCATCAACGGCGCGGATGCCGATGCGATGACGGCGCGCCAGCGGGCCCTGCACCGGGCGGTGCTGCCGCAATCCGGCAGCATCGCCTTCCCTTTCAACGTGTTGGAGCTTGTCCGCCTCGGCCTGACCGCCGGCCTCTCCTCCGATGATCCGGGCGAGGCCGACCGCATCACCCTGGCCGCCATCGCCCGCGTCGGGCTGGAGGGCTACGAGACCCGCATGGTGCAGGAGCTCTCCGGTGGCGAACGGCAGCGCGCCCAGATGGCCCGGGTTCTTGTGCAGATCTGGCAGCCCGTGCTCGATGGTCAGCCGCGCTGGCTGATGTTGGATGAGCCGGTTTCGGCGCTGGATATCCGGCACCAGCTGACGATCATGCATCTGGCGCAAGACTATGCGCGCGCCGGGGGAGGGGTGATTGCGGTGATGCATGATCTGAACCTCACGGCCATGTTCGCCGATCAGGTCAATCTGCTCTACGATGGTCGCCTGCGGCGTAGCGGGCGGCCCGCCGATGTGCTGAACGATCAGGACCTCAGCGCCTGCTACAACTGCCCGGTCCGGGTGAACACGCCCCCGCCCGACGGAAGCCCCTGGGTCCTGCCGCAATCCATGGTGTGAAGGGCGGTTCGCCCAACCAAATTCTCTTCTGGTCTATGTATCTGCGCATGTTTTTTCCTAGGCAGCCTTCCAAGATTGTCTCGGAACACTGATCATCTGTCCCGCCCGGCGGCACGCCGGGCAGCACCGACCCGCCCCCCTGGGGCGGCGCTTGTGCGCCACCCCGCGGGTCGGCGCCGCCCTCATGACGAGCCTGAGTTCCGAGGAAGACGTCAGGCATCAGACCGGTCGGCCCTCTGGCCCTCGGCCCCGTCCCGTGCTTTATGGCCTCCGACCACAGACCGGGATCGCCCATGTTCATCGCCACGCTCACCGCCCGCCACCTTGACCCCGCCGCTGCGGAGGCGCTGCGCAACGCCTGGGGCGGCGGTGTGTTGCAATGGCTCTCCCCTGACGAGGCGGCGGAATTCGAGCTGGCCGAGGTGCCCTCGACCTTCCGGAACACCTGGCGCGACCTCCAGTCCCTGCAGATCGACCTCAACATCCAGCCCGCTGACAATCGCCGCAAGAAGATGCTGCTGGCCGATATGGACAGCACCATGATCCAGCAGGAATGCATCGACGAACTGGCCGAAGAGGCAGGCGTGGGCGAGCGGGTGAAGGAGATCACCGCCCGCGCGATGAATGGCGAGCTGGATTTCGACGGCGCGCTGACGGAACGTGTCGGCCTGCTCAAGGGCCTGCCGGAAAGCGTCATCCAGCGGGTCATCGACACCCGCATCACCCTGATGCCCGGCGGGCCGGAGCTGATCGCGACGATGAAGGCGAACGGCGCCTATTGCGCCCTCGTCTCCGGCGGCTTCACCGCCTTCACCGCGAAAATCGCCGCCACCCTCAGCTTTGACGAGAACCGCGCCAACACGCTGATGGCCGGGAACGGCACCCTGACCGGAGAGGTTGGCCGCCCGATCCTGGGGCGCGAGGCCAAGGTCCAGGCGCTGGAGGAGATCACCGCCCGCCTCGGGATCACCGAGGCCGATGTCATCGCCGTGGGCGACGGGGCCAACGATCTGGGCATGCTGGGGCGGGCGGGCACGGGCGTTGCCCTGCACGCCAAACCCGCGGTTGCCGCGCAATGCGAGATCCGGGTGAACCACGGTGACCTGACAAGCCTGCTTTACCTGCAGGGCTACAGCCGCACCGACTTCGTCACGACATAAATTCGCACCACAGTTAATTAACTGTTGCGCGAAATAAAGAATCGGGCCAGACTACCCCCATGACTGACCTGAGCCGAACCTTTGCCGCCCTTGCGGACCCGACACGCCTGAGCCTGGTGGAAAAACTCCTGCGCCGGGGCGAACTTCCCGCCGGGACCCTGGCCGATGAGGCCACGATCTCCGCCCCCGCGATCTCGCGCCACCTCAAGGTGCTGCGCGAGGCCGGGGTGATCCTGCAAAGGGCGGAGGGCACGCATCGCTACTATTCCGCCAATCCCGAGGCCCTGCAGGGCATCAACAGCTGGACCATGGACCACCGCGCCTTCTGGGCGGGCAGCCTCGACCGGCTCGACACCTTGCTGGCCATCGACCCCGAAGGAGACGGGACATGAAAGACACCGAAACCGCCGATATCGAATTCATCCGCGAGTACCCGGTCGCGCTGACCCGTCTCTGGCGGGCGGTGACGCAACCCGTGCAGCTGATCCAATGGTTCGGGCCCGAGGGCACCTATCTGGACGCCTGCGAGATGGATTTCACCACCACGGGCCCCTGGACCTGCACCATGCGCGGCAAGGAGAGTGGCAACCGGTTCAAGGTTTCCGGCCAGATCACCCATGTGCAGGCGCCGGACGGCGGCAAGGGCTCCGTCGGTTTCACCTGGGCCTGGCACGATGACGAGGATCGGCGCGGCCCGGAAAGCCATGTCATGTTCACGGTCGAGGAAACCGCATCCGGCGCCCGCCTGACCCTCTCGCATCGCGAATTGCAGGATGTGGAATCCGCCCAGAACCACACCAGAGGCTGGCTCTCGACCCTGCGCAAGCTCGATTTCTTCCTCAATCCCGACGCCTCGCTGCAGGAGTGACCTGCAGCGGCGGCCCGATCACTTCCAAGGAAAGGACATCCCATGCCCCAGTATCTTTACATCTACCGCGGTGACGCATCGCAGGTTCCCTCGACGCCCGAAGACCAGGAGGCCGCGATGAAGGCATGGGGCGACTGGATGGGCGGGATCGGCGACAAGCTGGTGAACCCGGGCGAGCCGGTCGGAACCTCGAAACTGGTGACCGGGAAGGGCGTGACCGATCAGGTCCCGAACCCGAGCTTTGGGTTCTCCATCGTCGAAGCCGCCTCGATCGAGGAGGCCTGCGAAATGGCCAAGGGCAACCCGATGGTCAAGGACGGCGGCGGCGTCGAAGTGGCGGAGATCGTGCCGATCAGCATGTGAGACCGGGGCAGGGGGGCGCTGCCCCCCAGCCGTTCTGTTTCGTGGGGTTCTCGACGGGATCAAGTCCTTGCCGAGGGCAGCGACCGACCCGAGGGTGGCGCGAAAGCGCCGCCCTGGGGGGCGGGTCGGCGCTGCCCGGCGTTGCCGCCGGGCGGTGCGTTCGATCAGTGTTGCGACTAAATCTTCGAAGACTGAACCCAATAGACGTACGACTGCACAAGAGCTTGCATAGGAACCTTCCGAATTAGTCAGAACGGCTGGGGGCGCTGCCCCCCATTCGCCCGAAGTATTTCCGTTCGGAAGACGCCTATTCCCCGTAAGGCACCCAGACCGTCTTCACCTCGGTCGATTGGTCAAGGAACACCCGGCCTTCGCCCGCCGCCCCCATCCAGTCGCGCGCGAGCCCATTGTTGACCCAGGTCCGCTTGAGGTTGCCCGCGCTCTTCTCCTCGATCTCGGCAGAGAGGTCGGAGGAGGAGAAGCTCCACACCGCATCTACATCCAGATGCGCGGCCAGCGTGCCGGCCAGCTCCTTATGCGCGCCGGTCACGATGTTCACCACGCCGCCGGGCACGTCGGAGGTCTCCAGCACCTGGTAGAAATCCGTCGCCGCCAGAGGGAAGGGCTCCGACGGCACGAGCACCACCCGGTTCCCCATGGCGATGGCCGGGGCCATGACCGACACAAGGCCCAATAGCGGCACGTCGTCCGGACACAGCGCGCCGATCACCCCGACCGGTTCACGCACCGCCAGGGCCATGCCCCGGATCGGAACCGACCGCAGATCGCCCGCATATTTGTCCGCCCAGGCCCCATAGGTGAAGAGCCGCGAAACAGCCGCCGCCACCTCCGCCTTGCCGTTACGCGCGCCGGACATCGTGTTGATCCGGTTGGCAAATTCGTCCGCCCGCGCCTCAAGGTTCTCGGCGATGTAATACAGGATCTGCGCCCGCAGGTGCCCGGTCGTCCCCGACCACCCCTTGGCCCCCTGCGCGGCCTCCACCGCGTTGCGGATGTCCTTGCGGTTGCCGATGCCGACATGGCCGATCAGCTTGCCCTGCGGGGTGAAGACGCCGCGCGAATAGCCGCCGTCAGGCCGCGCCTGCTTGCCACCCACGTAGTTCTTGGCGGTCCGGTCCAGTGCATCGCCCGCCGGATCACCCTTGCCCGCCATGGCCTTGACCGGCGCCAGCGGCTTCGCCTTGCCCGCGGGTTTCAGGTAGGCCGAAAGCCCCTCCCATCCGCCTTCACGCCCAAAGCCCGACTCCCGCACACCGCCGAACCCGGCCGCCGCGTCGAACATGTTGGTCCCGTTGACCCAGACGACCCCCGCCACCAGCTTCGGCGCCATGCCGAGCGCGAGGTTCAGGTTCTCGGTCCACACGGACGCCGCCAGACCGAACCGCGTGTTGTTGGCCAGCTGCACCGCCTCTTCCGGCGTGCGGAAGGTGGTCGAGACCAGCACCGGGCCAAAGATCTCCTCCTGCATCAGCCGGTCCGAGGGCGAGAGCCCGGTGATCAAAGTCGGCGGATAGAAGCACCCCTCCGGCACCTCGCAGGCGGCGCGGTAGACCTCGCCGCCGGAGCTGTCCACCAGCCCCTTGATCGTCTCCAGCTGCACCGGATCGACCACCGCGCCCACGTCGATGGACTTGTCCAACGGGTTGCCCATGCGCAGCTTGTCCATCCGCGCCTTCAGCTTCTCGTGAAACCGCTCCGCCACGCCCTCCTGCACCAGCAGGCGGGACCCGGCGCAGCAGACCTGCCCCTGATTGAACCAGATCGCATCCACCAGCCCCTCGATGGCGCTGTCCAGATCCGCATCGTCAAAGACCACGTAGGGACCCTTGCCGCCCAGCTCCAGCGTCAGGGACTTGCCTTGGCCGGCGGTGGCGCGGCGAATGATCCGCCCCACGTCGGTGGAGCCGGTGAAGGCCACCTTGTCCACACCCTCATGCGTCACGATCATCTCGCCCACGGCGCCATCGCCGGTGACGATGTTCACGACGCCCGCAGGCACCCCGGCCTGACGACAGATGTCCGCAAAACACAATGCGGTCAGCGAGGTATATTCCGCCGGTTTCAGCACCACCGTGTTGCCCGCCGCGATCGCCGGCGCGATCTTCCATGCCAGCATCAGCAGGGGAAAGTTCCAGGGGATCACCTGCCCGCAGACACCCAAAGGCTCCATCCCCGGCGCCTCGCTTTCCATAAGCTGCGCCAGCCCGGCGTGGTAATAAAAATGCCGCGCCACGAGAGGCACGTCGATGTCGCGCGCCTCCCGGATCGGCTTGCCATTGTCCATCGTCTCCAGCACGGCGAGCAGGCGGGCATGTTTCTGCACCAGCCGCGCCAGCGCATAAAGCACCCGCGCCCGGCCCGCGCCGCCCAGCTTCGCCCATTTCGGCTGCGCCTTCCGCGCCGCAGCCACGGCCGCATCCACTTCCGCCTGCGTCCCCTGCGTCAGATGCGCCAGCACCTCGCCCGTCGCCGGGTTCCGGCTCTCGAAGGTCTCGCCAACCTCCGTCCAGTCGCCGCCGATGAAATGCCCGAACCGGTCGCCCTGATCGACCAGCCAGGCCAGCGCATCGCCGGCGCTTTCCGGGGCCGGGCCATAGTCCATGGTCTCAAAGATCTCTTTGACGGTCATGCCCTTAACCCTTCATCTTTCCATAAATACTCAAACGGCCCTCACCCCGCCGCATGACGCCACCCTGCGGAATAGGCACCGGTCACATGGTGCTCCAGCTGCCGTTCGATATCGCCCAGAAGCGAGGAGGCGCCGAAGCGGAAGAGGTCGGGCTGCAACCAGCGATCCCCCAGCTCCTCCTTCATCAGCGAGAGATAGACCAGCGAGTCCTTCGCCTTGGAAATCCCGCCTGCGGGCTTGTAGCCGATGCGGTAGCCGGTGCGCTCGAAATACTCCCGTATGGCGCGGATCATCACCAGAGACACCGGCAGCGTGGCGTTGACAGTTTCCTTGCCGGTCGAGGTCTTGATGAAATCCGCCCCGGCCATCATGCAGACCAGCGAAGCGCGGGCAACATTTCGCAGCGTGCCCAACTCTCCGGTCGCCAGGATCGCCTTCACATGCGCCTCGCCACAGGCCGCGCGGAATTCCCGCATCTCGTCATAGAGCGCCTGCCAGTTGCCGGTCAGAACGTGGCGGCGGGAGATCACGATGTCGATTTCTTCGGCCCCCGCCGCGACCGACTCACCAATCTCCGCGACGCGCAGGTGGTAGGGCGACAAGCCCGCCGGGAAACCGGTGGAGACGGCGGCGACAGGGATGCCCGAGCCCTCCAGCGCCTTGACCGCAGTCGGAACCATTTCGTGGTAGACGCAGATCGCGCCGGTGGTGACGCCCGTGACCCCGAGCGCCGCGAGGATATCGGCCCGCACCGGCTGCCGCGCCTTGGCGCAGAGCCGCCGGACACGCCCTTCGGTATCATCGCCCGCCAGCGTCGTCAGGTCGATGCAGGTGATCGCCCTGAGCAGCCAGGCCGCCTGATGGTCCTTCTTGACCGAGCGCCGACCGGGCAGGGTGGCGCAGCGGCGTTCGATCGCCGAACGATTGGCCTGCGCGCTCATCACCCAGTCGAGGTCCAGCTCCATCCCCGGGTTGCGGGCATCCACCATCTGCGGAAGCTGCGCCGTGGCGCTGTGCACGTTGGTTTCCATACGCTCCTCCAGACCGGGTACCGGGACCGGCGCACCGTCGCATGGGGTCCCGTCGTTTGGCAAGCGCGTCGCAGGGGAAGGCCGGGGCACTCAGCCTTCAGGGAAAGCCGCCGCCAGCGCCTCGAACCCCTTCTGCAGCAGCCCGCGTCTCTCGGTCAGTGTGACCGGAACATGCGCCGCCTGAAGCGCCGCTCCATAGCCCCGCGCCAGCGGACCCTCGCCGATCAGCACCGCCTGCTGACCCAGCCAGAGGGTTCGTGTCGCCCCGATCTCCGCGCCCAGAAGCGCGCCGAGCTGGGCCCCCTCTGACCCCGCATCGGCCAGCAGCAGGGGCAGGCGTTCCGGCCGGTCCAGGGCGGCCTCCAGCCCCGCCGCCCGGGCGTTTGCCAGACCCATGGCCTGGGCAATCCGGGGGGTGGCGCTGGCCTGCTGGTGGATGACCTCCCGCGCCGAGAGGGTGGCCCAGTTCGTTGCCGCGTCTCCGACCACCACAGCCACGCCGTCCCAATGGGGGTTGAGCGCCTGGAACCCGATCAGTGCCAACCTGTCCACCGCCGGAATGCTTCCAAGGGCGGGCAGGTGATAGGCGGCGGCGTCGGGCAGGGGGTCGGGGATCAGCGGGCCGGTTGCCGGAGCGGCCGCTGTATTCGCATCCCCCACGATCAGACGCCGGTCCGCCCCCGGGCTTCCCCAGCTTCTGTCATCGCCAATGATCTGTCCGCACCAGTCCATCCCCGCGAGATAGGCGGCGGGGCGAGCAGGGTCAACGGAGGCGCGGGTCAGAACCGCTGTCTGTGCCCCCCTACTCCGCCGCCCCCCGCAGATCCCGCACCGGCGATCCGGTCAGCGCCACATGGGCATCGTATTGCGACAGGAAGACCTCGCCGCTCATCTCCTGCAGGAAATGCGACCGCTTGAGCCGGTCCATCACGGGGCCTTTGACCTCGGACATATGCAGCTTGATCCCCATCTCGCCCAACCGCGTGTTGATCGCCTCCAGGCTCTCCAGCGCCGATGTGTCGATCTCGTTCACTGCCGAGCACATCAGGACGACATGCCGGATCGGCTGGTCGCAGGCGAGGCGGTCGTAGATCAGGTCCTGCAGGAAATGCGCATTGGCGAAATAGAGGCTCTCGTCGATGCGGATCGTCAGCAGTTCCGGAGAGGTCTCCACCTCATGCCGGGTGATATTGCGGAAATGCTGGGTGCCCGGGACCAGCCCGACCTCCGCCACATGCGGCTTGGACGTCCGGTAGAGGAACAGCCCGATCGACAGCAGAACACCGGCCGACACGCCGACTTCCACCCCGATGGCCAGGGTCAGCAGGATGGTGACGGCCACAGCGGCGAAATCCACCCGGTTGTAGCCCCAGGTCCGCTTGAGGATCGAGAAATCCACCAGGCTCAGCACCGCAACGATGATCGTGGCCGCCAGCACCGCCTTGGGCAGCAGGTAGAGCAGCGGGGTCAGCACCAGCGCCGCCAGCGCAATGCCCAGGGCGGTGAACGCCCCGGCGGCCGGCGTTTCCGCGCCTGCATCGAAATTCACGACCGAGCGGGCGAAGCCCCCCGTTACCGGATACCCCCCCGACATGGCAGCGGCGATATTGGACGCGCCCAGGCCGATCAGCTCCTGATCCGGCTGGATGCGCTGGCGTTTCTTGGCCGCCAGCGTCTGCGCGACCGAGACCGATTCAACGAACCCGATGATCGAGATCAGCAGGGCGGAGACGAAGATCTGCCCCCAGAGATCCATGGAGAAGCTGGGCAGCGTCAGCGGCGGCAGCCCCATGGGCACATCGCCGACGACGGCGACGCCGCGTGCCTCCAACCCGAAGACCCAGACGGCAAGGATCGACACGAAGACCGCAGCCACAGGCCCGGCCTTGGCCAGCAGATCGGCCAGGCGCGGCTTGAGCCCTAAGGAAGAGAGCAGGGGCTTTAACCCCCGACGCACCCAGAAGAGAAAGGCAATCGTCGCCCCGCCTATGGCCAGGGTGATCAGGTTGGTCTCAGGCAGGTGCCGGACAAGGCTGTGGACCAGATCAATCAGGTTATGGCCGCCCGCCGAGACGCCGAAGATGTGCTTCAGCTGCGAGGTCGCGATCAGGATGCCGGAGGCCGTGATGAACCCTGCGATCACCGGGTGCGACAAGAAATTTGCGAGGAAACCCAAACGGAACACCCCCATCACCATCAGCATCAGGCCCGACAGGAAGGCCAGGGTGATCGCCGCCGCGATATACTCCGGCGTGCCCTGCGCGGCGAGGTTGCCCGCCGCCGCCGCCGTCATCAGCGACACCACCGCCACCGGCCCCACGGCCAGCGCCCGCGACGTGCCGAAGATCGCATAGGCCACCAGCGGCAGGATCGACGCATATAGCCCCATTTCCGGCGGCAGCCCGGCCAGCAGCGCATAGGCCAGGGATTGCGGGATCAGCATGATCGTGACGATCAGCGCGGCGACAAGATCGGAGGTCAGGACCGCCCGGTTGTAGCTGCGGGACCAGTCGAGGATCGGGAAATAGCGCCGCAAGCCATGGCGTGAAGGGGCAGGAGAAGACACGGGCAGGTTCCTTCGGGGGGACTCGGGTTCCATTCATATAAAGGAATATGAATATGAATTTCAACCCCCAGGTACGGCCCCGGACTGCTGCTCTCATCAGCCGGTTTTGCAAGGTCCCGGGGTTGCACCCGGGGACCGCAGGGGGAAAGGTGAGCGCGGTCGGCAAGGGCCGGGGCGGATCGGCGCCGGGGCCCCGCATGTCGGCCCGCGAGGGACAGGGACGATGATGAAACCAGGGCAACGCAACCTGATAACCGATGTGGCGGGGCTGCGTGTCGGCAATGCCATGGATGCCGGGATCAAGACCGGGGTCAGCGTGCTGCTAGCCGATGCGCCCTTCACCGCGGGCGTGCATGTCATGGGCGGCGCGCCAGGCACCCGGGAAACCGACCTTCTGGCCCCCGACAAGACGGTGGAGCAGGTGGATGCGCTGGTCCTGTCCGGCGGGTCGGCCTTTGGGCTCGACGCGGCGTCGGGCGTGGCGGACGGGCTGCGCAGCATGGGGCGCGGGTTCGAGGTCGGCGGGATGACCGTTCCGATCGTGCCGGGCGCCATCCTGTTCGATCTGATCAACGGCGGCGACAAGGCCTGGACCGAAAACCCCTACAAGGCCCTGGGCCGCGCCGCGTTGGACGCCGCCACGGAGGACTTTGCCCTAGGCACCGTAGGTGCCGGCACGGGCGCGGTGACGGCGCAGCTCAAAGGCGGGCTCGGCTCCGCCTCCGTCGTACTGCCCGGCGGGATCACCGTGGGGGCGCTGGTCGCCGTGAACGCCCTTGGCTCGGCCATTGTCGGCGACGGGCCGGAATTCTGGGCCGCCCCCTGGGAGGTCGAGGCGGAGTTCGGCGGGCTGGGCGCGGCGCGCAGCTATCCCGACCCGCATCTGCCGGTGACCAAGCGGGGCGCACATCGCAACACCACCATCGGGATCGTCGCCACCGATGCGTCCCTCACCCAGGCGCAATGCACCCGCCTGGCCACGGCGGCCCACGACGGCTACGCCCGCGCGCTGGTGCCCAGCCATACCCCGATGGACGGCGATCTGATCTTTGCCGCGGCGACCGGCGCGCAGCCGCTTACCGACCCTGTGGCGGACTCCCTGCTGATCGGTCACGCGGCGGCGATTTGCATGGCGCGGGCCGTGGCGCGTGGGGTCTTTGCCGCGACCGCCGCCCCCGGTGACCCTTTCCCGACCTGGGCCGCCCGCTTCGGCTGAGGGCTGGCTCTGGACAGGGCGCGCGCTAAATGATCCAACGATGCCGAAACCTAGGGAGGCACATATGCTCGACCAATCCACAGATCTCAAATCTCTGCTCAAGGACCCGACACTGCTGGTCGAGGCCGCCTATCTGGCCGGCGAGTGGGTGGAGGGCGACGAGGGCACCTTCGACGTCACCAATCCCGCCCGTGGCGATGTGATTGCCAAGGTCGCCGACCTCAGCCGCGCGCAGTTCTCTCTCGCCATCGACAAGGCCTATGAGGCGCAGAAGGACTGGGCCAAGTGGACCGGCAAGGAACGCGCCGCCGTCCTGCGCAAATGGTTCGACCTGATGATGGAGAACCAGGACGATCTGGGCACCATCCTGACCGCCGAACAGGGCAAGCCGCTGGCCGAGGCCAAGGGCGAGATCGCCTATGGCGCGTCCTTCATCGAATTCTTCGGCGAAGAGGCCAAGCGGGTCTACGGCGAGATGATCCCCGGCCACCAGCGCGACAAACGCATCATGGTGATCAAGCAGCCGATCGGCGTCGCCGCCTCGATCACGCCGTGGAATTTCCCCAATGCGATGATCACCCGCAAGGCCGCCCCCGCGCTGGCCGCGGGCTGTGCCTTTGTCGGGCGTCCGGCCAAGGAAACGCCGCTCTCCGCCCTGGTCATGGGCGTCCTGGCCGAGCGCGCGGGCATTCCCAAGGGTGTCTTCTCGATCCTGACTTCCTCGCGCGCCTCCGATGCGGGCAAGGAATTCTGCGAGAACCCCAAGGTGCGCAAGCTGACCTTCACCGGCTCGACCGAGGTCGGGCGCATCCTGCTGCGCCAGGCCGCCGACCAGGTGATGAAATGCTCCATGGAGCTGGGCGGCAACGCGCCCTTCATCGTTTTTGACGACGCCGATCTGGACGCCGCCGTCGACGGTGCGATCATGTGCAAGTTCCGCAACAACGGTCAGACCTGCGTCTGCGCCAACCGGATCTACGTGCAGGCCGGGGTCTATGACGAATTTGCCAAGCGTCTGAAGGCCAGGGTCGAGAAGATGAAGGTCGGCGACGGACTGGAGGACGGCACGGACCTCGGCCCGCTGATCAATTCCGACGCGATCACCAAGGTGCAGGAGCATCTGGCCGATGCCAGGTCCAAGGGTGCCGAGGTGATCCTGGGCGATGGAGAGCCGATACAGGGCACGGGCTATTTCCTGCCGCCGACCATCGTGACCGGTGTCACCCAAGACATGCAGGTCGCCCAGGACGAAACCTTCGGTCCGATGGCGCCGCTCTTCAAGTTCGAGGATGTGGATGATGTGATCGCCATGGCGAATGACACGATCTTCGGCCTGGCCTCCTATTTCTACGCCAAGGACCTGAGCCGCGTGTACAAGGTGGCCGAGGCGCTGGAATACGGGATCGTCGGCGTCAACACCGGCATCATCTCGACCGAGGTCGCCCCCTTTGGCGGGGTCAAGCAATCGGGTCTGGGCCGCGAAGGGTCGCACCACGGGATCGAGGATTACCTCGAAATGAAATACGTCTGCATGAGCGTCTGACGTGGTGGGGGCTCCGCCCCCGTCGCCGGATGGCGATAAGTGAGATCACACCGGGGGGCTCCGCCCCCGTCCTTCGGACTCCCCCGGAGTATTTTAGGAAAGGTGAAGCCGGGAGGCGCGCTTATTTTAGAATGCGCTGACGCCTTGCCCCGGCGTGCAGATGCACCGCCGCGCAGCCGAGGTAGGCCAGCAGGGAAAAGAGCACCGCGCCGTTGAACCCCAGTGGCGCGGCCATCATCAGCAAGATCGGCGTGCCCAGCAGATTGCCAAGGTTGCCCATCTGCGCCAGCGCCCCGTTGGCCAGCGCCTGATCCGCCGGGTCGGGGTTGAGTTGCGGGATCGCGGTGAAGCTGGCCCCCTGCACCAGCCCCAGAGAGCCGAAGAGCAGGATCGGCGGCAGGAAGGCTCCGGGCAGAATCCACATCGCCAGAACGCAGAGCATCGCCAGCCCGAGCCCGATCAACACAATGCGCACCGCCGCCATATGGCGCAGCAGTTGCGCGCCCAAGGTCAGCGAAACGATGATCCCCGCAATTGGCATCCAGAACGACAAGGTCGCCCGGGTCGCATCGGGCAGGTACGGCGGCAGGACGGTCAAAAGCGCGACGAAGGTCAGCGTGTAGAAGAACCAGCCAAGCGCCGGGGCCGCGATGTAGGGCGAGGCGTAGATCTTGGGGTGGCGGGCAAGGATGTCCCGCAGCCCGGGAAGGGGCGCGGTACTGCGGGCCACGACGCCGCGCGGCAGGCGCAGGGCCAATGCCGCCGCAAGCAACAGCATCACCCCCGCATGGATCAGGAACAGCACCCCCGGCCCCTGACTGCGGGCTAAAGGCGTGCCGAGCCAGGCAACCAGGGCGAAAGTCACGCCGAAGTAACTGCCCCAGAGGGTCATCGTATAGGGCCGGTGCCGCACGGCCGACAGCTGGGCGATCAGGGTCGGGATGGCCACGACCAGCGCGATATGGCTGATCCCCTCCACCGCGCGGGTCAACAGCATCACCGGCATCGGCGGCATCAGCGATTGCAGCGCGGACATGGCCGCGCCCAGCACCAGCCCACCGACCAGCACCCGCCGCATGCCTAGGCGCGACACCAGCATGCCCGCCACCAATCCGGTCACAACGCCGGTCAGGCTGATGATCGACACCAGGAACCCAAGCGACGCCCCGGCCTGCGGATAGGCCAGCCCCAGTTCCGGAAAGATGACCGAGACTTTGGCGAATTGCCCGGCCGCCGTCATGCCTGCAAGCAGCAGCAAGGCCAGCAGGCCGAAGGGAGAGGTGTCACGATCCATGAGGTTCAGTGACCGAGCGGCGCGGCGCTGGCAAGTCCGGAATGCGCAGCGCCGGTGCTGCGCTCAGAGGCCCAGCTCGCGCCTGATCTCGTCGTTGTGCGCCCCGCGTTCGCAGGCAGCGGGAGGCTCCGGCGGGGTCTGACCGTCGAACCGGGGGGCGGCGGCGGCTTGCAGCACCTCGCCCGCGCCATGCCAGATGCCCCGCGCCGTGATATGCGGATCGCTGGCCGACTGGGCCGGGGGCAGCACCGGGGCGACACAGGCATCCAGCCCCTCGAACAGCGCCACCCAGTGATCGCGCGGCTTGCTGGCAAAGATCTCTTCTAGCCGCTCCGTCAATCGTGGGAAAAGCGCCTTGTCGTTCTGACGCAAGAACTCCGGATCATCGGAGAGGCCGAGCCGGTCGAGGAAGATGGCATAGAACTTCGCCTCGAGCGCCTGGACGGAGACATAGCCGCCATCGGCACAGCGATAGCTGCGCGACCAATGCGGCCCGTCCAACCGGCTCTGCCCGCGTTCCGTGACCGTGCCCCCGACCGATGCCATCGACATCAGCAGGTTCATCATGTGGGCCGAGCCATCCACGATGGCCGCATCGACCACCGTGCCCTCGCCGGTCTCCTTCGCCCGCATCAGCCCCGCCAGCATCCCGATGACGAGGTAGAGCGCGCCGCCCCCGATATCGCCGACCAGCGTCGGCGGCGTCACCGGCGGCTGACCGGGCAGGGAGGCATACCAGAGCGCGCCCGACAGCCCGATGTAGTTCAGGTCATGCCCCGCCTGTTTCGCCCGCGGCCCGTCCTGACCCCAGCCTGTCATCCGGCCATAGACCAGCCGCGGGTTCAGCGCACGCATCTCCGCTGGCCCGAGCCCAAGGCGCTCCATCACCCCGGGGCGCATCCCCTCGATCAGCCCGTCCGCACTGGCGATCAGGGCCTTGGCGACCTTCAGGTCTTCGGCATCCTTGAGGTCCAGCGTGATCGACCGCTTGCCCCGGTCCAGCGGATTGGCGGACTGGGCGGCGCGAGCCTCGGGCGCCTCGGCACGGTGGATGGTGATCACCTCGGCGCCAAGATCGGCCAGCGTCATGGCGGCGAAGGGGCCGGGGCCGATGCCCTCGATCTCGACGATACGGATGGATTGCAGCATTGGGGTCTCCTTTTTCGCGGGATCAGAGACGAAACCGGCGGCGAGGGCAAGGTGACGTGATGGCGGCCGTTTCGTCGCATCCCCGCGGGCCGCAAGGTCTTGCCCCAAGGCGCCCTTTCGACCATATTGCAGTGCAGCAAGCCCCCTGACGAGGATCGCCAATGACCATCGAGGCCCCGGAAACCAAGATCGTGGAAAGCCGCAAGATCGCCTGCGACGGCGGTGAGGGCGCATTGGGTCATCCCCGGGTCTGGCTGCATATCCCGGTGGAGACCGATTTCGTGGAATGCCCCTATTGCGACGCGAAATACGTGTTGAAAGGGTCCGAGGCGGCCTGATCGCGTCCCTCTCTTGTTTCTGAAAAACTGCACCTCCCGGATCACCGGTCGCCCCGGCTCTAACTATTCCGGATTTTCCAATCCGTTGTTCGATTGACGTCCACTGCTGACGGGGCTTCCGGGTCGGCCGCATTGCTTGGCTCACTGTCCAGCGCGCCGCCTCCCATAGCCTCATTCGAGTAGGGCCTGTCCGCAACAAGGCTGGCCTTCGCCACCGCCATGGGTAGGGTAGCGCCGACCGACTGGACTCTGACCCCTTACTCCTGACCCCGTGCCCCTGAAAACCGATCCCGACACGACCCCGCCGTCGCCGCAATTCCTGCGCACCGTTACCGTGCTGGGCATCGTGATGATCTTCTCCTGGGGGAGCAGCTTTTACCTGCCGGGGATCTTCCACGACCCCATGGCGGGCGACACCGGGTGGAGCGCAGCACAGCTCTCCGCCGGTTTCTCCCTGGGGCTTTTGGTGTCGGGGCTGGCCTCGCCTCGCGTCGGCACATTGATCCAGCGGCATGGCGGGCGACGGGTGCTGGCCGTTGGCATGGCGCTGATAGCCCTGGGGCAGGTCGTCATGGCGATGGCCCACTCCCTGCCGGTGTATCTGCTCGCCTGGATCATCACCGGCCTGGGCATGGGCGCGGGCCTGTATGACGCGGCCTTTTCGGCCCTCGGGCGGCTCTATGGCGAGGGCGCGCGCGGCGCGATCACCGCGCTCACGCTGTTCGGTGGGTTCGCCAGCACGGTCTGCTGGCCGATCTCGGCCGTTCTGGTGGAATACCTCGGCTGGCGCGGCGCGCTCCTGGCCTATGCGGGGTTCCATGTGCTGGTGACGATCCCCCTTTGCCTCTGGGGCCTCCCCCGGGCGGAGACGCCCCATGCCACCGTGCGTGGGGGCGGTGATGGCGCGCTTGGCTGGCTCTATCGCGATCCGCGGTTCTGGCTGGTCGCGCTGGCAGGCATGTGCTTTTCCGCCATGGCCTCCGTGCTGACCCTGACGCTGATCCCAATCCTGACGGGGCAGGGGCTGACCCTGGCTGCCGCGGTCGGGATCGGCGCGCTCTTCGGGCCTGCCCAGGTCGCCGCGCGGGTGATCGAAATGGCGGGCCGGGGCCGTCACCACCCGATCTGGACCATGGCCGTCTCTGCCGCGCTGGCCCTTGCCGGGATGGTGGCCCTCTGGGCCGGGCTGGCGGCGGGCGCGGCGGTCATGGCCTTTGGCGCGGGCAACGGGTTGTGGTCCATCGCGCGCGGGTCGCTGCCGCTGGCGGTCTTCGGCGCCGCCGACTATCCGCGCATCATGGGACGCATCGCCCCGCTGGCGCTGATCGCCTCTGCCGCCGGGCCCTGGGTGGCCGGGATGATCAGCGAAACCTTCGGCGCGGAGGGCGCCCTGGCCTTCCTCGTCGCGCTGGCCGTGATCCCGCCCGGGCTGACCGTCGCCCTGGCCCTGCGCCTGCGCCGGGGGCACGCGGTCTGAGCCAACCGGAAATGCCCGCTGGTCCCCTCTGCCGGTTCATGGCAGAACCGTCCTGACCCAAGACGTGGAGGCCAGAATGTCCCAGCAATTCGGCAAAGGTTGTCACCTGCACCTGATCGACGGATCGGCCTTCATCTTCCGGGCCTATCACGCGCTGCCGCCGCTCACCCGGAAATCCGACGGCCTGCCGGTGGGGGCTGTTTCGGGCTTCTGCAACATGCTGCACCGCTATGTCGAAGGGAACACCGGCCCCGACGCGCCAACCCACGTGGCAGTGATATTCGACAAGGGCAGCCACACCTTCCGCAATGACATGTATGACCTCTACAAGGCCAACCGCGAGGCCATGCCGGAAGACCTGCGCCCCCAGATCCCCTTGACGCGCCGCGCGACGGAGGCCTTCAGCATCGCCTGCAAGGAGCTGGAGGGTTTTGAGGCCGACGACATCATCGCCACCCTCGCCTGCCAGGCCCGGGACGCGGGCGGGCGGGTCACCATCATCTCCTCCGACAAGGACCTGATGCAGCTGGTCGGCGGCGGGGTCGAGATGCTGGACGCGATGAAGAACACCCGGATCGGGATCGAAGGCGTCGAGGCCAAGTTCGGCGTCGGTCCGGATCGTGTGGTGGACGTGCAGGCCCTGGCCGGGGACAGCGTCGACAATGTACCGGGTGCGCCGGGCATCGGGATCAAGACCGCGGCCCTGCTGATCAATGAATTCGGCTCCCTCGAGGAGCTTCTGGATCGCGCGGAAGAGATCAAGCAGCCCAAGCGCCGCCAGACACTGATCGACAACCGCGCCCAGATCGAACTGTCCAAGAGACTGGTCCAGCTCGACTGCGACACCCCGCTCGACTTCACCCTCGACGATCTGGAGGTCCGCGACCCGGATGCCGAGACCCTCCTCGGTTTCCTGAACGAGATGGAGTTCCGCACCCTCACCAAGCGCATCGCAGACCAGATGGGGGTCGAAGCCCCCGCCCTGCCGGAGGTCAACATACAGGGCGGAGAGGATGCGCCAGAAACGGTGGAGATGCCGCCGATCGACCCCGAGGCCTACGAAATGGTGTCGGACGCCGCGGCGATGCAGGTCTGGATCGATCGGATCTATGAACGCGGCTACGTCGCGCTCGATACCGAGACGACCGGCCTCGACGAAATGCAGGTCGACCTTGTCGGCATCTGCCTCGCCACCGACCCCGGCCAGGCCTGCTATGTCCCGCTGGCGCACAAGAACAGCGAGGGCGACGGCCTCTTTGCCGACGACACGCTGGCCGAGGGGCAGATGGCGGAGGCCGAGGCGCTGGCGATGCTGAAACCGGTGCTGGAGGACCCGTCGATCCTCAAGATCGGGCAGAACATGAAATACGACGCCAAGATCCTGAAACGCTACGGGATCGCGGTGGCCCCGATCGACGACACAATGCTGATCTCCTACGCGCTGAATGCCGGGCTGCACCAGCATGGGATGGATGCGCTCTCCGACCGGTACCTCGATCACCAGCCGATCCCGATCAAGGATCTGCTCGGCTCCGGCAAAAGCCAGATCACCTTCGACAAGGTGCCGCTGGACAAGGCCACCGCCTATGCCGCCGAGGACGCCGACATCACCCTGCGCCTGTGGAAGGTGCTGAAACCGCAGCTCCACGCCAAGAAGGTCACGACGGTCTACGAAACCCTCGAACGCCCGCTCTCTCCGGTGCTGGCGCAGATGGAGATGCATGGCATCAAGGTTGACCGCGACACGCTTTCGCGCATGTCCAACGCCTTCGCGCAGAAAATGGCGGGGCTGGAGGCGGAGATCCACGAACTCGCCGGTGAGAATTTCAACGTCGGCTCGCCCAAGCAACTGGGTGAGATCCTGTTTGACAAGATGGGGCTGGAGGGCGGCAAGAAGGGCAAGACCGGCGCCTATGTCACCGGCGCCGACGTTCTGGAAGACCTCGCCACCGAACATGAATTGCCCGGCCGCGTGCTCGACTGGCGGCAGCTGTCGAAGCTCAAATCGACCTACACCGACAGCCTGCAGGAACACATCAATCCAGACACCGGCCGCGTCCATACCTCCTACGTGCAGACCGGCGCCAACACCGGCCGCCTCGCGTCAACCGACCCCAACCTGCAGAACATCCCCGTCCGCAGCGAAGAGGGCCGCCGCATCCGCGAGGCCTTTATCGCGGAGGAGGGCAAGCGCCTGCTCTCGCTCGACTATTCCCAGATCGAGCTGCGCATCCTGGCCCATATCGCCGACATCCCCGCCCTGAAACAGGCCTTCGAGGAGGGGCAGGACATTCACGCCGCCACCGCGTCGGAAATGTTCAACGTCCCGATGGAGGACATGACCCCCGACATCCGCCGTCAGGCCAAGGCGATCAACTTCGGCGTGATCTACGGCATCTCCGGCTTCGGCCTCGCCCGCAATCTGCGCATTCCCCGGGCCGAGGCGCAGGGCTTCATCGACAGCTATTTCGAACGCTTCCCCGGCATCCGGACCTACATGGACGAGACCACCGAATTCGGCAAAGCCAACGGCTATGTCAAAACGCTGTTCGGTCGCCGCATCCACACGCCGGAAATCGCCGCCAAGGGCCCCCGTGCCGGCTTTGCCCGCCGTGCCGCGATCAACGCGCCCATTCAGGGCACGGCCGCCGACATCATCCGCCGCGCCATGATCCGCATGCCCGAGGCGATCGAGAAACTGCCGGCCAAGATGCTCCTGCAGGTCCACGACGAACTGATCTTCGAGGTCGACGAGAGCGCGGTCGAGGAGGTCACCGAGGTCGCCCGCCGCGTGATGGAAAGCGCCGCCGCCCCTGCCGTGAAGATCGACGTGCCGCTGGTGGTCGACGCGGGCTCCGGCCTGAACTGGGCGCAGGCGCACTGACTTTCTTTTTGCCGAAAATATCTCGGGGGAGGCGCGTCAGCGCCGGGGGCAGCGCCCCCGACCTCCGACCGGACGAATTCTCACCCCGCGCTCACTGACCGAACCGGCCCAACTCGCGATAGTCGATCTCTTCCAGAAGCTTCAGCATCATATCCATATCGCCGCCCTCGGCCTTCACCAGGATTCGGCTGTCGATCAGCCCCTGGACCGTACCGTCCTGCACCGCGAACTTCTCGCGCCCGATCCGTTCGACCTTCATGCCCATGGCGGCGGCGTTGCCGATCATCGCGCTCATCGCGCCGACCATCGGATTGTCGGCCAGGATCGTCAGCGTGATACTGTCCCCGCCGCCGGAATATTCCGCCTCGGCCCCGACGCCGCCGCCCATCATGCCTAGGCTGGCGTTGATTTCCGAATTGACCTCGCGGGTCCAGCCGTCCGGCGCCGCGGGCAGGAAGCCCGACAGGGCGTCGGTCTTCATCGTCAGCATCAACTGCTTGGCATAGTCCAGCTCTTCCAGCGCATATTGCAGGTCGCCCTCTTCATAGGCCTCCAGCGCGCTTTGCAAGGTGTCGGTGACCTCATCGGCCTGCGCGGCTCCTGCGGTCATGGCCAGGGCCAGCACGGCGGAGAAAATGGATGTCTTCATGAATCTTCACTCCCTTAGCCCCGCGGAATATGCGGGGGGTTACACGGCGTCATCCTGATCGGCGCACGGCAGCACATCAAGTCAGGGATACACGACCTTCCCTTCCTTTTCCGGTGACGCCATCCTGAAAATGACGTTAAGTGACCCCATATTACGGTCAGTATTTGCCAACGGAGACGAGGATGTCCGATTTCGACGCACAGGTCCGCGAAAGCCAGGAACAGGTGGCGGCCGCCCAGAGCAAGATTGCCGAACTGAGCAGCCGGATCGAACTGGCCCGCCAGAAGATGGAGACGGGGGAGGACATCAGCGTCGACATCGAAAACGCGACGCTGGAGGATGTCCACGCCCAGACCGAGGTGATGAACGCCAATATCGCCGAGCTGATCATGGGACTGGACGATGTCACCGCCGCATTTTCCAAGGATTTCGACGAGATGCGGTCAAAGACCGGCTGGGAAAGCTTCGTGGGCATCTTCTCGGGCGCCAAGGCGGACAGCATGCGGCAGGAACGCATCCGCACCGCCTCGATCGACGACAAGCTGCAGGATCTGATCGCGAAATCCGATGTCATCACCAAGCTGCTCGAAGGGCAGCTGGCCGTGCTCAACGAGCAGAAGGAGAAGGTCGAGGTCAACCTGACCGCCACCCTCGACGACCGCGAGATGACGGTGCAGGAGCTTGAAGACACCCGAGCCAAGATCCTCGCCATGGACCCCAAGATCATCGAGCTGGAGAACAAGATCTCCGTCGAACAGGACGCCGCTGCCCGCACCAAGCTGGAAACCGAGCTGGCGGATCTGAACAAGGAATACAATGCGCTGGTGCAGGAGGAGCAGGTCAAGCTGGCCAAGTCCCAGACGCTGGAACGCTATATCGAAAAGGGCAAGAGCTGGGTCGACAGCCTGCAGAACCAGGCGGCGACGCAGATGGTGCTCATCAACAAGCTCAAGACGGACACGCAGCAACGCGTGGTCCTCTACGATGCTTTGACCAAATCGCTGAAAACCGCGCAGCAACAGGACGTCGCCCACAAGATTAACGAGATCGGCACCCAGACGGACAAGCAGGCGCAACAGGCCATGGCCCAGATTGGCGCCGCAACCAACGCCCGGATGGCCGACATGCTGGAGGCGCACGAGGACCACATGGTCTTTGCCCGCAAGGTGCTGGAAGAAAAGGCCAAGGCCGACGAACGTTTTGCCCGGCGGTTCCAGAAGATCGTCGAGAAGCACGACAAGAACCTCTACGGATAGCAGGTTGCGCAGCAATCTGCGCCCGGCAGCGGTTGCATCGCAACCGCGAGAGGGCCGGTTCTGCATGACCCGTCATTGGATCGGAAAGCCATGAGACCTCAGCCAATTCACTGCTGTACCCGCCGGACCTTGCACAACAGAGGACTGGGCCCGTCCGCGGGTGGGTGCGAAGCGCCCGCCCGGGGGGGCGGACGGGCGCTGTCCGGGCCGCTTCGCGCCCCGAACATGGTCTGCCTGACAAAGGACGCCTCCCGTGGCTGAGCCCGCCCACGACCACGTCGGCCTCTCCGACACCTATGCCTCGCGTCGATACTTCCGGAAGTTCGAAGGGATAATGGCCCACCTCGCCCGCGTCGCCGGAACGATGGAGGCGGAAAAATCCCTCTCCCGCCGCGAGACGGAGGTGCTGACCCGCCATCTGACCGCGCTGACCATCACCTTCCGCGCGCTCAGCATGAAATACCTGCTGACAGGGCGCGACACGGGCAAGTTCTTCGGCTCTCTCACCATCGACAACCACGAAAGCGGCTTTCCGGCCGCGCAGGAGTTGATGGTCATGGCCAATGACGCGCAGCAGGCCGAACGGCACCTGCGCGAAATGGCCGGTCGGGACGCGTTGAAACGCGACATGCTGGCCCAGATCATCGGGGATCTGGAGATCCCGACCCGCCTGCAGTTCGCCCTGTCGCAGCGCCTCTACTATGAGGAGCTGACCCGCGGCGGCCTGTTCTGGCCGCGCAACGATCCGGAGGCGCTCTGGCTCGGTGACATCGACGACAAGCGGCGGCGCTACATGCTGCATTGGTCGGTTTACGACAGCCAGCTCAACCTGCCCGTCATCTATCTGATGGAGCTGGAGGACACCGACCCGACCGCGCTCCCCCGCGATGAACGCCGCTGGCCGGAGGTGCAGGCGCATCTCATGGCGCAGAGCCTCGGCGGGCTGAAACTGCTGACCATCGCCAAGGGATTTGACGAGGATTTCGACGAGCTCCACCCCAAACGCCTGCGCCGCTTCCACATCGGCCCGATGTATTCCCACGCCTACACCCGCCAGTCCGGCCCGATCCGCGATGTGCTGGAAAACGCCGGTTCGCGCGAAGGCGAGGACTGGGCGCTGGCCTGGACGGATGAGGTGCTGGTTTCCGAACGCGTGCGCACCGAACGCGCCGGATGGTTCGGCACCAACGAACGCGAGATATTCCAGATCGATCCGCTCACCGGCGGGCCGGAGACGGGTGCGACGGAACAAACCCGCGCGATCATCCTGCCCGAACGCCCCTATCAGGTGCTGGCCGAGCGCGACCCGCCGGGCTTTGCCCAGGTGCGGAAATTCGTGGTGGGCCGGTCCGGCCGTGTTCTGAGCTATCGCTGACGGAGGCCCGGGTATGAGTATTTTTGGAAAGATGAAACGGGAGGGGCGGGCATGACCCTGACGTCCGATCTGATGGAACTGCGGGAAGAGGAGATCGCGAAGCACTACGACGCCGCCCTGGCTCTGTTGGACGGGTTCGATCATGCGCCGCGGGTGGCCAAACCCACGGCCGCGCCGGTGGCGGAACGCTCGCCCGGGGTCGGCACACGTCGGCGGTTCCGCTCGACCACGCCGGGGCTGGTGACGCGGCGAGAGGAGCGGCCGGAGGGCGTGCATCTGATCGACCGGGTCGCGGCCTGCGACGGGGACGATCCGCTGATGTCCTCCCGGCAGGCGGCGGTTCTGCAGGCCCTGCGCCGGGCCCTGGCGATCGGGCTGGCCCTGGGCGAGGGGTTTGCGGAACAGACCGGTCTGGCAGATCTGAAGCGCAAGAACCTCGAAGGGGGGCTGGGCGTGGACCGGAAGGCGGAGTTTTCGGAGCTGCTCGCCGCCGAAGCGCTGATCGTGATGCATGCCTCGGCCAATGCGCTGGTCTCGCTCTTGGCGGATCACGCGGGGGAGGTCACGGTCGAGGTCGGCGAGGTCGAGGAGTTTCTGACCGACAACGCATCCCTCGCCCTGCACGGCGCGCTTTGGGAGCTGGACCAGGACCTCGGCGCCCATGCCGAGGGTGACGAGGAAAAACTGGTGCCCACGGTCACCGCCTTCGCCGAGGCGTTGATGGAGAAAGCCGCGCGCCGGGCCGAGGGGCTGGCGCGGGTGGCGCCCTTTGCCAATGCCTCCTACCGGGTCGAGGCGGATGATCTGACGATCCGGGGGTTCACTCCGGCACGCAAGGCGGGCGGCCCGGCGCTGGTCATGCAGTTCAAGAAACCGCATGAGGTCGTCGGCAACCATATCGCCAAGTATCAGGCGATGAAGCTGGCCAAGATGGTCATGGCCTATGATTTCGACCGCCGCCTGAATCCCTTTGCGGAGCTTGGCGGCTTCATCTTCACCTTCATGGGCGACGGCGCGCCGGGCACCGGCAAGACCACCCTGATCCAGATGATGGCCGGGCTGATCAACGACTACTGCCAGAATGCGGGCTATCCTTTCCGCTATCAGAACTTCGGTATCGACAATATCGACAGCTATCAGGGCAAGTCAGGCCAGAACGCCAAGGCTTTTGTACAGAACATACTCGATCCTTCCGTCATTGGTTTCGGCACAATCGACGACATCGACCAGATCGCGGGCAAGCGGGGCGACCGCCAGTCCTCCGCCGGGCAGCAGGAGGTGACGGCCGTCTTCATGGAGGCCTTTGCCGGGGCCAACACCGTGGTGCGCGGCAACTGCACCTTCGGCATGTTCTCCAACTACCCTGAAAACGTGGACGATGCGTTAAGGCAGCGGGCCGGGGCGCGGTTCCTCGTCGACGGGCCGCAGACGCGGGAGGACTATATCGACATCCTCGCCCTGCTGATGGGCAAGCGGCATGACATTCCCCTCGGCGATCACGAACTCTACGCCGCGCAGGAGATCAAGCGCGCCGTCGCCGCCTCCTTCGAGGCGCATGGGAGGCCGAAGGAAGAGGGGCTGGTGAAGGTCTTCGCCGAAGTCGAGGCGCGGATCGGCGGGTTCGACACGATTGCCAAGCTAGGGACCTATCTGAAGGCGATCCAGGAGGCGGATGAACGCTTTACCGGCCGCGCGATCAAGAACATCACCGACGCGGTGAAGGTTCGCGCCATGGATTTCGAACTGCCCGACGAATGGATGGAGGAGCCGGAACTCTTCCTCTTCAAACCCTACGACGAGAAGAGCGCGATGATCGAGGAGCTGCGGCGGCCGATCACCATCGACATGGTCGTGCAGGAGATCAACCGCTACGCCGACAGCGAATTCCGCTATGCCGACAAGTCCGACGAGGTCGCGATCGAGGGGATGGTGCGGGACATGGGGCGTCAGGACGCGGCGCGGCGGCGGTATCTGGAGGGGAAGGGGTGATCGGCCTGCCCCTCACCCCGGCCCTCTCCCCCGCGGGGAGAGGGGGCGATAGCGGATGGAGCGGTGCGGTGGCCCCCCTCCCCGGCCCTCCCCCTGCAGGGGGAGGGCGCGGCACCTCGGGCACCAGCGCAACACAATCCCCTCTCCCTGCGGGGGAGAGGGTTAGGGAGAGGGGGCGTCCGTGCAACGTCTGATCAAACTCGGCCTCATGTTCGGCAATCTGATCCCCGTCGACAGCCCCGCGCTGGTCGAGCGGTACAACCGGGCGCTCAAACATCTCACCGGCAAACAGACCCAACTCACCGATTTCCACATCGACATCTCCGGCTACTCGCCCGAGATCGGCGACGAACTGGGCGACCCCCTCTACCTCAACGAAAACGGATGCAACCGGCAGTTCATCCTGCTGACGACCGCGCAGAAGACCGCGCCGTTGCTGAACGCCAGCTTCTCGACCTCCCGCCAGATCCTGCGGCAGTTCATCGAGGAGAACGAGGCGCAGCTCTTTGCCCTGACCGCGCGCGACGCGGTGGCCGGCGAACTCCTGAATTCCGTCTTCTCCGTCACCAACCCGGCGCGGCTGAACGACATCCGCAAGATCGAGATCGAGGCAGACACGACCACCGGGCTGGTGCGCGATGCGGAAAAGCTCGGCCAGCTCTCCGACCGCTTCCTGCAGGAGGAGGACGGCTGGTTCGACGACGTGCTGATCGCCGAGATGATCTCCGTGGCCAAGAAGACCGGGGACGTGACGCGCAACCCGGTGCGGCTCAAGAAGATGAGCTTCGAGCAGGAGAACTTCTGGACCGCGCATTTCGGCGGCAGCTACATCTTCCGCTCGACCGCGCCGACGGTGATCACCGAGGATGACGACGCGATGGAGGAGGCGGGCCTCGGCCGGGTCATAGAGAAGGGCGAGACGAACAAGATCGCCCGCTTCCTCAGCGACAACAACCTGGTGGAGCCGATCGTCAAGGCGCGGGGCATCGACGCCAGCGCGATCCTGCGCCAGAAGATGGACTTCATCGTCGTGGATGCGGCGCAGGAGGCAAAGATGGACCTGACCGGTGCAACCCGGCGCGACATCCGCCTGCTGGCGCGGCGCCATGCCGACGACCTGCCGGAAGAATACCACGCCCTGCGCCGTCTGGTCGCCTGGGCGGAGGACGGGGGCGAGTGGCCCAAGATCACCTCGGACCACCCGGCCTATTTCTACACCCTGCGCGCGGCGGACCATCCTGACGCCGATCTGATCAACATGCTGCTGGCCGAGCTGACGCCCAAGGATGTCCGCCAGCTCTTCATCTGCCACAAGGAGCTCTTCTATCGCCTCTACGCCACCTGGAGCGAGACGAAGAAGAGCTATGTCGCTGATTTCCTTGCGACCGAATATGCCGTGGACAAGGCGGGCACGCGCGCGGCACTCTTTGGACATGAGGCGCCGATGGCCCTGCTGCCGCCGCCCGCGCCAAAGCCTGCGCAATCGCCCGCACCGGCGGAAGAGATGATCGCCCGCGTCGGCCCCTGGGGCGCGGTGCTGAAGGAAAGGAAATAGGATGCTGAGCCTTATGCGCCTCGGACTGGTCCTGTTTGTCGTGCTGACGGTGGTCTATGCCTCCGTCTCGCTCTGGTCGCGGCAGGTCCGCAAGGGCAAGCTACGCGCGGCCTATGACGAGGGCGACCGGGAGTACGGGGAGGAGCGCGACCTTTACGTGCGCCGGGGGCTGGAGGACTACGACGACAGCTTTCGCCGCAAACTAATTCTGCTGGTCTACATAGTCCCCGTGGCTGTCATCGCCTATATCATCTACGTCGTGAACTACACCTGAGGGGCCGAGCATATGCAGTACATCAAATGGACCTTCTGGGGCATCGTCACGCTGGTTCTGGTCGCCTTCTTCCACTACACGCTGCCGCAGCGTGACATCGTGCGCATTGCGGATACCTATGAAAAGCGCGTGGATTTCGGCGAGAACTCGATCTTCTGGGCCAAGGAAGACACCGGCAATGCCACCGGCACGATCAACCGGGATGTCTTTTTCATCCAGACGATCAAGCAGAACGGCAAGCCGTTGGTCTACCGCAACGAGGATACCGGCTGGGGCTGGCCGCCTTATTTCAAGTTCGACACCTCCAACCTGCAGACCCAGGCGAGCGACCTGAAATCCACCTCCGAGAACCCGAAATGGGTCATGGTCACGCACTATGGCTGGCGCATCGAATTCTGGTCTGTTTTCCCGAACGCCATCGGTGTCAAGCAGGTCGCCGATCCGGACATGACGATCATCCCCTGGCTGAACATCATCATCCTGCTGATCTTCTTTGCCATCGTCTGGGCCATCCGCGTCCGATGGATCCGCTTCCGTCAGCGCCGCATCGACCCGATGGTCGACAATATGGACGAGGGCTGGGACAACCTGACCGACAGCGCCCGGGAGAAACGGGGCCGGCTGGGCCGCTGGCTCTCCACCTGGCGGCGCTAGGTGGAGGCTACGGTCACCCAACTGACCGAGCGGCTCGCCGCGCTTCCCATGCGCAGTATTGTGGCCATCGCCGGACCGCCCGGCGCTGGCAAATCCACTCTGGCGGAGGCCCTGGCAGGCAAGCTGTCCGATACTGCGATCCTGCCGATGGACGGCTTTCACTACGACGACGCCATCCTGCGCGACCGGGGGCGGTTGGCGCACAAGGGCGCGCCGGATACCTTTGACGTCGGCGGGCTTTTGTCGGTGTTGGAGCGTCTGCGCGAGGCCACCTCCGACGTGGCCGTGCCGGTTTTCGACCGCGACCTGGAGATCAGCCGCGGCAGCGCCCGGATCATTCCCTATCGGACCCGGCTGATACTGGTTGAGGGGAACTACCTGTTGCTGGACCGCACGCCCTGGCAGGGGCTCGCCCCCTGTTTCGACCTGACCGTGATGCTCCGCGTGCCACGCGACGAACTGGCCCGTCGTCTGACGGGCAGGTGGCAGCACTACGGGCTGACGGCGGAGGAGATCGCCCGCAAGTTGGAGACCAACGACCTGCCGAACGGCGATACGGTCCGCGAAGAAAGCTGCGACGCGGATCTGGTTGTCGTCAACGGATAACTCTTTCGCCCGTCGCGGTTTTCCCGCATCCTTCGCAAAAATGCGGAGGACAGCATGACAAGATCAACCGCCATCGTCACCGGCGCCGCCCGCGGGATCGGGCTGGCCACGACAGATCTGTTCCGGGCCGAGGGGCGCCGAGTCGCCATGATCGACCGGGATGCCGATGAACTGGAAAAGGTCGCGGCGGAGCGGGACAATGTCATCGCCATCGCCTGCGATGTCTCCGATCCCGATCAGGTCGACGCCATGGTACGAACCGCCCGGGCCGAGCTGGGCGAGGTCCATGCCCTGGTGAACAATGCCGGCGTGGCGGAATTCGGCCCGATAGACGACTGCGATTTCCGGATGTGGCGGCGCGTGATGGCGACCAACCTCGACGGGGTCTTCCTGTGCTCTCAGGCCCTCGCCCCTGCGCTGAAGGAGGTGAAGGGCGCCATCGTCAACATCGCCTCGATCTCCGGCCTGCGGGCCTCCACCCTGCGCGTGGCCTATGGCACCTCCAAGGCAGCTGTCATTCACCTGACGCAGCAGCAGGCGGCGGAATGGGGGGAATGGGGTGTGCGGGCCAATGCGGTCTGCCCCGGGCCGGTCCGGACCAAGCTGGCCATGGCCGTCCACACGCAGGAGATCATAGACGCCTATCACGACGCCATTCCGCTGAACCGCTACGGGTCGGAACAGGAGATCGGCGAGCTGATCACATTTCTCTGTTCCGACAGGGCCAGCTATGTGACGGGGCAATGCATCGCCGCGGATGGCGGGTTTCAGAGCACCGGGGTCGGTCTGCCGGCGCTCAGGCGCTGACCGTCCCCCTCAGCCGAGGGTGCCGCGGATCGCGATGCTGGCGAACAGGGCCAGGGTGAGCAGAAGCAGCATCATCCGGTCCTCGCGCAACACCCGTCCGCGCGCGAAATCGGAAAAGGCGGCCAGCGTCTGCGAGAACCCGACCGGGCCCAGCCCTTCGGCCGTCCGGCGTTCGGTGGCCACGGCATTCAGGCGGATCAGCGTCCGAAATGCCACGAATGCCCAAGCGAGGAAGATAACTGTTTGGGCTACAAGTACAAAAACAACCATTGGGTTCATGGTCATCACTCCGTCCAATAGGGGCGCGCCGACGGGGCGCGGTCATGGTCCAGGTAGAAATCATCCAGTTGCGGCGGCGCGATCCCGGCGTCCTGAACCTGGACATGGGCCTGCCCGCGATGATGGATCTGGTGCTGGAAAAGATGCAGCAGCAGCCGGTCCACCCGCTCCGTCATCTCCGGGTCCTCGTCCCGTTCCGTGCGGACACGTCGGGTCAGCTGGGCCTCTGTCAGATTGCCACAGAACGTCGCCAGCCGCATGTCCGCCTCCGCCTGGCGGGCACCCAGCCCGGCCGGGGTCGTCTCGGGCGGTTGCTCACGGATGCGCCGCCCCAGCCCGCCCTCTTCCAGCGCGTCGAGGTAATAGAGATCGACAATAAGGATATGGTTCAGTGTCTCGCTGATCGAGGGGAAGAACCCCGGGCGCGGGGCCGCGAATTCCGCCTCGCTCAGACCGGCCAGCGCGGCGTAGAGCGTGGAATTCGCCCAGGCATTGTTAAGCGCCATCTGGAGATAGGGCGTCATCTGTCGCCTCCGGCTCTGGTCCGTCTCGGCCTGCGATATCCGGGACGGCGTGCCATGTCAGAACCTGACCGAAACCCCGGGTAAATCCAGCGCCTTGATGAGGTCGCGCAACTCCTGCCGGGCAGCCACGTTGGAGATGTTGAGCTGCTGCACCCCGATGTCCTTCAAGTCCAGAAGTGTCAGGCCACGCGGGAACAGCTCGCGGAAGATGACACGTTCGTTGAAGCCGGGGGCCACGCGAAAGCCGATCCGTTTCGACAGCTTCTCGATCGCCTTTTCCATCTTCGCCTTGTTGACCATCTGCTGCGCGCCAAGACGGTTGCGCAGTACGACCCAGTCGATCGGCTTCAGCCCGGCCTGCGCACGCAACTGCCGCGCATTCCAGACCATTTCGGAATAGACCGAGGGGCCGAGGATCCGTTCGCCGTCATTGTCGATATGGGCCAGCAGGTCGAAGTCGATGAAACTGTCGTTCAGGGGCGTGATCAGCGTATCGGCCAGCGAATGCGCCACCTGGCTGAGGCGGGTGTGTGACCCGGGGCAGTCGATCAGGATGAAATCCGCCTCGGCTTCCAGCTGCGATACCGCGGCGGACAGCCGGTGATCATAGGGGTTTTCGCCGGGCTGCAGCTGCGCCTTGTCGATCTCCGGCAGGTCGATGTAATCGGGCGAGGGCAGCTCTACCCCTTCCTTGGCCAGATACCGTCTGCGGTTGTCGACGTACCGGCCCAGGGTTTTCTGACGCAGGTCCAGGTCCAGCGTGGCGATCTTGTGCCCCATGCGGGCCAGAGCCGTCGCGACATGCATCGAGACAGTGGATTTCCCCGCACCGCCCTTTTCGTTTCCGACGACAATGATATGCGCCATGCCCGTGTCCCCTTTCCGGCGATTTGGCCGGTTATTTGTTGCGGCAACTATATGTTGCGGGGCCCCTCAAGGAAAGGGGCCAGCGCCGTTTCCAATGCATTAACAACCGGGCGTTGCGCATCTGCGCCGGGGGCAGCTGTCGCCCATGGTCGAATCGACTGTCACATGCTAGGTCTGGGGTCATGATGCGCCCCGACCCCAAAATAAGCGAAAACCGCCCCATCATCCGGCAGTTGGATGACGCCGCCATCAACCGGATCGCGGCGGGCGAAGTGGTCGAACGTCCGGCCTCTG
Source organism: Pseudooceanicola sp. (assembly GCF_041987405.1). Lineage (GTDB taxonomy): Bacteria > Pseudomonadota > Alphaproteobacteria > Rhodobacterales > Rhodobacteraceae > Pseudooceanicola. Next base: position 605,264 of record NZ_JBHIWR010000002.1, read on the forward strand.
CGGTGAAGGAACTGGTGGAAAACGCCCTCGACGCGGGCGCGACGCGGATCGAGGTGACGATCGCCGAGGGGGGCAAGGCCCTGATCCGGGTCAAGGATGACGGCTGCGGGATCGAGGCGGAGGCCCTGCCGCTCGCCCTGTCGCGCCATGCGACCTCCAAGATCGACGGCTCCGACCTGCTCAACATCCACACCTTCGGCTTCCGGGGGGAGGCGCTGCCGTCGCTCGGCGCCGTCGGCCGCCTGCGGATCACCTCCCGTACCTCCGGCGCCCCGGCGGCAGAGATCGCCGTCAGCGGCGGCCGGATGGAGGAGGTGCGCCCCGCCGCGCTCACCTCCGGCACGGTAGTGGAGCTGCGGGATCTGTTCTTTGCCACGCCCGCCCGGCTGAAGTTCCTGCGCACCGACCGGGCGGAGGGGCAGGCCGTCACCGATATCATCAAACGCCTCGCCATGGCGGAACCCTACGTCGGATTCACCCTGCGCGATGTCACCGGCGGCGGCGAGGGACGCGTGACCTTCCGTTCCGATCCCGAAAGCGGCGATATGTTCGACGCGCTGCACGGACGGCTGGCCAATATCCTGGGCCGCGACTTTGCCGAAAACGCCCTGCGCATCGACGCCGAGCGCGAGGGCCTGCACATGACAGGCTATGCCGCCCTGCCGACCTATTCGCGCGGCGCGGCGGTGGCGCAGTTCCTCTTCGTCAACGGTCGCCCGGTGCGGGACAAGCTGCTGACCGGCGCGCTGCGTGCGGCCTATATGGACGTGCTGTCACGCGACCGGCACCCCGCCGCCGCGCTTTTCATCGACTGCGACCCCACGCTGGTCGACGTGAACGTCCACCCCGCGAAATCCGAGGTCCGCTTCCGCGATCCCGGGACCGCGCGGGGCTTGATCGTCTCGGGCCTGCGGCACGCCCTCGCCGAGGCCGGGCACCGCGCCTCCACCACCGTGGCGGGGGCGACGCTTGGCGCGATGCGCCCCGAACCTACCGGCCCGGCGCGGGTCTATCAGATGGACCGCCCGTCGCTGGCGGCACGGGCGATGAGCTATCAGGGGCAAATGCCCGCCACCGGGTATGACGATCAATCGGGCGAGGCCCCGGCACAATGGCCGGGGCAGGCCACGCCCCGTGCCCCGGCCCCCGCGCCGGGGCCGCACGCCACCTTCGATGGTTTCGCCGACCAGCCCTCCGCCCGCTTCGAACCCGAGGTGGTCGAGGACACGCCGGAGCGCCTGGAAAGCTTCCCCCTCGGCGCCGCCCGCGCGCAGGTGCACGAGAACTACATCGTCGCCCAGACCGACCGCGGCATGGTGCTGGTCGACCAGCACGCCGCCCACGAACGCCTCGTCTACGAAAAGCTCAAGGCCCAGATGGCCGAACACGGTGTCGCCGCTCAGGCCCTGCTGATCCCCGAGATCGTCGAGCTGTCCCACGGCGATTGCGCCCGGTTGGAGGAGTTTTCCGAAGACCTCAAGGCCCTCGGCCTGAGCATCGAACCCTTCGGCGGCGGGGCCGTCGCCGTGCGCGAAACCCCCGCGATCCTCGGCAAGGTCGACGCCCGGGCGCTGGTCCTCGACATTCTCGACGAACTGGCGGACGCCGACGACAGCGCCACGCTGAAGGCCCGCATCGACGCGATCCTCAGCCGGGTGGCCTGCCATGGCTCCATCCGCTCCGGCCGCCGTATGCGGGTGGAGGAGATGAACGCCCTCCTGCGTGAGATGGAGGCGACCCCGCTTTCAGGCCAGTGCAACCACGGACGCCCCACCTATGTGGAGCTGAAACTCTCTGATATTGAACGGCTATTCGGACGCACATGATCCAGATCGGCACCACAACCTACGACCTCTCCGACCCGGTGACGCTGGCGGCCGCCCTCGCACTCGGCCTCGGCCTGCTCATCGTCATCCTGCTTGTCGTCGCCCTGCGCGGTGTCGGCAAGGCCGCCCGCGCGACCGAGCCGCTGATCTACCAGATGGACCAGATGGGCCGCGCCGTCGAAGGGCTGGGCCGTGGGCAGGAACAGCTGACCGGCGGGCTGACCTCTGTCTCCAATGCGCAAGCCACGGCACAGGCGCAGGTTCTCCAGTCGATGGAAACCCGGCTAGCTGCGGTTCAACAGCAGATGACCGACCGTCTGCACGAGAACGCGATGAAGACCGCGCGGTCGCTCAGCGAGATGCAGGAGCGGATGAACGAACAGCTGCGCGGCGGCTCGGAAAAGACGACCAAATCCTTGACGGAACTGCAGGCGCGGCTGGCCACCATCGACAAGGCGCAGGAGAACATCACCAAGCTTTCGGGCGATGTTCTGTCCCTGCAGGACATCCTGTCGAACAAGCAGACGCGCGGCGCCTTTGGCGAGATCCAGTTGAACGACATCGTCTCCAAGGCCCTGCCGAAGGACAGCTATTCGCTGCAGGCGACGCTCTCGAACGGCAAGCGCGCGGACTGTCTGATCCACCTGCCGAACCCGCCGGGCCCGATTGTCATCGACGCCAAATTCCCGCTGGAGGCCTACGAGGCCCTGCGCAACGCCACCGGCGAAGCGGAATTGAGGACGGCGGCACAGCAGTTCCGCACCTCCGTCCGGCACCACATCAAGGCGATTTCGGAGAAATACATCCTCGAAGGGGAAACCGCCGACGGCGCCCTGATGTTCCTGCCGTCCGAAGCCGTCTACGCCGAATTGCACGCCAATTTCGCCGACATCGTCCGCGAGGGGTTCAACGCCCGGGTCTGGATCGTCTCGCCCACCACCTGCATGGCCACGCTGAACACCATGCGCGCCATCCTCAAGGACGCGCGGATGCGCGAACAGGCCGGCGCGATCCGCAACATGCTGCGACAGCTTCACCGGGATGTGGAGATCGTGGTGGAACGGGTGCAGAAACTGGACACACACTTCGACCAGGCGCGGCGGGATGTCGAAGGCATCGGCATCGCGGCAGAGCGGGCGGGCAAGCGCGCGGCAAAGCTGGACAATTTCGATTTCGAGGAGCTGGCGCCGGACGGCGAAGCGCCCTTGGCGCAGCTGACGCGGGGGTCGTGAGAGGGGCGGTCTGTCTGGTGAGGGGCGAGCCCCCTCTCCCTAGCCCTCTCCCCCAAGGGGAGAGGGAACGGTTGCGCCAATGTCCCCGTAGGGTGCGTGCTTGCACGCACCGCGCCCCGATCAGATCTTCAACAAGGGCTGCAACAGACGCGGGATAAGCGAGCGGAAGCGCAGCGGCGCGTCCGTCACGGCAAGGCAGATGCAATCCTCGCCGATGTCGGCCACAGGCATATGCTCCAGATCCTCATCGGCGATTTCCACATCACCCCGGGCGAAGCGGTCGGTCTCATCCGCGAAGGCGCCCTGTAGCACCATGGTCAACTCCATGCCGCGGTGGCCGTGGTCCGGCACTGCAGCCCCGGCAGGAATGAACAGCAACCGGGCCGAGGCGCTGTCGGAGGTCGACAGGATCGCCTGTTTCACACCGCCGCCCACATGCCGCCAGCGGATCGCGTCCACATCGCCACCCACATAATCGCGAAGCGGCGCAGGCAGCGTGCCATCGGACACAGGGGCCTTACGCGCGACAGGCGCGGGCGTCGGCACATCGTCCAGCCGGGCTAGGCAATCGGCCAGCCCGGTTTCGGCCATGGCCACGCCGCGCTCTTCCAGCACGGCACCGCCCAGGGCTTCATAGCTTTCCAGCGCGGCCCGGCAGTCGTCGCACATCGACACATGCGAGGCGACAATCAGGTTGAAGGCTTCGGGCAGGGTGCCCGCGGCATAGCCCATCAGAAGATTTTCGGTCAGATGATGCTTGATCGTCATTTGCGTCACCCCATGGCATGGCGCAGCTTGTCCAGCGCCAGCCTGATTCTCGATTTGATCGTGCCGAGCGGCAGCCCGGTCACGTCGGCGATTTCCCTGTGGGAGAGATCCCCGAAGTAGCACTTCTCGATCAGCTCCCGCTGTGTGTCCGGCAACTCGGCCAGCGCGCGGCCCAGATGCGATGTCTCCTGTTGCAGGGCGACGCTGTCTTCCTGCGCCACCTCCGGCTCCGGGCCCCAGCCCAGGTCTTCCGGCTCGGGCCGTCTTTCGCGCCGCGCCAGGTCGATCCGGCGGTTCCGGGCGATCGTGAAGACCCAGGTGGCGACACTGGCCCGCGACGGATCGAAGAGATGCGCCTTGTTCCAGACCGTCACCATGACGTCCTGGGCGCAATCTTCGGCCACCGAGGCCTCGGTGCCCCCCTTCATCAGAAACCCTTTCACCCGAGGGGCGAAATGCCCGAAAAGCCGGGCAAAAGCCTCCCTGTCGCGATGATCGCGGATCGCGGTCATCTCTCGCAGCCAGGGGGCGGGGTCGCTGGACGGGTCCTGTGCCAAGCCTTCGAAATCCTTCGTCTTCCTCCTCTGCCTAACATGCGGGGGAGGGGCGGGCGAGGGGCTTTCCCGGGTCTGGGCCACGTGCTGCAACATGTTTTGAGTACGCGGCACACGCCCGGTTGGATCACGCGGATGAACATTTTTTCTCGCCAAGGTGCATCCGATTGCCTGCGCCGCCCGTAACTCTCTCAAACAACGACGAACAAGGGCCCTCTGCATGCCGTTTGAAGCACTCCCCCCCTCCCGCCGCCGCATTGCCGTGATCGGCGGGGGCATCTCCGGCCTCGGCGCCGCGCGCATGCTGTCCGCCGACAGTGACGTGACCCTGTACGAGGCCGCGCCGCGTCTGGGGGGGCACGCCCGGACGGTTCTGGCCGGCAAGCGGGGGGATCAGCCGGTGGATACGGGCTTCATCGTCTTCAACCACGCGAATTACCCCCTGCTGACCAGCCTCTTCAACGATCTGGACGTGCCGACCACCAAATCCGACATGAGCTTCGGTGCCTCGGTCCGGGGCGGGCGGATGGAGTACGGCCTGGCCAACCTGCGCGCCGTCTTTGCCCAGGCCCGCAACGCCGCCAACCCGCGGTTCATCGGAATGCTGCGCGACGTGATGCGGTTCAATTCCCGCGCGCTCGCCACCGCGCAGGCACCCGGCATGACCATCCGCGGCCTGCTGGAGGCGCTCGGCACCGGGGTCTGGTTCCGCGACTACTATCTGCTGCCGCTCTCCGGCGCGATCTGGTCGACGCCGAAGGAAAAGATCCTCGACTTCCCGGCGCACGCCATGATGCAGTTCTTCGACAACCACGCCCTGTTGCACCACACCGGTCAGCATCAGTGGATGACGGTTCAGGGCGGGTCGGTGCAATATGTCGACCGGGTCGCCGCCGCTTTGAAGCGCGACGGCGTGGACATTCGCCTCGCGGCTCCCGTGCAGGGGGTGCGCCGCGCGCTGACCGGGCCGCAGGTCAAAGCGGACGGCGCGGATTGGACCACATTCGACGAGGTGATCTTCGCCACCCACTCCGACGACACGCTGCGCCTGCTGCTGGACCCGACGCTGGAGGAGTGCGCCGCCCTCTCCGCCATCTGCTATCAGCCCAATGAGGTCGTGCTGCATTGTGACGAGGGCGTGATGCCCCGCAACCGCCGCGCCTGGGCCTCCTGGAACTACCGCGAGGCCGAGGGGCGTGTCGGCGACAGCATCGACCTGACCTACTGGATGAACCGGCTGCAGCCGATCCCGCAGGACGACCCGATGTTCGTCACCCTCAACGCCACCCGCCGCATCGACCCGACCAAAATCTATGACAGCGTCACCCTGCGCCACCCGGTCTACGACCTGGCCGCCCTCGCGGCGCAGGAGGAGATGCGGCAGATCAACGGACAGAACAACACCTGGTTCTGCGGCGCATGGATGAAGAACGGGTTCCACGAAGACGGTCTGGCCAGCGCGGCGGATGTCGCCGGGGCCCTGCGTCTGACCCCACACAGGGCGGCACTGGCGGCAAGATGAGGCGCAACGACACCCCTCCCTTACTGATGACCGGCCACAGCTGGCACGGGCGCAAGGGCGCGGTCGAAAACGCCTTTCGCTACGGCGTGGATTACGTGCTGATCGACGCGGAAAGTGCGGCCGACGGCCCGTCGCTCTTCGCCCGAAATGCCCGTGCCTTTGCCGCCGTGCAGGACCGCGATCATGGCGGGCCGCCGGGGCGGGGGAGCGGACCGGCCTGGCTGCGCGAGGTGCTGGCGGACCACGACCTGCCCGCGCCCGCCCGCATCCGCCTGCTGACCCAGCCCCGCCTTCTGGGCTTTGTCTTTAACCCGGTGTCCTTCTGGCTCTGCGAGGATGATCGCGGCGATCTTCGATGTGTCGTGGCCGAGGTGACGAACACCTTTGGCGACCGTCATGCCTATCTCTGCCACCGTGACGACCACGCCCCGATCACGCGCGAGGACGAGTTGACCGCGCGCAAGCTCATGCATGTCTCCCCTTTCCAACCGGTCGAGGGGCGCTATCGTTTCCGGTTCGATATTCAACCCGACCGGATCGGCATCCGCATCGACTATGACCGCGAGGGGGGCGGGGTGATCGCAACGCTGACAGGGCGGCTGGCGCCCCTGACCAATCGCGGTCTGCTGGCGGCCTTCCTGCGCCGACCTTTCGGGTCGCTGCGGGTGCTTGCGCTGATCCACTGGCAGGCGCTGAAGCTCTGGCGCAAAGGGGCGGGCTACCGCAGACGGCCCGCTGCCCCGTCGCAGACCGTGTCGCGCTGAGCGACCCTGCGCGCAGGGGCGCTCAGGACCCGCGGATGAACTCGGAACGGAGGACGCGATGACAGACTGGCAAGGCAAGACATATTGGCTCATCGGGGCGAGCGAGGGGCTGGGCGCCGCGCTGGCGAAACAGCTCAGCAAGGCGGGGGTGCGTGTCATCCTCTCCGCCCGCTCCGAAGACGCGCTGACCCGATTGGCCAACGACCTGCCGGGCCCGTCCCGCGTCCTGCCCGTCGACGTCACCGACAGCACCGCCCTGCGCCGCGCGGCCGAGGAGGCCGGAGAGATCGACGGCCTCGTCTACCTCGCCGCGACCTACTGGCCCTTCGGCGCCGAAGGCTGGGACGCCGACAAGGCAGAAACCATGGCGGATGTGAACTTCGGCGGCGCGATGCGGGCGATCGGCGCGGTGCTGCCCGGGATGCAGGCGCGCGGCACCGGCCATATCCTGTTGACCGGGTCCCTGACGGCCTACGGCGGACTGCCCGGTGCGGCCCCCTATGTCGCGACCAAGGCCGGGATCATGGCACTGGCCGAAAGCCTGCGATGCGATCTGCAGGGCAGCGGGATCAAGGTGCAGCTGATCAACCCCGGCTACATCCGCACCCGTCTGACCGACAAGAACGATTTCGCCATGCCCGGCATCATGGAACCGGAGGAGGCGGCCCGGATCACCTTCGAACACATGAACACCAATGGCTTCTGCCGCCCCTTCCCGACCTGGTTCTCGCTGGTCTTCCGCGGTGCGCGGTTCCTGCCTGACTGGCTCTACTTCCGCCTATTTGCTTAGGATCAAAGCGGCCCGGATGAGTCCCTGCCATCGTGATGCCCGGACCAGACGGGAGAAACACGATGCTGGACATTTCGACACAAAAAGTCGCCCAGGTGATCCTCATGGCGCGGGAACTGGACCGCGCGGAGGGGGAACTGCGCGCCTTCATCGACGCCCTGGCCGAGGAAGAGGCGGTGAGCCTCGTCGCCCTCATGTGGATCGGCCGCGGCACCTTCGAGGCCGAGGAACTGGAGGAAGCCCTGCGCACGGCGCGCGAGGAGGCGGACCACCCCGCGGCCGACTACCTGCTTGGCTCACCGCATCTGTCGGATCACCTTGAAAACGGTCTGGATGTGCTCGGCCTCTCGGCGCAGGATGACGAGGATGACCTGATCCGGGGCGGTTGACCTCTGGCGCGTGCCATGGCTAGGGTTGTCGTGAATTTATCATGATAAATTCCAGCCCCGAAAGGATGCCCCATGCTGCCCGTCAATCCCGACCGGTTCCTCGCCGATTTGCACCACCTCCGCACTTTTGGCGCGGCGGGCGTCGGCAAGGGGGTGGTCCGTCAGGCCTTCTCCGATCCCGATATCGCCGCCCGCAAATGGCTGGTCGACCAATACGCGGCGGCCGGGCTGGAGACCCGGGTCGATCCCGTCGGCTCCGTCTGGGGGATGGCCCCGGGCAAATCCCTGCTGGTCGGCTCGCATTCCGACACCCAGCCAGAGGGCGGCTGGCTGGACGGCGCGCTCGGGGTGATCTGTGGCCTCGAACTGGCGCGGGCGGGGGCGGAGGTGGGCGTGCCGATCTCTGCCGTCTCCTTCCAGGATGAGGAGGGGCGCTTTGGCGTGACCACCGGCAGCCGGGTCTGGGGCGGATTCACCTCGCTCGATGAGGCCGACAGGCTGACCGACACAACCGGAACCACCTTTGCCGCAGCGCGGGCGCGCATGGCCGACATGGCGGGCGACTTTGTCGATCCAGCGCGCTTCAAGGGCTTCCTCGAATGCCATATCGAACAGGGCCCCTGGCTCGACAAGGCGGGGGAGGCGGCGGGCGTCGTCTCCTCCATCGTCGGCATCCGTGACATGCGCGTGACCTTCAACGGCGAACAGAACCACGCGGGCACCACACCCATGCACCTGCGGCGCGACGCCTTTCGCGGGATGCTGCGCTTTCAGGAGATCATCGCCGACCGGTTCCGCAATGTCGTGACCCCGGAAACCGTCTGGACCACCGGCCATGTCGATCTGCATCCCGGCTCACATTCCATCGTGCCAGGGCGCTGCACCTTCTCCATGCAGTGGCGCGATGGCGACAAGGACCGGCTGGAGCGGATGGAGGCGATCATCCGGGACGCGATCGAGGAGACGGCGCAGGAACTGGGCCTGACGGCGGACACGTCGGAAATGCTGGCCCTCGACCCCGTTCCGATGGACCCTGCCTTCCGCGCCGCCCTGGAAAGCGCGGCCGAGGAGATCGCCCCGGGCCGCTGGCGCCGCATGCCCTCCGGCGCGCTGCACGACGCCACCTCCGTCGCCGCGCATATGCCTGTGGCGATGCTGTTCGTCCCCTCGATCAACGGCATCAGCCACGCGTTCGAGGAGGACACCGCCGACGCCGACCTGGTGATCGGCCTCCACATCCTCGCCCAGGCCGCCCAGGTGATGGCCGAGGGGTAAGCGCCCGACTCTGCCGCAAGCGCGACAGCCCCCGCCCAAAGCGCAACAGGTCCCCTCTCCCCTCGGGGGAGAGGGCTAGGGAGAGGGGGCAGCGCCGTCTCCAACGTTGGTACCGCCTGATCCTGACCCATTGACCAACAGATCCTCGGATCAAGTCCGAGGATGACGAGGCGCGAAGGCAAGTGCCTCACCACTTCACCTTAATCACCTGCGACAGAACCCCCCACCCCAACAGCACAACAGGTCCCCTCTCCCCGCGGGGGAGAGGGTTAGGGAGAGGGGCCAGAGCCGCCCCTATCCAACGTAGGCACCGCCTGATCGAGCCCCCCCGGAACAACAGATCTTCGGATCAAGTCCGAGGATGACGACACGCCAAACGCGACCCCGCTCACCCAAACGCCCCGGCCACTGCCATCAACGCTCCCGCCGTCTCCGTCCCCATGATCGCCGGATGCAGGTGACTGCCCTCGATGTGCTCCACGGGCCAGCCGCGCGCGGCCGCCTCCGCCGCCTGGGCGTCAAAGAAATGCGACAACCGCAGATAGCCGGTCGGGATCGCCCCCCAGGGCTCCAGATCGAGTGTCTGCGACAGCCAGTCCGCCGGAAAGGCCCGCTCCTCCGCGCGCATGACATCCGCCAGATCGGGCCGCAGCCGCGCCAGTGGACCCAGGCCAAGCGGTTCGGACATGTCCTCCGGCCACCAGTCCGACCAACGCGGCAGCCCCTCCGGCCCCGCGCGTTTCGCCAGCAATGCCGCGACCCGCTCCGGCAGGATCGGGCAGGGGCCGTGCCCGGGCGGGATTTCCCCGTCCACAAGGATTAGTCCCGCCGCCCCGACGCGCGGGGCCAGCCAGGTGGCCAGGACGGTCCCGGCGGAATAGCCCACCACGATCGGGGCCGGGGTGCGCGGGATCGCCGGCAGCATCGACAGCGCCCAGTCCTCGAGCGTGGGCAACCGGTCGGAATGCAGCTCATGCGGATCCGGTTCCGTCACCCATGCGCCGCCGTCCCGCAAAGCCTGTGCCGTATCCAGCATCGAACTGCGGCCGACGAACGGCCCGGTTACCAGGACGAAATGCGTCAGCTCCATTTCACGTCACCGAGGAAGATATAGCCCGCCCCGTAGATCGTCTTGATCAGGCGGGGGTTCTTCGGGTCCTCCCGCAGCTTGGTGCGCAGCCGGGAAATCCGCACATCCATCGCGCGGTCGAAACTGTCGCCCGCCGCGCCGCCCAGGGTCTCCTGCATCAACGCCCGGGTGATCAGCCGCTTGGGCCGCTCCAGGAACAGCCGCAGCACCTCGCCCTCCGCATGGGAAAACGGCACCTCTGCCCCCTCGGCATCCTCCAGCAGGAAGCTGTCGAAATGCGCGGTCCAGCCGTTGAACCGCGCGGTCTGCGATGCCGCGGCCGAGGGCCGGTCTCGCCGCAGGCGCGCCCGCACCCGGGCCACGACCTCCGCCGGGTCGAAGGGTTTGATGATGTAGTCATCCGCCCCCAGCTCCAGCCCCGTGACCCGATCCTGCACCTGCGCGCGGCCCGAGATGATCACAACCGTCGCGCCCTTCTCTAACGCCAGCCGATGGATCAGGGTCAGCCCGTCGCGATCCGGCAGCGACAGATCAAGCAGGCAGAGATCCGGGGTGATCGACTGCAACGCCGCCTCGAATTCCGTCGCGCGGGAAAAGCCGAGGGTGCGATAGCCCGCCTCCTCCAGCGCGTCAGCCAGCATTGAGCGGATTTCCGGCTCGTCATCCAGGATCGTGACGAGGGGCGCATCGGTCATGTCGGGAGGCCTCCGGTGGCCAGAAGATGGGACAGGGCCTTCGGGGTGAAGGGCTTGCGCAGGACGGGCGTGCGCTGCGCGGCTTCGGCATGCAGCGGATGGTCCGGGCGCAGCGACGTCATCATGTAGCAGGGCGGCGCCTCCGGGGGCAAGCTGTCGAAAAAGTCGATGCCGGTCAGCGTCCCCTCCAGGGTAATATCGCTGAGGATCAGGGTCAGCCCGGGCACCTGAGCGACGAGGTTGCGGGCCTCCTCCACGCTGGCGGCCTCGATGACGGTGTAGCCTTCGTCGCGCAGCATCCCGCGTACGGTCTGGCGCAGGTCGGGGCTGTCCTCCACCACCAGCGCCAGGCCGGGGGTGGGCGCGGGCTGTGCCGGGCGCCAGGGCAGCTGCAGCGTGACGATGCCGCCCCGGGCATTGGCGACCTTCATCCGCCCCCCGACTGTCTGGGTGATGTCATAGACCGTCGACAAGCCCAGCCCGGTCCCTGCATCCCCCTTGGTCGTGAAGAACGGGTCCAGCGCATGCTCCAGCGCCGCTTCGGTAAAGCCCGGGCCGTCATCCTGCACCGTGATCTCCAGCCAGGTGTCCTGCAGATTGCGGGCCGTGATCGTCACTTGCCCCTTGCCCGACACCGCGTCGCGGGCATTGAGGATCAGGTTCAGCAAACTGTCCTGCAGCATCGAGGCATCCAACATCAGCCGCGCGCCTTCGGTTTCGTCCAGGATGTCCAGCGTGACGTCCATCCCCAGGGTCGGCCGCGCCAGGGTCGCCAGCTCCGTCAGGAACTCCGACAGGGCCACCACCGTCGGCGCGGGCCGCCTGTCCGCCGTCATGTTGGCCAGCCCGTTCAGCAATTCGCCTCCGCGCCGCGCCGCAGCCAGCGTCGCCCGGATCAAACGGTGCGCCTCGTCCGCCAGCTCCATCTTGCCCAGCTGGAACTGCGCGCCCAGGATGATGGTCAGCAGGTTGGAAAAATCATGCGCCATTCCGCTGGTGACCTGCGCCGCCAGCTGTCGCCGCCGCGACTGGGTCAGGGCGGCGCGGGTCTGGGTTTCCTCCGTCACATCCATCGACATGATGTAACAGCCCCCCTCGCCATCGGCGGTCAACGCCGTGCGGATCCGGCGGGAGCTGAGGGCATCTGTGAATTCGAAGGTCGCATTGCGCCCTGCAAAGGCCCCGTCGACATAGGGTTTCACCGCGGCATAGGCCTGGGTTCCCAGGACATCCGCCATATGCATCCCCAGGATATTCGTCGGCCGCCCCGGCATGATCGAGCCGAGCCGCCGGTTGGAATAGCTGTAGGTCTCATTCCGGGTGATATGGGCGATATGGGCCGGCATCATCTCCGTCGTCAGGCGAATGCGCGCCTCCATCTGGGTCAACTCCCGCCGGGCCTCTTCAAGTGCGGCGTTCGTGGCCTGCAGCTTGCGGTTCGTCGCAGCCAGATCCTCCGTATGGGCCAGCAACTGCCCCGACAGCTCCGCCGACCGCGCGCGCAGCAGCTCCTCCTGTCGCTTGATGTCGGTGATGTCGGTATAGACCGTCACCCAGCCCCCCTGCGGCAGCGGCGCCCCCTCGACCGAGATCACCCGTCCATTTGCGCGAGTGCGTTCGAAGTAATGCGGCTGAAAGGTCCGGGCCTGCTCCACCCGTTCCTCGATCGCGGCGTCCACATCCTCGACCGGTCCATATTCGCCGGTTTCCACCAGAAACCGGATGGACTCCTCGAACGGTGCCCCCGCACGGGTCAACACGGAGGGGAGCGAGAACATCTCCCTGAACTGCCTGTTGCACAACACCAGGCGCAGGTCCTCGTCATAGATCGACAAAGCCTGCTGGATCAGGTTCAGCCCGGCCCGCGTCAGGGCATCGCGTGTGGCGAACTCCATGAACTCCCCCCGTTTTTCCCCGCCAGACCTAACACCGGAGCCGGGTTGGTGAAAGAAAATGTGACATGTTACAATTCGTTACAATTTGGAAATGATGCGGAAAAACTTCGGCGCGAACCCTTGGGGACTTTCCGGAGACGGAAGGATTCGCGCCTTTGCGCGGACCGGTGTGAGGAGACACCGGACAAGGGGAGGATAATCTATGGCATCTGCGTCCCGGGACGCGGGTAAGTACGTGTCGATTCCGGCACTGCTGGACCGCAACGCTGAGCAATTTGGCGACAAGGCCGCGTATCGCGAAAAAGAATTCGGGATCTGGCAGACCTGGAGCTGGGTCGAGGCCCGCAAGGAAATTCGAAACCTTGCGCGCGGCCTCATCAACATGGGGGTCAACAAGGGCGATTTCATCGCGATCATCGGCTCCAACCGTCCGCACCTCTACTGGTCGATGGTTGCCGCACAGATGGTGGGCGCGGTGCCTGTCCCGCTCTATCAGGACGCGGCGGCCGAAGAGATGGCCTATGTCCTCGACCATTGCGGTGCGCGGTTCATCATCGCCGAGGATCAGGAACAGGTCGACAAGGTGATCGAGGTGCAGGAAACGCTGCATCAGTTCGAACACATGATCTACCTCGACCCGCGCGGGCTGCGGAAATACGACCACACGCAGCTGCATGATTACCGCCACGTTCAGGAAACCGGCCACGGCCTGCGGGACGAGCTGAACCCAGAACTGGACCGCCGCATCGGCGAAATCACCTATGACGACACCTGCGTGATGCTCTACACCTCCGGCACGACGGGCAAGCCCAAGGGCGTGGTGCTGTCAAACCGGAACATCATCGAAACCTCCATCGCCTCCTCCGATTTCGATACGCTCGGCCGCGGCGAAGAGGTTCTGGCCTACCTTCCCATGGCCTGGGTCGGCGACTTCATCTTCTCCATCGGTCAGGCCTACTGGACCGGTTTCTGCGTGAACTGCCCGGAAAGCGAAGACACCCTGCTGACCGACCTGCGCGAGATCGGGCCGACCTACTATTTCGCCCCGCCGCGCGTTTTCGAGACGCAGCTGACCACCGTGATGATCCGGATGGAAGATGCGACGAAGTTCAAGAAAAAGCTCTTCGACATCTTCATGGCCCATGCCCGCAAGGTCGGCGGCCAGATCCTCGACGGCAAAAACGTCGGCTTTGGCGCGCGGTTCAAATACTGGCTGGGCGAGCTGTTCATCTACGGGCCGCTCAAGAACACCCTCGGCCTCAGCCGCGTGCGCGTCGGCTACACGGCGGGCGAGGCGATCGGGCCGGAGATCTTCTCCTTCTACCGCTCGCTCGGGATCAACCTGAAGCAGCTCTACGGCCAGACCGAAGCCGGTGTGTTCATCACCCAGCAACCCGATGGCGAGGTCCGCGCGGATACCGTCGGCGTGCCCTCCCCGGGGGTCGAGGTGCGGATCGCGGAGAATGGCGAGGTCTTCTACCGCTCGCCCGGCGTCTTCGTCGAATACTACAAGAACCCCGAAAGCACCGCCTCCACCAAGGATGCCGAGGGCTGGGTCGCCACCGGCGACGCGGGCTTCTTCGAGCCGGACACAGGCCACCTGCGGATCATCGACCGCGCCAAGGATGTGGGCAAGATGGCCGACGGGTCGATGTTCGCGCCCAAATACGTCGAGAACAAACTGAAGTTCTATCCGAACATCCTCGAAGCCGTGGTCTTCGGCAATGGACGCGACCGCTGCTGCGCCTTCATCAACATCGACCTGAGCGCAGTTGGCAACTGGGCCGAACGCAACAATATCGCCTATTCCTCCTATCAGGAACTGGCCGGCCACCCGCAGGTCATGGCAACGATCCAGGAGCATGTCGAAGAGGTCAACAGATCGGTCGCCGAGGACGAGATGCTCTCGGGCTGCCAGATCCACCGCTTCCTGATCCTGCACAAGGAACTGGATGCCGATGACGGCGAAATGACCCGCACCCGCAAGGTCCGCCGCGGCATCATCGCCGACAAATACGACGACCTGATCACCGCGCTTTACGACGGGTCTGACACGGTCTCGACCAGGACCGAAGTGACCTACGAGGACGGGCGCAAGGGCTATATCTCGGCCACGCTGGAAATCCGGGACGCCAAGGTCGTGCCGGTGGCAACCGCGAAGGTGGCTGCGGAATGATGTTGGGTGTCTCGAAACCGGGTGTGAGACCCCGCGCGCAGAGTGGGGGTGCCACGCGCGAGGTCCAGGGCCGCTTAGCCTTGGCTCTTGCGG
The DNA here is from genome assembly GCF_041987405.1 of Pseudooceanicola sp. GTDB lineage: Bacteria > Pseudomonadota > Alphaproteobacteria > Rhodobacterales > Rhodobacteraceae > Pseudooceanicola. The sequence continues at coordinate 620,333 of NZ_JBHIWR010000002.1, forward strand.
CGTCTCAGGACGGCAAAACCGCCCAAGCCCGCCAGCAGCAGCGGAAGACCGGCTGGAAGCGGAATGGCCGCGCCGGCCGTCTGGAAGTTGTCGATCGAGATATCGCTGGCCGATCCGCCCATCAGCGACAGCTGCACAGCCCCGATATCGGTAAAGTCGATGCCTGCGAACTGGTTGAAGTTGATCGACTTGGTCGTGCCAGCTTCGTTAGTGGCGATCGAGCCCATGAAGGACGCGGTGGTTGCGCTGTCCCAGACCGACAGGGTGTAGTCGAACGGGGAATCCGTCGCGACCACGTCGAACATGAAGGACCCGGCACCAAGACCGTCGGTCAGATCTTCTCCGCCGAGACCGTAGGTGTCGACACCGTCGACAGTCGCGTCGTTGTCGTCTCCGTCATAGGTCAGAACGCCCATGCCGGATGTGAGCGACGCGTTGGACACGCTGAAGTTGCCGGAATTGTTCGCGTTGACGGTCGCTTGCGTGCCGCCGGTCACATCATCAGAGCTGTCGGCGTTCATGGACGAAGCGTTCACGGCCGCCAAGTCTCGCGACCCGCCGAGCACCGGAATGCTGTCGAGCTCGTTCGGGCTATCGGTCGTGACCGAGGGCGCATCCTGCGTGTATTGTCCGTTCGAGAAGGCGTCGATGGTCAGCGCATAAGCGCCCCCCGCGGCACCAACAGCGGTCAGGGCGACCGCAGTGAAAATGAATTTTCCGGACATATAAGTCTCCTTTCTTTGCCATCACCCGCGAAACGGGGAAATGGCGTGTTCAGGAATGACGAAACGAACTTTCGCCAATCACGCCCAGCTAGGGCACGCCATCGACCCGTCAAACAAAAATGCCAAGAAAATAAGGGAAATCACGATGGGCATCGGCACATGAACAGAGGGATTGCGCATGCTTGATCAGACCGAAGGCTACACCACCGAGGATGGTCGCAAGATCGGCGGCGTGGTAATGGAGATGAAGAATATCACCCTCCGTTTCGGCGGCGTGGTGGCGATCAAGGACATCTCCTTCGACATCCGCGAGGGCGAGATCCGCGCCATCATCGGCCCGAACGGGGCAGGCAAATCCTCCATGCTCAACGTCATCTCGGGCTTCTACATCCCGCAGGAGGGCGAGGTGCTCTACAAGGGGTCCAAGCGCCCGCCGATGAAACCCTACGAGGTCGCCCGCCAGGGCATTGCGCGGACTTTCCAGAACATCGCCCTCTTCGAAGGGATGACGGTGCTGGACAACGTGATGACCGGTCGCCTGAACCACATGAAGACCGGCATGTTCCAGCAGGCCATCTGGAAGGGCAAGGCAGAGAAGGAAGAGGTCGAAAACCGCGAAGCGGTGGAACGGGTGATCGACTTCCTCGAAATCCAGAACATCCGCAAGACGCCGGTGGCGCGCCTGCCCTACGGGTTGAAAAAACGGGTGGAATTGGCCCGTGCCCTGGCGGCGGAGCCCTCGCTGCTGCTGCTGGACGAACCCATGGCCGGCATGAACGTCGAAGAGAAGGAGGACATGTCCCGCTTCATCCTCGACGTGAACGACGAATTCGGCACCACCATCGCCCTGATCGAGCACGATATGGGCGTGGTGATGGACCTGAGCGACCGGGTGGTCGTGATGGACTACGGCAAGAAGATCGGCGACGGCACCCCGGACGAGGTGCGCAGCAACCAGGCCGTGATCGACGCCTATCTGGGGGTCGCCCATGACTGACGCATGCGCAACCCGCCCCGGCCCCGCGCCGGGCCCCCACCCCACGGGGCGCACCGCCCCAAGCACCAACCGCCGTGCCATCCGGGCAGGGGCCCCGGCACAGTGCCGGGGCATGACAGCACGTATTATCAAGGAGGCGACCCATGCCTGATCAGCTCCTCTTCGGGATGGAAGTTTTTCTGAACGGCCTCATGGCCGGGGTGCTTTATGCCCTCGTCGCCCTTGGCTTCGTTCTGATCTACAAGGCCTCCGGCATCTTCAATTATGCCCAGGGCGTCATGGCGTTGTTCGCGGCGCTGACGCTTGTCGGGATCATGGAGGGCCAGGTGCCCTTCGCCCATCTCATCAACGCTGCACTGGGGACAGAGGTGCACCACTTCGGCTGGCACCTGCCTGCCTTCGTCGGCATCGTCCTGACGGTCGGCGTCATGGTCGTGCTGGCCTGGCTGGTGAACACGCTGATCATGAAACACCTGGTGAACCAGGAACCGATCATCCTGTTCATGGCGACCATCGGCCTTGCCTATTTCATGGAAGGCTTGGGCGACCTGATGTGGGGCGCGGACATCAAGAAGCTGGACGTCGGCCTGCCGCAGGGGATCAACTCGGCGATCGACAAGGCCACCTTCGACATGTTCGGCTACGGCTTCTTCATCGACAACCTCGACATCTGGGCCACGGTCATTGCGGCGATCCTCGTGGTCGCGCTGATGATCTTCTCGCAATACACCAAGCAGGGCCGAGCCCTGCGCGCCGTGGCCGATGACCACCAGGCGGCGCTGTCGGTCGGCATCTCGCTGAACTTCATCTGGGTTCTGGTCTGGTCCATCGCGGGCTTCGTCGCCCTGGTCGCGGGCATCATGTGGGGCGCGAAATCGGGGGTGCAGTTCTCCCTCTCGCTGATCGCGCTCAAGGCGCTGCCGGTCCTCATGCTGGGCGGCTTCACCTCGATCCCCGGCGCCATCGTCGGCGGGCTGATCATCGGCGTGGGGGAAAAGCTGTTCGAATTCCTCATCGGCCCGATGGTCGGCGGCGCGACCGAGAACTGGTTCGCCTATGTCCTCGCGCTCCTCTTCCTCGTCTTCCGGCCGCAGGGCCTGTTCGGCGAAAAGATCATCGAGAGGGTGTGATCGCATGAAGGCCCTCGCAACCCTCAACGTGATCGCCTGGTCCGCCTTCTGGATCTTCGGCTACCTGGCGATCAGCGAACCGGCCGAGAACGGCGCCCGCATGTCGGTCTACGCCCTGATCGCCTTCGTCTCGCTGGCGACCGGTCTGGCAAGCTATCTGAAAATCTGCCGTGTCGGACACCTGATGGTGTCGCGCCCGGCCAAGGCACAAGAGGTCTGAATAGATGTTTTACCGTGAAGCAGGTGACTTCAAGACGTCCTACGTCGACGACAACCAGACCTTTCCGATCAAGTTCGACCGCTGGCGCTACTATGCGGTGCTGTTCGTCGCCTTCTGCGTCGTGCCCTTTTTCATCAACGACTACTGGGCCAACGCGATCTTCCTGCCCTTCCTGATCTACGCCATCGCGGCGATCGGGCTGAATATCCTCGTGGGCTATTGCGGACAGGTGTCGCTGGGCACCGGGGGGTTCATGGCCGTGGGCGCCTATGCGACCTACAAGCTGATGACCTCCTTTCCGGATGTGAACCTCTTCTTCCACATCATCATCGCCGGCGCGATCACCGCCGTGGTGGGGGTCCTCTTCGGTCTGCCGTCGCTCCGGATCAAGGGCTTCTATCTGGCCGTGGCCACGCTGGCGGCGCAGTTCTTCCTGGTCTGGCTCTTCAACCGGGTGCCGTGGTTCTACAACTACTCCGCCTCCGGCCAGATCAACGCACCCGAGCGCACGCTCTTTGGCCATGCGATTTCCGGCCCCGCATCGGAGCCCTGGGCGGTCTACCTCTTCTGTCTGGTCTTCGCCGTCGCCTCCGCCATCATCGCGCGCAACCTGACGCGCGGGTCTGTCGGGCGGAAATGGATGGCGATCCGGGACATGGACATCGCGGCGGAAATCATCGGGGTGAACCCGCTGAGGTCCAAGCTGACGGCCTTTGCGGTCTCGTCCTTCTTCGTCGGCATCTCGGGCGCGCTGTTCTTCGCGGTCTACCTCGGCGCGGTCGAGGTGGGCGAGGTCTACGGCATCAACAAGTCGTTCCTGGTGCTCTTCATGATCATCATCGGCGGCCTGGGCTCCATCTTCGGCAGCTTTGCCGGGGCGGCCTTCCTGGTGCTGCTGCCGGTTCTGCTCAAGAACCTGCTGGTCGGCGTCATGGGCTGGCCCACGGACCTTGCCGCGCACCTGGAACTGATGATCGTCGGACTGCTTATCATCGTTTTCCTGATCGCCGAACCGCATGGCCTGGCCCAGCTCTGGCGTGTCACGAAAGAGAAACTCCGGCTTTGGCCCTTCCCGCACTGAGGAAGGGGTTGGCCCCATAAAGACCGGGGGAGAGGAGCCCCCGGCACCACGAAACCATCGGAGATATCAAGGGAGGAACCTGACCGATGAAAACCAAGACCCTTATCACCGCAGCCGCGGCCGCCATGATGGCCGCCGCCCCGGCGCTGGCGGATCTTTATATCCCCTCGCTGACCTACCGCTCCGGCCCCTACGCCGCGAACGGCATCCCGACCGCGGATGGCTACGCCGACTATTTCACCCTGCTGCAGGAACGTGACGGCGGCATCGGTGGCGCGAAGATCGTCTTTGAAGAGTGCGAGACGGGCTACAACACCGAAAAAGGCGTGGAATGCTACGAGGCGGTCAAATCCAAGGACCCGCTGACCATCCACCCCTGGTCCACCGGCATCACCTACCAGCTGATCCCCAAGGCGACGGCTGACGGTATCCCGGTCCACTCCGTGGGCTATGGCCGGACCTCCGCCAAGAACGGCGAAGTCTTCCGCTGGATCTTCAACTACCCGGCCAACTACTGGGATGGTGCCAGCCATGCGATCAGCCACATCCTGGATCAGGAAGGTGGCGATCTGAGCGGCAAGAAGGTCGCGCTGGTTTACCACAACTCCGCCTTCGGCAAGGAACCGATCCGGACCCTGGAAGAGCTGGGCGCGATCCACGGCTACGAACTGACCCTGCTGCCCGTTGACCACCCCGGTCAGGAGCAGAAGTCCCAGTGGCTGCAGATCCGTCGTGAGCGTCCCGACTACGTCATCATGTGGGGCTGGGGCGTCATGAACCAGGTCGCCGTGCAGGAAGCCGTGAACATCCGGTTCCCGATGGATCATTTCATCGGCATCTGGTGGTCCGGGTCCGAAAACGACGTGCGTCCGGCTGGCGAAGGTGCCGACGGCTACAAGGCGCTGACCTTCAACGGTCTCGAAAAGGACTACCCGATCTTCGACGACCTGAAGAAGTACGTGCATGACGCCGGCAAGGGCGCAGGCGCGGGCGATCAGGTCGGTACGGTGCTCTACATGCGCGGTCTCTACTCCGCGCTGATGACCGCCGAAGCGATCAAGAAGGCGCAGGAAATCCACGGCACGCCTGACGTGACGCCCGCAATGGTGCGTGACGGCTACGAGAACCTGGACATCACCGCCGCGACCTACGAGTCGCTCGGCCTGCCGGGCTTCGGTCCGGAGATCAAGGGCTCCTGCCAGAACCACGGCGGTCAGGGCCTCGGCGCTGTCTCCCAGTGGAACGCGGCAGAGGACAAGTTCGTCATGATCACCGACTACATCGAGTCGAACCAGGACGTGATCCAGCCGCTGATCGACGCCGACTCCAAGGCCTATGCCGAGGAAAACGGCATCACGCCGGGTTGCGAATAATCTGACCTTGCTCCGGCCGGTTCGTCCGGCCGGGGCACCCCAACCAACAGCCTTTTTGCAAGAGGATCAAACCAGATGCTGGATGCTGGCCATACCCAGGAAAAGCTTCTTGAGGTCAATAATATCGAGGTCATCTACAACCATGTGATCCTCGTGCTGAAAGGTGTGTCCCTTTCCGTGCCCAAGGGCGGGATCACTGCGCTGCTCGGCGGCAATGGCGCGGGCAAGACCACCACGCTCAAGGCCGTGTCGAACCTGCTGCACTCCGAGCGCGGCGAAGTGACCAAGGGCTCGATCACCTACCGCGGCGAACGGATCGCCGGTCTCGACCCTGCCTCGATGGTCAAGAAGGGGGTCATCCAGGTGATGGAAGGCCGCCACTGCTTCGAACACCTCACAGTGGAGGAAAACCTGCTGACCGGGTCCTACACCCGCGGCGTGTCCAAGGGCGATATCGACGCCGACCTCGACCTTGTTTACAGCTACTTCCCCCGCCTCAAGGAACGCCGCAAGTCGCAGGCGGGCTACACCTCCGGCGGCGAACAGCAGATGACCGCCATCGGTCGCGCCATCATGTCCCGCCCCGAAACCGTGCTTCTGGACGAACCCTCCATGGGGCTGGCGCCGCAGCTGGTGGAACAGATCTTCGGCATCGTGAAGGACCTCAACGAGAAGGAGGGGCTGACCTTCCTGCTGGCCGAGCAGAACACCAACGTGGCCCTGCGGTTCGCGCATTACGGCTACATCCTGGAATCCGGCCGCATCGTGATGGACGGCCCCGCCGCCGAACTGCGCGAGAACCCGGATGTGAAGGAATTCTACCTCGGCATGTCGGACGAGGGGCGCAAGTCCTTCCGCGATGTCCGCTCCTACCGCCGCCGCAAGCGTTGGCTGAGCTGATCTCATGAACCAGAGCCGCGACACAGGGATGCGACCGATGACCTACTTCGACACATTGGAAACCCGGTCCGCCGACGAACGGGCCGAGGCCATCGCAGGCGAGCTGCCCCGTCAGATCGCGGCGGCCAAGGCCCTGCCGGGCTTTGCCGCATCCCTTGCCGATGTGACCCCGGCGGATGTCCAGTCCGTGGCCGACCTGGCCCGTCTGCCCGTCCTGCGGAAATCCGACCTGGGCGCGGCGCAGAAGGCCAAGCCGCCCTTTGGCGGTCTGACTGCCCTGCCGACCGCCGGTTTCGCGCATATCTTCCAGTCCCCCGGCCCGATCTACGAACCGGGCGGCGTGGGCCACGACTGGTGGCGCATGGGCCGCTTCCTGCATGCGGCGGGTGTCGGCAAGGGCGATATCGTCCAGAACTGCTTCGGCTATCACCTGACGCCCGCCGGCATGATCTTTGAAAACGGCGCGCGGGCCGTCGGGGCCGCGGTGCTGCCCGCGGGCACCGGCCAGACCGAACTGCAGGTCCAGGCCGCCCATGACATCGGCTGCACCGTCTACGCGGGCACGCCGGACTACCTCAAGATCATCCTCGACAAGGCCGACGAGATGGGCCTGCCGCTGAAGTTCATGCGCGCGGTCGTGGGCGGCGGGGCGCTCTTCCCCTCGCTGCGCCAGGAATACGCCGATCGCGGCATCGCCTGCCTGCAAAGCTACGCCACCGCCGACCTTGGCAACATCGCCTACGAAAGCGACGCGATGGAAGGCATGATCGTGGATGAGGGGGTGATCGTCGAAATCGTCACCCCTGGCACCGGCGATCCCGTCGAACCCGGTCAGGTTGGCGAGGTTGTCGTCACCACGCTCAACCCCGATTACCCGCTGATCCGCTTCGCCACCGGCGACATGTCGGCCGTCCTGCCCGGCACCTCGCCCTGCGGTCGCACCAACATGCGGATCAAGGGCTGGATGGGCCGCGCCGACCAGACCACCAAGATCAAGGGCATGTTCGTCCGTCCGGAACAGGTGGCACAACTGGTAGCCAAACATGCCGAGATCAAGCGCGCCCGCGTTCTGGCGCAGCGGGACGGTGAGATGGATGTGATGGTCGTCCAGATCGAGGCCGAGGGCGGCGACAGCCCGGCCTATGAGAAATCCGTCGTCGATCTTCTCAAGATGAAGGGCCGCATCGAACTGCTGCCTCTCGGGGCCCTGCCGAACGATGGCAAGGTGATCGAGGATCAGCGCAGCTACGACTGAAAAAAAGGCGCGGGGTTATCCCGCGCCTGCCTCTCGTTCAGAATGTCAGACCAGCAGGGCCGGGCGGATCACTCGCCCGCGATACCCGCCTTTGTCATGCACTGGCGCAACAGCACGCGCGGTGCGGAGTTGGGATCTTCGGTCAGCACACAGTCGAAGACTGCATTCAACGCGTCCTGATCGCAATCCAGCCGATCATAGGTCGCCGTCAGCGCATCCAGACGGGTGATCGCGGACTCGACGACAGGGGCCTTGTTGTCGCCCAGGGCCTGGATCATCTCCAGCCAGACGGAGCTTGCCATCTGTCCGACCAGGGAACAGCGCCCGGCGGTTTGGGCCGTCGCGACCGATGCTGTGAGAGTGAGCGCGGCCAGCGAGCCCAGGATTAGCCGTGTCATACATGTTTCCTTTGCACCAGTGCCAGTCCGCCAAGTGCTGCGAAGAGCAGCATAAATGGCGCAGGCAACGGTACCGCAGGCAGGGAACTCCCGGCAAGGCCGTTGGAGGGCGAATTCGCAGTGCTGCCGCCGGAGGTGATCCCCGACCCGCCCCCAAAGGCGGCGGCGACCTGACCGGGCGTGGCCTGACCGACGAATTCACCGGTATTGGCATCAAACAGGAAACCGCCGGGCGTGGTGCCGCCACCGGCCTGCGGGACATCACCCGCCACGGCCAGGAACCCGTCGACAAAACCGACATCGCCGCCGAACCCGGCCAGGCCAAGACCTGCGGGCGGGGTCAGGCGCTGAAGAACATCGCCCGTCTCGGTGTCAAAGAGATAGGCAAACCCGTTACCGGAGGGCGCGCCGACGAGCAGCCGCGACCCGCTGAGCGCGACGGAATAGCCAAAGCCGGAGCCGCCCGTACCATCGGGATCGGTGAATTTGCCCACGGCCGTCCCGGTGGTGCGATCAAACAGGTAGACCGCGCCGGAAATCGGATTGCCGTCGCCATCCAGGCCGACACCGCCAACCGCGACCACATCATCGCCGACGGACACGGAGGTCCCGAAGCCGTCATCCACACCATCCACCGCCAGGCGCAGCAGACGATCGCCGGTCGCTGTGTCGAAGACATAAGTGGCCCCGCCGTCCTCCAGCAGACCGAAGGCGCCGGATTGCGCCAGATCGACACCCGACGCGCCACCGCATCCGGTGGTCAGACGGCAGATCGCGGTCCGGACGAAGGTGTCGAAGGCAAAAGCATTGCTCGGGCTGTGACCCAGAACCCAGGACAGGGCAGAGGGCGCCAGCACATTTCCATAGCTCTCCCCGCGGTTGTCCGGTTGTACGGTCAACGCCTGCGCGCCCGAAACGAGCGACAATATCGCGACAAACACGGCGATTGTTCTGGAAATCATGGTCATTATGCACTCTTACCCGATAAATGGCAGGTCCACGACCCTACGCTCTTGGCGAAATTGTGTCAATTTTAAGGAGAGGGGACGCAGCGTTTCGCAATCGGAAACTGACGCAACGTTAGGGGGTATTTTGGGCGCGCATACGGGCCCAAAAGCAAAAGCCGCCCCAAAGGACGGCTTTTTCGTGCATATGCTCGAAACTCTCAGCCCTGGCGGGCTTTGAACTTGCGCTGCGTCTTGTTGATCACATAGACGCGGCCCTTGCGGCGCACGACACGGCAATCGCGATGGCGCTGCTTGAGCGAGCGGAGCGAGTTGCGGACCTTCATGGCCATCTCCTTCTTCGCGGCGCGGCGAGCGCCTGATTCGCGTTATGACCCGGGGCCTTAGTGGCCGGGGGCCGGTGAAACATGGTGGGCGGTACAAGGATCGAACTTGTGACCCCTTCGATGTCAACGAAGTGCTCTACCGCTGAGCTAACCGCCCATGTTACCGTCTCGGGACGCACCCCCTAATCAAAAGGGGCGCGGGGGTCCCGCGCCGGTTCGCTGGTCTATAATAAGAGTCGCAGGGGGGATCAAGCCTTTTGGAAGCGGAATTTTTCGCGCTATGGTCATGCTGATGGAAGACAGATGACAACACCCGGATTCGACCTGCACCTGCCCGAACGGCTGACGACCTCCGTCGTCTTTTCCTCTCCGCATTCGGGGCGGGACTATCCGGCGTCGTTTCTGGACCAGTCGGTCCTGGATGCACATCAGATCCGATCCTCCGAAGATGCCTTCATAGATCAGGTCTTTCTGGCCGCGCTGGACTGCGGCGCGCCGCTGCTGACGGCCCGGGTGCCGCGCGCCTATGTCGACCTGAACCGTGGCGCGGATGAGCTTGACCCCGCCGTTGTCGAGGGCGTGCGCCGGAACGGCCACAATCCCCGCGTCGCCTCGGGCCTTGGCGTCATCCCCCGCGTCGTCGCCAACGGCCGCGCCATCTATCGCGGCAAACTGACGCTGGCCGACGCAAAGCACCGGCTGGAAACCTACTGGTTTCCCTACCACGCCGCGCTTCAGCAACAACTCGACCGCGCGCATCAGATGTTCGGCGAGGCGATCCTGCTCGATTGCCACTCCATGCCGCGCGAGGCGGTGGATTGCGTGATCCGCTCCGGTGCCAAACGGCCCGACGTGGTGCTGGGCGACCGCTTCGGTGCCTCCGCCTCCGCCGCCGTCGTGGACGAGATCGAGGCGATCCTGATCCGCGCGGGCCTGACCGTGGCGCGCAACGCCCCCTTCGCCGGGGCCTTCGTCACCCAGCAATACGGCCGCCCCTCGCGCCGCCAGCACGCGGTGCAGCTGGAAATCGACCGCTCTCTCTACATGGACGAACGCCGGATAGAACCACGCGAGGATTTCGAGGCTTTCCGCGCGCTCATGGCCCAGGTCGTCGCCGAGATGACCGAGATCGGCCGCGCCCTGCCGCTGGCGGCGGAATAACCGTACGGGTTGATCGCTCGGCCCGGGCACCCGATATCCCTGATCCCGCCCCGAAGGATATCCCATGCCGCAAGACACCCGACCCGCCGCGCCCTCCGTGGCTTTCGATACCGAGATGGCCAGCGCCTATGACGCGCGCAACAGCGCGCTGGCACCGATCTCCGATAACATGCATTTCCTGATCCGGCTCGCGCTGGAAGATCTGCCCGACAGGGCCCGCGTCCTTTGTGTCGGTGTCGGCACAGGGGCCGAGATCCTGTCGCTGGCCCGCGCGCGTCCCGGCTGGCGCTTTATCGGGGTGGATCCGTCGCCTGCGATGCTCTCCGTCTGCCGGGACCGCCTGCAGGCCGAGGGGCTGATGGACCGCTGCGACCTGATCGAAGGTTATGTGCAGGACGCCCCCTCCGACACCTGCGATGTCGTCCTGTCGGTGCTGGTGGCGCATTTCATCCGGCGCGAGGATCGCCCGGCCTTCTACACCGCCATCCGCGAGCGGGTGAAACCCGGCGGCGTCTATGTCACCGCCGAGATCTGTCAGGACCTCACCAGCCCAGAGTATCCCGAGATGCTGACATACTGGAAACGCGTGCAATCCCGCATGGGGGCGACACCCGAGTCGCTGGAAAACCTGCCGGAGCTGTTGCGCGCGAACCTTGGGGTCATTTCGCCGGAGGAAACCCGCGCCCTCCTGACCGCTGCCGGCTTCACCTCGGTGACCGAATTTTTCCAGGCGATCATGATCCGCGGCTTCATCGCCAGGGGCTGACGCCCGCCCAAAGAAAAACCCCCCGGATGTCTCCGGGGGGTCGGTCAGTGGCACCGGCCGTTCAGGAAACGCGCGAACAGGACGAACGGGCCGGCGCCTCCCCACCTATCCGGCGGGGATGACGCGGCGCGGGGGTCATTCCCCCCCGCCAAGCTGGTGCACATAGGTCGCCACGGCGCGGATCTGCGCCTCGGTCAGGCGGTTGTCCCATGCGGGCATCTGGCCGTAGCGGGCGTTGTAGACCGACTCGTGGATCGACGCATAGTCGCCCCCGTAGAGCCAGATCGCATCCGCCAGGTTCGGCGCACCCTGATCACGGTCGCCCATGGCCTCCTCCCCATGGCAGGAGGCGCAGTTCTCTTGGAAAACGGTCGCACCCGCCTCGACGAGGGCGGCATCCTGCGGCGTGCCGGACAGCGACATGACGTAGTTCACCACCGCGTCGATATCGGCATCCTCCAGCAGGTCATCCGCCCCGAACTTCGGCATTTCCGACTGGCGCAGCCAGTCGCCTTCCGCATCGGCCGGCTGACGGATGCCGACGGTGATCGTCTCGTGGATGGCTTCGATGTCACCGCCCCAGAGCCAGTCGTCGTCCAGCAGGTTGGGATAGCCCTTGGCCCCGGCCGCACCGGAGCCGTGGCACTGCGCGCACCAGGTCAGAAAGACCGCAGCCCCTGCATTCTGGGCAAAGCTGTTCAGCTCCGCATCCGCCGAAATCTCCGTCAGCTCGACCGAGGCCAGCCTTTCGGTGATCGCGGCGTTGGACTGGTTCACCGCCTCGATCTCGGCGGCCACCTCGGCCCGGGTCGAATAGCCCAGGACACCGGAGGTCGCCTGGTTCACCAGCGGCCAGGCCGGGTAGAGGATCGTGTAGATGATCCCCCAGACGATCGTCACATAGAAGGTCCACAGCCACCAGCGGGGCAGGGGGGTATTGAGTTCCTCGATACCGTCCCAGCTATGGCCTGTCGTGCCATGTTGCTCTTTCAGGTCGCTCATCTCAGGTCTCCTTTGTGACCCGGTCCGCTTGCGCGGGCTTGGTTTCGTTCCGGAACGGTATGTTGGCCGTGTCGTCGTAGGTCTTCCGGCTGCCGGGTCGGAAGACCCAGACAATCACGCCGATGAAGAAGAGGAAGAGCGCCAGCAGCATCCAGCTGTCCGCGAATTCCCGAAGGATGGAATAGGTGTCCATGTTGCCCCCCTATCGGCTTGCGTCGGGCGTGAAGGTCGAGAAATCGACCAGCGTACCGAGCATCTGGAGATAGGCGATCATGGCATCCATTTCGGAAATCCCCGGCCGGGCGTCAAAGTTGCGCACCTGCACCTTGTCGCCGTACCGTTCCACCAGACCATCGTAGTCGCTGTCCGGATCGGCCTGCGCGGCGAAATCCGCCCGAGCATTCTCAAGCATCTCCTCCGTGTAGGGCACGCCGACAAAGGCATGTGTGGCCATGACGTCCTGGATATACCTGCCGTCGATCAGCGTGTTTTCCAGGTAGCCGTATTTCGGCATCACCGATTCCGGCACCACCGACTGCGGATCGCGCAGGTGGTCGACGTGCCATTCATCCGAATAGCGGCCGCCCACCCGGGCGAGGTCGGGCCCCGTCCGCTTGGAGCCCCACTGGAACGGGTGGTCGTACATCGACTCCGCCGCCAGCGAATAGTGGCCATAGCGTTCCACCTCGTCCCGCATCGGCCGGATCATCTGGCTGTGGCAGACGTAGCAGCCTTCGCGGATGTAGATGTCCCGGCCGGTCAGTTCCAGCGGCGTGTAGGGGCGCATGCCCTCCACTTCCTCGATCGTGTTCTCGAGGTAGAAGAGCGGCACGATCTGCACCAGTCCGCCGATTGTCACGACAAGGAAGGAGAAGACGAGCAGAAGCGTCGCGTTCTTTTCCAGGATCTTGTGACGGTCGAGGATGGACATGCGTTTCGGACGCTCTCCGATACCTGTCGCCGACGCCGGAAGGGGTTCTTTTTCTTGAGCCATTGTCCTGTTTCCTTATTCGGCGGGCACGAGGCCGTTGTTGCTCTCGATGGCCGGCTGGCGCGTCACGGTGAACCACAGGTTCACGCACATGATGACCGCCCCCGCGAGGAACAGCACGCCACCAAGCGCACGCACCACGTACATCGGGAACTTGGCCGCCACCGTGTCCGCGAAGGAGTTCACGAGGAAGCCGTTCGCATCCACTTCACGCCACATCAGGCCTTCCATGATGCCGGTCACCCACATCGACGCCGCGTAGAGGACGATCCCGATCGTGGCGAGCCAGAAGTGCCAGGACACCATCGACAGGCTATAGAGCCGGTCCCGGTTCCAGAGCTTGGGCACCAGGAAGTAGAGCGCGCCAAAGGTGATCATGCCGTTCCAGCCAAGCGCGCCGGAATGCACGTGACCGATGGTCCAGTCGGTGTAATGCGACAGCGAATTCACCGCCTTGATCGACATCATCGGCCCCTCGAAGGTCGACATGCCGTAGAAGCCGATGGCGATCACCATCATCCGGATGACCGGGTCCGTGCGCAGCTTGTCCCAGGCCCCCGACAAGGTCATTAGACCGTTGATCATGCCGCCCCAGGACGGCATCCACAGCACGACCGAGAACACCATGCCAAGCGTCGAGGCCCAGTCGGGCAGCGCGGTATAGTGCAGATGGTGCGGACCGGCCCAGATGTAGATGAAAATCAGTGCCCAGAAGTGGATGATCGACAGCTTGTAGGAATAGACCGGACGCCCCGCCTGTTTCGGGACGAAATAGTACATCATGCCCAGGAAGCCCGCCGTCAGGAAGAAGCCCACGGCGTTGTGGCCGTACCACCACTGCGTCATGGCATCCTGCACACCGGCAAAGACCTGCACCGATTTGGACCCCCAGATCGACACCGGGATGCTGAGGTTGTTGACCACATGCAGCATGGCGACGGTGACGATGAAGGACAGGTAGAACCAGTTGGCCACGTAGATATGCGGCTCTTTCCGCTTGATGATCGTGCCCAGGAAGACGCCAAGGTAGACGACCCAGACCACGGTCAGCCACAGGTCCACGTACCATTCCGGCTCCGCATATTCCTTGGACTGGGACCCGCCCAGAACATAGGACAGCGCCGCCATGACGATGAACAGCTGATACCCCCAGAAGACGAACCAGGCCGCATTCCCGCCCCAGAGGCGCGCCGCCGAGGTGCGCTGCACGACATAGAAGGAGGTGGCGATCAGCGCGTTGCCCCCGAAGGCAAAGATCACGGCCGAAGTGTGCAGCGGACGCAGGCGGCCGAAGTTGAGATAGCCCTGGGCCCATTCGAAGTTGAGAACCGGAAAGGCCAGCTGTGCCGCGATCACGATCCCAACCAGGAAGCCGACGACCCCCCAGAAGGCCGTGGCAATCACGCCATAGCGCACGACCCCGTCCATGTACTCACCCGACAGGTCGGGCTGCGGGGTCAGTTCCGATTCCCCGGAATTCCTCAGCGTAATCAGGAACAGCAGAGCGGCAGTCAGCATGACCACCAGCATGTTCACCATATACGCCAGATCGCGCGCATAATTGGCCGCAATCGCCCCGAAAAGGGCGGTCAGGCCAAGCGCGACGAGCTTAACTGTGTTTGTCATTTCGCGTCCCTTCGTCAGTCCTTGGCAGGGGAATCCCCCGTCTTCAGGCATATAGACGAGCCGCTTATCAAATTTTCACGACCCGACCGGCTTTGATCTGCGTCAATCTACGGGCCCTGAGTTATTGACCGGTGTCAAAGCGGCCCATCTTATAGGTGGTCATCCTCGTACCAGCACAGGGATACCTCCTAGGAGAATAACATGTCGTTGAAATCTATCTCTACCGTCATCACGGAAAAAACCCTCGCCAAATCCGTGATCGAGGCCGCGGCCGCCGTTGCCGCCAAACATGACGCACATCTCGACGCCCTGTGTCTGGGCGTCGATCGGAGCCAGATGGAATATTACTACGCCGGCGCCAATGCCATGGTGCTGCAGGAGGCGATTTCCCGCGCCGGCCAGGAGGCGGAGGAGATCGAGGCCGAAACCAAACGGCTGCTCGGTCGCACCGATATCCGTTGGGGCACCGACACCGGGGTGACCCAGATGGTCGATCTTGGCCGTCAGGTGGCACAACACGCCCGCTATTCCGATCTGGTCGTCCTGCCGAAACCCTATGGCCAGGACCGCGGGGTCGAACTGGAACCGGTGGTCGAGGCAGCTATGTTCGAAGGCCGCGTGCCCGTCCTGATCGTACCGGATGCCGCCGATCTGTCCCGGATGCCGAAATCGGTCCTGCTCTGCTGGAACGAAAGCTCCGAATCGCTTGCCGCCATCAAGGCCTCTCTGCCGCTGCTGGGCGAGGCCGACACCGTGCACATCTGCATCATCGACCCGCCGGTCCACGGCCCCGGCCGCTCCGATCCCGGTGGCATGCTGGCCTCCTGGCTCGCCCGCCACGACATCCGGGCGGAAATAGACGTCATCGCCCGCACCCTTCCCAAGGTCTCGGACGTGATCCAGCGTCAGGCCGACGACAAGGGGGCGGAGATGATCGTCATGGGCGCCTACGGCCATTCCCGCTTCCGCGAGGCGATCCTCGGCGGGGCAACGCGCAACATGCTGGAAGACGCGAAAATCCCTGTCTTCATGGCCCATTGACGGATATTGAAGCAGCGAGGGGCAGGGCTGTCTGCCCCTCGTCATAGGGGAGGGTCGCAATGGCCTACGTTTCGGGGTTTGTCCTGGCGGTGCCCGCCGCCAACAAGGAGGCCTATGTCGACGCCGCGAAAGCGGCCTGGGCCCTGTTCGAGGACTACGGCGCCCTGTCGAACTGGGAATGCTGGGAAGAAGACGTGCCGGACGGCGAACTGACCTCCTTTCCCATGGCGGTCAAACGCAAGGCGGGCGAGGTGGTCGTCTTCAGCTGGATCATCTGGCCGGACAAGGCCACGTCGGACCGCTGCATGGCCTCGGCCGAGACAGACCCGCGATGGGAGCAGCTGGAAGAGAGACAGACGATGCCCTTCGACGGCAAACGCATGATCTTTGGCGGGTTCACCCCGATCTTTCAGGGTGGCGAAGCGGCCGGGTAGCTTCGATCAGTCCAGCAGCCCGCCGTCGCTGTCGTCGCCCGCCTCCGCCAGCAGGCGATCCATGTCGGGCACGACCACGTGCCGCTTGCCCTCCAGCTCGATCACGCCATCCTTTTTCAGCGCGGTCATCTGGCGGCTCACGGTTTCCAGCGTCAGGCCCAGGTAGTCCGCCATGGCCTCCCGCGTCAGCGGCAGGTCAAAGGTGACCCGCTCGCTCAGCTTGCCCATGTGCAGCGAGGTGTCGCGCCGCCCGATGATCGCCAGCAGCGAGGCGATCTTTTCCCGTGCGGTCTTGCGCCCCAGAACCAGCATCCACTCCCGCGCGGCGTCCAGCTCGTCCAGCGTCATCTGCAACAGGCGCTGCGCGATGTGTGGCGTGGTTTCCATCAGCTGTTCGAAGGGCTTCTTGCGGAAACAGCACATCACCAGATCGGTGGTCGCGACCACGTCATAGGCCGCCTCGGCCCGGCCCGGACGCCCGACGAAATCCGACGGCAGCAGCAGCCCCACCATCTGGGTCCGTCCATCTTCCATCGTCTGGGTCAGCGAGGCGATGCCGGACACGACGGAGCCGACGAATTCCATCCGGTCGCCCGACCAGATGATCCGCTGACCGGCTTCGTAGCTGCGGTAATACTTGATACCTTCCAGCAACTCCAACTCATCCGCATCACACCGCGCGCAGACGGCACGGTGGCGGATGGGGCATTCCGCGCAATCGTGGAATGTGGCCGTTTGATCTTTGACTAGCATATGTGACTTCGCGCGCTTGATCTGCGTCAAGGCAACCGGCCTGACGCTGCCCCTAAAGCTAAGCTCATGATCGGCAAAACGCAACTTCAGCGGCTGGGCCTCTTCGACGTCAAAGTGCCGCGCTACACCAGTTACCCGACCGCGCCGCATTTCGACGCCTCGGTCGGGGCGGGGCAGTTCGAGACCTGGGTGGGTGCCGTGCCCGAAGACAGCGAAATCTCGCTCTATATCCACGTGCCATTCTGCCGCCGCCTGTGCTGGTTCTGCGCCTGCCGGACCCAGGGCACGCAAAGCGACGCGCCCGTCGCCGCCTATCTCGAGGTCCTCAAGGCCGAGCTCGCGCTGCTGCGTCGGACCCTGCCACAGGGCGTCCGCCTGGCGCGGCTGCATTGGGGCGGCGGCACGCCAACCCTGCTGAGCCCCGCCATGATGCAGGATCTGCTTGGCGCCATCGCCGACCTCGCCCCCTTTGCCAAAGGGTACGAATTCTCGGTCGAAATTGACCCGAACGAGATCGACGAGGCGCGACTCGCCGTGCTGGCCAGGGCGGGAATGAACCGCGCCTCCATCGGGGTGCAGGACTTCGATCCCGACATCCAGGCCTGCATCGGCCGTGAACAGGGTTACGAGGTGACCCGTGATGCCGTTCAGGCCCTGCGCGCGGCCGGGGTCTACAGCCTCAACGCCGATATCCTCTATGGCCTGCCGCACCAGACCCGGCTCAAGATCACCGACTCGGTCCAGAAGCTCCTGTCGCTCTCGCCCGATCGCGTGGCCCTCTATGGCTATGCCCATGTGCCCTGGATGGCGCGCCGTCAGTCGATGCTGCCCTCCGACGCCCTGCCAACCCCGGCGGAGCGGCTGGATCTGTTCGAGACCGCGCGGCAGCTTTTCGTCTGGGACGGTTATCAGGAGATCGGCATCGACCATTTCGCCCTGCCCGGGGACGGCCTCGCCCGGGCGCAGACGGCAGGTCGGCTACGGCGCAATTTCCAGGGCTATACCGACGATCCATCCGACGTGCTGATCGGGGTCGGGGCCTCCTCGATCTCGCGCTTCCCGCAGGGCTACACCCAGAATGCCCCGGCGACCTCGGCCTATATCGGGGCGATCCGCGACGGGCGATTCTCTGCCCTGCGCGGCCATGCCTTTACTGGCGAAGACCGCCTGCGCGCCCGGATCATCGAGGCGCTGTTGTGCGATTTCTTCGTCTCCACCAAGGAGCTGGTAGCGGAGTTCGGCCTCACCTCCGACGGCGCCCGCGCGCTCTTCGAAGGGGCCAATGCCGCTTTCGATCATCTTCTGAGTGTCACCCCCGCCGGGCTGCAAATCCCGCCCGCGGCCCGGCCCCTGACCCGGATGATCGCGCGGTATTTCGACCGCTACGACAGCGCCGACGCGCGCCATTCCTCGGCCATCTGACAGCCGGCTTGCCTCTGGCGACCGACCGGGCCACCTTGCCGGAATGACCCGCAAAGGACCGGCCCCGTGACACAATATCCCTTCTCCCAGCTCGATGTATTCTCCGCCCTGCCGCTCAAGGGCAACCCCCTGGCCGTCGTACATGACGCCGCCGGGCTGAGCGAGGCGCAGATGGCCGCCTTCGCCAACTGGACGAACCTTTCGGAAACCACCTTCCTGTTGCCACCGCCCGAAGGCGCGGACTACGGGCTGCGCATCTTCACCCCTTCGCGGGAGTTGCCCTTTGCCGGACATCCGACCCTCGGCTCCTGCAAGGCCTGGCTGGAGGCAGGCGGGCAGCCGAAGAGCGAAACGATCCTGCAGCATTGCGCCGCCGGGATCATCCCGATCCGCCGCGATGGCACGCGTCTGGCCTTCCGCGCCCCGCCCCTGATCCGTTCCGGCCCGGCGGAGGAGGAAACCCGCGCGCGCATCCTGGCCGGGACCGGCATTCCGGCGGCGGCGCTGGAGGCTGTGGAATGGATCGACAACGGCCCCGGCTGGTGCGGCGCGCTGCTGCGGGATGCGGAGGTTCTGCGCGCGGTGGTGCCGGACTATGCGGCGCTCGGCGGTCTGAAACTTGGCCTCGTTGCCCCCGCGCCCTCCGGGGCGGAGTGGGACTTTGAACTGCGCGCCTTCACCAGCAGCTACGAGGACCCGGTGACCGGGTCGCTCAACGCCTCCGTCGGGCAATGGCTGTTGCGGACCGGCGTGGCCAGCGGCGATTACATCGCCGCCCAGGGCAGCGCCCTGGGGCGCGACGGGCGTGTCTATGTCACGCAGGACGGCGGAGAGGTCTGGGTCGGCGGGGATGTCGCGGCCTGTATCCGGGGGACGGTGGAGCTGTAGGGGCCCGCCTCCGCCGCACCAAAGGTGTGCCAAAATAGACTGGCACGCCTTTGGCGTGACGGGCGGAGCTTTCACGCCCCCTCGCGGGACATCGCTGCGCTAAGCGAAAAAAACCGGGACCGTTGTGGGTCGCTCAAGCGAAAAGGCCGGGGCACAGCCGCCCCGGCCCAAACCCCTACGGCTTCAACGCCACCAGCCCCTTCAGGATATCGACCGCATAGGCCAGCTGATAATCCTCGTCGCGCAGCTTGGCGGCCGCGTCGGCGGCTTCGCGCTCCTCTTCGATCTGCCGGACCTCGTCCTCGGTCAGGCTGTCGTTGTTCAGCGCCCCGCGCAGGTCCGCCTCCGACCGGTTGCGGCGGGCCGAGGAGGTCTCTTCCTCCTCTTCGGCGTCAGGCGCGCGGCGCGGTTGGGCGACCACAATGTCGGGCGACACGCCAAGCGCCTGGATCGATCGGCCAGACGGCGTGTAATAGCGCGCCGTGGTCAGGCGCATCGCGCCGTCCCCGCGCAGCGGCATCACCGTCTGGACCGACCCCTTGCCGAAGGACTTGGTGCCCACGACGATGGCGCGGCGGTGATCCTGCAGTGCGCCCGCGACGATCTCCGACGCCGAGGCCGAGCCGCCGTTGATCAGAACCACGATCGGCTTGCCGTTGATGATATCGCCCTCGGTCGCATTGAACCGTTCGCCGTCTTCCGGATTGCGGCCCCGGGTGGATACGATCTCTCCCTTTTCCAGGAAGGCATCCGCCACCTTGATCGCCTGGGTCAGCAGCCCGCCAGGATTGTTGCGCAGATCCAGAACCACACCGTCGATCTTGTCCAGACCGCCGGCCTCTTCGATCTGCTTCTCAAGCCCCTCGGTCAGGTTGGGCGTGGTCTGGTCGTTGAAGGTGGTCACGCGCGCGACGACCGCCTTGCCCTGGGTCCGCACCCGCGCGGCGGTCAGCTTGATCGTGTCGCGGATGATCGACACGTCGAAGGGTTCCGTCTCGCCCTCGCGCACGATGGTCACCACGATTTCCGACCCGACAGGCCCGCGCATCAGATCGACCGCCTCGTCCAGGGTCAGACCAAGCAGGCTTTCACCGTCGACATGGGAAATGAAATCCCCCGCCTCGACACCGGCCTCGTCCGCCGGGGTGCCATCCATCGGCGACACGACTTTGACAAAGCCCTCTTCCTGCGTCACCTCGATCCCCAGGCCGCCGAACTCGCCCCGCGTCTGCACCCGCATCTGCGCCGCGTCATCGGGCGACAGATAGCTGGAATGCGGATCGAGGGATGTCAGCATCCCGTCGATCGCCGCTTCGATCAGCTCCGAAGGTTCCACGTCCTCGACATATTGCGCCCGGATCCGTTCGAAGATGTCCCCGAATAGGTCCAGCTGTTCATAGACATTGGCGTTGCGGCCGCTGTCCTGCGCCAGAAGGGGCGCGGCGACCTGCGTCGATGCCAGCAGGCCTGCCGTCACGCCGACGATTCCTGCCACGATGTGCTTTTTCATGTGCCTCATTCCTCGATGCCGCGAAACCACGCTGCCGGGTCCTGCGGAGAATTGTCCTGTCTGACTTCCATATAGATCGTTTCGCTCCGCCCATTGCCAGAGCCCTCTTGCGTTCCCGCCACCGAAAGGACCGCCCCGAGATCCGGGTCCGCCCCCCCCATGAGCCCGATCGGCGCGCCCGCGGGCAGGATATCACCGGAGGCACCATAAACGACGTCCAGACCGGCGAATACAAACAGTATCCCGCTTTCCGGTTCAAGGATGATCACATTCCCGAGGTCGAGCAGCGGCCCGCGATACCGGATCGTCGCCGCCGTGGGCGAGGTGACAAGCGCCCGGGGCCGCGTCGCCAGGACCACGCCCTGCCGGGCGATCCCGGCGGCATCGGCCTCTCCCGCGCGGCGCAGCAGACGGCCCTGGACCGGCAGGGGCAGGCTGCCCTTGCGCTCTGAGACCGATGGCAGGTCGATCTCCCGCTCGTCTTCGGCAATATCCGTCAACCCGGAGGCAAAGGCGCCAAGCGTCTCGGTCGAGGCGATCAGCAGCGCGGTCTTGATCGGATCCTCGCTGAACTTGCGTGGCAGGTCGGTGCGTTCCGCTATCGCCTGGCTCAGCTCCGTCCTGGCCTCCTGCACCCCGCGCAGCCCCTCGGCCAGGGTCGTCGCCGCGCTCTCCTGCAGCTGGCGCAGCACCCGCGCCTCGTTCAGTTGCGCCCGCAGATGCGCCGCCCGCTGATCCAGCGCGCGCGAGACATCCGCCACGATCATCGCCGACCGCGCCGTACCGACCGCCCCCGACGGGTGCAGGAACACCACAGGCGTCTGCGTTCCGCCCATGGCCTCCAGCGTGCCCAGCAACCGGGCAATCTCGTCATCTCGCGCCGCCAGATCCGCCGAGAGCGCGGCCTCCCGCGCCGATACCTGCCGCAGCCCCTCGCGCATCGCCGCCAGCCCCTCCTCGAAGGCGCGGGTCGTTTCGGTCAGCGCCTCGACCCGGTCCGGGGCGTTCTCCGCCCGGTCCAGCATGCCGGTCGCCTCCTCGATGGCAGCCATGGCCGCGCGGGCCGCCTGGGCCGTCTCCCCCTCGGCCCGTGCCACAAGGGGCAGGGCAAGCGGGGCCAACAGGCAGCACAGGCGCAGCAGGCGGATCATGCGATCAGGCTTTCCCCCGTCATCTCGTCCGGTTTGGGCAGGTCCATCAGCTCCAGCAGGGTGGGCGCCAGGTCGGCAAGCCGCCCCGGGCGCAACCTTGCACCCGCAGGCCCCCCGATCAAGGCCACCGGCACAAGGTTTGTCGTATGCGCCGTATGTGGCCCGCCGGTTTCTGGATCGACCATGACCTCGCAATTGCCATGATCGGCGGTCAGCACCATAGCGCCCCCCGCCTTCTCCAGCGCCGCGACGACCCGGGCCAGCCCCCGATCCACCGCCGCACAGGCCGCCATCGCCGCCTTCAGGTCGCCAGTATGGCCCACCATGTCCGGGTTGGCGTAATTGGTCACGATCAGGTCATAGCCCTTTTCGATCGCCGCCACGAAACGGTCGGTGACCTCCTCCGACGACATCTCGGGCTGCAGGTCATAGGTCGCCACCTTGGGCGACAGCGGCATGTAGCGATCCTCGCCCGCCTTCTCCACCTCGACCCCGCCGTCGAGGAAGAAGGTCACATGCGGATATTTCTCCGTCTCGGCCAATCGGAACTGGGTCCTGCCCTGTTTCGCCACCCATTCGCCAAGCGTGTTGACGATTTCCTGCTTGGGATAGCAGGTGGTCATATAGGCACTGTGGGCCTCGGAATAATCCACCATGCCAAGCAGCCCGGCCCAGGCGGGCCGCGCCCCCGTGTCAAAGGCATCAAACCCCGGCTCGCCCACGGCGCGCAGGATCTCCCGCGCGCGGTCGGCCCGGAAATTCAGACAGAAGAGGCCATCGCCATCCCGCGCCCCCGCGTAATCGCCGATCACCGTCGGGGTGATGAATTCATCCGTCTCGCCGTTTTCATAGCCCCGGGTCACGGCGGCATGACCGGTGGCGGCATGCGGACCATCGCCCCGCACCATCGCGCCATAGGCCTCCGCCACCCGGTCCCATCTGTTGTCGCGGTCCATGGCGTAATAGCGGCCCGACAGGGTGGCGATGCGGGCATTGTCCGGCAGCGCATCTTCCAGATCGCTCAGATACCCATAGGCCGATTTCGGCGCCACATCGCGCCCGTCGGTCACCGCGTGAAAAGCCACCGGCACCCCGGCCCCGGCAATGGCGGCAATGGCGGCCTGGATATGGGTAATATGCCCATGCACCCCGCCATCCGACAAAAGCCCCATGACATGGGCCGTGCCCCCCGACGCCTTCAGCCGGTCGATGAAGTCATTCAGCGCGGCGTTTTTCACAAAGGACCCATCCTCGATCGCCAGGTCGATCTGGCCCAGGTCCATCGCTACCACGCGCCCCGCCCCGATATTGGTATGGCCGACCTCCGAATTGCCCATCTGCCCGCGCGGCAGGCCGACATCCGGCCCATGGGTGACAAGCGTGGCGTTCGGGCAGGTCGCCATGATCCGGTCATAGGTCGGCGTCTCGGCCAGATAAGGCGCATTGTCCTGCGTCCGCTCCGAAAGGCCCCATCCGTCGAGAATGCAAAGGACGACGGGTCTGGGTGTGGTCATGATGCTGCTCCGGCCTGTGTCGCGGCCTGTTTAACGGGGAAGGGGACGCGGGTGAAGGCAGGTTTCGTCGCGGGGGCGGGGGGAGAGTGTGTCAGCCGTTCTGACTAATGTGGAAGGTTCCTACGCAAGCTCTTGTGCAGTCGGACGTCTATTGGCTTCAGTCTTCGAAGATTTTGTCGCCACACTGATCAAACGCACCGCCCGGCGGCAACGCCGGGCAGCGCCGACCCGCCCCCCAGGGCGGCGCTTTCGCGCCACCCTCGGGTCGGTCGCTGCCCTCGGCAAGGACTTGATCCCGTCGAGAACCACACGAAACAGAACGGCAGGGGGAGAGTGTGTCCCCCACCTCGCCCCGTCATCCCCGAGCTTGACCCGGGGATCTCCCACGCCAGGGCCATCCCCCATGGCAACAGGCCCCCCAAATCAAATCCGGTGACGACGCCCGCCCATCCGACACGCGTCCCTCAAACCCTATGATAGGGCGACCCGGCCAGGATCGTCGTCGCCCGGTAGATCTGTTCCGCCAGCATGACCCGGGCCAGCATATGCGGCCAGACCATCTTGCCGAAGGACAGCTTCGCATCCGCCCGCCCCCGCAGCGCCGGGTCGATCCCGTCCGCACCGCCGATGACAAAGGCACAGTCCGACACCCCTTCGTCCCGCCATCCGGCGAGGAGGTTGGCAAACTCCGGCGATGTCATGAGCTTTCCGCGTTCATCCAGGGCGATGATCCTGGCCCCGCCCGGCAGGGCCTTCTCCAGCAGTGCGGCCTCTGCCGTCCTGCCGCCGCCCTTCTTGTCTTCGACCTCGGACACCGTAGCCGGGCCCAGACCGAGGGAGCGGCCCGTGCGACCGGCACGGGTCAGATAGTCGTCAATCAGATCGGCCTCGGGCCCCCTGCGCAGGCGCCCGACGGCGCAGATCGTCAGCTTCACCCGATCAGGCTCCGATCACGCCTGGTTGGCGTCGGTTCCGGCGGGCATCCACATCTTCTCCAGCTGGTAGAAGTCGCGGACCTCGGGGCGGAATACGTGAACCACCACATCGCCGGTGTCGATCAGAACCCAGTCGCCGGTCTCCTTGCCCTCGATCTTGGCGGTAAAGCCGAACTTTTGCTTGATCCGGTCCACCAGCTTTTCCGAGATCGCCGCAACCTGGCGCGTCGAACGCCCGGAGCAGATGACCATGAAATCACCCATGGAAGACCGCCCGCGCAGGTCGATCTGCACGATGTCTTCGGCTTTGTCGTCATTGAGGGAGGTCAGGATCAGCTCAAGGAGCTCTGCGCTGATCGAGCGGGATTGCGCCGTCATTCCGGCGCCCTTGGTAGCGGCGCTCGCCGCAGCAAGTTCAAGTGACAGGACATTGTCCTCCTTGTGACGCGCCGACCAATGTCCCGGCGCTGGACGTACCTCTAAAATAACATCGGCCCGATGTCATTTCAATGAAACAGACCTGTGCCGTGCGGGCAACGCGGGTAAGCGCCCGTCAATCCGGCACTTTTGCAGGGTCGTTCAGCATCCGGACCTCGCGCTGCGGGAAGGGGATGGAGATGCCGTTGGCCTGGAACGCATCCCAGAGCGCCAGGTAGACATTGCCGCGGATATTGGTCAGCCCGCCCGTGGGATCGCGGATCCAGAACCGCAGGATGTAATCCACCGAACTGTCCCCGAAGCCCACGATATGGCAGACCGGCGGCTTGTTGCTCAGCACCCGGTTGACGCTCTGTGCCGCCTCGATCGCCACGCGCCGCACCAGGTGTGGATCGTCGCCATAGGCCGTGCCAAAATAGATATCGAGCCGCACGAAATCGTCCGAATGCGACCAGTTCACCACCTGCCCGGTGATCAGATCCTCGTTCGGGATCAGGTACTCCTTGCCGTCCCGCGTGACCACAGACACGTAACGCGCCCCCAGCGAATTGATCCAGCCAAAGGTCTCGCCCAGCGAAATCACATCCCCCGGCTTCACCGACTTGTCGAGCAGGATGATCACCCCCGACACGAGGTTCGACACCACCTTCTGCAAACCAAAGCCGAGACCCACGCCGATCGCGCCCGACAGCACCGCCAGCCCGGTCAGGTCCACCCCCACGGTCTTCAGCCCGATGAACAGCGCCATCCCGTAGAGCAGCATCTGCAGGAACTTCACCACCAGCACCCGCATCGAGGGGCTGATATCCTCCACCCGGCTGATATTCGCCGCCGACGCATGGCTGAGGAACCGCGCCAGGGTGAAGAGGGCGGTCAGCAGGACGATAGCCTGAATCACCATCCACAGCGTCAGATGCGTCTCGCCGATGCCGATGCCGATGCTGCTGAACAGCGCCTGCGCCTCGTCGGTCAGACCCAGAATCACCAGCGTCACCCAGATCCAGCCGCCCAGCCGGACAACCGCGCGCAGCGCGTTGTTGGCGATGATCCGCGTGGCCAAGGCAATCACCAGCCAGGCAAAGGCCAGGCTGCCGATCACCGTCAGCAGGTAGGAGCGTGAAGGCCAGGTGAACTCCCGCATGATCCAGATGACGGGCCAGATCAGCGCCACGAAGACGATCAGCCGCATCCGCTTGTGCACGATCAGCGCCGCGCGCAGCCGCCACTTGGGCCAGCCGTCGCGCGCCCGCAGCCAATCGTGAAAATGCCGCCCGACGTAGCGCGACACCAGCAGCGCCAACAGGATCAGGCCCAATGCGATCAGCAGCTGATAGGCGTTCCAGGGCCGGACCAGTCCGCTGACAAAGGCCTCGCCCTGCAGCCAGATGTTCTGCGCTATGTCATGTGCGGCCTGTTCCGTCGTGTCTGTCTGTGTCGCCATGCCACCTCCGCCCGCAGGTATCTTTGACACCGGCTGCCGTCCTGTCCACCCCCGGCTGCGTCACAAAGCTGGACATAAGATATGCTCAATATTAACCTTTAGTGGCTGGAGACCCCCATGCAGTACGAGCTGCTGACGTTAGACGCTGACCGCGCGCTCCTTCTTCGGGTGATTGAAACACCGTCGCTGGAGCGGGCGCAGGTCCTCAACACAGCCATGCTGGCCGACCTCTCGCGCCTCGGTTTCGCGCGTCTTCTGGTCGATTGCCGGGAACTGGAGCGCAGCGATTTTCAGGCCTCTGATGTGCGCGGACTCCTGCATCACCTGGACAGAAGCATCGCCCGACACGCCGCGGCAGGTCAAACCCCCGACAGGCTGCGCATCGCCCTGCTCTCCGATGCCGACACCTTCGGCCATGGCATCGCGCGGATGACCGTGGGCCATGCCTATGGTCTGCCACATCTGCAGGTGCACCATGCCACCGATCGGGACGCCGCCCTGAACTGGTTGCGCCAGGCGTGAGCGCGGCATGCGTCCCGCTCTTGCGGGAAACCGTCCGGAGTAGTATCCCATCCGCCATGACACGGATTTTCGACATGGACGACCGCGCGCGCCTGCCCTGGCGCTTCTACGGTGCCGCCCGTACGGTGCTGGCCTCTCTATGACCCGCGCCCCGTGTCCGTTCGTGCGGACGCACCCCGAGCCACGTTTCCAAACCAGCTAAGAACGGGAGAGGACCGCCATGTCCCCCAAAACGCTCTATGACAAGATCTGGGATGCCCATGTCGTCCATGAGGACGAAGACGGCACCAGCCTCCTTTATATCGACCGCCACCTCGTCCACGAGGTGACCAGCCCCCAGGCTTTCGAAGGCCTGCGCATGGCTGGCCGCAAGGTCCGCGCCCCGGAAAAGACAATCGCGGTTCCGGATCACAACGTGCCCACCACGCTCGACCGCGCCAAGGGGATCGAGAACGAGGAATCCCGCATCCAGGTCGAAGCCCTCGACAACAACGCCAAGGACTTCGGCGTGCATTACTACCCTGTCTCCGACGTCCGCCAGGGCATCGTGCACATCGTCGGGCCGGAACAGGGCTGGACCCTGCCGGGCATGACCGTGGTCTGCGGCGATAGCCATACCGCCACCCACGGCGCTTTCGGCGCGCTGGCCCACGGCATCGGCACGTCGGAGGTGGAACACGTTCTGGCCACCCAAACGCTGATCCAGAAGAAGTCCAAGAACATGAAGGTCGAGATCACCGGCAAGCTGCGCCCCGGTGTGACCGCCAAGGACATCACCCTCAGCGTCATCGGCGCAACCGGCACCGCCGGCGGCACCGGCTACGTCATCGAATACTGCGGTGAGGCGATCCGCGACCTGTCGATGGAAGGCCGGATGACCGTCTGCAACATGGCCATCGAGGGCGGCGCCCGCGCCGGCCTCATCGCGCCGGACGAAAAGACCTTCGACTACGTCAAGGGTCGCCCCCATGCGCCCAAGGGCGCCCAATGGGAAGCCGCGCTGAACTGGTGGAAGACGCTCTATTCCGATGACGACGCCCAGTGGGACAAGGTCATCACCATCAAGGGCGAAGACATCGCACCGGTCGTCACCTGGGGCACCTCGCCCGAGGACGTGCTGCCGATCGACGCCGTGGTCCCCGCACCCGAGTCGTTCAAGGGCGGCAAGGTCGACGCCGCCCGCCGGTCCATCGAATACATGGGCCTGACCCCCGGTCAGAAGCTCTCGGACATCGAGATCGACACGGTCTTCATCGGCTCCTGCACCAATGGCCGGATCGAGGACCTGCGTGCCGCCGCTGCGATCCTGAAGGGCAAGAAGATCAAGGACGGCCTCCGCGCCATGGTCGTTCCCGGCTCCGGCCTCGTCCGCGCCCAGGCCGAAGAAGAGGGCCTCGCCCAGATCTTCCAGGACGCCGGTTTCGAATGGCGCCTCGCGGGCTGCTCCATGTGCCTCGCCATGAACCCCGACCAGCTGGCCGAGGGCGAGCGCTGCGCCTCCACCTCCAACCGGAACTTCGAGGGCCGTCAGGGCTACAAGGGCCGCACGCACCTCGTCTCTCCGGCCATGGCGGCGGCGGCGGCGGTGACCGGCAAGCTGACGGATGTGCGGGAGATGATCTAATGCGGGTTGCCGGAGTGGATGGCTATAAAGGCGGCTGGATTGCTGTCGTTATCGACTCCGGCAATTTCAACGATGCGCAAGTGCTGTGGAATGAAAGTCTGGAGAGTCTGATTCAGTCAGGTGGGGTGAAAACGGCTGTCGTCGATGTTCCAATTGGACTGAGCTCTAAACCGGAAGGTCGCAACGTTGAGGCAGCAGTGAGAAAGCTTCTCGTTGGTAAGTCCTCATCGGTATTCAACAGCCCTTGTCGACAAGCCTTAGCTGAACAAACCTATGCTGAAGCGTCTGAAATGAACTATTCCGTCAGCGGGAAGAAACTCTCAAAGCAGTCGTGGTCGATATTCCCGAAAATCGTCGAGGCAGATATCCTCGCACGGAAATTGGGGCAACACGTTATCCGAGAGGGCCATCCCGAAGTTTCATTTGCGGTGTTGAACGGTGCTCCGATCTTTGCAGGCAAGAAAACCTCCGCTGGACTTTTTGCGCGGATCGGTCATTTGGCAAAATTAGGTTTTGATCTGGTTTCGGTGTCGTCACAGTTGCCTGCGAACCATGCCGCAAAAGCCGATGACCTAGCCGATGCTGCAATCCTGTCCTGGTCGGCGTTGCGCGTATCAAAGAACGAACATCAATCATTTCCGATAGCCCCAAACCGAGATGAACTGGGGCTGGAAATGGCTATCTTGGCTTGAACAGCACGTAGGGTGGGGTTTTACCCCACCCCGACCAACCGAAGGATAATTCCCATGGAAACCAACGCAAATCCATCCGCACTCATGGCGACCACCCCGCCGTGCGACCGGATGCCCCACCGTACGCTTACACAAAATTAACCTTAACCAATCGTTAGGATTCGGGAGACCCGCAGACCGACAAGGCACCGACGTAATACCGACGTGCCACCGATGCGGTTTCCCGCGGTCAGGAAGGACCAAGATGGAAAAATTCGAAAAAGTATCCGGCATCGCCGCGCCCATGCCGCTCGTCAACATCGACACCGACATGATCATCCCCAAGGTGTTCCTCAAGACGATCAAACGCTCCGGCCTCGGCGTGAACCTCTTCGACGAGATGCGCTATGATCGACAGGGCAACGAGATCCCCGATTTCGTCCTCAACCAGCCCGCCTACCGCGAGGCGCAGATCCTCGTCGCGGGCGACAATTTCGGCTGCGGCTCCTCGCGCGAACACGCCCCCTGGGCGCTGGCGGATTTCGGCATCAAGGTGATCGTCTCCACCTCCTTCGCCGACATCTTCTACAACAACTGCTTCAAGAACGGCATGCTGCCCATCGTCCTCCCGCAGGAGCAGGTGGACGTGCTGATGAAGGATGCCGAGAAGGGCGCCAATGCCCGGATGGAAGTCGACCTGGAGGCGCAGACGATTTCAACCTCCGATGGAGAGACTTTCTCCTTCGAGGTCGACAGTTTCAAGAAGCATTGCCTGCTCGAAGGGCTCGATGACATCGGCCTGACGCTGGCCAAGGCCTCCGCCATCGACACCTTTGAGGAGAGTGCTTCCCAGGCCCGTCCGTGGGTGTGATGACACATTCCGTCAGGCGACCGATAATCGCGGCGTCTATGGCAACACATCAAACAAACCACAATATTTAGTAAAAGGGGGCCTCTTGGTCCCCTTTTTGTGCCCCGATTGATGCAAGAACGCACCAGTTAGGCCAAGGAATCGCCTGATTTTCAGCCTCTTATGGGAACACGTCTTGAGCGCACGGCGCGAAGGCGGCAAGAATGGGGCAACAATGAGGCACCGCAAATGCGGCATCAAGTTGGGATACAGGGGCGGCAACGTATCACCCCGGACCAGTTTGAGGGGAAAGAGCAGTGATCGTCCGTCTGACAGGTGCGTTTTTACGTGCCCTCTTGATCGCATTGGCGATCGCCACTCCATCGTTACTCCTGCCCGATGTCGGGACGGATACGGCGCAGGTCGTGGTGCTTGTTGCCCTCGCGGCCGGGGCCTTCACCTTCGCCGAATATTACTGCCAGTTCCCCTCGATCCTCGAATTCCGCTTCGCTCCGCCGGTGAACCGCCTGCGCTATTTCACCATGTTCATCATGGTGCTGATGCTGACGGTGCATTTCTCCGGCGCGACATTGGAAACCCCGATCGCGATCCTGTTGATGAAACTCGCCAGCCTCATGGCCCAGGCGGTGGATTTCCCCTTCTCGCCGGTGCGGCTGGTCATCCTGTCCCTGCCCGCTGACACGACCGCGGAAACCGTCGCCATGGTCCGCGACGCCGCTGGGATCGCCTATGTGCTGGCGCTGGCCGGGCTGGTTGCCTTTGGCCTGCTGGTCCGCATCTACGCCTGGCCGGTGCGCTACGGCGCCTTCAACGTCTGGATCAACCTCCCCCTCTTCGACCCGACCGGCGGCGGCGATGTTCTGACCCGTTTGAAACGCGATGCGGTGATTAACGTCGTTTTAGGCTTTCTTCTGCCATTCTTGTTGCCAGCATTCGTGAAACTGGCAGGGGCGCTGGTGGATTTGTCGGTGATCGGCAACCCGCACACCCTGATCTGGGTGATGACACTATGGGCCTTTGTTCCGGCCAATCTGATCATTCGTGGCGTGGCCCTGTTCCGCGTGGCGGACATCATCGAAGAAAAGCGCCGCCGCACCTATGCGGAGGCGAGCAGCGAGGACGGGCTTCAAGCCGTCTGATCCTTTTCCTTGTCCTTCTGCTATGCGCCCCGACCGCCGGGGCCGAACCGCTGCGCCTGGCCTTCTGGCATACGGAGCTGTCGCGCAAGGGGCCGGGGATACTGCTTGCCGATATTCTCAAGAGGGAAGACCAGATTGGCACCGTCGTGGATACCATCGCGGCGGCCCGGGCCGATGTTCTGGTGCTGGCCGATCTCGATTATGACCACGGCCTCGCCACGCTCACGGCCCTGCGCGATGCCATTGGCGCGGGCGGCGGTCCCGACTACCCCCATCTCTTCGCGCCCCGGCCCAATACCGGGATCGACACAGGCCTGGACCTGAACGGCGACGGCGAGTTCGGCTGGGCGGCGGATGCACAGGGCTACGGACGATTTGCCGGGCAAGGCGGGCTGGCCGTGCTGTCGCGATTTCCGCTGGAGCCGGGGCCGGATCACTCCACCATGCTCTGGCGCGACATCCCCGGTAGCTTGTTGATCGACCATCAGGGGCGCGAAGGCGCCAAGGCCATCGGCGCGGGGGTTCAGCGCCTCTCCTCGACGTCGCATTTTGAACTTGGGGTCCGGACCCCCTCGGGCCAGCCCCTGACGATGATGATCTTTCACGCCGGTCCCCCGGTCTTCGACGGGCCGGAGGATCGCAACGGCCGCCGCAACCATGACGAGGTCCTGTTCTGGAAGCACCGGCTGGACGGGGCCTTCGGCCCGCCGCCCCCCGCGCCTGTCATAATCGGCGCCGCCAACCTGGCCCCCGCCGGAGGGGATGGCCGCGCTCCAGCTATTAACGCTTTGTTAACTGATCCGCGCCTGACCGATCCGCCCGCGCTGCGGGGCCTGCCGACGGTCGATTGGCCCGACCCGGGGCCGGGGGCGCTGCGCGTCGATTACATCCTGCCTTCTGCCGATCTGACCCTGGGCGCGGCAAAGGTCATGACGGCCGACCCG
This sequence comes from Pseudooceanicola sp., assembly GCF_041987405.1. Lineage (GTDB taxonomy): Bacteria > Pseudomonadota > Alphaproteobacteria > Rhodobacterales > Rhodobacteraceae > Pseudooceanicola. Next base: position 652,547 of record NZ_JBHIWR010000002.1, read on the forward strand.
AAGGCCAGCCGCCATGCGCTCATCTGGGTGGAGATCGAGGATCACGCCACCGCCGCCACCCGACCCGCGGCGGGCAACTGATGGGCCAGGGCGCAGCGCAGGGCGACCGACTGCGGTGTCGGGGTGAACTCCGGGGCAAGCGCCTGCAGCTTCGCCCCGTCGATCTCATGCGGCATGTCCCAGAGGTAGCGCATCTCGAACACGCCCCCCAGCACCGGCATCACCGGTCGCAGCAGGTGCAGGATCCACCAGGCAAAGGGCTTGGCCCGCACCGGCCGGTTCAGGGCCGAGCCGATCGCCTCGGCCAGCTGCGCACCGCTGAGGGTGTATCCCGGGAAAGGCACATCCTCGAAGGTGGCCAGATCTGCCCGCCGCTCTGCCAGCAGCACCGCCGCCCGCGCCGCGTCGGGCAGATAGGCCCAGGCGTGGGGAATGTCCCGCGGCCCCGGGTAGGCGATCGACCCGCGGCTGGCCCGCGCGGTGATGAACCTGTCGAACCAGTTGCCGCTGGGTTGGTCGTCGATGAAATCCCCGCAGCGCAGCAGGATCGTTTGGACCCCCGCAGTGCGATACATCTCCTCCATCTCGATCCGGATTCGGCCAAGCGGGTTGGCCGCGCGATGCGGGGTCTCCGCCCCCAGTATCTGCGGCGACCCGGCACCGTAGACGTAGATATTGCCGGGCAGGATGACCGTGGCCCCTTCGGCCTTGGCGACCGCGATCACCTTACGATGCATGGGCAGCAGGTCCCGCGCCCAGGTGTTGTAGCTGGCGGGGTGCCAGCCCATCACGATCACCTCCGCCCCTCGGGCGGCAGTGGCCAAATCATCCCGCGCCCGGTCAAAGCGGCGCACGGTCCAGCCGCGCGCGTCGAAGGCCCTGGCGGCGTGCCGCCCGAATTTGCCCGTCGGGCCCAGAATCAGAACTGTTTTCTCGGTGCTCATGTCGATGTCTCCTTGTCTCTGACATCGAGAATGATCTATTCATTATCATAAATAAATTGACCAAGAAGGTTGATTGGGTATTCAATATTGAATGGGTATGGCATGGTGAAAGAGGCGGAGACCCTGGACTGGTCTCTCTGGCAGGCCTTCCTGGCCGTGGCCGAAACCGGATCCCTGTCGGCCGCAGCCCGGCGGCTGCAGCAGTCGCAGCCCACCCTCGGACGACAGATCAGGAAGCTGGAGGACAACACCGGTCTCGATCTCTTCGCCCGGCAGCCGCGCGGCCTCGACCTGACGGACCATGGACGGGCCCTGCTGCCCGCCGCACGGCGCATGGCGGAGGCCTCCGGCCAGATTGCCCTCGCCATGGCGGGGGAGGAGCGGGGGCTGACCGGCACCCTGCGGATCACCGCCTCCGAAATCGTGGCCTATCACCACCTGCCGCCTATCCTGGCCCGGATGCGCGCCGAGGCGCCGGAGATGACCGTGGTCCTGCTGCCGACCGACAGCAGCGAGAACCTGTTGTTCCGCGAGGCCGATATCGCCATCCGCATGTACCGGTCGGATCAGCTGGATATCGTGACGCGCCAGATCGGCACCCTCTCCATCGGGGCCTTTGCCGCCCGCAACTATCTGGAGAGGCGTGGCATGCCGACCACGCCGGAGGAGATCATGGAGCATGACCTGATCGGCTTTGACCGCGCCGACCTGATCCTGCGCGGCATGCGGCAGATGGGTCTGACGGTCGACCGCGACAGCTTTGCCCTGCGCTGCGACGATCAGGTGACCTATTGGGAACTGGTGCGCGCCGGAAATGGCATCGGCTTTGGCCAGCATGCGGTGGCCGCCAAATGTCCGGAGGTGGTGGAACTGTTTCCCAACCTGCCCATCCCGCCCCTGCCGGTCTGGCTGGCTGCGCATGAGGCAATGCGGCGCACCCCGCGCGTCGCCCTCGCCTGGCGCATCCTGGAGGAGGAACTGGCGCCGATCCTCGGCCCCGTCGCACGGGGGTAGCCACGCCGGGGCGCCAGTCCGCGGCCAGTCAGGCCGCGCGGAACCCGTCCAGGAATTTGCCGACCTCGCTGTTCAGGGTGCCGGAGTGTTGCGACAGTTGCTGTGTCGCGTCGACCACGACCATGGTCGAATCGCTGGCGCTGCGGATCACCGTCTCCGCCCCTTCGATGTCCTGCGTCAAATGCTCCGCCGTCTGGGCGGTATCCGTGACATTGCGCGCGATATCCTCGGTCGCGAGGCGCTGTTCCTCGATCGAGACGGAGATGGCGGAGGAGATATCCGACATCTTCTCCAGCGTGCCGGTGATCGAGCGGATCGCCTTCACCGCCTGGGAGGTGTCGTCCTGCATCCGACCGATCCGCCTGCTGATATCCTCCGTCGCTTCGGAGATGCGCAGGGACAATTGCTTCACCTCGCTCGCGACCACGGCGAACCCCTTGCCCGCCATACCGGCGCGGGCGGCTTCGACCGAGGCGTTGAGGGCCAGCAGGTTGGTCTGCGACGCCACGTCGGAGATCAGTTCGACCACGCCGCTGATTTCATCGCCCGAAGATTTCAGCGCCTGCATCAGCGCGTTTGTCTCCGCCGCCTGGGCCGCGCCCTGATGGGACAGGCTGCTGGCCTCCTTCGAGCGTTCGTTGATCGCAGTGATCGAGGCCTGCAATTCCTCCGCCGCGGCGGAGACCGATATCAGGCTGCTGACCGCCGCCCGCACCGCCGAGGCCGCGCTGTCGGCCCGCGTCAGGGCGGTGCCGGTGCTGCCCTTCATGCTGTCGGCCGAGGTGGAGAGATGCGTCACCGCCTCCATCACCGATTGCGAGACACCGCCGATGCTTGCCTCGAAGGTCTTGGCCATCTCCGCCAGCTTGATCTCGAAATCCCTGTGCTGCGCGTCGATCATGGCGGTTACCGTAATCTCGATATCCATGTTCTTGGCGATCGTCATCGCCTGCAGCGCCGATAGCGTCTCCGCCATGCGGTAGCGCCCGACCCGCGACCGCCCGTGGTCGAGGATCAGGCGCTGCAACTCCACCTCAAGCCGACTGTAGAAGGCGACATAGGTGCAGGGTTCCAGCCCGATCCGATGATGCACCTCCCCGATCCGTTCCGCCCCGGCGAGGTATTCGGCATCGAACGTGCCGGCGAACATGCGCGTCCAGTGGGCCTTCTGCGCATTGCGCGCGCGGCGCATGGAGTCCGCGTTCGGAAATCGTTCAACCAGCGCAGGATCGGCCTTGATGAAGGCATAGAAGCCTTCCAGCAGCTCCTCCATCCGGGGGATGATGATCGCCCCGGCGCGGCGCAGATCGGCGCGTATCTCGTCCGTGATCCCATGCAGTTTCAGCCGCTGTTCGTGGGTGACTTTCATCGTCGATTCCATCTCTGGTCCATTGCGCCCCCTGCTTTATCCGATCACCCCTTTCCAGGTTCTAAAGTCACCGTTCGGTCCCCCGTGTTTCACCCTTCCTTGACCCCGCCCGCCGGTCGGTTTACGCCGCGTGCAACGGGCCCAAAGGCCCGCCGCGCACAGGAAGGACCGCCAAATGACCAACCCCTCGCTTCTCATCCTCCCCGGTGACGGGATCGGCCCCGAAGTCATGGCCGAAGTGAACCGCATCATCGACTGGTTCGGCGCCAAGCGCGGCATCACCTTCGACGTCAGCGAGGATCTCGTCGGGGGGTGCGCCTACGACAAGCACGGCACACCCCTGCACGACGACACGATGGCCAAGGCACAAGAGGTCGACGCCGTCCTCCTCGGTGCCGTCGGTGGTCCCAAGTACGACACCCTCGACTTCTCGGTGAAGCCCGAGCGCGGGCTGCTGCGCCTGCGCAAGGAGATGGACCTCTTCTCCAACCTCCGCCCCGCGCAGTGTTTTGACGCGCTGGCGGATTTCTCCTCGCTCAAGAAGGACGTCGTCGCCGGCCTCGACATCATGATCGTGCGCGAACTGACCTCGGGCGTCTATTTCGGCGAACCGCGCGGCATCTTCGAAGAGGGCAACGAACGCGTCGGCATCAACACGCAGCGCTATACCGAGAGCGAGATCGACCGCGTCGCACGCTCCGCCTTCGACCTCGCCATGAAGCGCGACAAGCGCCTGTGTTCGATGGAAAAGGCCAACGTGATGGAGAGCGGGATCCTCTGGCGCGAGGTCGTGACCGAGGTCGGCAAGGACTACCCCGAGGTCGAGCTCTCGCACATGTACGCCGACGCCGGTGCCATGCAGCTGACCCGCTGGCCCAAGCAGTTCGACGTCATCGTGACCGACAACCTCTTCGGCGATCTGCTGTCGGACCTCGCTGCCATGCTCACTGGCTCCCTCGGCATGCTGCCCTCTGCCTCCCTCGGTGCGCCGATGGAAAACGGCCGCCCCAAGGCGCTTTACGAGCCCGTCCACGGCTCCGCCCCCGACATCGCCGGGCAGGGCAAGGCCAACCCCTGCGCCTGCATCCTCAGCTTCGCCATGGCGCTGCGCTACAGCTTTGACATGGGTGACGAGGCGACCCGTGTGGAAAAGGCCGTCAACGATGTGCTGGGGCAGGGCATTCGCACCGCAGACCTGCTGAACGACGAGGGCATCACCCCGGCCACCACGACCGAAATGGGCGATGCTGTGCTCAAGGCGCTCGACGCCTCGCTCTGACCCGCAAGCGATTGCGCGGATCTCCCCGTGGTCTACAGTGACGCGACCACGGGGAGATCCGAATGACAAAGATATCCAAGCCCGCGACCGGCGTCCTTCTGTGTGGACCGGAGGACGGCCGCAGGTACGACATGGGGCTGCTGGCCGCGCGCTTCCTCGCCGACGAGGACGAGACGGACGCGGGATACAGCATCTCGGAATGGATTCTGCAGCCCGGTCAGCCGGGGGTCGGCGCCCACAGCCATGACGCCAACGACGAGATGTTCTTCGTCCTGTCGGGCAATCCCGATATCCTGACCGGAGACGACTGGCACACCCTGTCCCCCGGGGCCTTCGTCCGCATCCCCGCCGGTGTCACCCACGACTTTCGCAACCGGGGCGACAGCGAAGCGCGCCTGCTGAACCTCTTCATCCCCGGCGGGTTCGAACGCGACATGCCCAAGATCGTCGACTGGTTTCGCGACAACGGCTGAGCTGCGGCGCGACATGATCGCCGCATCGGGCCATGGGCGGGACCCGCGAACCGGATTGCGCACCCGCCCGGGGCCATCGACCACTTGCCCCCCGGCCCCAACCCCCTAAACTACCCCAAAGGGAGGGCATATCACGGAGGTTGCGATGCGCGAACCGCTGCCCGGTATCCTGTTCGCCCTTCTGGGGTTCGCCCTGTTCTCCACCCATGACGTGGTGGTGAAATCCCTGGGCGGGGTCTACGCGCCGTTCCAGATCATCTTCTTTTCGGTCCTCTTCTCCTTCCCGATCGCCTCGATCATGCTGATGCGCGATGCGACGCCCGGCACCCTGCGCCCGGTCCACCCGGGGTGGGTCGCTGCCCGCACCTTCGCCGCTGTCATCGGCACGATCTGCGCCTTCTACGCCTTCAGTGTCCTGCCGCTGGCCGAGGTCTATGCCATCCTCTTCGCCTCTCCCCTGCTGATCACCATTCTCGCCATTCCCATCCTGGGCGAGAAGGTGCGCCTCAACCGGGGCCTGGCGGTGATCGTCGGGCTGATCGGCATCGTTGTCGTCCTGCGGCCCGGGCAGGCGGTTCCGACCCTCGGCCATCTCGCCGCGCTCACGGCCGCCATCGGGGGGGCCTTCTCCTCGGTCGTCGTCCGCCGCATCGGGGCGGAGGAACGTTCGGTGGTCCTCCTCCTCTATCCGCTGGTCGCGAATTTCGTCGTCATGGGCGCGGCGATCCCCTTCGTCTACGAGCCCATGCCGGTCTCCGACCTAGGCCGCACCGCCCTGACCGCTTTGTTGGCTTTTATCGGGATGAACTGCATGATCTACGCCTACCGCCACGCCGAGGCCGCCTTGATCGCGCCGATGCAATATTCGCAGATCCTCTGGGCCCTGCTCTTCGGCGCGCTCTTTTTCGATGAGAGCCCCGATACGACCACGCTGGCCGGTGCGGGTATCGTCATCGCCTCGGGCCTCTATATCGTCTTCCGTGAAAGCCGCGCGGGCGTGTCGCAAAACACCCCGGTTCTGCGGTCCCGGTCGCGCATCGGCACGCCGGCGGCCCTGCGCATCGGCCCTATCCTGCGCCTGCGTGGATGGACGCGATGAGGGCTCAGCCCGCCGCGGCCTCCAGCCGGTCCGCCGTCGGCTTCAGTGCCGCATAGAGCACCGAATGGATCGGGGTCGGCACCCCGTGACGCGCCCCAAGGCGCACCACATCGCCACTCAGATACTCATGCTCGATCGGTTTGAACTTCCGGAAATCGTCCAGCATGGACGCATGCATGATTGGCGGCAGGTTCTCCACGAAGGTCCAGGACTTGGCCAGCGTATCCTGCGGCAGATCCGGGACGACGGCGCGTCCGACCGCCTCTGCCTCCCGCATCGCGTCGCGGAAGAGCTGACGCGACTCCGGGCAGTCGCGGATCGGTCCGACATCCATCTGCATCAGCGTGGTGAGCGAGGCCAGAACGCTTTGCGAACAGAATTTGCCCCAAAGCTCATGATGGATATTGGGCGACACGATCGGCGTTACCCCGGCCTGCTCCAACGCATCGCGCAACGCAGTGACGCGGGCCGACACCTGTCCATCCGTCTCGTTGAAGATCAGTTGATCCAGCGGTGCCGAATGGGTGATGAGGCCCGGCTCCGTCACCTCGCCGGGGATGCGGGCGACACCGGGCACCACATGCTCCGCCCCGATCACCGCGCCGAGCCGTTCCCAGGCCGTCACGCCGTTCTGGCAGGTGACGACCATGGTCTGCGGGCCCAGCATCGGCTTGATCTGCGCGCCCGCGCTCTCCACGTCGCGATTCTTGACCATGAAGAGGACGACATCCGCCACCCCCACCTCCGCCGGATCCGCCGTCGCCTGCACCGGCGAGACATGCATATCCCCGTTCGGACTGATGACCCGAAGCCCGTCGCGCTGCATCGCGTCCAGATGCGCCCCGCGTGCCACGAACCAGACGTCGAACCCCGCCAGCGCCAGCCGCGCGCCGAAATACCCGCCAAGCGCCCCTGCGCCCATCACCGCGATTCTCATGTCCCATCCCTCCCTTTGCGCCGGGTTTCCCGGCATCACCTAACCATGGTGCCGCCCCCGCCCGGTCGGGGCAACCCACTGTCACGGTCCGGGCCGCTGGTGTTGGCCGTGTGTGACGACCCCATGATATGCCCCGGGTGATGCGCCGCAGACCCACGCTCCGCAGGGCCCTCCACCGGTCAGAGCACATATTCGTCGGCCCTCGGCCCGGGATCATCCGCGGATCATCGGCGCCGCCGGTCCAAATCCGTCCGTTCCGATCACTTCCCCCTTGTCAAGCAAAGGCAAAGGGGCTAACCCGCAGCCTCACGGTCGGAGTGTAGCTCAGCCTGGTAGAGCACTGTCTTCGGGAGGCAGGGGCCGGAGGTTCGAATCCTCTCACTCCGACCAAGTAAACAAGGCGCCCGCGGGCGCCTTTGGTGTTTTCGGGATAGGGATGCGAGTTGCGCTGGCTGGGCCTCGAGCTCTGGACCACGTGCACGGCGGCGCGCCATCCGCCTCCCGTCGACCCGCTAGCACCACGCGGCGGCGCAAGCAGGCGGTGTCCCGCCAAAGCCTCCACTCAGGCCGCCTCGCGTCCACGGCGCGATGTGGCGCGGCCGGTCTGTTGACCCATGTCGAGGCCGCTCAGGAACGCCGCTGTCAGATCCGGGGCAGGGCGCGTGGCGGGAGGCGGGGCCGAGCGCCGCGGCAGGAGCAGGGCGACCAGCACCAGCGCCACCCCGACAAAGCCCAGGCCGACCACGCACAGCGCGAATTCGATGCTGGTTGTGCGGGCCAGGACCATCCCGCCCGAAACGGACAGCAGCCCGATCCCGGTCCAAAGAGCGAGCAGCGCACTGAGGCCCAGTGCGCTGCTTGTCACGATCTTTCCAGTCAGTCGCCGTAGCATGTCGCGGCTTACCTCCGTGCCGTGACAAGCCCCAGAACAAAGCCCAGCCCGGCTGCCAGACCAACGGCGGCGCTGGGATGCGCGCGCACCTGTTCTTCGGCTTGGGCATAGGCCTCCTCGACACCGTCGCGGGCCGCGGCCACCTGTTCGCGCCCCTTGCGGGCGGCATCGTCCACGGCGTCCTTGGTGACATCGCGCAGGTGGCTCCGCTGGGCCTTGCTGTATTCGCCCAGGCTCTTGGTCAGCGCAGCGATATCCTTCTTCAGTTGTTCAACGTCCGCCTGAAGGTCTTCGGTCTTGACTGCGTCTTTTACTGAATCCGCACGGGCCATGGTTTGCTCCTTTCGAGACACTTTGTGCTGTTCCAACGTCGTGGCCGTGAGGAAGTTCCCTGAAAAGAGGGCGAATTTTCCTGTCCAATTCCGGGAACCGAATGTCGTGCGGCGTGTTGTCTCTCCATCAGAAGGCGGGCATCCGTCAGAAAGGAGTGACCATGTTAGGCTGGGCTTTGACGTTTTTTGTCGTTGCGGTAATCGCCGCGATTTTCGGATTTGGGGGGATCGCCAGCGCATCGGCTGGGATCGCACAGATCCTGTTCTTTATCTTTCTCGCCCTGTTTGTCATCGCACTGGTGGCACGGGCCGTTCGCGGACGCCCGCCGGTATAGGCTGGCAACATCCGACACGAAAACGGCGGGCGGCTGAAACCGCCCGCCTTTTTCATGCGCCGCTGCGAGAAAGTTGGAGAAGGGAGGATGCGACGTGCACCCTCCCTCCGCTTTCACACCTGCAGCGATTCCGTCGAGGCAAAGAAGATCGCCTGGGACACCGCCGATTGCACCTGCGCCTCGGTGAAGGGCTTGGTGATGACAAAGGCCGGTTCGGGCCGATCCCCGGTCAGCAGCCGTTCGGGGAAGGCGGTGATGAAGATGACCGGCACGTCGTCTGCCATCTTCAGGATCTCGTTCACGGCGTCGATGCCCGACGAGCCGTCGGCCAGTTGGATGTCCGACAGGATGAGATCCGGACGCGTCGTCTTGAAATCGGCGACGGCCTCCTTGGCGGTGGCGGCGACATGCGTCACCTCGTGGCCCATGTCGTCGACGATGCTTTGCAGGTCCAGCGCGATGATCGACTCGTCCTCGATGATCTGGACACGGCCCTTGAGCCCGGCCCGCATTTCCCGATGCGCGAGAGAGAGGAGGTCCGCCACTTCATCCTGCGGAATGTCCATGATCTCGGCGATCTGGGGCAGGCTGAATTCCTCGATCGAGGAGAGGAGAAGCACCTCACGGCTGTCCGGCGTCAGCGTCGACATGCGCGACTGGGCCCGTGCCGCCAGCCCCTCTTCTTCACTTGCGACCGGGGCCCCGGAGCTTTTCCAGATGCTGTGGAATGCATGGAACAGGGCAACCCGCGGATTGCTGGCGTGTTCCATCAGGCTGGTGTCTTCCAGAATGGCTTCCAGTGTGGCCGCCGCATACGCATCCCCTGTACTTTGCTGCCCGGTCAACGCCCGTGCATAGCGCCGCAGAAATGGCAGATCCGAGGCGATCGTACCGGCCATCGTTTTTTGCGGTGAAGTCTCCGTCATGAAATGTGACCCTTGTTGTGTTTTTCTCGGAACTAAACGCGTCGCGGGGCGTTTAGTTCCGACATGATAGAAAAAAACCGACTTACTCAGGTGACGAATGGCCCATCGAGACAATGATGACGACGCGTCCCGGCAGATCGATGCGAACCTCCGCAGGGTCTACCAGGAAATGCTGGACGAAGAGGTCCCCGACCGTTTCAAGACGCTGCTGGCGCAACTCGAAGCGAAGACCGCAGGGTCCGAGAACGAGTCGGCTGACAATGGTCACCGCGATGCCTGAAGCTTGCGCCGAATTGTCCGATCCCCGCAAGGAAATCGTGGATCACCTGTCCGCCCTGCGCGCTTTCGCGCTGAGCCTGACAGGCAACCGCGCGCAGGCCGATGATCTGGTGCAGGATACCGTGGTCAAGGCCTGGCAGAACATCGACAAGTTCAAGGCGGGCACGAATTTGCGCGCCTGGCTCTTCACCATCCAGCGCAATCATTTCTATTCCCAGCTGCGCAAGGCCCGGCGCGAGGTGCAGGACAGCGACGGTGAAATGGTCGCCACCCTGTCCGAAAAGCCTGCGCATGACGGGCGCCTGGCCATGAACGACTTTCAGCGCGCCTTTGCCAAGCTGACGGCGGAACAGCGCGAGGCGCTGGTTCTGGTCGGCGCGTCGGGGTTCTCCTACGAAGACGCGGCAAAGATGTGTGGCGTGAAAACGGGCACCATCAAAAGCCGCGTGAACCGCGCGCGCAAGGACCTGGTCGCGCAGATGCAGCTGGATCAGGGTGAGGCCCTGGAACTGACCGACAAATCCACTATGGCGGTGATCAATTCCCGGATCAGTCCGCAGAAGGGCGTTGTCTGAACGTGAAGAAATTGTTGGCGGTTAGCCGCACGCTGGCCTTTCGCATCGCACTGCTTCTTGCCGTGGCCATTCTGCCATTGGGCTTGATCACTGTTGCGCAGACCCTGCACCTGGTGCGGGAGGCCAATGAGCAGGCGCGGGAAAGCGTGCTCGCCCTGACCGCCGACGCCGCCGCCCGGGAAGAGGCGCTGATCCGCACCGCCATCGGTGCGGGTCAGACGCTTGCCGCGATGATCCCCGAACTGGACGACAACGGCCGCGTCTGCGACGCGCTGATGGAAGCCTACATGGACACGCAGACCATCTACTCCTTCGCGGGCTATGTGGATGCCGAGGGGCTGTTGCAGTGCGGATCCGATGATCGGGAGGGCAACATCGGGGAGCGGGACCTTTTCTATCGCACGCGCCAGCAGGTGCGCCCGCAGACCACGATCTTGAGCGACGGCCCCTTTGCCGAGGGCGACACCATTGTCATCTCCGCCCCGGTTCTCGAGGACGGCGAATTTGACGGGTTCGTGGTCCTGGCCATGCCGCACACCCGTTTCTACGGCCGGTTCGACGAATTTTCCGAACGTCGTCCCGTCGACATCATCGTCTTCAATCGAAACGGTCGCCTTCTGTCGGCCGAGGACGGCCTGCGCGGTGCCGAAAGGCGATTGCCGGTCGGGCGGCCCCTGGCCTCCCTCGCCGACGATGACCATCACGCCTTCACGGGCACGGACATGGCGGGAACGACACGAGTCTTCGTGGCCCTTCCGGTGATCCGGGGCAGCGTCTACGCTCTGGGCATCTGGGACGAGGACGCCCTGGCCTTCCGCACCGGGACCCTGGCGCTGCTCTACGCCCTGGCCTTTCCGGTCCTGATGTGTGTGGTTTGCTTTCTGGGCGCCTACTGGGTGGTCCGGCGGCTGGTCATTCGCCCGACCCGCAACCTGCGCGCCCGGATGCTGGTCTTCATGCGGTCGCGCCAGGTGGTGCCCTCCCCGAAGGACGATCTCAGCATTTCGACCGAACTCCTTGATATCGAGGATACCTGGGATCGTCTGACCACCGGAGTTCTCCACGACGAGGCCCGGCTGGAAGACACGCTGCGCGAAAAGGTGATGCTGCTGCGCGAGGTGCATCATCGGGTGAAGAACAACCTGCAACTGATTTCCTCGATCGTGAACATGAAGCTGCGCAAGACCGAGTCCCCCGACGCGCGCGAAGCGCTGTCGGAATTGCGGCATCGGGTGATGAGCCTGTCGACGGTGCACGACCATCTCTACGGCACGACCGATCAGACGGAGGTGCGCGCCGATCGGATCCTGACGGCCATCATTCACAACAGCCTTCGGGCCGGCCTCCCGCCCGAGGCGGACGTCCGGATCGAGGAGGATTACGCCCCCCTGACGCTGGACCCGGACCAGGCCGTACCCCTGTCCTTGGCGGCGTCGGAGACGGTTACTAATACTCTGAAGTATCTGGGGAAACCCGAAGGCGGCCGGGCCTGGGTCAAGGTGTCTCTGCAGCCCGAAGGCGAGGGCGAGGCCTGTCTGAGGATCGCCAACTCCCTCGGCGCCCCGTTGTCTGATCAGGCGTCCCTGACCGGGACGGGTCTGGGCACCCAGCTGATCCGCGCCTTCGCCCAGCAGCTGCGCGGCGGGGTGGAATTCTATGAAGCGGACGACGCGCATCACGTCGTGATGCGGTTCAGGCTGGCCCAAGCGGCATAGGGCCGGGAACCAGCGCCAGCCATGGCCCGCGCGACAGTGGCGCACGGCCAGCGCAAACGAAAAGGGCGGACCGATGGCCCGCCCTTCCGTGAAACGTCCGCCCCAATCACGCGTGGGGTTCACATCTGGTGTTCGGGCATCTCCTCCAGCTGCGCTTCGGTCATCCTGACGTAGACGACAAAGTCACCGTCGGCCGTGACCGAACCGCTCGCCGCGTCGCCATCGGCCTGTGCCGTCTGGTCCATCGCGGTCCCGGCGGCGCCATCGGTCTCGCCCATCAGCGCGGAATCTTCTGCCTCGGCGCTGCTGTCCGCAACCACATCCAGCTTGTCGATCCCGACCGCGACGGGTTTTTCACCGATCCCGAGGAAACCACCGATGTCAATGATGACCTCGGTGATCTCGCCCTGGGCATCCACAACAACATCGGAGATTTCGCCGACCCGCGCCTCTTCACTGTCATAGACGGGCTTGTCCATCAGTTGCTCGAGGGAAAGATCGGCAAAGTCGGACCCGGCCTTGGCTTGGGTCCCGGCTTCCACGCCGCCTTGCGCGGACGCGGTATCAGACACGCCCGACCCGGACGCGCCCGTCTCGCTGTCCGCACCCATGTCGGTTTCCGCACTCACGTCACCGCCGACATTGGCCTCGGCATCCACCCCGAGTGAACTGTCCGTGGAAACGCCGGTGTCCTGCGCCATGGCGCCGACCCCGTAGGTGGCCCCGAGGGTGGCAATGGCGGTCGTCGCGAGAATTCTGTTGATCAGTCGCATATGTCGATCTCCTCTGTGCTGCGCCGCAGTGGCGCCGTTACAGCGAGTCAACGTAGGTCCGACAGCGCGGTTCCTGATGGGCGGCGGACCCCGTCGAAAGCGGCGAAAAACGGCCCAAATCCGCCCTTTGTGTGCATTTGATCATCGACGCGCCCTTCTCGGCCACCTGCATCGGGGGCGCTGCAACGCGGCTTCCGGCGGTTTGATCTGCGGGATCAGTGAAATCTTAAAACATGTCTGTCTTTGTCTGCTTGTCGAACTCAAGGGGCGGCCATGCAGCGACTCAAAGCCTTGTCATTGTCAAAGACCGTCTTTCTGGCGATCAGTCTGCCGACGGCCATCGCCATCCTTCTGGGCGCGCTGGTCATGTCCTCCGGCTGGGGCGCCATGCGCGATGCCGCGCGGATCGAACGGCAGATGGACCTCTCCGTCGCCCTAGGTGCGGTCATCCACGAACAGCAGCGGGAACGCGGCAAAAGCAGCGTCTTCCTCAACTCCGGCGGCACCACCTTCGGCCCGGAACTGGCTGAACAACGGCAGGCAACGGACACCGCCCTCAACAGGTTGCGGGGCGCGTATGCCACGACCGCCGCCACCCTGCCGCCAGAGATCGCCTCGATCGTCAACGCCTTGCTGACGCAGGAGGAGCGTCTGCCGGAGATCCGCAGCCAGGTCGATGCCCAAACCATCCCCCTGGCGGAGGCGTTGGGCTACTACACTGCGAACAACGCCCGCGCGATCGAGGCGATCGGCCTGATCGGCGCCGCGACCCGCGACCCGAAGATCAGCTCCGAACTCTCCGGTTTCTCCGCCTTCCTGATCGCCAAGGAACGCGCGGGGATCGAACGGGCGATCGGCTCCGGCATGTTCGCCGCCAAGGATTTCTCCTTGCCCCGGCAACTGCATCTGCAGCGCCTGATCTCGCAGCAGGATCTGGCGCTTGATGTCTACCGGCAGCACGCCACACCGGCGGGCCTCGACCGGCTGAACAGGTTGGAGCAGGGGCCCATTGCGGCAGGTCTGGCGACCCTGCGCGCGCTGGCCTTCGCCCCCGGGGGCCGCGACACGGCCGAGGTGACGGCGGAGGATTACTTTCAGGCCGCAACGGACCGGATCACGGAACTCAAGGCGATGGAGGATTGGATCGCCCGGGAAATTCAGGCCGATGCCGCCGCCCTGTCGCGACAGAAACTTACCTTCGTTCTTCTCCTACTGGGCCTCACCACCCTGTCCCTCGGGACGGCGATCCTGCTCTCCTACCTGTCCTGCAAATCCGCCCTCGGCTCGGTCATGCAGGTGGTGCGGACCGCCGACACTATGGCCAAGGGGGACCTTGAAAGCGAGGTTCCACGGGTCGCCACGCCCGAGGTGCGGCGCATCGCCCATGCCCTCGAACGCCTGCGCGACAACATCCTGGACGCCCGCGCCAAGGCCGCGGCGGAAAACGCCGCCGGCATTGCCGCCCGAGACGCCGCCGCCCGCGAGAGAGAGGCGCATCACGCCGCCGAACAGGCCCGGTTGGAGAAGGACCGCCTGGACGCCGAGGAAACCCGCCAGGCCGAACAGGCCATCGCGGCGGAAATATCCCGCGTCGTCGCGGCCTGTGCCTCGGGCGATTTCTCGCAGCGGCTGGAGGCGGAGGGGCAGACCGGCATCCTGGGCGAGATTTGCGAAGGTCTGAACCGGATCGGCACGATCACCAACGAGGGGCTGGGCGCCGTGCAGATCGCGCTGGATCACCTGGCCGAGGGCGACCTCACCTACCGGATGAGCGAAGGCTATTCCGGTGTCTTTTCCGAGATCGCGCAGAAGGTCAACGCCACCTCGCAAAGCGTCGGCACCTCCCTCGGCACGATCCTCACCTCCGCCGTCGAAATCGAATCCTCCGCCGGGGAGGTCTCCGATGCGGCGACCGACCTCGCGCAGCGTTCCGAAAACAATGCCGCCTCGCTGGAGGAAAGCGCCGCCGCCCTGCATCAGATGTCCGTCGCCGTGTCCAACTCGACCGAGGCTTCGAACCAGGTCCGCGCCCAGGTCCTGGCCATCGCCGACCGTGCCAAATCCGGCAATATGGTCGTGCAGGAAACCGTCGAGGCCATGCAGAAGATCCACGACTCTTCCTCCAGGATCGAAAACACCCTCAAACTGATCGAGGATATCGCCCATCAGACCAATCTGCTGGCCCTCAACGCCGGGGTCGAGGCCGCCCGCGCGGGCGAGGCCGGGCGCGGCTTCGCCGTGGTCGCGACAGAGGTGCGGGGCCTGGCCCGTCGCTCCGCCGATGCTGCCGCCGAAATCTCCGACATCGTGGCGGCCTCTTCCTCCAATGTCCGGCTGGGGGTGGAAAAGGCACAGCGCTCCGGCGCGGAGCTGGAAGAAATCGTCACCGGCATCGGCAGCGTCGTGACCCGGATCGAGGAGGTGACGACGGCGGCCGGCGAAACCGACCTCGGCATTCAGGAGGTCAGCCGCGCGACGGAGGACCTGGAAAGCAACACCCAGAAAAATGTCGCCATGTTCGAGGAAACAACCGCCGCCATACGGGTCCTGCGCGGCGAACTGGCCAGCCTGGTCGCCGCCGGATCAACCTTCCGCATCCCCGATCGGCTCACCGCACCGCCGCCCCTCCGATCATCGGTTGCCATTCCGGCCCCGCCCGCCGCGGAACCGGCGCGCCAGGCCGGTTGAGCGTGATCCACGGGCAAACCTGTCGGGCCGACGCCCTCTGCGCCCCAACCTGAGAGGCCTCCCTCAGCCAGGTCGGCGGTCCGGCATCGACTAGAACCGGCACATCGTCCCAAACGCCTGAAACGTCACGTGCGACGACCCGCCGCGCAGCGAGACACAAACTCCGCCCAAGTCAATTCAAGCGGTCGAGTTAATGCAGGCGGATTGGCCCGAGACGAGCTGCGGCCTGTCAGTCTCGCCAAGGCCCGCGCGCTCCGACCGACAGCCCCGCACGCCCCCGATCGCCCCGATCCCGCGTCACGCCAGCGCCATCGGACCTGCCACACCACGGCGCTCAGCCGAAGATCGCCACCGGCCGACACCAGCCCGCGCTGGCCGCCTTGATCTTCACCGGAAAGCACTGGACCTGAAACCCGGTGGCCGGAAGCTGCTCCAGATTGGCCAGCTTCTCCATATGGCAATACCCCCGCACCATGCCCGCGCGGTGGCCTTCCCAGATCAGTCCGGCGTCCCCGGTCTCCGCCACCCGCTGTGCCGTATGCACGAAAGGGGCATCCCAGCTCCAGGCATCCGTGCCACAGACCCGCATCCCCCGTTCCGTCATCCAGCAGGTCGCCTCATGCCCGATGCCACAGCCCGTCGCCACATACTCCGGCGTCCCATAGGCCGCCCCGGCCGCAGTGTTCACCAGAACGATATCCCCCGGCTGCAGCTCATGCCCGATCCGGTCGAACTCCGCCGCGACCTCCTCCGCCGTCACCACATGACCGTCCGGCAGGTGCCGGAAATCCAGCTTCACCCCCGGCCCGATGCACCACTCCAGCGGCACCTCGTCGATGGTGATCGCCCGCGCCCCGCCATCCATGGTCGAATGATAGTGATAGGGCGCGTCCAGATGCGTCCCGTTATGCGTGCTGACCTGCGCCCGCTCCACCGCCCAGCCCTCGCCGCCGGGCAGCTGATCGCGCGCAACCCCCGGAAAGAACCCGAGGATCTGATCCGCGGTCTGCTCATGCGACAGATAGGTGATCTCGGGCGCCAGCCCCGGCGGGTCGGCATAGGGCGTGTTCTCCAGCGGGCGGGCAAGGTCGATCAGTTTCATGAAATCCTCCGGTTTGCCGGCAGAGTAGGGACCCCGCCCGAACTGTCCAGCCCCGTCGCACGCACGCCTTTGCGCCGCGCTTTTGATCTTGCCGCCCGCCGGGACCGGACCTAGCGTCGCGCCATGAACGGGGCGGAGATACTGGACAGCGGATATTCCTGGCGACGGCTGATGCTGTCGCTGGCGATTTCCATTGTCGGCAATGTTGGCATGTGGGCGGTGATCGTCGTCCTGCCTTCGATGCAGCGGGAGTTCGGCCTCGACCGCGCCGATTCCACCTTTCCCTACACGCTGACCATGGCGGGTTTTGCCATTGGCAACGGGCTGATCGGTCGCGTGGTGGACCGCTTCGGCATCACTTGGGCGCTGACCGGTGCGGCGCTGATGCAGGGCTTCGGCTTCCTCGCCGCCGCGCTTTTCCCCGGCATCTGGGGCGTCACCCTACTGCACCTGGCGATCGGACTGGGCGCCGCGGCCTGTTTCGCGCCGCTCATCGCCGATGTTTCGCTCTGGTTCCTGCGGCGGCGGGGCATCGCCGTGGCGCTGATCGCCTCGGGCAACTACCTGTCGGGCGCGATCTGGCCGCTGGTCCTGTCCGGCGTCCTGGCCTCGGGTGGCTGGCGGGCGGTCTACACGGTGCTGGGCTGGGTCATCCTGGCCGTGGTGATCCCCGGCGCACTCTTCCTGCGCCGCCGCCTGCCGATGGAGGCCATGGCCCGCTCCGACGAGGTCAGCTCCGCCCGGGCCCGCGCCACCGGGTTCTCGCCCCGCGCCCTGACCATCCTGCTGGGCATCGCGGGGATCGGCTGCTGCGTCGCCATGTCGATGCCGCAGGTCCATATCGTCGCCTTCTGCGTCGATCTCGGCTACGGCCCGGCGGTCGGCGGGCAGATGCTCTCGCTCATGCTGCTGGGCGGCGTGGCCTCGCGCATTCTCTCCGGCCTGGTGGCGGACAAGATCGGCGGCGTGCGCACCCTGCTGATCGGCTCCGTCGCGCAGACCCTCGCGCTGGTGCTCTACCTGCCGTCGGACGGGCTGATGTCGCTCTATGTCGTCTCCACCGTCTTCGGCCTGTCGCAGGGCGGCATCGTGCCCAGCTATGCGGTGATCGTCCGCGAATACCTGCCCGCGAAGGAGGCGGGGGCCAGAGTCGGGCTGGTCATCATGACCACGATCATCGGCATGGCGCTCGGCGGCTGGATGTCGGGCTGGATCTACGACATCTCCGGCAGCTATTTCCTGGCCTTCGTCAACGGCATCGCCTGGAACCTGCTGAACGTCGGGATCATCCTGATGATCCTGTTCCGCACCCGCAGCGCGGGGCGCGTCCCCGCCTGAGGCAGCTCAGAAATCGGCGCGGCCCAGATGCTTTTCCCCGCGCGCCCGGGAGAGGGCGATCTGCTTCTGGCGCTCGCGGAACCGCGCCTTGTCGGCCTCGCTTGTCTGGTTGACGCAGAGATGGCAGGAGACGCCCTGCTCATACTCCGCCCGCGTGCGGTCTTCGGGCAGGATCGGGCGGCGGCAGGCATGGCACAGCTCATGCGGCCCCTCGACCAGCCCGTGCCCGACCGAAACGCGGCCGTCGAAAACAAAGCATTCGCCCTGCCAGCTGCTCTCCTCCGCCGGGACCTCCTCGAGGTACTTGAGGATCCCGCCCTTGAGGTGAAAGACCTCCGGAACGCCCTGACCCAGCAGGTAGTTGGTGGATTTCTCGCACCGGATCCCGCCGGTGCAGAACATCGCGATCCGTTTGTTGTGAAACCGCTCCTTGTTGGCCTCCCACCATGCCGGGAAATCGCGGAAGCTTTCAGTCTGCGGATCGACCGCGCCCTCGAAGGTACCGATGGCGACCTCATAGTCGTTGCGCGTATCGATCACCGCCACGTCCGGTGACCGGATCAGATCGTTCCAGTCGGCGGGCTCGACATAGTGGCCGACCCGGGCTTTCGGGTCGACATTCGGCTGGCCCATGGTGACGATCTCTTTCTTCAGGCGCACCTTCATGCGGCCAAAGGGCTGTTCGCTGGCCGTGCTCTCCTTCCACTCCAGATCGGTGCAGCCGGGCAGGGCGCGGATATGGGCCAGCACCGCGTCGATGCCCCCGCGCGATCCGGCCACCGTGCCGTTGATCCCCTCCTGCGCCAGCAGAAGCGATCCGGTCACCCCCCGCGCGCGGCACAGGTCCAGTAGCGGCCCCTGCAGGGCAGCGGGGTCCTCGAAACGGGTGAAATGATAGAGCGCGGCGACGGTGTACATGGCCCGCGATCTACGCCCGCGCCTGCAACAAGGCAAGCGACAGGCGGTCGCGCCCTATCGGTGCAGATCGACCAGATCGGCCAGCTTGCCAAGGTTCTTGGCCAGAAACTCCCGCGTGTCCGCATCACTGACCCGCCCGTCCGACACCTTGTCACCCATCCGCGTGATCGCGACCTCGCCCCCGGTCACGAAAACCGCCCCGACCGTCGAAAGAACCTGACGCAGATGGTAGTTCGACAGGATGCCGCCCAGCTGCCCCGGCGATTGCGTGGCCACCAGTGTCGGCTTGCCCGCCAGCGGCTTGCCCGGCTCCATCGACAGCCAGTCGAGCGCGTTCTTGATCACCGCCGAGCAGGAGCGGTTGTACTCCGGCGACCCGACGATCAGCCCGTCCGCCGCCGCGATCTTCGCCGCGAAATCCTGCACCACCTCGGGCCCATGGCCGTCCTCGCGCAGATCGGCGTTGTAGAAGGGCAGGTGGCCGATCCCGATCAGGTCGATCGTCATGCCCCCGGGGGCAAGCTCGGGCAGGGTTTCCATCATCTGGCGGGTGAAGGACCCCTCGCGCAGCGATCCGGTCAGTCCGACGATTGTCATCTGGCTCATGTCATCTCTCCTTTCCGGGACAAGCTAATGCGCCCGCCGCGCGCGTCCATCCGCCCTGTCGGCGGAGGCGCACGCCCGGCCCCCCGGCACGTTGACCCCGCCTCCCGGCCTGTTAACGTCCCCCCGATCCCAGACAGGAGCCCGCCATGACCCGCGCCCTCATCGTCATCGACGTCCAGAACGACTTCTGCCCCGGCGGAGCGCTCGCCGTGGCCGAGGGCGACACGATCGTGCCCGGCATCAACGAACTGATGTCCGAATTCGACACGGTGATCCTGACGCAGGACTGGCACCCGGCGGGTCATTCCTCCTTCGCCTCCTCGCACGACGGCAAGGACCCGATGCAGATGATCGACATGCCTTACGGTCCGCAGGTCCTCTGGCCCGACCACTGCATTCAGGGCTCGCACGGCGCGCTCTTCCATCCCGATCTGACGACGGACCGCGCCGACCTGATCATCCGCAAGGGCTTCAACCCGGCAATCGACAGCTACTCCGCCTTCTTCGAGAACGACCACAGCACGCCCACGGGGCTGGAAGGCTACCTGCGTACCCGCGGCATCGAGAACCTGACCATGGTCGGCCTCGCCACTGACTTCTGCGTCAACTTCTCCGCCGTCGACGCGGCGCAACTTGGGTTCATTGTCACCGTGCTGACCGACCTCTGCCGTGGCATCGACCTCGACGGTTCGCTCCTGGCGGCACTGGACGGGATGCGTGACGCCGGGGTGACGATCACCTGAGGGCGACCGAGGCCGAGATACGCCGAGGTCCGCCGCCCGCGCCCCACACGGCCGCCACAGGAGGACCAGCTTGCCATTCCCCCGCGCGCCCTGCTTTAACCTATCCCAAAGCAGGAGCCCGCACGATGACCGATCTCGCCACACGCGTCTGGAACCACCGCTGGAAGATCGACCCGATCGTCCGGTCCCTCATCGACACGGATTTCTACAAGCTCCTGATGTGCCAGTCGGTCTTCCGCAACAAGCGCGACACCCAGGTCACCTTCTCGCTCATCAACCGCTCCAAACACGTCCCCCTCGCCGATCTGATCGACGAGGGCGAGCTGCGCGAACAGCTCGACCATGTCCGCTCCCTCTCCCTCACCCGTGGCGAGTCGACCTGGATGCGCGGCAACACCTTCTACGGCAAGCGCCAGATGTTCCGCCCCGACTTCATGGAGTGGTTCGAGAACCTCCGCCTGCCGCCCTACCACCTCGAACGCGTCGGCGATCAGTACGAGCTCACCTTCGAAGGCTCCTGGCCCGAGGTCATGCTCTGGGAAATCCCGGCCCTCGCCATCCTGATGGAACTGCGCGGCCGGGCCATCCTCGACCGGATGAAGCGGTTCGAGCTGCAGGTCCTCTACGCCCGCGCCATGACCAAGATCTGGGAAAAGATCGAACGCCTGCGCGAGGTTGACGGCCTCCGCATCGCCGATTTCGGCACCCGCCGCCGCCATTCCCACCTTTGGCAGGACTGGTGCGTGCAGGCGATGATCGAAGGGCTGGGCGACAAGTTCACCGGCACCTCCAACTGCCTCATCGCCATGCGCCGCGATCTGGAGGCCGTGGGCACCAACGCCCACGAACTCCCCATGGTCTACTCCGCCCTGGCCGAGGACGACGCCGCGCTCGCCCGCGCGCCCTACGACGTCCTCGCCGACTGGCACGAGGAGCACTCCGGCAACCTCCGCATCATCCTGCCCGACACCTACGGCACCAAAGGCTTCCTCGAAAACGCCCCCGACTGGCTCGCCGGCTGGACCGGCATCCGCATCGACAGCGGCGACCCCGCCACCGGCGCCGAGATCGCCATCAACTGGTGGAAGAGCCGCGGAGAGGACCCCCGCCAGAAGCTCGTCATCTTCTCCGACGGTCTGGATGTCGAGAAGATCGAGGAACTCCACCGCCAGTTCGCCGGCCGCGTCCGGGTCTCCTTCGGCTGGGGGACGTTGCTGACCAACGATTTCCGAGGTCTGGTCGACGACGACGCGCTGGCCCCGTTCTCGCTTGTCTGCAAGGCCGTGGCAGCGGACGGACGGCCGACGGTCAAGCTCTCGGACAACCCGGAGAAGGCCATGGGTCCGGCAGACGAGATCGCCCGGTACAAGCGGGTGTTTGGGGTGGGGGAGCAGGAGAGTTTGGAGGTTGTGGTTTAGTCTGGACCGATCATGGCATCGGTGTGAGCCTTTAGTTCTCTTTTTATGCCATGACCCATGTGAGCGAGTACCACACGGACTCCTTCTCTCCTGGCGAACTTGAACGCCGGAATTAGGTCGCTGTCACCGGTCACTACAACTACCGTTTGGACGAGTTCGCGGAGAGACAATCGGGCTATGTCCAACCCAATGCGAAGATCGACCCCTTTCTGTTCGATATCGAGCGTAAAATCCTTTTCATCCAATATTCGCTCGGCTAAAGAATCGTCTCTTAGGGCTTTAGGATTCAGCTTGTAGCCACGAGGAGATAATTCTCCTGCTCGGAGAGAGATATCCGGTTGTAGCTCAAGGCTTTGAAGAAATGCTTGATTTCTCCGAAATACTTCAGTGTCGGCAAGATTTATTTTCGCGCCAGTGATGGGATGTTTAAGAGTTCCGGTCGCGGGGTATGCGTCGTAATAGTAGGCTCTCAAGAACTCATAATTCGAGAACATCGCATTCTCGCGGATACGAGTAATTTCGCTAACAACATCATCAACATTCGGGATCTTGTTGCCCAACTTCTGGTACAGTTTTCTGGTGAAGAAACCGCCGTCAACGAGTATTGAAAATCGGTGGGACAATTAGTCGACTCCGCCCATTCGTGTTACAGTTGCCCATAAACTTTGATATGCGACGAATGGAACGGAGTCTATTTTTCTATTTGCAAGCTTGTGGGCCTGCACCCGTCGTATATAGGAAGTTTCCTGTGATGTGGTAGAGTCTACTTTGCAACAGTTTGTCGCGGGGGAGGAGGCATATCTGGATAAAGCATTGATAAGTATATATTTTCTGGTCAGCGCGCTTGTTCGGACAAAAATGATCACAATTTTCTTGGCTTCACGCTGTGGAAGCAACCCGTAGGGTGCGTGCTCGCACGCACCACCTGCCGCCCCGCCATCGGTGCGTGACATCACGCACCCTACCGCCCCAATTCCCGCACCCGTCTCCCCAAATCCATCCGCTGGTGCACCACGTCCACCACCACAACCGCCCCGTCCCGCTCCACGAACACCACGTAATGCCCGCCCGCCCGCGCGAACCGGAGCCCCTCCGCCCCCGGCACCAGCACATCGCAGCCCTGCGTCACCGCCTCTCCCGCCGCGATCCCTTCGCAGCAGGCCAGCAGCTCCGCCTGATAGGCCTCTGCCTGAGCCGGTCCGAATGTCTCATATGTCCAGAGCGCGATCTCCGTCAGGCTTTCCTCCGCCTGCCGGGTCAGCCGCCACGGTCGGGTCACGCCCGATCCCGCGCCTTCGCAAAGGCCCGCCGCACCGCCTCCGCCCCGCTGCCCTCGGCCAGCTCTCCGGCCTCGGCCTGACGCAGTCCTTCCGCCAGCCGCGCCCGCAACTCCGCCGTCCCGGCTTCCTCGGCCTCCAACAGCCGCAACCCGGCCCGCAGCGCCTCGCTCGCGTTCTGATACCGGCCAGAGGCGACAAGACGACCGACCAGCTCTTCCTGCTGATCCGTCAGAACGACATTGCGCGTGGCCATCGAAGCCTCCTTTGAGCGGTCATTGGCAATATATGCCAAAACGCGCCCAATGTGTAGGGAACGCCTCTCCGGTCCAAACTGAGGGCAGCGACCGACCCGAGGGTGGCGCAATAGCGCCGCCCTGGGGGGCGGGTCGGCGCTGCCCGGCGTATCCGCCGGGCGGGACACATGATCGGTGTTCCGAAAAACATAAGGTGCGTGGGATCACCTCTCCCACCCACGGCCTTCCTTCACCTCTGACCGGGCCTTCTTCGCCTCCACCCGCTTCCGCTTCTGGTTGGCCGAGACCTTGGTCGGGATCCGCCGCTTCGGCGCGACCGTGGCTTTGCGCACCAACTCCGCCAGCCGTTCCCGCGCGATCTCGCGGTTCCGGGCCTGCGACCGCTCCGACGAGACCTGCAACACGATCGCCCCGTCCTTCGTCCAGCGCCGCCCCGCCAGCCGCCGCAGCCGCCGCTTGACCGCGTCGGGCAGGGAGGGCGACCGCTCCGCCTCGAACCGCAGCTCGACGGCCGAGGACACCTTGTTCACGTTCTGCCCGCCGGGACCGCCGGAGCGCACGAACTGCTCCGTGATCTCCCAGTCTTCGATCGTGATCTGGTCCGTGATGCGTAACATGCTGATCTTCCGAAAATACCGACGTGATACCGACACGATACCGACGTAATACCGATGTCCGTTCAGACAAGCAAAAGGGCCATCCGATCGGATCGGATGGCCCCCTCGAGTTCAGGAGGTGCGCCGGTTAGGCGTGCACCAATCTGGTCAAAAACACCCCAAGGGCTGCCTCAGGATGTCTCCTTCCAGACTGTTCCGACACCTCTCTCCGTAATCCCAATAGACACTAGAGCACCTCCTTTCATCAGTTTCCGATATGAGGATGGTGCCACAGATTTCGTGTCTGTCAAAAGAAATCACGCTACCTGTGGTGAAAGTTTCGCGACAATTGCCCGGAAAGGCAGCAAAGCCAGCAGCGCGAGGCCCAGTTTCACCATCCAGTCCGCCACTGCCAGCGACACCCAGAGCGGCACCACCGGCCCCACGCCCAGAAGCGGCAGCGCCTCCCCGGCCCAGGAGACATCATTGCCCGGCTCCAGGAAAACAAGGGCGCCGGAGAAGGCGACGGTAAAGAAGATCGCCGTATCCAGCGACGACCCGACCAGCGTCGAGGCGAGCGGCGCCCGCCACCAGGACCCATCCCGCAAGCGGTTGAAAACAGAGACGTCTATCATCTGCGCGGTCAGGAAGGCGAGGCCGGAGCCAAGCGCAATCCGCCAGGTCACCAGCGGGCCGAACTCGCCCATGATCTGCGTGCCGATCAGCGAACAGATCACGCCGACGACAAAGCCGATGACCACCACGCGCCGCGCGGCAGACACACCGTAGACGCGGTTCATCACATCGGTGACGAGGAAGGCTATGGGGTAAGTGAAGGCCCCCCAGGTCAGCCATTGGCCGAACAGGACCTGAACGAGGATATTGGAGGCCACAACAACGGCGGCCATGGCGAGAACGCCGGGAAGAATGCGGGTCATATCTGATACCGTTTTTTAGACAAGGTCGCGGAGACTTGTGCGCCCCATGGCGCGGGGCCGGGGGTTACTCCGCCACGCCGGGCTTGGCAAGGATTATCTCGGCAAAGCCACCGGGCAGGAAGGGCAGCTGGTTGTCGTCCGCCACCATTGTCGCCCTCAGTGCGCCTGCCGCGTCGGTCCACAGGCTCAGCCCTTCCAGGTTGCCGTAGCTCCGGCGCGGCGCCCAGAGGATCTCTCCTTCCAGGCCGTCCTCGCCGTTCAACACAACCCGCCGGATGCGCGAGCGCAGGCCAAGCAGCCCGACTTGTCGTTCCAGAACATAAAGCGCGCCGTCCGGTCCGAAATCCGCCCCGGTCGGGGAAAACCGGCGGTCGATGGAGAGGCTGCCGTAGGGCTCCCAGCTGTCCTCTGTCTGCCGCAGGATCACGGCCGTCTCCCCGCCGCGCAGCTCTTTCTCGGAGATCAGGATGGCACGCCCCTCGGCATCCAGGGCCAATGCTTCGAAGCCGAGGTTGGCATGATAGAGGTCGGTTGGCGGCAGATCGGGCAGGAGACGTTCCCGCAGATCCGGGCCAAAGACACGCACCCGCAGCATCGTCTCGAAGGAGACGACGGGCAGCCCTTCGGCATTGATCGCCAGCCCCTCCGCATCGTTCCAGGGCCCGACCAGTTCCCGCCCCTGCGCGTCCAGCAGGCGGTGGACCTCCGTCACCTCCGCACCTTGCAACTGTCCCGCCTCGCGGAGGAA
This sequence comes from Pseudooceanicola sp., assembly GCF_041987405.1. GTDB lineage: Bacteria > Pseudomonadota > Alphaproteobacteria > Rhodobacterales > Rhodobacteraceae > Pseudooceanicola. The sequence goes on from NZ_JBHIWR010000002.1 coordinate 678,118, forward strand.
CCGGCCCCGGATCAGCATGTTGCGATCGCTGATGGCGGTGAACGTCCCCCCGTCCGCACCGACCACGAGGCCGGAGAGCCCCCCAATCGGCTCCGGGGTATCGGTGATCCGGATCGTTTCAGTCTGAAGGATGATGGCGGCCCAGAGACCCAGGGCCGCGGCGATGCCTATCGCGACTGTAGTACGTTGACGCATTGGCCCGGCAGATCCGCCATGGTGAGTTGTCGGCGCGGTTGCGGCTTGGGCGCATCGGGGTCGGGCGGCGGCGGGTTGAGGATGTTGCGCACCCAGTCCTCCGCATCCTTGCAGCCGTCGCCCGGGGGCGGGGCGGCCTGATCCACGCAGCCGCGCATCCCCTTGGGGCAGCTCAGGCGGACGTGGAAATGATAGTGGTGGCCATACCAGGGGCGGATCTTGCGCAGCCAGGACCGGTCGCCCTTTTCGTCCTTGCACATCTGCACCTTGGCACCGGGGAAGACGAATATCCGCGCGACCCGCGGATCACTGGCGGCGGCCTTGAGCACCTGGTGATGCTGCGGTGTCCAGTTCGCGTTGACATAGGCCCCCCGATCCCGGCGCAGCGAGATGGAGGACAGGTTTTCCCGCTCGGACCGGCTGAGGTTCAGGCGTTTCGGCGGCAGCATCCAGATGTCCGCATCCAGCCCGATCTGATGCGAGGCATGGCCCGACAGCATCGGCCCCCCGCGCGGCTGCGACAGATCCCCGATATAGAGACCCGCCCAGCCAGGCTGCTGCGCCGCCTTCTGGCTGAGCTTTACCAGATAGTCGATCAGCTCCGGCTGGCCCCAGTTGCGGTTCCGCGACAGGCGCATCGCCTGCCAGGTCGGCCCGGTCTCCGGCAGTTGCACCGCCCCGTCCTGACAGCCCTTGGAATAGCCGCCGAAAGGCTGCGCGCGATTCAAGCTGCCTTGTTTCATCGCGCCGAACAGCTGCCGAGCTTCCTTGCCGCGCATGGAGGCGGGGATCTCCTGCTGCGACGAGAACTGCATCGGCGTGGTGTTGCCCCCGATACAGGCGCTCAGAAACAGGGTCAGGACGAGGGCTGAGAGCTTTCGGACCATTGCGCGGGGTCTCCTTCCGGTTTCACCCAGACTAGCAGGATGAGGCCAAGGAGGAAGAGGAAGATGAGCGGCGAAACCCCGATTTGCTGGGACCCGCTCATCGTGGTGACGATCCCGATCAGGGTCGGCGCGAGGAAAGAGGTCGCCTTGCCGGCCAGCGCATAAAGGCCAAAGGCCTCGGCCATGCGGTCCGGGTTGGCCTGCCGCACCATCATGGTCCGGCTCGCCGCCTGGATCACGCCGCCCGCTGCGCCGATCAGTGCGCCGAAGACGAAGAAGGTGATGTCGGGCAGCATCGACCCCTCGGCCACGGCGATGCCGTAGACCGACTCGCGCGAGACGAAAATGATCGAAACGGCCACGAAGGACAGGATCAGGATCGACCCGATGATGACGGGTTTGGGCCCGAAGCGTTGATCCATCCGTCCGCCGACCACGGCAAAGATCGCGCCGGAGATAATGGCGACAATGCCGAAGACACCGATGAAGACCACCGACCAGCCCAGCACGCCGGAGGCATAGATCCCGCCGAAGACATACATCCCGTTGAGCGCGTCCCGATAGAACATCGACGACGACAGATAGGCGAAGAGCGAGGGCGTGCGCGGCAGGTTCCGGATCGTCCCGACCAGCCCCTTCAACGCGGAGCCGACCGCGCCCTTGGCGGGTCTGGCCGCCTTCGGGTCGCGCACGAACACGAAGAAGGGGATCATGAAGACCGCGTACCAGATCGCCGTCAGCGGCCCCACGGCCCGCGTGCCCTCCCGCATCTCCGCATCCAGTCCGAGGATCGGGGAGATGCCGATCAGTGTCTTCCCGGTTTCTGCATTCTCCGCCAGCAGCACCAGCATGATGACCAGCGCCACCAGCCCGCCGAGGTAACCAAAGGCCCACCCATTGCCGGAGATCCGCCCGATCTCCTCCTTCGAGCCGAGGTCGGGCAGCATGGAGTTGGTAAAGATCGTCGCCAGCTCCATCCCGATCATGCCGATGCCGAAGAAGAAGAGCGTCGTGTAGAGATCGAAATCACCCGGCGCCGCGAACCACAGCATCCCCGACCCCACCACATAGAGGATCGAGAACAGCCAGATCCACTTCAGCCGGTTGCCCGAGACATCGGAAATCGCCCCGAGGATCGGCGCGAGGATGGCGATGGTGAACCCGGCAAGCCCCACCCCAAAGCCCCAGGCGGCCTGCGCCTGCGCGCCGTCGCCGATCAGTTCCTGCACGTAGGGTGCGAAGATGAAGGTGATGAGCAAGGTGTTGTAGGGCTGGCTGGCCCAGTCGAAAAAGAACCAACCCCAGATCCGCTTGCGCAATTCCATACCATTCCCCCGCTTTGCGGCGATATGAGCCGGAAAGGGGCGAGGGGGCAAGAAAATCCTTTATGAAATGATGCTTGGCCTCAGACCCGGGCGGGCGGCCAGGGGCGGCTGTCGTCGGCGGTGAAAAGGGCCGCGACCCAGTCCGGCAGATCGGGGGAGGTATCGGCGACCCCCAGCTCCTTCAGGATGTCCTCCGTCGGGACCATCTTGCCATTGCCGACCAGCGCCGTGCGGAAGATGCCGTGATTGGCGCAGGTGCCGTCCTTTACCCACATCGACTGTTCGATATAGACGAAACGCCCGTCCCAGCCCAAGAGGCGCGACTGCATCTCCACCCGCTCCAGAACGGTCAGACGGCGTCGGTAGCGCACCACCGACCCGGCCACCGTCAGCCCCCATTTCCGCTTGCGCAGCACCCGGAACAGCCCCGATCGCATGGCAAAGGGGATGCGCCCCAGGTCGAAGATCGACAGGGTGCGGCCATTGTTCAGTTCGGACATGAAATCCAAGTCCCAGGGCCAGATTCGGTGATGCGAGACATGAACATCCCGCAGCCCGAGCGGCGGCGCGGAGCGGAACTTGACGATTTCCTTGGCGAGACGGATGAACGGATACACGGGCGCACCTCCTGACCGTGATATCTGTCCGCGTTGACGCGAAGGTCAACGTCTACCTGACGTCAATCCTTTCTCAAGGTCCCGGATGCACAACGCCTTGCCTAAAGGTCCTTGCGTCCCTAGGTAGAGCGGACCCAGACAGGAGACCCAGATGCAGTCGCTTTTCCAGATCCTCATGCTGATCCTCGACATCGTGTGGTTCTTCGTGATCGTCCATGTGATCATGAGCTGGCTGATCTCCTTCCAGATCCTGAACGTCCGCCAGCAGTTCGTCGGCCAGATCTGGTACGGTCTGAACCGTCTGATGGAACCGATCTACGGGCCCATCCGCCGCATCCTGCCCCCCATGGGCGGGCTGGACCTGGCGCCGCTGGTCGTGCTGATCGGGGTCTATGCGCTGCGCATCATCCTGGCCAACAACGTCGCCGCCTTCTACTGACGGCGCGCCCGGCTGCGGTGTCGGGCAAATGAGTATTTCTGGAAAGATGAAGTCCCGGAGGTGCACAAGATGCGCCCCTTTTGCTTGAATCCTCCCCCCATATTTTGGTTTACTGGCGATTAACGGCCTTGTGGCCGAATAAGAGCAGTCATCCGGAACATGAGGGGGCAGAATGCCCGAACAGGACCGCGCACCCGCCACGCTTCTGCGCGAAATCTTCGGCTTCGATGCCTTCCGCCCGGGGCAGGAGGAGATCGTCCGCGCCGTCACCCAAGGCCGCGATACCCTGGCCATCATGCCGACAGGCGGGGGCAAATCGCTGTGCTATCAGCTGCCTGCCCTGCTGCGCGACGGCGTGACCGTGGTGATTTCCCCGCTCATCGCGCTGATGCGCGATCAGGTGCGGGCGCTGCGGGCCGCGGGGGTGGAGGCCGGGGCGCTGACCTCCGGCAATACCGAAGAAGAGACCGAGGCGGTCTGGGAGGCGATCCACGCCGGGCGGCTGAAGCTCCTTTACCTCGCGCCGGAACGTCTTGCCTCCGTCGGGACGCAGGACATGCTGGGGCGGATCGGCGTGTCGCTGATCGCCGTGGACGAGGCGCATTGCGTCAGCCAGTGGGGCCATGACTTCCGCCCCGACTACCTGCGGATCGGGGAGCTGCGCGCCGCGCTGGACGTCCCCGTCGCCGCCTTCACCGCCACAGCCGATGCGGAGACGCGGGCGGAGATCATCACACGTCTCTTCCCCCACCACGCGCCGGAGCAGTTCCTGCGCGGCTTCGACCGTCCGAACATCCACCTGGCCTTCTCCGCCAAGGACCAGCCCCGCCGCCAGATCCTGACCTTTGCCGCCGCCCGTAAGGGCCAGTCCGGCATCGTTTACTGCGGCACCCGCGCCAAGACGGAAACCCTGGCCCAGGCCCTGCGCGAGGCGGGCCATGCCGCGATCCACTATCACGGCGGGATGGAGCCCGACGCCCGCCGCGCCGCCGAGACGCAGTTCCAGCAGGAGGACGGGCTGATCGTCGTGGCCACCGTCGCCTTCGGCATGGGGATCGACAAGCCCGACATCAGATGGGTCGCCCATGCCGACCTGCCCAAGTCCATCGAGGCCTATTATCAGGAGATCGGCCGCGCCGGGCGTGATGGCGCGCCTGCCGAGACGCTGACGCTATTCGGCCCCGATGACATCCGTCTGCGCCGGTCCCAGATCGACGAGGGCCTCGCCCCGCCCGAACGCCGCATGGCCGACCATGGGCGGCTGAACGCACTGCTCGGTCTGGCGGAGGCGCTGGAATGCCGCCGCGCCACCCTGCTGCGCTATTTCGGCGAGGAGGGCGGCACCTGCAACAACTGCGACCTCTGCGACAAACCGGCGGAGACCTTCGACGGGACGGAGGCCGTGCGCAAGGCGCTGTCGGCCATCCTGCGCACCGACGAATGGTTCGGCGCGGGGCATCTGATCGACATCCTCACCGGCAATCCGACCGACAAGGTCCGCGCCCGGGGGCATGAGGATCTGCCGACCTTCGGTGTCGGTCGCGACCTCAAGCGCCCGGAATGGCAGGCCATCTTCCGCCAGATGATGGGCCACGACCTGATCCGCCCCAACCCCGACCGCCACGGCGCCTTGACCATGACCGAGAGTGCCCGCCCCATCCTGCGCGGCGAGGACAGCATCACCCTGCGCCGCGACACGATCACCGCCGCCAAGACCCGCCGCCCAGCCGTCAAGACGCTGGTCAACGAGGAGGACGAACCCCTCCTGTCGGCCCTCAAGGCCAAGCGCCGCGAACTGGCCGAGGGGCAGGGGGTGCCCGCCTACATCATCTTCAACGACCGCACCCTGATCGAGATGGCGGAGGTCCGGCCGCAGACACTGGACGAAATGGCCGGGATCTCCGGCGTCGGTGCAAAAAAGCTGGATACCTACGGCGCGACCTTCCTGTCGGTGATCACCGGCACGGTGGAGGAGATGCACCCCAAGCGGATGAAGTTCGCAGGCCGGGGCGGCGATCTCTATGACCGGCTGATGGAATTGCAGCGCGATCTGCACCACGGCACGGACGGGACCGAAAAACCGCTGTCCTGTTCCGCCTCCACCATCGCCAAGATTGTTGAAATGAAACCGCGCGATCCCGCCGCGCTGGAACGTATTCTCGGCGACCGCAAGGCCGAGCGCTTCGGCGCGGCCTTTCTGGACGCCATTGCAGAGGCGAGCTAAGTCACCGACATGCTGATCACGATCTCTCCCGCCAAGCGGCTCGACTGGGATGCCCGCGATATCCCAATGACCGAACCCCGGTTCCTGTCGGAGGCCAATTCGCTCGCCCGCACGATGCGCGGCCGGACCCTGAAAGAACTCAAGGGGTTGATGGACCTCTCCGACGACCTGGCCAAGCTCAACCGGGACCGGTTCCGGGATTTTGCGGATAACCCGTCACAGGACGCCCTCCGCCCCGCTGCCCTGGCCTTTGCCGGCGACACCTACCAGGGGCTGGAGGCCGGATCGCTGGAGCCGGAGGAGCTGGACTGGGCGCAGGATCACCTCTGCATCCTCTCGGGGCTATACGGAGTGCTGCGGCCGCTGGATGGCATCCAGCCCTACCGGCTGGAGATGGGGTCGCGGTTGAAGACCCGACGCGGCAAGACCCTCTATGACTACTGGGGCGCGACCCCGGCGAAGGCGCTGAAGGATCAGGCCGAGGCGATTGGCACCGACACCCTGATCAACTGCGCCAGCCAGGAATATTTCGGTGCGGTGGATGTGAAGAAACTGGGCCTGCGCGTCATCACCCCGACCTTCCTTGAGGAGAAGAACGGCAAGGCCAAGATCGTCTCCTTCTTCGCCAAGAAGGCCCGGGGGTCGATGGCGCGGTTCATCATCACCCGGCGGCTGACCGACCCGGAGGGGATCCGGGATTTCGACTTCGGCGGCTACCAGTACGATGCAGAGGCTTCGTCCCCCGACGCGCCGGTCTTCTGGCGGCCGGCGGAGTAACACCTTCTTTTTGCCGAAAATATCCTCGGGGGTGAATTGGCCGCAGGCCAAGAGGGGCAGACAGCCCCTCATCCCCTCACCGCCGCTGTCGCTTCAGCTTCTTCTTCACCTTGTCGCCCTTCTTCTTCGCGCGCACCAGCTTCCGCTTCGGCCCGCCAGCAGCAGAGCGTCCCCGCCCGCGCGGCCCGCGCCCGGTCGGCCCGTGTTTCACCACCTCGCCATCCAGCGACAGCAGTTCCAGCATCAGCCCGCCGGTCACAGGCGCGGCCTCGGCCAGTTTCACGGTCACGCGCATCCCCGGTTGGATCACCACGCCCGAGTCCGCCCCCATGAGCGTCGCGCCCTCGCGGTCGTAGTGAAAATATTCCGCCCCGAGATTGCGCATGGGCACCAGCCCGTCCGCCCCGGTTTCGTCCAGCCGCACAAAGGCGCCGAAGCGGGCAATGCCGGAAATCCGCCCCTCGAACTCCTGCCCGACCCGTTCCGACAGATAGGCGGCGAGGTAACGGTCGGTCGTGTCGCGTTCGGCCACCATGGACCGGCGTTCGGTTTCGGAGATATGGGCGGCGACACTGTCCAGCTCCGCGATCTGCTCGCCCGTCAGCCCGTCATCACCCCAGTCATGCGCCGCCACAAGCGAGCGGTGCACCACCAAGTCGGAATAGCGTCGGATCGGCGAGGTGAAATGCGCGTAATTCGCCAATGCCAGGCCAAAATGGCCGAAGTTCTGCGGCGCGTAATAGGCCTGGGTCATCGAGCGCAGGGTCGACATGTTGATCAACTCCGCCTGATCCGTTCCGGCGGCGGCGTTCAGCAGTTGGTTCAGATGCGCCGTCTTGATCACCTGCCCCTTGGCCAGCGTAAACCCGGCAGATGAGGCCGTGTCGCGCAGGCTCTCCATCTTCTCCGGCGGCGGTTCTTCGTGCACGCGGAAAAGCAGGGGGGATTTCCTGGCGATCAGCGTCTCGGCGGCGGCGACATTGGCCAGCACCATGAATTCCTCGATCAGCTTGTGCGCGTCCAGCCGGTCGCGGAACCGGACCGACAGCACCTCGCCCTCGTCGCTGAGCACGATCTTGCGCTCCGGCAGATCCAGATCCAGCGGCTGCCGCCGCGCCCGCGCCTCTTTCAGCGCGTCATAGGCGGCGTAGAGGGGCCGGATCACCTCCTCCAGCAGGGGGCCGCTTTTGTCGTTCGGGCGACCGTCCATCGCCTCCTGCACCTCTTCATAGGCCAGCGAGGCCGACGACCGCATCAGCCCGCGGTGAAACGAATGGCCCAGCTTGACCCCATGGGCATCCAGCCGCATCCGCACCGCGATACAGGGTCTTGGCACCCCTTCGTGCAGGGAGCAGAGGTCACCCGACAGTCGGTCCGGCAGCATCGGCACCACGCGGTCGGGGAAATAGGTCGAATTCCCGCGCTTCCGTGCCTCACGGTCCAGCGCGGAGCCGGGGCGCACATAATGCGCCACATCCGCGATTGCGACCCAGAGGACATGACCCCCCTCGTTCTTCGGGTCCTCATCCGCATGGGCATAGCAGGCGTCGTCATGGTCGCGCGCATCCGACGGGTCGATGGTCACGAAGGGCAGGTCGCGCAGGTCCTCGCGCCCCTTCAGGCCGACGGGCTTGGCCTTGTCCGCTTCCTCGATCACCTCGTCGGGGAAGTCGTCGGGAATGCCGTGCTGGTGGATCGCGATGAGCGAGACTGCCCGGGGCGCCGAAGGATCGCCAAGCCGGGTGACCACCCGCGCTTTGGGCAGCCCCATGCGCGCCTTGGGTCCGGCCTGTTCGGCCTCGACCAGCTCGCCATCCTTGGCGCCGTGGGTCGCGCCCGGGGGCACCATCCACTCCAGATCCGAACCCTTGTCGATCGGAACCACGCGCCCGCCTTCCGACCCCGCACGATAAATCCCGAGGATCCGCTTGGGGTTATGCCCGATCCGCCGGATCAGCCGCCCCTCGTAGTCCGGCCCATGCTCGATCAGCGTCAACCGTGCGAGGATGCGGTCCCCCGCGCCAAGCGCCGGATCGGCATTCCGCAGCACCATGTGCACGACGGGTTCCTCGCCCTCGCCTTGCCATTCCAGCGGTTTCGCGGTCAGATCGCCATTCGCATCCGGCCCGTTGACCAGCAGGACCGAGACGGGGGGCAGACGGTCGGGATCGCGATAGGTCTTTTTCCGCTTCTCCAGATGGCCCTCCTCCTCCAACTCGCGCAGCACGCGCTTTAGGTCGATCCGGGCCGCGCCCTTGATGCCGAAGGCCTTCGCGATGTCGCGCTTGGCGCTCAGGCCGGGATTGTCGGCGATCCACTGCAGGATCTCGTCTTTGGAGGGGATGTGACTCATGCCCTTGGCCTATCACGCGGCGCGCGCGGCGTCACAGCGAAAACGCTCCGGGGAGAAGGGGGCGGGGGATCCTCCGGCTGGCCCCAGGGAGAACAAGCCACCGGACACGCGCTTGACCTTCCGCCCCGCCCGCCGTCACATCGCCCGACGACCGGAGACCCCATGACCGAGCTTCTCACCCCCGCCGCCATCACGGCCGCCTTGACGGCGGTCTTCGTGATCTCCTTCTTCAAGGGCTGCAGAGTCACAGTTGAAGTGCAACAGCGATAAGGTGCTGTTGCGATGGGACGAAACTATGAACATCTGAGCGCGGAGGATCGCCTGTCGATCTTTCGCGGCCTCGAACTGGGTCTGACGCAGCGT
>NZ_JBHIWR010000003.1:0-617539 GCF_041987405.1 Pseudooceanicola sp.
AACCGCTCAAAGAACGCCCACTCCTCGTCCGACATCAGGTCTCGTGCCAAGCTGGTCTCCATCGCAGATATCAGCTTGAATCACGATTAGTCCGCCCTGTGAATCCTTTTTGTCAACACTACCTAGGAGTGACGTTCTATCACGAAAGTCTGCTGTTTCGGCACTTTCAGTAGCCAGTTGAAAACCTACCGTCAGAATTTTCTTAGGCATATTTACCTCGGGAGCAGACAAAACTCTACATATAGTAGTTGATGCTCCTCGTGACCGCAACAACGCGATAGTTTCAGGAAACGGGATATCTTTGATGTGCGTCTCGAGGGTTCCACGTTTTTTAGCTCGCTCTATTCAGGCTTTGGCCCTCTATTGTCAGTTGGTGATGCCTCTACGGGCTGAAGCCTTTGACGTTCGCGTGGGGGCAGTGGTGATTGTAATCGTCGTGCCGGGCCTACCGCGCGTATGCCGGTCCACTCCTGCGCCCCCTCGCCCACCAATGCGGAGAACTGAAAGGCCGCTTTTCTTCGCATTGCTGACGCCTGTGAAGGCGCAGCGAAAGTCAGCTTTCCGCCACGCCGTAGAGTGCTGCACTGTCCACCAAATCAGCAACTTGCCCCCAAACCAGCCCCCTACGCGACACCTCGTCTGCGATGCACGGACAATCTCCGCCGGGCGCAGTCCCGCCAGCACAGTCCCGCCAGCGGATGGCGCCGCCGGGGGTCTTCGTGGCGGGCCCGCCGCCGGGCTTGATGACCTTTTTCTAGCGGGCGTGGCGCGGGGTCACGTTCCGGATCTGATGGCATCCTGAGGCCCCTCGCCTGCCTGGCCTGTTGCCCACCACGACGGGCTCGAGACCGCCTGCCAGGGGATACAGGCCCTTCCGCAAAAAACCGAAACGCACCGGCACGGATTGCGGACAGCCCCCCAAAAAATCCACCGATCCGCCGCCAATTGATCCTGCTCAAAGTCACCCCCGGCCAAAAGGGACATAGCGGAGACATGAAACAGATCGACCGCCTCAGATCCCTCGGCCTCTTCGACGCCCGGGTGCCCCGCTACACCTCCTATCCCACGGCCCCCGTCTTCTCGCCACAGGTCGGCGCGGCGGACCAGGCCCGCGACCTCGCGGCGCTGGACCCGGGCGAACCCGTCTCCGTCTATCTGCATATCCCCTTCTGCGAACGCCTCTGCTGGTTCTGCGCCTGCCGGACGCAGGGGACGAAGACCCTCTCGCCGGTGGAAAGCTATATCGGCACGCTGGAGCAGGAGCTGGCGCTGCTGGCCGACATTCTGCCCCGGGGGCTGCGCATGGGGCGGATGCACTGGGGCGGCGGCACCCCGACCATCCTGCCCCCGCATCTGATCCATCGCCTCGCCCGGGCGGTCAAATCGGTGATCCCCCAGACCGGGGGCTGGGAGTTCTCGGTGGAGATCGACCCGACCATGGTCGACCGCGACAAGATCGCCGCCCTCGCGGCGGAGGGGATGACCCGCGCCTCCCTCGGCATCCAGGATTTCGACCCCCAGGTGCAGGAGGCCATCGGCCGCATCCAGCCCTTCGACATCACCAAAGCCTGTGTCGACGACCTGCGCGCCGCCGGGATCACCTCTCTCAACGCCGATCTGGTCTACGGCCTGCCGCATCAGGATATCGCCCGGCTGGATGACACGGTCAGCAAGGTGCTGGACCTCGCCCCCGACCGCGTCGCGCTTTTCGGCTATGCCCACGTGCCCTGGGTCTCCAAACGCCAGCAGCTGATCGACGAAGAGGCCCTGCCCGGGGAACTCACCCGCTACGCGCTCGCCAACCACGCCGCGCTCCGTTTTTCCGATGCGGGCTTCGACAGCATCGGGATCGACCACTTCGCCCTGCCCGATGACGGCCTCGCCCGCGCCGCCCGCACCGGCCACCTCCGGCGGAACTTCCAGGGCTATACCGACGACACCTGCCCCACCCTGATCGGCCTCGGCGCGTCCTCGATCTCCCGCCTGCCGACCGGCTACCTCCAGAACGCCCCGGCCACCGCCGCCTATATCCAGCGGATCGAGGCCGGGACCCTCGCCGGCGCCCGTGGCCATGTGATGAGTGACGACGACCTCCTCCGCGCCCGCGCGATCGAGATGATCATGTGCGACTTCCGCCTCGACCGGCAGGAGCTGAAGGACCGTTTCGGCCCCCTCGCCGCCACGCTCGATCCCGTCATGGCCACCGTCGCCGAACGCTTCGGCGATTACGTCCGCATGAGCGACACCGCGCTGGAGATCCGCCCCACCGGCCGCCCTCTCACCCGGATCATCGCCAGCGCCTTCGACGCCCATGTGCCCGACGGCGTGCGCTACAGTCAGGCGTCGTGACGGAATCGCGCCGGACGCGACGGCCCCCGCCAGCAGATCACGCCCAGTAGAGACGCATCGGGTTGTCGACCAGCAGTTTCTGCTGCTGTTCGGGCGCCGGAGCGATCCGGGGGATGAAATCGACCAGCGCGCCGTCGTCGGGCATGTGCGATTTCATGTTCGGATGTGGCCAGTCCGTGCCCCAGAGGACACGGTCGGGGAACCGGTCGACAATGGCAGCAGGGTACGGAACGACGTCGTCATAGGGCGGCCCGGCCTTGGTCAGCCGCTCCGGGCAGGTGACCTTGGACCAGATCGTCTCGTTTTCTTCCATCAGGCGGATGAAGCGTTGGAAATCCGGGTGATCGACACCCTTGGTCACATCCGGGCGCCCCATATGGTCCACCACCAGCGTCGTCGGCAGCTTTTTCAAGAACGGCTCCAGTTCCTCCAGATCCTGCGCTTCAAAATAGACCACGATATGCCAGCCGAAGGCCTTGATCTTGTCGGCGATGGTCAGAAAGACCTCCTGCGGCGTCGAATCCACCAGCCGCTTGACGAAGTTGAAGCGCACCCCGCGCACCCCCGCCGCGTCCATCTCGGCGATCTCCGCCTCGGTGATCTCCGCCCCGACGGAGGCAATCCCCCGCGCCAGGTCCCCCGCCGTCCGGCAGGCATCGACCATGGCGCTGTTGTCCTTGCCGTGGCAGGTCGCCTGCACGATCACATTGCGCGCAAACCCCAGGTGATCGCGCAGGGCATAAAGCTGATCCTTGCCCGCATTGCAGGGCGTGTACTTCCGTTCCGGCGCAAAGGGAAACTCGGGGCTGGGGCCAAAGACATGGCAATGCGCATCCACCGCCCCCTCGGGCAGCTTGAAATCCGGCACTTTCGGATCGGGATGAAATTCCAGCCAATCCGCATCCATCGTCTGTATCTCGCTCATACGAAGACCTCCCCGTCCATCAATTTGCGCGCCGTCCGCAGGATCGCCGCGCTTGTCACCTCTCGGGCCTCGTTCAGCCGCGCCACCACCGTCATCTCGCCCGTCGGATGTTCGACCGCAAGGCTACGTTCCGCCCCCTCGCCCCGCGCAGCCAGATCATAGCCCACGGCCCCCTCGATCAGGCAGGCCGTCGCGACACTCACCGCGCCCAGCACGCCAATTGTCTTGTGGCAGCGATGCGGAATGAAGGTCCGCGTCGCAATCGCCCCGCCGTCGCGCGGTGCGCTGACCATGGTCATCTTCGGCACCGACTTCTCGCGCACATCGCCGAGGTTCATCATCGGCCCGCAGAGCAGCCGGATCGCTTCCAGCTTCTCCCGCAGCGCCGCATTGCCTTCCAGCTCCTCCGGGCTCTCCTCGCCCGAAATCCCCATGTCCGAGGCCCGCATGACGACACAGGGCATCCCGTTGTCGATCATCGTCACCTCGACGCCTTCGACCACGTCCGACACGTTCCCCGTCGGCAACAACGCGCCACAGCTGGACCCGGCCGTATCCTTGAACTCGATCGGCACCGGCGCGGCACCGCCCGGCACCCCGTCAATCCGAGCCTCGCCCTTATAGGACACACGGCCCGCAGGCGTCTGAACCTGCGCCACCGCGACCTGGCCGGTATTCTTCATATAGATCGTCACCGGCGTCACCCCGTCCTGCGCCGCGACCAGCCCCCGCTCAATCGCAAAAGGCCCGACACCGGCAAGGATATTGCCGCAGTTCTGCGCATCCGTGACAATCGCCTGATCCACAAAAACCTGCAAAAACAGGTAGTCCACATCCACGCCTTCACGCGCGGACGTCGACACAACCGCCACCTTGGAGGTCAGCGGGTCGGCGCCGCCCATCCCGTCGATCTGACGGATATCGGGCGACCCCATGATCCCCAGCAATGCGGCATCGCGCGCGGCCACATCCGCAGGCAGGTCGTCCAGCAGGAAATACCCGCCCTTGGACGTCCCGCCCCGCATCCACATTGCCCGGTAACTTTTTTCGCTTTCCGCAATCCCGGACGCGGAACCGGTGCCCACTTCCGCTGTGATTGCTTCAGACATACTTCAGACCCTTCTCAGCCAGCCGCCCGCGCATGTCGTAGATATCAAGCCCCAGCTCCCCGGCCTCGAACCGCGCCCGCTTGGACGCCTCGTTGGCCTCCCGTGCCCGCGCCTTCTCCAGCACGTCGGCCGCCTCTTCACGCCGCACGACGCAGACGCCATCGTCATCCGCGACGATGATGTCCCCGGGGTTCACCAGCTCATCCGCGCAGACAACCGGCACGTTCACCGACCCGAGCGTCTCCTTGATCGTCCCCTGCGCAAAAATCGCCTTGGACCAGACCGGGAAATCCATCTCCGTCAGGTCGCGCACGTCGCGCACGCCCGCGTCGATGATCAGCCCCTTGCACCCGCGATGCTTGGCCGAGGTCGCCAGCAGATCGCCGAAATACCCCGCATTCGACGGCGAGGTCGGCGCCAGCACCAGAATATCCCCCGCCTTGATCTGCTCGATCGCGACATGGATCATCCAGTTGTCGCAGGGTGGCGCGGAAATTGTCACCGCACTCGCCGCGACCCGCGCGCCGGGATAGATCGGCCGCATGTACTCCGCCAGCAGCCCCTTGCGCCCCTGCGCCTCGTGCACCGTGGCCACGCCGCATTCGGCCAGCCCGTCGATCACCGATTGATCGGCCCGTTCGATATTCTGGACGACAACGCCCTGTGTGCCTATCGGATAGCTCATACCAGTTCGTCCATGACAAAGGGGAAGATGCTCTCGAAGCCTTCGGCGTATTTGCAATCCCGCCCCCCGGCCATCCCGCCGGAGTTGCGCTTGAAATGGTTCGCCCGTTGCTGCGCGACGCGGGTGTAGAAGTCCCACAGATGGACCTGCCCGTTCATGCATTCCATCGCGGCCTTCTTCTTTTCCCAGACCGGGGTGATGTCGAGGAAGACATTCGGCTTCCACTGCATCTGCTCCGTCTGGTGCGGCTCGAACAGATACATCTGCGGCGCGCCCAGAACCTTCTGACCCGGGTTGTGCCCCCAGGCCTGCGCGATCATGCGGCAGGTCAGGGCGAACTCCGTCGTCTTCATGTGGTCGGTGTTGTAGGGGTCCCATTTCGAGTGGGAGAACATGAACTTCGGCTGCACATCGCGGATGATGTCCACGACCTTGTTCTCGTAGTCCTCGGTGAACCGCAGAGGATAGTCCCCCATGTCGAGGAACTTGATGTCATGCACGCCAAGCGCCTCGGCCGATCCCTCGGCCTCCGACTTGCGGATCGCCTTCACCTCGTCGAGGCTCTTGCCCTCTTTCCACAGCCGCGCGCTTTCCCCGCGCTCGCCGAAGGACAGGCAGACCACCGTCACATTGTATCCCAGTTCCTGATGCAGCGCGATCGCACCGCCGCACCGCCACACGAAATCCGCCGCATGCGCGGAGATTACCAGCGCCGTCTTGTTCTCAGTCATTCGAGTGCCTCCCAAAATGCCTCATGAAGCTGGACGAAGCTTAGCTGAAATCCGGCGGGGATCACCATTTCGATTGATGGCAAACCGAATTTGATTTCGTTATAAGCCGTCAAATGCTGGCACCCGAAAACACCCCCGAACTTCCCCATATCCGGTACCTCTGCGTGGTTCGGGAGGTATTTCGACACGGTCGCATCGGGGCCGCCGCCGATGTCGTCCATGTCTCGCAGCCTGCCGCGACCCAGTCGCTCGCCAAGATCGAGGCCCTGCTCGGCGTGGACCTCTTTGACCGTCGCCCGACCGGCATGTTCCCGACCGAGGCCGGGACCCTCTTCGAACGCCGTCTCGACCGCATCCTCGAACACCTCCGCCGCGGCGACAGCCTGGCCCGCCGCCGCGCGCCCCGGCCCAAATCCGGCCGCCCGCTGAAATCCTTCTACACGCTCTGCACCCCGGTGCAGGTCCGCGCCCTGCTCGCCATCGCCCGCGCCGGCAGCTTCAGCCAGGCCGCGAATGAACTGGGCGTCAAGCAACCCGGCATCCACCGCGCCGCCCGCGATCTGTCGGCCCTCGCCGGCTTCGACCTTTTCGAACAGACCCGCGGCGGCGTGATCCTGTCCGCCGCGGCCGAGGCCTTCGCCCAGCAACTGCGCCTCGCCGCCAGCGAATTCCGCCAGGCCATGTTCGAGATCAACGAGTTGCTGGGCCGCGACGTGACCACCATCAACATCGGCTCCCTGCCGTTGTCGCGCGCCACGATCCTGCCCGCCGCCATTGACGAGATGATCCGCGCCGAAGGCGCCGCCGTGCAGGTCAACTGCGTCGACGCCCGCTATGCCACCCTGCTGCACGACCTGCGCTTCGGCACGCTGGACTGCCTGATCGGCGCCCTGCGCTTCCCCCCGCCCGCCAGCGACATCGAGCAGGAGGAGCTTTTCGTCGACCGCCTCGCCGTCGTCGCCGCCCCCGATCACCCGCTGGCCGGTCGCGACCGGATCGCCCTGCAGGACACGCTCGCCTATCCTTGGGTCGCCCCGCCCCGGACCTCCCCCTCCGGCGCCTACCTCTTCGATACGCTCGGCATCCAACACCTGCCCAACACCCCCGTCCGCGCGGTCTCCAGCTCCCTCGTCCTGCTGCGCGGGCTGCTGGCTCGGGGCAATTACATCTCCATCGCTTCGGTCCGTCAGGTCGAGGTGGATGAACAAATGGGCGCGCTGATCCGCCTGCCCGTCGACTTGCCGGGATCGGAACGCACCATCGGCCTGACCTTCCGCAAGAATTGGTCCCCCACCCCGGTGCAGCGCCGCTTCCTCGACATCATCCGCCGCAGCACCGCCACCGTCCCCGCACCAACCTCAATATAACATTTTCGAATATCGGAACCCGCATTCGAATTCGCAGATCAGAGTCACCCTCGCTATACTCCTGCAACAGATCGGGCTATGCGCAGGACAAGGCGAATGCACCGACAAGGAGGTCATCGAATGTCGATCAAGAAGGATTATGAGGATATTCCGGGCACGTTCGTGTTCGACGCCGACCGGGCGCGGATCGGGTATCACCTGAACCAGTTCTGCATCTCGCTCGGCAAGGCCAAGGGCCGCGATGCCTTCCGCGAAGACCCCGAAGCCTACCTCGCCAAATACCCGATGACCGAGGAACAGAAGCAGTCGATCCGCGACCGCGACTGGAACCGCATGCTCGAACTGGGCGGCAACATCTACTACACGTCGAAACTCGCCGCCTTCGACGGGATCAATTTCCAGAACCTGGCCGGGCTGATGACAGGCATGGGCGTCGAGCCCTACCGCGAAATGATGCTCAACGGGGGCCGCTCGATCGAGGGCAACCGCTACAAGAGCGAATGGGAGAAAGAGTAATGGCACGCATTACCGCAGGCGTGGGCTGTAGCCACGTCCCCGCCATCGGTGTGGCAATGGACACCGGCATCACCGAACAGGATTACTGGAAACCGGTCTTCGCCGGGTTCGAGAAATCCCGCGAATGGATGAAGGAAGCCAACCCGGACGTGATCTTCCTGGTCTACAACGACCATTGCACGGCCTTCGACAGCTCCATCATCCCGACCTTCGCACTTGGCTGCGCGCCCGAATTCCAGCCCGCCGACGAAGGCTGGGGCCCCCGCCCCGTCCCGGTGGTGAAAAACCACCCCGTACTGGCCAGCCATATCGCCCAGTCGCTGATCCTGGACGAATTTGACATCACAATCATGAACGAGATGGAGGTCGACCACGGCCTGACCGTCCCCCTGTCGGTCATGTACGGCCAGCCCGAGGAATGGCCCGCGCTGGTCATCCCCCTCGCCGTCAACGTGGTCATGTACCCCGCCCCGACCGGCAACCGCTGCTTCCAGCTGGGCAAGGCGATCCGCCGCGCCATCGAAAGCTTTGACGAGGATCTCAACGTCGTCATCTTCGGCACCGGCGGGATGAGCCACCAGTTGCAGTACAAGCGCGCCGGCCTGATCAACCCTGAATGGGACAAGTCCTTCCTGGACCGCCTGACTTCCGACCCCGTCGGCCTGTCCCAGATGCCGCACGTGGAATACCTGCGCGAGGCGGGCTCCGAAGGGGTCGAAATGGTCATGTGGCACGTCATGCGCGGCGCGCTGGACGACGAGGTGACAGAGGTGCACCGGCACTATCATGTTCCCGCCTCCAACACGGCCGTCGGCCATATCATTCTGGAAAACAAGACCTGAGGATTTGATGATGCGGATTTGCGTAGCAGGCGCCTATGGCGCCTTCGGCCTGAAACACCTCGACGCCCTCGCCCAGATCGAGGAGGCAGAGGTCACCTCCGTCATGGGCCCCACCAAGGCCAAGATCGAGGGCCTGGCACAGGACCGCGGCATCCCGCATGCCGCCACCACGCTGGAGGAATGCCTCGCTCGGGATGACGTCGACGCGGTGATCCTCTCCACCCCGACCCAGTTGCACGCCGAACAGGCGCTCGCCTGCATGGACGCGGGCAAGCACGTGCTGATCGAGATCCCGATGGCCGACAGCCTCGCCGACAGCCGCGCCATCGTGGCCAAGCAGGAAGAAACCGGGCTCACCGCCATGGCCGGCCAGGTCCGCCGCTTCAACCCCTCGCACCAGTGGATCCGCAACAAGATCGACGCGGGCGAGCTGAAGGTCCAGCAGATGGATGTGCAGACCTATTTCTTCCGCCGCACCAACACCAACGCCAAGGGCGAACCGCGCAGCTGGACGGATCACCTGCTCTGGCACCACGCCTGCCACACGGTCGATCTGTTCCAGTACCAGACCGGCGGCCAGGCGGTCGAAGCCTTCGGCCTGCAGGGCCCGCCCCATCCGGACCTCGGCATCGCCATGGACATGGCCATCGGCATGAAGGCCGCCGACGGCGCGATCTGCACCCTCTCGCTGTCCTTCAACAACGACGGCCCCTTCGGCACCTTCTTCCGCTACATCTGCGACAACGGCACTTACCTCGCCCGCTATGACGACCTCTACGACGGCAACGAGAACAAGATCGACCTCTCCGGCGTCGCTGTCTCCGACAACGGCATCGAGCTGATCGACCGGGAGTTCATCTCGGCCATCACCGAAAAGCGGGTGCCCAACAGCTCCGTCGCCGATGTCCTCTCCGCGATGGAAACGCTGGACCGGATCGAAAAGTCGATGTCGTGAGTCGAGTACCCCACGGGGGCAGTCCTCTGCGGGTCCGCGCAAAGGGCAGCGGCGGTCCGCGGGGGGACGCGAAGCGGCCGCCCAGGGGGGCGGACGGCCGCTGCCCGGCGTAAACGCCGGGCGGGACCCATGATCGGTGTCATCTTCAACTGGCCCTGCTTTTGGCCCTAGAATTGGTCGACGGTCGTGTGTAGGTCGACGCAAAGCGGCCGCCGTCGCGCGAAAGGCGTGCCAGCTATTGACGGCGCACCTCTGGTGCGACGGGGGCGGCACCCTCTCCTCGATTTCGGGAAATCGACTGTCGGGCAACGGGCGGTGCCGCCGGGCGGGACCTGTGATCGGTGTAGAGCAAAGCAGGCTTCACAGCCGTCTGACACTGCAAACTGCCCCACCGACCATCCACCGACAAAATACCGACGTAATACCGACCTCGATATTCCGGCCTGATCGCAGGCCAGGCCACTAAATCACCCGCGCCGTCCGATCACTCCGCCCGGCCGGTGAAGGCCAGGCTCTTCTCCATTTCCTTGTCCAGTTTGGTCTGTTCGCGCCGGGTCAGCGCATGTTCCCGCTCCGCCTTTGCCTGGGCGGATTTGCGCATCCGCTCGCACAGGCCCGGAGTTTTGACCACCTTGCAAACCCGCAGCCAGGTCTTTGAAAAACGGTGAAATAATTCGTCCTCGAGGCTGACGATTGCTTCGGTCGATCCGGGATCGCCCTGCCGCCCGGCCCGGCCATATAGCTGACGGTCGATCCGGCTGCTTTCGTGAAATTCCGTCAGGATCACATGCAGCCCGCCCATCTCGCGCACGCCTTCGCCCAGGTGAATATCCGTGCCACGCCCGGCGATATTGGTCGCCACGGTGATCGCCCCCGGCTGACCCGCAACCGAAACAATCGCCGCCTCCTCCGCATCCTGACGCGCATTCAACACCGCAGGCTCCAGCCCCCGCGCCCGCAGCGCCGCCTCCGCCGCCTCGCTCGCCTCGACGGAGCGGGTGCCGATCAGCACCGGCTGCCCGGTCTTGTGCAGCGCCACGACGCGCTTGGCCAGCCGCTCCCACTTGGCGGCCTCGGTCCGCAGATAGACCGTTCGCAGGTGACGCCGCAGCAGACGCCGGTTGCGCGGGATGCGCACCGTGGGCAGGCCGAAGGTATCGAGGAATTCCCCGGCCAGTTCCGTCCCGGTCCCCGTCATCCCCGCCAGCCGGACATAGCGCCGGAAGAACCGCTGATAGGTGATCCGGGCCAGCGTGTATTTCTGGCCGCTGATCTCCACCCCCTCCTTGGCCTCGATCATCTGGTGCAGCCCGCCCTGCCAGCTACGATCCGCCATCACCCGCCCGGTGTATTCGTCCACGATCTGGATCGAGTCATCGACGATGATGTAATCCTTGCCATGCTCGAAGAGGCACAGCGCCGACAGCGCCTGCCGCCCCAGTTCCTCGCGCGCCTTGCGGATCTGCCAAATCCCCGGCAGATCCTCGGCCAGCTGCGCCAACCGCGTCTTGCCCGCCTCCTCCAGCGTGATCTGGCGGTTCATATGGTCTATCTTGTAGTGCTGCGGCATCTGCAACTGCCGCACCATCTCCAGCGCCTGCCCGTAGATCGCATTGGCCTCCGGATCGTCGGCGGAGGAGGACAGGATCAGCGGCGTCTTGGCCTCGTCGACAAAGACGCTGTCCGCCTCGTCGACAATCGCGAAGGCCAGCCCACGCAGCATCAGATCCCCGCCCCGTCCGCCCGACAGATAGTCCAGTGTCCGCCGCCGGGCCGCGGCGCGGCGGTGCTGCAGGGAAATCCGGTCGCGCAGGTAATCGAAGGTCAGGTTCTTGTTGGAGACATAGGTGATATGACAGCCATAGGCCTCTTTCCTGGCCTGCGGGTCCATGTCACTGTCGATGATCCCGATGGAGAGGCCGAAGAAATCGAAGATCGGCGTGTTCTCCTCCGCATCCCGTGCGGCGAGGTAGTCATTGACCGTGACGACATGCACCGGCAGTCCGGCCAGGGCCGCGACCACGGCGGCGGGCGTGGCGGTCAGGGTCTTGCCCTCTCCCGTGGCCATCTCCACCATCCGCCCCTCGAAGAGCGCCCGTGCGCCCATCAGCTGCACCGGGTAATGCCGCTTGCCCAAGGTCCGCCAGCTGACCTCGCGCACCAGGGCGAAGGCGCGGGTCAGCTCCGGCTCCGCCATCTCGTTGCGCAAAAGCGCCGGGCGCAGCCGCTCCGCCTCGTTGCGCAGGGCGTCGTCCTCCCAGCTTTCAAAGGTGGATTGCAGCCGCAGCACCCGCCAGGCCGCCAGACGCAGGCGCAGCCGGGTGAAGGGCGTATGCGCCAGGATGCGGCCCAGCTGCCGCTCCAGCCAGCGATCCACGGCGTTGTTGATCGGATCGGCCAGCTCCTTGTAGGGCGCCGTGCCCAGCCGTGGCCCGCCAAAGCCGAGGAGCCCCCGCGCCTCAGGCACCGAACCGCCTCAGGAACAGCTGGCGCGCGCGGCGGAAGCCCTGTTGAGCGATGGTTTCATGCCCATGATCGAACCGGACCAGCACCCGCGCGCCAAAGGGCGCGGTCCGCAGTGTGTCCGGCAGGGCGATGTCATAGACGAAGATCGGCTCCAGCGTCTGCAGCCCCTCCTGATCGCCAGGGTTTGTCACATGCCGCCCGCCTCCCATCTGGCCAAGCGCCGGGCTGGGCAGTTCATTCACACCGGTCGGCACCGCGCGCAACACGCGGCTTTCGTATTTCTCCTCCGCCCGCCCGGCCAGCACCAGCTCCACCTTGTCAACCCGGTCGCGCACCAGGGCGATGTCATCCTGCGGCACCACCACCCGCACCTCCGTCGCGTGATCGGGTAGGACATAACCGACCAGATCGCCCTCCTGCAGGTAGCGCCCGGGCAGATCATCCAGCGGCATCACCGTCTCGAACCGGCCTTCGCGCGGGGCACGCAGGGCGAGGTCGTGCCGCCGCTTGCGTTCACGCTCCAGCTCCGCCTCGGCCTCCGACAGTTCCAGCCGGGCCACCACCAGCGCTCGGCGGTCCTTCACCTCCGCCGCGACGACCCGCAGGGACATCTCGCGCACCCGCGCCTCCATCGCCGTTATGCGCGAGTCCAGCGAGGGCTCTGTCAGGTCCAGCAAGGGCGCGGCCTGCGCCACCTCCGCCCCACGGGTCGCCCGGATCTGCCGCACGAAGCCCGATGTCTCCGCCCGCACATGGGCGTTGTCGGGCAGCCAGACGACCCCCTCGCTATCCGTGCGCAGCGGCATCGGGATCAGCGCGATCGCGGCCAGCAGCACCGCGATCGTCCCGAAGGTCCAGGCCTTGGCCCGCCGCCGCACCTTGCGCAGCTTGGGCGAGGTCAGCACATGCCGGATATGCTTGAACGAGGGCTTCACCAGCGCGTTGAACACCGACCAGAGCGCGATGCAGACCCCGACGATGAAATACTTCGTCGCCACCAGCGTCGCGATCCCGATCATCACCGACATCCGATAAACGAAGGCCGCAGGCGCATAGAGCACGAACCAGACCTTTTCACCCGTGGTGGCGGTCTTTTCGCGCATCTGTTTCGCACCGAAGACATAGCGCTGGATCAGGTGGCCGTAGAATTTCGTCGCGCGGTCCGACAGGTTCGGGATCTCGATCAGGTCGCTGAGGATGTAGTACCCGTCAAACTTCAGCAGCGGGTTGCCGTTGACGATGATCGTCGACAAACCGCCCACCATGATCACGTTGAACGCCAGGGCCGAGACCAGCCCCGTCTCCGCATTGGCCCAAATCATCACCGCCACGGCGGCAGCAAAGGTCTCGATCAGGATGCCCCCCGCGCTGACCAACGCACGATGCCACTTGTTGCGGAAGGCCGCCGCGGCTGAGGCATCGACGTAGGGCACCGGGAAGAAGACCAGGAACATGATCCCCATCTCCCGCACCTCCGCCCCGCGCCGTTTGGCCAGATAGCCATGCGCCAGCTCGTGCAGCGCCTTGAGCAGCGGATAGGTGACAAGGGTGATCAGCAGGTTTTCCGTCGCCAGGATGCGGTCGGCGAAATTTTCCGTCAGCCGCCCCCAGTTGAGGAAGGCCGTCGCGCCCCCGGCCAGGATGACAACCGACCAGAGCAGCAGGCCGAACCAGCCCAGAAGCCACTGCACCCCCGGCAGGGTCTTGTCGAGAAAGGCATTGGGGTCCCACAGTGGCACCCGGATCGAGATCGGATTGGTCAGGTTCTGCTTGATCACCTGGCGCGACTGCTTGTTGTACCGCTCCAGCAGCTCGGCCACATCCGGCGCGCCCTCGTATTGGATCAGGTCCTGCTGGTGCAGGGTCGACAGCAGCTGGATCACGTCGTCCTGGCTCGGCGCGTCCTCGTCATAGCTGTCCGCCAGTTGCTGCCAGATGCTGTCCACCGTCCTTGCGCCGTCGAACTGGCCGATCAGCATATAGGCCCCGGGGGTGAAACGGTGGATGCGCCCCGCCCCGTGGTCATGCAGCACATACCAGGGATGCCCCCGGTAGCGATGACGATGGACGGAGACATGGGCGCGCAGCCGCGGCTTCAGCTCGGCGACGCGGTACCAGATGGTGGAGAGGAAACTGTCCGCCATGGGGCCCTCACGGTTGCCAGGTCCAGGCCGTCTCCCGGACCCAGTTGATCAACCGCCGCGTCCAGACCCAGGCCATCAGCTCCTGCCCCGCGTCGATCCGGGCAACCCCTTCCATCCCCGGCCGCAGCCAGGTCGGCAGGGTGGTCAGCTCCGCCTCCACCCGGAAGGTATTGCTGCCATCGCGCGGCTCGGCCACCGGGGTGATGCGCGTCACCTCGAAAGGCAACGCCTCGTCCGGCCGGCCGGAGAGGGCGATATTGCCGCTCATCTCATCGCTGACATAGCGCAGGTCGCGCTCGTCGACGTAGATGTCGATCCGGAAGGCGTCCAGCGGGGCCACCTCGAACAGCAACTCCCCCGGTTGCACCGGCGCGCCCAGCTTCTGGCTGAGGTCGCCGTTCACCACCAACCCGTCGATCGGGCTGGTGATCCGGGTCCGCGACAGCTGTTGCACCGCCAGATCCAGCTGCGCCCGCCCCTGGGCGATCTGTGCCTCCAGGAAGGCCACCTGGGGCCGGTCATACTGCGCCAGCGCATCCCGTTGCTGCGCCTCCAGCCGGTCGATCTCCGACCGCCAGCGCAATTCCTCCAGCCGAAGGTCGGTGGCGTCCAACTCCGCCAGGACATCCCCCGCCGCGACCGTATCGCCCGCGCGGACCGATGCCGTTTCGATGAACCCGTTGAACGGCGCGACGGCCGCGCGCAACACGGACCCCCGCATCACCCCATCCGCCGTCACTCGGAACGGCCCCTGCACCGTCGCCGCCGCCACGCCAAGCGCGATGACCGCAATGGCCAGCAGCTTCCAGCTCAGCCGCCGAGGCCCCAGCACCACGCCCAGGGCATGGCCGACCGTGTCGATGATCCGCCCGCCGAACCAGCGCCGGTTGCGGCGTTTCAGCTCCAGCACCGGCCCGACCAGCGCGGCAACGCTTTCCAGCAGGCGGATGTCCTCGTCGGCAAAGGGCGCATCCGCCCGGCGCCGCTCTACCGTGATCGCCCCGACGGCCCCGTTCTCGTCCTGCAGGGGCGCGGTCAGCACATGCTCTGTCCGCCCCGCCTTGACCAGATCCTCATGCGCCACGGCAATCGCCCGCTGCGTCGAGGGCAGCGCCGGCACCGCGACACATCCGTTCTGGTCATAGGCCTCCTCCATCGCCGTCTCGATCCGTTCGGCCAGGGCCGAGCGTTTCTTGAACCAGGCGGAATAGCTCATCGCCATCAGCTTGATACGCGGCGAGGAGCGGCGGCGCACGATCATGCCAAGCGACACCTGATCGGCCTTCATCACGGTCTGCAACTCGTTGATGATCGCCACGGCGGCCGGTTCAGGCCGTTGATGTTCGGAGGTCAGCGCTAGCAGGTCCAGCGCCACCGCCGCGCGATGCATGCCAAGCGTCTGGTCGATCGCAAAGCTCTGCCACGACTTGGAGGTCAGCCAGCCCCCCGCCCAGTGGATCTCGCGCAGCGCCGCCTGCCCCTGCGCCTTGTTGGCCTGCCTCAGCTCCAGCGCAACGACGCGGCCCACGGGCGCGGCCTCGATCCGGACGGGATAGGCCACCAGGATCGTCCCGTCCTCGGTCGTTTCACTGGCGGGCCGGGCCGAGGTCAGGACCTTTTCGGCGATATCCTTGAAATGGGTGCAATCACGGCGCGGGTCCGGCGCGATGGCCGAGGGGACGAAGGCGCCGGAGGCCAGGTCCGGCTCCAGGATCACCCCGAGAGAGGCGCGCGGCACCTTGGACAGGATCAGCGCCAGCCAGCTGGTCAGAAAGGCGCGGTCCCCTTTCGCGTTCGCGAAAGAGGACCAAAGAGACGCGTCAAGCGCGATTGTATTCTGACTGGAAACAAGTGGGTCGGAATTGCCGCTGAATACCGTCATCCGACCGCCCCCGGTTCAGATCAGGCCGCGGTCGCCTTGCGACGCCGCAGCAGAGCAAGAGCCGCCAACCCGGAAAGCACCAGCGGCGCCCCGGCCGGCAGCGGGATCGCGGGGGTGTCGGCGAAGTCGATGTCGACAGGCACGTCATAATCGGCCAAGACATAACCGTCAGCGTCAGTCTGATACCAGACGTCAAAATAGAGCGTCGTATCGACGGCACCGGCCAAAGAGGAGAAGATCAGGTCGATATTTCTGAAACCTGCCGAACCAGCCGCGGAAAATACTTCGAAGTCAGCAAAAACGGTGCCTGGGCCATATTCCACCCCCCCGATCCCCTCGGACACAGGAACCGGAGTTAAGCTGACGAACTCGCCAGCAATCCCGCCATCATCGACGTCGTTTGCGCGGTCCAAAAACACCGTCGGAGTAGGGTTCGACACAAAGGTGAAGTAGTCGGTGCAAGTGATTTCGCCGCAAAAGACAATTCCAAATGAGATCAGATCCGAAGGATCACTTGGATCATCTGCGGAAAAGCCGACGGAAAAAGAATTCCCAGGCTCAACAGGCCCGGATGGCGCGTTAAACGAAAGCGCCTCGGCCTGGGACACCCCAAGCCCAAGGAACGCTGCTGCAATACCAGCAAATAGATGTTTCATTGTTTCCCCCACGGAAAAAATTCAAATAGAAAAATCAACCTTCTAACTTACCATAACGGGTTTCATGCTCTTCGATCAACCGTATCATCATGTCGCGAACGCGCTTGGCCGCATGGGGTGACATGACGATGCGGTGCTGCAGGGCGACCTCCAGCTTCTCGCGTCCCATGTCCCAGTTCTGGTTGACGCCGAAATTGACGACAACCTCCTCGCGGGTGGATGACCCATTGCAAACATTACAATAACTGCTCTTCAGCTCTGATGTGTTGAAGGCAATCTGTGAGGCCGGAGTGGTCTGTGCACTCTTGGTCTGAGGGGCACCGTTCGCTTCGGCCTTGGTCTTGGGTTCAGGGCTTTTCGCCATTGTTTCCTATCCGTTCAAAATGAATTTCCGAGTTAACCTGCCCGATTTTCGTCGGACCAGTGGCGTTCGTCGAGGGTCAAGCCAGAAACATCCTGTTTCGGGTTGATCGACAAGTCCACCCCGTCAACCTCCAGCGACGCCAGATCAATCCGACCCAGAGGCAGGCTATCCGCCCGACGCACCACACGCAGCGCCGCCGCGGCGACGGAGCCGGTGACGATCACGCTCAGCAGATCGACGGTGACCCGGGCCAGCCCCGGTTCGACGATCTCCAGCGTGACGCCCTCCGCCGCGTGGCTCAGCTCGAAGCCCCGGTCGTGATGGACCTCCATCACCAGCGATTGCGCCCCCTCGACCCCGTCAAAGAAGATCGGCAGCAACCCATCCGCCAGCAGATCGGGATCGATCAGACCTGGCACCGCGACATCGGCACCAAAGTCGCTGATGCCCAGGGTCATCGCCAGCTTGCCCTGCGGCAGGGCGTGGTCGCCAAGTTCGACAACCGCGGCCTCACCAGCGCGCGCCAGCTGCACCGGTTGATCCACCGCCACGCCGTTCACCGAAAGCGTCTCGATGGTCATACCGGCCCGCTCCAACGCGTCCGAAGCATCGCCGACCGGCCGCGCCTTGAGGCGCAGCAATTCCGCCACCGGCAGATCCAGCGTCTCCGCCAGGCTCAGCCGGACGATGAGACCCTCTGCAGTCTCCTCCATGTCGATCCGGGTGCCCGCAGGCAGATCCGGACCGAGGGCAACGTCGCGCAGGCTCAGCGCCGCATCGTCAAAGCGGATCGCGAACTCCATCTCCCGGACCCCGCCATCGCTTTCGATGACCAGCGGAATATCCAGATCCCGCAGGACCGGGAAATCCCCCCTGTCCATGTCGGACACGCGCGAGACCGTCATCGTCCGCGTGGCAGTGACACGGCTGCGCGAATAGCTGCTGCGCACAGTGGTATCCCGCGATGTGGTGACAGGCGCGCTACGGCTCGTCGTCAGGGTCGACACCGTCGGCGTGGATGTCTCCGGTTCGGAGGTCGGGGCCGTTCGCAGGCTGGTTGTCTGCGTCGTGGTCCGCGATCTGGGTTGATAGACCGGCGGGTCTTGAACAAGCCCCTCGGGGCCGGGATGTTCCGGATCGAAGGTGACCGTGAAGCCACCCGGAACATCCGGGATCACGTCAACATCGACCCCGCGATATTCACCCGAAATCATGGACGCATCCAGCGACGTGATCGCCCCGCTGCGGTCGACATCGCCGATGAGCAGCGGGGAAACGCCCTCCTGCCAGGTCGTCAGGGACTGCAGCATTCCGCGAGAGAAATACGCAGCCATCTGGACATCGCCTTGACCCAACGCCCCATCCCCATCCAGGTCGCCGATATAGCCAATCACGACCGTCAGCATGGAGGCCTCGGTCTCCACCGGCAGGCCGTCGACCTCTGTCACCTCGACCGTGACATCCTGCAGGCTGCCATAGGCCGCGCCCTCTTTCACCTTGAGTACCAGATCCGCGAGGGCATAGGTCCCCGCCGCGATCGGGCTGCCCAGGGTGATCCGGATCTGCCCGGTTCCCAACAGCTCCACCACGTCACCGGCCCGGGCCTCTGCGCCGGCCTTGACCTGATCCACCTCGAAGGCCGCGGCCTCTAAGCCCAGATCGACGATGATCTCGGTGACATTGGCATCGACGGTAAAGCTCAAAGGCACGCCCTTGACCGAGGTGCTGGGCAGTTGCACCAGCTGACCCGGACCCGCCACCAGCGGACCGGCCATCACGACGACAGAGGCGCTGCGGACGATGTCCGCCTCCTCCACCACCAGGGCGAAGGTGACCATGCCGGTCAGCCCGTCCTCATCCGTGACCTGCAGCTTGACCGTGTACTCACCCACGTGACCCGTGCTGTCGCCACTGACCGCCCCCGTCTCGGGATCGACCAGGATCCAGTCGGGACCTTCCAGCTTCTCGAAGCTCAGATCGGCCGGATCGCTGTCGGCATCGGTGACCACCGGCAGGATCGAAACCGGATCGCCCACGGTCATCGTCACCGGGCCGATGTCGGCAAAGACCGGGCTGGCCTGGACATCGACCACAAAGGTGACATCCGCGCTTCCGCCCTGCCCGTCCTCGACGATGACGGTAAAGCTCTGCGGTCCGGCAAAGCCGGTGCTGTCCCAAACCAGCGCGCCGGTTACGGGGTCGATGCTGGCCCCCTCCGGCACCGTGCCGAGCGAGAAGGTCAGCACGTCCTCCAAATCGGCATCCGTCGCCTGGATGTTCAGCGCCAGTGCGGCGCCCGCGACCAGGGTCAGATCCCCGACCGGGTCGATGGCAGGATCGTCATTCACCGGTGTGACGGTGATCGTCACGGTGGCCGGTGCGCTGTCCAGATCGCCGTCGTTCACACGGTAGGTGAAACTGTCGGTGCCATTGGCGTTGGCGTCCGGCGTGTAGCTGTAGGTGCCGTCCCCGAGGGCCGTCAGCGTTCCCGCAGCCGGACCCTCAATGATCTCGACGATCAGCGGATCGCCTTCGCCATCCGTGTCATTGGCCAGCAGGTCGATGGTGACCGGCATATCCTCGTCCGTCGTGGCCGTGTCATCCACAGCCACCGGCGCGGTGTTGTCGCCAAGACCAAGCAGGCGCACATCGTCGATGTTTGCGCGGCTGTCGACCACGCCGAACCCGATCAGATCAAAGCTGAGCAGGACCGCCTCGGGCAGGGTCAGACCGTCGAAGTCGATGGTGACGATCAGGTCAGTCCCGTTCTCCACGACGGAGACGTTGGCACTCAGGAACCGCGAGCCATCCGACTGGATATTGAGGAAGGCGTCCGTACCGGGCAGGCCCACGGGATCACCCAGGACCGACGTGCCCGTGACCGCATCCAGCAGCGCCACTTCGAAGGCGTCGGGCGCGGAGCCCTCGGTCTGGTTCAGATCGAGATCCCGGATCGTGAACTGCAGCCCCGTGGCCGCCGCCGGAAGGGCGAAGGTCTGGCCCATCCCGGTCATGGAGACATCCGCCTCCCGCAGGACGGCCTCGCCGCCCTCGGTGGTGACATCGCCGTCGAAGACCCAGTTGGTGAGCCCTGCGCTGAAGCGTCCGTTGCCAAAGGCTTCCGGATCGCCGCTCAGCAGCGCAAGATGCCCGCCAAACGTGCCACCCGACCCGGAGGACGAGGCCGCTGCATTGCCGGAGCCCGGCGCGATCGGGTTGGTCAAACCGTCCTCACCAGCGAAGGGATCTTCCTCCTCCGTTTCCAGACCGCTGTAATCCTGCACGTCCGGTCCGCTCGGCAGGCGGCGTTCGCCGGTGTCGAGCAGGGCGTTCATCAGATAGCTGGGATCGCCAAGGCCCGGATAGTCGGTCAGGCCAAGGGCATTGCCCATTTCGTGCAGCATGACCGTCAGCAGGTCGATCCGGTCCTCGACCGGGCCGCCGATGGAGCCGGTGAAGAGATGCGCATGGGACGTGGCGTCGAATTCCTCGTTCGCGAGCGGTGTGGCATCGACGAACCAGCCGTGGCCCGCCGCATCGCTGTCGAGGGTGATCGTCGTTTCCGTCGTCTCGGCCAGATGCGCCCCGTCCAGATCGCCGATGGCGACCATGATGCTGTCCAGCGGGGTGGTGTCGGGCACCAGGCCACTGTCGGCCCAGATGCCGCGCGCCACTTCGGCCAGGGCCTGCGCGGCCTCCAGCGTCAGCGCGGGCTGACCGCCTGCCCCTTCGCTCACCGCGGTCTGCGGGTTGGAGGAGGAGGCAAAGCGCACATCGTCGAGGATCATCAGGGTGGACACCGCGGAGGACAGCCCCCCCGCCGTATCCGCCAGATCACCGAGCAGGCCGCCAATGAGGGCTGTCTCCGTCGCGCCGATGTCGTTGAGCAGGTTCAGGTAATCGTCGGAGGTGTCGTATTCGAGACCAGAGTTGCTGATCGTCATGTTGACGACGTTGTCCTTGATGCCTTCAGGCAGCGGGAAGGTCACCGTGTTTGTCGTGAAGAACTGCGGATTGATGACCTGCTTCAGACCCGGATGAGAACCGGAGTCATACACGTTTCCGTCGAGGTCCGTGAAGGTGACCTCGATGGTCAGGCCCTCGCTCAGCGCCAGCGGCACGAAGACGTCCATCTTCAACTCGTCCACATCACGCGGCACGAACATGCGGTTGTGCGTGACCGTGTCCAGGTTGCCGATCTGGTCCAGCTTTTCGACGATGAGGTCCGCAAGGGATTTCCCGTCGAGGCCTGGCAGTTCGATCTCGGGCGTGAAGACCTGAACCAGCGTCTTGATCACCTGACCGCCACCGAAGATCAGACCGTAATCCGGCTTGGCCAGATCGCCGATATTCTTGTCCAGAATTCCAAGGGCCTGTGCCGCCAGCAGGAAGATGTTGTCGGACAGCCACTTGGCCACACCCTTCAGCGCCGCGCGCTTCGCATTGCGCTGCTCCGCCGTCGTTTCCGGCATGGAGAAGACGTCGCGCATCTTCTGCAGGTTGGTCAGTTCGGGCGGCAGGGCCTTGAACCACGCGATTCCCTTCTGCAGCGCCTTGGCCTCTTCCGAGGGGGCATTGGCCGCCACGCCGTTCAGGTAATCCAGCGCGAGGTTAAGCTGCGATGTGATGGAGTTCAGCGGATCGAGCCATTTCTGACCGAAGCTGTGGTACATCGTGATGGATTCTTTGTACTGCGCCTCGGTGAAGAGCGTGGTGCCGGAAGAATCCCGGTATTTGACCGTCCCGTCGGTGTCGGTGAACTTCGTCCAGCCCTGCGTCGCCGCATCGGCCGCCATCTTCTGATCGACCGCTGCGGCCTGATCCGTGTTGTAATCCTTGATGAAGTCACGATCGCTGTCGGCCTTTGCCAGCTGGAAGACCAGACGCTCCATCAGCGGCTGAACCGCCAGTTTGAGCAGGTCGATCAGCTCAAGGATGACATTGGTGTTGACCAGGAACAGCCCGGTGATGTCGACCGGCCCGCCAAAGAGCGACGGCGCGATGTTTTCCAGCAGCTTGATCGCGTAGGAATAGCCCTCGTCCTCCCCGCCGTCATTGGCGACATCGACACCGCCGTGCATGGACCAGCCCGGAAGGTCGAAGTGGTAGGGGAAACGACCCAGTTCCGCAGGCAGATTGCCCAGACCGTCCAGGCCCTTCTTGCGTGGCTTGTACTTGACGTTCGGGTCATCGGTGTCCGGCACCCGTTCGTCGGCACTGGTCGCGTTGGTGGCAACCTGCGTGAACAGCCACTTGATGTAGTTGGAGATCGAGTGGCGCGTTCCCAGTTCGAAGTTGCCGTTGAAGATCGTCGTGACCGGTTCGTTCGCGACCTTGCCCGCTTCGGTATTGTCGTAGCTGGTCGGGATCTTGGCCTCGCCCGTGGTCGGCCGTTTGCTGACGTCGCCCGCGACCTCGGCAAAGTAATAGCCGGTGCCGACCGCCTCGTTTGCGGTCCACTTGAGTGCCGGATTGGTGACGGCGGATTTGGCGTTCTTGAAGTAATCCTTGTACCAGTCCCCGACCTGATTGTTTTCAAAGAAGCTGGCCGAGGCGCCATACCAGGGCTGCCCGGTAAACTCGTCCGTGAACCAGCCGCCATCCTGCAGATCGACGCCCTCGTCCTTGTAATTCCGGTAGATCAGGTCGCCGCCGATGGATTTGGCATTCACATCCGCCGTGCCCAGATACCAGTTCACGATCCGCGTGCTCGGCGTGCCGCCGAAGTCGTCGTCGGTGAAGCCCGGCACCTCGGGATCGGTGAAGCCCAGTTCGATATCCGGCGTCACCTTGTAGCCCGGCACCGCCGTGGACGGGATCTTCGTTCCTTCGAAGGTCGTGGTGATCGAATAGCCCGAGAAGGCCTGACCGATCAGGTTGCCAAGCGAGCCGAACACCAGGTCCGGGAAACTTGTCGGCGGGTTGTTCGGCCCGGTGACCGAGGTCTGATAGTAGTTGTCGAAGAAGTCGATGTTGTCCCAGTAGAGGACGTTCGGATCCTTGAAGTCGTTGTAGGGGATCGGCTGAAGCTGAAGCCCCGTGTAGCTGATCCAGCGCATCAGTTTCTCGAACGCATCCTTGGCCTTCTGGATCCGCTGCGCCACCCCGGCGGCAGGCGGATAGAAGGGCGTCACCAGCACTGCGATATTGCGCGCCGTGGAAAGGTAATTCGAGATCACCGAAGGCCCGTTGATCGCCAGCGACCCCTGCGCCTGATCATGCGGATCAAGCGTGGTCATGTGAATCCGCGGCGCACTGTCGGTGTAGACATGGCCGATCCGCTGCACGATCTCGGAGTTGACGACCGCCCCGCGCTCATGCCCGATGAAGTGCATCGGACCATCCAGCAGCTTGTTGGAGGTCTGTCGATCAAGATGCGCCAGCGAGGCAAAGAAGGCATCCGCCGCCGCCTCGGCAAAACCGGTGTCGGAGATGTCGCTTTCGCGCAGCCAGTCCATCACGATGGTGACCGGCTCATCCTGCTGCAGGTCGGCCCCGTTGAAGGAGGTGGACATGTTGATCCGCTGGCTGGCCGGGTCGTACTCGTGGAACAGACCCGTCTGGCGGTTGTAGACGAGGATGGTGCCCCCGCCCCCGGCTTCGTCAAAGATTTCCGCCGCTTCGAGCCAACGCTCGAGGTTGTTTTCGCTGCGGCTGGTGTGACCGCCGAGCGCGGTGTTGGCGTAATCCGGGAAGAAGGCGAAATCCATGCCGTGGGTGATCACCGTCACGGTCGAGAAATGACCATCGGTCGGCACCGCCTCGGTCTGGAACGAGGTCGAGCGGCGGATCACCTGGTCATTGCCGGTGACATCGACACCCCAGTAGTAGGTCTGCCCGCCGGTCAGCATCTGACGATGCCCCTCGGACATCTTGACCTGCACCCGGTGCTTGATCAGCTCTGCGGGCACATCGTCGCTGGTCAGCGGACGCGAAGAGGCGATCGCACCAAAGGCGTCCAGCTCGTAGTAGTAGCCGCTCTTGAAGGCGAATTCTCCGGCGGTCAGCGAGGTGTTGAGCAGAATGCGATGCTTCTGGTTGTTCTCCGCCACCGAGCCACCGCTGAACGGATAGAAGGACCGGTCACGTTCCGGATCATCCGGGAAGAGGCCCTGCCGCTGCGGCTGCGTGGAGAAGTAGAGATCCATCTTCCACTCCGGCACGCCGAAGGCATCGGGATCCAGTTCCACCTCGAAGATGAATTCGTCCGCATCCTCGCCATGCGCCTGGTTCTGCGACACGGGGCGCATCAGTTTGATCCCCGGCTCCAGCTGGACATCCAGCCCGCGCGCATAATACGCCACTTCGATACCGACCTCGGTGTTCGGCGCATCCGGGTTCAGGCCGAAGACGAAGGGGTTGTTCCTCGGCTGGCCGAACTCGTCCACCTCGTCATACATCAGGTCGATCGGCCAGATCCGGTTCAGCGGCGCATTGACGCTCGGATCGTTCTGACCTTCACGGCTCTCGAACTCCAGGATCCAGTTCTCGACGTCATAGGGGATCACCACACCGGCGGCCCGGAACAGCGCATAGAGCTTGGAGGCATCCGGCGTCAGCGCCAGATCCTGCAGGAACTGCATCGGAATCGGGCTGGTGGCAGACACCAGGTTGGTCTCGCCCCATTTAACCCCGGTGGTTTCCAGCTGGTTCCAT
Organism: Pseudooceanicola sp.; assembly: GCF_041987405.1. Taxonomy (GTDB): domain Bacteria; phylum Pseudomonadota; class Alphaproteobacteria; order Rhodobacterales; family Rhodobacteraceae; genus Pseudooceanicola. Next base: position 24,648 of record NZ_JBHIWR010000003.1, read on the forward strand.
TCCGTTTCGGACATGCCGAAGGGGTTCCGGATCATGCCGATCTTGGAGCCGACATCATGCCGCAGCTCGATCTCGTAGGCGAGTTCGGAGGACATCGTGAAGTAGCGCGACAGGTGGTAATCCGCCACGAAGGCGTACTTCAGATCCGGCGTCACCTGCACGCCCGTCGCATTGCGGATATCCAGATCGTATTTCTGCGCCGAGACCTTGCTGTAGTACGGAATGTAGATCGGCCCGATGAAGCTGGGGATCGTCAGCGAGTTCGACTTGACCATGACCTGGCCGTAGTTCAGCAGCATCTGCTGCGGCGACCCGGTCTGCTGGCCCCGGTTGTTGTAGGAATTCACGCCATCGAAGGTCTTGACCGAGGCCGCGTATTTGGCCGGGTTGGAATTGGTCACGATGATCGTGTGGAACCCGTGCTTGGTATCCCCGCGCGAGGTGAAGGCCATCTTGTTCGGGTCGGAGGTCGCGGTGATGTCATAGGGGTCAGTGAACCCGTTCAGGACATCAATGACCTGCAGATACTTCTGCGGACCACCGGGCATCCCGCCCTCGGGCCGGGATTTCGGATCGACATTGATGACAAAGATGCTGCCTTCCTTGCCGGCCCCGCGGACCCAGCCATCGGTGCCGAACATGCTGCCATCGGGCACGGCGACATAGAGCTTCTTGCTGTCCGAACTCAGCTCGATGTCGTTGATCTGGCCCTCGGTGACGGAGCCGGGGATGTTCACGCTGATCGGCGGCAGATATTGCAGATAGGTCGAAGACCCGGGCCGCAGGTCGATCACGTAGATCTTGCCGCTGCCCGCCGCATAGAGCCAATTGCCGTCGCCGGAAATGGTGACCTTCTGCACATTGCCGCCGGGGATGCGGATGATATCCGTGCCCTCGGTCGTCGGATCGACATCGAACTGCTGAAGCGTCAGCATGTCGACCACGGCGATCCCCTGGAAGGTCGCGACATAGGCGGCGCTGTTGTCGGAGGCCAGAACCACGTCGTTCAGCCAGGTCAGGTTCGCCCCGTTCTCGTCGGTGATATGCAGATCCTTGACCACCTGGCCGGCCGTCTGGCTGCCGACGCCTTCGGTATCGAAGATCGACAGGATCGACCGCTGCACCCCGTCGGTGTAATCGCTGCCCGGCGTGACGCCATAGCCCTGAGTGTTGGCGATGGTGAAGTCCGCGCTGTTGATCCAGTTCTCATTGATCTCACCCGGGATGCCAGGCCCGCGACGCTGGTAGGTAAAGGTCGCGCGGGTGGCCAGGATATCGTTGGGAATGTCGAACTTGAACGTGCCGGCCGACAGTTCGTTGTCGCTGACCACGACATCGGTGAACTCGTCCCCATAGATGTATTGCACGTAGTTGCCGATCTGCATCCGGATCCGGCTGTCCTCGATCGAGAAGAGCGAGTCATGTTCGACGAGGTTGGCGCCGATCATCTTCAGCTTGACGTTGCCGGCGCTGTCGAACTCCGGCGCAACCTGCGTGAAGATCGGCTCCACCCCGGCGGGCGGGACGGTCGGCGCGGGCGGGATATCGACAGACACGCGGAAGGTGTCGCCGGTGATCCCGGTCGGGTCGATGGTGGTCGTCTCCATCTCGCCATACTTGTTCCAGGCCTTGAGGTCCTGAACCCGCGGGCTCACCACCGAGGCGACCGAACCCAGGATGACCGAAGAGGCAACCGACAGGCCGATCAGACCCGCAGGCGCCGCCATCACCATAGCGGGCAGGATCATCGCGGCGGCCACGGCCAGCAGCGGGCTGTAGACGCTCATGTAATTCAGCGGCTTGTTCGCCTTGGCGACCAGGATGTTGCCGTTCTTGGACATGCCCGGGAACGGCGGGGACGCGGTGCGCGCCACGCCATCGGCGCCCACGGTGCCGCTGTCGACGATGGTCCAGAGCTTGCCATATTCGCCGTTCGTGATTTCGGTGTAGTCGACCTCGATAAAGAAGAAGACCTCTTCCCCCGGCGCCGCGACGGCAGGGTCGATCGGGGTGGCCAGCTGGATCGGGCCATTGATCTCGCTGTTTTCCACCTCGAGGTTGAGCGCGGCGAGGAAGTTGAAATCGGGCGGCGGCGCGGTGTCGAGGTTGGCTTCGGAGATGGAGCTGACATTGACCGTCGCGCCATCTTCCAGCTGCCCCGCCCCGAAGGCAGCGACGATGCCGTCATCCGTCTGGATCGCACCACCGGCCGATCCGATCTCGGCGCTCGCCCCGACCTGCGGCGCGATGACGGAGACGTCGATCGTCTCCTCCCCGTTCCGGTAAAGCACGGTGACCTTGGTCCGGCCTTCGGACACGGCCTCGATCAGACCGTCTTCGTTGACGGTGATGATGCCATCGTCATGCGCGATATACATCACGCCATCCCCGGCGCCCTGAACGAACTGCTCCTGATCCGTACCGACGGAGGTCACGATCTGACGGCTGCCGCCATTGGGCAGGATCGTCACGGAATCCGGGTAGGCGTCGATCCCGTAGTAGAGCGAGATCATCCCGTCCGGATCGTTCGGAACACCGACGGTTACGACCGTGCCGTCCGCAATGCCCCCACGACGCGCCACCAGCGCGGTATCGCCATCGCCACGGGTGGTCAGGATGCCGTTGGAATTCACCACCGCCACTTCGGGATCCATGGTCTGCACATCGACGTAATCGAACGGCAGGATCACGTCCTCCTGATCCGCGAAATCGCCGATCACGATGACCTGGCTGACCTCCCCCGCCGAGGAGAAGCGATAAACCCGCGTGGCCAGTTCGATATTCGTCAGCGGCGCGTCGGAGACGTCCACCTCGACCTCGATCTCTTCAGAGGCCGTGAACCCGTCATCCGCGATCACGGTAAAGGTCCCGACACCGGAGAAGCCGTCATTCGGCCGGATGCGGAGGAAGTTGCCATCCGCGGTCAATTCCGCATCGACATTCTCTTCGCCGACGATGCGGAAGAACATCCGGTCGCCATCCTCATCCACCGCTATATCGTCTAGCGCGACAAGGATTGGCAATTCGACATGGGTGAAGACCTCCGGCAGCGTCTCGACCTGGATCGGGGCGCCGTTCTTCTTGATGCCGAAGTTGACGTTGAGGATCTGGCGGTCCTGCTGGTCGGTATCGCCGTCCCCGTCGATATCCGTGCCCGGCCCGCCCGCGCGCAGCAGATCGCTGTCGACCCCGTTCACCGACCCGTCGAGGTTGATGTCGCCGGCGATAGAAATCTCCATCTCGGTGTCCGGGCCGTCCACGTCGATCCGGTAGAAGCCGCCACGTTCAACCGAATAGAGCGCGACCGTCTGACCGCCGTTGCGCAGCAGGCTCAGCAGCCCCGCGCCTTCGAGGTTGGGTGTCGCCGCTTCGCCGCTCAGGGCGATGCGCAGGATCATGCGACCGCCGGCCGCCGCGGCGACCTCATTGTCGCGGATCGTGAAGGTGTAGGTCGAATTGCCCGCGGGCACGTCGGTCACCTGGCCGACCACCTGACCAACGCCGCCAAGGTCCGCCTCGACCTCCGCCTCGGTCACGCTGCCATCGGCATTATAGGCGATGGTGCGCCCGGTGCCGCCGATTTCCGACAGCGAGGTGAGCAGACCATCCGCGTATCCATAGCGCGCACCTGTCCCGTCGTTCAGCTTGCGCACGCCGATCAGCTGGCCCAGCTCGTCATAGCTGTAGACGACACTCTCCCCGGAGGAGGAGGTCGCCCGCGCGATCCGCCCCTCAGCATCGCGCAGGAAGGACAGCACCTCGCCGGAGGCCGCGGTGATGCCGCTGTCGCCAACGAAGAGCCGCTTCGTGGCGGTGCGGATTTCCTGAATGCGACCGTCGGTAGCAAGCACATAGGCGGTGCCGTCCGGCCCGGTCAGGACAAAGGGCTCCTCGCCGCCGATGAAGGGATCCTCGACATTGTAGGGGATCGCGCTGTCGGTCGTATAGAACCGGCCACCCGCCTTGCGCAGGTCGATCTTGTTGGAGCTCAGCTGCCAGTCCGATCCTTCATCCGCGACCCAGGCCGGGGTGTAGAAGTTCAGATCGCCGATCTTCTTGACCACCGGTGCGAAGGTGAAGCCAAGCCGCGTCCCGTCCGGCGCGGTCAGGTAAAGACGCGTGCCCTCCTGCATCGCCGCGTATAGGCCCACGGCCTCGCGACCGGTGGTGTCGGTATTGACGGCCAGGTTGGTATCGAAACCCGCGCTCCAGGTGCCGAAATCGGCATCCTGCGGCGCCAGGCTGTTGTAGCGCCGGATCAGATCGAAGGTGAACCCGCCCAGATCGACCGACAGGTCGATGCGTTCGTCTGCGAAGAACCCGGTCTTGTCGCGGCCCTTGACCTCCATGTCGGCCAGGACACGCGCCATGCGGCCGCCGATATCCATCGCCGTCAGCCGCAGCTGGTAGAAGCCGTTCAGCAGCGTCCCGGTATCCAGCGTTGCAAAGGTCAGATCGCCGGTGGTCTCATCCGTGGCCAGTTCACGCAGCAGGTTGCCCTCGGCATCCAGCAGCTCCAGCACCCAGTAATCGAGGTTCGACTCCTCGACAAAGCCGCCGATCTCGACAACCCCGGCAGAGGCCCCGCGGCTGAGCACGGAATCCAGCGCCACGATCGGCGCCAGCCGGTCGGCCGGGTCGCGCACCTTGAGCGTCAGCTCCTGCGCGCCCTCGATCCCGTCCGCATCCGTCGCGGTCGCCCTGAGCGCGATCTTGCCCGGCACATCCGGGACCACCACGGCACGGCCAAGCGCATCCAGCGCCGTTTCCACACCGTCCACATAAAGCGTCATTCCGGTGATGTCGGACAGGCTGTCGGCCACGACCTGCACCAGGACGGGCTGTCCCGGAACCGCCGGGAAGGACGGGGTCAGTTCGATCCGCACCGTCGGCTCGATCGGTTCGAGAGAGGCGCGCATGACGATGGTCTGACGCCCTTCCCGCTTGCCGTCATTGGCCAGGAAGGTGACGTAGTAATCGCCCGCCTGCCCCGGTCCGGGCAGCCAGGTGACCTCGCCCGTCGCCTCGTTCAGCACCGCCCCTTCAGGCAGGTTGATCGCGCGGAAGGTCAGCGGATTGCCATCGGGATCGGAAGCTTCCAGCGTAAAGCTCTTCTCTTCGCCGATCAGGAAGGACCGGTCGGAGGCCACGAGCTCCGGCGCGCGGTTCACATCCGCGATGGAAACGGTGACTTCCAGCGTATCCGACGCGCCCGAGGGATCCTGCACACCGAAGGTGATGACATAGTCGCCCGACTGATCGTATTGCGGAATCCAACTGAACTGGCCGGTTTCCTCGTTGAAATACGCCCCCTCCGGCAGGCCGTCGATCACCGACATGACCACCGGATCGCCATCGGCGTCATCCGACACGACGGTAAAGCGCAGCTCCGCCCGGTCGCGACCGAACTGCGTGGTCATTGGCACGAAGACCGGCGCGCGGTTCAACTCTGCGATCACCAGCGTTACCGTCTCGGACGAGGAGCTGTGGCCATCGCTGGCCGTCACCGTCATCTGGTAGGTGCCCGCCTGGGTCGAGGACGGCAGCCAGTTGAATTCGCCGGTTTCCCGATCGAAGGTCGCGTTGCGCGGCAGATCCTCGACCGAATAGGTGATCCCGTCGCCGTCATCGTCGCCGGCGTTGAAATCATAGCTCAGCGGGGTGGATTCCGTTCCGGAAATCGTGCCGACCGGATCCAGCACCGGTGCGCTGTTCGTCGTGCGCACCGACAGGTTGAAGGTCAGCTCCGTCTCGGCCGGATCCGTCAGCCCATCCGCCCCGGTATCGGTCGCCGTCACCGTCACGGCGTAGGTCCCGACATTGCCGATCTCCGGGTTCCAGCTCAGAGTGGCGCGGCCGTAGATCAGCGGGTCCATCGTCAGCACCGCCCCCAGGGGCAGGCCGGACAGATCGAAGGTCAGGTCATCCGCATCCATATCCGATGCGTTGATCTCCAGTTGGAGGGTCTCGCCCACCTTGGCGACGACACTGCCCTGGTACTCGAACTGCGGCGGTTCATTGTCCGACAGCACGTCGATCACGAAGGTATAGCCGGAGCCCCGGATCACCCCTTCGTCACCGCCATTGTCATGAGCATAGACCTGGATCGGATGCTCGCCACGGTCACCGACACCCGGCGCCAGCCGCAGCACACCGGTGCCATCGCCATTGTCGATGAAGGTGATGAAATCGGGCAGCGGATAGCCGGGCTGTTCGTTCTTGGCCCCCAGGGTCACCGGGTCGCCCTCGGGATCGACCGCGCTGATCGGGATTTCCAGAACCTCGCCGCGTGCGATCTCTACATTGCCCAGTTCGGCCAGTTGCGGCCCGCGATTGAGGTCCAGCACCTCGATCGTCACCGTTTCCGTCACGACCGCAGGCGTACCGGTGCCGTTGCCGTCATCGGTGGCCCGGAAAGTGATGTCGTAGGTCCCCGCCTGAGTGGCGCCCGGAACCCACTTCAGCTCCCACGTATCCGCGTCGAAGGTGGCGCCATCGGGCAGATCACCGACCACCTCGATCTCGACCGTCTTGGGGAAATCGGTCGGCTCGAACAGCTCGCCCTCGCCGGTGCGGACGGTCGGCTCGTAATAGGGGTTGTCCGGATCGCTGGCGAAGGCCCGCAGCGCAAAGCGCTGACCCTCATAGACCCGCAGCCCGTCGAAATTGTCGAAAACCGGCGCGCCATTGCCATTGGTGACCTCGATCACCGTGGTGTTCATCGCCACCCCGATCCCGTCGGACACGGCGAACATGATCTCGTAGGTGCCCGCCTGGATAAAGCCCGGCACCCATTCGAACTCGCCCGTGGAGGCATTGAGCGTCGCGCCAAGCGGCAGCGAATTGTTGAAAACGCCAAACGACAGCGGCGTCCCCGGCTCTGCCTCGGCATCGAGGTAGAAGCGGATCCGGTCGCCCTCGACCGCGTTTATGCTGGCGGGCACATGCAGCGACACGGGCCGCGCCACTTCGGAAATCAGCGCCGTGATATTGGCCGAGATGTCCGCAATACCGTCGGAGGCATGGACGGTGATGTTGTAGGTCCCCGCCTGGTCGTAGCCGATGGTCCAGGTGAGGATCCGGGTTTCCGGGTTGTAGGACGCGCCCTCGGGCAGGTTGTCGACCCAGATCACCACGTCATCGGCATCCGGATCGGCCGCCACCAGTTCGACCTCCAGCGTCTCGCCCTCGGAGGAATTCAGCTGCGTCGGCATGGCGATGAAGACCGGGGCAGAGTTGCCGCCGTCCACATTCAGGATGAAGCGCTGCACCGCCACGGCGCCGCGGCTGTCAAAGGCCTGGATGACCACCGGAACCTGAACGTCATGTTCCGGCGTCGGTGTCCAGACAACCTCGCCGGTGACCATGTCGACGGTCATGCCCTCGGGGCCCGTCAGCAGATCGTAGATGACCGTCTGACCATCCGGATCCTCGGCAATCGCATTGAAGCGCAGCTCCTGCCCGACGGAGGCCACATCGGGCACCTCGCCGGTGAAGCGCGGCGCGCGGTTCGGCGCGGTGGAGGCCACAACACCGGTCGAGAAGAGCACGCGCTGACGATCCGGTGTGGCCACGGAAATGGTCTGGCCACTGGTCGTCGCGCCGGAGGGCAGCTTGCCATCCGCAGGCAGCGAGGCCGAGAGATCGACAAGCCAGACACCCTGGTCGTTCTGGCCTTCGTTGGCGGTCGGCAGGCCCGCATAGCCGCGCTGCGGATCCAGCGTCAGCAGGGCCGGCAGGACGATCTCGGTATCCGAGTTGTTGGTGATGGTGACATCGTAGGAAATCGTCCCGAGCGCGCGGTTGTACCGCGTCGCGCCAAAGTCGATGTCCACAATCGTGCTGAGGTCGTCGATCCCGCGGAATTCGGTGACATAGGCGTCGCCCATCCGCAGCCCGTAGTTCGAGGTCACGCTGCTGGCGACGGTCAGCGTGTAATTGTCCGCCAGCATGTTCTCGAACCGCACCAGCGCCGTCCGGGTGGAGGCGTCATAGACGATCCCGACGGGGGTCATCTCGCCCTGGTTTTCGCCAACCAGCGTGTAGTTCTCGATGTTAACGACAGAGGCGGTCGAATTGGGATCGCCCGCGAACATGTCCTGATCGAAGCGCACGGTGATCGCGCCAAGCGGCAGCGGCACCACCGCATCGGCGGGCGGGTTGGTCGCGACGACCACCGGCGAATAGGCCGGGCTGATGACATCCACCTGGTTCGACTGGCTCAGCAGGACGCGGCCATCCGTGGTGGTGATCAAGACATCGCCCCGCGTACCGCCCTTGGCCAGGTCGATCTGGCGCCGGGTGGCCTGGTCGATCATCGTCAGCGCCGATCCCTCGGCCACCGCGCCGGTGTCGGAGATGCGGCCGGTATTGTGGCTGACAAAGATCAGATCGGCGATGGCGGTGCCAAGCTGCCCGAAGGCGATGCTGTCGATTTCGCTGTCGAAGGTATATTCGATCTCCGCCCGCTGGCGCTCGGTAAAGCTGACCACCTGCATGCGATCGGGCCAGGTCACCGCCCAGAGCTTGCCATAGTTGTCAAAGGCGATGGAGCCGATGCGCAGGTTCTCGTCTCGGCTCCATTGGGTGAACTCCCCGGTGGCCGTGTTGAAGGTCAGGATGCCGGAATTACTGCCGACATAGATCAGGCCGGTGTCTTCCTCGATGGCCAGCCCCATGGTGAGGCCCTCGCCATAGCGCGCCACGACACTGCCCGTCGTGGCATCCAGCTTGAGCAGCGCGCCACCCCCGGTGGTCGCCCAGATATTGCCGTCCGCATCCTCGGCGAGGTTGAAGATCGGGTCGTCCAGCTGGATCAGCTGCGCGCCCTGGTCGAAAGCCGACCCGCCGTCCTGCGGATCAAACAGGTAGAGCGTGCCGCGATTGGCCCCGCCCGACACCAGAATGTCACCGGTACTGAGCTCCAGCAGCGCCATCGGCGCGATCCCGGCGTTGGAGCCGGGGATGTCGGTGGCAAAGCTCTGCGCCACGAAGGGCCGCAGCACGCTGTCGAACTCCGACGGGCGCGTCAGCGGATCGGCGGAGGGCACCAGTTCCTCGGCGATCGAGAAGAGGTCGTTGGACGAGGGTTCCGGGGTCGGGGCGGGCGGGCGCCCGAAATTGGGCGGAGTCGTCCCGTCGACCGTTGCCGGCGCACCCAGATTGACCGGGGCCCCGTCTGCCGTCACGGCCGATCCGTCGCGCGGTTCTTCGCGGTTGCCCGCGACATCGGTGCCCAGGGCCAGGAACTCGTATTCCTTGCCCGCCACGCCTTCGAAGATCTCCACACCCGAGGCGGATTCCACCCGTCGTTGCCAGATCTTGAAGTCGCCACCGTCCTCCGAAACATAGATCGTGACGTGTTTCACGCCCGATCCGGTCGCGTCATCTTCGGACGACCAGCGCACTTCGACGTTGTCGGTCCCGGCGATCTTCGCCGTTTCCAGCGTGGTCACCGGGCCGGAGCCATCCACCACCTGGACCAGTTCCAGCGTCTCTTCCGGCGCGGCGGTGTCAAAGGCCACGACGGCCGACGACGAGATCCGCGTGCCCGTCTCCACATCCTCGTTCGGGCGCACGGTGTAGGCGACAAAGCCCTGCCCCTGCCCGCCCGCGTTGTTCGGCGGGAACAGCCCGCGAGCGCTGTCCTGGATCTGTTCACCGGTCAGCGGGTCGATCGCCTGGATGACCCATCTGGCCGCCGCCGGATCCTGGTAGATGTCGATACCAGCCGAGACGCGCACGAGGAAGCCGAGCGTATCGGTAAAGTCAATCTCGTCCTGATAGAACCAACGGCCATCGGGCACGTCGATGGTGATGTCGCCGATCTTGATATCGCCCAGTTCGAAGCTGCGCGGGTCCAGATCGGTGTCCAGCTGCGTGACCACCTCGATCCGGTTCGCATGGCGCGTCGACTCCGCGTCATTCTCGAACTTGACCGTATAGGGCAGCGGCGCCGTCGCGGGCAGCCAGCCCATGGTGTCAAAGGTTTGCGGCCCCACGAGAGAGGCTAGGCGATCGGAGTTCTGCGGATCGGCAAAGTAATCCGAAAAGTCGAGCGCCGAGAACCCGTCGCCATCCACCGGGCCCGGGGCGCCGGAGATCAGGAAGTCCTCGGGCAGCGCCGCGCCGCGGTCCTCGAACGGAACCCAGGGGCTGAAGATGCGGACCGCCTCGAAATGGGTCTCGTTGGTCAGGCCCAGGTCGTAGTCCTCGAATTCCGGCAGAGCCGCGAACGGGATCTCGCCCGTGTAGCAGTCGCTCATCCGTTCTTCCCAGAACTCGATATCCGCCATGATCGTCTCGTCATGGCCGTAAAGCGTGCGGAGCTGTTCGAAGAAGCCCAGAATATCCGCATCGCCACGAATGTCCGTGCCCGCAGGCCCGAACAGCAGACCCGAGGCGATCACCGACATCAGAGACAGGATTTCCTGACGCTCGCGGATCGGCGGGGTTTCCCCGTCGTCGCGCAGGATGCCCGCCTGCTCCAGGGCGGCGAGGTAGAGGTCAACCCAGATTTCCGGATCGGCTGCCAGCGCCAGGACCCCGCCCGGCGCGTCGTCCGCCGCCAGGATCGCGTCGCGCAGATCCAGCGCCTCCTGCGTCTGATGCGCCACGAATTCATCGCGCGTCATCGAGGTCGAGGCCGCAAAGATGTGGAAGCGGAACGGGATGAAGGGGATTTCACAATCGCCCGGTTTGGCCGCATTCTTGTTGTAAAGGTCCTCGAACGGGAAGTTCGCCAGCGCCGCGCCCAGCCCCGGGCTGACCTCCGTCGCCTTTTCGACCACCGCGTCGAACCAATCGCCGATCGCCCCTTCGCCACCCTCGGCGAGGATCGGATCCAGATCAGGCAGCACATTGGCCATCCGCGCCCGGAAGGCGCCAAAGGCCTCGTCATGCAACTCGCGCAGACCCGGATAGGTCGAGATATTGAAGCTGAAACCCGCAAAGCCATCGGCCGGCAGATCGAACAGGTAGCCGCTGGTGGTCAGTTGGCCATTGGTGTTCACGATGCTTTCCAGCCCGGCCCAGAAGACATCCTCGTTCGGCGTCCCGGCCGCGCCATCGGGCGTACCGCGTACATTGGTGAAGAACTCCAGGAACGGCAGACCGTAGACATAGGGGTTCAGGTGCAGTTCCGGCACGCCGACCTCGAAGAAGGTATAGGGCGCATCGGTGTTGTTGAGGTTATGCAGCGCGACGGAATAGGTCTCCGTCTCGCCGGGCAGAATGACCCGGCTGCCGCCGATCCCGATGGTCACATCGCCCTCGATGGCGCGTTCGACCAGGAAGCGGTAGGGCAGCACGGCCTTGGCCCCCGAAGGATTGGTGACCTCAATGTCATAAAGCCCCTTCGGCGCATCCGTCAGATCCCAGACCGCGATGATCTCGGTCGAGTTCACCACACGCCAGTCGACGGGCGAGAATTCGGCGATGTTCGGCCGCACCAGCTTGACGGTGGCGCTTTCCCCGAACTGCGCCCCCTTTATGGTGGTCGTGACAAACTGCCCGTCCCCGCCCCGGTCGCTTTCGACACTGGTGATGACCAGCGGAAGCAGTTCCGCCAGCAGCGTGATGTCGACCCCTTCCGGCGGGCCGGAGTAGTTGCGCACGGAGACATAATAGACCCCCGGTTCCGTGTCCGGGACCACCGCCACCAAATCCGACGATAGCGGCCCTTCATAGGTCGCATCGAACGAATTCGGCGAGGGCAGCGCATCATGGCGCAGGAAGATCTCGTTGTTGGCCGTGTCATCGGAGGACACCAGCGTCACACGCAGGGTTTCCTCTGGCGGCACCTCGATCCGGTAGAGCCGTTCCTTGCCCAGCCCCAGGCTCGTTGTCAGCGGCGTGCCGATCAGCAGTTCGTCCACCGCGACATCCAGCGCATCGGGGCTGGCGGTCGTGTTGTTCGCCTCGTTGATGTCTTCATAGACCTGGTTGAAGATATCCGTCCGCACGATAACGCGATACCCGCCCGGCGTGGAGGCCGGCATGGTCGTCTGAAGTTCCAGCGTATAGCTTTCCCCCGGGGCCAGCGCGCCGGCGCGTTCCACACGCCCGATCGGACGGTCGCCGATGTCCCAGATCCCGTCCTTCGACAGGAAGACGGAATCCGACCAGCGGCCCTCGGCCACAACGGAGTCGGAGTTGTTGGTGACAGTCCAGTTGATCGTGATCGGCTCGCCTGCCCGCGCGCTTGTCGGGATGTCGATAGACGACACCTCGATGTCCGTCGGAGGCGGCAGTTCGACGATCATCTGCACGTCGGAGCGGCGATCGTTATCCGCCTCTGCCTCGCCCTCGAAGACCGAGCCGCGGCCGCCATAGCGGTTCGGATCGGTCACGACGAAGACGTAATAGGCTTCGGTCGGCAGCTCGGTCGGCACGCTGAAGGTGCGGTCGACGTCATAGCTCTCGCCCGCCGCCAGCCCGCCGGTGTGGGTGATACTGCCCAGGAACCTGTCGGCCTTCAGATCGAGGAAGGCATCGCGGCTGAGGTAGACCAGATCATTCCAGCGCGCCTGCTGGAAGGGCACATCACCGCCGCTGTTGGTGACCGTGTAGGAGACATCGAATTCCTGACCGCGCACCGCCCGCAGGCTGGCGTCCAGCGCCGTGACCTGAAGGTTCGGCGGCAGATACGGGCCTACCGTCACGGCCTCGAAGGTCGTGTTGTTGCCCTCGCCCTGGAATTCGCGAACGGTTCCGTTCGCCCCCCCGGCCAACCCGGGCAGGCGCGAGGAAATGGTCGACTTGGCGCGGCCGCTGTCGCCCAGATCGCTGTCGGCCACCGCCAGGACGTGGAAGTCGCCCTCGATCTCGAACGGCAGGGTGACGGTCACGGTAGCGGTATAGCTTTCCCCGGCTTCGAGGATGCCGACGCGGTTGTGCGCGGCCCGGATCTCGCGGTTGTTTTCCTCGCGACGCAGCAGGAAGTCGCCCTCGTCCAGCGAGGAATCCAGCGACAGGTAGACCCGGTCGACCCAGCTTGACTCGCGGGTGGCGCGGTTGCCGACGTTGGTCACCTCGAAGGTGATGTCCACCGTCTGCCCGGCCTGCAGATCCGTCGGCACCTGCAGATCGGTGACCTGAAGATCGGGTTCGGCATAGATGACAGGCATATCCGCCCGCAGCATCGTGCCCGAGGGATCCTCGAAGGCGATCTTCTGCAGGCCGCCGATCTGGCCCCCGTAGGTCCCGCCCCGGATCGGCCAGGCGCGTTGATGTTCCTGCAGCCCGCCACGGACATTCGTGAACACATAGATGAAGAAATCGCCCTCGATCCCCGGCGGCAGCGTGCCTTCGAAGGTCCGGGTATAACTTTCCCCGCCCTTCAGCGGCGTCGCATTGGAAATGAACTCCGTCCGCAGCAGCACGGCGCGTTTCGGATCAAAGACCGGATCCTTGGTTATATAGATCCGGTCCTCCCAGAACTGCGTGCCGTCCCAGATATCGGCGTCGCTGTCGTTGACGACGGTATAGCTGATCTCGACCTTCTCGCCGGAATAGGCCTCCGTCGGCGGAACGATCTCGGACACCACGAGATTGGGCTCGGGCGAATTGACATCGGTCGCCGCGACGTCGCTGTTGTTGGAGGTGTCGGGATCTCTGCCCAGTCTCAGCTCGGCAATGATGTATTTGCCATCCAGCCCCGGCGGCAGATCGAACGTCTGGTTGAACGACAGCGTGCCGCCCTCGGCCTGGATGGATTCCCCCCCGAACCGGCCCAGGAGCCACTTCTCCTGCCCCGGGGCATTGATGGAGGCGGTTTCGGTCAGATAGAGGTCGACCGTGTAGCCCGAGGCCGGGCCGTCGCCGTTGTTTGTCAGGGTATAGCTGACCTCGAAATCATCCTCGCCCTCGACGCCCGCAGTCGCCGACGGTGTTACCGCGTTGATGACGATCCCCAGTTCCGGGGTGACGATCGGCGGCGGATTCCCGATGATCTGCAGGACATTGCCCTGTCCCAGCACATCGGATCCGCCGGCCTTGTAGTTGTTGGAGTTGATCTCGTTCGGATCGTCCTCGTTCACGTTCACCGCCAGCGTATCTTCCAGCAGCGTGGCATAGGGATCGACCCAGGGGGTGATGTAGTAGTTGCCGGAAACCAGCGTGTCGGGCAGCGACACCGTCAGCTGACGGTCATAGCCCGCGCCGACCTCCAGAATGCCGCCGGTGTAATCCAGCGTCTTGAGCAGCACATCGCCCTGCCCCGGATGCGGCCGGTTCTTGTCCAGCGTCAGCCAGATCTGTTCCTTCCACGCGCCCAGGTTGGTATCGCCCGCGCCACGGTTGGTGACCGTGTAGTTCACCGTGACCTCGTTCCCTTCGAACGCCTGGAAGGGCGTGACCACGTCATGCACGACCAGATCGGCAAAGGGGATCGGCTCCACGTAGAGCTCATGAACGCCGATATTGTTGTTCTCGTTTGGCCATTCCGAAATCCGGTCGGAGCTGTCGGTATGCACCAGCAGATAGACCGTGCCGCGGAACCGCTCCGGGATCTTGTAGAAGACTTCCTGGCTCCGGTACTCCTCGCCCGAGCCGAGCGCGGCCTCGTTCGAATAGCTGCCCAGTCGGATGTCGTCGAAGGAGATCTTGGTGTCCAGCGACAGGTAGACGCTGTCGGTCCAGTTCGGCCCGGCCGCTTTTGGCCCCTGGTTGATGACGGTCCAGAACAGGCTGCCCGTCGCCCCGGCGGTCAGTTCCTCCGGCGCCTCGAAGCCCGAAACTTGCAGGTCGGGCCGTGGCAGGACAGAGACCAGGATCTGCGTATCCGCGGCGCTTTCGTTGTCGTCCTCGTCGGTGTGTTCATAGACGTCATCGTTGAAGTCGGTGATGACGATCAGGTCGTAGCGGTCGTTGGTTTCGACAGGCAGAACCAGCTGTTCGCGCCGCGTGTAGCTGGTATTGGCCTGCAGCGGGCCGGTGAACGTATAGCTGCCGACAAGGATGTCCCTCTCGTTCGCCGCCGTGTCGGTATTGCGCAGATACAGGCGGTCGGTCCAGGACCCTTCGGCCGGGCCGACACCGTCGTTCTTGACCGTCCAGGTCACGTCGATGGCGCTGCCCTCGGGCGCGGTTGCCGGCGCGATGACGTCGGTCACGATCAGGTTCGGCGGCGGCGTCAGCGCCACATCCACGGCCTCCGAAACACCCTTGTTGTCCTCTCCGGTGTAGATGAACTCGTATGGGCCGCCGCCATAGGCGGTGCTCGTCCCCGGCGTTTCGACAATGAAATACGCCGGTCCGGTCCAGCCATCGGGCAATGTAACCTGCGCCTCCCGGGTATAGGAGGCATCCGGCGCCAGGAAGCCCAGATGGTCGAAGCTGCCCATGAAGATGCGGCCCGTGCCTTCGGCATTGTCCGCCAGGTAGACCGCGTCATACCAGCGCGAGGTATTGGTCAGCCCGATCCCGTCGTTCAGAACCGTCCACGACAGGGTCATCGGCTGACCCGATTGCGCCGTGGCCGGGGCGGTGACATTTGTCACCTTCATGTCGGCATAGGGGATAGGCGTGACGTCGAAGAAGCCGGTCAGCGTCTTGGTGTTGTCGGCCTCCTGCCCGTTCTCGAAGACCTGGCTTGTGGCATCGGTGGTGACATAGAGCGTGAAGCGCCCTGTCAGCGCCGCCGAAAGATAGACGGATTCCGTGCGTTGATAGCCCTCGCCCGCGTTCAGACCACCCGTGTGATCGAAGCTGCCGACCAGGATATCGTCGCTGTCGCCCAGGATATCGTCCCGCGACAGCCAGATCTGATCGACCCACTCATCGGTGATGCCGCGCCCGGTGCCGGTGTTCTCGACACTCCAGGTGAATTCCACCTGCGCCGGATCATCGACGACCAGCCCCGGTGCGATCACCTGGGTCACTTCCAGATCGGCATAGGGGGCCAGCGCAATCTGGATCGGCGTGGCGGAGGTATTGTCCCCCTCACCGCCGGATTCCACGATCGCATTCTCCGCGTCGGTCTGTACCAGCACATACCAGTTGCCCGACACCTCGATCGGCAGATCCACCGTCAGCGATCCCGGCCCCTCGGCCGCGACGTCGAACGGCAGGCCCGCGTCGCTGTCGCGCGCGCCCAGCAGGATATCGGCGCTGTCCAGCACCTCGTCCCGGCTGAGCCAGACCTGATCCACCCAGCCCGAGGTGGCCGCGCCGGTCCCGTCATTGGTCACGATCCAGTCGACCTGTATCGTATCGCCGGACTGCACCGCATCCGCCGACAGAACGGCCGGGGCCACGGTCAGGTTCGGATGACGCAGGCTCAGCGGATCGTCGGAGGCGCTGTTGTCCTCGCGCCCGCCCTCGAAGACGTTGGAGTAGCGGTCGGTAATGACCGTGATCTGATAATCCTCTTCCGCCACATTGGGGATCGTGACGGACCGGGTGACCTCATAGCTGGCCCCCACGGCCAGATCGAACAGCCGCTCGACCCGCGCCAGCATGGTGCCGCTGCCCAGACCCGGGCCGGTCAGGCGGATCTCGTCCGTCCAGGGCGACCGCGCAGCGGCCTCGCCGGTGTTGGTGATCCGGAAGGTGACCTCGACCACCTGCCCCGGCACGATGCTGTCGGGGCCATCTACCAGCGTGACCTCCAGGTCCGGCGACGGGGCCGAGATCAGCTCGAAGCTTTGCGCCGTGCCGCGAACGTTGTTGCCCGAGGCGCCGCGCTCGTAGACGCTGCCATCGGCGTTGGTTTCCACCACGATGAAGAAGTTGCCGACGAAGCCCGGAGGCATCGTGATGTCCTTGACCTGGCTGTAGCTCTGACCGACGGCCAGATCCGATGTCCGGGTGAAGGTGCCGATGGTCGCCACCGATCCGGCCAGCGTGCCGTCGGTCGACAGATGCACCACATCCGTCCAGCCGCCCGCAGGCGCGATCAGCGCGCTCGGCCCGTCATTGACCACCCGCCAGGTGACCTGCACCACATCATTGGCCGCCACCGTGCCGGTCGGCCCGGTCAGGGTCTGCACCCGCATGTCGGAATAGGGCGAACTGACGGTCACCAACTCGCGGTCGATGTTGTTGCCGAAGGTATCCGGTTCCACCACCATGCGATCCGCGTCGCTGACGACCAGCAGGTAGACGTCCCCCTCGATCCCGATGGGCGAGGTTACATCGGCGCTGCCGGTATAGGTCTCGCCCACCCCCAGATCGCCGGTCCGGGTGAAGGAACCGATCTCGGTATCTCCGGCGTCAAAGACCGTGTCGCTCGACACATAGATGCGATCCGTCCAGCCCCCGGCCTCGGTCGCGCGGTCGCCGATGTTCTCCACTTGCCAGCTGACCGTGGTCGGGCTGCCGCCGTCCAGGGTCGACACCGTGCCGATGATGCTGGCAACAAGATCCGGATAGGGCGTCGCAACAGAGGTGACATCGACCGAATTGCTGTTGTTCGACTCGGCCTGATGGGTCGTCAGCCCGGCGCGGGCCTCGTTCAGAACGTCCTGGCCATTGCGACGCTGATCCGCGCGCACTTCGACCCGGATTGTGCCCACCCCGGCCAGGCCTTCGGGAAGGTCCAGAACCAGACTGCGGACATGACTGCCGCCAGCGGCCAGCGGCATTTCGGCGTTCAGAACCTCCAGATCATGCAGATATTGTCCGGTCGTCAGGTTGCGCACGATCACCCGGTCGTACCAGTCGCCGGGGGTCGCCGCCGCACCGGCGTTCTCCACCGTCCAGTTGATGGTCAGCGACCCGCCGGCGTTCGGCTCGGCCTCGTCTACGGAGACACCCGAGACGATCAGATCGGGCGCCGAGGCCACGACGAGTTGACCGGTATTGTTGGTCTCGCCCGTTGCGTCGGGGTTGCTTTCGAACTCCTCGCCAAGCGCATCGACCACCACGTCGAACCGGAATTCACCGGTGCTGTCGACCCCACTGGGCCAGGCCAGGGCAATGAACCGATCGCGCGTCGCGCCTGCTCCCAGATCCGTGGCATTCTGTTCGCGCAGGTCCTGCGAGTAGACAACGCGCCCGGTGGATTGGTTGGTCACGATCAGCCGTTCCGTCCAGGGGCTGGTCGCCGCCTTGGTGCCGCTGTTCGTGGTCGTCCAGTTGACGGTGACGCCCTGCCCCGGGGTCCAGCCCTGGGCCGGGTCCACCGTAATGTCACTGACGACAAGGTCGGTATAGGGCGCCAGCTCTGTCGTGATGGCCAGGTCGGCGGCGTTGTTCAGCTCTGCCGTGCCACCGGCGTTCTGCTCGGCGACATTGTTGTTGATGTCGACCCGCAGCGCGACGGTCAGATCGCCGACCGCAGTGGTCCCCGCGGGCAGGGTCAGGCTGGCCATGCCGGAAATCGTCCCGTCCGGACCCACGACATTGGCGCCCGTCGCATCATAGGGCACCACCATATCCGCCAGAACCAGACCGCTGTCGGCCCGCCGGATCGTCACGCGCGTGTTGAACGCGGCATCGACATCGGCGTCGCCCGCATTGCGCAGTGTCCAGCGCACGGGCACCGTCCCGCCCGACAACAGCGTGTCGGTCGTATCCAGCGCGAACTCGTCGACCACGAGGTCCGGCGCGGGTTCGCCATCCACCGCCAGTTCGATCGGCTCGGTCACCGGGTTGGCATAGACGTTGAAGCCGAAGGTCTGCGTGCCGCCCACATGGATGCGGCCTTCGACTAGGATCGTGTAGGTCCCGGTTTCCTGCAGCACCGTCGTGTCCAGATCGTTCGCGAAATAAGCCTCGTGCATCTCGCGCCCATAGGGGTCGAGGATACGCCAGAAGACATTCGAATTGCCGGAGGTCGCGTCGAAGAAATACCGCTCACCCGCCGTGCCGTGGAACTGGTAGATCTGCGTTTCGCTGGCCGGAGCCAGTTGACCGCTGATCGGCGTGCCGATGGTAATCTGTTCCGCGGCCGACACATCCAGAACGGCCAGCGAATAACTGCCCGTCTGACCGCCACTGGTCGTGATGTTCAGACTGTAGTCGCCCGGCACCAGATCGAAGAACGGCGGATAGCTGGCGGCATTGGCGTCCGATTGCCCGAAGGCGCGGGAGGAGACCTGCCCGCGCGGACCGGTCAGCGTCCACTGCCAGCTGTTGTTGTTCGGCCCCTGGATGTCGACATAAAGCGACTTCGCCTCGGCCAGCGAGAAGGTGTAGGTCGCGCTTTCTCCAGGCAGATCAAAGGCATCCTCGATCCGTTCGCCCAGTGTCAGAGCCTCGGTCGTGCCGGACAGCGGGATCAGCCGGAAGGAATGGGTCCGCTCGTCCGAGTCGTAAACCTCGCCCTCGATCATCAGATAGAACAGACCGTCGGACTCCAGCGTGACCGACTGGATATCGGTGTAAACATTGGTGTTTCCGGCGGTCACGAGCGAGCCGTACTGGTTCACGATCTTCCAGTGACCGTCCAGGTTGCCGCTGACGAAATCCAGGTAGAACCGGTCGCCCGCCTCGCCCGAGAAGCTGTAGATCCGCGACATGGACCCGGGGTTGTAGATCGCATCGACCTGTTCCCCGATGGTCAGCGCCTCCGCATCTGCCAGGCTGCGCACGACAAAGGAATAGTCCGTCGTGTTGAACTGGGTCTCGTCCAGGGTGATCCGGTAGCTGCCCGGCTCGACCCAGATCACCGTCGCATCGGTGCGGAAGTGCCCGTCGGTGCGGCGGATTTCGTTGTTGTAGAGCGTGCCGGACGGCCCGGTCAGGATCAGGTCCAGGGTGCTGGAGTCGGTGAAGCCGTCGATATGGATATACCCGGCCTCGGCCACGTCGAAGGTGAAGGTATCGCGATCCCAGTAACGGTCGATCGACCCGCTGACGACCTCGCCGATTTCGATGGCCGTGTCAGCGCCATAGTCCGGCGACACGACACGGAACCGATAGGTCGTCTCGTCGGTGCGGTAATAACGCGGCTCCGCCAGCAGGGTATAGGTCCCCGACACGAGGAGGTTCTCGGTTTCCCAGTTGTTGGACCCGTAGAGGCGATGGAACACCGTCTCGCCGGCTGGCGCGATCAGCTTGTAATAGAAATCCGCGCTGCCCGAGGTGATCCCGGTCGCGATGTAGAAGGGTTCGTTCCCGTCCCAGTCGAACTGATAGATGTTCGACCCGTTGAACGGTGCGAAACTGTCTTCGGTCAGCACATCCAGGTCGATGGTCTGCGCCTCCGCGGCGACGTCGACCAGGCGGAAGGCATAAGACCCGGTGGAGAAGTTGTTGGTGTAGACCCGCAGCTGGTAATCGCCGGCCTTGAGCACCGGCAGAGCTTCGCCGGTGAAGTCATAGCTGTCCGAACCGGTGAAACTCGCCACCGGCAGATTGGTCGGCCCGACGAGGGACCAGCGCATCTGGTTGTTGTTCGTAAGGCTGTCGAAATAGACTTGGGTGTCTTCGGTCAGGGTGAAATAATAATACTCCGCCGCGCCACCGGTCAGGATCGCGCCGTTGACCTCCTCGCCCAGGGCGAAGGTCAGTGGAGAGGTTGCCGGTGTGACGTCGATCGCGACATTGTCGATCGTCAGGCCGACCGTCTGCGATGTGCTTTCGCCCATGATGGCAAATCGGGTGTCGGCCAGGTCGAACCCGTCGGCCATGATATTGCTGGCCAGCTCATACCGCGTGCCGTCGACGATCAGGGCGATCGTGACATGCATCCCGTTCTGGACGGTTGTCATCTCCATGTCGAAGGAGGCCGGGCCGTCCAGCAGATCCTGAACGGTCAGCCCTGCGTCGGCCAGGTTGATATTGCCCCAGCTCGTCGTGTTGAAATAAAGCGACAGATGCGGTGTGCCGGTCAGATCCAGACCCGCCGCGAACCCGCGCGAAATCGCCGGATCGACACCGACCCAGGGGATCTGCCCGGATTTGCCGAAGGTGTTGGACTTGGCCATCACGACCGAGAAGCCGCGCCCCGGCTCGCCGCTCGCAGGCGCTTCGAGATCGAAATCGAACTGAATCCGAGCACTGTCATAGGGCCCGCTGGCCGTCTGACCAAAGGCGATGCCGCTGCGGGTGTTGGCCTGAAGCGGATCAAGCAGACGCAGGACGGTCTCCGCCCCCTGCTCTTCTTCCACAGGCGCCGCACCCTGAGCATTGATCAGCACATGCGCGATGGAGGACCCGGTGCCGAACTCCTCCAGCACATCGCCGGTCGCATCGGCGACATTGGGGCTGTTCAAGATGAAGCGGAACGGGTTGGTCGTGGTCCCGTCACGCCCGTTGCCCTCGACAAAGAACAGGTAATCGCCATCCAGCGGCAGCACGACATCGCTCAGGTCCAGCAAGCGCCGTCCGGAAACCACCTGCTCGCCCGACGGGCCGATTAATCGCCAGCTGGTATAGGTGTCCGGCATCTGGATCACGTCGAGATCGAAGATCTGGTGACGGCTGCCCGTCAGCTTGTAGATCAGCGTGCCCAGCCCCTCTTGCGGCAGCACCCCCTGCGTCTCGTCGTTGAAAAAGACCTCGCGCGCGGCCGCTTCGGCATCCACATCCAGCAGACGGAAGGTGAGGTCACCGGTGATATCCGTCGTCGTGTAGACCGTCAGGACATAGCTGCCCGGCCCGCCTTCGAGGATCGGATTGCCCGTGTAGCGTTCCGCATCGGTCTGATCGAACCGCCGGTCCGACCCGGTCAGATAGTTGCCCGCAGGTCCCTGCAGGGCCCAGTAGACCTCCGACGAATAGGCGTTCAGCCCGTCCATGACCATCCGGGTGTCCTGGCTCAGATCGAACTCGAACCGCTGGAAACCGCCCGGCTCCTCGATGGAGGCGGTCATGACATCGCCGAGGGTCAGCGCAATCGGATCAGGCTCCGCCCGCTCATGGATGCTAAAGCTGTAGTGCGAGCGCCCGGCATTGCCGGTCTCGCCCTCGACCATGAAGATATAGGTGCCCACATAGGGCAGGTTCAGGCGCGTCTGGTCAGCCGGCGAGGTATCGCGCAGCATCTGCCGCCCGAAGGGATCAATGATCCGCCAGTCCATGTCGCCGGATTCGACCAGTTCATCGACAAAGACCTGGGTCGGTTCGGTCACCTCGAAACTGTAGAGATGCGTGGCGTTCGCCGGATCCAGGGGCCCGCTGACAACGCTGTTGAACGAGATCGGTGTCGCATCCGCCAGATCACGCATGACGAGGTTGAAATCGCCCGTCGCATCGCCCTCGCCCTGCACCAGCAGAGTGTAGTCGCCCGCATGCAGACGCAACACCGGGTTGCTGGACTGGTTGGAGGCGTCGATCTGATAGAAGGAGCGGTCCAGATAGGTGCCGTTCGGCCCGGTCAGCCGCATCCGCAGATCGCTGCGGTCGGTCAGGCTGTCGATATAGATAAGCCGCTCTTCACTCAGCGTGAATGTATAGGTCCGCTCCTGCCCGACGGTTTCGATCGTGCCCGTGATGCCCGTCTCGGCATAGCTTTTGATCGCCGCATCCAGCCCGTTCGGCCCGGCATCCGGCGTGCTGCCGACATCGGTGGATTGCAGCGGCAGGTAGAGCAGCAGGTTCTCTTCGTCGCCGATCAGGGCCGTGTCATATGCATCCGCGATCTCTGTGGCGCTGCGCGCGGTGGACCAGGCCCGCAGATCGGCGATCTTGCCGGTAAACATTGCGTAAGTGTTGGAGGTTTCCTTGGTCCAGCCGACCAGGAAGGGCGCATCGGAACCAAAGCTGGGCGCAGGCGTGGTGCCCGCGGATTCCACATCGACCTCGGCTCCGTTCACATAGATGCGCTGCTGGCCCGCCGCCTTGTCGAAGACCGCGGCGATATGCACCCAGGACCCCGGGGTCACATAGCCGCTGCCCGTCTGGGCGGTATCCTGTGTTCCGCTGCCATCGCGATAGGAGCTCATGTAGACGGAGCCGTTGCTGTGCAGCCAGATCGAATAGGTCCGTTGCGACCCGTCGGATTTCTGGATCAGCGGCGTCCATGTGTCGTCGAAAAAGTCGATATTGACCCAGGTTTCCAGCGTCAGGTTGCCGGTATGGTCAATCGCGGTATAGCCCGCGATCTCAAGGTATTCCGCCCCCCGCAGATCCAGCGCACCGGGCAAGGAGCCATCGGGCATCGGCCCTTCGACAACCGGGGCCTGCCCGCCGACGTTCGGCCCGCCGATGGTCACCGGCACCGGCGTCGCGATAATCGGGTTGACCGCAAAGCGATAGGTCAGCCCCGCCTGCACCAGGTTCTGCCGGTCCCCTTCGAGGATCAGCGTATAGGTCCCGTCGACCGGCAGGTTCAGACCGTCAATATCCCCCGCATCGACCGCACCGTAGATCTGCTGGCCAAACGGGTTCAGAACCCGCCAGGTCGCCAAGCTGGTGCCGACATTGATGCTTTGCATGTCGATGAACACACGGTCGCCCGCGCTGGCCTCGAAACTGAAGGCCTTGGCGCCGCGCTGCGTCTGGATCTCGCCCTCGATGATCGTGCCGTCGGCGGTGATCGGTTCCGCATCCGCCAGATCCATCAGGCGCAGACCATAGGCCCCCTTGAAGGTGTTGCGGCCGTCAAAGGTCAGCGTGTACTCGCCCGGCGGGGCGGTGAAGGCATAGTTGCCGTCGAAGTTATGCGCGCCGCCATCTTCCAGCTCGCGCGAGATATTGACCCCGCCCGGCCCGCGCAGGGTGGCGATGATCTCGCTCTGGTAGGCATGGGTGTCCCAATAAAGCAGCCGCTCTTCGCTCAGCGTGAAGGTGTAGACATCCACCTCGCCGGCCTTGTCGAGCCGCCCGGTGATCAGCCCGGGCGTGCCGTCGGACAGATCCTCGACAATCGCGGTGACGTCCAGCGGCCCGGCATCCTCCGGCGCGGTGACAAAATCGCCCAGGGCCGCGCCATCGTCCATCGGTAGGTCGATCAACTTGTTGACCGCAACCGCCTCGCCCCCAAAGACCGAGGCCGCCTGCGCATCATCCAGTGCACCGTCCCAGTAGACAAAATCGCTCAGCGCACCTTCGAAGCCGGTGTTGCTGACCCCCCCGATATAGAGCGGACCCGTCCCGGAAAGCGGATTCCCACTGATCCCGGATGTGGAGAGCAGCACCCCGTTGATATAGGTCCGGATTTCCCCGTCTGTGCGATCATAGACCGCAACCGCGTGGTTCCAGTCGTCGAAAGTGATCGAATTGTTGGGCGTGTTGGCGTAGTTCTGGGCGCTCGACGTATAGCTCTTGGTCGTGTGAAGGAAACCGCTGTCCTCAACCCAGAGAGAGAATTCGCGGCCGTAGTCGAGGCTGGTATCCTCGCGGAAGATGAGCGGCATGTAGGACCGCCGCATCTGGTCCGGCTTGAACCAGATCGACACCGAGAAATCACCGTCATTCTGCAACGCCGGGTGTTCGATCTTGATCCGTTCGAACCCGGTATAGGCGAGCGCCGTGTCGCCTTCGCCGCCCGGCCCTTCGACCACGCTCAGCCCGCTCTGGCTGTTGGTGCTGTCCAGATCGGCGTCGAAGGTCTGAACCTGCGCCTCCTCCAGTACGAAGTCATAGGAGATCGTCCCCGCCCCTTCGTAGACGCGCCCCTCGATCAGCAGATAATAGCTGCCGGTGCGCGCGAAGGTATGAGTATCCCGGTCCACCAGTGAGGTCGGAGAAATCTCGTTCGCGCCGCGCGGGTCGATCAGACGCCAGTGGACACCATGCACCGACCCGGCCACGCTGGCCACATCCATCAGGAAGGACTGCCCCGCCACCGCGTCAATGCGGTAGATATCCGTGATCTGCTTGGGATCGAGCACACCAGTCACGCGATCGCCCAGAACGATATCCGTCGCCTCGTCGGCCAGATCGCGGAAGGCGAACTTGTAACCGCCGGTGCGCGACCCTTCCATATAGACGGTGATCGTGTAGGTCCCGGGCAGGACCTCGATCGTGACATCCCCGGTGTAATCCGCCGAATCCGTGTGGCGCGCCCGGTAGTTGCGATCCACGCCGCCAGGGCCCTGGATGCGGACACGCTGGTAATAGTCGTTGACGAAACTGTCGAGGTACAGGGTCTTGGCTTCTGTCACCTCCAGCGTCATCACATGGGTCTGGCCGACCCTGTCGATCGTCCCCTCGACGATGTCCCCGACAGCCACGGCGCGCGGCGCCGGGTCCTGCGGATCCTGGAGGGTGAAGCCGTAGGTGATTGTATTGGCGGCGTTCTCGTAGGCGTGGGCCTCGATCATCAGCGTGTAGGTGCCACTGCGCGGCACGGTGAAGGGATCGCTCGAGGTCAGATGAGTTGAGCTGATCACCTGCTGGCCGTAGGGATCGACTAGCCGGTAGTAGGCATTATAGCTGCCACCGGTGTTCGTCACATCGGTGATCGCGAAAACCTCGCCCGCCTGCAGCTCGATCTGGAAAAGATCGGTCTCCGTTGCAGGGGTCAGCGTGCCGGAGACCGCCTCGTCCAACGCAGAGGCGGTCGCATTGGCGGCCACATCCAGGAAGCGGAAGGTGTACGACGGGGTCTGACTGGTGTTGTTTGAGGTGACGCGGACCGTATAGTCCCCGGCCGGCATCATCAGCAGCGGCGGGTTGCCGTTGAACGGACCATCGACATTGCGGAAGGTGTTGGAATAGCTGAACCCCCCGGGCCCGTCGATCGTGAAGGAGGCATAGGGGCTGTCCTGCAGCGAATCCAGCGCGACCAGTTTGGCCTCAGTCAGCGAGAAGGTATAGGTCGCGCTGTCAAAGGGCGTCGCGAGGCTGCCCGCGACGGGGGTGTCCAGCGCCATGGCTTCGGTCGTGGCGGAGGTCGAGCGCAGGTTCAGCGCATAATTGACCTCATAACCTTCCGGGTCGTAAATCCGCCCTTCGACCAGCAGCGTATAGCTCCCCGCGTCGAGGGTCAGGGGCGATCCGCTGTTCAGGGTCTGCGGTGACCGGACCTGACGGCCCCACTGATCCATAATCCGGTAATAGGCCGCGTAATACTGGCCTGTGACGCTGATGTCCTGCAGGAACACCCGCGTCTGTTCAGTCAGTTCGAAGGTGTAGCGATTGGTCTCCTGACTAGGTGCGAGTGTGCCGGAGAATTCAGTGTCGACAGCGATCGCCGTGGCATCGCTCAGATCGAGCAGCCGGAAGGAATAGTCGCCGGTATTGCTGCCCGGTTTGCTGACGCGCAGCCGGTAGGTCCCCGCCTCCAGTGCAATCCCCGGGGCGCTGGTGTAGTCGATCCCGTCCGAGGCAAAGAAATTGCGCGTGACGACCAGATCGCCGTCCGGCCCGGTCAGCGTCCAGTAGGTGGTGCTGGAGGGAGTATAGAGCGCGTCGAAATAGATCGACGTGTCTTCGGTCACCGTGAAGAGGTAATCATCCACCTCGGACCCGGTGGCGATGGTCGCATTGACCGTACTCCCCACGACATAGGCCAACCCTTCCAGCGGCGCGGGCGGGGTGGAGCCGCTCTTGACGATGTTAAAGGCAAAGGTCTGGCTACCCGTAGGCGAGGCGGAGTTGAGCCCCTCGACCAGGAACAGATAGGTGCCGGTCGACCGCAGGGTCTGCGTGCCGAAGTTGGACTGATACCCTTCGAAAATCTCCTGCCCCGTCGGTGAAATGAGCCGCCCATAGGCATTGTTGGTGATCCGCTGGATCTGCACCTCGTCGCCCACCTCGCCCGTGAAGGAGAAGGCGGCGGTGGAATTGCCCGGGTCCAGCGTGACCTCGATGGTATCGCCGTCATCCTCGGGGTCGTCATAGGCCACCGGCGTCGCACTGGCGGTATCGAACAGGCGGAAGGAGAAATCCCCGGTTGCGTCCCCCGAGCCGTCGACGATCAGCGTATAGTCCCCGGCGATCAGATCCAGCAGCGGATAGCTGATCGAGGAGCTGTCGGACTGGTCGAAACGTCGGCCCGAGACCTCCGTCCCGCGCGGACCGACCAGCGTCCAGGTCATGTCGGACCGCCCCGTCAGGACATCGAAATAGACCTGCGAGTCGTCGGTCAGGTTGAAGGAATAGGCCTTGCGTTCGCCCAGAACCGCAATCTCGCCCTCGATGGCGTCGCCAACGGTCAGGCTCAGCTCTTCGGTCGCTTCCGGCACGACGAGCATTGAGTAGCTCTGCGGCTCAGCCTCATCGCCGTAGCCCTCGATCAGCACGGTGTAGACCCCGTCATCCGGGATCACCAGCGGATCGATATCCCCCAGACCTTCCGGCCCGCGGATCGTGCTGCCATTGGGCGCCAGGATACGCATGTAGATATTGCCGGTCCGGGCGTTGTCGAACACCAAGCGATCACCGGCATTGGCCGACAGCTTGTAGATATGCGTCCGCGTCCCCGGCCCCGGTTGGATCTGCGCCGCCGGACCGCCGGACACCCGGTTGACCAGATCTAGCCCGCTGGTTTCGTCAAAGCCGAGGTTGACCAGCAGCCCCTCTTCGTCCCCGGTCAGTTGCGCTGCCATATTGGCCTGGATCTCGGCCTGGCTGCGGACATCGTTCCACAGCCGGAATTCGTCCATCTTGCCGCGGTAATTGTAGCCGGAGTAATGCCGCCCCAGTTCCAGCATCCGGTTGGCGTGGACCACATCCGCGGTAATCTGGTTCTCGCCCACCAAATCGCCGTTGAGGTAGAGCTTCATGCTGCCGGATTCATAGCTCGCGGCAATATGCACCCATTCGTCCACCGGCAGAGGGGCCACGATGCGGACGCTATTGTTGTTGTACTGATTGATGAAGAAGACAAGGTTGCCCGAGCTTTCGGTATAAAGCCCGTAGCCGTCGTTCCAGCTAGTGCTGGAGGACCGCATGGCCAGCACATCCCATTGGTTGGTCGCGGTCGGAAGGTACCACCCCTCCAGCGTGAACGCCGCGGAGTTCAGCGCGGCGTCATTCTCGATCTGCACGGCCCCTCCGCCGCCCCAGAAATCCAGCGTCCCGCCCGGATCCCCGTCCAGCGGCGCGTCCGAAGCGGCGCGCCGCCGCTCCGCTTCGAAACCGGCGTCGTCAATAACGCCATTGACCTGCTCCCCCGCGGTCAGGGTCTGGGCCGAGGCATCCGTGAGGATCTGGAAGGCATAGGCGCTCTTGTTGTCAGACGCGCCGCCGATGGTCAGCTGGTAGTCTCCTTCGGGCAGATCCAGCAACGGCGACCGGTGCGCCCAGTCCGAATACCGCATGTCGAGATTGGAGAAGACCGTGCCCTGCGGCCCGGTCAGGCTGATCCGGAGATCGGTGAAGACGCCCAGAAGGTCGAAATAGGCCCGGGTCTGTTCGGTGACGGAGAACTCGTAGATATGGCGCTGACCGGCCTGGGTGATCTCGTCAAAGATCGGCGTATCCAGATCCAGCGCACGGGTCTGGTCGACCACCTGCTCCACCGTGAAGGCGTAGCTGCTGTCCGACCCGTTGTAGACATAGCCTTCCAGCAGCAGCGTGTAGGTGCCGGTCTTGCCCACGGTCAGGCGCGCGGGGTCGGAATTCACGCTGAACTGCGTATTGCTGAACACCGCCGCCCCTTCCGGGTCGATCAGCGTCCAGTAGGCGGTGCCGGAGGAAAACTGCTGCGCATCAAAGAACAGCTCCGTGCCCTCGACCGCGTTGAATTGGAACAGGTCGGTTTCCCGTCCTGAGTTCTCCAGCGTGCCGGAAATCTGGGTGCCGAGATCGACAGGATCGGCATTCGACAGATTCAGCAGACGGAACTGATAATCGCCCGTCTGATCGCCCGAACCATTGACCCGCAGCGTGTAGGTCCCGGAATCCAGCGCCAGGATGGACCCACCCTGGGCCGCGTCCGCAGAGGTGAGGGCCTGTGCGGATACAACGGTGCCACCGGGGCCTTCGAGCGACCAGTTGAGATTGCCATTGGGGGTGAGCGAGTCAAAAACGACCTGGCGCTCTTCGGCAAGTTCGAAGGAGTAGTAGTCGGTCTCGCCCGGGACTTCGATCGTGCCCGCAACGGGGATCAGATCGGCGGAAAGCAGGATCCGCGGTTCCAGCGTTTCGATATGAAGACCGCGATTGAGAGAGGTCGATCGCCTCAGTCTGCTTTTGCGGCTGTCAAAGCGCCGATCGTCCAGATTTTCCGTAATACCCAAAGCTAAAGCCCAGGCGGAATCACCCTTTAAAAAACCCATAACGTTCCCCCCAGAACGAAAATGAAGTATCTAAAAAACGTCTTAACAGTCCAAAGACCGACCCCCTGACCATAACCCCAGGATCCCCTTTTCGGCAATGTTTTGCTGATTGTTTGGAAGCTCTTGACCTCTTAGGATGGCTCCGGTTGACCAAACGGAATGCAGCGCAATGTTTAAAATTTTGTTAACGTTAATAAAATCTAGCCAGACCCTTCTTGCTGCCTTTTCGACCCTGTTTGCGCTCGCACTGCCTGCAGTTGCGCTGGAGCCGATCCGGTGCCTGATAGAAGCTGATGACCTGATCGAGCTTTCCACCCCGGTTGCGGGAATCATTTCCGAAGTTGCGGTCGGTCGCGGCGACCG
Organism: Pseudooceanicola sp.; assembly: GCF_041987405.1. Lineage (GTDB taxonomy): Bacteria > Pseudomonadota > Alphaproteobacteria > Rhodobacterales > Rhodobacteraceae > Pseudooceanicola. The sequence goes on from NZ_JBHIWR010000003.1 coordinate 54,068, forward strand.
AGTCGAGGCAGGTCAGATCGTCGCCCGCCTCGACAGCCGCGCCGAGGAGGCCAGCCTGAAACTTGCCGAGGCCCAGGCGGCCGACACCACGGCGATAGATGCCGCCCGCGTCCGGCTCACTTTCCTCGAAACCCAGGCCGAGCGCGCCAACACCCTGGCCGCCCGCAACGCCGTTTCCGAAACCGTCGCCAACGAAGCGCAGCAGGAGGCCGAGATTGCCCGTCAGTCGCTGCGCGAAGCGGAATTCAACAAGAGCCTCGCCGCGATCGAGGCCGAACGCGCCCGCGTCCAGCTCGATCAGAAGACACTCCGCTCTCCGGTCACCGGTGTGGTGACTGAACAGCTGCTCAGCCCCGGCGAATACCAGGCGGGCGAAACCCAGATCGTGACCGTGGCCAAACTGGACGTCCTGCGCATCGAGGCCTTCGCCCCCCTCGACTATTTCGAACACCTCGCCCTGGGTCATCAGGCCGAAATCCTGCCCGAACCGCCATTCGACCAGCCGCACAAAGCGACGATCACCGTCATCGACAATGTCTTCGACGCCTCCACCGGCACATTCGGCATCCGACTGGAACTGCCAAATGCCGATTTCGCCCTGCCCGCCGGGCTTCGTTGTACAGTGCAGTTCTAGGCAGACCGGCGGTCAGGTTTCCCATGGAGTTGGGGTAAAACCGTAGCAAAAGCATGGCCGATTGACCGTCACAGTCGCCTCTCACGGCAAACTGGTACGCGCGCCCTCCAAACGGGTTCGAGAAAGACGTTTCCGGGCACGCGGCGCAAGCGAATCCACGTTTACAAGAACGCAGGGTTTCTGCTAACTCCGTCCTATGTCTGGTTTCGGGTACGCCCGAACGTAATAGGGAATGCGGTGCGGGTTATTCGATGACCCAAGTCCGCAACTGCCCCCGCAACTGTAGGCGGCGAGCAGGGCTGACAAGCCACTGGGATACCCCGGGAAGGCCAGCCCAATGCAACGACCCGCAAGTCAGGAGACCTGCCGGACATATGCCCTCGGAAAGGGCATGTCACCGGCGCCGGGGTGCGCGCCAGACCGATGCACCCGTCCGGGTGACCTGGTCCGGCCGATCCCGATGTCACAACGTGTTTCGTGTCGGGGACGACACGACGGGACAAGGACGAAGATCCATGAAAAAGCTGCTCCTCGCGGCCGCTGCCGCTGTGGCGCTCCCCGCCATGGCGCAGGCGCATTTCCTTCTGGAATACACCACCGAAACCATGATCAAGGCCCCCGGCGACGTGCCGGTGAAACTGATCTTCTGGCACCCCTTCGAAAACGGCCATGTCATGGACCTGGAGATGCCACAGGAATTCTTCATGGTTCACAATGGCGAACGGACCGACCTGAAAGGGACATTGGAACCCGTGCGTTTCAAGGGCGCCGCGAACGAAGGTGCAGCCTTCAAGGGCTCCGTACCGGTCAAACGCTCCGGCGACTATGTGCTGGTGACGGTGCCGGTGCCCTATTACGAGGAAGCCGAGGATGCCTATATCCAGCAGATCACCAAGGCCTTCCTGAACCGCAATGAACTGCCGACCGACTGGATGGAACCGGTTGGCCTGCCGACCGAGATCATCCCGCTGAACAAGCCCTACAACGTCATCGCGGGCGGCACATTCACTGGCCAGGTCCTCGCCAATGGCGAACCGGTTGCCGGGGCCGAGATCGAGATCGAATACATGGCCGCCGAGCCGGACATGGAAAGCTCTGCCGCCTCTGCCCCGACGGTGTCACCGATGCCCGGCGGTTCGGTTGTCGCGATTTCCGACGCCAACGGTTATTTTTCCTTCGGTGTCCCAAAGGCCGGCTATTGGGGCTTTGCCGCCCTCGGCTCCGGCCCCGCGACCGAGCATGAGGGCAAGGAGCTGAGCCAGGACGCTGTGATCTGGATCCGCGCCTGGGACATGGAGTAACCCGGCATGCACATCGTCGACGGAGCCCTGTCCAACCCGGTCGTCATCGCCGGTGGCGTCGCGGCCCTGGGCGGCGTGGCCATGGGGCTGAGGTCGCTCGACCTCGACCGCATTCCCACGGCTGGGGTTCTGTCGGCCTGCTTTTTCGTGGCCTCGCTGATCCATGTGCCGATCGGCCCGTCCTCGGTGCATCTGATCCTGAACGGTCTGGCCGGGCTTCTGCTTGGCTGGGCCGCCTTTCCCGCGCTTTTCGTCGGTCTGCTGTTGCAGGCGGTCTTCTTCGGCTTCGGCGGTCTGACCGTCCTCGGGGTCAATACGCTCAACATCGCGCTGCCCGCCGTCATGGCGGGCCTGCTCTTGCGTCCACTGATCGGCCGCGGCAGCCCGCTGGCCGGGGCGATCTGGGGCGGGATCGGCGGGGCCTTTGCCATCGCCGCCACCACCGCCCTGGTGGCCGTATCGCTGGCGCTGTCGGGTGACGAATTCCTGCCCGCGGCCAAGCTGGTCTTCTTTGCCCATATCCCGGTCATGGGCATCGAAGCCCTGCTGACCGGCTTTGCGGTCCTGCTGGCATGTAGGGTCAAACCGGAACTCTTCGCATCGGGAGCCACGGCATGAAACGGATCGCCCTCATTCTCGCGCTGTGCTGCGCGCCCCTGCCCGCCCTTGCACACAAGGTCATCGCCGGGGTCTTTCCCTCCGGCGACGCCATCGAGGGCGAACTGGGGTTTTCCAACGGCGACATGGCTATCGGGACAGAGGTTGTGGTCAGCGGGCCGGACGGTGCGGAACTGGGCCGCACGGTGACGGATGAGGACGGGTTTTTCCTCTACACGCCGACAGCGCCGGTGGCGCATACCTTCTTCGCCAATCTCGGCGCGGGTCACGTGGCCGAGGTCACCATGACCGCCGAGGACGTGGCCGGGATCATGGGCGTCGCCGCCGCCAAGGAGGAAACGGCACCTGCGGCCGAGCCCCCCACACCCACACCGGGTGCCATCACCGTGGCATCGCTCAGCGACGAGGAACGAGAGGCCATAGCACAGGTCGTCCGGGACGAGACGCGCCCCCTGCGACGCGAGATCGCGGCCTACCGCGAACACAACGACCTTCAAACCATCCTCGGCGGCATCGGCTATATCGCCGGGTTGTTCGGTCTTGGCTTCTACCTCGCGGCGCGCCGCAAGCTGGCCGCCTGATGGCGCACGTACTGGGACACCGCGAAAAGACCCTGGCCCAGGCCGGGACGGTCGCGCGCCAGGGGGCGATTACCCCGCTCGATCCACGGATGCGGATCGTGATGGCCTGCGTCTTTGGCTGCGTCACTGTCGCCCTGTCCACCCTTCCGGCTCTGGTGGCCGCCTTTGCCATCGCCCTGTCGTTGCTGGCCATGTCGCGCCTGCCCTGGCGGCAGACCCTGAAGCGCATGGCGATGATGGACGCCTTCATCATCTTCATGCTGATCCTCCTCCCCTTCTCCATGCCGGGGGACCCGATCTTCACCCTCTGGGGCTTCCCCGCCAGTTGGCAGGGCCTGTGGAAGGCGGTCGAAATCGCGCTGACCGCCAATGCGGTGATCCTGGCGCTGATGGTCCTGGTCGGCACGATGGAGCCGGTGGCCCTGGGCCATGCGCTGCACCGGTTGCGCTGCCCCGAAACGCTGGTCCATCTGCTGATGTTCACCATCCGCTATATCGAGGTCCTGCGGGAAGAATACCTGCGCCTGCGCGCGGCGATGAAAGTGCGCGGGTTCCGCCCCGGAACCAACTGGCACACCTATCGCAGCTTCGGTTATCTTGTGGGCATGATGCTGGTCCGGGCGATCGAACGCTCCGAACGCATACTCGGCGCGATGAAATGTAGGGGGTTCTCGGGACGGATGCTGTTGTTGCAGGATTATGCCCTGACCCGTCGGGACATCACCTTTGCCCTGGGGCTGACCGGCCTCTGCCTGGGCCTGATCTGGCTGGATATCGCATGGCGCTGATCGACCTGCAGGACATCCGCTTCGCCTACCCGGGGCAGGCGCCCGTTCTGGACGGGGCGACTCTGCGCCTCGACGCGGGCCAGCGCCTGTCGCTGACAGGACCGAACGGCGCCGGAAAATCCACCCTGCTGCGCATTACCCTGGGACTGCAGAGGCCATCGTCCGGCACCGTCACCCTCTTCGGCAAGGAGCGGCGTGAAGAGGCGGACTTCCACGAGGTGCGTCGCCGGATCGGCCTGGTCTTTCAGGATGCCGACGATCAGCTCTTCTGCCCGACCGTGGCCGAGGACGTCGCCTTCGGCCCCCTCAACCTCGGCAAGAGCCGGGACGAGGCCATCGCCATCGTCGACCGGGTGCTGGGCGATCTGGATCTGATGCACCTGAAGGAGCGGATCACCCACAAGCTCTCCGGCGGGGAAAAGCGGCTCATCACCCTGGCTACGGTTCTGGCGATGGACCCCGAAGTGCTGCTGCTTGACGAACCGACCAACGCGCTGGACACGAAGAACGAGGCCCGGCTGCTGGAGATCCTGACCGCCCTGCCCCAGGCGATCCTCCTGGTCAGCCACGCCCCCACCTTCCGCGCGGCCCTCGCCCCCGAGGCGCTGGAGCTGCGCGACGGCAGGCTGGTGCCCGTCTGATACCTGTCAGAACACTTGACGCCTATCCCCCCCGGGGGGATAGGATCAGGGCATGGAACATGCCAGCCACCCAGACATCGCCAAGCGGTTGAAACGCGCCCACGGACACCTCGCCAAGGTGATCGAGATGATCGAGGCCGGGCGCCCCTGTGTCGATCTGGCCCAGCAATTGCATGCGGTCGAACGCGCGGTCACCAATGCCAAGACGGTACTGATCCACGACCACGTGGACCACTGCCTGGCCCATGCCGCCGTGGCGCCAGAAGACCGTGAGGCCCAGTTGCAGGAGTTCCGCGACATCACCCGGTATCTGTGAGAGGCACGCCCGATGGATCTGACCGGCATGATCGAGACAGGCGGTGCGAACCCGGTGCTGCTGTTCCTCTTTGCGCTGGCCCTCGGCGCGCTGCACGGGTTGGAGCCCGGCCATTCCAAAACCATGATGGCCGCCTATATCATCGCCGTGCAGGGCAGCGTGAGGCAGGCTGTCCTTCTGGGCATCTCGGCCGCCTTTTCGCATTCCATCATCGTCTGGGTCCTGGCGATGCTGGCCCTCTTCTGGGGCAACGAGCTGATCGGGGAGGAGCTGGAACCCTGGTTCATGATCCTGTCCGGGCTGCTGGTCCTGGGCATCGCCGCCTGGATGCTCTGGCAACAGACCGGCGGCAGACGGGCGGCGGTTTCGGCCCACGACCACGATCATGGGCATGGGCATGGGCATGGGCATCACACCCATGACCACGCGGACGGCCACCATGCGCACAGCCATTCCCACGACCACGGGCATGATCACCACCACCACCACAGCCACGACGACGCCCATATGGATGCCCACGCCCGGGCCCATGCGGCAGAGATCCGGCAACGCCTCGCCTCCGGCCGGACCGGCACCTGGCAGACCGTGCTTTTCGGTCTATCCGGCGGGCTGATCCCCTGCCCGGCGGCGATCACCGTCTTCATCCTCTGCCTGCATCTGGGCAAACTCACACTGGGGATCACCCTGGTCAGCGCCTTTTCCATCGGCCTGGCGGCGACGCTGGTGGCCGTCGGGGTCATCGCGGCCTACGGGCTGAAGGCCGTCTCCGCCCGCACCTCCCGCTTCGACGCCATCATGAACGCCGCACCCTGGATCTCGGCCGCGCTGATCGCCTGCATCGGCCTTCTGATCATCTGGTCAGGGCTGAGCCACCTGGCCCAGCCTCACTGACTGCGCAGCAGATAGGTATCCATGATCCAGCCGTGCTGCGCCCGCGCCTCGGCCCGGGTCCGCACGATCCGGGGGCCAGCCTCGGCCAGCGGCCCCTGATCCAGCACCTGCTCCGCCATGCCCAGAAAGCCGCCCCACCATATGTGCAGCCCCTCCGGCGGCAGCGTCTGAAAACTGCACTGGCCATCCAGCATCACTACCACGGTCTCCGCCCGCTCCGGCCAGCCGTGATCGCGCAATTGTCGCCCGGTTGTGACCGTCACCGCCCCGTTCACCGTGTTGAAGGGGATGGCATGGGCGGCGGTCAGCGCCTGCAGGGCCGTGATCCCCGGAACAACCCTGAGCCGGGGCTTTGGCGACAGCCGCTCCGCAATCCGCAGGGTGCTGTCGTACAACCCCGGATCGCCCCAGACCAACAGCGCCACCGGTCCCTCCGGCGCATCTGACAGCGCCGCCTGCCACCGCCGCGCGATCTCGTCATGCCACAGCGCGACGCGCTGCGCATAGGGCTGGCTCTCGTCCCGCACCGGCATGTCGAAGGGGATCACCCGCGCCTGCGCCCCCGCCTGATCCAGAATGGCCTGACGCAGATGGGCCAGATCTTCCTTGCCGCTGCCCTTGCGCGGGATCAGCACGCAGGCGGCTTCGCGCAGGGCCTGCATCCCCTCCAGGGTGACATGGCCGGGATGGCCCGTGCCCATGCCGATCAGCCACAGCTCAGTCAATGCCCACCCCCATCTCCGCCAGCGGGCCATAGAGGATCAGCGCGGGCTTGTCGCCGATCTCCTTCCGCAGCTGATCGGCCAGCTCGGTGACCGTCGCCCGGCGCAGCTGCTGTTCGGGAGTGGAGATCGCCTCGGCCAGAACCGCCGGGGTATTGCCCGGCAACCCGCGCGCCATCAGCGCCTCCAGCAATTGCGGAAAGGTCCGTTTGCCCATGAAGACCACTGTACAGGCGGCGGGATCGGCCAGGGCGTCCAAGTTGATATCCTGCGGCAGCGCCCCGCTCACATCGTGGCCGGTGACGAATTGCACGCGCCGCGCGGTCAGCCGCCGGGTCAGCGGGATGCCACATTGCGCGGCGGCGGCGATGGCCGAGGGCACGCCGGGAATGATCTCATAGGGAATGCCCGCCTCGCTTAGCGCAACCAGCTCCTCCTCCAGTCGGCCGAACAGCCCGCTGTCCCCGGATTTGAGCCTTACGACACGCTGACCGCTCTTGGCGTAATCGACCAGCAGACGGCTGACATGATGCTGGCGGGGCGAGGCCCGTCCGGCCCGTTTGCCCACGCCCACAAGATCCGCCTCCGGCCCCGCATGGCCCAGGATCGGCCCGGAGGACAGATCGTCGAACAGCACCGCATCCGCCCGCGCCAGCCGGTCCACCGCCTTCAGCGTCAGAAGCTCCGGATCGCCGGGGCCGGAGCCCACGAAACTGACGAAACCAGTCGTTTTCTCGTCCATCAGGCCGCGCCCTCCTCTTCGGTGATGAGGTGAAAGAAGGTGCCGCTGACCGTCCCCCGGAAGGACCCGGTTTCGGGCACCGGGTTGCCATCGGCATCGCGGACCTCGGCCAGCGGCGCGTCGGGCTGCTCCAGAATGGTGGAATAGTGAAACTCATGCCCCCGCAGATGATCGCCGGGTTGATAGCCGGGCAGCGCGGCGTGCAGCCGCGCGCGACGATAGCCGAGGTGGAACTTGCGCTTTTCATAGCTGGTCACGAGGCCCAGAAGGCCCGCCATCTCATGGCGTACCCCTTCCTTGTCGATCAGCGCCTGGCCCAGGGCCATGTAGCCGCCGCATTCGCCATGCACCGGGCGGGTTTCGGCATGCCGACGCAGCCCTGCGCGGAACCGCGCCGCCGCGGCCAGCTTGCCCGCGTACAGCTCCGGATAACCACCGGGCAGCCAGACCAGATCGGCCGTGGGATCGGGCGCCTCATCCGCCAGCGGGGAAAACGGCAGGATCTCCGCCCCTGCGGCATGCCAGCCCTCCAGAAGATGCGGATAGGTGAAGGAAAAGGCCGCGTCCTGCGCTAGGGCAATCCGTTGCGCGGGCGGCTTCGGCAGGGCCCCGCCGGGTCGCATAGATGCACCCTGCGCCGCGGCTTTGAGCGCCTCCAGATCCACATGCTCACGCAGGAAGGCCGCATAACCCGCAATCGCCGTGTCCAGATCGGGGTGTTCGACCGCCTGGATCAGGCCCAGGTGCCGCTCCGGCAGGGTCAGATCGCCGCGCCGGGGCAGCACGCCCAGCACCGGCATCCCCGCCTTTTCCATGCCAAGCCGCGCCAGCCGCTCGTGCCGGGGGGAGGCCACGCGGTTCAGGATCACCCCGGCAAAGGGCAGCTCCGGCATGTAGTTGCGAAAGCCGAGCGCGGTGGCCGCCGCCGACTGCGCCTGCCCGCCGACATCCAGCACCAGCACCACGGGCCAACGCATGCGCTGCGCGGTTTCGGCGCTGGAACCAAAGCCCGTCTGCCCCCGCGTCGCCACCCCGTCGTAAAGCCCCATGGAGCCCTCGGCCACGCAGATATCCGCCCCCTCGGCCCTCTGGCCAATCGCATCCAGAAGCCCCGCGCCCATGGCCCAGGTGTCCAGATTGTACGACGCCCGCCCGCTGGCCGCGCGGTGAAAGGCCGGGTCGATATAGTCAGGCCCGGATTTGAAGGGCTGGACCACCAGCCCATCCTCGACCAGCGCCCGCAGCAGCCCCAGCATGACGGTGGTCTTGCCCGTCCCCGACGAGGGGGCAGAGATCAGCAGGCCGCGCATCGTCATTCCCCCTCGGGCGTCCAGTCGGACCAGGGGCTGTCGGCGCTTTGCGGCCGGTAGCGCCGGTCGTAATCCACGGAATAGAGACAGCTTTCGTCAAACCCTTCCCCCGCCAGCGCCGGCCCGACAAGGATCAGCGCGGTGCGATTGATCCCCTCGCCCAGGCGGCCCTGAATATCCGCCAGGGTGCCGCGCAGTATCTGTTCGTCCGGCCAGCTGGCGCGATAGACCACCGCGACCGGGCAATCCGGGCCATAGGCAGGCGTCAGATCCGTGACCACCCGGGCCAGGTTCTGGATCGACAGGTGGATCGCCAGCGTGGCCCCTGTGGCGGCGAAATTCGTCAGCGTCTCACCTTCGGGCATGGATGAGGCGCGCCCCGGCGTGCGGGTCAGCACCACCGATTGCGCCAGACCGGGCAGGGTCAGTTCCGCGCCCAGGCTCGCGGCGGCGGCAGCAAAGGCCGGCACGCCCGGTGTGACAGAAACGGGAATACCCATCTCGCGCAGGCGGCGCATCTGTTCGCCCATGGCGGACCAGACCGACAGATCGCCGGAATGCAGCCGCGCCACATCCTGCCCGGCCTCATGCGCGATGCGGATCTCCTCCATGATCTGGTCCAGATCCAGCGGCGCGGTATTCACGATCCGCGCGCCCTCGGGACAATGGGCCAGTATCGCCTCCGGCACCAGCGACCCGGCATAGAGGCAGACCGGGCAGGACGCGATGATGTCGCGCCCGCGCAGGGTCAGCAAATCCGGCGCACCCGGGCCGGCACCGATGAAATGGACGGTCATTCTGGGTCTCCTTCGTTTGGGGCGCAGGCAATCGCGCAGGTGGCCATGCTGTCCTCCGATATGACACGTGCGCAGATCAGCCGCGCGCCGGGACCGGCTGCCGCCAGCGCCGCCGCCTCCGCCACGCTGCCGGTCTGGCGCAGGTCGCGGACCACGGCGCTGTCGGTCCGGGTCTTCTGCGCCGTCATGGCCTCGTGGGTCACGGGGTGAACGGGCAGGCCTTGCACCGCTGCGAATGTCAGGAAGGCCGGGCTCTGGGCCTTGTCCGCGGCGGTGGCCAGTGCGGTGATCCGCCCCGCCTGCCCGGTGGCCAGCAGGGCGTTGCGCAGGCTGTCCACCTGCACTGCATCGCGAAATCCGAACCCCGCGACGATCATAGCGTCACACTCAGTTGCGTGATCGGATAGGCCGTTTTCCAGCCGCGTTTCGCCCCCAGGGGCGCGGCCTCGGACAGGGTGATCCGGGTCAACTCGCCGCCAAGGCGGGCATGGGCCAGCGTCACCAGCGCATCGCTTTCCAGCGTCACCGCATTCACCACCAGCCGTGCACCGGACGCGAGCGCGATCACCCGCTCCAGCATCTCCTCCGACAGGCCACCGCCGATGAACACGGCGTCGGGCGGCGCCAGCCCCTCCAGCGCGGCGGGGGCCTGGCCGGTGACAAGGTCCAGACGGTCGACACCAAGACGCGCGGCGTTGGACCGGATGCGCGCGGCGCGCTCCGCATTTGCCTCGATCACCGTGGCCCGGGTCGACGGATCGGACAGCAACCATTCGATGCCGATGGAGCCGGAGCCGCCGCCGATGTCCCACAGGTGCTCTCCCGGTTGCGGCGCGAGGGCCGAGATGGTCAGCGCCCGAACGGGCCGCTTGGTGATCTGGCCATCATGATCGAACCAATCGTCTGACAGGCCAGAGGCGCGCCCCATACTAGCTCCCATGCCCTGCACCTCGATCGCAACGCAGAGAGGATGAGCAAAATCTTCGGCCTCCGTCAGCGCGGAGGCGAGGTGCACCGACACGGCCTCACCCGGCCCCGCCAGCGATTGCATCACATGCAGCCGACTGTCGCCGAACCCTTCGCCTGTCAGATAGGCGGCCAGTTGCGCCGGGGCCGTGCCATCGCGCAGCGTCACGATCAGTCGGCCCCCCCGCGCCAGATGCGGCCTGAGACGCGACAGTGGCGCGGCATGCAGGCCAAGGCAGACCGTCTGCTCCAAAGGCCAGCCCAGACGCGCCGCCGCCAGCGAAAAACAGGACGGCCCCGGCAGTGCGCGCCATTCGCCAGCCTCCACATGCCGTGCCAGAACGCTGCCCGCCCCGAACCAGAAGGGATCGCCGGACGCCAGCACCACCGTCCGCCGCCCCCGGAACCCCAGCAGCTGCTCGATCCCCTCGGCGAAAGGCACCGGCCAGTCCACCCGCTGCGCCGTCATCTCCGGCAGCAGGGCCAGATGGCGCGCCGGTCCCATGACGATTTCCGCCTCTTTCAAAGCGGCAAGGCTTGCGCTGGTCAGCCCATCTGGCCCATCTTCGCCCAGCCCGATGATCGTCAACCAGGGATGCTTATCCATGACACCCAACCTTCTGGTCCTTGGCGGCACGACCGAGGCCTCCGCCCTGTGCCGACGGTTGGCAGAGGCGGAGATCACGGCGCAGCTGTCGCTGGCCGGCCGGGTCGAGCGCCCGAAGCGCCAGCCCTTGCCGGTGCGCATCGGCGGCTTCGGCGGGGTGGATGGGCTGGTCCGCACCCTGCAGGACGAGGGGATCACCCATGTGATCGACGCCACCCATCCCTTCGCCGCGCAGATGAGCCGGAACGCGATCGCCGCCTGCGCCCGGGCGCAGGTGCCGTTGCTGGCCCTGACCCGCCCCGCCTGGAAGGCGGAGCCGGGTGACCAGTGGCAGCACGTTCCCGACATCGCGGGCGCAGTCGCGGCGCTCGACCGTGCGCCGACCCGCGTGTTGTTGGCCGTGGGCCGGATGCACCTGGCCGACTTTGCGCCCAATCCGCAGCATCATTACGTGCTGCGCCTGGTCGACCCGCCCGAAGCCCCCCTGCCCCTGCCCGATCGCACCGTGATCGTGGATCGTGGCCCCTTCAGCCTGGAAAACGACCGGGCCCTGATGCTGGACCACGGGATCGGGATCGTGGTCTCCAAGAACGCCGGCGGCACCGGCGCCAGTGCCAAGATCCTCGCCGCCCGCGCCCTGGGCCTGCCGGTCATCATGATCGACCGCCCCAGCATCCCGACACGGCCGGAGGTGCACGACGTCGAGGCCGCGATGACGTGGCTGGGCGCTCATGGCGTCGACCTTGGGGTGTAGACGATCGGCGCGCCGTCACGCGTAATCACCCGCGTCCGCGACGATCCGACCAGTACCATGGTACGCATGTCCGCCATCTCCGGCTGACACTCCGGCAGGGGGACGACGCGCAAATCCTCCTCCGGGGTCGACACCGCCCGGGCAAAGATCACCGGCCGCGCGTCGCCGCAGACTTCCTTCAGCACCTCCAGCGCCCGGGCGAAGCCTTCGGGCCGGGATTTCGACCGCGGATTATAGAAGGCCATGGCGAAATCCGCCTCCGCCGCCAGCCGCAGACGTTTCTCGATCAGCGCCCAGGGCTTGAGATTGTCGCTGAGGTTGATGGCGCAGAAATCATGCCCCAGGGGGGCGCCGGCCCGCGCGCTGGCCGCCAGCATCGCGGTGATGCCGGGCAGGACGCGGATATCCAGATCGCGCCAGGCGGCGGGCCCAGCCTCCAGCGCCTCGAAGACAGCCGATGCCATGGCAAAGACCCCCGGGTCGCCAGAGGAGACCACGACGACACGATGCCCCGCTGCCGCCAGATCCAGCGCATGACGCGAGCGATCCAGTTCCACCCGGTTGTCGGAGCCATGTTTGACCAGCCCCTCGCGCTCTGGCACCCGGGCGACATAAGGAAAATAACCAATGACATCCGTCGCCTCGGCCAGGGCATCGCGCACCTCCGGCGTCACCAGATCCTCCGCCCCCGGCCCCAGCCCCGCGATGGCGATCCAGCCGCTCATGGCCTGCGCCCCTGTCCATGCACGACGATGATGGAGAAATAGGGCGTCACCTTTTCGGGCGCTTCGGCCAGGCGTTGCACTGTTTGGCGGGGCATGGCGGCATATTCGATCAGCCAGGCGCTGTCATGGCGTCCCGCCCGGCGCAGCGCGCGGCGCACCTTGTCGATATTGCGCCCGATCTTCATCACCACCACCGCGTCGGAGGCCGCCATGCGTTCGGCCAGCACCTCTTCGGGCAGGGTCCCCATGAGAACGGTCAGGATGTCGTCCCCCCAGGTGATCGGCGATCCTGTCGCGGTCCAGGCGGCGGACATGCCGCTGATGGCGGGCACCACCTCCACCGGAACGTGATCGACCAGCCGGGTGTAGAGATGCATGAAGGAGCCGTAGAAGAACGGATCCCCCTCGCACAGCACCACGACATCCTCTCCCCCCGCGGCAAGGGCGCGCAGATGCGCCGTGCTTTCTTCGTAGAAAGCCGACAAGAGGCTGTTGTAGCGCGGGTCGGTCAGCGGAATCTCCGTCGTTACGGGATATTCCATCGGATATTCCACCGCGCCCTCGGGGATCATCCCCTCGACGATCTGACGCGCCTGGCCCTTGCGCCCGGCCTTGCGGAAAAAGGCGACATGCCGGGCCTGCCGCAGCAGACGGTCGGCCCGCACGGTCATCAGCTCGGGATCGCCCGGGCCCAGACCCAGACCATAGATCGTCCCCGCGCTCATTCCTTGCGGCTCGCTATCGCGTTGATCGCCGCCACGGTGATGGCGCTGCCACCGAGCCGCCCCTCGACGATGCAGCAGGGCACCGGCTGATCGGCCCAGAGCGCGGCCTTGCTTTCCATGGCCCCGACAAAACCGACCGGACAGCCGATGATCGCTGCAGGGCGCGGGCAGTCCGGGTCTTCCAGCATGTTCAGCAGATGGAACAGCGCCGTCGGCGCATTGCCGATGGCCACCAGCGCCCCGGCCAGCCGGGGCCGCCACAGCTCCAGCGCGGCGGCGGAGCGGGTGTTGCCCATCTCCTGCGCCATGCCGGGAATAGCAGGATCACGCAGGGTGCAGATCACATCGTTGTCGGCCGGTAGACGCGGCCGAGTCACCCCTTCGGACACCATATAGGCATCGCAGAAGATCGGCGCCCCGGCCTCCAGCGCCCCGCGCGCCGCCTGGGCAAATCCCGGTGACATCTTCACATGTTTTTCCAGCCCGACCATTCCGGCGGCATGGATCATGCGCACGACGATCTGTTCCTCGTCCGGCGCGAAACGATCCAGATCGGCCTCCGCCCGGATGGTGGCAAAGCTCTGGCGATAGATCGCCGCGCCGTCTTTTTCATAGGTGTATGGCATCACATCCGCTCGACTATATTCAGGAGATCATCTGGCAGGACCCCGCGTCGGACAGGCTCTTCCCATGGTGCGCCGCTTTGGACAAGATCAAACGCCCCCTCCCGGCCAACCAAAGTAAGATCCGCCGTTCGGGGCAAGGCACAGCCCTTGGCACAGCCCGACACATGCAGATCACCCCGTACCCGGCCTGCCAGCGTCCGGGCCAGGGATCGGGTTTCGACACTGGCCTGCGGACAATAGGGCGCGCCGGCGCAGGCATGGGCGGTCAGCATGGGATCCCCCGCTTCGCTGATGAAGCCCTGTGCCTCCGTCACCCCCTCCAGCAGGAACAGCCGCCATGGCGTCACGCGGATCGCCCGGAGGTCCTGGGTGTGCAGCACCTCCTCCAGCGCGGCGGCGTCGATCTGGCCAAAGGCGGCCCCGACCAGCGGGCCCTGTCCGGTCATGCCCGGTTCGGGGGTATCGGCAGCCGGACGCGGCGCCACCTCCGTCCAGGACACAGGCAAGGTGTCGTGGGCCAGGACAGCCGCCATGCGCCGCCGTTCTGGCGTACGGCGGGCGTTGAACCACTCGGCCATCTCTGCCAGCGCGGTCATGGCGGTCTCCTCGGTAATCTCCCGCCCCCGCGCGCTGCCATCGGCCCGCAGGATCAGCCCTTCAGCACTGCGTTCGAACCGAAAATCGGCGGAGGCCCCGGTCAGCAGCGGTGCTGGGCCGGTGTCCACCGCAAAGCCCACCTTGGCAGGCATCTCCGGCAGATCGGCCAGCCCTTCCAGCAGCTTTGTGGCCAGTCGTTCGGTCAGATCACCCGCCTGCCAGAAGGGCGAGACGAGGACATTGCGCCGCCGCTCCATCGCAGGGTCCACATCCAGCAGGTCGAGCAGCGAGAGATAGCGCAGAAGCGCGTCATGATCGGCCTCGGCCACCCCCCGGATCTGCAGGTTCGCCCGATTGGTCAGGTCGATCACCCCGGAGCCGAAGCGCAGCGCCAGATCACACAGCCCGGTCACCTGCCGCCGATCCAGCCGCGCCAGCCGGGGCCGCACCCGCACGACCAGCCCGTCGCCCGACATCATCGGGCGATGCGCCCCGGGGCACCATCCCCTGACTTCCGGCGCGCTCACGACCCCGCCTCCAGCTCCGCCCGGATGGAGTTGCGGCGCGTCTGCCACAGCCCCGCCTCCAGCAGCGCGGCAAAGCGGTCGCAGAGGGCGCAATAGGCCTCCGGATTGGCCTCTTTCAGGAAATCGCGGACATCCTCATCCCCAAGCGTCGCCTCGTGGTAGAGGTCAAAGAGATGCGGGCCCACCACCCCCGCCAGATGCGCGAAGGAAGCCATGTGATCCAGCGTCGCCGCAATCTCGGCCGCGCCACGGAAGCCATGATCGCGCATCCCGGCGATCCAGGCGGGGTTGGCGGCGCGGGCCTGAACCACGCGGGCAATCTCTTCGGGCAGGCTGCGGGCGCGCGGCGCCTGCGGGACGGTATTGTCGAGATGCCAGAGCGCGGCCTCACCCCCCAGCCCGGCCTTGGCGGCGGCAAATCCCGCCTCATGCGCGGCATAGTCGGAGGCCAGCAGCAGATCGGTTTCCGGCAGGTCCTGCAGATGCACGAAACTGTCTGCCCCGGCGATCCGCTGGCGAATGCCGTCGGGGTCCCGCACGGCATCCTCGCCATCCAGCGCCCAGGATGACGCGGCAAGCCAGGCCTCCCCGGCGGCCCGACGGCTGTCTTCGGAATACTCTTCCAGCATCGGCCCCATGCCGAGGCCGAAACTGCCCGGCGCGGGCCCATAAACCCGCGCCCCCGGGTCCTGCCCCACGTAGGGGTTCCAGTCGGGCGCCTCGTCCCGGTCGGCCAAGGCACGGATCGCCTGGGAAAACAGCGCCGAGAGCGTGGGAAAGACATCGCGGAACAGCCCCGAAACCCGCAGCGTCACATCGAGGCGTGGGCGGTCCAGCTCGGCGATCGGCAACACCTCAATACCCGAGACCCGCTCCGACCCCGCGTCCCAGACCGGGCGGACGCCCAAGAGATGCAGCGCCATGGCGAATTCCTCGCCCGCCGTCCGCATCGTGGCAGAGCCCCAAAGGTCGACGACCAGCCCGCGCGGCCAGTCCCCCTCGTCCTGCAGATGCCGCCGCACCAGTTCCTCGGCCAGCTTGACACCCTGCGCATAGGCCGCCCGCGACGGGACGGAGCGCGGGTCGGTCGTATACATATTTCGCCCGGTCGGCAGCACATCCTCGCGCCCGCGATAGGGCGATCCGGACGGGCCGGCGGCGATGCGTCGCCCGTCCAGCGCATCCAGCAGCGCCTGACGTTCGGCGGCCACCGAAGCCTCGGTCGCAAAGGGCACACCGGGCTGGGCGGGCCGGGCGGGCCGACCCCAGATATGCAGCCCCTCGCCGAACTGGCTGTCCTTCACGTCGCAGACAAAGCGGTCGATCCGGGTGATCGCCTCCGCCGAACAGCCCGCACGTTCCAGCCCCAGATCATCCTCGAGCCCCAGGGCCTGGGCCTCGCCGCGGATATCCTCTTGCAGCCGGTCGCGGCGGCGCGGGTCCAGCCCGTCGGCATTGGAAAACTCGTCCAGCAGCGCCTCCAGCCGGGCCAGACGGTCCGGCGTCCCGCTTTGGCGCAGCGGCGGCGGGATATGGCCAAGCGTCACCGCCCCGATGCGCCGCTTGGCCTGTGCCGCCTCGCCAGGGTCGTTGACGATGAAGGGATAGATCACCGGCAGTGTCCCGGTCAGCGCCTCGGGCCAGCAGTCGCGCGACAGGGCCACGGATTTGCCCGGCAGCCATTCCAGCGTGCCATGCGCCCCGATATGGACCAGCGCATCCGCATGCCTCTGCATCCAGAGGTAAAAGGCCACGTACCCATGGCGCGGCACGCGGGACAGGTCGTGATATTCGTCCTGCCGCAGATGCGCCGCCCCGCCCCGTTCGGGTTGCAGGGCGATCAGCGCCGTGCCGCAGCGGATCATCGCGAAGCGAAAGGCACCATCTGTCAGATCGGGATCGTCTTCCGGCGCGCCCCAGGTCTCTGTCAGATCGTCCCGCAGGCCCTGCGGCAGTGCCGCCAGCGCCTCCAGATAGTCGGTCAGCGGCCAGTGTTCGGCCCGCTCCAGCAAGGCCCCGGACAGATCCTCCGGTGCCTCCGTCACGTCATAGCCCGCCCCCGCCAGATCCGACAGGATCGCCCGGGCCGAAGCCGGCGCGTCGAGGCCGACCGCATGGCCCAGGTTCCAGTCCTTCCCGGGATAGGTCGACAGCACCAGCGCCACCCGCCGCGCGACCACCTGCTGACGCGCCAGCCGCAGCCAACCATCCACCCGGGCGACCACGGCCGCGATCCTCTCCTCCTCCGCCGCATGGGCGAAGCGGGCGTATTCCAGATCCGGGTCGCGTCGGCCCGGCTCCTTGAACGACACGACGCCACCCATGATCCGCCCGTCAACCTCGGGCAGGACGACATGCATGGCCAGATCACTGGGCGACAACCCGCGCTCCGACCCCGCCCAATCCTTGCGCCGCGCGGTCGACAGCGCGACCTGAAACACCGGCACCCCGCCCGCATCCAAGGGCGAGCTGCCATCTTCCCCCCGCCCGGAAAAGGCGGTGGCATTGACGATGGCGGCGGGGGCAAGGTGGCGGACTTGACGGCGCAGCCAATCCGCCGCCTCTGCGCTTTTCAGCGTCGGAGCATAGAGGGCGACGGCCTCATAACCCCGCGCCTCGAAGGCGGCGATGAGGGCGGCAATCGGCGCGGTATCCGCCGCAACGAGGTAAGACCGGTAGAAGGTCAGGACGATGCGCGGACGGGTGGCCGCGCCCATGTCCGACGGATCGAACACCCCACGCTCCGGCGACCACCCGCCAAACTGCGGCAGGGATTTCGACCCCGGCACCGGCCCGGCGTAAAGCCCTGCGGCCAGCGCCAATTGCGCCAACGCCGCCTGGGCCGCGACCTCGCCCCCGGTGTCACACAGATGCGCCAGCCGCCGCAGGGTGGACACGGGAAGGGTCGAGACCTCGTCCAACCGCGGGTCGGGCCGCCCGTCGGCAGGCAGAACCGCCAGGGCGATCCCCCGCGCCTCGGCCAGGGCGCGCAGCTGTTGCAACCCGTAGGACCAATAGGGCACCCCGCCGATCAGCCGGACGAGGATGCCCTTGGCCCCGCTCAGCGTTTGTTCGACATAGGTATCGACCGAGAGCGGATGCCGCAGCGCCACCAGATTGGCCAGCCGCAACCCGGGCAGCTGCCCCTCCGGCCCCCTGCCCCGATGCCAGGCTTTGGCAAACGCCCCCAGATCGCTGTCGGAAAAGGACAGGACGACCAGATCCGCCGGGCTCTGCCCCAGATCCATCGGGGTGTCCGTTTCCTCTAGACCGTGGCTTTCGCGAAAGATCACATGCATGCGGTTTGTCCCGACGAGGGCGGCAGGGTGCGTAGCCGCCCGTTATTGCGCGGCCTCGGACACCACGCCAAGGGCGGCTTCGATCACCTCGCGCCGGATGTCATCGTGTTCGGCAATCACGACCAGACGGCCCTGACGCGCCTCGCCCGCCGCCCAGGGACGGTCGAACTGATGCCGCACCCGCGCGCCCACGGCCTGCACCAGCAGCCGCATCGGTTTGCCCGCCACGGCGGCGTAACCCTTGACCCGCAGGATATTGTGATCCTTCGCCAGTCTTTCGATCGCCCGGACCAGATCCTGCGGATCGGAGAGCTCGGGGATATCGACGACGATGCTGTCGAAATCCTCGTGATCGTGATCATGCGGATCATCGTGGTGGCTGGGACGGGCGTCCATGTCGTCCTCGGCGGCGGCCTCCAGCCCCAGGATCACCCTTGGATCGACAACACCTTCGGCCACCTCGATTACCGGCAGGGGGCGCGGGGCCTCTGCGGCGATCACGGCCTTGGCCTTGGCGACACCCTCGGGCCCGGCCAGGTCGGGCTTGGTCAGCAGCACGATGTCGGCGCAGGCGATCTGATCCTCGAACACCTCAGACAGCGGCGTTTCGTGGTCGAGACTGTCATCCGCCAGCCGCTGCGCATCCACCGCCGCGACATTGGGGGCAAAGCGTCCGGCCGCCACGGCCTCCGCATCGGCCAGGGCGATGACACCGTCAACGGTGATCTTCGACCGGATATCCGGCCAGTCGAAGGCCTTGAGCAGCGGCTTCGGCAGGGCCAGCCCGCTTGTTTCGATCAGGATGTGATCCGGGCGCGGCTCCAGCGCCATCAACGCCTCGATCGTGGGGATGAAATCATCGGCCACAGTGCAGCAGATGCAGCCATTGGCCAGTTCCATGATGTTTTCCGCCGGGCAATCCGGGATCGCACAGCTTTTCAGGATCTCGCCATCCACCCCGACATCGCCGAATTCGTTGACCACCACGGCCAGCCGTTTGCCCCCGGGGTTCTGCATCAGTTCGCGGATCAGCGTGGTCTTGCCAGAGCCGAGAAAGCCGGTGATCACAGTCACGGGGAGTTTTGCAAGTTTGGACATGGGGCCCTCTCAAAGGTCTGTCAGGTTGGGCGCGGCTTTCCGCAGGGGCGGAATGCGCGCGATGCAGTTGCGTTTGAAATGCTCGGGGCGCTGACGCCAGGGGATCAGCCCGTCATTGGTGTCACGATAAAGCGAAACCCCATCCAGAAGGAGGTCCGTATCCGACGCTTCGTGCAGGTTTCCGTACACATAGGTCCAGCGGTCGTCGCCTCCGCGCATGGCCACCGAACATCCGTGATCGCAATTCTGCAGGCAGTCCACAGGGGTCAGCGTCACGCCCTCGGGCATGTCCTGCGCCGCCAGGCGTTCATAAAGCGCGGTTCCCGGACGCTCCCCCTCTGCGGACACATCAGTGCCGCGCTTGCATTTGATGCAAACCAGAAGCTCGACCGGAGCTGAAGTATCTTTCATCTCATCCTCCACCGGGGCACCCCGCCCGGGCTCAAGTTGTTCGGGGATGGCAGGTCTCCTGGCTCGCGGGATATCGCCTGCCGCCTTCCCGATGCGGGTGACCCGCAACCAGTGGCGTCGTGACAGGCGCAACCGCTAACAGTTGCGGGGGCAGCCGCGGGATTTCACCGCGTTCCCTTTTCATGCGCCGCCGACAGGATCGGAGGCACAACCATCGCGGGCCAGATGGCCCGGATCACCCGCCCTTGTCAATTGCCGGAGTGCCGGCATGGGGCGGGGTTGGCCGGGAGGTATGATGCAGGTGCACCCTGCGGGGGCGCCGAGTCGGGATGCCGACGCGTCGTCCTGCCAGCGGCTGATTGTAATTCGGCGGCAGGCTCGCAAAAGACGACTGTGGGATACTTGCACCAGAACAGGCGAAGTTTGGGCACTCTTGCACGCAATACGATTTCGGGCGCGATGAGTTTTGGAAGTGGTGCCCGGGGGCGGAATCGAACCACCGACACGAGGATTTTCAATCCACTGCTCTACCCCTGAGCTACCCGGGCACGGGTGAAGGATCGGCTTGGGCCACCTTCGGGTTGCGGCGTTCTATGCGGGGGCGCGGGGCTTGTCCAGACCGATTTTCACCTTTCGCCCCGGCTTTTTCGCCCGCGCCGGGATCGGGCTGTGGACGCCCCTCGGCGAACAAGGGGGTGCGACAAAATTATTTGATCTGCGTCAATAGCAGCCATTGCCCGCCGGGGAGGTTCATTCTAGAAACCGAATAATTCTGGCACCGGTCTCCGGGGCCGGGCGCAGTTTCACCAGCAGGAGGCACAGCATGGCTGACGCAGCTGTCCACAGCCAGGGGCATGAGGACAACCGCGGGTTCTTTACCCGGTGGTTCATGTCGACCAACCACAAGGATATCGGGATCCTCTACCTCGTCGTTTCGGCGGTCGCGGGCCTGATCTCTGTCCTTTTCACCGTCTATATGCGCATGGAGCTGATGAGCCCCGGTGTGCAGTACATGTGCCTCGAAGGCGCGCGCTTCATCGCGTCGGCGGCGGAATGCACGCCGAACGGACATCTCTGGAACGTGATGATCACCTATCACGGCGTCCTGATGATGTTCTTCGTGGTGATTCCCGCGCTCTTCGGCGGTTTCGGCAACTACTTCATGCCGCTGCAGATCGGCGCGCCGGACATGGCCTTCCCGCGGATGAACAACCTCTCGTTCTGGATGTACGTCACAGGTGTCGGGCTCGGCGTGGCCTCCCTGCTTGCCCCCGGCGGCAACGGTCAGGCTGGCTCCGGCGTGGGCTGGGTGCTCTACCCGCCGCTCTCGACGACCGAAGGCGGCTCTTCGATGGACCTCGCGATCTTCGCGGTGCACGTCTCCGGCGCCTCCTCGATCCTGGGCGCGATCAACATGATCACGACCTTCCTGAACATGCGCGCCCCGGGCATGACGCTCTTCAAGGTGCCGCTCTTCTCCTGGTCGATCTTCGTCACCGCCTGGCTGATCCTTCTGGCCCTGCCTGTCCTGGCCGGCGCCATCACGATGCTGCTGACCGACCGCAACTTCGGGACGACCTTCTTCGACCCGGCGGGCGGCGGGGACCCGATCCTCTACCAGCACATCCTGTGGTTCTTCGGCCATCCGGAGGTCTACATCATCATCCTTCCCGGCTTCGGCATCATCAGCCACGTGATCGCCACCTTCTCCCGCAAGCCGATCTTTGGCTACCTGCCGATGGTTCTGGCCATCATCGCGATCGGGGTGCTGGGCTTTGTCGTCTGGGCACACCACATGTACACCGTGGGCATGTCCCTGACGCAGCAGAGCTACTTCATGCTGGCCACCATGGTCATCGCGGTGCCGACGGGCGTGAAGGTGTTCAGCTGGATCGCGACGATGTGGGGCGGCTCGATAGAGTTCAAGACGCCGATGCTCTGGGCCTTCGGGTTCCTGTTCCTCTTCACCGTGGGCGGCGTGACCGGCCTGGTGCTGAGCCAGGCACCGATCGACCGGGCCTACCATGACACCTACTATGTCGTGGCCCACTTCCACTACGTGATGTCGCTTGGCGCGGTCTTCGCCATCTTTGCCGGGATCTACTTCTGGTTCGGCAAGATGACAGGGCGTCAGTACCCGGAATTTTGGGGCAAGCTGCACTTCTGGATGATGTTCATCGGGGCCAACCTGACCTTCTTCCCGCAGCACTTCCTGGGTCGCCAGGGCATGCCGCGCCGCTACATCGACTATCCGGAGGCCTTCGCCACCTGGAACTACTGGTCGTCGCTCGGCGCCTTCCTGTCCTTCGCGTCCTTCGTGATGTTCTTCGGGATCATGGCCTACGCCCTGCTGCGCGGCGCCAAGATCACGCAGAACAACTACTGGAACGAATATGCCGATACGCTGGAGTGGACCCTGCCCTCTCCGCCGCCGGAGCATACCTTCGAAATCCTGCCGAAGCAGGAGGACTGGGACAAGGGCCACGCCCACTGATCCCGGACCGGTAAAGGACCAGGGGCCGGAGGGAAACCTCCGGCCCTTTTCAATGGGGCCCCCGTGGCAAGGTCGGCCCGCGTCAACAGAGGTCAGCTGACATGACCTATCACTGGACAAGCGAGAACCGGATGGAGCTGCGCCCGCACCGCTCCCTCCCCATGACCGGCTTCGCCGTGGTCATCCTGACCTTCTTTGTCTTCGTCACGATCCCCGTCGTTGCTCTGGTTGGTACCGTGCTGCTCTGGGGCCTGCTCCCCTTCGCCCTGGGGGCGGTCGCCGCCCTGTGGTGGGGTCTGCGGCGCAGCTACCGCGACGGCAATATCCTCGAGGTGCTGGAGCGCGACGGCCACGACCTTGTCCTGACCCGCACCGATCCCGACGGCACCGTCCAGGACTGGCGTTGCAACCTGCACTGGGTCCGGGTGGAGATACACGACCGCACCGGCCCCGTTCCCCATTACGTCACCCTCACGGGCAATGGCCGCACCGTCGAAATCGGCGCCTTCCTGTCCGAAGAGGAACGCCCCGCGCTCTACGCGGATCTGCAACGATTCCTCACAAGCCACCGCTGACACGAAAAAGGTCCCGGCCGCAGCCCGGGACCTGTTGTCCTCTGGTCCGAAATATTTCGGGGTGTGTTGCAGGACGGGGGCGCCGCCCCCTGCCCGACCCCGGACAGCCTCAGCCCAGGCGGGCCTTCACGACAGGCCCAACCGCGCCGAAATCCATCTGGCCGGTGTACTGTGCCTTCAGCGCGCCCATCACCTTGCCCATGTCGCGGATCGAGGTCGCCCCGACAGACGTGATCGCCTTGTCCACGGCCCGGGCCACTTCCTCGTCCGTCAGCTGGCGCGGCAGGAAATCCTCGATATAGCCGATCTCCTTGCGCTCCTGCTCCGCCAGGTCGATCCGCCCGCCCTCTTCATAGGCGCGCGCGCTTTCCTGGCGTTGCTTGACCATCTTGCCGAGGATGCCCAGCACCTCGTTGTCGTCGACGCCATCCTCGCGCCCCTCGCCCCGCAGGGCGATATCGCGGTCCTTGATCGCAGCATTGATCAGGCGCAGCGTGCTCAGCCGGTCTGCATCCCGGTCCTTCATCGCCTGCTTGAGCGCGGCCAGTATCGTTTCGCGAAGTTCCATAAGGTCCCGTTTCCCTTGGTCTCGAGCCCGCGACCCTAGCCGCATGCCCCCCATTGCACAACCGCGGCGACGCCACGGCAGACCTATTCGCCCGTATAGGCCGTCTGCCTCAAATCCCCCGCCAATCGCCCTTGACCCCCCCGGCGGGCTTCCTTAGGTAGACGCCAATTTGCCATCCCGTCGGAGCCGCAAAATGCCCCATACACATCAGAAGAAACCAACCGCCTGCCTGGCCCTCGCCAACGGGACGATCTTCATGGGCCGAGGCTTCGGCGCCACCGGCGTCACGGTAGCGGAGCTCTGCTTCAACACCGCCATGACCGGCTATCAGGAAATCATGACCGACCCCTCCTACGCGGGGCAGATCGTGACCTTCACCTTCCCCCATATCGGCAACACCGGCGTCAATACCGAAGACGACGAAACCGGTGATCCCGTGGCCAACGGCATGGTTGTGCGCTGGAACCCGACGGATGCCTCGAACTGGCGTGCCCAGGCCGAACTGTCGGACTGGCTGGCCTCGCGCGGGCGGATCGCCATCGGCGGCATCGACACCCGCCGCCTGACCCGGGCCATTCGTGCCCAGGGTGCGCCCCATGCGGCACTGGCCCATGATCCCGACGGCAATTTCGACATCGAGGCGCTGGTCGCCAAGGCGCGCGCATTTTCAGGCCTGGTCGGGCTGGACCTGGCCAAGGATGTCACCTGCGCCCAATCCTACCGCTGGAGCGAAAGCAGATGGGCCTGGCCCGATGGCTTCGGCACCCAGGATCAGCCGAAACACAAGGTTGTCGCGCTGGATTACGGCGCCAAGCGGAACATCCTGCGCTGCCTTGCCTCCGCGGGCTGCGACGTGACGGTCCTCCCCGCCACCGCCACCGCGGAGGAGGTGCTGGCACATGAGCCCGATGGCATCTTCCTGTCGAACGGCCCCGGCGATCCGGAAGCCACCGGTGCCTATGCCGTGCCGATGATCCGGACCATCATGGACAAGACCGACCTGCCGATCTTCGGCATCTGCCTCGGCCACCAGATGCTGGCGCTGGCGCTTGGCGGCAAGACCGTCAAGATGAACCACGGCCACCACGGCGCCAACCACCCGGTGAAGGACCGCGAGACCGGCAAGGTCGAGATCACCTCGATGAACCACGGCTTCGCTGTGGACAGCCAAACCCTGCCCGACAACGTGCTGGAAACCCATGTCTCGCTTTTCGACGGATCTAACTGCGGGATCCGCATGACCGACCGCCCGGTCTTCTCGGTCCAGTATCACCCGGAGGCCAGCCCGGGCCCGCAGGACAGCTTCTACCTCTTCGAACGCTTCGCCGCCTCGATGGCGACCCGCGCCTGATCCGGAAGCAGCGGGTGTTGCGAGATAAGCGCGGCACCCGGACGATCCGGCCCGTCGCCCTCTCAATCACCCGCCCCTGACCCCTGGCCGCATCATGGGGCGCAGGCCTGTTCCCCCTGCATGCACCTGAAACCCATCTCCGTGGTCCGGTGTTCAGGCAAAATTAACCATCCTGCCGCCAACCTGCCCCTGGGCCAAGTTCCGGGGGTAGAATGCCGTCATCGAAATTGCACAGGTTGACCGGCCATTCACGCCGCCGCTCATCAGGACGGAGGGGTCGCTCCCGCAGCAGCTTCCCCGGCAGTGGTTTTTCAGAGGCCCCCGTTACCCTGGCCCCGCAACCGGTCTTCCGCCACCGCGACCCGCACCCCACACCGGAGAACCTGCGCCAGGCACATGCCGCCGGACAGATCACCGGCGCAGCCCTCGCCGATGGCCTGGCCCGCGCCACCGGGACGCCTCGCGTCCATTTCGAACTCACCCGGCCCGCGCCGGATGTTGCGGACATTCTGGATCCGGATTTCAGCCTGCGGCACCAATGCCTTCCCTGGCGGAGAGAGGGTGAAACGCTCTGGATCGCCACCGCCCGACCGGACCACTTCGGGCAAACCGCCGAATTGATAAACAAACACCTCGGACCTCAGGCGCCACGGATCCGCCCGGTCGTCGCCCCGCGCGACGACATTCAGACTTGGATCGCCCGACACCACCGCATCACGCTGAGTGAGAGGATGCGCAGCCGCCCGCCCCTGCACCTCTCCTGCCGCGCATGGAAAGCCGAAAGCCGGGGCCGGGCTCTGCTCTTTTTCACGGCTCTCTGCGCCCTGTTGTTCGCCTTCTCCGCCGCGCCGGAGCAGGTGATGACCCTGCTGATCTACCTCGCCCTGGCCACCATGGTCGTCGCCAGCACGCTGAAGACCGCCGCCGCGCTCGCCCGGTTGACCGACCGGACCCCACCCCCGAAGCCGCGCAAGCCCCCCGCGCCGGCGACCCTGCCCAGGGTCTCGGTCCTCGTCCCCCTCTTTCGCGAGGACCGGATCGCCACCACCCTGCTCAGACGGCTGAAAAAACTGACCTACCCGCGCGACCGGCTGGAGATCCTGCTGGTTCTGGAGGAAACCGATCAGCTGACCCGGGACACATTGGATGTAACCCCCCTGCCGCCCTGGATCCGCACCGTGATCGTGCCCGACGGCGCCCCTCGGACCAAGCCGCGCGCCATGAACTATGCCCTCGATTTCTGCGAGGGGGACATCATCGGCGTCTACGATGCCGAAGACGCGCCGGACCCGGATCAGCTGCTGCGCATTGCCGAGCGGTTTGCCAAGGCCCCGGAGGACGTCGTCTGCCTGCAGGGCGTGCTGGATTACTACAACCCGCGCGCCAGCTGGATCGCGCGCTGTTTCACCATCGAATACAACATCTGGTTCCGCCTCATCCTGCCCGGCATGGCGCGGCTCGGCTTTGCGCTGCCGCTCGGCGGAACGACCCTCTTTGTCAAACGCGACCGGCTGGAGGAGATCGGCGCCTGGGACGCCCATAACGTGACCGAGGATGCGGACCTGGGGTTTCGCCTCGCCCGCAGCGGCTATCGCACCCTCACCTTCGACAGCACCACGGGGGAGGAGGCCAACCACCGCCCCGTCCCCTGGATCCGGCAGAGGTCACGCTGGCTCAAGGGCTATCTCGCCACCTATTGCGTGCACATGCGCACGCCCTTCCGCCTGTGGCGGGACCTCGGGACATGGCGGTTCCTGGGCTTTCAGGCGCATTTCGTCACCGCGCTGACGCAGTTCACCCTCGCCCCCCTGCTGTGGATCTTCTGGATGGTCAGCTTCGGTTTCGATCTGCCCTACACCACAGTCGATGCCGACCCCCGGGTGCATATCCTGGTGATCGCCTTCCTCGGACAGGAGGTGCTGACCATGATCCTCGGCGTCATCGCCACCCGGCGCGCCGGCCATCGCAAGCTATGGAGATGGGTGCCCCTGATGCACCTCTACTGGCCGCTCGGAGCGGTGGCGATGTGGAAGGCGCTGCACGAGCTGATCTTCCGCCCTTTCTATTGGGACAAGACGGATCACGGCCATTCCCTGCCCGATGTGGGATCAGTCGACCGTACCAATCGCCCCGGAATCGAGCTTCAACCGCGTCACGAAGGCCCGCGAAATATGCTCGCGCAGCCGCTCACCCGCCGCGACCTCGTCCCGCGCCTCGATGGCCGAAACGATGGCGTCATGCTCTGACAGCGCCACCTCGTCCCGCCCTTCGGCCGCAAGCGAGGTCAGCGCCAGCAGCGCCATGGAGCGGTGGACGAGATCCAGCTGCTGCACCAGGAACCGGTTGTGCGAGGCCAGGTGGATCTGCTTGTGAAACCGCCGGTTGGCCCGCGAAAGCCCCGCCGGATCGCCCAGAAGCGACCGGTCATCTTCGACCATGTCGCGCAGCACTCGCACCTCTTCGGCGGTGGCATGCCGCGCCGCCAGCCGCGCCGCCAGCGCCTCAAGCTCGGCCCGGACGACATAAAGCTCCGCCAGCTGGTTGTGATCCAGCGAGGCCACGATCAGCGACCGCCCGTCCCGCGTCAGCAGGGACTGCGTCTCCAGCCGCTGTAGCGCCTCGCGGATCGGGGTCCGCGACACGCCGAACCTGTCGGCCAGCTCGCTCTCCACCAGGCGGTCGCCAGGCTTGTAGAGCCCCGTGTCAATCGCCTCTAGGATCAGGGTATATGCGTCTTTCTGCACCGGTGTCCGTTTCGTCTGTTCGCTGTCCGGCCAGATTAGCCATGCGCTGCCCCCGACGTAAAGCACTGGCTCTTGCGCCCATTGTCGCGCCCTCGTACCGTCCGCCCATGCCACGCGACCAGTTCGCCCATGTCACGACATGGGTCTTCGACCTCGACAACACGCTCTACCCGCCTTCCGCCCGGCTCTTCGACCAGATCGAAGTGCGGATGACGGATTGGGTGATGCGTGTCCTCAAGGTCGACCGGGCGGAGGCGGACCGGCTGCGTCACGACTACTGGCGCGACCACGGCACCACCCTCGCCGGGCTGATGCGCAACCACGGTGTCGATCCGGGCCCCTACCTGGAGGAGGTGCATGACATCGACTTCACCGTGCTCACCCCCGATCCAGAACTGGCCGACCGGATCGCCGCCCTGCCGGGACGACGCATCATCTATACCAACGGCTGCGCCCCCTACGCCGAACAGGTGATCGAGGCGCGCGGGCTCTCCGGCCTCTTCGATGCGATTTACGGCGTGGAACATGCGGCCT
Source organism: Pseudooceanicola sp. (assembly GCF_041987405.1). Lineage (GTDB taxonomy): Bacteria > Pseudomonadota > Alphaproteobacteria > Rhodobacterales > Rhodobacteraceae > Pseudooceanicola. The sequence goes on from NZ_JBHIWR010000003.1 coordinate 82,010, forward strand.
TTCACCCGAAGCCCGACGCGGCCGCCTTCGATGCGATCTTTGCCCTCGACCGGCTCGACCCCGGGCAGGCCGCCATGTTCGAGGACGACCCCCGCAACCTCGCCGTGCCGCATGCCCGCGGGATGAAGACCGTCCATGTCGCCGAAACCCCGATTACGGCCGAGCATATTCATCACCACACAGCCGACCTGACGGATTTCCTGTCGCGCCTGACCTGAGCCGCCCGACAGTAGACCCCGGGGCGCAATGTCGCGTCGCAATGCAGCGGTAAACACATATCTGCAAACAATGTAATCCTGAACAAGGCGCAGATCCCCATGTCCGACCACCCCCGCTCCCCGCTTGACGAACTACCACTGATCCGCGGTCTAGCCCGTAACCCTGCCGTGGCCCTGACCGTGCTGGTTGTCCTGCTCACCCTGGTGTCGCTGGTCCTGGCGGTCCAGACCTGGGGCCTCGTGGCGCTTGGCCTTGTTGCCCTTGCGACGGTGCCGGTGATCTTTGTCGTGCTCTTCCTGATCACACTGGGCCGATAGACCGGGACGCTTTGCCGCTTTCCCCTGCCCCGCCCGAGGCTTATCTAGGGGCCAGGAGGCTCTGCCATGACCGATTTTGATATCATCGTCTCCGGCGGCGGTGTCGCCGGGCTGACCACCGCGGCGCTCTTCGGCAGCCATGGGTTTTCGGTCCTGCTCTGCGATCCCGCCCCGCCCGTCACCGAGGGCGAGGCGGAGGGGGCGGACCTGCGCACCACCGCCTTCCTGCAACCCGCCCGCGACCTGCTGGAAGATGCAGGCCTTTGGGAGCGGTTGTCGGACCACGCCGCGCCGCTGCAGATCATGAGGATCGTGGATGCGGGCGGCGACACGCCCGAACCCCGGGTCACACGGGATTTCAAAGCCGCCGACATTTCCTCCGGTCCCTTCGGATGGAACCTGCCCAACTGGCTGCTGCGGCGCGAAATGGTTGCCCGACTGGCCGATCTGCCGAATGTGGAATTCCGCCCCGGCACCGGCACTGCCACCCTGCTGACCCGCGAACGCGAGGCACTGGTCGGGTTGAGCGACGGCACAAGGCTGCGCACGAAACTGGTCATCGCCGCGGATGGCCGCAATTCTCCGATGCGCGAGGCTGCGGGCATCACAACCCGCACCACCCGCTACGGACAGAAGGCGCTGGCCTTCGCCGTCACCCACCCCATCCCGCACGACAACGTCTCGACCGAGATCCACCGCTCCGGTGGCCCCTTCACCCTCGTGCCCCTGCCCGACCGCGACGGGCGGCCCTGTTCCGCCGTGGTCTGGATGGAGGACGGGCCGGAGGCGCTGCGCCTTTCCCGCTTGCCGGTTGAGGACTTCGAGGCGGCGATGATGGACCGCTCCTGCGGCCTCTTCGGTCCGCTGACGCTGGCCACGCGCCGCTCGGTCTGGCCGATCATCACCCAGGTTGCCGACCGCATGGCGGGCGAACGCATCGCCCTGGTGGCCGAGGCGGCGCATGTGGTCCCCCCGATCGGCGCGCAGGGGCTGAACATGTCACTTGGCGATCTGCGCTGCCTGCGCGATCTTGCCATCGCAAATCCCGGCGATCTGGGCGGACGCGCCATGCTGGACGCCTATGAAAAACGCCGCCACCCGGAGGTGAAGATCCGCGCCGCCGGCATCGACGCCCTCAACCGCGCCTCGCAACTCCACGCCCGCCCCCTGCGCGACCTGCGCGCAGCAGGTCTGTCCGCGCTGTATGGCGCGGCGCCGGTGCGGAAGATGCTGATGCAGATGGGGCTGGGCGCCAAGGGCGGAGCCTAAGCGCGCGACACGGCCCCCCTCCCCCTGCAGGCGAGGGAAAGCGCAACGATCCAACCGGCGCGACGGCGACCGGGAGGGGGTCAGATCGGCCCCGTCAGCCGCTCCTCGCTCAGCATCACATTGGCATCGACGTTTGCCACCCCCGGCAGCGTCATGATCCGCCGCCGCAGCACCCGTTCGAAATCCGCGATGTCCCGCGCCGTCACCCGCAGGCGGTAGTCATAGAGGCCGAGCACATGTTCCACCGTCTGCACCTCCGGCACCGCGCTCACCGCGCGTTCGAAATCGGCCAGGCTGACCCGCCCCTTGGTGCCCAGCTTGACCCCCAGAAACACCGTCACCCCAAAGCCGAGCGCCGCCAGATCAAGGTCCAGCCGCGCCCCTGCCAGAACCCCCGCCGCCTCCAGCCGCTGGACCCGCCGCCATGTCGCGGGCTGCGACAGGCCGATCCGCTTGCCCAGAGCCGAGGCCGAGAGCGTCGCATCCTCCGACAACTGCCGTAGGATCGCCCGGTCGATATCGTCGAGATCCGCGACGGCTCCTGTCATAGTGGCACCGTCTCATCCGTCTTGATCCGCGCCACGTGCATCAGCGCCTCAAGGTCCGCGATATGCGGCAGGGTCAGGATGCGGTCGCGGTAGAGCTCCTGATAATGCGCGAGGTCCCGCGCGATCAGGCCCAGGCGCACGTCCACCTGCCCCAGGAAGGTCTGGATCTCCAGCACCTCGGGAATGCGCCGTGCCTCTGCCGCGAAATCCTCGAAGGCGCGCGGCGCGGCCTTGTCCAGCGTCACCCGCAACGAGACCTCCACCGAATAGCCAAGCGCGCGCCAGTCGATCACCGCATGGGTGCCGCGCAGCACGCCGCGTTCGCGCAGCCGTTCCAGCCGCCGCCAGCAGGTGGCGGCATTTACCCCGGCCCGGTCGGCCAGCTCCGCCCCGCTGAGCCGCGGGTCGGCCTGCAACTGACGCAGGATGCGTCTATCAGTATCGTCAAGCATGAATTATCGCAGCCAGACCAAAAGGAAGAATGATTTTCTAGCATATCGTCGGAAATTCTCAAGATATGCAAAGCAATCTCCCTCCGACTCTCTATGCTGCCGCCATCCCGCCCCTCTGGGCGGCCAAACGGAGGATATATCCATGCGCGTGTATTACGACCGCGATTGCGACATCAACCTGATCAAGGACATGAAGGTTGCCATCCTGGGCTACGGCTCCCAGGGCCACGCCCATGCCCTCAACCTGCGCGACTCGGGTGCCAAGAACCTCGTCGTCGCCCTGCGCGAAGGCTCCGCCTCCGCCAAGAAGGCCGAAGGCGAAGGCCTGAAGGTCATGGGCATTGCCGAGGCCGCCGCCTGGGCCGACCTGATCATGTTCACCATGCCCGATGAACTGCAGGCCGAAACCTACAAGAAATACGTCCATGACAACCTGCGCGACGGTGCGGCGATTGCCTTTGCCCACGGTCTGAACGTCCACTTCGGCCTGATCGAGCCGAAGCCAGGCGTCGACGTCATCATGATGGCGCCCAAGGGCCCCGGCCACACCGTGCGCGGCGAATACACCAAAGGCGGCGGCGTGCCCTGCCTCGTGGCCGTGAACAACGACGCCTCCGGCCGCGCGCTGGAAATCGGTCTGTCCTACTGCTCCGCCATTGGCGGCGGCCGTTCGGGCATCATCGAGACCAACTTCCGTGAAGAGTGCGAAACCGACCTATTCGGTGAACAGGCCGTTCTCTGCGGTGGTCTGGTCGAACTGATCCGCGCTGGTTTTGAGACGCTGGTCGAGGCCGGCTACGCGCCGGAAATGGCCTATTTCGAATGTCTGCACGAGGTGAAGCTGATCGTCGACCTGATCTACGAAGGCGGCATCGCAAACATGAACTACTCCATCTCCAACACCGCGGAATACGGCGAATACGTCTCCGGCCCGCGAGTCCTGCCCTACGAGCGGACAAAGAAAGAGATGAAGGCAATCCTGACCGACATCCAGACCGGCAAGTTCGTGCGCGACTTCATGCAGGAAAACGCCGTCGGCCAGCCCTTCTTCAAAGGCACCCGCCGCATCAACGACGAGCACCAGATCGAACAGGTCGGCGCGAAACTGCGCGAGATGATGCCCTGGATTTCCGCCGGCAAGATGGTCGACAAGGAAAAGAACTGATCCCGCAGGATCGGACAGGACGGCGCGGATGATCGCGCCGTCCACCGCCCGCGGGGCATGGCCGGTTTAGGTGTCCATACCGTCCGGCTCAATACACCAGATGTCGCCCTTGACGGTCCAGACGACCTCGCTCGTCTCGGCACGGATCACGATCCGCCCCTCGCTGGTGTCGAATTTCTCCGGAGAGATCATGCTGAGAAACAGCAGCATGGCTTTGGGTGTGAGGCACATGGTCAGGTCTCCTTGATCGGATCGCCCTCCCATGGGTTCAGTCTGCGCCGAATTTCCGGTCAAGCCAGATCAAACACCTCTGGCTGCCCAGATGTGGGGAGGTTCCCCCGCCTACTGCCAAAGTTTAGGGCAAAATGCGCGTTCAGGGAAGCGCCTCGCCCTCACCCCGCGCCATCGCCATCCACAGCCGCAAGGCCTGCGCCGTCTCTGCCACGTCGTGCACCCGCAGGATCTGTGCCCCCTGCGCCGCCCCCCAAAGCGCCACCGCCAGCGATCCGGGCATCCGGCCCAGGGCCTCTTCGCTGCCGCCGATCGTGCCGATGAACCGCTTGCGCGAGGCCCCCAGAAGCACGGGCAGACCGAGGTCATGAAGGGCGGAGAGGCCGCGCAGCAGCTCCAGATTATGGGCTTTCGTCTTGCCGAAGCCGATGCCCGGATCGACGACGATCCGCTCCCGCGCGATGCCCTGCCCCTGAGCGAAGGCAACCCGGGCAGCAAGGCTGTCCAGCACTTCGGTCAGCACGTCGCCATACCGCGGGTCGGCCTGCATGGTTTCCGGCGTGCCCTTGGCATGCATCAGGCAGATCGGCACCTCGCGTTCTGCCACGACCCTCGCCAGATCGGGATCGTAGGTCAGGGCGGAGACATCGTTGACGATATCCGCCCCCGCATCCAGCGCCGCTTCGGCCACTCTGGCCTTGCGGGTATCAATGCTGATCGGGGTTGTGATCCCGGCGGACCGCAGGGCGGAGATCACCGGGACAGTGCGGCGGATCTCTTCCTCCACCGGGACGTCCTGAGCGCCCGGACGGGTGGATTCCCCCCCGATATCAAGCACATCCGCCTCAATGGCCATCTCCATCGCCTTGGCGACGGCCTGATCGAAGCCGTGGTGCAGCCCCCCGTCGGAGAAACTGTCCGGCGTCACGTTGAGGATCCCCATGATCCGCGGCCGGTCCAGCGCCAGCCCGCAGAGATCCGGACGCAATGTGGTCAGCCGGGCAGACGTGTCCCGTCGCAGGTCGACCGCTGCGATGTCCTCGCCACGCCGCCCCTCGGCGATCCGTTCGACCCGGGCGAAGCGGACATGGGGCTGCCCGGCCAGTGGCCAGCCCTCCTCTACACCGGGGGTGACGATCGGCCTGATCCAGGCCGTCATGGCAGGGCCTCTGCCCGCCGGGCGGGGATATCGCCTCGGGGGATCTCCTCCGCCTCCGCCAGAACCAGGAACTCCGTCGCGCCCATTTCGCCAGCCAGCCAATAGGCCAGCTCCGATGCCGTGGCGTGGCGTGCGGGCGCTTGGACCGCATCCAGTACCATTTTCGAGGGGGCCCAGACGCTGACCTCGCCGTGTTTCACGGCCCAGTCCAGCTCCGTCCGGCTGTCCACCACGACGCAGCGCGCATCGCGGCCCGCCAGGACCCAGGCATTCTGCTCGATCGCCAGCAGGTCGATCCGCCGCTGCGCCAGCCCGGAGTCCGAACGCGGCAGCGTCAGGTCCGCAGGGCCACAGCACAGGATCAACGGCGTCCCCGACGCAATCAGCGCGTCGATTCGCGACGACACGTCCGGTGCGGCGATTGCCTCATTCCCCAGGAAGACGACGCGCGGGGCGGCGGCCACCCCCGCCACCTCCGGCGCGAGAGGCTGTGCATCGTCAAGGCTTCGCATGATTTCGACACCAAGCGCGCCTGCAACGCGATCCAGCTTTTCGATCCGGACAAAGACGCGTTCCGCCTGCGGCTCCATCAGGATGCGGGAGGCGACCCTTTCAGCCAGTGTTTCCAGCAGGTTGAGCCGTTCGCTCTCCAGCTCGGCCTCGATTGCCTCGGTCACTCGGTCGTAGGAGAGGATGCGGTCCACGTCATCGGCCAGCGGCCCCTCTGCCGGGACGACATCGACCACCACATTGAACTGCAGCCGTTGCTGATGGCCCCGCTCCTGCTGGAAGGCCCCGATCTCGACCTCGACGATATAGTCGCGCAGGGAGATACGGTCGCGGGGCTCCGCCCCGGCCAGCGCCTCCGCCCGCTCAATCGGGTGCCCGAAGGCCTGTGAAATCCGGTCGCTCATCGCCGCCTGCCGCTGATGCCCATGTCAGGAAAGCCCGTCTCAGGAAAGTCCGTGTCAGGCGCGGCTTACCGTCTTAACACCGCGAAGGCAAAGCCACCGACGGCGACCCTGGCCCCAAAAGCGGCATCCGGCGCAATTGTCGCGATTAATTCGACGAGACCCGGGTGTGGCGGCGGTAGAAGTAGTGCACGCCGATGCTGGCCGTCCGTGCGAACTTGCGCGACCAGGCTGGGGCGACCCCATGGGTATGATAGTAGGTCGCGCCATCGGTCAGCGGACGTGCCCCGCCCTGCGCCATGATGCTCGCAACCTTGGAGACGCCGTTATAGGCCGCCTTTTCGTGGATCACCTCGGGATAGCCGTCGCAGGTATAGGTGAACTGGCAGGCGTATTTCCGACCGGTGCCCTGGTGGATCACACCGCAGATCGAATTCGGGAAGGCGGGGCTGTCCACCCGGTTCATGATGACCTCGGCCACCGCGAACTGGCCCCTGACGCTTTCGCCCCTCGCCTCGAAATACAGCGCCTCCGCCAGGCAGGCCGCCTGATCCGACAGCTTCGGCTTGGGCATTTTGGCCAGCCATTTCCGGGAATATTCGACATTCGGCGCCTTGCGGGTCTTTGGCCGGGTCTCCCGGAACAACTCTGGATCCAGCAAGGAGGCGAGCTTGAGAGAGCCAACGCCGTTCAGGCCCGATTTCTCCGCACTCGCGATGTCATTAACATTGCCTTCAGCAAAGGCAGCACTCGAGGCAAGCAGCAATGCCCCGACAAGCAATCCGCGCATGGTAAACCCCCCGGCCAAATATCGTGACCGTTTCATCCATCCAACTCGGGGTCGCCTAACGAATTACGCCGCGCAGGTCCAGCCTGCGGGGTGACGTTCACGGCAACCACGCATCCATGTTTTGCGCAGAACCGTTAACAAGCCGTTGAATAAAATGAGATTTAGTCAGCGAATTTCAGCCGATCCCGAACCGCAAGCTGCGCCGCTGCAAGCCGGGCAACCGGCACACGGAAGGGTGAACAGCTTACATAATCGAAGCCTGCGGCCCTGCAGAAGGCGATTGATTCGGGGTTGCCCCCGTGTTCGCCACAAATGGAAAGTACAAGGTCTTTTCGTGCATTCCGCCCCCGATCAGCACCGATTTTCAGCAACTCGCCAACGCCCTCGGCATCGAGCATGTGGAACGGATCTTCGGGGAAGACCCCCTGATGCACATAGGTCTGCATGAACCGCCCCGCATCGTCGCGCGACAGGCCGTAGGTCATCTGCGTCAGGTCGTTCGTCCCGAAGGAGAGGAAGGCCGCATGCGGTGCGATTTCCCCGGCCCGCAGCGCCGCGCGCGGGGTTTCGACCATCACGCCCAGGCGGTAGTTGAAATTGCGTCCCGACGTGGTGCGGACCGCGGCTGCCACGGCCTCCACCCGGTTCTTGACCAACTCCACTTCCCGCTTGGCGGAGACCAGCGGGATCATGATCTCCGGCACCACGGCCGCCCCTTCTGTGCTCGCCTCCAGCACGGCTTCAAAAATCGCGCGCGCCTGCATGTCGTAGATTTCCGGCATGGTGATCCCCAGACGCACACCACGCAGGCCCAGCATCGGGTTGTATTCCGACATCTCCTCGATCCGGCGTTCCACATCCGACAGCGGACGATCCAGCGCCTCGGCGAGCGAGCGGATGCCGTCGCGGTCCGAGGGCAGGAATTCGTGCAGCGGCGGATCCAGCAGGCGGATGCAGACCGGGTGGCCCTGCATGATCCGGAAGAGCTCCACGAAATCATTGCGCTGCATCGGCAGCAGCTGATCCAGAGCGGACTGGCGGTCGGCCTCTTCGGCGGCAAAGATCATCTCGCGCATCACCGTCAATCGACCGGGATCGAAGAACATGTGCTCCGTCCGGCACAACCCGATGCCTTGGGCGTTGAAATCCCGCGCGATTTTGGCATCGGCCGGCGTGTCGGCATTGGCCCGCACCCCGATGTCGCGCAAGTCGTCCGCCCAGGACATCAGCATCTGGAACGCATCGTCCTGCGCCGCCTCCAGCAAGGGCGCCTCGCCCGAGATGACATTCCCGTTGGTGCCGTCGATCGTGATCGCGTCGCCCTCTTTCAGCACCCGGCCATCGGCCATGGCCACCGTGTTGCGCCGCAGGTTCACCTTCATGTCCGAGGCCCCGACGACACAGGGCAGGCCCAGCCCCCGCGCGATCACCGCCGCATGGCTGGTGATCCCGCCCCGCTCCGTCAGGACGGCGGCAGAGGCATGCATGCCCCGGATATCCTCCGGCGTCGTTTCCCGCCGGACCAGAACGCACAGCTCGCCACGCGCGGCCGCGGCCTGTGCCGCGGTGGAGGAAAACACCACCCTCCCATGAGCCGCACCCGGGCTGGCGGCGATCCCCCGCGCGATCACCTCGCGCGGGACATCGGGGTCGACCTGGCGGTGCAGCATCTCCGTCGCCGCACGTGGCTCCACCCGCAGGATCGCCTCCTCCTTCGGGATGATCCCGTCCTCCGCCAGGGCCACGGCGATCCGCACCGCTGCGCGTGAACTGCGCCGGATGCGTACCCCGTCCAGCACGTGCACCTGCCCATTTTCAATGGCAAATTCCGTCTGCATCTCCTCCCGCAGGCGGATACGCATCTGCCGCGTATAGTCGATCAGCTGGGCAAAGGCCTCCGGCGCCAGATCCTCCAGCGAGGGGCCGCGCGGATCCTTGGCCAGGTAGATCGACGCCCCCTCCTTGCGCAGCGCATCCCGCCCCTGGCTCTGGCTGAGGTACCGTCCGGTGACCCTCGGCAATCCTGTGGCCGAACTGACCAGCTGGATCACACCGGACCCGCATTCGCCCTTGCCCAGACCAAGCGCCATTTCCTGCACCACGAGGCCCAGCCCCGCATCGGCCGGCGCCCCCTTGGCCTGCCGCAGAAGGCGCGCCGTCGTCCCCTCCCAGGCCCGCGCCATCGACCGCAACACGCCCGACAGCTGCACCTCGGGATCCTGGGGAAAGGGCTCTTCGGTCTCGTCCTCATAGGCGTCCAACACCTGCCGCAGGCCTTCATGCCCCTCCAGGCTCAGCCCGTCGAACATATCCGGGTCCAGCCGCGCCACATGGATCGCATAGCCCTGAACGAACCGCATGTAGACGGCCGTCGCCGCCTCCGTCCCGATCTTCTTGCACAGATCGGCATAAAGCGCGTCATTCATGCCGACGTTCAGCACCGCCCCCGGGCCGCCCCAATCCGGATCCTCGGACGACGGACGCACGCACAAGAGCGGTTGATCCCCGAAGGGCGCCAGCAGCGCCTTCATGTCCGGCATCTCTCCGGCCGCGATCTTGTGAACCGTGGCAAAGGACAGCGCGACCGTGCGCGGCACCGGCAGATCCATCCGCACCAACCGCTGCAGACACTTGGCCCGGCCACCATGAGTGGCGGTGGCAATTTCGGCGGTCGGGGTGATCTGTTCGGGCGGGGGCGATATCTGCTGCACTGCGGCGATCCTTCTGGTTCGCGCAGCATAATCCTACGGACGGCCCGGGCAAGGAAAAGCTGTGGTCAGCCTTCCAGCCGGGTCAAATCCGCAACGGCCAGGCAGGTGGAGCGGATTGTCGACAACAGGTTCAAGCGGTTACGCCGCACGATCTCACTCTCCGCATTCACCTGAACCGCCTCGAAAAAGGCGTCGATCGGGCCGCGCAGGCCCGCCATGGCGGTCATTGCGGCGGCGAAATCCTCGGCCTCCATGGCCTTGTCGATCTGGGGCCGCGCTTCCTGAAGCGCATCAAAGAGCGCCTCTTCGCTCGGATCCTCGGCGAACTTCTTGTCCGCCCCGAATTCGTAGGACACGCCGTCCTTCTCCTCGGCCTGGCTGAGGATGTTGTTGGCGCGTTTGAACCCCTGAACCAGGTTCTCCCCTTCCTCGGTCTTGAGGAAATCGCCAAGCGCCTGGGCGCGGCGGGTCAGCAGGGTGATGTCGTCGTTGCCGGGCATGGCGAGGCAGGCGTCGATCACATCGTGCCGCATCCCCTCGTCACGCAGGTGGACCTTGAGGCGGTCGTGGAAGAAGGAGAGGAGGTCGTCGCTGACATCCGGCTTGTGCTCGACGATCTTGCTCAGCCAGCCTGGCGCATCGTCGATCCGGTCGATCACGGTGCGCACCGCGGCGCCGAAGACGCCATGTTTGGCCACCTCGCCCAGGAGCTCGCTCAACAGCGCCGCTTCCTTCTCATCCGTAGGGGTAATCTGATGGCGCAGAAGTTGCGCATCCACCAACCGGTCGAGATGGACCCGCAGCCCGTTGCTCAACGCCAGCCGGATCACCCCGAGCGCGGCGCGGCGCAGCGCATAGGGGTCCTTCGAACCCGTCGGCTTTTCATCAATGGCCCAGAACCCGGTCAGCGTGTCCAGCTTGTCCGCCAGTGCCACGGCGACCGACACCGGCGCACTCGGCACGCTGTCAGACGGGCCGAGGGGCGAATAATGCTCTTCGCAGGCGGCGGCGACCGCGGGCGGCAGGCCCGCGGCCTCGGCGTAATAACGGCCCATAAGCCCCTGAAGTTCGGGGAATTCATAGACCATTTCAGAGCTCAGGTCCGCCTTGGCCACCCGCGCAGCCTGTTCCGCGAGCTTGGGATCGGCCCCGACATGCGGCGCGATTTCACGGGCCAGCGCGGCGATCCGGTCGATCCGATCCGCCTGGCTGCCCAGACGGTTGTGGAAGGTCACATTGGAAAGCTGTTCGGTCCAGCTTTCCATGCCCTGCGACGCAACGCGAAGATCGTTTTCCCAGAAGAACTTGGCATCCGACAGACGCGCCGCCAGCACCTTCTGGTTCCCCGCCAGGATCGTCGCGCCATCATCCCGGGTTTCGCGGTTGGCCACGGTGATGAAGCGTTCGATCCGGCCCGTCTTGGGATTGCGGACCGAGAAGAACTTCTGATGTTCCTTCATCGAGGTCTGCAGAACTTCGGGCGGCAAGCCCAGGAAATCCTTGCCGATCTCGCCCATCAGAACAACCGGCCATTCGACCAGCCCCGCGACTTCCGCCAGCAGGCCGCAGTCCTCAACCACCTCCAGCCCGGCGGCAAAGGCCATGTTCGTCGCATCCTGCCAGATGTGATCCGCCCGTTCGCCCGCGTCCAGCACCACGAAAGCGCGCTTCAACTTCGCCGCGTAATCCTCGAATCCACTGACAGAAATCGCCCCCGGCGCCATGAAGCGATGGCCCGACGTCCGGTCCCCGGCCTTGATCCCCTCGACCTCCAGCGGCACGACCTCGGCACCGGAGTCATCGCTGAGCAGGCAGATGATGGAATGCAGCGGTCTTACCCATTTGAGTCCACCGCTGCCCCATCTCATGGATTTGGGCCATGGGAAATTGCGGATAACTGACTCGAGCACCTCCGCCACGATCTCCGCTGCCGGACGGCCCGGCTTCTCGATCACAGCGACATAGACCTGGCCCTTCTTGTCGTCCTGGACCTTCAGATCCTCTTTCGCGACCCCGGCCCCGCGCAGAAACCCTTCGATCGCCTTGTCCGGCGCATCGACGCGGGGCCCCTTGCGCTCCTCGCGCAGGGTCGGCGACTTGTCGAGAAGCCCCTCCACCGCCAGCGTCAGGCGACGCGGCGTGTGAAAACCCGCCGCGCCCGCATAGGTCAGGCCGGCCTCGACCAGACCATCCGTCATCCGCGCCTTCAGGTCCGCCGCCGCACGCGCCTGCATGCGGGCGGGAATTTCTTCGGAAAACAATTCGATAAGAAGGTCGGGCATGGGATCGCTTTCGGGCCTGTCTCGCTTCGTTCATCCGGGGATGATACGGCAAGACCGCGCCACCCCGTCGTCGCAGGGTGGATAGCGGTCCTCGACCTCAGGGTCCAGCGGATAAGCATATACCGCAGGCGGCTCGACCCTTAATGAGCAGCCTGACGCGCCTTGCGTTTGGCCTCGGACTTCGCCCGCGACGCCAGAGTGGAAATCTCGTCCCCCGAGAGGCGCGGGATCACACGGTAACAGGCCTCGACAAAGCAGTAGACGGCGAACCCCACGGTGCCCAGGCCCAGCACCCCCAGCATGATCCGCCCGAAGGGTTGCGCACGGACGACTTCAAAGGCCTTGCCCACACCACCTGCCTCGCCCGGATCGGCCGTCTGGCCAGCATAGAACAGGAAGACGCCGATCAGAACGATGACGACACCATGGGCGACAAGCCCTGCTTTCACAGCAGGGTCCAGCCTCTCCGTCACAGAGGTCAACCGAATGTTTTCCTTGTACTTTTCAGACAAACCTTTGTAGCCATAGTAGAGACCGGCCGCCACGACCAGCAGCCCCAAAGCCATCACGATCATCTTGCCGTTCGGCATGGCCAGAACCTTGGACGTCAGGCTTTGCGGCGCGGAGTCGCCTCCGCCGCTGCCACTCCCGATGGCCATGCGCAGCACAGACGCACCAAGACCCAGATGGATTACCCCGGTGGCTGTCTGTCCGAGGCGCGCGATGACGCCCTTGGCGTCGTGCCCCTCGTTTTGCAGATCATAGGCCGCACAGATCAACCGCCAGACCGCGTAGGCAAGAAAACCGAGACCGATCAGCACCAGCGCGGCAAGGCCGAGCGGTTCGCCCCGCAATTGCGCGAGCGCCCCCTGCGCCCCTTCGGCCGAGCCGCCACGCCAGGCCGCCAGAACGGCAAGGGCGCCCACGATCACATATGTGACGCCGCGCGCGCCATACCCCGCTTGCATGACGGGCTTGACCCACTCGGGCGCTGAACCATTGGACATGACGATACCTCCGCTGTGGGTCAACGGTCGAACGCAATGCTGGTTCCGCGTTATTTAAAGACCGGAGGCGCCTCCGGGGGCCTCATTCCGGCGGCGTCGGGCAGCCCTCGGGGGCGGGGCGGCCGTCGAAGACGACCTCGCCACACGGATTGATCTGGTGCCAGACATAGCCGCGCCCGTCAGGAAACACGGCCGCGATCCGGTCGATACCATAGGTGATATTGGCAACGGAGAGATAGGCCGTTGCCTCTCCCCGCTTCAGCGCTTCGCCAATCTCATCTGCATTGAAACAGTCGAACCAGCCCGGCGCCTCGAGCGGCTCCGCCCCGTCGTAAGGCTGATAGGCCGCGGCGATTTCCCCGTCGGGCAGATCGGTATGGAAACACGCGCGATAGCGGATTGGCGAGGAATAGGCGTCGATCGCGGCAAAGCTGTCGTAGGAGATCAGTTCAGCCCGGCCATCCATCCGCGTCAGCAGCACATCCTCTCCGGTCGCGGGGACCTCGTCATAGAAGGCGTAGACCTGCGTGTAATACAGCAAGCCCCCCGCGCCCAAAGCACAGATGACGATCAGCGCGGCCAGAAACCGCCCCATCAGGCAGAGGCCTCCTGCGGCACCCAGCCACCGGCGTCGGTTTCGACAAAGGCGTCAGCGCAAAGCTTGGCCAGGGCACGCACCCGCCCGATATAGGCCTGACGTTCGGTAACGGAGATCACGCCCCGCGCATCCAGCAGATTGAACAGATGCGAGGCCTTGATGCATTGATCATAGGCCGGATGCGCCATGATGATCCGCTTGCCGGTCTTGGGGTCGATCTTCGGGGCCTCCAGCAGAGCCGCGCATTCGGCCTCCGCCTCCTCGAAATGCTTCAGCAGCATCTCGGTATTGGCCCCGTCGAAGTTGTGGCGGGAATATTCCTCCTCCGTCTGGCGAAAGACATCGCCATAGGACAGCGCAATCGGCGCCTGCGGATCGTTGTAGGGCATGTCCATCACATGGTCGACGCCCAGCACATACATTGCCAGCCGCTCAAGCCCGTAGGTCAACTCGCCCGAGACCGGATGGCAGTCATGCCCGCCGACCTGCTGGAAATAGGTGAACTGGCTGACCTCCATCCCGTCGCACCAGACCTCCCATCCCAGCCCCCAGGCGCCAAGCGTAGGGCTTTCCCAGTCGTCCTCGACAAAGCGGATGTCGTGCATTTCCATGTCGATGCCGATGGCCGCGAGCGACCCGAGGTAGAGATCCTGCAGGTCTGGCGGCGAGGGTTTGATCAGCACCTGGTACTGGTAATAATGCTGCAACCTGTTGGGGTTCTCGCCATAACGCCCGTCGGTCGGCCGCCGCGAGGGCTGCACATAGGCCGCCGCCCAGGACCGCGAGCCGAGCGAGCGCAGCGTCGTGGCCGGGTGGAACGTGCCCGCCCCCACTTCCATGTCATAGGGCTGCATGATCGCGCATCCCTGCTTGGCCCAGTAGCTCTGGAGCCTCAGGATGATTTCCTGAAAGGAACGGGGCTTGTCTACGGTTTCGGCCATCTCACGTCCTCTGTCCGGTCGGCGATGCTTACCTACGGGCCACACCCGGCAGGGTCAATGCGGCGGATATCGCATTATTTGGATGCGTCAGCCACCGGATTTGATAAAACTCCGGCACGCCAATTCAGAAAAAGACCGGGCAGAGGTTCTTACATGTATTTTCGACTATTCCGGGCTGTCTTTGCCCTGATCCTCGCGACAACCCTGACGTCGCGTATCCTGCACGCGCAGGACAACGGGCCCGTCTGGGTCCAGATCGAGGCGCAGCCGTCGCTGTCGCTGGCCGAAGACGCCATTCGCGGCTACGCAGAGCGGCTGCAGGATGTGAACGGTTTCTCGCTCGGCGGCGGATGGTATGCGATCGCGCTTGGCCCCTATGCCCCGGCCGATGCCGAACGTGTTTTGCAGGTGCTGCGCAGTGAAGGCACGATCCCGCGCGACAGCTATATCGCCATCCCCTCTGCCTTCCGCGACCAGTTCTGGCCGCGCGGCGCGAACCAACTGGCCGCCCCCGCCCAGGTCCCGGCCGAAACGCAACAGACCCAGGCCGAAACGCCGACGGAAAACGCACAGGCCCCGGCCACTGAAACCGCCGCTGTCGAGCCCGCCCCCGCGCCTGAACCCGCCCCCGAACCCGATGAAACCCCGGCCGAGGCCCGCCGTAGCGAAGCACTGCTGACCCGCGAGGAACGGATGGAGCTGCAGGTCTGGCTGCAATGGGCCGGCTTCTACGATTCCGCCATCGACGGCGCTTTCGGGCGCGGCACCCGCGGCTCCATGGCCGCCTGGCAGGAGCAGAACGGATATGAACCGACCGGCGTCCTGACCACCCGCCAGCGTGCAGCGCTGAAGCAACAGTACAACGCCGTTCTCGAAGGGCTCGACCTGCGCCGGGTGACCGACAACACGGCCGGCCTCTCGCTGCTCGTCCCGACCGGCGTCGTGGCCTTCGACCGTTACGAGGCCCCTTTCGCGCACTACGAACCGACAGGCGATCTGAACGCACGTCTGATCCTGATCTCCCAACAGGGCGACCAGCAGACGATGAACGGGCTCTATGACATCCTGCAGACCCTGACCATCATCCCCGAAGATGGCCCGCGCGAACGCCGCAGTGATGGCTTCGTCATCACCGGCCAGAACTCCCGCATCGTGTCCCATACCGAGGTCACCCTGGCCGATGGCGTCATCAAGGGCTTCACCCTTGTCTGGCCCGCCGGCGACGAGGAACGCCGGACCCGCCTGCTGAGCGAAATGCGCCCGAGTGTGGAGCGGATCGACGGCATCGTCCTGCCCGCCGCCATGGGCACCGACAGCGGGCAGAGCATCGACCTGCTCTCCGGTCTGGAAATCCGCAAGCCGCTTTTCTCCCGCTCCGGGTTCTATGTGAACGATCGCGGCTTCGCGATGACCAGCGCCGATATTGTCGGCCAATGCGGTCACGTCACGCTGGACGGCGAGACACGGGCCGAGGTCGTGACCTCCGACCGGGGTGTCGCGGTCCTGAAACCCGCAGATCCGATCGCCCCGATCGGCTTTGCACGGTTCTCCACCACCACCCCGCGGCTGCAATCCGAGGTCGCCTCCGCCGGTTACCCCTATGAAGGCCGCCTGCCCGATCCCTCGCTCAACTTCGGTCGGCTGGAAGAACTGCAGGACCTCTCCGGCCAGGACGGCATGGCGCGGCTTGCCCTCTCCACCCTTCCCGGCGATGCGGGCGGTCCGGTGATGGATCAGAGCGGTGCGGTGATCGGTATGATCTCCGCCGCCGACATGGGCGGACGGCAGTTGCCCGAGGGCGTGGCCTTTGCCGTGGACGGCCCGGTCCTGGTCGAGCTTCTGGGCCAGGCGGGCCTTTCGGCCGTCGCCGCCGACCCCGGCCCAGGCCTTGCCCCCGAAGATATCACCCGCATCGGCATGGCCATGACGGTATTGGTGTCGTGCTGGGAATGAGCAAGCGACCCGGAGAAGGTCCGACAGGACCTTTCGCTTGCGACAGGGCGTAGCCCAAATCTTCCTGAAGACCGCTAAAGCCCGGCCCCGCGCCGGGCTTTTCCTGTCCCGTCAGTCGCCCATCCCGCGCCGCGCGAACAGCACATTCGCGCCGCCGCAGGACCAGTCGTCGTGTAGGAACTGCACCACCTCCACCCCGGCGTCCGCCAGGATCTGCCGATACTCGGCCTCGGACAGGCTGGCGTGATAGACCTCCTCGCCCTCGACATGGCCGGAGATCTCCCCCTCCTCCACACCAAGCGTCATAACCAGCACGCCTCCGGAGCGCAGATGCGCCAGCACGCGCGGCAGGGCTTCGCGCTGCGCGGCGACCGTCAGGTGAAAGAAGCTGTGCCAGGCGATGATGCCGTCAAAGCCCCGGTCCAGATCAAGGGTCCGGATATCCGCCCGGATCCAGTCGGCCCCGGGCAGATGCCGGGCCGCGATCTGAAGCATGGCGGCAGAGAAATCCGCCCCCGTCACCCGCAGCCCGTGATCCAGCAGCAACCGCGCCACCGGCTCGCCACTGCCGCAGCCGAGGTCCAGCACCTCCGCCCCGGGGGCCAGCGCGTCGGCAAAACGGGCGACCCAGCCTGCCTCCATCTCGCTGCCGACCCGCGCACGGTGAAACTCCGCGGCGTTCCGGTCATAGAGCGGGCGCACGTCCTCGGGATCGGGCAGCCCGCTCATGCGCGCCAGAACTGCACGGTGAGAATGGCGTAGACCGCCATCAGCTCCAGCCGTCCGCAGAGCATGCCGAAGCTCAGCATCCATTTGGCTGTAGTGTTGAGCGGTTCGAAATTCCCCGAAGGCCCGATGATCTCTCCCAGCCCCGGGCCGATGTTGGCAATCGCCGTCGCCGCCCCCGAGAGCGAGGTGACGAAATCCAGCCCCGTCAGCGCCAGCGCCACCGCCAGAACCCCGATGGAGACGGTGAAGAAGACGAAGAAGGACATGACCGACCCCATGACATCCTGCGAAATCGGCCGCCCGTCGAACTTGGGCGAAAACCGCCCGTGCGGATGGTGGATGCGTTTGATCTGACTGCGGATCGCGGCAAAGAGGATCTGGTAACGGAAGATCTTGATCGAACAGGCGGTCGATCCGGCGCAACCCCCGATCAGCCCGACAAAGAAAAAGATCGTGATCAGGAAGGGCCCCCAGCCCATGTAATCCGCGCTGGCATAGCCCGTCCCGGACATGATCGAGGTGATATTGAACAGCGCCTCGCGCAGCGATGTTTCCCAATGGTGCGGAAAGATATGTAGAAGCGCGACAAAGCTGACCCCCACAAAGGCCAGGACGGTCAGCATGAAGACCCGC
Organism: Pseudooceanicola sp.; assembly: GCF_041987405.1. Classification (GTDB taxonomy): domain Bacteria; phylum Pseudomonadota; class Alphaproteobacteria; order Rhodobacterales; family Rhodobacteraceae; genus Pseudooceanicola. Next base: position 99,925 of record NZ_JBHIWR010000003.1, read on the forward strand.
ACCTGACTGTCCTGAAAGAGCGCGATCCGGTTGCCGTTCAGCAGCTGCACATAGCGCACGAAGGGCAGCGCCGCGAGCACCATGAAGACCGTCGCCGCATATTCCATCGGCCCCGAAAAAGCGCCAAAGGAGGCGTCCCGCGTCGAAAACCCTCCGGTCGAAATCGTGGTCAGCGCATGCACCGTGGCGTCAAACGCATCCATGCCGAGGAACAGGTAGGTCAACGCGCAGGCCACCGTCAGCGCCACGTAGACCACCGAGATCTGCGACGCGATGGAGGCCGCTCGGGGCAGGATCTTGCCCATGGTATCAAAGGCTTCGGACCGGAAGATCTGCATCCCGCCGACCCGGAGCTCCGGCAGGAAGACCATGGCAACCACAATGATCCCGACCCCGCCCAGCCATTGCAGCATCCCGCGCCACAGCAGCAGACCGCGCGGCAGCGTGTCGAGCCCCGACAGCACGGTCGATCCGGTCGTGGTCATCCCCGACATCGCCTCGAAAAAGGCATCGGTGAAGCTCGACTGGGTTTCGCCCAGCATGAAGGGCAGCGCGCCAAAGACCGGCAGCATCGCCCAGACCCCCGTGGTCAGCAGGAAGGTCTGCTGCAGCGACAGCGCCTCCTCCGTGCCGTTCTGACAGGCCAGCGCGGTCAGCCCGCCGATGGCAAAGGTCAGCACCGCGCTTTCCAGGAAAACCGGCCAATGGCCCCGCCCCTCCGCAATATCCACCGCCAGCGGGATCAGCATGGTCACGCCCAGACAGGCGACCAGCAGGCCGATCACATAGCCGACCGGTCGCAGGTCGATGAAGGAACGATGCTTGGCACGGGCAATCGGCGACGTCACGGGCAGCCTGTCCTGGTTCGGCCCTGCACGGGCGGGAAGGTCGGACCGCGTGCGGTCCATGTCTCTCATACCAAAGGCGAACCCATGGCCGCCCCCGAGCATATTTCAGAGCTGGGAAAGAGTCAGGTGGTTTCCGCCACCGGGGCCGGGATCAGCCCGCCGATCTCGGAAATCAGGGTCAGGATGCGCGGCAGCCCCTCGCCCGTCTTCAGGTTGGTGAAGACAAAGGGCCGCGTGCCGCGCTGATGTTTGGCATCGTGTTCCATCACCGCCAGATCGGCCCCGACATAGGGGGCGAGGTCGGTCTTGTTGATGACCAGGATGTCGGATTTCGTGATGGCCGGACCGCCCTTGCGCGGGATCTCCTCCCCCGCGGCCACGTCGATGACGTAGATGGTCATGTCCACGAGTTCCGGCGAAAAGGTCGCCGACAGGTTGTCACCCCCCGATTCCACCAGGATCAGGTCGAGGTCCGGGAAATCGCGGTTCAGCTCGGCGATGGCCGCGAGGTTGATCGAGGCATCCTCGCGAATGGCCGTATGCGGGCAGCCGCCGGTTTCCACGCCGCGGATCCGGTCCGAGGGCAGCGCCTGCATCCGCACCAGCGCATCCGCATCCTCGCGCGTGTAGATGTCATTCGTCACCACGGCGAGCGAGACGTGATCCCGAAGCGCGCGGCACAGCGCGGCAGTCAGCGTGGTCTTTCCGGCGCCGACGGGACCACCAAGACCGATACGAAGGGGACCATGAGGGGAAGACATCGGGAAATTCCTTAACTTTGGAACAGACGTGTGGTGAGGGTTTCATGCCGCATGGAGGCAATGTCCAGCGCAAAGGCCGCCGTGCCGATCCTGTCGGTCTCGCCCGGCAGGGCCTCCTCGGCCAGTTCTTCGATCCGGGGGGCCAGCGCCAGGGTGATCCCCTGCCCCTCCGTCTGGCCAAGCGGCACCAGCCGGATCGCAGCGGAGACGAGGTTGGCGGCAAAGGCCTGGATCGACAGGCGCAGGGTCAACGGCAGCGGGATGTCGGACAGGCGCGCCGCCCGGCCCAACACAACCGGATAGGGCGCATCGGGCAGGTCATGCCCATGCAGCGACCGCAGCGCCGTGGCCAGGGCCGCGCCCATCCTGTCCGCCTCCGCCAACCGCTCGGCCGACGGCGCCAGCGCGCGGGCCAGGGCGACCAACTCCGGCAACTCCGCGGTCTCGGCTCGCCAGGCCGCCGCCAGCAAGATAGCATCCGACAGCCCCGCCCCGTGATCGAGCGCCGTGACGATCCACTCCTGCGCCGTCACCGCATCGCGCACCTGCCCCTCGGCCACCGCCGTTTCCAGCCCGTGCGAATAGGAAAACGCCCCCACGGGAAAGGACGGCGAGAGCCATTGATGCAGCAGGAGCGCCGGATCAGTCGTCATTCACCGCCTCATCGCGCGGGTCGGAATGGTCGTGACCGTGGCCGCCATGCACGTGAACATGCGGCACTGCGGAATGAACGTGGGAATGATCGTGCCCATGAGTCCGGCCCACGCCGTAGGCCCCGCCTTCGGGGATAAAGGGTTCGGAAACCTCGGACACCTCAGCCCCAAGCTTTGCCAGCATATCGGCCATGACCGCATCCCGACGGATCAGCAGCCGCGTTTCTTCGATTTGGCAGGGGGTGTGGCGGTTGCCGATGTGCCAGGCCAGGCGGATCAGATCTCCGCCCCGGATCTCGATCAAGTCTTCCTCGGCCGCGATCACCTCGATCAGCGCGCCATCCTCAAGAACGAAACAATCCCCGTGATCGAGCGAAACAGTTTCCGCAAGATCAACGAGGATCGGATCATCGTGCACCGTGTGCAGGACTTTGCGCCTCAGGAACCGTGCCTCGTAGTCGAGGGTCACGAGGTCCTTTGGAACCGCGCCGCCGCGGTCGGCGGCACGCTTGATCTGGCGGGCGACGGGCGGCGGCGTCATGCGTCCACCCCCCGCGCATCAGTCTGGTTCAGACGTAGAACATGTCCCGGAAGACATAGGCCGGGATGCCGTCGCGGCTGATGCCCAGCTTGGCCAGTTGCGCGTCGCTCAGCGCGTTCAACTTGGCGATCTGGTCTGCGCGCGAGCGGCGCTCCATGTATGCGGTCATACCAGCGCCGATGGCCTGGAAGAAATGTGCGATGCCGGCGCGAATGCCTGCGTCTGCGATATGTGTCGTTGCGTTTGCCATTGGGAACCTCGATCAACTTTCTTGCGGTTATCTCCCTTGGCTTTGAAGTTAGGTCAGCAGATGCGACCTGACTACAGACATTCCGGTAGCCCTGCCATGCATTTGCTGCAACGCAGAAAAGTTGAAGTTCATTGAGTCCGGTCATCACTTTGTTCCCCGTCCTGGCTCAGAACATGAAGTACCGCTGTGCCATCGGCAAGACCTCCGCAGGCTCGCAGGTCAGCAGCTCACCATCGGCGCGCACCTCGTAAGTCTCTGGATTCACCTCGACATGTGGCAGCGCATCGTTCAGCTTAAGGTCCTTCTTCCCGATGTTGCGGGTGTTGAGCACGGCGATGGTCTCCTTCTCGATCCCATAGGCCTCGCGCACCCCTGCGGCCTGTGCAGCCGCAGAAACGAAGGTCACGGCGGAATTCGTCACAGCCTTGCCGAAGGCCCCGAACATGGGCCGGGTATAGACCGGTTGCGGCGTCGGGATGGAGGCATTGGGATCGCCCATCTGCGCCGCCACGATCGATCCGCCGATCAACACCATCTCGGGCTTCACACCAAAGAACGCCGGGTTCCATAACACCAGATCCGCCCGCTTGCCCTCCTCGATCGACCCGATCTGATGGCCGATACCATGGGCAATGGCCGGGTTGATCGTGTATTTCGCCACATAGCGGCGGACGCGCATATTATCGTTGTCGCCGGTTTCCTCCGGCAGGCGGCCGCGCTGTTTCTTCATCTTGTCGGCGGTCTGCCAGGTCCGGATCAGCACCTCGCCCACGCGGCCCATGGCCTGGCTGTCCGAGGCGATGATCGAAAACGCCCCCATGTCGTGCAGGATATCCTCCGCCGCGATGGTCTCGCGCCGGATGCGGCTTTCGGCAAAGGCCACGTCTTCGGGGATCGACTTATCGAGGTGGTGACAGACCATGAGCATGTCCAGATGCTCGTCCAGCGTGTTCACCGTGAAGGGTCGCGTCGGGTTGGTCGAAGAGGGCAGCACATGAGCTTCGCCACATATCTTGATGATATCCGGGGCATGTCCGCCGCCCGCGCCCTCGGTATGGAAGGCATGGATCGTCCGGCCCTTCATCGCCTTGACGGTATTCTCGACAAAGCCCGACTCGTTCAGCGTATCGGTGTGGATCATCACCTGGACGTCATAATCATCCGCCACCGAAAGACAGTTGTCGATCGCACCCGGCGTCGTGCCCCAGTCCTCGTGCAGCTTCAGCGAACAGGCGCCCGCCTTGATCTGCTCTTCCAGCGCAGCCGGAAGCGACGCATTGCCCTTGCCCGCAAAGGCCAGGTTCATCGGGAAGGAATCCGCCGCCTGGATCATCCGCATCATGTGCCAGGGCCCCGGCGTGACGGTGGTCGCCAGCGTGCCATGCGCCGGGCCGGTGCCGCCGCCCAGCATGGTGGTCAGGCCGGAATGCAGCGCATCCTCGATCTGCTGCGGGCAGATGAAATGGATATGGCTGTCGAATCCGCCCGCGGTCAGGATCTTGCCCTCGCCCGCGATCACCTCCGTCCCTGGCCCGACGATGATATCCACGCCCGGCTGCGTGTCGGGGTTGCCCGCCTTGCCGATCTTGAGGATCCGCCCGTCCTTCAGACCCACATCCGCCTTGTAGATCCCCGTCCAGTCCAGGATCAGCGCATTGGTGATCACCGTATCCACGGCACCGTCGGCCCGGGTGGTCTGCGCCTGCCCCATGCCATCGCGGATCACCTTGCCGCCGCCGAACTTGACCTCCTCGCCATAGGTGGTCAGGTCGCGCTCGACCTCAATGATCAGATCGGTATCCGCAAGCCGGACCTTGTCGCCGGTCGTCGGGCCGAACATCGCCGCATAATCCGCGCGGGAGATTTGGGTGGGCATCTTATACCTCGTTGAATGTTGTTGTCGGGCGCGCCGCTCTGGCTGTCAGAGGGCGCCCATAACCTGTTGATTGAACCCATAGATCACGCGGGCACCGGAGACCGGGATCAGCTTGACTTCGCGCCTCTGGCCGGGCTCGAACCGCACCGCCGTGCCCGCCGCAATATCCAGCCGCATGCCCCGCGCCGCGGCGCGGTCGAAATCCAGCGCCTCGTTCGCTTCGGCAAAATGATAGTGCGACCCGACCTGCACCGGACGGTCACCGGTATTCGCAACCATCACCGTGATCTGATCCCGCCCCTCGTTCAGCGTGATCGTCCCTTCGGCGGGAAAAACCTCTCCGGGGATCATTCGCGCTCTCCTGCCTCGACCCGCACGGGGATCGGTTGCACCGCCGGGATCAGCCCTAGGGAAATCGCAATTTTCTCAATCAAAGTCATCATCTTGCCTCCCGGAGTTTCAGCGGATCGGATTGTGGACGGTCACCAGTTTCGTGCCATCCGGAAAGGTCGCCTCGACCTGCACTTCGTGGATCAACTCGGCGATGCCCTCCATGCATTGATCGACGCTCAACACCTGCGCGCCCTCCTGCATCAGCGTCGCGACGGTCTTGCCATCGCGCGCGCCCTCGACCACTGCATCGGTGATCAGGGCGATGGCCTCCGGATGGTTGAGCTTCACACCACGGGCGAGCCGCTTGCGCGCCACTTCCGCGGCCATGGAAATAAGGAGCTTGTCCTTTTCACGAGGAGTCAGTTGCATGGTCTACAGTGTCCAGGTCTTGGGAATATCGGCGCCGGAAAGCGCTTGAATTGCAGGGATGATATGGCGGCGCAGGATGAACCCGTCCGCAGCAAGGCAGCGCGCATAAAGCACCCCGGGCCGGATCAGGCTGGCCCCGCCCGCCGCGCCCAGGGCTGCGCGCAATCGGTCGAGATAGAGATCCGCATCGGGCGCCACCAAAAGCAGGCTCGCCATCGCCCGCGCCCCGCCCCCGACGGCCGTGGCCGCCATCACTGATTGGATCGGCCCGCTCAGGCGCAGGTTGTCGGCAAAGATCAACTCATCCCCGCGCCTGATGCGCCAGCGGTCGGTGAAATGTCCGGAATCCACGGCTTCGCCCATGGCCGCGCGCCCCAGGATCAGCGGCTCAACCGCCAGCAGACGGCCGTCCGGGGCCACATCCGCCTCCAGCCGTCGGTCCAGCGCCGCGTGATCGAAGAGGATCGTCTCCTGCGGCACCCAGTCCAACCGGGCGCCCGCCGCCACGCTTAGCCGCGTCCGGACCTGCCCGATCTCGCCCGGCTGCGCGCGATAGATCCGCTCCGCCGCCTGGGTGGTCAGAACCATATGCGCCTGCGCCTCGGCCCGGGCGCTCAGATAGAAGCGGTCGCCACCGGTCACGCCCCCCGCCGTGTTCAGGGTCACGACATGTAGCGCCTGGGAATTCCCGTGGGGAAACAGCGCCTTGAACGACCCGACCTGGTGAAGATCGGCGATCCGGCTGCGCCCCGCCCGCACCTTCGCCGCAACGTCCATCCGCCCCCGCGCACGCGGTTGGCGTGGCAGTCCGGAGGCCGTGTTCCGGGTCAATGTTGCGTCGGCGTTAATGGCAGTCTCTCCCGTCAGGCAGAGACTAGCGCTTTGGCCGGGGTTTGGCAGAAGAAATCAGCCGGAAAGCAATGGGCAAGCCCAGTTTGCAAGCACATGCCCAAAACTTAGGCGAAACCGGTCAACCGGAGTGATGCAGCGTCCCGAACAGACGCGGATCCAGGCTCGCCGCCTCAAAGGTCGGGCCCTCCGTCAGGATCGACACGGCATCATGGCTGTGCAGGCTTTCCTGATGGCTGGCGACGATGCGGAAATCGCCCACGCGCTCATCCGCTTCCAGCTCGGCCGCGAACAGCCGCGCCGCGTCCTCGACAAAGATCGGATTGGCGGCGTTCAGCTCCGCAAAGGCCTGTTCATCCTCACGTTTCACCATCACCTGGGTCTCCGTCGGCACGGCCCGCCGTGCCATGTCGATCAGGTCTTCGAACCACAAACGATTGGACCCGCCCAGCACCACCGATATCCTTGCGACAGAGCGCTGCGAATGCGGCGTGGCCAACTGCCCGCGCGTGCGCCGCGCATGCTCCGACAGCTCCAGCGAACAGGGGCAGGTGGAGGAATAGACATAATCCAGATGCACAATGCGCAGACGTTCGCCCGCCGTCTCGATCAGTTCCAACGCGATGTCATAGTATTGATATCCCTGCAGCCCCGACCGCAGGCTTTCGACCTTCAGCGGATAGGAGAACCGCATCTGAATGCGCGCATCAAGGCTCTCCAGATCCGACTTGTAGTCATCCAGCGCCGCCTCGATCACGTCGAAGGAGAAGGTCTTTTCCGAATGGGCATAAAAGGACCGCATGATGCGACTCATGTTGATGCCCTTTTTCTCCGCCTCCAGGCTGACTGTTCCGGTCACCGCGCTTTCCAGCGTCATCTCGCCGCCGTGCCGCGTGCGATACCGGATCGGCAGGCGGAAATTCGAGATCCCCACATGCTGGATCATCCGGCGCGATCCGCGGATCAGGCTGGCGGGCCCGTTCTGCAGATCGGGCATGGAGGCCCGATAAGCCGCGTCCGGCGTGAACTCCGCCGGGTAGCTGTCTGACAAAAGGGGATAGTCCGTATCCTGCAATAGCCGCGCGACAGCCGGGTCCAACGCATTCACCTCCGCATCGGAGGCCGCCGCAGCCCAGGATTTCAGGGTGGCAAGCGCTTCCTTCGCCTCTTCGCGATCCGGCGTGGGCTGCATGTCATGCGGGTGAATGTTCATCTGGCCCCCCTTTGGTCCCAGGCCATGTGTAATATAGGCGGCCGCCGACCGATTTACCAATTTCGTCTAAACTTACGATGAAACCGGCGCGACGGATCACTCTTTCTTACAGCGCCTCCAGCGCCTGGCTCAGGTCGGCAATCAGATCGTCGGGATGTTCCAGCCCGACCGACAGTCGCACCGTCCCCTCCCCGATGCCAAGCGCATCCTTCTGCTCCTGCGGCAGCCGCTGATGCGTTGTGGTGGACGGATGGGTGACGATGGATTTCGAATCCGCGAAATTGTTGGAGATCGTGAAAACCCTCAGACTGTTCAGCAGCTTGAAGCATTCCGCCTTGCCGCCCTTCACGTCGAAGGAAATCACCGTCCCCCCGGATTCGGCCTGCCGCATGGCGACCTCGTGCTGCGGATGGCTTGGCAGTTGCGGATAGCGGACCCCGGCCAGCTTGGGATGCCCCTCCAGCCATTCGGCGATCTGCATCGCACTGGCCGCCTGCGCCCGCACCCGCAGATCCAGCGTGTCCAGCGATTTCAGCTGCACCCAGGCCGTGAACGGGTTCATCGCGCCGCCGGTGTGCTTCATGTAGGTTTCGATCGGGCCGCGGATCAGCTCCTTGGAGCCGCAGATCATGCCGCCCAGCATCCGCCCCTGCCCATCCACATGTTTCGTCGTCGAAATCACGCAGATATCCGCGCCAAACCGGGCGGAGCAGGAAAAGATCGGCGTCGCCATGGCGTCATCGACCACCACCAGCGCGTCATGGGCGTGGGCGCGGTTCACCACATGCTCCAGGTCCACGACCTCCAGCGTCGGGTTGGAAATACCTTCCAGGAAAACCAGCGTCGTCTTGTCCGTAATCGCCGCATCCCAGGCCGCATTGTCGGTGCCGTCGACCAGGATGATCTCCACCCCGAAGCGCGCCAGAACCTCTTCCAGCACGTAGAGGCAGGACCCGAAGAGCGCCCGCGACGCCACCACCTGGTCCCCCGCCTTCAGCAGCGCGCTCAGCGCGCCGGTCACCGCGGCCATGCCAGAGGTACAGGCAAAACCGTCCTCATAGCCCACGATCTCCGACAGGCGGTTTTCGAACATCCGCACGGTCGGATTGCCGTAGCGGGCATAGATGAATTCATCGTCGCCCAGATCCTTGAACCGGGCTTCCGCCGCCTCAGCCGTGTCATAGACGAACCCCTGGGTGACAAAGATCGCCTCGCTCACCTCGCCATATTGCGAGCGGCGGGTGCCGCCGTGGATCAGGGTGGTGCGTTTGTTTAATTTGGTCATCATCGCTCTCCGCGCCGACCACTCTTGGGCGGGTCGGCATATAAAAACCCCCAGACGCGGCCAAGCGTGGGGGTCCCCGACGACTGGCCTTTTAGCGGAATATTTCCCGTGGCCCGCAATCCGGCAACAAATCGCCACGGGGGTTCTCTAGCGCCCCCCGGGGATGGGGGTCAAGCGTTACCATCCTGTTACCCAGGCATCATCTAGATTTCGTAAGCGACAGGTAGACAGCCCCCAGATGATCCGTATGGGGACTAGGGCTATGGCCTTGGCAAAGATCAATCTCGGCGCGACCGGCCTGCAGGAACACGCCACCGGGGCCGCCCCCGAAACCGCCCTGGCGCCCTTTGCCGATCAGGACGGGCCGGTCATCGTGATGATCCACGGGTTCAAATTCGCCCCCGGTAGTGCCGCCTACTGCCCGCACGAACACATCCTCTCCCCCCGGCCCGAGACGCACTGCTGGAAGGCCAAGAGCTGGCCAACCGAACTGGGCCTGACAGGGCGCGACGATCACCTGGGCATCGCCTTCGGCTGGCCCGCGCGCGGGTCGATCTGGCAGGCCTACGGTCGCGCGGCGGAGGCCGGGCGCGCCCTCGCCCGGTTGATCCGCCTGCTCCACCGCCTCGCGCCGCAGCGTCCGGTGCACATCCTGGCCCATTCCCTCGGCGCCCGCGTGGCCCTCTCGGCCCTCGCCCACCTCGGTCCCGGGATGCTGGATCGTCTTGTCCTGCTGGCTGGGGCCGAATTCCACGCCTCGGCCGCAGACATGCTGGCCACGCCCGCAGGTCGCACGGCGGAGGTGATCAGCATCACCAGTCGCGAAAACCACCCCTACGACCGGCTGCTGGAGCGCGCGCTTGGGTCCGCAGCCACGGGCCGGGCCGTCGGACGGCAGGCCCCGGTGGCGCCGAACTGGCTCACCTTGGCGATAGATGACCGGGAGGTGCTGGGCGCGCTGTCCACCCTGGGGTGTGACATCGCCCCTCCGCAGCGCTGGATCTGCCACTGGTCCAGCTACCTGCGCCCCGGTGTCTTCTCGCTTTATTCCGCGCTTCTGACCGACGCGCAAACCCTTCCCCTCGCACAACTGCGCCGCGTCGCGATGGCAGCACGGGACGACAGTCCGCACCGGGGCTGGTCCCGGTTGCGGCCGTCGTTCGCCCTGCCCGGCTTCGGCTTTGGGCGGGCAGCGGGCTGAGGTCAGCTAAAGGTCAGCGGCGGCGGTCGCGGCGCGAGGACATCGGCTGGAACGCCACGCCGACATGGGCTTCGCAATAGGGCTTGCCCGCCTGCACCGGCAGGCCACAGAACCAGAACTTTTCGGTCGCCGGATCGCCCACGGGCCATTTGCAGGTCCGCTCCGTCAACTCCATCAGTGTCAGCTTCTTGGCTTTCTTCTCGATCTCGTTGACCTTGGCCAGGGCTTCGGGGCTGATCTCGTTAGCCGACGGCTGCGGCGGCAGCGGCTGACCCGCAGGCACGATCGCCTTGCGCGAAGGCACACCGGCGGGCGCGGCGGACATGGTGCGCGGCTCGTCCTCATCCTCGGCCTCAGGGGCGGCAGGCGCGGGGGCTGCGGGCGCCGCCTTGGGCGCGGCCTTGGGTTTCGGCTCTGCCTTGGGCGCTGCGGAGGCGGCGGAGGACGTCGCCCCCCCGGTCCGGTTCGACAGGCCCAGACGATGCACCTTGCCGATCACCGCATTGCGGGTCACGCCGCCCAACTCCTTGGCGATCTGGCTGGCGGACTGGCCTTCGGTCCACATCTTTTTCAGAAGCTCGACGCGTTCATCGGTCCAGGACATGGACGGCATCCTTTGCTGTGTCATGAAGCGCGGGCGACCCTGGGCCAGCCCCGGCGCTATGGTATGCTTTAGTATCAAGGGCGGCACGTATCCCGTACCGCCCTCTTGGTCGACCCATATTCTAATCACCGCACCCGGAGATACAAGGGACCGATTCGCGCACCCCTCCTTTTGCGCCCGATTTCTGGTCAGAATAGCGTCCGTCGGCTCTTGCACCGGGGGCGCGCATGGCTATAACGCGCATCAATTTGCGCTGACCGGGGATGACCATGCCGAAGAGAACCGACATCAATTCGATCATGATTATCGGCGCGGGACCCATTGTCATCGGTCAGGCCTGCGAGTTCGACTATTCCGGCGCCCAGGCCTGCAAGGCCCTGCGGGAAGAAGGCTACCGCGTCATCCTGGTGAACTCCAACCCCGCCACCATCATGACCGATCCTGGGCTCGCCGACGCCACCTATATCGAACCGATCACCCCCGAGGTCGTCGCCAAGATCATTGAGAAGGAACGCCCCGACGCCCTGCTGCCCACCATGGGCGGCCAGACCGGGCTGAACACCTCCCTCGCGCTTGAAGAAATGGGCGTTCTGGAAAAATTCGGGGTCGAGATGATCGGCGCCAAGCGTGAAGCCATTGAAATGGCTGAAGATCGCAAGCTCTTCCGCGAAGCAATGGACCGCATCGGTCTTGAGAACCCCAAGGCCACGATCATCACCGCACCGAAGAAGAACGGTCAGTTCGATATCAAGGCCGGTCTCGCCGAAGCCCTGGACGCGCTGGAGGAGATCGGCCTGCCCGCCATCATCCGCCCCGCCTTCACCCTGGGCGGCACCGGCGGCGGTGTGGCCTACAACCGCGACGATTACGAATACTACTGCCGCTCGGGGATGGAGGCCTCTCCGGTCGGGCAGATCCTGGTCGATGAATCCCTCCTCGGCTGGAAGGAATTCGAGATGGAGGTCGTGCGCGACCGGGCCGACAACGCCATCATCGTCTGTTCCATCGAAAACGTGGACCCCATGGGCGTGCACACCGGCGATTCCATCACCGTGGCCCCCGCGCTGACGCTGACCGACAAGGAATATCAGGCGATGCGCTCGGCCTCGATCGCGGTTCTGCGCGAAATCGGCGTCGAAACCGGCGGCTCCAACGTCCAATGGGCGGTGAACCCCGAAGACGGCCGCATGGTGGTGATCGAGATGAACCCGCGCGTCTCCCGCTCCTCCGCGTTGGCGTCCAAGGCCACCGGCTTCCCGATCGCCAAGATCGCCGCGAAACTGGCCGTCGGCTACACGCTGGATGAACTCGACAACGACATCACCAAGGTCACGCCCGCCTCGTTCGAGCCGACCATCGACTATGTCGTCACCAAGATCCCGCGCTTCGCCTTCGAGAAGTTCCCCGGCTCCAAACCCCACCTCACCACCGCGATGAAATCCGTGGGCGAGGCCATGGCCATCGGCCGCTCCTTCCACGAATCGCTGCAAAAGGCGCTGACCTCGATGGAAACCGGCCTCACCGGGCTGGACGAGATCGAGATCGAGGGCGCGCCGGACAAGGCCGCCATCGTCAAGGCGCTGTCGGAACAGACCCCCGACCGCATCCGCGTCATCGCCCAGGCCATGCGCCATGGCCTCAGCGATGATGAAATCCAGCACGTCACCTCCTTCGACCCCTGGTTCCTGGCCCGCATCCGCGAAATCATCCGCGCCGAGGCCGAAATCACTGTGAACGGCCTGCCCGTCACCGAAGAAGGCCTGCGCAAATACAAGATGATGGGCTTCACCGACGCGCGCCTCGCCAAGCTGGCCGGCCGGGACGAGGACAACGTGCGCCGCGCACGCCAGAACCTGGGCATCACCGCGGTCTTCAAGCGGATCGACACCTGCGCCGCCGAGTTCGAGGCCCAGACCCCCTACATGTATTCGACCTACGAAGAGCCCGTGATGGGCGAGGTCGAGGACGAGGCCCGCCCCTCGGACCGCAAAAAGGTCGTCATCCTGGGCGGCGGGCCGAACCGGATCGGCCAGGGGATCGAGTTCGACTATTGCTGCTGCCACGCCTGTTTCGCCCTGACCGACGCGGGCTATGAAACCATCATGGTCAACTGCAACCCGGAAACCGTGTCGACCGACTATGACACGTCGGACCGGCTTTATTTCGAACCGCTGACCTTCGAACACGTGATGGAGATCCTGCGCGTCGAGCAGGAAAAGGGCACGCTGCACGGCGTCATCGTTCAGTTCGGCGGCCAGACCCCGCTCAAGCTGGCGAATGCGCTGGAGGCCGAGGGTATCCCGATCCTCGGCACCACCCCCGACGCCATCGACCTGGCCGAGGACCGCGAGCGCTTCCAGGATCTGGTAAACCGCCTCGGCCTGAAACAACCCAAGAACGGCATCGCCCATTCCGATGCCGAAGCCCTTGAAATCGCCGAAGGGATCGGCTTCCCGCTGGTCATCCGCCCCTCCTACGTTCTGGGTGGCCGCGCGATGGAAATCGTCCGCGACATGGATGGGCTGAAACGCTACATCCGCGACGCGGTGGTCGTGTCGGGCGACAGCCCCGTGCTGCTCGACAGCTACCTTGCCAATGCGGTGGAACTGGACGTCGACGCGCTGTGCGATGGCACCCAGGTCCATGTCGCCGGCATCATGCAGCATATCGAAGAGGCCGGTGTCCATTCCGGCGACAGCGCCTGCTCCCTGCCGCCGCATTCCCTGCCGCAGGACATCATCGAAGAGGTCAAGCGCCAGACCGAAGCCCTGGCCAGGGAACTCAACGTCGTCGGCCTGATGAACGTGCAATATGCGGTCAAGGACGGCGTGGTCTATTTGATCGAGGTGAACCCCCGCGCCTCCCGCACCGTGCCCTTTGTGGCCAAGGCGGTGAACTCTCCGATCGCCACCATCGCCGCCCGCGTCATGGCGGGAGAGAAACTCTCCGCCTTCGATCTGGTCGATCCCCAGATCGACCGTTTCGCGGTGAAAGAGGCCGTCCTGCCCTTCGCCCGCTTCCCCGGCGTCGACACGATCCTCGGCCCGGAAATGCGCTCGACGGGTGAGGTCATGGGCTCCGACACCACCTTCGCCCGCGCCTTCCTCAAGGCGCAACTGGGCGCCGGCACCGACCTGCCGACCGGCGGCCGCGCCTTCATCTCGATCCGGGACGAAGACAAGACCGATGCGATGATGGAGGCCGCCAAGACCCTGATCGGCAACGGCTTCACCCTCGTCGCCACGCGCGGCACCGCGGCCTGGCTACAGGCGGCGGGCCTGGAGTGCGAGCTTGTGAACAAGGTCTACGAGGGGCGCCCGAACATCGTCGATCAGCTCAAGGACGACCAGATCGCTCTGGTGCTGAATACGACCGAGGGCCAGCAGTCGATCGAGGACAGCCGCGAAATCCGCTCTGTCGCGCTCTACGACAAGATCCCCTACTACACCACCGCCGCCGGCGCCCAGGCCGCAGCCCAGGCCATCGCCTCGCGCGATATGGACAGCCTGAAGGTGACCTCGCTGCAGGAACTGGCGGGGGCGTGATCCATCCGTTTGAATGCGGACGGCAAATTGATCCGGCAGATGATTGGCTGCCGGATCGGAAACAGTTCCCCCCTCCGAACAGGAATTGTTTCCACTCTTAGGGATTTTCGCGTTAAAAAAAGACCTTATCAAAAGTGACCAACTGTCATACTAGAGATTGGCCTCGCCTTATTTGAGGTGAACATCTTTTTTGAGGACTACCTAGATGTAACGATTCACTGCTATCAGTGCGCTTTCCATTGCACTCAGCCTCTTTGCTGCCCTGCCGGCGGCGGCTGAGACACTGACGTACCAGATCTCCCAGTACTTCAACGCGCGCAATGTCACTACTTTCGGCCTTGTAGCACCCACCTCCTCCGACTTCTTGTTGTCGGGAACGATGTCTTTCGACACGGACACGCGCACGCTCGTAGGCTTCGACCTGACCAGCCTTGTGCCGAACAATGGCCCTTATTCGTCGTCTGCCGACAATTTCGCAACGCGTTACACCACGGCGACGTCGGTTGTATCCCACTACACATCGAGCCCCACGAACGGGAACACCAGTTTCCGCCTGACTTCGGAATACGGGCCAGTCCTCGATTTCTCGGACAGCACCCGCATCGTTCCCAATGGTGACAGCGGCATCCATCAGCAATACAAGTCGCAGCTGTACATCAATCTTCGCGATCCCTTTTCGGGTGCGCCTCTGACATGGCTATCCCAGTCGGAAAATGTTTGGGAATTCAAGCAGCTTGCCGACATTAGTTATCCCTCTTTCACGACCGCAGCCTATGAAGCCTATGGTACAAATGCCGGTGTTCACAATGGTCAGGGCGTGACGCCTGGGCAGCTTTACCAAGCGCCTACCGTGCCGCTGCCCGCAGGGGGCGTGCTGCTGCTCTCCGGCTTGGCGGCCCTGGCTCTGCGCAAGCGCAAGGCCTGAGCAACCGACATCGAACAATAAAGGCCCGGCAATATCGCCGGGCCTTTTCTATTGCAGAGACGGAAGCGCCCCCTACCCCCGGTTCACCCGCTCCGACGCCTTCTCCGCGCGCTCAACCCGCTCCGAATACCGATCGACCATGTAGTCGGCCCGCCCGCGCAGCAGCCAGGTGAATTTCACCAGCTCCTCCATCACATCGACGACACGGCGATAGAACGGCCCCTCCTGCAGGCGCTCGCCCTCGTCGTATTCTAGCGACGCGCGCGGGATCTAGGACTGGTTGGGCACCGTCACCATCCGCATCCAGCGCCCCAGGATCCGCATCTGGTTCACCGCGTTGAACGACTGCGACCCGCCGGAAACCTGCATCAGCGCCAGCGTCTTGCCCTGGGTCGGGCGGATGCCGCCCAGGCTCAGCGGCAGCCAGTCGATCTGCAGCTTCATCGTGCCTGACATCGTCCCGTGCAATTCGGGCGAGGACCAGACCATCCCCTCCGCCCAGATCGCCAGCTCGCGCAACTCCTGCACCTTGGGGTGGTCCTCGTTCTCCGGATCGAAGAGCGGCAGGCCCTTCGGGTCGAAGATCCGCGTCTCGCAGCCAAGCGCGGTCAGGATACGCGCGGCCTCCTGCACGGTCTTGCGCGAATAGCTCTGCCGTCGCAGCCCGCCATAAAGCAGCAGGATACGCGGCGGATGGCGCGGATCACCCGGCGCGGCGAGCATGTCGATGTCAATATCGGGAAGCCGGTCGGCATCCAGCGCGGGCAGATCAGGGTCGGACAATGGGCGCTCCGTTGGCAGCAACTGATCCCCATCTAGGGCGACACGGCTCCGGGTGCACCCCCAAAGGCCACGCCCGGCGGATTGACCTCTGGACAGGCTGCGCCAACCCGGCCTAATTCCCCCATGGCCAAGCTCTACTTCCACTACTCCACCATGAACGCAGGCAAATCGACCGTCCTGCTTCAGGCATCGCACAACTATATCGAACGCGGCATGCAGACCTATCTGCTGACCGCCCGCCTCGACACCCGCGCGGGTGAAGGCCGCATTGCCAGCCGCATCGGCATCGGCGCGGCGGCCGATACCTTCGATCCCGACACCGACCTCTTCGCCCGGATCAAAACGCGGCTGGAGGAGGGCCCCTGCAACTGCATCTTCCTGGACGAGGCGCAGTTCCTGACCCGCGAGCAGGTCTGGCAACTGGCCCGCGCTGTGGACGACCTGAACGTGCCGGTGATGTGCTACGGGTTGCGGGTCGATTTCCTGGGCCACCTCTTCGAAGGGTCCGCTGCCCTGCTAGCCCTGGCCGATGAAATGCGCGAGGTCCGGACTATCTGTCATTGCGGCAAGAAGGCCACGATGGTCGTCCGCCGCGGCCCCGACGGCAAGGCCCTGCGCGAAGGGGCGCAGGTGCAGGTCGGGGGCAACGAAACCTATGTCTCGCTCTGTCGTCGCCACTGGCGCGAGGAGATGGGCGACCCGACTGTGTGACCGACCGCCGGACCCCGGCCAGCCAGAAGGCAGACCCGCGACCATGCAAATCTTCCGCTGCCCCGCCTGCGCCGCGCCGGTCTATTTCCACAACCTCGCCTGCAGCTGCGGTCAACAGCTGGTCTTCGACCCCGAGGCCCAGGTCATGGCGGCGGCCGGGGCCACCTGCGGCAACCGCGCCGATATAGACTGCAACTGGATGGCGGAGGCAGACGGCCTCTGCCGATCCTGCGCCATGACCGAAACCGTGCCCGACCTGCGCGAGGCCATGAATCTGCCGCTTTGGCAGACCAGTGAACTGGCCAAGAGATGGGTGATCGCCAACCTCGGCAGATGGGGCTGGTTCACCCGCGCCGATCCCGGGCCCCGCCCGACCTTCCGAATGCTCTCGGAACAGACCCTCGCCGGGCAGGAAAACGTCACCATGGGTCATGCAGAAGGCACGATCACGATCAATGTGAGCGAGGCCTCCGACGCCCTGCTGGCGCAACGGCAGGAAGACCTGGGAGAACTCTACCGCACCATGACCGGCCATATCCGGCATGAGATCGCCCATTTTCTCTTCCTGCGGCTCGGTCAGAGCGACGCTTTCCTCGCCGATTTCCGGGCGCTCTTTGGCGATGAAACGACGGATTACGCCGCCGCACTCCAGGCCCATTACAGCGACCCCCGGCCAGCGGATCACGATCATATCACCAGCTATGCCACCGCCCATCCGCACGAGGACTGGGCCGAGACCATTGCCCATCTCCTCCATCTCGTCGATCTGATCGACAGCGCGGCAGCGGCACGGCTCTCGCTGCCCGACGGGGTGGTCCCCGGCTATGACGCCTATGCCGATCCCGACACGGACACCGTGATCTCCCGCGCGGTCGATGTCTCCATAGCCGTGAACCACGTAAACCGTGCGCTCGACCTGCCGGATGTCTATCCCTTTGTCCTGCCCGACGGGGTGCGCCGCAAATTTGCCTTTGCGCACGGGCACCTGCGCTTGACGTGACCATGGGGATCAGAAAGCCCCGTCACCCTCGGGCTCGCCCCGAGGGCCTCCCGCCACATGCACCTGCCGCAGGAGATCCTCGGATCAAGTCCGAGGATGACTTGCGCGCCCGTGTCCCGCCCCCGCCCCCAACCCTGCCGAAAAAACCGGCACAGTTGCAAAGACGCGTATGACCTCTATCGTTTCCTGCACTGCCCCCGTGGCGTCGTTCCCCGCCTGGCCTAATCTGGCAGACGCATCCGCGGCCCCAAGCGAAAGACGAAGACCCCATGGCGATCCACGCAAGCATCTACCACCTGACGCATTACAAATACGATCGCCCGGTGACGCTCTCCCCCCAGATCATCCGCCTGCGCCCCGCCCCGCATTCGCGCACCCGCG
The DNA here is from genome assembly GCF_041987405.1 of Pseudooceanicola sp. Classification (GTDB taxonomy): domain Bacteria; phylum Pseudomonadota; class Alphaproteobacteria; order Rhodobacterales; family Rhodobacteraceae; genus Pseudooceanicola. The sequence continues at coordinate 118,113 of NZ_JBHIWR010000003.1, forward strand.
TGATTTCCCATTCGCTCAAGGTCAGCCCCGGCGGGCATTTCGTGAACCACCAGCAGGACCCCTACGGCAACTGGATGGCGCGGTTTGTCTTTCCGGAACCGGTGCGCGAGTTCAAGATCGAGGTCGATCTGGTCGCGGACATGACGGTCTACAACCCCTTCGATTTCTTCGTCGATGAGAGCGCCGAAACCTGGCCCTTCGACTATCCCGCCGAGCTTTCCGAAGACCTCTCGATCTACCGCAAGCCCGAACATGTCACGCCGAAACTGCAGGAGTTTCTCAACACCATCGACCGGACGGAGGCGCGGACGGTCGATTTTCTGGTGGAGCTGAACCGCAAGGTCTCCCAGGCCGTCGATTACACCATCCGGATGGAACCCGGCGTCTATTCGCCGGAGGACACGCTGACCATCGGGTCCGGCTCCTGCCGGGACAGCTCCTGGCTGCTGGTGCAGGTCCTGCGCAGCCTCGGCTTCGCGGCGCGGTTCGTGTCGGGCTACCTGATCCAGCTGAAACCGGATCTGGAGGCGCTGGACGGCCCCTCGGGCACCGATCACGACTTCACCGACCTGCACGCCTGGTGCGAGGTCTACCTGCCTGGCGCGGGCTGGATCGGCTTCGACCCCACCTCCGGCCTGATGACTGGCGAGAGCCACATCCCCCTCGCCGCCACGCCGCATTACCAGAACGCGGCCCCGATTGCGGGCGGCTATGCCTCTGCCGGGACGCCGCAGGTCGACTTCAATTTCGACATGCAGATCAAGCGGGTGGCGGAACATCCCCGGATCACCAAACCCTTCTCGGACGAGGCCTGGGATCGGCTGAACGCCCTTGGCCGCCATGTCGATGAACGTCTGACAGCCGGCGACGTCCGTCTGACCATGGGGGGCGAGCCCACCTTCGTCTCCATCGACGATTTCGAGAGCGGCGAATGGAATACCGATGCCGTCGGGCCGCAGAAACGCGGGTTGGCTGACACGCTGATCCGCCGTCTGAAGGACCGTTTCGCGCCGGGCGGCTTCCTGCACTACGGTCAGGGCAAGTGGTATCCGGGCGAGAGCCTGCCGCGCTGGACCTTCTCGCTCTACTGGCGGACGGATGGGCAGCCGGTCTGGAAGAACACCGATCTGATCGCGAAAGAGACGGACGACCAGAAACCGACCGCCGAGGATGCGGGCAAATTCATGGGCCGCTTTGCGGAGGCGCTTGGCCTGGACGCCGACTATGCACAGCCCGCCTACGAGGACCCCGCCGAATGGATCCTCAAGGAGGGCAACCTGCCCGCCAACGTGACGCCCGAGAACTCCAAGCTGAAGAACCCCGAGGACCGCGCGCGCTATGCCCGTGTCTTCAACCGCACCCTGACCGAGGCCGCGGGCTATGTCCTGCCGATCCAGCGATGGCAGGGCAAGGCGTCGAAATGGCAGTCCGAACGCTGGAAACCCCGGCGTGGCAAGCTCTTCCTCGTGCCCGGGGACAGCCCCGTGGGCTTCCGCCTGCCGCTCGGCTCTCTGCCCTATATCGCGCCCGCCTATTACCCCTATTCCTACCCCGCCGACACAACGCAGGACCACGCCCCCCTGCCCGATTTCCACGCCGAGGTCGCCGCCCGCCGCAAGGCCGTCGAGGAGGAGATCGCCAGGATCGAGGCGGAAGAGGTCGAGGAACGCGCCCGCCTCCTGCCCGAGGAATCGAAGGACCACGCGCAGAAGGCGGAAACCAAGTCCCAGCCAGAGGGCGAGCGTCAGACCATCATCCCGCAGGGCGCCGAGGTGCCCGAGGGGGAACAGGGCCTTGGCGCGGTCCGCACCGCCATCGCTATCGAACCGCGCGACGGTCGGCTCTGCCTCTTCATGCCGCCCTGCGACCGGCTGGAGGATTACCTGGAACTGATCGCGGCGGCCGAGGAAACCGCCGCCGATTTGGGCCTGCCCATCCATATCGAGGGCTATTCACCCCCCTCCGACCCGCGCCTCAACGTGATCCGCGTCGCCCCCGACCCCGGCGTGATCGAGGTGAACATCCACCCCGCCTACACCTGGGACGACTGCGTCGCCACGACCGAAGCGATCTACGAGGAGGCCCGCCAGTCCCGCCTTGGCGCCGACAAGTTCATGATCGACGGGCGCCACACCGGCACCGGCGGCGGCAACCATATCGTCTTTGGCGGCGCCTCCACCAACGACAGCCCCTTCCTGCGCCGCCCCGATCTGCTGAAGTCGCTGATCCTGATCTGGCAGCGGCACCCCTGCCTCAGCTACCTCTTCTCCGGCCTCTTCATCGGCCCGACCTCCCAGGCCCCCCGGATCGACGAGGCGCGGCACGATACGCTCTACGAGCTGGAAATCGCGCTGTCCCAGATCCACGCCCCGGGCGACGGCACCCCGCCGCCGCCGTGGCTGGTCGACCGCCTGCTGCGCAACATGCTGACCGACGTCACCGGCAACACGCACCGGGCCGAGATCTGCATCGACAAGCTCTATTCCCCCGACGGCCCCACGGGACGCCTGGGGCTGATCGAATTCCGCGGGTTCGAGATGCCGCCGGATCCGCGCATGTCCCTGGCCCAGCAGGTCCTGCTGCGCGCCATCATCGCGCGGTGCTGGGAGGCCCCGGTGAAGGGCAAGCCAGTCAGATGGGGCACGGTCCTGCACGACCGCTTCATGCTGCCACATTACCTGTGGGACGACCTGCTCGACCTGCTCAGCGATCTGCGCGATCACGGCTATGACCTGGACCCGACCTGGTTCGAGGCGCAGGCCGAGTTCCGCTTCCCCTTCTGCGGCCAGATCGAGGCCGAGGGCGTGCATCTGGAGGTCCGTCAGGCGCTGGAGCCCTGGCACGTGCTGGGCGAGATGGGGGCGATCGGCGGCACCGTGCGCTACACCGACAGCTCGGTCGAGCGTCTGCAGGTCAAGCTGACCACTCTGCATCAGGACCGCTACCGCGTGATGTGCAACCGCCGCCCCGTGCCGATGACCCGCACCCTGACCTCCGGCACCGCCGTCGGCGGCATCCGGTTCAAGGCGTGGCAACCGGCGGAGGCGCTGCACCCGACTCTGCCGGTCAGCGCACCGCTGACCATCGACATCTACGACGACTGGACGGGCCGCGCCCTGACTGGCTGCACCTACCACGTCGCCCACCCCGGCGGGCGCAATTACGACACCTTCCCCGTCAACGGGTACGAGGCCGAGGCCCGCCGCCTGGCTCGGTTCGAACCGCACGGCCATGCCCCTGCGCCCTACCGGCCACAACCGGAAACTCCGCATCCGGAATTCCCGATGACCCTTGACCTCCGACGGCCAACAGGATTGGGATAACCACTCTACCGGAGGGGTCATGGACAAACCGACCAAGACCGGCGCGGACAGCCCTCTGCTGCAGGACTACGCGCCGACTGATGGCGTGGCGGACGAGCTGTTCGACCGCGACGGCGCCATGCGTCCGGTCTGGCGCAAGTTCATCGACACCCTGTCCAATTTCTCCGAAGAGGAACTGCGCGGGAAATTCGAACGCGGCAAGCAGTACCTGCGCGATGCCGGCGTCTACTTCCGCCAGTATTCCAGCGATCCGCTGAACGAACGCGAATGGCCGCTGGCCAATATCCCCGTCCTGCTGCACGAAAAGGAATGGGAGACGATCTGCGCGGGCCTCAGCCAGCGGGCAGACCTGCTGGAACAGGTGATGGCCGATCTCTACGGTTCGGCCACCCTTCTGTCTGGCGGCCAGTTGCCGCCCCGGCTGATCACCGAAAACACCCATTTCAAACGCCCCATGGTCGGCGTCCCCCCGCGCGGCGGGCATTACCTGCATTTCCTCGCGTTCGAGCTGGGCCGCTCCCCCGATGGGAGCTGGCTGGTCCTGGGGGACCGCACGCAGGCCCCTTCCGGCGCGGGCTTTGCGCTGGAAAATCGCATGGCCATGCGGCGGGTCTTCCCCGAGGATTACCCCCGCGCCTATACGCACCGCGTTGTCGGCTTCTTCGAAGGCTTCCGCGCCGCGCTCCAGAAACTGGCCAGCGACAATCGCAGCCAGCCGCATCAGTTTGGCCTGCTGACGCCGGGCCGGGCCAATGACGCCTTCTTCGAACACCTCTACATCGCCCGGTACCTCGGCCTGCTGCTGCTGGAGGGCGAGGACATCATCGTGCAGAACGGCCAGGCCATGGTTCGCACGATCGAGGGGCCGGTGCCCCTTGGCCTGCTCTGGCGGCGGATCGACACCAGCTTCTCCGACCCCCTGGAATTCAACCCCGAAAGCCGCATCGGCGTGCCCGGGCTGATGGACGCGGTGCGCAGCGGCAACCTGGCCATGGTCAATGCGCTCGGCTCCGGCATTCTGGAAACCCGCGCCCTGATGGCCTTCCTGCCGCGCATCTGCAGGACCCTGACCGGTCAGGCGCTGGCCCTGCCCAATATCGCGACCTGGTGGTGCGGCGACGACACCGCCCGCACCTATGTCCGCGACAATGCACACCGCATGATGATAGCCCCGGCCCTCTCGGTCGATCTGCCCTTCGACAGCAATTCCGAAACCGTCCGCGGCGCGGAGCCGGAGATCTTCGACCTGCTGGACGGCCCCGCGCCGGATCTCGTCGGGCAGGAGGCCGTGGCCCTATCGACCACCCCCGCATGGATGGAAACCGAGGAGGGCCCCCGCCTCGCCCCCTGCCCGATGACGATCCGCGTTTTCGCCGCCCGCACCGATCAGGGCTGGACCTTCATGCAGGGCGGATATGCCCGGATCGGCCCGCCGGGCGATGCCACCGCCCTCGCCATGCAGCGCGGCGGCAGCGTGTCCGACGTGCTGATCCTGTCAGACAAACGCGTGCCCGAACCCGGTAGCCTGCAGGCCACCCATGACGCCACCGGCCGCCGCATGGTCCGGACAGAGGCCGTCGCCCTGCCCGCCCGCGCCGCCGACAACCTGTTCTGGCTGGGCCGCTACATCACCCGGTTCGAGGACGCCGCCCGCCTGCTGCGCGCCTACCACCTGCGCCTGGCCACGACCGACAGTGCAGATGATCCGATCCTGTCGCTCATCGCCAACTACCTGGAACCGGTCGGCATCGACGTCGAGGATGCCATCCCCCAGGGCCTGACCGACCGTCTGCTCTCGGCCCATAACTGCGCCGCGCGCATCCGCGACCGGTTTTCCACCGATGCCTGGTTTGCCCTGAACGACCTGGTCAAGACCGTGCGCCAGATGACCGAAACCGCCCGCCCCGGCGATGATGCCGCCCGCGCGATGAGTGTCCTGCTGCGCAAGACTGCGGGCTTCTCCGGCGTGGTGGTCGAAAACATGTACCGCTTCTACGGCTGGCGGTTCCTCAACATCGGGCGGTCGCTGGAACGCTGCGACACCCTGGCCTCGATCCTGCAGAGCTTCGCCGACCCCGACGCGCCGGACGGCGCGCTGGACATTGCCTTGGGCGTGGCCGACGGCGCCATGTCACACCGCCGCCGCTATGCGCTGGAACCCTCGCGCGACACGGTTGTCGACCTGCTGGCCCATGACGCCGGCAACCCGCGCTCGCTGCTGTTCCAGCTGCGCGAGTTGCAAGGCTTTGCCGAAGGGCTGCCCGGCGCGACCGGCTCCGCCCGCCCCTCCGCCCTGGTGCGCGAACTGCTGCCCCTGCGCACCCGGCTGGAGGTCGAACTGCCCGAGGATGTTTCGACCGAGGCGCTGACAGATTTCCGCGCGGCGCTGTCGCGCATGTCCGATCGCCTGGCCGAGGCCCATCTGCGGTGATCCGATGAAATACGACGTCACCCTCAAGATCGACTACAGCTACAGCCAGCCGACCAGCCACACGCGCAATCTGCTGCGCCTGCTGCCGCGCGACTTGCCGGGGCAACAACAGATCGAGGACTGGACGCTGGCCCTGTCGCCGCGCCCCTCCGAACAGACCTGGTTCACCGATTTCTTCGGCAACTCCGTCACCTCCGCCGCCTGGCACAGCCCGATAGAAGAGGTGAAGATCACCCTGACCTTCCGCGCCGAATGCCACGGCGACGCCCCGCGCCTGGCCCTGTCCAGCCCGCTGGAAAAGCTGCCCGCCGATCTCATTGCCTGCCGCGATCCGGGGCCGGACTCGCCCCTGCATTTCACCGCGCCCTCACGCCGCGCGCCCGTCCTGCGCGACATCACCGCCTTCGCCCACGACCTGCTCACCCCGAACATGTCCACGCTGGAGGCGGTGCAGACCATCGGCCACGCCATCCACGAGACCATGACCTTTTCGACCAAGGCCACCCATGTGGACACCCCGGTGCAGGAGGCCTTCGCGGCCCGCGCCGGGGTCTGCCAGGATTTCGCGCATATCATGATCTCGGCCCTGCGCGGGGTCGGCATCCCGGCGGGGTATGTCTCGGGCTTCCTGCGGACCTTCCCCCCGCCCGGCAAGGAGAAGCTGGTCGGCGTGGACGCCATGCACGCTTGGGTCCGCGCCTGGACCGGGCCGGAAATGGGCTGGGTCGAGTTCGACCCCACCAACGACCAGCCCGCCGGAACGGATTACATCGTGATCGGCTACGGACGCGACTACGACGACATCGCCCCGGTGCGCGGCGCCATGCGCGGCGCGGGCGAACAGGACAGCGATCAGAGCGTCGACGTAGCCACCGTCGCGTGACCCGGAACGCTTGACCCCGCGGCAGACCTTCGTGCTAGACCTGTTTCAGGGAGTGAGGGTTATGCGGTATTTACCCCTGATTGTCGCCCTGTTGACGATACCTGTCGGGATGATCCTCGCGGCATGGGTTCCGTTCTGGGGTGGGGTGGTGACCGGTCTTGCGGCGCTGATGGCGGCCGTGGGGCTGTATGATGTGGGCCAGACCACCAGCGCGGTGCGCCGCAACTATCCGATCGTCGCCCGCCTGCGCTTCCTCTTCGAACACTTCCGGCCAGAGATCCGGCAGTATTTCCTGGAAAGCGATCACGAGGAGACGCCGTTTTCCCGCGAGCAACGCTCGCTCGTCTACCGCCGCTCCAAGGGGATGGAGGGGGTCCGCCCCTTCGGCACCCTGCGCAACGTCAACGACATCGGCCACGAATGGATCAACCATTCCATGGCCCCGGTCCATCTGCCGGACGCGCCCTTCACCACCACCTTCGGCGGACCGGACTGCAAGAAACCCTACGAAGGCTCCGTCCTCAACATCTCCGGCATGTCCTATGGCGCCCTCTCGCCCAATGCGATCGAGGCGCTGAACAAGGGGGCCAAAATCGGTGGCTTTGCCCATACCACCGGCGAAGGCTCCATCTCCGTCTTTCATCGCAAACATGGCGGCGACCTCGTCTGGCAGATCGGCAGCGGATATTTCGGCTGCCGCACCAGCGATGGTCGCTTTGACCCCGAAAAATTCGCCGAAACCGCCGCCGATGATCAGGTCAAGATGATCGAGATCAAGCTCTCCCAGGGGGCCAAGCCCGGTCACGGTGGCATCCTGCCCGGCCCCAAGGTGACCAAGGACATCGCCGAGGCCCGTGGCATCCCGCTCGGCGTGGATTGCATCAGCCCCGAGGCCCACAGCGCCTTTTCCACCCCGCTGGAGCTTTGCGCCTTCATCAAGCAGCTGCGCGACCTGTCGGGCGGCAAGCCCGTCGGCTTCAAGATGTGCGTCGGCCATCCCTGGGAATGGTTCGCCATCGCCAAGGCGATGCTGGAGACCGGGATCAAGCCCGACTTCATCACCATCGACGGCTCCGAAGGGGGCACCGGCGCAGCCCCCGCGGAATTCGCCGACCACAAGGGCGCACCGCTGCGCGAGGGCCTGATGCTGGTGCACAACACGCTGGTCGGGCTGGATCTGCGCGACGACATCCGTCTCATCGCCTCGGGCAAGCTGATCAGCGCCTTCGATCTCTGCCGCATGTTCGCCCTGGGCGCGGATGCCTGCAACATCGCCCGCGGCTTCATGTTCGCCCTGGGCTGTATCCAGGCCCAGGCCTGCCACACCGGCAAATGCCCGACCGGCGTCACCACCCAGGACCCCGGCCGCTACAAGGCGCTTGAGATCGGCAACAAGAGCGACCGGGTCGCCAATTTCCACCGCAATACGCTGATCGCGCTGAAGGAGGGGGTCTCCTCCTCCGGCCTGACACACCCCTCCCAGTTCACGCCGCACCACCTGGTCATCCGCATCAACAGCCGCGAGGCCCGCTCCGCCGCAAGCCAATACCTCTGGCTGGAAAAGGGCGAGCTGCTGTCGAACGAGGCCATGCACCCCGCCTTCGCCAAATACTGGAACCGCGCGCAGACCGGGTCTTTTGCTGAAGTGGCTTGAGTGCCGGGGCCGTGGTTTGGTCGGGTTGGGCCTGGGGGGTGTGAGAGAGTGTGGGGGTGGGAAGCAGGGGCCGCTTTGCGCCCATTATAGCTGATCGTGCGACGTACGGTGAACCTCGAAAGGAGCAATGCTCTTTGGCACAAGGCAGTTCTTTCGTAGGAACGTACGCGTTAAAACGCCGCTGTTGGTGTTTGGAAAATGACCAGGGGATATGAGTAAATGCAAAGCAAGTTCCGAGGAATTTTCCATCGGCCCGATGAGGACCCCGGGAATAGAAGCGCAAAGTTTCTCTCCCGAATGTTCGGTATCTTTTCCGAAAAGATCGTCGATGTCTGGGCTCGTGATACACGCGCACCGTACGTGGGCCTCGGACGGCCAACGCTCCGCTTCCCCGGCGATGTGCGTGGTCACACCCTCGACTTTACCCTGCTACATCGGAATTCCGAATTGATCTTCGCCGCCGAAATGAAGTGTGAGATCGAGTATATGAATTTTCGTTACTTCGTGCTTGAGAGCGCGCAGCAGCTCGACCATCACTCCAAGCCAGCCTTCGAGGCATTCCTGAAAGCGGCTAAGACACCGGAGTTGGCGGCTGCAAAAGTGGCACGGAAGCCGATCCGGATTGATGGTGCAATACTGGTATGGGGGGCAATCGACGCCGACGCCGTCGAACAGATCAAACAAGAGGTTGGCTTTTACGACATTTTGTCAATCGAGGAGATCTGCCGAGACTTGGCTACATGGGAAAATAAGGAATACCTCGATCTCATCGAGCAATACCGGTCTTGGTCCAACCGACTCTTCGATGGCCTCATTACCGGGACAAGCTAACCGACTGAAAGTCCACTAAATTGGCGCGCGGCAAGTCGGATGAGGCAAAGGTTTGCACGTCACCAGACAATTCCAGCCCGCGCTCACCTCTCCCCCCCTCATCTCCCCCCCCATCAAGCAACCTTGTTCGGCACCTCTTCCCCGGCGAAATAGGCGCGGAGGTTGGAGACCGCCATCAGCCCCATGTCCTCTCGCACCTCCAGCGACGAGGTTCCGAGGTGCGGCAGCAGGGTGACATGCTCCATCTTCAGCAAGCCGGGGCTGACCTTCGGCTCGTGCTCATAGACGTCCAGCCCCGCCCCGCCGATCGCCCCCGATTGCAAGGCCGCCACCAGCGCCGCCTCGTCGACGATATTGCCGCGCGCCACGTTGACCAGGATCGCATGGCCCTGCATCGCCTCCAGCACGGCGGCGTCGATCAGATGCTCCGTCTCCGGCCCGCCCGGCGCGGTGACGACCAGGACATCGGCCTTCGCGGCAACCTCCGTCAGGGGCATCTGCTGCGCCGGGAAATCCACCGTCTTCTCCGAGCGGTTGGCATAAAGCACATCCATGCCGAAGCCGAAATGGCAGCGCCGCGCCACCGCCTGGCCGATCCGGCCCATGCCGACGATGCCCACGGTCCGCCCGCTCAGATGCAGGCCCAGCAACTGCGTCGGATGCCAGCCCTCCCAGGCGCCCGATCGGACCAGCCGCTCGCCCTCGCCCGCGCGGCGCGCGGTCATCAGCATCAGCGTCATGGCAATATCGGCGGTCGCATCCGTCACGGCGCCCGGCGTGTTGGAGACGGTCACCCCATGCCCGGCACAGGCCTTCACGTCGATATGGTTGAACCCCACCCCGAAGTTCGCGACCATCCGGCAGCGGGGGCGCCCGAAATCGGCCAGGATATCGGCCGAAATCACATCGCCAAGCGTCACCATCATCCCGTCATAGACGGCAAACCCGGCGCGGATTTCGCCCGCTGTCATCGGCTTGTTCGATCTGCGGACCTCCACGTCGAACAGCTCCTCGGCGGCGGCCAGCGTCTGCGGCGGCATCGGGCGGCTGATCAGTACGCGTTTCAATGCATCCGCTCCCCTGGTGCAACGTCCTTGTCCGGGCTTACCAGCACGATCCCGCCCTCGGCATCCGACACGCCAAGCGTCAGCACCTCGGACATGAACCGGCCGATCTGGCGCGGCGGGAAGTTGACCACGGCCATGACCATCTTGCCGACCAGCGCCTCCGGCTCGTAATGCGCGGTGATCTGGGCGGAGGTCTTCTTCTCCCCGATCTCCGGCCCGAAATCTATCCAGAGCTTGATCGCGGGCTTGCGCGCTTCCGGGTAGGGTTCGGCCTTCACCACACTGCCCGCACGGATATCAACCTTGAGGAAATCGTCATAGGTGATCTCAGCCACGGCTCAGCTCCTTCGACCGGTCGGCCGCGGCCTTCACCGCGCGCCGCAACAGCGCCGGGAAGCCCGCGTCCTCGTCCATCAGAACCTCCAGCGCCGCCTGCGTGGTCCCGTTCGGCGAGGTCACGTTCACCCGCAATTGCGCCGGGTCCTCCTCCGCCTGTTCGGCCAGATCGCCAGCCCCGCCGACCGTCGCCTTGGCCAACGCCATGGCGAGGCCCGGGTCCAGCCCCTCGGCCTCCCCCGCGGCGGCCAGGGTTTCGATCAGGTGGAACACATAGGCCGGGCCGGAGCCGGAGACGGCCGTGACCGCATCCATCTGGCCCTCATTCTCCAGCCTCACCACCTGCCCCACGGCCGACAGCAGATCTTCGGTCAATGTCATATGCGCCTCGGTCACCGCCGAATTTCCGATAATGGCGGTGATCCCGCGCCCGATGGCGGCGGGTGTGTTCGGCATGGCCCGGATCACCGGCGTGCCCGGCCCGAAGACCTCCTCGAAAGTCGAAATCGGCGTCCCGGCGGCGACCGAAATCACCAGCGTCCGCCCCCCGCCAAGCGCTGCGACAGCAGGCAGCGCATCGCCCATCATCTGCGGTTTGACCGCGATCAGCGCCACGGCGGGCGCCTCGGGATAGTCAGCGTTGATGTGAACCCCCGCCCCGGTCAGCCAGTCGGCGGGATAGGGGTCCGTGACCCAGACGCTGGCAGGCGGCAGACCGCCCTTCAGCCAACCGGAGAGCATCGCGCCCCCCATTTTTCCGCATCCCATCAGGACCATGCCCTGACGGGCCACAGTATCCAACATGCCTTGCCTCCTGTGTCAGGGGCGCTTCAGGGCGCGCCCCCGTTCACCGGGACACTAGGCGCGGCCGTAGGCCTCTGCAATGGCCACCTGCAACGCATCGGCAGGGCTCTGCCCGCCCCACAGATGCAACTGCATCGCCGGGTAATACCGCTCCGCCGATCCGACGGCGGCGGCGATCATCGTGTCGATCTGCTCGGGGCTGGCCATCTGCTCGCCCCCCAGGATCAGCCCGTAGCTATAGACGCAGAGTTTGTGCTCGGTCCAGTAGGTGAAGGACCCCGCCCAGCACTGGTCATTGACCAGGTTGAGAAGCTCGTAGAGCCCCGGAAGCTTGTCCTCCGGCGGCTCCATCTCGAAGGTGCAGACCAGACGCAGGGTCTCGTCATAGGGCGACCATGCCAGCGTCACCGAATAGGTCCGCCACTGCCCCTCGACAGCCATCGCGATCTGGTCATCGGCGATCCGGTCGAAGTCCCACTCATGGTGCTCGGCCAGGTGTTCGACGATGTCGATAGGATGAAGCTCTTCGGTCAGAAACTGCTCGGACAATGCCATTGCGCCACCTCTTTTTGGTTGTAGCGCGAAGGGCGGATAAGCGCCCCTAGCGCTAGGTGCCTGCTCTAGGGGCTGGGCGATTTCCCGGTGCCCCTACGAGATATGGTGAGGGGACCGGGGCCATGTGGCAAGCAATTTGTTGGGGATATCTGCAAGTAATTGTGGATTAGCCCAAGAACATCACAAGAATAGTTCCTGGACACACTGGATATGACAAGTACATGACAAGATCAAACAGCGTTTGCCTCGAATCCCGGAGCTTGCATAGGCGCATGACGCCGTCGCCCCGCCAGGGGCGCGGCCTGCGGATGCGCGAAGCACCTACACTCCAGCCAAACGGCGATTACGCCTGCGGATCTTCGCCGTATTTGTTGCTGCCGGTGGTTCCCTTGCTCGCGAACCAGACGATCAGGATGATGATACCGACCAGCGGAATCAAACCGAGCCAATACCACCACCCGCTACGACCGGTGTCGTGCAGGCGACGGACTGCGACCGAAATATAGGGGAGCAGGATCAGCAGACCGAAGATCGTGGTGAAAGGTGTGAAATCGGTTTCCGATCCCACGCTTGCGCCCGTGTCCGTCACCGCCGTTGTCGATTCACCGAAGAGGACGAGGTCGATCACGCCTCCGATGACAATGACCAGGAAAAAGAACAGAACAAACCACCAGAATTCCGGTCGGGTGGCGCGCCCCGAAAAGGTAACGTATTTCCGAAGGCAGGTCTTGACCGCTTCACTAAATCCCATGGCACTCGCTCCTGTCAGGTCCATTGGATCTTACCGCAAATACCGAAGATGTCGCAAAAAAATTCTCAGCCTCGGCCTCTCAACGGCCAGACTGCGGGGGACGTGCTATGCCACTCCGTCATTTGTGCGCTTCTTACAGCAGCGCCACCAAAGCTCACGCGTCACTCTGAACGGGCTGACGAAAAGCGCACACCGCCCATAGGCTTCGCGTCGGTGCAAACGGCCAGCGCGACGGAAGTCGCCCGGGCAAGGGCACGACACGAGGGTCGTGTCACTTGCCTTCCAGCGCCTCGATCCGGGCCTTCAGCGCCTCGTTCTCCTCGCGGGCTTTCTGCGCCATGGCGCGCACGGCGTCGAATTCCTCGCGGGTCACAAAATCGCGATCCGCCAGCCAGCGGTCCAGCATGCTTTTGAAGGCCGTTTCGGCCTCGTCCTTGGCCCCCTGCGCCACGCCCATTGCGTTGGTCATCAGTTGCGACATGTCGTCGAAGAACTTGGAACGGGTCTGCATCTCGGTCTCCCTTCTGGGTTTCCCCCTATATGGGCCGGATCATGGCCGCTCACAAGGTTGACTTCCCCCCCGCGCCCCGGCCAAGTCACGCCCATGATCACCGCCGTCCTGCCCTTCCCCGACATCTCGCCCGAGATCTTCTCGATCTCGCTCGGCGGGTTCGAATTTGCCCTGCGCTGGTATGCGCTGGCCTATATCGTCGGGCTGGCCCTCGGTTGGCTGATCGCCCGGACCGCGCTGAACCGCCCGCAGCTCTGGCGCGCCGACAGCGCGCCGATGAGCCAGCCCCAGATCGAAGACCTGCTGACCTGGATCATCCTCGGCGTGGTGCTGGGCGGACGGCTTGGCTTCGTCCTTTTCTATCAACCGGGCTATTACCTCTCCAACCCGCTGGAGATCCCGATGATCTGGCAGGGCGGCATGTCCTTCCACGGCGGGTTCCTCGGCGTGGTCGCGGCCACCTGGATCTGGTGCGCGCGCAATGCCGTGCCGAAACTGCCGACGGCGGACCTGCTGGCCCTGGCCGCGCCCGTGGGCATCCTGCTGGGCCGCATTGCCAACTTCATCAACGGCGAGCTCTGGGGCCGCCCGTCGGATGTCCCCTGGGCCGTGATCTTTCCCGGCCGTGGCGCGATGTGCGACGGGCTGCCCTGCGCCCGCCATCCCTCGCAACTCTATGAGGCGGGGCTGGAGGGGCTGGTGCTGGGCCTGATCCTGCTCTGGCTCGCCTTCGCCCGGGGCGCGCTGAAGAAACCGGGGCTGATCGCCGGGCTGTTCTTCGCCGGATACGGGCTGGCCCGCGCCTTTGTCGAGTTCTTCCGCCTCGCGGATGCGCAATACATCACCCCCGACAACCCCTATGGCCACGTCCTGCGCCTGACAGACGGCCTGGGTCTGACCATGGGGCAGATCCTTTCGCTGCCGATGGTGGCGATCGGGGTGGTCGTCATCCTGATCGGCCGCCGCCAATGGCGATGACCCCGCTCAAGGAAAAGCTCCTGCGCCGGATCGCCGCAACCGGTCCGATGACCCTGGCGGATTACATGCAAAGCTGCCTGCTGGATCCCGAGCATGGCTATTACACCACCCGCGACCCCTTCGGCCGCACCGGGGATTTCATCACCGCGCCGGAAATCAGCCAGATGTTCGGCGAGCTGATCGGCCTCGCCCTGGCGCAGAGCTGGCTGGATCAGGGTGCGCCCAGCCCCTTCACTCTGGCCGAAGCCGGGCCGGGCCGGGGCACCTTGATGGCCGATATCCTGCGCGCCACCCGCGCCGTGCCCGGCTTCCACGCCGCCGCCCGGATCACGCTGATCGAGGCCTCCCCCACCCTGCGGGACATCCAGCGCACGGCCCTGGCCGATTACGACGTCACCTGGATCGACACCGCAGCCGATCTGCCCGACGCCCCCCTCTGGTTCATCGCCAACGAGTTTTTCGACGCCCTCCCGATCCGCCAGTTCCAGCGCGCGGGCGATGGTTGGGCCGAACGCGTCGTCACGGCGCAGGGAGAGGCGCTCACCTTCGCCCTCGCCGCCCCGCAGCCCTATCCCGCCCTGGACCACAGGCTGGCCGACACCCGGGAGGGCGATGTCGTCGAAACCTGCGCCCCCGCCCTGCCGATCGCCGCCACCCTGGGCGCGAAGATCGCCGAACACGGCGGCGCGGCGCTGATCGTGGATTATGGCGGCTGGCACTCCCTCGGCGACACCTTCCAGGCCCTCACCGCCCATGAACCGGTGGACCCGCTGGCGGCCCCCGGACAGGCCGATCTGACCGCCCATGTCGATTTCGAACGCCTCGCCCAGGCCGCCGCCCCGGCCCGCGCCGCGCCCTTGACCCCGCAGGGCGTTTTCCTTGAACGGCTCGGCATCACGGCCCGGGCGCAAGCCCTCGCGACGCAATTGCGGGATGACGCCCTTGCGTCCCATATCGCCGCACATCGCCGCTTGACCCACCCCGAGGAAATGGGGACGCTCTTCCATATCCTGGCCCTCACACCGCCTGATGCGCCGATGGTGCCGGGAACCGCAGACCCCGGACGAGCAGCCGAATGACCCTGGAAATCATCACATCGCCGCTCCTCGATCCCCTGCGCCACGGGTTCTTCACCCGGCGCGGCGGTGCCTCCTCGGGGATATTCGCCGGGCTGAACTGCGGCCCCGGATCGTCCGACCAGACCGAGATTGTGGAGATCAACAGAACCCGCGTCGCCCGCGCGATGGAGGTCGAGGACCGCGATCTGATCACCGTCAGCCAGGTGCATTCCGCCACCGCGCTTCCCCTGACCGCGCCGCCCGAGGGCAAGCCCGAGGCCGATGCCGTCGTCACCGCCACCCCCGGCCTGGCCCTCGCCATCCTCACCGCCGATTGCCAGCCCGTGCTCTTTGCCGATGCGGAGGCCGGGGTGATCGGCGCCGCCCATGCCGGCTGGCGCGGCGCCCTCGACGGGATCCTGGAGGCGACGATCGACGGCATGGAATCCCTCGGCGCCAGACGCGCGCGGATCCGCGCCGTCATCGGCCCCACGATCAGCCAGCGCGCCTATGAGGTCGGGCCCGAATTCCTGGACCGCTTCCTGGAGGAAGACCCCGAGAACGCCAATTTCTTCGCCGGGGGGGACGGCGACCGGGTGCATTTCGATCTCCCGGCCTATGGTCTGCATCGCCTGCGCGCCGCCGGGATCGCAGAGGCCGACTGGACCCGCCACTGCACCTACAGCGACCCCCACAGATTCTATTCCTTCCGTCGCACGACCCACGCCGGCGAAGCGGACTACGGACGGCTGATTTCTGTCATTCGTTTATAAACGCCCGGATTTCGCCCCGATTGTTTCCAAAAACACTGTAAGCCCCGCCTTTTCGGCGGGATTGCCCGCCAGAAAATACACAGAAGTTAACGCTAAATTGCCCTTATTTGCCCCGCCCCCGCCCAAAAGCAGGGGGATAGTCAGCCTATCGCCGAACTACGGTGAAGCAGACCGCAAAGGACAAAGCGATGACCGCAAAGCAGAAACGCTGGATCAAGTCCCTGGTGGACACCGCCCGGAAGACCGAGACCAAGCTGCCCTACCAGCGCGGCCAGCGCACCGAGGTTGCCGCCCGCCTGCGCGCCGCTGCAAAACGCCAGGCAGCGTGAAGAGATATCGAATTCGGCGTCGTCGTGCCTGAGACGCCGTGGCGGCGGCTTTCATCCCCGTAGCCGCCGCAAGGGGAGAGACTGCATCTGCTCGCGCAGTCTCTCCCTCCCCCTTCCGGACAAGGCGCCGTTTGATTCGCCTTTCCCCCGCCGCAATTGTGGCCCCACTCTCCCCCTCCCGAGAACAATCCAGCCGTCTCTGGGCCGATTACCCGCAGGCCACGACCAATCGATGCGGATTTTTGACAAGTCCACCTCCGAACGTGCACATTTTCCCCATCTGATCCACAGAGTCCGTCTCGTGTTGTCGGTGGGGGCCGACGCAGATGTGACGCCATTAAGAGGTGTTGCTGATGTCTGGTCCTTTCTCGCCCAACCCGGGCGATTTTTCTGCTATTTCGAGTGTCAGCCAGTCGCTGCCGACCATGCGGCGGTACATGACCTCTTATCTCACCCCCGAGGGAGACGTCTGGTACGATGACGTGCGCGCGCCCGCGACGCCCGAATTCCAATGTGCATTCAACGCCCTGGCCCATGGCTCTCTGATCGCCACCACCGAAGGCGAGGTCGCGATCGAGGATCTGCGCCCCGGCATGAAGGCCATCACCATCGAACACGGCGCGCAACCGATCCTCTGGATCGGCTCCATGACCCATATGCCCGACCCGAACGGCGCCCGCTTCCTGACCCGCGTCACCGCGGACCGTTTCGCCGCCGGCGCCCCGCCGATGGATCTGCTCTGTGGTCCCGGCGCGCGGCTACTGCATCGCCCGGCCCGCCTGCGCAGCCTGGCAGACCACAGACCGGTCTACACGCCGCTGCGCGATTTCATCGACGGCGACAGCGTCATCGCCATCGCACCGCGCATGGCCATCGACACCTACCACATCGCGCTGCAGCGCCATGCGACGATCCGTGTCGGCGGGCTGGATCTGGAGACCTTCCACCCCGGCATGACGGTGCTGGACCAGATGGGCAACAACACCCGCGATCTCTTTGTCTCGATGTTCCCGCATATCCGCCGCGCGACGGATTTCGGCCCGCTGGCCCACCCCCGCGTGACCATGCGCTCGATCGAGGATGCGGCGGCCTGAGCCAGCGCCAAACATGTCAATGAAAGCAAAAGGGCAGCGGCCACCCCGGGCGCTGCCTTTGTCGGTCAGGCGGTCCGGCTTAGCCGTTCTTCGAGGATGTCGAAGGGCACGCCTGGATCATCCTTGGCACAGCGGATGACCAGAGAGGTCTTCACGCTGGCCACGTTGTCCGCCGCCGTCAGCTGCCCGGTGAGGAAGCTCTGAAAGGTCGACAGATCCGGCGCGACGCATTTCAGGATGAAATCCACCTCGCCGTTCAACATGTGACACTCCCGCACCAGCGGCCACTCCTTGCAGCGCGCCTCGAAGGCCGACAGGTCCGACTCGGCCTGGCTCACCAGCCCGACCATGGCAAAGACCTGCACCTCGAAGCCCAGCTCCCGGCTGTCCACCTGCGCATGATAGCCCTTGATGAACCCCGCCTCTTCCAGCGTGCGCACCCGGCGCAGACAGGGCGGGGCCGAGATGCCGACCCGCTTGGCCAGCTCCACATTGGTCATCCGACCATCGGCCTGCAATTCGGCCAGGATTTTTCGATCGATCGCGTCCAGACGGGTGCCCGCCATACTCGCCTCCCAAATTTGCGTTTGTTATATCAGCGCCGCCAGCCTGCGCAATAATCTTTCGCGTGCGCGCAACATCCGGTCGCGACGTCAGCCGCAAACGAATGCTTTGCCACTTGGTTGCAGCCCCTTGCCACGCGGCTTACATACACTCAACCATCCGTCACCCCGGGGAGCAACGCCATGTCCGACACCCGCCACACCAAGGTCCTCATCATCGGCTCCGGCCCCGCGGGATACACCGCCGGCGTCTATGCCAGCCGCGCCATGCTGAACCCGATCCTCGTTCAGGGGATCGAGCCGGGCGGCCAGCTGACCACCACGACCGAGGTCGAGAACTGGCCCGGCGATACAGAGGTTCAGGGCCCTGATCTGATGGTCCGGATGGAGGCCCACGCCAAGGCCATGGGATGCGAGATCGTCGGCGACATCATCATTGATCTCGACCTCTCCAAACGTCCCTTCACCGCCAAGGGGGACAGCGGCACGACCTACACCGCCGACGCCGTGATCCTCGCCACCGGCGCCCGTGCCAAGTGGCTGGGACTGGACAGCGAAGAGGCCTACAAGGGCTTCGGCGTCTCCGCCTGCGCCACCTGCGACGGTTTCTTCTATCGCGGCCAGGAAATCGTGGTGATCGGCGGCGGCAATACCGCCGTGGAAGAGGCGCTGTTCCTCACCAACTTCGCCACCAAGGTCACCCTGATCCACCGCCGCAACGAGTTGCGCGCCGAAAAGATACTGATTGACCGCCTGATGAAGAACCCCAAGATCGAACCCCTCTGGGATCATGTGCTCGAAGAGGTCGTGGGCGAGGACAACCCCAAGGGCGTCTCCGGCGTGAGGGTCAAGAACGTGAAGACCGGCGAGATCAGCGAGATCTCGGCCAAGGGCGTCTTTATCGCCATCGGACACGCCCCGGCCAACGAACTGGTCATGGACCAGCTGGAGCTGCACAACGGCGGCTATGTGAAGGTCGAACCCGGATCGACCCGCACCTCCGTCCCCGGCGTCTTTGCGGCCGGCGACCTGACCGACCATGTCTATCGTCAGGCCGTGACCTCGGCCGGGATGGGCTGCATGGCCGCGCTGGATGCCGAACACTGGCTCGCCGCGCAGGTGGACGAGGCGCCCGCCGACCTGAACGTCGTGACCGCCAACGCCTGATCGCGCGCGATCATGGGCCGCCCCGGATACCCCCGCCCCGCCGCCAGGTCCCGCCTGGTGGCGCTGCCGGGTCTCCTGGCCCTGATCCTCGCCCTGCTGGCCTCCCCGGCGCTGGCCCAATCCCGACTTGCGGGCGGCATGCCTGGCGCCCTGCCTGTCGATGGCGTCCTCACCCCGGACGGTCCCAAGATCAGCTGGACGGATGCGACCCCCAAATTCGCCGGATCGGTGGAGGTCAGCCGCCGCCCCCTCGGCGCCAATGGCACCGCCAGTTGGCAGGTCATCGCCCCCGGCCTCGGACCAGTCCAGGCCTATCTGGATCGCACCGCGACCGACGGCACAGCCTGGGAATACCGCGTCCGGCGGTTTGGGCGCGAGGTCGTCGATCAGGGCTACTGGACCGGAGGGCGCGACGTGGCCACCCCCGATCACCGCGGCCTCGCCGTTCTGGTGATCGAAGACGCCATCGCCGCCCCCCTTGCTGCGGAGATCGACCGTTTCACCGACGATCTGACCGGTGACGGCTGGCTGGTCCGGCACCTCTCCTCCCCCGCTGCGCGCGACGAACAGGGCCCGGTCCGCCTGCTTAGCGCGCTGGAATTGAAATCCGCCCTCCGCCAACATCGCGCCGATCATCCCGACGGCGATATGGCGATCATCCTGCTCGGCCGCGTGCCCATGGTGGCCAGTGGCCTCGTCGCCCCCGACGGGCACAAGCGCATGCCCCATTCGACCGATCTCTTCTATGCCGATCTCGATCAGCGCTGGCCCGCCACTGCCGAGGGCCTGCTGACCCCGCACCAAATCCCCGACGGCCGGATCGAGGCGATGATCGGGCGCATCGACCTCTCCAATATGGGCGCACTGGACCGGGAGACCGAACTCGACTGGCTGCGCGACTACCTGACCCGCAATCACGACTGGCGCCATGGCCGGATGGGCGATCTGCGCAACGGCTACGCCGCCCATGCCAACCACCTGTTCGTCGAACACCACGGGCTGGCGGCGATCATCGGCAAAACGGCGATCACCGAAGGCGGCCATGCGCAGGCCGGGCAACAGGGCCAATGGCTCTTCGGTCTGGATTTCGGCCCGGCGGGGGGCGACGCCTATTTCAACGACTTCTCCGCCAATCCCGTCTTCGCGATCAACTTCGGCAGCCACAAGCAAAAGATCGCCCGCTTCCGCAATCCGATGAACGCGCTGATGACGCCGCCGAACGGCGCCCTCGCCGTGGCCTGGGGCGGCCGCCCGGCCTGGCGCCTGCATGGCATGGCCATGGGGGAAACGATCGGCGCCGCACAGATGCGCAGCGTCAACAACGGCCCCGCCCGGGGCAACGACCTCTCCACCACCGATTACCTGCCGACGGGGCGCTACCCCTTCCTGCATCCAATTTGGGGCAACCTTCTGGGCGACCCGACCCTGCGCGCCTTCCCGATCCAGCCGCCCGGCCCGGTCACCAGCAGACCCGAGGCAGACGGCCAGCGGATCACCTGGCAGGCCAGCCCCCAGCCCGGCGCGCGCTACCGGGTCTATCGCCTGGCCGAAACCGGGCCGACACAGCTGCTGGCCGAAACGCCGGACCACGCCGCCGGTGTCCTCGACCCCGATGGCACGGAAGACAGCCGCTACATGGTCCGCACCCTCGCCCCGCTCGACGTCCCCGCCGGCAGCCTGATGACCCTCTCCCAGGGGCGCTTCACCGACTGAGTCTCTCGACCGGCCCTCCGCGCAGCTCCAACCCGTTCTTCAACCATCGCCCGATCCGGAACAATCGCGCCGAGGGGCCGGAATTATCCGGGATGACATCCGCCAAAACCGACGGAATGCACCAATATCTCCTCGTTTTTGCGGAAAACTGACCTACGGCTTGCCTTTTCACCGCCACAATCGTTAGGGAAACCGCACTTGCTGCCCCGCAGCGAATTTCCGTCCCGAGGTAAACCCGATGTCCACCGCCAATCTCGCTCCGATCCCCGAGCTGTTTGTTTCCTATGACTCCGCCCAGAAGCTGAAAGTCGAAGCTGCTGACCTGACCAGCTGGGATCTCTCCCCGCGCCAGATCTGCGACCTCGAACTGCTGATGAACGGCGGCTTCAACCCGCTCAAGGGGTTCCTCTCGGAAGAGGACTACAACAGCGTGGTCGAGACCATGCGCCTTGCCGACGGCACCCTCTGGCCCATGCCGATCACCCTGGATGTGTCGGAGAAATTCGCCGAAAGCATCGAGATCGGCGAGGACATCGCCCTGCGCGATCAGGAAGGCGTGATCCTGGGCACCATGACCGTCACCGACCGCTGGACCCCGAACAAGGCCATCGAGGCCGAAAAGGTTTTCGGTGCCGACGATCAGGCGCATCCGGCCGTCAACTACCTGCACAACACCGCTGGCAACGTCTACCTCGGCGGCCCCGTTACCGGCATCCAGCAGCCCGTGCACTATGATTTCCGCGCCCGCCGCGACACCCCGAACGAGTTGCGCGCCTATTTCCGCAAGCTGGGCTGGCGCAAGGTCGTGGCCTTCCAGACCCGCAACCCGCTGCACCGCGCGCATCAGGAACTGACCTTCCGCGCCGCGAAAGAGGCTCAGGCCAACCTGCTGATCCACCCCGTCGTCGGCATGACCAAACCGGGCGACGTCGACCACTTCACCCGCGTCCGCTGTTACGAGGCCGTGCTGGACAAATACCCCGGCTCGACCACCGCGATGTCGCTGCTGCCGCTCGCCATGCGCATGGCCGGCCCGCGCGAGGCCGTCTGGCACGGGCTGATCCGCAAGAACTACGGCGTGACCCACTTTATCGTCGGCCGTGACCACGCAGGCCCCGGCTCCAACTCCCAGGGCGAAGACTTCTACGGCCCCTATGACGCACAGGACCTCTTCAAACAGCACGAAGAGGAAATGGGCATCACCATGGTTCCGTTCAAACACATGGTCTACGTGCAGGAACGCGCCCAGTACGAACCCAATGACGAGATCCTCGACAAGGACGACGTCACCATCCTGAACATTTCCGGCACCGAACTGCGCCGCCGTCTGGCCGAGGGGCTGGAGATCCCCGAATGGTTCTCCTTCCCGGAGGTCGTCGCGGAACTGCGCAAGACCCGCCCCCCGCGCGCCAAGCAGGGCTTCACCGTCTTCTTCACCGGCTTCTCCGGCTCCGGCAAATCGACCATCGCCAACGCGCTGATGGTCAAGCTGATGGAGATGGGCGGCCGTCCGGTCACCCTGCTCGACGGCGACATCGTGCGGAAGAACCTCAGCTCCGAGCTCGGCTTCTCGAAAGAGCACCGCGATCTGAACATCCGTCGCATCGGCTATGTCGCGTCGGAGATCACCAAGAACGGCGGCATCGCCATCTGTGCCCCGATCGCGCCCTACGCCGCGACCCGCCGCGCCGTGCGTGAGGATGTCGAACAGTTCGGCGCCTTCATCGAGGTCCACGTCGCGACCACGATCGAGGAATGCGAACGCCGGGACCGCAAGGGGCTCTACAAGCTCGCACGCGAAGGCAAGATCAAGGAATTCACCGGGATCTCCGACCCCTACGACGTGCCGGCCAACCCGGAACTGCGGGTCGAAACCGAAGGCACCGATGTCGACAACTGCGCGCATCAGGTGATCCTGAAGCTCGAAAGCATGGGCCTGATCGCCGCGCACTGATCTGAATGACTTACGGAAACGGCCCCGGTTTCGGGGCCGTTTTTTGTGCGGCAGATGCCGTGGCGGCGCGTCACCTTATCCGGTTTCAACGAAGAGCAGCGCCGTCCCGCGGGGTGGCGCTATAGCGCCGCCCGTCACGCCAGAGGCGTGCCAGACTATTCCGGCGCACCTTTGGTGCGACGGGGGCGGGCCCCTCCCGGTGTTTGCCTGCAAACATCTGCCGGTCAATGCGGCGCTGCCCGGCGAGCCGCCGGGCGGTACACTCGATCAACGCCCCAGAAATTATTTATTCAACCCAGAACACCGCCGCCCGACGTACACCCAGCATCTATTCCGCAAACATCCCCGCGATCCGCTCCGCCTCCTCCGCCAGGCCGAAGGGCGCGTTCACCACATACAGGCCAGAGCCGACCATCCCGTGCCCCTCGCGCACCGGCGGAAAGCTCACCTCGCTGCGCACCACCCTGGGCAGTTGCAACGCCTCTAGCCCCCGCAGCATCCCGCGGTGCCGCCCGTCCTTCAGGATCGGATACCACAGCGCGATCACACCTACGTTCCAGGCCCGGTGCAACTTGCCAATGAACGGCGGCAGCGCCTCATACTCCGTCTTGATCTCGTAACTGGGGTCAATGACCAGCACCCCCCGCCGCGGCTCCGGCGGGCAGAGCGACATGGCCAGCTCCAGCCCGTCCGCCCGATGCACCCTGGCCCGCCCCCGCATCGCCACGCGCAGCGCCTCGTGCTCCTGTGGATGCAACTCTGCCAGATGCAGCTGATCGTCGGCCCGCAACAGATGCGCCGCAATCCAGGGCGAGCCGGGATAGGCCGTGCTCCCGGCCTCCGCCCGCAGCGCCTCCACCGCCTTCCGATAGGGGTGATCGGGGGCGAATTTTCCAAGCATCCGCCCGACACCCGCCGCCGCCTCCCCGGTTTTCAGCGCCTCGGCAGAAGACAGGTCATAGACCGCCCGACCGGCGTGGGTTTCCAGATAACTCAGCGGTTTCGGCTTCTGGGAAAGGCGATCCAGCATCCAGGCCAGAATTGCATGTTTGTGAATATCCGCCGGGTTTCCCGCGTGATATGAGTGCTGATAAGAGAGCATGACTTACACAATCCTGACATTTCTCGCGCCTCCGCCCCGCCCCCTCCGGGCGGATTGGCGCTGATTTGCATCTTGATGCACTTTCACCCTGCCTTACAGCCCGTTAAAAGGGCCAAACGTCCGCCTCGGCCCGAGTCGCGGACGATTGGGGTATTTGGCAGGACGAATTGAGCAATGGCGATTTGGGACAAACTACCGGGGCTGTTTTCGTCTGACATGGCGATCGACCTGGGGACCGCGAACACGCTGGTCTATGTGAAGGGCAAGGGCGTCATCCTCTCGGAACCCTCTGTGGTCGCCTACCACGTCAAGGACGGGGTGAAAAAGGTGCTCGCCGTGGGCGAAGACGCCAAGCTCATGCTCGGCCGGACCCCCGGCACGATCGAGGCCATCCGCCCGATGCGCGAAGGCGTCATCGCGGACTTCGACGTTGCCGAGGAGATGATCAAGCACTTCATCCGCAAGGTGCACAAGCGCTCGACCTTCTCCAAGCCCAAGATCATCGTCTGCGTGCCGCATGGCGCGACCCCGGTCGAGAAACGCGCGATCCGCCAGTCCGTTCTGTCGGCCGGCGCCCGCAAGGCCGGACTCATCGCCGAACCCATTGCCGCCGCCATCGGTGCCGGCATGCCCATCACCGACCCGACCGGCAACATGGTTGTCGACATCGGCGGCGGCACGACTGAGGTCGCGGTCCTCTCCCTCGGCGACATCGTCTACGCGCGCTCGGTCCGCGTCGGCGGCGACCGCATGGACGAGGCGATCATCAGCTACCTGCGGCGTCAGCAGAACCTGCTCGTCGGGGAATCCACGGCTGAACGGATCAAGACCACCATCGGCACCGCCCGCATGCCCGACGACGGCCGGGGCGAGAGCCTGCACATCCGTGGTCGCGATCTGTTGAATGGCGTGCCCAAGGAAACCGAGATAACCCAGGCCCAGGTTGCCGAAGCTCTCTCGGAACCGGTGCAACAGATCTGCGAAGCGGTCATGACCGCGCTCGAAGCCACGCCCCCCGACCTCGCGGCGGATATCGTCGACCGCGGCGTCATGCTGACCGGCGGCGGCGCGCTTCTGGGCGATCTGGACCTGGCGCTGCGCGAACAGACCGGCCTGGCCGTCTCCATCGCCAACGAGAGCCTCAACTGCGTGGCCCTCGGCACCGGAAAAGCACTGGAATTCGAGAAGCTTCTGCGCCACGCGATCGACTACGACAGCTAACCCCGGCCCGAAGGGACCCTCTTGGCAAAGGACCGCAGACAGGAAGAAGACTATCTCACACCGCTCCGCCGTCTGCTGGCAAGCGTGGTGATTCTTGCGCTCTTCGGACTGTTCCTCGTCTGGCGGATCGATAGCCCCCGCGTCGAACGCTTCCGCGCGCAGGTTGTCGATCAGGTGGTGCCGTCCTTCGACTGGGCCATGGCCCCGGTCAACGGGATGCTCAACATCCTGCGCGATTTCCAAAGCTATACCCGCATCCACCAGCAGAACCAGGAACTCCGCCGCGAATTGCAACAGATGAAGGCCTGGAAAGAGGCCGCGCTGCAGCTGGAACAGGAAAACGCCCGGCTGCTCGACCTCAACAAGGTGCGCCTTGACCCCCGCCTGACCCATGTCACCGGCGTGGTCATGGCCGACAGCGGCAGCCCCTTCCGCCAGTCCGTCCTGCTCAACGTCGGGGCGCGCGACGGGATCGTCGATGGCTGGGCGACCATGGACGGCATCGGCCTCGTCGGGCGCATCTCCGGCGTGGGCGACAAGACGTCCCGCGTGCTGCTGCTGACCGACACGTCCTCCCGCCTGCCCGTGACCATCCAGCCTTCCGGCCAGCGCGCCCTGATCGAGGGCGACAACTCCGGCGCGCCGCCCGTCGACTTCCTCGAAGCGCCCGAGCTTGTCCGCCCCGGCGACAGCGTCGTCTCCTCCGGGGATGGCGGGGTCTTTCCGGCGGGCCTGCTGGTCGGGCGCATCGCCCAGGACCCGGGCGGCCGCCTGCGGGTCCGGCTGGCGGCGGATTTCGAACGGCTGGAATACCTGCGCGTGTTGCGTCACCTCGGCACCGAGAACATCCGCGACCCCGGCAGTCTGATCGAACCGGACCCGCAGGACGGGCCCCGCCCCGGCGTCGACCTCAGCAGGACGGAGCCGGGCGATGGCTGAACATGCCGCCACCTCTCCGACAAAGGTCTGGGCCATGCGCGCAGTCTATGTGCTGATCTCGCTCGGCATCCTGCTGCTCGAACTGCTGCCGCTGCAGACCCAGCCCCGCAGTTTCGCCGGGCCGGACATGATCCTGCTGCTGACCTTCACCTTCGCCCTGCGCCGCCCCGAATACGTCCCCCCCGCCGTGGTGGGCCTCGCCATGGTGTTGGCCGATCTGCTGCTGCAGCGCCCGCCCGGCCTGATGGCCGCGCTGACCGTCCTTGTCACCGAAACGCTGCGCGCCCGCTCCGAAGGGCTGCGCACCCTGCCCTTCACCGTCGAATGGCTGACCGCCGCCCTCGGCATCGTCGCGGTGATGATCGGCTATCGCATCGTTCTGGCCATCTTCCTGATCCCGCAGGCGCCGATGCTTCTGGCCCTGTCACAGCTGCTCTCCACCGCCGTGGCCTATCCGGTCATGGTGCTCGGCGCCGTCGCGCTCTTCGGTGTCCGCCGCGTCGCCCCCGGTGAGGTCGACACACTGGGGCACCGGATATGAGACGCCCGCCCAAGGATACCGCCGAAAGCAACCGCAAGCTGTCGCGCCGCGCCCTGATCGTTGGCGGGGCGCAGGCCGGGTTCATGGGGCTGCTCGCCCTCCGCATGCGCTACATGCAGGTGGAGGAGGCCGACAAGTTCCGCCTCCTCGCCGAGGAAAACCGGATCAACATCCGCCTGATCCCCCCCGCCCGCGGCGAAATCTTTGATCGCAACGGCATTGCCATCGCGGTCAACGACCCCTCCTACCGCATCACCCTCACGCGGGAGGACGCGGGCGATGTCGATCTCGTCCTCGACCGGCTGAAAACCCTCATCAACCTGAACGACGAGGATCTGGAACGCGCGCGCACCGAACTCAAACGCACCCAGCCCTTCCTGCCGGTCACCGTGGCGGATCAGGTCGACTGGGACGATGTGACCAAGATCGCCGTCAACGCCCCCGCCCTGCCCGGCGTCACCCCCGAGGTAGGCCTGACCCGCGCCTATCCGCAAGAGGCCGATTTTGCCCATATCGTGGGCTATGTCGGGCCGGTATCGGATTACGACCTCTCCAAACTCGAGGCGCCGGACCAGCTGCTGCTGATCCCCCGGTTCCAGCTGGGCAAGGTCGGCGTCGAGGCGAAGCTGGAGGAAGACCTGCGCGGCAAGGCCGGTGCCCGCCGGGTGGAGGTCAACCACGTCGGCCGTGAAATGCGCGAACTGGACCGGCGCGAAGGACAGCAGGGCGAGAACCTGCAACTGACCATCGACGCCCGCCTTCAGGCCTATGTCCAGGCCCGGCTGGAGGGCGAAAGCGCCGCCGCCGTGGTTATGGATGTGCGCAACGGCGATCTTCTGGCCATCGGCTCCGCCCCCTCCTTCGATCCCAACCTCTTTGTTCGCGGCATTTCCGTCGCCGACTACAGGTCGCTGACGGACAACAAATATCGGCCCCTCGCCGCGAAATCCGTCCAGGGCATCTACCCGCCCGGCTCCACCTTCAAGATGGTGGTCGCTCTCGCCGCGCTGGAACACGGGCTGATCGGGCCCGAAGACACCTTCTACTGCGGCGGACATCTGGAGGTCTCCGGCCGCCGCTTCCATTGCTGGAAACGCGGCGGACATGGGCATGTGAACCTGGACAAATCCCTGCGCGAAAGCTGCGATGTCTTCTATTACGAAATCGCGCTGGAGCTGGGGATCGAAAGGATCTCCGCCATGGCGACCCGTCTTGGCCTGGGCGAACGCCTGGACCTGCCCATGTCCGCCGTCGCCTCCGGCCTGACCCCGACCAAACAGTGGAAACGCGCCGCCCGCGGGCAGGACTGGGTGATCGGCGACACCGTCAACTCCGCCATCGGTCAGGGTTATGTACTGGCCTCGCCGCTGCAACTGGCGGTGATGACGGCGCGGATCGCCTCCGGCAACGCGGTCACGCCCCGGCTCATCAAGAAGATCAACAGCATCGAACAGCCCGACGGCGCGGGCGAAAGCCTGGGTCTGAACGAAAACCACCTGCGCCAGATCCGGCGCGCGATGTACTCTGTGGTCAACGACCGCAAGGGCACCGCCTATGGCAGCCGCATCATCGCCGAGGATATGCGCATGTCCGGCAAGACTGGCACCAGCCAGGTCCGCAACATCACCGCCAAGGAACGCGCCGCGGGTGTCCGCTCCAACGCCGACCTGCCCTGGGAACGCCGCGACCACGCGCTCTTTGTCGATTTCGCCCCGGCCGATAACCCGCGCATCGCGGTCGCCGTGGTGATCGAACACGGCGGCGGCGGCTCCTCGGCCGCAGCTCCGGTCGCCCGCGACATCACCCTCCAGGCCCTCTATGAAGGCGAGCCGCCACTGGACGCCTATCCGCAGAAGGACCGCCCCCGCATTCGCGAGTTGCAGAAGGACCTGCGTGAACATCAGCCCGTGACCGGCTCCGACCTGAAGAGCCGCGCATGAGTTTCCTAGAGTACAACGTCAAGACCACGCCAAGCGGCATCCGCAAGGTTCTCTACCTCAACTGGCCGCTGACGCTGCTGCTGGCGGCCGTGGCGGGCTTCGGCTTCCTCATGCTCTATTCGGTTGCCGGCGGCTCCCTCTCGCCCTGGGCCGAACCGCAGATGAAGCGCTTCGTCCTGGGCATGGCGGTGATGATGGTGATCGCGATGGTGCCGATCTGGCTCTGGCGCAATCTCTCGGTCGTGGCCTACCTCGGCTCGCTCGTCCTGCTGCTGGCGGTGGAGTTCTTCGGCGCCGTCGGCATGGGGGCGCAGCGCTGGATCGACCTGGGCTTCATGCGGCTGCAACCCTCGGAGCTGACCAAGATCACCCTCGTCATGGTCATGGCCGCCTATTACGACGCCCTGCCCCTGAACAAGACCTCCCGTCCGCTCTGGGTCATCATCCCGGTCATCCTGATCCTCGTGCCGACCTATCTGGTGCTGCGCCAGCCCGACCTCGGCACCGCCCTGCTGCTGATGATCGGTGGCGGCGCGGTGATGTTCCTGGCCGGGGTCCACTGGGCCTATTTCGTCGCCGTGATCTCCGCCGGGATCGCCACGGTGGCCGCGGTCTTCCAGTCGCGCGGCACCGACTGGCAGCTGATCAAGGATTACCAGTTCCGCCGGATCGACACTTTCCTCGATCCCTCCAACGACCCGCTCGGCGCGGGCTATCACATCACCCAGGCCAAGATCGCCCTCGGCTCCGGCGGCTGGACGGGGCGCGGTTTCATGCAGGGCACACAGTCGCGGCTGAACTTCCTGCCCGAGAAGCACACCGATTTCATCTTCACCACCCTGGCGGAGGAATTCGGCTTCATCGGCGCCTTTTCCCTCCTCGCCCTCTACGCGCTGATCCTCATCTTCTGCGTCATGTCCGCGCTCGCCAACAAGGATCGCTTCGCCTCGATCCTGACGCTTGGCATCGCGGTCACCTTCTTCCTCTTCTTCGCGGTGAACATGTCGATGGTCATGGGCCTGGCCCCCGTCGTCGGCGTGCCGCTGCCCCTCGTTTCCTACGGCGGCTCTGCCATGCTGGTCCTGCTCGCAGGTTTCGGCCTCGTGCAGAGCGCCCATGTCCACAGGCCCCGCTGATGCCCGTAAACGTCCTGTTCGCCGCCACCGAAGAGCGCTGGCACGACTATGAAACACCCCTGCGCACCGCGCTGGAGGAGGCCGGGGTCACGGCCACCCTCGCCACCGACCTGCCGCCCGAAGAGGTCGACTACATCGTCTACGCCCCCAATAGCGATGTGCAGGATTTCACCCCCTTCACGCGCTGCAAGGCCGTGCTGAATCTCTGGGCCGGGGTGGAGAATATCGTCGGCAATCCGACCCTGACCCAACCCCTGGCCCGCATGGTCGACCCCAGCCTGACCCAGGGCATGGTCGAATGGGTCACCGGCCATGTTCTGCGCCACCACCTCGACATCGACTTCTTCCTCGCCCGCCAGAACGGCAAATGGGAGCGTTACATCCCCCCCATTGCCAGCGAGCGTCCCGTGACCATCCTCGGCATGGGGGAACTGGGCACTGCCTGCGGTCAGGCCCTCGCTGCCCTCGGCTTCCCCGTCACCGGATGGAGCCGCTCGCCCAAGCAGATCGAGGGTGTCACCTGCCTGCACGGGACCGAGGGGCTGACCCGGGCGCTGGCCAGGGCGCAGATCCTCGTCCTGCTGCTGCCCAAGACGCCGGAAACCGAGAGCACCCTCGACGCTGCCGCGCTGGACGCGATGCCTGAGGGCGCGGTGGTCATCAACCCCGGACGCGGCCCGCTGATCGACGACGACGCCCTGCTTGCTGCACTGGACCGCGGCCACATCCGCCATGCCACGCTGGATGTCTTCCGCGAAGAACCCCTGCCCGCCGACCACCCCTACTGGGCGCATCCGCAGGTGACGGTCACCCCGCATATCGCCTCCGAAACCCGCCCCGACACCGCGTCCCGCGTGATCGCCGAAAACATCCGACGCGGCGAGGAGGGCGAGCCGTTCCTCCACCTCGTCGACCGCGATCAGGGGTACTGAGGGCCCCTCCCTGGCCCTCCCCATGAATGAGGAGGGGAAGCCGGTGCGCTTTGGTGCGACGGATCGCCATAACGCGCAATCCCCTCCCCCTCCCAGGGGGAGGGCCAGGGAGGGGGTCCACCCGCCAACAATAAATAGCCGACACACACCCAAGCACGACAGATCCCCTCTCCCCCCGGGGGAGAGGGCTAGGGTGAGGGGCTCACCCCCCCTCGCCCCGCACCGGAAACCGCCCCGCAAGATCCCGCGCCACGCGGCAATCCTCCGCATCCAGCGCCGTCCGCCCCTCCGCCACCCACGGCCGGAACCGCAGCCGAAACGCCCAGAGCATCAGCGCCTCCACATCCTCGACCTCCGGCTGCCGATAGCCGATCCGCTCCAGATCCTGCATGAACTGCGCCGCATCGACTCCGACCGAAGGCCCCGCCGACGGCCAGACAGCCAACCCGCGCCGCGCCAGACGCTGCCAGTCGAACCGTGGCCCCGGGTCGGACTTGCGATGCGGGGCCATGTCCGAATGCCCGATCACCCGCTCCAGCGGGATCGACCAGCGGGACAAGATCCCCGGCAAAAGCCCTTCAAGAACAGCCATCTGCGGCTCCGGATAGGGATGCGAGGATGTATTCGCCAGTTCGATCCCGATCGAGTGCGAATTCACCTCCTCCACATCGCCCCAGGCCCCCTGCCCGGCATGCCAGCCACGATCGGCCTCGTCCACAATCTGCCACAGATACCCCGTCTCCGAGATCAGGTAGTGGCACGAGACCGGCGGCAGCCCCTCCGGCGGGTCCGTATCGCAGAGCCGCGCCAGGGCCGCCTCCGCGCTTTCCATCGCGGTGTGATGCAGGATCACCAGATCCGGACCGCCCCCGTGGCGGCGGTGATTGGTATTGGGGGAAGGATGCCAGCAGGCCTCCGGATGCCGGAACCGCGGGACGGCCAAGGTCAGCCGCCTGCCGCCTTGCGGAAGGGCCGCGGATCCCACTGGCAGGCAAAGCCGTCGCCATCCGGATCGACGCCCTTGCGGTCACGCTCCGGCCCGCCGGATTTCAGGAAATCGGTCTGCGCCAGATCGGGCGAGGCATATTTGGCGCAGGCCCGCTGGAACCGCCCCTCCACGCCGGGAAGGTTGCTGCGCCGATACTGCGACACCCCCGGGTTATGCGTGGTTTGCAGGGCATAAGCGACGATATTGGGCCCGGTGTCCGTGCGCGTCGGCAGCGCCTCCGGCTGGACCTGGGTGTAATTGGCCCTGTTCCGCTCGATCAGCGCCTTGTCCTCGGCGATGGAGCGTTGCTCGTCCACAGCGGAAAAGTCGTTTTCGTTGGAGATGCCGACCGAATTCACCGCCACCGGCGGCGGGTTCGACGGGCTCGCCTGTAGCGGCTCGCCAGTGGCCGCCCCCGGAGTGAAATCCGCCGGTCCGTTCGCCGCATCCAGCGCCGCGCGGGTCTGGGCGGCGATGGCTTCGGGCGTATCAGCCGCAGCGCTCTGCGTCCCGCCCGTGGCATTCAACGGTTCGGAGGAGATCTGGCTGGCCGGCGGCAGCGATTGCGCCACCCGGCCCGACAGCTGCGCCTCGCGCTGGCGCTGATATTCGGCGTAATCGCCAAAACCCACGCCCGCCCCGCTGTCCGGAACCGGGGGCTGACAGGCCGCAAGCCCGATGAGCGCCAGCGCGGCCAGTCCAGGCCGCCAATCCATAATCATTGTCATCCGTCGATACTCACTGCTCAGCGCGCCGGACATGCCGGTCTCGTTCAGATCAACCTACCACCATTTGGCGGGCTTCGCCACAAAGCCGGCCGCACGTTCCAGTGCGTAGGCCGTGTTCAGCAGATCGCCCTCTTCCCAGGGACGCCCGATCAGCTGCAGCCCAAGGGGCAGCCCCTGTTTGTCCAGCCCCGCAGGCAGGGCGATCCCCGGCAGACCCGCCAGGTTCACGGTCACGGTGAAGACGTCGTTCAGATACATCTGGACCGGATCCGCATCCTTCATCTCGCCCAGCCCGAATGCCGCCGACGGCGTCGCAGGCGTAAGGATCGCATCCACGCCCTGCGCGAACACATCCTCGAAGTCCTTCTTGATCAGCGTCCGGACCTTCCGCGCGCGGTTGTAATAGGCGTCGTAGAACCCGGCCGACAGAACATAGGTCCCGATCATGACCCGCCGCTGCACCTCGGCGCCAAAGCCCTCGGCCCGGGTCTTTTCGTACATCTCGGTGATGCCATCGCCCTGCGCCAGCTTGGCCCGGTGGCCATAGCGCACCCCGTCATAGCGGGCCAGGTTGGAGGACGCCTCAGCCGGGGCGATCACGTAATAGGCGGGCAGCGCGTATTTCGTGTGCGGCAGCGTGATATCGACGATCTTCGCCCCCGCGTCGGCCAGCATCTCCTTGCCCTTGGTCCACAGGTCCTCGATCTCCTGCGGCATGCCATCCATATGGTATTCCTTGGGAATCCCGATGGTCTTGCCGCGGATGTCACCGGTCAGCGCGGCTTCGAAATCCGGCACGGCCAGCTCGGCAGAGGTGCTGTCCTTCGGGTCGTGCGAACACATCGCCTGCAGCATGATCGCCGCATCGCGCACGTCCTTCGTCATCGGACCCGCCTGGTCGAGCGAGGAGGCAAAGGCGATCGTGCCCCACCGCGAACACCGCCCGTAGGTCGGCTTGATGCCCGTAATCCCGGTAAACGCCGCGGGCTGGCGGATCGACCCGCCCGTATCCGTCCCCGTCGCCGCCAGACACAGATCCGCCGCCACCGCCGAGGCCGAGCCGCCCGAAGACCCGCCGGGCGTCAGCGCCGTGTCGTCATTGCCGCGCCGCCAGGGGTTCACCGCATTGCCGTAAACGCTGGTCTCGTTGGAGGAACCCATGGCAAACTCGTCCATGTTCAGCTTGCCCAGCATGACGGCGCCCGCATCGATCAGGTTCTGGCTGACGGTGGATTCATACTCCGGCGCGAACCCCTCCAGGATCCGCGAGGCGGCCTGAGAGGCCACGCCCTTGGTGCAGAACAAATCCTTGATCCCCACGGGAATGCCGCACATGTCCGGCGCATCGCCCGCCTTGAGCCGCGCATCCGCGGCCGCCGCACGCTCCCGCGCGATCTCCGGCGTCTTGTGGACAAAAGCATTCAGCGCGTCGGCTGCGTCGATCGCACTCAGACAGGACTCCGTCAATTCGACAGAGGTCACATCGCCCTTGCGCAGCGCATCCCGTGCGCCCGCAATCGTCAGTTTGGTCAGTTCACGGCTCATCGCGATTACTCCACCACTTTCGGCACGGCGAAAAAGCCCTCGCGCGCATCGGGCGCGTTCTTCAGGATCGCCCCCTGCTGATCGCCCTCGGTCACCACGTCCTCGCGCCGCTTCAGCCGCATGGGCGTGACGCTGGTCATCGGTTCCACGCCCTCCACATCGACCTCGTTCAGCTGTTCGATAAAGCCGAGGATGGTGTTGAATTCCTGTGCGAGCACGGGCAGATCGGCCTCTTCGACCTTGATCCGGGCCAGCTTCGCCACG
Source organism: Pseudooceanicola sp. (assembly GCF_041987405.1). Classification (GTDB taxonomy): domain Bacteria; phylum Pseudomonadota; class Alphaproteobacteria; order Rhodobacterales; family Rhodobacteraceae; genus Pseudooceanicola. Next base: position 152,224 of record NZ_JBHIWR010000003.1, read on the forward strand.
CGGGCGGCGGTGCCTTCGTCGATGGACATGCGTCCCCCTCTCTTCAGGGTGTCTTGAATCCGGGTCGGTTTACCCCCGCGCGCCGCGCCCCGCAAGGTGCCGCCTGAGCACCTCTGCCATCCATCCCAGCATCACCGCGTTCAGCAGGTGCCAGAAGATATGGGTGCCCAGGGGAAAGGCACTGCACAGCGGCCCGTCCAGCGACCGGAAGAGGATCGACACGCAGAGCACCGCCGCCCCGATCGCCAGCCCGCGCGCCACCTCCGGCAGACTCTGCCGCAAGAGCACCGCATAGGCGAAGATCAGCAACGGCACCGGCGCATAGCCTGCCGAGGATCCGAGGCCGGGCACCATGGCGAACAAGGGAACCGTCGCCGCCGCATAGGGAAAGAAGACAGCCGTCCCCACCCCGGCCCACAACCGCGACAGCCCCCAGAAATATCTGTTCGCAAAGTAGATATAGGCCAGGATATAGATCAGGATCGGCAGAACATCCGCCACCCCCGCCCATCTGGTGGCAAAGGTATGGAACAGCCCCGATCCCACCCCGATGGCAAAGAGCACCGCCGCCAGCACCCGCACTGGTGCCAACCCGCCCGACCGCCGCCAGACCCAGATCGCCGCGATGAGGAAGGCCAGGTTGGTCACCGCATTCAACGGTTCCGCCCAGAGCCCCGGCGCCAACCGCTCGCAATAGCCGTCAACCTGCGCAGTCCAGTCCATTGGCTCTTTCCTTGTCACATTCCCGCGCTAGGCTTGCCTGCAAAGACACAAGGAGGAAACCCATGAAAATCACCTGGCTCGGCCATTCCGGCTTCAAGATCGAGATCGCGGGCGAAGTGCTGCTGATCGACCCCTTCCTGACCGGCAACCCCGTCTTCCCGCAGGAACGCAAGGCCGAAGCGGTCGAAGGCGTCACCGCCATCCTCGTCAGCCACGGCCACGGCGACCACGTGGGCGATGTGATCGACACCGCCAAGGCGGGCGACCTCCCCGTCTACACCATGGTCGAACTGGCCGGCTGGCTGGGCACCAAGGGGGTGGAAAATGTCACCGGTTTCAACAAGGGCGGCACAGTTTCGATCGGCGATGTGAAGGTCACGCTGGTGCACGCCGTGCATTCCTCCTCCAATCCCGAGGGCGGTTATGCGGGTGGCGAGGCCGGGTTCATGATCTCGGGCGAGGGCCACACGATCTACTTCTCCGGCGACACGGACGTGATGGCCGACATGAAGATCTTCAACGACCTGCACGCCCCGGACATCGGCCTGCTCTGTTCCGGCGGCTTCTACACGATGGACATGCGCCGCGCCGCCTATGCCGCAAAAACATTCTTCGATTTCAAGACGCTGATCCCCTGCCACTACAAGACCTTCCCGGTCCTGGAACAATCCGCGCAGGAGCTGATTGACGCCCTCCCCGGCGTAAACGTGGTGGAGCCGGAGGTGCTGCAAGCCATCGAGGTCTGAGCCGCATCCGAAACGCATCCCAAGCCACGCCCCGGCCCCCGCGCCGGGGCCCCGTGATCCTATGCAATCACCTGTCCTGCCGATACGTCACGCGGTCCCGGCGCAAGGCCGGGACATCATGGCTCACGCTCAACGCCATGCCCCGGCCCCCGCGCCGGGGCTCCGTGATCTTCTGCAATCACCTGTCCCGCCGATACGTCAGGCGGTCCCGGCGCAAGGCCGGGACACCTCCGCGCACTATGCCCCGGCCTCGCGCCGGGGCCCCGCGATCCTCTGCAAATACCTATCCCGCCGCATCGTCACGCGGTCCCGGCGCAAGGCCGGGACACCACCACCGCACATCAAACACCATGCCCCGGCCTCGCGCCGGGGCCCCGCGATCCTCTGCAATCACCTATCCCGCCGCATCGTCACGCGGTCTCGGCGCAAGGCCGGGACACCTCCGCGCACCATTCCCCGGCCCCCGCGCCGGGGCCTCATCTCCATCGACAGCCAACCGTGCGCCGATACCTCACGAGATCCCACCGCTACCCATCACGCCACCAGGCCACGCCCTTTCAACAGGGCCTCGACCCCCGGCAGTCGCCCCCGGAACCGCTCGTACAACTCTGCCGCCTCGACCGACCCGCCCTTGGAGAGGATATTCTCCTCCAGCGAGGCCGCCACCTCCGGATCGAACGCCCCGCCCGCCTCTTCAAAGGCGGCGAAGGCATCGGCATCCATAACCTCGGACCACATGTAGGAATAGTAGCCCGAGCTGTAGCCATCCCCTGAAAACACATGCGCGAACTGCGGCGTCGCATGCCGCATCGGGATGGCCGAGGGCATGCCAAGCTTCTCCAGCACCTCCGCCTGCCTCGCCATCGGATCGGTAGGCGCCGCGCCGTCGTGGAACTCCAGATCGATGAGGGCCGAGGCGACATATTCCACCGTCTGGAACCCCATGTCGAAATTCGCCGCACCCAGAACCTTGTCGAGCATCGCTTTCGGCATCGGCTCACCCGTCTCCGCATGCGTGGCGAATTTCTGAAGCACCTCAGGCACTTCCAGCCAATGTTCGAACAGTTGCGACGGCAGTTCGACAAAATCCCGCGCGACCGAGGTGCCCGAGACGCCCTCCCAACGCACATCCGACAGCATCTGGTGCAGCGCATGCCCGAACTCGTGAAACAGCGTCCGCGCGTCGTCATAGCTCAACAGCGCCACCCGCCCCTTCGGCGGCTTGGCAAAGTTGCAGACGTTCACCACCACCGGCGTCTGTTCCCGCGGCCTCACCGCCTGCGACCGGATCGCAGAACACCAGGCGCCGGACCGTTTGGTCCCCCGTGCGAAATAGTCGCCCAGGAAGATCGCGACATGCTTGCCATCCCGCGTCACCTCGAACACCCGCACATCCGGGTGGTAGGAGGTCATATCCAACTCCGAAAACTCCAGCCCGAACAGGCGATTGGCGCAGTCGAAGGCGGCCGCGATCATCTTGTCCAGCTGGAAATACGGCTTCAGTGCCGCCTCATCCAGATCATGCTCCTCCTTCCGCCGTTTCTCCGCATAATAGCGCCAGTCCCAGCCCTCGATCGGTCCGTTGACGCCATCCTCCGCCGCCATCGCCGACAGAACATCCTGATCCGCCAGGGCCTGACGTTTCGCAGGCTCCCACACATCCATTAACAAAGCGCGAACGGCGGCCGGTTCGCCCGCCATTTCCGTATCCAGCTTGTACCGCGCGAAGTTCTCATACCCCAAAAGCTTCGCCCGCTCCTCCCGCAGCGCCAAAACCTCAGCCGCGATGGCGCGGTTGTCGGTCTCCCCGCCGAAGGCCCCCCTCGACACCCAGGCTTTCCAGGCCTTTTCGCGCAGCTCCCGCCGTGGTGAAAATTGCAAAAACGGCACAATCAGCGACCGCGAAAGCGTGATCACCGGCCCCGGCCTTCCCTTTTCCTCACCAGCGGCGCGGGCCGCATCCACCAGGAACTCCGGCAGCCCTTCCAGATCCGCCTCCGCCAGATCCATGGACCAGTCGGCCTCGTCCTTCAGCAAATTCTGCGTGAACGAGGTCCCCAGAACCGCCAGCCGCTCCTTGATCGCCTTCATCCGGTCGGCCTCCGCCCCGGTCAGCGCCGCGCCCGCCCGCACATAGCCGCGATGTACCAGAAACAATTGCCGCGCGTCCTGATCGTCCAGCCCCAGCTCGTCGCGCTTGTCCCAGACCGCCCGGACCCGTGCATATAGATCAGGATTGGCCGATATCTCCGCGAAATGCTTGGCCAATTTCGGCGAGAACTCGCGCTGCAACTCCTGCCGCCGCGGCGTCGCATCCGCCCCCGCCAGCGCAAAGAAGGGCGACAACACCCGGTCCAGCGCCTCGCCCGAGGCTTCCAGCGCGGCAATCGTATTCTCGAAATCAGGCGCAGCCTCCTGTGCGACAATCGCCGCGATCTCCGCGTTATGCGCGGCCAGGGCCTCCTCCAGCGCGGGGGCGTAATCCTCGTCCGAAATCCGGTCGAAGGGCGGCAGGTCAAACGGCGTGTCCCAGGGGGCGAGCAACGGGTTGGTCATGGCATGTCTCCTTTGCCGGAAACCTAGGCCCTGCCCGCATCCTCCGCCAGCCCCGCCCCCGATTTTTGGCCGTGGCACACCGGACAATCCGCCCGCGGTTTCACCCGGATCTTCCGCGTCTCGCCCCAGAGCGCATCATAGATCATCATCTCGCCACGCAGCGGTGCCCCCGCCCCGGTGATCACCTTGACCGCCTCCACCGCCATCAGCGACCCAACGACCCCCGGCAACGGCCCGATCACCCCCGCCTCGGCGCAGGACGGCGCCAGCCCCGGCGCCGGCGCCTCGGGAAAGACGCATTGGTAACAGGGCGCGCCGTTGGCCGGATCGAAGACCGAAACCTGCCCCTCCCACTGGGTCAAAGCGCCGGAAATCAATGGCTTGCCCAGGGCCACCGCCACCCGATTGGCCAGGTAGCGAGTGTCAAAGTTATCCGTCCCGTCCAACACCAGATCATAGTCGCCGATCAGCGCCTCCGCCTCCTCCGCGACCAGCCGCCGGGCATAGGGGCGCACCTCGATAAATGGGTTGATCGCCCGCATCCGGTCGGCCGCCGAATGCGCCTTGGAGCGGCCGATATCCGCATCGCCATGGATCACCTGCCGCTGCAGGTTGGTCCCGTCCACCTCGTCGTCGTCGATCACTCCGATGGTGCCCACGCCCGCCGCCGCCAGATACATCAGCGCGGGCGAGCCCAGCCCCCCGGCACCAATCACCAGCACCTTCGCCTGCTTCAGCTTGACCTGCCCCGGCCCGCCCACTTCGCGCAGGATGATATGGCGCGCATAGCGCCGCAGCTCAGCCTCGCGGAAGGGCCCCTGGGCCGATTCGTCCACCACCGCCGTCTGCGCCCGGGCGCGAAGTCTTAACAGCACCGTACGGTACCCCCAGACCAGCAGAACGACCCCCGCCAGCATCAGCCAGGGTGCCGCGCTGCCCCCCGTCGCGACCCTTATTTCATTGCCGTCCGGCAGGATCAGATGGGCCAGCACAACACCCGCCCACAAAAAACTTATCGCCCAGCCACGCAACACCCTTGGGGTCCGGGTTATACTACCGGCCCCCCAAATCACGGCAGCGATAATGAAAACAAGAAGCATCAGCCCCGCCCGGTCGACCCGAACCCGCCCGCACCCCGCGCAGTGTCATCCAGCCTTCCCACAACGGAAAAGCGCGCCTGCTCGACAGGGGCAACAATCATCTGGGCAATCCGCTCCCCATGGATCACGACAAATGGCGCATCTCCCAGGTTCACCAGGATCACACCCACTTCGCCGCGATAGTCGCTGTCGATGGTCCCCGGCGCATTCGCCAGCGTCACCCCATGTTTCAGCGCCAGGCCCGAGCGCGGGCGCACCTGCACCTCATAGCCATCGGGTATTCCCATGCGCAGCCCCGTGGGCACCAGCGCCCGCGCTCCGGGCTGCAACGCGATCGACCCGCGATCGGCAAAATTCGCCCGCAGATCGGCGCCCGCAGCGCCAGGGGTCGCATAGCCGGGCAGCGCCATCTCCCGATCCGCGCCCTCGACCCATGCCAGCTCTATCCCGATGCTCATACCTTTTCCTGTTCTGCCCGGTCCCACGGACCGCTCCGCCTCTAGCTGACAGCGGCCGCGATCCGGTCCGCCAGCCGCTCCGCCACGTCCTGCTTGCCCATGCGCGGCCAGTCCTCGGCCCCCGCGTCGGAGATCAGCACGACGGCATTTTCCGTCCCGCCCATGATCCCCGTCTCGGGCGAGACGTCATTGGCCACGATCCAATCGCAACCCTTGCGCGCCCGCTTGGCCGTGGCATGGGCAACCACGTCATCGGTCTCCGCGGCAAAGCCGACGACCAGCCCGGGCCGCCCCTCCGTCATCTGCGAGACCTGCGCCAGGATGTCGGGGTTTTCCTCGAACTCCAGTACCGGCAAAGCGCCCTTTACCTTCTTGATCTTGCTGCCCGATTCCGACTTGACCCGCCAATCCGCCACAGCCGCGGCCATCACCGCCACATCGGCGGGCAGGGCGGCCTCGACCGCCGCCAGCATCTGCCGCGCGGACTGCACCTTGACCACCTCGACCCCCTCGGGCGGGGCCACATCCGCCGGACCGGTGACAAAGACCACCTCCGCCCCCCGCGCCGCCAGGGCGCGCGCAATCGCCGTCCCCTGCGCCCCGGAACTGCGGTTGGCGATATAGCGCACCGGATCAATCGGCTCATGCGTCGGGCCGGAGGTCACGATCGCCCGCTTGCCCGACAGCACCCCGCGCGCCAGCCGGGCCTCGACCGCCGCGACAATCTCCATCGGTTCCGCCATCCGGCCGGGCCCGTATTCGCCGCAGGCCATGTCGCCCTCATTCGGGCCGACAAACCGCACGCCATTGTCGCGCAGCCAGGCCAGGTTGCGCTGGACGGCATAATGCTCCCACATTCGGACGTTCATCGCGGGCGCCATCAGCACCTCGGTATCCGTCGCCATCAACAGGGTGGAGGCCAGATCCCCCGCCAGCCCGTTCGCCACCTTGCCGATCAGATCCGCCGTCGCCGGAGCCACCACGATCAGATCCGCCGCGCGCGACAGCTGGATATGCCCCATTTCGGCCTCGTCGGTCAGATCGAAAAGGTCGGTATAGACCTTGCCCCCCGCAAGCGCCGAAACCGACAGCGGCGTCACGAACTCCCCCGCTGCGCCAGTCATTACCGGCACCACGGCCGCGCCCCGCTCCTTCAGGCGCCGGATCAGCTCCAGCGACTTGTAGGCCGCGATTCCGCCGCCGATGATCAGAAGAATGGTCTTTCCAGAGAGCATGATAGGCCCCTCGTCCCGAGTGCAGGAGACCCTAGGCCGACCCCGCCCGCAAGACAAGCGTATCGGGGACGGACCCGCCGGTTCCGCCCCCCTTCTTCTAGTGGGAATGATCTGGGAATAGGCCGCAGGCCGGGGGCAAGGCCCCCGATCACGGGACTAGGCCAGCAGCGCCTCGGTTTCCGGCCCGCGCTCGCGCAGGTGGCGGCGCATCTTGGTAAAGGCGGCCGCTTCGATCTGGCGCACGCGCTCCTTCGACAGGCCCAGTTCCTGTCCCAGGCTTTCCAGCGTGCGCGGGCTGTCGCGCAGCTGCCGCTCGCGGATGATCAGGGTTTCGCGCTCGCTCAACAGCGCCATCGCGTCGGCCAACCATTTGCGCAGGCGCTCACGGTCGTGCCGCGCCTCTATCACCTCGGCCGCCTGATCGCCGTCGTCCTCGATCGTCTCGATCCATTCACGCCCTTCATCGTCCACCGACTGCGTGGCATTGAGCGAGAAGTCGGAGCCGGACAGACGCCCATCCATCATCTCCACATCGCGCAGCGGCACGCCGACCGCGGTCGCCACCAGCTGATGCATCTGATGCTGGTCCAGCGTCTCGCCCCGGCCAAGCGCCTCGCGCTCCAGCTGCGCCTGAACCCGGCGCATGTTGAAAAACAGCGACTTCTGGGAGGATGTCGAGCCGGTCCGCACCATGGACCAGTTGCGCATCACATAGTCCTGGATCGAGGCCTTGATCCACCACACCGCATAGGTCGAAAACCGCACACCGCGATCCGGGTCGAACTTGTCCGCCGCCTTCATCAGGCCCAGCCCCGCCTCCTGGATCAGGTCGTTCATCGGGGCGCCGTAGCGCCGGTATTTCGACGCCATCGAAACGGCAAGTCGCATATAGGCCGTGATCAGCCGGTGCAGCGCCGTCTCGTCCCGGTGGTCCCGCCAAGCGTAGGCCAGCGCGCGTTCCGTCTCTGCATCCAGAAGTTCCGCCTTCATCACGCGCCGCGTCAGCGTCTGGTCGTTGGAATAATCGAGTGCCATGGATCCCCCCGGGGTTTCCGCGGTTGGGCCGCCGACAGATCGGACCAGCCGTCGCGATTGTTTTCCTGTTCTACTGAGCTATACGCACGAGACCCCTATAAGGTTCACGGAAAGGTCAAGAAAAGTATGGCAGCTTCCCTGACATTCCTCCTCGGCGGCGCCGCCTCGGGCAAGTCCGCACTGGCCGAAACCCTCGTGCGGCAAACCGGCCGCCCGCTGACCTATATCGCCACGGCCCAAGCCTTCGACGCTGAAATGAAAGCGAAAATCGCGCAGCACCGCGAGGATCGCGGCACGGGGTGGATCACGATAGAGGCCCCGTTGGACTTGGCCGCGGCGGTGCGGCAGGCCAGGGGTGATCACGGGATCTTGATTGATTGCCTGACGCTCTGGCTCACGAACCTCCTGCTCGCCGAAATGGAGATCGCAGAGGCGGAAACCGCGTTTTTCGACGCGCTCGACCAGTGCGATGCGCCGGTCGTCGTGGTGTCGAACGAGGTCGGACAGGGCATCGTGCCCGAAAACGCCCTCGCCCGCCGCTTTCGCGAGGCCCAGGGGCGGCTCAACATCCGCATGGCGGCCAAGGCCGATACGGTGATCCAAGTCACGGCAGGACTTCCCAACGTGCTCAAGGGGCAGATGCCATGACCACCTTTCATCTCGTCCGCCACGGTCCCACCCATGAAAAGGCCTTCGTCGGTTGGCGCGACGTCCCCGCCGACCTCTCCGACACCGCCGCCATCGCGCGGCTGAACGCGGGCCTGCCGGAGACCGCGCTGCTGATCTCCTCCGACCTGACGCGCGCGATCCAGACCGCCGACGCCCTGGCTCCGGGCCGCATCCGCCTGCCCCATGACCGCAACCTGCGCGAGTTCGACTTCGGCGACTGGGACGGGCGCATCTTCTCCGAAGCCGCCGCCACCCACCCCGAGTTGTCCCGCAGCTTCTGGGAAACCCCCGGCGATGTCGCCGCCCCGAACGGTGAAAGCTGGCATGACGTGGCCCTCCGCACCGCCCGCACGCTCGACCGCCTGCACGCGGATCACACCGGCGCGGATATCGTCGTCGTCGGCCATTTCGGCATGATCCTCACCCAGCTCGGCCGCGCCCGCGCACAGGAGCCCGCCCAGACCCTCGCGCAGAAGATCGACAACCTGTCGGTCACCACCCTGCGCCGCCACGACCGGGGTTGGGACATCCCCCGGATCAATCACATTTTCTGAAGCAAACCCGCACAATCATTCATTTTGATTGATGCTTCGGCGCGCCTAATCTCGCCTCGATGCAACGGAGAGCCCCATGACCTACACACTCTATATCGGCGACCGGACCTTTTCGTCGTGGTCCCTGCGCGGCTGGTTGATGTTCGAAAAGTTCGATCTGCCGGTGCGGGTGAAGATGGTCGGCCTCTACACCGGCACCATGGCGCGGGATCTCGCCGATCTGGCCCCGGCCCGTCTGGTGCCCGCCATGACCACGCCCGAGGGCATCGTCGTGGGCGAAACCCTCGCTATGGGCGAAACCCTGGCCGAGCGTCACCCCGAGGCCGGGCTCTGGCCCGCCGATCCCGCCGCCCGCGCCCTGGCCCGCTGGATGGCGGCGGAAATGCACGCAGGCTTCGGTGCGCTGCGCGGCGACTGCCCGATGCAGCTTCTCCATCAATATCAGGGCTTTGCCCCGTCCGAGGCAGTGCTCAAAGACCTCGCCCGGCTGGAGGAGCTCTGGACCCTCGCCCGCAGTCGCCATGGCGGTGACGGCCCCTGGCTCTTCGGGCAGTACAGCCTGGCCGATGTCTTCTTCGCCCCCGTTGCCGCGCGGATCGCGGGCTATGCCCTGCCCGTCGGGCCGGTCGCACAAGCCTATGTCGCCGCCCATCTCGCCGACCCGGCCTTCCGCCGCTGGCGGGCGGAGGGGCTGACCGTCAGCTACGACCCCGTCCCCTACGCCATGGACCTGCCGACGACCCCCTGGCCCGGCCCCACCCCGCGTCTGGCCCGCGCAGTCAGTGAGGGCGTGGCCGAAAACGCCACCTGCCCCTATTCCGGCAGACCCGTCACCGACCTGATCGAGGTTGACGGCCGCATCTTCGGCTTCTGCAATCCGGGCTGCCGCGACAAGACGGTGAACGACCCCGAGGCCTTCCCGAAGTTCATGGCCCTGCTTGCCTGAGCTCACCTCGAGCGAGCCCTACGCCACCCGCGTCCCCTCCCCCCGCCGGGGGGAGGGCCAGGGAGGGGGCTCGTCACCAACATCGCCCCTGTTAACCATCTGGCAACCCTTCCCCCGTTAACCATGACCGGAGAGGGGCCGGATGATCGCAAAAGCCTATACAGTCGCATTCGAGGGGGTGGAGGCCCACCCGGTCGAAGTGCAATGCGCCGTGACCCTCGGCCTGCCCGCCTTCTCCATCGTCGGCCTGCCCGACAAGGCGGTGAGCGAGGCGCGCGACCGCGTCCGCACCGCCCTTACGGCCCTGCATATCGCGCTGCCCTCGAAACGGATCACGGTCAACCTGTCCCCCGCCGACCTGCCCAAAGAAGGGTCACATTTCGACCTGCCCATCGCCCTTGCGCTGCTGGCCGCCATCGACATCCTGCCCCGCGACGCGGTGGAAAACGCCGTCGCCCTGGGCGAGCTGTCGCTGGACGGCGCTCTGGTCCCGGTGCTCGGCTGCCTGCCCGCCGCCGTCGCTGCGGCGGAGGACGACCGTGCCCTCTTCTGCCCTCAGCCCTGCGGGGCGGAGGCCGCGTGGATCGACACCACCCAGGTGATCGCTCCCGCCACACTCGGCGATCTGATCCGCCACCTCACAGGCCAGGCGCCGCTGCCCCCCGCACAGCCCGGCGAAGTCACGCAAGAGGGCGTCGCGCAAAAGGACCTGCGCGACGTCAAGGGTCAGGAACGCGCCAAACGCGCGCTGGAGATCGCGGCGGCCGGGCGGCATCACCTCTTCCTTTCCGGAACGCCGGGATCCGGCAAATCCATGCTCGCCGCGCGCCTGCCGTCGATCCTGCCCGACCTGACGGCGGAGGAGGCACTGGAAACCTCGATGATCCACTCGGTCGCGGGGCTGCTGACCGACGGCGGCATCTCGCGCCGCCGCCCCTTTCGCGAACCGCATCACACGGCGTCGATGGCCGCCATCGTCGGCGGCGGGCGCGGCTCGAAACCGGGCGAGATCTCGCTGGCCCATAACGGCGTGCTCTTCATGGATGAACTGCCGGAGTTTCCCCGCACCGTGCTGGAAACTCTGCGCCAGCCGATCGAGACAGGCGAGGTCACCGTCTCCCGCGCGAATGCGCATATGCGCTATCCCTGCCGCTTCCTGCTGATCGCCGCGGCCAACCCCTGCAAATGCGGCTACCTGCCCGACCCGTCGCGCGCCTGCGCCAAGGTGCCCCAATGCGGGCTCGACTACCTCGGCCGGATCTCCGGCCCGATGATGGACCGCTTCGACCTGCGGATCGAGGTCCCGCCGGTGCCCTTCACGGATCTCGACCTGCCCCCCTCCGGCGACAGCTCGGCCCAAGTCGCGACCCGGGTCGCCCAGGCCCGCGCCCGCCAGGCCGCGCGCTATGCGGGCCAATCCCACACCCGGCTCAACGCCGATGCCGAAGGTCGGATCCTGGAGGAGATCGCGGCGCCGGACAGCGAGGGCCGCGCCATGCTGCAAACCGCCGCCGACCGCTTCGGCCTGACGGCGCGCGGTTATCACCGCATCCTGCGTGTGGCTCGCACCATCGCCGATCTGGAGGCCAGCGAGATAGTCGCGCCACCCCATATCGCCGAGGCGCTCAGCTATCGCCTGGCGGTGGAGCGCCCTGTCGACAGCGCCGCCTAGGCGCGGCGGCGCTCGATGGCTTCCCAGATCTTCGCGGTGATGTTCACCCCGTCGAAGCGCTCCAGCTCCTGAATGCCGGTCGGGGAGGTCACATTGATCTCCGTCAGCCAGTCTCCGATCACGTCGATGCCGACAAAGACCTGCCCCTTCTCGCGCAGCAAGGGCCCGATGGCGGCACAGATCTCGCGGTCCCGCTCCGTCAGGCTCACTTTCTCGGGACGCCCGCCCACATGGATGTTCGACCGCGTCTCCCCCTCCGCCGGAACCCGGTTGATCGCGCCGACCGGTTCGCCATCCACCAGGATCACCCGTTTGTCGCCCTTGGAGACGGCGGGCAGGAATTTCTGCACGATCAGCGGCTCGCGCGAGAAGCCGGTGAACATTTCGTGCAGCGAGGCCAGGTTGCGGTCCTCCGGCGTGACGCGGAAGACCCCGGCGCCGCCGTTGCCGTAGAGCGGCTTGACGATGACATCGCCATGTTTCGCACGAAAGGCCTTGAGCGTTTCGAGATCCCGGGCAATCGCCGTCGGCGGCGTCAGATCGGGGAAATCCAGCACCATCAGCTTTTCGGGATAGTTGCGCACCCAGAAGGGATCGTTCACCACCAGCGTTCCCGGCGCCAGCCGGTCCAGCAGATGCGTCGTGGTGATGTAGAACATGTCGAAGGGCGGGTCCTGGCGTAGCCAGACCACGTCGAACTCCGACAGATCCACCTCCTCCATCGGGCCGAGATCCGCATGGTTCCCCTGCTCGCGCCGCACCTTCAACGACTGCCCCCGCGCCATCACCCGCCCCTCCTGGTAGGAGAGCATCTCCGGCAGGTAGTAGAACAGCGTATGACCGCGCGCCTGTGCCTCCTCGGCAATGCGGAAGGTGCTGTCCGCCTCGATATTCACGGACCCGATCGGGTCCATCTGGATCGCCACTTTCATTGCCGGGGCTCCTTTGCGTCGTCCCGGCTTTGATGACCGATCCCGGCGGAAGGGGCAAGCGCCCCCGATCCCCGCGACGGGTCACCACCAGCCCGAAAAGGCATTCTCCAGCACGGCGATCCGGCCCTGCTGATCCACCAGGGCGACATCCATCCGCATATCGGTCAACCCGCCCCGGGCGAACCGGTCAAGATAGGCCTGGGCCGAGGCCGCGATCCGGTCGGCCTGCCGTTGCCCGATGCGGGACGCTGCCGCCTCATGGCTTGCTGCCGCCTTGACCTCGACAAAGATGATCCGGTCACCGTCGCGGAAGATCAGGTCGATCTCCCCGCCGGGGCCACGCCAGCGCCGGTCCAGACAGGTCATCCCGCATGCCGCATAGTGCCGTTCAACCGATGATTCCGCCGCCAGCCCCGACAGATAGGCCACCCGGCCCCGGCGTTGCCGCCGACCCACGGGCGGCTGGCCGACCGGCACCTCTGCAGACGGCGGGGAAACCGGCTGGGCCGCCGTGAAATCGAACTCATATTGGGAATGTCGCATTCTGCCCCCGGTGACGCCCTGATCCTCGCCCCCGGTCTATCGCGAGTCAGTCACGATCCAGTGAGAGCGCCAATTGATACACTTTCCGCCGGGGCCAGCCGGTGCCCTCCGCAACCCTGCTGGCTGCATCCTTCACCGAAGCCCCTGCCTCGCGTTCCTGTTGTAGCGCATCAATCACGAATTTTTCGCTAACATCCGCCTTTCCCCCCCGCGCGATCAGCACCACCACCTCGCCCTTGACCGGCGTCTCGGAAATCTCCGCGGCAAGATCGGCCAGCGTTCCCCGGCGCACCTCTTCGAATTTCTTCGTCAGCTCCCGGCAGACCGCCGCCTCGCGCGCCTCACCCAGCACCTCCGCCGCGTCGCGCAGGAACTTGCCCAGGCGTTTCGGTGATTCGTAGAAGACCAGCGTCGCCTGCACCGCCCCCAGCTCCGCCAGGGCATCGCGCCGGGCCTTTGTCTGGTTGGGCAGAAAGCCCCCGAAGAGGAACCGGTCCGTCGCCATTCCGGCCAGCGACAGCGCGGCGATCACCGCCGAGGCCCCCGGCGCCGTGGTCACCCCATGCCCCGCCTCGCGCGCGGCGCGGGCCAGATCATAGCCGGGATCGGCGATCAGCGGCGTGCCCGCCTCCGACGCATAGGCCACCGACTGTCCCGCCGCCATCGCGGCCAGCAGCCGGGGCCGTGCCGCATCGCCATTGTGGTCGTGATAGGCCACCAGCGGACGCTCGCCGAGGGGGATGCCATGGATCTCCATCAACCGTCGCAACGAGCGCGTGTCCTCCGCCGCCAGCACATCCGCCCCGCGCAGCACGTCCAGCGCATGCAGCGTGATGTCCCGCGCCGCGCCAATGGGAACCGCGACGAGCGTCAGCCCCGGCGCGGGTTTGCCTGTTTGCTGATTCAAAACTGGACCCTCGTTTCAGGGCGGCTATGATCGCCGCAACTACCGCCACCACCGGGCGCGGCCCCGTGCCGGACGCCACTACCCGAGGAGACAGCCATGTTCGCCTTTCTGCGCGCCACCCGCAAGGCCGGAGCCCACTTAGCCGCGGCCCTGGCCGTTGTCGGCCTCGCCGCCTGCGAGCCGATCGCCATGGGAAATACCGGACCTGCGATCGACACGTCCAAGCCGGTCGCCGTGGCCCTGCTGGTCCCACGCAGCGGCGGATCGGGCGATGCCATCGTCTCCTCCGCGCTGGAAAACGCGGCACGGCTGGCCATTTCGGACCTGAACGGCGCCAAGATCGACCTGCGGGTCTATGACACCGCCGGAAACGAGGCCACCACCGCCGAGGTGACGACTCAGGCGGTCAATGACGGGGCCAAGATCATTCTCGGCCCGCTTTACGGCAGCAACGCCAATGTCGCCGGTGTCGCCGCGGCGCGGGCCGGGGTCAATGTCCTGGCTTTCACCAACAACAGCTCGCTCGCGGGCGGCAATGTCTTTGTCCTGGGCCAGACATTCGAGGATACGGCGAACCGCCTGACCTCCTATGCCGCGCGTCAGGGCAAGCGCCGGATCGTCACCGTCTCGGCCCAGACCACGGCCGGCGAGCTGGGGCGTCAGGCGATCACCAGTGCCGCCGCCGCCAATGGCGCCTCGGTCGTCGGCAATGTCGTCTACAGCTATTCTCAGCAGGGCGTGATCCAGGCCGCGACCGAGGTGAAGGATGCGGTCCGCTCCGGCAATGCCGATACGGTCTTCCTGGCCTCCAACACCGATGCGGCCCTGCCCTTCTTTGCCCAGCTTCTGCCCGAGAACGGCGTCGATCCGGCCGTCACCCAATATGTCGGGCTGACCCGTTGGGACGTGCCCGCCCAGACGCTGGACCTGCCGGGCATCCAGGGCGGCTGGTTCGCCCTGCCCGATCCGGGTCTGAACGCCCAGTTCAACGCCCGCTACAGTGCCGCCTATGGCACGCCGCCGCATCCGCTGGCCGGGCTGGCCTATGACGGGATCGCCGCCATCGGCGCGCTGGTGCAGCAGGGCAACCGCGACGCCCTGACCGCCTCGGCCCTGACCCAGGGTGCCGGGTTCCAGGGGGTCAACGGCATCTTCCGCTTCCGCCCGAACGGCGTCGCACAGCGCGGGCTGGCCGTGGCCACGGTGCGCGAGCGCCAGGTCGTGGTCATCGACCCCGCGCCGCGCGCCTTCGGCGGCGCGGGCCTCTGATCCGCGACCCTCGCGTCAGCGGCAGAAATGCAACGGACCGGGGGCGCCGCGCCCCCGGTCCCTGCATTTACCGCTTGGCAAATGACCGCGCCTGCCCACAAGAAGCGCCATGAAAGACGAACTCTCGCTGCCCGATGACCTGATCCTCCCGGCCGAGGAGATCGCCGACCCCGCCAGCCTCAAGGCGGCCATCGACGTCGCCCGCAAGACACACAGCGCGGACAAGGCCTTTCGCCAGGCCGTGGTCGATCTGCTGAATGACGCCAAGGACCAGGGCCGCGCGCGGATTGCCGAGGCCTTCGAGGCCAGCCCGCGGAATTCCGCCCCCACGACCCGCGCCTACTGCTGGCTGACCGACTGCCTGGTCGATGCCGCCCTGCATGCGGCAACCCATCACCTTTCGCCCAAGGATGCCAAGCCGGGGCCCTTCGCCCTCTGCGCCGTGGGAGGCTATGGCCGGGGCGAGATGGCACCGCATTCGGATGTCGACCTGCTCTTCCTCGCCTCCACCAAGATCGCGCCGGATCTGGAGGCGCTGATCGAGATTGTTCTCTATCTGCTGTGGGATCTGCACCTCAAGGTCGGCCATTCCAGCCGCACCATCAAGGACTGCCTCAAGCTGGGCGCGGAGGACTACACGATCCGCACCGCCTTGCTGGAAATGCGGTTCCTGACCGGTAAGCGATCGCTCGCCTCCGATCTGGAGGCCCGGCTCTGGTCGGATCTCTTCAGCGGCAGCGAAAAGCAGTTTGTCGAGGCCAAGCTGAACGAACGCCAGGCCCGTCACACCCGCCAGGGCGGCCAGCGCTACATGGTCGAACCGAACGTGAAGGAAGGCAAGGGCGGGCTGCGCGACCTGCAGAGCCTCTACTGGATCGCGAAATACGTGCATGGGGTGTCCAATACTTCGCAGCTTGTCACCCTGGGCGTCTTCACCAAGGAGGAATACGCCGGCTTCCGCAAGGCCGACGATTTCCTCTGGGCGGTGCGCTGTCATCTGCATCTGATCGCCGACCGGGCGATGGACCAGCTGACCTTCGACATGCAGGTCGAGGTCGCGGACCGCATGGGCTATCGCGACCGGGCCGGGCGCCGCGCGGTGGAGGTCTTCATGCAGGAGTACTTCCGCCACGCCACCGAGGTGGGCGAGCTGACCCGCATATTCCTGACCAAGATGGAAGCGGCCCATGTGAAGAGCGAACCACTGCTCGACCGTGTGTTCCGCCGCCGCCCCTCGGTCGGCAAGGGCTATGAGGTCGTGATGAACCGCCTGGCGGTCAAGGACGAGGCAAGCTTCCTCAAAGACAAGCTGAACATCCTGCGGCTCTTCGACGAGGGGCTGCGCACGGGGATGCTGATCCACCCTGATGCCATGCGGATGATCACCGCCAACCTCGGTCTGATCGACGACGAGATGCGCAACGATCCCGAGGCGGCCAAGATCTTCATGGGGACGCTGCTGAACCACGGCAATCCCGAACGCGCCCTGCGTCGGATGAACGAGCTGGGCCTGCTGGCCGCCTTCATCCCGGAATTCGAGCCGATCGTGGCGATGATGCAGTTCAACATGTACCACCACTACACGGTGGACGAACACACGATCCAATGCCTGCGCCACCTGGCCCTGATCGAACATGGCGACCTGAAGGAGGAACTGCCGGTCGCCTCGACCATTCTCAAGGAGGGGGTGAACCGCAAGGTCCTCTATGTCGCGCTCATGCTGCATGACATCGGCAAGGGGCGGGAGGAGGATCATTCCATCGTCGGCGCCCGCATCGCCCGCACGGTGGCGCCGCGCCTGGGCCTGAAGCCTGCCGAATGCGACACGGTGGAATGGCTGGTGCGCTATCACCTGCTGATGTCCGACATGGCGCAGAAACGCGACATCGCCGATCCGCGCACCGTGCGCGATTTTGCCAAGGCGGTGCGGACGCGCGAGCGGCTGGATATGCTTTGCGTGCTGACGGTCTGCGACATTCGCGGCGTCGGCCCTGGCACCTGGAACAACTGGAAAGCGGCGCTGCTGCGCGCGCTTTACCGTCAGACCCGCAGGGCGCTGGAAACCGGGCTGGAGGATCTGAACCGCCAGTACCGCGAACGCGAGGCCCGCAAGGCCCTGCGCGAAGCCCTGCCGGAGTGGGGCAAGGGGGAGCTGGACCGCGAGATCCGCCGCCATTACCCGACCTACTGGCAGGGGCTGCATGTCACCGCCCACGCGCAACTGGCCGAAATGCTGCGCGAGCTGCCGGAGGATGAGATCCGCATCGACCTGCACCTGGACGATGAACGCGACGCCACCCGGGCGCTCTTTGCCATGTCCGACCATCCCGGCATCTTCTCCCGCCTTGCGGGGGCGCTGGCGCTGGTCGGGGCGAACGTGGTGGACGCGCGGACCTATACCACCAAGGACGGCTTCGCCACGGCGGCCTTCTGGATCCAGGATGCCGACGGCCACCCCTACGAGGAAAGCCGCCTGCCCCGGTTGCGCCAGATGATCACCAAGACGTTGAAGGGCGAGGTCATCGCCCGCGAGGCGATCAAGGACCGCGACAAGATCAAGAAGCGCGAGCGCGCCTTCAAGGTCAACACCGCCATCAGCTTCGACAACGAAGGGTCGGAGATCTACACGATCATCGAGGTCGACACCCGCGACCGCCCCGCCCTGCTGTTCGATCTGACGCGCACCCTGGCCGCCGCCAATGTGCAGATCGCCAGCGCGGTCATCGCCACCTATGGCGAACAGGCGGTGGATACCTTCTACGTCAAGGACATGTTCGGCCTGAAACTCTATAGCGAGAGCAAGCAGAAATCCCTGGAGGCCAAGCTGCGGCAGGCCATTTCCGAGGGTCAGGAGAGGGCCGGATCGTGAAGCCGATCCGCCTGATGCGCGGCTTTCTGACGGTCGGGGTCTGGACCCTGGCCAGCCGGATCCTGGGCTTTGTCCGCGACATCCTCTTTGCCGCCTACCTCGGTGCCGGCCCGGCGGCGGAGGCCTTTGTGGTGGCCTTCTCCCTGCCCAACATGTTCCGCCGTTTCTTTGCCGAAGGGGCGTTCAACATGGCCTTCGTGCCGCTCTTCTCCAAGAAGGTCGAAGGCGGCGAGGATGCCCGGGACTTTGCCGAACAGGCCTTTTCGCTGCTGGCGACGGTGCTGATCGTGCTGACGGTACTGGCCTCGCTCTTCATGCCCGCGCTGGTCTATGCCATGGCCTCCGGCTTCGCGGGCGACGAACGGTTCGACCTGGCGGTGGATTATGGCCGGGTCGCCTTCCCCTATATCCTCTTCATCTCGCTGGCCGCGCTGCTGTCGGGCGTGCTGAACGCCACCGGCCGCTTTGCCGCCGCGGCCGCCGCGCCGGTGCTGCTGAACATTATCCTGGCCGGCGCGATGATCGCCGCAGCCAAGGCCGGATGGGACATCGGGCAGGCGCTGGTCTGGGGCATCCCCTTTGCCGGGATCGCGCAGCTGGCGCTGGTCTGGGTCGCGGCTTCCCGCGCGGGGTTCGCGCTGCGCCTGCGCCTGCCCCGCCTGACGCCGGAGATGCGCAAGCTGGCCATTATCGCCGCCCCCGCCGCTCTGGCGGGCGGCGTGGTGCAAGTCAACCTGCTGGTCGGGCGTCAGGTCGCCAGTTTCTTCGAAGGCTCGATCCAGTACCTCAACCTCGCCGACCGCCTGTATCAACTGCCGCTTGGCGTGGTGGCCATCGCCATCGGTGTCGTCCTGCTGCCCGACCTCTCGCGCCGCCTGCGCGCCGGGGACGAGGAAAACAGCCGTCACGGCTTCAACCGCGCAGCCGAGTTCGCCCTCTTCCTCACCCTGCCCTGCGCCGTCGCCCTCGTGGTCATACCAGAGCCGATCATCTCCACCCTTTTCCAGCGCGGCCGGTTCACGCCCGAGGATGCCCGCGCCACCGCCCTGGCGGTCGCGGTCTACAGCGCGGGCCTGCCCGCCTTCGTGATGCAGAAGGTGCTGCAACCGCTCTTTTACGCACGCGAAGATACCAAGAGCCCCTTCCGCTATGCCCTGGTGGCCATGGTCATCAACGCCGTGATCGCCATCGGCCTGGCCCCGGTCATCGGCTATATCGCCGCCGCCTGCGCCACCACCCTGGCGGGCTGGGCGATGATGATCCTGCTGTGGCGCGGGTCGCGACACATGGGAACGGCGGTGCACCTTGACGAACGGCTGCGCCGTCGTATCTGGCGTATTATCGTCGCGAGCGCCGGGTTGGGCGCGATCCTGTGGGGCCTGGAACAGGCGCTGGCCCCGCTGTTCGAGATCACCCGCCCCGTCGCACTCACGCTGCTGATCCTGGGCGGCACCATCGGATACTTCATTCTGTGCAGTATCCTGGATGCCTTCCGGCTGTCAGAATTGCGCAAGGCGATGAAACGCGGCGGCTAGGCTCTCTGCCCGCCATGCAGATCAGGTGCGGAACAGATGCGGACGGACGGCAAGGCAGAGACAGAGCAGACAGGCGCGGGCCCGGAGGGGCACGGGGATGTGCTGCGCCCGCTGATCACCGCGGCGGAGATGTTCCCGACCCTGGAAAATCTGGTGCTGGAGGCGCAGAGCGAGGTCCTCGTGGCCTTCCGCGTGTTCGACGCGACCACCGCCCTGCACAGCGGCAAGGCGAAAGACCTCGGTCTGACCACCTGGGCCGACCTGCTGGACCATGTCGCGCAGCGGGGCGTCACCCTGCGCCTGCTGCTGTCGGATTTCGACCCGGTCTTCACCCCCGACCTGCACCGCGATGCCTGGTACAGCGCCGGGCGCTTTGCCGCGCGGCTGGCCGAATTCCCCAATGTCGAGATTATCGCGGCCCTGCACGATTGCGCCCCGGCGCCGCTGTGGGAGTGGGCCTTTGCCTTGCCGATCCACAAACGGCTGGCGGCGTTGCAGGACATGCCGCATGAACGGCTGACCCCGCACCAGCACCGCGCGCTGAAGGGCGAATATCACCTGCGGCCGGTGACCCTGCACCAGAAGTTCGCGGTGATCGACGAACGGCGCGCCATCATCGGCGGCATCGACGTGAACGAGCGGCGCTATGACGACAACACGCACGACCAGCGCCCCGAAGACACCTGGCATGACGTAAGCGTGGAGGTCACGGGCCCCGTCGTCACGCAGCTGCGCCGCCATTTCGCGGACTGCTGGACCCGTGCCTGCGGCGACTGCGGCACGGTCTTTTCCGAAAGCGCGACGCCGCTGGATCTGCCGGAGCCCGCAGAATATTCCGCACAGGATACCGCAAAGGATACGGGCGCCCGAGGACCGAAGATCCTGCGCACCCTGTCGACCCGTGGCACCGGCGCGGCCCGCTTTGGACCCGTGACCGAAGTGCGCGAGCATGAAACCGCGCACCTCGATGCCTTTGCCATGGCCGAACGCTCGATCTACATCGAAACGCAGTTCCTGCGCCACCTGCCCCTGGCCCGCGCCCTGGCGCGCCGTGCGGCCGAGGCCCCCGAGTTGCAGCTGATCTTCGTCATCCCGACAGAGCCGGAGCGCGTGATCTTTGGCCGCGACAGGGGCATGACCGCGCGCCACGCCCAGGCGCTGCAACTGCGCTGCCTGCAGATCCTGCGCCGCGCCTATGGCGACAGGCTGGCCATCGTCTCTCCCGCGCAGCCCAGGCCAGCGCCTGATGGCACGCCGATGCCGGTCAACGGCTCGGGCATCATCTATCTGCATTCCAAGGTGACGCTGGTGGATGACCGCACCGGCATTGTCGGTTCGGCCAACCTCAACGGGCGCAGCCTGCTGTGGGACACGGAGGCCTCGGTTCAGTTCGACGACGCCGGAGTGATCGCCGATCTGCGCGCCCGTCTGGCCGCGAAATGGCTGGGCAAGGACAGCGCCAGGATCGAAACGGCCGCCACCTGGACGCAGGCCGCCGAAGAGGCCGCGCAGACCCCGCCGGAGCAGCGCAAGGCCATGATCCAGCCCTTCCCGGAAAGCCGCAACCGCCGCTTTGCCCGCTACGTGCCCATCCTGCCGGACGCGATGTTCTGACCCCTCAGCCGCGCTTGCGCAGCCGTGCCATCAGTGCCGTGAAGCCACCCGGCGCCAGCACCGGCGCAAAGATCAGCCCGGTTACGAAGCCGCCCAGATCGCCCGGCCAGTCCTGGGCGAAGCCGAAGAGGATCCCGAAGATGAACTGGATCGCCGCCAGCACCGCGATCAGCTGAAACGCCATGATCTGCGGACCGCCCACGATCCCGAGCCGCACCCAGAGCAGATAGGTAAACGCCCCGATCAGCCCGTAGACCGGCGGGAAGGCCCCGTAGAGCCAGGCCTCCGGCACCGCCAGCGCCCACATCGCCACCGCCCCGCCGATGGTGCAGAGCACGAAGAGGATGAACACCGAGAGCGGCGCCAGCACCTCGCCCACATATTTGCCAAGCGCCAGCAGCATCACGCAGGCAAAGGCTGCCTGGGTGAAGGAGGCATGGACGAAGGGATAGGACAGGAAGCGCAGAAGATACTCCGGCCGCCACTGCCCGGTTTCCATCATGTAGGCCGGGAACTGCCCCTGGAACGCATAGTCCATCAGCGCCGCCGTGCGCCAGCCGACCGCATCGGCCCCGCCCAGGATGCCACGATTGCCCAATTGAAAGACCGCCTCGATCCCCGCCATCACCACGAAGATCGCCAGGATCAGCGGCGGGATCGGATTGACCGGGCTTTCGCCGCGCGGTTGGGGTCCGGGGTTGGAGTTCGGGTCGGACATGGGCACCTCTTGCTGGCCTGTCCCAGCCTTGACGGGGGACGGGGGCATGGGTAAGCCAGCGCGGCACGGAAATCCAGCCAAGACGCAGGCGCCGTGCCCGTAATACCTGTGGCGTAATGCCAGTGACGCAAAGCCAGTGACAAGGACC
Organism: Pseudooceanicola sp.; assembly: GCF_041987405.1. Classification (GTDB taxonomy): domain Bacteria; phylum Pseudomonadota; class Alphaproteobacteria; order Rhodobacterales; family Rhodobacteraceae; genus Pseudooceanicola. The sequence goes on from NZ_JBHIWR010000003.1 coordinate 174,453, forward strand.
GCCGCCATGACCGACGCCGCCACCCCGGGCAAGACCTTCCAGCCCCGCATCTTTTCCGGCGTCCAGCCCTCGGGCGGGTTGACCCTCGGCAACTACCTGGGCGCGATCCGACGGTTTGTGGACATGCAGGACAGCGGGGTCGAGACGATCTACTGCATGGTCGACCAGCATGCGATCACAGTCTGGCAGAACCCCGAGGACCTGCGCCGCAACACCCGCGAACTGGCGGCGGGCTATATCGCGGCGGGTCTCGATCCGGAGAAATCCATCCTCTTCAATCAGAGCCAGGTCGCCGAACACGCGCAACTGGCCTGGATTTTCAACTGCGTCGCCCGCATGGGCTGGATGCAGCGGATGACCCAGTGGAAGGACAAGGCGGGCAAGAACCAGCAGAACGCCTCGCTCGGGCTTCTCGCCTATCCCTCGCTGATGGCCGCCGACATCTTGATCTACCACGCCACCCATGTTCCCGTAGGCGAGGACCAGAAGCAGCATATCGAGCTGACCCGGGACATCGCGATCAAGTTCAACAACGACTTCGGCGTCGATTTCTTCCCCATTACCGAGCCGGTGATCGAAGGCGCGGCAACCCGGGTGATGTCCCTGCGCGACGGGTCGAAAAAGATGTCGAAATCCGATCCTTCGGACATGGCGCGGATCAACATGACCGACGACGCCGATACCATCGCCCAGAAGATCCGCAAGGCCCGCACCGATCCCGACGCGCTGCCGTCGGAGGTCGCGGGGCTGGAGGAGCGGCCCGAGGCGCGCAACCTCGTCAACATCTACGCCGCGCTGAACGACCAGACGGTCGAAGAGGTGCTGGCGGATGTCGGCGGCAAGCAGTTCTCGGAGTTCAAGCCGATGCTGTCGGACCTGGCGGTAGCCAAGCTCTCGCCCATCTCGACCGAAATGGCCCGGCTGATGGAAGCCCCTGAAGAGATCGACGCCATCCTGCGCAAAGGCGCCGACCGCGCCCGCGCCATCGCCGCGCCGATCCTGCAACAGACCTACGATATCGTCGGCATGATCCGCTGAGGTTGGGGGCTGTCCCGGCCCTCGCGCCGGGACCTCGCTCCTGCTTCCAACGCGTTCGCCCATTTGCTCGCGGCCCCGGGGCAAGCCCGGGGCATGGCGCTCGCTCCGACTGTCCCGGCCCCCGCGCCGGGACCTCGCTCCTGCTTCCAATGTGTTCGCCCATTTGCACGAGGCCCCGGGGCAAGCCCGGGGCATGGCAACCGCTCCGACTGTCCCGGCCCCCGCGCCGGGACCTCGCCCCCCCAGCAGACGCATTCGCCTACCAGCACGCGGCCCCAGGGCAGGCCCGGATCAACCCCCACCCCAAGCGCCCCATTGACATCGCGCTGCAAAAGCCCCATCTGCACCGCAGTAGTCGCCGGTTCCTTACCGGTGCGGAGCTTTCCTCCGTATCTGCGAAACAGATTTCCCGCAGTCAGGTTGACCTGTCTCGCGAAGGGGCTCTCGCGATTACGACCGCCGGACAATCCCGTCCGGCCCGGTCTGTCGCGACGACCCGAACTCCGCCATGGACAGCGGAACATCATAGGCCCGCATGAGCCGGGCCCCGAAAGGACTTACATGACATTCGAAAAGCTGGGCCTGCGCCCTGCCCTGCTCGCCCGTCTGGCGGAGCAGAACCTCACGACTCCCACACCGATTCAGACCCGCGCCATCCCCGAGGCCCTGCAGGGCCGCGATGTGCTGGGCCTGGCCCAGACCGGCACCGGCAAGACCCTGGCCTTCGGCCTGCCGATTGCCGACGCGCTGTTGGCCCAGGCGGCCAAATGCGAGCCGAAATCCACCCGCGCGCTGATCCTCGCCCCGACCCGGGAACTGGCCAAGCAGATCACCGACAACCTTCAGGCCATCCTGAAGAACGCCCATCTGCGCGTCGGCCTCGTTGTCGGCGGCGCCTCGATCAACGCCCAAACACAGCGCCTGCTGCGCGGCACCCATATCCTGGTCGCCACACCGGGCCGTCTGATCGACCTGCTGGATCGCAATGCCATCAACCTGGCCAAGACCGAATACCTGGTGCTGGACGAGGCGGACCAGATGCTCGACCTCGGCTTCATCCATGCCCTGCGCAAGATCGCCACGCTGCTGCCCAAGCAACGCCAGACCCTGCTCTTTTCCGCCACCATGCCCAAGCTGATGGACGAGATCGCGGCCTCCTTCCTCACCGATCCCCTGCGGATCGAGGTGACGCCCCCGGGCAAGACCGCCGACAAGGTCGACCAGTCCGTCGTCTTCGTCAGCCCGGCGATGAAGCCGAACGCCCTTATCGACTTGTTGGACGAGCACCGTGAGGAACTGGCGCTGGTCTTCACCCGGACGAAATACGGCGCGGACAAGCTGGCCAAGAAGATCGACCAGGCGGGCTTTGCCGTCAGCGCGATCCACGGCAACAAGAGCCAGGGCCAGCGCAACCGCGCCCTGTCCGAGTTCAAGGAAGGCAAGATCCGCGTGCTGGTCGCCACCGATGTCGCCGCGCGCGGGATCGACATCCCCGATGTGCGCCATGTCTACAATTTCGAGCTGCCCAATGTGGCCGACAACTACGTCCACCGCATCGGCCGCACCGCGCGCGCCGGCAAGGACGGCCGCGCCGTCAGCCTGTGCTCCGAAGAGGAAATGGGCGAACTGCTGGATATCGAGAAGGTTATCGGCCAGCAGATCGAAACCGCCGGCGGCACCCGCCCGGCAGGCCGTAGCGCGGCCAAGCCGAAATCCGGCGGGCGTGGCCGGGGCGGTCGCGGCGGTGGCGCCCAGGCGCAAGGCAAGCCGCAGGGCAAACCCCAGGGCAATGCGGCGGGCAAGCCGAAAGCCGGTAACCGCAATCGCCGCCGCCGCTCCGGCGGTCAGCGCAACGCGGCCTGAGGCAACGCCCCTCCGATGACATGGTGATCGGCCGTCCGTGGATATCCCACACGGCCGATCCCGAGGCAGGGCCCCGACAAACCGCCCGGTGGCCCCCCAGCCGTTCTGACTAATGTGGAAGGTTCCTAAGCAAGCTCTTGTACAGTCGGACGCCTATTGGGTTCAGGCTTCGAAGACTTTGTCACAACACTGATCAAACGCACCGCCCGGCGGCAACGCCGGGCAGCGCCGACCCGCCCCCCAGGGCGGCGCTTTAGCGCCACCCTCGGGTCGGTCGCTGCCCTCGGCAAGGACTTGATCCCGTCGAGAAACACACGAAACAGAACGGCTAGCGGTGGCCCCGCCGACCCCCTCTCCCCTCACATTTCCGCACAACAGCCCTGCACCGGCGCCTCTTTTTCAGGCCCGCCGCACAGACTATTCTCCTGTCAACGCAAGGAGACAGATCATGACCACCCCCGTTCATCCCCAGGCCCGTATCGGCCATGTCCACCTCAAGGTCGCCGATCTCGACCGGGCGATCGGCTTCTATTCCGGCGTCCTCGGGTTCGAGCTGATGCAGAGATACGGGGCCCAGGCCGCCTTCCTCTCGGCCGGCGGTTATCACCATCACATCGGCCTCAACACCTGGGAAAGCCGGAACGGCACGCCGCCGCCTCCGGGCCATACCGGGCTCTACCACACCGCCTTCCTCTATCCCGACCGGGCCAGCCTGGGCGATGCATTGCGCCGCGTGGTCGAGGCGGGCATCCCCCTGGACGGGGCCGCCGATCATGGCGTGTCCGAGGCGGTCTACCTGCGCGATCCCGATGGCAATGGTGTGGAGCTTTACCGCGACCGGGCGGAGGAGGACTGGCCCCGCGACGCCGAGGGCAACCTCGCCATGGTCAACGCCCCGCTCGACCTCGAGGCCCTGCTGGCGGAGGCCGCCTGACCCGAAACCACCGCGATCCGGGGCGTCACAAAAGCTTCAAGACCGCGTCGTCGAACCGTTTCACTTGGCCCCTAGGGTCCGGCACGTGGACTATTGCTGCCACCTTCCCCAAACCGACCGCGAGGCCGGAACCGTATTTCAGAACGCACCCCCGGCCATCGCGCCGGGGTATTGCGTCCCGCCCTTTCCCTTCCCGCGACGGACTGTCATAAATCCCGCACGTCGAGACGGGAGAAACTGATGGCAACCGGCACCAACCTGCGCACCTATTTCAACGGCCAGTGGCACGAGGGCGACATCCCCGTGATGCGGGCCGGAGACCACGGGTCCTGGCTGGGCACGACGGTCTTTGACGGCGCGCGCATGGTCAATGGGCTGATCCCGGATGTGGAGGCGCATTGCGCCCGCGTGAACCGCTCCGCCCGGGCGCTGATGATCACCCCGACCGTCGAGACCGCGAAGATGGTGGAGATCGTGCGCGAGGGCCTTTCCCTCTACCCACGGGGCACGCCGGTCTATATCCGCCCGATGTACTGGGCGCTCGACGGCGGCCCGCTCGGCGTCGACCCGCAGCCCGACGCCACCGGCTTCTGCATCTGCCTGGAGGAAATCCCCATGGCCCCGCCGGACGCCTCGACCACCCTGGGCTACACCAGCTTCCACCGGCCGGTCATGTCCGACGCCGTGGTCAACGCCAAGGCCGGCTGCCTGTACCCCAACAACGCCCGCATGATCCTGGAGGTCCGCGCCCGCGGCTTCGGCAATGCGCTGGTCGCCGACGCCCTGGGCAATGTTGCCGAAAGCGCGACGGCCAATGTCTTCATGGCCCGGGATGGCGAGTTGTTCACCCCCGTCGCCAATGGCACCTTCCTGGCCGGGATCACCCGCGCCCGCCATATCGCCAACTTTCGCGCCGATGGCGTGACGGTGCATGAAACGGTCCTCACCTTCGAGGATTTCAAGCAGGCGGACGAGGTCTTCCTCACCGGCAACATGTCCAAGGTCACACCGGTCACGGCCATCGAGGACCGTCAGTACCAGACAGGCCCCCTGACCCGCCGTGCGCGTGAGCTTTATTGGGATTGGGCTGCGACCGATACAACGCTGTGACGTGGCCGGTGCGTGCAAGCACGCACCCTACATCGCGTGCCGCTCCGCCCTTCGTAGGGTGCGTGCTTGCACGCACCGCCAACCGCACACATCACAACTCCGGGTCCGAGCTCACCCGCACCAGCCGCGTCAGATCCGCCAGGCTTTCCTTCTGCCGTCCGTCCCCATCGAAATTCTCAGGCGAGAGCCAGACCTCATAGGCCTCCTTCAGCGCGGGCCAATCGCTGTCGATCACCGCGAACCAGGCCGTGTCCCGGTTGCGCCCCTTGACCACCGTGGCCTGGCGAAAGATGCCCTCGTAGGAAAACCCGAACCTTTGCGCCGCGCGCCGCGACGGACGGTTCAGCGCGTCGCATTTCCATTCGTACCGCCGATAGCCCGCATCGAACGCCCATTGCATCATCAGCGCCATCGCCTCGGTCGCCGCGGCGGTCCGCTGCAGCGCGGGCGACATCAGGATGAAGCCGACCTCGATCGACCCCGCCGCCGGGGTGATCCGCAGGAAGGAGGCAAAGCCGACAACCCGCCCCTCCCCCGGCAGGCGGATCGCCAGGAAGAACGGATCGCGCGCGTCTTCGGTCCCCTGGACGAACCGATGGAACTGCGCGGCGCTGTTGAAGGGGCCGACCGGCATGTAATCCCACAGCCAGTCCTCGCCCTCGATCTCCTTGAAAAGCCGCGCCGCATGGTCCCCCGCCCGCAGCGGTTCCAGCCGCACATGCCGCCCCTCCAGCACCAGGTCCTCGGGCGGGGCGGCCGGCTCTTGCCAGTCTGGAATGACAAAGCCCCGGGGGCGCGGATCGGTCATGAAAACACCCTGAATTCAATCGTTCGGACAAAGCTTAGGCAGCACCGCCGGGAAAGCCAAGCATCACGAGGTCCGCCGGTCGGGAACTCCGGCCAGCGTCACGGCGTTGGCACTTTGACCCTGCTACGGAGATCCGACATGCCATCCATCTACGACGCCATTCGCAAAGACCACGACCGCCACCGTGATCTTCTCGCCACCATTGCCGAGACCGAAGGCGACAGCGCGGCCCGGCGCGAGGCCTGGGATGAATTCTACAAGGATGTGAAAAGCCATTCCGCCGCCGAGGAGGAGACCTTCTATTCCAAGCTGCTGAGCCAGACCTGGGGTCAGGATGCAGCCCGTCATTCCGTGCATGAACATGCCGAGATGGACGAAATCCTGGAAGAGCTGCGCGAGATGGATATGTCCTCGCCCGGGTGGCTGACGCGGTTCAAGACGCTCAAGCACGACTATGAACACCACATGGACGAAGAGGAAAACGAGGTGTTCGAGCGCGCGAAGAAGGTGATTGGCGCGGAGGAGAACGAAGGCTTCGGCGACCGTTTCCTCACCCGCAAGGAAAAGGAACTGGGCCTTATCGAGAAAAAGCGCGAGGACGCGCTTGAGGACTGACCGACCTCTTACATCCCAAACAGGTCAACGGCGCCGGGCAAACACATCTGCCCGGCGTTCCCATTCATAGCGCCTGTCGTCCGGCACCCGCGCCCAGTAAAGCCGCCCGCCGTTGCGCCAGCCGTCCAGCACGATCCCCTCCTCCATCGTCGCGCCGCGGGCGGAGATCACCACGGTGCTGTGGTCGATCAGCAGGCTGGTGGCATTGGCGATGGCGCGATGCAGGGTGAGGCTTTCGAACCCCTCGGCCGCCAGCCGTGCCTCCAGATCATCCGCCCAATGCCAGCAAAGCCCGCGCGAACGCAGCCCCATGTTCACCTTGGTATTGTGGATCAACGGCGGATCGGTGACGCCGTATCGCGCGCGCAACTCCAGCGGATAGGTCACGGCGATACGCGCGGCGCGCGCCGCCTCCTCCGGGTCCACCTCGGGCGACAGCTCGAGGATCGCCTGTTCCAGCGCCAGATGAGCCGGCCCGGCTTCCCCCCCGGTCCCCGTGTCGCCCGCAGGCAGACAGGCCGCGAGGCTGAGCAGCAGGCCCATCATCAGGCTCAGCCCGGTCAGCCACCGGCCGATCGTCTGCACTGCCGTCATCCGTTTTCCTCGTCCCATGCCCCCAGTTTCACAGCTTCCCGTCCGGACGCAAGCCCGCGCCGCGCATGGAGGCAACCGGCAAAATCCCGCCAATACCTGAACTTGCGCTTGTGATTGATCGGGTTTTGAAAAGAATGCCATGGAAATTCGCTCCATAGCGGATGGATTTGGGGACAGTCAGGGGACATAGCAGCGTGAAAAGCGCCAGACCTTCTTTGCGTAGCCTGCTCTTTGTAGGCGCAACACTTCTACTGGGCGCGGGATGCGCTCATATCACTCCGGAACAAGCCGCCCGCGACGCCGCGTTGAACCTGGAGCTTCGCTCCATGGCGATCAACGAGGCGCAGGCCAAGCGTGCCCTGGGCCACCGTGTCTGGTGCGTGCCCTTTGCCCGCACCGCCAGCGGGGTGGAGATCCGTGGCAACGCCCACACCTGGTGGTCGCAGGCCGAGGGCCGGTTCACCCGCTCCGACCGTCCGCATGTCGGGGCTGTCATGGCCTTCGCCGCCACGCGCGGCATGCCGCTTGGCCATGTGGCGGTTGTCGCCGATGTCGTGTCGGACCGCGAAATCCGCATCGACCACGCGAATTGGGAGCGTAACCAGGTTTCCCTCGGGATGAGCGTGATCGACATTTCCGACAGCAACGACTGGAGCCGCGTGCGCGTGGAATCCAACCCCGGTCAATACGGTAAATCCTATCCGATCAACGGCTTCATCCTGCCCGAGACGGAGGTCTGACGCCCCGCGCGCAGACCGGACTGACGCCGCCAGACATGGCCCGCCCAGTGCGGGCCATTTTCATTTCCCGATCAATCTTTCATCAACCCTTTGTTGCCAAGATGTTCCCGTCGCGAACAGCACGGGAGGTGACAGAAACAGGGTGACACCCCAGCCCAAGGGGCGCTATATATTGGTCATGTCGAGCATTGCCGCGCAAGATTTGTCTGAACGGCCCGGGAAATCCCGGAACGTGACGGTGGCCACCTGCCATCCGTCGACGCCTGCGCGCACGCGACCCGAAACACCGGTGGCGGCCAGATGAAGGAGGGGAGCATTCCGGATCATGTGGCCCTGAGTTCGGTGGAGGTCTGCGCCGGTGCGGGCGGGCAGGCCCTGGGCCTGGAACGCGCGGGATTCCATCACCTTGCGCTCTGCGAGATCGACGCGCGGGCGCGCGAAACCCTGCGGCTGAACCGACCCGGATGGAACGTGCTGGAGGGCGAGGCGGCAGATATCAAGACCTTCAGCGCCAAACCCTATCGCGGGGTCGATCTTCTGGCCGGCGGGCTGCCCTGCCCGCCCTTCTCGGTCGCCGGCAAACAGCTTGGCGCGAATGACGAAAGGAATCTCTTTCCCGACTTCCTGCGCCTCGTGGACGAGGCGCAGCCCAAGGCGGTCCTGATCGAAAACGTCCGCGGCTTCCTCGATTCGGCCTTCGCGGAGTTTCGCGACAAGCTGGTGCAGGATTTCGACGCCCTCGGCTATGCCGTGCAATGGCGGCTGCTGCAGGCCAGCGATCACGGTGTGTCGCAATTGCGCCCCCGGGTAGCCATCGTCGCCCTGCCCAAGGCCAGCGCCGGGCTTTTCGCCTGGCCCGCCCCGACGGACACTCCGCCGCCCACGGTTGGCCAACTGCTGGAAAAGGCCATGGGCGCAGGCGGTTGGCCCGGCGCGAAGGCCTGGGCGAAACAGGCCGACAAGATCGCCCCGACCATCGTCGGCGGCTCGCACAAACACGGCGGCCCGGACCTGGGCCCGACCCGCGCGCGACGCGCCTGGGCCGAACTGGGGGTCAACGGCAAATCCCTGGCCGACGCCCCGCCGGACCCCGATTTCGCCGATATGCCCCGCCTGACCGTGCCCATGGTCGCGCGCCTGCAGGGCTTTCCGCCCGACTGGCGCTTTGCCGGGCGCAAGACCCCTGCCTATCGTCAGGTCGGCAATGCCTTCCCGCCCCCCGTCGCCGAAGCCCTGGGCCGCGCCATCGCCAAGGTGCTGACCGCCACCCACGCCGCCGCGGAATGACCTCGAAACTGCGCCGCCTGCGCGAGGCCTACCATGCGGCGCTCCTGCAGCAGACCCTGACGGTCAGCGCCAATGGCACCGCCAGCAATGCCGACAGCAGCAGCAAGCCCAGCAAACATATCGCCGACGGTATCCTCACCCGCCTGGGCACCGCGCGGGTCGGCGAAAAGATCGCCGGCCAGACCGCAGGGTCGAGCTTCGAACAGCTGACCGCCGATTTCGTGGCCGCCGCCCTGGCAGAATTCGCCCATATCCGCCCCGGCCGGTTCACCGTGCAGAAGGGCGGATTTATTGCGGGATTTCAGCAATATGCGCATCTGGATGACCTGGAGAGGATCGCCCGACAGAGCAAGGAGATCGCCACCGCCCTGGGCTCCGACTACCTGATCAAGCCGGATGTCGTCGTCTACCGGTACCCGCTGCTGGATACGGAGATCAACGCCAACGGCCCGCTTGTCGACCTCGACACCGCGCAGCTGAGCGGGCTGCGGCAGGTCAACGATCCCGCCCCGATTCTGCACGCCTCCATCAGCTGCAAATGGACCCTGCGCAGCGACCGCGCGCAGAACGCCCGCTCCGAGGGGCTGAACCTCGTCCGCAACCGCAAGGGATCGCTCTGCCATGTCACGGTGGTGACCGCCGAACCCCTGCCCAGCCGCCTCGCCTCCCTCGCCCTGGGCACCGGCGACATCGACTGCGTCTACCACTTTGCACTGGAAGAGCTGCGCGACGTCCTGCGCGCGCCCGGTCTGGAGGGCTATTCCGACACGCTGGAAATGATGATCGACGGCCAGCGGCTGCGCGATATCGCAGACCTGCCGCTGGACATCGTCATCTAAAGCGGTTCCAGGTTTTGTTTAAACATGGCATCGCCAATGTCCCGACACCGCCGAGGGCGTGGCAGGCTATTGGCGACCCAACATAAACTGGGAACGCTATAGCGCTCACTCCTGCGGGATCACCCGCAGCGACAGCTCCATCAACTGGTCCGAAGTCGGCTCCGACGGGGCACCCATCATCAGGTCTTCGGCCCGCTGGTTCATCGGGAAGAGGATGACCTCGCGGATGTTCTGCTGATCCGCCAGCAGCATCACCACCCGGTCGATTCCGACCGCGCAGCCCCCATGCGGCGGGGCGCCATATTGGAAGGCATTGACCATGCCGCCGAACCGCTTGCGCACCTCGTCCTCGCCATATCCGGCCAGTTCGAACGCCTTGATCATCACGTCCAGCTTGTGGTTCCGGATCGCGCCGGAGATCAGCTCATACCCGTTGCAGGCCAGGTCGTACTGATAGCCCAGCACCTTGAGCGGATCGCCATTCAGCGCCTCCAGCCCGCCCTGCGGCATGGAGAAGGGGTTGTGGCTGAAGTCGATCTCGCCCGACTCCTCATCTGCCTCGTACATCGGGAAGTCGACGATCCAGGCAAAGGCGAACCGGTCCTTGTCGGTCAGGCCCAGCTCCTCGCCGATGACAGTCCGCGCCCGGCCTGCGACCCCCTCGAACTGCGCGGGTTTGCCGCCGAGGAAGAAGGCGGCGTCGCCGACCTCCAGGCCCAGTTGCTGGCGGATCGCCTCGGTCCGCTCCGGGCCGATGTTCTTGGCCAGCGGGCCGGCGGCTTCCATGCCGTCGCCCTGGTCACGCCAGAAGATATACCCCATCCCCGGCAGCCCCTGCTCCTGGGCGAATTTGTTCATCCGGTCGCAGAACTTGCGCGAGCCGCCGGTCGGGGCGGGGATGGCGCGGATCTCCGTCCCCTCCTGCTCCAGCAGATTGGCGAAGATGGCGAAACCGGAGCCCGCGAAATGTTCGCTCACCACCTGCATCTCGATCGGGTTGCGCAGGTCGGGCTTGTCGGTGCCGTATTTCAGCGCCGCCTCGGCATAGGTGATCTGCGGCCACTCGGTGTCGACCTTGCGACCGCCGCCGAATTCTTCGAACACGCCCTGCATCACCGGCTGGATCGTGTCGAAGACATCCTGCTGCGTGACAAAGGACATCTCCATGTCCAGCTGGTAGAAATCCGTCGGCGACCGGTCGGCGCGCGGGTCTTCGTCGCGGAAACAGGGCGCGATCTGGAAATACTTGTCGAAGCCGGAGACCATCAGCAGCTGTTTGAACTGCTGCGGGGCCTGCGGCAGGGCGTAGAACTTGCCCGGATGCAGCCGCGAGGGCACGAGGAAATCGCGCGCGCCCTCGGGCGAGGAGGCGGTGATGATCGGCGTCTGGTATTCGCGGAACTTCTGGTCCCACATCCGCTTGCGCATCGAGGCCACGACATCGGACCGCAGGGTCATGTTCTTCTGCATCTGCTCGCGCCGCAGGTCGAGGTAGCGATAGCGCAGGCGGGTTTCCTCGGGGTATTCCTGATCGCCAAAGACCATCAGCGGCAGTTCCTGCGCAGCGCCCAGGACCTCCATGTCGCGGATGAAGACCTCGATCTCGCCGGTCGGCAGCTTGGGGTTCACCAGCTCCGGGTCGCGGGCCTTCACGTTGCCGTCGATGCGGATACACCATTCGGAGCGCACCTTCTCCACCTCGGCAAAGACCGGGCTGTCCGGGTCACACAGGACCTGCGTCGTACCGTAGTGATCCCGCAGGTCGATGAAGAGGATGCCGCCGTGATCTCGCACCCGATGGACCCATCCGGAAAGGCGGACGGTATCGCCGACATTGGACGAAGTGAGATCGGCGCAGGTGTGGCTGCGGAAAGGGTGCATGGGGCAGTGTCCTCTTGGTCGCGGGCCGGTCTGGTCCGGCATGGGTCGATACACATGCTCGGCGCGCGGAAGTCAAGCAGGACGGGGGGAAACGGTCCTTTTGGCGATGCGATCGGGCCGCGCCTTCACTCAGGCGACACCTACGCAGACAGTAACGCCCCTGCCGCCGCCGCATCCGCATGGGCCACCCTGCCCCCGGCCACTGTCAGCCCCGGCCGCCCCGTCACCGGGTTGAGCGCCACGAAATCCGCCCGCATCCCCGGCGCCAGCGCCCCCCGATCCGCCAGACCCAGCACCCCCGCCGGGCCGGAGGAGACGAGCCCCCAGGCCGCCGCCAGACCCAGCTCATCCGTCAGTTTCTGCGCCGCATGGCAGGGCGCGGGGTAATGGTAATCCGAGGCGATGGCGGTGCAGAGCCCGGCGTTGACAACCTCCCGCGCGCTGACTTTCCCGGCGTGGGAGGCCCCGCGCATCACATTGGGCGCGCCCATGATCACCGGCTCGCCATGGGCGATGGCCTCTGCCGCCGCCTCCAGGCTCTCGGGAAATTCGCTGATCGTCAGCCCTCGCTCGCGCCCCGCGCGCCGCGCCTCCGCCGTGGCGTCGTCATGGCTGCCGGTCAGCACGCCGCGCGCATGCAGTCGGGCCGCAAAGGCGCTCACCGCCTCCGGCACCTCGTCGCCTCGGGCGTGGAGCGCCTGCATCATCGCCAGGTGTTTTTCGGGATTGCGGCCGGATTTCAGCGCCTGCCCGGTCAGACGGGGCGGGCGTTTACCTTTCTCCAGCGCCTCATGCGGCAGGTGATCGTTGAAGACGACATAGCCGATGCCATGCTCCGCAATCACTTGTTCTATTTCAGGAAATTCATCCATCAGATGCGTTTCCACCCGCAGCTGCACCCGGATATCGGTGACCAGCCGCGCCCGGACATCGGCCAGCGCGGCCAGCATGGTGCGCGCGAACTCCGGCCCGCGCATGCCACCCTCCCAGCTCCAGAACTGGGCCAGGACGGCGGTGGTGATGCCATTGGCGGCCAGTTCCGCATCCAGGGCGAAGAAGCCCGATTCCATGTCGCGCAAGGCCCCGCGCCGCGCGGCGAGATGGCGTTCGAACCCGTCGCCATGCAGATCCACGATCCCCGGAAGGATCTGCCATCCCGGCAGATCCACTGCCCGCCCTTCATGCCCCACGCCGATCCTGTCGCCCACGACGGAGAGCGGCGCGCCCGAGAGGCCGTCAGGGCGCAGCGACAGCGCCCCGGTCAGGTGAAAGGGGATCATTGGCCATCCCCTTTGGCGGGTTGGCGGAAATTTCGCAGAGGCAGGGGTATCAGGGCAGAACCGGACATGCCCCCAGATACGCGCTGCGCCGCCCGGACGGAAGACCCGGCGCGCTTGGATATGGCAGATGGTTTGCCACGGGATCACCGCCACCATGCGCCGCAAAGAACGCGGGCGATCCAGAACCGGGCGACCATGAGGCCGCAAAACGCAAGAAGGGCGCCCGAAGGCGCCCTTCCCGTACAGTCAGCAGACGGGGGATGATTACATCATGCCGCCCATGCCGCCCATGCCGCCCATGTCGGGCATGCCGCCGCCAGCCGCGCCTTCTTTGGCGGGCTTGTCGGCAACCATGGCTTCGGTGGTGATCAGCAGACCGGAGATCGAGGCCGCGTCTTCCAGAGCGGTTCGGACAACCTTGGCCGGGTCGATCACGCCGAAGGAGAACATGTCACCATATTCTTCGGTCTGCGCGTTGAAGCCGAATTTGACGTCGTTGGATTCGCGGACCTTGCCGGCAACCACGGCACCATCGACACCGGCGTTTTCGGCGATCTGGCGCAGCGGAGCTTCCAGAGCCTTGCGCACGATGGCGATACCGGCGTTCTGGTCGGAGTTCGCGCCTTCCAGGCCTTCGAGGGCCTTGCCACCCTGAACCAGGGCAACACCGCCACCGACGATCACGCCTTCCTGCACGGCTGCGCGGGTCGCGTTCAGAGCATCGTCCACACGGTCCTTGCGCTCTTTCACTTCGACCTCGGTCATGCCGCCGACGCGGATGACGGCAACGCCGCCGGCCAGCTTGGCAACACGTTCCTGCAGCTTCTCACGGTCGTAGTCGGAGGTCGTTTCCTGGATCTGGGTGTTGATCTGGGCAACGCGTGCTTCGATTTCCGACTTTTCGCCATGGCCGTCCACGATGGTGGTTTCGTCCTTGGTGATGGAGACGTTCTTCGCGGTGCCGAGCATGTCGACAGTCACGTTCTCCAGCTTCATGCCGAGGTCTTCGGAGATGACCTGACCGCCGGTCAGGATCGCGATGTCCTGCAGCATGGCCTTGCGGCGATCGCCGAAGCCCGGTGCTTTCACGGCTGCGATCTTCAGGCCGCCGCGCAGCTTGTTGACCACGAGGGTCGCCAGCGCTTCGCCTTCGACGTCTTCAGCAATGATCAGCAGCGGCTTCTGGGACTGGATCACCGATTCCAGCAGCGGAACCAGCGGCTGCAGCGAGGAGAGTTTCTTCTCGTGCAGCAGGATCATGCAGTCTTCCAGCTCGACCGTCATCTTGTCGGCGTTGGTGACGAAGTAGGGGGACAGGTAGCCACGGTCGAACTGCATGCCTTCGACGACATCCACTTCGGTTTCCATGCCCTTGGCTTCCTCGACGGTGATGACACCCTCGTTGCCGACCTTCTGCATCGCGTCCGCAATCATGCGACCGATGGAGGCTTCGCCGTTGGCGGAGATGGTGCCGACCTGGGCGACTTCGTCGCTGTCGGTCACGTCACGGGCCGCGGCCTTGATCGCTTCGACGACCTTGGTGGTGGCCAGGTCGATGCCGCGCTTCAGGTCCATCGGGTTCATGCCGGCCGCAACGGCCTTCATGCCCTCTTTGACGATGGCTTGCGCCAGCACGGTTGCGGTGGTGGTGCCGTCACCGGCTTCGTCGTTGGTGCGGGAAGCGACTTCCTTCACCATCTGGGCGCCCATGTTCTCGAACTTGTCTTCCAGTTCGATTTCCTTGGCGACCGAAACACCGTCCTTCGTGATGCGCGGTGCGCCGAAGGATTTGTCGAGGACCACGTTCCGGCCTTTCGGGCCGAGGGTCACTTTCACCGCATCGGCCAGCACGTTGACGCCCTTGAGCATCTTGTTGCGGGCTTCGGTGTTAAACTTTACGTCCTTTGCAGACATATGCGTCTCTCCTGACTAAGTCGTTGGTTGAGAAAGCGTAGGATGGGTGATTGCCGCCCATCACCCTCAGGCGATCACGCCGAGGATATCGCTTTCCTTCATGATCAGCAGTTCTTCGCCATTCAGCGTGATCTCGGTCCCGGACCATTTGCCGAACAGGACCTTGTCGCCGGCCTTCACGGCCATCGCGATCAGTTCGCCACTGTCCTTGCGTGCGCCTTCGCCCACGGCAACGACTTCGCCTTCCGCCGGCTTTTCCTTGGCGCTGTCGGGGATGATCAGCCCGCCTGCGGTTTTCTCTTCGCTTTCGACGCGCTTGACCACAACACGGTCATGAAGCGGTTTAAATGCCATCTCTGAGGCTCCTTGGCTCAAAGTTTCTCCCTTGCCCCCTGCCCTCGATCTCGACCGGCAGAGAGGCGTTATCACTCACCTGTGTCGAGTGCTAACGGCGCGGAGATAAGGAGCAGGGCGGAGCCTGTCAAGCGTATGCGGATGAATTTTCAACGACCACGGGAACCTTCCGGGCCTCTCGCGCGCTTGTCCCGGGTAACCCAGGAGGCAGCGATGGTCGACCCCGAAATCTGGAAAGCCGAAGAAGTGATGTGGACCGGCGGCACCGACGCCTTTCAACGCAGGATGGGCCCCGTCTGCATGATGACCTTCCCGGGCATTGGCGTGCTGGAGCGTGAAGACATCATGCCCGCACTGGCCGCAGCCCCCCGGTGGAGCCATATCGACATGAAGGAACGGCACCTCGCCGAGACGGACGGCATGATCGTGCTGGCCTATCGCGCCCACGCGATCCGCGACGGAGATGCGCCCTACAATGCCTATTGCAGCTCCACCTGGATCGCCACGTCGGAGGGCTGGCGCATCGTGCAGCATCAGCACACACCTATTCATTAACGCCGCATTCTGGACGGAGGCCTAGTCGGGCGATGACACTTCCGCCGCCTTTGGTGCGTCGTAGAGTGTCAGCCCCTCTGCCCCCTTTGGCGTCAGCCCATAGACCCCGCGCTCGACCCGCTCGAACCAGCCATAGTGATCGTCGCGCATGATCGTCGTGGCCGTGGGCACCTGCGCGGCCCGGGCCACGACAGCCCCGCGCGCAGGCCCGTTCGCCGCCAGATAGGCCGCACAGCGCAGCGCATCCTGGCGATAGGCCGTCACCAGCTTCACCCCGACCGAGCCACCGGCGTTCGGATCGCCCACCCTGCGCTGAAACTCCCGCAAAAGCCGCCCCTTACGCGGCTTGGACTGGCGCGGCGCATAGGGGCCGGGATCGCACTGCACATCCACATGGCCGTCGCGCAGCCGCACCGTCATCAGTCCCAGACCCAGCCTGCGGCACAACGCGACATGCCCGGCCAGCGCCTTGCGTCCCTTGAAGGTCGGCACGGCGAGATAGACCCAATCCGTCAGCGCCTGACGCGCGACGCCCTGCTGAACGAGCGTCAGGTTCATCCCGGTCTTCATCTCGACGATCAGCGGATCGGCTTCGTCGTTCCGCATGGCGACCACATCCGCGCCCGCCACCTCGGATTTCACCTCATACCCCTGCCCTTCAAGATAGGCCTTGATCGGCGGATAGAGGTCGGTTTCGCGCGGTTTCGTCATGCGGGAATCCTGTGGCATCCCGGCAGAAGGGGCAAGAGGACGCGCCCGTCCGCGCCCCGTATCCCGCGTCGCTGTTTCCCCGCCGCGACACCTGTGCTAGGGAGGGGGCGTTCGCAGAAGGATCGGGACGATGATCAACTGATTGCCGCAGGCATCACATCCTGACCGCCGGGGCCCAGTGGCACCCGGCACCCCTCAGATACGGACATTTCCATGCATGACATCATCTATGACGTCGCCATTTCGGCGGACGGCTTCATCTGCGATTCCAACGGCAACACCGATCAGTTCCTCGCAGAGGGCGACCATGTCACCGACTACCTCGCGCGCCTCCAGACCTACCGCTGCGCCCTGATGGGCCGCAGGACGTATGAATACGGGCTCGCCATGGGCCTGCCCCTCGGCGCCAATCCCTATCCGCATATGCCTTGTCATATCCTCTCGACCCGGCTGCGATTGCCGGAGGAGGCCGAGGTCAGCCTGACCTCGCCGGATCAGATCGCCAGCCTTCGGGAGGCGGCGGAGGGTCCCGTCTACCTCTGCGGTGGCGGAGATCTGGCGGGATGGATGAACCGGCAGGGCCTAGTTGACCTGCTGCGGCTCAAGATCAATCCGATCATTCTGGGGCGCGGCATCCACCTATGGGGTCCTCAGGGCGGGCGCGCCTTGTCTGACGCACGCCTGACAGAAAGCCGACACTACACCTCCGGCGTCATCTATCAGGAATATCGCCTGACCTGACAGGAGGGTCGGCCCTGCGGGGCCGGCCTTTCACGCCTCCAACGACGGCCCCTGCTCCAGCGATTGCATGATCGCCGCGGCAAAGGCCTCCGGCCGGTCCCGCAGCGCCTCGGCAAAGGCATCGGGCACCTCGTGCCGTGCGTCCCATTTTCGCGACCAGGCCACCATCGCCAGCAGGACGGGCACCAGATCGCGCCCCTTCTCGGTCAACTCATAGACCACCCGTTTGGCATGCGCCGGATCCTGTCTGCGGGTGATGACCCCCTCGACCTCCAACCGCTGCAGCCGGTCCGTCAGGATGTTGGTCGAGATCCTCTCGCCCCCCGCCACAAAATCGCCGAAATGTCGTGATCCCCTGAAAATCAGATCGCGCAGGATCAGCAGGGCCCAGGCATCACCCAGCACCGTGGCGGCAAATCGGATCGGACATCCGAACCAGTTTTCGCTGTTTTGCTTTGCCAAGATGCTCCATCCCATCTTAAACTTTCGTTCTGCAAGTGAATTTGACCATATAAACTTGTAAATCACAAGTTTAAAAAAATCACTCGAAAACAGTATATAAGCAGCCGTTCTGCTATCAATCAGGGCGAGTCTTCGCGCAGTTGAGCACATCGCAAGCGAGTCATCGCCCCGACACAGCAGCCAGCGCAGACACTTCACTTGCAAATCAAAAGCGACGCCGCCCCGACCCCGATGCCGCACCGCAGCAGAGGGCAGGTGACAATCCCGCACCCCGCCCCTATAAGGGCGCCGAATTGACGCCCTGAGACAGGATTTCGCAAAATGACGATCAAGGTATTCGGCCACAAATCGCCCGACACCGACTCCACCGGCTCCCCGATCATCTGGGCCTGGTACCTCTCCGAAGTGCGCGGCACCCCCGCCACCCCCGTCCTGTTGGGCGAGCCGAACACCGAGGCGAACTTCGTTCTGAAGAAATGGGGCTTCGACAAGCCGGAGATCATCAGCACAGTCGCGGCAGGAGACAAGGTCGTCATCGTCGACACCAACAACCCCGCCGAACTGCCCGAGGCGATCAATGACGCGGACATCATCCAGATCATCGACCACCACAAGCTGACCGGCGGGTTGGAAACCAAAGCGCCGATCGACATCACGATCAAGCCGCTCGCCTGCACCGCGACCATCATGTACAACCTGATGGGCGACAACGCGTCGAAGATGCCCGACACCATCAAGGGCGCAATGCTGTCCTGCATCCTCTCCGACACGCTGGAATTCCGCTCGCCCACCACGACCGATCAGGACAAGGCCCTGGCGGAGCAACTGGCGAAAGAGCTGAACATCGACCTCACCGCCTATGCGTCCGAAATGTTCGAAGCAAAATCAGACGTTTCCGCCTTTTCCGACGCCGAACTGATCCGCATGGACAGCAAGGAGTACGCTGTTGGCGACACGAAATTCCGTGTCTCTGTGCTGGAAACCACGGCGCCCAAGATCGTGCTGGATCGCAAGGACAGCCTGATGGAGAGCTTCAAGTCCGTCGCCGCCGAAGATGGCGTGGACGAGGTCCTGCTATTTGTCGTCGACATCCTGAACGAGGAAGCCACGTTGTTCGTGCCGAACGACCTGATCAAGGGCGTGGCAGAGAAGAGCTTTGGTGCCACCGTGTCCGGCGACACGGTCGTCCTGCCCGGCATCATGTCGCGCAAGAAGCAGATCATCCCGAGCCTCAAGGTCTGATCCCGGACCAGAGAAATTCGAGACCGACACGAACCGCCCGGAGCAATCCGGGCGGTTTTTCGTTGCGCGTCCGACAAGAATTGACCCGTTACATACCAATTGGTATTTAACGATGGAATTAAGGAGAATCCCCTTGCCACCACAGCCGCGCGCCCGCACCCTTTTGCTGAATGTCGCCATCGACGCGGTGCGCGAAAGCGGGTTCGCGGCCACGTCCGTCGAGGATTTGTGCCGCCGGGCCGGTGTCACCAAGGGCGCGTTTTTCCACCATTTTCCGACAAAAGAGGCGCTCGGCATCGCGGCCGCGGAACACTGGTCGGCAACCACCGGCGACCTATTTGAAACCGCGCCGTATCACGCGCCCGCAGACCCTCTGGACCGTGTCCTCGCCTATCTCGACTTTCGCAAGGCCATCGTCGAAGGCGACATCGCCGGGTTCACCTGTTACCTCGGCACCACCGTCCAGGAAGCATATGCGGCCCCCGCGCTGCGCGACGCCTGCCGCGCGGGCATCTCCGGCCACGCCGAGACCCTGGAGGAGGACATCGCCGCCGCGATCGCACTCTACCCGCCGTCGTCTCCCGTGACCCCGTCCGGACTTGCGCTGCATTTTCAGGCGGTTATCCAGGGCGCTTTTGTCATGGCCAAAGCCTGGAACGACCCGGCGACCGCCCGTGACAGCCTTGATCACCTGATTGCATATGTCCGCCTGCTATTCCCCGCACCCACTGAGAGGAGCCGACCATGCCCAAAATGACCCCTACCCTTTGGTTCGACATGAATGCCGAAGAGGCCATTACCTTCTGGTGTTCGATCATCCCCGACAGCCGGATCGACAACATCGTGCGCGCATTGTCCGACACGCCGTCCAATCAGGAATGCGACGCCATGGTCGTCTCCTTCACCCTTCAGGGACAAAGCTGGACCGGCATCAATGGCGGCCCGCATTTCCCATTCAGCGAGGTGATCTCCTTCGCGCTCGCCTGCGAAGATCAGGCCGAGGTGGACGAGATCTGGAACCGGCTGACCGAAGGCGGCAGCGAAAGCATGTGCGGCTGGTGCAAGGACAAGTTCGGCTTCTCCTGGCAGGTGGTGCCGAAGCGTCTGTACGAATTGCTGGATGATCCGGACCGCGACCGTGCGCGGCGCGCGTCGGAATACATGCTGACCCAGCACGGAAAACTGGATATCGCGGCCATCGAAGCCGCCGCGGACGGGTGACAGCCGGGCATCGCTATCCCGAAAATCCCGCCGGAGGTCGTTTGATGCGGAATGTGAGGAATCCTGAATCTTCACATCACATTTCCGACCTATCCGATTCAGAAGACTCGCAAAATTCTGATAATGATGACACCCGGAGTCCCCGCCTGAACCACAGATACCCTTCGCCGTAGAGAGGAACCTTCACCCTCGCCGGGAATTGGTGCAAGAAGTCGCCAGACAAACCGGAAGGACACCCCCAGTGACCCAGATCATCCAGTCCCTCGCCGACATCTCAGCCCGATACGACGCGCTCTTCGTCGATCTCTGGGGCTGCGTCCACAATGGGGTCACCGCCTTTCCCGAGGCCTGCGCCGCCCTCATCGCCTATCGCGAACGCGGCGGCACGGTGGTGCTGGTCACCAACTCCCCCCGCCCCCGCGGATCGGTCGAGACACAGCTGGACGGCTTCGGCGTCCCCCGTGAGGCCTGGGACACGATCGCCACCTCCGGCGACAGCGCCCGGGCGGCGGCCTATGACGGGGCGGTTGGCGAAAAGGTCTTCTTCATCGGCCAGCCTGACGAGGAAACCGTCTTCCTCCACCCGTTGCAGATCCAGGACAACCCGATCGACATCACTACCGTCCCCCTGGACGAGGCCGAGGGGATCATCTGCACGGGCCCCTTCGATCCCCTTGCCGATCCCGCCACGCTGCGCCCGCAGCTGTTGCATGCCAAGACACGCGGGTTGAAGCTGCTTTGCGCCAATCCCGACATCGTCGTCGACCGGGGCGAGCGGCGCGAATGGTGTGCCGGCGCGGTGGCGCAGCTGTATACGGAGATGGGCGGCGAAAGCCTCTACTTCGGCAAGCCGCATCCGCCGATCTACGACCTTGCCCGCCGTCGCCTGGCCGCGACCGGAAAGAACGTGCCGACCGAGGGAATCCTGGCGATCGGCGATGGAATCGCCACCGACGTTCTGGGCGCCCTCGGAGAGGATATCGACAGCCTGTTCATCACGGGCGGGCTGGCCGCAATGGAAACGAAAACCGCGGATCGGCCAGATGAAGCGGCGCTAAAGGCTTATCTGGAAAAGGAAAAGTCCGCGCCCACCTATGCTATCGGCTTCCTGCGGTGAAACAACTCCGCTCTTGATTTTCTGCGCTTGCGAAGTAATAAAGTTGCCAACGCGGGCGATTGCCCGTCAGAAAATTACTCAGCCGATCAGGGGTGGAGAGAATGTTGGACAACTTCCCGCGCGGTACGATCTGTATCGAAGACATTGAAATGGGCATGACGCGCCACCTGCGCAAAGTCGTGACCGACGAGGATATCGAGATGTTCGCCCAGGTCTCCACCGACCATAACCCGGTGCATCTGGACGACGATTACGCCCGCGACACGATCTTTGAGGGGCGCATCGCCCACGGGATGCTGACCGCCGGGCTGATCTCGGCCGTGATCGGTGAACAGCTGCCCGGCCATGGCACGGTCTACATGGGGCAAACGCTGAAATTCCTCGCCCCCGTGCGCCCCGGCGACATGGTTCTGGCCGAGGTGGAGGTCATCGGCATCGACCACGCCAAGCGCCGCGTGCAGCTGGACTGTCGCTGCAAGGTCGACGGCAAGAAGGTTCTGATCGGCGAAGCCACGGTCCTCGCCCCGTCGCGCAAGTTCGACTGACCCGACCCCGCGGAATTGCACGGACGGCCCGCCCCATGGCGGGCCGTTTCGCGTTTCGCATCCCCTTGCGCCTGCCCCGCCCCGGGGCTACCCCTTCGCCATGAAGATCGTGCGCGACTACCAGTTCACCACCGGGGCCGATAAGGGCGCCTCCATCGCCATCGGCAACTTCGACGGGGTGCATATCGGCCACCGCGCGGTGATCGACATCGCCCGGGCCGAGGCCGACCGCTTGAACGCCCCCCTCGGCGTGATGACCTTCGAGCCGCACCCGCGAGAGCTCTTTGCCCCCGACGCCCCCGCGTTCCGCCTGACCGGCGCCGCCGCCCGGGCACATCGGCTGGAAAAGATCGGCGTCGACATCCTTTACGAGCTGACCTTTAACCCCGCCCTCGCCGCGCTGACGCCCGAAGAATTTGTCACCCGCGTGCTGGTCCAGGGCCTTGGGGTCACCCATGTCACCGTCGGCGCAGATTTCCATTTCGGCGCGAAACGGGCGGGCACGCCGGACAGCCTGCGCGCGTTCGGGGCGGACCATGGCTTTGGCGTCACCATCGCCGATCTGGTTCAGGAGGGCACCGAAGAGGTCTCCTCCACCGCGATCCGCGAGGCGCTGACCGAGGGCCGCCCGCGCGACGCCGCCGCCATGCTGGGCCACTGGCACCGGATCGAAGGCCCGGTGGTGCGCGGTGACCAGCGCGGCCGCGACCTTGGCTATCCGACGGCCAATATGTCCATAGCGGGGCTGCATCAGCCGAAATTCGGCGTCTATGCGGTGCTGATCGACGTGCTGACCGGGCCGCACAGGGGCAGCTATCGCGGCGCGGCCTCCCTCGGTCTGCGTCCGCAGTTCGATGGCGAGACGCCGAACCTCGAAACATTCATTTTCGATTTCACCGGCGACCTCTATGGCGAGGTCATCTCGGTCGGGCTGGTCGATTACCTCCGCCCGGAGGCGAAGTTCGACAGCCTCGACGCGCTGATCGCCCAGATGGACGCCGACTGCGCCCAGGCCCGCACGATCCTGGAGAGGCCATGACCGAGGATCCGATCGACCGGACCGGCCTGCGCCCGCGCTACTGGGAAACCACCCCGCTGACAAAGATGACCGACCGGGAATGGGAGGCGCTTTGCGATGGCTGTGGCAAGTGCTGCCTGAACAAGCTGGAGGACGAGGACACCGGCGAGGTCGCCCTGACCCGCGTCGCCTGCCGCCTGCTGGACGATGCAACCTGCCGCTGCGCGCAATACCCGATCCGGCATCAGTTCGTGCCGGAATGCATTACCCTGGATCCCAAGACCATCCAGGATCACATGTACTGGCTGCCGCAGACCTGCGCCTATCGCCTGCTCCACGAGGGGCGGCCGCTCCATGACTGGCACCCGCTGATCTCCGGCACGGCGGAAACGGTGCACCGCGCCGGTGTCTCGGTCCGGGGCATGACCTATAGCGAATTCGACGTCGCCGACGACGACTGGGAAGATCACATAATCGAGGAACCCATCTGATGTTCTTTGGCTCCGACAATACCGGCCCCGCCCATCCGCAAATCATGCAGGCCCTGGCCGAGGCCAATACCGGCTACGCCACCCCCTACGGCGCCGACCCCCTGATGGAGGAGGTCCGCACCCGCCTGCGCGAGATCTTCGAAGCGCCCGAGGCCGCGGTCTATCTGGTCGCCACCGGAACAGCCGCCAACTGTCTGGGGCTCGCCACGCTCTGCCCGCCGACGCATACTGTGTTCTGTTCCCCGAACGCCCATATCCATGTCGATGAATGCAATGCGCCTGAGTTCTACACCGGCGGCGCCAAGCTGACCCTCGTTGGCCAGGAGGACAAGATCACGCCGGAGGCCCTGCACGACGCCATCGAGGGCGAGGAGGTCCGCGGCGTCCACGGTCCGCAGCGCGGCCCGGTCTCGCTGACCCAGGCGACCGAGTTCGGCCAGACCTATTCGGTGGCGGAGGTCGCGGCGCTCTGTTCCGTGGCGCGCGACTATGGCCTGCCGGTCCAGATGGACGGTGCACGTTTTGCCAATGCGCTGGTCACCGCGAATTGCACCCCGGCGGAGATGACCTGGCGCGCCGGGGTCGACGTCCTGTCCTTCGGCGGCACCAAGAACGGCTGCATGGGGGTCGAGGCCGTGGTGCTGTTCGATCCGGCCAAGGCCTGGGAATTCGAGCTGCGCCGCAAGCGCGGGGCACAGCTGTTCTCCAAACACCGCTACCTCTCCGCCCAGATGGCCGCCTATCTGCGCGACGACCTCTGGCTGTCGAACGCCCGGTCGGCCAACGCCAACATGGCGCGCCTGGCCGAGGGGCTGCGTCAGGTGCCGGGTGCGCGGTTCGCCTATGAGCCCGCGGTCAATATCGCCTTCGTCACGCTGCCGCGTGCGGTGCTGCAACGGCTGAAGGCGGAAGGTGCCGTGTTCAATGTCTGGACCGGAAACCTCGACAAGGGCGATCCGGAGGAGCCGCTGCTGACCCGGTTTGTCACCGACTGGTCGCTGCCCGAAGCGGAGATCGACCGGTTTCTGAGCCTGCTGACCACCTGACACGTCCCGGCCCCCGCGCCGGGACCTCGCGGCAGAGGGCGCGCGGTCGGACTGGGGTGGCTGCAATGGCAAGCGGTCCCGGGGCAAGCCCGGGACATGGTTGTTGGCGCGGCAGTGGCCCGGCGCCAGGGGCACACCCGACCCGCTTCAGCACCGTCTGATCCCTGCCAGAGGCCGAGATCGACCGGTTTCTGGGTCCGCCGACCACCTGACACGTCCCGGCCCCCGCGCCGAGATCACATGGCAGAGGGCGCGCGGTCGCACTGGGACGAACCCAATGGCAAGCGGTCCCGGGGCAGGCCCGGGACATGAGCCGTCCTACACGTCCGACAGAAACTCCGCCACGACCGGCCCGACCACATCTGCATGGGTGATCGACACCATATGCCCCGCACCGGGCACGGTGACAAAACGCGCATCGGGGATCAGCGCGTCCAGCGCCAGGACGATGCGGTGGCTGGCCTCCGGGCTGTCTCCCCCGTCCACCATCAGCGTGGGTGCCTTCAATCGCGCCACCAGGCCCTTGGCCAGGATCCCCTCGGGATCGCCGTTGTTGGTGACGCCGACCGCCTCCACCAGTTTCATCTGTTCTGTGAAGAGATCCTGCTGCGCTTCACTCATCTCCTCCCACGGCTGGCCATTGCCCCAATCGGCCAGAAAGGCCCGGGCCGCGGCCCGGTAGTCGCCTGTCCGGAACCCCTCCTGCACCGGATTGGGTTGGGATTTCAGACGTGCGGCGAACTCAGGATCGGCCTGCAGGGCGGCGGTGAAGAAGACCGGCTCCACCATCACCAGGCGGCGGACCAGCTCCGGCGCGGTGGCGGCGATGCGCAGACAGGCGGTCGCGCCGAAGGAATGACCGATAAGATCGACCGGCGCCTCCCATTCCGCGATCATCTCGCGCATCTGCTGGCAGACGAGGTCCTGATAGACCCCCGCGCCATCCCAAGGGGCGCTGCGCCCATGGCCCGGCAGGTCGAAGGCGCGACATTCATGGGTCGCCGTCAGATGCGCGGCCACGCCCTTCCACGCCCCGGAATGCGCCATGGAGCAATGCACCATCAGCGCCCGCCCGGGCCCGCCGGGCCAGGTTCTGAGTGCGGTCTCACGGCCCGCGTATATGCTTGATGTCACGAAAGCGCCCCCGAGAGGTAAAGATCCAGCATGTCCAGCCGGTCCTGACCCCAGAATTTCTCCACATCGTCGACGACGTAGAAGGGCGCGCCGAAGGCCCCGACGGCAATCGCCTCCTCGGTATTGGACTCGTAGGTCATCGCCCCGGTCAGCATGCCGCTGCTGGCCAGATCGGGATCGAAGCCATTGGCGGACAGGCAGTCGCGAATCACACCCTCGTCGGCAACGTCCCTCTCCTCGGCCCAGCAGGCCCGGAGCACCGACTGCACCAGCCCGCCGATATCCCCGCCCCCGGCGCTTTGCGCCGCGATGATGGCATAGGAGGCAGGTGCGGGATTGGTCGGGAAATGGGTCGGCTGCAGGTTCAGCGGCATCTTCAGCCGCGCGCGCCAGCGGATCAATTCCTGCATCCGGTAATCCGTCCGCGCCTGCGGCCGTTCGGCCAGGGGCAGCCCGCCGGTGGATTTGAACACGCGGTTCATGTCGCAGGGTTTGTAGGTGATGGTCGCGGCGTGTTTGTCCGCGATCTCCTCCAGCCGGTTGCCCGCCAGATAGGTCCAAGGAGAGATCGACACGAAATAATAGTCTATATGCGGCATCTTATCCTCCCCGCCGGTTTGGCAAGACCCTAGCGGGGTGGTAAGCGGGGTTCAACGTCACGAATCTGTCACTCCGCCTTTGCTGCCAGAACCTCCGGAGCCGCCATGCCGAACGTCGTCGAACCCAAGCTCATCGCCGGGAATTCCAATCTACCGCTCGCCTCGGCGATCACCCGGCGCATGTCGATCCATCGGGGGGTGAACCTCGGTCTGGTCGACGCCAGGGTCGAACGCTTCAACGACGGCGAGATTTTCGTCGAGGTTTTCGAGAACGTCCGCGGCGAGGACATGTTCATCATCCAGTCGACCTCGAACCCGGCGAACGACAACCTGATGGAGCTGCTGATCATGGCCGATGCGCTGCGCCGGTCCTCGGCCAGCCGGGTGACCGCAGTGATCCCCTATTTCGGTTACGCCCGCCAGGACCGCCGCACCAAGCCCCGCACGCCCATCACGGCCAAGCTGGTCGCCAACATGCTGGTCGAAAGCGGAATTTCCCGCGTGCTGACGATGGATCTGCACGCCGCGCAGATCCAGGGCTTCTTCGACATCCCGGTCGACAACCTCTACGCCAGCCCGATCTTCGCCCTCGACATCAAGGAGAAGTTCAAGGGCCGCATGGACGAGATCATGGTCGTCTCGCCCGACGTCGGCGGCGTGGCCCGCGCCCGCGAACTGGCCAAACGGATCGACGCGCCCCTGTCCATTGTCGACAAGCGCCGTGAAAAGCCGGGCGAAGTGGCGGAAATGACCGTGATCGGCGACGTGAAGGACAAGATCGCCATCATGATCGACGACATGTGCGACACGGCCGGCACGCTGTGCAAGGCGGCGGAACTGCTGATGGAATACGGCGCCAAGGAAGTGCATGCCTATATCACCCACGGCGTCCTGTCCGGCCCGGCGGTGGAGCGGATTTCAGGCTCCGTCCTGAAGAACCTGGTCATCACCGACACGATCGCCGCGCCGCAGCCGGTTGCCGAGTGCGACCGCATCCGCGTGCTGCCGACGGCCCCGCTTTTTGCCCAGGCGATCCTAAATATCTGGAACGGCACCTCGGTCTCCTCTCTTTTCGAGACGCAGACGATGGAGCCGATCTACGAAGGCGTCTTCCGCAGCTGATCCCGCCCGCGCGGCGTCATCCTCGGGCTTGACCCGAGGATCTCCGGCCGCCGGGCGCGTGGACCGAAGGAGGCCCCGGGACAACCCCGGGGACGACGCCAGTGACCGGGACCGGTATCGCCCTTGTGACACGCGCACAGGATTTCTATAAGCGACGCAACCGGATGAGGGGATCATGGGCTTCAGACAGGACCACCTGCTTGGCATCGAACCGCTGGCGCCCGACGAGATCTCGGAAATTCTCGATTTGGCCGACGAGTACGTCGCCCTCTCGCGCAGCGCGGACAAGCATTCCGACGCCCTGCGCGGCCTGACCCAGATCAACATGTTCTTCGAGAACTCGACCCGCACCCAGGCCAGTTTCGAACTGGCGGGCATGCGGCTTGGCGCGGATGTGATGAACATGGGCATGTCGACCTCTTCGGTGAAGAAGGGCGAGACGCTGATCGACACCGCGATGACGCTGAACGCCATGCAGCCCGATCTGCTGGTCGTCCGTCACCCGCAATCCGGCGCGGTCGATCTGCTGAGCCAGAAGGTCAACTGCGCCGTGCTGAACGCCGGCGACGGGCGGCACGAACATCCCACCCAGGCCCTGCTGGACGCCCTGACCATCCGCCGCAAGAAAGGGCGGTTGCACCGCCTGTCGATCGCGATCTGCGGCGACATCGCCCATAGTCGCGTGGCCCGGTCCAATATCATCCTGCTCGGCAAGATGGAGAACCGGGTGCGCCTTGTCGGCCCGCCGACGCTGATGCCCTCGGGCATGGATGAACTGGGCTGCGAGGTCTACGAGGACATGACCGAGGGTCTGCGGGATGTGGACGTCGTCATGATGCTGCGCCTTCAGAAGGAGCGGATGGACGGCGGTTTCATCCCGTCAGAGCGCGAATATTACCACCTCTACGGGCTGGATGCGGAGAAGCTCTCCCACGCGAAGCCCGACGCCATCGTCATGCATCCCGGCCCGATGAACCGCGGGGTGGAGATCGACGGCACCCTGGCTGACGACATCAACCGCTCCGTCATCCAGGAGCAGGTGGAGATGGGCGTCGCCGTCCGCATGGCCGCGATGGACCTGCTGGCCCGCAACCTGCGCGCACGGAGGGCCGCATGATCCGCCCTGATCCCGACGAACAGATCGTCGCCCGCCGCGCAAATGGCCCGCGCGCGATCCTGCGCGGTGCGGCGCTGACCGGTGCCGGGGGACTCGCGCTCTTTGCCCTGCTGGCCTGGGCGGCGACCGGCGGCGTGCCGCTGGCCGGGCTGGCGCTGTTTGTCGTGACCTTCGGCACCCTCAACACCCTGCTGCACCTGCTGGTCCGCCGCCGCATCGACTATTGCCTGACCGACCGCCGCCTATTGATCGCGCCGGATCGGGAGATCCCGCTCGAAGAAATTTCCGGCTTTGATGTCGGGGCGCATTCCCTGACCGTCCGCACCCCGGACCGGGAGCACCGCATCCTGGCCCTGGGCAGCCCGGCCTGGCTGGCCACCCGCCTGAACCGCTGCCGCGCCCAGGCCGCGCCCGACAGCGGAAAGGTCGCGGCGTGAGCGGCCGTTTGCATACCCACACCGGCGAGGGCTGGGATGGCATCCTGATGCCGTCGGAAACCATTCTCTGGCAGGGCCGCCCCGATCCCAGCTTTCAGTTCGGCGTGGCCCAGGCGGGGGCGGCGGCATTCGGCCTTCTCTTCGCGGGGTTCGCTGCGGTCTGGATGCTGCTGGCTTCCACCGCGGGCGGCTATTTCTGGACCTTCGGCCTGATCCATTTCTCGGTCGGTGTAGGGCTGGCCTTCGGGGCCTTTCTCTACCCCCCGTGGCGGCGGCGGCACACCTGGTACACCCTGACCAACCGCCGCGCCTTCATCGCCACCGATCTGCCGATGGCGGGGCGCAAGCTGAAATCCTGGCCGATCCACGGGGATACCGAAATCACCTATCACGACGGCGCGCAGGCCACGATCCACTTCGCCAATGATTTCCGGCAGACCAAGAACGGGACGCGCAAAATCCCGATCGGTTTTGAACGGATCACCGAGGGCGACGAGGTCCATCGCCTGATGTGTCAGGTCCGGGACGAGAGACGGGCCGCCGAAGCCATGGAGGAGGCCGCGCAATGACCCTGACATCCGGCGACCGCGAAACGATCCACCTTTTCACCGTCGATCTGCCCGAGGATGACCTCTGGACCTTTGTCACCGCCGACCCCGACAGTGGCGCATTCCCCCTGCGCTCCGCGCTTGGCGTCGAGACGCTGGATGAAACCCAGGTCGAGGGCGCGGTGATCGACGATCTGGTTGGCATCGGGCTGGCCGGGTTCCTGACCGAGGGGATCGGCGTGGACGAGGGCCTCATCGCCCGGGACCGCACCCGCATCGACGCACTGACCGGATCGGTCGTCATCGTGAAGGGCGCGGCCTTTGACGGCGCGGGGGTGACCCTGACACCGCAGCCACCGCTGACCCATATCGGCACCTGGCAGATGACCGCCGCCGCCAGCACGATGGAACCGCTGGACAGCGCCGCCGCCAGGGGCAGCGTGCCCCCGCCCCCCGCGCCCGCACCGAAGCCGGAACCACGGCGCCGCAAATCCATCCCCTGGATCATCGCGGGTGTCCTTCTGCTCATCCTTCTGACCGTCGTTGTCGGAGCCGTCCTATGACCGCCTTCACCCTCACCAACCTGCGCCTTATCGACCCGGAAAGCGGCGAGGAAACGCGCGGCGGGCTGACGGTCGAGGACGGGGTGATCACTGCCCGCCATGAGGGGTCCGGCCCGGGTGTCGATTGCGGCGGTCTCTGCCTCGCGCCCGGCATCGTCGATATCGGCGTGAAGGTCTGCGAACCCGGCGAGCGCCACAAGGAAAGCTTCGGCTCTGCCGGTCAGGCGGCGGCGGCGGGCGGAGTCACCACCATGGTCACCCGCGCCGACACCACACCCACCATCGACAACCCCGAAACGCTGGAGTTTGTCGCCCGCCGCGCGCGCGAGGCCGCGCCGGTCCGCGTCCTGCCCATGGCCGCGCTGACGAAGGACCGCGCAGGCGGCGAGATGACCGAGATCGGGTTTCTCATGGATGCCGGCGCCGTGGCCTTTTCGGACGGCGACCGCGTGATCAAAAGCACCAAGGTCCTGTCCCGCGCCCTGACCTATGCCCGCACCCGGGGCGCGCTGGTCGTCGGTCATGTGCAGGAGCCGGGCCTGTCCGCCGGGGCCTGCGCGACCTCAGGAAAGTTCGCCTCGCTGCGCGGGTTGCCCTCTGTCAGCCCGATGGCCGAGCGGATGGGCCTGGACCGCGACATCGCCCTGCTGGAGATGACCGGCGCGGCCTATCACGTTGATCAGATCACCACCGCCCGCGCCCTGCCCGCACTGGAACGCGCCAAGAAGAACGGGTTGGACATCACCGCAGGCGTGTCGATCCATCACCTGACGTTGAACGAGCTGGACGTTGCGAACTACCGCACCTTCTTCAAGGTCAAGCCGCCCCTGCGTCACGAGGATGACCGCATGGCCGTGGTGGAGGCCGTGGCCTCCGGCCTGATCGACATCATCTGTTCCATGCACACGCCGCAGGACGAGGAAAGCAAGCGCCTGCCTTATGAGGCCGCCGCCAGCGGGGCGGTCGGCTTGCAAACCCTGCTTCCCGCCGCGATGCGCCTCTACCATTCCGGCGATCTGACCCTGCCGCAGCTGTTCCGCGCCCTGTCGCTGAACCCGGCGAAACGGCTCGGCCTGCCCTCCGGTCGGCTGTCTGTCGGCGCACCCGCAGATCTGATCCTCTTCGACCCGGACGCGCCTTTCATCATGGACCGCTTCACGCTCCTGTCGAAATCCAAGAACACCCCCTTTGACGAGGCGCGGATGCAGGGCCGGGTCAGGGCCACCTGGGTCGGTGGCAAACAGGTTTACGGAGAGGCCCCATGATCCCCGAGATTGTCACCACGCCCCTCGCGCTGCTGCTCTGGGCGGTAACGGGCTATCTGCTTGGCTCCGTCCCCTTCGGCATCGTCATCGCCCGCCTCTTCGGGCTGGGCGACCTGCGGCAGGTCGGATCGGGCAATATCGGGGCGACAAACGTCCTGCGGACCGGGAACAAGACCGCGGCCGCCCTGACCCTGATCCTCGACAGCGGCAAGGGCGCGGCGGCGGTGCTGATCGCGCGGGCCCTGGCGACGGAGGATGCGGTGCAGATCGCCGGCGTGGCGGCTTTCCTCGGTCACTGTTTTCCGATCTGGCTGAAATTCAAGGGGGGCAAGGGGGTTGCGACCTTCCTCGGCTTGCTGCTGGCCTATTTCTTCCCGCTTGGCTTGGCCGCCTGTGCCACCTGGGCTGTCACGGCAGCGATCACGCGCATCTCCTCCCTCTCGGCGCTGATGGCGGCGCTCCTCTCTTCGGTCTGGGCGGGCGTGCTGGGCCTGCCGCAGGCGATTGCGATGACGCTGGCCCTGGCAACGCTGATCTTCATCCGCCACCGCCCCAACATCGAGCGGCTGCTGGCCGGCGAAGAACCCAAGATCGGCCGCAAGTAGCCGCGACGCCGCCGGGCGTCACAAATTGATCAAATCGGAACCCTATGCTACTTTCTGAATTCTCAGAAAGGAGGCGGCGCCATGCAACTCACGCCATCCATGCAGGCCTTTGTCCTGCATTGGGGGGACATGGGATCGAAATGGGGGTTGAACCGCTCCGTCGCCCAGATCCACGCTCTCCTCCATCTGTCGCCTGATCCGCTGACGGCCGAACAGATCGCCACGACGCTGAACCTCGCACGCTCCAATATCTCCACCGGGCTGAAGGAACTCGGCGCCTGGAACCTGATCCGGACCTCCCGGCAGCTCGGCGACCGAAGCGAATATTACACCTCTCTCGGCGACATCTTCGACCTGGTCGAAGCGGTCATCGCCGCGCGTCGCGAACGCGAATTCGCCCCGACCCTCACCGCCCTGCGGGACATTCAGGGCAGCGCCGAGGGCGACGACACCCCGGCGGAGGTCAAGGCCCGGATCGCCGAAACGGTCGAGGCAATGCAGCAGCTGGATCGCTGGTATGACAGCATCGCCACCCTGCCCCGCGCGCTTCAGCTGACCCTGTTGAAAACGGGGGCGAAAATCGCGGACCTGCTGACGCCCGCCGCCCCGGGGGAGCCAGAGGCGCCCAAGCCCAAGAAGAAGAAAAAGAAGAAGAAACCCGCGCCCGAGAGCTGAGGATCAGTAGGAGAATTCCGGGTAGATGCGGGTCAGATCGCCCTGCCAGTCGCCGTGGTACTTCTCCAGCAGCTCATCCGCCGGCACCATCCCTGTCTCCACGCTTTCCTTCAGAGCGTTCAGGAAATGCGTCTCGTCCGGCACCAGACCGCCCGCCCCGGGCCGGGCCCGCGCCTTCAGCCCGGCCTCGGCAATCGCCACCACCTCGCGCGCGATGTCGTGCATGTCCAGCCCCGCGACCTTGGCCTGAAGCCCATGCTCGCCCGCTTCCACATGAAGCGCCGCGCGCTGCTCTTCCGTCCAGTCCTTTACCAGATCCCAAGCGGCATCCAGCGCGGTCTGATCATAGGTCAGCCCGACCCAGAAGGCCGGCAGCGCACAAAGCCGCCGCCACGGCCCCCCATCCGCGCCGCGCATCTCGATGAACTTCTTCATCCGCGCCTCGGGGAACAGCGTCGTCAGGTGATCCGCCCAGTCCGACAGGGTCGGCACCTCGCCCGGCAATGCCGGCAACTCACCTTTCAGAAAGTCCCGAAAACTCTGACCGAGCGCGTCGATATACTTGCCGTCGCGGTAGACAAAATACATCGGCACATCGAGCGCATAGTCGACCCAGTTCTCGAAACCGAAGCCCTCGTCGAACACAAACGGCACCATCCCTGTCCGCGCATTGTCGAGATTGCGCCAGACATAGTTGCGATAGCTTTTGACCCCGTTCGGCTTGCCCTCGAAGAAGGGCGAATTGGCGAAGAGCGCATTGGCCACCGGCTGCAAAGCCACGGCGACGCGCATCTTCTGCACCATGTCCGCCTCTGACGCGAAATCGAGGTTCACCTGCACCGTGCAGGTCCGCCGCATCATCACGCGGCCCATGGTGCCGACCCGGCCCATGTAGTCATCCATCAGTTTGTAGCGCCCCTTGGGCATGAGGGGCATATCCTCATGCGTCCAGATCGGCGCGGCACCGAGGCCGATGAACCCGACACCGACCTTGTCGGCGATGTCCTTCACATCCTCCAGATGCTGGTTCACCTCGTCGCAGGTCTGGTGGATCGTCTCCAGCGGCGCGCCCGAGAGCTCCAGCTGCCCGCCCGGTTCAAGAGAAACATTCGCCCCGTCCTTGGTCAGGCCGATCAGCTTGCCGCCTTCCTCCAGCGGGTCCCAGCCATGGCCGTCGCGCAGCCCTTCCAGCACCGCCAGGACCGACCGTTCGCCCTCATAGGGGATCGGTTTCAGCGTGTCCTTGCAATAGCCGAACTTCTCGTGCTCCGTCCCGATGCGCCAGTCCTGCTTGGGTTTGCAGCCGCTTTCCAGGTATTCTGTCAGCTGCTCGGGGCGCTCGATCGGGCCGCCTCCGGACTGGGGAATGGACATGTCAGCGGCCTCCGGGCTTTGTCTTGTCCGACAGGGATGGTCGGATTTCCCGGGGGTGTCAATGCAGGCGCATGTGTTCCCGGGTTTTCTCCCAGATCACGACCCTGTGTGGCGCGGAGGCGCGGCGCATCTCCTCCAGCATCCGGTCGGTGCGGATCCCGGGCAAGGCCGCAAAGACATCAAAGAGCGCATCCGCCCCCTCCGCCGTCAGCGGCACCGCCAGTTCCGGCTGGCCCGGTTGTTCAAGGACCCACACCGGCGGCACGCTTTGCGCGTCCAGTGACAGGCGGGACAATTCGGTCAGCGCCACGGCGCCACCGGTCAGGGGACCGAAATAGGCCACCTGCCCCTCGTCGACGCGCACCACCCCCGGCCCGCCGGAGCCGGTGCGGAACCGCCCGCGCTGCACCCCGGCGATGATCATCACCGGAGAGAGGGCCACCAAGCCCCAGCCTATCCAGGACAACAGCCCGAAAGAGGTGAGCGCCCAGAACAGCCCGAGCGCGCCGATGCCCGCGCCGATCAGCGCCTCGTGCCAGCGCCCGGCCCAGGCGCGCAATTCCGGCCGCACCAGCGCCATCCTAGTGCCAATCGCCCAGGGCGTTCTGCCACAGGGTCATCGCCGCGACTGCCGCCGTATCGGCCCGCAGGATCCGGGGGCCAAGCGATACGGGATGCGCGAACGGCAGGCCACGCAACCGCGCCCTCTCGCCTTCGGAAAAGCCCCCCTCCGGCCCGATGAGGATCGCCCAGGGTCCGCCCGCATCGGGCAGCCCCGCCGACCCGCCAACCAGCGCCTCGTCACAGAACATCAGCTGCCGCTCCTCCGGCCAGTCGCGCAGCAAGGCCTCCAGCCGCAGCGGCTCCGCCACCTCCGGCACATAGGTTCCGCCGCATTGTTCCGCCGCCTCGACGCAATGCGCCTGCAGCCGGTCGACCCGCACCCGTTCGGAATTGGTAAACTCCGTCAGCACCGGGACGATCCGCCGCGCGCCCATCTCTGCCGCCTTTTCGACGATGAAATCCGTGCGCGCCTTCTTGATCGGGGCGAAGATCAGCCAGAGGTCCGGAGGGTCCATCTGCGGCGCGCTCTGCCCGACACAAGCCAGCACGCCGTTGCGCTTGTTGCCCGTGACAACCTCGGCCCGCCACTCCCCCGCATGCCCGTTGAACAGCGCCACGGCATCGCCCGGCCCCATCCGCATCACGTTAAAGAGATAGTTGGCCTGATCACGATCCAGAGGAACGGTTTGCCCCGCCCCCAATGGGTGATCTACATAGAGCCTGACTTTCGCACGATCCATGAGGCCTACATATGTCCCAAGCCACGCCGACACCAGAGGGGCAGGTTTCCGACGCGGTCAAGGGCAACTGGGTGGACCGGCTGGCCCCGGCCTGGACCCGTCCCTACCTGCGGCTCAGCCGGGCGGACCGGCCGATCGGCACGTGGTTGCTGCTGCTGCCCTGTTGGTGGGGGCTGATGCTGGCGATCCTGCATGATGGCAGGCCGACGCCGGGCGACCTGTGGATCGCGGCGGGCTGCGGCGTGGGGGCCTGGCTGATGCGGGGTGCGGGCTGCACCTGGAATGACATTACTGATCGCAAGATCGACGGCTCGGTGGAGCGCACCCGCTCGCGCCCCATCCCTTCCGGCCAGGTCACGACGCGGCAGGCCCTTGCCTGGATGGCTGCACAGGCGCTGATCGCCTTTGCCATCCTGCTGACCTTCAACACGGCTGCCATCGTGCTTGGCGTCCTCTCGCTTGCCCCGGTCGCGATCTATCCCTTTGCCAAACGCTTCACCTGGTGGCCGCAGATCTTTCTCGGCCTCGCCTTCAACTGGGGCGCGCTGCTGGCCTGGACGGCGCATACCGGGTCGCTCTCCTGGCAGCCGCTGGTTCTCTATGTTGCCGGGATCGGTTGGACACTCTTCTATGACACGATCTACGCGCATCAGGACAAGGAGGACGACGCGCTGATCGGGGTGAAATCGACCGCCCGCCTCTTTGCAGAGGACACCCCCCGCTGGCTTCGCCGGTTCCTGATCGTGGCCGTTTCGCTCATGGGAATCACCGTGCTGGGGGCCATGCTGCCCGGCGCCAACCCCCTGGCGCTGGTTCTGGCGCTGGCCGGACCCTGGGCTTTCGGCTGGCACATGGCCTGGCAGCTGCGTCGTCTCGATATCGACGACAATGACCGTCTGTTGCAGCTATTCCGGTCCAACCGCGACGCCGGCCTGCTGCCTCTGCCGTTTTTCGCCGCCGCCCTGCTGGTTTGATTGCACAGGCATGCAAACCTCTCTAAACCCTTCCCACCAACAACAGAATGCGTGAATTCATGCGCCTGTCCTCCGTCACGATCCTGGTTGGAACCTTTATCGGCGCCGCCCTGATCTCTCTTATTGTCGCCACATTCGCCGCCGCCGTGATCGAGCGGAGCTCGGCCAATGGTGTCAAGCTGGCGCTGGATGTCGAGGCGATGAACTGGGCCGATGTCACTGCCGACGGGCTGCAGATCGAACTGACCGGCACCGCACCGTCGGAGGCCGAACGCTTCCGCGCCATCACCGTGGCCGGTCAGGTCGTCGATGCCACCCGGGTGATCGACAACATGAAGGCCGCCGACAGCGAAGGCCTGGCCCCGCCGCGCTTCTCCATCGAACTGCTGCGCAATGACGGTCAGATTTCCCTCTTCGGCCTGATCCCGAGCGCCACGGACCGGGACGCGCTGATCAAGCGGTTGAACGACCTGCCCAATGTCGACAAGGTCTCCGATCTGTTGGAAACCGCGAACTACCCCGCCCCGGACAATTGGTCCCTGACGATGGACTACGCCATCACAGCCCTGCGCGACCTGCCCCGGTCCAAAATCTCCCTCGTCGCGGGCGCTGTCACGGTCACCGCCATGACCGCCAGCCAGGAAAGATTGAAGGAGCTTGAAGCCCGCCTGACTCGCCGCGCCAGCGGCCCGATCAAGCTGACCCTTGATCTTTCGGCGCCGCGTCCGGTCATCACACCCTTCACCCTGCGCTACATCATCGACGATGACGGTGGCCGCTTCGACGCCTGTTCCGCCGATACCGCCGCGGCGCGCGAACGTATCCTGACCGCCGCCAAGGGGGCCGGTCTGATCAACGGGGATCCCCGCTGCACCCTCGGCCTGGGCGTGCCCTCGCCGGAATGGGATGCCGCCACCAGCTCGGCCATCCTCGCCCTGGCGCGGATCGGCAAGGGATCCGTGACCTTCTCCGACGCCGATATCAGCCTGATCGCGGCCGAGACAACGGACCGCGCCACCTTTGACCGCGTGGTCGGAGAACTGGAGAACGCCCTGCCCGATGTCTTTGCCCTGCACGCCGTCCTGCCCGAGGTTGAAAGTGGCGAGAACCGGGGGCCGGCGGAATTCACCGCCACCCTGTCCCCCGAAGGCCAGGTGCAGCTGCGCGGACGGGTGCGCAACGAGTTGTCCCGCAAGACGGCCGACAGCTATGCGAAATCCCGCTTCGGGATCGAAAACGTCTACTTCGCCGCCCGCCTGGACGACAGCCTGCCCGAGGGCTGGTCGCTGCGCGTTCTGGCCGGCCTTCAGGCCCTGTCCCACCTCGCCAATGGCGCGTTGAATGTGACCGAGGACAGCGTGACCATCTCCGGCGTGACCGGCAACAAGGACGCCAACGCGGACATCGCCCGCATCCTGTCCGATCAACTGGGCGAAGGGCAGGAATTCCGCATCGACGTCACCTACAACGAGAAATTGGATCCCGATGCAGCCAAACCCCCGCCCGAGACATGCATCGCCGATGTGAAGGCACTGCAGGCCGCCCGCAAGATCAACTTCGAACCGGGATCGGCCACGGTGACCGGCGACAGCCGCCGGGTGCTGGACGACATCGCCGAGGTCCTGCGCTTCTGCGATCCGCTGCGGGTCGAGATCGCCGGGCATACGGACAGCCAGGGTCGCGAGGAAATGAACCTGGGCCTGTCCCAGCAACGGGCCGACGCCGTGATTGCCGAACTGCGTCAGCGGCGCGTCATCACCCGCGGCTTCGACGCGATCGGCTATGGCGAGACGCAGCCCATTGCAGACAACGCCACCGAAGAAGGTCGCGAACAGAATCGCCGGATCGAATTCAACCTTATCGTCGAAGCCCCCCCCGCCGAGGAGGGCACACCCGAAGAGACCGAGGCCACCGAGGACGCCGCGCTTGAAAAGACCGACGATTCCGTCGCAGAAGAACCAGAGCCGCAAAAGGCCGAAGAGGAATAAGCCCGGATGAACAGAACCGAATTCGTGATCGCCACCGCGATCATCCTGTTTGTCGCCTTCGCACTGGGGTGGTTCGCCTATTGGCTGATCCATCGCTTCACCCGCGTGGCCAAGGCGGACATGGGCGAACTGGAACGGATGGCCAAGGAGTTGCACGAGGCCGAGGAGATGCGCGATCAGGCGATCACCTACCTCCAGCAGCGGGAATCCGAATTGACCAACCAGCTGAGCCAGACCGAGGCGGAGTTGTCTGCCGCAATGGAAGGTCTGCGCGAAGCCCGGCACGAGGCCGAAGAGCTACGCGCCTATGTCGAACGCCTTCACGCGCAGCAGTGATCACCAGCGGGTCAGCGCTGCCTCATCTTCATCCTTCGCCGCCACCCAGGCCTGCCCGTCCGGCCCGGTTTCCTTCTTCCAGAAGGGCGCGCGGCTTTTCAGGTAGTCCATCAGGAATTCCGCCGCCTCGAAGGCATCCTTGCGATGCGGCGCGGCGGTGGCCACCATCATGATGACCTCGCCGGGCGTCAGCCGCCCATAGCGGTGGATCACCAGCACATCGCCCAGGGACCAGCGGTCGCGCGCCTCCTCCGCGATCTTGGTGATCGCGCGTTCCGTCATGCCGGGGTAATGCTCGATCTCCATCGCCGCCAGCCCACGATCCCCGCGCACCAGGCCGGAGAAGGTGACAATCGCCCCCATCTCGTGGTGCCCGGCGGAAAAGGTGTTCACCTCCGCCCCGGGATCAAAGCTGTCGGACTGGACAACGACCCGCATTCCGCCCCCTCAGCCGCCGGTCATCGGCGGGAAAAAGGCGACCTCGCGCACTCCCTCCAGCGGCGCGTCGAAATCCGCCAGCTCCTGGTCCAGCGCCACGCGCAGGGCCCCCAGATCGGCAAAGGCGGCCTCGTATCTCTCTTCCCGGGATTTCAGTTCTTCGACCAGATCAGCCACGGTGACCGCCGAACTCTCCACGGTTTCTTTCGGAATCCCGATCCTTTCCCGGACCCAGGCGAAATAAAGTATCTCCATCAGTCCTCTCCCAGATGCGCCCGCGCCTTGGCGAAATAATCCCAGCCCGAGATTGCGGTCAGAACGGCTGCCAGCCACAGCAGCCCGATGCCAAGATACCCGCCCCACTCGGTGCGGAACACCTTGCCCTGGATATTCAACGGATCCGCCTCCCGCCCGTCGAGGATGGCCGAGATCGTCTCGCCATCCATGCCAAAGGCAGCCATGCCGAGAGAGGTGTTGAACGCCCCTTGCGCCAGCAGCAGCGCAATCGCCACCATCTGCACCGTGGTCTTCCATTTCGCCAGCTGCGTCACCTTCAGCGTACCTGCGACATTGCCCAGAAACTCCCGCAATCCCGACACGAAGACCTCGCGGAAGAGGATGATCGCCCCGGGCAGTACCGCCAGATGCGCCAGCGGCGACCAGACCGCCAGCGCCAGCAGTGCCACCGCCACCATCGCCTTGTCTGCAATCGGGTCCAGCATGGTGCCGATCCGGCTGATCTGGTTCCATCTCCGGGCGAGATAGCCGTCCAGATAATCGGTCAGCGACGCCCCCACAAACAGGGCAAAGGCTAGCCAGTCCGCATAGGGACGCGGCAGAAGCAGGAAGGCCACCACCACCCCCGGCGCCGCCAGCAGCCGGAAAAGCGTGAGAATATTCGGGACGGTCATACGCATGCCGTTTACCTAGCCCGCCAGCCCGCAGGAGGAAAGAGCGAGCAGCAGGGAGGATTGCGGCACGAGGACGTCGTCCTGCAGCCGCTCAGCCCTTCTCGTGGAAATGGGCATAGATCGTTTCCGCCATCGCGTCGGAAATCCCCTCCACCGCCTTGAGGTCCGTCAGCCCCGCGCGGCTCACCGCCTTGGCCGAGCCGAAATGCGTCAGCAGCGCGCGCTTGCGGGTCGCGCCGACGCCGGGGATCTCATCCAGCGGCGTGGCGGAAACCGCCTTGGCCCGTTTCGCCCGATGCGTGCCGATGGCAAAGCGGTGCGCCTCGTCCCGCAGGCGCTGCACGAAATAAAGCACCGGGTCGTTCATGCGCAGGGCAAAGGGCGGCTTGCCGGGGCGGTGAAACTCCTCTTTCCCGTGGTCGCGGTCCACACCCTTGGCCACACCGACCATCGGCAGGTCCGATACGCCAAGCTGGTCGAGGATCTCCTGCACCGCCGACACCTGCCCCGCCCCGCCGTCGATCAGCAGCAGGTCCGGCCAAAGCCCGTTTTCCCGGTCCGGGTCTTCTTTCAGCAGACGGGTCAGCCGCCGGGTCAGCACCTCCTTCATCATGCCGAAGTCATCGCCGGGGGTCAGCTCCTCCCCCTTGATGTTGAACTTGCGGTACTGGCTTTTCAGGAAGCCCTCTGGCCCCGCCACGATCATCCCGCCAACCGCATTGGTCCCCATGATATGGGAGTTGTCGTAGACCTCGATCCGCTGCGGCGCGCTCTCCAACCCAAAGGCCTCCGCCAGCCCTTGCAGCAGTTTGGCCTGTGTCGCGCTTTCCGACATCTTGCGGGCCAGGCTTTCGCGGGCATTCCGCGCCGCGTTTTCGACCAGCTCCGCCTTTTCGCCCCGCTGCGGCACCATGACCTCGACCTTGCGGCCCAGCTTGTCGCTCAGCGCCTGCTGCATCAGGTCCGGGTTCTCGATCGGATGCGACAGCAGGATCTGCCGCGCCGGGTCCTTTGTGTCGTAGAACTGGCCCAGGAAGGCCTCCAGCACCTCCGCCTCCTCGACCTCCGCCCCGACGCGGGGATAGAAATCGCGGTTGCCCCAGTTCTGGTTGGCCCGGATGAAGAAGACCTGAACGCAGGCCTGCCCGCCCTCCATATGCAGGGCGATGACATCCGCCTCCGGCGTGGTGCGGGGATTGACCCCCTGGCTCGACTGCACATTGGTCAGCGCCTTGATCCGGTCGCGCAGCGCCGCCGCCCGCTCGAACTCCAGCGCGTCAGAGGCCGCCGCCATCTCCGTCGCCAGTTTCTCCTGCACCTGGGTCGACCGTCCCTGCAGAAACCGCTCCGCATCCGCGACGGAGGCGGCATAGTCCTCCTTGCTGATCAGCCCGGTGCAGGGGCCGGAACAGCGCTTGATCTGGTACAGCAGACAGGGCCGCGTCCGGCTTTCGAACATGGAATCGGAACAATTGCGCAACAGGAAGACGCGCTGAAGCTGATTGAGCGTCCGGTTCACCGCCCCCGCGCCGGCGAAGGGACCATAATAGGCGCCCTTGCGCTTTTTCGCGCCCCGGTGCTTCAGGATCTGGGGATAGCCGTGATCCTTGGTGACCAGGATATTCGGAAAGCTCTTGTCGTCGCGCAGCAGCACATTGTAACGCGGCTTGAGCTGCTTGATCAGGTTCTGCTCCAGCAGCAGCGCCTCGGTCTCCGTTCGCGTTGTCAGGAACATCATCGACGCGGTTTCCCGGATCATCCGCGCGATCCGCCCCGAATGCCCCGAAGGCCGCGCATAGTTCGACACCCGCGCCTTCAGGTTCCGTGCCTTGCCGACATAGAGAACTCGGCTCTCCGAATCGAGCATGCGGTAAACCCCCGGCGACGAATCAAGCGTCGGCAGGAGCGACTGGATCAGCTCATGTCCAGTGGCTGCGGCGGGTTTACCCTGGGTCATGTCTCCATTCCGACGATTCGGGACCATGGCTGCAAATTTTGGACCGTTCGGACAAGGGCTAACCTGTCCACCAATCCTGTGGATAACTCTGGGAGCAAATCTTTTCCATTATGAAAAATCCCTTGTTCCTTCGCAGTTTGCATAGTTTGCCCAATTTTTGGGCGCATTTATACGCCGTTGTTTTCAAACGAAATTATTTCGTTGGCAGAGCAAACTATTGAAAACCCTAACGTTTTATTGACGCTTTTGTGACGACACTTTTGCGGGTGCACAACTTCGCTGAGGGATGACGTCGGGGTCACTCCAGCCCGGTGACATCCGGCGTCTGCCAGGCCAGGTGCTGTCCCCCGTCCACACAGATCAGTTGTCCCGTCACGGCCTTGGCGCGGACCAGATAGCGGACCGCCTCGACCACATCCTCGGGGTTCGACCCACGCCCCAGAATCGTCGCCTGACGCTGTGCTGCGAATTGCGATTCGCTCTGCCCGGAATTGCGCAAGGTCGGCCCCGGGCCGATCGCATTGACTCGCACCGCCGGGGCCAGCCCCTGCGCCGCCGTCTGGGTCAGAGTCCAGAGCGCGGCCCGCGTTAAGGTATAACTTGCAAAATCCGGCGTAAGCTTGCGCACCCGCTGGTCGATCATGTTGATCACGACCGCTTCGGCGAGGGGCTCGCCATCTGCATCTTCACCGGCAGGCGGCACCTGCGCGGCGAAGTCCTGGATCAGGCGAAACGGCGCACGGAGGTTGGTTTCCATGTGCAGGTCCCAGCTTTCCCGTGTGGCATCCCGGATGCTGTCACGCTCAAAGGCGGAGGCATTGTTGACCAGGCAGGTCAGGGGACCGCCAAGCGCCTCCGCCGCCTCCGGAACCAGCCGTGCGACCTCCGCCTCCCGCGACAGATCGGCCTGCAGCGCAACCGCCCGCCGCCCCATGTCACGCAACAGGCTCACGACCTCCTCTGCCGCCTCTGCAGAAGTGCCATAATGCACCGCGACATCCATCCCCATCTCGCCAAGGCCAAGCGTAATCGCCCGCCCCAGACGATGAGCGGCGCCGGTCACCAGGGCGCGGGGCATCTGATTGTCTGGCATGTGACCCCCTCAGAGTAGAATGGCTGCGATATAGACCATATAGAGCCCGGCCAGCAGCGCGCCCCATCTCCGCCCGAGATCGCGCTTCAACAGCACGAAGGGCGCCAGGCTCACCGATGCGGCCAGCATGACCCAGAGATCGAACCGCAGGAACGACGCATCTACGGGCACCGCGCCGACAAGCGTCGTCACCCCCATGATGCCCAACAAATTGAAGATGTTGGACCCGATCACATTGCCCAGGGCCACATCCGCCTGTTGCCGCAGGGCCGCCATCACCGTCGTCGCCAGTTCCGGCAGGGAGGTCCCGACCGCCACCAGCGTCAGCCCGATCACGGCGTCCGAAACACCGAAATCCCGCGCGATGATCGAGGCGTTCTGCACCAGAAGATCCGCCCCGAAGGGCAGCCCGATCAGACCCAGGCAGAGAAACCCGATGATCTTCCACCAGGGCATGTCCGGATCCGCGCCCTCCAGATCGGCGATCTCCTGCGCCCGGCTTTCGGCCTTGTGGGCGCGCGCCTCGCTGATCTGATCCCAGAGCACATAGGCCAGCCCGCCCAGCAGGATGAGACCGCTGATCCAGGTCAGCGTGCCGAAAAAGGCCAGGGCAATGAAACCGACACTGGAGACCAACATCATGATGTAGCTGCGCCGCGTGTCGAAGCGGCTGGTATGCATCCGCGACAGCAACGCGGGCAGCCCGAGAACCAGCAGGATATTCGCCGTGTTCGAGCCGACCACATTGCCCAGGGCAAGCCCCGGCTTGCCCTCCAGCACGGCGCTGATTCCGATCAGCAATTCCGGGGCGGAGGTGCCGAAGGCCACAATGGTCAGACTGACGATCAGCGCGGGGATGCCGACCCGCAGCGACAGGTTCACCGCCCCGCGCACCAGCGCATCGCCCGCCAGCAGAAGGATCGCCAGACCGACACAGGTCCAAACCCAGGGCAGGATCATTTGCCGCTCCCGCAGGGGCATGGCCCCTTGCCGATCCGGTGACGGCCGCAGGACGGGCACTTACGAGACAGGCGCTTTGCGCCCGGCACCTTCAACTTGCCGAACATCGCCAGCACACCCATGCCGACCAGAAACAGTGTGACAATCTTCAGGATCACGTCAGAGACCAAGCCGGGCAAAGGCCGCCCGCTCCTCGACCCCGGCCAGGACATCCTGCACGACAGAGGCGCCGAACCGCGCCAGCAGGCCGCGCCGCGGCCCGTAGCGGCGGAAGCGGACCTTGTCGCCGAACCGCGCTTTCATCTCCGGCACCAGATGACCGATCCCGTCGATCAGCCCCAGCTCCTGC
This sequence comes from Pseudooceanicola sp., assembly GCF_041987405.1. Taxonomy (GTDB): domain Bacteria; phylum Pseudomonadota; class Alphaproteobacteria; order Rhodobacterales; family Rhodobacteraceae; genus Pseudooceanicola. The sequence continues at coordinate 218,608 of NZ_JBHIWR010000003.1, forward strand.
GCGCGACCCGCCAGCCAGAATTCCCCGGTAAAGAGGCTTTCGTCCTCTTTCAGTTTTCCGCCTCGCCGCGCTTTCACATGGTCGGTGAAGGCCGCGTGAATATCCTCCAGCAAGACTTTGAGTCTCGCGACATCTTCTTCCTTCTCGGGCTGGAACGGATCCAGCATCGACTTGGACTTTCCCGAGGTATGGACGCGCCGCTCCACCCCCTGCCGGGACAGCAGCACATGCGCCCCGAACCCGGCGGAAATCACCCCGATCGAGCCGACGACAGAGGTCCGGTCGGCATAGATCTCATCCGCCGCGCAGGCCAGCCAGTAGCCGCCGGACGCCGCCGCATCCTCGACAAAGGCATAGACGGGCACGCCTTTTTCCTCCGACAGGCGCCGGATACGCGCCGCGATCAGAGAGGATTGAACGGGCGAGCCGCCCGGGGAATTGATCGACAGCGCCACCGCCTTGGGTTTGCCCCGGCGAAAGGCCCGCTCGATCATCGGGGCCAGCGACTCGTCACTCAACGGCCCGCGCGGACCGGAGGCGATCATGCCCTGAAGCCGGATCACGGCGACCGTCGGCGGGCGTCTGCGAATGCGATCAATGATGTTCATGGAGCCGATGTAGAGGCGCATGTCGGGCCCGGCAAGGCTGGGCGCGGAATAACCTGCCGCGCCCCGTGCTTTTCCCACAGGGGCGCGGCGCAAGTGCTCAGGCGCGGATGCGCCAGCCGGTGCGGAAGATCCACCAGATCACCGTCAGACAGAGCGCGGTAAAGCCCGCGATTGCCACGAGGCTGATCCCGATCGGCACATCCGCCATGTCGAAGAACGCCCATCTGAAGCCCGAGATCAGGTAGACCACCGGATTGAACAGCGTGATCGTCTGCCAGACGTCCGGCAGCATGGAGATCGAGTAGAACGAGCCCCCCAGGAAAACCAGCGGCGTCACGATCAGCAGCGGAACCAGTTGCAACTGCTCAAAATTTCCGGCCCAGATGCCGATGATGAATCCCATCAGCGAGAAGGACACACAGGTCAGCACCAGGAAGGCCACCATCGCCAGCGGATGCGCAATGGTCAGATCGACAAAGATCGAGGCCGTGCCAAGGATCACCAGCCCGATGAACAGCGATTTGGTCGCCGCCGCCCCGACATAGCCCAGAACGATTTCCAGAAAGTTGATGGGCGCGGAGAGCAATTCGTAGATCGTGCCGATGAACTTGGGGAAATAGATCCCGAAGGAGGCGTTGGAGATCGACTGCATGATCACCGACAGCATGATCAACCCCGGCACGATGAAGGCCCCGTAGCTGACGCCCTCGACCTCCTGGATGCGGCTGCCGATGGCGGTGCCGAAGACCACGAAGTAGAGCGAGGTCGAGATGACCGGCGAGATGAAGCTTTGCAGCAACGTGCGGAAGAACCGCGTCATTTCATAGCGATAGATCGCCCAGACTGCCCGGAAATTCATGCCGCGCCCTCCTTCACAAGACCCACGAAAATCTCCTCCAGCGAAGATTGCCGCGTCACCAGATCGCGCAACACGATCCCTTCCTCCGACAGCGCCGAGAGCAGTGCGGTGATCCCGGTCCGCTCCTTGCTGACGTCGTAGCTATAGGTCAGCGCCGTGCCATCCTCCGACAGTTCCAGCGCATACGCAGACAGGCCCGCGGGCACTGCGGTCAGCGGCTCGCGCAGCTCGATCGTCAGCTGTTTCTGGCCCATCCGGTCCATCAGCGCCTGCTTTTCCTCGACCAGCAGCAGTTGCCCGCCATTGATGACGCCGACGCGATCGGAAATCGCCTCCGCCTCTTCGATGTAATGGGTGGTCAGGATGATCGTGACGCCCTGCGATTTCAGCTCCGCCACGATATCCCACATGTCCTTGCGCAGTTCCACGTCCACGCCCGCCGTCGGCTCGTCCAGGAACAGGACCCGCGGCTCATGGCTCAATGCCTTCGCGATCAGGACACGGCGCTTCATCCCGCCGGACAGTTCCCTGATCCGGCTGGATTTCTTGTCCCAGAGCGACAGGCGCTTCAGAATATCTTCCAGCAGCGCGTCATCCCGCTTCTTGCCGAAGATCCCCCGCGTCAGCCGCACGGTGTTCCACACGGTCTCGAAGGGCTCAAGGTTGATTTCCTGCGGCACCAGACCGATCTGCTCCCGGGCAGCACGGTAGTCGGTGATGATGTCATGCCCGGCCACGGTGGCCGACCCGCTGGTCGGCACGGTGATGCCGCAAACGGTCGAAATCAGGGTCGTCTTTCCAGCCCCGTTTGGGCCGAGCAGGGCCAGGATCTCCCCCTCCTCGATGTCGAGGGTCACGCCTTTCAGCGCCTCGAAGCCGCCCTCATAGGTTTTCTTCAGATCAGTGATCCGCAAGATCGGTGCCATGGCCCGTCCTCCTGTTCGCGAGACCCTAGGTAATACCGCTGACAGCCCATGCCAAGAACTAAACCGAACAGTTCAGTTGCGCAGATGCACAGTTGGCCCGCCCTCAGGTGCAGGGCGCAACGATACAGAAGCGGACGCCCAGCCCGGGCTGGAGCCTACGTGTCTGAATTTTCAGGAAACTGGGTCAAGGTGGCGGACCGAGGAGGATTCGAACCCCCGACCCCTTGATTCGTAGTCAAGTACTCTATCCAGCTGAGCTATCGGTCCGTAGGGGGTGCATGTAGACCCCACCCCGGCAGAGTTCAAGCGGAAATTTTGCGAAATCGGACCTATTCGGCCGCGGCCTCCAGCGGGACAAGCGTCTTGGGCAGGTCGATCCGGAACCGCGTCCCCTCCGCCCCGGTCCAGTCCAGCGACAAGAGCCCGCCATGGCCGCGGATCAGCTCGGCCGAGATCGCCAGGCCCAGCCCCGATCCCCCGCGCGAGGCGCCGCCCTGGAACGGGGTAAAGAGGTTTTGCTGCGCCTTGGGCGGCAGTCCGGGCCCGGTGTCCGTCACCACGATCCACCAGCTGTCGTCATCCTCCTGCGCGGCGACCGATATCTCGCCGGGCTTGCCGGTCGCGACAATCGCCTGCCGCGCGTTGCGCACGAGGTTCAGCACCACGCGGTGCAGCTGCTCCGCATCCGCGCGCAGGGTCAGCGTCGCGGGGATGTCTTCGGAGAAACTGACATCCGCCTCCCCGACCGCCAGGCGTTCGCCGTCGATCACATCGCCGACCAGTTCGGCCAGCGTCACCTTGGTCAGACGCGGCGCGGGTTCCTCGGCGCGCCCGAAGGCCAGCGTGTTCTCGCAGAGGTTCACGGCCCGGGTGATCGAATTCACCAGCTTGGGCGCCAGCCGCCGCACGGTCGGGTCCTCCGACTGTTCGATCCGGTCGGTGAAGAGCTGCGCCGAGGTCAGGATATTGCGCAGGTCATGGCTGATCTTGGCCACCGCCCCACCCAGTTGCGCCAGCCGTTCCTTCTGCTTCAGCGAAGCGGTGATTTCCGTTTCCAGCGATTTCAGCGCCTGCTCCGCCTCACGCAGCTCGGTGATATCGGCGGAGGGCTGAATGATCCGACGGGCATCTTCGGGGGCGGCGGCATAGCTCTGCATCTGGCCGATCACATGTTTGATCGGACGCACCAGCAATAGCCGCACCGCCAGAAACAGGAAGACCGAGGTGATGACCGAGATCGCCAGCGACAGCCAAAGCACCCGCCAGCCGTAGGCGAACATCGCCCCGCGCAGGTCATCCGTGGGCATTGTCACCTCGATCAGCAGCCCCGCCTCGCGCACCGGATTGCCAAAGACCCGGATGATCCGCGGCTCCGGATCTGCCAGCCGGGCCAGGGCATCGCGCATCAGCACCCAGGGACTGGGCGCGCGCAAGTCATAGGTGGCATAGACCTCGCCCGGCACGGGGGAGTTCAGGACGAGCTGCCGGGCCTCGTCCCGCCGGAGCACGACGTTGAAGACCTCGGCGTTGCTCAGCAGCTCTTCTTCCAGATCGGCGTCGATGTCATCGTCCGCCAGCTTGGCGAGTGACGCGATCTGCGCCCGCTCCAGCCGGGACAGCAGGTAATCCTCGCGGAATCGCGCAATGGACGGCACAAAGATCATCACCTCGGCGATCATCACGAAGAGCACCGTCAGGATGAGGAAGCGGCCGGAAAGCGATCGTAACATATGCGGTCCGTTGCGGGTTCTCAGGGAACGACACGCTGGATAAGGCGGACCACCCGTTCAACCCATGGATTACCAAACAGTTTCATAGAGAAATAGGCCCCTGCGGCCCGTTTGCCTAGGTCCGACAGTGTCGGATAGGGGATAACGAGGCCGGAAAGCGTGGAAAGACGGGTGCCCGCGGCCATCGCCTGAACCCATGGGGCGATCAGCTCTCCGGCCTGGGCGCCGACGATTGTGACGCCTACTGGCCGCCCCCGGTGCAGCACCAGCTTGATCCAGCCCTCCGTCGTCCGTTCGGCCCGTGCGCGGTCGATGCCGGACATGTCTTCCCGGATCACCTGCACGGCGCCATGCGCCTCGCGCGCCTCCGCTTCGGTCAGGCCGATATGGGCCAGTTCGGGCGCCGCGTAGGTGACGCGGGGGATGCGGCTGTGATCGGCCTTGGCCGGCAGGCCCAGCATGGCCTGTCGGATAACGATCCCTGCATGATAGCCCGCGACATGGGTGAACCGCGGCGCCTCCGCGACGATATCCCCGATGGCGAAGACATGGCGGTTCGCCGTCCTGAGCCGCCGGTCCACCGCGATCCCCTTGCCATCTCCGGTGATCCCTGCAGCCTCCAGCCCAAGCCCGGCAACCGCCGCCTCGCGCCCCGTCGCCACCAGCAGATGAGAGCCCGCGATCCGCTCCTCCCCGATCCGCAGCCAGGTGCGACCGTCATCCTCCCCTGCCGCCTTCACCTCTGCCCCTTCGCGCAGGGTCACGCCCTCTCGGGTCAGCGCCTCCCGCACCACCTCGACCGCCTCCGGGTCTTCGCGCGTCAGGATCGTTCCGCGTTGCACCAGTGTTACCTGCGATCCCAACCGGCAAAAGGCCTGAGCCAGTTCCACCCCGATCGGCCCGCCGCCGAGGATCAGCAGATGCGCGGGCCTCTCGCGCAACGCGAAAACTGTCTCGTTCGTCAGATACTCGACCCCGTCCAGCCCCGGCACCGGCGGCACGAAGGGGCGCGATCCCGCCGCCACGACGATCCGCCGCGCCGTCAGCCTCTCGCCATTGACCTCCACCGCATCGCGCCCGACAAACCGCGCATGGCCCCGGATCACACGGACGCCCAGCCCCTCGAACCTCTCTTGGCTGTCATGCGGCGCGATCCCGGCGATCACGTCGGCCACGTGATCCATCACTGCCGCGAAATCCACCTCCGGCTCCACCGTCCTGACCCCGAAGCGCCCCGCATCGCGCATCCCCTGCGCCGCAGCTGCCGCCGCGATCAGCGCCTTGGAGGGCACGCAGCCGTGGTTCAGGCAATCGCCCCCCATCTCGCCCCCTTCGATCAGCACCGCTCGCGCGCCCATCTGCGCCGCACCAGAGGCCACCGAAAGCCCCGCCGCCCCCGCTCCGATCACGATGATGTCGGCATCCTTCATACCGGCGCCCTCCCCTTCAGCAGCACCGGCAGCAGCGACAGGCCCGCCAGGCCGAGCAGCGGCAGCAGGATATGCGGCTCGAAGATCACGCCGAGGTCCGGCTCTCCCCCCTCGCGCAGGACCTGGCCCAATCCGGCCCCGACGGAGGTATAGACCACCGCCCCCGGTGCGATGCCCAGAAACGTCGACACCACGAACCGTCGCACCGGCACATTCAGCAGACCCGGCAACAGATTGGCCGCAAAGAACGGGATCACAGGCACCAGCCGGATGAAGAAGAGCATCGACCACTGGTTCCGGTCCAGCCCCTGTTTGATCCGCGCCACCCGTCCTTCCGACGCGTCGATGCGCACCGCCAGCGACCGGCCAAAGCCGTAGCGGATGGCCAGAAACAACAGTGTCGCCCCCAGGGTCGCGCCCAGAATGTTGAACAGGGTCCCCGGCCAAATACCGAAGAGGAACCCGCCGGTCAGCGTCGTCACCGTTGCGCCGGGCAACGACAGGGCCACGACAGCGGTGTAGATCGCGATGAACGCCAGCACGGTCGCAAGGTAATTGTCGTCCCGCGCCGCCTCCATCGCCGCGTGACTGCTGCGCAACGTGTCGAAGGTCAGCCTGTCGTGGAAGGCCCACCAGGCCCCTGCAGCCAGGACGATCAGCAGGGCAATCGGCCAAAGGCGGGCCAGGATCGGGCGGGGGGCGGTCGGGGTCATGCGGTCTCCGTCACGGGGTCGCGACAGGATGCGGCCTGCGGCGCGCCGAGGGAACCCACATCACGTGCGATTGATCCGCTGAAACGCCGCCCGGCCTCCGCCACAGAAAATCCCCGCCGAACGCCTTTGCGCGTTTGACAAGCCCCCGCCCCCCGCCTATAGACCGGGCTTCTAACAACAGCGGGCCCTGGGGCGATTCCCGCATCGTCCTTCTGGTGCCTGCACCGACCGAACCCGCCACACCGGCGCAAGCAGACGGAGATGGAGCGATGAAACGCACCTACCAACCCTCGAACCTCGTGCGCAAGAAGCGTCACGGTTTCCGCGCCCGCATGGCCACCAAGGCCGGCCGGAAGATCCTGAACGCACGTCGCGCCCGCGGCCGCAAGTCTCTCTCCGCATAAGCCGGACCCGCGCGCCATCCGCGCGGTTGAGGTCAGACGCTTGAACAACCGCCGGGGCACCCGCCCGGGCGGTTTTCGCTTGTCCGGGGACATGTCATGACGACCGAGGTTGAAACACTGCGCCGACGCGCCGATTTCCTCGCCTGCGCGCGGGGCAAGCGGCAGGGGACCAAGGGTATGATGGTCCAGGGTCTTGATCGCGGCGATGACGGCCCGGTGCGCGTCGGCTTCACCTGTTCCAAGAAGGTCGGAAACGCCGTCGCCCGCAACCGCGCCAAGCGGCGCCTACGGGAGGTCGCGCGCCTCCTCCTGCCCCTCCACGGCCGCCCGGGATGGGATTACGTGCTCATCGGCAGCCGCGACCGCACCGCCGACCGGCCGTTTGACGAGTTGCAGGCCGATCTCCTCCACGCCCTGCGAAAGCTGCACGGATGACCCCGCTGGCGCATCTTCTTGCCCTGCCCGTCCGGGTCTATCGCAAGGTGTTTTCGCCCTGGGTCGGCCACAACTGCCGCTATGACCCGACCTGTTCGGCCTATGCTCTGGAGGCGCTGGAAAAACACGGCGGCCTCAAGGGTGGCTGGCTGGCCGCCCGGCGCATCGCCCGCTGCCATCCCTGGGGCGGCATGGGCGTGGATGACGTGCCGGACTGAGGCTTGATCCCAGGAAGTTTCGTGTTTGAGCAATCCTATAGGCCAAGTGCTGAGGGCTGCGCCGACCCGCGGGGTGGCGCAAATGCGCCGCCCGTCACGCCAAAGGCGTGCCAGTCTATTATGGCGCACCTCCGGTGCGACGAGGGCGGGTCGGCGCAGCCCGGCGTGCCGCCGGGCGGGACCTATAATGAATGGAGAGACAGTCGAAGCCCGATCCGGAAGAATGAGCATAAGGTATCTGCCTTCTGACACCGATGCACAGGCCCACAGGGAGGCCCCACAGCGACACCCGATGTCGCATTCGAATAAGCGCGCCCACCCCACCCTTCCTACCATCGCAGACCTCAGCCCAGTCAGCCCGAGGTGCGCCCATGTCCGACGATCTCTCCGCCGTGACCCGCCCGATTTCGCAGGCCAATGGCCTGCCCAACGCGCATTACACCGATCCCGCCGTCTATGCCGAAGAACGCGAAGCGCTGCTCTTTTCGCAATGGGCGGGCCTCGCCACGGCCTCCGACGTGCCTGCGCCGGGCGACGCGAAACCGATGGACTTCCTCGGCACCCCGCTCCTGCTGCTGCGCGACCGCGACGGGCAGGTGCGCGTCTTTTACAACATCTGCCGCCATCGCGGGATGATCCTCGTCTCCGAACCCCGCCGGATCGAGGGCGCGATCCGTTGCCCCTACCATTCCTGGTGCTATTCCACGCAGGGCAAACTCGTCGCCACCCCCCATGTCGGCGGCCCCGGCATGAACACCCATGAAGGGATCGACCGCACCACCCTCGGATTGATCGAGGTGCCCAGCCATATCTGGCGCGATGTCGTCTTTATCAACATGGACGGCACCGCCGCCCCGTTCGCGGAGGTCCACGCCGATCTCATCGCCCGCTGGTCCGATTTCGACACGCCCCTGCACCACGGCGGCCCCGACAGCACCTTCACCCTGAACGTGAAGACCAACTGGAAGCTCGCCGTCGAGAACTACTGCGAAAGCTACCACCTGCCCTGGGTCCACCCCGGCCTGAACTCCTATTCCCGGCTGGAGGATCACTACAATATCGAGGCGCCCGGCCACTATTCCGGCCAGGGCTCCACCCTCTACCGCCAGATCAGGGGTGAGGACGGCACGACCTTCCCTGACTTCCCCGGCCTGCCCGCGAAATGGGAGACGGCGGCGGAATATGTGGCGGTCTACCCGAACGTCCTGCTCGGCGTGCAGCGCGACCATGCCTTTGCCATCATCCTGGAACCGCAGGGGATCGAGGAGACTGCGGAACACATCCACCTCTACTACGCGACCCCGCAGGTGGACGAGGCCCTGCGCGCCGCCAATGCCGTGCTCTGGAAGCAGGTCTTCGAGGAGGACATCTTTGTCGTCGAGGGCATGCAGAAGGGCCGTCATGCCCCCGGCTTCGACGGCGGCCGCTTTTCTCCGGCGATGGACGGGCCGACCCATTGCTTCCACGCCTGGGCGGCCGACCGCCTGCGCGCCCGTCGACCGCTGGCGGCGGAATGAGCGACCTCAACCACCGCCTCCTCGCGGCCCATGCCACGGGCAACCCCGCCGCGCTCGCCCGCCTCTACCGCGAGGCCGGGGAGGCCACGCAGGATACGGCCCGCGCCTTCTATCTCACCCATGCCTTCGTCTTCGCGCTGGAGGCTGGGCTGCCCGACGCGACCGAGATCGAGGCCGACCTGCAATCCATGGGCCGTGTCTGAACCTCAACTGAACCGCCGCCCCGGCGCATAGGCCGCGATATCCGCATTCGGCGCGCGCCCCTCGGCCAGATCGGCCACGATCCGCCCGGTGATCCCGCCCAGGGTCAGCCCCAGGTGCTGATGCCCGAAAGCATGGATCACGCGCTCCTTCCCCGGCGCCAGACCAATCACAGGCAGCGAATCCGGCATCGTCGGGCGATACCCCAGCCATTCCGATGCAGGCTCCGGCAGATCGCCCAGCATCTCCCGCCCCCGCCGTGCGATGTAGGCCAGCCTCCCCCGGTTCGCAGATTTGTCGAGCGCAGCAATCTCCACCGTCCCCGCCAGCCGCAATCCCGCCGCCATGGGCGTGGCGTAGAACCCGCCCTCGACCCAGCCGACGGGCCGGGTGACGCGCCCGGCCTCCCCCTCGAACATCAGGTGATACCCCCGCTCTGTCCCGAGCGGCAGCCGCTCCGCCCCGCTACCCGCAATCCGGCGCGAAAAGGCACCGGAGGCGATGACGGCCCGCTCCGCCCGGATCTCCCCGTCGGCAAAGACCGTCACGCCGCCGTCCCGTTCCTCGACCCGCTCCGCCCGCGCCCGGACGCTCACGCCCCCAAGGTCGACGAACCGGTCAAACATCCGCAGCACCAGCGCCTGCGGGTCCAGCACATGCCGCGCCCCCGGAAAATGCACCGCCCGTTCGATCGGCAGAACCAGCCCCGGCTCCATCTCCCGCGCCTCTGCGGGCGAGACCTCCCTGACCTCGACCCCAAGCGCCCGCCGCCGGTTCAACGACAGATCGGCCGCCGCCGCCTCGGCCCGAGTCGACCAGACCGTCAGTTGACCGCGCGACACCAGCAGATCCTCCGCCCCGGCCTCTGCCACCAGCGGGTTCAGCCCGGCATCCGCCTGCGTCAGCAGCATCGCCAGATGCCCCGCGATCTCATCCGACCGCCCGGTCCGGCAATTCGCCAGAAACCGCAGCATCCACAGCGGGTTGCGAAGGGCATGCCCCCAGTCCAGCGCCAGCGGGCTGTCGCCGCCAAAGACCAGCCCCGGAAGCCCCCGCAACACCGACGGATCATTCACCGGCAGGCAGGCATAGACGGCAATCGTCCCCGCGTTGCCGTAGGACGTCCCCGCCCCCGGCGCCTGCGGATCGATCAGCACGACCGACAGCCCCCGCATCCGCGCCCAGAGCGCGCAGCTCACCCCGACGACGCCCGCGCCGATCACCGCCAGATCATGATCCATTCCCGGTCCCCTTTTGCCGCCACTCTGCCCACAGGCGCCGCCAAGTACCAGAGCCCCTTCCCCCAAACCGCGCGACATGCGATAGGACCGCATGCTCGACGATCTCGACGATATCCACCCGCTCTTCCACGGTGCCCCCAAAAGCACCGAGTTCAAGAAGCTGCGCAAACGCATCGTGCAGAACGTGCGCGAGGCGGTGGATCAGTATGGGATGATCGAACCGGGCGCGCGGTGGTTGGTCTGCCTGTCGGGCGGCAAGGACAGCTATACCCTGCTGGCCATCCTCTATGAGTTGAAGTGGCGCGGTCTGCTACCCGTCGACCTTCTGGCCTGCAACCTCGATCAGGGGCAGCCGGGCTTTCCCGCGACGGTCCTGCCCGAGTTCCTGACGAAGATGGGCGTGGAACACCGCATCGAATACCAGGACACCTATTCCATCGTGGTCGACAAGGTGCCCGCGGGGCGGACCTACTGCGCCCTCTGTTCCCGCCTGCGGCGCGGCAACCTCTACCGCATCGCCCGCGAAGAGGGCTGTTCCGCCGTGGTTCTGGGCCATCACCGCGATGACATTCTTGAGACCTTTTTCATGAACCTCTTCCACGGCTCGCGCCTCGCCACGATGCCGCCGAAACTGGTGAACGAGGAAGGCGACCTCTTTGTCTACCGCCCCCTCGCCCATGTGGCCGAAGCGGATTGCGAGAAATTCGCCCGCGCGATGCAATATCCGATCATCCCCTGCGATCTCTGCGGCTCGCAGGACGGGCTGCAGCGCCAGCAGGTCAAGGCGATCCTGGATGGCTGGGAAAAGAACGCCCCGGGGCGGCGGCAAAAGATGTTCCGCGCCCTGATGAACATCCGCCCCTCGCACATGCTGGACCCGAAACTCTTTGATTTCGCGGGGCTGATGCGCGCGGCAGAGGCGGAGGAGACCGACGCCTCCGACATTCCGACCCTTCGTTAAGCCGCTGTTGATGAACCGGCGCTAGGGTGCCCCGAGTTGCCATTCGGGGACGCATGATGCACCGCCAGCTAAGCTACCGGATTCAGAACCTGCGCTATCAACTGCGGCGAATTCTGATCGGCCCGCAAAGCCTGGCCTTCCTGCCCGCCCTGGCCCTGGCGGCCTTCTGGCTGGGGGGCGAAGCCTGGCTGCTCGGCGTGGCGCTCGCCCTGCCGGTTCTGATCGGCACCCTGGGGGGGTTCACCGCCCCGCATCAGCCTGTCCGCCCCGTCGACGGGGTCACCGGGCTGCCCGCTCGCGACAGTCTCGAGGCCGCGCTGGATGCGGCTGTCTCGTCTTCCGATGCCGCGCGCCGGGCGTCCGGATGCTTCATGCTGGCCATTGATGATTTCGACGTCATCACCGACAGATACGGACAAAGCGCGGCGGACCACATCCTGAACCGCACCGCCGCACGCCTGCGCGCCTCATTGCGCGATGCGGACATCGCCTGCCGCATCGGCAGCGCCTCCTTCGGGGTCAGCCTCTCGCCCATCACCCATCTCGACATCGAAACCGCCATCCAGATGGCCAGCCGCATCCAGGCCGCGGTGGAGGAACCGATCATCCTCGACAATACCGTGATCTATGTCTCGGCCTCCATCGGGTTTTGCCTTGGCAGCCGCGCCCCCGACCCCTCGGGCGAAGCGCTGATGCAGGCGACCGCAACCGCCCTGGGCGAAGCCGTGCGCAACGCCCCCTCCGCCATCCGCAGCTATTCCGACGAAATGCGCCGGACCGAACGATCGCGCCACATCTTCGCGGATGAGGCCGCAGCTGCCCTGGAAAACGGCCAGATCCGCCCGCATTTTCAGCCCCAGGTCTCCACTGACACCGGCCGCGTGACGGGGTTCGAGGCGCTCGCCCGCTGGACCCATCCCGAACGCGGCGCCATCGCCCCGGCGGATTTCCTGCCAATCCTCGAAAATGCGGGCAAACTGGCCCGTCTGGGCGAGATCATGCTGACCCGCTCCCTCGGCGCCCTGCGGGCCTGGGACGACGCCGGGCTGGATATCCCCTGCGTCGCGGTCAACTTCGCCTCGGACGAGCTGCGCAATCCCAAACTGATCGACAAGGTGAAGTGGGAGCTGGACCGCTATGAGCTGGCCCCCGAACGCCTGGTGATCGAGGTGCTGGAAACCGTGGTCGCCGCCTCGCCGGAGGATGTCGTGACGCGTAACGTCAACGGGCTGGCCCAGCTTGGATGCCAGATCGATCTGGATGATTTCGGCACCGGGCATGCCTCCATCTCCTCCATTCGCCGCTTCGCCGTCCAGCGGATCAAGATCGACCGCAGCTTCGTCATGAAGGTGGACCGCGATCCGGAGCAGCAGCGCATGGTCGCCGCGATCCTGACCATGGCCGAACGACTCGGCCTCGAAACTCTGGCCGAAGGGGTGGAGACACCGGGCGAACACGAAATGTTGTCGCAACTCGGGTGCGATCACGTACAGGGATTCGGCATCGGCCACCCGATGCCCTTCGATGCCACCGAAACCTGGGTTCGCGACCACATGACAACCATGCCCGACCTGCCGAATATCTCCCGCGGAAGCGGCTGAACGCCCCAACGGCGCGCCCGTCGGGATCGCTCCCCGCAGGGCGAAGCCGCCTGTGCGAGGCGCCAGCGCCGACCGCGCGCCTGCCTCCTTCGCCGCTCTGCGTCGCCGCGTTTTCCCGATTCCTCCTTGACCTTTGACGCTGTCCTCTGTTGAACCCCCCTACTCTTCTTTTTCGGACGGAAACGGCGCGCGATGGACGACCAGAACAGAAACCTCATCCTGGCAACGGTGCTCAGCTTCATCGTGATCGTGGTCTGGTTCCTCCTTTTCCCGCCGCCCGAGCAGGATCAGCTCTCCGATCCCAATGCCCAGGCCGCCTCTGAAAGCAGCGAAACCAGCGCCGCCCCCATGGCCCCCACGGCCGAACCCGCGGCAAACAGCGGCAGCGCAACCGCGCCCTCCGCCACCGCCGCGGCGAGCGAACCCCGGGAGGCGCCCCGCCTGGAGATCGAAACCCCCCGCCTGTCCGGGTCGATCAACCTGCGCGGCGGCCGGATCGACGACCTGAAGCTCAAGGACTACCTGACCAGCCTGAACGCAGACGCCACGCGGGTGACCGTGCTGCGTCCCGAAGGCGCGCGGGATCCGTTCTACGCTCTTTACGGCTGGGTCCCCGTCTCGGGCGTCGACGCGGGCGCCGTGCCGACCGACGAAACGGAATGGACCGCCGCCGACAATGCGACCCTGACCGCCGACAGCCCCGTGACCCTGACCTGGGACAACGGCGCGGGCCTGATCTTCACCCGCATTATTTCGGTCGACGAAGACTACATGTTCACCGTTGAACAGGCGGTCCAGAACACCACGGACAGCGCGATTGCCATGCGCCCCTACGCCCTGCTGCGGCGCCACGGCGTGCCTTCGGACCTGAAGAAATTCTTCGTCCTGCACGAAGGCCTAGTCCGCCTCTCCGACGGCGAGTTGGAAGAAGCCAAATACAACAAGATGGAAGACTTCGACCGCGACGACCGCGAAGGCGCCCCCGCCGAGCGGATCGAGGTCGAGCAGAACGGATGGATCGGCTTTACCGACCACTACTGGATGGCCACCACCATCCCCGATGGCAGCTTCCGCTCCACCGCGAAATATTTCCCCTCCGCCAACATCTTCCAGACCGACGCCGTTCTGCCGACCATAGAGGTTGCCGCCGGGGCCACGGCCGGCACGCAAAGCCGCCTCTTCGCCGGGGCCAAGGAATGGGAAACCATCAAGAATTACCAGAACGACGAGGGCGTGACCCGTTTCCTCGACGCCATCGACTGGGGCTGGTTCTTCTTCCTGACCAAGCCGATCTTCGCCGTGCTGCACTGGCTGAATGTGCATATCAACAACATGGGCTGGTCGATCATCGCCCTGACCGTGCTGCTCAAGGCCGTGCTTTTCCCGCTCGCTTACAAATCCTACGCCTCCATGGCCAAGATGCGCGAGCTGCAGCCGGAGATGGAGAAGCTGAAGGAAGCGGCCGGCGACGACCGACAGAAGATGCAGAAAGGCATGATGGAGCTCTACAAGAAGGAAAAGGTGAACCCGGCCTCTGGCTGTCTGCCGATCCTTCTGCAGATCCCGATTTTCTTCAGCCTCTACAAGGTGATCTTCGTCACGCTCGAACTGCGCCACGCCCCCTGGGTCGGCTGGATCCGTGACCTGTCCGCGCCCGATCCCTCGTCGATCCTGAACCTCTTCGGCCTGCTGCCCTATGCCCCGCCCGATCCGGAAAGCCTGGTCGCGATCATCAGCCTCGGCGTGCTGCCGATCCTTCTCGGCGTCTCGATGTGGCTGCAGCAGAAGCTGAACCCGGCCCCCACGGACCCGACGCAGCAGATGATCTTTGCCTGGATGCCCTGGGTCTTCATGTTCATGCTGGGGAACTTCGCCTCCGGCCTGGTCCTCTACTGGATCACCAACAACACCATCACCTTCATCCAGCAGTATGCGATCATGCGCAGCCACGGGTTCAAACCGGATGTCTTCGGGAATATCCGCAGCAGCCTCAGTCGCAAGAAAGCCACTGAAGGGAAAAAGTGATGGCCACCGTTGCCGCCATCTATCGCCACCCGATCAAGGCCATTGGCCGCGAAGAGGTGGACGAGGTCGATCTGATCGCCGGGCAGACTCTGCCCGGCGACCGTCTTTGGGCCGTTGCGCATGAGGCGGCCAAGCTGACCGATGGCGAATGGAATCGCTGCATGAATTTCATCCGCGGCGCTTCATCGCCCAAGCTCATGGCGGTGACGGTTCAAAGCCGGGGGGAGCGTCTGCTGCTCAGCCACCCCGACCGGCCGGATATCGAGATCAACCCGGCGACGGATGGCCCTGCCCTGATCTCCTGGGTCCGCCCTCTGGTTGAGGAAGGCCGCGCCGCGCCCGACCGCCTGGTGCCCTCCCCTGCGGACCGCGGGTTGACCGATACCCCCATCCCCTCGATCTCGCTGGCCAGCATGGCCAGTCACGAGGCCGTCGCCGCCCGCGCGGATCGGCCCTTTGCCGTGCATCGCTGGCGCTGCAACATCTTCCTCGACGGGCTGCGCGCCTGGGAGGAGTTCGACTGGGTCGGTCGCACCCTGCGCCTGGGAGAGGCGGAGGCCCGCGTGGAGGCCCGGCTCGATCGCTGCATGGCCACCACCGTCGACACCGACACCGGCGAACGCAACGTACCCACGCTGGAGATCCTGAAGGACTTCGGCCATCAGGATTTCGCCGTTGCGCTGGTGATCACCAAGGGCGGCCGACTGCGCACCGGCGATATGGTGGAGGTCCTATGACCGCCCCCCTGCCCTTTCCCATCGCGGAGGAGCCGGACCACGAGGCGTCCGAAAAGGGCCGCATCCTCTTTGCCGGATCGACCCAGTTCGTCAAAGGCGTCGTCGCCATGAACGGCCTGCCCCCCGCCGACCGGATGGAAGTCTGTTTCGCGGGCCGCTCAAACGTAGGGAAATCCAGCCTGATCAATGCCCTCACCGGGCAAAACGGCCTGGCCCGCGCCTCAAACACCCCCGGGCGCACGCAGGAAATCAACTATTTCACCCTGGGCGAGAAAGGCTACCTCGTCGACCTGCCCGGCTATGGTTATGCCAATGCGCCGCTGCCGGTGGTCGAGAAATGGCAAAGGCTGCTGAAGCAGTACCTCAGCGGCCGTCAGACCCTGCGCCGTGCCTTTGTCCTGATCGACGCGCGCCACGGGGCCAAGAAGGTGGACGAGGAGATCATGACCCTCCTCGACAAGAGCGCGGTGACCTTTCAGGCCGTGCTGACCAAAGCCGACAAGGTCCGCAAATCCGACCTCGACAAGAGCCTCGACATCACTCGCAAGGTCCTGTCGAAACATCCCGCCGCCTTTCCCGAACTGGTTCTCACCTCGTCCGAAAAGGGCGACGGGATCGCGGCGTTGCGCAGCATCATCGCGGCGATCGACTGATCAGAAGCGCCAGCTTGCGCGTGCTTCGATCGTATTCCCGCTGAGGTCGCTGCCCCCGACGGTGCCGAAATCATTGTAGAGGTACTCGGCACCCAGGGTCACACCGTTGTTCAGCTGATAGTCCATGCCGATACCGGCCACGTAGCCATCTGTATCGCCTGCCCCGGTCTGCGCATGTCCATAACCGCCCACACCGTAGAGCAGCACCGGCCCGGCGTCGTACCCGGCGCGTGCCTTCACACGGGTCACACCGTCCAGAGACGTGCCCCCGATCGTGACGTCATTGCCCAGGTACTGAACCTCGCCACCCAGCACATAGGACCCGAAATCGTAGTCATACCCGGCAAAGGCCCCGAGGTTCGCACCATCGCCGGTCGCGGCACCAAGATCCCAGTTCCCGTAGCCGAGGCTGCCGCCGACATAGCCGCCGGTCCAGTCGCCGGTTGTCATCACAGGTGTGGCAGGTGGTGTGATGACGGGTTCCGCGGGCGCGGCCGTCGGGTTGCCTGCGAGGGCGGCGCTGCTGCCTGCAACGATCAGCGCGGTGCCGAAGAGGGCGGATTTCATGACAGTCATGAGGATTTCTCCTTTGGTCTTCTTGGTTTCGCTGGCGCCGTTCCGACGCTCATCCGCTCAACGCAGGTGACCCGCGACCGGGTTCCTCAATCGTCTGGTTGCTGTTGAAAACGGCGGGAAATCGCCAATTGCAGCCTTGGCAGGCGGCGGCGTGCAGCCTATCAAAGCAGAGACCCCGGGGGCTCTTATGATGAGAAAACAGACAATGAACCGCGACTGGATCGCCACCGCCCGCACCCTTTCCGAAGCGCTGCCCTATCTGCAGCGGTACGAAGGCGCGATCGTCGTCGTCAAATTCGGCGGCCATGCCATGGGCGATGACGAGGCGATGGAGGTCTTTGCGCGTGACATCGTCCTGATGCGCCAGGTCGGGGTGAACCCGGTGATCGTCCACGGCGGCGGCCCGATGATCAACGAGATGCTGGAGCGGCTGAAGATCGAATCGACCTTCGTCAACGGCAAGCGCGTCACTGACGAGGCCACCGTCGAGGTCGTGGAGATGGTCCTCTCCGGCCGCGTGAACAAGCGCATCGTGCAGGCTATCAACGACATGGGCGGCAAGGGCGTGGGCCTCTCTGGCAAGGACGCCAAGCTGATGATCTGCGAACCCGACAACCCCGATCTGGGGCTGGTCGGCACGCCGGTGGAACTGGACACCACAATCCTGCACGCCATGTTCAAGGCCGACATCATTCCGGTCATCGCACCCCTCGGGATGGGCCGCAATGGCGAGACCTACAATATCAATGGCGACACCGCCGCCGGCGCAATCGCGGGGGCGCTCCGGGCGGACCGGCTGCTGCTGTTGACCGATGTCGCCGGGGTCAAGAACGAGGACGGCGAGGTCGTGACCGAACTCAAGGCCGGGCAGATACGCCAGATGACGGCGGACGGCGTGATTGCGGGGGGCATGATCCCCAAGACGCAGACCGCCCTGGACGCCATCGACCGTGGTGTGCGGGCGGTCGTTATCCTGGATGGCCGCGCCCCGAATGCCACCCTGCTGGAACTCTTCACCGAACATGGTGCCGGGTCGCTGATCCGGGCCGACTGACCCTTGCCCGACGGTCATGAGATGGAGCAGGCCGCCAATGCCCGCCTGCTGACCATCACGGCCGGGCTGGACGCCGAAGCATGTGCCGCGCGGGATGACCTGCCCCCGGGCAGCCGCACCCTTCTGTTATTGTCACCGCATGAACCGGCCTTCTGGCCCGCCTTTCAGGCGACGCCCGAATTCCGCGACGGCGATCCCGACCCGATGGATCGCTGGTCCAGGCGCGTCATCACGCAATGGGCGGAGGAGGTAGGCGCCACACCTCTCTTCCCCTTTGGCAGCCCACCCTTTCATCCCTTCATCAAATGGGCCCTGGCCTCGGGGCGGGTCCATTCCTCGCCCATAGGGATGATGGTGCATCCGCACGCGGGGCTCTTTCTCTCCTTCCGCGGCGCCTTGGCCCTGCCGGAGGCGATACCGGCCCCACCCATTTGTGCACGCCCCTGCGACAATTGCCCCGATCAGCCCTGCCGGACCGCCTGCCCTGTCGACGCCTTCGCCACCGGGGCCTATGACGTGCCGCGCTGCAAGGCCTTCCTGGAAACCGATGCGGGTTTCGACTGCATGTCAAAGGGTTGCAAGGCACGTCGCGCTTGCCCGATCGGAAGGAACTATGGCAGGCTGCATGAGCACTCGGCATATCACATGTCGCGGTTTCTGTAGGAAGAGTGTTTCGGAACCATGGTCAAACGTCTCATCTTGCTGCGTCACGCCAAATCGAGCTGGTCCAATCCGGAATTGTCCGACCACGATCGCCCGCTGAACAAGCGCGGCAGGAAATCCGCCAAGGCCATCGGCAAATGGCTGCAGGACATAGGCATCACCCCGGACCTGACCCTCTGCTCCGACGCGGTGCGCGCCAGGGAAACCTGCAAACGCCTGAAACTGGGCGGGGAAATCCAGGTGCGGCCCGATCTCTACATGGCCAGCGCCGACAAAATGCTAGAGGCCATGCAGGAGGCAGAGGGCGCCTGCGTGCTGATGGTGGCGCATAACCCCGGCATCGCGGACTTTGCACAGCGCCTCGTCACCACCCCGCCCCCTCATGGCCGCTTTGCCGATTTCCCGACCGGGGCGACGCTGATCGTCGATATCCCCATGGTCGATTGGAAGGCCGGGCATTTCGGCACCTCCCGGGTGGTGAACTTCATCACTCCGCGCGAATTGATCGGCAAGGACGAGAAGAGCTGATCGAGAAACCGGTCATGCATTCGCATCCGCGTGACAGTTCCGCACGGCGCTGATACCGATCCTTCGTCAACACCGGAGGCCGACATGCCCTACATCTACCTGACCATCGCCATCGTCGGAGAGGTGATCGGCACATCGGCCCTCAAGGCGACCGAGGGCTTCACGCGCCTCTCCCCGTCCATCGTGGCCGTGCTGGGCTACGCGGTGGCCTTCTACTTCCTGTCGCTGACGCTGAAGTTCATCCCGATCGGCACGGCCTATGCGATGTGGTCCGGCTTGGGCATCGTGCTGGTCGCCGCCTCGGGCTGGCTGATCTTCGGTCAGAAGGTCGACCTCTGGGGGGCCATCGGCATGGCGCTGATTATTGCCGGGGTCGTGGTACTGAACTTCCTCTCCAAGACCGCCACACATTGATCGGCAAGGCGCTCTGAATGAAAAACCGGCGGGGACAGGCCCCGCCGGTCTTTTTGCCAAAGGCGCCCGTCCAAGGCACCGTAAGGCGTATCAATGCCCCAGGATCTGGCTCAGGAACAGCTTGGTCCGTTCGCTCTTCGGGTTGTTGAAGAACTCTTCGGGCTCGTTCTGCTCCACGATCTGGCCCTGATCCATGAAGATCACGCGGTTCGCGACCTGACGGGCAAAGCCCATCTCATGCGTGACGCAGAGCATGGTCATCCCCTCTTCGGCCAGCTCGATCATGGTATCGAGCACCTCCTTGATCATCTCGGGGTCGAGCGCGGAGGTCGGTTCGTCAAACAGCATGATCCGCGGCCGCATGCAGAGCGACCGGGCAATCGCCACCCGCTGCTGCTGGCCACCGGACAGCTGGCCGGGGTATTTGTCGGCCTGTTCCGGGATCTTCACCTTCTCCAGGAAATGCATCGCCGTTTCCTCGGCCTCGCGCTTGGGCACCTTGCGGACCCAGATCGGCGCGAGGGTACAGTTCTCGAGGATCGTCAGATGCGGGAAGAGGTTGAAGTGCTGGAAACACATGCCGACCTCCGACCGGATCTTGTCGATGTTCTTGAGATCCGACGTCAGCTCCGTCCCGTCGACGACGATCCGGCCCTGCTGGTGTTCCTCCAGCCGGTTGATGCAGCGGATCATGGTCGATTTGCCCGACCCGGACGGCCCCGCGATAACGATCCGCTCGCCCCGGTTCACCGTCAGGTTGATGTCGCGCAGCACATGGAAGGTTCCGTACCACTTGTTCATGTTGCTGATCTCGATGGCCACCTCGTCGGAGACCTTCAGATCGACAGCGGTGGTCTGTGTCGTTGCTTCATTCATTGCGGCCACTCCTTAGTGGTGGTCGGTTGCGAGCTGGCGCTCCAACCATTGCGAGTATTGTGAGATGCCGTAGCACACGACAAAGAACAGCAGCGCGGCAAAGCCGAACAGCTCCCAGTAGACGCCGCTCCATTCCGTCGAGGCCAGGATCGGACCCCGGATCATGCCGACGAGGTCGAACATCGAGATGACCGAGACCAGCGTCGTATCCTTGAACAGACCCACGGCGACGTTGACGATCCCCGGGATGGAGATCTTCAGCGCCTGCGGCAGAATGATCAGCCGCATCGCCTGCGCATAATCAAGACCCAGACTGTCGGCCGCCTCATACTGCCCGCGCGGCAGCGCGGCGAGGCCACCCCGGATCACCTCGGCGATATAGGCCGAGGCGAACATGGTGATCATGATCACGACCCGCAGGAACAGGTCGGTCGTCGTGCCCGGCGGGAAGAAGTAGGCCAGCATCACCGACGCCACGAACAGCAGCGTGATCAGCGGCACGCCGCGGATGAATTCGATGAAGATCACGCAGATCCACTTGATCAGCGGCATGGAGGACTGCCGACCAAGCGCCAGAACGATGCCAAGGGGCAGCGACAGGGACACACAGGTCACGCCCAGCATGAAGTTCAGCATGAAGCCGCCCAGATCGCGCGAAGGAACCGCCATCAGCAGGGCATTGTCGGACATGCTCTCGGGGATCAGCTTGCCACCGATCACCCAGACGATGAGCGCCACGGCCACACCCCCGAAGAAGCCCATGGCGAAACTGCCGGCCACCAGGCGCTGATAGACCGCAGCCCCCGCGACAAAGCCTGCCAGCGCCACCAGAGGGATCAGGATCGTGCCCCCCCAGATCAGCCAATAGGCCACGAAGGGAAACAGCGCCGTTCCCAGCAACAGCTTGCGCGGAAGCCGGTAGAACAGGATCGGCGCGACGGCAAAGACGAACAGCAGGAACGTCAGATTGGGGCGCCAGTATTCCGTGTAGGGATATTTGAACCCGTAAAGTAGCTGGTGCCAGCGTTCGCTCAGCACCGCGAAACAGGCGCCCGTGGCGCCCTCCAGGGCTTCGCGACACTCCGTCAGGCTGGACGAGGTCCATACGCCGTTCAGCATCCAGGGCAGCGTTTTGGCCAGGATCACGTAGATGACGTAAAGCGCGACCACCGTCAGGATCGTGTTGGGGATTGTCGCGAACAGGTTTTCGCGCATCCACTTGATCGGCCCCACCTCGGACGCTGGCGGCGGCGAGGGGGGGATCTGCGTATCACGCACGAAGGCGACGGATTGAGCATGGGTATCGGACATGGCTCAGCGCTCCTTCAGTTTGATCGAGGCGTTGTAGACGTTCATGAACGCGGCGATCAGCAGGGAAATCGTCAGGTAGAAGAGCATCAGAAGAAGCACGCATTCGATCGCGCGGCCGGTCTGGTTCAGCGTGATGCCGCCCAGGGTCGCCGTGATGTCCGCATAGCCAACAGCGATGGCCAGCGACGAGTTCTTGGTGATGTTCAGATATTGCGAGATCAGCGGCGGGATGATGACCCGCAGCGCCTGCGGCAGAACCACCAGGTTCATCACCCGGCCCGGGCGCAGACCCAGGGCGGAGGCCGCTTCGGACTGGCCCTTGCTGACGGCAAGGATGCCGGCCCGCACGTTTTCCGCGATGAAGGCACCGGTGTAGATCGACAGCGCGAACCACAGCGCGATCAGTGGCGCGCCGATCTGCAGTCCGCCGCGCAAGTTGAACCGGTTGGCCAGCGGATCCGGCCGGTCCAGCCCAATGGGCTGCCCCATCAGGAAATAGGCCAGCACCACCGGCACGAAGAGGATCAATAGCGAGGGCCAGCCCATGGGCAGCAAACGCCCCGTCGAATACAGCACCTTGGTCGCATAGCGGCGATAGGCAAAGACCCCCGCGATCGACAAAAGGAAGACCGCCACGACGACGCCCGAGCCCGGGTTCCAGATCGGAGCCGGCACATAGACGCCGCGGTTGGTGAAGGCGAAAAGCCCCAGCAGCATGTCCTTTTCCGGATCCTCGCCCAGATAGGCGCGGGCCCCCGGCATGACCGCGGTCATGATGGTGAAGATGATGATGATCCAGATGAGAACGGGAATGTTGCGGAAGATCTCGACATAGACGGCCATCAGCTTGCGGATGAGCCAGTTGTTCGAGAGGCGCAGAACCCCGGCGAGCACGCCGAATATGGTGGCGGTGACGCAGGCCAGAAAGGCGACGAGGATGGTATTGAGAATACCGACGATCGCGGCACGCCCGTGCGAGGACTGGTTGGAATAGTCGATAAGCGTCTGGTTGATGTCATACCCGGCCGGATTGCCGAGGAAATCAAAGGCGATGTTCAGCCCCGCGGCGCGCAGGTTCTTGATCAGGTTGTCCGCCAGATACCAGATCGCGAGGGCCAGCAGGATGGCCGTGATCGCCTGTAGCGTCAGCGAACGATACCGCGTGTCGTTCAGCAGCATAGAAAGCCGGAACGACGCCTGAGGAGGGTCGGTCAAGGTGGTCATGAAATTTCCCCGTTCTCCGGCCTGTTCTTCGGTGCGTCTGTTGCGCGGTTGGCCGGTGATTGAGCGCCGGGTTTCTCCCGGTCGCTGGAAGTGAGAAGGGCGCGACCTGCGCCGCGCCCTTCCCTGCTGTCCTTAGCGGAACGGCGGTGCGTAGAGCAGGCCACCGTTGGTCCACTGCGCGTTCAGGCCGCGCGACAGGCCGATTGCGGTCGATTCGCCGATGTTGTCCTCGAAGATCTCACCGTAGTTGCCGACGGCCATGATGATGTTCTTCGCCCATGCGGCGTCGAGGCCCAGCATCTCACCCAGGTTGCCCTCGGTGCCCAGCAGACGGTTGATCTCCGGGTTGTTGCCGGCCGATGCGCCCATCTCTTCGACGTTCTCGGAGGTGATGCCCAGCTCTTCGGCTGCGATCAGGGTGTTCAGCGACCAGCGAACGATATCGCCCCATTCGCTGTCGCCATGGCGAACCAGCGGGCCGAGCGGCTCTTTCGAGACGATCTCGGGCAGGATCACATGCGCCGATGGATCTTCGAAGGTGGCACGGGTTGCCGCCAGACCGGAGGCGTCCGTGGTGTAGGTGTCGCAGGCACCGGCAAGGTACTGCTGCTGCGCCTCGGCGTTGGTTTCGATCGGAACCGGCTCATAGCTGATGTTGTTCTTGCGGAAGAAGTCCGCAAGGTTCAGCTCGGTCGTGGTGCCGGTCTGAATACAGACGGTCGCGCCGTCCAGTTCCTTTGCCGAGGACACGCCCAGCTCTTTCGGGACCATGAAGCCCTGGCCGTCGTAGTAGTTCACGCCGACGAAGGTGAACTTCAGGTCCACATCGCGCGAGAAGGTCCACGTGGTGTTCCGGGCCAGCATGTCGATTTCGCCGGAGGCAAGCGCGGTGAAGCGGGTCTTGCCGGTGGTCGGAACGAATTCGACGGCGCTCGGATCGTTGAAGATCGCCGCGGCAACCGCACGGCAGACCGCAACGTCGAAGCCTTCCCATTCACCGTTGGCGTCCGGCGCTGCGAAACCGGCCAGGCCGGTGGTCACGCCGCAGTTCAGCTTGCCGCGCGCCTTGACATCGTCAAGCGTCGCAGCGGCGGCTGCACCGGCGGCCAGACCGGCAACGGTCAGCGCGCCCAAGAAAACGGATTTTTTCATATTAACCTCTTCCTGTTTGCCCACCCTTGAGTGCGGGCGGTTCATACGGTCCCCCTAAGGTACCGTTTGGATTACTGTTGGGTGTCCTCCCTTCAGCATGGCAGGAGTTTGGGGGGATTCATTCCAAACGGTCAAGCTTTTCATAAAGAAAACCGAACGATCCGCGGCTGACCTAGAGTCATTTGAAGCGGAAATGCGCTTCGCCCCCGGTCCCCCCGTTTTTTGTAGGCAAATCTGCCTATAGCCTGTGGGCCAACCCCCCGCCCCTCACGTCGAGGGATGCAACGCATCGTAGAATCGCTTGGCGTCCAGGAAGGACCGGCGCTTGATCTCCTCCGCCTCGGCGGCCTCGTCATCCACGCCCCATTGCTCCGCCTGCCAGTGCTCGTCAATCCGCGACAGGGCCCAGAGATCCTCGATCGGTTGCACATCGCAAGTCGCGGCAAGGCCGATCACCAGCGATCCCGAGAGGCTCACCAGATCATGGAAGGCCGCCAGTTCAAAGGCATCCATCCCGTGCACCTCGGCCCGCAACCGCGCCAGCGCGGCCTCGGACTGCGGCGCGGGCATGATCCCGGTGCGGGGGTCCAGCCGTACGCCGTAGTGCGCCGCCAGCCAGTCCAGCAGCGGGTCCCAGCCTGCCGCCTGCCGGGCAATCAATTCCGCCGGACTGTCGGCGCGATAGCACAGCAGATCGCTGTCGCCATAGGCGGCCAGCATATCGGCCACCTCGGCGTGCTGCACGGCCACCTTGTCGATCGCCGCATTCGCGCCCCGAGTCACCGGCATCCCGCGCGGATCGACCTTGTCCTCCTGCGCGTCCCATTCCGCCGCGATCATCTCGGCCAGGGCGCGGGTCGGCACGATCAGCGGGGCCTTGGCCGGGGTCCGCACTGGTCGCCCGTCCAGCGTCACGGCATAGCCGCCCGCCTCTTCGGAGACCTCGGTGATCTTCCAGAACCGTTTTGGCGCCCATTCGCTCATGAGTGTCCTCCGGTCGCCGCGTCTATGGCGGCAGGCAGGTCGGCGGCCCGGGCGACAATCCCGCGCGCGCCCGTCAGGACCGAGGGCGCGTGATAGCCCCAGGACACGCCCAGGAACGGCATGCCCGCCGATCCGGCCATCTCCATGTCATATGTCGTGTCCCCGATCATCACCGCCCGATCCACATCAACGCCCGTTTCGGCCAGCGCCGTCATCAGCATCGAGGGATGCGGTTTCGAGGGATGATCATCCGCGACCTGGAGGCTGACAAAGGTCTTCTGCCAGCCGTGGTTGTCGAGCAGCGCCAACAGGCCGCGCCGAGATTTGCCTGTGGCGATGGCCAGCAGGATTTCCTCTTCCAGTGCCAGGGCTTCCACCACCTCGCGAATGCCCGGATAGAGCGGGCTGGAGGCAGCACCACCCGCGACCCGCAGCTGGTGATAGGCGGCCTTGTAGGCCTCGACCATTTGCGTGCGGGTCCGCTCCGCCACCTCCGGCGCCAGCCGCGCCATGGCATGGGGCAGCGAGAGGCCGACAATGCTCAGGATCGCCTCGCGCGGCGGCACGACCAGCCCCGCCTCGCCAAAGGCCGAGGTCATGGAGGCCACGATATCACCCTGGCTGTCGACCAGCGTGCCATCCACGTCAAAGACCACCAGCCGCATCAGCGCAGCGCCTCGAACGGATCATCCGCCGCCAGGTCCTCGGTCCAGCCCAGGGTCTCCCAGCTGTCCGCCATATGGTCGGGCAGCGGGGCGGTCACCGTCACCGGCCGTTTCGTCACCGGATGCAGAAAGGTCATCGACCGCGCATGCAGGTGCAACTTCTTCGAGATCACCCCGCCCAGTTGCGCGCCCCAGCCATCGCCCAGGTTCTCCTGACCCGATCCACCGTATTTGCCATCGCCGATGATCGGATGCCCGATCTCGGCCATATGGGCGCGCAGCTGGTGTGTCCGCCCGGTCAGCGGCTCCATCGCCACCCAGGCGGCCCGGCTCGCCACGCGGTAGAGCGTGGCGTAAAGCGTATGCGCCCGCTTGGCGCCCGGGGTGTGGTCCATCTCACGCGGATGCACCGCGATCATCTTCTCCCCCTCGCCCGACTTGCCGTGCCCCGGCGCCTTGACCAGGCCGAAGCGGATCTCGCCCAGATAGGGGGTCGGCACGCCTGCAACGAGCGCCCAGTAGATCTTGCGCGTCTCGCGATGGCGCAGCGCCGCGGTCAGACCCTGCGCCGCCTCGCGCGTGCGGGCCAGCAGCAGCACCCCGGAGGTATCCTTGTCCAGCCGGTGCACCAGCCGCGGCTTCTGCTCCGACCCGAAGCGCAGCGCCTCCGACAGGCCGTCCACATGGCGCGTCTGCTTGCTGCCGCCCTGCGTCGGCAGGCCCGGCGGCTTGTTGAGCGCGATGATATGGTCGTCCTTCCACAGGACGCAGCTCTGGATCATCCGGCGGTCGGCCTCGGAGATCTCCGTCGCGGGCTTGGGCGGTTTCGCCTCGCCATCGGGGATCGGCGGCACACGCACGACCATGCCCGCAGCCAGTCGATGCGCGCTTTTGACCCGCCCCTTGTCGACCCGCAGATCGCCCTTGCGGCACATCTTCTCGATCCGGCCCTGGGTCACCTGGGGGAACAGACGCCGCAGCCAGCGGTCCAGCCGCTGCCCCTCGTCCTCTGCCGCCACCGTGATCATCTGCACACCGCTCATGTCAGCGACCTCGCCAGTAATAGCCCCGCCACCAGCGCCGCCAGCGACATCACCACCGACACCGCCACATAGCCAACGGCCTGCCCCGTCGCCCCGCGTTCCCAGAGCGTCACCGCATCCAGCGAAAAGGCCGAAAATGTCGTGAACCCGCCCAGTAGCCCGGTCATCAGGAACGGCGCGAACTTGTTGGCCGACAGATGCGCCAGCGTCACCACGAGCACCCCCATGACGAAGGAACCGAGGATATTCACCACCATGGTCGCCCAGGGGAAGCCCGGCCCCATCAGCCGCAGCCCCGCCACCCCGACGAGATACCGGCCCGATGCCCCGAGCGCGCCGCCGATGGCGACCTGGATTAGGTTCTGGATCATGGCGCGGTCATGGCCCCGGATCGGGGCGGAGTCAATGCAGGCGGCGTGGAGGGGGGGCTGGTCTGAGCTTTGTTTGCGGTGCGCTCGTTACGGGAGGCGGCAGCCGGGTGAGACATCGCCCCGTTTGTTCAGCGGAGGTGCAAATCGCGAAGGTCGACGGGGGCGCTGCCCCCGCGCGGCCGCGCCCTCCGGAGTATTTATGGAACGATGAAGGGCGGCTCAGTCGTCCTGCCGCTTGGCGCGGAGCTTGTTGAAATACTCGACCCGTTTCTTCAGGTCCCGCTCGAATCCGCGTTCCACCGGTTGATAGAGGTCGGGGCGTGTCACACCATCGGGGAAGTAGTTCTGCCCCGAAAACCCATCCTCTGCATCATGGTCATAGGCATAGCCCGCGCCGTAGCCCTGATCCTTCATCATGCCCGTCGGCGCGTTCAAGATATGTTTGGGCGGCATGGCGCTGCCGGTTTTGCGGGCCAGGGCCATCGCGCCCTTGTAGGCGACATAGGTGGCGTTGGATTTCGGCGCGAGCGCGATGTAGACGAGCGCCTGCGCCAGCGCCAGCTCCCCCTCCGGAGAGCCGAGCCGTTCATAGGTGTTCCAGCTGTCGAGACAGACCGCCTGCGCCTGCGGATCGGCCAGCCCGATGTCCTCCACCGCCATGCGGGTGATGCGCCGCGCCAGGAAGCGCGGATCCTCGCCCCCCGCCAGCATCCGCCCGAACCAGTAGAGCGCCGCATCCGGGTCCGAACCGCGCACCGATTTGTGCAGGGCGGAGATGAGGTTGTAGTGTTCCTCACCGGATTTGTCGTATTTCGCCGCCCGCCGCATCAGCCGCGCCGACAGGGCGTCGCGATCCAGCGGGGCGGACACCTTCCAGGCGGCGACCTGCTCCACCAGGTTCAGCAGCGCCCGGCCATCGCCATCCGCCATGTCCTTCAGCGCCGCGCGCGCCTCCGGTTGCAGCGGAAGGTCACGGCCGATCTCGGCCTCCGCCCGTTGTAGCAACAGCTCCATGTCGTCGGGGCCGAGTCGCTCCAGTACGAGCACCTGTGCGCGTGACAGCAGCGCGGCGTTCAATTCGAACGAGGGGTTCTCGGTCGTCGCCCCGACCAGCAGGATCGTCCCGTCCTCCATATACGGCAGGAAGCCGTCCTGCTGCGCCTTGTTGAAGCGGTGGATCTCGTCCACGAAAAGCAGGGTCCCCTGCCCCGCGCGGCGACGTTGCCGGGCGGCCTCGAACACTTTCTTCAGCTCAGCCACGCCGGAAAAGATCGCGGAGATCTGGACGAACTCCAGATCCGTCTCATCCGCCAGCAGCCGCGCGATGGTGGTCTTGCCCACGCCCGGCGGCCCCCAGAAGATCAGCGACGACAGAGAGCCGGAGGCCAGCATGACCCCAAGCGGCGCCTCCTCGCCCAGCACCTGCGGCTGGCCGATCACCTCGCCCAGGGTGCGCGGGCGCAGCCGGTCCGCCAGGGGGCGCGGCGCGGTGCTTTCCGCACCCGGTTGATCGAAGAGATCCGCCATCAGAGCCGCAGACGCAGCACCATCTGCCGTCCTTGCCGCAATAGCCCGATCTCCAGCCGCCGCGTCACCGACGACAGCACCTCCGCCAGAGCTTCGCTCCGCACCACCGGCACATCGTTGATCGCCTGAATCACATCCCCCGGCAGCAGTCCCACGCGGGCCCCGACCAGACCGGGATCGACGATCAGCACACCCGTCGCCTCTCCCGGCAGCCCGCGTTCTTCGGCGACCGCAGGGTTGATGGTTTCCAAACGCAAGCCCGGCAGCGCACTGTCGCGCCCCGTGGTGACGGGGTTGCGCGGCGGGGTTTCCGGCGCGCCGATCAGCTGCACCGTGACCTCCCGGTCCTTGCCATTGCGATAGAAGCCAACCCTGGCCTTGGCCCCGAGACCCGCGACCGACATGCGAAAGATCATCTCCGGCGGGGTGTTGACGGCCAGTCCGTCGACCTCGCGGATCACATCGCCCACGTCGATCCCGGCCTGTGCAAAGGGGCTTTCGGGGTGCAGATGCGCGACGATCACGCCGCCCGGCACGTCAAGCCCCAGGGTCTCGGCCATGGCGGCATCGACCTCCTGCCCGGAAATCCCGGCCCAGGGGCGTTCAAATCGGCTCTTGCCCTGCTTGGCCTGGGCCACGAACTGCGCCACCAGCGCGGCGGGGATGGCAAAGCCGATGCCGTTGGACCCGCCCGAGCGCGTCAGGATCGAGGTGTTCACCCCGATCAGATCGCCGTTCGTATCCACCAGCGCGCCGCCGGAATTGCCCGGGTTGATGGGCGCATCGGTCTGGATGAAATAGCCCCGCCCGTTGCCCATGGCCGCGCCCGACCGCGCGAGGCCAGAGACAATGCCGGAGCTGACGGTTTGCCCGACGCCGAAGGGATTGCCGATGGCCAGCACCAATTCGCCCACCTCGACATCATCGCTGTCGCGCAGGTCCAGATGGGCCATATCCCCCGGCGCATCCTCGATCTGCAGGATGGCGAGATCGGAGTCCGCGTCCGACAGCAGCACCCGGGCGGTGAATTCGCGGCGGTCGTTCAGCACGACGCGGATGTCTTCGGCCTGACCCACCACATGGTAGTTCGACACGACGATTCCATCCGCACTGAGCACCACGCCGGAGCCGAGCGAGTTCTGAACCTGCGGGCGGACTTGACCGAAATTCTGAAAGAAATCCCGGAAGAAGGGGTCATTGGCAAAGGGGGACTGCCGCGCGGCGACGACGCGTTTGGCGTAGATATTGACCACCGCAGGCGTCGCCGCCCGGACCACCGGCGCAAAGCTCAGCGCCATTTCAGCGCGGCTGCGCGGCACCAGCCCTTCGGCCCAGGCGGGAACCAGCGGGGCGACGCTCAGCATCGCGGCGAGGCAGAAAGTGGCAAAGCGTTTCATCACGCGAAGATATGCGGAGCGGTCGGGCAAAACGCAAGGACCGCGCAGAAGACTGCTGACACGAAAAAGGCCCCTGCCGGGCGACAGGAGCCTTAAATCTCTGAAAGAAGGGACGAATTACTCTTCGCCGGCTTCTTCTGCCGCGACGCGGGCCTTGTCGCCTGCGCCTTTGGCGTCGACGTCACGGTCGACGAATTCGATGATCGCCATCGGCGCCATATCGCCATAGCGGAAACCGGCTTTCATGATGCGGATGTAGCCGCCGGGACGGTCGGCATAGCGCGGGGCCAGAACGTCGAACAGCTTGGTGACAGAGGCATCCAGCTTGAGGCGGGAGGCCAGGACGCGGCGGGAATGCACGTCGCCTTTTTTCGCCATTGTGACCATCTTTTCGACGATCGGGCGCAGTTCTTTCGCCTTGGGCAGGGTGGTCTTGATCTGCTCATGTTCGATGAGCGAGTCGGCCATGTTCGCGAACAGCGCCTTGCGGTGTTCATGGGTGCGGTTCAGGCGGCGGTAGCCTTTTGCGTGACGCATTTTCTTTCTCCAATCAGGTGCCCTCTACGGGCGGTTTTGCTTTGTCCGGCCGGTGATGCGTGTCACCGGCTCTCCTTGGGGCAGGCGTTTCGCGAGGCGAAGCGCGGAGCCCGTTTTTGCACGTCGGTCATACGTGGGTATCACGTCGGTGCGACGTCGGTATTTTTACCGACGGTGGCAAGATGGGTGGGAACCACCCATCCTACCGGGTTGCGTAGGATGGGTGCTTGGCACCCATCACTTCAGGTACGAGACCCCGGATCAGGTCCGGGGTCGAAGACCAGTCAGAACTGGTCTTCGAACTTCTTGGCGAGGTCCTCGATATTGTCCGGCGGCCAGTCCTCAACATCCATGCCAAGGTGCAGACCCATGCCCGACAGAACCTCTTTGATCTCGTTCAGCGACTTGCGGCCGAAGTTCGGGGTGCGCAGCATCTCGGCTTCGGTCTTCTGGATCAGGTCGCCGATATAGACGATGTTGTCGTTCTTCAGGCAGTTGGCCGAGCGCACGGAAAGTTCCAGCTCGTCCACCTTCTTCAGCAGAAGCGGGTTGAATTCCAGCCCGTCGTCCTCGTCCTGGCGGCCTGCCGATTCCGGTTCGTCGAAGTTGACGAAGATCGACAGCTGGTCCTGCAGGATCCGCGCGGCATAGGCCACGGCGTCATCCGGCGTGATGGAGCCATCCGTCTCGATCTTCATGGTCAGCTTGTCATAATCCAGCACCTGGCCCTCACGGGTCGGCTGCACGTCATAGGACACCTTCTTGATCGGCGAATAGATCGCATCAATCGGGATCAGGCCGATCGGCGCATCCTCGGGCTTGTTCTTGTCCGCGGGGACATAGCCCTTGCCAGTGTTGACCGTCAGTTCCATGAACAGGCTCGCCCCCTCATCGAGGTGGCAGATCACATGATCCTTGTTCAGAACCTCGATGCCCGCGCTTTCGGAGATTTCCGCAGCGGTCACGACACCCGGGCCCTTGGCATTGACCGAAAGGCGCTTCGGCCCTTCGACGTCCATGCGCAGAGAGACGCCCTTGAGGTTCAGAACCACGTCGGTCACATCCTCGCGCACACCGGCGATGGAGGAGAATTCATGCAGAACATTGTCGATCTGAACCGAGGTGATGGCCGCGCCTTGCAGCGACGACATCAGAACGCGGCGCAGCGCGTTGCCAAGCGTCAGGCCGAAGCCCCGCTCCAGCGGTTCAGCGACGACGGTCGCCTGACGCGACGGGTCGAAGCCCGGCTTCACGTCCAGCTGCGTCGGCTTGATTAGTTCTGCCCAGTTTTTGTGGATCATGTACGTCCCTCCATGCTCGTTCCGCCCCCATGTCCCTAAGGACGAAACACCCGAGGTAAAAATGACGACAGGAGGCCGCGAGATACGCGGCCCCCTCAATGCTTGCCTGCGATCAGACGCGGCGACGCTTCGGCGGGCGGCAACCGTTGTGCGCGATCGGGGTCACATCACGGATCGAGGTGATGTTGAAACCGACGGCAGCCAGGGCGCGGAGCGCGGATTCACGACCCGAACCGGGGCCCTGAACTTCGACTTCCAGCGTCTTCACACCGTGTTCCTGGGCCTTCTTGCCCGCGTCTTCGGCAGCCATCTGGGCGGCGTAGGGCGTGGATTTCCGCGACCCCTTGAAGCCCATGGTCCCGGCCGAAGACCAGGAAATGGCGTTGCCCTGAACGTCGGAGATCAGGATCTTGGTGTTGTTGAACGAAGAGTTCACATGCGCAACGCCAGCGGCGATGTTCTTGGAAACCTTCTTCTTAACGCGGCGGGTATCACGTGCCATATCTGCGGTCTCCCCTTACTTCTTCTTGCCGGCAATGGCCTTTGCGGGGCCTTTGCGGGTGCGAGCGTTGGTGTGGGTCCGCTGACCGCGGACGGGGAGGTTGCGGCGATGGCGCAGGCCACGGTAGCAGCCAAGATCCATCAGGCGCTTGATGTTCATCTGCGTTTCACGGCGCAGGTCGCCTTCGACGGTGAAGTTCGCGTCGATATGTTCGCGGATGGCCAGCACTTCGGCATCCGAGAGTTCGTTGACCCGGCGGGTCAGGTCGATGTTGGTCGCCTCGCAGATCGCTTTCGCGGAGGAGGGGCCAATACCGGTGATGTAGGTGAGGGCGATCGGAACCCGCTTTGCAGTCGGGATGTTAACGCCGGCAATACGTGCCAATGGGTATCTTCCTTTTGTTGCGAGCCCGTAGTCCCAGGCCCTTTTTTCACAACACGGCGGCACGTTGCCGACCGCCGGTCATATGCAAACGCGACTCGGGGCCGGAATCGGCCCTGTCGCGAGATAGCGCGTGGTAGAAGTGAATGGGGGTCGGGTCAAGACCCGAAACGTGCTTTTTGCACGAAAACCGCGCGGTCGCGGTTTCGTGCTCATTGACGGCCCGCACCCGCGCGCCGTTTCGGGAATTTACCACAGCCCGGCCACACCGGAAAGGGGTTCGGTCAGGGCGTGACAGTTTTGGGCGCCCCGGTCGCCATGTCCGTCCCCATATAGGGCATCTTTGCCTCTTTCCACTTGCCGAACCCGCCCTGCAGATGCGCGACCGGCGCATAGCCCGCCGCCAGCGCCTTTTCCGCCATCTTTCCGGAGCGCATGGAGGAGCCGCAGTAGAAGACGATGCGCTTGCCCTCCTGGCTGGGCAGCCGGTCCGCGCGGAAGAAGGACATCGGCAGCAGAAGCGCACCTTCGATATGTTCGAACATGTATTCCTGCGGGGTGCGCACGTCGATCAGCGCGATCTCGCCGCGGTCGAGGGCGGCGTTCACCTCCTCCGGGGTCCAGACCTCGATCTCGCCTGCGTCGGTCGTCTGCATTTCCATCTCGGTCTCCTCAAAATGCGTTGGCGGGGATCTTGAAATAGCGTTTGCCGTCGGGCTCCGGTTCCGGCAGGCGGCCGCCGCGCAGGTTGACCTGCAGGGCGTGCAGCATCCGGTCTGGCAGCGGCAGGGTCGCGTCGCGCTCGTCCCGCAGCTTGCGGAACTCCGCCTCCGTCACGTCCCCGCCGATATGCTTGTTGTGGGCGCGATGGTCGGCCACCGTCGCCTCCCACGCCGGATCCTCGCGGTCATCGACGGGCGGGTAGTCGTGGCCGACGAAGAGCCGTGTGGCGTCCGGCAGGGACAGAATCGCTTGCAGCGATGTCCACAGAA
Organism: Pseudooceanicola sp.; assembly: GCF_041987405.1. Lineage (GTDB taxonomy): Bacteria > Pseudomonadota > Alphaproteobacteria > Rhodobacterales > Rhodobacteraceae > Pseudooceanicola. Next base: position 252,365 of record NZ_JBHIWR010000003.1, read on the forward strand.
CCTCTGAACTGCCGCCGGGAAAGTCGGCGCGGGAGGTGCCGCTGTCCACATGCATGAACGTGTCATGCACGAAGGCCGCGTCCCCGATCACATAGGTGATGGAGCCGAGCGTATGGCCGGGCGTCAGCATCACCCTCACCTCCAGCGAGCCGAGGGGGAAGGTCTCGCCATCGGCAAAGAGCCGGTCGAAATCCCGGTCCGGGTCGAAGGTTTCGGGGAGGTTGTAGATCCCGGCCCAGAGGGTCGCGATCTCGCGCACCTTCTCGCCGATGGCGGCCGGTGCGCCGGTCTTCGCCTTCAGCCAGGCGGAGGCCATCAGATGGTCGGCATGGGGATGCGTGTCGAGGATCCAGGCAACCTCCAGCCCCTCGCCCTGCACGAAGTCGAGGATTTCCTGCGCGCTGTCGGTCCCGGTCGCGGCGGAGCGCGGGTCGAAATCCAGCACCACGTCGATCAGCGCGCAGGTCCTGGTCGCTTCGTCGATGGCCACGTATTGCACGCTGCCGGTCGCCTTTTCGTAGAACCCCACGACCCTCGGACTGCCGGGTCCGGTCGACGGGCTGTCACGTCTGAACATGCTCATCGTCTCGCCTCCTTCTCCGGGCAACATATATCTTAACGTGAATGTATCAATGGGGAACCGTGAAGAAACACCCGCGAAAAAGCAAATCCCCGCCGACACAGGCTGTGCGGCGGGGACCTGAAGATTCCACTTATGAGTCAGGATCAAGCGTCGAGCAGCGCCGCGATGGAGTTTTCCACAGCATCCATTTCCGCAAGACCGTCAACTGCCTGCAGCTTGCCCTTCGCGTAATAGTAGCCAAGAAGCGGCGAAGTCTTCTTGTAATATTCCATCAAACGGATCTTGAGGCTTTCCTCGTTGTCATCCGCGCGAACCGGCTGTCCGGCAGCGGCGGCATCCCGGGCGCGGCCGACGATGCGGTCCACCAGGACCTCGTCATTGACCTTCAGCTCGATCGCGCAATCCAGCGTCTTGCCCATCTCCGCCATCAGCGCCTCCAGCGCATCCGCCTGGGCCAGGGTGCGGGGGAATCCGTCGAAGATGAAGCCCCCCTTTTCCTCGCCTTCCAGCTTCTCGCGGATCAGCCCGATGACGATCTCGTCCGTCACCAACTCACCCCGGTCCATCACGCCGGCGACCAGCTTGCCCATCTCGGTGCCGGAGGTCCGGGCCGCCCGCAGCATGTCGCCCGTGGACAGCTGGATCATGTCCCGCTTTTCCACCAGCCGAGCCGCCTGAGTGCCTTTGCCCGCGCCCGGCGGTCCGAGGAGAATAATGTTGGTCATCGGCGCGCTGCCCCTTTCCGCTTGCCACGACGGCTGCCTTTGCCGCGCAGCTGAGATTTCTCGATCAGCCCTTCATACTGGTGCGCCAGGAGGTGCGACTGCGCCTGCTGGATCGTATCCATCGTCACCGAAACGACGATGAGGACCGAGGTGCCGCCAAAATAGAAAGGGATCGCCAGTTGGCTACGCAGAATCTCCGGAAGGAGACAAACTGCCGCAAGGTAACCCGAACCCAGCACGAGAATGCGGTTGGCCACATACTCCAGATATTCCGCCGTTTTCGTCCCCGGACGGATACCCGGAACAAAGCCGTTCTGGTTCTTCAGGTTGTCCGCCACATCGTCCGGCTTGAAGGCCACGTTGAACGTGTAGAAATACGCGAAGAAGACAATCATCCCCGTGAAGAACAGGAGATAAAGCGGCTGGCCAGGCCCGAAATAGGCAAGCACCGTCGACATGATCGGAGAGGTCGAATTCCCCGAGAAGGTCGAGATCGTGACCGGCAGCAGCAGCAGCGAGGAGGCGAAGATCGCCGGGATCACGCCCGCCGGGTTCACCTTGATCGGCAGGTGCGACGAGCCGCCGTCATAGACCTTCATGCCAACCTGGCGGCGCGGGTACTGTATGTGGATCTTGCGCAGCGCGCGTTCCATGAAGACGACGAAGGCAATGGTGGCCACCACCATCACGATCACGCCCACGATCACGGCCGGAGAGATTGCACCCGAGCGACCCGAGGCAAAGAACTGTGCCAGGGCTGCGGGAAGTTCCGCGATGATGCCGACGAAGATGATCAGCGAGATGCCGTTGCCGAGGCCCCGTGCGGTGATCTGTTCGCCCAGCCACATCAGGAACATGGTGCCCCCGATCAGCGTGGTCATGCAGGTCGCGATAAAGAACCAGTGCGGGATATCCGCCTGAACCAGATCCCCGCTCTGCAGGGACACGGCCAGACCATAGGACTGAAGCGTCGCCAGTGCCACCGTGCCGTAGCGCGTGTACTGGTTCATCTTCTTGCGGCCCTGCTCGCCCTCTTTCTTCAGTTGTTCCAGTGCCGGGACCATGGAGCCCAGCAACTGCACGATGATCGAGGCCGAGATATAGGGCATGATGCCCAGGGCGAAGATGCCCATACGGCCAAGCGCGCCGCCGGTGAACATCGACAGGATGCCGCCGATCCCCTGCCCCGCACCTTCCATGAACTCGCGCAGCGCCGCGCCGTCGATGCCCGGTACCGGGATCCACGTGCCCAGGCGGTACACGATCAAAAGCATGATGGTGAATAGAATGCGGTTGCGCAGGTCGGTCGCCTTGCCGAGCGCGGCCCAGCTGGTGTTGGCCGCCATCTGTTCTGCTGCAGATACCATGCGGGTCTCTCTTTCAGACAAACGCCGCCGGACCGGTCTTCCGGCACGGCGGCGCTATTGGAAAACTTGTGGTTATGTAAGCGGCCAATGCGCCGCCCACAACCACTTACTCGGCTGCGGCTGCAGCCGTGACCTTGAGCGAGCCGCCGGCCTTCTCGACAGCCTCGATGGCCGCCTTGGAGGCACCGGTGACCTCGATGGTCGCCTTGGTGGTCAGCTCACCCTTTGCCAGAACGCGAATACCGTCCAGCTTGCGGCGCACGGCACCGGAGGCAACGAGCGCATCCTCGGTGATGTTGCCCGCGTCCAGCTTGCCCGCCTCGATGAACTTGGCGATGATGCCCAGGTTGATGACGGCGAATTCCTTGCGGTTCGGCTTGTTGAAGCCGCGCTTGGGCAGACGCTGGTAGAGCGGCATCTGGCCGCCCTCGTAGCCCTTGATGGCCACACCCGACCGGGATTTCTGACCCTTGATACCACGGCCACCCATCTTGCCCTTGCCAGAGCCGGGGCCGCGACCGACGCGCATCCGCTTTTTGGTTGCGCCGGGATTGTCACGCAGTTCGTGCAGTTTCATATCGCTTCTCCTTGGCCGGAACACCCTCCCGAAGCGATGCGGAGGGGACACGGCATTTCTTGGTTTTCATGATGCGCACCGCAGACTCACGCCCACGGCCACCGGGCGCGTATATGCCCTTCGCCCCCCGGTTTCAAGCGCGCAATTCCCCCGCCGCAGCGCCCCGGGATCGCCTCCGGCGCGAACGTGAATTGATTTGCGGGCTGACCCATGGTCAACTTGGCCATGAGCCCGCTGAAATCCACCTGTCTGGCCGCCCTTCTGGCCTGCACCGCCCCGGCCCTGCATGCGACCGGCGACTGTGCCTCCGATGCCATGCTGGTCTTCGACGGCTCCGGCTCCATGGTCGAGTTCGGCTTTGATTTTCAGCAGGTCACCCGCATCGCCGAAGCCCGGCAGGCCATCGCCCGCGCCATGCCCCAGGTCGCCCCCTATCGCCGCGTCGGGCTGCTGATCTACGGCCCCAATACGGGCGACAGCTGCTCGGGCATCGACATCCGCTTCGGACCCCGGCCCGATGCCGCCCAGCCCATCATCGACGCGGTGGAGGCGCTCTCGCCCGGCGGGCTGACGCCCCTTGCCAATTCCGTGCGCTCCGCCGCAGAAGTTCTGGATCATCGCAACCGGCCCGGCGTGGTCGTTGTGGTGACCGATGGCAATGAAACCTGCGGCGGGCGGCCCTGCGAAACGGCGGCGGTGCTGGCGGGGGAAGCGCGGGACCTGACCATTCATGTCATCGGCTTTCGCGCCGTGGTGGATTTCTGGACCTGGAACAATCCCGAACAGGAGGCCGACCTGCGCGACGACACTGTCGCCCGCTGCCTCGCCGACATGTCCGGCGGCCTCTACGTTAAGGCCGACACGGTCGAGGAACTGGTCGAAGCCCTGAATGCGACGCTCGGCTGCCCGATCTACGGTCGGTTGTACGAGCCTGGGATCGGACTGCCGGGTTAAGTCCCCGACCGGCCGCCCTGACCCGCCGCCCTTTCCCGCTGGACATCCCTAAGCAGCGCCTGCAGAGCCGGATCGTCGACCTTCATCGCCTCAAACTGCGCCAGCATGTTTTCCAGGTATTCCAGGCTGGTGCCCAGAAACCCCTCGCCACGGGAGATATAGGTGACCTGCTGCTCATGGCTCAGCGCGGTGTCGATCATATCGGCTGCCGGATCCGCCACGAAGCAGAGCGCGCGGACCTGCCCCACGGCCGTCTCGGCCTGCGCGAAGTCGGGATAATAGGCATGGGCGATCATCTCCCGCCGCCAAAGCCGCTCCGTCTCCTGCTCCACCAGTTCTTCCGGGATCCGAAAGACCAGGCCGTCGCAGGTGCCGCCGGGGGCCAGCCCCGCCATCAGCCCCGGCGCCTCCGCCGATCCCCGGGCCCCGCGTCGATCGACCAGACACATGGAGCGGGAATAGCCGACGATCCGCGCATGGCGCACCTCGTCGAAGAGGATCGCCGGATCCCACATGAGCGAGCCATAGGCGAAGATCCAGACCGGCCCCTGATGCCCCTCGAGGAAGGTCCGCCGGTTGGCCTCCCGATCCTCATCCGTGCGCCGCCACGGCATCGGCACGCCGCGCTCGGCCATGCGGGCATCCACCTCGTCCAGGTTCAGATCCCGGAAGAAGCTCTGCTCCGGGTCGCGGATCAGGTCCTTCAGCTCTGGATGGTGGATAAAGGCCGTTTCGGGGATGGTCATCGCTTGTCCTTTTGCGGCCTCAGCCTCGCCCCGATGTCGGAGAAGGACAAGCCCCTGACGAAAAGGAAACACCCCGGCCGTTTCCGACCGGGGTGCTCAAATGCTTGCGAAGTACGGGTCTGCCCCGCCGACCCTCAGGCCTTTTCTTCGACGATCTCGACCAGATGCGGGATCTTGTTGATCATGCCGCGGACGGAGGGGGTATCCTCCAGCTCGCGGGTCTTGTGCATCTTGTTCAGGCCCAGACCGATCAGCGTCTTGCGCTGGATTTCGGGGCGGCGGATCGGGGAACCGATCTGTTTCACAACGATAGTAGCCATGGATCAGGCCTCCTCGGCGACGTGGGAGCTGTCCGCCGGCGCGTCGTCGCGCTTGGGCAGGATGTCAGCCACTTTCTTGCCACGACGCTGAGCCACCTGACGGGGCGAGGACTCTTTCTGGAGACCGTTCAGCGTTGCGCGGATCATGTTGTAGGGGTTCTGCGAGCCGATCGACTTGGCGACGACGTCCTGGATGCCCAGCATTTCGAACACGGCACGCATCGGACCACCGGCGATGATACCGGTACCGGTCGGGGCTGTGCGCATCACGACGCGGCCAGCGCCATGACGGCCTTCCATGTCGTGGTGCAGAGTGCGGCCTTCGCGCAGCGGAACGCGGATCATCTGGCGCTTCGCCTGCTCGGTGGCCTTGCGAATGGCCTCGGGGACCTCTTTCGCCTTGCCTTTGCCGAAACCGACGCGGCCCTTCTGGTCGCCCACGACGACGAGGGCTGCGAAGCCGAAGCGCTTACCACCCTTGACGGTCTTGGACACACGGTTGATCGCGACAAGGCGATCTGCAAATTCCGGGGCTTCGTCGCGGTCGCGGCGGTCCCGGCGGTTATCTTCACGAGCCATGGGCTCTCCTTTGTTCATCGTGGGCCCAAGAGGCCCGGGTTAGCCAATCCAGGTGAGGTCTTTGCGGAACGCTCCCGGATCATCGGGGCCAGTGGCCCTCAAGGGTAAGGTGCGTGCAAGCACGCACCCTACGGTGTCGTGGTAGGGTGCGTGCTTGCACGCACCACTAGCCTCAGATCTTCAGACCACCTTCGCGGGCAGCGTCGGCCAGAGCCTTGACGCGGCCGTGGAAGAGGAAGCCGCCGCGGTCGAAGTAAGCTTCGCTCACACCGGCCTTCTTGGCGCGCTCGGCAATCGCCGTGCCGACCTTGGTGGCCGCCTCGACGTTGTTCTTGCCGACAACACCCAGGTCTTTCTCCAGCGAGGAGGCGGAAGCCAGGGTGACGCCGTTGACGTCGTCGATCAGCTGAACAGAGATGTTCTTGTTCGAGCGGTGAACCGAAAGGCGAACGCGACCAGCGTTGACCTTGCGGAGTTTGCTCCGGACGCGCATGCGGCGCTTCTGGAACAGTTGTCTTTTGCTAAGAGCCATGTCCGTGCGTCCTTACTTCTTCTTGCCTTCCTTGCGGAAGATGTACTCGTCCTTGTACTTGATGCCCTTGCCTTTGTACGGCTCGGGACGGCGCCAGTCGCGGATGTTCGCCGCAACCTGACCCACAAGCTGGGGATCGGACCCTTCCACAATGATTTCGGTCTGCTTCGGGCAGGTGATGGTGACACCGGCCGGAATGTCGAAATCGACGTCGTGCGAATAGCCAAGGTTCAGCTTCAGGACGTTGCCCTGGATCGCGGCACGGTAGCCCACGCCGTTGATCTCGAGCTCTTTCTTGAAGCCGTCGGTGACGCCGGCAACCATGTTCGCGACGCGGGTGCGGGACATGCCCCACTGCTGGCGCGCGCGCTTGGACGAGCCACGCGGGGTCACCGTGATGGCGTTGTCTTCCTGCACGATGGTCACATCGTCGGTGGCGGTGAAGCTGTGGGTCCCTTTCGGGCCTTTCACTTCCACGGTCTGGCCCGAGATCGTCGCGGTGACGCCAGAGGGCAGCTCGACCGGTTTTTTACCAATACGAGACATTGATGGACCTCCTTAGAAGACGGTGCAGAGCACTTCGCCGCCAACATTCTGGCTGCGCGCTGCTGCATCCGACATCACGCCCTTGGACGTGGAGACAATCGACACACCCAGGCCCTGACGGACCTGCGGGACGTCCTTGACGCTCATGTAGACGCGACGGCCGGGCGTGGAGACCCGCTTGAGTTCGCGAATGACAGGGGCGCCTTCGTAGTATTTCAGGCTGATTTCCAGGGTCGGGTGACCGTTGGAATCGGTGCCTTTTTCATAGCCGCGGATGTAGCCTTCGTCCGCCAGCACATCCAGCACCCAGGCCCGCAGCTTGGACGCCGGGGTGGAGACGGTGGATTTGCCGCGCAGCTGGCTGTTGCGGATACGGGTGAGCATATCGCCGATAGGATCGTTCATATCTACCCCTCCCTTACCAGCTGGATTTCACGAGGCCGGGAACCTGGCCGTTGGAGCCAAGCTCGCGCAGCATGATCCGGGAGACCTTCAACTTACGGTAGTAAGCGTGCGGACGGCCGGTCAGCTGGCAGCGGTTGTGAAGACGGGTCGGGGACGAGTTGCGGGGCAGCTCGGCCAGCTTCAGGGTGGCGCGGAAACGCTCTTCCATCGGCTTCGACTGGTCGTTGATGATTTCTTTCAGCGCTTCGCGCTTCGCGGCATATTTCGCAACCAGCCGCTCGCGCTTTTTCTCGCGCTCGATCATGGATTTTTTAGCCATAACTCTCTCTCCCGCGTCAGCTGTTGAAGGGCATGTTGAAGTGCTTCAACAGCGCCTTTGCTTCCGCGTCGGTTTTCGCGGTGGTGGTGATGATGATGTCCATGCCCCAGACCTCGTCGACCTTGTCGAAGTTGATCTCGGGGAACACGATGTGTTCCTTCAGGCCCATGGCATAGTTCCCACGACCATCGAACGATTTGCCCGACACGCCGCGGAAGTCGCGGATACGGGGCATGGCGATGGTGATCAGGCGATCGAGGAATTCGTACATCCGGTCGGCGCGCAGGGTGACTTTGGCACCAAGCGGCATTTCCTCGCGGACGCGGAAACCGGCGATCGACTTCTTCGCGTTCGTGGTGACGGCTTTCTGGCCAGCGATCGCGGTCAGGTCTTCCTGTGCGCTCTTGGCTTTCTTGCTATCTTTCACGGCCTCGGACCCGCAGCCGATGTTCAGGACGATCTTGTCCAGGCGCGGGATCATCATGTCGTTGGTGTAGCCGAACTCTTCCTTCATGGCGGCACGGATGCTGTCACGATAGGCGGCCTTCAGACGCGGGGTGTAGTTTGCGGTATCAAGCATCGATCACGTCCCCCGTGGTCTTGGCGAAGCGCACTTTCTTGTCGCCGTCCATCTTGAATCCCACACGGGTCGGTTTGCCGTTGGCATCGACCAGAGCGAGGTTGGACAGCTGGATCGGAAGCGCCTTGGGCAGACGGCCACCCTGGGACGTCTGGGTCTGGCGGGTGTGGCGGATGGCGACGTTGATGCCGTCGACGATGGCCTTGCCTTCCTGGGGCAGAACCTGGGTGATTTCACCCGTCTTGCCCTTGTCCTTGCCGGCGATCACGATGACCTTGTCACCTTTGCGGAGTTTCGCAGCCATTACAGCACCTCCGGAGCAAGCGAGATGATCTTCATGAAGTTCTTGGCACGCAGTTCGCGCACGACCGGCCCGAAGATACGGGTGCCGACCGGCTCACCTGCGTTGTTCAGGATGACGGCGGCGTTGCGGTCGAAGCGGATGGAGGTGCCGTCTTCACGGCGAACTTCCTTGGCGGTGCGAACGACGACGGCCTTGCGGACGTCACCCTTTTTCACACGGCCGCGCGGAATGGCTTCTTTCACCGAAACAACGATGATGTCGCCAACCGACGCGTATCGACGGTGCGAACCGCCGAGGACCTTGATGCACTGAACCCGGCGAGCACCGGAGTTGTCAGCGACATCCAGATTGGTCTGCATCTGGATCATTTGGTTTCTCCCGACCTTTGGGGAGGGCTGCAGCGCCCTTGTCCCCCAGGGTTTCGATTAAGCTGAAAAGCCCCGCTTACGCGGTGATGACTTCCCAACGTTTGGTCTTCGATTTCGGCGCGCATTCCTGAATGCGGACCTCATCACCTTTCTTGAAGGTGTTGTTCTCATCGTGAGCCCGGTACTTCTTGGACTTACGGATGGTCTTTTTCAGAACCGGGTGTGTGAAGCGGCGTTCCACCGACACGGTGACGGTCTGGGCGTTGGCGTCAGAAGTCACGACACCTGCAAGGATACGTTTGGGCATCTGGATCTTCCCTTATTCGGCAGCCGAAGCGGCTTTTTCGTTCAGCACGGTCAGGACGCGGGCGGCCTCGCGGCGCGCGGTGCGCATACGTGCAGGGTTTTCCAGTTGGCCGGTGGCCTGCTGAAAGCGCAGGTTGAACTGCTCTTTCTTCAGCTCGGTCAGCTGCTCGCGCAGCTGGTCGGGCGTCTTTTCACGAAGGTCATTCGCGCTCATGTTTTCTTTCCTTTCAACATCACCGGAGGGCCCCTTGCCGCGCATGCGGCGGGTCACCCTGATTCCGGTGGAGTCATGATGAGGGGGCCATGTACGCCCGATAGCCTTGTGTGGCAAGCCCTTTCGGCAAAAAACTGTGCGGCGCTCCGGCGGCGTCAGGTCTGCGTGCAGCAGGCGGCTTCGTAGACGTGGTATTCGATGGCGTCCGCGAACCGGATGCCGACCCCGAAGATCTTGGCTTTGGCCAGCCACTCATACCCCGCGCCGCGCACTTCGAGGGAGGGTGTGACGCGGAAATGGTGGCCGCTCTGCGACAGGCGCGCGTCGGGCGGGAGAAGATCGCGCATCCCGTCCTCCATCGGCAGGATGCCTTCGTAGGCCATCAGCACGTCCACCCCGTCATCCGTGCGCAGCTGCACGCGGACATCCATGGTGACCTGTCCGTCCTTGATGCTGGCCCAGTCGCCGACCACCGGCAGAACCTGGCCGGACAGCCGGTCCCCGGTGAAGTGGCCGCCGTTCACGCGATAGATCATGCGCACTTCGCCGTTGTCGCCGCGAAGCTGCTGCGCCGGCCCCATGTCCAGGCGTATGAACATGAGGAGCCGGGGCGTCTCTTTTGTCATTCTAGTCCCACTTGTAGTTGAAGCTGACCGAGATCCTGTCGTCCTCGGACATGTTCATCGGCACCTCGTGCCGCAGCCAGCTTTCCCAAAGCAGCACCTCGCCCGGTTCCGGCGCGACGTAGATAAAGGGCCGAAGCTCTTCCCGTGCGCCCTTGATCCGGGTCGGGGCCGCCATCATCATCTGCAGCCGCGGGTCCTCCAGTTTCAAGGCTGACGCGCCGTCGGGCATCGCAACGTAAGTTGTGCCGGAGATCACCGAATGCGGGTGGATATGGCTGGAATGCGTGCCGCCCTCGGGCAGGATGTTGATCCACAGGTCTTCCAGCACCAGCCCCTTGTCGCCCAGATCGAACTGGCAATGTTCGGCAAAGGCCGCAACATGCTGATCCAGCGCCTTGACGACATCGGCAAAGATCGGGAAGCGCCAGGGCAGATCGGTCAGCGAGGCATAGGAGGTGTAGCCGGGATAGCCCTGCTCCTCGCACCAGGCCTGCCCCGCCTCGTCATCCTCGGCGATGGAATAGCAGGACACCTCCAGTTCGTCGTTGGAAATGGCCGGGCCGTAGTCAGACAGACGGGCACGGTAGAGCTGGGTGGCAAAGAGGGAACGTATCTCGGTCATGCGGCCCTCTTATCGCGCTTGCGGGGATTGCAACAGAGAGGTTTTTCACCGCCGGCGGAAATCATCCGCATGGATCAGCAGGTTACGGGGCATTGCGCGAACCTGTTGCGTTTCGGCGCGTTTGCGCGAACAATCGCGCCACAAACGAACATATTCGCAACAGGAGGAGCAAATGCGAAACATGACCGGGAGGGGGCTGCTTGCCGTGGCCATCGCCGTCGGCACAACAGCGGCCGTGGCGGAAAACAGGATCGACGGACAACGGCCCTATGCGCCGGAACTGTCGGCCTATGGGGAAATGGACATCGGCGTGCGCACGCTGGAACTGGTCAATGAGGATCAGATGAACGTCCTGGCCGTCGACCCCACGGCGGAGAAGCCGGAGACGCTGCCAACCTATGATCGCGAGCTGACGGTCGAGGTCTGGTATCCCGCCGCCGCCGGGGCGGACGGCGCCACCGAAATCTCGACCTACCTGCGCGACGGCAAGACCGAGATCGAGATCGCGGGCAAGGCACGCCGCGATGCCGCACCGGCCGAGGGGACCTATCCGCTGGTCCTGATTTCCCACGGCTGGCCGGGCAACCGGTTCCTGATGTCACACCTGGGCGAAAACCTGGCCTCCAAGGGCTATGTCGTCGCCGCGATAGACCACAACGAATCCACCTACCGGACCTTCCAGGTCTCCGACAGCTATTTCGCCACCTTCGGCTCGACACTCATCAACCGGTCCTATGACCAGCTCTTCGTGCTCGATCAGATCGCGGGGATGGCCGAGGAGGACGGGTCGTTCCTCAACGGTCTGGTCGACGCCTCGAACGCCGGTCTCATCGGGTATTCCATGGGCGGCTACGGCGCGCTGATCACCGCAGGCGGCGGCGTCAGCGAGGACGCGATCAAACTGCCCTTCGGCGCGGCGCATGGCCTGCTGGCCGTGCACAGGGCGGGCAGCGACACGCATGAGGCCCTGCCCGATCCCCGGATCAAGACCATCGTCGCCTTCGGCCCCTGGGGGCGGAACTGGAACATGTGGGATGCCGAGGGGCTCTCGGGTGTCCGTGTCCCTGCCCTCTTCATCGCGGGGTCGATGGACGAGGTATCCGGCTATGAAAACGGCGTGCGCAAGATTTGGGAGGAGACCACCGGCGTCGATCGGGCGCTGCTGACCTTTGATAGCGCGGGCCACAACGCCGGCGCGCCCATGCCCGTCCCCGCCGAGGCGCTGGAACCCGGTGTCAGCGGCAGCGACCATTATCTGGACGCGGTCTGGGATACCACGCGGATGAACAACATCTCGCAGCACTTCATCACCGCCTGGCTCGACACGCAGCTGAAGGCGGATGGCGAGAAGGAGGCCTATCTCGACCTCGTGCCGGTGGCGAACGAAGGCGTCTGGGCCGCCAATGACGACGGCAGCTTCAAGCCCGAGCACAGCTACTGGAAAGGGTTCGCCAAGGGGTGGGGCCGCGGTCTGCGCCTGGAATGGCTGGAGGCGGGCGAGTAACCCCGCCGCCACCCTCCGAGAACGAGAAAGCCCCCGCCGATCACTCGGCGGGGGCCTTTTCATGTCGCAAGCGCGCGGCTTACCAGTCTTCGCGAACCACGACGCGGGTCTTGACCGGAAGCTTCATCGCGGCCAGGCGCAGGGCCTCGCGAGCGACGTCCTCTGCCACGCCGTCCAGTTCGAACATGACCCGGCCAGGCTTCACTTTGCAGACCCAACGGTCCACGGAGCCTTTACCCTTACCCATCCGAACTTCGATCGGCTTGGCGGTGACGGGCACGTCGGGGAAGATCCGGATCCAGACCCGGCCCTGACGCTTCATGTGACGCGTCATGGCCCGGCGGGCGGCTTCGATCTGGCGGGCGCTGACGCGCTCGGGTTCGGTGGCCTTGAGGCCGTAGGTTCCGAAGTTCAGATCAGAGCCACCCTTGGCTTCGCCTTTGATGCGGCCCTTGAACTGCTTGCGGAATTTCGTGCGTTTCGGTTGAAGCATCTTCCTGTCTCCTTACCGGTCGCGGTCGCGGCGTCCGCCGCCGGCACCACGGGGTGCGGGACCATCCTGGAGCTCCTGGGCCTTGCGGTCGCGGGCCTGCGGATCGTGCTCCATGATCTCGCCTTTGAAGATCCACACCTTGATCCCGATGATCCCGTAGGGGGTCATCGCTTCGGACAGGGCGTAGTCGATGTCGGCACGCAGCGTGTGCAGCGGAACGCGACCCTCGCGGTACCATTCGGTACGCGCGATTTCCGCGCCGCCCAGACGGCCAGCCACGTTCACCCGGATACCCAGGGCGCCCATGCGCATGGCGTTCTGCACGGCCCGCTTCATCGCGCGGCGGAAGGAAACCCGGCGCTCCAGCTGCTGGGCGATGGACTCGCCGACCAGCTGTGCGTCCAGTTCCGGCTTCCGGACCTCGACGATGTTCAGGTGCAGTTCGCTGTCGGTCATCTTCGCCAGCTTCTGACGCAGGACTTCGATGTCCGCGCCTTTCTTGCCGATGATGACGCCCGGACGCGCGGTGTGAATGGTCACACGGCACTTCTTGTGCGGACGTTCGATGATGACGCGGGCCACACCGGCCTGCTTGCACTCTTCGTTGATGAACTCACGGATCCGGACGTCTTCGAGAAGAAGATCGCCGTAATCCTTGGTGTCGGCGTACCAGCGGCTGTCCCAGGTGCGGTTGACCTGCAGGCGCATGCCGATCGGATTGACTTTCTGACCCATTAGGCTTGCTCCTCGATCTGGCGGACCTTGATGGTCAGCTCCGAAAACGGCTTCATGATCCGGCCATAGCGGCCACGAGCCCGGGGACGCCCGCGCTTCATGATCAGGTTCTTGCCCACATAGGCCTCTGCGACGACAAGCTCATCGACGTCCAGGTTGTGGTTGTTTTCGGCGTTGGCGATCGCGGACTGAAGGCATTTCTTCACATCCTCTGCAATCCGCTTCTTGGAGAAGGTCAGGTCCGTGAGGGCCTTGTCCACCTTCTTGCCGCGGATCAGCTGAGCGACCAGGTTGAGTTTCTGCGGGGACGTACGGAGCATGCGGACTTTCGCCATTGCTTCGTTGTCGGCCACGCGGCGGGGGTTCTTTTCCTTGCCCATGACTTACTTCCGCTTCGCTTTCTTGTCGGCAGCATGCCCGTAGTAGGTACGGGTCGGCGAATATTCACCGAACTTCTGGCCGATCATGTCCTCGGTCACGTTCACCGGAACGTGCTTCTGGCCGTTGTAGACGCCGAACGTCAGGCCCACGAACTGGGGCAGGATCGTCGAGCGGCGGGACCAGATCTTGATGACTTCGTTCTTGCCCGACTCGCGTACCTTCTCGGCCTTTTTCAGGACGTAGGCATCGACGAACGGACCCTTCCAAACAGAGCGCGACATGGATTACCGCCCCTTCTTCTTGGCGTGACGCGACCGGATGATCAGTCGGCTGGACGCCTTGTTGCGGTTACGGGTCTTGGCACCTTTGGTCGGCTTGCCCCACGGGGTCACCGGGTGACGACCACCGGAGGTCCGGCCTTCACCACCACCGTGCGGGTGGTCGATCGGGTTCATCACGACGCCGCGGACAGACGGGCGAATGCCCTTGTGCCGCATGCGACCGGCCTTGCCGTAGTTCTGGTTGCTGTTGTCGGGGTTCGACACGGCACCGACGGTGGCCAGGCACTCCTGACGAACCATGCGCAGTTCACCCGAGCTGAGGCGGATCTGGGCATAGCCACCGTCACGGCCGACGAACTGGGCGTAGGTGCCCGCGGCGCGTGCGATTTGACCACCCTTGCCGGGCTTCAGTTCGATGTTGTGAACGATGGTACCGATCGGCATGCCGGAGAAGGGCATCGTGTTGCCCGGCTTGATATCGGCCTTCTGGGAGGCGAGGACGCTGTCACCGACGGCCAGACGCTGCGGTGCGAGGATATAGGCCTGTTCGCCGTCCTCATACTTGATCAGCGCGATGAAGGCGGTCCGGTTCGGGTCATACTCGATCCGTTCGACGGTGGCCGCCACATCGAATTTGTTACGTTTGAAATCGACGATCCGATAAAGGCGTTTCGCCCCGCCGCCCTTGCGGCGCATCGTAATCCGTCCGGTGTTGTTCCGGCCGCCGTTCTTCGTCAGACCCTGGGTCAGGGCCTTGACGGGGCGTCCTTTGTACAGCTCCGAACGGTCGATCAGCACCAGCCCGCGCTGGCCCGGCGTCGTCGGCTTATACGACTTGAGTGCCATGCTTTCTGTCTTCCGTTTAGCAGTGCCAGGCGTTTGCGCCCGGCTATGTTTGAGGCCCCCATGTACGTGACGGCCAGTGGTATAGGGCCCCGAAGGTCCCCGGTTCAGGTCGCGCGGGGCACATCAGGAAATGCACCACCACGCAAAACACAGAGCCACGGACGAATCCGGGGCTTTGCGGATGCGCCCGTTTAGAGCCCCTTCCCGCCATGGTCAACCCCGATCGCCCCGCAATCTGGCTTTCTTGCAAGGCACAGGGCGCGTGTCCTGGCCATCCCCCGCTGCGGACCGCGGCCACCCCCGCGCCGGGATCGAATGCAACATTCCGCATCTACTTGCACCGCAGCACGCACGCCGGACTTGACCCAAGGAGAACTTCATTGAACAGATGGTCAAAAAAAGTTCAAAAATGGGTAGCGCAACATGGAAAACCTTCTTTTCGCAGGTGTGGGGCTCGGCGCCCTCATCTCCTTCATCTGGCTCTGTGTCCTGTTTCCCGCCTCGCTGGCGGAAGAGCGGAACAGAAACCAGTTCGGTTGGGCTCTGGTCGCGATCTGCGGAACGCCGTTGCTGGCGGTGATCCTGCTTCTCTCCCTGGGGGAGAAGAAAGAGACGCTCGTGGCGAAGAAAGCCGTCCGAGCCTGAGGCCATCCACGTCAACATCCGTCTAACGAAAAGCCCCCCGCATTGCTGCGGGGGGCTTTCTCAATCTCTTGGGGTGGGGTGTGATCCCACTACGCTCAAAGGCCGGTCGTCACGTCGATCGTGTTGCCCTCTTCGAGGGTCACATAGGCCTTCTTGACGGTGTTGCGCTTGCCGAGGATGCCCCGGAACCGCTTGACCTTGCCCTTGGTGATGGTCGTGTTCACGGCCTTCACCTTCACACCAAAGAGCGCCTCGATGGCTTCCTTGATCTGCGGCTTGTTCGCATCCGGGGCCACTTCGAAGACAACCGCGTTGGCCTCGGAGGCCATGGTTGCTTTCTCGGTGATGACCGGCTTGCGGATCACGTCGTAATGTTCTGCCTTCGCGCTCATTTCAACCGAGCCTCCAGTGCTTCGACACCCGCCTTGGTGAGCACCAGGGTGTCACGCTTGAGGATGTCATAAACGTTGGCACCGATCGACGGCAGCACGTCCAGCCCCTCGATGTTCGAGGCGGCCTTGGCGAAGCCTTCGTTGACGGAACCGTCGATGACCAGCGCCCGCTTCCAGCCCAGGTTCTTGACCTGTTTGGCCAGGGTCGTGGTCTTGCCATCCGCCTCGGCGGTGTCGATGATGACCAGCGCGCCTTCCTTGGCCTTGGCCGAAAGCGCATGCATCAGACCCAGTTTGCGGAACTTCTTGGGCAGGTCGTGCGCATGGCTGCGCGGCACCGGGCCCTTGTAGATACCGCCCTTGCGGAAGATCGGCGCCTTGCGGGAGCCGTGGCGTGCGCCGCCGGTGCCCTTCTGGCGATAGATCTTCTTGGTCGAATAGCTGACCTCGGACCGGGTGAGAACCTTGTGGGTGCCCTGCTGCGCCTTGTTGCGCTGCCAGCGGACCACGCGGTGCAGGATGTCTGCACGCGGTTCCAGGCCGAAGATCTCGTCGCCGAGATCGACGGAACCGGCCTTGGAGCCGTCCAGTTTGATCACGTCGAGTTTCATTCGTCGCCTTCCTTCTTCTCAGCGGCGTCGCCCTGATCTTCGGCCTTGTCGGCCTCGATATCGGCTTCGGCCTCTTTCAGCGCTTCGGCTTCCTGGGCAGCCTGCTCTTCGGCCAGACGCTTGGCTTCTGCTTCGGCCTCTGCGGCGGCTGCGGCTGCAGCTTCCTCAGCGGCTTTCGCAGCTTCTTCAGCGGCGGATTTCAGAGCGGCGGGCAGGATCGCGTTCTCGGGGAACGGCTTCTTCACGGCGTCTTTCACCGTGACCCAGCCACCCTTGGTGCCGGGAACCGCGCCCTTGACCATGATCAGGCCACGCTCGCTGTCGGTCTTGACGACCTGCAGGTTCTGCGTGGTGACACGGACAGCGCCCATGTGACCGGCCATTTTCTTGCCCTTGAACACCTTGCCCGGGTCCTGACACTGACCGGTCGACCCATGCGACCGGTGAGAGATCGAGACACCGTGCGTCGCGCGCAGGCCGCCGAAGTTGTGCCGTTTCATGGCACCGGCGAAACCCTTACCGATCGAGGTGCCGCAGACATCCACGAACTGACCTTCGAAGTAGTGATCGGCAGTGATTTCCTCACCCACGGCGATCAGGTTCTCGGGGTCAACGCGGAATTCCGCAACCTTGCGCTTCGGTTCCACCTTCGCCGTGGCGAAGTGACCGCGCATGGCCTTGGAGGTCCGCTTGGCCTTGGCCGTGCCCGCGCCCAGCTGGACGGCGGTATAGCCATGGTCGTCAGCGGTACGCTGCGCAACAACCTGAAGCTTGTCGAGCTGAAGGACGGTCACAGGAATCTGCTTGCCGTCTTCCATGAACAGGCGGGTCATGCCCACCTTCTTGGCGATGATACCGGAACGGAGCATCTCGGATCCCTCCCTTACACCTTGATCTCGACATCCACGCCGGCGGCGAGGTCGAGCTTCATCAGCGCGTCCACCGTCTGCGGGGTCGGATCCACGATGTCGAGCAGACGCTTGTGCGTCCGGATCTCGAACTGATCGCGGGATTTCTTGTCAACGTGAGGGCCACGGAGAACCGTGAACTTCTCGATCTTGTTGGGCAGCGGGATCGGGCCACGGACCTGGGCGCCGGTGCGCTTTGCCGTGTTGACGATTTCCTGCGTGGACGAGTCCAGAACGCGGTAATCGAATGCCTTCAGCCGGATGCGAATGGTTTGACCAGTCATGTCACTTCAGCCTGTCTTGGCGTTGGAGTTGAGAGGAAGAAGCAGGACCACCCTGCCCCTTCGTCGAACCCGTTTCGAGCGGAAGATCGAAACGCCCCGGACATGATCCGGGGCCTTTCCGGTCTTTCGACCCTATGTCGTGCCCCGGAGATGATCCGGGGCCCCTGTGTCTGCGGTGTGCTCTCGCGGTTTGCAGGGAAACCGCTGTCGCACGGCCGACGGACCTTCGGTTCGCGGCTTAGTCGACGATCTTCGACACAACACCCGAACCGACGGTACGGCCGCCTTCACGGATGGCGAAACGCAGGCCGTCTTCCATCGCGATCGGGGCGATCAGCTCGACCGCGAACTTCAGGTTGTCGCCCGGCATCACCATCTCGGTGCCCTCGGGCAGCGTCACGGTGCCGGTCACGTCCGTCGTCCGGAAGTAGAACTGCGGACGGTAGTTCGCGAAGAACGGCGTGTGACGGCCACCTTCGTCCTTGGTCAGGATGTAGACCTCGGCTTCGAACTTGGTGTGCGGCTTCACCGAACCCGGCTTGCACAGAACCTGACCACGCTCGACGCCGTCACGGTCGATGCCGCGCAGCAGGGCGCCGATGTTGTCGCCGGCCTCGCCGCGGTCCAGCAGCTTGCGGAACATTTCCACGCCGGTGCAGGTCGTCTTGGTGGTGTCCTTGATGCCGACGATTTCAAGCTCGTCGCCGACGTTCACGACACCGCGCTCGACACGGCCAGTCACAACCGTACCACGGCCGGAGATCGAGAAGACGTCCTCGATCGGCATCAGGAACGGCTGGTCGATCGCGCGCTCGGGCTGCGGGATGTACTCGTCCACGGCCGCCATCAGTTCGCGGATCTTGTTCTCGCCGATGTCCGGGTTTTCACCGTTCATCGCCGCCAGCGCGGAGCCCGCGATGATCGGAATGTCGTCGCCCGGGAAGTCGTATTCGGACAGCAGCTCGCGGACTTCCATTTCCACCAGCTCCAGCAGCTCTTCGTCGTCGACCTGGTCGACCTTGTTCAGGAAGACGACCATGGCCGGGATGCCGACCTGACGGCCGAGCAGGATGTGCTCGCGCGTCTGCGGCATCGGGCCGTCGGCGGCGTTCACCACCAGGATCGCCCCGTCCATCTGGGCGGCACCGGTGATCATGTTCTTGACGTAGTCGGCGTGGCCGGGGCAGTCGACGTGGGCGTAGTGACGCGCGTCGGTTTCATACTCGACGTGGGCCGTCGAGATGGTGATCCCGCGGGCTTTCTCTTCCGGCGCGCCGTCGATCTGGTCGTAGGCCTTGAAGTCACCGAAATACTTGGTGATCGCCGCCGTCAGCGTCGTCTTGCCGTGGTCAACGTGACCAATGGTGCCGATGTTGCAGTGCGGTTTGCCGCGCTCAAACTTTTCCTTGCCCATGGTAGGCTCCCTTTTCTTTTTCGGATGGCGGGGAAGCCCCGCCCTACAGTGATGGGTAGGGCGGGGTTCCCCCCGCCACCCGGGTTATGCGTATTTCGACTGGATCTCGTCCGAGATGTTCTGCGGAACCGGATCGTAATGATCGAACTGCATCGTGAACTGCGCACGGCCCGAGGACATGGAGCGCAGGGTGTTGATGTAGCCGAACATGTTGGCCAGCGGCACGAAAGCGTCGATCGCGATGGCGTTGCCGCGCGGCTCCTGACCCGACACCTGCCCGCGACGGGAGGTGAGGTCGCCGATGATACCGCCGGTGTATTCTTCCGGGGTAACGACTTCGACCTTCATCATCGGTTCCAGCAGCTTGGCGCCCGCTTTGCGCATGCCTTCACGCATGCACATCCGTGCCGCGATTTCGAAGGCCAGAACGGAGGAGTCCACGTCGTGGAACTTGCCGTCGACCAGCGCGACCTTGAAGTCGATCACCGGGAAGCCGGCCAGCGGACCGCTGTCCATGACAGAGCGGATGCCCTTTTCGACACCGGGGATATATTCCTTCGGCACGGCACCACCGACGATGCGGGATTCGAAGGAGTAGCCTTCGCCCGGCTCTGTCGGGGAGATGATCAGCTTCACTTCGCCGAACTGACCCGAACCACCCGACTGTTTCTTGTGGGTGTAGGTATGCTCGACCTCGTGGGAGATCGTCTCGCGATAGGCCACCTGCGGCGCACCGATGTTCGCCTCGACCTTGAACTCACGCTTCAGGCGGTCGACGAGGATGTCGAGGTGAAGTTCGCCCATGCCCTTCATGATGGTCTGACCGGACTCGAGGTCGGTCTCCACACGGAAGGAGGGGTCTTCGGCGGCCAGACGGGCCAGACCCTGGGACATCTTCTCCTGGTCGCCCTTGGTCTTGGGCTCGACCGCGATCTCGATCACCGGATCGGGGAAGGTCATGGTTTCCAGAACGACGGGCTCTTTCGCGTCGCAGAGCGTGTCACCGGTGGTGGTCTCTTTCAGACCGGCCAGCGCGATGATGTCGCCTGCGAAAGCCTCTTCGATCTCTTCGCGGTTGTTGGAGTGCATCATCATCATACGACCGATGCGCTCTTTCTTGCCCTTGGTGGAGTTCAGGACCGAGTCACCCTTGTTCATCTTGCCGGAGTAGATTCGGGTAAAGGTCAGCGAACCGACAAAGGGGTCGTTCATGATTTTGAACGCCAGACCGGCGAACGGCATGTTGTCGTCCGCGCGACGCGCGATGTTCCGCTCTTCGGACTCGTCGTCCGGCGAGAAGCCCATGTAGTCGACAACGTCCAGCGGCGAGGGCAGGAAATCGACAACGGCGTTCAGCAGCGGCTGGACACCCTTGTTCTTGAACGCGGAGCCACAGAGAACCGGCACGAATTTCAGCGCCAGCGTCCCCTTGCGGATCAGCTTGCGCAGCGTCGGGATGTCGGGCTCGTTGCCTTCCAGGTATTCCATCATCGCGTCGTCGTCCATTTCGACGGCGTTCTCGATGAGCTTGCCACGCCACTCTTCGGCGGTGTCCTTCAGGCTGTCGCGGATCGGCTGACGGGTCCAGGACGCGCCCAGATCCTCACCCTTCCAGGTCCACTCTTCCATGGTGATCAGGTCGACGATGCCTTCCAGCTCGTTCTCGGCACCGATCGGAATCTGCACCGGGGCGGCAATCGCACCGGTCCGGTCCTCGATCATGCGAACGCAGTTGAAGAAGTCCGCGCCGATCTTGTCCATCTTGTTGACGAAGACGATCCGCGGAACCTTGTAGCGGTCGGCCTGACGCCAGACGGTTTCGGTCTGCGGCTCGACACCGGCGTTGGCGTCCAGCACCGCAACGGCACCGTCGAGCACGGCCAGCGAACGCTCGACTTCAATGGTGAAGTCGACGTGGCCGGGGGTGTCGATGATGTTCATGCGATACTTGGTATCGTAGGTGCCTTCGGCGGTCGGATCTTCCTGCCACTGCCAGAAGGTCGTGGTGGCAGCGGAGGTGATCGTGATGCCGCGCTCCTGCTCCTGCTCCATCCAGTCCATGGTGGCCGCACCATCGTGCACCTCACCGATGTTGTGGGATTTGCCGGTGTAGAAAAGGATCCGTTCCGAGCAGGTGGTCTTGCCGGCGTCAATATGCGCCATGATACCGAAGTTCCGGTACCGCTCGAGGGGATAATCGCGTGCCATGTTATGCAGCCTTTGGAGCAGAAGTGAAAAGGAGGATTACCAGCGGTAGTGGCTGAATGCCTTGTTCGCATCGGCCATCTTGTGCGTGTCTTCACGCTTCTTGACGGCGGATCCGCGCGAGTTCACGGCATCCAGAAGCTCACCTGCCAGGCGCTCTTCCATGGTGTTTTCGTTGCGCGACCGCGACGCGGTGATCAGCCAGCGGATCGCCAGGGCCTCACGACGCTCGGGGCGCACTTCGACCGGCACCTGATAGGTGGCACCACCAACCCGGCGGGAGCGAACCTCGACCGACGGTTTGATGTTGTCGAGCGCTTCGTGGAACAGCTCCACCGGGGCGCGCTTGACCTTGGCTTCGATGCGGTCGAGGGCGTTGTAGACGATACGCTCGGCAACAGCTTTCTTGCCGTCGATCATCAGGTTGTTCATGAACTTCGTCAGAACCCGATCGCCATATTTGGCGTCGGGCAGGACTTCGCGTTTTTCGGCGGCGTGACGGCGGGACATCTGGTAATCCTCTTACTTCGGACGCTTCGCGCCGTACTTCGAACGGCGTTGCTTACGATCTTTGACACCCTGGGTATCCAGGACACCACGCAGGATGTGGTAACGAACGCCGGGAAGGTCTTTCACACGGCCGCCACGGATCAGGACTACGGAGTGCTCCTGAAGGTTGTGGCTTTCACCCGGAATGTAGCTGATGACTTCGTAGCCATTGGTCAGACGCACCTTGGCCACCTTCCGCATGGCCGAGTTCGGCTTCTTCGGAGTCGTCGTATAGACCCGGGTACAGACGCCGCGTTTCTGCGGGCACTGTTCCAGGTGCTGGGATTTGGAGCGTTTAACTTTGGGCTGCCGGGGTTTCCGGATCAGCTGTTGGATCGTTGGCATCGGGCGTCGTTCCCCATCTCTCACATATGTGCGCACCTTGCGGGTGCTGTTTCTCTCTTCACGCTGCGCGCGTCCACGCAACGCATAAAAAACCGCATGCGTCCCCTCGTTCGCGGGGGAACGACGCGGCGGGTTTTTCAGAGGATCGGGGCGTTGCAACCCGGATCTTGACCACTTCGAATCTGATAGCCGGCGGGGAACCCCCGGGCCGATTGGCGCGCGTATACGCAGAGTCGCCCCCCTTGTCAACACGAGCCACCCCGGCGCTTGCCGCCCCGGAACGCCCCTGCAATACTCTGCCCAAAGCCGGGTCACAAGGCCGCATCGCCCCGATCTTCGGGCCATGCATCAGGGGGTCACTTGCAGGTAATCGGTCTCTGTCGCTTCTCCTACCCCGCCATCGGCGGCTTCCAGGTCGACCATGACACGCCCGAAGCGCGGGCGGCCTTCCTTTATGCCCCCGACCGGATGGAGGACCGCTTCCGCGTCTTCGAAAGCTTCACCCTGCCCTCGCTGCGCGCCCAGACCGACCCGGAGTTCACCTTCCTGATCGTAATCGGCGAAGACCTGCCCCCTGCCTACCGCGCCCGGCTGGAGGCCGTCACCGACGACCTGCCGCAGGTGGAGATCCAGGCCCACCCCCCAGGGCCGCACCGCGACGTGATGAAGAGGGCGATCAACTCCCTCCGCGACATCCGGGCGCCCGCCCTGCAATTCCGGCTGGACGATGACGACGCCCTGGGCTGCGATTTCATCGCCCGGGCGAAGGAGGAGGCCAGGGCCCGCGCCGGAATGCTGACCGGCAACCGCCATATCGCCCTGGATTTCCACAACGGCTATGTCGCCGCGCCCGGTCCTGACGGCCTGCACGCAAAGATCAGCACCGTGCCCCTGACCACCGCCGCCCTGGCCGTCGCCTTCGAGCCGCAGGTCCGGCTGACGGTGATGAATTTCAACCACACCCGCCTGCCCCGCTTCATGACGGTGGATCAGATCGACAGCCCGCCGATGTATGTCCGGGGCTACAGCCGGTGGAACGACAGCCGCACCGGGCAGAGCCCGCTGCCCGATGATCTGAGGCCGCTCTCCCCGCAGGAGGAGGCGCTCTTCCGTGACCGTTTCGGCATCGACTGCGCGGCCGTGCGCCAGAGGTTCAGCAACACGCCCTAGCCCCTGGGCAACGGCCCCGTTGCTTCGATCGCCGACCGCTGTCGCAGGCGCATCTCGCGGTAGAAGGAATAGAGGCCCGATCCCACGACGATGGCCGCACCCAGAAGGGTCAGATCGGTCGGCCAGTCGCCGAAGACCACGAAGCCCAGCATCAGACCCCAGAGCAGTGCGGTATAACGGAAGGGCGAGACGAAACTGACCTCCCCGACCCGCATCGCCTGCACCGACGCCAGATAGGCCCCCAGCACCATCAGCGCCGCCCCCCCGATCAACCCGCCGGACCGGCCGTCCAGCGGCGCCCAGCCCTCGATCAGGCTGAGCCCGCCGAAGACCACGAAGATCATCCCCGATGTCACCGCCGTAACCAGCAGCGTCGGCGCCTCCTTCGACAGTTTGCGCGTGGCGATGTCCCGCACGGTCAGGCAGCAGACCGCGATCAGGGTGTAGATCGCATAGATGTTGAACCCGTCAGGCCCCGGCCGCACGATAAGCAGCACCCCCGTGAACCCGACCAGGGCCGCGATGATCCGTCGCCAGCCGATCGGTTCGCCCAGCACCAGTGCCGCCGCCAGCATCACCATCAAGGGCGCCGATTGCAGCACTGCCGTGACATTGGCCAGCGGCATGTTGAACAACGCGTTGAGGAAGAAATAGGCCGTCGCCACCTCGGCCACGCCCCGCAGCAGCGACAGCTTCAGGTCGCGTCCGTGCAACCCGCGCCGCAACGCCCCGGATCGCCAGGCCAGCGCTAGGAAAACAAGCGTCACCGCCCCATTGCGCAGGGTGAGGATCTGGTAGAGCGGCACCTCGCCGGCCAGCAGTTTCATGAAGGTATCGTTCAGCGTGAACAGCGCCATCGACAGCGCCATGATCAGCGCGCCCTTCATATTGTCGGTCAGCATGGCTCCCCCCGCGAAACATCCGCCCCAAAGCCATGACATGCGCCCCGACCAAAAGGAAGTGCACAGCCTCCCTTGCGGAACTAAAGGGCACGGCCCCGAAAGCAATCAGGCCCCCGGATCGCTCCGGGGGCCTGACAGATCAGTCATGATCCGTGGATCAATCGCGGCTTTCCGGCGTTTCGACAAAGGTGTCGAACTCGTCGCCCCCGACCACATCGTCGGAGACCGGGGCGGCCAAGGCGGCGGCCTGTTCGGCCTCCTCGCGGCGCGCTTCCAGCACGATGTTGTCGCGGTCGGTCGCGATGCGGCGCACGCGCTGCGTGGCCCCGCCCGTGCCCGCCGGGATCAGACGACCCACGATGACGTTTTCCTTCAGGCCGACCAGCTTGTCGCGCTTGCCCTGCACCGATGCCTCGGTGAGGACCCGCGTGGTCTCCTGGAAGGAGGCCGCCGAGATGAAGGACCGCGTCTGCAGCGAGGCCTTGGTGATGCCGAGAAGGATCGGCTGACCCTCCGCCGGACGACCACCACGGGCGATGGCCTTTTCATTGGCCTCGTCGAACTCGATCTTGTCGACGGTTTCGCCCTTGAGCAGCACCGTATCGCCCGAGTCCGAGATCTCCCACTTCTGCAGCATCTGGCGAACGATCACCTCGATGTGCTTGTCGTTGATCTTCACACCCTGCAACCGGTAGACGTCCTGCACCTCGTTGATCATGTAGTCGGCGAGAGCCTCGACCCCCATGATCGCGAGGATGTCGTGCGGCGCCGGGTTGCCGTCCATGATGTAGTCACCCTTCTGCACGAAGTCGCCTTCCTGCACCGGGATGTGCTTGCCCTTGGGCACCATGTATTCGACGGCTTCCATCGACTCGTCGGCCGGCTGGATCGTGATGCGGCGCTTGTTCTTGTAGTCGCGGCCGAAGCGGACATAGCCATCGATCTCTGCGATGATGGCGTGATCCTTCGGACGACGCGCCTCGAACAGTTCCGCAACACGCGGCAGACCACCGGTGATGTCCTTGGTCTTGGCGCCTTCACGCGGGATCCGCGCGACGACGTCACCGGCCTGGATGTTGGCCCCGTCCTCGACGGACAGGATGGCATCCACGGACATCGGGTAGGTCACCGGGTTACCGGCTTCGTTGCGCACCGGCTCCCCATCTTCACCCACGATCAGCAGTTCGGGCTTCAGCTCGTTGCCTTTCGGCGAGCCGCGCCAGTCCGACACGATCCGCTGCGTCATGCCGGTCGCCTCGTCGGTGTCCTCGCGCACGGCGATACCGGTGACGAGGTCCACATAGCGCACCTGACCCGCCTTCTCGGCGATGATCGGCAGCGTGTAGGGGTCCCATTCGAAGAGCTTCGTGCCACGGGTGATCTTTTCGCCTTCCTTGACGAAGATCTTGGTGCCGTAGCCCAGCTTGTGGCTGGCCCGTTCGTCGCCGTTCTCGTCCATGATCCGCAGCTTCATGTTGCGGCCCATGACGAGCATTTCGCCCGCAGCGTTTTCCAGCAGGTTCGGGTATTCGAAGGCTACCGTGCCATCGACCGACGCCTCGAGGAAGGACTGCTGGCCACCCTGCGCAACACCGCCGATGTGGAAGGTCCGCATGGTCAGCTGCGTCCCCGGTTCACCGATCGACTGTGCCGCGATGATGCCCACGGCTTCGCCCTGGTTGACCATCGTACCGCGCGCCAGGTCGCGACCATAGCACATGGCGCAGACGCCATCTTCGGCCTCACAGGTCAGCGGCGAGCGGATGCGCATCGATTGGACGTTGGCCTCCTCGATCGAGTCCGCGATGCGTTCGTCGATCAGCGTGCCTTCGCTCACCAGCACCTCATCCGTGCCCGGCACCAGCACATCCTCGGCCGCGACACGGCCCAGAACACGCTCGCCGATGGTCGCAACCACCTCACCGTCATTGACGGCGGCTTCGGCGGTCACGGCACGGTCGGTGCCGCAGTCCACTTCGCGCACGATGCAGTCCTGAGCCACGTCGACGAGACGACGCGTCAGGTAACCGGAGTTTGCCGTCTTCAGGGCGGTATCCGACAGACCCTTACGAGCCCCGTGGGTGGAGTTGAAGTACTCCAGCACGGTCAGACCTTCCTTGAAGTTCGAGATGATCGGCGTTTCGATGATGTCGCCGTTCGGCTTTGCCATCAGGCCGCGCATCCCGCCCAGCTGTTTCATCTGGGTGACAGAGCCACGCGCACCGGAGTGGGCCATCATGTAGACCGAGTTCGGTTCCTGTTCGGCGCCTTCGATGGTCTCCACGGCGGAGATCGTCGACATCATGGCCTCGGTGACCTTGTCGTTACACTTCGACCAGGCGTCCACGACCTTGTTGTACTTTTCACCCTGGGTGATCAGGCCGTCCATGTACTGCTGTTCGAAGTCCGCCACCTGTTCGCGGGTTTCCTCGACCAGGGACCACTTGTTGTCGGGGATGACCATGTCGTCCTTGCCGAAGGAAATCCCGGCCTTGAAGGCTTCGCGGAAGCCCATGGTCATGATCTGGTCACAGAAGATGACCGACTCCTTTTGACCGCAATAGCGGTAGACGGTGTCGATGACCTGCTGCACTTCGCGTTTCCGCAGCAGACGGTTGACCAGGCTGAACGGCGCCTTGGCATTCATCGGCAGAAGCGCACCCAGGCGCACACGGCCCGGCGTGGTTTCGAACCGCATCATCACCTCGTTGCCTTCCTCGTCGATCTGGGGAAGACGCGCGGTGATCTTGGCGTGCAGGTGCACGGCGCCGGTATCCAGCGCGTACTGGACTTCCTCGATGGAGGAGAAGGTCATGCCTTCGCCCTTCATCCCGGCGCGTTCGATGGTCGTGTAGTAGAGACCAAGGATCATGTCCTGCGACGGCACAATGATCGGCGCGCCGTTGGCGGGCGACAGAACGTTGTTCGTCGACATCATCAGCACACGCGCTTCCAGCTGGGCTTCCAGCGAGAGCGGCACGTGAACGGCCATCTGGTCGCCGTCGAAGTCGGCGTTGAAGGCCGAACAGACCAGCGGGTGAAGCTGGATCGCCTTGCCTTCGATCAGCGTGGGTTCGAACGCCTGGATGCCCAGACGGTGCAGCGTAGGCGCGCGGTTCAACAGGACCGGGTGCTCGCGGATGACCTCGTCGAGGATGTCCCAGACCTCGGGACGCTCTTTTTCCACCAGCTTCTTCGCCTGCTTCACGGTGCTGGAAAGACCCTTGGCCTCCAGACGCGAGTAGATGAAGGGCTTGAACAGCTCGAGCGCCATCTTCTTGGGCAGGCCGCACTGGTGCAGCTTGAGCTCCGGACCGGTCACGATGACCGAACGGCCGGAGAAGTCGACGCGTTTCCCCAGAAGGTTCTGGCGGAAGCGGCCGTGCTTGCCCTTGAGCATGTCCGACAGCGACTTCAGCGGGCGCTTGTTCTGGCCCGTGATGACGCGGCCGCGACGGCCGTTGTCAAAGAGCGCATCGACGGATTCCTGCAGCATCCGCTTTTCGTTGCGGACGATGATGTCGGGCGCGCGCAGTTCGATCAGGCGCTTCAGACGGTTGTTCCGGTTGATCACGCGGCGATACAGGTCATTGAGGTCGGAGGTCGCAAAGCGGCCGCCGTCCAGCGGAACCAGCGGACGCAGTTCCGGCGGGATCACGGGGATCACGGTCAGGATCATCCATTCCGGACGGTTGCCGGATTCGATGAAGGATTCCACGACCTTGAGGCGCTTGATGATCTTCTTGGGCTTCAGTTCGCCGGTGGCTTCGGCCAGTTCCGCGCGCAGGTGCTCGGCCTCGGACTCGAGGTCGATCTTGGCCAGCATTTCGCGGATGGCTTCGGCGCCGATGTTCGCCTGGAACGCGTCGCCGCCATAGGCGTCCTGCGCATCCATGAACTCTTCTTCCGTCAGCATCTGACCTTCGGTGAGGTCGGTCAGACCCGGGTCGATCACGACGTAGTTTTCGAAATAGAGCACACGCTCCAGATCACGCAGGGTCATGTCCAGCAGAAGGCCGATCCGCGACGGAAGGGACTTCAGGAACCAGATATGCGCGACGGGTGCCGCCAGTTCGATGTGGCCCATACGCTCACGGCGGACCTTCTGCAGGGTGACTTCCACGCCGCATTTCTCGCAGACAACGCCGCGATACTTCATCCGCTTGTACTTGCCGCAGAGGCATTCGTAGTCCTTGATCGGCCCGAAGATACGGGCGCAGAACAGACCGTCACGCTCGGGCTTGTAGGTCCGGTAGTTGATGGTCTCGGGCTTCTTGATCTCGCCATAGGACCACGAGAGGATCCGCTCCGGCGATGCCAGCGACACCTTGATTTCGTCAAAGACCTTCTGGGGGGCCAGAGGGTTGAACGGGTTGTTGGTCAGTTCCTGGTTCATTTGATTTCCTCAGTTGAGGGGCGTGGAGGGGGGAAGATGGGTGGAAACCACCCATCCTACGTAGGATGGGTGCTAGGCACCCATCACTCCTCACCCTCCGCGTCCAGGAGTTCCATGTTCAGGCCGAGGCCGCGGACCTCTTTCACGAGAACGTTGAAGCTCTCGGGAACGCCCGCTTCGAAGTTGTCCTCGCCCTTGACGATCGATTCGTAGACCTTCGTCCGGCCGGCCACGTCATCCGACTTCACCGTCAGCATCTCCTGCAGGGTGTAGGCGGCGCCATAGGCTTCCAGGGCCCAGACTTCCATCTCACCGAAGCGCTGACCACCGAACTGCGCCTTACCACCAAGCGGCTGCTGAGTGACGAGCGAGTACGGCCCCGTGGACCGGGCGTGGATCTTGTCGTCGACAAGGTGGTGCAGCTTGAGCAGGTACTTCACACCCACGGTGACCTTGCGGGAGAACTGCTCGCCCGTGCGGCCATCGTAGAGCACCGACTGACCCGAGGTATCGAACCCGGCCCGTGCCAGCGCGTCGTTGACGTCATGCTCTTTTGCACCGTCGAAGACCGGCGTCGCGATCGGAACGCCGCGGGTCACATTGCCCGCCGCTTCGACCATCAGGTCCTCGTCCATGTTGGCGAAGCCTTCTTCATAGACGTCGTCGCCATAGACGATCTTCAGCGCGTCCTTGACCGGGGTCAGGTCGCCCGAGCGACGGTATTCACCCAGAGCGTCATCGACCTGGATACCCAGACCACGTGCGGCCCAGCCCATGTGCGTCTCCAGGATCTGACCGACGTTCATACGCGACGGCACGCCGAGCGGGTTGAGGCAGAAATCGACCGGGGTCCCGTCTTCGAGGAACGGCATGTCCTCCATCGGCACCACGCGCGAAATCACGCCCTTGTTCCCGTGACGGCCGGCCATCTTGTCGCCCGGCTGAAGCTTGCGCTTCACGGCGATGAAGACCTTGACCATCTTCATCACGCCCGGGGGCAGATCGTCACCGCGGCGCACCTTCTCGACCTTGTCCTCGAAGCGGGCGTCGAGGGCACGTTTCTGCGCCTCGTACTGCTCGTTCAGGGCCTCGACGATCTGGGCGTCCTGGTCTTCGGCCAGGGCCAGCTGCCACCAATGGGAACGCGGCAGAGTCGACAGCAGGTCCTCGGTGATCTCCGAGTTCGCCTTGACGCCTTTCGGCCCTTTGACAGCCACCTTGCCAAGGATCAGATCCTTCAGACGGGCGTAGATGTTGCGATCCAGGATCGCCAGCTCGTCGTCGCGGTCACGACCCAGACGCTGGATTTCCTCACGCTCGATCTGCAGCGCGCGTTCGTCTTTTTCCACACCGTGGCGGTTGAAGACGCGCACCTCGACGACGGTCCCGTAATCGCCCGGCTTCACGCGGAGCGAGGTGTCACGGACGTCCGATGCCTTTTCCCCGAAGATGGCGCGCAGAAGTTTTTCTTCCGGCGTCATCGGGCTTTCGCCCTTCGGAGTGATCTTGCCGACAAGGATATCGCCCGGCTCGACGTCGGCGCCGATGTAGACGATGCCCGCCTCGTCGAGGTTGCGCAGGGCTTCCTCGCCGACGTTCGGGATGTCGCGGGTGATCTCTTCCGGCCCGAGCTTCGTGTCACGCGCGGCAACTTCGAATTCCTCGATGTGGATCGAGGTGAAGACGTCGTCACGGGCGATCCGCTCGGAGATCAGGATGGAGTCCTCGTAGTTGTAGCCGTTCCACGGCATGAAGGCGACGACGACGTTCTTGCCGAGCGCCAGTTCCCCCATGTCGGTGGACGGACCATCTGCGATGACCTCGCCCTTCTCGACCATGTCGCCCACCTTCACCAGAGGCTTCTGGTTGATGGTGGTGTTCTGGTTCGAACGCTGGAACTTGCGCAGACGGTAGATGTCCACGCCAGCGTCGCCCAGTTCGAGGTCCTCGGTCGCCCGGATCACGATACGCTGTGCATCGACCTGGTCGATGATACCGGCGCGCGTGGCCTGGATGGCCGCGCCCGAGTCGATGGCGACCTTGCCCTCGATCCCGGTGCCGACCAACGGCGCCTCGGCCCGCAGAAGCGGAACCGCCTGACGCTGCATGTTCGAGCCCATCAGGGCGCGGTTGGCGTCGTCGTTTTCGAGGAACGGGATCAGCGAAGCGGCGACAGAGACCAACTGCTTCGGCGACACGTCGATCAGGTCCACGTTTTCACGCGGGGCCAGGGTGTATTCCCCCTGCTGACGGGTGTTCACCAACTCGTTCTCGAACTTGCCGTCTTCGTCCAGATGCGCGTTGGCCTGGGCCACCGTATGCCGCATCTCTTCGGTCGCGGACATGTATTTGACCTCGTCGGTCACCTGTCCGTTTTCCACCCGGCGGTACGGGGTTTCGATGAAGCCGTACTTGTTCACCCGGGCGAAAGTAGCCAGCGAGTTGATCAGACCAATGTTCGGCCCTTCCGGCGTTTCAATCGGGCACATCCGGCCGTAGTGCGTGGCGTGAACGTCGCGCACCTCAAAGCCAGCGCGCTCACGCGTCAGACCGCCCGGCCCAAGCGCCGAGAGGCGACGCTTGTGCGTCACTTCGGACAGCGGGTTGGTCTGGTCCATGAACTGCGACAGCTGCGAGGAGCCGAAGAATTCGCGGACAGCCGCGGCCGCCGGTTTCGCGTTGATCAGATCCTGCGGCATGACCGTGTCGATCTCGACCGAGGACATGCGTTCCTTGATCGCGCGCTCCATCCGCAGCAGGCCAACGCGGTACTGGTTTTCCATCAGTTCGCCAACGGAACGGACACGACGGTTGCCGAGGTGGTCAATGTCGTCGATGTCGCCACGGCCGTCACGCAGATCGACCAGCGCCTTGATACAGGCGACGATATCTTCCTTGCGCAGCGTCCGGTGCGTATCCGGCGCATCAAGAGCGAGACGCATGTTCATTTTCACGCGGCCCACGGCAGACAGGTCGTACCGTTCGCTGTCGAAGAACAGCTGATCGAAGAGCGCCGAAGCGGCCTCCACGGTCGGCGGTTCACCCGGGCGCATGACGCGGTAGATATCCATGAGCGCGGTGTCGCGGTTCATGTTCTTGTCCGCCGCCATGGTGTTGCGGATGTACGGGCCGACGCTGACGTTGTCGATATCGAGAACCGGGATATCGGTGATCCCCGCATCCAGCAGATCCTGCAGGGAGCCACCGGTGATCTCGCCGTCCTTGTCGTAGTCCAGCGTCAGTTCATCACCCGCCTCGACATAGATCGCGCCGGTTTCCTCGTTGATGATGTCCTTCGCGACAAACTTGCCGACGATCCGGTCGAAGGGGACCAGCAGGTTCTGGACCTTGCCCTCGTCGATCAGTTTCTTGACGGCGCGCGGGGTCACTTTCTTGCCCGCTTCGGCGATCACTTCGCCGGTATCCGCATCGATCAGGTCATAGGTCGGACGGGTGCCGCGCACGCGGTCGGGGAAGAACTTGGTGACCCAGCCCTGGCCCTTGCGCAGCGTGTAGTCGACCGTGGTGTAATAGGCATCCATGATGCCTTCCTGGTCGAGACCAAGCGCATAGAGCAGCGTCGTCACCGGCAGTTTCCGGCGGCGGTCGATACGGGCGAAGACGATGTCCTTGGCGTCAAATTCGAAGTCCAGCCAGGAGCCGCGGTACGGGATGATGCGGCAGGCGAAAAGCAGCTTGCCCGAAGAATGCGTCTTGCCCTTGTCGTGGTCGAAGAAAACGCCCGGGCTGCGGTGCATCTGGGACACGATCACACGCTCGGTGCCGTTCACGATGAACGTCCCGTTCGGGGTCATCAGGGGCATGTCGCCCATGAAGACGTCCTGTTCCTTGATGTCCTTGACGGACTTTGCGCCGGTATCCTCGTCGATATCGAACACGATCAGGCGCAGGGTGACCTTCAGCGGGGCCGCATAGGTCATGTCACGCTGCTGACATTCTTCGACATCGTACTTCGGCTTCTCCAGTTCGTACTTCACGAACTCGAGGATCGAGGTCTCGTTGAAATCCTTGATCGGAAAGACCGACTGGAAGACACCCATGATGCCTTCGCCATCGGCGGGATCGGGCTGGTCGCCGGATTTCAGAAAAAGATCGTAGGACGCTTTTTGAACCTCGATGAGGTTCGGCATTTCGAGGACTTCGCGGATTTTACCGTAATATTTCCGAAGACGTTTCTGACCGAGGAAGGTCTGAGCCATGACGTAAGTCACCTTTCGTTTCACACCAGAACACATGCACCGTCGGGCCCCGGCACTGCGCCCTTATCGAAACAGGGGGTCCGGATCCATGCCTGGCCACCTCCCGTATGGTGGCCTCCCGATCCGGCGAACCTCCCTTAGGCAGGTCCCGGACGTGATCCGGGGCCTCTCTGAGACAGGTTCGGCTGGACCCGGATTTTGCCGGGACCAGCCTTGTGTCGCGTGATCCGGCCCCGGACAGGATCCGGGGCCTCACCGTGTCGGCAGGAGATCCCGAGTCAGGCCCGGGATGATCCCGCCAACAGCGCGATCACTTGAGTTCGACCTCGGCGCCGGCTGCTTCCAGCTTCGCCTTGATCTCTTCGGCTTCCGCCTTCGGTGCGCCTTCCTTGACGGCTTTGCCACCGGCTTCGACCAGTTCCTTGGCTTCTTTCAGGCCAAGACCGGTGATGCCGCGGACTTCCTTGATCACGTTGATCTTGGAAGCGCCTGCGGATTTGAGGATGACGTCAAACTCGTCTTTTTCCTCTTCCGCTGCGCCGCCGGCGTCGCCGCCTGCGGGGCCGGCAACCATGACAGCGCCGCCAGCTGCGGGCTCGATGCCGTATTCGTCTTTCAGGATGGTTTTCAGTTCTTGTGCTTCGAGAAGCGTCAGACCAACGATCTCTTCTGCCAGTTTCTTCAGATCAGCCATTGTACTGTTTCCGTATCTAAGTGTGTTCTAACGTTGAGGCATTCAACCCCACGCCAAATCTCGGGTTGCTTACGCCGCCTTGTCCTCGATCGTGGACAGGATGGAGGCGATGTTCGAAGCAGGTGCGCCAATTGCGCCAGCGATGTTCGAAGCAGGTGCGCCGATGCAGCCCACGATGGAAGCGATAAGCTCATCACGGGACGGCATTTTCGACACGGCTTCAACGCCGGCACGGTCGAGAGCGTTCTCACCCATTGCGCCGCCGAGGATCTCAAACTTCTTGTTATCCTTGGCGAAGTCCTCGGCCACCTTGGCTGCTGCCACGGGGTCCTCGGAGAAGGTCAGAACGGTCATGCCCGTCAGGAGCGAGCCGATGCTTTCGCAGGGCTTTCCATCCAGGGCGATCTTGGCGAGCCTGTTCTTGGCGACGCGGACGCTTGCATCGGCTTCACGAGCCTTTGCGCGCAGTGTCTGCATCTCAGCAACCGTGAGACCGGTGTAGTGGGCAACCACAACAACGCCAGAGCTTTCGAAGATCTGGCCGAGTTCCTCGACCACTTTCTCTTTCTGGGCTCTATCCACAGTTTCACTCCAAGTAGTGGAGGGTCAGACCCTCCGGCTCAGTTCAGCCGGGACATAAAGCCCCGACTATTCGGGTCCTTACGGGTCCGTCCAATCTCGCCCCGGGTGCTCCTGCGAGCCTCCGAAGAAATCTGGTCTACCCGTCTCAGGCAGGAATTATGGTAGGGAAGACCCCGACCACCCGCCGTCTCGGACGAATCATCACGGCGGCTGCGCAGTCGCAACCGCCGAGACAAGAGCCGCTGTTAATCCGTTTCCGATGGAATGTGAAGGGGGGTCGCGGGATTTTTCGACCGATCGGCGGGATGCCGTCATTCCCCCCTAGCTCAGTTGTTCCGCCACAAGCTGATCAAAGTCCAGCCTCAGATCGAACCGCGCGCGACACTCCGCCAGAATGTCGAGGCGAGCCTGGTCAAAAACGAAGAACATATCGTACAGCCTGCGCAGGCCCGGGTCCGGATCAGGGCCGTCCAGAACTTCGACCAGCATGTCGCGGATCGGCCCCCGGAAACCGCGCGCCGACAGACGCCAGGGCAGCTTGTCGCGCCAGATCTCGTAACCCTGATCCACGAAATGCATCAGATAGGCCCCCTCGCCCACCCCGAGCGTGAGATCGGTAAGCGCCTCGCCGTCAGCCGTCTGCACCCAGTGCTGCCGGACCACCACGTCGCGCAGCCCGGCGCGCGTGACCGACTTGCCAAGTGTATGGCCCATCAGCCCCTGGCGCGGCTTCATCACCGGGGCGAGGTCGCCGTAGACCTTGCGCTGCATCCACGGACGCATCAGGCAGCGAAAGTGCATCCCGTCACTGTCGGGCGTGTTCAGATGCTCTACCGGTTCCACCCGGATGGCCCGAATATCCCGGCCCTGCCCCCCGACCTCCTCGGCAAGCGTCCGACCGTCGAGGTGGAGCAATTCGTCACTGTCCACATTCAGGAACCAGCCGTCGGCGATGGTCGCATAGACATAGCCCATGGCCCTGTTCTGACGCTTGGTGAACCGCGCCTCCGGGCTGATTCCCAGCCTTTCCCAGAACTCCGGCGTGCAGCGGATGCATTCGATCCTCTCGACATTGCCAAGCAGGTCGATCGCCGGGTCCTCGGGATCGTCGAAACACATCACCACCCGGTCGGCATCCTGGGCCAGATACCACGCCACGAAACGCATCACCGTCTCCACCGGCTCTCGCAGGATCGTCCCGACCGTCAGGCGGGATCGTGGCAACAGGCGAAGCGCGGGCTGTGACATGTTCGGCTGTCTGCTCTTGCGGAACGGCGTTCGGGACCTCCTTCATCGCTATTGGCAAATCCCAGCCACGGCAAGCGCCGCGCCGGATCCAGCAGACACGGGTGCCCCCGCAAAACGCAAAGGGGCGCGCCAAAGGCACGCCCCTGTCTAGGTCGCTGATCGGTCGGATCAGTTGCCGGTTGCGTTCTCGACGGAGATCGAGACACCCGGGCCCATGGTCGAAGAGATCGAAACCTTCTTCATGTAGGTGCCCTTCGCGCCGGTCGGCTTCGCCTTGGAGACGGCGTCGACAAAGGCGCGGATGTTTTCGACCAGCTTGGCTTCGTCGAACGACGCCTTGCCGACACCTGCGTGCACGACACCGGCCTTCTCGGCCTTGAACTGGACCTCACCGCCCTTGGCGGCCTTGACGGCGTCGGCGACATCCATGGTCACGGTGCCGACCTTGGGGTTCGGCATCAGGTTCCGCGGGCCGAGGATCTTACCCAGACGGCCGACGATCGGCATCATGTCCGGGGTTGCGATGCAGCGATCGAACTCGATGGTGCCGCCCTGGATGGTTTCCATCAGGTCTTCGGCGCCGACGATATCCGCACCGGCGGCCTGGGCTTCTTCAGCCTTCGGGCCACGGGCGAACACGGCCACGCGGACGTCCTTGCCGGTGCCGTTCGGCAGGCCGACAACACCACGGACCATCTGGTCCGCGTGACGCGGGTCGACGCCCAGGTTCATTGCGATCTCGATGGTCTCATCGAACTTGGCGGAGGCGCTGGATTTGACCAGGGCGACGGCCTCCTCAACAGAGAGCTCTTCCTTGCCGACGAAAGCTTCGCGGGCTGCGACAGTGCGCTTACCAATCTTTCCCATTACTTCACCTCGATGCCCATGGAGCGGGCGGAGCCCAGGATGATCTGCATGGCGCCGTCGATGTCGTTGGCGTTCAGATCCTTCATCTTCGCTTCGGCGATCTCTTTCACCTGGGCGACAGTGATGTGACCGGCAACCGATTTACCGGGCTCTTTCGAACCGGATTTCAGCTTGGCCGCCTTCTTGATGTAGTAGGACGCGGGCGGCGTCTTGATTTCCATCGTGAAGGATTTGTCCTGGTAGTAGGAAATCACGGTCGGGCACGGCGCGCCGGGCTCCATCTCCTGCGTCTTGGCGTTGAACGCCTTGCAGAATTCCATGATGTTGATGCCGCGCTGACCGAGCGCGGGACCGACGGGCGGGGACGGGTTTGCCTGCCCGGCGGGCACTTGCAGCTTGAGCTGCCCAATCAGTTTCTTGGCCATTGGCCTTCTCCTTTCCAACGCCCCCGAAACGCGTTCCCGGGGCTATGTGTTGTGTGGTCCGGTCCGGACAACGCGTTGCCCTCGCCTCCCACTAGTATCCGTCGCCCAGACTCAGCGCCTGTACGACAGGGCGGCCGGATACACCGCCCGTCCCGACATTGCAAGTCATCCCTGCCTGACTGGCATGTTCATTGCATCACCGGTTCAATCGGGTCCGATCCGGCGTCACCGTAAAAGCCCGGATCCGCCATCTGAGCGCCACATTAACCATTATTAACAGCGGCAACAGGCAGGCAATGGAACCGATCAGATCCGCTATGAGACAAATCG
The DNA here is from genome assembly GCF_041987405.1 of Pseudooceanicola sp. GTDB lineage: Bacteria > Pseudomonadota > Alphaproteobacteria > Rhodobacterales > Rhodobacteraceae > Pseudooceanicola. The sequence continues at coordinate 289,465 of NZ_JBHIWR010000003.1, forward strand.
ACGATGTTTTCCCCCGGCATCTGCTGGCTGCCGCCCCGGCCCCCGAGCGGTGCCACGAGTCCGCGGACTATATGGATCACCTGCTGGACGAACGCCCCGACCTGCTGAGCGCCGCCCTGCCCTACGCCAACCACGATGAACTTGCAGAGCTGGTGATGACCCGGCTCTGGTCCCGCACCCGGGTCACCGACCTGCAGGGGCTGGCGGATATTGCCGAACATGAGGAGTGCGATTTCTGGATCGCCCTGGCCATCCTGTTGCGCGTCTTCCCCGATCCGCAGTCCGACCACGCGCTGGTGGCCCTGGCGGAATTCCTGATCGACCGGATCAATTCCGGGATCCTGCGGCTGCGCTATTCCGATACGCCGATCATCTCGCCCCGTGGAGTCGAACTATACGCCAAACTCGCCGAGGGACGGCCCGAGCTGGCGCTGTCGACGCAGGTGATGCACCAGGCGATGACCCATGCCCAGTGGCTGGAGCGCGGCCAGGCCACCGCTCCGCGCTATGCCATGTTCAATGGGACGCCGATCTGGGCGGCCAACCGCGATATCGACTGACCGGACCAGGCGGAGGCGTTGCAGGCTTCGCAGGACCGTCCCCCTGACAAGCAGAACCGAACGACAGCCGTTTCACGCAATAAGAAAGGGCTGTCTCAGCGACAGCCCTGCCCCTCCGGGTGCGTCAACAGTCCGGCCCATGAGGCCGGACCGGACCTCAGCCCTGCTTGGTAACCTGGGTGTATTCCAGCTCGACCGGAGTTTCGCGGCCGAAGATCGACACCGACACCTTCAGGCGCTGGTTGTCGTCGTCCACTTCTTCGATCATGCCGGTGAAGTCCTCGAACGGGCCGTCGTTGACCTTCACCTTCTCGCCGACCTCGAAGTGGATCAGCGTGCGCGGCGCTTCCTCGCCCTCGGCAACACGGCCCAGGATCGCGGCGACCTCTGCATCGCGCATCGGCATCGGACGGCCCTGCGGACCCAGGAAGCCGGTGACGCGGTTGATCGAATTGATCAGGTGATAGCCCTTGTCCGACATCTCCATCCGCACCAGCACATAGCCTGGCATGAAGCGCCGTTCCGTGGTCACCTTTTTGCCGCGGCGAATTTCAATCACTTCTTCGGTCGGAACCAGAACTTCCTCGATCTCTTCCTCGAGGCCCTGTTCGGCAACCAGGGTTCGGATCTGCTCGGCGATTTTCTTTTCGAAATTCGACAGAACACTGACCGAGTACCACCGCTTCGCCATTTCGCTTCGATCCTTCTTGCCCCGGTCCGCGCCGGTTTCGTAAACTATGTCAGACCTCTAACGGTCCGTTCCCCCAAAACAAAGCGGCGCGCGTCTCGAATCGTCGCGCGCCATGTCAGGGGAATAGGCCGTGACCTACCCATTTCGCCCCGCCATGGCAAGGGCTTGGCACGTCGTCAGGCCGGGTCGGTCAGCCGAACAGGCTGAGAAGCCCCTGAAGCCCGCTGCGGATCAGCAGATCGACCAGGGCAAAGAAAACCGAAGTCAGCGCCGCCATGATGAAGACCATGACGGTGGTCAGCATCACTTCCCGCCGGGTCGGCCAGGTGATCTTGGAGATCTCGGAACGCGTCTGGTTGATGAACTGGATCGGGTTTGCCATTGGGTCTTCCGTCTGAGGGGCGATGCTGCCGTGGCCGGTCATGTAACGGCTGAAGCCCGTGAATTCAAGGCGAACCTGGCGCGGACTTCTGCTGTCGCGACGGAGGGCGCTGCCCTCCGGACCTCCCGGAGTATTTCCGGCAAGATGAAGCAGCGGATCAGCGCGGTTTTCGGATGTCAGGAAAGCGGCTGGCAGGGGCAGAGGGACTCGAACCCACGACCCTCGGTTTTGGAGACCGATGCTCTACCAACTGAGCTATACCCCTAGGCCGTGCCGTGGGATAGGGCAGCAGGCGGGTAAGATCAAGCGGGATTTCCGCGCCGCGTCGGAATTCGGCGTCACAGCCAGCGCGCGCGCCGCAGGATCCACAGTTGCAGCAGCACCACGACAGCCAGACCCCCGCAAACATACCAGAAGGCATGCGGGTTCTCTGCCCCCGGCATCCCGCCCACATTGATCCCCAGTAGCCCCGTCAGGAACCCGAGCGGCAGGAAGATCGCCGACAGGATCGACAGGATGTACATATGCCGGTTCAGCCGGTCCGAGAGCTGACCGGAAAGCTCCTCCCGCAGCACGGCGAGGCTGTCGCGCATCTCGTCCAGGTTCTCGACCAGTCGTGTCAGCTTGTCCCGGGCCTCCCGCAGGTGGCGGCGGTCCTGCGCGCGGGTGAAGGGAATGTCCTCCCCCTCCAGCCTCAGCAAGGCCTCGCGCTGCGGGGCGGCGTGGCGGCGCAATTCGATCACCTGCAGACGCATGGCCACGATCCGGTGCCGCAGTTCCTGATCCGGCTGCCCGATCACCTGCGCCTCCAGCGCATCCGTCTCGGTGTCGAGATCGGCAATCAGCGGCTCCATCCGTGCATTCAGCCGTTCCGCCAGCAGCGCCAGAAACGCCCCGGCCCCATGCGGCCCCTGCCCGTCGGATATTGCCTCCGCGATATCCTCCAGCGCCCGGACCCGTTGCCGCGACAGGGTGACGATCCTCTCGGCCTCGGCCCAGATCCGGATGGCGACCATGTCCTCCGGGTCCTTGCCATCGTTGAAATTCAGCCCCCGCAGCACCGCCAGCACCCCGGCCCCCACGCGGGACGCCCGCGCCCGGGTCGCAGGCGCGGTCAACGCCTGCGGCACGGTATCGTCGAGATAGGGCATCTGCTCTGCAATCCATCCCGGGGTCGCCGGATGATCGGCCTGCAGATGCACCCAACCCACGGTCGTATCGCGCAGGACCCGCGCGATATCCGTGCCATCCAGCTTCTGCCCGGCGTCCGGACCGGTGAGGGCATAGGCAAAGAGAACCGGGCTCGTTCGGTCGGTCATCACATCTCGTCCATTGATCTCGCGCCAGACTAGGCCCGGCCCCCGGCAATTGCACGACCTGAGTTGGGCGGAGCGGCCTCGGCTGCCGACAGGGGCCGACGGAGGCAGAGACAGGGCCGATGCAACCCCGCCCGCCACCGCGTCTCACAGCTGGTCCATCCTGGCCCTGAGCGCGGCCTCGTCTCCGCTGGCCAGCAGCGGCACCAGATCGCGCACCTCCTCCGGCGGGCGGTCCCACCAGGCCAGATGGTCCAGCAAGTCACAGACCTCGTCGGAAAACCGCCGCCGGATCACCCGTGCCGGGTTTCCGGCCACGAGGCTCCAGTCCGGGACATCGCGAGTGACGACGGACCCCGCCCCGACAATAACGCCATTGCCGATCGTCGCCCCCGGCAGGATCATCGCATTGTGCCCGATCCAGACATCATGCCCGATCCGCGTGTCCTTTCCCTTCGCGAATTCCTCCGCAAAGAGCGGCATCAGATCGTGATCGAAAACCGCGAAGGGATAGCTGGTGAACCACTCCAGCGGATGATTGGCCGAAGAGGTGATGAACCGCGTACCATGGGCAAACTGGCCATAGCGCCCGATATGCAGATGCTCCGGCCCGCCGGGATGCAGGTAGGGGGCGATCCTGGCGGCGTAGTCCGTGACCGGGTCGAAATCGTTGTAATAGGTGAAGGCGCCCACATGGATATTGGGATGGTCGATCACCGAGGCCAGCCAGACCGTGTTGGGGTAAATCTGCCCGTCGGGCAGTGTGATGGGATGCGTTCTTGACGCATCGAGAAAAGGCGGCGTGCTGTTGCGCGGCATACTGAACTCCTGTCGAAAAAGATCGAGATTGGGAAATTCAGTTACTGGTCCACGGCGCCCTCCATCGGTTGGTGAGAGGCCTATCCCGCACCGGGGGGCAGGGTCAAGTCAAAGGAAACGCCGCCCCCGAAGGGACGGCGTTGCGAATTTGAAGCGACATCACGCCCCGGAGATGATCCGGGGCTCCTGTGTCTCGGGCGGTCCCGGGGCAAGCCCGGGACATGGCCCTGCGTCGCGTGCCCCAGGTCAGGCCCGGGGCCCTGTGTCTGCGGTGCGCTCTCGCGGTTTGCTCACAAATCGCTGTTGCACGACCGACGAACCTTCGGTTCGCGGCTTAGTCGACGATCTTCGACACAACACCCGAACCGACGGTACGGCCGCCTTCACGGATGGCGAAACGCAGGCCGTCTTCCATCGCGATCGGGGCGATCAGCTCGACCGCGAACTTCAGGTTGTCGCCCGGCATCACCATCTCGGTGCCCTCGGGCAGCGTCACGGTGCCGGTCACGTCCGTCGTCCGGAAGTAGAACTGCGGACGGTAGTTCGCGAAGAACGGCGTGTGACGGCCACCTTCGTCCTTGGTCAGGATGTAGACCTCGGCTTCGAACTTGGTGTGCGGCTTCACCGAACCCGGCTTGCACAGAACCTGACCACGCTCGACGCCGTCACGGTCGATGCCGCGCAGCAGGGCGCCGATGTTGTCGCCGGCCTCGCCGCGGTCCAGCAGCTTGCGGAACATTTCCACGCCGGTGCAGGTCGTCTTGGTGGTGTCCTTGATGCCGACGATTTCAAGCTCGTCGCCGACGTTCACGACACCGCGCTCGACACGGCCAGTCACAACCGTACCACGGCCGGAGATCGAGAAGACGTCCTCGATCGGCATCAGGAACGGCTGGTCGATCGCGCGCTCGGGCTGCGGGATGTACTCGTCCACGGCCGCCATCAGTTCGCGGATCTTGTTCTCGCCGATGTCCGGGTTTTCACCGTTCATCGCCGCCAGCGCGGAGCCCGCGATGATCGGAATGTCGTCGCCCGGGAAGTCGTATTCGGACAGCAGCTCGCGGACTTCCATTTCCACCAGCTCCAGCAGCTCTTCGTCGTCGACCTGGTCGACCTTGTTCAGGAAGACGACCATGGCCGGGATGCCGACCTGACGGCCGAGCAGGATGTGCTCGCGCGTCTGCGGCATCGGGCCGTCGGCGGCGTTCACCACCAGGATCGCCCCGTCCATCTGGGCGGCACCGGTGATCATGTTCTTGACGTAGTCGGCGTGGCCGGGGCAGTCGACGTGGGCGTAGTGACGCGCGTCGGTTTCATACTCGACGTGGGCCGTCGAGATGGTGATCCCGCGGGCTTTCTCTTCCGGCGCGCCGTCGATCTGGTCGTAGGCCTTGAAGTCACCGAAATACTTGGTGATCGCCGCCGTCAGCGTCGTCTTGCCGTGGTCAACGTGACCAATGGTGCCGATGTTGCAGTGCGGTTTGCCGCGCTCAAACTTTTCCTTTGCCATCTTCCTCAGGCGCCTCGTGGTTTGGGGGGCCGCCAAAGCCCGGTTTTACTCCGGCGGCGATGTAAGGGGTTCGGAACGGATAATCAAGCCGGGAACGGCAGCTTAGCCCTCCGCGGCGACGGTATCCGGCTTCACCGCGGCCTCTGACGCGGCGGCGGCTGGGGTTTCTTCGCCCAGGCCGGGGAACCAGTCCGGGTTCTGCAGCATCCAGTTCTGGATGAGTTTCGCGGCATTGCGCGACAGATTTTCCATCTGCTCCTCCTTGGTCTGGGTCAGACCGGAGCCGACAAGCGTGTCCGCAGAGAGGGATTCGAAGACCGTGAACTGCTTGGCCTCTTTGTTGAGTTTCCGGCCCAATTGGTCATCCCAGAGCGTGACCCGGATGATCAGGACGCTTTTGGGCGAAACCACCAACGGGATACCGCCCGGGGCGATCGAGAACCCCTCGACGGAGATACCGATGTGATACAGCCGATCCCCCTCGTAGCGTCCGAACCGCTCGTCCACTGCCTTGGTCAGCGAGGCCACCCATTCCTCCTCGGTGGCGCCGCGCGACAGGGCCGCCTGCTTCATCTTGGAGGCGACGACGACATTGTGACCCAACTGGAAATTCCCCAGATCGGCCGGGGCCTCGTTCAGATCGGCAGAGCTGGTACAGGCGGCGGCAAGCGCCAAGAGCAGCAGGGCAGCGAAGCGGCGGATCATGCGGTGTGTCCTCCAGGAAAATCCGTTGATCCCGGATAGACGAAGCCCGCCCCGCTTGCAAACCCTTCGCACGGTTGCCGCCCCGCCGTGCCCGCCCTATCCTTGAACGATCCCGACCGCAGGACCTGTCCCATGGCGCTTCCCATTCCCGCTGACAGCGAGCCCGTGAAAGCCCCGCTTGTCACGCAGCCTCTGGGGTTTTTCGGCAGTCTCCGGGCGGCGCGCACCAACCTGCTGGGCATCCTGCCGGAGCTCGCGGTGCGTCAGCCCATGGTGTCGGGCAAGACCGGTGTCCGCTGGCACATGGTGATGGACCCGAAGGCACTGCGCCGTATCCTGCTTGAAAAGGTCGAGGATTACCCCAAATCCGTCGTCACCAAGAACCTGCTGCGTCCTGCCATCGGTGACAGCCTCTTCGTGGCCGAGGGCCAGCACTGGCGCTGGCAGCGCCGCGCCGCCGCCCCGGCCTTTTCGCCGCGCAACATCGCCAACCTCGCCCCAGTCATGACCGCCGCCGCCGAGGCCGCGGCAGAGCGGATCGCCCAGGCTGGCCCCCGCGCCGTGGATGTCTATGCCGAGATGGTGCGCACCACCTTCGACGTCATTTCCGACACCACCCTGTCCGGAGAGAAACGCTTTGATCGAAAGGCCATGCACCGCGCCATCGACAATTACATCGACATCGCCGGGCGAGTTTCGGTCTTTGACCTGATGGGATTGCCAGGATGGGTCCCCCGCCCCGGGCGGATTGTTTCCGGCAATGCGGTGGCGCGGATGAAGCAGGTGGCGGACGACGCCATCCGGGACCGGCGAGAGACCCAGGCCCATACCCCGCCCGATCTGCTGGATCTGCTGATCGCCGGAGAGGACCCCGAAACGCAGCGTCGCATGCGCACGCCGGAGATCCGGGACAACCTGCTGACCTTCATCGTCGCGGGTCACGAAACCACGGCCCTGACCCTTGGCTGGGCGCTCTACCTCTGCGCCTTCGCCCCCGACATCCAAAGCGACGTGGCGGAAGAGGCCAAGGCCGTGCTGGGCACCCGCGCCGCCACCGCCGCCGACATCCCCAACCTGCCCCGGACGCGCGAAATCGTCGACGAAGCCCTGCGCCTCTATCCGCCCGCCGGGCTTCTGTCGCGCACGGCGCTGGCCGAGGATGAACTGGGCGGCCGCCAGATCCGGCCCGGCGATACGGTCATGGTTCCGATCTATGCGCTGCACCGGAACCGCCTGCTGTGGGACAGGCCGGATGCCTTTGACCCCGCCCGGTTCCGCGAGGGCGTGCCCGTCGACCGCTATGCCTACCTGCCCTTTGGCGACGGCCCCCGGATATGTATCGGCGCGGGGTTCGCCCTGCAGGAGGCGGTGATCATCCTCGCCACGCTTCTGGCGCGCTTCCGGTTCAGGCCGGTTGCCGGGCGCACCCCGAAGCCCGTGATGATCATCACACTGCGTCCGGAAGGCGGTGTCTGGCTGACGGCAGAGCCAATCTGACGCCCATCGGCGCTCGCTGGATTAACCAATAATTAACCAAACTCACCGATTGCTGAAAGTTGGCGACCATTCGGTTACCATGTCCGGGATGATCCGACGAAAGCCACACTCCGATGACGGTTCCGCTGCCCCCTGACGGCACCTTTGAAACCGACGCTGCGACCAAGGCGCTGGAACTGCGCATGGCTGCCCTGCGCGACGCCGCCCTGGCGGCGACCTCCGCCTGCGCGGGGCTCATCCTGCTGACCACGGCGGAGAACGGGCCGGGGCACCCGCTGATCGCACTGTCCGCCGACGGGCCGGTCGACCGCGCGCTGCGCGACTTCTGTTTCGCAAAGGACGAAACCGGGACCGACCAGACTGGCGCCCCCCCCTGCAAGACGGGACAGATCACGGTGGAGGGCGTCGACTATCACCTCATGGCCCTGCCATTGGCCGGGCCGACGGCAGCGGCCCGCGGATGGTTCGCCCTTGCCATTGAAGCGCCGAGCAACGGCCTGCAGCAGATCATCGAGACCTGCAGCCACTTCGCCCGGGTCGCTGAATTGACCTGGGACACACACGACGGGATGGAGAACCTGGCCTACGAGGTCGTCACCCTGTCCAGCCGCGCCGCCCGGCTGCAACGCATCGCCGAGATCGACCCGCTGACACAGCTCGAAAACTCCGCCTCCTTCGAGGACAAGGTCCGCAGGCATCTGGAGGACACCCCCTCCGAAATGGCCTTCGTCGTGCTCGACATCGACCACTTCAAGCTGATCAATGACCTCTACGGTCACCAGTTCGGCGACATCTACCTCAAAACAATTGCCCGTTCCCTGCGCACCGCCTTTCCCGAAGGCAGCATCATCGGTCGCCTGGGCGGCGACGAGTTTGGCGTACTGACCCCGGTGCCTGCGGCCAGCCGCCCCTATCTCGAGGGGCTGCTGACCCGCTGCCGGTCCTCCATACAGCGTGCGACCGCGCTTCAAGGCAAACCGGACCTCGGCAAGGTCAGCATCGGGGCCAGCCAGTTCCCCGATCACGGCACCGATTACGCGGTACTCTATGAACACGCCGATGCGGCCCTCTATGCCGCCAAGGCGTCCGGTCGCAGCGTCAGCGCGGTGTTCGAGCCGCACCACCATGCCCGCTACAACGGCACGGAATTTGGCAACCGATTTCACGCCGCCGTCGAACGCGGCGACATCCGCCCGTATTTCCAGCCGCAGGTCGATGTCACGGATGGCAAATGCCTGGGATTCGAAATCCTCGCGCGCTGGCGGCGCAAATCCGGCCATCTGCTGGAGCCGGGTGATTTCGCCGCAATCTTTCGCGACCACGCCCTGGCCGAGAAAATGACGCGCACGGTCATGCACAGCGCCTTTCGCATCTACGCCCGCACCATCGCCCCGACCGGGCTGCCCCTGCGTCTGGCGCTCAACGTCACTTTCTTCGACCTGATGAACCCCGAGTTTGCCTTCGAGGTGCAGCAGGCCGTCGCCGACACCGGTTTCGACTGGTCTTTGCTGACCATCGAGGTAACGGAACAGACCATGCTGGGCGAGCCCAATGGCCAGGTGTTCCGATCGCTTAACGAGTTGCGCCGACGTGGGGCCCGGGTTGCGCTGGACGACTTCGGCACCGGCTATGGCGGATTGCGTCACCTGGCCGCCTGGCCGATAGATGCGATCAAGATCGACAAGTATTTCGTCGACGGCCTGACCAGCGGCCCGCGTGACCGCGCGGTGTTCGAGGCGCTCACCGGCATGTGTCACAGACTGGGATACAGCGTCGTGGCCGAGGGGATCGAGACATCGCAGCAGATCGCGGCCTTGCGCAAACATGGCTGTCGCTTCGCCCAAGGCTATTATTTCGACCGCCCCCTCGCCGAGGACGAACTGGGATCGTTCCGGCCCCGCTATGACCTGCCCTGACCGCGCGATGCCTCGCCCGCCAGCGCCTGCGAGAGGGCGCCCAGATTGACCGGTTTATAGAGCACGGGTCCCGGCAAGCCCTGACTTTTGGCCGACATGCCGCGATCGTAAGTCACGAAGACCACGCCAAGCTGCGGGTCGGCGGCGCGCGCCTGTTGCGCCAGGTCCGCCCCGGACAGGGGCCCCGCGAAACGGATCGCCGAAACCAGCACGTCGAACGGCCCACGCTGTGCCAGGACAGTGAGGGCCGCAGGGGCGGAATCGGCCCGCTCCACGTGGGCGTTCAGGGTGGTCAGGGCCGTGTAGAGCATATCCTTGAAAGCCGGATCGTCCTCTGCCAGCAGAACCCGCAGGCCGGTCAGATCTCGAACCTCGGGGCGCGCGGCCTCGGGATCCTCCGCCTCCTTCTCGTCCAGCGGCAGCACCACCGTCACCTGCAACCCCTCACCCGGCGTCGAAGCCAGTTCCAGCCGCCCGGAGGCGCGCATCGCGAAGGCGTCGATCAGGGCCAGCCCGAACCCAGTGCCGCCCTTGTCGGCGCGGGTGGTGAAGAACGGCTCCGTCACGCGGTCCAGCAGTTCCGGCTTCAGCCCCGGCCCGGTATCGCGGACAACCAGATGCACCTCGCTGCCCTTTGGTCGCAGGCTGACGTCGATCGTGCCCTCCTCCGCCCCGCTGTCCTGAATGGCGTTGCGCGCGTTCAGAACCAGGTTCAACACCGCCATTTCCAACTCCATCGGATCGCAGCACACCGGCAAGGGGCCCTCCGACAGGGTCCGCGTCAACTTGATCCCCCAGGGCAGGCCACGCGCGGCAAGATCGCAGGCCATGGCAACGGCCCCGGCCGCGTCGATGACCCGTTCCTCCCCGTCCGGGGTCACCGACAGGCGCTGCAACCGATCGGCCAGGTCCCCGCCGCGCCGACAGGCGGTGAGGATGGCCTGATACTGTTCCGGTGCGGCCTCCGGCGCCACCAGCTCTGCCGTGCCGGCGGCAAGCTTGATGATGCCGAAGATATTCGTGACCTCATGCGCAACCCCGCCCGCCAGATGCCCGACGGCGTTCAGCCTGTCTGTCATGGCCATGGCATCGCGCTGATGCCAGGCCAGGGTCACATCGCTGACCACCAGGACGCTATACCTGCGTGCCGCGCGGCCCCCGTCCACATCGAAGGCCGCGAACTGCAGGATCATCTCCTCGCCCGCTGTCGCCAGCGCCGCGATCTGCACCGTCCTGTCGGCAAGGGCCCGTCGCACCGGATGGCCCGGTCCGCGCATCGTTCGGTCGTTGGCCAGGTCATGGAACTGATCGGCGGCCAGCCAGTCCTCGACACTCTGATCCCCGATCAACTCCCGCAAGGCACGATTGACCAGAAGGGGCACATCATCGTCCCGTAGAACCACGACCCCGGCATCCAGACCCGACAGGACCCCCTCCATCATCGCCATGGCCTGCCTGTCCCGCTCCAGGACCATGTCCTGATACACAGCCACGCTCAGCACGAAACTGGCCGACAGGGCCGTCAGGGTCACGGCGAGCACGGCCAGGCGCACCTTCGGTCCGATCAGCCCCAATTCCGCGCCTATGTCCCCGGCCAGTGTGAGCACGATCGGCCCGAGCAGCGCATATGGCAGGAACCAGCGCGCCACCCGGCCGCCCGGTGTCGTCGCAAAGACGATCCCAACACCGCGCAGTGACGGATGACCGCAGATGACACCAAGGGCCAGGAGACAGGCCGCCAGCGACGTCGGAATGGAGAGCCCCTGCAACAGCCGGTAACGCTCGACCTCCTGCACGTCGAAAAGGAAGGACGCCAGGCCGCCCAACCCGATCAGCAGCGCCGCGACACTGCCGGTCGCAGCCCCGATCCGCGCGCCGCGCGTATCCCGGGCGCCCACTGCAATCGACAGGCCAAGCAGCGATATCAGCAGGACCGTCGTCTGCGACATCCGGTCGAACGCAGTCGGCCCGGGCGATGCCACGCCAACATAGATCCAAGCCGCCACCGGAGCCGCCAGAGCAAGCCCCAGCCCGACCCAGGGCACCGGTGCCCGGCCAACGCTGACGACCTGAGCCACACCAAGCGCCAGGAAGCAGAGCGCGGTGACCGGCACCATAGCGGGCAAGCCCCGGCCCGCCCGGGCGAACAGCTCCATCCCGCCGCCCCAGCCAAGAGCCAGATTGGACAGGGACATCACGACAACGCCACAGGCCAGCCCCCAAGACCAGACCAGGGCGCGCCTCATGGCGCGGTCATCATGTTTCGGCGGGGTCAATGCTTTCATATTGCACCCGATCACCCTTCACCCATTGTAACGTAGGGTCACCCGATAGTCGAATTCATGAAACGATATGTCTGATCGTATCATTTAATTCCGCCAGCGAAGACGTTTTTCTCATCACGGCCTTCGCTTTGCGCAAACCTTCGCGAAACAGCGGTGTGTCGTACAGATCTGCATGCCCTGAAATCACCACGATCGGGAGCTTCGGGTAAATGGTTGAAATCTCATGGACGAGCGTCACCGCGCCGCGCCCCGGCATGACGACATCCAGGAAAACGATGTCGAAGGGCTGACGCGCGAGATGGTCCAAAGCGCCTTGCCCTGTTGACGCTTCTGTGATCTCGTGGCCCAGAAGGACCAACCCGTTCCGGAACGCCGCCCTGTACTCTGCATCGTCATCCGCGATCAGGATTTGCACCATGAACCGCCCCCGTTTTTCTGGTCAGAATCGTTTTGCATGGGTAATGACAATATCATGATCACATTCCAATAATAATCGGCATCGGCACATGAATACCGAAGAAACAGGCAGTGGCGACATAATTCCGCTTATCGCCCTCGGCGCATCGGCAGGCGGGTTGGAACCCTTGGAAGAATTCTTCGACGCGGCGCCAGCCGACGCCGGTTGGTGTTTTGTCGTGATCCAGCATCTGTCGCCGGATTACCGGTCGATGATGAAGTCCATTCTCGAACGCAAATCGCACTTGCGAATTCAGCATGTTGCCGATGGCCTGCAGATCGAGCGGAACACGATCTACCTGAACAAACCCAGTGAATTCGTGCGCCTGGACGGCGACACTTTCCGCACCCGCGCCTATGACGATCCGGACGCGCTGCCGCATCTGCCGATCGACTATTTCGTGAACTCGATCCGTGGGCGGACACCCGCGCAGACCGTGGCGATCATCCTCTCCGGGTCCGGCTCCGACGGGGCGCGGGGATGCGCCGCCGTCCACGGCGAAGGGGCGGCGGTCTTTGTCCAGACCCCGGCCGAGGCCGACTTCGCCTCGATGCCGCAGGCCGCGCTCAAGACCGGGGCCGTGGATCGGATCCTTTCGGCCAAAGACATGCCGAAGGCCATCGCGGATTTCCTCAACCACGGTAAATCGGACCCGCCGGACAGAGCGTTCGACGCCACGAAGATGTCCGAGGAAATCCAGAGCCTACTAAAGCAGCACACCAACCTGGATTTCAGCGCCTACAAGCCCGACCTCGTGCAGCGCCGCATTTCCCGGCGGCAGGAGTTGCACGGCTTCCGTAACGTCGAGGAATACCGCCAGTTGCTTCTGGCCAACCCGGCAGCACTGGACGAGTTGTACGAAGACCTGCTGATCGGCGTCACACAGTTCTACCGCAACCCGGAAGCCATCGAGACACTGCGCACCTCAGTCCTCGATCGTCTGGTCCGGGAAAAGGACGATGACGTCCCGATCCGGGTCTGGGTCCCCGCCTGCGCCAGCGGCGAGGAAGCCTATACAATCGCCATCGAGCTCAGCGAGGCGATCCGCGCCGCCGGATCAGATCGCCGCTTTCGCATCATCGCCACCGATGTCCACCGCCGCTCCATCGACCGGGCGTCGACCGGGCTATATGACGAACAGTCCCTCTCCGGCATGGACCCGGACCTGCGCGCCCGGTACTTCCTCAAGCATCGGGACCAATACGTCGTCGAACCCACCCTGCGGCAAAAGCTGATCTTCTCGGTCCATGATGCGCTGGCCGACCCGCCCTTCATGCATCTGGACCTCATCTCCTGCCGCAACCTGCTGATCTACCTCAACAGTGAGCCCCGGACGCGCATGATCTCCATGTTCATGTTCGGGCTGCGCAAGGACGGGTTCCTGTTGCTGGGCCCGTCGGAAACCCTGGGGGCCTATGGCGATGAGTTCGCCACGGTGAATGCGCGGTGGCGGATATTCCAGAAGACCTCGCAGCGCCAAGGGGTAGAGCGGATGATGTTGACGGATCGTCACCGCACCATGCCCCGGCACGACACTCCCCCGCCGGCCGTCACCGCCCCGGCCCGGTTCAACCCATATGCCGCGACGGATCACACCGAACCGCGCAATCGCGACCTGTTGATCCGCAGCTACAACGCCCTGCTGAAACGCTATGCGCCCTCCTCGATCCTGATCTCCGCCGATGGACGCGTGCTGAACTGGTTCGGGGCCGCCAGCGCCTTCATCGACACGCTCAACAACCTCGCGGAATGGACAATCGAAGACATCGTCCACCCCTCGCTGCATTTCGCGATCAACGTCGGGATGGAGAAGCTGCGCCGCAACGCGATGGAGGGCTACACCCGTAAGGTGAAGGTGGAGTTTGGCGCGAACCAGACCAAATGGTGCAATCTGACGATCGAGCCGCTGGAGCAACAGGAAAATCCGCGCTTCCTGCTGATCAGCATCAAGCTGGACGAGCAGGTGCCCCCGACCCTCGCCAATGACAACGACGTGCCGCCCGCGGGTGCGGGCGACGATGCCGTCATCCTGTCACAGCGCATAACGGAGCTGGAGCGCGACCTTCGCCTGACCGAGGAAACCCTGCAGCAGGTCACCGAACGGCTGGAGGCCAGTGGCGAAGAGCTTCAGGCTTCCAACGAGGAACTGCAGGCCTCGAATGAAGAGTTGCAGGCCTCCAACGAAGAACTTCAGAGCTCCAACGAGGAATTGCATGCCGTCAACGAGGAACTGGTGACGGTCAGCGCCGAACACGAACTGAAGATCGAGGAACTGTCTGACCTCAACACGAACATGGATCTTGTCCTGAACCTGCTGCGGGTCGGCGTGATCTTTCTGGATCGCAAGGGGCGCATCCGGCGGTTCAGCGAATTGATCGGTCAGCGCTTCCAGATGCAGTCACATGACATCAACCGCACGCTGGACGTGGTCGGCCCCCGTTTCGACTTTGCCGATATCAAGCGAATGACGGACGAGAGCCTCACTTCAGGAGAGCCGCGCGAGGCCACCGGCACGCATGACGGCATGACATTGACCATCGAAAGTCATCCCGTTCCGGTGCTGGAAGACGGCGCCTCTCAGGGCGGTGTCGTGCTGATCATCCGCGGTTTCACCTGACCCGCCCCGCAGGGGCCGTGGTCAGGTAAACTTGTTGTCCCGCGGGAACCCGCGCGGGGCCATCCGGCCAGCGCTGGCGCGTTTGGCAATCCACTCTGCCAGATCCGCCTCGTGCCGCCGTCGACCGGCCGGGTCGAGCCAGGAAAGCCCCTCCGCCAGGGTCAGCGTCGTGACATCCGACAGGCCGCCATCCTTGTACTTCTGCAACCGGACGCCCTTGCCCCGCGCCATTTCCGGCAGTTCATCCATGCCGAAAACCAGCAGCTTGCGGTTTTCGCCGACCACCGCGACGGCATCGCCCTCGACTCGCTTGCAGACCAGCGCCGTGACGTCATCGCGGACGTTCAGCACCTGCTTGCCGCTGCGCGTCTGCGCCACAACCTCATCCTCCGCCACAACAAAACCGTCCCCGGCCGACGAGGCCACGATCAGCTTGCTGCCCGGACGGTGGATCAGGATATCAACAATGTCCGCCTCGTTCGGCAGGTCGACCATCAGGCGCAGCGGTTCGCCCATCCCGCGCCCCCCGGGCAGGTTGGCCGCCGACACGGTGTAGAACCGCCCGTTGGTGCCAAAGACAAGCAGCCGGTCGGTCGTTTCCGCGTGGAAGGCAAAACGCCCCTCGTCGCCGTCCTTGAACTTGAACGCCTGGCCCAGATCGACATGGCCCTTCATGCCACGCACCCAGCCCATCCTGGAACAGACAACGGTGATCGGCTCCCGCTCGATCATCGCTTCCAGCGGGACCTCCTCGACCTCCGTCGCCTCCTCGATCAGGGTGCGTCGGGCGCCGCCTTCGGATTTGGCGCCAAAGGTCTTGCGAACCTCGCGGATCTGCTCGGCGATGCTCGACCATTGCAGATCTTCGCTCTCCAGCAGGTCCTCCAGCCCGGCGCGTTCCTCCATCAGCGCGTCGCGCTCGCGGATCAGCTCCAGTTCCTCCAGCCGACGCAAGCTGCGCAGCCGCATGTTGAGGATCGCCTCGGCCTGCACCTCGGACAGCTCGCCCTCGGCATCCAGCCCGATCGGAGAGATATAGGAGGCCTCGTCCGCCGCCCGGCCCCGCTTGACCGACCAGTCCTCGGCCATGAGCGCCGCCTTGGGATCGTCGTCGTAGCGGATAATGTCGATCACGCGGTCGAGGTTGAGGAAGGCGATGATGAAGCCTTCCAGCACTTCCAACCGATGGTCGATCTTCTCCATCCGGTGCGTCGACCGGCGCAACAGCACCTCGCGCCGGTGGTCGAGGAAGGCGCGCAGCACCTCCTTCAACGAACAGACCTTGGGCGTGACCCCGTCGATCAGCACATTCATGTTCAGGCTGAACCGGACCTCAAGATCCGAGTTGCGGAACAGCATGTTCATCAGAACATCCGGATCGACCGCGCGCGACCTGGGTTCCAGCACCATGCGGATGTCGTCGGCGCTCTCGTCCCGGATATCGGCGAGGATCGGGATCTTCTTGGTCTGGATCAGATCGGCGATCCGCTCGATCAGCTTGGATTTCTGCACCTGATACGGGATCTCGGTGACCACGACCTGCCACTGGCCCCGGCCCAGGTCCTCGACCTCCCATTTCGCGCGCAGGCGGAACGACCCGCGCCCGGTGCGATAGGCCTCCGCAACGTTCTCGCGCGGTTCGACCATGATGCCGCCCGTCGGAAAATCAGGCCCCGGCACGTAGTTCAACAGCGTCTCGTCCCGCGCATCCGGCGTCTTGATCAGATGCAGCGCGGCGTTGCACAGCTCGTCAATATTATGCGGCGGGATGTTGGTCGCCATCCCCACGGCAATTCCCGACGCGCCGTTCGCCAGCAAGTTCGGGATCGCGGAGGGCAGCACGACCGGTTCGGTCAGCGTGCCGTCGTAGTTGTCGCGGAAGTCGACGGCGTTCTCGGCCAGACCCTCCATCATCGCCTCGGCGATGGCGGTCAGCCGGGCCTCGGTATAGCGGCTGGCGGCAGGGTTGTCGCCGTCGATGTTGCCAAAGTTTCCCTGCCCGTCGACCAACGGGTAGCGGACGTTGAAATCCTGCGCCAGACGGGCCATCGCGTCATAGATCGCCTGGTCTCCGTGCGGGTGGAAGTTGCCCATCACATCGCCGGAGATCTTCGACGATTTGCGGAACCGGCTGCCCGCGCCGAGCCGCAACTCGCGCATGGCGTAGAGTATGCGACGGTGTACAGGTTTCAGCCCATCCCGTGCATCCGGCAGGGCCCGATGCATGATCGTGGAAAGCGCATAGGTCAGGTACCGGTCACCGATCGCCCGCGACAAGGGCTCGGTCGTTTCGGCACCATCCATGTTGGGGTCATCGATCAGATCGCTCATAGATGATGTGTACCGTGATGGCCTGTCACCGTAAAGGCGACAGATACGATATACCGGTATTCCTTACTCACCCGGGAAAGCGAATCGAGGTATGATGCAACCAATTGGTTACATTCAGAGTTAACCCGATAGACATAGTTACGGATCGGACCATGCGCACATTCATTTTTCTGACGTTTGCTTTTCTGGCATGGGCTTTTTACGAGATGAGCGGCGGTTCGGATTTCACGCCCACGGCCCGAGTCACCGATACGCCGACCCAAGCTGAACCCGCGAAAACCCCTGCGAAACCGTCGGTTCAAACCGCCGCGGTCCGCGCGGCCCCGCGCCCGGATCCCGCCGCAACGGAAACGGTGGCGGAGGTGACCCGCGCCGCCTATACCCAGCCCAGATACGACCTGCGCGCGCCGGAAAAGGAAGAACTGGCCGCAGTCGACCCTGCGGTTCTGACCAGCTTCGCCAACGTCCTGAAAAAGGATGAACCCGTCGAAGCCGTCGCAACCGAGACGGAGGGGAGCAGCTATGTCGCGGCCTCCACCCCGACCGATCTGCGCGAGGTCACGGGCAATTCCGTCAACATGCGCGAGGGTCCCGGCACCCGCTTCTCCGTGGTCGATCAACTGCAGCGCGGCGACGCGGTCGAGGTGCTGGATGAGCCCGGCAACGGCTGGCTGAAACTGCGTGTCGCAGAAAGCGGGCAGGTCGGCTGGATGGCAGATTTCCTTGTCAGCTCCGCCGAATAAGGTCTTAAACGAGGCGTGACTGCCCGCTCGATTCTCATCACCGGCTGTTCTTCCGGCATCGGCCTCCACGCCGCGCGGCACCTGCATGGGCAGGGCTGGCGCGTCTTTGCCACCTGCCGCAAGCCCGAGGACGTGGCGCGCCTGCGCGAGGAAGGGCTGGAAAGCCTGCACCTCGACTATACCGACAGCGCCAGCCTGAACGCCGCCTTCGACGACGTCCTGACGGCCACTGGCGGCACCCTCGACGCACTGTTCAACAATGGCGCCATCGCCCTGCCCGGCGCGAGTGAGGACATCCCGCGCGAGGGCCTCTCCCTCATCTTCGAAACCAATCTCTTCGGCCCGCACGAACTGACCCGCCGCGCCATCGCGGTGATGCGCAAACAGGGGCACGGGCGGATCATCAACTGTTCGTCCGTCCTGGGGTTCGTCGCCGCGCCCTGGCGCTCCAGCTACATCGCGTCGAAATTCGCGCTGGAGGGGCTGACCGATACGCTGCGGATCGAGATGCGCGACACGCCGATCCACGTCGTCATGCTGGAACCCGGCCCGATCCAATCCGATTTTCGCAAGAACAGCGCCCGCTATTTCGAGCAATTCGTCGATTGGCAGGCCTCCGCCCGGGCGGAGCAATACCGGACCTCGCTGCTCACGCGGCTCTACGATGCCAAGGGCCGCGACCGGTTCGAACTCACGCCCGAGGCGACGACGGCGGCCCTGGTCGAGGCATTGAACGCCCCCCGCCCCCGCGCCCGCTATCGGATCACTACCCCGACCAAGGCAATGGAGGTGGCCCGGCGGCTGCTGCCCACGCGCGTGCTGGACTGGATCCTCGCCAAGGCGTGAGCCCTGCGCGCAAATGGCCGCTTCGCTTTTGACGCCGCCGCCGCTAGGGTCCGGGGACTGTAGAGGGGCTGGTGTTGAAGTCGCCACCGCGGTCTGCTTTGTCCCGCAAAGCGACGGGCCGCCGGACGTCGGTCGATACCGACGCGCACCGCCCTAGATCAGTCGCAGCAACGCCGGAGGCCCGCATGTTGAACGACCCACTCTTTATCCTCGTGGCGCTGGCCGTTGCCGGTGTGGCCGGCATCCTGCTGTTCGGCATCGGCGGCTTCGCTGTCGGCGCTGGTGGCAAACGCGCCAACAAGATCATGCGCTTGCGGATCATCGCGCAGTTTGTTGCCGTGCTCCTGATCCTGCTGTTCGTCTTCATTCGCGGAGGAAACTGACATGGTCGTCCTGTCCAAGATCTACACCCGCTCCGGCGATGCCGGGGACACCGCCCTGGGCGATGGCACCCGCGTGCCCAAACCTTCGCTGCGGGTGACGGCCTATGGCACCGCGGACGAGGCGAACGCAACCATCGGCCTCGCCCGGCTGCATGCCGAGGGCGAGATGGACGCGGCCCTGTCGCGCATCCAGAACGACCTCTTCGACCTTGGCGCCGATCTGTGTCGCCCCAATATGGCCGCCGACGCCGAGGCCGAATATCCCCCTCTGCGTATGGTCGCCTCCCAGGTCGATCGGCTTGAGGCCGAGATTGACGCGATGAACGCCGCGCTGACCCCGCTGCGTAGCTTCATCCTGCCCGGCGGCTCCGCCCTGGCCGCGCATCTGCACCTTTGCCGGACGGTATCGCGCCGCGCCGAACGCTGCGCTGTCGCCCTGATGGCGGAGGAAGACTGCAACCCCGTGGCGGTCAAATACCTCAACCGCCTGTCCGACTGGTTCTTTGTCGCCAGCCGCGTCGCCAACGACAATGGCGCGGCGGATGTCCTCTGGGTGCCGGGCGCGAACCGCTAGGCCCGTGCCCCGCCGCGTCGCTGTCGGGCGGCGGATTTTTCCGCATACATGCGCGCATCGGCCAGGTGGAGCAGGTCTTCCAGCCCGACGTGATCGTCGGGGTAGATCGCCGTCCCCAGGGCCGGGGTCACCGACAGGATCTGTGCAGGGTGTCCACCGCCGCGGGACACCGGAATGCGCCGGGTCATCGCCTTGCGCAGCCGGGCCACCACCTTCGACAACTCCTCCGCCGGGCAATCGGGCAGGAACACCGCGAACTCGTCCCCCCCGAGCCGCCCGGCAATATCACCGGCACGGATCGTCGCCTGAAGGGCCTGGCCGATATCCTGCAACAGGTCGTCTCCGGCAGAATGGCCAAGCGAGTCATTGACCATCTTGAAGCCGTTGAGATCCGCGTAAACCAGCACCCCGCACTCGTGGACAGGCAGTGCCGCCGACACCCGGTCCCGAAACCCCTGCGCGTTATGCAGCCCGGTCAGCCGGTCCGACATGGACATCATGCGCCAGTGGCTGGCTTCGGCCTTGTGGCGTTGTTCGGCGGCACGGGCGCGGTCCCGTTCGATCCGCGACCGCATCAGCCCTTCCTGCGCCGCAACGAATTTGGCCACGACGGCCTGGCGCCCCTCTTCGCGTATCAGGACATAGGTCCCCACCCCCTCGGGCGCGAGGATGCGTTGACAGGACACGCCGGTGCGCCGACCGGAGGGAAGCAGCAGCGAATGATAGGCAGGTTGATCCGTGCCCAGGGCGTCCTTCAGGACCGGCTCCGGCACTGTCGGCAACGCAGTGTCGGGGGTGCCATCCACAGTTCCCCCCTCTGCACGGTATCGCTCGTTGCCGAATACGATCTGGCCTCGCGCATCGCATAGCAAGGCGATCCCGGGCAAAAGGGCGAGCACGGACGCCACGCCCCGCACGAACTCGGGCAGATCAGCCGTAGAATTCCTTGCCATCCCCTGCGCCATCCCATTCCAGATCGACTGTCACGCGGCATCTGTGATCCCCCCGCGCCAGGGCCTCCTCCACATTGACGCGCGCATATCCGGTGGCATCCGCAGCCACCCGGCCAAAGACATTGGTTGTCATCATGCATAGCGATGGCCGACCGGAGGCCTGCCGGGCAAAGGGACATTTGCTGTTGGTGAAGGTGATGCGGGAGCCTTCGACACTCTCGATCACGAAATCACCGCCGATGTTAGCCTTGAACGCCTTCAGATGCTCCGCCACGCGCGCAGGGTCCGTGGTGCCCGCGCCGGGAATCCGCGCGGTTTCGGATTGCCCCATGCGGCGTCCGACAATCCCGATGAAGGCCTCCGCATCTTCGATGCCGACCACGTTTTCAATGGTTTCGGCCAAGGAGCCGACCAAGGTGTTCAGGAATTCCTCCCTTCCCGGGGCATCGCCGGGCGGCCCCGGGGCAACGCCATCCGCAACGGATCTATCCGACATGACTCATCCCTCCTGGCTGATGAAACCCGCACCAATCGGCACGGCGTCTGTCACCGCCAAGGGTCGCAGCAATTCGCCAACCAAACGTTAATGATAGACGTGGTGCTTCAAATTGTCAGAGCATTGTGGGAAAGACCTGGTCCGGCGGGCGGTGGCCATCGGCGAAGGTCTTGATATTGATGATGACCTTCTCGCCCATCTCGGCCCGCCCCTCGCGGGTGGCCGACCCCATGTGCGGCAGAAGCACCACGTTTGACAGGGACCGCAGCTCCGTCGCCGCGCTGCCGTCGTGGTCGTAGACGTCCAGCCCCGCCCCGGCCAAGTCCCCGGCCTTGAGCATCCGCGCCAGCGCGCTTTCGTCGATCACCTCACCCCGGGAGGTGTTCACGATCACCGCATCCGGTTTCATCAGCTTGAGCCGCCGGGCATTGAGCAGATGATAGGTCGACGGGGTATGCGGACAGTTGATCGACAGCACATCCATCCGCGCCACCATCTGGTCCAGACTTTCCCAATAGGTCGCGCCCAGCTCCTGCTCCGTCTCCTCGCGCAACCGGCGACGGTTGTGATAATGCACCTGCATGCCAAAGGCCGTGGCACGACGCGCCACCGCCTGACCGATCCGGCCCATGCCAAGGATTCCCAGACGTCGCCCGGCGATCCGGCCGCCCAGCAGGCTATTCGGGCTCCAGCCTTCGAACCGTTCACCCTGCATCATTGCCAGACCTTCGGGAATGCGCCGCGTCACCGCCAGAATGAGCGCCATGGTCATGTCTGCCGTATCGTCCGTCACCACCCCCGGCGTATTGGAGACAAGGATTCCACGTTGGCGGCAGGTCGCCACGTCGATATGGTCCACCCCGGCCCCGTAATTGGCAATCAGCCGCAGGTTCGGTCCGGCCTGAGCCAGCAACCCGGTGTCGATCCGGTCGCGCAAATTCGGCACCAGAACATCGGCCGTGCGAATGGCCTCGGTCAGTTCGCCCCGCGTCATCGGCCGGTCTTCGGGGCCGAGCGTCACGTCGAAAAGTTCTGCCATTCTCGCTTCGACCCGTTCGGGCAGGCGTCGCGTAACGACAACACTCAGACGTCGAGTTGACATTCAGGGCCTCCTCCGGCTTCCCATGGCTGCATGTTACGGGCAAAGTGACTTAAAGATACGGGCGGCACAAGAACCGCCGGACAGTTTGGGGCATATTTGGGCAGGGCCATGCAGCAGAAATGGTTGAGCGCGCTGGCGCTTTCTCTCGTGATAGCGATCGCACCCGCCATGGCGGCCGAAGATGCCGCCCCCGCCGAGCCCGGCCCCGCGCAGACCGAACCTCAGGCCGACGCCCAGGTCACACCGGTTGCCGAAACCATCCAGGATCAACCGGAGGAACCGCAGTTCGGCCCCGTCACACGGCTGCCCCTGCCCCGGTATGTCTCGATGAAGGCGACCAAGGGCTACGTCCGCCGCGGACCCAGCATGACGCACCGGATCGACTGGGTCTTCATGCGTCGCAACATGCCGCTGCAGATCACGGCCGAATTCGGCCATTGGCGCCGCGTCGTCGATCACGAAGGGGTCGGCGGCTGGATCCACCATTCCCTTCTGTCCGGCGTCCGCTCCGCCCTGGTTCAGAAGGACATGCTGGACATCCACCTGCGCCCGAACGGCAAGAGCCCGGTCGCGGCACAGCTGGAACTGGGCGTGGTGGCCCGGCTGCACCAGTGTACCGCCGACTGGTGCCGCGTCTCCGTCGCGGGCTACAAGGGCTGGGCCCCGAAATCCGCGCTCTGGGGGGTCGAAGCGGACGAGGTCAGGGACTGATCCCCTCAGCGAAGACACCGAACGCCGGCCCGTCTGTCAGGCACGACGCGTGTCAGTCGCAAATTGACGTCTTCCAGAACAAACTGAGCACGTGCAATTGACCCGGACCGCGCCTATGATCGTGGAATAGTTGATCAATTCGGCGTCGCCATGTTCCGCATTCTCCTCCTGCTCTGCCTGTTCCTCACCACGCCCGTCCTTGCCCAAAGTACCGATCAGCCGACCGGCACCATCTCTGTCGCGGACAGCGCGCAGCAGGATGCCGCGATCGCGACACGCATCCGGAACATTCTATGGGAGCTGGAGGGCTATGAGGATGTGACAGTCACCGTCTCCTCCGGCATCGTGACGCTGCGCGGCACGACGATCGACGCAACATTGGCCGCCAACCTGAACGATCTGGCCAGCCGGGTCGAAGGTGTGGTCGCCATCCGCAACCAGGTCACGGAAACCACCGATGTCGCCCGTCGCCTGAACCCCGCGCTGGAACGCTTCGAAAAGCGGATGTCCGACTTCATCGCCTGGCTGCCCCTCCTTGCCATCGCCTTTGCCGCATTCTGTATCGTTGTCCTTCTCGGCCTTCTGGTTACGCGTCTGCGGCATCCCTGGGACAGGCTGGCCCCGAACGCCTTCATCGCCGACATCCTGCGCCAGATCGTTCGCCTCGCCTTCGTCGTGGCGGGGATTGTCGTGGCGCTCGATATCCTGGGGGCGACGGCCCTGCTCTCCACCATTCTGGGCGCGGCTGGGATCATCGGCCTCGCCATCGGTTTCGCCGTCAAGGACACGGTGGAAAACTTCATCGCCTCGGTCATGCTCTCGATCCGCCAGCCCTTCCGCCCCAATGACGCGGTCGAGATCAACGGCGACGAGGGCAAGGTCATCCGCCTGACCTCCCGCGCCACGATCCTGCTCAGCTACGACGGCAATCACATCCGCATCCCCAACTCCACGGTCTTCAAAAGCCGCATCGTCAACTATTCGATGAACGCCGAACGCCGGTTCCTCTTCGATATCGGCATCGACCCCGGCGGCGACATGGCCCTGGCCGTCAAGGTCGCGCAGGACACGCTGGCCGCCCTGCCCTTCACCCTCGCGTCGCCCGCGCCGGACGCCTGGATCGACCATATCGGCGACAGCACGGTCACCCTGCGCCTGATCGGCTGGATCGACCAGCGCGCCACCTCGCTCGTCTCGGCCCGGGGGGAGGCGATCCGCCTCTCCATCAAGGCCCTGGCAGAGGCCGGGATCGACATGCCCGAACCCACCTACCGCCTGATCGGCCAACCTGCCGCCGAACCCTCCGCCCCCGACAAAGAGCCCAGGCAGCCTGTCACGCCCGTCAAACCCGCCCCCGTCCCTGCGGAAGAAGTCCTCAACACCGAGGCCACCGCCGAACAGGAGCTGGAAGCCATCGTCAACGAGGAGCGCCGCGACCGCGTGGCCGAAGACCTGCTGACCCGCGACGCCCCGACGGAATAGCCCGCCCCCGACGCCACGACAGCCGTCGGCGTTTTTTCCCGCGAAAGGGCTTGAACCCCATTCTCGTCCAGAGTAATCAGCGCGTCACGTTGGGGTGTAGCCAAGCGGTAAGGCAGCGGTTTTTGGTACCGTGTACCGTAGGTTCGAATCCTACCACCCCAGCCACTTTCTTCCGCGAGTTACCATACAGGCACCCGGAGCACCCGTCGGCTCAGGAATGCCCCCCGTTTGATGCCTCCAAACACCCCCGTCATTCGTCGAATTCTCCCACAGATGACGGGGATTATCAAAACTTTCCGAATAGAGCTGTCGAGTCTTTGCGGGTGGTCCGCCCCAGGTCCGCAGCGCATATTTCACATGATGAATGTACCGCCACGAGGACGATCCATGAGCACCAAGTACTTCGCGCCGCGTGGGGGACACCCGGGCCAGGACCAGCTTCTCACGGATCGCGCGATCTTTACCGAAGCCTATGCCGTGATCCCCAAGGGGACGATGCGGGATATCGTCACCAGCTACCTGCCCTTCTGGGATCAGACGCGGCTCTGGGTGATCGCCCGCCCGCTCAGCGGATTTGCCGAGACGTTTTCGCAATACATCATGGAGGTTCAACCCGGCGGCGGCTCGGACCGGGCGGAGCCGGACCCGGACGCCGAAGCCGTGCTCTTTGTCACCGGCGGCACCGCCAGCCTGAGCGTTAATGATCAGACCCATGAGCTGACCCCGGGCGGATATGCCTATCTGCCGCCTTCCTCCGGCTGGACGCTGCACAACCGCGGGGGCGAGCTTCTGACCTTCCACTGGATCCGCAAGGCCTATGAGCCGGTCGAGGGGCTGGACACCCCGGATGTGCTGGTCCTGAACGAGAACGATATCACCCCCACCCCCATGCCCGGCACGGAGGGACGTTGGGCCACGACCCGTTTCGTCGACCCCGCGGATCTGCGGCACGACATGCATGTGACCATCGTCACGTTCGAACCCGGCGGCGTGATCCCCTTCCTTGAAACCCATGTGATGGAACACGGGCTTTATGTGCTGGAGGGCAAGGCCGTCTACAACCTCAACAACGACTGGGTCGAGGTCGAGGCGGGCGATTACATGTGGTTGCGCGCCTTCTGTCCACAGGCCTGCTACGCGGGCGGGCCGGGCCGGTTCCGCTATCTCCTCTACAAGGACGTGAACCGGCACATGGCTCTGCCGCGTAGGGCCTAACGCCCGCCCCTCTGCCCTGAACAGGAAATCAGGTGAAAAGCGGCCCCGTCCCCAGGGCCGCTTTCTGTCACCGTCCATGGCGTACAAGCGCCGAAGTCCCCTCAGACGGGGTCGCCCTTGCCGAGCGAACCACGACCGTGCCCGGACATGCCGCCGGAGACCTCTTCCGTCGACTCGTTCGACAGCTCCTCCGGCAGGACAAGGTTCAGGACGATCGCGATGATCGCCGCCGGCAGGATACCAGAGGTCGCCAGGACCTTCAGCGTGCCCGGCAGATACTGCAACGCGCCCGGCTCCAGCTGCAGACCCAGACCAAGCGACAGGGCAATGGCAAAGATCACCATGTTGCGCCGGTTCCAGGTCACGTCCGACAGCATGGAGATACCCGCCGCGACCACCATGCCGAACATGACGATCACGCCACCGCCCAGCACTTCGATCGGGATCGAGGAAATCACCGCGCCGATCTTGGGCACGAGACCGCAGAGGATCAGAAAGAGCGCCCCGATCGTCACCACGGTCCGGCTCATTACGCCAGTCATGGCGATCAGGCCGACGTTCTGGCTGAAGGAGGTGTTGGGCAGCGCGCCGAACAAGCCGGAAATCGCCGTCCCGATCCCGTCGGCAAAGGTGGCGCCCTGAATTTCCTTGTCGGTCGCCTCGCGCCCCGCGCCGCCCTTGGTGATCCCGGAGACATCGCCCACGGTCTCGACCGCCGAAACGAAGGACATCGCGCAGAAGCCGATCACCGCCGCGACAGAGAATTCCAGCCCGAAATGCAGCGGGTTGGGCAGGGCAAAGGGCGCCGCGCGGCCCACATTGCCCAGGTTCACCTGACCCAGCATGAAGGCGATGACATAGCCCGCCAGCAGCCCGATCAGCACTGCCGAGACCGACAGCATGCCCCGGGCAAAGAACTTCAGCCCAAGCGTGACCACGATGACGGAGCCCGCCATGAACCAGTTGAGGCCGGATCCGTATTCCTCCGTCCCGATGGCGGGGACACCGCCCGCCGCATACTGAATGCCCACCTTGACCAGCGCCAGACCGATCATCGTCACGACCAGCCCGGTGACCAGCGGCGGCAGGGCGAACCGAAGCTTGCCGATGAAGAGGCCCAGAAACGCATGGAACAGCCCGCCGACCAGAATACCGCCCATGAGCACGGCAATCGCCTCGACGCCCTTGCCCGCCACCAGCGGGATCATGATCGGGATGAAGGCAAAGCTCGTGCCCTGAACGATCGGCAGACGCGCGCCGACCGGCCCGATGCCGATGGACTGAAACAGTGTCGCGATCCCGGCAAAGAACATCGACATCTGGATCATGTAGATCATCTGGGGGAAGTCGGCGCTGTTCGAGCCAAAGCCGAACCCCGCCGCACCGCAGACGATGATCGCCGGGGTCACGTTGGATACGAACATCGCCAGCACGTGCTGGATGCCAAGCGGCACCGCCTTGTGAAGCGGCGGGGTATAGTTGGGATCGCGGAGCTGTTCCGGCGTTCCGATGGATGCATCTGTCATGGTCACTGTCCCTCCATCATGATGCGTTGACCGGCGCCTTCACCGGCGAAATCAAGTCCCTCTTTCCACGAGATATGGCGTATCGAACCAATGCTCTTCGAGGTTCGGGCCAGCGGTAACCCGGTCGACTACCATGAAGAGACCGGGATCGGACAGCGGACACAGCACGCCGTGCCAGACATTGCGCCCGATGTTCACGCCCTGCCCCGCCCCGGCGATAAAGGCCTGCGGTGTCCCGGGCGCCCCGTCCCGATCCTCGGCCAGAACGACCAGATACTCGCCCTCCTGCAACGGCAGGAAGGCCTGGCTGCCCAGTGGATGACGCTCCATCATCTCCAGCCTGTAGGGCAGCGCGAAAGAGGCGGACTGGAAAACGCTGATCCCGGCGTCCCCGTCGATGTCGAGCGTGGCGCGGTCATGAAACCGCCCGCAATGCCCCTGGTTGATCAGCTTGTCCGGCGCCCCGCGCGCCTCGATCAGCTGCGCCAGGCCCGTAATGGCCTCCGCCGTGATGGCGCGTGCCGTCACGGCCGTTCTCATGTCGCGAACTTCTCTCGCAGCCGCAGCTCCGCGATCCGCTCGACCTGGCGACAGGCCTCGGCGAACTCGCTCTCCCGGTCGCTGTCCAGGCGACGGTGGAAGGCCTCCAGAATGCTGGCCTTGGTGTTGTCCTTCACGGCGATGATGAAAGGAAAGCCGAACTTGGACGTGTAGCTGTCATTTAATTGGGTAAAGGTCGCCCGTTCCTCATCGGTCAGCAGATCCAGACCCGCGCCCGCCTGCTCAGCCGTGCTCTCCGCCGTCAGTCGCCCCGCCGCCGCCAGCTTCCCCGCCAGATCCGGATGCGCGGTCAGAACGCCCAGGCGCTGGTCCTCGCTGGCTGAACGGAAGATGCGCGCCAGCGCGTTGTGCACCCCGGCCGCCGTATCGTGCGTCGGCCCCAGTTCCAGCTCATAGGCCGCTTCG
This sequence comes from Pseudooceanicola sp., assembly GCF_041987405.1. Classification (GTDB taxonomy): domain Bacteria; phylum Pseudomonadota; class Alphaproteobacteria; order Rhodobacterales; family Rhodobacteraceae; genus Pseudooceanicola. Next base: position 317,548 of record NZ_JBHIWR010000003.1, read on the forward strand.
GCAATCCAGGGGCTGTGTTCGAAAATGCCACCGAACTCCGCAACGAACTGCGCCTTGTCCATCTCCGACGGGGTCAGGCCCCTGACCCGGGGATGAACCCTGGCCCAATGGTCGGCGATCTGCTCGCGCGTCGCGAACCAGACGCCCTCATGCGCCATGAAATGCTCCATCGCGCGCTTGAACGCCATGGCGCGGCCCGGACGCCCGACAAGCCGGCAGTGCAACCCGATGGAGAGCATTTTGGGCGCGCCCGCCTCTCCCTCAGCATAGAGCATGTCGAAACTGTCCTTGAGATAGCTTTCGAACTGGTCGCCACTGGTGAACCCTGCCTGGATCGCAAAGCGCATGTCGTTGCAATCCATCGTATAAGGCACGATCAGCTGATCCTTGCCCCCCGCCGTCACCCAATAGGGCAGATCATCGGCATAGCTGTCGGCGATATAGGCCAGATCGCCCTCTTCAGCGGCCAGATCGACCGTGTTCATGGAACAGCGGCCGGTGTACCAGCCGCGCGGTGGCTGGCCGACGACCTCCGTATGCAGGCGCAGCGCCTCGCGGATCTGGGCCCGCTCCTCCTCCGCGCTCATGTCCTTGTGTTCGACCCATTTCAGCCCGTGGCTGGCAATCTCCCAGCCCGCCTTTTTCATCGCGGCCAGCTGCTCCGGCGCGCGGGCCAGCGCCGTGGCGACCCCGTAGACCGTAATCGGCACATCGCGCAACATCTCATGCACCCGCCAAAACCCGGCGCGGCTGCCGTATTCGTAGATCGTTTCCATGTTCCAGTGGCGCTGCCCCGGCCAGGGCGCGGCCCCGGTGATCTCGGACAGGAAGGCCTCCGAGGCGGCGTCCCCATGCAGGATGTTGTTTTCGCCGCCCTCTTCGTAGTTGAGAACGATCTGAACCGCGATCTTTGCACCGTTCGGCCACTGCGCCGACGGCGGCCGATCACCATAGCCTGTCATATCCCTGGGGTAGCGAGTCACGGGGTCTTCCTTCTGCTGGAGCCATGCTTAAACCAGAAAATCAAATATGTTTTTCAAAAAAAACCGATAGGAGCCTTTTGGCAGACCGGCTTTGTCTCCATCATCGCAATCAGCCTAGATATTGCTCAAGCACCAAGGAGACGCCCACCATGACCGGTTATCTCACGACGCATGTCCTGGACACCGCCCGGGGGTGCCCCGCCGAGGGGATCGAGATTCAGCTCTACAGGATCGACGGCGAGGCCCGCACGCATATGACGACCCTCCACACCAACAGCGACGGGCGTACGGACGAGCATATCCTGCCCGCGTCGGATTTTGCGACGGGCACCTACGAACTGATCTTCAACTGCGGCCCCTATCTGGAGCGTACGTCCGCCGACGCCGACGCGCCCCGGTTTCTCGACAGCATACCGATCCGCTTCGGCATGTCGGAACAGGCGCATTACCATGTGCCCCTGCTGCTGTCGCCCTACGGCTATTCGACCTATCGCGGCAGCTAGGCGTCCACCCCGCCACCCGTGGCCCGGATCGTTGCGGCGATCCGGTCGATCATGAACTCCATGAACAGCCGGGTCTTGGGGTCCTGCCTGCGGCGATGCGTGAACAGACAGGCCATCTGGATCGGCTGCGGCGGGGTCTTTGCGGCCACCGGGACCAGCGCGCCGGTGCGCAGATGCTCCGCGATCTCGAACACCGGTTTCATCACCACCCCATGCCCGGCCAGCGCCCAGTCGGTCAGCACATCCCCGTCATCGGACTCGTAGCGCCCCGACACGCGGAACCGCTTTGGCCCCTCGTCTGTTTGCAGCATCCAGCGAAATTCCGTCGCACCGGGAAACCGCAGGCTCAGGCATTCATGCCCCTTCGAGACCAGATCATCACCACTTTCCGGCAAGCCCCGCCGCGCGACATAGTCGGGCGAGGCGCAGAGCACCCGGTCGACATCGGCGATTTTGCGGATCCGCAGGTTGCTGTCCTCGGGCTGGCCCAGGAAAAAGGCCAGATCCAGCCCCTCCGTCGTCAGGTCCACCTTCCGGTCCGTCAGGCGCAGACGCACGTTGACCTCCGGGTATTGCTTCAGAAAATCAGGCACCTGCGGCGCGATCAGACGCCGACCTACGCCGAGCGGCGCCGCCACGTACAACGACCCTTTCAGGTTCTCGGTGATATTGACAATCTGCGCCTCGGCGCTTTCCACCGCCTCCAGGATCTCCGTCGCCCCCCGGTAAAAGGACTGCCCCTGCTCCGTCGGCGTCAGGCTGCGCGTCGTGCGCTGGAACAGCCGCACCCCAAGGTGTTCCTCCAGCTGCGAAATGCGCGAGGAGGTCACCGCCGGTGAAATACGCAGGTCGCGGCCCGCCGCCGACATGCTGCCCAATTCGTAGACACGGACAAAGGTGCGAATGTTGTCGAGGTAGGACATTATTCTGTTTTTTTTGATGCTGCTTGATCTTTCCCGGGAATACCAGAGTAATTGAACCTCGCCTAGAGTGGGGCCATCAACGCTTTTCGGAGGACGCCATGTATGATCTCGCCATCCTGTGGGACTGGATCGCCTTTTCGGTCCGGTGGCTGCATGTGATCACCGCGATGGCCTGGATCGGGGCCTCCTTCTATTTCATCGCGCTCGATCTGATGCTGAAGCCGAACGACGCCCTGCCGGAAGGCGCCCATGGCGAGGAATGGGAGGTCCACGGCGGCGGCTTCTACCACACCGTCAAATATATGGTCGCCCCCGCGCGAATGCCGGAGCATCTGACCTGGCACAAATGGCAAAGCTATTCGACCTGGCTGTCCGGCGCGGCGCTGATGATGATCGTCTACTGGGTGGGCGGCGAGCTTTACCTGCTCGACCCCGCCAAGGCGAACCTGTCGCTCTGGCAGGGGGTGCTGATCTCTGGCGGGTCGCTGACCATTGGCTGGGTGCTGTATGATCAGATGTGCAAATCCCGCCTCAGCGAACAGCCGACCCTGCTGATGCTGCTTCTCTTCGTGATCCTCGTCATCATGTCCTGGGGCTACAACCAGATCTTCACCGGCCGCGCCGCGCTGCTGCACCTTGGCGCCTTCACCGCGACAATCATGACGGCCAACGTCTTTTTCCAGATCATGCCGAACCAGCGCATCGTGGTCGAAGACCTCAAGGCCGGGCGCGCGCCGGATGCGAAATACGGCAAGATCGCCAAGGTCCGCTCGACCCACAACAACTACCTGACGCTGCCGGTCGTCTTCCTGATGCTGTCGAACCACTACCCGCTGGCCTTCGGCACCGAATACGCCTGGATCATCGCCAGCCTGATCTTCCTCACAGGGGTGACGATCCGCCATTACTTCAACACCATGCACCGCACCGGCGCGGGCCCGAACTGGACCTGGGTGGTGACCGTGCTGCTGATGATCGCGATTGCCTGGCTCTCCACCTTCTCCGGCACCGAGAGCGTGGAGGAGGCCGAGGCGCGGGCACTGACCCCGCATGAACAGGCCTATGTCGCCGCCGAGGGGTTCGAGGAGGCCTATTACGCCGTCGTCGGAAATTGCGCGATGTGCCACGCGCGCGAGCCGTCCTGGGACGGGCTGCACTGGGCGCCCAAGGGCGTAGTCCTGGAAACCGAGGCCGATGTGGCCCGCCACGCCGATCAGATCTATCTCCAGGCCGGACGGAGCCATGCCATGCCGCCGCCGAACGCAATCCAGATGGACCAGGAGGCGCGGCAGCTTATCGTCGCCTGGTACGATGCCGCGCGGAAGTGAGGCGCGGGTCAGGTCTGGTATTGCCCCCGCCCGCTGTCACCGTCGGGCTTGACCCGAGGGTCTCCCACCAATCCTACCACTCATTGCCGAGAGGCGTCGCCACGCCCCGCACCCCATGCTATGACCCTGCGCAGCCCTGCGACCGATCCATCCCGGACACCGCCGCAGGCCAAGGCGCTGAACGACAGGACCCATGGCGAAAGACCCCACATCGAAGCATGCAGCCCTCGTGCCCGACGGCGCCTTCAGCTACCCGATCGAGAAGGTCGGGCCGACGCGCTGGTTCGGCTTTCTCCTCCTGCACGACTTCACGCTGCTCGCCTTCAGCTCCGCCCTCGATCCGCTGAGGATCGCCAACCAGCTGGCGCAAAAGCCGCTCTATGGCTGGCACGTCCTCTCCGAAACCGGACAGCCCGTCACCTCCTCCTCCGGCCTCGACATAAGCGTTCACGATAGACTGGACCCGCTGGACCCCGCACTGCATCTCTTCGTCTGTTCCGGCAACAACGGTGTCCGGGCCGCCTCCGACCCGGTCCTGGGCACAATCCGGCGCCATGCCCGCTTTGGCGGCAAGGTCGGCGGCATCTGCACCGGGGCCAGCACCCTGGCCCGCGCCGGCCTGCTGGAGGGCAAGCGGTTTACCCTGCACTGGGAAAACCAGCCCGGTTTCATCGAAGCCTTTCCCAAGCTCGCCCCGACCCGGTCACGGGTGGAAAGGGACGGCGATCTGCTGACCTGCAGCGGCGGTTCCGCAGCGACCGAGATGATGCTGAAGATCATCGAGGAGGACTATGGCGAGGATTTTGCCATCGCCGTGGCCGACATGTGCCTGAACACCCCCGCAGGCACGAAGGATCGCTCGCAAAGGTCCTCCATCGCCATGGCCATCGATTCCCGCAACCCCAAGCTTCTGCATGTCCTTCGCGCGATGCACGCCAATATCGAGGACCCCCTGACGCTGGAGGAAATGGCCGATAACGCAGGCGTCTCCCGCCGTCACATGGAACGGATGTTCACGACGGTTCTGGGTGAAACCCCGGCGGCCACCTACCGCAATATCAAGCTCGACAAGGCCCGTGCGCTCTTGGCCGAAACCGACATGACGATCCTCGAGGTCGCGATGGCCACGGGGTTCAATTCCACAACGGTCCTGACCCGCCACTACAAGGCCCGCTTCGGCGAAACGCCCCACGGCAGAACGCGCCGGAAGTAGCTGCGCCCAGAGGGGCGACGGTCCCTTGCGAAACGCCGACGGGCATCCAATCCGGCAGCACCGATCCGGATCGACAAAAACGATACGCCAGAAGTAACGAAGCCGGTGCTTGGTGGGGACCTTAGCACCGGCTTCAACCTAAAGAATTGCTATAAGCGCCACTCACAAACGCCGAAAAAATTTATTTTTCAATAAGTCGCACCACGCATACACGGAAGGGGATGATGGCAGGCGCGGGTACTCGCCGATCAGACTGGCATAGATGCAGGCCCCACGAAATGCGCATGATTGCCTGGGCAATTTTGCCTACGACCCCGCCCGGCCGACATCCCCGGCAACAGTTGCGCGACACCCGGCTTTGTGAAATTCAGGACAGGTGCGCGACAGTGTCCCGCCGTGGAACAGGGGTAAGAGGCCATGAGAATCTCTCTCGGGGGCATGCTCGCCATCGGGCTGGCCGGGTTGCAGTTCATCGCCGTCCTGGCGGTTGTCTTTTCCTCCTACGTGACGTCGGAACGCGCCCTCCTCGATCACGCACGCGACCTGCTGCGCGACATCGGCACCAATGCCGTGGAACACTCCCGCGGATTTCTCAGTCCGGCCCGCGGCGCGGCCGAACTTTCCGCCCGCCTTGCCCAGGACAGGGTGATCACCAGCGACGTGCCGGAGCTGCTGGAACGGCTGCTGTTCCAGCAATTGCAGATCACCCCGCAGTTCGCTGGCGTCTATCACGGCACCGAAGCCGGGGAATTCGTCTATGTCATGCGCAGCGAAACCACCGGCCCCTTCCGGACCAAGATCATCCGGACCGCCGAAGGCGAGCGCAGCATCGAACTGATCTGGCGCGACAACGACTTCAACGTGATCGAACGCCGGATGGACCCGGACGACCCCTATGATCCGCGCACCCGCCCCTGGTACATCCGCGCCCGCGACGATCTGGGGACGATCTGGACCGATCCCTATATCTTCTTCTCCTCGCAGCGCCCCGGCATTACCCTCGCCTCACCTGTGATGAATGACGAGGCCAGTGTGCGCGGCATCGTCGGCGTGGATATCGAGATCGGCGATATCTCCGATTTCCTCGGTCGGCTGCGCATCGGCGAATCCGGCCGCGTTCTGATCATCCACCGCAACGGCGATGTGATCGCCCACCCCGACAAGACCCTGCTCAAGACCAAGGATGCCGACGGCAGCCTGCGCTTCGTCGATATCCAGAACTTCGACGATCCGATCGCCCGCGCCGCCTTTGGCCATCTGATGGACAACGGCACGATCTCGGTCGAGGAGGAGAAGCTGTCGCAATTCATCTATGGCGGCGAAACCTATGTCTCCGTCATCATGCCGCCGATCGACGAAAACCTGCCCTGGATCACCGCGGCCTATGCGCCGGAAAGCGACTTTACCCAGGTCATCAAGACCAACCGCCAGACCAACATCTGGATTGCCGTGGTGGTGGCCTTGATCACCGGCCTCTGCGGGCTGGGTCTGGCGAACTACATCCACAAACCCGTGCGGGCCTTTGCCGTCCGTTCCGCCCTGATTTCCCAGGGCGAACTAGACCCGGCCGACCCCCTGCCCAAGACCTACCGGGAATTGGAGAAGGCCAACCAGACGCTGATGCAGCAGATCGCGGCGCGGCGGGCGACGGAAATCGAATATGGCCAGACCTTCGAACTTTCCTCGCGCGGGATGGCGCAGATCGACGCGGCGACCGGCCACCTCATCCGCGTGAACGAAACCTTTTCCGAGATCACCGGCTATTCGCCCGAGGCCCTCAGCCAGATGGCCTTTTCCGATCTCGCCTATCCCGGCGACCCGCCTTTCCTGCTGTTCGACGCGGGCCAAGGCAATATCCCGCATGAGATCAACCACGAACTGCGCTGCCTGCGCCCGGATGGTGAGGTCATCTGGGTCGCGGTCAACGCCATCATGGTCTTCAACCACGACGGCAAGCCTCTGCACTACGTGCTGACCATGGACGATGTCACCCAGGCCAAGCAGACCGAGGATCAGATCTCCGAACTCAGCCGCGAACTCTCCAACCTGTCGCGCGACAAGACCATGGGCCAGGTCGCGGCGGGCCTTGCGCATGAGCTGAACCAGCCCCTCACCGCCATTGCCCAGAACGCCGACAGCGCCCTCTTTGCCGTCGATCAACTGGCCGGACCAGACAGCGAACTGCACGCGACGCTGGAAGAGATCGCCCAGCAATCCATGCGCGCCGGAGAGATCATCAAGGCCCTGCGCGCCTTCATTCGCCGCGACGAGGGCACCCGCAGCGACTTTGATCTCTCCGACCTGGTCGAACAGACCGAACGCCTGGTCATCGCGGAGGCCCGCGCCGCGCGGGTCACCATCACCACCGATCTCGACAACCTGCCGCTGGTCCACGCCAACCGCCTGCAGATCGCCCAGGTGCTGGTAAACCTGATCCGCAACGCGATCGAAGCCCTGGGCGAGAGCAACCATGCCGAACGCATCGTCCACATCTCTGCGCACAAGACGGGCAGACAGGTGATCGTCGTGGTCTCCGACACCGGGCCGGGGGTCGCCCCGTCGGTCAATCTCTTCGCCGATTTCGAATCGACGAAACCTGCAGGCATGGGCCTTGGCCTGTCGATCTGCCAGTCGATCATGCAGGCCAACGGCGGACGCCTTTGGCATGAAAGCCGTGACCCCACGGGCGCAAATTTCTATTTCACCGTTGATATTGCCAATGCATGATCTCTCCGGCATGACGCAACATGGCATCACATCGCGGCAACATCCGGGCGCGCCGCCGCCCGCGATTGCCCAGAACAGGACAACCGGCTAACCGACCCGCATGACCGACCAACCGCCCCTTGTATTCATCGTCGACGACGATCAGGACATCAGGACCTCGCTGACGCGGGCCCTGGGACAAAGAGGGTTCGAGGTCGAGGCCTACGAGTCCGCCGCGGATTTTCTGGATGCCTATAACGGAGATCGGGCCGCCTGCCTCGTGCTGGACTACGGCATGCCCGACATGAACGGGCTGGAGCTTCAGGCCGATCTGAACGGGCGCAACTGGCCTCTGGCGGTCGTCTTTGTCACCGGCCACGGCGGCGTGCCGGAATCGGTTCAGGCGATGAAGGGCGGCGCGGTGGATTTCCTGGAAAAACCCTTCCGCCAGCCGCATCTGGTCGAACGGATCGAGGCCGGGCTGGAGATCGCCAGATCCCGCCTCGTCACCAATGCCAGTCAGGAGGCGATCCGCACTCGCTTCTCCCGCCTGACCGACAGGGAACGCGAGATCGTGGAGCATGTGCTGGCCAATCCCGCCGAAGTCTCCAGCAAGGAAATCGGCGGCGCCCTGGGGATCAGTCCGCGCACCGTCGATCACCACCGCGCCCGGATCCTGGAAAAGATCGAGGTCCGCTCGCTGGTGGAACTGGTTCGGATCGCGACGACCCTGCGGGATGACGACCCCGGCCGCGGCTGATCCGCTGCCCTCCTACCGGCTCACGACGATCTGTCGTCCTGGTCCAACGCCTCCAGCGCGGCCTCGATCTCGTCCAGCAGCACCTGGATACGCTCCCGCCCGATCAGCCCCTCGATCCGGTCATAGACCGCCGCGCTCTTCGGCGTCATGACCCGGATATAGGCCTCCCCCTCCGGGGTCAGACGGATCAGGGTGCGGCGGGCATCGCCCGGGCTGCGCCCCATGGCGATATGCCCGCGTCCGTCCAGCGTCTTGAGGATCCGCGACAGCGACGGCGCCAGGATCGAGGCGCGTTCGGCCAGTTCGGTGGCGTCGATCTCCGCCACTTCCATCAGCACGCGCAGCACGCGCCACTGCTGCTCGGTCACGCCATGCTCCGACATGATCGGCCGGAACTCCGCCATCACCCGCTCGCGCAGACGCAGCAGCGCCATGGGCAGCGTACGCCGCGTGGCCGATAGCTCGAACCCGTCCCGGTCTGTCTGATCCGTCATGCGTCATCCTCCCGACAAGGTTAACTTGTTCATCACCCCGCCGTTGACAAGCCGCAATTTATTTAACATGTTCACTATTAGGAGGAGAATCATGCCACATCTCTCTATGGAGTATTCCGGCGGGCTGGATTCCCGCGCCGACCTGCCGACCGTGGCCCGGGCCGCGCACCGGGTGATGCTGGACATCGACATTTTCCCCGACGCTGGCATTCGGGTGCGCCTGCACCGCGCCGATATCGCGATCGTTGCAGACGGGCTGGAGGAGAACGACTTTCTCGCCATGACGCTCTCTGTCGGGGCGGGCCGCACGACCGAGGCGCTGCGCGACGCCGGAGACCGGATTTTCAAGGCCGTGCAGGCCGAACTGACCGGCCCGCTCTCCACCCCCCATTTCGCCCTGTCGCTCGAAATCCGCACGGTCGATCCGGAGTTGAGCTGGAAGGACACCCCCATTCACCGCCGCCTTTCGGGGCAAAAGACGGAGTAGGACATGAGCATTCTGGACACCAACATCGCCAAGGCCGACGGCTATCTCGCCCGCTTCCGCGAGGGCGGCGTGATGAACCACATCGACGGCCTGTCGACCCCGGCCCTCTCTGGCCGGACGCTGGCGACCCTCTCGCCCGTGGACGGCACCACGCTGGCCGATGTTGCCAACAGCGGGGCCGAGGATATCGACCGCGCCACCGCGGCCGCCAAGGCCGCCTTCCCCGCCTGGTCCCGCACGCCGGGGGCGGAGCGCCGCAAAATCCTCATCAAGGTGGCCGAGGCGATCGAGGCCCGGGCCGAGGAAATCGCCTTCACCGAGTGCATGGACACTGGCCAGGCCATCCGCTTCATGTCCAAGGCCGCGATCCGGGGCGCCGCCAACTTCCGCTATTACGCCGATCAGGCCCCCTATGCCGAGGATGGCGAGGTCACCCGCACCCCCACACAGATGAACACCACCTCGCGCCGCCCGATCGGGCCGGTCGGTGTCATCACCCCGTGGAACACGCCCTTCATGCTCTCCACCTGGAAGATTGCCCCGGCCCTCGCCGCAGGCTGCACCGTCGTTCACAAACCGGCGGAGTTCAGCCCGATGACCGCCAAGCTGCTGGTCGAGATCGCCGAGGAGGCCGGCCTGCCGCCGGGCGTGCTGAACGTGGTCAACGGGTTGGGCGAAACGGCCGGGAAACGCCTGACCGAACACCCGGATATCAAGGCCATAGCCTTTGTGGGGGAAAGCCGCACCGGGTCCATGATCATGGCCCAGGGCGCGCCGTCGTTGAAACGGGTGCATTTCGAACTGGGCGGCAAGAACCCGGTGATCGTCTTCGACGACGCAGATCTGGAACGCGCCGTGGATGCCGCCACATTCATGATCTACTCGCTGAACGGCGAACGCTGTACCTCCTCCTCCCGCCTGCTGGTGCAGGACAGCATCTATGAGGAGTTCACCGCGCAGGTCGCCGAGGTCGCCAAGCGCATCAAGGTCGGTCATCCGCTTGATCCCAACACGATCGTCGGCCCGCTGATCCACCCGGTGCATGAGGAAAAGGTCCTGTCCTATTTCGACACGGCCCGCGACGAAGGCGCCACCATCGCCGCAGGCGGGACCAAGCTGGGCGAGGCCGGCTGCTACGTCGCGCCCACGCTCTTCACCAATGCCACCAACGACATGGCCATCGCGCAGGAGGAAATCTTCGGCCCCGTCCTCACCGCGATCCCCTTCAAGGACGAGGCGGAGGCGCTGAGCCTTGCCAATGATGTGGACTATGGTCTCTCCGCCTACCTCTGGACCTCCGACCTGGATCGCGCGATCCGCATGACCGATGCGCTGGAGGCGGGTATGATGTGGGTGAATTCGGAAAACATCCGCCACCTGCCCACGCCCTTCGGCGGAGTCAAATCCAGCGGCATCGGCCGTGACGGCGGCGACTGGTCCTTTGACTTCTACATGGAAACCGTGAACGTCAGCTTCCCCCGCGCGCATCACAAGGTCCCCAAACTGGGCGGCTGAGCCCACCTGACGACATACCAAATGGGAGGAAAATCATGCCGATCCCCGATCCGAACCTGACCCCGCCTTTCAACATCCTGCGCCTGAGCCATGTCGAGTTCGGCGTCACCGACCTGGCCGCCAGCCGCAAGTTCTATGTCGACATCCTGGGCCTTCAGGTCACCGATGCGGACGATGAGACTGTCTACCTCCGCGCGATGGAGGAACGCGGCCACCATTGCCTGATCCTCAAGAAGAAACCCGAACCGGGGATCGACTACCTCTCCTACAAGCTCTGGTCGGAGGAGGACCTGGACAAGGCCGCCGCCTGGTTCTCCGCCCAGGGCCATCCGGTGGACTGGGTCGACCGCCCCTATCAAGGCCGCACCCTGCGCACCCAGGACCCTTTCGGCGCGCCGATGGAGTTCTATTTCAAGATGGACCGGCTCTCCCCGATCCACCAGAAATACGAGCTTTACAAGGGGGTCAAACCCCTGCGGATCGACCATTTCAACTGCTTTGTCCCGAACGTGGACGAGGCCGTCGCCTGGTACAATTCCATCGGCTTCCGCGTCACCGAATACACCGAGGATGAGGCTTCCGGCCATCTCTGGGCCGCCTGGATGCACCGCAAGGGCGGCGTGCATGACATCGCCTTCACCAACGGCCTCGGCCCCCGACTGCACCACACCGCCTTCTGGGTGCCGACCCCGCTCAACATCATCGACCTGCTCGATCTGATGGCGACGACCGGGTATGTCGGCAATATCGAGCGCGGCCCCGGGCGGCACGGGATTTCCAACGCCTTCTTCCTCTATATCCTTGACCCGGACGGCCACAGGATCGAAATCTATTGCTCCGATTATCAGACGGTTGACCCCGATCTGGAGCCGATCAAATGGGATCTGAAAGACCCGCAGCGCCAGACCCTCTGGGGCGCACCCGCCCCGAAATCCTGGTTCGAACACGGGTCGACCTTCACCGGCGTGGACGTCCGCGAGGCCGATCTGAAAGCAACGCCAATCATCGCGCCGTAGGCGCAAAGGGACAGACCAAGGCATGACACCCGAAGACTTCGAAAGCTGGTCGCGTCGCGCTGCCGACTGGGGCGCGGAATACCGGCGGACCCTGGGCGACCGCCCCGTGCGCGCCCAGACCGACGCCGGAGAGATCTACCGCGCCATCCCGACCGCCCCGCCGCAGACCGGCGAGGATATGGAGGCGATCTTCGAGGACTTCGAAAAGATCATCCTGCCCGGCATGACCCATTGGCAGCATCCCCGCTTCTTCGCCTATTTTCCGGCCAATGCCGCCCCCGTCTCGGTCGTGGCCGAATACCTGGTCACTGCCATGGCTGCGCAATGCATGCTCTGGCAGACCTCCCCCGCCGCGACGGAACTGGAAACCCGGATGATGGAGTGGCTGCGCGACGCGGTCGGCCTGCCCGGCGGTTTCTCCGGCGTGATCCAGGACAGCGCCTCTTCGGCCACACTCGCCGCCATGCTGGTGATGCGGGAACGCGCGCTGGACTGGCAGGGCAACACCCGGGGTCTGGCGGGCGGACCGGTGCCGCGTGTCTATTCCTCCGATCAGGTCCATACCTCCATCGACCGGGCCGCCTGGGTGTCCGGCATCGGGCAGGATAACCTGATCAAGATCCCCGCCGATGCCACGGGCAGCATGCCGCCCGAGGCGCTGGACGCCGCCATTCGCGCCGACATTGACGCCGGTTACAAACCCGCCGGTCTGGTGATCTGCGTCGGCGGAACCTCCACCGGGGCGATCGACGACGTGCCCGCGCTGATCGAAGTGGCGCGCAAACATGATCTTTATGTCCATGTCGACGCCGCCTGGGCCGGGGCCGCGATGATCTGTCCCGAGTTTCGCCCGCTCTGGGCCGGGGTGGAGGATGCGGACAGCATCACCTTTAACCCGCACAAATGGATGGGCGCCTCCTTCGATTGCTCCGCCCATCTGGTCAAGGAGCCGGAACTGCTGGTCCGCACCCTCGCCTATCAGCCCGAATACCTGAAGACCCACGGGCAGAACGGGATCATCAACTATTCCGAATGGACCGTCCCGCTCGGCCGCCGCTTCCGGGCGTTGAAGCTCTGGTTCCTGCTGCGGTTCTACGGGCTGGAGGGGCTACAGGCGATCATCCGCGATCACGTCCGCTGGTCCAACGGTCTCTGCGAGCGTCTGCGCAACACGCCGGGCGTGGAGATCGTGACGGAGCCCTCGCTCTCCCTCTTCTCCTTCCGCCGCGACGGGGCCACGGATGACGAAACCCAGGCGGCGATCAACAAGATCAATGACGAGGGGCGGATCTACCTGACCCAGACCCGCGTCCGCGACCGGATCGCGATCCGGTTCCAGGCGGGCAGCTTCACCCTGACCGAACCGGACATCGACATCGCTTATGACGTCATCTGCGACGGCCTCGGCCTCACGGAAAGGACAGCCAAATGACCTCCCTGCCCCCCCGCCTGATCGCCTTTCACACCAAGGGCGCCGACCGTTACGGCGTGATCTCGGACGCCGGGATCGTCGATCTGACCGAGGACTTCCGCGCCTCCTACAAGGGCTTGAAAGAGGTCATCGAGGCCGGAGCCATTCCCAAACTGCTGGAGGCCGCCGAAGGCCGCACCCCGGATTTCACTGAAGAGGAGGTGACCTTCCTCATCCCCGTGGCCAACCCGGAGAAACTGATCTGCGTCGGCGTCAACTTCCCGGACCGCAACGCCGAATACAAGGATGGTAGCAAGGAGGCCGGCCGCCCCTCGCTCTTCATCCGCTTCCCGCGCAGCTTCACCGGCCATGGCCAAAACCTTGTTCGCCCCCCGGAATCCGAGCAGTTGGATTACGAGGGCGAGGTCACCATCGTCATCGGCAAACCGGGTCGCCGCATCCCGCGTGAGGAAGCCTATGACCACATCGCCGCGCTCACCCTGTGCAACGAGGGCACGATCCGCGACTGGGTGCGCCATGCGAAATTCAACGTGACCCAAGGCAAGAACTGGGACAACACCGGCGCCATCGGCCCCTGGCTCGTCCCCTTCAACGATGCCGCGCAACTGGATGACATCGCGCTGGAAACCCGCGTCAACGGCGAGGTCCGGCAGCAGGACCGCACCGGCCGGATGATGTACGACTTCCGCTATATCGTGAGCTACGTTTCGACCTTCACCACCCTCGTTCCCGGCGATGTCATCGTCTGCGGCACACCGACCGGCGCCGGCGCGCGGTTCGACCCGCCGATCTGGCTGAAACCCGGCGACGTAATCGAGGTGGAGGCCGAGGGCATCGGCATCCTGCGCAACGGCGTGGAGGACGAGGCATGACCCCCGAAGAGATCGCCCAGGCCGCCCGCGACCTGCTGACCGCAGAGGCGGAGAAATCCCAGATCGGCCTGCTGTCGCTCCGCCATCCCGGCATGACGATGGACGACGCCTATACCATCCAGTCCGCCCAGATCGAACAGAAGCTGGCCGGGGGGCGCAAGATCATCGGCTGGAAGATCGGCCTGACCTCCAAGGTCATGCAGGCCGCGCTGAAGATCGACACGCCCGACAGCGGTGTCCTGTATGACGACATGCTGTTCGACAGCGGCGCGGCGGTGCCTGCGGGACGTTTCATCCAGCCAAGGGTCGAGGCCGAGATCGCCTTTGTCATGAAAGCCCCGCTGGAGGGCGAGGTCACCCGCGACGATGTGCTGGCCGCGACCGATTACGTCGCCCCCTCGTTGGAAATCCTCGACACCCGCATCCTGCGCGCCGATCCCGCCAGCGGCACGCCCCGCATCATCACCGACACGATCAGCGACAATGCCGCCAACGCCGGGATCGTCCTGGGCGCGCAGCGCAATGATCCCTCCCAGGTCGACCTGCGCTGGACAGGGGCCATCGTGCGCAAGAATGGCGAGGTTGAACTGACCGGTCTGGGCGCGGCGGTGCTGGATGATCCGGTGATGGGCCTGGTCTGGCTCGCCCGCCGGATGCACCAGTACGGTCAGCGGATCGAGGCCGGGCAGGTCGTGCTCTCCGGCTCCTTCATCGCACCGCTGGAATGCCCGCCGGGCACCGAGGTCGACGCCGATTTCGGCCCCTTCGGCAGCGTCAGTATCGCTTTCGCCTGACCGCCCGCAGGCGGCAGGGCCCTGCCCCGGCCACCATTGGCTCGGCCCCGCATCCGCCTGACAATCCTCAGGAACGTTGCGGCAGTTACCCGCCGTCAAACCTTGCCCCTAGGTAAAGTCTCACATAAGTAGCAAGCGAGCCGCCGGACACACGCCGCTGGCACCACCATCCCCTGTAGGGGTGGAACGCAATAATCTGAGGAACTCTCGCTCTTGCTCGACCAGATCGCGCTGCGCACCGAACTCGCCGATCACTACGATCTCTCCCCCTCCACCGACATCGCGAACGCCACCGCAGACATCTATGCCCGGATGGACCGGGTGGTCACCCCGCCGGACTGGGCGATCTTCGCCCCCTATGTCGCGGCCATCAACAAGCTGAAGAAGGAGCGCAACGCCGTCATCCTGGCGCACAACTACATGACGCCGGAAATCTACCACGGCATCGCCGATGTGGTGGGCGACAGCCTGCAACTGGCGATCGAGGCGACGCGCGTCGAGGCCGATGTGATCGTGCAATGCGGCGTGCATTTCATGGCCGAGACGTCGAAGATCCTGAACCCGTCCAAGACGGTTCTGATCCCGGATATGGAGGCCGGCTGTTCTCTGGCCGAAAGCATCACCGCCGAAGGCATCGCAGAGATGCGCGCCAAATACCCCGGCGCCCCGGTCGTGACCTATGTGAACACCACCGCCGAGGTGAAGGCGGCGTCGGACATATGCTGCACCTCCTCCAACGCGGCAAAGATCGTCGCGGCGCAGGAGAGCGACACGGTCATCATGACGCCCGACAAATACCTGGCCCAGAACATCGCGCGACAAGTGCCCGAGAAACGGATCGTGTGGTGGGACGGGTCCTGCATCGTGCATGAACGCTTCACCGCCCAGGACCTGCGCGATTTCCGCAGCTACAACCCCGAAACCCGCATCATCGCCCACCCCGAATGCCCGCCTGACGTGGTGGACGAGGCCGACTTCTCCGGCTCCACCAGCGGGATCATCTCCTACGTGGAGCGTGAGAAACCCGCCAAGGCGATGCTGGTCACCGAATGCTCCATGGCCTCCAACATCTCCGGCGCGCTGCCGGAGGTCGATTTCGTAGGTCCATGCAACATGTGCCCCTACATGAAGAAAATCACGCTGGAGAAGATCCTCTGGTCGCTTCACACCATGGAAGGCGCGGTGGAGGTCGACCCGGCCGTGGCCGAAGGCGCGCGGCGGGCGGTTCAGCGGATGATCGACCTCTCGCAGCGGCTCGCCGGATAAGCGGATGCAGAGCATCGACACGGGCCGTGTCCTTATCGTCGGCGCCGGGCTGGCGGCTCATTACGCGGCGCTGAAACTGGCGCCGCGCCCCGTCCTGATGATCTCGCCCGAACCGCTTGGCGAGGGGGCAAGCTCCGCCTGGGCACAGGGCGGCGTGGCCGCCGCGATGGACCCGCGCGACAGCGCCGCCGCCCATGCCCGCGACACGGTGCGCGCGGGCGCCGGCACCGTCGACCCGACCGTGGCAGAGGAGGTCACGGCAGAGGCCCGCGCCCATATCCTCGACCTCACCGGGTTAGGCACCCCCTTCGACCGCACCGCGCAGGGCGAATACGTCCTGTCGCGAGAGGCCGCGCATTCCTTCGCCCGCGTCGTGCGCGTGCGCGGCGACCAGGCCGGGGCGGAAATCATGCGCGCCCTCACCGCACAGGTGCGCGAGGCCGATCACATCCAGGTGCTCGAAGGGGTCATGGCCACCGGCCTGCACCTCGAGGAGGGCCGCGTTGCCGGCGTCACCGTGGCCCGCTGCGACACCGGGTTGAGCGCGGACTGCCTGATCCGTGGCGCCGCCTGCCTGCTGGCCGGGGGTGGCTCCGGCGGGCTCTACGCCCTGACCACCAATCCACCACGCATCCGGGGTCAGGTGATCGGCATGGCGGCCCGCGCCGGGGCGGTCATCGCGGATGCGGAATTCGTCCAGTTCCACCCGACCGCCATCGACTGCGGCCTCGACCCCGCCCCCCTGGCGACCGAGGCCCTGCGCGGCGAGGGCGCGACCCTGATCAACGCGCGGGGCGACCGCTTCATGCTGTCCGAGCATCCGGATGCGGAGCTGGCCTCGCGCGATGTCGTCGCCCGCGCCGTCTATGCCCAGACCCAGGCCGGGCTGCGCCCCGCCCTCGACACCCGCACGGCCATCGGCGCGCGCATTCTGACCGATTTCCCCGCCGTCGCCGCCGCCTGTCAGGAGGCCGGGCTGGACCCGCTGCGCGATCCGATCCCCGTTGCCGCCGCCGCGCATTACCACATGGGCGGGATCGCCGCCGATACGGAGGGGCTGACCTCCCTCCCCGGGCTCTGGGCCTGTGGCGAGGTCGCCTCGACCGGGCTGCACGGGGCCAACCGCCTCGCCTCCAACGGGCTGCTGGAGGCGCTGGTCTATGCCCGCCGCTGCGCCTTGGCCATCGAGGCGACGCTTGGCCCCGCCACCGCCCCACAGCCCGCCATCACCCTGCCCGATCTGCCCCCGGCCACGCCCCCCGATCCGGCGCTTGTCGCCCGCCTGCGCCGCAGCATGACTGACGGTGCCGGTGTGATCCGAAACGCCGACGGTCTGCGCCGCACCCTGGCCCAGATCGAGGAAATCGAGGCCGCACAACCCGGCAACACCCCGCTCCTGAACATGACCGCCACCGCCCGGCTGATCGTCACCGCCGCCCTGCGGCGCGAGGAAAGCCGGGGGGCGCATTTCCGGTCCGATTTCCCTCAAACCGGCACTGACGCGCAACGCTCCTTCCTGACCCTGACAGAGGCGATGACCCATCCCCTCGCCCGCCATCCGGAGACGACATGACCCACCCCCCCCTGCCGGACCTGATCTTGGAACCGCTGATCCGCGCCGCCCTGATGGAAGACCTGGGCACTTACGGCGACATCACCACCCGCACGGTCATCCCCGCGGGCACGACCTATGCCGCCTGTCTGCGCGCCCGCGAGGCCGGGGTGGTCTCCGGCCTGCAGATCGCCGCCATCGCCTTTCGCCTGGTCGATCCGGCCCTGACCGTCACCGCCCATGCGGCGGATGGCGATCGGATCGAACCGGGCGTCACGCTGATGGAGATCACCGGCAGCGCCGCCTCGATTCTGTCGGCTGAACGGGTCGCGCTGAACTTTGCCGGGCGGCTGTCGGGCATCGCCACGCTGACCGCCGCCTTCGTCGCCGAAACCAAGGGAACCGATACCCGCATCACCTGCACCCGCAAAACCACGCCGGGCCTGCGCCTGGTCGAGAAACAGGCGGTGTTGCACGGCGGCGGATTCAACCACCGCTCTTCCCTGTCTGACGCGATCCTGATCAAGGACAACCACATCGCCGCCGCCGGGGGCATCCGGCCCGTCCTGCGCGCGGTCAAGGCGCAGGCGTCGCATATGATCCGGACGGAGATCGAGGTCGACCGGATCGACCAGCTGGAAGAGGTGCTGGAGGAGGGCGGCGCGGATGTTGTCCTGCTGGACAACATGGACACGCCGACTCTGCGCGAAGCCGTGGCCCTGACCAACGGCCGCCTGATCCTGGAGGCTTCCGGCAACATGACACTGGAGCGTATCGCGGAGGTCTCGGCGACCGGCGTGGATTACATTTCCTCCGGCGCGCTGACCCATTCGGCCCGGACGCTGGACCTCGGCCTGGACTTTTGACGAGCACCAATATTTCCGAAACGAAATACCAAACGCAATAAAATTACGCTGCACTTGCATAACGCCCGGCCAACCTGTATCGCTCCCCCTACGTCACCGGGAAGGACCGAGATGAGCCAGCAAGCCCCCCAGAAAAACCTCAGCGCCGCCGACATTCGCGCCCGCAAGGGCACCGCGCCGCTGGTCTGCCTCACCGCCTATACGACCCCTGTCGCTCAGCTGGCCGACCCGCATTGCGACCTTGTTCTTGTGGGCGACAGCGTCGGCATGGTGCTGCATGGCCTGCCCTCCACCCTCGACGTGACGATGGAGATGATGATCCTGCATGGCCGCGCCGCCACCCGTGGCGCCAGTCGCGCGCTGGTCGTCGTCGACATGCCCTTTGCAAGCTACGAGGAAAGCCCGGCCCAGGCCTTCCGCAATGCAGCACGGCTGATGGCGGAAACCGGCGCGGGCGCGGTCAAGCTGGAGGGCGGACGGCATATGGCCGAAACAATTCGCTTCCTCACCGACCGGGGCATCCCGGTCATGGCGCATATCGGCCTGACCCCCCAGGCGGTCAATGCCATCGGCGGTTACAAGGTGCAGGGTCGCGGGGCCGATGCCGACCGCATCCGCGCCGATGCCCGCGCTGTGGAGGAGGCCGGGGCCTTTGCCGTCGTGCTGGAAAAGGTCCCCGCCGCCCTGGCAGACACGATCACGGCGGAGGTGGACATCCCGACCGTCGGCATCGGGGCATCGGCAGGCTGCGACGGCCAGATCCTGGTGATCGACGACATGCTGGGCCTGTTCGACGCCTTCAAACCGAAGTTCGTCAAACGCTACGCTCATCTCGCCACCGACGCCGACCGGGCCATCGCCACCTACGCCAAGGAGGTCCGCGCTCGCACCTTCCCCGCCCCCGAACATATCTTTGCCGACGAAGGAGCCGCCAAATGAAGATCATCCGCCGCAAGGCCGATCTGCGCGAGCTGACCGAAACCTGGCGCCGCGCCGGGGAGAGCATCGGCGTAGTCCCCACCATGGGCGCCCTGCACGCCGGGCACCTCAGCCTCGTGGACGCCGCGCGCGAGGGCACCGACCGCGTGATCGTCACCCTTTTCGTCAACCCGCGCCAGTTCAACAGCCCCCAGGATCTGGAGAATTACCCAAGAACGGAGGAAAGCGACGCGGCCAAGCTCATGCCCTACGGCATCGACGTGCTCTACATCCCGGAGCCGGAGGAGATCTATCCCGAGGGCTTCGCCACCACGATCTCCATCACCGGGCTGACCGAAGGCCTGTGCGGCGCCACCCGGCCCGGGCATTTCGACGGTGTCGCGACGGTGGTGGCTAAACTCTTGCTGCAAACCGATGCCGACCGCGCCTATTTCGGGGAAAAAGATTACCAGCAGCTACAGGTCGTCCGCCGTCTGGCCACCGACCTCGACCTGAAAACCCGGATCATCGGCTGCCCCACGATCCGCGAGGAGGACGGGCTTGCCATGTCCTCCCGCAACCTGCGCCTCGATGCGGCGGCCCGTGACACCGCCCCGGCGATCCGCCGCGTGTTGACCGACACCGCCCATGCGATCGAATGCGGCATAGCGGTCCCTGCCGCCCTTGCCGCCGCCCGCGAAGCCCTCGCAGCGGCGGGGATGGGCGAGATCGACTACCTCGACCTTCGCGGCGACCCGGATCTGCAGCTGATGACGGAGGCCAACCGCCCCGCCCGGCTCTTCATCGCCATCTGGCTGGACGGGGTGCGCCTGATCGACAACCTGCCCGTTCCGGCCACGCAGCCGATCAGTACCGACAGGCCCGTTCAGCCCGCCTGACCCTAGCGCCCCACGATCCGGGATTCGTCCAGGCTGCCCATGGACTGGAACAGCGCGCTGGTGTTGGCCACGCCGAACTTCTTGAGCAGCTTGGCGCGATAGACCTCCACCGTGCGGTGCGACAGGTCCAGCTTGATCGCGATTTCCTTGCTGGTCAGCCCGTCCGCCAGCAGCGAGACGATCTCCCGCTCGCGCCTGGTCAACTCCCGGTAGGGCCGGATTTCCGACAGATCGGCAAAGCTCCAGACCGCGCGCATCAGCGGCTCGTCGGGGGTGAAGGAATGCCCCCGCACCCGGCACCAGAACAACGTCCCGTCCTTCTTGGCCATGATCCGTTCGTCCCAGTAACGGTTCGTCTCACGCAACTCCTCGACCCCACGGTCGCGTATGTTCACGAATTCCTCGTTGCTGGGATAGAGCGCCGAGAAATAGCAATCCCGCAACTCCGCAGGGGCATAGCCGAACATCGCGGCGAAGGCCTGATTGCAATCGCGGATCACCCGGTTTTCGGTCAAAACCAGTCCGATAGGGGCGTGATCAAAGGCGATGCGCGCGAAATCACCCGTTTCATAGGCCTCGTCGATACGCGATTCTACTGTACGTGTTTCCACAATATTGTGCCGTTCCGACCCTGGGAGGATACTCTCGTCCGCAGATAGGCTTAGACGACGACCCTCTGGGACACAACGTTGCAGCGTCGTCTGACAACGGGAGGATAGATTATGAAATCGCTATTCCGCGCGATTGGAACCGCTGCGGTCGGCCTGGCACTGGCGACCACGGCAATGGCCGAGGACCCGATCAAGATCGCACTGGTCCACGGTATGTCCGGCTCGTCCTTCGAGGTCTTCTCGAAGCAGACGCACACCGGCTTTGAAATGGGTCTCGAATACGCCACCGGCGGCACGATGGAGATCAAGGGCCGCAAGATCGAGATCATCAAGAAGGACACCCAGTTCAAGCCCGACGTGGCCCGCGCCGTCCTGGCCGAGGCCTATGGCGACGACGAGGTTCTGATCGCCGTTGGCGGCACCTCTTCCGGCGTGACCAAGGGGATGCTGCCCATTGCGGAGGAATACGAACGTATCCTCCTCGTCGAACCCGCCGTGGCCGACAGCCTGACCGGGCCTGACGCCAACCGCTACATCTTCAAGACCTCGCGCAACTCCTCCATGGACATGCAGGCACAGGCGCTGGCGCTCCAGCCCGACGAGAACCTCCATGTCGCCACCCTGGCCGAGGATTACGCCTTTGGCCGCGACGGGATCGAGGCGTTCAAATCCGCCCTCGACGGCAGCGGCGCGACCATCGTGACCGAGGAATACGTGCCCCAAGGCACCACCGACTTCACCGCAGCCGCCGAACGCATGTTCAACGCGCTGAAGGACAAGGAGGGCCGCAAGGTCATCCTGATCTACGTCGCCGGCGGTGGCGATGCGCCGGGCAAGATCCAGGCCATGGACCCCTCGCGCTATGACATCGAGATCTCCATGGGCGGTCACATCCTGCCGGTCCTGCCGACCTACAAGCGGTTCCCCGGCATGGAAGGCGCGGTCTATTACTACTACGAAGCCTACGACAACGAGATCAACAATTGGCTTGTCGAGGAACACATGAAGCGGTTCGAGACCCCGCCGGATTTCTTCACCGCAGGCGGCATGGCCTCGGCCCTCGCCATCGCGAAGGCGCTTGAGACGGCAGAAACCATCGACACGGAAGGCCTGATTGCTGCGATGGAAGGCATGACCTGGGACACCCCCAAGGGCCCGATGACCTTCCGCCCCGAAGATCACCAGGCGCTGCAGTCCATGCTGCACTTCAAGATCCGCGTGGACGAGGGTGTGGACTGGGCGATCCCGGAAAAGGTCCGGATCATCGAAGCCGACGAGATGGACATCCCTCTCGGCCGCATGAACTGATCGGCGCCATCCCGGCCCGATCCCCGGCCCGCCCCCGACGGCGGGCCGGACACCCCAAAAGACTGCCAGACATCCCATGACACGCCCTTCCCTCACGACCGAGGACCTGACGATCCGTTTCGGCGGCCATGTCGCGGTCAACAAGGTCTCCTGCGACTTCCGCCCCGGTGAACTGACGGTGATCGTCGGCCCGAACGGCGCAGGCAAGACGACCTACTTCAACCTCATTTCCGGTCAACTGACCGCCACCGAAGGCCGCGTCCTCAAGGACGGCGTCAATCTGACGACCCTGTCGCCGTCGGCCCGCGCGCATCACGGCATCGGCCGTGCGTTTCAGCTGACCAACCTCTTTCCGCAGCTTTCGGTGCTGGAGAACATCCGTCTCGCCGTGCAGGCCCATTCCGGCGATGGCTGGCGCATGTTCAAATCCGCCGCCGCGCTGACCGACCTCACCGCCCGCGCCGAACGCTACCTCGAGGCGGCCAAGCTGACCCGGGTGGCGCATCTGCCCGCCGCCACCCTGCCCCATGGCGACCAGCGCAAGCTGGAGGTCGCCCTGCTGATGGCGATGGAGCCCGACATCTACATGTTCGACGAACCGACCGCCGGCATGTCGCTGGATCACACGCCCGACGTGCTGGACCTGATCGCCGAGTTGAAGCACGACCAGACCAAGACGATCCTGCTGGTCGAACACAAGATGGACGTCGTCCGCGCCCTCGCCGACCGCATCATCGTCCTGCACAACGGCGAACTTCTGGCCGATGGCGCCCCCGAAGAGGTCATGTCCAGCCAGATCGTCCGCGACGTCTACCTCGGCAAGTCGGAGGACGCGGCATGAGCCTCCTCTCCCTCCGCTCCATGAAGACCGACATCGGGCAATACGCCGTGCTGCACGATGTCTCCATCGAGGTGCCCGAGGGCGGCGTCTTTGTCCTGCTTGGCCGCAACGGCGCGGGCAAGACCACCACGCTGCGCTCGATCATGGGGCTCTGGCAGCCCTCCCCCGGGTCCGTGCACTTTCGCGGTCAGGACATCACCGGGATGCACACCGCCGACATCGCCCGCCTCGGCATCGCCTTCGTGCCCGAGGACATGGGCATCTTCGGCAGCCTCACGGTGGAGGAGAACCTCGTCCTCGCCACCGCCTCCGGCAGCTTCGACCAGGACCGCCTGCAGCGGATCTATACCCTCTTCCCCGCGCTGGAAAAGTTCTGGACCAAACAGGCCTGGAGCCTGTCGGGCGGGCAGAAACAGATGCTGTCGGTCGCCCGCTCGATCATCGAACCCCGCGACCTGATCCTGATCGACGAACCGACCAAGGGCCTCGCCCCATCCATCGTCGATGCCATGGCCGAGGCCTTTCAGGACATCTCCGCCACCACGACGATCCTGCTGGTGGAGCAGAACTTCCAATTCGCCAAACGGCTGGGCCGCGACATGGCCGTCATCGACGACGGCCGCATCGCCCACGCCGGAACAATGGCCGATTTCGTGGCCGACAAGGCCCTGCAGGACCGCCTGCTCAGCCTGTCAGCCTGAGGACCCAGATCATGGACCAACTTTCCCGCACCCTCGAACGCTTCGGCGGCGTGAACCTGTTGCCCCTCGCCGTCGCGCTGGTGGCCTTCGTGCTGATCGGCACCCCCTCCTCCTGGGTCACTCTGACCGTGGCGGGCCTCGCCATGGGGATGATGATCTTCCTCATGGCCTCGGGCCTGTCGCTCGTCTTCGGCCTGATGGATGTGCTGAACTTCGGCCATTCCGCCTTTGTCAGCTTCGGCGCCTTCGTTGCCGCCTCCACCCTCGCCTACTTCAGCGGCTGGCTGGGCGGGGACAGCGTGATCCTCTCGGCCCTCGCCCTGATCCTCGCCATCGCCGCCGCCATCGCCTTTGGCCTCATCGGCGGCTGGTTCTTCGAGACTGTGATCATCAAGCCGGTCTACAAGGACCACCTGCGCCAGATCCTGATCACCATGGGCGCGCTAATCGTCGCCGAACAGATCATCCTGGCCATCTGGGGCGGCACGCCGATGTCCGTCCCGCGCCCCGCCTTCCTCGAAGGGTCCTGGATCATCGGCGATGTCTCGATCGAGATCTACCGCATCTTCGCCCTTGCCCTCGGTGTCGTCGTCTACGCCCTGCTCTACCTCGTGCTCAACCGCACCCGGATCGGCCTGCTGATCCGCGCCGGCGTCGAAAACCGCGAGATGGTCGAGGCGCTCGGCTTCCGCATCGACCGGCTCTTCATCGGGGTCTTCATGGCGGGCTCCGCCCTGGCGGCCATGGGCGGGGCGACCTGGGCGGGCTATCAGACGCTGATCGACCCCGCGCTTGGGGCGGAGATGATGATCATCGTCTTCATCGTCGTCATCATCGGCGGCCTCGGCTCCATCGAGGGCACGCTTCTGGGCGCCCTGCTGGTCGGGCTGGTCTCCAACTACGTCGGCTTTCTCGCCCCCAAAATGTCGCTCGCCTCCAACATGATCCTGATGGTGGCGATCCTTCTGTGGCGGCCTGTCGGCCTGAAACCCGCGATCAAGTGAGGGCGCTATGACAACTCCGCAAACCAAGGGCGCCCTGCTGGTCAAGACCGTGGTCTTCGTCATCGCCGCGATGCTCCTCTTCGCCCCCTTCCTCTTCCAGGACGTCCGCTCGATCGAGGTCGCGGCCCGCATCTGCATCTTCATCGTGCTGGTCGCCAGCTATGACCTTCTGATCGGCTACACCGGCATCGTCAGCTTCGCCCATACGATGTTCTTCGGCTTCGGGGCCTATTGCGCGGCCATCGCGCTGAAGGAAATGGGCAATGGCTGGGGTTCGGTCCTCGTTGGCTCCGCCGCCGGGATCGCCCTGTCGCTGGCGCTGGCCGTGGCCATCGGCCTGCTGTCGCTCCGCGTCAAGGCGATCTTCTTTGCCATGATCACCCTCGCCGCCGCCTCCGTCGCGCTGGTGCTGGCCTCGCAGCTGAACCAGATCACCGGGGGCGAAGACGGGATCACCTACCGCGCGCCGGACCTCTTCAAACCGGCAACCAAGCTCTGGGTGGACGGTGAGGGCAAGGTCGCCCGCCTCTTCGGGGTCCGACTGAACGGCAAGATCGCCGCCTATTACTTCGTGTTCTTCACCTCGCTCGCCCTCTTCATCGTGATGCTGCGCATGGTCGCCTCCCCCCTCGGCACCGTCCTCAAGGCCATCCGCGAGAACGAGGCCCGGGCCGAGGCCACCGGCTACCGCGTCGTCAGCTACCGGACCTTCGTCTTCTGCATCACCGCCGTCATCGCCTCCCTCGCGGGCAGCATCTATGCGATCTGGCTGAAATACACCGGGCCGGACACCGCCCTGTCCTTCGCCATCATGATCGACATCCTGCTGATGGTGGTGATCGGCGGCATGGGCACGCTCTGGGGCGCGGTGATCGGCGCGGTGCTGATGGTGCTGGCGCAATACTACCTGCGCGACCTGATGGAGGTCGCGGCAGAGGCCACCACCGCAATCCCCCTCCTGCCAGACCTGCTGGACCCCGACCGCTGGCTCTTCTGGCTGGGCATCATCTTCATCCTGCTGGTCTACTTCTTCCCCAAAGGGATCGCCGGCACGATTATGGACCGGGGGGCCCGCACATGAGCGCGCCCCGCCATGCCCTCGTCCCGGTGATGGACCACGAAATCCACGTCACCGAATGGGGCACCCCCGGCAAGCCCGGCCTGATCATGTGGCACGGCCTCGCCCGCACCGGGCGCGATTTCGACGAACTGGCCGCCGCCCTCTCCGCCGATTACTTCGTCCTCTGCCCCGACACGATCGGCCGCGGCCTTTCCAGCTGGTCCGCCGATCCGGAGCGGGAATATTCGCTCGAATACTACTCCGGCATCGCCGCCGACCTGATGGACGCCTACGGGCTGGAGAGGGTCGGCTGGATCGGCACCTCCATGGGCGGGCTGATCGGCATGCGCCTAGCGTCCGGCCCGCTGGCCGACCGGCTCAACTGGCTGATCGTCAACGACATCGGCCCGGAAATCCCGCAAGACGCCATCGACCGCATCCTCGCCTATGCCGCCACCTCGCCCGAGTTCCAGACCGTGACCGAGGCCGAGACCTGGCTGCGCACCGCCTACATCCCCTTCGGCGAGGCGCCAGACGCCTTCTGGCGCCGCATGGCCCGCAGCTCCGTCCGTCGCCAGGCCACCGGCACCTTCACCACCCATTACGATCCGAAGATCACGGTTCAGTTCACCGCCTCCCCCGACGATTTCCGGGGCTGGGACCGCTTCAGCAAGATCACCCTGCCGCTGCACCTCATCGCCGGGGCGACCTCCGACCTCCTCACGCCCGAGATCATCCAGCGGATGCAGGCGCTTCAGCCCGCGATGGAGGTCTCCGTCGTCGATGGCGCGGGCCACGCCCCCACCCTGTCGCGCGATCAGGACATCGCCCGGGTCAAGGCCATCATCGCCCGGCTCATCAGCACCTGACCCCCGGCGTCACAAAACCTTCACTTGCGACTCCACTCTATATTTCATAATTCCATGAATTATGGAAAAAGCGATCTCCGATATCCTGACCACCCTGGGTCACCCGCAGCGGATCGCGCTGTTCCGCCTGCTCATGCGTCGCTATCCCGACCGCGTGCCCGCAGGCGAACTGGCCATGACGCTCGACATTAAACCCAGCACCATGTCCACCTATCTCTCTGCGCTACAACGCGCGGGGCTGGTGACACAGGAGCGCGTCGGCACATCGCTTCTCTACGCCATCGAGATGACAACCGTGCAACGGATGTTCGACTACCTTTTTGTGGACTGCTGCCGCAACCGCCCTGACCTCTGCCTTTCTCTCAGCCCAGGAACCGCCCCCATGTCTGATAAGAAATACACCGTCCTCT
This sequence comes from Pseudooceanicola sp., assembly GCF_041987405.1. Lineage (GTDB taxonomy): Bacteria > Pseudomonadota > Alphaproteobacteria > Rhodobacterales > Rhodobacteraceae > Pseudooceanicola. The sequence continues at coordinate 344,879 of NZ_JBHIWR010000003.1, forward strand.
TCATCTGCACCGGCAATTCCGCCCGGTCGATCTTTGCCGAAACCCTGCTGCGCGACCTCGCAGGCGACCGGTTCACCGTCTATTCCGCCGGCACCCGGCCGCAGTCCGAACTCAACCCCTTCGCCGTGCAGGTGCTGAAGGACAAGGGCCACGACACCTCCGCCCTGCGCGCCAAGAACGTCGCCGAATTCTCCGGCCCCGAAGCGCCCGACCTCGATTTCGTCTTCACCGTCTGCAATCAGGCCGCGAACGAGGAGTGCCCGGCCTGGGAAGGCCAGCCGATCAGCGGCCACTGGGGCATGGAAGACCCGGTCAAGGTCACCGGCACCGACGCCGAAAAAAGCCTCGCCTTCCAGCAGGCCTATGGCGCCCTGAAACGCCGGATCGAAGCCTTCACCGCCCTGCCGGTCGACAGCCTCGACCGCATCGCCCTGCAATCCGCCGTCGATGACATCGGCCGCACCGGTACGGAAACCACAGCATGACCACCTACGCGCTCAACGGCCTAGGCCGCATGGGAAAACTCGCCCTCCGCCCCCTGTTGGAGCGCGGGGCGAAGATCGCCTGGATCAACGACGCCACCGGCGATCCGGAAATGCACGCCCACCTTCTGGAATTCGACACGGTCCACGGTCGCTGGCCCGCCGCCTTCTCTCATGACGCCGATAGCGTCACCATCGACGGCTCCCGCCTGCCCTTCATCGGCACCCGCGACCTGACGGCCTTGCCTCTCGACGGGGTCGACGTGGTCATCGACTGCACCGGCGCCTTCAAGACCGAAGCGAAACTCGCCCCCTATTTCGATGCCGGTGTGAAAAAGGTCGTCGTCTCCGCCCCGGTCAAGGACGGCCCCACGGCCAATATCGTCATCGGTGTGAACGACACCACCTATGACCCCGCCGCACATCACATCGTCACTGCCGCCTCCTGCACCACCAATTGCCTTGCCCCGGTGGTCAAGGTCATCCACGAAAACCTGGGCATCAAACACGGCTCCATGACCACGATCCACGATGTGACCAACACCCAGACCATCGTCGACCGCCCCGCCAAGGACCTGCGCCGCGCCCGCTCCGCCCTCAACTCGCTGATCCCCACGACCACAGGCTCCGCCACCGCGATCACCCTGATCTACCCCGAACTCAAGGGCCGCCTGAACGGCCACGCCGTCCGCGTGCCGCTCTTGAACGCCTCGCTCACCGACTGTGTTTTTGAGGTCGAACGCGCGACCACCGCCGAAGAGGTCAACGCCCTCTTCAAGACCGCCGCCGAAACCGACCTCAAGGACATCCTGGGCTACGAGACCCGCCCCCTCGTCTCCGCTGACTATACCAACGACACCCGCTCCTCCATCGTGGATGCGCCCTCGACCATGGTCGTCAACGGCACCCAGGTGAAGATCTATGCCTGGTACGACAACGAGATGGGCTATGCGCATCGCCTTACCGATGTCGCGCTGATGGTCGGGGCCGCGCTCTGATCCCCGGCTCCATCTTTCCTCAAATACTCAAAAGACCCAACCACCCGGAGCGACCGCCCCGATGACTGACCGCCCCCAAGGCCTCTCCGCCTATATCGCCGTCACCGCCGCCTACTGGGCCTTCATGCTCACCGACGGGGCGCTGCGGATGCTCGTGCTGCTGCACTTCCACACCCTCGGCTTCACGCCAGTGCAGCTGGCCTATCTCTTCGTGCTCTACGAGGTCGCGGGCATGATCACCAACCTCACGGCCGGTTGGATCGCCGCGCGCTTCGGCCTGACCGCGACACTCTACGCCGGGCTTTCGATCCAGGTGCTGGCGCTGCTTGCCCTCACCCAGCTCGACCCCGGATGGGCCATCGCCACCTCCGTCGCCTTTGTCATGTGCGTCCAGGGGGCCAGCGGGGTGGCCAAGGACCTCGCCAAGATGTCCTCCAAATCCGCCGTCAAACTCCTCGCCCCGACAGAGGGCGGCGGCCTCTTCAGATGGGTCGCCCTGCTGACCGGCTCGAAGAACACGGTCAAGGGGCTGGGCTTCCTGCTTGGCGCGGCCCTCCTTGCCACGCTTGGCTTCACCGGGTCGGTGCTGGCCATGGCGTTGATCCTCGCCCTGATCCTGGCCGCCGTCGCCACCTTCATGCCCGGCGGCCTGCCACGCGGCCGCAAGGGGGCAAAGTTTTCCGAGGTCTTCTCGAAATCCGCCAACGTCAACTGGCTGTCGGCGGCCCGTGTCTTCCTCTTCGGGGCGCGCGATGTCTGGTTCGTCGTCGGCATCCCGATCTACTTCTACGCGGTCCTCTCCGACGGGACGGAGGAGGGCAACCGCGCCGCCTTCTTCATGATCGGCAGCTTCATGGCGCTCTGGATCATCCTCTACGGCGCGGTTCAGGCCGCCGCCCCGCGCATCCTGCGCGCCGCCACCCGACCCGAAGCCGATCTGATCAGCGCGGCCCGCCAATGGGCCGCCCTCCTGTTCCTCGTCCCCGCCGCGCTGACCGCCGCGACGCTGACGACCTCCGGCCCGCAGGACTGGCTGACAGTCACCCTTGTCGCGGGTCTGCTGGCCTTTGGGGCGATCTTCGCGATCAACTCCGCGCTCCACTCCTACCTGATCCTCGCGTTCACCAGATCCGAACGGGTCACCATGGACGTCGGCTTTTACTACATGGCCAATGCCGGGGGGCGCCTGATCGGCACGTTGCTCTCCGGCCTGACCTACCAGATCGGCGGCCTGCCTCTGGTCCTCGGCACGGCCTCCGCTATGGTGGCGTTGGCCGCGCTCACCTCCGGCCGCCTCGATCCGCAACACCAAGACATCCCGACATGAACACATTCGAACGCCTGCTGACCCTCTGGGTCGCGCTCGCCATGGCGGCAGGGCTGATCCTTGGCACCCTGGTCCCCGGCCTTGTCCAGACTGTCGCCGCCGCCGAGGTCGCCTCGATCAACCTCGTCGTGGCCGTGCTGATCTGGGCCATGGTCTATCCCATGATGGTCAACGTCGATTTCGGGGCCGTCGCCGGGGTCGCCCGCCAGCCCAGGGGTCTGTTGGTTACCCTCACGGTCAATTGGCTGATCAAACCGTTCAGCATGGCGCTACTGGCCGTTCTCTTCTTCGAGCACATCTTCGCCCCCTGGATCGACCCGCAGGATGCGACGCAATACATCGCCGGGCTGATCCTGCTGGGTGCGGCCCCCTGTACCGCCATGGTCTTCGTCTGGGCGCAGCTGACGCGGGGGGATGCGACCTACACGCTCGTCCAGGTGTCAGTGAATGACTTGATCATGGTCGTGGCCTTTGCCCCGATCGTGGCCCTGCTCCTCGGCGTAACAGACATCACCGTGCCATGGGAAACGCTCGTCCTTGCAACCATCCTCTACGTCGCCCTGCCTCTGATTGCGGGCCTGCTCACACGCCGCGCCCTCGGGACGGCACAGGCCATCGACGCCTTCACCACCCGGATCAAGCCGCTCTCCATGGTCGGCTTGATCGCCACCGTCGCCATCCTCTTCGGACTGCAGGGCGAGGTCATTCTGTCGAAACCCGCGGTCATCGCGCTGATCGCCGTGCCGATACTGATCCAGAGCTACGGGATCTTCGCCATCGCCTATGCCGCCGCCTATGTCCTGAAGGTGCCGCACCGCATCGCCGCCCCCTGCGCTCTGATCGGCACGTCGAATTTCTTCGAACTCGCCGTGGCCGTGGCGATCAGCCTCTTCGGCCTGAACTCCGGCGCGGCGCTGGCCACTGTCGTCGGGGTCCTGGTCGAGGTCCCGGTGATGCTCTCGCTCGTCGCCTTCGCCAACCGCACGCGGAATAGCTTCATCACAGAGTGACCACGCGTCCCGGCCCCCGCGCCGGGACCCGCTGAGCCGACGCGCCGGATGCATCGGCTAGGACGCACGGGCGCGCTGTGGTGACAGCGGATACGGGTAGAGAGCCGTGCGAAGGTGGACCCTCGGCGAGGCTCCGGCGCAGGGCCGTGGCAGATCGACCGCAACCCGGCCCCCGCGCGTCCCGGCCCCTGCGCCGGGACCCCGCCCTACCGACGCTTACCCCATAAAATCAATAAATTCATCCACATACCAAAAACACAAATCCGGTCATTGACTCATCGCCCGATTCAAACAACTGTTTCAATCATGCGCTTGAACCCTGATGATCGCAGCCGCTCCGACACCCGCGTCGCCATCCGCGCCGCGGCCGAGGACCTATATGCCGAGCAGGGGATCAACGGGGTCACCACCCGGGCGCTGGCCGAACGGGCCGGGGTGAACATGGCGGCGGTGAACTATCATTTCGGCAACAAGGACAACCTCACGCTGGAGGTCTTCCGCGATGTCTGCCGCCGCACCGTGCGGCGCCGTCTCGACAGCCTGAACCGGATCGAGGCCGAGGCACAGGCCACCGGCACCCGCGCCCGGGTCGCCGATATCGTCGAGGCCTTCGTCGACGCCTACGTCAACGAGGACGACCCGCAATCCGGCATCCTGCTGGCCGAGTTCGTTCTCAAGCACCGGGTGGAACCCAACGAATGGACCCGCGCCATCGTGGCCGAGGAACTGGACGAGCTGGCCCTGCGCTATATCGCGGCGCTGAATGCCGCCGCCCCGCACCTCACCCCGCGTGAGGCGCACTGGCGCTACCATCTGATGGTCGGCGCCATCCTGATGACCCTCAGCGACGAGGCCACGGGCGGGCGTATCGCACGCCTCTCCAATGGCCTCTGCGCACCCGAGAACCGCATGGAATTCCGCCATCAGATGGTGGCCTTCCTCAGCGATTCCTTCGGCAGGGGGGACGACCGAACCTGACATCAACCAATGACAAGCCGGGCCAACCGGCACACTGAAATCTCTGGGAGGAGAAACATGACCAAACTCACCACGACCGGCCTGGCCGGTGCCTTCGTCCTCGCGTCGGGCCTGCCCGCCCTGGCCGAAACCTATTCCTTCACCATCGTCGCCGGCCACCCGCCGATCACCGGCGGCGTCGCCGAACTCAACGAGGTGTTCATCCCCGAGGTGAACAAGCGCCTCGAAGCCATGGGCCACAGCGTCAACTGGACCGAGGCCTACGCCGGCTCCGTCGCCGATTTCCAGGGCGTGCTGGAGGCCGTCGAAAGCGGGATCGCCGAATTCGGCTATGTCCCTCACCTCTTCGAGGGCGACAAGCTCCCGCTGGAACAGATCACCTATGTCACCCCCTTCGGCACAAGCGACCTGAGCGTGCTGATGGATGTGATCGGCAAGCTGCACGACGAAATCCCCGAAATGGACGAAGCCTGGGCCGAGAACGGGCAGAAGGTCCTCGCCCCTGTCGGCATCGACAGCTACCACTTCGTCACCAACTTCGAGATCAACTCCATGGCCGATCTCGAAAACCGCAAGATCGGGACCGCCGGCCTCGCGCTCAACTGGCTGAAGGACACCGGCGCGATTCCCGTCGCGGGCGCCCTGCCGACCTTCTACAACTCCATGTCCACGGGGCTCTATGACGGGGTCATGACCTTCGAAAGCGCGATCACGCCCTACAAGTTCTTCGAAGTCGCGCCCAACATCACAAAGATCGACTTCGGGGCGCAGTACGCCTCGGCCCTCACCGTCAACCTCGACATCTGGAACGACCTGCCCGAAGACGTGCAGGCCGCGATCCAGGAGGCGGCGGACCTCTACCGCGAAAGCACCGCGCAATACTACCAGGACGCGGGTGCGAACTCACTCGCCAAGGCCGCCGAAAGCGGCGCCACGATCAAGGAGGTCTCGCCGGAGTTCCGCGCCGAATACGCCGCCGCGCTGCCCAGCTTCGCCACGGAATGGGCCAAGAAGCTGGACGCCGAAGGCAAGCCGGGCACCAAGACACTGGAAACCTACATGCGCCTGTCCAGGGAAGCCGGGGTGGAACACGCCCGCAAATGGGGTGACATGTGAGCCAGCCTGACACAGCAACCCTGCCCGACCGCCTCCCCGGCGGTCGGGTCGCCCGGTGGCTGCAGATCGCGGCCCTCGTCCTGGCCGTCATCGGCGGCCTCGGCACGCTCTTCATCATGGGCATCATCAACGCCGATGTGATCGGACGCGGGGCCTTTGGCAAACCGGTGCCCGCCACCGCGGAAATCGTCTCCGCCATGATCGTGGCCGTGGTCTTCCTGCAATTGCCCCAGGCGACGGCAGCGGGGCGCAACGTCCGCGCCGACATGCTGATCGGCAAGCTGCACGCGCGCGGCGGACGCTCCGGCCCGATGCTGGATTTCTTTCACCACCTCGTGGGCGCGATCATGCTGGCGATCCTGCTGCGCTACATCTGGCCCGAGATCATGGGCTCGATCCGCGGCAATGAAACCGTCGGCCTCTACGGCATCTTCACCATGCCCCGCTGGCCCTTCGTCACCGCCGTGCTGATCGGCTGCGCGCTGACGCTGGTGCAATACCTCCTTCTCACTCTGGGCTTTGCCAAGGCCGCCTTCGGAAACCCCACGCATGACTAATGTAGAAATCGGCATCGCCTCCATCGCGATCATCCTGCTGCTGATCCAGATGGGGATGCATGTGGCCATCGCCCTGATGACCGTCTCCTTCTTCGGCGTCTTCTTCGTGAAGGGCAAATTCATCGTCGCCGGATCGCTGCTCAGCCAGGCTGCACTCGACGGGGTCGCGCGCTATTCGTTCGGGGTGATCCCGCTCTTCGTCCTTATGGGGGTCCTTGTCGGGGCCTGCGGGCTGGGCCGCGATGTCTTTGACGTGGCCGGACAGCTCTTCCGCAAGTTCAAGGGCGGGCTGGGCATCGCCACCGTCTTTGCCAATGCGGTCTTTGCTGCGGTCAACGGCACGTCCATCGCCTCGGCTTCGGTCTTCACCAAGGTCGCCGTGCCCGAATTGGTCCGCCAGGGCTACACTCCGCGCTTCTCCGTCGGGGTGGTCGCGGGCTCCTCGGTGCTGGGCATGCTGATCCCGCCCTCTCTGCTGCTGATCCTCTACGGCATCATCGCGGAAACCTCGATCGGCGACCTCTTCACCGCAGGCATCGTGCCGGGGTTGATCCTGGCCGCCTTCTTCTGCCTCGCCATCATCTTCATGGCCCGCTTCTTCCCCGGCTTCACCGGCGCGCCCGAAACCTCGAGCCTGCCGCTGATGTCGCGCGGCACCATGGCGCTGAAATCCCTGCCGATCGTCCTGCTGATCCTGCTGGTCCTCGGCGGCATCTACGGCGGCTTCTTCACCCCGACAGAGGCCGGCGGCGTCGGCGCCCTCGGCGCGCTCATCATCGCGCAGATCAAGGGCCGACTGTCTTGGCGCGAAATCGGACGCATCCTGCTGGAAACCGGGCAGGTCACCGCCTCGATCACCTTCCTGATCATCGCCGCGCACATGTATTCGCGCCTGCTCGCCCTGACCGGGCTGCCGAACGCGATGACCTCGCTGCTGGCGACCTATGACCTCGGCCTCTATGCCGTGCTGGTCCTCTACCTGATCGCGATCCTGCTGCTCGGCACGATCCTCGACAGTTCGTCGATCCTGCTGATCCTGCTGCCGCTGATCCTGCCCGTGGTCATGCCCTTCGGCGTCGACATCATCTGGTTCGGCATCCTCACGATCATCGCCGTTGAGGTCGGCCTGCTCACGCCACCGCTCGGCGTCGCCTGTTTCGTCATCAAGGCGAACATCGACGACGACCGCATCACCCTCAACGACATCTTCGCCGGTGCCGCACCCTTCGCCCTGATCATGGTGGTGATGGTGGCGCTGGTGCTCTTCTTCCCCTGGCTCGCCACGGCGCTGCTCTGACGAAAGGTCATCCCATGTATTCAGACACCAAACGCGATCTGGAAAACCTCGGCAACGGGCTCTGGGCCTGGGTCCAGGGGGATGGCTCCTGGGGCTGGTCGAACTCCGGCCTGATCACCGGCGAGGACGGGCAGTCCCTCGTCGTCGACACGCTCTTCACCGGCAAGCTGACAGAGGACATGCTGGAGGCCTACCGCCGCGCCGATCCCGCCGCCGCGCAGATCGACATCCTCGTCAACACCCACTCCAACGGCGACCATACCTTCGGGAACCACCTGGTTGGTGACGCCCGGATCATCGCCTCCGAAGCGGCCCGCGAAGAGATGGAGGAGCGCCCCGCCTCCTTCTTCAAGGCCGCCGCCGCCGACCCCGCCGCCTACGGCGTCTTTGGCAATTTCCTGCACAACTACATGGGCAAGACCTTCGATTTCTCCGACATCGAACACACCCCCCCGACCGAGGTTTTCAAGGGCTCGAAGACCCTCACCGTCGGCGGCCGCAGGGTCGAGCTGACCGAGCTGGGCCCGGCCCACACGCGCGGCGACATCATCGTCTACCTGCCCGACAGCAAGGTCTGCTACACCGGCGATCTGGTCTTTCACGGCGGCCACCCGATCATGTGGGCCGGGCCGGTCGGCAACTGGATCGCCGCTTGCGACCATATCCTCGGCCTCGACGCCGACATCATCGTCCCCGGCCATGGCGCGATCACCGACAAGAGCGCCGTACAGGGCCTGCGCGACTACTTCGCCCATATCCTGGCCGAGACGAAGAAATGCTACGAGGCCGGGCTGAGCTGGGAAGAGGCCGCCTTCGAGGTGGGCTATGCCAATTTCGACAGCTGGCTGGATCGCGAGCGTGTCGTTGCCAACGTGGCCACGATCTATCGCGAACTGTCGGGCGGCAAGGTCAACCCCATGCAGGAAGACGTGCTGCGCCACATGCTGCGCTACTCCGCCGGGGCCAAATGCCCGCATGACGAGGCCTGCGGTTGCGGAAAGGCCCACTGATGCTTGAACTGCTGAACAACCCGATCTCCACCTGTTCGCAGAAGGTCCGTCTGACCCTGCACGAAAAGGGCATCCCCTTCACCGACACCACGCTGAATTTCCGCAAGAAGGATCACCTCAGCCCGGAGTACCTGAAGCTGAACCCAGATGGCGTGGTGCCCACCCTGCTGCACGACGGCCGCCCGGTCTGCGACAGCTCCGTCATCATGGAATACCTCGACGAGGTCTTCCCGGCGACGCCGCTCTCCCCCACCAATCCCTATGACCGCGCCAAGATGCGCAAATGGCTGCGCTTCATCGAAGAGGTGCCGACCGCCGCCATCCGCATCCCCAGCTTCAACAAGGTCTTCGTCCGCCACCGCCGCGACCTGAGCCAGGAGGATCTGGACAAGGACACCAAGGCCCGCACCCTGCGCAAGACCTTCTATGAGGAAATGGGCCGCGACGGGTTTTCCGACGCGCGCGAGGCGGAGTCGCTGGAACGCCTGCGCGAAACCGTCACCCGGATGGATGGGGCGCTGGCCGACAAGGACTGGCTCTGCGGCCCGCTGACCCTTGCGGATTTCTGCGTCGTCCCCACCATCGACCGGATGCGCGATCTGGGCCTCGCCCCGATCTGGGACGACCTGCCCAACTTCGCCCGCTGGTGGACGGCCATGCAGGACCGCCCCGCCTACCGCGCCACCTATTACGAGGGCACTCGCGTGTCCGACATCTATCCCGATCTGAAGGAACCCGCATGAAACTCGTCACATTCGAAGCCACCCCCGGCACACAGCAGATCGGCATCCTCGAGGGCGAGGAAATCGCGATCCTCGACGGTGCCGCCAACCCCGCCTTCGCCTCCATGCTCGCCCTGATCGAGGCCGGCGACGAGGGCCTCGACGCCGCCCGCGCCGCGCAATCCGGCGCCAAACGCATCGCCCTGTCGGAGGTCCGCCTGCGCGCCCCCCTGCCCCTGCCGGTGCAGATGCGCGATTGTCTGACGTTCGAGCTGCACCTGCGCCAGGCCCGCGCGCGGCTCATGGGCAAGGAACCGGACGAGATCGAGCTGCCGCAGATCTGGTACGACCAGCCGATCTACTACAAGGGCAACCGCTTCTCCGTCTCCGGCCCGGAGGACGAGATCATCTGGCCCAAGGGCGAAACCCGCCTGGATTTCGAACTCGAACTCGGCGCGATCATCGGCAAGGGCGGCTGCGACATCCCCGCTTCCGAAGGGGTCAACCACATCTTCGGCTTCCTGATCTTCAACGATTTCTCCGCCCGCGATCACCAGATGATGGAAAGCGCCGGCGGCCTTGGCCCGGCCAAGGGCAAGGACTTCCGCACCGCCAACGCCATGGGCCCCTGTCTGGTGACCCGGGACGAGATCGGCGACGGCTCCGGCCTGACCATGATCGCTCGTGTGAACGGCGAGGAATGGGCACGCGGCAACTCCTCCTCCATGCACCACAGCTTCGGCCGGATCATCGAACATGTTTCCCGTGACGAGGTGCTGCACCCGGGCGAATTCCTCGGCTCCGGCACTGTCGGCGGCGGCTGCGGGCTGGAGATCGGCCGCTTCCTCGAACCCGGCGACGTGGTCGAACTGGAGATCGAGGGCATCGGCGTCCTGCGCAACCGGATCGCGCCCGAGCGGCGGTAGCGTCGGCGGGCCTGGCGGCGGGGTAGAACCCCGCCCGACGCCCGCGCGCGTCTCACTCTGCAATCCCCGCACCGTAGGGTGGGGGTTCCACCCCACCTACAAACACCCCCACGCCCTAACGCGCCGACAAAAAAACCCCTTCGAAAAACGCCGCCAACCCCGCATGATCCCCGGTCGGCAGAACATGCGCCACGTACTGATCCGGCCGCACGATCACCAGCGCGCCCTCTGCCCTGTCGATCCCCCGCATCGCATAGATATCCCGCGCCGGGTCGGTCCCGAATATCTTCTCATGATCCATCAGCCCGAACCGCCCCTTGCGCGGCTTCAATCCCTCCGGCATCTCTTCATAGGCCAGGTCATGCACCCCGGCCGCGAACACCGCCCGCAGGTCGATCACCGCATCCGGGTCCGCCCCCTCCGGCGTGACCCGCAGCACCGGTGAGCCCGCACTGCCCAGAAAATCGCACAGCCCCGCAATGGCCCCGCCGGGCAGCCCGCGATCCTCCTCCGGCGCAAAGGCAAAGATCGTCCAGCGCGCCGCAACACCGATCACATGGCCCAGATGGATCGGCTTGGAATCCGCCAGCCGCACCACCGGCGCCGAATGGAACCGCGCCCCGATGGCGAACCCGCGGGCCAGCCCCTGATGCGCCGCCCCCCCGGTCAGCGCCGAGGGCGGATAGGTCACCGACATCCCCGCCGTATACCGCCCGTTCTTGATGAACGCCTCCTGAAAGCGCGGCGCATCGCCCCCCGCTCCCTCTGGCCGCTCGCTAATGATCCGCGACCACTCCCGGTCAAAATCAATGAGGTCCTGCGCCACCGCCTGCCGCTCCTCCGAATAGCTGCGCAGCAGGTCCGGCGCAGCCCGCCCCGTCAGGACCGAGACCAGCTTCCACCCCAGATTGAACGCATCCCCCATGGAGACATTCATCCCCTGCCCCGCCTTGGGCGAATGCGTATGACAGGCGTCCCCGGCGATGAACACATGCGGCAGCACATCGCCCTCCGCATCGTCGAACTTGTCGGTCAGCCGCTGCCCGATCTCATAGACCGACCACCAAACCACATCCTTCACATCCAGCGCATAGGGCCGCAAAATCCGCTGCGCGGCCCCGATCAGATCCTCGACCTGGATATTCCGGCTCTTGACCCGCTCCCCCTCGTTCAGCTTGTCGACCTCGATATAGAACCGGACCAGATACCCCCCCTCGCGCGGGATGATCAGCAGCGTGCCCTCCTCCGCCGACTGGATCAGCGACTTGCGCCGGATGTCCGGAAAATCGGTATTGCACAGCACATCCATCACGCCCCAGGCATGGTTGGCGCTGTCGCCGACCAGCTCCCGCCCGATGGCCCGGCGCACCTGCGACCGCGCCCCGTCGCACCCCACGACATAGCGCGCGCGCAGCACCACCCGCTCGCCCTCCCGGCCGGGATCGCAGCGCTCCAGCGTGACGGTCACCGGATACTCTTCCGCCCCGTCATCGACCACCAGATCGACCAGCTGCAGTGCATAGTCCGGCACCAGACGCGACGGCGATTTCTCCATCACCTCCAGATACATGTCATGCACCCGCGCCTGGTTGAGGATCATATGCGGCATCTCCGACAGACCCTCCTCCACATCCGGGATCCAGCCGTTACGGGTGATCCGCGATGGGTCCTCCGCATCGGGCTTCCAGAAGGTCGTCTCCCGCACGTCATAGCCCTGCGCCATCACCTTGTCGGCGAACCCATAGGCCTGAAACATCTCCATCGACCGGCAAGAAATCCCGTCCGCCTGCCCTCGTTCCAGCGGCCCCGCCTTGCGCTCCACGATCCGGGTCGTGATCTCCGGAAACCCCGCCAGATAGGCCGCCAGGGTCAGCCCCGCCGGACCGCAGCCGACGATCAGCACATCCAGCACCTCCGGCACCTCTCCCTGCTCACGCGCGGCGGGGTGCAGCTCGGGGTCTCCGGCGCGAAATCCGTTCAGGTGATACTGCATGCCGTCCTCGCAGGATAATAAGTCAACATACTAAATACGCCGATTCCCGCGCCGTGGAAAGAAAATAGTATGTACAGCTACCATTTCCCGCTAAGCTACTGCCAATTCAGGGGAACCCATGTCACGACCCGCCATCACTATCCGTTCCGCCCGCCTTCCCGGTCACCTGATCCGGCGGCTGCACCAACTCTCGACTCGCGTGTTCACCGAGCAGGTGAAGGCCGCAGGCTTTGACCTGACCCCGATCCAGTTCGTCGCCCTCGACGCCCTGTCGCTGAACGACGGCATAGATCAGGCCGGCCTGGCCCAGGCCATCGCCAAGGACCGCGCCACCACCGGCGCCGTCGCCGACCGGCTGGAACAAAAGGGCCTCGTGACCCGCGTCGTGAACCCCCGCGACAAACGCGCCCGCACCCTGACCCTGACCGAAGAGGGCCGCGACCTCCTCACTGCCATGACCCCCGTGGTCGAGGCGCTGCAGACCGACATCCTGCCGGGTCTGACGGAAAAGGAATATGCCCAGTTCGTTGCACTGGCGGAAAAGGCAACCCGGGAATGAAGCCCCACCACCCGACGCAACGGGTCCCCTCTCCCCTCGGGGGAGAGGGTTAGGGAGAGGGGCAAGCCACCACCTCTACCGCTCCAGCACCTCCACCGACAGCACCGTCGGCAGATGCCGCGCGATCTCGTCCCATGTCTCCCCCTCGTCCACCGAGGCAAAGACCGATCCGGAGTTCGTGCCGAAATACACCCCCGCAGGCTCCGCCCGGTCGCCCGCCATCGCCTGCCGCAACACGGTGAAGAAACAGGCCTCCTGCGGCAGACCCGCCCGCTTGTCCTGCCAGCTTTCCCCGCCGTCGGCGGATTTCCATACCGCTGCTTTCGCGTCCGGTGGATAGCGCCCCTCCATGTCGCCGTTCAGCGGCAGGGTCCAGACCACGTTGGGATCACGCGGATGCACATGGATTGGAAACCCGAAGGTCGACGGCAGCCCGGCCGAGATATCGTCCCAGCTGCGCCCCCCGTCCACGGACCGCCAGACCCCATGATGGTTCTGTTGATACAGCAGATCGCCCGCGCCCTCCGCCCGAACCATGTTGTGCACGCAATGGCCGACCTCACCGTCCGAGGGCCCGGCCGGATGGTGATGATCGGCACAGGCCCCCTCGTTGCCCAGCCGGTTGCGCCGCTCCCACGTCTTGCCGCCATCTTCGGTGGCAAAGACCCCGGCGGCGGAAATGCCCAGCCACATGCGCTGCGCATCTTCCGGGTCAGGGACGATCGTATGCAGCACCAGCCCCGCGCCGCCGGGGTTCCAGCTCTCCCGCGAGGGATGCTCCGTCAGCCCGCCGACCTCATCGAAACTCTCGCCCCCGTCCGCGCTGACCAGCAGGCGCGCGGGTTTCGTTCCCGCGTAGACCCGTCCATGCGCCGCCCGCAGCGACCAGACCTGCGACATTCCCTCGAAGGGCGCGGGGGTATCCGTCCAGCCGATCATCTCGGCAAAGCCCGGGTCGTTTGAGGCCCATTCATCCATCTCGCCCCGGCTCAGCTTGACCAACTCCCAGCTCTCGCCCCCGTCCGCCGACCGCCAGACCCCGGCCCCGAACCAGTCGCCCCCGCCGCCGGCCCAGATCACGCCGCTCTCCGGATCGCCGACGACGTGATTGATCGGCCAGCCGCCGCAGAAGGGCCCCCGCACCCGCCAGCCCGACCGCGCCGCACCCCCCTCGATCAGGAATGCCCCCTTGGTCGTACCGACCAGCACCGTGACCTCGCCCATACCGATTCCCTCCTGTTGCGCAGCCCCAGCTTACGCCCGGACCGCCACAGGACCAAATCTATTTCGCGCTTTCGTTAAACAAAGATCACGTCCCGCCCCCGCGCAGGGACCCCGCCAAACATAACCATTGCCTCGTCCCGGCCCCCGCGCCGGGACCCCGCCGAAACCGGAAAACCAGAAAGAGGTCCCGGCGCAAGGCCGGGACACGCCATCGTCAGCTGTTCGGCCGGATTCGCGCCGCGCTCTTGTCGGCGAAGGCCGCCAGCCGCTCCCGCGCGGCGGGCTGCGTATTCACGATCCCGGCCACGCAGCTTTCCGCATAGGCCGCATCCAGCGCCGACATGTTCTGCATGTGAGAGATCGCCGAGCAGATCGCGAAGTTCGTCAGCGGCAGGTTCTCCGCCGCCCGCCGGGCCAGTTCCATCGCCTTGTCAAAGGACGAGCCCTCCACCCGGTATTGCGCCAGCCCGAGGTCCACCGCCTCCTGCCCCTGATGCACCCGGCCCAGCAGGATCATGTCCAGCATCCGCGCCTTGCCGATCAGATCGGACACCCGGATCGTCGCGCCGCCGCCGGTGAATATCCCCCGCTGCCCCTCCGGCAGGGCGAAATAGGTCGTCTCGTCCATCACCCGGATATGGGCCGAGGCCGCCAGCTCCAGCCCGCCGCCGACGACCGCCCCCTTCAGCGCGGCGATCACCGGCACCCCGCCGTATTCCATCTTGTTGAACGCCTCGTGCCAGCGCAGGCAGACATGCATGAAATCCGCCGGGCTGCGGTCCGCGTCGTGATGTTCGATCAGGTCCAGCCCGGCGCAGAAATGATCCCCCGCCCCCGCCAGCACCACCGCCTTCACCCCCGCCCGCGGGGCGAGCGAGAAGAACTCCACCAGTTCCTCCACCGTGGCCAGGTCCAGCGCATTGCGCTTGGCCGGGCGGTTCAGCGTGCAGACCCAGACCCCGTCCTCCTGCGGGTCGAGGGCAAGGTTGGCAAAGCGGGCGATATCGAGATCGAGGGGCATGTCGGGTCCTTTCCAGTCATCGGCCTCCTCCGGGCCGTCGCCACAGGATTGGTCCGCCACCGCGCCGGGCGCAAGCCCGACCGGACTCGACGCGCCCCGACCAACGGGCTAACCACGGGTTAACCAAGAGGAGGATACCATGGCCGAGACATTCAATGCCTTCGTCATCACCCGCGACGACGACACGAAAGAGCAATCCGCAGGCTGGACCACAGTCTCGATGGAGGACCTGCCCGAGGGCGACGTCACCCTCCGCGTCCGCCACACCACGATGAACTACAAGGACGCGCTCGCCATCACCAACAAGAGCCCCGTCGTCCGCCGTTTCCCCATGGTCCCCGGCATCGACATCGCAGGGGAGGTCACCGCCTCCGACAGCCCGGATTTCGCTGTGGGGGACGAGGTGATCATGAATGGCTGGGGCGTGGGCGAGGTGCACTGGGGTGGCTATGCGCAATATGCCCGGATGAAATCCGACTGGCTGCTGAAGAAACCCGCGGGCCTCTCCGGCGCGGATTGCATGGCCATCGGCACCGCCGGCTATACCGCCGCGCTCTGCGTCCAGCGCCTGCTCGACGCGGGGCTGACCCCCGACAAGGGCACCGTTCTGGTCACGGGCGCCAACGGCGGCGTCGGCTCCTTCTCCGTTGCGCTGCTCTCGGCCCTGGGCTTCACCGTCGCGGCCTCCACCGGCCGCCCCGAAGAGGCGGACTACCTCAAGTCCCTCGGCGCGAGTGAAATCGTCGACCGGGCGGAGCTGTCCGAAAAGGGCCGTCCCCTCGACAAGGAGCTCTACGCCGGCGCGGTGGATTCCGTCGGCTCCACCACCCTCGCCAATGTGCTGTCCAAGGTGAAATACGACGGCACCGTCGCCGCCTGCGGCCTGGCCCAGGGCTTTGACCTGCCCGCCACCGTGATGCCCTTCATCCTGCGCGGCGTGACCTTGGCCGGGGTGGATTCGGTCATGGCCCCCAAGCCCCGGCGCGAGGCCGCCTGGGCCCTCCTGGACAAGCACCTCGACCGCGCCAAACTGGCAGAGATCACGCAGGAGGCGGATATCAAGGACGTCGCCGACATCGCGCCGGACCTGATCGCCGGCAAGATCCGCGGCCGCCTGCTCTTCAAGGTCGACTGAGGGGCGCCTGCGTCACCGTAGGGCGTCATCCCCGGGCTTAGCCCGAGGACTCACCTCGCACCCTCCGAACAAACGTCATCCTCGGGCCCGACCCGAGGATCTCCCGTTAGAAAGCGCACGCCATACCACAAGATCCCCGGATCAAGTCCTGGGACGACCTACTTTGCTATCCTCATATCTGGTCACCCCACCCCAAGCACAACAGGTCCCCTCTCCCCTCGGGGGAGAGGGCTAGGGAGAGGGGCAGCCCACACACTCCACACAGCGCCACCTAGCGAATTTCACAAATTTCAGAAATTAATGAACATTAACAGCACCTTATCCGCGGATAAGGTAGCCGAAGCCGCCACCAAAGACCAGCCCCTTCGTCACACAGCACCACGTCAGGCGTAGAAATCCACGATCGGGGTCGAGGGGTCCAGCCCGGCCTCCTCCAGCTTCTGCAGCAGCTTGGTGGTGAAATCCTCTTCCGGAGGAATGTCGTCCGTATCCGCCAGAACCCCCTGCACGATGGAGGCCAGGGTCTGCACCCGCGGAGTATCCGGCCAGCCGGGGCCCTGGGTGATGAGCTTGGGCTTTTCCCGGGCCGCGGTGCCGCTCTCGCCGGTCTTCGCGGCCTCCGTCACCGGCGCGACCCCGGCCGGGTCGATCTCCCTTACCCGCAGGGCGGCCTCGCCGCGTGTCAGGCCGGATGTATCGTATTTCGACAGCATCCGGTCCACGATCCGTTTCTGGGTCGCAGACAACATCGTCTCACTGACCCGGGCCACCTCTGCCAGTGGCATGCCAATTTCCGATTGCATCATTGTGCTTTTCCAAAGCTACCCCGGGACCGTCCCCGGTAACGGAAGGTTAAGCCTCGGACCCTTTCCGCACTCTTAACGACGCAGTGCATTTGAAACAAAAACGACCCCCGCCGCGAGATGCGGCAGAGGTCTGATACGAAACGCTTTTTCCTGAACGCAGCGCCAAAGCCCAACAAATCCGACGGGAAATTTTCAGGGCCGGTTAGTGAAAACTTGAACGACCCTCAGGCCGCGCCCAGCAGGCGCATGGCGTTTTCCTTCAGGATCAGCGGGCGCACCTCGTCCTTGATCGGGATCTCCTCGAAGTCCTTCAGCCAGCGGTCCGGCGTGATCGCCGGCCAGTCCGACCCGAAGAGCATCTTCTTCTTCAGGATCGAGTTGGCGTATTTGACAAAGATCTCGGGGAAGTACTTGGGCGACCAGCCGGACATGTCGATATAGACATTCGGCTTGTGCGTCGCGACCATCAGCCCCTCTTCGGTCCAGGGGAAGCTGGGGTGCGCCAGGATGATCTTCAGGTCCGGAAAATCCACCGCCACGTCATCCACATGCACCGGGTTGGAATATTTCAGCCGCATCCCCATGCCGCCCCGCATCCCCGATCCGACGCCCGTCTGGCCGGTGTGGAACAGGGCAATCGCGCCTTCCTCCTCGATGGCCTCGTACATCTGGTAGACCAGCTTGTGATCGTTCGGCCAGAAGCCCTGCATCGTCGGGTGGAACTTGAACCCCCGCACGCCGAAATCGCGCACCAGCCGCCGCACCTCGCGCACGCCGGCCTTGCCCTTGTGCGGGTCGATGGAGGCGAAGGGGATTAGGATGTCGTCATTCTCGGCACAGAGCTGCGCGACCTCCTCGTTGGAATACCGGCGGAAGCCCGTCTCGCGCTCCGCATCCACGGGGAAGATCACCGCGCCGATCTTGCGCTCGCGGAAATACTCGGCCGTCTGCGGCACGGTCGGCAGCATCCCCTCCGCCCCTGCGGGGTTCTTGAAATACTTGGCCATCCCGGCCTGAAACTCGTTGTAGCCATCGTCGCGCCCGTGGTTGCACGGCTCCTCGGCATGGGTGTGAATGTCGATCGCGACCAGATCGTCAAAGTTCATGATGTCCCTCCCAGTCGGGTGTATTTCTGCAACAAAGCGATCAGCTGCCGCCCCTCCGCAGGGGTCAGTCGGCTCACTTCGCTGTCGGCATAGGTGAAGAATTCATCCGCATAATCCCGGACAAAGCGTTCGCCCTGCGGGGTCAGCCTCAACTCGATCCCCCGCCGGTCCGCCTCCGGAATATGCCGGTCGATCAGCCCGTCCTCCTCGAAAGAGCGGATCAGTTTCGTCATATGCGCAGGCTTGATCCGCAGCGTCTCCGCCACCGCGCCCTGCCGCACGCCCGGGTTGAGATAGATGGCCCAGAGGACCGAGAACTCCCCCGGTTTCAGCCCCAGTTTTCCCAGGGTTTCGTAGAACAGACCGAAGACCTCGATCTGCCCCATCCGAAACAAGAACCCCAGGGACGACGCCAGCGGACCGAGGTCGACCTCGGCCTCTCCGTCCGTCTTCGGCGCGCCGTCCCTGCTCACCGGTCCGGATGCGCGAGCCGCGCCGCCTTCTTGGTGAGAAAGGCATTCAACCGCTCCTCCGCCTCGGGCGAGGTCTGGGTCATGGAGGCCACGAAGCTCTCGACGAAAAGCCCGTCCGACCGCGCCATATCGGCGATTCGGGGGAGAGCCTGCAGGATGGCATAGTTCGACATTTCAGCATTCTGCGCCGCCTTCCGCGCGAGGTCGATGGCAAAGTCCCGCGCCGTCCCCTCCGGCACGACATACTGGCAGAGGTTCCAGCTCTCGCCCAGCTCGGCCGAGACAGTCCGCCCGGTCAGCATCATGTCCGTCATCCGCGCCACGCCGCACAGCCGCCCGACCTTGACCGACCCGCCACCGCCGACAAAGATCCCGCGCGTCCCCTCGGGCAGCGCGAAGAAGGTCGACGAATCAGCGACCCGGATATGGGTCGAGGCCGCAAGTTCCAGCCCGCCGCCGACCACGGCCCCGTGCAGCGCCGAGAAGAAGGGGATCGCCCCGCCTTCGATCGTCTCGAAGATGGCGTGCCACAGGCGGGAGTGATGCACCCCCTCGATCGGGCTGCGCTTCACATGCTCCGCGAGATCCAGACCGGCGCAGAAATGCTTTCCTTCCCCGCAGATAACAGCCGCCTTGGCCTCTTTCTGCGCACGCGCCACGACCGTACCGAGCGCCTCGATCAGCCGGTCGCTCACCGCGTTGCGCTTCTCCGGCCGGTTCAGGGTGATGATCGCGACGTTACCATCAAGCTCGTAGAGTACGATATCGCTGTCGGTCATGGGGTCCTCACTTTTGTCATTGATTGTTTCCCAGAAAATTGTTTCCTTGTAAACGAATTTCTCGGGCACCATCGGAGGAGAACCCGTCATGGCAAACGCACCCCGTTACCGGCAGGCCGCGCTCTGGGAGCCCGTCCTGAAGTGGGAGCAACGCGCCGACGGCAGCTGGCTGATCTGGCGCGAGGACGAGATCGCCCCCTATCCCGACCGCATGACCGACATGATCGACCATTGGGCTGAAAAAACCCCTGACACGGTCTGGATGGCCGAACGTGACGGCGACGCCTGGCGCCAAGTCACCTATGCACAGCTGGCCCGCGATGTCCGGCGCATTGGCCAGTGGCTGCTGGATCGGGGCCTCTCAACCGAGCGGCCGGTGATGATCCTGTCGGAAAACACCCTCGAACATGCGATCCTCGCCCTCTCGGCGCAATATGTCGGCCTGCCCTCCGCCGCGGTCTCTCCCGCCTATGCGCTGGTCGCCACGGATTATGCCAAGTTGCGCGGCATCGCCGACCAGATCACCCCCGGCGCGGTCTTCGCGCAGCAGGCCGGGCCCTTCGCTGACGCCATCCTCAAGGCCCTGCCCGACGACATCCTCGTCATCACCACCGCGGGTCGCGTCGAAGGTCGCCCCACCACGCTCTGGTCCGAGATCGACAGCACCCCCACCGAGGCCGTGCAGGCCGCGCACGAGGCCTCCGGCCCCGATACGGTGGTCAAATTTCTCTGCACCTCCGGCACCACCGGCACGCCCAAGGCGGTGACCCAGACCAATCGTATGCTGACCTCCAATCAGGAGATCATTGCGGATTGCTATGCCTTCCTGCGCGACGAACCGCCCGTAGTCTGCAACTGGCTGCCCTGGAGCCATACGGCCGCAGGCAACAAGGTCTTCAACATGGTGCTCTATAACGGCGGCACCTATTACATCGACCACGGCAAACCGACCCCCACAGGCATGGCCGAGACGATCCGCAACCTGCGCGAGGTCTCGCCCAACTGGCACCTGACCGTGCCTGCGGGGTTCGAGGCCCTGGCCAAAGAAATGGACACCGATGACCAGCTGCGCGAGAGTTTTTTCAAGAACCTCAAGCACATGATGTATGCCGGGGCCGGTCTGGCCCAGCACACCTGGACCCATCTGGAGGAGCTGGCCGAACGCACCGTCGGCCACAAGATCCTGATGTCCACCGGGCTGGGATCGACCGAAACCGCGCCCTTCTCGCTCTATTGCACTGACCCGCAGAAGGGACCCGGCAATGTCGGCATCCCCAGCCAGGGCGTGGTGATGAAGCTGGTGCCCGTCGACGGCAAGCTGGAGGTTCGCATCAAGGGGCCGAACGTGACGCCCGGCTACTGGCGCAACCCCAAGCTGACCGCCGAAGCCTTTGACGACGAGGGGTTTTACAAATTCGGTGACGCCCTGCGTTTTGCCGAAGAGGGTAATCCCTGGAAGGGTTTCTTCTTTGACGGGCGTATTGCCGAGAATTTCAAGCTGCAGACCGGCACCTGGGTCGCGGTCGGTGCGTTGCGGGCGAAACTGGTGGACCAGATGGGGGGCCTGGCCTCCGACGCGGTGATCGCCGGCGAGAACCGGGAATACCTGACCGCGCTGCTGGTGCCCGACATGACCCGCCTGTCCAAGATCGCCGCGCCGGGCACACCGCCCGAGGCCGTGCTGGACGACCCGGCGGTGCGCGCGGCCGTGGCGGAGAAGCTGGCGGCCCAAGCAACCATGGCAGGCGGCTCGTCAGAGCGTGTAACGGCGGTCATGCTGATGAAAGAGCCTTTGGACCTCGACAAGGGCGAGGTGAC
This sequence comes from Pseudooceanicola sp., assembly GCF_041987405.1. Classification (GTDB taxonomy): domain Bacteria; phylum Pseudomonadota; class Alphaproteobacteria; order Rhodobacterales; family Rhodobacteraceae; genus Pseudooceanicola. The sequence continues at coordinate 366,216 of NZ_JBHIWR010000003.1, forward strand.
TGATAAGGGTTCCGTCAACCAGCGCGCCGTGCTGCGGCATCGCGCGGATCTGGTGGAACGACTGTATGCGGAGGACGATCCCCACGTCATCCGGCCGAAAGGGAGGTAAGACCATGAAAATTGCAGGAAGCGGTGCACTTGTGACCGGTGGCGGCTCGGGCCTGGGACAGGCCGTGGCGCGCGTATTGGCAGAGGCAGGGGCCGAGGTGACGGTCCTGGACCGCAATGCCGAAGCGGCGGAGGCCATGGCGAAAGAGATCGGCGGCAAGGCTGCGGCGGGCGACGTGACCTCGGAAGAGGACGTGCAGAAGGCCGTGGACATCGCCGACAGCGGCGCGCCCCTGCGCATCGTGGTCAACTGCGCGGGCATCGGCCCGCCGGAAAAGATGGTCGGCCGCAACGGCCCGATGCCGCTGGCGAATTTCGAGACCGTGATCAAGGTGAACCTGATTGGCACGTTCAATGTCTCGCGCCTGGCCACGGCGAAGATGATGGAGCGCGACCCGATCGAGGACAACGCCCGCGGCGTCATCGTCAACACCGCCTCCGTCGCGGCCTTTGACGGTCAGATCGGCCAGACGGCCTATTCCGCCTCCAAGGGGGGTATCGTCGGGATGACCCTGCCGATGGCGCGTGAACTGGCGCGGTCCGGCATCCGGGTGAACACCATCGCTCCGGGCATCTTCGAGACGCCGCTGCTGGCCTCCCTGCCCGACGAGGCGAAGGAAAGCCTGGGGATGCAGGTCCCCTACCCCTCGCGTCTGGGCAATCCGGTGGAATATGCGGGGACGGTGAAATTCCTGGTGGAAACGCAGTACATGAACGGGGAAGTGATCCGCTTGGACGGCGCGATCCGGATGGCACCGAAATAAGCCCCTCACCCTAGCCCTCTCCCCCGCGGGGAGAGGGAATCCCGTCGCGCGGGATATTTAGTAGTACGCCCATCACAGGCGCTATTCCATCTCCCCTCCGGGGAGAGAGTCAGTGTTAGGGGCCGCTACATTGCCGCCTCGAACAAGCCCTTCAGGTTCTCCGCCGTCAGCTCCACCGGGTTGCCGCCGCAGGAGGGATCCTCCAGCGCCATGGCCACCAGATCGTCGATCCGGTCCGCGTTCACGCCCATCTCACCCAGCCCCTTGGGGATCGCGAAACTGGCGTTGAACTCATTCACGAAATTTCTGAAACCGTCGTAACCACCTGTGACGCCGATATAGTCTCCGGCCCTGTCGAACCGGTCGCGGATCTTCGGCGCGTTCAGGTCCAGCACGGCGGGCATGCAGACCGCGTTGGTCGTGCCGTGGTGCGTGCCATAGACCGCGCCGATCGGATGGCTCATCGCATGGATCGCGCCGAGGCCCTTCTGGAAGGCCGTCGCCCCCATGGCCGCTGCCGACATCATGTTCGCCCGCGCCTCCAGATCGGACCCGTCGGCATAGGCGCGCGGCAGGTTCTCGATCACCAGGCGCATCCCCTCCAGCGCGATGCCCTGGGACATCGGGTGGTAATGCGGGCTGCTGAAGGCCTCCACGCAATGCGCGAAGGCATCAAGCCCGGTGCCCGCCGTGATATGCTTGGGCATGCCGACCGTCAGTTCCGGGTCGCAGATCACCACCGTCGGCAGGACCTTGGGGTGGAAGATGATCTTCTTCACATGCGTCACGGAGTTTGTGATCACAGAGGCGCGGCCGACCTCCGACCCCGTCCCGGCGGTGGTCGGAACGGCGATGATCGGGGCGATCCCGGCGGGGTCGGCGCGGGTCCACCAGTCGCCGATATCCTCGAAATCCCAGACAGGGCGCGACTGGCCGGCCATGAAGGCGACCATCTTGCCCAGATCCAGGCCGGAGCCGCCGCCAAACGCGATCACCCCGTCATGCCTGCCCTCGCGGTAGACCTTGAGCCCGGCCTCCAGATTGACCTCCGACGGGTTCGGATCGACCTCGGCAAAGAGACCGCGCCCCAGACCGGCGCCATCGAGGATATCGAGCGCCTTCGTCGTGATCTCCATGCTTTTCAGGCCCTTGTCGGTCACCAGCAGGGGGTTTGTCATCCCCGCCGCGATGCAGGCCTCCGGCAGTTCGGCGATGCGGCCAGCCCCGAAACGGATGGCCGTGGGATAGGACCAGTTGGCGGTCGGGCTCATGATGTCACCTTCTTCTTTTAGCGTTTAGTAAATGGCTGCGTCGCCGATGCCCTGCCGCGTTGCGCGCTCTCGGGACATCGGCGACCATGTTTGCTCAAGCATTTCCCAAACGCTTGAGATGATACGATTTCGGGCGTGTAAGGTTCTGGTAGCCGATCACCGACAAGCCGCCGCCGCGCCCGGTCTCCTTGCAGCCGGTCCAGCAGAGGCCGGGGTCGAGGTAATCGGCGCGGTTGAGGAAGACGGTGCCGGTCTCGATCCGGTCGCCGATGGCCACAGCGCGGTCGAGGTCGCTGGTCCAGAGCGAGGCGGTCAGCCCGAACTTGCTGTCGTTCATCAGCGCCACGGCCTCGTCGTCTGATGAAACCTTCATGATGCCGACCACGGGGCCGAAGCTTTCCTCGCGCATGACCTCCATATCGTGGGTCACATGGGTCAGCACCTGCGGTGTCAGATAGGCCCCGCCGTCGTCCCTGGGATCGGTCGGTATATGTGCCACCGCGCCCGCCTTGACCGCCGCGTCGATCTGGTCGCGCACCACCTGCGCGAAGCGGGCGTTGGCCATCGGGCCGATGGTCGTTTCTGGGTCCAGCGGGTCGCCCAGTTTCAATGCCTTGGCAAACTCCACGGCCTTTTCGACAAAGGCGTCGTAGCGGCTTTCATGCACATAGATCCGCTCGATCCCGCAGCAGCACTGGCCGGAGTTGAAGAGCGCCCCGTCCATCAGCGTGGCGACCGCCGCGTCGAGATCCGCATCCTCCATCACATAGCCGGGGTCCTTGCCGCCCAGCTCGGTCGAGACGGGCACGAAGGTCCCCGCCGCGGCGCGCTCCATCGCCTGCCCGCCGCCGACGGAACCGGTGAAATTCACGAAATCGAACGCACGCGCCTTCAGCAGCGCATCGGTCGTGTCGTGATCGAGGAAGACGTTCTGAAAGACATCCTCGGGCACACCGGCCTCGTGGAAGGCCCGCGCCATCCGTTCGCCGACCAGCAGGGTCTGGGTGGCATGTTTCAGCACCACGGTATTCCCCGCAATCAGCGCCGGGGCGACGGTGTTGATCGCGGTCATGTAGGGGTAGTTCCAGGGTGCGACGACAAAGACGACACCCCAGGGCAGACGACGGATATAGCGTTTGAAGGTCGCATCCTCGCCCACCTCGATATCCTTCAGCGCGTCTTCGGCTATCGCGGCCATATGCGAGGCGCGTTCGTTGAAGCCGCCAAACTCGCCCCCGTATTTCACCGGGCGGCCCATCATTTTCGCCAGTTCCGGCACCACCTCGTCGTTCATGGCGCCCACGGCGGCGACACCGGCCATCACCAGGTCGATCCGTTCCTGCAGCGGACGGGCGGCCCAGACGGCCTGCGCAGAGCGCGCGCGGGCGGCGACCGCCATGGCCTCGTCAAACGACAACGCGGTACGTTCCGCGAAAACCGATCCGTCGATCGGAGAGATACATTGCAAAGTCTTAGTCATAGCGGCTCACTTCAATCAGATTGCCATCGGGATCGTTGAAATAGACCGAGGTGATCGGACCGAGTGCCCCCGATTTGGCAACCGGTCCCTCCACCACCTCGACACCCTCGTCCGAGAGCTTTTGCATCACGTCCTCGACCGCCCAGTCGGTGATCAGGCACAGATCGCCCGACCCGATACAGGCGTGATTCCGCACCTCCTGCCCGAGCACCTGCAGATTGATCTTCTGCTGCCCGAAGGCAAGCGCCCGGCGGCCGTTCCCGAAACTCACCGCCTCCATGCCGAGAACGCGGACGTAGAAGGCGACCGAGGCCTCGATATCACGGACCGTCAGCACGACATGGTCGATACGGGTGATCATGTCAGGCCCGCTCGAACCCGCGTTCGATTTCCCAATCGGTCACGACGCGGTCGTATTCCTCCTGCTCCCACTGGGCGCAGCGGACGTAGTGATCGACGACGAAATCGCCGAAGGACTCGCGCAGCATGGCAGACGCGGCCAGCGTTTCCGTCGCCTCGCGCAGGGAGGTCGGGATTTCCGCCACCCCCTCGGCATCGTAGACATCGCCCTTGGTCGGCGGTGCCAGCTCCAGCCCCTCCTCGATCCCCTTGATGCCCGCCGCCAGCAGCGCGGCCTGGGCGAGATAGGGGTTCAGGTCCGACCCGCCGATCCGGCATTCCATCCGCACGCCCTTGGTCCCCTCGCCACAGAGGCGGAAGGCGGCGGTGCGGTTGTCGACGGACCAAACGGCCTTGGTCGGCGCGAAGGTGCCCTTGGCAAAGCGTTTGTAGCTGTTGATGTAGGGCGCCAGGAAGAAGGTGTAATCGCGGGCGTATTTGAGCAGCCCGGCGGTAAAGCTTTTCATCAGCGGCGACATGCCATGGGCGTCGTCCTTGTCGAAAAAGGACGCCTCGCCTTCCTTCCAGAGGGACATGTGAACATGGCTGGAGGACCCGACCTTGTCCGAGGCCCACTTCGCCAGGAAGGAGGCGGAGCGGCCATTCATCCAGGCGATTTCCTTGGTCGCATGTTTGGCGATCGTATGGTTGTCGGCGCAGTCCATGGCCCCGGCGTAGCGGATGTTCAGCTCCTGCTGGCCCAGCTCAGCCTCGCCCTTGGTGTTCTCCACCGGGATGCCCGCGCCGACCAGATGGTTGCGCAGGGGGCGCATGATCCCCTCCTCCTTGGTGGTCTGGAAGAGGTTGTAATCCTCGTTATGGCCGGAGAGCGGGATCAGCTCGGCGTAGTTTTCTTTCTGTAATGTCCGATAGTTCTGTTCAAACAGAAAGAACTCCAGCTCCGTCGCCATCATCGCGTCGAACCCCATGGACTTGAGCCGCGCGACCTGGGTCTTCAGCATCTCGCGCGGGGCATGCGGCACGGGGGCGTGGGTATGGTGATCCTCCAGATCGCCCAGGACCAGCGCCGTGCCTTCCAGCCAGGGCACGTGGCGCAGGGTCGAGAGATCGGGTTTCAGCGTGTAGTCGCCATATCCCTTCTCCCAGGAGGTCGATTTGTAGCCGTCGGGCGTCGACATCACCAGATCGGTCGCCAGCAGGTAGTTGCAGCAATGCGTTTCCTCCACCGAATGCTCGATGAAGTTCGACACGTGGAACCGCTTGCCCATCAGGCGGCCTTGCATGTCCACCAGCGCGACGAGGACCGTGTCGATCTCTCCGGTCGCGGCCATTTCCTTGAGCGTCTCGAATGTCAGGTTGCCCGGCATGTTCCATTCCTTCCCGTGTCACGCGACAGGGCGGCCCGCGACGGGGCCACCCTGCAAGTCATTGATATGGCGATCAGCCGTTGGTGTACGGCGGGCCTGCCTGGTTGATGACGGAGTTGTACTCCTTGAAGATGTTGACGATCTTCTGGTGCACTTCGCCTTCCTGCGCGACCTCTTCCCAGAAGGCCTTCGCGGCATTCTCGACCTCGGCCCATTCGGCCGCGGGCACCGTGCGCAGTTCCAGCTTGTCACCGGTGGCACGCAGCTTGGCCTCGCCGCCCCAGTACCACTGGTTGCGGTAGGTGTGGCCCGCCTCGATCGCCGCCATGACCAGCGACTTGAGGTGATCCGGCAGGTCGGCCCAACGCCCCTCGTTCACGAAGAACGACCCGATCCAGGCACCGGAGATGTTGTTGGTCAGGAAGTAGTCGGTCACATCCGCCCAGCCGACGGTGTAGTCCTCGGTGATCCCCGACCAGGCCATGCCGTCCAGCTCACCGGTCTGCACGGCAACCTCCGCATCCTCGTAGGGGATGTTCATCGGAACGACGCCGAACTGCGCGAGGAAGCGACCGGCGGTTGGGAAGGTGTAGAGCTTCAGACCATCCAGATCGGCGACCGAGGTGATCTCCTTCTTGGTGTTGAAGTTGCACGGGTCCTGCCCGGCGGCGGACAGCCACTTGACCCCGACCTTGGCGTATTCCTCTTCCCAGATCTCCTTCAGACCGTACTGGTTGAACAGCACCGGCACGTCGAGGATATGCTTGGTGGCAAAGGGGAAATAGCCGCCGAACTGGCGCAGCGGGGTCGGCGAGGCCATGCTATCGTCATCCGAATGGACGCCGTCGATCGTGCCCCGCTGCAGCGCCTGGAAGAGCTCGCCCGTCGGCACGATCTGGTCGGCATAGAACAGCTCGATCTCCAACTCGCCATTGGCGGCGGTATTGATGTAGTCGATGATCGGCTTCGTCACCTGTTCGCCGAGCGCGGAGCCGGCATAGGTCTGGAAGCGCCACTTGATGGCGTCCTGCGCCTTGACGATGGCGGGGGCCGCCAGAGTCGCGGGGATGGCCGTGGCCGCCCCTCTGATAAATGAGCGTCTGGTTGTCATTTCTCTCTCTCCTGTTGGTTTCGAATTGGGTGAACCGGTTGTCCCGGTCTCTGGTTCATCTTGAATAGACAAGCTCCGGCAGCCAGAGCGCGATCTGCGGGAAGACCATCACGATGGCCAGCGCCAGGGCCATCACGCCGACGAAGGGGATGATCGAACGATAGATGTCCTTCAGCCCGATCTCCGGCGGCGCCATGGCCCGCATCAGGAACAGGTTATAGCCAAAGGGCGGCGTCATATAGGCGATCTGACAGGTGATCGTGTAAAGCACCCCATACCAGATCAGGTTGAAGCCCAGCTCACCGACGAGCGGCACGTAGAGCGGCGCGACGATCACCAACATGGCGGTGTCGTCCAGAAAGGTGCCCATCAGCAGGAACGAAAGCTGCATCAGGATCAGGATCACCCAGGGGGAAAGCCCCAGCTGTTCGGTGAACAGGTTCTCGATCGCCTTCACCGCCCCCAGCCCGTCAAAGACCGCCCCAAAGGCCAGCGCGGCGAGGATGATCCACATGAACATGCAGGTCACGCCGAGCGTCTGGCGGATGCAGGTCTCGAACACCTTGCGCGTCATCCGGCCCTTCAGCACGGCGGCGAAAAAGGCCGACATCGCCCCGATGGCCGAGCTTTCGACCAGCGAGGTCCAGCCGTTCACGAAGGGCACCATCATGATGAAGAAGATCGCCAGCGGCAGCAGCCCCGCACGCAGCAGGGCAAACTTTTCGCGCATCGGCACCGCGTCGCGTTCGGCCTTGGGCAGGACCGGTCCAAGCGCCGGGTTCAACCGGCAGCGCACCGCGATATAGATGATGAAGAGCGTCGCCATCATCAGCCCCGGCAGCACCCCCGCAAGCCAAAGCTGGCCAACCGGCTGCCGCGCGATCATCGCGTAAAGGACCAGCACCACCGAGGGCGGAACGAGGATCCCGAGCGATGACCCGGCCTGGATCACCCCGGTCACCATGATCTTGTCATAGCCCCGCCGCAGCAGTTCCGGCAGCGCGATGGTCGCCCCGATGGCCATGCCCGCCACGGACAGCCCGTTCATCGCCGAGATCAGCACCATCAGGAAGATCGTCCCGATGGCCAACCCGCCATGCACGCCGCCCATCCAGACGTGGAACATCTTGTATAGGTCATCCGCGATCCGGCTCTCCGACATCACGTAGCCCATGAAGATGAACATCGGCAGGGTCAGCAGCGGATACCACCGCATCAGCTTGATCGCCGCCGAAAACCCGATGTCATACCCCCCCCGGTCACCCCAGAGCAGCACCGCCGCGATCACCGCGACAAAACCGATGGCACCAAAGACCCGCTGCCCGGTAAAGAGCATCACCATCATGGTCGAGAACATCAGGATCGCGATCAGTTCATACGGCATCGGAGGCCTCCTGATCGGCGCGCCCGACCGGCCGCGCGCCGGTCCTGAGGAAGATGATGTCCTTGAACAGCTCCGACAGGGCCTGCAACAGCATCAGCGTGATCCCGATGCACATGACCACCTTGATCGGCCACATGTAGGGCCGCCAGACCGATGAACTGCGCTCGCCCCCGTATTGAAAGGCATATTGCGTGGATTCGATTCCGCCCCAGAGCAGGATGCCGAGATAAGTGATCAGGAAGAGCACGGTAAAAGCGTCGAACCAGGCTTTTCTGCGAGGACTGAAATCCCCGTAAAACAGATCCATCCGCACGTTGGACCCCATCTGGATCGAATAGGGCCCGCCCAGCATGTAATAGCCGACCATGATGAACTGGGCCATTTCCAGCGTCCAGAGGGACGGGCTGAAGGCGGCCTTGGACAGGATCGACCAGGCCAGCACGGCCATCAGCACGAAAAGCCCGTACATGATCAACCGGCCCAAACGATAGTTGAACCCATCTACGAGGGCCACGTAGCGGTGCATGAAATTCATCGCGTCACCTCCGCCACCCGGCCCATGGCCTGCAGCGCCTTTTGCAGGGTGCCGGACAGATGTACCGCCATCTCCCGCGCCGCCTCGGGCGTGTCGATCAGATCGTTCCGCACCTCGATCATCAGCGTCGGTAGACCCCGCGCCTCGCCATGTTTGCGCAGCGTATAGGTCACGCCGTCCTGTGCGGAATAAGGCTCGTTCAGGGCAGCACGGAAGCGTCCCGCGTCCTCTTCCGCCGCCAGTGCGGCCTTGGCAAATTCCGCACCGTCGTCATGCAGGAAGCCGATCTCCACCTCCCGCGTCTTGCCGTGGAAGACGGGGGTGAAGCTGTGAATGGTCACAAGGGCGATCTCCGCATCGGCCCGTGCCTCCAGCACGTCGGAAAGGGCGGTGTGATAGGGCTGATGATAGCTGTCGAACCGCGCCTGGCGCGCCGAGGCGGAGAGGGAGGTATTGCCGGGAATGTCAAAGATTTCACTCGTTTCGGGAATCGCCGACGCGGCCTCCAGTGGCCGGTTCAGATCATAGACCAGGCGCGACACACCGCCCGCGACCAGTGGCGCGTCGAAAATCTCCGACAGGGCAAGCGCCAGATCCATCGCGCCGATATCCCAGGCCACGTGCGAGCTGAGCGCCGCGCCGGTCAGACCCAGGTCGTCAAACTCCGCCGGGATCGCCTTCGACGCATGTTCGCAGGCAAAGACCACCAGCCCCCGTCCCTCCGGGCGCGTGATCTGGAATGGAGGATGGCTGTCTTGCACGAAATCCGGTCCCTGTGGTGCGCTGTGTAATGATCACTACAATAAACTCTGGCCTGTCAAGAATTGAGATGTAATATTCTCTTCACCTGCCCGATCTTTGTCGAAAAAGGGAACAAAGTTGGAGAACCGTCCGCTCATCCGCGACCTGCTGAAGGAGCGTCAGGCCGATCTTACCGCGGCCGAACGCAGGCTGAGCGCGGTGCTGGAGGCGGACAGCCTGGTCACGGGCCTGCAGTCGATCACCCGGCTGGCCGAAAGCGCCGATGTCTCCACCCCCACGGTGATCAGGCTGGCCCGCAAGCTGGGCTTCGAAGGGTTTCCAGATTTCCAGAACGCCATGCGCGAAGACGTCGCCGCGCGGATCAAGCAGCCCCTGGCCAAGTTCCGCGCCGCGCGGGAAGACGCGCGCGATCACATCGTCTCGCGCTTCGCCGAAGCGGCATCGGCCAATATCAACCGCACGCTGGATCGGCTGGATCTGGGCGAGTTCGATGCCATCGCCGCCCTGCTGTCGGACCCCGCGCGCCGCCTGCACCTCTTGGGTGGGCGCATCACCCGGTCGAACGCGCATTATTTCTACAACCACCTGCAGATCATCCGCCCACAGGTCACCCTGCTGGACAGCTCTCCCAGTGCCTGGCCGCAGGCACTGCTGGATATGGATGCGCAGTCCACGCTGATCATTTTCGACATCCGCCGCTATGAGCGGGAGCTGGAAAAACTCGCCTCCCTCGCCAAGGGACAGGGGGCGAACATCGTGCTTTTCACCGATGTCTGGGGCTCGCCGATTGAACGCTGCGCCAGCCATACGATCCGCGCCATGGTCGAGGTCCCCTCGGCCTGGGACAGCACCCTGGCGATCAGCTTCATCGTCGAGGCACTGATCGCCGAGGTCCAGACCCGCCGTTCAGAATCCAGCGCCGACCGGATCGCTGCGTTGGAAGACATGATCGGGGAATCGCGCATCTTCCGCGGCTCGTGACGGTTTTTGGGGTTACCGGGGCGTCGTGACACACGGGTTCATCCTCGGGCTCGATCCAAGGATCTCCGGCCATAAGCGCAGCCCCGCAAGACCCTCGGATCAAGTCCGAGGCGAAGGGGCGACCGGAGCCTCCCTACCCCTCGACAAACCCGATGCCCGAACTGCCGTCGCGGCGGATCAGGTCGACGTTGAAGCTGTAGAAATGCGGGTGATACCAGACCCGCTGGAAGTAGATCGGCAGGTCCTTGACCGTGAAGACCGTGCGATGCGCGCAGATTGCCGGGGTGCCCTCTTCGACCTGCAGCAGCTCCGCCACCGCGCCGCGCACCGCCTCGGGCACCAGCTGCTGTTCGGCGCGATGGACGCGGCGTTTGATGCGGATGCCCATGGCGATGGCCGTGGCCACGTCGTGCTCCAGATCGCCCTCGGTCTGGCGCGCCTCGTCCGTATCGGGGGAGTAGCCGTCCGAGACGGTGACCGGCACGCCCTCGTCCCGATGCACCAGGGTGCGGATCTGGCGCACCTGCGCGCCGCTGGACAGACCGAGCGCGCCTGCGACCTCCTCATCCGCCGCCACGGCGAGGTTGAAGACCGGCGTCGCCTTGTAGAGCCGCGCCTCCTCGATGAAGCCGACGAGGTTGAACTCTCGCGCGGTATGGCTGCGCCCGGTTACAAAGGTGCCGACGCCGGGCCGCCGCGTCAGCAAACCGCGGTCCACCAGCTGCGCAATCGCCGCGCGGATGGTGATCCGGCTGACCCCGTATTCCTCACACAGCGCGGCTTCGGAGGGCAACATGGCCCCCTTCTGCATATCCTCGCGCCGCAGCCGGTCCATCAGGTCGCGTGAGACCCGCTCGTAGAGAACACCTGCCATCTGACCCTTTCCGCCTGCGATCGCCGTTCATGTTGTCATGACAGGGCAGAGCGGTCAAACCATCGCCCCTTCCGAGACAGGGTGAACTCCCGCTCTGTTCGGCATTGCCCGCGTGTGGAGGAGAGAGGGAGCAGGACCACGCCAGCCAAGCTGCCCCCGGGCGCCCTACCGCAGGTCCCGCTCGCCCAGGCCCAGACCACGACCGATGATCTCCTTCATGATCTCGGACGTCCCGGCATAGATCCGCGCGATGCGGGCGTCGCGGAACATGTGGCTGATCTCGTATTCGTCCATATAGCCCGCGCCGCCGTGGAACTGCAGGCCGGCATCCACGACCTCCCCCTGCAACTCCGAACACAGCAGCTTTGCCCCCGCCGCATCCTCCGGCGTCAGCTTGTCTTCATTGGCCAGCACCACGCATTGATCGAGGTAGGCCTGCGCCGCATCCAGCCGCGCCCGGAGGTCGGCCATGACGAAGCGCGTGTTCTGAAAGGCGCCCACGGGCTGGCCGAAGGCGCGGCGTTCCTTGATGAACTCCAGCGTGATGTCAAAGGCCGCCTGCGCGTGGGAGAGCGAGGAAATCGCGCTCATCGTCCGCTCCACCGCGAGGCATTCGGCCATATAGGCAAACCCCTTTCCGGGATCGCCCAGCAGGTTCGCCTTGGGCACCTTCACTTTGTCGAACCGGATCTCGGCGGTGTCCTGCACCGGCAGGCCCATCTTTTTCAGGTGCCGCCCACGCGAAAAGCCCGCCATGTCGGAGGTGACGACAAACAGCCCGATCTCCCCTCGCTTCTCACCGGTTTTCGCCGCAACGACAAAGAGATCGCCGATGATCCCGTTGGAGATGAAGGTCTTGGCACCGGTGAGCAGGTAGTGATCGCCTCTGTCCTCGGCCTTCGTGCGGATCGCGGCCAGGTCCGAACCGGTGTCGGGCTCGGTCATGGCGATGGCCATGATCGTCTCTCCGCTCACCGCGCCGGGCAGGAAGCGCGCCTTCTGCTCGGCAGTGGCAAACCGGTCGAGGTAAGGGCCGACCAGCATGGAATGGGCGTTGTGGAAAAAGCCGATGTCGGTCCAGCGGATGGTTTCCTCCTGCAGGACCTGATCGTAGCGGATGTCGCGGATGCCGGGACCGCCGTAGTCCTCCTCCGCCCAGAGGCAGAGCCAGCCGTTGGCCCCGAACGCGGTGAAATCCTCGCGGTCGACATGGCCCTGTTCGCGCCATTTGCCGACCTTGCCGGACATCGTGTCCTTGAGGAAGCGGCGGACCTGATCGCGAAACATCTCGTGCTCCGGCTCAAGATGGGTACGGGGGAAGGGCATTTGAGGTTCCTTCGTCAGGGGTCTTTCAGGGGGATGCGGACGCGCGTTGGCCTGCGGATTGGTGCCCCGCCAACACGGGAAGCACCGTCCGTGATCGAGACCGCCATCTCGGGCCGACCGGCTGTGTCAGGCCCGGCCCCGGGCATCAGTTGCGCTGCCGGTCGTCCAGACCCAGGCCACGGCCGATGATTTCGCGCATGATCTCGGACGTGCCCGCATAGATCCGGCTGATCCGCGCATCGCGGTAAAGGCGCGAGATCTCGTATTCGTCCATGTAGCCAGCGCCGCCATGCAGCTGCAGGCATTCATCCACCACGCGCCCCTCGACCTCGGAGGTATAAAGCTTGGCCTCCGCCGCCATTTCGGCTGACAGACGCCCCTCCATGTGCTCGCGCACGCAGTGGTCGGAGAGCGCCCAGGCGGCGTCCAACTCGGTCCGCATCGAGGCCATCTTGAACCGCGAATTCTGGAAGGTGCCAATGGCGCGGCCAAAGGCGCGGCGCTCCATGATGTATTCCATGGTGATGTTGAAGGCATGTTCGGCCCGCGCGACGAACCCGACCGCGCCGATCAGCCGTTCCTCCGCCAGGTTCATCATCATGGTCTTGAAGCCGCCCCGGGGATCGCCCAGCACGTTTTCCTTGGGCACCCGGACGTTGTCGAAGAAGAGCTCCGCCGTGTCCTGGCTTTCCAGCCCCACCTTCTTGAGGTTGCGGCCGCGCGCAAACCCCGGCGTATCCGTTTCCACCCAGAAAAGACCCACCTCATGGCTGGCCTCTGGGTTTGTCTTGGCGGCGACCAGCACCAGATCGGCGAGAAAGCCGTTGGAGATATAGGTCTTTGATCCGTTGAGGACCCAGTGATCGCCGTCCTCCACCGAGCGGGTCTTGATGCCCGCCAGGTCCGACCCGGTGCCGGGTTCCGTCATGGCGATGGCCAGGATCGTCTCGCCGGAAACGACGCCGGGCATGTATTTCTGGCGCTGCGCATCGCTGGCGAAATTCTGCAGATAGGGGCCGACGATCCGGTTGTGCAGCCCCAGGAAGAAGCCGGGCTCGCGCGGGCCGATCTCCTCGCACAGGATCATGTCGTAGCGGAAATCCTTCAGGCCCAGCCCGCCATGGGCCTCGTCGGCATACATGCAGAGGAACCCCTGCTCCCCCGCGCTTTTCCATACCTCGCGCGAGACACAGCCCGCCTCCCGCCAGGCTTCGCCGTGGGGGAAGACCTCCGCCTCGGCCCAGGCCCGGACGGATTTCCGGAAAATCTCGTGTTCTTCGTCGTAGATCGTGCGGTTCAGCATCTCTGTCTCTCTCGGTTGGTGGGCACAGTCAGCGGGCACAGGCCCTCCGTGCCCCGGCTAAGAACCGGGGCCGCTGGTTGCATTGTCGGGGATGGGCCCCGGCGCAGGGCCGGGGCGCCGACGGTTAGTCCAGAGTTTGGACCAGCACCCAGGAGCCGTTTTCGATCCGGTTCACGAAGACCTCATCCGCGCCCTCGTGGTCCGTGGCGCTGAAATCGACATGGTTGCCCGCGATCTTGTCTTCATAGTCGAGCGATTCCATCGCAGCGATGAAGCCCTCGCGCGTCAGGTCAGGCCCGGCGGCTTCCAGTGCAGCGACCAGAACCCCCGCGCCAGCACGGCCCAGAAGGGCGCCCGTGCCGGGATAGTCTTCGCCGGTCGCGGCCTTGTACTTGGCCACCCAGTCCGCCACTTCCGGCTCGCCCAGACGGGCCTCCAGATCCTGCCAGCCGGCAGCGGAATAGACCCCGTCCATCACGCCCTGCGCCGCCAGACCCTTGGCAACGACCGTATGGAAGCCGGCGCTGGAGAGCATGAACTTCAGATCATCCATACCCAGTTTGCGCGCCGTGGTAATGGCGTTGATCATCTGGCTGATGCCAAGCGCCATGCCGACCGTATCGCAACCGGAGTCCTTGACCTTGCCGAGCGCGCCGGTGAAGTCGCTCTCGTCCGGTTTGTGGCCGATCTCCGCCCCCAGCTCGATGTCGCCGGCCTCTGCCAGCTCATGCACCGCCGCCTCGATCTCCTTGCCGAAGTCCGTGGGCAGGATCATCAGGCAGACCTTCTGGGTCCCCTCGTTTTCCTGCATATAGGCGATCGCCGCCTTCACGGCGGCATAATAGGAGGCCGTGCCCGCGAACTTCCACGGCTCCAGCGGCTCCACCATCTGGCGCGCGGCTGTGATGGGCGAGACGTTCGGCACGCCCTGCGGGCCCATCAACTGGAACATCGCCAGGTTCTGCGGCGTGCCGAGGTTCAGCAGCATGGCAAAGACCTGGTCGCGGTTGATCAGCTTGTTCGCCGCCTGCGCCGCCTTGGGCACCTGGTAGCCGTGATCCTCCACGATATAGTTGATCTTGCGGCCATGAATGCCGCCATTGGCGTTGATCTCGTCGAAATAGATCTTGGCCGCGGTCACGGCGGGCACCGAAAAGGGTGCAAAGATGCCGCTGAGGTCATGCGCACCGCCGATCTTGATCTCGTCATCGGTCACGCCCGGCGCCTGGGCCAGAAGCGGTGACGCGGCCAGCGTGGCCGCTGCCGCCAGTGATTTGAGGTATTTCATGTCTTCCTCCCTTTTGTGATCTCTCTGGATCAGTACATCTCGTCGATCAGCGCGGAATGGCGCTGGTTCACGAAATTCCGTTTGAGCTTCATCGTCGGTGTCAGCTCTTCATCCTCGGCCGTCAGCAGGATGTCGATCAGGCGGAAATCCTTGATCTGCTCCACCTGCGCGAAGGCCTTGTTGGTTTCCGCCACCACCCCGCCGATCAGCTCCCGCACCTCCTGCGCCTGCGTGAGCGAGGCGAAGTCGGAAAACGGGATCTGCCGGTCCTGGGCAAATTTCTCGACATTCTCCTGGTCGATCATGATCAGGCAGGTCAGATATTTCCGCCGGTCCCCGATCACCACCGCGTCGGAGATATAGGGGCTGAACTTCAGCTTGCTCTCGATCTCCGCCGGGGTGATGTTCTTGCCGCCCGCGGTGATGATGATGTCCTTCAGTCGCCCCGTGATCGTCAGCGCCCCGTCATTGCCGATGCGCCCGATATCGCCGGTGCGCAGCCAGCCGTCGCCGGTCATGGTCTCCGCCGTCTTCTCGGGTTTGTTCCAGTAGCCGCCAAAAACACAGGGGCCGCCGACCAGCAGCTCTCCGTTTTCGTCGATGCGCAGCTCCACCCCCGGCAGGGGCGGGCCGACGGTGCCGATGCGGTTGTCGTCTACCGTGTTGACGGTGGCGACCCCGGCGGTTTCGGTCATGCCGTAGCCCTCGATCAGCGGCACGCCGAGGGCTGCGAACCAGTGGATCAGTTCGGGCGAGATCGGCGCCGCGCCCGAGGTCACGCGCCGCGCCTTGCCCAGGCCCAGCATCCGGCGCAGGTTGGACAGCACGGTGACATCCGCGACCCAATGCGCAAGGCGCAGCCCCGCGCCCGGGGCCTCGGCCGCCGCATGGCGGGCACCGATGGCCAGGGCACGGTCAAAGGCCCAGGCCCCGACCGGACCGGCCTCCGACCGCAGGATCATGACCCGGGAATAGATCTTCTCCCAGATCCGCGGGACGCCGGCGAAACTGTCCGGGCTGACCTCCTGCAGGTTGTCGAAGACCGTCTCCGGGCTTTCGGCGAAATTCACCGTACAGCCATTGGCGATTGGCGCCTCGACCGAAACCAGCCGTTCCAGCACATGGCACAGCGGCAGGAAACACAGCAGGTTGTCGTCGGCCCGGAAATCCAGCAGCTGATGCCCGGCCTTGAGCTGAAAGATCATGTTGCGATGCGTGATCACCGCCCCCTTGGGCGGGCCGGTCGTGCCGGAGGTATAGATCAGCATCCGGGGATCTTCGGGCCGGATCGTCGCCATCGCCTCCTCGAAGAGGCCGGGCGCGCGCCGCTCCTCGGCCTCGCCCATGGCATAGACATCCTCCAGGAACATCACCTGCGGATCGGAGAACCCGGCCAGACCGTCGGGATCCAGCACCACGACCTTTTCGATGCCCGGCATCTCGCCCCGGGCCTGCAGGAACTTGTCGAGCTGTTCGTCATTCTCGACGAAAAGCACCCGCGCCCCGCTGTCTTTGGCCAGATAGGCCAGCTGCCCCGCGCTGTCGGTGGTATAGACCCCCGCCGGGATCGCCCCGATGGAAGCCGCCGCCAGGTCGATGTAGAGCCATTCGCGCCGGTCCTCCGACAGGATCAGCACCGGCTCGCCCTTCTGCACGCCAAAGGACATGAGCGCGCGGCCGATCTTGCGGGCGCTCTCGTAGTAGTCGCGCCAGGAATAGGCCTGCCAGATGCCCAGCTCCTTCTCCCGATGCGCCACGCGGTCGCCGTAGCGCGTGCAGCGATCGGCCCACAGCGCCGTCATCGTCTCGAACCCGTCAAAACTCAGCAGGTCGGAAGTGTCCACGCGGCTCATCTCCATGTCTTGCGCCTTTTCCAGCGTTTCTGGTCGCGCTGCGTCTCGCCCGTGCGGCCGAGGTAGAACTCCTGGATATCGTCGGAGGCGCGCAGCTTTTCCGTGCTGCCCGCCATCACGATCCGCCCCATCTCCAGCACATAGCCCTTATGCGCCGTCGCCAGCGCGATATGGGCATTCTGTTCGACCAGCAGCATCGTCACGCCCTGTTCGGCATTCAGCCGCGCGATGATCGCAAAGATCTCCTGCGTCAGCAGCGGCGAGAGGCCGAGGCTGGGTTCGTCCAGCATCATCAGCCGCGGCCGCGCCATCAGCCCGCGCCCGATGGCCAGCATCTGCTGTTGCCCGCCCGACAGGAAGCCTGCGGCCTGCTTCCGACGCTCCTTGAGGATCGGGAAATACTGGTAGACCAGCGCCAGATCGTCGGCGCTGCTGTCGCGCCGCGTGTAGGCGCCCAGTTTCAGGTTCTCCTCGATGGTGAGATAGGGAAAGACCTCCCGCCCCTCGGGCACTAGGGCGATCCCCTGGCGGACCACACGGTCCGGGTCGAGGCCCGCGATCTCCTCGCCCAAGAAGGAAATCGTGCCCTTCTCCGGGTCCATCAGCCCGGCGATGGTCTTCATCAGGGTTGTCTTGCCCGCGCCATTGGCACCCAGGATCGTGACGATCTCGCCATCCTCGACGTCGATGGAGACCCCACGCAGGGCCATGATCGCGCCGTAGAAGGTTTCGAGGTTGCGGACGGAGAGAACGGTCATGGTTGCCCCTCCTGCCCCGGCCCTTGCGCCGGGGCCTCCCGCACGAGGCGAATGGCACCACGCCCCGGCCCCCGCGCCGGGGCCTCGCCGTCCCAAGACTTCGAACAGACCCAAGCGTGGTCAGTGGCCGTGAGGCCCCGGCGCGGGGGCCGGGGCGTGTCGTGCGT
The DNA here is from genome assembly GCF_041987405.1 of Pseudooceanicola sp. Classification (GTDB taxonomy): domain Bacteria; phylum Pseudomonadota; class Alphaproteobacteria; order Rhodobacterales; family Rhodobacteraceae; genus Pseudooceanicola. Next base: position 383,908 of record NZ_JBHIWR010000003.1, read on the forward strand.
CAATGTCCGCCTCATGCTGCCGCCCCCGTGCCCAGATAGGCCGCCTGCACATCCGGATGCGCCTGCACCTCAGCGGGCGAGCCGAGCGCCAGCGGTTGACCGTTGGCCATGGCCAGCACCCGGTCGGAGACGCGGTTCACCAGGCTCATGTCATGTTCCACCATCAGCACGGTCAGCCCCATGTCGCGGCGCATGTCCTCGATCCAGAAGGCGACGTCGCGGGTTTCCTCGACCGAGAGGCCGGAGGCCGGTTCATCCAGCAGGATCAGTTTCGGCCCGATGGCCAGCGCGCGCCCGATCTCGACCACCTTTCGGACCCCATAGGGCAGGCCCGCGATCATCTTCTTGCGGTAGGCCTCCAGCTCCAGCAGTTCGATCACCTGTTCGACGCGGCGGCGGTGTTCGCGTTCCTCCCGCCGGACCTTGGGCAGGAAGAGGATATCCTGCACGAAATTCGTCGCGCGGTGCGTGTGGCGGCCCATCAGCAGGTTGTCGAGCACGGTCGAATGATCGAAGAGCTCGATATTCTGAAAAGTCCGCGCGATGCCCAGGCCCGCGATGTCATGCGCCTTCAGCCGGGTCAGTTCATGCCCATCGAACCGGATCGTGCCGCGCGTCGGCGCATAGACCCGGGAGATCAGGTTGAAGATCGTCGACTTGCCCGCGCCGTTCGGGCCGATGATCGCAAAGACCTCGCCCTTCTCGACAGTGAACGACACGCCGTCCACGGCCTTCACCCCGCCGAAATGGATTGCCAGATCTTCGACTTGCAGAAGGCTCATTTCATCCGCTCCGTCTTGAGATAGGACTTCTGGCGGCGGAACATGTCGCGCCGGGCCAGCGGGAAGATCTCGAACCAGAAGCGGATCTTGAGCCAGCGGCCATAAAGCCCGGTCGGTTCGTAGATGATGAATCCGATCAGGATCAGCGAGAAGATCATCGTGTCGAGGCCGGGAATGCCGCCGAGGTCGATCCCGACCGTCACCAGATTGTCCCGCAGGATCGAGATCATCTGCGGCACCGCCGTGATCAGGATCGCCCCCAGGAAGGCCCCCTGGATGAAGCCCAGACCGCCGATGGTCACCACCAGCAGAAGGTTGATCGAGATGAAGATCGAGAAGAGCTCGTAATTGAAGAAGCCGATGTAATGCCCCATCAGCGCCCCGGCCAGGCCGGTCACCCCCGAGGACAGACCGAAGGCCAGCGCCCGGGTCCGCGTCACGTTGATGCCAAGCGCACGCGCCGACACCTCGCTGTCGCGCACCGCCAGGAACGACCGCCCCGAGGGCGAGCGCATCAGGTTGGCGTATCCCCAGGTGACCAGTGCCACCACGGCGAGGCAGAGCCAGTAGAAGTGATCCAGCGCGGCATAGCGGTCGAAACTGATCCCGAGGATAGTGATCGAGGGCGCCATGATCCCGCCGACCCCGCCGGTGATCGGCTCCAACAGGATCACCAGTTCCTCGACGATGACAAAGACCGCCAGCGTGGCGATGGCCAGGTAGATGCCTGACATCCGCACCGCGGGCACGGCGATGACAGCCCCGAAGACCCCGGCGATCAGCCCCGCCAGCGGGAAACTGATCAGGAAGGGCACCCCAGCATTCATCAACGCGGAATCCGCATAGGCCCCGATTGCGAGGAAGGCCGCATGGCCCAGGCTGACCTGCCCGGTATGGCCGACCGCCACCATCAACCCCATGCCCGCCAGCGCCCAGATCAGGGTATTGGCGGCCTCGGCCAAGTAATAGTCCCCTACCACGAAGGGCAGCACGATCATGATCGCCAGAAGCACGGCGATCTTGGCTCGGCTGCGCCCGTGTTCATGCAGGTCTATATCCCGGTCGTAACTGGTCTTGAACACTATCCGCATCGTTCAGACCTTCTTCATCTGGATCTGGCTGAACAGACCACCCGGACGGGTGATAAGGACCAGCAACATGATGATATAGGGCGACATCTTGGCCAGCTCGCCCGGCGCATAGCGGCCTGCGATCGGTTCCACCACGCCGATGATCAGCCCGCCGATCAGCGCGCCCGGCAGCGAGCCGAGGCCGCCGATCACCGCCGCCGCAAAGGCCTTGATCCCGAGCAGGCCGATATTCGGATCAATCGCGCCGCGCGTAGCGTAAAGCACCCCCGCCACTGTCGCCACGGCCCCCGACAGCCCCCAGATCAGCGAGTTGATCCGCATCACCGGCACGCCCACGATATAGGCCGCCATCTGGTTCTGCGACGCGGCCTGCGCGGCCAGCCCGATCCGGGTGAAGGCAAAGAAGGCCCAGAGAGCGACAGTCAGAACAAAGGTCACCCCGATGGTCACCAGATCGGCGAGCGAGATCACGATCCCGCCGCCGCGCAGGTTCTGCCCGGCAAAGGGCGTTTCCAGCACCAGCGGCGTGTAGCCCCAGATCGACCCCGCAACAAATCGGAAAACAAAGCCGAGGGCGATGGTCAGGATGACGAGGGCGAACTGCGGCTGCCCGAAAATCTGCCGGACGACGACGCGTTCCACCCCCCAGCCGATGCCGAACATCAGCACCATGGCGAGAATCATCGCCAGGCCGAACGGCAGGCCCATCTGGTCGGAATTCCCGAGGCCGAGCGCAATGAAAGCGCCCAGCATCATCATGTCGCCCTGGGCGAAGTTCACCCCTTCGCTGGCCTTGTAAATCATGACGAATCCAAGGGCGACGAGCCCGTAGATACAGCCATTTGCCAGGCCGCCGATAACGAGTTGCAACAGCTCCATCAGCGGAGCCCGGACGCAGCACTGCGCCCCCATTGGGTATCCATGCCGTCTCCTCCCCTGCGGCGATGAACGATGTTGACAGGAATTAAACACTCGTGTTCAATTTCCGTCAACACTCAAATTTCGCATGTCGAAAATAGGCCCGATGAACACAGCCACCCTTCGCATCCACCACGCCGCCATGCGGCTCTTCGCCGAGAACGGGGGCACCAGCCTGGCCGTCAGCGATCTGGCGAAGGAGGCGGGGCTGTCGCGCGGGACGATCTACAACAACCTCGATGATCCGAACGGGCTCTTCACCTCGGTCTGCGCCACGGTGGCAGACGAATTCGGCGACACAATCGGCCACGCCACGCAGGAGATGGACGACCCGGCTGAAAAGCTCTCCGCCGCGATCCGGCTTTGCGTGCGGCGGGTGCATGAAGACCCGCATTGGGGCCGCTTCATCGCCCGATATGCCATGCTGGAGCCGACGCTCGGCAGCTTCTGGGGCACCATGCCCGCGGATGAGCTGCGCCGCGGTATGGTTTCGGGCCGATTCACCATTCACCGCGATCAGGTCGCCTCGATCACGGCCACGGCCGGGGGCGCGACCTTTGGCGCGATGACGCTTGTGCTCGACGGCTACCGCACCTGGCGCGAAGCCGGGTCGGACACCGCCGAAATCATCCTGCGCGGCGTCGGCATCGACCGTGCCGAAGCCCGCGACATCACTCAGAAAGAATTGAATCCGCTGCCCAAAATGTCCGTGTTCGACGCGGCCTGACGGCAGACCGAAATGGGAGGACCCAATATGGCCGAAGCTGCCTATATTTACGATGCGATCCGCACACCGCGCTCCAAGGGCAAGGGGGACGGTTCGCTGCACGAGGTGAAACCGATCAACCTCGTCACCACCCTGCTGGACGAAATGCAGCAGCGGCATGATCTGGACACCTCCCGCGTGGATGATGTCATGCTGGGCTGCGTCGCCCCGGTGATGGAACAGGGCGCGGTCCTGCCCAAGATCGCCCTGCAGAAGGCCGGATGGGACGAAACCGTGCCCGGCGCGCAGGTCAACCGCTTCTGTGCCTCCGGCCTCGACACGTTCAACACCGCCGCGGCCAAGGTCGCCAGTGGCTGGGAGGATCTGGTCTGCGCGGGCGGCTTCGAATCCATGTCGCGCGTGCCCATGGGCGCCGATGGCGGCCCCTTTGCCGAGGATCCGGAAACCGCGATCAACACCGGCTTCGTGCCCCAGGGCATCGGCGCCGACCTGATCGCCACCATCGAAGGCTGGAGCCGCGATGACGTGGACGCCTTCGCCCTGGAAAGCCAGAAGCGCGCCGCCCATGCCCGCGACAGCGGCTGGTTCGACCGCTCTGTCGTGCCGGTGAAGGACGAGAACGGCATCGTCATCCTGGAAAAGGACGACTTCATCAAACCCGACACGGATATGCAGAAACTGGGCGCGCTGAAGGCCAGCTTTGCCATGCCCGGCTCCATGGGATTTGACGCCGTGGCCCTAGCCAAATACCCGGAGGTCGAGCGGATCAACCACGTCCACACGCCCGGCAACTCCTCCGGCATCGTCGACGGTGCCTCGCTGGTCATGGTCGGCAACGAAAAGGTCGGCAAGGATCTGGACCTAACCCCGCGCGGCCGGGTCCTGTCCATCGCGCTGACCGCGACCGATCCGACGATCATGCTTACCGGCCCCGGACCGGCATCGGAAAAGGCGCTGGCCAAGGCCGGGCTGACCATCGACGACATCGACCTGGTCGAGATCAACGAAGCCTTCGCCTCTGTCGCGTTGCGCCTTCAGAAGGATCTGAACGTGCCGGACGAAAAGCTCAACGTCGTGGGCGGCGCAATCGCCATGGGTCACCCCCTGGGGGCGACGGGTGGCTGTCTGGTCTCGACCATGCTGGACGAGTTGGAACGCCGGAACCAGAAGCGCGCGCTGATCTGCATGTGCGTCGGCGGCGGCATGGGCATCGCGTCCATCATCGAACGCCTGTGAGGGAGGGGACCATGGAAGATTTCATCTACGAAAAGGATGCCGACGGCGTCGTCACCGTAACCATGGACATGCAGGGCCAGTCCGCCAACACGATGAACGACCGGTTCGAACCGGGGATGCGGGCGATCTGTGACCGGCTGGACGCCGAAGAAGGGCTGACCGGCGTGGTCTTTGCCTCCGCCAAGTCGACTTTCTTTGCCGGGGGCGATCTGAACAACATCCTCGCGACGGAGGTGGCCGACGAGGCCGTGTTCAACATGATCGAGGCCAGCAAGCTGACCTACCGCCGTCTGGAAAAGCTGCCCGTCCCCGTGGTCGCCGCGATCAACGGCGCGGCGCTTGGCGGCGGGTATGAGCTCTGCCTCAGCTGCAACCACCGCATCGTGCAGAACACTCCCAAGGCCGTTGTCGGCCTGCCCGAGGTGACCCTGGGCCTGCTGCCCGGGGCCGGTGGTGTGGTGCGTCTGACCGCCCTGCTCGGCTTTGAAAAGGCGATGCCCTATCTGCTGGAAGGCAAGCAGGCGAAACCGGCCGAGGCGCTCAAGATGGGCATGGTCGACGAGGTCGTCGAAACTCAGGACGATCTGATCCCCGCCGCCAAGGCCTGGATCAAGGCCAACCCCGAGGCCGCCGTTCAGCCCTGGGATCAGAAGGGCTTCCGCTATCCCGGCGGCGATGCGAGCCACCCCAAGGTACGCCAGATGATCCAGGTGTCCTCGGCGATGCTGTACCAAAAGACCCGGGGGCTGCTGCCCGCGCCGGAGAAGATCCTCGACGTGGCCGTGAACTCCATGCGGATGAACTTTGACGCGGCGCTGCGGATGGAGACGCGGCGCTTCATCGGGCTGATGGCGTCGAAGGAGGCCAAGGCCGCGATCTCCACCTTCTTTTTCGGCATGCAAAGCATCAAGTCCGGCAAGGTCCGCCCCGAGGGCGATCACTGGAAAGCCGGGTCCGCCGCGGTTCTGGGCGCGGGCATGATGGGATCGGGCATTGCCTATGCCCATGCCAAACGCGGGCTGGCCACGCGGCTGAAGGATACCGAGATGGCCAATGCCGAGAAGGGCAAGGGCTATTCGGAAAAGCTGTGTGACAAGGCCATGAAGCGCGGGCGGATGGACGAGGCGGGCAAGGTCGCCCTGCTGGATCAGATCACCCCCGCCACGGAAAACGCCGCCCCCGGCAGCGTCGACATCATCATCGAGGCGGTGTTCGAGGACATCGACCTGAAAGACAAGGTCATCGCCGACACCTGGCCGATGCTGTCCGACGACGGGATCTATGGCTCCAACACCTCGACCCTGCCGATCTCGATCCTGGCCGAGTCGTGCCCCGATCCAACCCGCTTCATCGGGCTGCATTTCTTCAGCCCGGTCGACAAGATGAAGGTGGTCGAGATCATCATGGGCGAAAAGACCAGCGAAGAGACGCTGCGCAAGGCCTACGACTACGTCCAGCAGATCGGCTACATGCCGATCGTGGTGAACGACAGCCGGGGGTTCTTCACCTCCCGCGTCTTCGGCACTTTCATGGACGAGGGTTGCCAGCTGCTGGTCGACGGCATGGCGCCCACGGCCATCGAACGCGCCGCCTGGCTGGCGGGGATGCCGGTCGGGCCGCTGCAGGTCTTTGACGAGGTCTCGCTGATCCTGGGTCAGAAGGTGCGCAAGACGCATGAGGCGCTGGACAAACGTCTGGGCGTCGACAGCGACTTCGGCCACCACAACACCGCCACCGTCGAGGTCACCGACAAGATGATCGAAATGGGACGCGGCGGGCGGCAGTACGGCGGCGGCTTTTACGACTATGACAGCGAGGGCAAGCGCACGCTCTGGCCCGATCTGGGTCAGTTCGCCCGGGGCAATACTCAGGTGCCGTTGCAGGATGCCGTCGACCGCATCCTCTATCGGCAGGCGATCGAAACCCTGCGCTGTCTGGACGAAGGCGTGCTGAACACCGAGGTCGAGGCGAACCTCGGCGGTATCTTCGCCATCGGCTTCCCGGCCCACACCGGCGGCGCGATCCAGTACATCCGGGGCGAGGGGGTGGACACCTTCAAGGCCCGCGCGAAAGAACTGGCCGAGACCTATGGCGAAAGGTTCGCAGTGCCCGACAGCATCTATGACCGGCTGCGCGACAGCACAGCCAAGGCGGCATGAGCGGACCACTCACGGGGCTCAAAATCGTCGAGATGCAAGGCATCGGCCCGGCTCCACTGGCCGGGCAACTGCTGGCCGATCTCGGGGCGCAGGTGACGCTGATCACCCGCGCCTCGGGCAAGGCCGACCCGACCGACATCAACAACCGGGGCAAACGCTCCGTCGCGCTGAACCTCAAGAGCGCCGCCGGGATAGAGGTCGCCCTCGCCCTGATCGAAACCGCCGATGTGCTGATCGAAGGGTTCCGCCCCGGTGTGATGGAACGGATGAGCCTGGGTCCGTCCGACTGCCACGCCCGCAACCCCGGTCTCGTCTATGGCCGGATGACGGGCTGGGGCCAGGACGGGCCGCTGGCGCAGACCGCCGGCCATGACATCAACTACCTCGGCCTGACCGGGCTGTTGCAGGCGACCGGCGACCCGGATCGCCCCCCGACCCCGCCGCTCAACATAGGGGCGGATTACGGTGGCGGGACGATGTTCCTGCTCTTCGGGATCATGGCGGCGCTTTATGAACGCCAGTCCTCCGGCGTGGGTCAGGTGGTGGACGCGGCAATGGTCGACGGCGCTTCTGCCCTCATGGGGCTGGTGCATGGGTTCATCGGTGCGGGACGGTGGAGTGAACAGCGCGGCGCCAACCTGCTGGACGGCGGCGCCCCCTTTTACCGCAGCTACGAATGCGCAGACGGGAAATTCATCGCGGTCGGCCCGCTGGAGCCACAGTTCTTTGCCGAACTGGTCCGCCTGGCCGACCTGCCGGACGATCACCGCGCCACCCAGTTGGACACGCGCACCTGGGCAGAGCGGCGCGAAAGCTACGCCCGGGTTTTCCGCCAGAAGACCCGCGACGAATGGGCGGCGATCTTCGAAGGGTCCGACGCTTGCGTCACCCCGGTGCTCAGCTGGTCCGAAGCCGCCAGCCATCCGCATCTGGCCGCCCGCGAAACCTTTGTCACCCGCGACGGTGTGACCCAGGCCGCCCCCGCCCCACGCTTCAGCCGCTCCGCCCCCGGTCCGGTGGCCCCGCCCCCGGCCCCCGGAGGTGACACGGAGACAATCCTGCACGACCTGGGCTATGACCGGGACGAAATCGACCAGATGCGCGCCGATGGCACGCTCAGTTAACGGAGATCGCAATGTCTGACCCCCTTCTACTGGAATTCGAGGGCCCGATCGCCCGCGTCACCCTGAACCGGCCCGAGGCCTTCAACGCCATGAATGCCCCGATGCGGGATGCCTTTCGCGACGCGATTTCGCAGATCCATGCCACGCCCGACATCCGCGTGGTGGTTCTGTCCGGGGCCGGGCGCGGGTTCTGCGCCGGGACGGATTTGACCGAAACCCTGCCGGAACCCGCCTCCCTGCTGATCGACCGGGAATACCGCCCGATCCTGAATGCCATCGCAACCGCCCCGCAGATCTGGATTGCCCAGGTCCATGGCTCCGCCGCCGGTATCGGCGCGGCGCTGGCGCTCAACTGCGACCTCGTCACCATGGCCGAGGATGCCTCGATCTACATGGCCTTTGCCGCCATCGGTCTGGTGCCCGACGGGGGCAGCACCTGGCTGCTGCAGCGCAGCCTGGGCAGCAAGCGGGCGCTGCAGGCGATCCTGGAGGGCCGGAAGATCCCCGCGCAGCAGGCGGTGGATTGCGGCCTGGCCAATGCGGCGCATTCCCCCGATGCCCTGGCCGCCGAAACCGAGGCCCTGGCGCAACGACTGGCCCTCGGCGCGCCTCTGGCGGCTGCTGCGGCCAAGCGGCTGATCCGGTCCATGGACGGGGTCGGCTATGACGCCGCGATCTCTGCCGAAGGGGTGGAACAATCCGCCCTCTCCGCTTCCGAGGACGCGCGCGAAGGAATCGCCGCCTTCCTCGAAAAGCGCCGCCCCGACTTCAAGGGCCGCTGAACCGACCGGACGCGGGCCGACCCATTGCAATTGCCGGATTGACGCCCCCGGGCCCGAGTGCCACCTCTGGTCCCCGAAAAGGGAGCCCGCACCATGACCGATGACATCACCACCCGTCACAAAGAGAAGATGCGCAAAATCAAGGCCGCGCGCGACCGGATGATGGAGACCAAGACCGAGGAAAAGGGTCTGATCATGGTGCATACCGGCACCGGCAAGGGCAAATCATCCTCCGGCTTCGGGATGATCCTGCGCTGCATCGCCCATGGCATGCCCGCCGCCGTGGTGCAGTTCATCAAGGGCAACTGGGACACCGGCGAGCGGACCTTCCTGCGCGACAATTTCGCCAATCAGGTCCGCTTCTTCGTCTCCGGCGAGGGGTTCACCTGGGAAACCCAGGACAGGGAGCGCGACATCGCCGCCGCGCAGAACGGCTGGCGCATCGCCAGGGAACAGATCCTCGACCCCGAGATCCAGTTCGTCCTGCTGGACGAGATCAACATCGCGCTGCGCTATGATTACCTGGACATCGACGAGGTGGTCGATTTCCTGCTGCATGAAAAGCCCGCCATGACCCACGTCTGCCTGACCGGACGCAACGCCAAGCCCGAGCTCATCGAGGCGGCCGATCTGGTGACCGAGATGACGCTGGTCAAGCACCCCTTCCGCGACGGGGTGAAGGCCCAGAAGGGCGTCGAGTTCTGATCCATGGGCCAGGCGCTCATGATCCAGGGCACCGGCTCCAACGTCGGCAAGTCGATGCTGGTGGCGGGACTGTGTCGCGCGGCGCGGCGGCGCGGCCTATCGGTGGCCCCCTTCAAGCCGCAGAACATGTCCAACAATGCCGCCGTGACCCGGGACGGCGGCGAAATCGGCCGGGCCCAGGCCCTGCAGGCGCTGGCCTGCGGGCTGCCGCTGCATACGGATATGAACCCGGTTCTGCTGAAGCCGGAAACCGACGTGGGGGCTCAGGTCATCGTGCAGGGCAAACGCCTGACCACCGCCCGGGCGCGGGATTATTTCCAGCTGAAACCTCAACTCCTTGGCAAGGTGATGGAAAGCTTCACCCGCCTGGAATCCGCCCATGATCTGGTGATCGTCGAAGGCGCGGGCAGCCCGGCGGAGGTCAACCTGCGCCCCGGCGACATCGCCAACATGGGCTTTGCCCGGGCCGCCGACGTGCCGGTGATCCTCGCCGGGGACATCGACCGTGGCGGCGTGATCGCGCAGATTGTCGGCACCCAGGCGGTGATCGACCCCGAGGATGCCGCGCTGATCGCCGGCTTCGTCATCAACAAGTTCCGTGGCGACCCCAGCCTCTTTGACGACGGCTATGCCCTGATCGAGGCTCGCACAGGATGGCGCGGCTTTGGCGTGGCGCCGTGGTTTTCCGAGGCCTGGAAACTGCCCGCCGAGGATGCGCTGGACCTGGGTGCGCCGCAGCGCGAGGGCGGGTTGCACGTGGTCTGCCTGGCGCTGTCCCGCATCGCCAATTTCGACGACCTCGACCCGCTGGCGCAGGAGCCGGGGGTGCGGCTGACCATGCTGGGCCCGGGCCGCGCCCTGCCCGGCGATGCAGACCTGGTGATCCTGCCCGGGTCCAAATCCACACGCGGCGATCTGGCCTTTCTGCGGGCGCAGGGCTGGGACCTAGACCTGGCCGCGCACCTGCGGCGCGGGGGCCATGTGCTGGGCATCTGCGGCGGCTACCAGATGCTGGGCAACAGCATCGCCGACCCGGGGGGCATCGAAGGCCCGGCGGGCACGGACGAAGGGCTCGGCCTGCTGGAGATCGACACGGTCATGACCCCGACCAAGCGTTTGACCCGGACAGCCGCCACCCATTGCGCGACCGGACAGGGGTTTCGCGGCTATGAGATCCACATCGGCGAAAGCACCGGCCCCGACCGCGACCGCCCCTTCGCCCATATCGGGAACACGCCCGAAGGCGCCACCTCGGCCGACGGGCGGGTGATGGGCAGCTACCTGCACGGCATGTTCTCCGACGACGCCTTCCGCGCGGCCTTCCTGGCGGGCTTCGGGGTTGCCTCGCAGGGCCGCTACGACGCAACGGTGGAGCAGACGCTGGACGCGCTGGCCGACCATCTGGAACAGCATCTGGATGTCGCGGGGCTGCTGGCCACGGCGCGGTGAGGGACATCCCCCGCCGCAGGGTGTTAGAGAAAATCCTCTAAGCTGCACCGGTCGAATGCGGCAACAAGGGCCGCACGCGCTCAGCCCCCGAGCGCCCCGGCCAGATCGTCGGGCAGCACTGTCGCAGGCACGTTCTGGTAACACACCGGCCGCAGGAAACGGCGGATCGACAGGGTGCCGACGGAAGTGGCGCCAAAGTTGGTCGACGCCGGATAGGGGCCGCCGTGGACCATGCTGTCGGCCACTTCGACCCCGGTCGGGAAACCGTTGACCAGCAGCCGCCCCGCCTTGCGTTCCAGAATCGGCAACAACCGCCGAGCCGCCGCCGCATCCGCATCCTCCATATGGATCGTCGCAGTCAGCTGTCCCTCGAACCCCTTGGCCAGCGCCTCCATCTCCTCGGCGCCGGAGACGCGGACGACCAGACCGAGCGGGCCGAACACCTCTTCACCAAGCCCTTGATCCTGCAGGTAGTTTGCCGCATCCGTCTCATAGAGATTGGGCAAGGCGCTGCGCCCCTCCTGCGCGGTGGTCAGCACCGGGCGCACAGCGTTTCGTCCGTGGAAGCGGGCCTTGCCGTCGCGGTAGGCCTGGGCGATCCCCGGGGTCAGCATCACCTGCGGCGCGGCCTCGCGCAGGGCGTCGGCGGCGGAGGCGACGAAGGCGTCGCCAGCCGCTCCCTGGGCCACGACGGCAATCCCGGGGTTGGTGCAGAACTGCCCTGCCCCCATGGTCAGCGATCCGGCCCAGCCCGCGCCGATCTCCGCCCCGCGGGCAGCGGCGGCTTCTGCCAGCACGAACATCGGGTTGACGGAGCCGAGCTCGCCGAAGAAGGGGATGGGTTCGGGCCGTTGCGCACACAGGTCAAACAGCGCCCGCCCGCCGCCGAGCGAGCCGGTGAAGCCGACGGCCTTGATCAGCGGATGTTGCACAAGGGCCTGACCCACATCACGTTTTCCGCCCTGGATGAGAGAGAAGACACCGGCGGGCATGCCGCAGGCGGCAATGGCGGCATGGATGGCTTCGGCCACGATTTCTCCGGTGCCGGGGTGGGCGGAGTGGCCTTTCACCACCACCGGACACCCGGCGGCCAGCGCGGCGGCGGTGTCGCCGCCGGCGGTTGAAAAGGCGAGCGGGAAGTTGGAGGCGCCGAAGACGGCGACGGGGCCGATCGGGCGTTGCATCATGAAAAGTTCAGGCCGGGCAAGGGGTTGGCGATCGGGCAGCGCGGCGTCGTGGCGGATGTCGAGGTAATCGCCCTTGCGGATATGCTCGGCAAAGAGGCGGAGCTGGCCGGTGGTGCGGCCGCGCTCGCCCTCCAGACGGGCCTCTGGCAGGCCGGTTTCGGAGGTGCCAATGGCGGTGATCGCCGCGCCCCGCGCCTCGATCTCATCGGCGATTTTATCAAGGAAAACAGCGCGCTCTTCGCGCGACGTATAGCCGTATGTCCAAAAGGCCTCCTCCGCCGCGCGGCAGGCGCGGTCCACCAGATCGGGGGTGCCGACGGAGAAGTCGTGCGCCGGGCCATGGGCGGGATCGGAGGTGAAACGGCTCTCTCCGGGGACCCAGTCTCCGGCGATCAGGTGCTTGCCATGGGGGGTGAAATCGGAAGGTGTTCCGTCCATCTGTAGGGTCCTTTCGGGTCTCGGATCCGGCATCGGCAATGCGTCGGTATCACGTCGGTATTACGTCGGTGCCCCCGTGCGGGGCGTTCATGTGCTGTTCATCCCGGTTAACGGGACGGGAAGGGCCTCAGCCCTGCGCCAGCAATCTGCGGGTCGCCAGGTTGGCCATCAGGGCGCGGGTGCCGAAGGTCCATTCCGGGGCCTCGGTCGACAGGCGGACGGTATTGGTCAGTGCGCCGAGGCCGGGGGCGGAGATCGTCACCACATCGCCGGTCTTGTGGGTGAACCCCTCGCCCGGGACATCGCGATCTTCGGTCGGGGCGAAGAGCGTGCCGAGGAACAGCACCATCCCGTCAGGATACTGGTGATGCCGCCCGAGGGCCTGGGCGGTCAGGTCTTCGGGATCGCGGCTGATCTCGGACATGGAGGAATGGCCGGTCAGGTGATAGCCATCCTCACCCGCGACGGTCAGCGTCAGCTCCGCCCGGCGCACATCGTCCAGCGTCCAGTTGCCGTCGAACAGCCGGATCATCGGCCCGATCGCGCAGGAGGCGTTGTTGTCCTTGGCCTTGCCGAGCAGCAGGGCCGACCGCCCCTCCACGTCGCGCAGGTTCACGTCATTGCCGAGCGTCGCGCCCAGGATGCGGCCGGAGGAGGAGATGGCCAGCACGATCTCCGGCTCCGGGTTGTTCCAGGTGGAGATGGGATGCAGCCCAATCTCCGCCCCCGTCCCGACCGAAGCCATGGGCGGGCATTTGGTGAAGATCTCCGCATCCGGGCCGATCCCGACCTCCAGATACTGCGACCAGAGCCCTTCGGCCTGTAGGGTCTTCTTGACCTCCGCCGCCTCGGGCGAGCCCGCTTTCAGGTTGCGCAGACTGTCGCCGATGACCTGGCCCACACGGGCGCGGATCGCGTCGGCCCGGGCCGGATCACCGGCGGCCTTTTCCTCGATCACGCGTTCGACCATCGACCGCGCGAAGGTCACGCCGCAGGCCTTCACCGCCTGCAGGTCGCAAGGGGCAAGCAGGTGCAGTGTGTCGGCCTGCGGGGTGTTGGCCGCGATCTCCTCCAGCGACCCGAGCGCCTGACCGGGGGCCGCGCGCACATGGGAGGCCGGATCGTCCAGGTCCAGCACATGGCTGACCGTGGGCGCGGCGGCGGCGGTGATGTCGATCAACTGGCCGTCGCGCAGGGTGACCACGGCGGGGCCCTGCACGTCCGGGCGCCAGCAACGACCGAGCCAGAGGCCCTCGGGGGCGTCGATGATGCTCATTCTCTGCTCCTCAGCGGCGTTTGAAATCGGGGGCGCGTTTTTCGGCAAAGGCGGCGCGCCCCTCGGCGGCATCTTCGGTGCCGAAACAGATGGCTTGCAAGTCGCGCTCGTAGGCCACGGCCTTTTCCAGCGGCATGTTGTAGGCCGCCTGAAGGTTCAGCCGCGCGGTTTCCGCAGCCACGGGGGCGCGGCTGGCGATGGTTGCGGCAATTTCCGTCGCGCGGGTCATCAGCGCGTCGGGCGTCGTGATCTCGGAGACCAGCCCCCAGGCCAACGCCTGATCGGCGGGCACGGGATCGCCGGTCATCACCATCATCGCGGCATTGGACGGGCCGATGGAATGGGCCAGCAGCGCGGTCATGCCACCGCCGCCGATCCAGCCCAGCTTGATTTCCGGCGCGGCGAGTTTCGCACTCTCGGCGGCGATGCGGATATCGCAGGACAGCGCCATTTCCAGCCCGCCGCCCATGGCATAGCCGTTGATCGCCGCGATGGAGGGTTTCTGCAGCGCCCGGAGTGCGTCGCAATATTCCGGCCGGTTGCGGAAATCCCAGGGCGTGGCGTAGCGGTCCAAGTCGGAGATGTCCGACCCCGCGCAAAACGCCTTGCCCGTGCCGGTGAGGATTACCACGCGGGCCGCGTCATCGGCGTTGATCTTGTGGACCGCGTCCCACATCAGCTGCGCCATTTCGGGCGTCATGGCGTTGAGCTTTTCGGGCCGGTTGTAGGTGATCGTGGCGATCCGGTTCTCGATCGTCAGGGTGAGCGGGGCGCTCATGCGGTGGTCCTTTCGGGTTGGCTGGCCTCGAACATCTCGCGCAGGGCGCGGATGGCGCGGGGGGCCGGGGTCCGCGCGTCGAAGGCGTCGCGCAGGAAGGCGGAGGCGCGGGTCTGGAAGGCGATGTAGCCGTCGTGGCGGGGGCGGATCGCCGCGGCCTCCAGCGTGGCGGCGGTGTTGGTGTAGAAATCCCCCCAGGCCGCGTTGACAGCCGGGTCGGCCCAGGCGGACCGCAGGCCGGGCTGGCCGTCGTGATCGGGGATGAAGCCGCGCTGCGTGGCGTCCGACATGAGCCAGAGCAGGTGATCGCGCAGCGCATCGTCCACCTGCGCGCGGCGGGAGATGCAGATGCCGGTGCCGCCCAGGATCGAGCCGGGCCGACCGCCCGCCGTCGGGGCATCGTGGAAGGCCACGGGGCGCGGGGCGCGGGTGTAGTTGACGTAGCCGTAGACCAGCGGGATCAGGTGGATGTCATCCGTGCGGCCCATCAGATCGAGCAACCCGATCGGGTTGAGCGTCCTGGTGTGCTCCGGCGTGCGCGCGGCCAGCGGGGCAAGGATGTCGTAGGCCTTTTCGGCGGTGCGATCGGCGGGCCAGCCGCCGTCGCGCATATCCAGCTTGCCATCCAATGCGGCGCAGACCGACAGGAAGGAGAGCGCGGCGTGGGGCCCGGCCAGCGAGAGGGCAACCCCGCCCTCTTGGGACAGGCTCTCGACCTCCTCCCATGTCGTCGCGGGTGTGGTCAGGTCGGGGCGCAGGGCCATGACCTGTGTCGCGGCATCCAGCGGCAGGGCCCATTGGTGGCCCGCCATCGCATAGCTGGTGTAGGCCGAGCCGATGGCGGCACCGGCGATCCGGGCCAGGTCGGCGGGGGCGAAGACCTCTTCCAGCGGGGTGAGGCAGTCATGCGCCATCGCCTCGCCCAGGTGTGGGTGGTCGAGGACGACCAGGTCGTATTCGGCGCAGAGTTCCGCAATCGGGGCGGATTCGAAACCTTCGAGAGGTTGGACATCCCAGATCACCGGGCCTTGCGCGGCGGCCAGGGCGTTCAGGCCCCGGGGATGATCCCATGTCAGACCGCGAAAGCTCATACCGTGCCCCGCGCGATGGCGCCGGCGCCTTCCATCTCGGCGATCTCCGCATCGGAGAAGCCGGCGGCGCGCAGCACTTCGTCCGTATGTTCGCCGGTCAGCGGTGCGCCGCGGCGCAGTTCGGCCGGGCTGCGGGAGAAGCGGATGGGGAAGCCGGGGGTTTTCACGTGGCCCTCGGTCGGGTGGTCGTATTCGATGAAGGTGCCGTTATGGGCGATCTGCGGATCGGCGACGAGATCGGCGTAGCCATAGACGGGTCCCGCCCAGATGCCCTCGGCCTCCAGCCGCGACAGGCAGTCGGCGGTGGAGAACTTGGCGATGGCCTCGCGGACGGCAGCGAATGTGGCGTCGCGGTCGTCCCAGCCGGCGGTGGCCTCGTCCAGATCGGCCAGGTCCGGCGCGTCGAGGGCGCGGGCGAGGCCGGGGAAGTTGGGCATGGCCAGCGCGATGTAGCCATCCGTCGTGGCGAAGGTGCCGTAGGGCGAGCGGATGTAGACATGGGCGTGCGGTTCGGCGCTGCGTTCCTGCGGCTTGTGGCCGACGGTGAAGACCGACAGCTCCTGCATCTGCAGCGTGGTGATCGCGTCGAGCATGTTGACCTCGACCTTCTGCCCCTCGCCGGTGCGTTCGCGGTGCAGCAGCGCGGCCAGTGCGCCCTCGAAAGCGGTGTAGGCGGTGACGGCGTCGACCAGGTATTGCCCGGCGGCCTGGGGCGGTTCGCCCTTGCGGCCGGTGGACATCATCGCGCCGGACATGGCCTGCAGCAGCAGGTCCTGGCCGGGGCGCTGCGCGTGGGGGCCGTCCTCGCCATAGCCGGTCATGGAGACGTAGACGAGGCCGGGGTTGATCGCCGACAGGGTGTCGTAATCGACGCCCAGACGCCCGGCGACCCCGGCCCGGTAGTTCTGGATGAAGACGTCGGCCTTTTCGACCAGCTTGCGGATCACCGCCTGCCCGCCTTCGGATTTCAGGTCCACCGCGAGGGACCGCTTGTTGCGGTTGAGCGAGAGGAAGGAGACGTTGATCTTGTTGCCGGTGATGCCGCCGGCGGGGGCGTGGCGCTGCCATTCCCCGGCGATCGGTTCGACCTTGATGACGTCAGCGCCCAGATCGCCCAGGCGCTGCGCCGCAAAGGGCCCCGCCATGGCGATGGAGCAGTCGAGAACGGTATATCCGTCGAGAATTCCCATTGGTGTCTTCCAGGGTTGGAGGTGTCAGGACATGTTCCAGCCGCCGTCGACGGCCAGGTTCTGCCCGGTGATGAAGCCCGCCTCGTCGGAGGCGAGGAAGAGGATCGCGGCGGCGATGTCATGCGGGGTGCCGCGCCGTTTGACCGCCTGATGGTCGAGCACGAACTTGCGGTAGCCCTCGGGGTCCGGGTGGATCTTTTCGGCATCCGTCGGAAAGGCCCCCGGTGCGATGGCATTGCAGGTGATGCCCCATTTCCCGAACTCCCGCGCCCAGGCCCGCGTCAGACCCAGGAGCGAGCCCTTGGACTGGACATAGGGGGCGAGGTTTTCCCACCCGCCGGTCAGGGTGATGGAGGTGACGTTGATGATCCGGCCCCAGCCCTGATCCCGCATCCCGGGCAGCGCCGCGCGGGTGCAGATCAGCGCCGCCTCGACGTTGACCGCATGGACCTGGCGCAGTTCCTCCATCGAATAGTCCTCGAAGGGCTTCGAGGGGTAGATGGCGGCGTTGTTGATGACCACATCCAGCGGGCTGTCCGCCGTGATCTCGGCCAGCTTGGATTCCAGCGCCGCCTGATCGGTCAGGTCCATTTCCAGCAGATGCAGGCGAGCGGCTTCGCCCTTGGGCGTGTCCGCCAGCAGGCTCTCGTTCTTGGAATGGTCACGGTCGAGGGCGAAGACCTCCGCCCCTTCGGCCAACATGTCGAGCGTGGTTTGATGGCCCAGCCCCCCGGAGGCACCGGTATAAAGCACCCGGCGCCCGGCCAGACGGCCCTGGCCGGTGGTCCTGGCCATGGGTGTTTCGCGGTTCATGAGCGGCCTCCGATCGGTTGGAAGTTGCCCGAGGGGGCGGGGTAATCCTGATCCGGCTGCGTCGCGATGGCACTGATCGCGGCCTCCGCCCCGGCGATGGCCGCGGCATCGGGCAGGATGGTGAAGGTGGTGTCGTAGCGGCATTCCTCGCCATGGCTCAGGCGGATCAGCTCGCCACGTTCGCGCGCGCCGCCGTTGCCGGTGACATGGTTGGTCGAGGGTTCGATGCCCACGGCATATTGCCCGGCCTGAAGGTTCTGCCATTCGTACATGCAGGGGAACTGGTCCTTTCGCGTGGTGACCATGAAGCCCAGCCCCATCCGGTCATTGACCAGCGCCACGGGCACGCGCCCCTCGGCGTCTGCGCCCATCTCGTGCTGCCAGACCTGTTCATGGAAGCCCATCTGCGGGGCGGGCAGCTGGCGATAGCCAACCCCCTGTTTTTCGTACTCTTCCTCATGCGCGGCCCAGACCACATCGCGGATCGGGGCGAGGTAGCGCGCGCCCTCCTCCACCACGGGGTGGCCGACGTTGATGTGGTAGCAGAACATATGCGGCGTCTCGTAGAAGCCGCGGTTCACCACGCGGTCGGTCAGGCGGATCTCGTCGCTGCCCACCTCGACCTCGATCCGGCGGTGCAGTTCCAGGTGTTCGCCAAAGACGGTGCCCTGGGTCACGACGCCCTCGGCCCAGAGGGTGCAGGTATCGCCGTCCCATGCCTCGCCATAGCCGGTGAGCCTGGCGGGAATGGTCCCGGCGCGGCCGTGCAGGGAGTGTTTCGCGGTCTGGCGGGGGCCGTAGACATATTCCGGCGTCTCGGCCTCGTGCATGAAAAGGATGTGATCCAGCCCGCAGGTCACCATCAGGCCGGAGAAGCTGCGCATCCAGCCCAGGCCGCCCTCGCCTTCGTAGTCGTGCAGCGATGGATGGCGGAACCCGGCGGGGGAATGCCAGCCGATGGCGCGGCCGTTGTGTTCACACTCTGCGATGTCCATGCAGCGGTCGACCAGCACGGTGAAGCGCAGGCCGCTGCCGGTGCGAAACTCCAGCATGCGGTTTCCGCGTTCCAGCCCGTCCTCCAGCGTCATCAGGCGGACACCGGCCGCGTGGCCGAGCGAGCCGCTCAGCGCCTCGGCCTCTGCCCTTTTCAGGTTCTTGCCATAAAGCTTGACCATGACTACTCCGTTCGCCGCCGCTGGACCGGGGCGCTTCTTGATTTCGATCTTGGAAGGGGCGAGCCGGGTCAGACCGGCCCGCCGGGGTGGCTCAGCAGCCGTTGGCTTTCATCTTGTCGTCGATGAACTTCTTGGCGCGCGGCACATCGGCCTCGTCCAGGTGTTCGATGATCATCGGGATGTTCGGATGCTTTTTCGCCAGACGCTGGAAGTAGAGATCGTAGTTCAGCTCGCCGAGGCCGGGGGCCGGCAGCTCGATCTCGCCGACACCGCGGAAGGTGTGGCTTTCGGCGGCCGAGTCATCGCCGATATCGGCGTGCTTTTCGGCCTTGTCGTCGCCGGAGCGTTTCACGTCCTTGGCATGGGCGATGCAGATCTTGTCCGACAGCGCGTCGAAGACATGGTTCAGGATCCGGTCCATGTCGTCGATGTTGTGGGCCTCGAAATAGTTGGTCGGGTCCATCAGCAGGCCGAGGCCCGGATGATCGACTTCGGCGAACATGCGCAGGGTTTCCTCGACACTGCCCACGACGTTGTTGACGTAGGTTTCCAGCAGGAAGACCGAGCCGTGATCATAGGCGAACTGCGCCAGGTCCGAGATCACGTTGCGGCAGTCTTCCCAGCCCTCTTCGGTCTTGTTCTTCGGGTGGTGGACCCAGTCGGATTCCGTGTCGAAGGTCCCGGTTTCCGAGATCACATAGGGCGTGCCCAGGTACTGCGCATGGGCGATCAGTTCCTTCAGGCGGGCCAGACGTTCCTTGCGGGTTCCGGCATCGGGGTGAACGATGTTCGTGTAGCCCGAGATCGCGCAGATCGGCAGGTCATGGTCGCGGAAGGTGTCGCGGATGGTGCGGCACTTCTCAGGCGTCATCTGACCTTCGCTGACGTCGATATCCTTGAAATGCAGGTCAAGCTGCACGGTGCTGAACCCGTGGCCCTTGATGACCTCACAGGTCTTTTTCACGTCGTAGGGGAAATACCCCGAGAAAATTCCAACAGGCATCATGATGTGTGTCCTCCCTCAGTCTTTGGACAGGTCGAGCTTGATCGTCCGACCCTCTTCGATGGATTGGTAAGCCGTTTCGACAAGCGCCATGGTGCGGACGTTGTCGGCAACGTTCAGGACCGGCGTCGTGCCGGTGTCGACGGCGTGCTGGAGCTGCTCCATCACGCCGATGAAGGCATGCGGGAACCACATCGTGTCCCATTCGGGGGTGACCCACTTGCCGTTCGTTTCTTCGATCCCGTTGTAGGACAGGGTCGAGGCCGCGCCGGTCGGCCAGCCGATCGTGCCCTTGGCCACCCCCTTGGTCCCCTCGACGCGCCAGGTGATGTGCTGGTCGTCCTCGTAGCCCCCTTCGCGCGGGCCGGACCAGACGTCTTCGGTGCTGAGCGCCATGAGGCCGGAGGGGAAGCGCATCGTGGTGATGACGATCCCGTCGGAATGGTCGAACTGCGTGCGCGGGTCGGTGCGGGTGAGGGTCGTGACCTCCTCCGGATCGCCGAAGAGGAAGCGCAGCGCGTCCAGGTGGTGCACCGACATGTTGGACAGGGTCAGGCGGTCGTAGCCTTCGAGGAAACCCTGCCAGTGCGGGATCGCGTGCATGTCGATTTGGGCGAAGACCGGATCGCCGATGGCGCCGCGGTCGAGGATCTGCTTGAGCACCTGCATCGACTGGTCGTAGCGCATGTTCTGGTTGACGCTGAGCGGCTTGCCCGCCGCCTTGGCCTCGTCCCTGAGCGCGCGCGCTTCCTCCAGCGACAGGGCCAGCGGCTTCTGCGCGAGGATCGCCTTGACGTGCGGGGCGGCGAGCGCCTTGCGGATCAGGGCGGGCTGCTGGTCGGGGGGATAGGCGATGTCGACGATCTCGACCTCCGGATCGTTGATCAGCGCCTCGGGCGTGTCATGCACGGTGCCGATGTTCCAACGGTCTGCCACGGCCTGCGCATTGGCCTTGGTCCGGGACGCGATGGCGTGGACGGGGAACCCGGCCTCGTCATAGGCGGCGAGATGGCAATCGGCCATGATCATGCCCGCGCCAATCGCGCCGATCTTGTATTTGCGCACGCGGACCTCCGGGTCCGGCCTGTAGGCGAAATCTTTCATAATTTCCTCCCTCTCCCTGTCTTCAATGTGCCGCGATCGCGGCGCCACCGGCATCGAAAAAATGGGCCCGTCCGGCATCGACCGTCAGGCCGACCCTCTGGCCGGTGGTGAATTTCGGCTGCCCGCGCAGGGTGACACGCAGATCCGTGCCCTCCAGCGACAGCCCCAATGTGGTGAAGCCGCCCAGCGGTTCGACCTCGATGATCTCGGCGGTGTCGCCGTCGCTGACCCGCAGGTTTTCCGGCCGCACGCCCAGGCTGTCGGCCCGGTCGGGGGCGGAGGCCACCTGCATCCGCGAGGCCAGCGCCATGGGCACCACGTTCATCGCGGGCGCGCCCAGCATCCCGGCCACATAGGTGGAATTGGGGCTGCGGTAGAGCTCCTCCGGCGTGCCGGTCTGGCGCACCTTGCCGTTTTCGAAGACGGCCATGCCATCGGCGACGGACATCGCCTCCTCCTGGTCGTGGGTCACATAGACCAGCGTCTTGCCCATCTCGCGCTGGATACGGCGCAGTTCGACGCGGGTTTCCTCGCGCAGGCGGGCGTCGAGCGCGCTGATCGGGTCGTCCATGAGATAGGCGACGGGATCGCGCACCAGCGCCCGGGCGATGGCGACGCGCTGCCGCTCCCCGCCCGACAGTTGTGCCGGGGGTTTGTGCAGGATGTGCCCGATATGCAGCTTTTCGCTGACCTCGGCGACGCGCGCCTCGATCTTTGCGGGATCTTCGCGGCGTTCGACCAGCGGAAAGCGGACGTTGTCCAACGCCGACATATGCGGGAAGAGCGCGAGGTTCTGGAACACCATCGCCACATTGCGCTGTGCCGGGCTGACATGGGTGACGGGGCGGCCGTCGATCAGGATCTCGCCCTCGTCCGGCGCTTCGAGCCCGAGGATCAGCTTGAGGATCGTCGACTTGCCCGAGAGCGGCGGACCGAAGAGGCAGAAGAAGGCGTTGTCGCGGATATCGAGCGACACGTTGTCCACGGCGACGGTATCGCCGAACCGCTTGGTCACATTGCGGAAGGAAATCGAGGCCATCAGAGCGCCCTTTCAGTTTCGGCGTCGAACAGGCGTACGTCCTGCGCGTCGAGGCGGAAGCGGAACGGCTCGCCCTGATCCGGCACCGGGGTTTCGCTGTCGAGCACGGCCTTGGCCTCGTGGTCGCCCGCGGCCAGGTGCAGGATCGTGCGCGCGCCGATGCGTTCGACAACGGTCACATGCATTTCCAGCGGGCCGCTCGGGTCCGGGTGGACCTGTTCCGGCCGGAACCCGAACAGCACATCGCCCCCCTGCCCGCCGGTCACCGGGCAATGGCCCGCCGCGCCAAGATCGACGACCAGCCCGGTGTCGGCCCCGGTCACACGGCCCTTCAGCAGGTTCATCCCCGGCGCGCCGATGAAGCGCGCGACAAAGGTGTCGGCGGGGTGGTTGTAGACCTCCAGCGGGGTGCCGACCTGAAGGAGTTTCCCGTGGTCCATCACCGCGATCCGGTCGGCCATGGTCATGGCCTCCAGCTGGTCGTGGGTCACATAGACCATGGTCTGCTTGAACTGGCGTTGCAGCGATTTCAGCTCGGCCCGCATCACGGCACGGAAGGCGGCGTCGACGTTCGACAGCGGCTCGTCCAGCAAGAAGATCGCAGGTTCCACCACCGCCGACCGGCCGATGGCGAGGCGTTGGAGGATGTTCACCGACAGGCCCGCCGCCTTGCGGTCCAGCATCGGGGTCAGTTGCAGCAGGTCTGCAATCTCTCCGACGCGGCGGTTGGTTTCGGCCTTGCCGACGCCCTGGGATTTCAGCCCGTAGGCCAGATTGTCCCGCACCGTCATATGGGTGAAGATCGCGTAGTTCTGAAAAACGAAGCCCACCCCGCGTTTCGCCATCGGCACGCCGTTCATGTTGCGCCCGTCAAAGAGGATGTCCCCCTGGGTCGGGTCCAGCATCCCGGCGATCATGTTCATCGTCGTGGACTTGCCGCAGCCCGAGGGGCCAAGCAGGGCCACAAACTCACCGGAGCCGATGGTCAGGTCCATATCGGCCAGGGCGGTGAAGTCGCCGAATTCCTTGCCGAGGTTCTGCATCACGATCTCGGTCATTGGGCGTTCCTCAGTTTCTTGATGGCCAGCGCCGAGACGATGGAGAGGACGATCAGGATGGCAAGCGCGATGGCCGCGACATAGCCCCAGATCAGCTCCTGCTGGGTGACCTTGTAGATATAGATGGAGATGGTTTCGGTCGCGACGCCCGGGCCGCCCCCGGTCATGATGTAGAAGTTGTCGAAGACCTTAAAGTTCTCGATCACCCGGATCGCGATGGCGATGATGATGATCGTCTTCATCCGGGGCAGCACGATGGTGAAGAACCGCCGGGTCCACGACGCTCCCAGGAGCACCGCCGCCATCTGCTGATCCTGCGGGACCGAGACCATGCCGGCCAGGAGGATCAGGAACATCAGCGGCGTCCACTGCCAGATGTCCGACACGATGGTGGCAAAGAGCGCCAGGTCGGGGTCGCTGAGCCAGGCGATGGTCACCGGACGGCCCGCGAAGAAGGACAGGATGTCGTTCACCGGCCCGCCCGACTGGAAGAGCATGAAGAACATGTAACCGGCCACGGCGGGCACCACCATCATCGGCACCAAGATTGTGGAATAGAGCACCCGCTTACCGCGAAAGTCGTCGACGAAGAGGATCGCCAGCCCGAGGCCGAGGAAGAACTGCACCGGCACGCAGATCGCCATCACGATGCAGGTGCGCCACAGGGCGGACCAGAAGCGGGGGTCGGCGGCCAGATCGGTGTAGTTCAGCAGGCCGATCCACAGCTCGTAGGCGCGGTACCAGGGGATGCCGTCCAGCGGCGACCAGTCGGTCAGCGAGATATAGACCTGCATCAGGATCGGGAAGAGCGCGATGAACAGGACCAGCAGCTGTGCCGGAAGTGTCAGCCAGAAGCCCAGCTTCTTTTCCTCGGCCCCGCCGTGCAGCGCGGTGTCCTCGCCCCGGTCGGCGGGCAGTGTATCGGTGGTCATGTCGGTCATTCCTTCAGCGCTCCGAATGTGAGGCCGCGGACGAGTTGTTTCTGAATGGCGATGCCCATGATGACGGGCGGCACGGCGGCGATCAGGCCCAGCGCGGCCTTCGCGCCATAAAGCTGCCCGGTCATCGAGGAGCTGAGCGAGGCCATGTAGACGGGGATCGTGATCCAGTCGCGCGTCGTCAGCAGCAGGGCGATCAGGTAGTCGGACCAGTTCAGGATGAAGACGAAGAGCGCGGAGGAGGCCAGCGCCGGGCGCATCATCGGCAGCGTGATCTTGAGAAAGACGCGCCAGCGCGAACAACCCTCGACCAGCGCGGCATCCTCGATCTCGCGCGGGAGGTCATCAAAGAAAGTCTTCATCAGCCAGAAGCTGAAGGGCATGGTGACGATGCCGTAGATCAGCGCGAGGCCATACCAGGTGTCGATCAGGCCGAGGAAGGCCCACATGATCATCACGGGGATCATCACGGCCATCGGCGGGAAGATCCTGAGCTGGATCAGCGCCAGCGGCAGGTTGCCCCCCGCCCCGAAGCGCGACAGCCCGTAGGCGGCTGCGGTCCCGGCGGTCATGGCGATCACCGTGCCGAAGGTCGCGGCCAGCAGCGAGGCCAGGATCGGGCGGCCTGCCGTGCGCTCCAGCGCGACGATCAGGTCCGATCCGCTTTCCCCGAAGATGAAACGGAAATTGTCGAGCGTCGGATTTTCCGGCCACCAGGTGAGGTTGGCACCCGAGGCCTGCCATTCCGCGATCGGTTTGAACGCCATCGAGATCATCCAGATCGTCGGGATGAGCGACAGCGCGAGAAAGGTGAAGATCGCGGCGTAGCGGAAGATCTCGAAGGAGAGTGAGCGTTGCATGATGTGTAGTCTCGATCAGGTCGCGGGGCCGACGGGAGTGACGGCCCCGCAGGGAGGAACCGGTCAGCTTGACGCGGGATCCATGATGGTCGGCCATGCGGCCTTGTTGGCCTGGATGGCCTCGATCAGCTTCTCCTCGCCGACGCGGCGGGCGATGCGTTGCCACTGACGCTCCGTATTGGCCATCGCCGCCTCGGCATCCATGCCGCCGGTCAGCGCCGCCATCAGGTTTTCGTCCAGCGCGTTGTGGAAGGCCGTGGCGCCGGGGTAGTTGATCGTCGGCACGGTGCGCTTCACGCTCTCGCGGACCACGTCCATGTGGTAGTCGTGGTAGGTTTCGCGCACCAGCGGATCGGCGAAGTTGGCCAGCTGGAACGGGTCGAAGTAGCCACCCGGGTTCGCCGTCATCCAGGAGTAGATCCGGCTGGAGCCGAGCCACTGCAGCAGCAGATAGGCGGCTTCGGGGTGTTCGGACTGGGACGAGACACAGGCGGTCAGGTTCAGCCACAGCACGGTGCGGGCGGAGATGCCGTCGTCATGTTCACGGCCCGGCGGCAGGTGGCTGCCGACCTTGCCAGTAACCTTGGAGCCGTCGTTCGCCGCATTGTCGAGGAACTTGGGCAGGTTGGAGAAGGCACAGGTCATTGCCGCGCCGCCGCTGCCGAAGTTGCCATACTGTTCCGGCCAGCCCCAGCTGATCGCGTCGGGCGAATGATGCGACAGGCTGTCGATATATTCCTGGGTCGCGGTCCAGCCGGCCTCGGAATTGATCAGCGCCGTGCCGTCATCGGCAAAGAGGAACTGGTTCGGCGAGCCCATGGAGACATAGCGCTGATACCAGTTGGTATAACCCCAGCCCTGGTTGCGCAGGTCGGTGGAGCCGAAAAGCCCCTGATCCGGGCGGTGGAAGAAGGCCGCGATCTCGTCGTGCTGCTTCCAGGTCTTCGGCGGGGCCAGTTCATAGCCGTGCTTGTCAGCGAAGGCCTTTTGCTCCGCCGGGTCGTTGAACAGATCGGTGCGGTGGTTCCAGGTCTGGAAATCCCCGTCGAGCGAGACGCCGTAGGTCGAGCCGCGGTATTGGTTCAGCAGCGACACGCCCTGTTCACCGTTCACATAGCCACGCTCGGGATCGTCCCATTCAGGCTTGTGCGCCGCGACGAAATCATCCAGCGCCACGATGCCGCCGGTTTCGGCCAGATCGCCCAGGCGGTTCCATTCGACCGCGTAGATGTCAAAGCCGCCGCCCTTGGTGGAGACGTCCTGCATCACCTTGGTGAATTCCTGGCCGTTCGGCACGCCGACGATGTCGAGCGTGATGCCGGTTTCCTGTTCCCACAGGTCCTTGACCGACGGCGCGCCTTCGGGGAAGGGCTGCGTGATCTGACCGATGGAGCCATCGGAGAGGCCAAGAACGATGCGTTCCGGTGCCTTGCCGGCAGCCTTGAGCGCCTTGGCGGCTTCAATCGCGCGCCCCTCGGGCGTGTCGGGTCCGTATTGGTAACGCTCCGCCCCGGCAAAGCCGGTCGGGCCGCCGATCATGCCATCGGCAAGATCGCTGGCCGCGCGGGCCCGGTCGGCCCGCAGGATGAGCGGCGAAGACAAGGCGACGAGCGCAGTTGTCTGGGCGGCGGCCGACATGAAACGGCGCCGCGAAAGTCGCGGTTGTTGGGTCATTTTTCCCTCCCTGGTCGCGCCCCTCCCGGACGCGGTCTCCAATGAGGGACAGCATCATACGACCTCACCTCGGCCACAATCATCAAAAGCAATCATTTTCCGTCATTTCGCCTGATTTGAGGGAGAAATGGTCCGAAAAAGGCGATATGACGCGACCAAGCGCCGATTAATGATTGCATCACGTCAGAAAAATGATGTGAAATGATGTTCAGCGGAATCAGAAAGGCTCAGTATGCGCACGACCGTTTCACAGATCGCCCGCGAGGCCGGGGTGTCCTCGGCCACGGTGGATCGGGTCCTGAACGACCGCGACGGCGTGCGGCCGCGCACGCGCGATATCGTCATGCAGGTGGCCCGGAAGCTGGGCTATTTCGGCCCCGTCGATGCAGCGCCTGCAACACAGAGCGTGCGGCTGGATTTCGTCCTGCCTGCGGGCAGCAACTCCTTCATGCGGACGCTGAAGACGCATCTTATGCAGGAAAGCCACGCGCGCGACGACGTCACCGCGACCCTGCACGAGATCGAGGGCTTCGACCCCGAGCGGCTGTCGGCCAAGCTGTTTGAACTGCGCCAGCGCACGGATGCCGTCGGGCTGGTGGCGCTGGACCATCCGCAGGTGCGCGAGGCGATCAATGCGTTGGCGGCCTCGGGGGTGCGGATCGGCACGCTGGTTTCGGACATCCCGACCGTGGACAAGGTGGGCTATGTCGGCGTCGACAACCGCGCCGCCGGTCGGCTGGCCGGTCTGTTGCTGGGCCGCTTCCTGCCGCCCGGCCAGCACCGCGTGGCGGTCTTTGTCGGCTCCCTCGCCTATCGCGGCCATGAGGAGCGGGAGATGGGCGTGCGGTCGATCCTGTCGGAGGAGTTCCCGGAAATCCGCATTGTCGGCACGGCGGAGGTCAGCGACGACCGCGACCGCGCCTATGCGGAGACGATGCAACTGCTGGAGCGCGGGGATATCAGCGGCATCTACAACATCGGCTCCGGCAACCAGGGGATCGCCCGGGCCCTGCGCGAGGCGCGCAAGGAACGTGACATGGTTTTTATCGGCCACGACCTGACCGATGCGACACGGTTGATGCTGCTGGACCGGACGATGGATGCGGTGATCGACCAGAACCCACGGGTCGAAGCGCGGGAGATCATCCGGCTTCTTGCGTCATCTGTCCGCGGCACGGTGGAACCGGAATACCTGCCCCGGCTTCAGGTTGTCTTCAAGGAAAACATCCCCTCGAACTGAAGGCTGGCGGCCGGGCCGGTCACATGGGCCATCCGACCGGCAAGGCGGCACCAGGATCCAGGCGGATGTCGCGTGCCCCCTCAGGATCAAGGCCTGCCTATGATCAGCGAGGTTCCAGATCACCGGGCCTGGCTGTTTGACGCGGAGCGGGACATACGTCAGATGCACAGCGTCACTATGGACCGCTCAATGCGTCATGCAACGGCAGGGCCAGTAGACGACCGGTGGACCAGCGTGGCGTCGACGGAGGGGTGCGGTTCGGGTGTCGGCCCGGGGTCTTCGCCTCGCGCCTTTAGCATCATCCCGATCAACTGATTTGCCGCCGCGCGGCCCATCTCGTTGCGCGGCTGACGGATCGTGGTGAGCGACGGCAGGAAACGATCCGCGAAATCGATGTCGTCGAAGCCCATGACCGAGACATCGTCAGGCACCTTCAGGCCCATGTGGGCGCATTCCGATATGAACCCGAGCGCGCATTCGTCCGAGGCACAGAAAACCGCTGTCGGACGCGGCTGCATTGCCGACCAGTCCCGGGCCGCCTCCGCGCCCGCCTCCAGCGTGAAGGCCCCGTGGAAAACGGAATGATCTAGCCCGCGTTCCTCGGCTCCGGCGAGGAAGCCTTCCAGCCGCGTGACGGCCAGAATGTTCTCCTGCGGGCCGCTGACATGCAGAAGGCGGCGATGCCCCAACCCGGCGAGGTGGTCTACCGCAAGGTCCGCAGCCGCACGATTGTCGATCCCCAACCGGGGCGCATCGTAGGCGTCGTTCCATTCGCTGAGCTGGATCAAGGGCAGGTGCCAGCCATTGACGACCTCCGGATCGAGACCGCCATCGAGCAGGACGATCCCGTCGGCCCGGCCGTCCCACCCCAGTGACAAAAGCCGGTCGCGCCCGATACGGCTGTCCGAGATCTGCACCGTCAGTCCGGCGGCGCTGGCTTCTTCCTGGATGGCTGCGAAGATCTGGCTGAAAAAGGTGTTGGACAGGTTCGGCGCAAGAATGAGGATCGACCGGGCGCGGCGCTGTCGCAGGTCGCGCGCGGCCCCGTTGATGCGGTAGCCGGTGGCCTTCACGGCCTTCATGACCTTTTCCTGCGTCTCGTGCCCGACGGCCTCCGGCGACGACAGCGTCCGGCTCACGGTGGCGGTGGACACCCCGGCAAGCATCGCGACGTCCTTGATCCTTGCCCTTGGCATAATGTGGCCTCCGAAATCCTGTCGTTTGGTAATCGATTACAAAATTCATTGCAATCGCGTGGTGAATCAGATGTAATCGATTTCAATGGTGCCGGGGAGGTCGGCGCCACGGGAGGTGTCATGAAGACGATCAAGGGTCCGGCCCTGTTTCTGGCGCAGTTCGCGTCGGACGAGGCGCCGTTCAACGAATGGGGTGCGATCACGCGTTGGGCGGCGGATTGCGGCTACGACGGGGTGCAGGTGCCAAGCTGGGACAAGCGCCTGTTTGACATCGAAACCGCCGCAACATCCCGCGACTATTGCGACACGTTCAAAGGCACCGCCGCCGAGAATGGCATCGCCGTGACGGAGCTTTCGGCGCACCTTCAGGGTCAGCTTGTTGCGGTCCACCCGGCCTACGACATTGCCTTCGACGGCTTTGCCGACACCTCCGTTCAGGGCGATCCCAAGGCACGGCAGGCCTGGGCCGTGCAGCAGGTGAAGCTTGCGCTGGACGCGTCCCGCAACCTTGGCCTGTCCGCGCTTGGTGTCTTCTCCGGCGCCCTGGCCTGGCCATATGTCTATCCCTGGCCGCAACGGCCCGAAGGCCTGATCGAGGCGGCGTTCGATGAGCTGGCCGCGCGCTGGCGTCCCATCCTCGATCACGCCGAAGAGAACGGCATCGACATCTGCTACGAGATCCACCCGGGCGAAGACCTGCACGACGGGATCAGTTTCGAGATGTTCCTCGACAGGGTCAAACAGCATCCGCGTGCCCGCATGCTATATGACCCGTCGCATTATGTGCTGCAGTGTCTCGACTACATCGCCCACCTCGACGACTACAGCGAGCGGATCGGCATGTTCCACGTCAAGGACGCCGAATTCAATCCGACCGGCAAGCAGGGTGTCTATGGCGGCTACCAGTCCTGGCAGAACCGCGCCGGGCGGTTCCGCAGCCCGGGCGACGGCCAGGTCGATTTCGGCGCGATCTTTTCCAAGCTCACGACCATGGGCTTCGACGGCTGGGCGGTGGTTGAGTGGGAATGTGCGCTCAAGCATCCTGAGGACGGCGCCCGCGAGGGTGCCAAGTTCGTGCGCGACCACATCATCCGCGTGACCGAACGCGCCTTTGACGACTTTGCGGATGGCGGGGCGGACGACGCGGCCAACCGCAGAATGCTGGGACTGGAGGAGTAATGGCCGAAGGTCCGATCAGACTGGGCATGGTCGGCGGCGGCGCCGATGCCTTTATCGGGGGCGTGCATCGGATCGCGGCGCGGCTTGACGGGCACTACACGCTTGTCGCCGGCGCGTTGAGTTCCACGCCGGAGAAGGCCCGCGCCAGTGCCGAGGCCCTGGTGCTGCCACGCGGATACGACAGTTTCACGGATATGGCCGAGGCCGAAGCCGCACGCGATGACGGGATCGAAGCGGTCGCCATCGTGACCCCGAACCACGTTCACGCGGACGCGGCAATCGCGTTTCTGGAGCGCGGCATTCACGTGATCTGCGACAAGCCTCTGACCGCCACGATGGAAGATGCGCATCGGCTTGCCGATGCCGCGCGCGCCTCCAAGGCGCTGTTCATGCTGACACATAATTACACCGGCTATCCGATGATCCGGCAGGCCCGCCAGATGATCGCGGACGGCGATCTGGGGACAGTGCGTCTGGTGAATGTGGAGTATGCGCAGGACTGGATGACCGGTGCCGCCGAGGGCAAGCAGGCCGAATGGCGCATCGACCCGGCCCGTTCCGGCGCGGGGGGCGCGATCGGCGATATCGGCACCCATGCCTATAACCTTGCGTGTTTCGTTTCGGGCCTGAAGCTCGACAAGCTGGCCGCTGATCTGGATGTCTTCGGCGCGGGCCGCACACTCGACGAAAACGCCCATGTCCTGCTGCGCTGGCAGGGTGGCGCGAAGGGGATGCTCTGGTGCAGCCAGGTCGCGCCCGGCAACGAGAACGCCCTGCGCCTGCGTGTCTACGGCGACAAGGGCGGGCTGGACTGGTCGCAGGAGGACCCGAACCGGTTGTGGTTCACGCCCTTCGGCGCACCAAAGCAGATGCTGACTCGCAACGGCGCAGGCGCGACCGAGGCGAACACGGCGGCGAGCCGCATTCCGGGCGGGCACCCCGAGGGCTATCTGGAGGCTTTCGCGAACCTCTATTCCGAGGCCGCACGTGCGATCCGGGCACATCGGCATGGCGAGGCGATACCGGGCGATCTGCTGGTCCCGACACTAGAGGACGGCATGGACGGCATGCGGTTCATCGACGCCTGCGTCCGGTCATCCGCCCAAGACAGTGACTGGGTGTCGCCATGAAACTCGGCATCAACCTGCTGTGCCTCGGCGGCCATATCGACGAGAGCCACCTGCCCCAGATCGAACGCCTTGCCGAGATCGGTTTCGATCATGTCGAGGTGCCGGTGATGCGCGGCAGGCCCGATCATTACGCATGGCTCGGCGACCGTCTTGGCGATCTCGGACTGGGACGCGCGCAGACATCCATCATTCCGGAGCCCTCGGCCAACCCGCTATCCGGCGATCCCGCGATCCGGCAACGGGGGCTGGACCACCTCGACTGGATTCAGGACTGCGCCGAGGCCCTGGGCTCTGAGACCGTGGGCGGGCCGTTCCATGCCCCGATCGGGCATTTCACCGGCCAGGGTCCGACGGAAGAAGAGATCGCCAACGGGGTGGACGCGCATCGGGCCATGGCCGAACGGGCGGCGCGCGGCGGCTACATCCTGGCCCTCGAGCACCTCAACCGGTTCGAGACCTACTTCCTGAACACCATGGAACAGGCCCGCGCCTATGCGGACCGTGTCGATCACCCGGCCTTTGGCATCATGTACGACACCTTCCACGCCAACATCGAGGAACTGAACCAGGGCGATGCGATCCGGCATCTGGGCGACAAGATGCACGTCCTGCATGTCTCCGAGAACGATCGCGGCATCCCCGGACGCGGACAGGTGGATTTCACGGCTGTTTTCCGGGCCGCGAAGGCGACCGGGTTTGACGGCCACGTCGTGGTGGAGGCCTTCGGCGCCGGTGTTCCGGAACTCGCCGCCGCCACCCGGGTCTGGCGGCCGTTGTTTCCCGATTTCGAAACCCTCTTCACCGAGGCGCACGATTTCATCCGCGCGACGTGGGAGGCCGCATGACCACGCCCGTGATCTCCATGGAGGGGATAACCAAGACCTTCCCCGGCGTGCGGGCCCTGTCCGGTGTCAGCTTCGACGTGCGGGCCGGCGAAGTGCAGGCCCTGGTCGGCGAGAACGGTGCCGGGAAATCGACCCTGATCAAGATCCTGTCGGGCGTCTACCAGGCTGATACGGGGGAGGTCCGGTTGAACGGCGAGGCCGTGCATTTTGCCCACCCGGTCGAATCGCTTCGCGCGGGCATCTCCGTCATCTACCAGGAGTTCTCGCTGCTGCCCGAACGCACCGTGGCGCAGAACCTCTTTCTCGGGCGCGAACCCCGGACCCGGTTCGGCCTGATCGACGGCGCGCGCATGCGTGCCGAAACCCGGGAGGTGCTGGCCTTGTTCGCGGCTGCCGGGCGCATAGACCCCGACCGAATAGTAGGTGATCTTGACGTGGCCACCCAGCAGGTCGTGGAGATCGCAAAGGCGGTCTCGACCAATGCGCGCGTCGTCGTGATGGACGAGCCGACCGCGGCGCTGAACGAGGCCGAATGCGAAGAGCTCTTCGCGACCGTGGACACGTTGCGCGACCGGGGCGTCGCTGTCATCTATATCACGCACCGCATGCGGGAAATCGCGCGCCTTGCCGACCGTGTCACCGTGCTCAAGGACGGCGAGATCGCGGCCCGTTTCGACGAGGTGCCTGCCCCCGACGCGATTGTCCGCGCGATGGTCGGGCGCGACATCGCGGATTTCTATGCCCCCCCCGCCACCGCGGAAGAGATCGGCGAGCCGGTCCTGACCGTGCGCGGCGCGGGCAACGAGATCCTGCGGGATATCAATCTCGATGTGCGGGCCGGAGAGATCGTCGGCCTGGCCGGCATCCAGGGGGCCGGACGCGTGGCGCTGGCCATGGCATTGTTCGGCCAGACACCTTTCGAGCGGGGGGACGTGACGCTGGCAGGCGCCACGGTTTCGTTCCAGTCGCCGCGCGAGGCGATCATGGGCGGGATCGGGCTGCTACCTGGCGACCGCAAGAGCGAGGGGCTGGTGCTGATGCAGTCGGTGCGCGACAACGGGATGCTGACCTCCCGCGCCTTCGCGACCCTGTGGTCCAGCGACCGCCGCAATTCCCTCACCGATACCGGGCGGATGAATGGATTGCTCGATCAGATGGAGATCCGCGCCGCCTCCTACGAGCAGGAGATCCGCGCCCTGTCCGGTGGCAACCAGCAGAAGGCCATCGTGGCCCGCTGGCTGTCGATGCGGCCGAAACTGCTGATCTTTATCGAGCCGACACGCGGCATCGACGTGAATTCCAAGGCCGGCATCTATCATCTGATGCGGGATCTGGCCCGCGAGGGCGCCGCGATCCTCATGATCTCCTCCGACCTGCCGGAGGTCATTGGCGCGGCCGACCGCGTGCTTGTCATGCAAACGGGACGGATCGTCGCCGAATTTCCGCATGGCGCATCCGAGCAGGACATCATGCATGCGGCGACGGCAGAAAACGAGGTGGCCGCATGAGCGCGTCAAGCGACAGCCCGCCGCCCGTCCGCAAGAGCTTCCGGTTCGACCGTTGGGCCCCCGTCCTTCTGCTGGGGGGCGCCTTCGCGATCTACCTCGGTGTCGCCATCGCGACGGGGCAGACACAGTACCTGACCTTCGACAACCTGATCGCGATCCTCGGGCGCTCCATCGCGCTTGGCATCACGGCGATCGGTCAGACCTTCGTCATCCTCGTCGCCTCCATCGACCTGAGCGTCGCCAGCCTGATTTCCGCAACCGCCGTGCTGGCTTCGGTGGTTATGGATGGCTCCCCGGCGATGATCCTGCCTGCCCTCGTTGCGGCGATCGCCCTGGGGGGCTTCGTCGGACTTGCGAACGGGCTGATCATCAGCGGGCTGAAAGTGAACCCGCTGATCGCGACACTGGGGATGAGCCTTATCATCCAGGGCTGCCTGTCCGCCTTCGTGTCGAACTTCGCAGGCGAAGTGCCCGCAGCCTTTCAGGTATTCGCATATGGCGAGGTCGGGCCCTTCCCCCTCGCGCTGCTCTTCCTGGCTGGCCTCTCGGTCCTCGCCTGGATCGTCCTGCGCTTTACCAAATTCGGCTCGGACATCTACGCCGTGGGGGGCAACGAGGAGGCCGCGCGCTTTGCAGGGATCAAGACCGGGCGCATCGTGGTCTTGTCGCATATCATCTGTTCGGTCTGCGCGGCCATTGCGGGCCTCTACCTCGCCTCCCGCTTGCGCTCGGGCGCGCCATGGATCGGGTCCGACGGGGTCTATGACCTGGAAAGCATCGCGGTTGTCGTGATCGGCGGGACGGTTCTGGCCGGCGGGCGCGGCGGCATCTGGGGGACGATGGCAGGGATGCTGATCTTCTCGCTCATCGACTCGGTGTTCAACATCGCCGGGGTCGACAGCTACGCCAAGCAGGTACTGCGCGGCGTGATCATCGTGGCCGCCGTCGCCTTCTATGCCATCAAATCGAAACGGATCGTGGCATGACCGACCAAGCAACCCCATTCTCCACGGTGCGCAGCCGCCTGAAGCAGATCAACCCGGTCTGGGTTCTGCTGGTCCTGCTGGTTCTCGCAATCATCTTCATGAACCCGCGCTTCGTCGAACCGACGGGGTACATGAATTTCCTCAAGCGCGCGGCGCCGTTGGCCATCCTCGCCGCCGGGCAGGTCTATGTCATCGTCTCCGGCGGCTTTGACCTTTCGGTTGGCTCTATCATCACTCTGGTCGTGGTCGGGTCTTCGATGCTGACCAACAACGACCCCGCGGCGACATACTGGGTGATCCCCCTGATGCTGACCCTGGGCCTTGGCGTGGGGGCGATCAACGGATTGATCGTCTGCTTCCTGCGGGTTCCGTCGCTCATCGCCACGCTTGGCATGATGATCACCCTGAACGGCCTCGCCTTTCTGTGGTCGGGCGGCGCGCCGCGCGGCTATCTGCCCGACACCTTCCGGTTCTTCGGGCGCGAACTTATTCGCGACGTGCCGCTGGTGCGGTTCATTCCGGTCTCGGTCATCGTGCTGATCGTGGTGGTAGGCGCCCTTGCCTGGGCCATGCACCGCACCAACCTGGGCCGCCATGTCCACGCCATCGGGGACAATCCGGCGGCGGCACGGCTGGCCGGTGTCGCGGTGAACCGGGTCCGGATCGTCGCCTTCATGCTGTCGGGCCTGTCCGGCGCAATTGCGGGCATCCTGCTGGGCGGATTTGCCGGCGTGTCCACCGACGTCGGTTCGGGGTACGAGCTTCAGGCGATCACCGCCGCCGTGCTTGGCGGCGCGCAGCTTCTGGGCGGCAAGGGGTCGGTCCCGGCCGCGCTTGGCGGCGCCCTCGCCTTGACCGCCATATTCACACTTTTGAACTTCCTTGGCCTGCCGCAACCCGTCCGGCAGGTGGTGCAGGGTCTCATACTGATCGCGGCTGTCGCGCTCGCCATGCACAGAAGGAAACAGACGGGAACGTGATGGGCGCCATTCTGCCCCATCAATAGGGAGAGAGAAATGAGACATATCATTATCGCGACCAGCGCGCTGGCCCTCAGCGCCCTGCCGCTTCACGCCCAGAACTTCAACGACCCGGCGGAATTCGCGAAACAGCAGGAACAGCTTCAGGCTGAAGCCATGGGCCCCGAAGGCCAGCCCTGGCTGCAGCATATCGGCGACGGGATGGTCGAGACGGCCGATCTCGGGGTCGAGGGGCCGGCCACCGTCTGCTTCTCGAACGCCGGTGTGAACAACCCCTGGCGCGTCGTGGGTTACACCAACATGACCGAAGAGGTCGCCAACCACGACTCGATCGGCGAATTCATCCATGTCGATGCCGAAGGGTCCGACGACAAGCAGATCGCGGACATCGACGATCTGCTGGCCGGGGGCGATTGCGACGTGATGATCGTGTCGCCCAACACCACTGCCGCCCTGACACCTGCTGTCGAGCGGGCCTGCGAAGCGATGCCGGTCATCGTGTTCGACCGTGGCGTCAACACCGACTGCCCCGTGACCTTCGTCCACCCCGTCGGCGGCTACGGCTTCGGCATTCAGGGTGCGGAGTTCATCGTCGACAACGTCGATGAAGGCGCCAACGTGCTCATGCTGCGCATCCTTCCGGGGGTCGATGTGCTGGAAACCCGCTATTCGGCCGGGCGCCGCATCCTGGACGACGCAGGCATGAACGTCGTCGGGGCCGAGTTTACCGACGGCGACAACGCCAAGACCAAGTCGATCGTCGAGGACTACCTGCAGCGTGGCCAGATCGACGCCGTGTGGATGGATGCGGGCGCCACGGCGGTTGCGGCCATCGAGGCATTCGAAGACTCCGGCTACGACATCCCGGTATTCGTGGGCGAGGACCAGCAGGACTTCCTGCGGAAATGGCAGGATGAGGGCATGACGGCCATCGCGCCGACCTACCCGACCTACCAGTGGCGGACCGCGGTCATCGCGGCCGCGCGCGTGATCGCAGGCGAAGCGGTGCCCGGACCGGAGTGGGTGCTGCCGCAGCCCGCCATCACCCAGGAGAACCTCGACGACTTCGTGAACCCCGCGATGCCGCCGCTGCACTACGCAATGTGCGGCTGCGAGGAGATGGAGAACTATCCCGGCGCCTGGGGCGGGAACTGATCCGAAAGGGGGCGGCGCAGGCCGCCCCTTTTTTTTCACCGCGTGTGTCGCAGCGAAGGAGGATCGCCATGTCCGGACACATAGAAGAACTGACATCACGGCCGAACGGACGCGTGCCCAACAGCCGCTTCCCCTTGCTCATCCACCGCAACGGCGTTCCGGGGGGCGGCACCGAAGCCCTCATTGATCGCTTCCGGCAGAGCGGATGGCTCAACAACTGGCAGTATCCCGGGATCTATCTCTATCACCACTTCCATTCGACCAGCCATGAATGCCTGGGGGTCGCGACGGGCTGGATGGAGTTGGAACTGTTCGGAAAAGGCGGCCAGCGGGTCCGGGTAGAGGCCGGCGACGTGGTGGTGATGCCCGCAGGTGTCTCCCACGCCATGGTCGGCAATTCCGATGACGTCATGGTAGTCGGCGGGTACCCCGAGGGCCGCGATTGGGACAATATCCAGGAGGAATTCCTGAGTGCCGAAGACTTTCG
This sequence comes from Pseudooceanicola sp., assembly GCF_041987405.1. GTDB lineage: Bacteria > Pseudomonadota > Alphaproteobacteria > Rhodobacterales > Rhodobacteraceae > Pseudooceanicola. The sequence goes on from NZ_JBHIWR010000003.1 coordinate 421,211, forward strand.
CGCCGCTGCCAAGCTGATCATGTCCCTGCCGATACCGGCGACCGACCCGGTCACTGGCGGGCCTCTGACGCAATGGCGGGACACGCCCTCGTCCGTGGATGCGGGATGGAACGACTACCGAGACGCGCTCGACGCATCGTCGTGAACCGGTAAGTCTTCTGCTCTGCCAAGAGCATCGGTTGCAGGTGGGGCTTGCCCGTAGCACGCCCGCGTATTGTTTCGCCCTTCGCACCCTCGCCTCACAGCCGGAACAGGACTTTCGGCCCACGTGTTGCACAGCGTGACAGTCATTTCGAACAGGTGGCGAAGGAAATCGCTGTCGCGGAAACCTCAGTGCGGGTTCCAGACAGTTGCTGGCCGCCATGACAGCACGGCCGAAAATTTTCACGAGTATTTCACGCGGTGACCCGTCCGGAATTCACCGCGACTTGGGAAACGACCTTGTCATCTTTTTCCAATGTCTTGGCGAGCTCTCCATGATCCAGCATATCGAACAACCGGGAAAACTCTCGGCTCTCCTTTCGCCGACGCGCCGCATCCGCTCATTCCGCGCAGAAAGAAAGCGAGGTTTTCAACTCGCAGAATACGGCCATCGCGACTGGCGGGCGCGACGCCGTCAGATGTCGCGAAGTGTCGATCTCCGCCAGGAACGTTCAGGCGTGGGCAGCCTGCAGATTCTTATTTGCGGTGCGGAGGTGTAGCGATGGGCTATCCAGCTGTTGAGCGCGCGGTCTGCGGCCCCGATGGCTGGCCCCTGTCCGGGGCCACGCATGGCAGCGTCGCGCATCTCGACCGCGCGATCGGATTGTTGCATTCGGCGCCCGAAGACGCCGTGAAAGGCTGCGGAGTGGCGCTGCGACTGGCGCCGTGCTTCGTGATGGCGCATATCGTGATGGCACATGCCCTGAAGGACAGCGACCCGGCGATGGGACGCGCGGCCAACCGCCTGCTTGCATGGCTCCCCGCGACCGACAGGGAAAAGTCGCATCTGGCTATACTGGGGGAACGCCTCCCCGGTCCGGCGTTGCACCATCACCTCCGGCGCTGGCCGGGCGACAGTCTTGCGAGCAGTCTGCTGAGGGAAGAGGCCGCGGTAATATAGACACGCCTTGGTCCGACGTCCGGCGATGCTGCCGCGTCACCATCACGCGTCTTGCGGCGGTCAGGGTCTGGCGTAGTCCTGTTGCGGGTTGAGCAGGATCAATGCGCAATCCTCGAGACCTGCGGCCCTGACGACCTGCGCGTGGCTATGGCGATCCTGCTCAGATGAGGGCCACAGGACAAGCTCTGCCGTGCGGATGTAGAGTGACACGATCCCGATCGGCTCTTCTGCCGCGAAGGCCTTCATCGCGTCGATCTCCTCCTGAGCCAGGGCGTGGTCGCGGTCCATCACGGCACGTTCCAGGACGCTGGCGTGATACGAGAAGACGGAATGGGCAAGAGAACCGCGCGCCAGGCATTCCCTGCCTTTCGCGATCCAGGTATCCCGTGTCTCTCGGTCCTCTGCCAGCAAGGCCGCAAGGCCCAGTATTTTACCGCCGATATAGGCGTCGGAGCAGGCGTCTTCGAGATACGGCGCGATGTAGTTGCGCGCCACCTCCAGGTCTCCCCTGCGCATGTGCAGATAGGCGTAAAGCGTCTGCACATCCTTCATGAACCGGGTTTCCCCCTTCGCAGTGGCGAGCTTCGAGATCGCGGTGAGGTCTTCCTCCAGCCCCTGCAGGTCGCCGTTAGCGGTGCGCATTTCCGCGCGTATTTCGCGGGCGATCAATTCCGTCCGGGCGGCGCCACATTGCACCGCGCTGTCGACCGCGACATCGGCCAGAAGAAACGCCTTCGGTCCGGGGTCGGCGAAGAACAGCGAAAAGGCCCGCATGAACATGTACTCTTCCCGGACGAGTCCCAGACCTGCCTTTTCGGCAGCTTCGATGGCTTTGGTGAAGTGTCCATAGGCGGTTGCGAACCGCCCGGCCGCGTAGGCCGCGTCGCCGAGGCCACCATGACCACGGGCAATGCCGCGCGGATCACCCGAAGCCTCGGCCACGGCGAGGGCGGCAGTGTGATGTGCCATGCAGGCGGCATGATCGCCCTGCACGAAGGCACGGTTCCCACGTTGTTCGTAGATTTCCGCCCGGGCCGGACCGGATAGCCCGACGGAATCGGCAATTTCCTCGGCCGCGTCCAGCGCCCGGTCGGCCTCGTCCCCGCGGCCAAGCCGATGCAGAACCAGCGCCTGACGGGTCAGCATGCCGACACGCGTCTCCGCGCGCGTGGCGAGGGCATGAGCGGTGCGGTAGTCCTCCAGCGCTCCGGCCATGTCGCCGCGTGTCCGGCGGATGCTGGCGCGGCAGGAGTGCAATTCGGCATGATCCTCGGGATCGCCGTCACGGGCCAGGCCGGCCTCAATATAGGGGAAGGCGGCAGAGAAGCGACGCGCGGCAACCATGGCGTTCGCCGCCGCCACAGTCGCACGGCCGACATCGATGTCATCCGTTGCCCGCAATGCGTGATCTGCCCAGCTGAACGGCGATACTCCGCGGAAATGGGCCGCCGCGCGCGCGTGCCAATCCTGCCGCGTCTCCTCGGGAATGGCCTCGTAGATCGCCAGGTGGACAAGGTCGTGACCGAAGGCCAACCCGGTTTCCGTCTCGTGCAACAGGTCTCCGCTGGACCGCAGCCTTGCAGTGTCGGGAAAGATCGCGGCGGCGTCCGCACGGTCGAAACTGACACCGAGGATCGCGGCCTGCCGCAATCCGTTCCGCTCGACCTCGGGCAGACGTTCAACCTGTTCCTGCACCAGTTCGGCAACACTCGCTGGGAGAGAGCCGTCGCTCCATTTCGCTTCGAGCAGGCGGATCAGGAAAAGCGGATGCCCGGCGGCGCGTTCGATAGCCGCCTCGGGGGCGGCGATATCAGGGGCCACGGCACGGACCAGATCGCGCGCCATTGCGTCGGGCAGCGGCGGCAGGGTGACCCGCACCAGACCCGACCGCGCCCGCACGGCAAGCCGATTCTCAAGGCTGCGAGGTCCCGGCCGTTCAGTCAGCAGAAGAACGGTGCGACTGTCTTGAAGCTGCCCGACCAGATCGAGGATGAAATCGCCCGCGCCCATGGGCCGCCAGTGACAATCCTCGATCACGACAAGCAGACCCGAGGGCTGCGCCGCGCGGGCCAGCGCGGCGGCCAGGACGTCCACGATCCGGGCCTGCTGTGCCTCGGGCGACAGCGCGCTCATCCGCAGTTCCACGTCCTTGGCCGGCTCCGCATCGCGCAGCCACGACCAGACCGCCCGATCGATCGAGGACACTTCGACAGGCTCCGGTAGGTCCGGAAGCGCGGCCATGATCCTCTGGGCCAGGTGGCGCGCCCCGGGAGAGAACGCCTCGAACCCCGCAGTCACGATGGTCATTCCGGATTGGCCGACACTGTGAACGATTTCCGTGGTCAGGCGGCTCTTGCCAATCCCTGCCTCCCCGGCCAGGTGAATCGTCAGGCCCGTTCCTGCCGCCTGCGCCGTCGCGATCGCGGCTTTGATCTGGGCCAATTCCGTGTCCCGCCCGATGAGGGGCAGATCAGGACGCTTGCGCGTGGCACCCGGTTGCAAGGCGACGGCGCGTTGGCCCGCCTCGACCGCCAGACCGAGACGCGGCGCCAGGTCCGGGGGCACGAGTACCTCACCGGGTGCAGCCATCGCCGCAATCCGCCGCGCCTGAACGAGGGACCGGGATGCTGCCTGCGCGTCAATGCCCTGAGCGGTCAGGCCAAAAGACAGCGCCTCGCCCGCCCCCTCGGCCAGTTGCAGAGCCGTGTTCGACACGTCGCGCAAAGCCCGATCAGTGAAGAGGAACGCCACCTCGCCCGGCCCCGCCTCCAGCTCTGCCGCACCGTCGGCAACCGCCCTGTCCCGCAGCCAGGCAAGATCGGCCGTGCCTTCGGCCTCCATGCAGACGAGGAGGAAGGCCGTGCCCGGCGTTGCCGCCTCCCCCATGTCGGGCACTGTGTCCGTTTCTGGTTTACTGGCCGCAGCACCGCCCCCCCGGCGCAGCCGGTCATAGAGCGCGCGCGTCTCGGTCGCAGGTGCTGCGCCAAGGTCGCGCCGCAATGCGGCTTCCAGCGTTTCATACCTTGTCCGCACCGCCCCCCGCATGCCGCGCGCCGCGTCCAGCTGCATCAGTCGCCGATGCGCCGCTTCGTTCAGCGGGTCCAGCCCCAGCATCCGATGCGCCAGCGCCGCGGCTTCCGGTTTATCGCCCAAGCGATCCAGCTCCCGCGACAGCGCTTCAGTCGCGAGGGTTGTGAACCGCGCGCGATGCTCCGCGATGGCCTGCGCAAGGTCTGACGCATTAGCCTCGAGGCCTTCCAGAAACGGCCCGCGATAGAGGCGCGCCGCCTCTGCCGGATCATTGCGCGCCAGGGCCTCCTGAAACGCGTCCAGATCGGTAGAGACGTCCGCCCCAAGGCGCAACTCCTCGCCCTCCGCCTCAATCCAGCCATCGCCCCCGGCGCGCCGCATCTGTGCCAGCGCCTGGCGCAGGCTGACCCGGGCCTGTTCGGCGTCGCTATCCTCCCACAGCAGCGCGGCCAGCCGCTGACGCGGCATCGACCGGTGCCGTGCTACCGCCAGAAGCCCAGCCATAATCCGAGGTTTTCGTGCGCTCAGCTGAACCTTTTCACCGTCCCGCGTCATCGCGAAACCGCCCAGACATTCGACCCGGAGACTCATCTTTCACGCACCTTTCACGCATGGGCCCCCGGGTGAATTCACGAAGACCGGGCAGAAGCCGTCTCATCAGACAAATTCAGAAGAACCGACACATGACCCAATCCAATGCAATCCCGAGGTCCGGCCAAATGTCCGGACCATCAAAGCCGAATTTCGTTCTCGGCCTGATCACACGCGTTTTCGGGCTGCCGCGGATCGATCCCCTCGACGAGGTGACCGGTCTCCCGCCGCGACCTGCGAAGTTTCCTCAAAATCTGACTCTATGGTGACCCACATGGCGACCTACCGCAATAACCTTCCCCAGCTCGACAACACGATGCTGCTGACCGATTCCGGGCTTGAAACGACGCTGATCTTCCACGACGGCCTCGATCTGCCAGCCTTCGCCGCCTATCCGTTGATGGAAACGCCCGAGGGGCGCGAGACCCTGGCGCGTTACTATCGCCGCCACATCAGCATCGCCGCCGATCACGGCACCGGCTTCCTGCTGGAAGCGCCAACCTGGCGCGCCAGCCGTGCCTGGGGCGCACAGCTCGGGCACAGCCCCGAGGATCTGGCGCGGGTCAATCGCGCCGCGATCGGCTTTCTGTCCGACCTGCGCGGGGCGGCCGGGTCGGTCCGGCCGATGGTCATCTCGGGCAATATCGGTCCGCGCGGCGACGGCTACCAGCCGGATACCGCCATGACGGCCGCCGAAGCCGAGGACTGTCACGGCGAACAGATCGGCTGGTTCGCACAGACCGACGCGGACATGGTAACCGCTGTGACGCTCTCGACAGTGGCCGAAGGCGTTGGCGTGATCCGCGCCGCAAAGAAGGCCGGGATGCCGGTCGTCGTGGCCTATACAGTGGAAACCGATGGGCATCTGCCCGATGGCACCCCGCTTGGCCGTGCGTTCGAGGAGACGGATGCACGCACGGACTGCGCCGCAGCCTACTTCATGGTCAACTGCGCCCATCCCGACCACTTCCGCGAAGCGCTCGAATCCGGGAACGGTTGGCTGAAGCGGATCGGCGGCGTGCGCGCGAATGCCTCCCGCCTCAGCCATGCAGAGCTGGACGAGGCCGAGGAACTCGACGCTGGCAACCCGGCCGAGCTGGGTCGCGACTATGCCCGGCTGCGCCGCCTGCTGCCCAACCTCACGGTTCTGGGCGGCTGCTGTGGCACCGACCACCGCCACGTAGAGGCGATGGCTGATTGCTGCGTGGGGTCCCACGCCGCCTGACCCGACACCGGACTTGCTTCGCCCGGGCCGTACCCGGGCGGTGGCTCCAAACCTATTTCCAGAAAGGACCGTATTATGACCTTCCGACTGACCCTGACTGCCGTTCTTGCGGCGACCACCGCACTGGCCCTTCCCGCAGGCGTCGGCGCCCGCATGCCTTGAACCGCCTCTGACCCCATGGGGTGCCGACGCTGCCCGGCACCCTCAACCGCCACGAGGCGCAAAACAATCAAAGGACAAGACAATGACACACGCAACTCTGGCCACACTGTCGCCGCCCGCAAAGACGGCCTCCCGCACGCCCGCCGATCAGGCACTTACGATTATTCAAAGGGCATTCGAACAGGATCCTCCCGTCCGCTGGCTCTACCCGAGTAACGCGGATTACCAGCGGTACTTCCCCGATTTCGCCGCCGCCCTCGGCGCGCCCGCCTTTACGGAGGGAACCCTGGGCCTCAACGCCGCTGCCGCCGCGCTCTGGATTCAGCCTGGCTCCGAACCGGATGAGGCCGCCTTGGGGGCTCTCATCGAACGATCCATCCCGGCGCACCGCCAAGCCGACGTCTTCGCCGTTCTCGAAGAGATGGGCGCGCATCACCCGGTGGAACCGCACTGGTACCTGCCGGTCCTCGGCACGCAGCCCGAGATGCAGGGCCGGGGTCATGGGGGCGCACTTCTCCGTCCCGTGCTGGAGATCTGCGACCGCACCGGCGTGCCGGCCTATCTCGAGGCGACGACCGCGCGCAATCGCGCGCTCTATGCCCGGCACGGGTTCGAGGCGACGGCAGAGATCAGGGCCGCCGACTGTCCACCGCTGACCGCGATGGTCCGCAGACCCCGGTGATAGGACCAGAGCCATGACAGTCGAATTGTGTGAGGCCACTGGGGCGTTCGACTGTTTGAACGCAGCCACTGACCGAAGCCCTGCGCTTTTCACATGCCGCGGCGTCAAAACGCGCGGCATGATCCAAGTGGCGGGTTTTCCGCCGCTCCACGCATTATTAAGGCAACCGCGATGACATCCGGACTGACGCTACGACTCTACGAAAGCTCCGACGCAGAAGCCCTCTCTGCGATTTGTCGCAAGGCCGTGATTCACCTCGGGCCGCACGCCTACCGGCCCGATCAGGTCGCAGCGTGGTTATCCCTCGCACCGGACGCCGCGACGTTGCACCAGATCTACAGCGATGGTCGGCACGCCATGGTCGCCGCCGACGTAGCGAGTGGGCCGATCGCATTCGCGGATCTGACCGACACCGGCCACATTCGGTTTCTCTATGTGGACCCCGATCACGCCGGTCGTGGCATCGGCGCAGCCCTTGTGAAAGAGCTGCTGGAACACGCTCGGGATGCGGGGATTTGCAGCGTATGGTCCGACGCCAGCGAACTGGCCCGCCGGGTGTTCGAGCGAGCCGATTTTGCCTGCGTCTCCCGGCAAGAGCACGAGATCGCAGGCACCTGGATCCACAATTTCTTGATGCGCAAATGCGTATTGGGCGCCGATGCCTCGGGACGGCGTTCGCAGAGACAGGATTAGTCAGGCCAATGGAATTGCATTTCGAATTCGACATCCGGCGTGCCGAACAGAAGGACGCCGCAGAAATCGCGGGCCTTTTCCTCATCTCGTCGGACGGCTTGGCGACCTATATCTGGCGCAAGCTGGCCACAGATGACACATCGCTCGCAGCGGTCGGTGCCGCACGCTATGCCCGCACAGACACCGCCTTTTCCTATCAGAACTGCCTGCTCGCGACGCAGGGCGGTCAAATCGTCGGCATGGCCCACGCCTTCGAGATGCCGGAAGCGGGCGGCGAGGATCCGGAAACCGATCCGGTGCTCGCCCCCTACGCGTCGCTGGAGGATCCGGGCTCGCTCTACATTTCCGGGCTCGCGGTGCATGCCCCGTTCCGCTCTCGCGGGATCGGAGCCGCGCTTCTCGACTGCGTCGAGGCCGTAGCCTTCACCCGCGCCATACCACGCATGTCGCTCATCTGCTTCGAGCAGAACACACGTGCTATCGACTTCTATCTTCGCCACGGATTTCGCGTCGCGGACCGGCGGCCCATCGTTCCGCACCCGGACCTGCACTACGCCGGGGGTGACGCATTTCTCCTGATCCGCACTGTTGGCGACGCGCGCGCCGACGCCGTGCCGGTCCTTCGTCGCGCCGTTGCCGCCCCTCAAGGCGGGAACGCACCCTCCCAAGCCCAATAATGAACAAGGACATAACCAGATGACCTCCAGAACACTCCAGATCTGTCTTGCCGCGATCTTCCTTTTCTTGGGCGCCTGGTGCCTTCTCGCCCCGGGCATGGTGGTGCGCGTCACCTTCCGCCCTGAACTCGCGACAGCGACCGAACAGGCGCGCTTCCTGATGGGCTGCTTCGGCGCGCAGGCAGTCCTTTGCGGCACGATCATCGCCACCTCCCGCTTCACCCCCACGACTTTCCTGATCTTCGGGCTGGTGGGTTCGGTCCCTTTCTTCGCCTTCAACATCTGGTTCTGGCTGATCGAGCCGGTCCTCAACACCTGGATGCTCCTGGACCTAGCCGGAAACATCGGGATCTTCGCGACCGGGCTCTGGGGATGGCGACTGGCGAGGCGGGAACATCTGGCCGCACCTGCCTGAACGAAATCCGCCTGAACGATCCCGGCATCGACCAAATCCTGAAGGACCGCCACCCATGCCAAGCACCGAATTTACAGCGAAAGTGCAGACGGTTTCGTTTACACTACTGTTGCGGGCTCACCGAACCCGAAACTCAATGGGTCTTAGAATGCTAGAGGGTAATAGCATTTTTTTTCGTACTCTATCTGGAACAATCGACGAGATCATCGAACGCTCTGACCGAAGTTTGTTCAACAGAGTACATACTCGAACTCGAGCTCACAGCCATCGCCATTGACCGGCTGCGTCACCAACTTGCTGTCGGCGAAACGTTCATCTTCATGGCGAAACCTGACAAGCGCGCGAAGCCCGGTTCTCGTGCAAGGGAATATCTCAAATCCATTGCGAACCAACTCACGACATAGCCACGCCGGTGATGGACCTGTCATTTGGCCGTCGCAACAGATCGCGATCAATCACTTTTTGCATTGATCGGAAGGATGGTGGATAGAGCCCGAGACGCTTCAGAAGCCGAAGAGAAATTAAGGCGTGATGGCGGAGACGAAGGGATTCGAACCCTCGAGACGGTTTCCCGCCTACTCCCTTAGCAGGGGAGCGCCTTCGACCACTCGGCCACGTCTCCGCCGACGGGTATAGCCGCGCAAACCTTCGGAATACAAGGCGAAATTGCCTTTGGCTCCTCGATACGGGGCAAGTACCTCAACCCCATGAAAAGGCGCCGGAAATATGCGTCGCTTGTCCACATCGCGGGTCAGACCCGATATCCGAACGCCTGGGGATCGGCGGAATCCTCTCCCGCGTAGGACGGATCCGTGGGTGCCATGGCACATCAAGGCTCCTGCCGGGCGACCTGGACCAGAGCGGAATGGGCGCTGCTCCCCTGCCCCAGGCGCGAGGTGCCCACGTCCTGCGTCAGGACATTGGGATTGCCGTCGGGGTCGATATTGCTGCCCGGGTCGCCATACCAGGCCCCCGTCGGCAGGGCGACGACCCCCGGCCGGATCGCATCGGACAGAACCGCCCGCGCACGGCAGGCGCCGCGGCGGTTGAACACGCGCACCAGATCGCCCGGTTCGAGGCCTCGTGCGTCGGCATCATCGGGATGGATCACCAGCTGCACCGGACGTGCGCCGGGAACGTCGGCCAGGGCGCTTTCCAGCTGGCTGTGCAGCTTGTCGCCGGGCTGAGGTGAAACGAGATGCAAGGGTGTCTCCTCCGTCGCGCGACCCAGCCATTCAGTGGGAGGCAGCCAGACGGGATGGCCCGGGCAATCGTCATATCCGAAGCCATCGATCCGGTTGGAAAAGATCTCGATCCGGCCCGAGGGCGTGCCGAGCGGCGCGGCCTGGGGATCGTCGCGGAAGGGCGCCAGAAAGGTCCGGTTCGGCCCCGGCGAGCGGATCGGCAGGCGTACCCAGTTCCGTGCCTTCAACCCCTCGAAATCGGGCACCTCGATCTCCTGGGCCGCGGCTTGTTCTACATAGTCCTGATAGAGGTGAGGCAACCACTCCGCCGCACTCATCCCGCCGGTATAGGCCGCACCCGCACCCAGACGCTCCGCCAGCCCGGCGAAGATGGTGAAATCATCGCGCGCCTCGCCGACGGGCGGGATCAGTTGCGGCATGTGGAAGAGGTAATCGTCGAGGGGCGTCCGCCCGATGTCTTCGCGCTCATAGGGGGTGGTCGCCGGAAAGACGATATCCGCCCGCTTGGCGGTCGCTGTCCACCAGGGTTCGTTGACGATGATCGTCTCCGGCGCCTGCCAGGCCTCGTGCAGGGCGTTGAGATCCTGATGATGGTGGAAGGGGTTGCCCCCGGCCCAGTAGACCAGCCGGATATCCGGGTAAGGCTCACGCCGCCCGTTGAAATCGTATAGTTGCCCGGGGTTGCGCAGCATATCCGCCACCCGCGCCACGGGGATGACACGCGACACCGGGTTCTGCCCCTGGTCCAGCGTGACACCGCGCAGCCCGATCAGCGACTTGCCGACACCCCCGATCGCCCCGTAGCCGTAACCGACGCCGCCCCCGGGCAGACCGATCTGGCCCAGCATCGCCGCCAGGACCGCCGACATCCAGTAGGGCTGTTCGCCATGTTCGGCCCGTTGCAGGGACCAGGCCACGGTGATCAGCGTCCGCGTCCCCGCCATGCGGCGGGCCAGATCGCGGATCGCCCCGGCCTCCACCCCGCAGATCGGGGCCGCCCATTCCGGGGATTTCGGCTGCCCGTCGCTTTCCCCCATCAGATAGGGGCGGAAACGATCGAACCCGACCGTGCAGCGCGCCAGAAAGTCGTGATCGGCCAGCCCCTCGGCCTCCAGCACATGGGCTAGCGCCAGCATCAGGGCCGTGTCCGACCCAGGGCGCACCGACAGCCATTCGCACCCCTCGGGTGCATCCGTGCGCTGCGGGCCGATATTGACTAGGCGCATGCCCTTCTCGGCAAACCTGTCGAACCAGCCCGCGGTCTCATGTTCGGTGATTCCGCCCATGCTGACCTGCGAATTCTTGGGATTGATCCCCCCGAACATCACCAGCGTTTCGGTGTGGTCGTGGATCACCTCCCAGCCGTCCTGATGCTCGTAGAGCTGCTGCAGGAAATTCACCCCGAAGACATGCGGCATGATCGACTGTGCGCAGCCGGTCGAATAGCTGCCGAAGGAGGCGACATAGCCGCCGATGCTGTTCAGGAACCGATGCACCTGGCTCTGCGCATGATGAAAGCGCCCGGCCGAGCCCCAGCCGTAGGAGCCACCGTAGATCGCCTCGTTGCCATGGCGGGCCTTGACCCGCGCGATCTCTTCCGCCGCGATGTCCAGCGCCTCGTCCCAGGGCAGCGCGACATAATCATCACTTCCGCGCCCGTCCCGCCTGCGGCTGTCCAGCCAGCCCCGGCGGATCGACGGGCGCGCCACGCGGCTGCTGTGATGCACCGCCTCCGGTAGGATCGAAGGGATCGCCGGGGGATCGGGATCTTCGGAAAACGGCCGGGTCGCGACGATGCGCCCGCCTTCGACGTCGACCTCGAACGCGCCCCAATGGCTGGTCGTGACCTTGGTCACTCTCCCGGATCCATCCGCCATGGCATGCCCTCCCCGCCCATCTGTCGCGACGGGGCCGATCCTAGGGGATATCCGAAGCGCTGAGAAGGGAGGCCCCGACCCGGCCCCACCAGGTCACGCGGCCCGATCGCGGTGCTGCAGGAACCAGTCGTAGGTCCGCCGCAGCCCCTCCTCCAGGGGGACGGAGGCCTCCCAGCCCAGCCGATCCAGTCGTGAGCTGTCCAGCAGCATCCGCGACGGCCCGTCCGGCTTGGTCGTGTCCAGTGTCAGCTTGCCTGAAAACCCGACGACCCGCGCCACAGCGCGCGACAGATCGCGGATGGAGATGTCGCGCCCCGACCCGATGTTGAGCTGCCCCAGCTCCGCCTCGATCGCCCCCTCAAAGGTCTTTCGAGGCAGATCCGCGACAAACATCACCGCCTCGGCAAGATCCTCGACATATAGGAAATCGCGCAGCGGCTTGCCCGTCCCCCAGACCGAAAGCTGTGTGTCGCCGCGTGCCACGGCGGCATGACAGCGCTGGATGAGGGCCGGGATGACATGGCCGGTATCGGGATCAAAGTCATCTTCGGGCCCGTAGAGGTTCGTCGGCGTGACACAACGATAGTCGCGGTTATGTTCACGGCGATAGGCGTCGCACAGGGCAATCCCGGCCAGCTTGGCCATGGCCACCGGCTGGTTCGTGGCATCCAGCCTGCCCGTCATCAGCATGGCTTCCTTCAGCGGCTGTCCCGCAGCCTTTGGATAGATCTCCGACGACCCGATATAGAGCAGACGCTCCACCCCTGCCCCGTGGGCCTGGTGGATGATGTTCGCCGCGATCATCAGGTTGTCGTAGAGAAACTCCGACGGATGCGCCGCCCGGTCCGCTATGCCCCCGCGCCGTCCGGCCGCGACAATCACCATGTCGGGTCTCTGCGCGCGCATGAATTGTCGCACGGCCAGCTGGTTGGTCAGATCCAGTTCCGCATGCGTCCGCACCAGAACCTCGTCACCGCGCGCCCGCAGGCGCCGCAGGATCGCACCACCTGCCATCCCGCTATGCCCCGCCAGGAATACACGCATATCCGACCTCAGTTCTCCATCGACACTGGGCCATCCAGCCCGTGTTCCTTCAACAGCGCATGGCGCCGGGCAGAAACGATATCCGCCGCCACCATTTCCGCGCACATCTCCCGCGCCGTGATCTCCGGCACCCAGCCCAGTTTCTGCTTGGCTTTCGAGGGATCGCCCAAAAGGGTCTCCACCTCCGCCGGGCGGAAATAGCGCGGGTCGATCCGCATCACCACGTCACCGACATTGAGCGCCGGGGCCTTGTCCCCGTCGATCGCCGCGACGCGCGCGACCTCGTCCACACCGCTGCCGGAAAACTCCAGCGTCAGGCCCAGTTCCTCGGCCGTCCAGGCGATGAATTCCCGCACGGAAAACTGCACACCGGTCGCGATGACGAAATCGTCCGGCTCCTCCTGCTGCAGCATCATCCACTGCATGCGGACATAGTCCTTGGCATGGCCCCAGTCGCGCAGCGCGTCGATGTTGCCCATGTGCAAACAGGTCTCCAGCCCCTGGGCGATATTGGCCAGCCCCCGGGTGATCTTGCGGGTCACGAATGTCTCGCCCCGCCGCGGGCTCTCGTGGTTGAAGAGGATGCCGTTGCAGGCGTACATCCCGTAGGCCTCGCGGTAGTTCACCGTGATCCAGTAGGCGTACATCTTGGCCACCGCATAGGGCGACCGGGGGTGGAAAGGGGTCGTTTCCTTCTGCGGAACTTCCTGGACCAGCCCGTATAGCTCCGACGTCGAGGCCTGATAGAAGCGCGTCTTCTTCTCCAGCCCGAGGAACCGGATGCCTTCCAGCAGGCGGAGTGCCCCCATGGCATCCACATCCGCCGTATATTCCGGGCTTTCGAAACTGACCGCGACGTGGGACTGCGCACCCAGATTGTAGACCTCGTCCGGTTCGATATCCCGCAGCAGCCTGGTCAGGTTGGAACTGTCTGTCAGATCGCCGTAATGCAGCCTCAGGCGCGGGTTGGGCTCATGCGGGTCCTGAAAGATATGGTCGATTCGGTCGGTGTTGAACAGCGAGGCGCGCCGCTTGATCCCGTGGACCTCATAGCCCTTTTCCAGCAGGAACTCCGCCAGATAGGACCCGTCCTGTCCCGTGATCCCGGTGATCAGCGCCCGTTTGGTCATGCAGAGGTCCTTCTTTCCGTCCGTTCCTGACACCTACAATCCGGATCGCGTGTTGGGAAGCGGCAAGGCGCCACCGCCATGTCCCTGCCAGATTTTGCGCGATGAAGCGCCAGCGACACACTGCGGACTGAAACAATAGGCCGCAGCCCCGACCTTTGCGCTTTTTCGTCGAACAGGGTTTTCACACCGCATCTAGCGGGTCACAATAGGGCAACAACAAAGAAAAGGGGCGATACGGGCATGATCATCGCGGAATCCATCGGCTTTGCAGCCACCCACAGCATCACTGAAATCCTTGGCAACGTCCCGGAGGTGGAGGTCAGCCACGGCAGTCAGCATTTTGAGCGCAAGTCCCCCCTTGGCAAGGGATCGCAGAGCATTGATGAATTCCTGTCCAGCATGGAAGCCGCCCAGGACGCCGGGCGCAGCCCGGTGGCGGTTCACACGCTCTTCCCGCCGCAGGACATGAAACCGGCCTGCGATGCCGCGGGCGTCGATTACTGGCTGCTCGTCCGTGATCCGGTCGCCCAGATCGAAAGTTGCTACGCCTGGATCGCACGCAGCACGCTCGAAGGCAATTCCAGCCATTTCCTGCAGGTTCTCAAGGTCGCGCTGAACCCGTTGAGCGCGATGCAGACAGAGGCCAGCCTGCCGAATGCCCTCTACTACTACGCCGTTAATCACGTGCTCAGCTTCAACTTCCTCGCCATCGGCCTCGGCGCGCCGACCCGCAAGATGGAGGAACTGCTCTCCGACGAAGCCGCCTTCCGCGAGGCCTTCGCGATTGATCTGGATGTGACGCTGCCGCATTTCGCCGGAGAGGCCGTTCACCGCGCCTCGCACCGGTCACACAAGGAGGTCGAGGCCCTGGCCGCGCCGGAACGCGAGAAGATCCTCGACCGCTATTCCCTGTCCTTTGGCGGACGGTCGTACCGGCTAGCCGACATGCAGATGTTGCTGGGCTACTGACCCAGCCCCCGGGCCCGCCGCCGGGGATCAGGCGTTGAACAGGAAGTGCAGGACGTCGCCGTCCTTCACCACATATCCCTTACCCTCGGCGCGCAGCTTGCCCGCATCCCGCGCGCCCGCCTCGCCGCTGCAGGCGATATAGTCGTCATAGGCGACGGTCTCGGCCCGGATGAAGCCCTTTTCGAAATCCCCGTGGATCACGCCGGCCGCCTGCGGCGCGGCGGTGCCCTGACGGATGGTCCAGGCCCGGGCCTCTTTCGGGCCGACAGTGAAATAGGTCTCCAGATGAAGCAGGTCGTAGCCCGCGCGGATCAGGCGATCCAGGCCCGGCTCTTCCAGCCCCATCTCGCCCAGGAACATCTCCGCCTCCTCGGCGTCGAGTTGCGAGATCTCTTCCTCGATCCGGGCGGAGATGATGACATGGGCGTTCCCCTGCGCGGCGGCCATTTCGGCCACCGCCGCCGAATGGGCATTGCCTTCGGCAGCTTCGTCCTCGGCCACGTTGCAAACAAAGAGCACCGGTTTGGTGGTCAGCAACTGCAGCATCTTCCAGGCGCGCGCATCCTCGGCATCCACTTCGACCACGCGGGCGGGTTTGCCGTCTTCCAACGCCGCCTGGGCCGCGGCCAGCAGACGGTCCTGCTGCGCGGCCTCCTTGTCATTGCCCTTGAGCTTGCGGACGAGGTTCGCGCGCCGCTTCTCGATCGACTCCAGATCGGCCAGCATCAGCTCGGTCTCGATGGTCTCGGCATCCGCCACCGGATCGACACGGCCCTCCACATGGGTCACGTCGCCATCCTCGAAACAGCGCAGCACATGCGCGATGGCATCGACCTCGCGGATATTGGCCAGGAACTGATTGCCCAGCCCCTCGCCCTTCGACGCCCCTTTCACCAGGCCCGCAATATCGACAAAGGTCATGCGAGTGGGAATGATATCCTTGGACTTGGCAATCGCGGCCAGCTTGTCCAGCCGCGCATCCGGCACGGCGACCTCACCGACGTTCGGTTCGATGGTGCAGAACGGGAAATTGGCGGCCTGCGCTGCCGCGGTCCGGGTCAGCGCATTGAACAGCGTGGATTTGCCCACGTTCGGCAAGCCCACGATCCCCATCTTGAAACCCATCTGATCCCCCGTCCGAAGTTGTTCGGCGCCTCATACGCCGCAGGGCGGGAGGGTGCAAGCGATGGCGGGATCAGACGTCCCAGTCGTCGGGGTCTTTCACCTCGCCGATGGCCATCCAGCCGATCCTGGCACGGGCCACACGGGTATCACCCCAGGTGCGAAAGACGATGTCGAACCCATCGTCGTCGATGCATTCGGCCTTCACATCCGCCCGGACATTGGCCGTGCTGTCCATGTCCCACAAGGATAGGGAGCAGTGAACCACCGGGCGCTTGCGGAAGGCCTCGGAAAACGTGACCCGCTTGCGCCGCTCGCGGTCGCCTTCGCCGGTCCACATCTGTCCGCCGTGCTGGAAATCGGAGAACACGACGGATTCCCCCTGTTCCACACCGATCGAGTTGTTGCCAAGCTTTTGCATGTCCGCTGATCCAACTGTTCCGGCCCTCAGTCTCCGGGTGGATTCCGGCGACAATGGGCTCAAGAAAAAGGAAATATCCGGGCAACGATGCCAATGTAGTGCGCCCCCGGCTCGCAACCTGACCGGAGGGGTACAACGGGCCGGGTCAAAAAATGGTATGACCACAGCGCCGAAATACTTGCTTACCGGCCGGTCAATTAATAGTCTTCCGAAACAAGAACCGGGCCAACCCGGTCGAATCCACCGCACGAGGAGGGTGCGGTTCAACGTCTAGGGAGGACATTCTATGACCACACGCATTGCGTCTGCCGCGGCCATTGCCGCCGGCATCGCCCTCGCCGCCACCAGCGTCGGCGCACGGGAACTCACTTACGGCAACTACACCTCGCCCACGCACACGACCTATGTGAACGGCGCGCTTCCGGCGATGGAACGCATCACCGAACAGACCAATGGCGAGATCACCTTCGAGACCTTCACCGGTGGCGCCATGGGCGGCCCCAAGGAGCTTCTGGGCAACGCCAGCAACAACATCCTCGACATCGTTTCGGTCGTCGACATCTACGTGAAGGCGGCGCTGCCCGTCTCGGCCATGCTGTCCGGCATGATCGTCGTCGGCGAGGACCCCAAGGTCATGGCCGCCGCGATGAACGAGATGCAGCTTCTGCGCTGCCCCGAATGCAAGGAAGAGCGTGACAGGAACAACGTGGTCGGCCTCAGCTGGTCCGCCACAGCATCCTATCACGTGATCTGCAAGGATCCGATCAGCGGCCTGGCTGACCTTCAGGGCACCAAGATCCGCGCGACCTCTTCGGTCGGCCGCGGCATGCAGGACATCGGCGCGGCCCCCGTGTCGATCACCACGGCCGAGATGTACGAGGCCATGCAGCGCGGCCAGATCGACTGTGCCGCCGGCTCGACAGCCTGGCTCAAGACCTACAACCTCAAGGACTTTGCGAAGATGGCCTGGTCCAATTCGCTTGGCTCCTACTTCGGCACCATGAACTTCACCATGAACAAGGACGTCTGGGAAGAGGACCTCACCGACGAGCAGCGCCAGGTGTTCCATGACAACATGGCCGAAGCGGTGGCGGACGTCATGTGGGCTTACGTGGCCGATGGTGAGGAAGGCATGCAGTGGCTGCGCGACAACGGCGGAACCGTGGTCGAAGCTGACGATGCCTTCAAGGAAGCCTGGGCCAAGGTTCAGGCCGGGACCGTCGCCGAGACGATCGAGGCCGGCAAGGAAGGCGGCATCGAGAACGCCGAGGAGATCGTCAACACCTTCATGGGTCTCGTCGACAAATGGACCAAGATCGTCGAGGAGGTTGGCGACGACAAGGACGCATACAGGCAGAAATTGCAGGAAGAGATCTTTTCCAAGATCTGATCCGGCACGGGGTCGCGCACTCCCGTTCGCGGCCCCGAACTGATCTCCGGCTCTGCCGGAACCCCGTCCATTCTGCCTGAAGGAATCCCGATATGCATGCGATCGAAGCTGTCGCAAGCCGTGTCTCCGGCTTTGTGGCCCTGATCGGAGGCATTGTCATTGTCCTGATGATGTCGCTGGTCTCACTCGATGTGGCGATGAAGTACATCTTCCACAAACCCATCACCGGCACGCTGGAGATAACGTCCGCCTATTTCATGGTAGCCCTCGTCTGGCTTCCCCTCGGGGCCGTGACCCGCGACCACGAACACCTGGAAGTGGAACTTTTCACACAGCACCTCGCCCCGCGGAAGCTGGCCGGGTTCAAGCTGTTCGGCTGTGTCATCGGGGCCGTCTATGCCGCGATCATGAGCTTCAACGGATTCGAGGAAGCCATCCACCAAACCCATATCGGCGAGGTCTGGGAAACCGCCACTTTCGACATCCCGGTCTTTGGTGCGCGCTGGTTCATGCCGATCGGCACCTTCCTGGCGGCGCTCTATCTGGTGATCTACGCGCTCGACAACCTCTCCTTCATCGTCCGTGGAACCCGGATCGTGCCGGACCGCAGCCTGCATTCCTCGGTCGAGGCCGCCATGGCGGATGCCGAGAAAGCCACGGCGACAATGGGCGAGGACGGCAACATCGGCGTCGGACGCGGAGGTGGATCGGCCGACTGACGCCGATCCCAACAACATGACAATCCGGGCCCGTCTTGGCGGAAATCCCGGTGGAACAGGGAACCTGAAAGATGGACTCACTCACTATCGGATTTTCGGGCATTGGCGCGATCCTTGTGCTGCTTGCGGCCCGTGTCCCCATTGCCTTTGCCCTGGGGTCGGTTTCCCTGGTCGGCATCATCCTGGTGCGAAACGAACGCGCGGCCTTTGCCATGGTGGGGTCGCTCCCGCATGAATTCTCTTCAAGCTGGGAGCTGTCGGCGATTCCGATGTTCCTGCTAATGGGGGCCATCGCCTACAAGACCGGCCTGACCTCCTCGCTCTATGCCGCCGCGCGGGTCTGGCTGAACGGGTTGCCCGGCGGTCTGGCCGTGGCGACGAACTTCACCGCAGCGGGCTTCGCCGCCGCCTCCGGCTCCTCGGTCGCGACCTCCGCCGCCGTTGGCCGCCTGGCGATCCCCGAGATGCTGCGCTACGGCTACGACAAATCGCTCGCCACCGGCACCGTTGCGGCCTCCGGCACGCTTGGCGCGCTGATCCCGCCCTCCATCGCTTTCGTCATCTACGGATTCTTTACCGAGCAGTCGGTCGGGCGCCTGCTGATCGCCGGGCTTATCCCCGGTCTGATTACTGCAGGCGCCTATACGATCATGATCGTCGGTCGCTGCGCCATCTGGCCGAAGCTGGCCCCGAGGGTCACGATAGAGGTCACCTGGGCAGACCGCATCCGCGTGCTGAAGGAGATCTGGCCGCTGCCGCTGCTCATCCTCGGCGTCGTCGGGTCGATCTACGCCGGTGTAGCGACGCCGACCGAGGCCGGGGCCCTCGGCGCCCTCTTCGCCCTTGTCATCGGGGTGGCCCAGGGGCGGGCCGACTGGGACGTTTTGAAAAGCTCGGTGATGGATGCCCTGCGCACGACTTCCTCTCTCTTCTTCCTGGCCATCGGCGCCGTGCTGCTGACACGCTTCCTCGCCATGGCGGGCGTGCCCAGCTACATCGCCAGCATCGTGGCCAGCTACAACCTCGGCGAGGTACAGCTCGTCATTGCGCTGGCGATCATCTACCTGATCCTGGGTATGTTCCTCGACCCGATCGGGATCATGCTGCTGACGCTTCCGGTGTTCCTGCCGGCCTTCGACGCGCTGGATGTGAACCTGATCTGGATCGGTGTGATCGTGGTCAAGATGATCGAAATCGGGCTGCTCACCCCGCCAGTGGGGCTGAACGTCTACATCGTGAAGAACGTCGTCGGGGACACCGTTCCGCTGTCGACGATCTTCAAGGGGGTCGGCTGGTTCCTGGTTTGCGAGTTCTTCATCATGTGGGCCCTGATATACAACCAGAACCTGTCGCTCTGGTTACCCAGCCTGATGATGGACGGCTGAAGACCGGCCCGGCCGGTCTCACTCCGGCCGGGCCGCAGCCCAGGACAACAGCGCATCAAGGGCCGGGCATAATGCCTGGCCCCAGTCCGTCAGGCTATAGACCACGCGGGGCGGGACTTCCGGATAGACCTTGCGCCGCACGATACCGTCGCTTTCCATCTGGCGCAGCTGCTGGATCAGCATTTTCTGGGACACCTCGGGAATGGACCGTTCGAGTTCCGAAAACCGCATGGACTGGCCGCCGAAGAGGTGAAACAGGATCACCAGCTTCCAGCGCCCTTCGATCATCTTCAGGGCCTGTTCGACCCCTTCGGTCGCGCTTTCGCGGGTGTGACTGGTCGGGGTATCGGCGGCATGGGCCATGACTTACCTCCAGGTGAGTACCCTACTTTTTCGTCTGTACTTGCCTGATCTGCAGCGGCAGCACAAGTATCCACGAGACATAGGAGACGCCCCATGACCAGTGAGACCCACGACACCCTGCCACTGCCGGTGGTCCGGTACCTTGCCGCAAGAACCCCGTCCGAAATTGCCGAAACCTTCACGCCGGACGGCGTCGCCACCGATGAACGCCGCACTCATCGCGGCCGGGTCGCGATCCAAAATTGGCGGGAAGAGGCAGACCGCGTCAGCTATCGCCAGGACATCCTCACCGCCAGCCACGAGGGAAACAGGGCCTCGTTGACTTGCCGACTGACCGGCGATTTCCCGGGAAGCCCCGTCAACCTCACCTACCGTTTCGAAATCGCCGACGGGCTGGTTTCACGGCTTGAGATTTCCTGATCGCATCCGGTGACCAGACGAGCTGCGGTACCGGTTTCCAGTGGTCGGGAAGCACTTCCGCCGGAGGCCTTCAGCAAAGTCAGAAACGAAAAAGGCCCCGGAAACCAGGGCCTTTTCAATCTGTTGAGGAAGGATCAGAGGTTCGCCTGGTTCGTGTCCAGACCGATGTGACCGCCCACGGCGACCATGTCGGCCAGCAGCTTTGCCGCGCTGTCGGCCGCATCGCCGGACGCATTCGCATGCGCCTCTTTCGCTTCCTTGACCCAGTCGTTCATGATCTCCTGGGTCATCTCCTTCTGGTGCAGCGCCCGCTCGGCCAGGACCGTGACGCCTTCGGCGGAAATCTCCGCGAAGCCGCCGGTGACGACGTAATCGTCCTCACCATCCGGGCCCGACACGTGCAGCACGCCGGGACGCAAGGTGGTGATCAGCGGGGCATGACCTGCCATCGCCGTCAGGTCACCGTCAGCGCCCGGGATCTGCACTTGGCTCGCCGTGCCGGAGGCAAGGCTCCGTTCCGGTGAGACAAGGCTGAAGTTGAGGGTATCTGCCATCTGTCAGACCCTTACGCCGCTTCCGCGGCCAGACGCTCGGCCTTGGCTTTCACTTCCTCGATGCCGCCAACCATGTAGAAGGCCGCTTCGGGCAGGTGGTCGTATTCGCCGGCCACAACTGCCTTGAAGGAGGCGATGGTGTCTTCCAGCGGAACCTGGACACCGTCGGAGCCGGTGAAGACCTTCGCAACGTCGAACGGCTGGCTGAGGAAACGCTGGATCTTCCGGGCACGGGCCACGGTCAGCTTGTCCTCTTCCGACAGTTCGTCCATCCCGAGGATCGCGATGATGTCCTGCAACGACTTGTAGCGCTGGAGGATACCCTGCACATCACGGGCAACGTTGTAATGCTCCTCGCCGATCACCTGCGGGTCCATCAGACGCGAGGTGGAGTCGAGCGGGTCCACGGCCGGGTAGATGCCCAGCTCGGAGATTGCACGGTTGAGAACCGTGGTCGCATCGAGGTGGGCAAAGGTCGTGGCAGGCGCCGGGTCGGTAAGGTCGTCCGCGGGAACGTAGACGGCCTGGATCGAGGTGATCGAGCCGTTCTTCGTGGAGGTAATCCGTTCCTGCATCGCACCCATGTCCGTGGCCAGCGTCGGCTGGTACCCCACGGCCGAAGGGATACGGCCCAGAAGCGCGGACATTTCCGACCCTGCCTGAGTAAAGCGGAAGATGTTGTCGACGAAGAACAGAACGTCGGTCCCGGTTGCGTCGCGGAACTGTTCCGCCAGCGTCAGACCGGTCAGGGCAACACGTGCACGCGCTCCCGGCGGCTCGTTCATCTGGCCGAAGACCAGCGCGATCTTGGAGTCGGGCAGATTGTCCGGGGTCAGAACGCCGGATTCGATCATCTCGTGGTAGAGGTCGTTGCCCTCACGGGTCCGCTCACCCACACCGGCGAACACGGAGAGACCCGAGTGCACCTTAGCGATGTTGTTGATCAGTTCCTGGATCAGAACCGTCTTGCCCACGCCGGCACCGCCGAAGAGGCCGATCTTACCACCCTTCGAGTAGGGGGCGAGAAGGTCGATCACCTTGATGCCGGTCACCAGCACCTCGGCCTCGGTCGCCTGGTCGGCAAAATCCGGGGCGGGGGCGTGGATCGGGCGATATTCGTCCGCTTCGACCGGGCCTTTTTCGTCCACCGGCTCGCCGATGACGTTCAGGATGCGGCCGAGGGTGGCCGTGCCGACCGGCACCTGAATCGCGTCGCCGGTGTCGGTCACTTCCTGGCCGCGGACAAGACCTTCGGTCGCGTCCATTGCGATGGTGCGCACGGTGTTTTCACCAAGGTGCTGCGCCACTTCCAGAACCAGCTTGTTGCCGTTGTTGTCGGTGGTCAGTGCGTTGAGGATCTCCGGCAGGTGATCGTCGAACTGCACGTCCACAACGGCGCCGATGACCTGGGTCACTTTGCCTTTTGCGTTTGCCATGTATTCGTCTCCGGTTCCGTTAAAGCGCTTCCGCGCCCGAGATAATTTCGATCAGTTCGTTGGTGATGACGGCCTGACGCGAGCGGTTGAACTCGATCGTCAGCTTGTCGATCATTTCGCCCGCGTTGCGCGTTGCGTTGTCCATCGCCGACATCCGTGCACCCTGTTCGGATGCGCCATTTTCAAGCAGTGCCGCGAAGATCTGGGTCGCCACGCCGCGGGGCAGCAGGTCTTCCAGGATGGTCTCTTCGTCGGGCTCGTAATCGTAGAGCGTGCCTTCACCGGCATCTTCCGAAGCTTCGAACGAAGCCGGGATGATCTGCTGCGCGGTCGGCTTCTGGCTCACGACGTTTTCGAACTCCGAGAAGAAGATCGTCGCGACGTCAAACTCGCCCTCGTCGAACCGGCCCAGAAGATCCTTCGCGATGTCCTGCGCATTGGCATAGCCGATCCGCTTCACTTCGCTCAGGTCCACGTGGCCGACAAAGAGGTTGGCATAGTCACGCTTCAGCTGTTCCCGGCCCTTCTTGCCGACAGTCAGGATTTTCACCGTCTTGCCTGCGGCCTTGAGGTTCACGGTTTTCTGTTTCGCCAGCTTCACGATGTTGGAGTTGAAGCCGCCGCAGAGACCGCGTTCCGCCGTCATCACCACCAGCAGGTGCACATCGTCCTTGCCCGTGCCGCGCAGCAGCAGGGGGGCGGAGTCAGACCCACCAACCGAAGCCGCAAGCTGACCCAGAACGGCGTTGAACCGTTCTGCGTAGGGGCGTGCGTTTTCAGCTGCTTCCTGTGCCCGCCGCAGTTTCGCGGCGGCCACCATCTGCATGGCCTTGGTGATCTTGCGGGTCGATTTGATCGACTCGATCCTGATCTTTAGGTCCTTCAGAGAAGGCATAAGCTCTCTCCCTTAGGCGAAGTCTTTGGCGAATTCGTCGATTGCGGCCTTCAGTTTGTCGGCTGCGTCGCCTTTGATCTTCGGGTCCTCGTTGGTGATCCAGTCGAGGATGTCCTTTTTGGAGGTCCGCATGAACTTCAGCAGGTCAGCTTCGAACCGGGCAACATCGCCAAGCGGCAGCTGGTCGAGATACCCGTTGGTGCCCGCGAAGATCACGGTCACGATCTCGGCGTTGGTCAGCGGCGAATACTGCGGCTGCTTCATCAGCTCGGTCAGACGCGCACCACGGGCCAGCAGACGCTGCGTGGAGGCATCGAGGTCGGACCCGAACTGGGCAAACGCCGCCATCTCGCGATACTGGGCGAGCGACAGTTTCACCGGACCGGCGACCGAGGACATGGCCGAGGTCTGAGCGGACGAACCAACACGGGACACCGACAGACCGGTGTTCACGGCCGGGCGGATACCCTGGTAGAAAAGTTCGGTCTCAAGGAAGATCTGACCGTCGGTGATGGAGATCACGTTGGTCGGAATGAACGCCGACACGTCGCCACCCTGGGTTTCGATGACCGGCAGCGCCGTCAGCGACCCGGCACCGAATTCGGGGTTCAGCTTTGCAGACCGCTCCAGCAGGCGCGAGTGGAGGTAGAAAACGTCGCCCGGGTAGGCTTCACGGCCCGGCGGGCGGCGCAGCAGCAGGGACATCTGACGGTACGCAACGGCCTGCTTGGACAGGTCATCGTAGATGATGAGGGCGTGCTTGCCATTGTCGCGGAAGTATTCGGCCATCGCAGTCGCGGCGTAGGGCGCCAGGAATTGCATCGGCGCCGGGTCGGACGCGGTGGCGGCCACGACGATCGAATATTCGATCGCACCGGTCTCTTCCAGTTTCTTCACCAGCTGCGCCACGGTGGAGCGCTTCTGGCCGACAGCCACATAAACGCAGTAGAGCTTCTTGCTCTCGTCGTCGCCCGCGGCGTCGTTGTAGGACTTCTGGTTCAGGATCGCGTCGAGAGCCACAGCCGTTTTACCGGTCTGACGGTCGCCAATGATCAGCTCACGCTGGCCACGGCCGATCGGGATCATGGAGTCGACAGCCTTGAGGCCGGTCGCCATCGGCTCGTGCACCGATTTCCGGGGAATGATGCCCGGGGCCTTCACGTCCGCGATGCGGCGCTCGGAGGCTTCGATCGGGCCCTTGCCGTCCAGCGGGTTGCCCAGACCGTCGACAACGCGGCCCAGCAGCGCCTCACCGGCGGGAACGTCCACGATGGAGTTCGTGCGCTTGACGGTGTCGCCTTCCTTGATGTCGCGGTCGGAGCCGAAGATCACGATACCGACGTTGTCGGCTTCGAGGTTCAGCGCCATGCCCCGGATACCACCGGGGAATGCGACCATCTCACCGGCCTGGACACTGTCCAGACCATAGACGCGGGCAATCCCGTCGCCGACGGAGAGCACACGGCCCACTTCTGCAACTTCGGCTTCCGTGCCGAAGTTCGAAATCTGATCCTTGAGGATCGCAGAGATTTCGGCTGCTTGGATTCCCATTATCCGACCTCTTTCATGACATTCTGAAGGGATGCGAGCTTCGCTTTGACCGACGTATCGATCATTTTGGAGCCCACTTTGACGACGAGACCGCCGATGAGGCTTTCATCGACGGACGAGTTGAGTTTGACATCCTTGCCGACCTGCGCCGACAGAACCTTGGACAGTTTGGTTTCCTGGGTCTTGGTCAGGGCCTTCGCGCTGACGACCTCGGCGGTCACCTCGCCCTTGTGGTCCGCGATCAGCGCCTGAAGCTGCGAGACGAGCTGCGGCAGAACGAACAGGCGGCGCTTCTCGGCCATCAGGCCCAGCGTGTTCTTGAGGACAGTGGGCAGGCCCATCTTGTCCGCGAGGGCGGCAACCGCCTTGCCCTGTGCGTCGCGCGAGTAGACCGGCGACGCGATCACGTCACGCAGGTCTTCGCTGTCTTCAAGGGCAGTGCCCAGGTCCGCGACGCCGGTCTCGAGAGATGCGAGGTCGTTGCTGTCACGGGCTATTTCGAAAATCGCGGTGGCATAGCGCTGCGCGATGCCGGAGGAGATCGAAGCTGGTTCGGACACGTCCACCCTTCCGATGTTCTTGGCCCCGTTCGATGCGAGTGTTGCACAGGCAGGGGGCGTTAGGCCTCGGCCTTGGCCAAAGCGGTAAAATCGGCGTGGGTTTAGCAGAGGCATCCCCCCCTATCAACCCGCTTGCTAGGGCTTCTGATTACCCCTTTTTTGCAAGGCGTTCGACGCTCTGCGCACCCTCACTCGCGCCAACAACCCGGAGCGAACCTGCAAGCCGCGCCCAAGCCTGTTTGCGATTCCCCAACCTTTTTGTGTCGCGCAGGGTGCGAGAGCCGACCGGAGCCGACGCGACATTTGCCGCTAACAGCGTGCGGACCGTCCCACGGCCTGCGTCATTTTGCGCATCGCGAATGCACATTTTTTCGATGCCGAGCATTTTCGAGGCAGTTCCCGCCCGCCCCCACTGCCCGAGCCAATTTGGGAGATTCTGCCCTCTCCGAAGGCGCAACACAGTCGCATCGCCGGTCTTCACGCCGAGCCTCTGACCCTCAGACCTTCCGCGCCGGTTCCGCGGTCGGTTTCGGCGAGGTCAGCCCCTCCAGCACCTTGAGACCGGCGGGTTTCTTGTCGCGCACGCCCGGTCCGCTTGGCATATGCACGCGCTTGGAGGCCTCCACGATCAGCACGCCGCCTGACAGGATCATCCCGAACCGCCCGCCCAGCTTTTCCCAGAACGGACCGGTCTTGCGCCAGAACCGCCGGGTCGAGGGCGGCTGGAACAGCGTCTGCACATGGCGTTCGGGCATGAAGGAATGCCGACGCAATTGCGCCTCAAGCTGACCCAGGCTGTAAGGACGGCCGAACCCGAACGGTGTCCTGTCGGACCGGGACCACAGCCCCGACCGGTGCGGCACGATGAAGACCGCCCGCCCGCCAGGGCCAAGCACGCGAAAGCATTCCTCCAGCAGGTCGGAGGGCCGTTCCGATGTCTCCAGCCCATGCATCACGATCAGCTTGTCCACATGCCCGGTTTCCAGCGGCCAGGCGGTTTCCTCGCACAGGACCGAGATATTGGGCATGTTCTGCGGCCAGGGCATGACCCCCTGCGGCCCGGGCATCAGCCCGATCACCCGCCGCGCATCCGCCAGATAGGGCCGCAGCAGGGGCACCGCAAAGCCGAAGCCCGCCACGGTCTGCCCCTTCGCTTCGGGCCACAGGCGCAGCAGTTCCGCCCGGACGCGCGCCTGGGCCGCCCGACCCAGGGTCGACCGGTAATAGAAATTGCGCAGATCCTGAACGTCCTGGTGCATTGCACTTGGCCCCCGTCTGGGTTTCCATGGGGGCAAGATAACAACGAGGAGGCATTTTGCCATGACTTTGGAGATCGTCACCGTCCCCTGCCGGGCAGACAACTACGCCTACCTCGTCAAAGGGCCCGACGGCACCTGCATCATCGACGCCCCTGACGCCGCCCCGATCATCGCCACCGCCGACCGCCTGGGCTGGACCCCCGGGGTGCTGATGATCACCCACCATCACGGCGACCACACCGAAGGCACCGCCGCGCTGCGCGACCGCTACGGGCTGAAGGTCATGGGCCCCAAGGCGGAGGAGGACAAGCTTCCCCCGCTCGACATGGCGCTGACCGAGGGCATGAACGGCGGCAATGGCGAGGCCTACACCGTCCCGCTCGACGTGCCCGGCCATACCCTGGGCCATATGGCCTTTCATTTCCCCAATGCCGCCGCGATCTTCACCGCCGACAGCCTCATGGCCTGGGGCTGCGGCCGGGTCTTTGAGGGCACGATGGAAATGATGCACGCCACGATGCAGAAACTCGCCGCCCTGCCGCCGGAGACGATGATCTACTCGGGCCATGAATACACGCTAGGCAACATGAAATTCGCGCTGTCGCTGGAGCCGGACAACCCCGCATTGCTGAAACGGGCCGAGAAAGTGAAGGCGCAGCGCGAGCGGGGCGAGGCCACGGTGCCCGTCTCCCTGGCCGAGGAATTGGAAACAAACCCTTTCCTGCGCTGCAACACGGCAGAGCTGCAAAAGGCCGTCGGCATGGAAGGCGCAAGCCCGGAAGCCGTCTTTGCAGAGGTCCGGGGCCGCAAGGACCGGTTCTGAAACGCCACAATCTCGGGCCCAATCAGTGTCAAGTCGATAAATGTGATCGGTCTTTTCAAGAAAACCCTTGAAGACCGGCCATAATCGACCAAACTTTAAGACTATGAGGCCATGGTTGACGCCGGGGCCTGACCCCGCGCTCCAACCCAAATCAAAAGGAGCATGCGAGTGCCCTCATTCTCGAATACGCTCGAACAGGCAATCCACGCTGCCCTGGCCCTGGCCAATGCGCGGCGCCATGAATTCGCAACGCTGGAGCATCTGCTTCTGGCCCTAATCGACGAACCTGATGCCGCCCGCGTGATGCAGGCCTGCTCGGTCGATATCGAAGACCTCCGCAAGACTTTGCTGGAGTTTGTTGAGGACGACCTGTCCAATCTCGTAACGGATGTGGACGGCTCCGAGGCCGTGCCGACCGCCGCCTTCCAGCGCGTGATCCAGCGCGCCGCGATCCACGTCCAGTCCTCCGGCCGGACTGAGGTGACGGGCGCCAATGTCCTGGTCGCCATCTTCGCCGAACGCGAAAGCAACGCCGCCTACTTCCTGCAGGAGCAGGACATGACGCGCTATGACGCGGTGAACTTCATCGCCCACGGCGTGGCCAAGGACCCGGCCTTTGGCGAAAGCCGACCGGTGACCGGCTCCGACAATCCCGAAGATGCGGCAGAAGAGGCTGCAAGCACCGCCCCCGAAGGGGACGGCAAGGAAAGCGCCCTGGCCAAGTACTGTGTCGACCTGAACGCGAAATCCCGCGTCGGCGATGTCGATCCGCTGATCGGCCGCGCACACGAGGTCGAGCGCTGCATCCAGGTGCTGTGCCGCCGCCGGAAGAACAACCCGCTGCTCGTCGGTGATCCCGGCGTCGGCAAGACGGCGATTGCCGAAGGCCTGGCGCGCAAGATCGTTTCGGGCGAAACCCCGGCGGTTCTGGCCAACACCACGATCTATTCGCTCGACATGGGCGCGCTGCTGGCGGGCACCCGCTATCGCGGCGATTTCGAGGAACGGCTGAAGGCTGTCGTGACCGAGCTTGAGGATCACGAAGATGCGGTCCTGTTCATCGACGAGATCCACACGGTGATCGGCGCCGGGGCGACCTCCGGCGGTGCCATGGACGCCTCCAACCTCCTGAAGCCCGCGCTTCAGGGCGGCAAGCTGCGCTGCATGGGCTCCACCACTTACAAGGAGTTCCGCCAGCACTTCGAAAAGGACCGCGCGCTCAGCCGCCGGTTCCAGAAGATCGACGTGAACGAACCCTCCGTGGATGATACGGTGAAGATCCTCCAGGGCCTCAAGCCCTATTTCGAGGAACACCACAACATCCGCTACACCGCCGACGCGATCAAGACGGCGGTGGAGCTTTCCGCGCGCTACATCAACGACCGCAAGCTGCCCGACAAGGCCATCGACGTGATCGACGAGGCAGGCGCAGCCCAGCACCTGGTCGCGGAAAGCAAGCGCCGCAAGACCATCGGCACCAAGGAGATCGAGGCCGTCGTCGCCAAGATCGCCCGCATCCCCCCGAAGAACGTCACCAAGGACGATGCGGAGGTGCTCAAGGATCTGGAACGCACCCTCAAGCGCGTTGTCTTCGGTCAGGACATGGCGATCGAAAGCCTGTCCTCGGCAATCAAGCTGGCCCGTGCCGGCCTGCGCGAACCGGAAAAGCCGATCGGCAACTATCTCTTCGCCGGTCCGACCGGTGTCGGGAAAACCGAGGTCGCCAAGCAACTGGCCGACAGCCTCGGCGTGGAGCTGCTGCGCTTCGACATGTCCGAGTATATGGAGAAACACGCGGTCTCCCGCCTCATCGGCGCGCCTCCGGGCTATGTCGGCTTCGATCAGGGCGGTCTTCTGACCGACGGCGTCGACCAGCACCCGCATTGCGTGCTCCTGCTGGACGAGATCGAGAAGGCGCACCCGGACGTCTACAACATCCTGTTGCAGGTAATGGATAACGGCCAGCTGACCGACCATAACGGCCGGACGGTGAACTTCCGCAACGTGGTCCTGATCATGACCTCCAACGCGGGCGCGTCGGAACAGGCCAAGGCCGCCATCGGTTTCGGCCGCGACCGCCGCGAGGGCGAGGATACCGCCGCGATCGAGCGGACCTTCACCCCGGAATTCCGCAACCGTCTGGATGCGGTCATCTCCTTCGCGCCGCTCGGCAAGGACGTCATCCTGCAGGTCGTCGAAAAGTTCGTGCTGCAACTCGAAGCGCAGCTGATGGATCGCAACGTGACCATCGAACTGACCCGCCCGGCCGCGGAATGGCTCGCCGACAAGGGCTACGACGACAAGATGGGCGCACGCCCCCTGGGCCGCGTGATCCAGGAGAACATCAAGAAGCCGCTGGCGGAGGAACTGCTGTTTGGCAAACTCTCCAAGGGCGGGCTGGTCAAGGTTGGCGTCAAGGACGGCAAGATCGATCTGCGGATCGAAGGGCCGGATACCCCGCGCCTGTCCAGCAAGAAGCCACCGCTTCTGACCGCGGACTGATGACGAAACAGATCAACAGGGCGGGGCTGGTCCCCGCCCTTTTGCTGTCAGCACTTCCCCTGCCCAGTCAGGCAGAGCCAAGCCTCGCCCTGCCGATCGACTGCATCCCGGGCGAGACCTGCTATATCCAGAACTACATGGACCGCGATCCCGGGCCAGGCGCACGGGATTACACCTGCGCCGGGCTCAGCTACGACGGCCACAAGGGCACGGATTTTGCCCTACCC
The DNA here is from genome assembly GCF_041987405.1 of Pseudooceanicola sp. Classification (GTDB taxonomy): domain Bacteria; phylum Pseudomonadota; class Alphaproteobacteria; order Rhodobacterales; family Rhodobacteraceae; genus Pseudooceanicola. The sequence goes on from NZ_JBHIWR010000003.1 coordinate 451,640, forward strand.
TCCCTCACTGCGATGATCGACGGCGTCGAGGTCCGCGCCGCCGCCGCCGGGACAGTGCGCGGCGTTCGCGACGGCATGATCGACCGCTTCTATACACCTGCCGAGGACGAAAGGATCGACGGTCGCGACTGCGGCAATGGGGTGGTTCTGGATCACGGGGATGGCTGGGAAAGCCAGTATTGCCATATGCGCCAGGGCTCGCTGCGCGTCTCCTCGGGACAAAGGGTCGAGGCAGGCACCCCGCTTGGTCTTGTCGGCCTCTCCGGCCGCAGCCAGTTCCCGCATCTCCACATCTCTCTCCGCCACAAGGGGCAGCCGGTCGATCCGTTCACGCCCCGGGCAGACGCCACCACCTGCGGCACCGGGGATGGGGCCACGCTCTGGGCCGATGTCCTGCCCTATCAGCCGGGCGCCGTCCTCTCCGCCGGGTTCGCGACCGAGGTGCCGGAATATGATGCGGTCAAGGCCGGTACGGCCGCGGCTCTGGAGATACCGCGCGACGCCCCCGCTCTGATCCTCTGGGGCTTTGCCTTCGGCGGGCAGACCGGGGACAGGATGACACTGATCGTGGACGGGCCCGAAGGCCGGGTCTTCGACGCCGACCCGGTGCTGGAGAAGGATCAGGCGATGTTCTTCCGTGCCGGGGGCAAGCGGTTGCGCACGCCACTGACGGCGGGGCTGTATTCCGGCACGGTGCTGCTGACCCGGGACGGCAGGGAAATCTCCCGCAAGACAGTTGAAATCGACATCCGATAGCGCCCCTCGGCAGGCGTTACCGTTCGGTGAATTTCAACTCGATCCGCCGGTTCGCCGCCCGCGCCTCCGGCGTATCGCCGGTTGCGATAGGCTGGTACTGACCGAACCCGTTCGCCGCCAGACGACCAGGCGGGAAGCCCAGGAAATCCGTCATGTAGCGCACGACCGACAGGGCGCGGCCCTGGCTCAGCTCCCAATTGTCGCGGAACTCCCCCTGACCGGACAGCGGCACGTCATCCGTATGCCCGTCCACCCGCAGCACCCAGTCGATCTCGTCCGGGATCTCGTCCGCCAGGGTGCGCAGCGTGGCCGCAATCGACGCGATCTGCGCCCGGCCCGCGTCCGACAGATCGGCAGACCCGGGATCGAAGAGCACTTCGGAGGAGAAGACGAAGCGGTCACCGACGATCTGCACCCCCTGCTGCCCGGCGAAGACATCGCGCAGCTGGCCAAAGAACTCCGACTTGTACTTCTGCAGCTGCTCGGCTTCGGCCTCCAACCGCTTGCGCTCCGCTTCCTCCAGTTGACGCCGCCGCCGTTCCTCTGCCGCCTTCTGCGCCAGCGCCTGGTTCAGATCGGAGCCAAGGGTCTGAATCTGCACCTGGTTCACCGCATCGCGGGCCTTGTAGTCGTCCAGCAGGGCCTGAAGTCGGGTCAACTGTGTCCGCATCTGCGCAATCTGCTGGTTCAGCAGCGCAGTCTGACGCTGCGCCGCTGCCGACACCGCCTGTTCATCTTCTAACTGACGGTTTGCCTGGCTCAGAAGCGCCGCGCGTTGCTCTGCCTCTGACAGGCTGTCCTCCAGGGAGCGCTCCGCCTCCAGCTTGGCCGCCAGCGCCGCCGCAAGGCGCCGTTTCAGTTCATCGCGGTCCACAGCCTCCGCATCACGGGTGGAAAGGGCCGCCTCCAGCCGCTCACGCAGCGAGGCGCTTTCCTGCTCCGCCGCCTCCCGCTCCGCCGCGCGCTCCTCGGCGGCGCGCGCCATCCGGGCTTCCAGCGCCGCGATCCGCTGCTCCAGCCCGCTGATCGCCGCCGCATCCGCTTCAGCTTTGCTGCGGCTTTCCTCCAGTTGCGCCTGCAGGGTCGCCTTGTCGGCGCGCAGATCCTCGGCCTCGGCCTCCACGCCCCGCGCTGCGGTCAGGCGCTCCTGCAGCGTCAGACGGTCGGATTCAGCCTCGGCCAAGGAGGCTTCCAATACCGTCACCCGCGCCAAAGCCGCCTCCAGATCCCCCGCCCGGCTGTCCAGATCTCCTTCCAGCTGCGCCACCTGTTCCCGCAGGAAAGCCTCGACGGAGGAGGCCTCTTCGGTCCGCGCCAGCGCCGCTGCCAGACGCAGGTCCAGATCTTCCTCGGCCTTCTCGGCCGCCGCCAACAGGGTCAGCGTTTCTTCGGCCTTCCGGCGCTGCTCCTCCAGCGCCAAGGTCATCGCGGTCAGCTCTGCATCCGCCGATTTCAGCTTCTCGCGCAGGGCTTCCGCCGCTGCCGCCTCCGCCAGCCGGGCCTGCTCTTCCTCGCTCAGCGAGGTTTCCAGCTCGGCCACCCGGTCACTTAGCAACCCGCGCTCCGCCGCGCCCTCCTCGGCCTGACGTTCCAGATCGGCGATCATCGCCTCCAGCGCCTCACGCCGCGCAGCTGCCAGACGGGCCTCTTCAACTCCGGCGTCGATCTCTTCCCGCGCCTGCGACAGGGCCAGTTGCAAGGCATCGCGATCCGACACCAGGGTATCCCGCTCCGCCGTCATCGCTTCCAGATCAGCCCGGGTCTCGGTCTGCTGCGCGAGCAGGGCGGTGACCTGTGCCTCGAAATCGGTGATCCGGGCCTGCGCCGCCTGCAGGGCTTCGTCCTGCTCTGCCCGCGCGATCGTCAGCGTGTCGATCAAAGACGCCTGCGCCGCGATTTCCGCCTGCGCGGCGTCGATGTCCGCCCGTGCCGCCTCTAGCGACCGGTTGCGTTCGCCCAATTCCTCATCCAGCCGGTCCGCCCGGTCCTGCGCCAGACCGAGCGCGCGGGACAGTTGCGACATCTCCACCGTCAGCTGGTCCAGCTCGGTCTCCTGGCCAGAGATGGTTTCACGCAGGATGAACTGCACCACCATGAAGATGGTCAGCACGAAGGTCAGCACCATCAGCAGGCCGGTGACCGCGTCCACATAGCCCGGCCAGATCGAGCCTTCGAACCGATTGCCCTTGCGCCGGGAGAGGGGCATGGATCAGCCCTCCTGCTCCGGCGGCGCGCCACGCATCCGGCGGACCATGGATTGTCCGCCGGACAAGCCGCCCGAACCGCCGCCCGCCGAAATCGCCCGGCCAAGCGCGGCGAGATCGGCGCGCAGTTCCGCCATGGTTTCCTGCCGACCGGCCGAGACCTCCTCCAGCAGGCGCAGCAGTTGCACGTCGATCGACCGCAGGCGCATCCGGCTTTCGGCGTCGATGCTTTCCTCCTGCGACAGGTCGTGCTGCATCTGCTTGACCAGCGCCTCTTGCCCCTGTGCCACGCGCATCATGGTTTCGTTCAGCGGCCCCTGATCACCCATCCGGTAGGCCAACCGCTCCATCGTATCCAGGACATTGGCCAACTTCTCGTCCAGCATCCCCCGGCTCAGATCCGACTGGGCAAAGGTGATCTGCAATGCCTCGATCTGGTCATTCATCGCTTCGACAATGCCGGACAGGACGTGGATATCAGTTCCGCCTTCGCCCTCGCCGGTCGACAGACCGAGGCGTGTGATCGACGACAGCCATTCCTCCAGTTCGCGGTAAAACCGGTTCTGGCCATGGCCGGCAAAAAGCTCCAGCAGACCCACGACCAGCGACCCCGTCAGCCCGAGAAGCGAGGAGCCGAAGGCCACGCCCATCCCGCCCAACTGGCTTTCCAGCCCGGTCATCAGCCGGTTGAAGACATCCAGTGTCTCCTCGCCCTCCTGTGGCGTCAGGCTGCGGATTGTGTCCACCACCGCCGGAATGGTCGTGGCAAGCCCGTAGAACGTCCCCAGAAGGCCCAGGAAAATCAGCAGGTTGACCAGATATCGGGTGATCTCCCGCGCTTCCTCGATCCGGGTCGCGACGGATTCCAGGATTGACGAGGACGAGGCCGACGACAGCTGCATCCGCTTGGACCGCGACCGCAACAGCGTTGCCAGCGGCGCCAGCAACTGCGGCGCGCGTCGCCCTTCGGCTTCGACCGTTCCGCGCGCGAAAGCCTCGATCCAGCGGACGGAGGCGACAAGCTGCGCCACCTGCCAGAAACAGCCGACGAGACCCGCCAGAAAGACAAAGCCGATCAGCCCGTTGAGGTAAGGGTTGGCCTCGAAAATGGGCAAGACACTGGGCGCCACAAAGACACCGGCCGTCACAGCCAGACCCAAAGCGATCAGCATCAGGATCACCTGGCGGACAGGTTGCGAAAACTGTGGCTCGGCCTCGCGGTCCGGCTGGTCCATTCGGACGGCTCCCGACACTTGGTTTGTAGGCGTCAGGCTAAGATGTTTAACATCTCAAGCCAAGCGATTATCCACAATGCGACGGACCATCCCGGAAAGCTGGTCCAGTTCCGCGTCGCCGATCCCCAGCTCTGCCAGATGGGACGCCGTCTGCCACAGGTAATCGCGGTTCGGGCCCTTGCCGCCAATGGCGCGGGCAATGATCTCCGCCTGGGTTTCGAGGCTCAGATCGCCGCAATACTGACGATGCTCGCGGTCGACCACATAGGCCAGCGCCTCCACCCGCCGACCGTCGGCCAGGCTCAGCGGCAGAACCTCTTCGCGGTAGGCCGAGGACACCAGTTCCCGCTCCCGCAGGGCCGCCAGGATCGGCGCTTCGCCCTCCGCCGGCAGTTTCAGCGCCATGCCCCGGCAGGCCACGCCCTGCGCGGCATCCAGCGCCAGGACCAGCCCCGGCTCCTCCTCGCTGCCGCGATGGTGGATCGAGGACATGCAAAACGCCCGCCGATACCCGCTCAGCGTGGCCAAAACGCGTTCGGCGGGGTTGAATTCCGGGTTCCAGACAAGTGATCCATATGCGAAGACCCATGTCGTCATGGCTCTGGTCCTTTCCTTTGCCCGCCCTATAACGAGCGTGCACGGACATCAAAAGGGGCTGCGTTTGAAACGTCTGTTTTTCATCGTGATTGCTGTTGCGCTGCTATGGTCCGGCTACTGGATCATCGGGGCCAGCGGCGTGAAATCCGGCCTCACCGCCTGGTTCGACGCCCGCCGGGCCGAAGGCTGGGTGGCGGAATACGACGACCTGGCCGTGCAGGGCTATCCCAACCGCTTTGACGCCACCTGGACGAACATGACCCTGGCCGATCCGGACACCGGCATCGCCTGGACCCTGCCGCGGTTCCAGCTTCTCGCCCTGTCTTACCAGCCCAACCATGTCATCGCCGCCTGGCCGTCCGAGATGCAGGTGGCCACCCCGCTCGACAAGCTGGACATCACCTCCGACCGGCTGCGCGCCTCCCTCCGCCTCAACCCCGGGACGGCGCTGGAGTTGGAGCGCATGGTCCTGGAAGGCCACGACATCGCCTTCAGCGGCGCTGACACCGGCAGCCTGGAAGAGCTGCACCTGGCTGCCGAACGGACGGGCGAGGCCAGCTATCGCCTGGGCCTCGACGGCCGCAACCTGTCGCCCCCCGCCCCGCTTCTGCAGGCCTGGCTGGGCAATCAGGCCCTGCCGGAAACGCTCCAGATGGCCCGGCTGGATGCCACGGTGGTCTTTGATCGGCCTTGGGATATCACCGCGCTCGAAGACAGCCGACCGCAACCTGTCGGCATCGACCTGACGAACATGCGGGCCGAATGGGGCGTGATGGAGCTTCAGGCCAAGGGCCGGGTGGAGATCGACGCACGCGGCCGACCCTCCGGCAAGGTGTCATTGCAGGCCGTGCACTGGCAGGACCTGCTGGAGATCGCCCGTGCCTCGGGCGCGCTGACCGACAGCGCCGCGGCGGCCACCCGCACGGTGCTGGATCTGGCGGCGAAATCGGCTGGCAACCCCAACTCCATCGACGTGGAACTGACCTTCGAAGACGGCCTGACCTATATCGGTTTTGTTCCGATCGGCCCGGCCCCCTACATCTACCTGCAATAGGCCCCCGGGCCTACTTGCAGTAGGTGCCCGACCGGTAGCGCGCCGTGTCAAAGTGGAAGTGATCGCGGTGAAAGCGGTTGGCATTGGGCCCCAGCACGGTTCCGAAGGGCCCGCAGGCCGCGCCATGCATGCTGCGCAGCGCCTTGGAGTGTTTCGACCCGCTCCAATCCTCCAGCACGGAAACCTTGGCCCCGTCGCGCAGCGTGAACCCGGCGATATCTATCGCCCGTCCCTTGCCGTGCTCGGAAATCCGCGCGCCCTTCTGATTGTTCCGCGTCCTGCAGGCGTAATGCGCGACGACGCGGATCTGGCTGACCCCGCCGCCGCGCCGCACCGCCGGTTTCAGGCCTCGGTCCACCCAATTCTTGAGCGCCCTGGCCGTCGTGCAATCCATGACCGCATGGGTCGACAAGGCAACTCCGCTGACCGAACGGACCCTGACGGCATTGTCGATCCCGCAGCCGCTGATTTTGCCCGGCACCCGACCGATGGAGACCCCCTGAATGGCATCATCACCACAGATGGCGCCCTTGGCACGTGCGGCGGCATTGGCGCGGGCCTGCCGTTCGACCTCAGTGCCGCGCGCCTTGGGCCGCAGCGCCCCCAGCAACCGAAGTGTCTTGCGCGGGGGTTCCTCCGGCGTGACACCATAGCTTTCGGGCCGGGCGGGCACATCGGAGGGGCGCACCACCTCGCCCACAACGCCCGCAGCGGGTGACGAAGCCTCCCCCCGCGCGACAGGGCGCAGCGAAGATTTCGGCGGCTCTGCCACGGCCTGGCCTGTCAGGACCAAACACAGGACGAGGACCGCCGCCCCTCTCACCGGGTGCCCTTGACCCGGCCGAAGTCCGGCGCATCCGTATCCTGCCCGGCTTCGATAATGCCGCGCCGGATCGCGCGGGTCCGGGTGAAATAGTCGAACAGCTGCTCCCCATCACCCGTCCGAATCGCCCGCTGCAGCGCGAACAGCTCCTCCGTGAAGCGCCCGAGGATCTCCAGCGTCGCATCCTTGTTGGTCAGGAAGACATCCCGCCACATCGTCGGATCGGAGGCCGCGATCCGGGTGAAATCCCGGAACCCGGCGGCGGAATACTTGATGACCTCGCTGTCGGTCACCCGGCGCAGGTCATCCGCCACACCGACCATCGTATAGGCGATGAGGTGCGGCGTATGCGACGTGACGGCAAGAACCAGATCATGGTGGTCGGGATCCATCACCTCCACATAGGCGCCCGTCCCTTCCCAGAGCGCGCGCAGCCTCTGCAAAGCCTCCGGTGCGGGCTCTGCAGGGGGCACGATCAGCAGCCAGCGGTTGTTGAAGAGTTCCGCAAATCCGCTTTCGGGGCCGGAATGCTCTGTCCCGGCCAGCGGGTGCGCAGGGATAAAATGCACGCCCTCAGGGATATGCGGCGCCACGGCCTCGATCACCGCGCGCTTGACCGACCCGACATCCGACACCGTCGCACCCGGCTTCAGATGCGGCGCCATTTCCGCCGCCACCGCCCCCATGGCCCCCACGGGCACACAGAGAACGACCAGATCGGCCCCCTGGACAGCTTCGGCCACGCTATCGCAGACCCGGTCACACAGGCCGATCCGCCGGGCAGTGTCACGCGTCGCCTCGGACCGGGCATATCCGGTAACCTCGCCCGCCAGTCCGGACCGCTTCATCGCCCAGTACATCGACGATGCGATCAGACCCAGCCCGATCAGCGCAACACGATCATAGACATGGCTCATCGCGCGCCCTCCTTGAAGCGACCAATGGCATGGGCCACCTGCCGACAGGCGCTTTCATCGCCGATGGTGATGCGCAGGCAATGCGCCAGCCCATAACCCGCCGTCTGCCGCACGATCAGCCCCTGGGATTTCAGATAGGCGTCGCAGGCCTGGGCCTCATCCGCATCGGCAAACCGCGCCAGGATGAAATTCGCGCAGGAGGTATCCGAGGGCACCCCATGTTCCGCCAGCGCTTCGGCCAGCCAGGCGCGCAGACGCGAATTGGCCTCCCGCGTGCGGGTCACATGCGCCTGATCCTTCATCGCAGCCTCGGCCACCGCAAGCTGGGTATTCGACAGGTTGAAGGGCTGACGGACACGGTTCAGCACGTCGATGATCTCCTGCTGGGCATAGCCCCATCCGATCCGCAGCCCACCCAATCCGTAGATCTTGGAAAAGGTCCGCGTCATCACGACATTCGGCTGACGATCCACCAGCCGCGCCCCGCCATCATAGCCTTCGACAAATTCGGCATAGGCCCCGTCCAGAACCAGAATGCACTGCTCCGGCAGACCCGACGCAAGCCGCGCCACCGCATTGCCGCCGATCATCGTGCCTGTCGGATTGGCCGGGTTGGCAATAAAGACGATGCGCGTCTTGTCGGTGCAGGCGTCCAGGATCGCATCCACATCCACGACCCGCTCCCGCTCCGCCACCTTGACTGGGGTTGCGCCGACCATCTTGGCGATGATCGGATACATTGAAAACCCGTGCTCGGTATAGATCACTTCGTCCCCAGGTCCGACATAGGCCTGGGCCACCAGGGTCAGGATCTCGTCCGACCCGACCCCGCAGATGATCCGCGCCGGGTCCAGCCCGTGCTGGGCGCCGATCGCCTCCCGCAGCTCCGCGTGGTCGGTGGAGGGATAGCGATGCAGGTCATAGACGGCGCGGCCATAGGCCTCGCGCGCGGCTTCGCCGGCGCCATAGGGGTTCTCGTTCGACGAGAGTTTCACCACCTCGCCCACGCCCTCGACCTTGGACGCCCCACCTACGTAGAGCTCGATATCCATGATCCCGGGCTGCGGCCTGATCTGATCGGTCATGTCGGTCACACCTCTATCCACGGGCCCTCATAGCTTGGCACGCGGGCCAAGACCAGAGCGCCCTGCGCCGCAGCCCTAACTGTGGCGCGGGCGCGCATTTGTCCGGTGTGCGCGCAAAAATGTCCCCCACTCGACGGACAGACAGGCGATCCCCCGCGAAACTCCCCCTATCCAAAACAAAGGAGACCCGGATGTACCTCGCCCTCGTAGACTTCCCCGTCACGGACCGGGACGCCGCCGCAACGATCCTGGCCCGCGATTGTGCCCAGGCCCGTGCCATGCCCGGCAACCTTGACTACCGCGCCCTGACCGATGCCGAAAACACTGATCGGGTGGTGATCCTGCACCGCTGGACCGACAAGGCGGGTTTTGACGCCTATGCCGCCTCCGACCTCTTCAAGGAGATGGGTGGCGCGCTGCGCGCCCTGATGTCCGGACCACCGGTCAGCCTGCGCCTGCGCGCCGAGGAGGACGCCACCATCACTGGCTGAGCCGACGCTGGACCAATGGCCCACGCGCGGTAGACTGACCGCGCGAACCCGGACGAAATTCGACGCCCATGACCGATCTGCCCCCACATGGCCCGAAGGCCATCGTGATCCACGGCGACTTTCCGGCCGGGGGGCCGATCCCCTTTTCCGACGACCGGCACTATTTGCTCTATGCCCGCGGCGGCCTGCTGAAACTGGAGGCCGAAGGCCGACGGTGGAGCCTGCCGCCCGCCCGCGCGGCCCTGATCGCCGCCGGTCAGCCCGTGACCTTCTGGTTGCCTGGCCCGGTGACCGCCCTCTCGGTCCTCTTCGACACCGGCTGGACCACCGCGCCGGACGACCCGTTGGCGGTCTTCGACCTCTCCCCCCTCGCCCGCGCGCTGCTGGACGAACTGCGCTCCTGCACCGAGGGCCCGCGCGACGATCACGACCTGAGACTTTTCGAAACCCTCTATCACACGATCCTGCGGCTGGCCCGCGCCCCGTCCCCAGCCTCGCGACCGACAGGGGAGAGCGATCTGGTGCGCCATGCCCTGGACCGGACCGAAGCGACCCTGGCCGAAGCACCCACCTTCGCCAATCTGGCGCAGCACCTGAATGTGACCGAACGCACCCTCGCCCGCCGCATTCACGCCGAAACCGGCATGACGTGGAGCGCGAACCTCCGCCTGATGCGTATCCTCTGCGCCATTGAGGGTCTGGTCACCACGCGCGACAGCGTCACCGACATCGCCTTTGCGACCGGCTACACCTCCCTCTCGGCCTTCAACGCCGCCTTTCGCGATCTGGTCGGGCTGACCCCGACCGAATACCGCGATAGTCTGCGCAACTGACCTTCAGGCCAGCCGTTCCAGCACGTTGCGAAAGGCCCAGGGATTGTCCTCGTCCAGATCTTCGGGGAACTGGGTCTGCCGGTCGGTCAGCGGCGTCCAGTCGGTGTAGTGCCCCTCCACCGGGCCGAGGTAGGGGGTCTGCACCTCCAGGCACCGCTTGTGGTCCATCTCATCCGTCTCGACGATCCCGGCCTGGGGGTTCTCCAGCGCCCAGACCATGCCCGCCAGAACCGCCGAGGTCACCTGAAGCCCGGTCGCGTTCTGATCCGGCGCAAGCTCCTTCGTCTCATCATTCGACAGGCGCGACCCGTACCAGAGCGCGTTCTTATCATGCCCGTAGAGCAGCACGCCCAACTCGTCGATGCCGCCCGGCTCGATCTCGTTCACATCCAGAATGTAATGAACATCCTGGATCTGGTTGGACCCGAACATCTCGTGCAGGGACAACACCGCATCGTCGCAGGGGTGGTAAGCGTAGTGGCAGGTCGGGCGGAACTCCGGCGCCTCCGCCGCGCCGACGGTGTAGTAATCGGCAATCGAAATTGCCTCGTTATGGGTCACCAGAAAGCCGAACTGCGGCCCTGGCGTGGGGCACCATGTCCGCACCCGGGTCGCGGCACCGGGCTGTTCCAGCCAGATCGCCGCCTGGCAGCCCTCGTCATGCGAATGCGCGTTCTCCGGCATCCACGACTCCGCCGTGCCCCAACCCAGCTCCGCCGGCTGGAACCCTTCGGCGATGAAGCCCTCGACCGACCAGGTGTTGACGAAATGCCCCGGCTGGCGCGGTTCGGTGCGCACCTGCGTGTCCCGCTCGGCGATATGCACGCCCTTGACGCCCAACTGCTGCATCAACGCGGCCCAGTCCTCGCGGCTCTTCGGGTCGGCCTCCACCCCGGTGTCCCGCGCCAGCATCAGCAGCGCATCCTTGACGAACCAGGACACCATCCCGGGGTTGGCCCCACAGCAGGAAACCGCGGTCGTGCCGCCCGGATTGGCCACCTTTTCGTCGCGCACCCTTTGCCGCAGGGCATAATTCGTGCGATCGGCATTGTCGTCGGTGCCGAAGTAATACCCCGCCCAGGGCTCGACCACCGTGTCGATATAGAGCACCCCCTGCTCGCGACAGAACCGCATCAGGTCGAGCGAGGACGTGTCGACCGACAGGTTGACGACGAACCCCGTGCCCGGCTCGAACAGCCCGCCCAGCAGATCGCGGTAATTGTCCGGCGTCAGCGCCTCCGCCACATGCCGATACCCGGTTTTCGCAATATCCCCGGACAGCGCCTCGTTCGGCTCGACGATCACCAGCTTCTCGCGGTCGAAGTCGAAGTGACGTTCGATCAACGGCAGCGTGCCGCGCCCGATCGAGCCGAAACCGATCAGGATGATGGGGCCGTCGATACGGGCGTAAACGGGATGGGTCATGAGGCTCTCCTGTCTGGCGGCGTCGGGGGTGAAGCATAGGGCCCCACGCGGGCGCGTCCATGCAACCTTTGGCCGCCGGGGGCAAGGGAAAGTGTCCCCGCACCCACGCACCTTTCTTTTTGCCCCAAATATCCCCGCCGGAGGCAGACCTGCCGCATGGCAGGTCTCGAATGAAAAAGGCCGCACCCTGCGGCGCGGCCTCCTGTCCCTCTCGCTGATCTGTAAGATCAGTTCTGAGCGTAGTATTCGATCACGAGGTTCGGTTCCATCATGACCGGATAGGGCACATCGGACAGACCCGGGGTCCGCACGAAGGTCGCGGTCATCTTGGAGTGGTCGACCTCGAGGTAGTCGGGAACGTCGCGCTCCGGCAGCTGCGCCGCTTCGAGAACCAGCGCCATCTGCTTGGACTTCTCACGGACCTCGATCACGTCACCCTCTTTCACGCGGTAGGAGGGGATGTTGACGCGCTTGCCGTTCACCAGGACGTGGCCGTGGTTCACGAACTGACGCGCGGCAAAGACGGTCGGAACGAACTTGGCGCGGTAGACGACGGCGTCGAGACGACGCTCCAGCAGGCCGATCAGGTTCTCGCCGGTGTCACCCTTCACGCGGGCGGCGTCGCCGTAGATGCGCTTGAACTGCTTTTCGGTCAGGTCGCCGTAGTAGCCTTTCAGCTTCTGCTTGGCGCGCAGCTGCAGGCCGAAGTCGGACATTTTGCCCTTGCGGCGCTGGCCGTGCTGGCCGGGGCCGTATTCACGACGGTTGACCGGGGATTTCGGACGACCCCAGATGTTTTCGCCCATCCGGCGGTCGATTTTGTACTTGGCAGACGTGCGTTTGGTCACGGTCTGATCTCCTTTCTACTTTGGCTCCTCGACTTTTCCGAAAACCGGTTCCCACTTTTCGGGTCTCGGACGCCTCTGCGACGCCTTCGATCTCCGTCTCGCGGGCCCGGGCCGGATCAGCCTCGGACTGAAAGGGCGTTGTCCTTTGGCACGCGACCCGGATCATGTCCCGGCCTTGTCCCGACAGGCATCCCCTTGCGGGGGCCACCAACACCAATGAAGACCCCGCCGGGAAGGCGGGGATGGACGGCTTATACAGATCGCCGGAGGGGAGTCAACAGGCCGGTCTGCTGGCTGCATGCGGGCGCTTCCCCCTAGGCCCTACACGGCCAGCGCCGCAGCAAAATTCGCGACAGAAGACGCCCTGCAGCCGCTCAGGCCGCGTCATGCCGCATGATCGCCGCCTCGGGCCTGGACAGGTTGCGACGCGCGAAATCGCCATAGGCCATCGGGTCGACGGCCAAATCCGGAATGCCGCCAAGCAGCCGTGCGCGATCGTTCTCCGTCAGCGCCGAGAGGGCCGCATTGGCCGGGTGAAAGCTTTCGCATTCGACGCTGTTGGCCCAGATCACCTGATGCGTTTCCAGCAACAGATGTACATAGACCACTTCCTTCAACCGCATGTCCTGGCGCACCGACCCGCCGTCGATCAGATCGCGGGCCATGACCAGCACTTCGGGCGTGTTGAACAGCGCCTGCGCCACCCGCCCCTTGACCACCAGCCGATGTTCCGGAGAGACCAGCAGCGTCGCATCCGGACGGTCGAGGCCGAAGGCACCCGCCCTGATCCGGATCGGCCGCAGCTCCGGCGTGGTGTAGAGACGCGCGCCGGACATGCGCCGCGCCCCGGTCCAGAGGATTTCCTGCGGACCGTTGTCCTTGGTCAGGACCTTGTCGCCTTCGCGCAGTTCCTCCACCGGCACAGCGCCATAGGGCGTTGCGATGCGGGTTCCGGGGGTGAAACAGATGACCCCGCCCCCGGGCTTTCCCGGCGCGATAAGCGCCGTCAGGTCGGAGACCTGCACGATCCAGTAGTCCCGCCCCGCCGGGGGCAACTCATCGACGAACATGATCAGCGGGGCCGCGCCCGCCACCGTGATGATCGTCGCGGAATAGCTCTTGCGCCCATCCGTCAGGACAAATCCACCATCCACCAGCGGATCATCCAAATCGGTCGTGTGCTGAAGTCCGGGACCAGGCGCCTTGCCCTGATCCAGTGCTGCCCCAACAAGGCGTCGCACGATGCGTGCCGCCCTGCGCCGAATGTTGCGTTCCGTCTCTGCCTGGTCGAGCATCAGCACATCGTTCGGACCGTCCACCCGGACGGCCTCGCCGCGCCAGGACCAGACGGCCCCGATGCGAAGTGCCGAAAGCCGGGGGGCGGTCAGCCCATCCAGCTCTGCCTGCGACCAGGAGATGACAAACGTGCCTTTGAAGCCCGTGCCCATGCCTGTTCTCTGCCTTCCCCGCTTTGCGGGTGTTCTCGTCTTCTGACTGGTCGGCCTTATACGACCGATCCTATTGCAGAGAGGTTATCAGACTCCGGCCAATTGCGGAAGCCCGGCTCGCCAGACGCTCAGAACCGGACCTGAAGGCGAAGCGCGCCGACCAGCTGGCCTTCGCTCTGTCCGACAAATTCTGGACCCAGCCAGGTCAGCCCGTAGAAACCGGCCCATTTTTTGCCCTGCCAATGAATCCCTCCGCGCAGCCGGTAGCGCGCCTCCGTCAGCGTATTGGTCGCGGCGGGCAGATGCAGGCTTTCCCAGACCTTGGCGACATCGGCCCCGACGACGAGGCTCATCCCCTGGTCCCGTCGCGTGATGGTCCGGTAGCGATGCCCGGTGACCGGATCGCGCACCAGCAGCTCCCCCCGCCCGACGGGACCGAAGGACAGGTCGAAGCCGATACGAGCCAGGTCCTCGACCCCCACGCGCAGCTCGGCATAGGGGCGCAGCACCGCCGCGCCCAGACCGAGCTCCCGCCCGATCTCGAAGACGCCGGAGCCATGCACCCCGTTCGGGGTCTGCGCCGCCGCCACGGCAGGATGCAGCATGTGATCGAACCGTGTGATCCGATGCAGGAACATCTGGAAATCCGACAGCCCCGTCTGCGGCCCGGTGATCACCGCATCCGCGCCAAGCGCCATCTGCCAGCCACCCCGGTCGAAATGTGTATGCAGACCAAGCGAGAGAGCCTGCGAATAGGGCCGGTCCATGGCCCAGGGCAGGTCCAGTCGGACTGGCGCGATGACTTCGCCCAGGATGCGGAATTCGAGGATCTGGCCGGGCATGGCGGGCAAGCGCCCGGTCCACTCCGGCCCGAAGACATAGCTGGCGGCGACGGATCCCGTGCGCCAGCGGTCGATCCGGTCGCCAAAAAGGTCATTGACCGTCAGCCGCCCATGGCCGATCCGCGACCAGCCTTCAGCCTGGACAGATGCGGCGGTCAGGGTCAGCAGCAGGGCAAGGAACAGGCGGCGCATGGCGGGTCCGGATCAGGAGGTCTGCCCCGGAATACTCCCCCGCCCGCCCCGCGCCAAGGCCGCCCGCATCACTGGCGGGCGAGTGTCGCAATTCCGCTTCAGCCAAATTCGCGCGGGGCGTCGGCGGGCGGCAGGATGCGGAAGGTGTTGAGCGTCAGCGAAACGAACCCGTAATAGCCGATCAGCGCCACCAGATCGACCAGACGGTCCTTGCCGATGGTGTCGATTGTGCTTTGGTAGAGTTCATCACTGACCTGTCGTTCCATCGCCGCCTCGTAGGCGAAGCGATGGACAGCGCGTTCCTCGTCATCGGCATAGGGCGGTTCCGCGCCGGTGCGGATGGCCTCCACCACCTCTTCCGACAGCCCCCCTTTGATCGCCAGCGGCTTGTGCGCGTACCACTCGAATTCCGAGCCCCAAACCTTGGCTGTCGTGATGATCGCCAACTCCGTCAGCTTTGGCCCGAGCGTGGTCGAGAACCGCAGGTAGCTGCCCAGCTTTTCGGTCGCCTGGGCCAATTCGGCCCGGTGGAGCCATAAGGCGAGCGGGCCAACCACCCGCCCCCGCGGGCTGGCGACAAAGGCGTCATGCGCCTTCTGCTGCTCGGGGGTGTAATTCTTGGGGTCAGGCGGCAGAAGCCGTTGTGCGGGCCAGTCGGTCATCGTTTCCTCCCTGAAAGATGCGCCGAGCATGCATCCGCACCGCCCGCCAGTCAACCGACCGGTAAGTTAATTGTCTGGCCAGTCACATGTCGCGATGATGCAGCACCCGCCCGATCACGTTCATCAGCAGCTGTGCCGCCAGGATCGAGGTCACACCGGCCGGATCGTGATCCGGGGCGACCTCCACCAGATCGAGCCCGACGATCTCTCCGCGCTGCGCAAGCCCGTCGATCAATTCCAGCACCTCGTAATAGAGGAACCCGCCATGGCTGGGCGTGCCCGTCCCCGGCGCGATGGAGGGATCGAAGGCGTCGATGTCGATGGTCAGGTAATACCGTTCTCCCGCAGGAATACGCGCCAGCAGCCCCTCGACCCCCAGCACCCGCGCTTGCCGGACCGACAGGATATCCGACCCCATCCCGCGCGCGGCCTCATACCCGTCCCTGGCGGTGGAGGAGACATTGCGGATGCCGATCTGGGTCAACCCGGTCACCCAGGGCTTCTCTGCCGCCCGCCGCATCGGGTTGCCGTGGCCATAGCGGACCCCGTGGCGTTCATCGACGAAATCCAGATGCGCGTCGATCTGGATCAGGTGGAACGGCTCTTCGCCGTCAAACGCGTTGATACAGGGGATATTCACCGAATGATCGCCGCCCAGCACCACCGGCAGGGCGCCGGAGGCCAGTATCTTGCGCACCCCGAGTTCGATGTTCTCGTGGCTTTTCACCGTGTCCGTATGGACGATGTCCGCGTCCCCGATATCGACGATGGTGACGTGATCCGGATCGAGATAGGTCACGTCATCCTCATGGTCATAAGCCCCCGCGTGACCGAAGGAAAACAAGGTCGAGGCCTCGCGTATCGCCCTCGGACCCATCCTCGCGCCGGAGCGCCACTGGCTCCCCATATCCAGCGGTGCGCCCAGAACCGCCACATCTGCGTCGATCGTATCCCAATCCTCGACATAGGGGTATTTGCCAAAGGTGCAGATCCCCACAAAGGGCAGATTGAGCCGCCCGCCGTCATAGCCGTGTTTCATATACCGTCCCCTTTTCGGGGCATTAGGGCATAAATTCAGAGGTTTGTCCTGTGTTGTCATAACTCGCGCGCCTGCGGACGCCCGCCCCGGTCCACACCACGTCATCCCCGGACTTGATCCGGGGACCTCCCGCCACTCGTGGCCTAAGATGCCCCATGTCACGCCCGATGACGACAGGACACCAACGTCGATGACCCGCTTTCCAAGCGACCCCCTTCCCAACCCCGCCAGATCCCCTAAGTTGTCCCCGACAGAACAGGAGACATCATGAGCGGACTTCTCGCCCTTCTCGACGACGTGGCAGCCATCGCAAAAGTGGCTGCCGCCTCGGTGGATGATGTGATGGGGCAGGCGGTCAAAGCCTCCACCAAGGCCGCGGGCGCGGTCATCGACGACGCCGCTGTGACGCCGAAGTACCTGCACGGCTTCGAAGCCAGCCGCGAATTGCCCATTGTCTGGAGGATCGCCCGCGGGTCGCTTTTCAACAAGATCGTCATCCTGTTGCCGATTGCGCTGTTGTTGTCGACCTTCCTGCCGATCCTTATCTATCCGCTGCTGATGCTGGGCGGCTGCTACCTGTGTTTCGAGGGGGCGGAGAAGGTCTGGCACGTCCTGTCGCCCAAACACCATGACCAGGCGGAGGCGGTCGCAAAGAAGGTCGTCGAGGGCGCGCACCTCGAGGAACAAAAGATCAAGGGCGCGATCAAGACCGATTTCATCCTCTCGGCGGAGATCATGACGATCGTCCTTTCCGCATTGCCCGAAGGCCAGCCGATCTGGCTGGAGGCCGCAGCGCTTGGCGTGGCCGGTATCCTCATCACCCTCGCCGTCTACGGTGCCGTGGCGCTGATCGTGAAGATGGATGACCTCGGCCTTGCCATGGCCGATCACGGGCGGTTCGGCCTGACGCGCAAACTCGGCCTCTGGATCGTGCAGGGCATGCCATATTTCATGCAGCTCCTCATCATCGTCGGCACCGCCGCGATGATCTGGGTCGGCGGGTCTATCCTCGTTCATGGGCTGCACGAACTGGGCTGGCACCTGCCCTATGACGCAATTCACGACATCGCGGTCGGCCTCGCCAATGGCGCCGGAGAGATGGCCGGCGCAGTGGAATGGACGGTGACTGCATTCCTGGATGGTGTGCTGGGCCTCGCCGTCGGGGCGGCGCTGATCCCGCTGGTGTCCGCTGCGAAGGGTATGTTTGGCGGCAAGACCTCCGGCGCGCATTGATGCGCCCTACCCTTGGGCGACTCCAGCGATGCCTTCAGCCGAGCTCGGGGAGCGGGACATAGAGAAAGAGCCGCAGGCGACGTGCGCTGCGGCTCTTTCTGATTTGGATGGCTGGCTGGCGATTGCTGGCTTGCTATCTGCATTCGACTTAGGCAATCCGTCGGTCGAGGTCAACAGAAATCGCAACAAAATCAATTAGTTGATTGATTTTGTCAGGCTTTCCGAAAGCCCCCGCATGGTCGATGCCGTCCCGGTCAGTCGATAGAGCCGACCGGGACAAAGACCTCAGGCGATTTCAAGGAGTTCCACGTCGAAGGTCAGCGCCTTTCCGGCCAGCGGATGGTTCGCATCCAGGACGATCTCGGTCTCTGTCACCTCGGCCACAGTGACGTTCAGCGCCTGACCGTCCTGGGTCTGCACCTGCAGCTGCGTGCCCGGGTCGGTCGGAATATCGTCGGGCACGCTGGCGCGGTCCACCGCCTGCATCCGGGCGGGGTCGTGGTCGCCATAAGCCTCCGCCGGTTCGACACGCACGGTGCGCGTTTCGCCGACGGCCATGCCGTTCAGCCCGGCCTCGAGACCGGGAATGATTTGCCCCGCCCCCAGTTCGAAGGTCAGCGGATCGCGCCCCTCCGAACTGTCAAAAACGGAGCCGTCGTCCAGCGTCCCTTTGTAGTGAATATGCAGGGTATCGCCCGGCTTTGCCTGGGTCATGACGATTGTCCTTTCGGGAGAGGGTGAGTTTGTCGAGGCCGCGTCTCACGCGGGTGGCTCGCTCGAATGGGACTCAGGCTCACAAATCTGGACCCAAATGTAAACCGTTCCGCCGGAACGCCCCTCGGGACCGCTGCGTCAACGGTCGTTTTCTCGGCGGTGTTAACCCCCGGACCTAACCAGCGCTGCGCAGAATCTCCTGCAGCTCGCCCTGGTCCAACGGCACAGGATTTGCCCGAGTAGACGAGGCGGAAAGCCCCCGTTGCCCAATCTCCGCCATCCCGTCGGAAGGAACGCCGAGGGCACCCAAGCCGGGCAGATCATGGTCGTCGACGAAGGCGCGCAGTGCCTGCACGCCGTCCCCCGGACTTTCCCCGAACCCGTCGGACAACCAGTGATCGACCTGTCGAAACCGCGCGGTGTCCAGTCCCTGCCGCTGCGCCACCGCTGCATTCACCTTCAAGGCCGGGGCCAGCAATCGCCCGCAGATCGCCCCATGCGCCCCACCATACCCCCCGATGACGGAGGCCAGCCCATGCACCACGCCCAGTCCCGAATTCGCCAAGGCGACCCCGCTCAGGTAACTCGCCCGGGCCATGACCTCCCGCGCCTTGGGATCTTCCGACCGCATCAACGTGACCAGCGCCGTGATAGCCCCCGGTATCGTCACGGCGGTCAACGCGTCGGTGAGCGGGTTTGCGCGGTTGCACAGATAGCTTTCGATCAGCTGCGTGATCGCATCCAGCCCGGTGGCCAGGGTCAGCGCCCTCGGGCATCCGTCGGACAACGCCGGGTCGACGATGGCGAGGTCCGGCACCAGCCGGGGATCGCGCAGGCTGATCTTCGCCTGCCGCTCCGGCACGCCGATGACGGCATTCCGTGTGGCCTCCGCCCCGGTGCCTGCGGTTGTCGGGATCGCGACAAAGGGAACGGGGGCCTCCAGCCTCGCCGGGGCCTGATCGCCAAGCTCCAGGTAATCCGCCGGATCGCCTGGACTGGTGCAGAGCCCGGCCACCGCCTTTCCCAGGTCGATCACCGAGCCGCCGCCGACAGCCACGACGCAGTCCGCCCTGTGGGCCCGCGCCACCGACACCCCCTGGCGCACCGAGGCAAGATCAGGCTCACCCTGCGACCGTAGGACCTCCACCGCGCAGCCTGATGTGCTCAAGGCAGAGGTCAGATCCTCCGCCCAGCCCACGGAGCCGCCGCGCACCAGCAACAACCGGCGCCCGAACTCCGGGATCATCTCAACCGCCCTGCCCCGACAGTCACGGCCAAAGATAGTGCGCGCCGGGGCGGTCAGCCCGAAATCGCTCACGCCCATCAAGGGTCAGAACCGCATCGTCGCATCGACCGCGCGTTCCCAGGCGCCGGTTTTCCGGTCCCGCACCTCCTCGGTCATTGCCGGTTCAAAACTGCGGTCCAGCGCCCATTGCGCCGCGAACTCCGCCTGGGCGGGATAGAGCCCGGCCCGCTGACCGGCCAGCCAGGCTGCGCCCATGGCCGTCGTCTCCAGCACCTTGGGCCGATCCACCCGGGCACCGATGATGTCCGACAGGAACTGCATGGCGAAGTCCGACGCGCTCATCCCGCCATCGACCCGCAGTACCGCATCACCCGTACCCCCCATATCCGCCTGCATCGCCGTCAGCAGATCGCGGGTCTGGAACCCGACACTTTCCAGCGCCGCACGGGCCAGTTCCTCCGGACCGGAGTTGCGGGTCAGGCCAAAGATCGCCCCCCGGCAATCCGCATTCCAATAGGGCGCGCCCAAGCCGGTAAAGGCGGGGACCAGCACGACGCCCTGCGAGGCATCGGCCTGCTCCGCCAGCGGTTGCGTCTCCTTCGCCTCGCGGATGATCTTCAGCCCGTCGCGCAGCCATTGCACGACGGCCCCGGCGATAAAGATCGACCCTTCCAGCGCATAGGTCGGCTTGCCGTCCAACTGATAGGCAATCGTTGTCAACAGGCGGTTCTGCGACCGGACCATCTGATCGCCGGTGTTGAGCAGGGCAAAACACCCGGTCCCATAGGTCGATTTCATCATCCCCGGCTGGAAACAGGCCTGCCCGACCGTCGCCGCCTGCTGGTCCCCCGCTATCCCGAGGATCGGGATCGGCCGACCAAAGAGGTCGGAACGCGTCTCGCCAAAATCGGCTGCGCTGTCGCGAACCTCCGGCAACAGCGACATGGGGATGTTGAGCCGGGCGCATATCTCGTCGGACCAGCAGCCGTTGCGAATGTCATAAAGCATGGTGCGCGCGGCATTGGTGGCGTCGGTCACATGGACCCGTCCGCCCGTCAGGTTCCAGACCAGCCAGCTGTCCACGGTGCCGAAGGCCAGCTCACCCGCCTCGGCCCGGTCCCGTGCGCCCTCCGCGTTATCGAGGATCCAGGCCAGCTTGGTGCCCGAGAAATAGGGATCCAGCAGCAGGCCTGTGCGTTCGGTCACGACCTCCTCGAACCCGTCCGCCTTGAGCGTCTTGCACAGGTCGGAGGTCCGCCGGTCCTGCCAGACGATGGCATTGTATAGCGGCTTGCCCGTCTTGCGGTCCCAGACCAGCGTCGTTTCGCGCTGATTGGTGATGCCGATGGCGGCGATGGCCGAGGCATCCAGCCCCGCCTTCTCGATCGCCGCGCGGCAGGTCGCCGCCGTCGTCGACCAGAGGTCCGCGGGATCGTGCTCCACCCATCCACTATCTGGAAAATGCTGGTCAAATTCGGCCTGCGCCGATGCGATGGTCGTGAGGGATTGGTCGAACAGGATCGCCCGGGTCGAGGTCGTCCCCTGATCTATCGCCAGAACATGTGTCATCTGAATGTGCCTCCGTCGGAGCGGTCATCCTCGGGCCTGACCCGAGGATCTGCAAGGCACGAGGTCCCCGAGCAAACCCGGGACATGACAGAGTGGGAAATCGGAAAGGCCGGGGCCCCGCAAGGCCCCGGCCGGTCAAAGGCTTACTGCCAGGACTTGATCAGCTCATCATAGCTGACCGTCTTGGGCTCTTCGTCCTCGTTCTCAAGCTTGGGATAGGGCGCACCGGGCTGGGACAGCCAGTACTCCGGATCCCGCTCTTCGTTGAGCTTGGGACCGATGTCGCCCTGAATGCCCGCACGTTCCAGACGCTCAAGCACCCGCTCCTGATCCGCGCAGAGCGCATCGAGAGCTTCCTGCGGGGACTTCGCACCGGACATCGCGTCGCCGATGTTCTGCCACCACAGCTGCGCCAGCTTGGGGTAGTCCGGAACGTTGGTGCCGGTCGGCGACCAGGCCACACGCGCCGGGGAGCGGTAGAACTCCACCAGACCGCCCAGCTTGTCCGCACGCTCGGTAAAGCTGTCATGCTGCACCGTGGACTCGCGAATGAAGGTCAGACCGACGTGGGATTTCTTCACGTCCACGGTCTTGGAGGTGACGAACTGCGCATAGAGCCACGCGGCCTTGGCGCGATCCACCGGGGTGGATTTCATCAGCGTCCAGGACCCCGCGTCCTGATAACCGACCTTCTGGCCTTCCTTCCAGTAGACGCCATGCGGCGAGGGGGCCATGCGCCATTTCGGCGTGCCGTCCTCGTTCATCACGGGCAGGCCGGGCTTCACCGTGTCGGCGGTAAAGGCCGTGTACCAGAACATCTGCTGCGCGATATTGCCCTGCGCAGGGATCGGACCCGCTTCGGAGAAGGTCATGCCCGCGGCAGCCGGGGGCGTGTACTTCTCCAGCCACTCGATCGCCTTGGTCACGGCATAGACCGCGGCCGGGGCGTTGGTGGCACCACCACGTGCGACACAGGACCCGACAGGCTGGGAGTTCTCGTTCACACGGATTCCCCATTCGTCGACAGGCAGGCCGTTCGGCTCACCCACGTCGCCCATGCCGGCCATGGACATCCACGCATCGGTGTAGCGCCAGCCAAGCGAGGGGTCCTTCTTGCCGTAGTCCATGTTGCCGAAGACTTCGCCCTCGACACCCATATGGCTCAGGTCGCGACCGGTGAAGAACTCGGCGATGTCCTCATAGGCCGTCCAGTTGACCGGAACACCCAGGTCGTACCCATAAGCTTCCTTAAAGTCAGCCTGGTTCTTCTCGTCGTTGAACCAGTCGTAGCGGAACCAGTAAAGGTTCGCGAACTGCTGCGTCGGAAGCTGATAGACCTTGTCATCCGGCCCGGTGGTGAAGCTGAGGCCGATGAAGTCGTCCAGATCCAGCGTCGGCAGCGTCACATCCGCGCCTTCGCCCGCCATCCAGTCGGTCAGGTTGCGCACCTGCTGATAGCGCCAGTGCGTCCCGATCAGGTCGGAGTCGTTGATGTAACCGTCGTAGATATTCTCGCCCGACTGCATCTGCGTCTGAAGCTTTTCGACCACGTCCCCTTCGCCGATCAGGTCATGGGTGACCTGGATGCCGGTGATCGCGGTGAAAGCCGGCGCCAGCACCTGGCTTTCGTATTCATGGGTGGTGATGGTCTCCGAGACCACCTTGATCTCCATCCCCTCGAACGGCTTGGCTGCGTCCACGAAGAACTGCATTTCCGCTTCCTGATCCGCGCGGGACAGGGACGACATATCCCCGATCTCGGCGTCCAGAAACTGCTTCGCAGCCTCCATGTCTGCCCAGGCCGGTGCGGCCAGGGCAAGCGCAGCCAACATGGCTGTCGTGTTACTTAAACTGATCCTCATAGTTTTCCTCCCTTAGAAACTGAGGCGCCCCGGCGGTTGATCCCCCGGAACAATAATGGGCTACACCCAGCGGAAAACCGCAGCCGCGTAGACCAGACAAACAGCGAGCGCCCACCACTGTGCGGCCCCCGCCAATCCGAGCCAGGCCAGGTTGATGAAGGCCGAGCCAAGAAGCGTGATGAAGAGACGATCCCCCCGCGTCGTCTCGATCCCCAGAACACCGGTGCGCGGCGTTTCGGGGTACCGGATCGCCAACACCGTGAAGGTGATCAGAAGCGCGGCGATGACCATGAAGAAGATTGCGGTCGGCCAGGTCCATGCCATCCATGCCATGTCAGAGGGTCCTCCGGTTCGAAATGCAGATGTCGCGTCGGCTCATCACACCCTCCCCAGGGCGAAGCCCTTGGCGATGTAGTTCCGCACGAAATAGATCACGAGCGCGCCCGGCACGATCGTCAGGATGCCCGCCGCGGCCAGAACGCCCCAGTCGATCCCCGATGCCCCCTGCGTCCGCGTCATGATCGCCGCGATCGGCTTGGCATCCACCGTCGTCAGCGTCCGCGACAGCAGCAGCTCCACCCAGGAGAACATGAAGCAGAAGAAGGCCGCGACCCCGATGCCCGACGCGATCAGCGGCATGAAGATCTTCACGAAGAACGTCCCGAAGCTGTAACCGTCGATATAGGCGGTCTCGTCGATTTCCTTTGGCACGCCGCGCATGAACCCTTCGAGGATCCAGACCGCCAAAGGCACGTTGAACAGGCAATGCGCCAAAGCGACGGCGATATGCGTGTCAAAGAGCCCGACCGAGGAATAGAGCTGAAAGAACGGCAGGGCGAAGACCGCAGGCGGGGCCATGCGATTGGTCAGCAGCCAGAAGAACAGGTGCTTGTCACCCAAAAAGTGATAGCGCGAAAAGGCATAGGCCGCCGGCAGCGCCACCGCCAGGCTGATCACCGTGTTCATCACCACGTAGATCAGCGAATTCACATAGCCCAGATACCAGGCCGGATCGGTCAGGATCGTCGCGTAGTTGTCGAGTGTCAGATTACGCGGGAACAGGGTGAATTCGTTCAGGATCTCCGTGTTGGTCTTCAGGCTCATGTTGAGCAGCCAGTAGATCGGCAGCAGCAGGAAGAGCAGATAAAGCACCATCACCACGGCCCGGGAATTGACCTTTGGCAGGCTCAGGCCGCGTGATGTGCTCTGGCTGGCGGTTGCGTCGGCCATCTTTCAGCCCTCCCGCTTATCGAGGTTGGTCATCACGGTGTAGAACACCCAGCTGATGAGCAGGATCACGAGGAAATACATGATCGAAAACGCCGCCGCCGGGCCCAGGTCGAACTGGCCGAGCGCCATCTTGACTAGGTCGATGGACAGCAGCGTCGTCGCATTGCCCGGCCCGCCGCCGGTGACCACGAAGGGCTCTGTGTAGATCATGAAACTGTCCATGAAGCGCAGCAGGATCGCGATCATCAGGACCCCGGCCATCTTGGGCAGCTCGATATAGCGGAACACCTTCCAACGGCTCGCCTGGTCGATCTTCGCGGCCTGGTAATAGGCATCCGGGATCGACTTGAGACCCGCGTAGGCCAGCAGCGCGACCAGCGAGGTCCAGTGCCAGACGTCCATCGTCACGATGGTGATCCAGGCGGCGACGGTGTCCTGCGTATAGTTGTAGTTCACGCCAAGCGCATCCAGCGTGTACCCAAGCAGCCCGATGTCGACCCGGCCAAAGATCTGCCAGATCGTGCCGACCACATTCCACGGGATCAGCAGCGGCAGCGACATCAGCACCAGACACAGGCTGGCCCAACCGCCCCGTTTCGGCATGTTCAGCGCGACAAAGACCCCAAGCGGCACCTCGATCGCAAGAATGATGGCCGAGAACATCAGCTGCCGCCCAAGGGCATCCCACATCCGTTCTGAGGCCAGCATCTCCTCGAACCATTCCAGCCCGGCCCAGAAGAACTGGTTGTTCCCGAAGGTGTCCTGGACCGAGTAGTTGACCACGGTCATCAACGGGATTACCGCCGAAAAGGCCACCAGTAGCAGAACCGGAAGCACCAGGAACCAGGCTTTCTGATTGACGGTCTTTTCCATCACGCAGCCTCCCCCTTCACGCGCCAGTCGTTGGCGTAGACATTCACATGCGCGGTATCGAAGGTGACCCGGGTCATGTCCGCGCTGATCGGCTCGTCCTCGCCTGCGATGATGTTGATGTCATGGCCGAAGAAATCGGCCCGGATGATCTTGTGCCGACCGACATCCTCCACCCGCCGCACCTTCACCGGCAGCCCGTCGGACTGCGACAGCCGGGCGTATTCCGGCCTCACCCCGATCTCGACCTTGCCGTCGAGCGGCCCGTAGCCCTGGGCCAGATCGACGTAGGAGCCGTTGATATAAGCCCGGGCGCCATCCACCTTGGCCGGGATCACATTCATCCCCGGAGAGCCGATGAAATAGCCGACAAAAGTATGCTCCGGCCGCTCGAACAGCTCTTCCGGCGTGCCGATCTGCACCACACGCCCGTCGTACATGACCACCACTTTGTCGGCGAAGGTCAGCGCCTCTGTCTGGTCGTGGGTGACGTAGATCATCGTGTGACCAAAGTCGTGGTGCAGCTTCTTCAACTGCGTCCGCAACTCCCACTTCATATGCGGGTCGATCACCGTCAGCGGTTCGTCGAAGAGCAGAGCATTCACATCCTTGCGCACCATGCCCCGGCCCAGGCTGATCTTCTGCTTGGCATCGGCGGTCAGCCCGCGCGCCTTGCGGTTCAGCATGTCTTCCATGCCGATCATCCGGGCGATTTCTTGAACGCGCTCCGCGACATAGCTCTCGTCCCGGCCACGGTTGCGCAGCGGAAAGGCCAGGTTATCGCGCACCGTCATCGTGTCGTAGACCACCGGAAACTGGAACACCTGCGCGATATTGCGCGCCGCCGTCGGCGCCTGGGTCACGTCCTCGCCGTTAAACAAGATGCGCCCCTGCGAGGGTGCCAGCAGGCCGGAGATGATGTTCAGCAGGGTGGATTTCCCACAACCGGAGGCGCCGAGCAACGCATAGGCCGCGCCGTCCTCCCAATCGTGGTTCAGCTCCTTGAGCGCATAGTCCTCCTCGGATGCCGGGTTCGGCAGATAGGAATGCGCCAGGTTGTCCAGGGTGATCTTGGCCATCGTTCCCTCCCTCAGGCCGCCAGCGCATAGGCGGCGGGTGCAACCAGCCTGCCGTCTTCGCTGAAAATGTAGACATGGCGCGGCTCCAGCCAGACGCTCTGTTCCGCCCCGAGGGTCAGGTCCTGAACCCCGTGGATCAGCCCGACCCAACGCTCGCCGTGGTGATCCAGATGCACGAAGGTTTCCGACCCCGTCAGCTCGGTCACGACAAGCGTCGTCCGGAACTCCATCGCATCCGCCGCATGGCGGCCGATTTCCAGGTGGTTGGGCCGGAACCCCGCCATGTAGCGGCCATCCGGCAAATCCGCGATATTGCCCGTCGCCGCCGCGCTCTGCCCCTTGCCGAACATGATGCGGTTGCCGGTCTTCGAGATCTGCAGGAAGTTCATCGGCGGATCCGAGAAGACCCGCGCCGTGGTCGCATCCACCGGTTGACGATAGACCGCGGGCGTCGGCCCGAACTGGGTGATCCGCCCTTCCCAGAGGGTGGCGACATTGCCGCCAAGCAACAGCGCCTCCTCCGGTTCGGTTGTGGCATAGACAAAGATCGACCCCGAGGCCTCGAAGATCTTCGGGATCTCGATGCGCAGCTCCTCGCGCAGCTTGTAGTCCAGGTTGGCCAGCGGTTCGTCCAGCAGGACCAGCCCGGCGTTCTTGACCAGAGCCCGCGCCAGCGCGCAGCGCTGCTGCTGACCACCCGACAGTTCCAGCGGCTTGCGGTCCAGCATAGGGGTCAGCTTCATCAACTCGGCCGTCTCGCGGACGCGGCGGTCCAGCTCCGCCCGGCCGACACCCATCAACTTCAGCGGCGAGGCGATATTGTCGTAGACCGACATCGACGGGTAGTTGATGAACTGCTGATAGACCATGGCCACTTTGCGATCCTGCACCCGCTGGCCGGTCACATCTGCCCCGTTCCACATGATCCGGCCTGACGCAGGCGCATCTAGCCCCGCCATCAACCGCATCAGAGAGGTCTTGCCCGACAGGGTCGGTCCGAGCAGCACGTTCATCGTGCCCTTCTCCAGCGTCAGATCCGTCGTATGGATATGGGTCTGCCCCTCCACGATCTTCGACACGCCCTGCAATTCCAAGGTCATGGGGTCATCCTCCTCATTCCGCCGCCGCAGCCGCATCACGGCGACAGCGCGCCATCCATTCGTCCAGCGCCCGAACCTGATCCGCATCCAGCCGCAGGCCCAGTTTGGTCCGCCGCCAGATCACATCCTCGGCCGTTCGCGCAAATTCATGCGTCATCAGCCAGGCGACCTCCGCTTCCGTCAGGGTCGCACCAAAATCCTGCCCCAGATCTGCGGCACTGGCCGCATCGCCCAGGATAATCGCCGCCTGCGTCCCATAGGCGCGCACCAACCGTTGCGCCCAGAAATCGGTGAGGAAGGGATAATCCCGCTGCAACCCGGTGATCAGATCGGCGACCCCGCTGACAGGGAAATCCCCGCCCGGCAGCGCAGCACCCTCGGTCCAGGCCTCCCCCGCCTTGCCAAGCTGCACGGCGATCTTCACCAGCGCGCTTTCGGCCAGCCGCCGGTAGGTGGTGATCTTGCCGCCGAAGACGTTCAGCATCGGCGCTCCGGCACTCGTGTCGACCTTCAGCGTGTAATCCCGCGTCGCCGCCGTGGCGCTGGTCGAGCCGTCATCATGCAGGGGGCGCACGCCGGAAAAGGTCCAGACGATGTCATCCCGGGTCACCGGACGTTCGAAGTACTGATTGGCGAAGGACAGCAGGTAATCCTGTTCCGCCTCCGTGCAGACCGGTTTGACCGAGGGATCTTCGTGATCCTCGTCTGTCGTCCCGATCAGGGTGAAATCGGTCTCGTAGGGGATGGCAAAGATGATCCGACCGTCGGTGCCCTGAAAGAAATAGCACTTGTCGTGATCGTAGAGCCGCCGGGTCACGATGTGACTGCCCCGGACCAGCCGCACCCCCTCGCGCGAGTTCAGGCGCACCTTGGTCTGCAGGACATCTCCAACCCAGGGGCCACCCGCATTGACCAGCATCCGCGCATGATGCGTCTGCATCTCGCCGGTTTCGGTATTGCGCGTTTCGATCCGCCACAGCCCGTTTTCCGAAACCGCCCCGGTCATCTCCGTCCGGGTCAGAACCCGAGCGCCTCGGGCCACCGCATCCTGTGCATTCAGGACGACGAGCCGCGAATCCTCGACCCAACAGTCGCTATATTCATACGCCTTGGTGAAGTGGGGCTTCAGCGGGGCGCCCTCGGGTGCCGTCGTCAGATCGACGGTCGAGGTCGGCGGCAGGATCTTGCGCCCGCCCAGGTGGTCATACAGGAACAGCCCCAATCGGATCAGCCAGGCGGGTCGACGCCCCTTCATCCAGGGCATGACCAAGCTTAGGAGGTTCGACGTCGGCGTATTCGCCTCGAACCTCATATCCTTATGATATGGAAGAACAAATCGCATCGGCCAGCTGATATGCGGCATCGCGCTCAACAGCACTTCCCGCTCGACCAGCGCCTCACGCACCAGACGAAATTCGAAGTATTCGAGATAGCGCAGACCGCCATGGAAAAGCTTTGTCGCGGCCGAGGAGGTCGCAGAGGCCAGGTCGTTCATCTCTGCCAGCGTCACCGACAGCCCACGCCCTGCAGCGTCACGGGCAATACCGCATCCGTTGATGCCGCCCCCGATGACGAAAAGGTCCGTCACAGCACTGTCAGCCGGTTGATCCACGCGTGTCTCCTCCAGACGCGTAACTCCGACACGTTATGGCAATTGCCGCCAAACCTCGCAAGGAGATTATTTTCGTTTTCTTTCCTTTTTGGTGTTTTGCAGTTCTTTCAAGTGATTGGCCCGACCGATATCGGTCAAAACTCCTCGAAATCCGGTCATATTCCGACTTTTCGATTGCGTTTCTGCGCGTTTCTGCGGCTTGTTAGGGTGATCCCACCCCGCACTGCGAGCTCATGCAGAAAGGCCGCCGCATGTCCCAGACCTTCCGTCATCCTGAAATCCTGGAAATCGTCCGCCGCGACGGAAAGGTGACGGTCGAAGGGCTGGCCTCGCATTTCGGCGTCACATTGCAGACCATCCGACGCGACCTGACCGACCTGGCCGAGGCCGGACGGCTGGAACGTGTCCACGGCGGCGCGGTCCTGCCCTCCGGCACCACCAACATCGGGTATGAGGAACGCCGGTCCCTCAACCCCGAGGCCAAGCGCGCCATCGCCCGCGCCTGTTCGGCCGAAATCCCGGACAATATCTCGCTCTTCCTCAACATCGGCACCTCGACGGAGGCCGTGGCCGAAGAACTGCTGCACCACGAGAACCTCATGGTCGTAACCAACAACATGAACGTGGCGAATATTCTGGCGAACAATCCGGGCTGCGAGATCATTGTGACAGGCGGCCTGCTGCGACGCTCTGACGGCGGCCTTGTCGGCAACCTGGCCGCCGAAACGATCCGCCAGTTCAAATTCGACCTGGCTGTCATCGGTTGTTCGGCCCTGGACCGCGACGGCGACCTGCTGGACTTCGACATTCAAGAGGTCAGCGTCAGCCAGACAATCCTGCGCCAGTCCCGCACGACCTTCCTGGTCTCCGACCACACCAAGTTCTCCCGCGGGGCCCCGGTGCGCATCGCCTCCCTCGCCGATATCGACGCCTTCTTCACCGACAAGCCCCTGCCCGCCGACCTGGAGAAGACCTGCGAAGGTTGGGGCACGCGCGTGATCGCCACCGGGTAATTGCGCCAGGCCGCAACCTACTGTGACGACAAGCTAATTTTGGCCATCACGAAACCGTAACCCATTGTTTTTGCTGAAAGCGCCCTCGTCTCCGGCGGCAAAAACGGCCATTTGACAAGCTTACTTTGGCTACCGGATTTCTTGCGCTGCAGCCTTCCAGCCAAACAAAAAAAATCGGCCGCCCCAAGGGACGGCCGACCAATCATGTTGCATGTGGTCAGATATGTCTACACGCGGAAGCGCTCCGGCAGATCGCTACGTCGGAAAATCCGCACACCGATGTCCGACTTCAGCAACATCGGCTTCGCGCCTGCCGCCTTCATCTCCGTCTTCAGGTCTTTCTCGCCCAGGCTTGACGCTGCCGCGATTGGCAGACGCGCAACAACGGAGGAACACATGCTGCGCCGACTACCCACAAAGACCCTGTCCGTCGACCCTCAACTCGCTGCCGTTAGGGCGCATTGTGCCGAGCACGGAGACGCTCTGTGCAACGCTGCCGCGCTGATCGACGGCGATGCCGGAAAAGCTCGCGTGCTGCGGCTCATGTCCGAGCTGCGAAACGCATCACGCCTCGATCGGACGACCCGTCTCCGGCTGGTCGACCTGCACAGGCTGCTTTCACTCGACCCGGTCATCGATGCGTTCGAACCCGACCTCTCGTCCTGGGTTCTCCTCGACCCTGCCAGTCCGGAGGTGGAGAAGCTCTGTCTTGTCACTGACCGGCTTTACGATCTTCTCGTCGAGGTCGGCGAACTGGACGATGCCCGGGATGCCCGAGCGCTCGCCCTCCAGGTCAACGATGCAGCCTGAAATAGCAGATCGACAGGACACGGCCGACCGCTCGCCACATCCCAGCAACGAGACGAGGACACAGCCATGAAATACTTCGACCAAATGACAAACAAGGAACTATGCACGCGCATTCTACGAGGGCTCGACGTCCTGCACGATCAGGTTCAGCGCAATGATGCGGAGCTGGGCGCGACCGACCTCGATACGGTTCTGCGAGCGCTATCCGCTTTGCGCCGCAACGGACCGCTGTCCGAGGCGGCGGCCAAGGAAATCGGATGCATCGAAGACCTTCTCGACCAGGCCATCACGCAGGAAACCCTTGGCCTCCGAAACGTCTTCGACGGCACGGACGACCCGGAACTCGGAGCCGTCGGTCGTGTCTGCTCTGTCCCTGTTCTTTCTGAAACGGGCGCTGCTCGCGACAGGCTGCAGCGGGGCTTCCGGCAGATCCTCGCGATGCGAGACCTACTGGCAGCCAGGATCGATGCCGCCCTCATTATGAACGGCACCAAGGCCGCGTGAGGCTACCAGACCGACTGATGTGAGGGCGCGCCGCCACTCATGCAAAACTCGAAGGCCGCGGGGATACTCGCGGCCTTCTTGCTTTCGGCGGATGCAGACTGGCACGCAAAGATGCTTTCCGATCGGAGAACGGCCCCGACGCCGGATCGCATACCAGAAAATCACAAAACTTCGGATATCGGTTTGCGTAGAGTTCTTTGCGGACCCATGTTCCAGTCAGTGGCGTTCCGGCTCGAGAATTGCTTCGGCGCCTCCGCAATAACGGATTTTGGAGAGGTCTTCCCCAATAGCCGTCGTTAACTTGTGAAATGGCCGTTTTCCCCGGAAGATGGCCAAAATTAGCTTGTCATCATATGACCGCCCCGCCCTCAGACCCTCACCCGCATTTCGAATGGCCACAGGACGAACAGGTCATGCAGCCCTCGATCATCTGCATCGAATACTGACCGCAGGAAGGGCAGGCCTTGCCACGCCCGCCGCCTTCAAGCCCCACAACCTTGGCGGTCGGGTCGCTCTTCAGCCCGGCGCCCTCACCCTCGATGAATCCGATGGAGATCAGATGCGTCTCGATCACACCGCCGATGGCAGCAAGGATCGAGGGAATATACTTACCCTTCATCCAGGCCCCGCCGCGCGGATCGAAAACGGCCTTGAGCTCTTCGACCACAAACGACACATCGCCGCCACGCCGGAACACGGCCGAAATCATGCGGGTCAGCGCCACGGTCCAGGCGAAATGCTCCATGTTCTTCGAATTGATGAAGACCTCAAAGGGTCTTCGCCGACCACCGACGATAATGTCGTTGATCGTCAGATAGATGGCATGTTCGCTGTCGGGCCACTTGAGCTTGTAGGTATTGCCTTCCAGCGTCTGCGGCCGGTCCAGCGGTTCCTGCATGTAGACCACGTCGCCATGCGGCTGGAGCGGCTCGGCGTCGGTCGAGGCGAGGGTTTCGGGGGCGGTGCCCGCTTCGCCAAATTGTAGCCAACCGGGCGATACATTGAGGGCCGTGGCCAATGCATCAAGATTGCGCATCGTATCTGATCTGCCGTTCTCAGCATTGGACACCGCTGCTTTGGTAATACCCACCTTCGCGGCCAGTTCTTCCTGAGAGAGGCCTGCATTCTTCCGTGCCTCTTTTAGTCGGGACGCGAAAGTGCCCGGCTTCTCTTCCGCCACCGAAAGCACCGACCCCGTCACATCGTTCGGCCGATAGGTGGTGCAGCCTTTGCAGCCCGTTTCATAGGCCTCCATGTAGACGTCCTTGAACGCCTCGAAGGAGATGTCCTCCGGGCAGTTGATCGTCTTGGAGATCGACGAGTCGACCCATTTCTGCGCCGCCGCCTGCATCTTCACATGCTCCAGCGGAGCAAGCGTCTGGGCGTTGACGAAATACTCCGGCAGGGGGGCGTCGCCCTTCAGTTCCTTCCACATCTGCACCGCGTAATCGACGACCTTTTCCTCGGTCCGCGACCCGTCCTTCTGCAGCACCTTGCGGGTGTATTCATAGGCAAAGACCGGCTCGATCCCCGAAGACACGTTGCCCGCGTAGAGCGAGATCGTCCCCGTCGGCGCAATCGAGGTCAGCAGCGCGTTGCGGATGCCATGTT
Organism: Pseudooceanicola sp.; assembly: GCF_041987405.1. Lineage (GTDB taxonomy): Bacteria > Pseudomonadota > Alphaproteobacteria > Rhodobacterales > Rhodobacteraceae > Pseudooceanicola. The sequence continues at coordinate 484,544 of NZ_JBHIWR010000003.1, forward strand.
CGGCTACCGCCGCGCGGACATCCTCGTCCATCGCCTGCATCGTCCCCGATGCGAGGAAGGCGTCCCGGTCAAAGAGCGGAAATGCCCCCTTTTCCTTCGCCAGCTCGACGGAGGCGAGATAGGCAGCGCGGGCGATGGCGCGCATCCAGTCTTCGGTCTGGGTCGCGGCCTCGTCGGAGCCATAGCGCAGGCCGAGCATCAGCAGCGCGTCGGCCAGGCCGGTGACGCCGAGGCCGATGCGGCGCTTGGCCTCGGCTTCGCGCGCCTGCGCCTCAAGCGGGAATTTCGAGGCGTCGACGGTGTTGTCCATCATCCGGATCGCCACGCGCACCAACCTGTCCAGCGCCTCGGGGTCCAGTTGCGCGGCGTCGGTGAAGGGATCCGTCACCAGCCGCGCAAGGTTCACTGAGCCCAGCAGACAGGCACCATAGGGCGGCAAGGGTTGCTCGCCACAAGGGTTCGTCGCCGCAATCGTCTCGCAATAGCTCAGGTTGTTGGCCTTGTTGATCCGGTCGATGAAGATCACACCCGGCTCGGCGTAATCATAGGTCGCCTGCATGATCCGGTTCCACAGATCGCGCGCCTGAAGGGTGTGATAGACCTTTCCGTCAAACACCAGTTCCCACGGGCCGTCGGCCTTGACCGCCTCCATGAACGGGTCGGTGACGAGGACGGACATGTTGAACATGCGCAGGCGGGCCGGGTCGGACTTCGCGCCGATGAAATCCTCGATATCCGGGTGATCGCAACGCATCGTCGCCATCATCGCGCCACGCCGCGACCCGGCGGACATGATGGTGCGGCACATGGCGTCCCAGACATCCATGAAGGACAAAGGCCCGGAGGCATCCGCCGCCACGCCGGAAACCGCCGCGCCCTTGGGCCGGATGGTCGAGAAATCATAGCCGATGCCGCCGCCCTGCTGCATGGTCAGCGCGGCTTCTTTCAGCATGTCAAAGATGCCGCCCATGTTGTCGGGGATCGTGCCCATGACGAAGCAGTTGAAGAGCGTGACCTTGCGCCCAGTGCCGGCCCCGGCGGTGATCCGCCCGGCGGGGAGAAACTTGAAGTCCTCCAGCGCGGTATAGAAGGTCTCTTCCCACGCCGCCTTGTCCTCTTCGACATCGGCCAGGGCACGGGCAATCCGTCGCCAGCTGTCCTCGACTGAACGGTCGACGGCGGTGCCATCGGCCTCTTTCAGCCGGTATTTCATGTCCCAGACCTGTTCGGCGATCGGGGCGGCAAAACGGGTCATGTCGGAATCACCTTTGCTAGCGACGGGCGAATGCCCATCATACACTGTGTGGTGGTTTGGGCCAGCCCCGGAACACATCAGGCTTGCCTCTCGGGCCATTCAAGCTACACTACTGATAGGCAAAGCGCAACACCCAACATCTATATGTAGTGGCTCGATGACCAAGCATATCAACCTGATCAAACTCTCCGTCGGGACGGAATCCGTCGACACATTGCGCGCCTGGCAGCAGACCCGCATGGCCCAGGCCGAAGACGGGCTGCCTCGCCATGTCACCCGCATGTTCCCCAAACGCGTGGACGAAATTCTGAACGGCGGCTCGATCTACTGGGTCATCAAGGGCGTCATCCAGTGCCGCCAGCGCATTCTGCGCCTCGACGAGGTCGACCGCGGCGACGGCATCCGCCGCTGCGCCATCGTCCTCGACCCGGAGCTGCACCCGACCGCCGCCTCACCCCGCCGCCCCTTCCAGGGCTGGCGATACCTCAAACCCGAGGACAGCCCGCCGGACCTGCCCAAGACCCGTCAGAACGAAGATACCCTGCCCGCAGATCTGAGCCAGGCGCTGGCGGAAATCGGCGTGCTCTGACCGGGGCCTCCTCTGGGCTCTATTACTTGTGGCCGAGCCAGCCGGGCACAACCTAGTCCATGGCGTCCACTCTCAGTCCAGACCCAGCCGTTCCAGCAGTTCAGCCAGAACCTTGCGATCCGCCTCGCTCACCTCTGCCCGGCGCGAGCGGTAGAGCGTCGCCTGCGACCGCAGGATCGGCTCCTCGCTCAGGATCTTCAGATGGTTCGCGCGCAGGGTCTCGCCGGTCGAGGTAATATCGGCAATCGCCTCCGCCGTCTCGTTCTTCACCGTGCCCTCTGTCGCGCCTTGGCTATCCACCAGCTGATAATCCGCCACACCGTGATCGCGCAGGTAATCCCGCACCAGCCGGTGGTATTTCGTGGCGATCCGCAGCCGGAACCCGTGGCGCGCCCGAAAGGCCGCCGCCGCCGCATCCAGATCGTCCAGCACGTCCACATCGACCCAGGCCATCGGCACGGCGAGAATCAGATCCGCATGACCGAAGCCAAGCGGCGCCAGCTCCGCAACCCGCTGATCCCAGCCCGCCAGCTTCTCGCGGATCAGATCCGTCCCGGTCACACCCAGATGGATCCGCCCCGCCGCCAGTTCGCGCGGGATCTCCCCGGCGGACAGAAGGACAAGCTCCACACCCTCGATCCCGTCAACCCGGCCGGCATACTCCCGGTCCGATCCCGCCCGGCCCAGGGTGATCCCGTGCCGACCGAACCAGTCGAAGGTCTTTTCCATCAGCCGACCCTTGGAGGGCACGCCCAACTTCACGCTCATGCCCCGCCCTCCAGTTCGACAACCAGCCCGGGCCGCACCACGCCCCCGACCGCCGGAATGCCCTCCGGTCGCCCAGCCCGGCGCCCCAGCACCCGGGTCAGCGCATCATAGCGTCCGCCCGAGGCGACGGGCGGCAGATCCGGCCGCGTCTCGGCGTAAAGGCCGAAGACGAAACCGTCATAATATTCCATATGCGTCCGCCCATAGGCCGCCTCGAAATCCAGCCGCGATGTATCAACACCACGCGCCGTCAGGGCTGCGGACCTCGCCGCAAGACGGTCGACCGCGGTCGAGATTGACGGCATGTCGATGGCAATGTCGCGCAGCTGTTCCAGCGCATGGGGCAGGGTTTCCCGCACCGAGAGGATCGCGTCGATCAGCGCCATCTGCCGGTCCGAAATCGGCGGCACCGCCGCATCCGCCCGCAGCGCGTCGATCCGCGCTTCCACCTCGGCGCGCCGACGCAGGCCGATCTCCGGCCCGGCAGTGGCGAAGGGATCCTCCGCCTCCAGCAGGGCCACTCGCGACACCGGCGGTGCTGCCCGGCCGGAGAACCGATCCAGCAGCGCCTTGAACCGGCGCGGTCGCCAGATGTGCCGCATCAGCGCGGCCTTGCGCGTCTCGCTCGTATCCAGCCCGCCAACGGCCGCCATCAGGATACCGATATCCCCGGTCGCCGCCCGCAGGTCGAGCCCCTCTGTCGCCGCCAAAACCAGCGAGAACACCTCCGCATCCGCCGCCGCCGGGTCCGATCCGTCAAATATCTCGACCCCGACCTGCAGGTATTCATTGGCCCGGGCCTCATCCTCCTCCTGTCGGCGAAAGACCTCGCCCGCATAGGTATAGCGCGCCGGTTCCGCCCCTCCGGCCATATGCATCTCGACCACGGGCACAGTGAAATCGGGCCGCATCATCTGCTCGCCGCGCAGCGCGTCGGAGGTGACATAGGCCCGCGCCCGGATGTCCTCGCCATATAGGTCCAGCAGCGTCTCGGCGGGCAGCAGGATCGGGCATTCCACAGGCGCCGCGCCGGCCCCCTCAAACCCCGCGCGCAGCCGCGCGGCGCAGGCCTTCACCTCCGCGCGCAGCTCGGGCGAGTGCCCCCGCCAGAGCGGCATCAGCCATCCCCTTTCAGAAGTTTCTGAATATGCGGAACCAACTGATCCCGCGGAATTTCCGCTTGGGAGGGGCGTTCCTTCCACTCTTCCAGCGTGGCATTTTCGGCGATCTTCTTGCCCAGGATCAAATCCTTGACCTGCACGACTTTGCGATCGTGTTCATCCGCACCCTCGATCACGGCGGCGGGCGAATTGCGCTTGTCAGCATACTTCAGCTGATTGCCGAAGTTCTTCGGATTGCCCAGATAAACCTCCGCCCGGATACCCGCGCTCCGCAGTTCCGCCACCATCGCCTGATAATCCGCCATCCGGTCGCGATCCATGACGGTGACGACGACGGGCCCCTCGGCCTCCCCCCCGGCCCGCCCCTTCTCGCGCAGCGCGGCGAGCAGCCTGTCGACGCCGATTGAAACGCCCACGGCCGGCATTGTCTGCCCGGTGAACCGCGCGACGAGGTCATCATAGCGCCCGCCGCCCGCGACCGAGCCGAACTGCCGCTTGCGCCCCTTGTCGTCGAGGATTTCAAAGGTCAACTCTGCCTCGAAAACGGGGCCGGTATAGTAGCCAAGGCCGCGGACGACAGAGGGATCAATCTCGATCCGATCCGCGCTATATCCCCCAGCCTCCAGCAACGCGGCGATCTGTTCCAGCTCCTCCACGCCTTCGGCGCCGATCTGGCTCTCGCCGATGGCCGCGCGCAGATTGGCCAGTGTTTCCGCCGCCGTAGCCCCCTTGGACGTGAGGAAGGCGATGACCGGTTGCGCCTGTTCCGGCGCCAGACCGACGCCGTCGATATAGGCGCCAGAGGCGTCCAGCCGCCCCTTGCCTAGCAACTCCCGCACCCCGGCCTCGCCGACCTTGTCGAACTTATCGATCGTGCGCAGAACATCGGCCTGCTGACCGTCGTCCGAGACGCCCATAGCCTCCAACACCCCGTTCAGCACCTTCCGGTTGTTCACCCGCACCAGGTAATCCCCGCGCGGAATGCCGACCTCTTCCAGACAATCCGCCAGCATCGCGCAGATCTCCGCATCCGCCGCAACCGAGGCCGTTCCAACCGTATCCGCATCGCATTGATAAAACTGACGATACCGCCCCGGCCCCGGCTTCTCATTCCGCCAGACCGGCCCCATGGCATAACGCCGGTAAGGCGTCGGCAGGTCGTTGCGATGCTGCGCATAGACCCGGGCCAGCGGGGCCGTCAGGTCATAGCGCAGCGCCAGCCAGTCGCCCTTGCCGCCCTCGTCGTCTTCCTGCCAGGCAAAGACGCCCTCGTTCGGGCGATCCACATCGGGAAGGAACTTGCCCAGCGCCTCGACCGTCTCCACGCCGGAGCTTTCCAGTGCGTCGAAACCATAGCGATGATAGACCCCGGCGATGCGCTGCAGCATCTCCGTCCGCTCGGTCACCTCTGTGCCGAAATAATCGCGAAACCCCTTGGGCGTTTCCGCCTTGGGGCGCGGGGCTTTTTTCTGCTTCGCCATGTCGGAACCTCTGCGGCCATGCTCGCGGCGCGGTCTAGCCCATGCCCCCCCGCGCGGCAAGAGCCGGGGACGTGCGCGACCGTGCCCCGACCTTGCGCGACCGTGCCCCGGCCTTGCGCCGGGGCCCCGACCCGATCAAGACTGATGCAAGGACCCGGCGCATCGCCGGACACATATGGACCAAGCTGATGACCGAACATGAAGAACGCCTCGCCTATCTCGAACGGTCTGTGGACGACCTGTCAGAAACCGTGGCGCGCCAGGACAAGGAAATCGCCCTGCTGACCCGCCGCGTCCAGATGCTGATGGAGCGCGAAGCGGAACGTGAGGCGAGCCAGGAAGGCGGGGTCGTCATGGGCGACGAACGTCCGCCACATTACTGAGATCGAAGCGCAACTCAGGGCGGCTCAGAACTCCTCCACCGTCAGCACGCCCTCCAGGCTCTTGATCGCGCCCTTGATCTGCGGGGTGACCGGGAAATCCGATCCCGCGTCGATCTCCACCTCGCCGGGCAGGTCATCGCCCATGACGCAGAAACTGATCGGCCCGCGCGCCACCCGCTGCGCCGCTTTGGATGCGTTTTCAAGAACCTCGGCCACCATCGCGATGGCCTCCGGCGCCTCGACAAAGATCTTCAGCCCAACGCCCCCGGCATCCGCCACAATGGTGTCCAAGGGCGCGATCCCCCGCGCCAATAACTTGAGCTGATCGCTCTCCATCGTGGCCTCGACGGTGATCACCACCATCGACCCGGCATCCAGGTGATCGCGGCTGGCTTCGAGCGTGTCAGAAAAGACTGTACACTCATAAGCCCCGGTCCTGTCAGAGGCCTGCACAAAGGCAAAGCGGTTCCCACGCGCCGATTTACGCTCCTGTCGGCCCGAGACAATCCCGGCGATCTTGGCCACCAGCGGACCGCCCTGCGCCAGCTGTGCAACCTCATCCAGGGTTTTGACATCCTTGCGTTTCAGCGGCCCGACATAGTCATCCAGCGGATGGCCCGAGAGGTAGAAACCTATCGCCTTGAACTCCTCCGCCAACCGTTCGGCGGGCAGCCAGTCTTGCACGGGCGACAGGCGCGGTTCCGGCAGATCCTCCCCCGCGTCACCGAAGAGGGAGACCTGGTTGGATTGCTTCTGCTCCCAGATCGCCGCGGAATATTGCACCAGCGCATCGAGGGATTCGAACACGCGTCGACGGTTGGCATCCAGCACGTCAAAGGCCCCGGCACGGGCCATCATCTCCAACGGCCGTTTGCCGACCTTTTTCAATTCCACCCGCCGCGCGAAGTCATAGAGGTTTACGAAGGGCCGGTCCGTGCCCCGGACCTGATCCGGGGCCTCCTTGCCGCCGGTCCGCCCCTCTACCACCAAACGCATCGCGTCCAACCCGACGTTCTTGAGCGCGCCGAGCGCGTAGACCAGCGCCCCATCCACCACCTTGAACGACGCATCCGACCGGTTCACGCAGGGCGGCACGTAGGGCAGGTCAAGCTGCTTCTTCACCTCTTCGAAATAGACGGCGAGCTTTTCCGTCAGGTGGATATCGCAGTTCATGACGCCTGCCATGAACTCCACCGGGTGGTTCGCTTTCAGCCAGGCCGTCTGGTAGGAGACCACCGCATAGGCCGCCGCATGGGATTTGTTGAAACCGTAGTTTGCAAACTTTTCCAAAAGGTCGAAAACTTCCGAAGCCTTCTTCTTCTCAACCCCCTTCTCGCCCGCGCCCTTCTCGAACTTCGGGCGTTCGGCGTCCATCGCCTCCTTGATCTTCTTGCCCATGGCGCGGCGCAGCAGGTCAGCACCGCCAAGCGTATAGCCCGCCATTTCCTGCGCGATCTGCATCACCTGCTCCTGGTAGACGATAATACCCTGAGTTTCCTCGAGGATATGGTCGATCAGGGGGTGCACGGACTCGATCTGACGCAGCCCGTTCTTGACCTCGCAATAGGTCGGAATATTCTCCATCGGACCGGGACGATAAAGCGCCACAAGCGCCACGATATCCTCGATACAGGTCGGCTTCATCCGCTTGAGCGCATCCATCATGCCCGAGCTTTCAACCTGGAACACGGCCACGGTCTTGGCCGAGGAATAGAGGTCGTAGGTCTTCTGATCGTCCAGCGGGATGGCGTTGATCTGGTTCTCCGCCCCTTCGAAGGGTTCATAGATTTCAGAACCATCCGACGCGATGTGCAAGTCCCGCCCACCGGCGTGGATCTGTTCGATGGCATTCTGAATGACCGTCAGCGTTTTCAGCCCGAGGAAATCGAACTTCACCAGCCCGGCCTGTTCGACCCATTTCATGTTGAATTGCGTGGCGGGCATGTCTGACCGTGGATCCTGATAGAGCGGCACCAGCCGGTCCAGCGGCCGGTCCCCGATCACCACACCCGCGGCGTGAGTGGACGCGTTCCGCAACAGCCCCTCGACCTGCATGCCATATTGCAGCAGCCGGTCGACGACCTCCTCGCTCTTGGCCTCGGCGCGCAGACGTTCCTCTTGCGCCAGCGCCTGTTCGATGCTGACCGGCTTCACCCCCTCCACCGGGATCATCTTCGACAGTCGGTCGACCTGCCCGTAGGGCATCTGCAGCACCCGACCGATGTCGCGTACCGCGGCCTTGGACAGCAGCGCACCGAAGGTGATGATCTGGCCCACCTTGTCGCGGCCGTATTTCTCCTGCACGTAGCGGATCACCTCTTCGCGGCGGTCCATGCAGAAGTCGATGTCGAAGTCGGGCATCGACACTCGTTCCGGGTTCAAAAACCGTTCGAACAGAAGGGAATAGCGCAACGGATCAAGGTCTGTGATCGTCAGCGCATAGGCCACCAGCGAGCCCGCACCGGACCCCCGGCCCGGCCCGACGGGAATGTCGTGATCCTTGGCCCACTGGATAAAATCCGCAACGATCAGGAAGTAGCCGGGAAAGCCCATCCCCTCGATGATGCCCAGCTCGAAATCCAGCCTCTCCTGGTACTCCTCCGGCGTGACCGCATGGGGGATGACGGCCAGACGCGCCTGAAGCCCCTCGTTCGCCATTCGGCGCAACTCGGCGACCTCGTCATCGGCAAACCTCGGCAGGATCGGGTCGCGGCGATAGGCCATGAAGGCGCAGCGTTTCGCGATCTCAACCGTGTTTTCAATCGCTTCTGGAAGGTCTGCAAATAGTGTCGCCATCTCTTCTGGCGACTTGAAATAATGCTGTGGCGTCAGGCGGCGGCGCGGTTCCTGTTGGTCGACATAGGCGCCCTCGGCGATGCAGATCAGCGCATCATGTGCCTCGTACATCTCCTCCTTGGGGAAGTAGACATCGTTGGTCGCGACCAGCGGCAGCTCCATCGCATAGGCCATTTCGACAAAACCACGTTCGGTCACGCGCTCCGCCTCGGGCAGGCCCTTGTCGCCGGGGTGGCGCTGCAGCTCCACATAGAGCCGGTCGCCATAGATCGCCTTCAGCCGCTCCATCAGCGCCTGCGCCGCCGGGCGCTGTCCCGCCTGCAGCAGCATCCCGACCGGGCCAAGCGCCCCGCCGGAAAGGCAGATCAGCCCGGCGGAAAATTCCTCCAGTTCCGCCAGCGTGACCTGCGGCATCTGCCCGCCCTTGTCGACGTAGAGACAGGAGGACAACCGCATGAGGTTCTCGTACCCCTGCTCACTCTGCGCCAGTAGGACAAGGGGCGCGGGCGGCTTGGGCTTTTCGCCGGGCTGCGTCGCCAGATAGGTCACATCGACCTGACAGCCCATGATCGGCTGGATCCCTTCCCCGCTGGCAGCCACGGAAAATTCCAGCGCGCAGAACATGGAATTCGTGTCGGTCACGGCGACCGCGGGCATATCCGCAGCCTTGCACAGACCGGGGAGTTTCTTCAGCCGAAGCGCCCCCTCAAGGAGCGAATATTCGGTATGGGTGCGGAGGTGGATGAATCGGGGGTCAATGCTCATGACGCGAAGCTAGCGTGGTTTGACGGGACACGGAACACCGGTTGAACTCTCTGGCCTTTGCGCCGATCTTTCGGGGCAGGTTGAGACGAGATCCCATGGCACCCGAGCCCCTCCTTCCCGAGATCCTGCCGCATGGGCAGGACGGCATCGCCCTCCGGCTGGGCCTGACCCCGCAGGAGGCCACGGTCGGTGCGGTTCTGAAACTGCGCGCCGCGCTGGACGCCGCTGACCTGCCGGGGGTGGAAGAGATCGCCGGATCGCTCACCTCGGTCTTCCTGCGCTTCGACCCCGACCGCGTTACCCGGGAAGAGATCGCCGCAGCCGCAGAAGCTACGGCCAAAGGGAGCGATCTCGCCACTGCCACCCTGCCCGATCCCAAACGGCGCTGGACGATCCCGGTGGTCATCGGTGGCGAACACGGCCCGCAATTCGCCGAAATGGCCGAGGCCACGGGCCTGTCGCAGGACGCGGCCCGCAAGGCCCTGCTGGAGGCGCGGTTGCGTGTGCTGGCCATCGGGTTTGCCCCCGGCCTGCCCTACATGGGCCTCCTGCCGCCGGAATGGGACGTCCCCCGCCTGCCTGAGATCACGCCGAACGTGCCTCGCGGGGCGCTGGTCGCGGCGGTGCGACAGGTAATCATCTTCACAAATAACACGCCGACTGGGTGGCGCCACATCGGCCAGACCGCCTTTCGCGGGTTCGACACGGGCCGCGACCCGGCGACACTGCTGAAGGCCGGCGATGAAATCCGGCTGGAGGCCATGACGCCCGCGGATCTGGAAGGGCTGGACCGGGACAACGCCGATGGCCGCGGCGGCGCGCGGTGCGAGGAGGTCGGATGAGCACCCTCACTCTGCATCGCTGCGGCCCCGGCATCGCCGTGCAGGACATGGGCCGCCCGAACCGCCTGGCCGAGGGGCTGTCGCGCGGCGGCGCTGCCGACCGGCTGGCCATGCTGGAGGCCGCGGCGCTTCTGGGCCTGCCCAGCCCGGTCGCGGGGCTGGAGATGGCCATGCTGGGGTGCGAGGTTTCGGTGACCGAGCCGACCCGGATTGCCCTGACCGGGGCCACCATGCAGGCCAGCCTCAACGGCGATCCGGTCGCCTGGAACACCAGCCTCCTCCTCGCCCCCGGCGACCGTCTGACCATCGGCGCGGCGCGGGCGGGGGTCTATGGCTATCTCACCCCGGCAGGCGGTATCCAGACCGCCGCGCTGATCGGATCGGTGGCCACCCATCTGACCGCCGGGATCGGCCGCCTGCTGACGCAGGGCGACACCCTGCCGATTGGCAAGGACCCTAACCCCGACGCCCCGGCGATGACCCTGACACCGGAGGCGCGGCTGACCGGCGGCACCCTGCGCGTCATGCCCGGGCCGCAATCCAGCCTCTTCGACGACCCCACCCGGCAAAGGTTCTACGACACCGCCTTCACCCGCTCCCGCACCGGCAACCGTCAGGGGGTGCGGCTGGATTTCGATGACGCGCCCTTTGCCAGTGGCACCGGCAACCTCGCCTCCGACACGATCCAGCCGGGTGACATCCAGATGACTGGCGACGGCACGCCCTATGTGCTGCTCAGCGAATGCCAGACCATGGGCGGCTATCCCCGGATCGGTACTGTCATCCCGCAGGACCTTCCCTGCGTGGCCCAGGCCACACCGGGAACATCGCTGAAGTTCCAAGAGCTGACGCTGGAGGAGGCCGATGCCCTCTGGCGATCCGAAGCCGACACACTGAAGGCGCTGCGCAAACAGGTCGCGCCGCTGCGGCGCGATCCCCATGACATCCCCGATCTGCTGTCCTATCAACTGATCGGCGGGGTGATCCGCGGCGACGAAACGGAGGGGTGAGACATGGCCACGACGGTCGATCTGAACGCGGATATGGGCGAAAGCTTCGGTCCCTGGACCATGGGCCATGACGCGGCGGTTCTGGACATCGTGACCTCCGCCAATATCGCCTGCGGTTTCCATGCGGGCGACCCGAACGTGATGGCGCGGACGATGCGAATGGCACTGGAGCGTGGCGTGGGCCTGGGCGCGCATCCCGGCTTTGCCGACCTGCAGGGTTTCGGACGGCGGCGGATCAAGCTGTCGTCGGAGGAGCTGGGCAACTTGGTCGCCTACCAACTCGGCGCGGCGCAGGCGATGGCCCGCGCGGCGGGCGGGCAGCTGCGTCATCTGAAGCTTCACGGCGCCATGTCCAACATGGCCTCCGAAGATATCGAGATGGCCCGGATCTGCTATGCCGCCGCCGAAAAGGTGCAGCCCGGCATCGTCATCATGACCCTGGCCGGCACCGCGCAGGAGGCTGCCGCGGAGGACCTGGGCCTGGCCCGCGCGGGCGAGATTTTCGCCGACCGCGCCTATAATGACGACGCCACCCTGGTGGACCGATCCCTGCCCGGCGCGGTGATCCATGACGCCGAATTGGCCGGTCCGCGCATCGCCGAGATGGTCAAGGAGGGTGCAATCATCACCGAAACCGGCAAACGCATCCCGACCCGGATCGACACCATATGTTGCCATGGCGACACCCCGGAAGCCATTGAAATCGCACGATCTGTTCGCGACAGCCTTAGCCGCGCCGGGATCACTCTGCGGCCTCTCTGACGCCTCAATTGCGGGCATTTTCCCGCAAGGTGTCGCTAGAAATTTCAGCAAAAGCTTGCCAACTCGGCGCCGAGTCGCTTTGCTGTACGCCGGAAGACCGCCCAATTCTACGCCGCATCGAAGAGGGCAGAACGGTCCAACAGGGGTAAGGCGGCGGACAACTGAAAATGACAATCTCCTTTCACCTGAACGGAGACCGTGTGGACCTCTCCCCCGAGGTCGCGCCAACCACGACCCTTCTGCAATACCTGCGGGAGACCGCAGGGCTCACCGGCACAAAGGAAGGCTGCAACGAGGGCGACTGCGGGGCCTGCACGGTCATGGTGACCGACGCGAACGGCCCCCGCGCCCTGAACGCCTGCATCCTGTTCCTCCCACAACTGCACGGAAAATCCGTGCGCACGGTTGAAGGCATGTCCTCGCCCGAGGGCGAGATGCATCCCGTGCAGCAGGCCATGGTCGCCGAACACGGCAGCCAATGCGGCTTCTGCACCCCCGGCTTCATCGCCTCCATGGTCACCGGCCATGCGCGCGGCGAGACCAACCACGACGACATCCTGGCCGGCAACCTCTGCCGCTGCACCGGCTACGCGCCGATCGTGCGGGCGGCCAAGGCGGTTGAGGACGCAGAGGTCCCGGACTGGATCCGGGACTCCGTCCCACAGGTGGAGGCCGTGGCCATCGCCCCCGAGACGTCCGACGAGCTGGCCGCGTGGTACGACGCCCATCCCGAAGGCACGCTGATCGCCGGCGCCACGGACGTTGGCCTCTGGGTGACCAAGCAGCTGCGCGACCTGCCCGAGGTCGCCTTCCTGAACCGCTGCGCCGACCTCAAGCAGATAGAGGATCAGGGCGACACCCTGCACGTCGGCGCAGCCGTGACGATGGCAGAGCTGTTGCCGGTTCTGGCCCCGATCTACCCCGGCTACGCCGAGATGGTGCGCCGCTATGCCTCTGAACAGATCCGGCAGGCGGCGACGATTGGCGGCAATATCGCCAATGGCTCCCCGATCGGGGACAATCCCCCGGCCCTGATCGCACTGGGCGCAACCCTGCATCTGCGCAAGGGCGACACGCGACGGGACCTTCCGCTGGAAAATTTCTTCATCGACTACGGCAAGCAGGATCGCGCGCCCGGCGAATTCGTCGAGGCGGTGACGATCCCCAAACGGGCAGACCGGCTGGCCTGCTACAAGCTGTCGAAACGCTTCGATCAGGACATTTCGGCCGTTCTGGGGTGCTTCAACCTGACGATGGCCGATGGCGTGGTGGCCGAGGCCCGGATTGCCTTCGGCGGCATGGCGGGCATCCCGAAACGCGCCGCGCATGTGGAGGCGGCCCTGATCGGCCAGCCCTTCGACGAGGCCGCGCTGGAGCGCGCCGCCCCGGAATGGGCGAAGGATTTCTCGCCGATGTCGGATATGCGCGCCTCTGCCGACTACCGGCTGGCGAGCGCGCGGAACATGTTGCGACGCTACTGGCTTGAGGGCCAGGGGACGTCGGTGAATGTCCGGGAGGTGCGCGCATGAGCATGGGCAAACCCCTCCCCCACGACACGGCGCCGCTGCATGTCACCGGCGCGGCGCGATACGTGGATGACATCCCCGCCCCGACCGGAACGCTGCACCTCGCCTTCGGTTTGTCTCCGGTCGCCCGCGGCGTGCTGAACGGCGTCGATCTGGCAGCAGTCCGGGCCGCGCCCGGCGTGATCGACGTGCTGACTGCAGCCGACTTGCCGCATCACAACGACGTCTCCCCCTCGCCGGAGCCGGAGCCGATGCTGGCCACCGACCGCGTGCATTTCGTCGGCCAGCCGGTGTTTCTGGTCATCGCGACCTCGCATCTGGCCGCGCGCAAAGCCGCCCGGCTGGGCACATTCGACATCACCGAGGAAACGCCGATCCTGACGGTGGATCAGGCGCTGGAGGCCGACAGCCGCTTTGAAGGCGGGCCGGTGGTCTGGGCCAAGGGCGATGCCGCCACCGCCATAGCGGGCGCTGCGCATAGCGTCGAAGGCAGCATGGAGATCGGCGGCCAGGAGCATTTCTACCTCGAAGGCCAGGCCGCCCTGGCCCTGCCGCAGGATGGCGGAGAGGTCGTTGTTCAATCCTCCACCCAGCACCCGACGGAGATCCAGCACAAGGTGGCCGAAGCACTTGGCCTGCCGATGCATGCCGTACGGGTGGAGATGCGCCGCATGGGCGGCGGCTTTGGCGGCAAGGAAAGCCAGGGCAATGCGCTGGCGGTTTCCTGCGCCGTGGCGGCGATCCGGACGGGCAAGCCCTGCCGGATGCGTTATGACCGCGACGACGACATGGTCATCACCGGCAAGCGCCACGACCTCCGGATCGACTATCGCGCAGGCTTCGACGACAGCGGTCGGCTGCTTGGCGTCGAGTTCCGCCACCTGATGCGCTGCGGCTGGTCGCAGGATCTGTCGCTGCCGGTGGCGGACCGGGCGATGCTGCATTCCGACAACGCCTATCTGCTGGATCACGTGAGGATCGAGAGCCACCGGTTGAAGACCAACACCTGCTCCGCCACGGCCTTCCGCGGTTTCGGCGGACCGCAGGGGATGGTCGGGATCGAGCGGGTCGTGGATCACGTGGCCCACGCCCTGGGCAAGGACCCGCTGGAGGTCCGACGGGTGAATTATTACGCCGATGCACCTGCGGATGGCGCGGACGGGGGGCCATCTGCCCCCCCGCGTCATTCCGATGGAATGCCGATCCCCCCCGAAAGTATTTCCAACCAGAAGAAGCAGGCGGATCTCACCTCGCGCGGCGGGCCGGACGAGTTGGACCGCAAGGTGATCGCCCCCTCGGGCGGGCAGACGACGCCCTATGGCATGCCGGTCGAGGACTTCGTGCTGAACGCCATGACGGACCGGCTGGCGGAACAATGTGACTACGCCGGACGACGGGCGCGAGTAGCGGAGTGGAACGCGGACCAACCCGTGCTGAAGCGCGGGATCGCGCTGACGCCGGTGAAGTTCGGGATCTCCTTCACCCTGACCCATCTGAACCAGGCGGGCGCGTTGGTGCATGTTTACCAGGACGGCTCTGTTCAGGTGAACCATGGCGGGACCGAGATGGGGCAAGGGCTCTATCAGAAGGTCGCGCAGGTGGCGGCGGGCACGTTCGGTGTCGGCATGGAGGTGGTGAAGGTCACCGCGACCGACACTGGCAAGGTGCCCAACACCTCGGCCACGGCGGCCTCTTCGGGGTCGGACCTGAACGGCATGGCGGTGAAGATCGCCTGCGACACGATCCGGGATCGCATGGCCGCCTGTCTGGGTGAATTGCACCAGGTGCCCGCCGAAACGGTCGTCTTCCAGGATGGCGAGGTGACGGTCGGTGGTGAAGTGCTGAGCTTTGCTCGCGCCGCGCAGCTGACTTACGAAAGCCGCGTTTCGCTCTCGGCAACCGGGTTCTACAAGACCCCCGGCCTGGCCTGGGACAGGCTGCGCGGCCATGGCACGCCTTTCTTCTACTTCGCCCACGGGGCCGCCTGTACCGAGGTGGTGATCGACACGCTGACCGGCGAATACCGGATCCTGCGGACCGACATCCTGCATGACGTCGGCCGGTCCCTGAACCCGGCCCTCGACATAGGGCAGATCGAGGGCGGCTATGTGCAGGGCGCGGGCTGGCTGACGACAGAGGAACTGGTCTGGGACGACAAGGGGCGGCTGCGGACCCACGCCCCCTCCACCTACAAGATCCCGGCTTGCTCGGATCGGCCGGAGGTCTTCAACGTCGCCCTCTGGGACGGCGAGAACCGGGCGCAGACGATCTATCGGTCCAAGGCCGTGGGTGAGCCGCCCTTCATGCTGGGGATTTCAGCCTTGATGGCCCTGTCGGATGCGGTGGCCGCCTGTGGCGCGGGCTACCCGGCGCTGGACGCGCCCGCCACGCCGGAACGGGTGCTGGCCGCAGTGGAAAGGGTGCGCCATGGTTGATCTGGGCGCATTGGAGAAAGCACTGGCGCGACATGGTCGCGTTGTTCGAGTGGTTGTTGCGCAGGTCCGCGGTTCGGCCCCGCGGGAGGTCGGCGCGTCGATGCTGGTCTCTGCCGACGGGTTGGTCGACGGAACCATCGGCGGCGGCGCGTTGGAGCTTGAGGCGGAAACCACCGCCCGCCAACTGGCCGCAGGGCGCGTGGACCGGCGGGCGCTCGGCCCCGATCTGGGCCAGTGCTGTGGCGGCGCGGTGGTGCTGGCCTATGATGTGGTGGAGACCCTGCCGGAGGTGCAGGACGGTGTGATCCTGCGCAGGATCGACGGTGCGGCGGAGATGCCGCTGTCCGTCCGGCGGGAACTGTCGCGGTTGCGCAATGGCGATGCCCTGGCGCGGACACAGCTGATCGACGGTTGGCTGATCGACCCGGTCGACCGCCCGACGATAGACCTCTGGGTCTGGGGGGCGGGCCATGTGGGACGCGCCATCGTCGCCACCGTCGCCCCCCTGCCGGATGTATCAGTGACCTGGGTCGACACCGGACCGGAACGGTTCCCCGACCAGGTGCCGCAAGGCGTGACCACGATCCCCGCGAAAGAGCCGGAGCGGCTGGTGACCCATGCGCCCGACACGGCCCATCATCTGGTCCTGACTTATTCCCACGCGCTGGACCTCGCGCTTTGCGATGCCCTGCTGCGGCGCGGTTTTGCCAGTGCCGGTGTCATCGGGTCGAAAAGCAAATGGGCCCGGTTCCGCAATCGCCTGGCTGCCATGGGTCATTCAACTGCCCGGATTGACAGCATTTCCTGCCCGATCGGCGATCCTGCCCTGGGCAAACACCCGCAAGAGATTGCCGTCGGCACCGCCGCGCGGCTACTAAGGGAAACGCAGGCGCGCCAAGACGCCGCAAGGGACATGACAGGGTGACGGAACCACTTCTTTCGATCCGCGGGCTGACCAAGGCCTATCCGGGCGTTGTCGCGAATGACGACGTCTCCTTCGACATTCTGCCGGGCGAGGTTCATGCCCTTCTGGGCGAGAATGGCGCGGGCAAATCGACCATGGTCAAGATGATCTATGGTCTGGTCAAACCCGATAGCGGTGAAATGCTGATCCGCGGCGGCGCCTATGCCCCGGCGGAGCCGCAGGCCGCCCGGGCCGCAGGCGTCGCGATGGTCTTTCAGCACTTCTCGCTTTTCGATGCGCTGACCGTGGCGGAAAACATCGCCCTCGGCATGGCCGACCCGCCCAGGATGAGCGATCTGGCCGCCCGCATTCGCGACGTGTCCGAACAATACGGCCTGCCGCTGGACCCCTGGCGTGTGGTCGGCGATCTTTCGGCCGGAGAACGCCAGCGGGTGGAAATCATCCGCTGCCTTCTGCAGAACCCCAAGCTGCTGATCATGGACGAACCGACCTCCGTGCTGACACCGCAGGAAGTGGAGATCCTCTTCGAGACGCTGAAAAAGCTCAAAGCCGAAGGGACCTCGATCCTCTATATCTCTCACAAGCTTGAAGAAATCCGCGCCCTTTGCGACGAGGCGACGATCCTGCGACTGGGCAAGAAGGTCGCCACCTGCACCCCGCGCGACACCACCGCGCGGGAGATGGCAGAGCTGATGGTGGGCGCGGAACTGCACACGCCCTCACGCGACTACAACGAACCGGGCGCGGTGCGGCTGGCGCTGGCGGGGCTCACTGTCTCCTCGCCCAGCCAGTTCGGCACGTCGCTGAAAGGTATCACGCTGGAGGTCCGCGCGGGCGAGGTTCTGGGCCTGGCCGGGGTGGCCGGCAACGGACAGGACGAACTACTGGGCGCGCTCTCGGGCGAGCTACGCGCGGCGCCGGGCATGGTGGTGCTTGACGGGGCGGAGATCGGGGCAAAGGGCCCCGGCGACCGCCGCCGCATGGGCCTGCTGACCGCGCCGGAAGAGCGCCTGGGCCATGCCGCCGCCCCGGACATGAGCCTGACGGAAAACGCCGCGCTGACCGCCGTGGACCGGCGCGGGATCGGGCGCAACGGCTTCCTCGACTGGGCCAAGGCCCGGGGCTTCGCCAGGGAGATCATCGCCCGGTTTGACGTCCGCACACCGGGAACCGAAAACGCGGCGCGGTCGCTGTCCGGCGGAAACCTGCAGAAATTCGTCATCGGGCGCGAGGTCATGCAGGACCCGCAGGTTCTGGTTGTGAACCAGCCGACCTGGGGCGTGGATGCCGCCGCGGCTGCGGTGATCCGCCAGGCTCTGCTGGACCTGGCGGCGGGCGGCGCGGCGGTGATCGTGATCAGCCAGGATCTGGACGAATTGATGGAGGTCTCCGACCGGTTTGCGGCCCTGAACGAGGGGCGGCTGTCGGACATCCGGCCCGCCAAAGGGCTGACCGTTGACGAGATCGGGTTGATGATGGGCGGCGCCCACGACATGGAGGTAGCCCATGCGTGAGCTGTGGCGCATTTGGCCAAGGGCGGAGGCCTTCGGCACGTCTATTTCGGGCAAGATCAAGCTGGGCATCCCAGCCCGGGGGGTCGGCGCATGATCCGGCTGGAAAAACGGCGGCAGCCCTCCAAGGTCTTTGCCTATGCCACCCCGGTCATGGCGGTGATCGCCACGATGATCTTCGGCGGCCTGGTCTTCGCGCTTCTGGGCAAGGATCCCGTGATTGCGATCCGGACGATCTTCTACGATCCGCTTTTTGGCGAACATGCCTTCTACTACCGGCCGCAATTGCTGGTGAAGGGCGGGCCGCTGATCCTGATCGCCATCGGGCTGAGCCTTGGTTTCCGCGCAGGCATCTGGAACATCGGAGCGGAGGGGCAATACATCCTCGGCGCGCTTGGCGGCGCGGCGGTGGCGCTTGCCTTCTACCCGCTGGACGCCTGGTTCATCTTCCCGCTAATGGTTCTGGCCGGCGGCCTGGCAGGCTGGGCCTGGGCGATGATCCCGGGGCTGCTCAAGGTGAAATTCGGCACGAACGAGATCCTCGTGTCGCTGATGCTGGTCTATGTGGCCGAACAACTGCTGGCCTCGATGTCGCTTGGCCTGCTGAAAAACCCCGAAGGCTTCGGCTTCCCCGGTTCGCGCAACCTGCAGCAATACCCTTCGGCGCACAACGGCGACATCATTGCCAATACCGGGATGCATTGGGGCGTGGCGGCGGCCTTCATTGCCGTGATCTTCGCCTATGTCCTGCTGACGCGCCATCAACTGGGCTATCACATCCGCCTGACCGGCGAGGCCCCGCGCGCCGCGCGTTTCGCCGGCGTGTCCCCCGCACGACTGATCCTCTTCTGCCTCGGCACCTCCGGCGCGCTGGCCGGGCTGGCAGGCATGTTCGAGGTCGCGGGACCGGCCGGACAGGTCAGCGTCGATTTCAACTCCGGCTACGGGTTCACCGCGATCATCGTCGCCTTCCTGGGCCGTCTGCACCCGATCGGCATCCTTCTGGCCGGGCTGCTGATGGCCCTCACCTATATCGGCGGAGAGATCACACAATCCTCCATGGGGCTGCCCGCCGCGGCAATCCAGGTGTTTCAGGGGATGCTGCTCTTTTTCCTCCTCGCGGTGGACGTGCTCACCAATTATCGCCTGCGCTTCGGCGCGCGGGCCTCGGCGTAAGGGGCGACCATGGACTTCCTGCTTGCAAATCCCGCGCTGATGATCGCCTCTATCATGGTGGCCGCAACCCCGATCCTGCTGGCCTCGATCGGAGAGCTGGTGGCCGAACGCTCGGGCGTGCTGAACCTCGGCGTCGAGGGCATGATGATCACCGGGGCCATCTGCGGCTTTGCCGCCGCCGTCGGAACGGAAAGCCCGCTTGTCGGGTTCCTCGCCGCCGCCGCGGGGGGCGCGCTGCTGAGCCTCCTCTTCGCCATCCTCACCCAGTTCGCCCTGGCCAACCAGGTGGCCTCCGGCCTGTCTCTGACCCTTTTCGGGCTGGGGCTTTCGTCGCTGATCGGCCAGGCCTATGGCGGGCTGAAACCGCCACGCTCCTACCGGCTGGATATTCCTGGCCTGTCGGACCTGCCCTTCTTCGGCAAGGCCTTCTTCCAGCATGACCTGATGGTCTATGTCTCGCTTTTGCTGGTGCTCGCCGTCTGGGCCTTTCTGAAATTCACCCGCGCCGGGCTGATCCTGCGCGCCGTGGGCGAAAACCACGACGCCGCCCATGCGCTTGGCTACAAGGTCGTGCTGATCCGCATCGCCGCCATCGCCTTCGGCGGCGCCTGCGCCGGGTTGGGCGGGGCCTATCTCTCGCTCGTCCGGGTCCCGCAATGGACCGACGGGATGACGGCGGGCGCGGGGTGGATCGCGCTGGCGATCGTCGTCTTCGCCTCCTGGAAACCCTGGCGCGCGCTTCTGGGCGCCTATCTCTTTGGCGGCATCACCGTGCTGCAGCTGAACATGCAGGCGGCGGGGGTGAACGTGCCCGTGCAGCTTCTCTCCATGTCGCCTTACATCATCACCATTCTCGTTCTCGTCGTCATTTCCGCCCGGTCGGGCGGGGCTGGCGCCGCGCCGGCTTCGCTCGGGCGGATCTTCCATGCTACGCAATGACGACGGACCACCAACCGGGCTCAAGACCCGAAAAACACTCAACTGAAAGGGAGAAATCCATGAAACGCAGAACGCTTCTCGCCTCCGCCGCGGCCCTCGCCATGGCCGCAGGCGCGGCCTTTGCCCAGGACGTGCCGAAGATCGGCTTTGTCTATGTCGGCCCGGTCAACGACGGCGGCTGGTCCCAGCACCACCACGAATCCGCAATGAAGATGAAAGAGCACTTCGGCGACAAGATCGAACTGGTCGAACAGGCCTCCGTGCCCGAAGGGGCCGATGCCGAACGCGTGCTGACCCAGATGGCGCTTGGCGGTGCCGATCTGATCTTCACCACCTCTTTCGGCTACATGGACCCGACCATCAACGTCGCGGCCAAGTTCCCGGATGTGAAATTTGAACACGCCACCGGCTACAAGACCGCCGACAACGTCAGCGCCTATTCCGCCCGCTTCTACGAGGGCCGCGCGATCGAAGGGTTTCTGGCAGGACACGTGACCAAGACGAACAAGATCGGCTACATCGGCTCCTTCCCGATCCCCGAGGTGATCCGTGGCATCAACTCCTCCTTCATCCACGCCAAGAAGGTGAACCCGGATGTCGAAATTTCCGTGGTCTGGGTGTCCACCTGGTTCGACCCGGCGAAAGAGGCGGACGCCACACAGGCCCTGCTCGATCAGGGGGTCGACGTGGTGCTGGCCCACACCGATTCCACGGCACCGCTTGCCGTGCTGAAGGAAAAGGGCGGCCTGGGCTTTGGCCAGGCGGCGGACATGTACGAATACGCGCCGGAGCCCCGTATCTCCTCCATCATCGACGAATGGGCGCCCTATTACATCGAACGCGTCCAGGCCGTGCTGGACGGCACTTGGGAAAGCCACAATACCTGGCAGGGCATTGGTGACGGTATGGTCGGCATCGGCGAGATCACCGGCCCGGTCCCGGCGGACGTGAAAGCCGAGGCCGAAAAGATGATCGAGGACATCGCCTCCGGCGCCTACCACCCCTTCACCGGCCCGCTGAACAAGCAGGACGGATCTGCCTGGCTGGCGGATGGCGAAGTGGCGGATGACGGCACGCTGGCCGGTATGAACTTCTACGTCGAAGGCGTGTCTGGCGAGATCCCGCAGTAAGCGGATCGGCCGGAGACCAAGGGGGGCGGTTGCTGCGGTACCGCCCCTTTTTCGTCCCTGACCTGCCCCGAAAGGCATTCATTGCCACGCCCGCCCCTTTTGCCTAGCCTGCGTCGGACCCGACAAATCGGAGCATGTCATGACCGCGTACATCATCGGCCGAATGCAGATCCACAGCCGCGACTGGATGGATGCTTACTTCGCGGAGATCCCCGGCGTGGTCGCGGCCCATTCCGGCCGCTTCCTCGTTCGTGGCGGCGACCCGGAACGCATGGAAGGCGCGGACGCGCTGCCCGACGCGGCCTTCATCATCGAATTCCCCGATCGCGACCATGCCCGCGCCTTCTGGTCCTCTGACGACTTCCAGCGATTGGCCACCCTGCGCCGGTCCGGATCGACCCTTGATGCGATGCTGGTCGACAAACTCGCCTGACCCGCAGGACCCGCCATGTGCTCTCATCACCTTCCCCCGACCGCCAATGTCGCCACCGATGCCGGGAACGGCCGCCTGGTGTTGCCCGCCGCCGAGCGCAACAAGGACGCCATCGCGTCGCTGGTCGCCTGGCTGCTCGAAGGGAGCTCGGCGACACAGGCTCTGGAAATCGCCTCTGGCTCCGGTCAGCACGTCCTGGAGCACGCGCGCCGCAACCCCGGCGTCACATGGCAGCCCACGGATGTGGATCCGGCCCGCCTCGCCTCGATCGACGCCTATGCGGCCGGAGCCGCCCTGCCGAACATCCGCCCTGCCGTCATGCTGGATGCCACACGGCCCGGCTGGTCCGCGACCCATGGCGCGAAGGACCTCATCCTCCTCGTCAATCTCCTCCACCTCATCAGCGCCGACGAAACCGCCACCCTGATCGCCGAGGCCGCCCTCGCCCTCGCCCCGCAGGGCCAATTCCTGATCTACGGCCCGTTCATGCGCGGCGGAAGGCTGACCTCCGACGGCGACCGCCGCTTTCATGCCGACCTGATCGGGGCCGATCCGGCCATCGGTTACAAGAACGACGCCGAGATCATCAAACTGATCCACGCCAGCGGGATGGACGTGATCGACACGGTCCAGATGCCCGCCAACAATCTCAGCTTCATCGCCCGCCGGACCGCCTGAGGACCGCCTCGACCGGCGCGGGCGCCGTTCCCGCGTTCTTTTTGCCAGAAGTATCTTGGGGGGAGCGCGGCATGCGCGGGGAGCAAAGCCCCCCTGCCCGCTCAGCCGTCCTTTCGGATGACCTCGTTCTTTGGATCGTAAGGGCTGTCTTCAGTGATCTCGCAATCCCAAAGCTGGTCGAACATCTTCACCTTCAGTTTCGTCCCCGGCACCGCCAGATCGGGCGAGACATAGCCCATCCCGATCGACTTGCCGAAGGCCACGGAATAGCCGCCCGAAGTCAGACGCCCCACCTTGGTATCCCCGTCATACAATGCCTCGCGGCCCCAGGGATCGGCATCCTCCGGCCCGTCGATCAGCAGGGTGACGCATTTCGCACGGATGCCGGTGGCCTCCATCGCCGCCTTGCCGTGGAACTCTTTGGCGAGGTCGATGAAGCGCGGCAGGTCGGCCTCGGCCGGGGTCGCGTCGCGGCCCAGTTCGGTGCCGAAGGCGCGGTAGCTCTTCTCCTGACGCAGCCAGTTCTGGGCGCGCGCGCCGACCAGCTTCATTCCGTGTTTTTCGCCCGCCGCCACCAGCTGATCCCAGAGATAGTTCTGCATCTCGATCGGATGGTGCAATTCCCAGCCCAGCTCGCCGGTATAGGCAACGCGGATCGCACGGACCGGGCACATGCCCAACTCGATCTCGCGCATCGTGAGCCAGGGGAAACGCTTGTTTGACAGGACCGTCTCCGGCTCCGCATCGCGCACGATTTCGTTCAGCACATCTCGCGACTTTGGCCCGGCGATGGCAAAGACGCCCCATTGCGTCGTCACGTCATGGCAGGAGATCCAGCCGAACTCGGGGATCTTGTCCTCAATCGCCTTCTGCAGGAAATCGCTGTCATAGGCCGTCCAGGCGCCGGCGGAGACGAGGTAATATTCATCCTCGGCCAGCCGCACGATGGTGTATTCCGTCCGGGTCGTCCCGGCGGTGGTCAGCGCATAGGTCAGGTTGATCCGGCCCACCTTCGGCAGCTTGTTGCAGGTGAACCAGTCGAGGAAGGCCGTCGCGCCGGGACCTTTCACCAGGTGCTTGGTAAAGGCGGTGGCGTCGATCAACCCGACGCCTTCGCGGATCGCCTTGGCTTCTTCGACCACGTGCGACCACCAGCCGCCACGGCGGAACGATCGCGCTGCGTGGTCGTCAAACCCTTCGGGCGCGTAGTAGTTCGGGCGCTCCCAGCCGTTCACCTGACCGAACTGCGCGCCCGCCGCCTTCTGCCGGTCGTAGGCCGGGGAGGTGCGCAGCGGCCGCGCGGCCTCGCGTTCCTCATCCGGGTGGTGCAGGATGTAGACATGCTCGTAGGCCTCTTCGTTCTTGGCCACCGCATAGTCCGTCGTCATCCAGGACCCGTAACGCTTGGGGTCGAGCGAGGCCATGTCGATCTCCGCCTCACCCTCGATCATAAGTTGGGCCAGGTAATAGCCCGTACCGCCCGCCGCGGTGATCCCGAAGGAGAAGCCCTCCGCCAGCCACATGTTGCGCAGACCCGGGGCCGGACCGACCAGCGGGTTGCCGTCGGGCGTGTAGCAGATCGGACCGTTGTAATCGTCCTTTAGACCCACCTCCTCCGACGAGGGGATGCGATGAATCATCGACATATATTCCTCCTCGATCCGCTCCAGATCCAGCGGGAAGAGGTCGGCGCGGAAGCTGTCGGGCACGCCATAGGCAAACCGCGCAGGCGCGTTGCGCTCATAGGGGCCCAGGATCCAGCCGCCGCGTTCCTCACGGACGTACCATTTGGCATCGGCGTCGCGCAGAACCGGGTGCTCCGCCCCGCCCTGCTTGCGGTACTCGACCAGCGCCGGGTCGGGTTCGGTCACGATGAACTGATGTTCGACCGGAATGGCGGGCGTCTTGATGCCCAGAAGTCGCGCGGTGCGCTGTGCGTGGTTCCCGGTCGCGGTGACGACATGTTCGGCGGTGATCACCGTGGTCTCGTCGGAGGGCACGAGGTTGCCGCCCTTCTCGACCATTTTCGTCACCGTGACCTGCCACTCGGACCCGGTCCAGTGGTATCCATCCACCTGCCACTTCCGCTCGATCATCACGCCGCGCTGACGGGCGCCCTTGGCCATGGCCATCGTCACGTCAGCCGGGTTGATGTAGCCATCGGTCGGGTGGAAGATCGCACCCTTCAGGTCCTCCGTCCGCACCAGCGGCCAGCGGTCCTTGATCTGCGCGGGGGTCATCCATTCATAGGGCACGCCCGCCGTCTCCGCCGTGGAGGCGTAGAGCATGTATTCATCCATCCGCGCATCGGTCTGCGCCATCCGCAGGTTGCCAACGATGGAGAAGCCCGCGTTCAGCCCGGTCTCCTCCTCCAGCGTCTTGTAGAAATCAACGGAGTACTTGTGGATATGGGTCGTCGCATAGCTCATGTTGAAGAGCGGCAGCAGGCCCGCAGCATGCCAGGTGGAGCCGGAGGTCAACTCGTCCCTCTCAAGCAGCATGACGTCATCCCAGCCTCCCCTGGCCAGGTGATAGGCGATGGAGGTGCCGACGGCGCCGCCACCGACAACAAGGGCTTTGACATGGGTCTTCATGGGGGTCACTCCGCTGCGGTCCTCCCCCGGTTTAGCAGGACGCACAGGCAGCGCGCGGTCCAGCCGACATTTTCAGGCCGGAAAGCGACGCGCGTGCGGATTTTCCTAGACGGCCGCGAAGGCGAGGCCGGAACGCGGTCATCCTCGGGCTGGACCCAATGATCCCCTGCCCTACGCGCTCTCGAGCACCAGATCCTCCGGTCAAGCCAGAGGATGACAACGGAAGGACCGGATCACTCCCCGTAGGCGAGCCCTTCGCGCCGTGGGTCGGCCGCGCCCAGCAGACCCTCGGGCGTCACCATCACCGCATGCAGACCGGAATTCATGTCCCCGACTCGCGTCTTGAAACCCCGGGCCTCCATATCAGCGGCCAGACCGTCCGCCCCATTGGCCGTCTCGATCTCGTAGATGCCGAACCTATTGACCAGATGCGGCATCCCGGCGGCGGCCTGAACCTCCTGCCCTTCGCCCAGTACCCGACGGACGTATTCCGCCACATAGCCGATGATCCGCGACCCGCCGGGCGAGCCGACCACCAGGACCGGGCGTCCCTCCTGCAGGACGATCGTCGGTGACATGGAGGACCGGGGCCGCTTGCCGGGCTCCACCCTGTTGGCAATTGGCATCCCGCCGTCATGCGAGCGGAAGGAAAAATCGGTCAACTGGTTGTTCAGCAGGAAGCCACCCACCATGACCCGCGAACCAAAGGCGTTTTCGACGCTGGAGGTCATCGACAATGCGTTGCCGTATTGATCGACGATCGACATATGTGTGGTCGAGGGCAGCGCGCGGCCGAAATGATCCGCCTGCATCAGGGCGTGGTCGAACTCCGGCTCGCCCGGCAGGACCTCGCCCATGGCCGACATGTCGGAGGACAGCTTGGCACGGTCCGTCAGATAGGACGGGTCCAGCAGACCCTTGACCGGCACCGGCACGTAATCGCTGTCCGCCAGATAGCGGCCCCGGTCGGCAAAAGCCATGCGCCCGACATTGCCCCAGAGCGTCAGGAAATCCGCCACCTCGTCGCGCGGGGCCGCGATCCCCGGCAAGGGGCGCCCCGCATCGCGATAGAAGCCTTCAGTCAGCCCAAGGATCTGGCCGACCGCCACGGCGCCGGACGACGGCGGGCCCATGCCGCAGACATTATAGGCGAGGAAAGGCGAACAGACCGGATCGCGTTCCTTGACGGTGTAATTGCGCATGTCCCAGTCGCTCAGCTTGCCGGGCTGCACCGCCGTCTGCACCGCATGTACGATGGCACTGGCCATGGAGCCGTCGTAGAACACCGCCGACCCGTTTTCCGCCAGCGCTTCAAGGCTCGTCGCATAGGCCGGGTTGGTGCGCAGGTCGCCTGCCCGCAGCGGCACGCCCTCGGGCAGGAAGTACGCGGCGGTCACCGGATGCGACGCCAGTCGCTCCTGATCGTAGGCCACCATCGCTGCCAGCCGGGCCGAAACCTCGAACCCGTCCTGAGCCGCGCGGATCGCGGGGGTAAAGAGACGTGACCAGGGCTTGCTGCCCCACCTTTGATGCGTCGCTTCCATCAGCGCGGGGGTGCCTGGGACACCGACCGACAATCCCCCCACGACCGCTTCGAAGAAGCCCATGGGCTTGCCCTCGGCCTGGAACAGGGTCGGCGTCGCGTCCAGCGGCGCGGTTTCGCGACCGTCGAGGGTGAAGACCTCCCCCAACTCCGCGTCGTAATAAACCAGGAACCCGCCACCCCCGAGGCCTGAACTCTGCGGTTCCACCAGCCCCAGCATCGCCTGCGCCGCCACCATGGCATCCGCCGCCGTGCCCCCCTCGCGCAGCACGTCTGCCCCCGCCTGGACGGCCATCGGATGCGCCGCCGCGATCATCCAGCGGTTCGACTGCATGGGCCGTCCCGCCGATTTCAACAGCTGCGCCGCCCGCAGTCCGGGATCGGTGACCGGGGCCGACAGGTCGGTCGTCATTTCCGGCGGAATGGCATCCGCCGCCTGTTGCGCGATGGCCGGGCTTGCGAGGCCCAGGAGGGCCGTCAGGATCAGAATGAATTTCACGGCTGCTCCGCCTGGTGGTGATTCTCTGGCATCATAGCCGTGTTTCCGATAGCGCTACATTATTCCGTCATGCAGAAAAACCAGCCGCCAAGCGGAATTTCGCGACGAGACGTCGCGGCTGATACGTGATTTTGATCTGTCCGACGCTCCCGCAAGATTATATCAACGCGCCTGAACCGGGCTGGCGAATCCGCCATTCCTGATCGAAATGCAATAGGGAGTGACCGCTGATGAAGGTGCTTGTGCCTGTCAAACGCGTGATCGACTACAACGTGAAGGTCCGCGTAAAGGCGGACGGATCGGGTGTCGATCTTGCCAATGTCAAAATGTCGATGAACCCCTTCGACGAGATTGCCGTCGAAGAGGCCATCCGCCTGAAGGAGGCCGGGAAGGCCGAAGAGGTGGTCGTCGTCTCCATCGGTGTGAAACAGGCGCAGGAAACCCTGCGGACCGCGCTCGCCATGGGCGCAGACCGCGCGATCCTGGTCGTTGCCGCCGATGACGTGCACACCGACATCGAACCGCTGGCCGTTGCCAAGATCCTCAAGGGTGTCATCGACGAGGAGGCCCCGGGCCTCGTCATCGCGGGCAAACAGGCGATCGACAACGACATGAACGCGACCGGCCAGATGCTGGCGGCCCTCCTGGGCTGGTCCCAGGCGACCTTTGCCAACGAACTGGACATCGACGGCGACAGCGCCGTGGTGAAGCGTGAAGTCGACGGCGGCCTGCAGACCATCAAGGTCAAGATGCCCGCCATCGTCACCGCCGACCTGCGCCTGAACGAGCCGCGCTATGCCTCGCTGCCCAACATCATGAAGGCGAAGAAGAAGCCGCTGGACGAAAAGACCGCCGACGACTACGGCGTCGACGTCTCGCCCCGGCTGGAGATCGTGAAGACCTCCGAGCCCGAGGCGCGCAAGGCCGGTGAGATGGTGCCCGACGTGGACACCCTCGTGGCAAAACTCAAAGAGAAGGGGATCGTGTAATGGCCGTTCTTCTGCTTGCCGAAGTCAATGACGGCGAACTGGCGCTGGACGCCACCGCCAAGGCCGTCTCCGCCGCAAAGTCCCTGGGCGATGTGACTGTCCTGGCCGTTGGCGCCTCTGCCAAGGCCGCGGGCGAAGCCGCCGCCAAGATTGACGGTGTTGCCAAGGTGCTGGTCGCCGAGGACGCGCTCTATGGCCACCGCCTGGCCGAGCCGGTGTCGGCCCTGATCGTGTCGCTGGCCGGTGATTATTCGCATATCGTGGCCCCCGCCACGACCGATGCGAAGAACATCATGCCGCGTGTTGCTGCCCTGCTGGACAGCATGATCCTGACCGACGTGACCGGTGTGGTCGACGCCGACACCTTCGAGCGCCCGATCTACGCCGGGAACGCCATCCAGACCGTAAAGTCGAAAGATGAAAAGAAGGTTATCACCTTCCGGACCTCCACCTTCGACGCGGCCGGTGACGGCGGCTCCGCCTCCGTTGCGGATGCGGCCACGGCCGAGGATCCGGGCCTCAGCGAGTGGGTCGAGGACGCAATGGCGGCCTCCGACCGTCCGGAACTGACCTCCGCCAAGGTGGTTGTCTCCGGCGGCCGCGGTGTCGGCTCCAAGGACGACTTCGCGATCATCGAGGGCCTGGCCGACAAGCTGGGCGCCGCCGTCGGCGCGTCGCGTGCCGCGGTCGACAGTGGCTATGCCCCGAACGACTGGCAGGTTGGCCAGACCGGCAAGGTCGTCGCGCCCGAGCTCTACATCGCCGTCGGCATCTCCGGCGCGATCCAGCACCTTGCGGGCATGAAGGACAGCAAGGTCATCGTCGCGATCAACAAGGACGAAGAGGCCCCGATCTTCCAGGTCGCGGACTACGGCCTTGTGGCGGACCTCTTCGAAGCGGTCCCGGCGCTGAGCGAGAAGCTGTAAATTTTGAGATGGGTGCAGAGCACCCATCCTACGACATCCGAAAGGCCCGCCATTGGCGGGCCTTTTTCAATATGCCGTCCCAAGCCCGTTCAATTCAGGAATACCGGCGTGTCCTTGGGCACGATCTCACAAAGCACCGGCGCCAGCGCCTCCGCCGCGGTGTGATGAAGGCCGACCCCCAGCTGGCTCTGCGCCGCCGCGTATTCCATCTGGGAGAATACCATCCCCTCCGTTCCTGCGGCCCGTTCGCTGTCCCGCGCGACGACCTCCACCACATCCGTCACCCGATCACGCAGCTGGTCCACCATGCCCCGATCGACGAACAGCGGATCTCCGCGGCCCCAAAGCTGCCCGTCTGCCCCCGGTGCATCTGCCAGCGCATGATCCGCCATCCACAACAACACAACCGGGCTCCCGACCTCCTCGATCAGGCGGATCATCCTGGCCACCCAGGCCTCTTTCAGCTCCACCAGAAGAATACGGAACCGGTCCGGCGACAGGTCCATCAGGTGCTGCAACAGATGCCGCGTGAAGTGGAAGGCCGTGAAGTCCACGTCGCGATAAATGGTCCGCAGCAGTGCCGACGCCTGCAGAAACCGGTCATTGCGGCGCGGGTGCACCGAGTAATAGCGATTGGTAAGGTTCGGCGCTCCGGTGATCTGCACCACCGTCGCCGAGGCCCGCTGCGCCATCTCCATCACGATCGGGTCATTCAGAAACAGGTCCGGCCCCGCATTCACCGCGCCGAGGTTCACACAGGAGAGATGCGTCCGCGCCTCGATCTGCGAGGGGAACGGGCGCGGAATGAATTTCCCATAGGTCGTGGTGCCCCCCAGGAACAGCACATGCGGCCCGTTCAGATCCGCCCTCGGCCCCCGAAACAGGGTCCGCGAGGCACCATATCGGCAAGGTATGTAATCGAGGCCCGAACGGCCCACTCGGTCATAGGTCATGTCACCCACCTTCTTGTCACCCGCGACCGGTGTGCCTTCAAAATCTTTCCAACCTCCTAAATCCGACATTCACCGCAAATCGTCAGCACTTGCGGCCAGCGGCGGCATTGGTCACTGTGACCGGGACGAACAAGGGAGACCGGGATGGAGATCAGATCAGTTGGCGTGATCGGCGCGGGTCAGATGGGCAATGGCATCGCACATGTCTGTGCGCTCGCCGGGTATGACGTGCTGCTGACCGACATCAAGCAGGAGGCTCTGGATGGCGCGCTGACGCAGATCGACCGCAATCTCGGGCGCCAGGTCAGCCGCGGCATGATCACCGAAGAGGACAAGACCGCCGCCCAGTCCCGCATCAAATCCACCCTCACCCTGACCGACCTGGGCCAGATGGACCTGGTGATCGAGGCCGCGACGGAACGCGAGACGGTCAAGGACGCCATTTTCAAGGAGCTGGTCCCGGCGCTGAAGCCCGAGACGATCCTGACCTCCAACACTTCCTCCATCTCCATCACCCGCCTGGCCTCGCGCACGGACCGGCCCGAGAAGTTCATGGGCTTCCACTTCATGAACCCTGTGCCCGTGATGCAACTGGTCGAACTGATCCGCGGCATCGCCACGGATGACGAAACCTACAAGGCCTGCCATGCCGTCGTCGACAAGCTGGGCAAGACCGCCTCCTCGGCCGAGGATTTCCCTGCCTTCATCGTCAACCGCGTGCTGGTCCCGATGATCAACGAGGCGGTCTATGTCCTCTACGAAGGCGTCGGCAACGTCCGCTCCATAGACGAGGCGATGAAACTGGGCGCCAACCACCCCATGGGTCCGCTGGAACTGGCCGATTTCATCGGGCTGGACACCTGCCTCGCCATCATGAACGTGCTGCACGACGGGTTGGCGGATACCAAATACCGCCCCTGCCCGTTGCTGACCAAATACGTCGAGGCCGGCTGGCTGGGTCGCAAGACCGGGCGCGGGTTCTACGACTATCGCGGGGAAACGCCGGTTCCGACGCGGTAGGATGGGGGCTTGGCCCCCCTTGACCCGGTGATGGGTGCCGAGCACCCATCCTACGCCGCAATCGCTACCGCCACCGCACGAACCGCCCCGGCCCGTGCGCCGCCAGCACCAGCAGCCCCCCGGCAACCGCCCAGTTCTTCACCACAATCGTCACCTGCCACGGGTCCGCCCGCAGTTCCCAGTGGAACCAGCTGGTCAGGATGCAATATCCGGCCAGAAGCACCGCCCAGACCCGCACCCGTGGCCCCAGCACCAGACAAACGGCCGCCAGCAGGTTGAACGCGGCCACGACCCAGACAAACCACCCCGGCAACCCGACGGAGCGGATCATCGCCTCCACCGGTCCCGGATCGCCAATTTTCTGCACGAACCCGCCCAGGAAAAGCAGCGCGATCAGCACGCGTCCGGCCAGATCCAGAATGTCCCGCATATTCCGACCTTTTCCACTGTCATCCTCGGGCTGGACCTGAGGATCGCCGACCGCTCTGTTGCGCCCGTGTCAGGTCATCCTCGGATCGCGTCCGAGGATGACCTTTGCGCAAAGGCAATCCGGCACGCTCTACCCCCGCCCGATGTAGGGCATCTTCGTCGCCATCACCGTCATGAACTGCACATTCGCATTCAGCGGCAGCTCCGCCATATGCAGCACCGACTCCGCCGCATGAGACACATCCATCGACGGCGGCGGGTTCTCCGGATCGCGATCAATGATCCCCTGCAAGAGATCGGTCCGCGCATTGCCGATGTCGATCTGCCCGCAGGCGATGTCATAGGGCCGCCCGTCCAGCGACAGCGTCCGCGTCATGCCCGTCACCGCATGTTTCGATGTCGTATAGGCCATCGACCCTTCCCGCGGCACATGCGCCGAGATCGAGCCATTGTTGATGATCCGCCCGCCCTGCGGCTCCTGCGCCTTCATCCTGCCGAAAGCCGCCCGGGCACAGAGGAACATGCCGGTGATGTTGAGATCGATCACCTGCCGCCATTCGTCCAGCGTGATCCCGTCGATCGTATCCGCACGCCCGAACATCCCGGCATTGTTGAACAGCACGTCGATCCGCCCGGCCTCCGCCACAAACCGGTCAAAGGCACCTTCCACATCCGCCTCGCGTGTCACATCCCCCGGCAAGAGCATCGCATTGGCATAGCCGCCAAAGACCTCCTCCAGCACCGCCGACCGCCGCGCCATCACACCGACGCGCCAGCCCCGGTTCAGGAACAACTCCGCCGTGGCACGCCCGATCCCCGCGCTGGCCCCCGTCACCAACAGATGCTTCATCCCTCGCCCCCCTCTGCCGTCAGTTCCAGCGGCGCCACCGGGGCCGCTATCAGATCCGCCACGCCAAGCGGTCCCGTCGGTTTCGCCAGCCGGTTGCGCACCACCCACAGAAGACGCGTTTCCGCCCGGGTGATCGCCACATAGGCCAGCCGCTTCCACAGGGGCTGCCCCGCCTCGATCCGCCCGACCCGCGCCGCCGCCCAGAGATCGGGGGCAAAGACCTGCACATCAGGCCATTGCGACCCCTGCGCCTTATGGATCGTCACCGCCGCCCCATGCAGAAAGGTCGCCCCCATCCGCGCCGCATAGGGGATGAACGGCTCCTCCTCCCCCGGCTTCTCGATCTTCACGATCGAGGCTGCGGAAACCTGCGGGCTTTCCGCCCCCACAACGTGCAGCTTGGAAAAGCCGGGCTTCGACCCGGGGCCCAGATAGACCACCTGCGCCCCCTTGATCAGCCCCCGCGCCTCCAGATCCAGCCGCTTCTTGCGATGCTTCAGCGGCAGTTCGATCCCGTCGCAGATCAGCGGCTCGCCGGGCAGCAACGCATCCTCCGGCGCGCCATGCACGGTTCGGAACGCATTGATCAGCCGGATCCGCGTGGCATTGCGCCAGACCAGAACCGGCGAGCGCGCCATCAGATCGACCTCGACCCGCTGCCCCCAGACGACGCGTTCGTCCTGACCAGCCTTCTCCTCGACCATGCGCTCGAAATCCTCGAACCCCAGCTGCGGGTCCGCCAGCGCATGGGCCAGATCGAGGATCGGGTTATCCGCATCCTGACGATGCACCCGGTCCAGATGCATCACATTCGGCGCACCGACGCGGTCGAACACCATCCGTCCCGATTGCCCCACGGGCGCCAGCTGCGCCGGATCGCCAAACAGCAGCAGCGTCGGAAAGATCTCCCGCAGATCATCGAACTGCTTGTCATCCAGCATGGAGGCCTCGTCGATTAACCCCATGTCCAGCGGATCGTCGCGCCGCTTCCACCCGGTGATGAAATCCGAGCCCCGCAGCCCCGCAGCCGCCAGCGCCGCCGGTACGGATTTGTTGACCTCGTAGGACGCCAGCGCTCGGTCCAGCGCCACATCGGTCAGCCCCTCGATCACCGGCCGCTCGCCCTCGCCCGCCAGCCATTCGGCGATGCGCTCGTACTCGGGGTCATAGACCGGCGTATAGAGAATGCGGTGGATCGTCGTCGCGGGCACGCCGCGCAGCCGCAGGACGGAGGCCGCCTTGTTGGTCGGCGCCAGGATCGCCAGCGTGCGCCGGTCCTTCATCCGCTTCGGCTCATAGTCGCCGGAGATCAGGGTCACCCCAGCCTCCTGCGCCGCCTTGGAAATCGCCGAAAGCAGCAGCGTCTTGCCCGACCCCGCCTTGCCAGTCACCGCCAGCACCTGGCCCTTTCCGGACCCCGGCGGGCGCAGTTCCTCGCTCTCCAGATCGACGCCTTCACCACGCAGCGCCTCGGCGATACGGTCGAAGGCATCGGCCTGATCATGGGAGAAAGTGACAGCTGGCAAACTCATGCGCGGACGCTACAGGGCTTCGGCCGGATGCACCAGCGGAAGGCACGACAAAGGGGGCTCGGCCCCGCGTCCCTCGGACGCCCCCCAAGCAGAAACCCAAAGGGTTTCGCGCCGGGCGAAAGCGGAAACGCTGAGCGTTTCGCGCAGCCGAGATATTTCCGGCAAAAAGAAATTGTTAACCAGAATCACGAAAGCTGTGGGTGCGGTACAGGCGGGGACGCCGATGACCGCGCAAAGAGAAAGCCCCTCGCAGCACCGCCGGATGGGCGGACGGCGAGGGGCCGAACTTTCTTTTTGCCGGAAATATCTCGGGAGGTCTGGAGGGCAGCGCCCTCCAGCCTGGGCCGTAAGATCAGGCCTTGCCCGCTTCCAGCACGTCTTCCACGGTCCGCAATCCGGGGCGCGGCGATTGAACCAGCACGGCCATGTTGCCCGGCTTGTGCTCGTTCCGCATCATCTTCATATGCGCCTCGGGGATTGCGTCCCAGGGGAAGAGCTCCGACATGCAGGGATCGAGCCGCCGTTCCAGCATCAACCGGTTGGCCGAGGCCGCCTGTTTCAGGTTGGCGAAATGCGAACCCTGAAGGCGCTTCTGGTGCATCCACATGTAGCGGACGTCGAAGGTGCAGTTGAACCCGGAGGTCCCGGCGCAGATCACCACGATCCCGCCCTTCTTCACCACCAGCGAAGACACCGGGAACGTCGCCTCGCCCGGGTGTTCGAAGACCATGTCCACCGACACGCCCTTGCCGGTGATGTCCCAGATTGCCTTGCCGAACTTGCGCGCCTCTTTCAGCCACGCATTGTACTCGGGCGAGTTCACCGTCGGCAGCTGGCCCCAGCAGTTGAAATCCTTTCGGTTGATCACGCCCTTGGCACCCTGCGCCAGCACGAAGTCACGCTTGCTCTCGTCCGAGATCACACCGATCGCATTCGCGCCCGCCGTCGCCGCCAGCTGGATCGCATAGGAGCCGAGGCCGCCCGAGGCGCCCCAGACCAGCACGTTCTGGCCGGGCTTGAGCTCATGCGGGTGGTGACCGAAAAGCATCCGATAGGCGGTCGCCAGGGTCAGCGTATAGCACGCCGCCTCTTCCCAGGTCAGGTGCTTGGGGCGCGGCATCAGCTGCTGCGCCTGCACGCGGGTGAACTGGGCGAAGGATCCGTCGCCGGTCTCGTACCCCCAGATCCGCTGCGTCGGGCTGAACATCGGGTCGCCGCCGTTGCATTCCTCGTCGTCGCCGTCGTCCTGGTTGCAGTGGATCACGACCTCGTCGCCGACCTTCCAGGTCTTTACCTTGTCACCCACAGCCCAGACGATGCCCGAGGCATCGGAGCCCGCGATGTGATAATCCTGACCATGCACGTCGAAGGGAGAGATCGGTTCACCCTTGCCGGCCCAGACGCCGTTGTAGTTCACGCCGGCCGCCATCACGAGGACAAGCACCTCGTGGCTGTCGATCTGCCAGGTGTCGACCACTTCCTGTTGAAAGCTGGTCGCAGGTTCGCCGTGACGTTCACGGCGGATCGCCCATGCATACATCTTCTTCGGAACATAGCCGAGCGGGGGCATTTCCCCGATTTCGTACAGGTCTTTCTCGGGGGCCTCGTAGGGGGCGATGCCCGTATCGGTGTCCAGTGCCATCGGAACCTCCGTCTGATCGTGATGCCGCGACGCAGAATCGCAGCGGATTGCCCCGGAGATATCGGTCAGTGCGCAACAATGCAATGCCATTTGCCGTTCATTTGAAATTTTATGTCTCAGCCATTACAGCGTCGCATCGGCAGGCACCGCGCGAAATCGCACGGTTTTCTTAGGAATACGTCACTTTGCCCTGTTCAGCGCGAGTCGGGCCAGGGAAATTGCCCCGCAGATCCGCCAACTCACAGTTTCCATGAAGAATGGCTTCGGATCGTGCCAATCGGGTCCCGTCTTGCCGCAACGCGGCGAATTGACATGGCCACATTCTTTCCGATACTCACAAGCTGACGAAACTTTATTGCGCTCACGAATCCCGAGGCCCGACATGACCGAGACGACGAAGGACACGACCAAGGATCGGCCCTGGCTCTTCCGCACCTATTCGGGCCATTCCACGGCCAAGGCTTCGAACGAGCTCTACCGAAGCAACCTGAAAAAGGGACAGACCGGCCTTTCGGTCGCCTTCGACCTTCCCACCCAGACCGGCTATGACAGCGACCATGTGCTGGCGCGCGGCGAGGTCGGCAAGGTCGGCGTCCCGATCAGCCACCTGGGCGACATGCGCACGCTCTTCGACCAGATCCCGCTGGCGGAGATGAACACCTCCATGACGATCAACGCGACGGCGCCATGGCTGCTGTCGCTCTACATCGCCGTGGCCGAAGAACAGGGCGCCGATCCCAAGGTGCTGCAGGGCACCGTGCAGAACGATCTGATCAAGGAATACCTCAGCCGCGGGACCTACATCTGCCCGCCCGCGCCCAGCCTCAAGATGATCGCGGACGTGGCCGAATACTGTTACCGCGAGGTGCCCAAGTGGAACCCGATGAACGTCTGTTCCTACCACCTGCAGGAGGCCGGCGCGACGCCGGAGCAGGAACTGGCCTATGCGCTCGCCACCGGCATCGCCGTGCTGGACGAGTTGCGCCCCCGGGTCCCGGAGGAGGACTTCCCCCGCGTGGTCGGCCGGATCAGCTTCTTCGTGAACGCCGGCATCCGCTTTGTCACCGAGATGTGCAAGATGCGCGCCTTCGTGGACCTCTGGGACGAAATCTGCGCCACCCGCTACGGCGTCGAGGATGCCAAGTTCCGCCGCTTCCGCTATGGCGTTCAGGTGAACTCCCTCGGCCTGACCGAACAGCAGCCCGAGAACAACGTCTACCGCATCCTGATCGAGATGCTGGCGGTCACCCTCTCGAAAAAGGCCCGTGCCCGCGCTGTTCAGCTGCCCGCCTGGAACGAGGCGCTCGGCCTGCCGCGCCCCTGGGACCAGCAGTGGTCCCTGCGCATGCAGCAGATCATGGCCTATGAGACCGACCTGCTGGAATACGGCGACCTCTTCGACGGCAACCCCGCCGTCGATGCCAAGGTCGAGGCGCTGAAAGAGGGCGCGCGCGCCGAACTCGCCAACCTCGACAGCATGGGCGGCGCGGTGAAGTCCATCGAATACATGAAATCGCGGCTGGTCGAATCCAACGCCGCCCGCGTCAACCGGATCGAAACCAACGACACCATCGTCGTCGGCGTGAACCGCTGGACAGAGGCCGAACCCTCGCCTCTCATGGGCGAGGATGGCGGCATCATGACCGTCGACCCGGCGGTCGAGGCCGACCAGGTGGCGCGCCTGAACGCCTGGCGGGCGGAGCGCGACGAAGAGGCGGTGAAAACCGCCCTCGCGGCGCTACGCGAGGCCGCGCAGAAAGGCGAGAACTGCATGCCTGCCTCCATCGCCGCAGCCAAGGCCGGGGTGACCACAGGCGAATGGGCGGCGCAGATGCGGGCGGTGCATGGAGAATATCGCGGCCCGACCGGCGTCTCGGCTTCCGTGTCGAACCAGACCGAGGGGCTGGACGATCTGCGCGACGCGGTCAACGCCGTCTCGGACAAGCTGGGCCGACGGTTAAAATTCGTCATCGGCAAGCCGGGCCTCGACGGCCATTCCAACGGTGCCGAACAGATCGCCTTCCGCGCCCGCGACTGCGGCATGGACATCAACTATGAGGGCATCCGACTGACGCCGGAGGAAATCGTCACCCGTGCGCAGGAACAGGACGCCCATGTCGTCGGCCTGTCGATTCTGTCGGGATCGCACCTGCCGCTGGTCGAGGAGGTCATGACCCGGATCCGCGACGCGGGCCTGGGCCATGTTCCCGTGATCGTCGGCGGGATCATCCCCGAAGAGGACGCCAAGCGCCTGCTGGGGATGGGTGTGGCGCGGGTCTATACCCCCAAGGATTTCCAGCTGAACCGGATCATGATGGACGTGGTCGAATTGGCTGATCCCAAGGACGTTGCGGCTGAGTGATCGTGTAGGGGGGCTCTGCCCCCGTCCTTCGGCCTCCCCCGGAGTATTTGCCGAAAGGTGAAGCAACGGGCTGGCAGCTCTCACGGCCTGTGCTAGATCGAGGGGAGGAGGCACCATGTCCGACATCACCCGAGAGCTGCGCATCACCGGCCGCGTTCAGGGCGTGGCCTATCGCGCCTGGACCCGGTCGCGGGCCGAGGCCCTTGGCCTGACGGGCTATGTGCAGAATGAAAGCGACGGATCGGTCACGGCCGTGGTCCACGGCGCCAAGGACCGCGTCGAGGCGATGATCACCGACTGTCACTCCGGCCCCGGTGCGGCGGCTGTGCGCGATGTCCGCGTGACCGAGGCGCCCGCGCCCGACCTTGCCACATTCGAAATCAGGAGAGGCTGATGCCCATCCCCACCCTGCCGCTGCGTGGCCAGTGCCGCTGCGGCATCACGACGATTCAAGTCACCGCCGCCCCCATCATGACAGCTGCCTGCCACTGCACCGGCTGCCAGAGGATGAGCGGATCGGCCTTTTCCCTGACCGCCATGATCCCGACCGCCGGATTTGCGGTGACCCGGGGCGAGCCGGTCTTGGGTGGCGCGAGGTCAGACGGGCTTGAGCACATGTTCTGCCCCGAATGCATGACCTGGATGTTCACCCGGCCCTCGGGCGCGGATTTCGTCAACCTGCGCCCCACCATGCTGGATGATCACAGCTGGTTCACGCCTTTCATCGAAACGATGACCGAGGCGAAGCTGCCCTGGGTCTCCCTGCCCGTGGCCCATTCCTTCCCCGCCTTCCCGGCGATGGAGGACTTCGGCCCCCTGATGCAGCAGTTCGCCGCAGCCCAAACCTGAGCACCCGCACCTGAACGCCCTCTACGGCATCCGTGGACAATCCTTTCGGCGCGCGGCATCGTCGGCGCACATCGGACAGGAGCTTTGCCATGACCATCCATATCGGGGCCGAACCGGGCCAGATCGCCGAAACCGTGCTGATGCCCGGGGACCCCTACCGCGCGAAATGGGCGGCGGAAACCTTTCTGGAGGGCGCCGAACTGGTCAACGAGGTGCGCGGGATGCTGGGCTTCACCGGCACCTGGCGGGGCAACCGGGTGACCATCCAGGGGTCCGGCATGGGCATGCCGTCGCTGTCGATCTACGCCAACGAACTGATCCGGGATTACGGGGCCAAGACACTGATCCGCATCGGCTCCTGCGGTGCGATGCAGGAGCATGTGGGCATCCGTGACGTGATCCTGGCCATGTCCGCCAGCTCGATCTCCACCCCCTCGCTCGGTTTCTTCAAGGAGGTCAGCTTTGCCCCGACGGCGAATTTCGATCTGCTCCACGCCGCCTGGTCCGCCGCACAAGCCCGGGGCGTGACCACCCATACCGGCGGCATCTATTCGGCGGATGTCTTCTATGCCGAACGCCCCGACCTCGACGAGGCGATGGAGCGGCACGGCATCCTCGCGGTGGAAATGGAAGCGGCGGAACTTTACACCGTCGCCGCCCGCTTCGGCTGTCGTGCCTTGGCGGTGCTGACCGTCTCCGACCACCTCAAGACACACGAAGCCCTGCCCTCCGAAGACCGGGAAAAGAGCTTTGGCGACATGGTCGAGATCGCACTGGAAGCGGCCTTCGCCTGACGCCGCCGCCAGGCGGAACGGAATCCCCTCCTCCTCTCAGGGGGATGGACAGGGAGGGGATTGGTTCACGTGAAGAAGTGAAGGGGTCAACCCGGCGATGACTCCTTAACCTCCGGCGGTGTCGCCGCCACGGCCTTTTCCTTCCGGCCGAACAGCCCCTTGCCCTCCGGCCCGTACCATTCCTCGTTCCGGGTCGCGAACATGGTCGCGGCAATCGCCAGGAAGGCCAGCGTCGACCCGGCCAACAGCGCGTAATCCTCGCTCTGCAGAATCAGGTAGAGCACCGCATAGACCAGCACCAGCGTCGCCCCCAGCACCAGGCTCCGCCGCCCGAGCGACAGACCCAGCCAGCCAAACAGCGTCAACAGCACCGTCACCGCCCCCGCCGAAACGAGGTAAGCCAGCGCAAACCCGATCTGTTCCGCATAGGACACCATCAGCAGCACGAAAGTCGCCTGCGCCAGGCCGATCAGAAAATACTGCACCGGGTGCACCGGCGTCTCGCGGTGTCGGTCCACCAGCAGCACGGTCAGGAAGGTCAGCGCGATATAGAGGATGCCGTAACGCGCCGCGCGATAGGCCTTTTGATAAAAGTCGTTCGGTTCGATCAGCGATACCCCGAAGCTCATCTGGCTCAGGCCATAGGGTTCCAGATCCGTTCGGCTGATCTGTTGCAGCGACCGGGCGAGATGCGGGATCGACCACTCGGCGCTGAAGCCCGTCTCGGTCACCTCGGACCGGTCGGGCAGGAAGGTGCCGGTGAAACTCGGATGCGGCCAGTCGGAACTCATCGTGACGCGGCTGTTGCGCCCGACGGGGGAGAGCATGAGCGACGCAGCCCCGTTCAGCCCAAGGGTCAGCCTATAAGAGCCGCCCGCGCGCGGATCGCCGGGAAAGGCGACAATGCCGGGCCGGTCGGCGTCGCCTGAGGGCTCCATCGCCAGGGCGCCCTGCGGCCCCTCCAGCGTCGCCTCACGCCGCAACCCGTTGGAGTTGCTGATGAAGAGCGAAAGCTGTGCATCCTCCCAATGGGCCACCTGCGACCCGAGGTCCAGCGCCGCCAGCGCCTCCGCCGGGAAATCGAAGTCGATGTCGATCTGCGCGCGGTAGACCGGGGCGGAGAAGATGCCGCGTTGCCGGACCTCCGTCTCGCTCGTAATCCGAACATCGAACATGTCGGGATAGACATGGATCGGCGCGCGCCGCTCCGTCACCTCACGGCGGATCGTCTCGCGCTGCTCCTGTCCGGTCGCCTGGTCGATGATCGGCTGGCCCGTTGCCGGATCGGTGCGGACGCGGACGATGTCACGCATCACCACTTCGGTCACCGGAATCTCCAATCGTGGGCCGCCAATCGTCTGTTCCCCGCCCCAGGTGCGCCCGATCTCGTCGATCACGTTGCGCGACAGGCGCTTCCGGTCGCCCACAACCTCCGCCACGAAGAAAAGGGGGATGAACATCAACAGGATGAGCACCCCGACAATCAGAAACCGAACCCCGAACCCGCGACGCATGACCAGACCTCCAAGAAACCTGCAATGACGCTAGCGCCTAATTTGCGGCGCGTCATCATCCCTCGGCACGCCTCAGTCAGCGAACCAGCATGTGTCAAACCCCGTGTGTGCCGGAGTAGCCATTGCGCGCCGGGCTCTGCCACCCCTCCAGCGCGCCCTCGGGCGGGTCGAAGGCCTCGATCAGCAGCGGATGGCAGGACGCGGTGTCAGAGGAATGTTCGGCCCCGCAATCGCCGCCGGGACAGGCGGACAAGGCCCCCAGCAGGTCGATCTCGGCGAAGAATTCCAGATAGTCGCCGGGGCGCACCGGGCTGGCCTTCATGAAATACTGGCCGGTGTCTCGGGTGAACCCCGTGCACATGAAGACGTTCAGCACGTCATGCACCTGCCCCGCCGCCTCTGCCACCGGCACGCCCGTCGCCTCGGCATAGGCGCGGGTCAGGTTGGAATGGCAGCAATGGTGATAGTCCTCCCCGCTCAGCAGGTGGTGCGTATGCGGGTCGCAGCGCGTACCGATCACATCGTGAACCCGCCCGCCAAAGGCGTCCACCCCGTACCAGTCCAGCGTATCGGCCACGATGGTCGCCATGGGGCGGAGGTTGGGAAAGCTGCTCCACATCCGGTCGCCTGTGCTCAGATGCGATCCATGCAGCGCGCGGGTCTTGCCGGAGTAGAAGCGTTCAGAGAGATCGGCCGCATTCCACAGGTTCAGATCCCCGACCTGCGGTCCCTCGATCGAGGTGATGCGAAAGAACTGCCCCGCCTTGACGCGAAAATGCGCAGCCTCCCGCGGGGCCGCACTCCATTCGCCGACCTTCGTCGCCCCCTCCCGCGCGCGGGCATATAGCGACAGGTCCGGCGCGGGCAGCGTCTCGGTCGGGTAGCAGATCACCGGGGGAACGGCGCGGCGGGCGGCGGCATCATCAGGCTGGGTCATGTCGGCAGAGTGGCGCGGACCCTGGATCTGCGCAATCCCGATCCGGCTTCTGTACACGCGACCCGTTGCAATGCCCGCCGGGATGACGATTGTATGCCATAGCATTCCCCATCCAACACCAAGGAGCCCCAATGTCCGAGGAAACCTACACCCCGCCAGAGGTCTGGACCTGGGACCGCGAAAGCGGCGGCCGCTTTGCCAGCATCAACCGCCCCATTTCCGGTGCCACCCACGACAAGGAGCTGCCGGTCGGCAAGCATCCCTTCCAGCTCTATTCGCTCGCCACCCCGAATGGTCAGAAGGTGACCATCATGTTCGAGGAGCTGCTGGAGGCCGGTCACACCGACGCCGAATATGACGCCTGGTTGATCAATATCGGGGAGGGCGATCAGTTCGGGTCCGGTTTTGTCGCCGCCAACCCCAACTCCAAGATCCCCGCGCTGGTCGATCACTCCGGCGACAAGCCGGTCCGGGTCTTCGAATCCGGCCACATCCTGCTGCACCTGGCCGAAAAGTTCGACGCCTTCCTGCCCAAGGACCCGGCCAAGCGGACCGAGGCGCTGAACTGGCTCTTCTGGCTGCAGGGCTCCGCCCCCTACCTCGGCGGCGGTTTCGGCCATTTCTACGCCTATGCGCCCTTCAAGATGGAATACCCGATCAATCGCTTCGCCATGGAGGTGAAACGCCAGCTGGACGTGCTGGACAAGGAACTGGCCGAGAAGGAGTTCCTCGCCGGGGACGAGTATTCCATCGCCGATATCGTGACCGTGCCCTGGTACGGCCGCATGGTCACCGATGGCGCCTATGGCGAGGCCAAGACCTTCCTGTCGGCCCATGAATACAAGAACGTCATCAGATGGGCCGAGACGATCTTTGCCCGCCCCGCCGTCAAGCGCGGCCGCATGGTTAATGCCGCCAGCGGCGAGCCCTCGCAGCAACTGCGCGAACGCCATGACGCCAGCGATTTCGAGACGAAAACGCAGGACAAGCTGGAAGGCTGACCCCGCGCGGCCATGTCGCATAAGCGGCATGGCCCAACTAACTTAGCATTCGGGCATCTCAACCGGTTCAAGGTGCCCCCATGGTTCAACGTATCGCGGTCCCCGCCAACAGCCTGATCGCCAGCTATCAGGCCGAAATCGGCGGCTTTGCCGACAGTTTCCGGGCGATGGTCCCCGGCACCGTCACCCTCTCCGACTATGTCACCGCCTTCTACACCACACGCCTGTTTCGCACGGAACGCGCGCTCTTGGGCCTTGCCGGGCAAGGATCACGGGATCACGAAATCGCCGCCCTATTTGACGGGACCGGAACGGACTTTGCGGTCTGGCGGTTATGGCAACGTACCGAGGACGAGCTGCTGATGCGGGAGAAATCCGGCGCCACGGCCTCCTGGTTTCGGGCCCGCCCCACCCCGGAGGGGACGGAGCTATGCTTCGGCTCCGCCGTCCGGCCGAAATCGACGGGCGGCGCATTGCCCGGACCCTACCGGGTGCTCCTTGGCTTTCACTTGCTCTATTCCCGCGCCCTGCTCTCCGCCGCATCGAAAAGACTGACGCGCCGGGCGCCGCAACCCGAACAGCGCGCAACATAAAAAGGCGCGGGGCTAATACCCCGCGCCCTCTTTCACGCGATCCCCGCCTCCCCCGGCGGGGCTCAAGCGGTGATCAGATGACCACGACATCCAGCGGCGGGAAGCCGTTGAACCCGACCGACGCATAGGTCGAGGTATAGGCCCCGCAGTTACGGATGATGAATCGGTCGCCCGAGCGCAGGCCAAGCGGCAGTTCTACCGGGCGCTGCTCATAAAGCACGTCGGCACTGTCGCAGGACGGACCGGCCAGGATGCAGGGGCCAAAGGCTTCGTGATCCCGCTCCGTCAGGAACTGGTACCGGATCGCTTCGTCCATGGTTTCGGCCAGGCCGGAGAACTTGCCGATGTCGAGGTACACCCAACGATGCAGATCGTTGTCGGATTTCTTCGACACCAGCAGCACTTCGGCCGCAATCGCACCGGCTTCGGCGACCAGACCACGGCCCGGCTCTGCCATCACGTGCTCGACTTCGCCGAACCGCTCGGTGACCAGTTCCATGACGCGGGCGGCATAGGCCGTCGGGCGCTGGATCTCTTCACCGTAGTAGGCCGGGAAACCGCCCCCGATGTTAAGCAGGGTCAGTT
The DNA here is from genome assembly GCF_041987405.1 of Pseudooceanicola sp. Taxonomy (GTDB): domain Bacteria; phylum Pseudomonadota; class Alphaproteobacteria; order Rhodobacterales; family Rhodobacteraceae; genus Pseudooceanicola. The sequence goes on from NZ_JBHIWR010000003.1 coordinate 528,681, forward strand.
CGTGACCGGCCTCTTTCGCGGCGTCCCACACGGCGGCAACCTGATCCAGCGTGGTGGTCCACATCTCCGCCCGTTTGGTCTGCGACCCGACGTGGAAGGAGAAGCCGACCGGCTTGAGGCCCAGCTCGACAGCCATGTCCATCAGTGCAACCGCCTTGTCGCGGGAGCAGCCGAATTTCCGCGACAGCGGCCAATCAGCTTCGGAAGCGTCGACGATCAGGCGGATGTAGACCTCTGCACCCGGCGCATATTCGGCAATCTTCTCAAGCTCTTCTTCCGCATCGGCAGCAAAGAGGGTGACACCGGCGTGCCATGCGAACTCGATATCGCGCACCTTCTTGACGGTGTTCCCGAAGGAGATGTTCTCTGGACGGGCGCCGAGCGACAGGCAGAGCTCGATCTCGGCACGCGAGGCTGCGTCGAAGCCGGAGCCGAGGTCCACGAGGCGCTCGACGATCTCACGCTGCGGGTTGGCTTTGACGGCATAGTGGATGCGCGCGCGACCCAGACCGGCTTTCAGCGCGTGATACTGCTCTTCCACGCGGTCGACGTCGATCACCAGCGTCGGGCGGTCGAACACGGTCGAACGAATGAAGGATTCCACGCGGGAGTCACGGCGTACAGAAGTGCGGGCCGAAAATTCGGCTACGTATGCGTTCATTGGTCATCTCCATCAGACCCGGCCATTCCGATTGCTCGGCGCAGACCGCTCAGTTCCAGTGAAGACGTTACCGTCGCTACGTAACCGCAGGGCTTATCGATTTAGCCCTCTCGCCAGAGGCGCGTGCGTTGGCGTCTATGTAAATCCGCATATCGGGCCAAAAGCCGAGTCGATCAAGTGAAAATATTCCGCCGAAACAAAGATTTTTCCCGAAGCGGCAACTCACCACCCTAATCCTTTGTTTTTAATGCAAAACCCCGCCACACGGCATGTGGCAGGGTTGCAATATCCCGTGAACGCCCCGCCGCTCAGGCGGCTTTGACATAGCCGAAATATTCCGGCGCCTCGGATTTCGGGGTCGGCTGTGCGAGCGGCGCGAAATATTCGTAGGCCAGGTTTGCCGCATCCAGCGCGGCCTGCGCCTTGCGCAGCTCTTCGGGGGTGGGTTTTGCAGCGTGGTCCATCAGGTGCCTCATTCGGTTAAAAGGCCCCTCCCTGACACCCAAGATGGAGGTATCCGCCGGTTTACACAGCCCACAACTTCGCATCGCTGCAATGCAGAAAAATCAGACCTCCCGCCCCGCGGTCCGGCCCGAGAACAGGCAGCCGCCCAGAAACGTCCCTTCCAGCGCATTGTAGCCGTGATAGCCACCCCCGCCAAAGCCCGCGACTTCTCCGGCGGCATAGACCCCCTCGATCACCTCGCCCTGCGCATCCAACACCCGCGCCCGCACATCCGTGTGCAGCCCGCCAAGCGATTTACGCGTCAGGATGTTCAGCCGCACGGCAATCAGCGGGCCCGCCGCCGGATCAAGAATGCGATGCGGTTTCGCCGTCCGCACCAGCTTGTCCCCCAGATACCGCCGCGCCCCATGGATCGCCGTCACCTGCGCATCCTTGGAAAACGGGTTTGCCATCTCCCGGTCCCGCGCCTCGATTTGCCGTCGCAGGTCCTCCGCATCCAGCGGACACTCCGGCTCCAGCCGGTTCATCCCCGCCACCAGCGCCTCCAGCGCCTCCGCCACGACAAAATCCGCGCCCTTTTCCTTGAACGCCTCCACCGGCCCCGTCGCCGCCTTGTTCAGCACCCGCTGCCGGATCACCTCGCCCCACTTGCCGGAGGTAAAGTCCGGGTTCTGCTCCGACCCTGAGAGGGCGAACTCCTTCTTGATGATCGCCTGTGTCAACACGAACCAGCTGTGGTCCTGCCCCGTCGCCAGGATCCGTTTCAGCGTCGCCAGCGTGTCAAAGCCCGGCAGGCAGGGTGCCTCCATCCGCTTGCCCTTCGCATCAAACCACATGGAGGACGGCCCAGGCAGGATGCGGATGCCATGGTTCGGCCAGATCGGATCCCAGTTCTGGATCCCCTCGCAGTAATGCCACATCCGGTCGCCATTGATCAGACCGGCCCCCGCCCCCTCGGCAATCCCCTGTAACTGCCCGTCGACGTAATCCGGTACCCCGGCGACCATCCGCTCCGGCGCCGGGCCCAGCCGGTCGACGGGCCAGTGGCGGCGAACCTTCTCATGGTCCCCGCCGATCCCGCCGGAGGTCAGGATGAGGCTCTCCCCCTCCGCCTCGAAGGCACCCGCCACCTCCCGCGACGAACTCTGCCCGCGTGGCAGATCGGAGGGCACAAGCACCTCGCCCGCCACGCGCCGCGCCTTCAGATCCAGATCGGTGACCCGATGCCGAAACTCGAAGGTCAGCGCCCCGCTTTCGACCAGCTCCCGCGCCCGCGCGGCAAAGGGCGCGACAACCCCCGGCCCGGTCCCCCAGGTCAGATGAAAGCGCGGCACCGAATTGCCGTGGCCCGTCGCCATCGCGCCACCCCGTTCCGCCCAGCCGACCACGGGGAACCAGCGCATCCCCATCCCGGCCAGCCAAGCCCGCATCTCTCCGGCCGCGAAGTCCAGATAGGCCTCCGCCACGGCGCGCGGATTGGCATCCTCCGCCCGGTCGAACCCGGCCGAACCCATCCAGTCCTGCGCCGCCAGATCGCGGCTGTCCCGGATCTTCATCCGCCGCTGTTCCGGCGTATCCACCATGAAGAGCCCGCCAAGCGACCAGAAGGCCTGCCCGCCCAGGCTCTGCTCCCCCTCCTGATCCAGCAGCAGGACCTTGCGCCCGCGCCCCGCCGCCTCCGTCGCGGCGACAAGCCCGGCCAGTCCTGCGCCGACGACAATCACATCAGCCTTGTACTTCTGCATCCGCCTGCCCTTCCCTGGGTCCCTTGACCACGCCTGTCAGACCAGGCCCGACACGGGGCACACGTCCTGACTTACCGCGCCTTAAGATCCGTCGCCCTCACTCCCCGATGCCCAGCCGCTTCATCCGGCGGTAGAGCGTCGCCCGCCCCACGCCCAGCGCCCGCGCCGCCTCCGACACATTGCCCCGGGCCCGGGCCAGCGCCCGCATCACCGCCGCGCGTTCGGCCTTTTCGAACCCCGTCGGCCCGTCCTCCCGTCCGAACAGGTCCGAGGCCGGAATCGCCGCCACCGGCCCCGTCGCCGCCATGCCAAAGGCCCGCCGCGCCCCGCGCGTGGCCCCGATGACAATGTCATCGCCATCCACCGCCAGCAGCATCGCCGCATCGCTGTCATCGCCATCCGTCACCACGATCCGCGCGCCCGCATACGACGCCCGGAAATAATCCGCCTCGATAGTCTTGGCCGTCTGCGCCACCGTGGCCGCGATCACCCGGTTGAAGGCCTCCGTCTGATCTGCCCGGGCCGAGGAGACGTCCAGCGCCGCCACCAGCCGCCCGTCCGGCCCGAAGATCGGCGCATCCATGCAGCTCATCGCCGTGTTGCGCGCCAGGAAATGCTCCTCCCGATGGATCGTCACCGCCCGCCGGTCTGCGAGGCAGGTCCCGATCCCGTTGGTCCCCTCGCTCTCCTCGCTCCAGTCCGCGCCAAGGGCCAGGCCCCAGCTCTCGAACACCCTCAGATCGCCGTCCGTGCACCGCCGGTCCAGCACGATCCCCTTCTCATCGGTCAGCAAGACGCCGCAGCCCGAATTGCCGACCAGCCCGAAAAGCTGATCCAGCTTCGGCGCGGCCACCAGCATGAACCGCTCCAGCCGCCCGCGATGGTTTCGCACCTCCGCCTCGCTCAACCGCGACGGTGCGCGGCTCTCGCCGGGGTCCAACCCATGCCGGTCCATCGACCGCCGCCAGGACGCCGCCAGCGGCGATTTCGCCGCCGCCGACCCCGACAGCACCGTGCTCATCACACGATCCACATGGCTGTGCTTGTCCATGATGTCTCCTCCGCCGAGGAGCCTAGCGCCGCGCAATGCGTCTGGCAAACACCACCGCAGGCTTCTTTTGATCCCAAATAAATCGGTGTCCGAGAGACAAAGCCCCGCAAAGAAAAACGGCCCCCCGAAGGGAGCCGTCCGTCACATTAGCAAAACCGGAGGGATCAGACCGTCCGTTCCACCATCATCTGCTTGATATGCGCGATGGCCTTGGCCGGGTTCAGACCCTTCGGGCAGGTCTTGGCGCAGTTCATGATCGTGTGGCAGCGGTAGAGCTTGAAGGGATCCTCCAGATCGTCCAGCCGCTCGCCCGTCGCCTCATCGCGCGAGTCGATGATCCAGCGATAGGCATGCAGCAGCGCCGCCGGGCCAAGATACCGGTCGCCGTTCCACCAATAGCTGGGGCAGGAGGTCGAGCAGGAGGCGCACATCACGCATTCATACAGCCCGTCCAGCTTCTTGCGGTCCTCGATGGATTGCTTCCACTCCTTCGCGGGCCGGTTCGTCTTGGTCTCCAGCCAAGGCATGATGCTGGCATGCTGCGCGTAGAAATGCGTCAGGTCGGGGATCAGGTCCTTCACCACCGGCATATGCGGCAGCGGATAGATCTTGACCACGTCGCCGTCGATCTCGTCCAGACCAAAGATACAGGCCAGCGTGTTGCGCCCGTCGATCATCATCGCGCAGGACCCGCAGATCCCCTCGCGGCACGACCGGCGGAAGGTCAGCGTCGGGTCGATCTCGTTCTTGATCTTGATCAGCGCGTCCAGAACCATCGGGCCGCATTTGTCCATGTCCAGGAAATAGGTGTCGACCCGGGGGTTTTCGCCAGTATCCGGGTTCCAGCGATAGATCTGGAACTTGCGGATATTGGTCGCGCCATCCGGCTTCGGCCAGGTCTTGCCGGCCGTGACGCGGGAATTCTTGGGGAGTTTGAATTGTGCCATCTCGTCCTCCTCAGAACGTCCGCGCCTTGGGCGCGATCTTCTTCAACTCGATCCCGCCATCCGTCTCCGCCGTCAACGGATCGGTGATGACCGGGCGATAGCTCAGTTCGACCTTGTTGTCCTCGACACGGGAAATCGTGTGAACGCGCCAGTTCTTGTCGTCGCGTTCCGAATGATCCTCATGCGCATGGGCGCCGCGGCTTTCCTTGCGCGCCTCCGCCCCGACGATCGTCGCCAGCGCGTTCGGCATCAGGTTGGTCAGCTCCAGCGTCTCCATCAGGTCCGAATTCCACACCAGCGACCGGTCGGTGACCTTCACGTCGGGCATCTTGGCCGCGATCTCGGTCATTTTCTTGACGCCCTCTTCCAGCGTCTTGCTCTCGCGGAAGACCGCGGCGTCCGACTGCATGGTCCGCTGCATCTCCAGCCGCAGCTCGGCGGTCGGGATGCCGCCGCTGGCGTTGCGGTAGAAATCGAACCGGTCAAAGGCCTTGTCGACAGACGCGGTGTTCAGCGTCGGCGCGGGCGCCTCCGGATCCACGACCTTGCCCGCCCGGATCGCCGCCGCGCGGCCAAAGACCACAAGGTCGATCAGCGAATTCGACCCAAGGCGGTTCGCCCCATGCACGGAGGCACAGCCCGCCTCGCCCACGGCCATCAGGCCCGGCACGACGGCGTTCGGATCGTCCTCGGTCGGGTTCAGCACCTCGCCCCAGTAGTTCGTCGGGATACCGCCCATGTTGTAATGCACGGTCGGCAGAACCGGGATCGGCTCCTTCGTCACGTCGACACCCGCAAAGATCTTCGCGCTCTCCGAAATCCCCGGCAGCCGTTCCGCCAGCGCCTCGGGCGGCAGGTGGCTGAGGTTCAGGTGAATATGGTCGCCATGTTCGCCGACGCCACGCCCCTCACGGATCTCCATGGTCATCGACCGCGAAACATAGTCACGCGGCGCGAGGTCCTTGTACTGGGGCGCATAGCGCTCCATGAACCGTTCCCCTTCGGAGTTGGTGAGGTAACCGCCTTCGCCGCGTGCCCCCTCGGTGATCAGACAGCCGGAGCCGTAGATGCCCGTCGGGTGGAACTGCACGAACTCCATATCCTGCAGCGGCAGACCCGCCCGCGCCACCATGCCGCCACCGTCACCGGTGCAGGTATGCGCGGAAGTTGCCGAGAAATAGGCACGGCCGTACCCGCCCGTCGCCAGCACCACCATCTTGGCGTTGAAGACATGCATCGTGCCGTCGTCCAGCTTCCAGCAGACGACGCCGGTGCAGACGCCATCATCCGACATGATCAGGTCGATGGCGAAATATTCGATGTAGAACTCGGCGTTGTTCTTCAGCGACTGACCGTAAAGCGTATGCAGGATCGCGTGGCCGGTCCGGTCGGCGGCGGCACAGGTCCGCTGCACGGCGGGGCCTTCGCCGAACTCGGTCGTGTGACCGCCGAACGGGCGCTGATAGATCTTGCCCTCTTCGGTGCGCGAGAACGGCACGCCGTAATGCTCCAGCTCATACACAGCCGCAGGCGCCGAGCGGGCCAGGTATTCCATCGCATCCGTATCGCCCAGCCAGTCCGACCCCTTCACGGTGTCGTACATGTGCCACTGCCAGTTGTCCGGGCCCATGTTCGACAGAGAAGCCGCAATCCCACCCTGCGCCGCAACCGTGTGCGAGCGGGTCGGGAAAACCTTGGTCACGCAGGCCGTCCGCAGGCCCTGTTCGGCCATGCCAAGCGTGGCGCGCAGCCCGGCGCCACCGGCACCTACAACCACGACGTCATAATTATGCGTCTCGTATTCGTAAGTTGCTGTCATTCGCTTTGTTCCTTCTCGCGCGTCACGTCAGAGGGCGAGTTTCAGTAGTGCAAGAAGCCCCATGGCCATCAGCACATAGGTGGCTGCATTCACCGCGATGAGGATCAGTTTCTGGGCGACGCCGTGGACGTAATCCTCGACCGCCTCGTCGATTTCCATCTTGATATGGACCAGCCCGACGATCAGCCCCAGGGCCATGACCAGCGCCACGAAGGGGCTGGAGAAATAGGCCAGGACCTCCTCATGACTGCGGCCCAACCCGCTGCCGAAGGTGAAGACGAAGAAGGGCACCAGCACCACGAGGCAGAGCGAGGTCACCATCATCTTCCAGTGATGATGCGTCCCTTCGCTGCCTGCGCCGGTTCCCACTGCACGTTTACGGTCGGTTAGATAGCTCATCTCTCTGCCTCCTCAGACCACGACGAATGTGAACAGTGCCAGCACGGTCGCGCCGATGAACATGCCCCAGCCCATCTTCTCGGACGTCTCGAGATCCAGGCAGTAGCCGAAATCCCAGATGACATGCCGCAGGCGCCCCAGAACGTGATACCAGATTGCCCAGGTCGCCAGGGCCATGATCACATCGCCGATCAGGCTGGTCAGCAGCCAGTTGAACCAGCCGAACGCCGCCTCGGATGTCGCTGCGGCCAGAAGCCAGCAGATAATCAGGAACGCGGTCCCGAAGGATACGATCCCGGTGATCCGCACCATGATCGACGAAATCGAGGTGATCTGAGGTCGGTAGTACGGGCCAATCATGAAAGGAGAAAGCGGGCGTTTGCCCCGGTTCACATCTGCCATGGCGGTGCCTTTTCTGGGTTCCGTTGGTGCCTCTGTATCGTTTTTTTCTGGATTGTCATTAGCGCAGGGTCAAGTTTCCTGCTCTGAACCCGCAGGTTTCGGCCATTGTGATCACGTGCCTTCGTCATGTGATCACATTTTGGGCCCCGCTGAAGCGGCGTCCCGCGGCGCTCCGCCCGATTCCGCCTAAAATGGGATCAAAACTGTCGGGAAATTCGTGATCACACCCAGGCCATTCGGGCCCGCGGCCGCTCAGCCGCGCCGCGCCACCCGCCGCCGCAGCAGCCCGAACACCCCCAAACCGCCGATCAACAACGGGGCCGTGGCACCGATCGGCACCTCTGCCCCAGTCTTCGGCAGGACGACACCATCATACATGACGACATTGTCCACCTGGTACCGATCCCGGATTTCCTTGCCGCCGATCGTGGCGATATCCTCGGCATCGAACCGCACCGATTGGAACGGCGCCGCCCCGATAAACCCGACATACCCGTTCAGGCCACCTGCCAGTTCGGACAGGATGAAACTCTGCGGGCCCGATCCGTCATCGACAGTGATCCGCAACTCCTCGCCTTCAACATCCCGCCCGTCCGGCCCGGCGTTGTAGATCTCGAACCCGAAGGCATTGACCCCGGTGGCAAACGACCAGTTGTGCCCCTTGGGCCCGTCGACCCGCGCTTCCAGCCGGTTGTTTCCACTGTAGGACTGCACCCGAAAACTGTCGCTCAGGAAATCGGCGGTCACGATAAGACCGGAGGCGAACTGCTGATTGTCGTTCGGTGCCTCGTAGGCCACGTCGAACTCTTCAAGCGACATGCCCGTCGCCGATGCCACAGCCGCGTCAAAGGATGCCTTGTCGGAAAAGCCGACAACAACGGCCAACGCGGGTCCGGCCATCAGGCCAAGCACCGTCGTAGCACTGAAAATCAATCTCATTATCTTCCCCTCGGAATGCGCTTATGTCGCGCAAACGCCTCAATGCGGGAATCTTCCCATTCCCGACGCGGGATTGCAACTGTCACAGCCGCTTTTTCCGCAATGTGCTCCGAAGGATACAGGTCAACGCTCTCTCATCCGGCAACGCCTGCCCCATGCCGTCACACCGGCATCAGCGCCCAGTAGTCGAGGTCCAGCAGCACCTGAGGCAGGTATTTCCCGTCCTCGCCCTTCAGCTCGCCGACCGAGGCATCGTCGACCGCCACCAGCCGCAGACGCATGGCACCGACCCCCGGCGCCGCGGTCTCTGCCTTGTCCAGCACCTCGGACCAGGCCTTCACCGTCTTGCCGCTGAAACAGGGGTTCGCATGCGCCCCGCCGTTCAGCCCGACGATCATCTGCGCATTGGCCAGACCGTTGAACGACAGCGCCCGCGCCATCGAAATCACATGCCCGCCGTAGATCAGCCGCTGCCCGTCCGGCCGGAAGGTCGCGTCGAAATGCACCTTGGCCGTGTTCTGCCACAGCCGGGTGGCCATCATGTGCTCGGACTCTTCTATGGTCACCCCATCGACATGGCCGATCACCTCGCCCACCTCGTAATCCGCCATCCGGTGCGGCTCGCCCGCCAGCGTGAAATCATACCCGGAGAAATCCAGCCCTTCAGGGATCACCAGATCCGCCGGGTCGATCACAGATGCCAGTTCCGGCACCACCGTCTCCGGGGCGGGGGCCTCGACATCCTTCTTCCGCACCATGACCCAACGCACATACTCCATCACGACCTCACCGCGCTGGTTCATCCCGCGCGTGCGCACATAGACCACCCCGGTCTTGCCGTTGGAGTTCTGCTTCAGCCCGATCACCTCCGACGACGACCGCAGCGTATCCCCCGCATAGACCGGCTTCAGCCAGCGCCCCTCCGCATAGCCCAGGTTCGCCACCGCATTCAGCGACACGTCCGGCACCGTCTTGCCAAAGACCACGTGGAAGGCCGCCAGATCATCCAGCGGCGCCTCCGGCAGCCCGCAGGCCCGCGCGAATTCATCCGAGGAATAGAGCGCATGCCGCATCGGATAGAGCGCGTGATACAGCGCCCGCTCCCCGCCCGACACCGTGCGCGGCACGGCGTGGTCGATCACCTGACCGATGGCATAATCCTCAAAGAAACGGCCCGCGTTGGTCTTGGTCATTCACAGCTCTCCCAGCTTCATGTCGGGGTCATAGTCGCCCGCGACCTCCTTGGTCACCGCCTGGCCACAGCGCATCACGCCGGTGGTCGCGTCATGCGCATAGGTCGGGTCGCCATAAAGCTCCCACCCCTTGGCCAGCGCCGCGGTCACCTTGTGGCAAAAGGCCGAAGTGTCGTCGGCAGTCAGGAATCGATAGGCTTTCATGATCTCTCCTCAACCAAATGTCGGATAGCCCAGCCAGGTGTGGATCCAGCCGATCACGCCCAGCAAAACGATGGAAATGGCCAGGAACATCCCGTCCTTGGCCAGGCTCCCCTTGGCGGGCGGCGTCCACTCGGGTTCGCTCCGGTTGATCACCACCATCTCCGCAATCGCCCACAGGCCCAGCCCGCCGAACAGGATGAAGGAGGTCGTATCCCCGTTCACCAGCAGATGCGCCACGGTCCACAGCAGGAACCCGGTCAGCATCGGATGCCGCATCCGGTAGAACAGCGCGCCCTTCTTCGGCCCCGGCGATGTCAGGTAGAGCGCGGCGATCATCAGCAGGTTGTTGATCCCGACCGTGGCCGGATGCCGCCCCCAGAACACCGTCGTGTCAGACACGCGGTAGCCAAAGATCATCATCAGCACGGCCAGCACCAGCGCCAGCGCGACCAGCCCGCGCCCCCTGTCGCCGGCCTCCGCCCGCCAGCCGGGGGCAATACGTTTGAAGAAATGGGCAAAGGCCCAAAGCAGGACACCCAAAACGAGGATAAGCATGGCGACGGTTCCCGTGGCTAGATGTGAATCATCTTCACATTGGCAGGCTCATCCCATCCGCGCAATGGCCTCTGCCTTCGCGAGGGTCTTCTTGGCGGTCTCCACATGCAGGTTCTCGACGATCTTGCCATCCACGACGGCCACGCCCTGCCCGGTGCGCTCGATCTCCTCATGTGCCTCGATCTGGCGTTTCGCCAGGTCCACCTCCTCCTCCGACGGGGCAAAGGCGGTATTCGCCCCCGCCACCTGCGCCGGGTGGATCAGCGTCTTGCCGTCGAACCCCAGATCACGGCCTTGCTCGCATTCCGCCGCCAGCCCCTCTTCGTCAAGGTACTGGTTATAGACCCCGTCAAGGCAGATCACACCATGCGCCCGCGCCGCCAGCAGCATCTGCTGCAGGGCGAACATCATCGGCAGCCGGTCCTCGCGGTTGCGGCAGTTCAGCTCCTTCGCCAGGTCGTTGGTCCCCGCGACGAACCCCTTCACCCGCGGATGCGCGGCGATCTCCAGCGCGTTGAGCACGCCCAGCGGCGTCTCGATCATGCACCAGATGTCCATCTGCGCACCCATCAACTTGTTCAGCGCCTCGACATCCGCGACGCCGTCGACCTTGGGCAGCAGCATCGCATCGGCCTTGGCATTCTTCAGAACGGCCACGTCATCCGCGCCCCAATCGGTATCCAGCCCGTTGATGCGGATGATCTTGGCCCGCTCGCCATAGCCGTCGTGCTCCAGTGCCGCCTTCAGCGTCTCGCGCGCCGCACCCTTGGCATCCGGCGTCACCGCATCCTCCAGGTCAAAGATGATTGCGTCACAGGCCAGCCCGCGCGCCTTGTCCAGCGCCCGGTCTTTCGAGCCGGGGATATAAAGGACGGATCGGTAGGGGCGAAAAGCGGTATCCATGGGCAGCTCCGAGTCGTGGCCGGGTAACAATCTTGCGCATCCTTCGCATTATTTGAGCGATTAGTTCAAGGTATCCCGTGCCGCGACGCAGAAAAAACATGCCCGACCGGCCCGACGGATCGCATCGCCCCACCCTGCGTACGCACCGTTAACCGCTTCTTCGCATCCTGGCGGCACACTTTCCCCATGCGGAGATCGGACCAACCCAAAAACCCCGACCCCGGAGCAGAGGACAGATCGGACGGCGCGCACCGCCTCGCCCGAAACCAGAAAGGACTGCACCATGACACATCGCACAATGCTGGGCACAATGCTGGGCGGATGCCTGACCGCCGCTCTCCTGACCCTCCCCACGGTCGTACACGCCGGGGCCTGTGCCCCGCGCGACATCGTACTGGAAAGGCTGGCCTCGACCTATGGCGAGACGCGCCAATCCATCGGTCTCGGCCCCAACAACCAGATGGTGGAGGTTTTCGCCTCCGACGACACCGGCACCTGGACAATCACGGTGACCAAGCCGACCGGCCTGACCTGCCTTGTCGCCAGCGGCCAAGCGTTCGAGACATTGGCAGAGGCGCTACCAACCGCGGACAGCGACGCCTGACCCGGTCCGAGAATCGCCGCGCCCTCATGCGCTCGTCGGCCCGCCGCGCCCCGGCCGGGTCGTCCACCCGACGGTCAAGACATCACCAAGTTGATGTTTTTACTGTCGTTCTCACCTGGGGTTGCGCCCATCAACACCGGATATCACGGCCCCGACACGGCCTCACCCTTGCGCAAAGCACCCAAAACTCCTAGGCATCGGCCCGAGATTTCATCGGACTGGAGAAAAGTTCCATGGCACGACCCAAGATCGCCCTTATCGGCGCTGGTCAGATCGGCGGCACCCTCGCCCACCTCGCTGCAATCAAAGAACTGGGCGACGTCGTTCTCTTCGACATCGCCGAAGGCATCCCCGAGGGCAAGGCGCTCGACATCGCGGAATCCGGTCCGTCGGAGGGCTTCGACGCGACCCTGAAAGGCACGCAAAGCTACGAAGACATCGCAGGCGCGGACGTCTGCATCGTCACCGCCGGCGTGCCGCGCAAGCCGGGCATGTCCCGCGACGACCTGCTGGGCATCAACCTCAAGGTCATGAAATCCGTCGGCGAAGGCATCAAGGCCCACGCCCCGGACGCCTTCGTGATCTGCATCACCAACCCGCTCGACGCGATGGTCTGGGCGCTGCAGCAGTTCTCCGGCCTGCCCGCGAACAAGGTCTGCGGCATGGCGGGCGTTCTCGACAGTGCGCGCTTCCGCCACTTCCTGGCGACCGAATTCGGCGTGTCCATGAAGGATGTCACCGCCTTTGTCCTCGGCGGCCACGGCGACACCATGGTCCCCTCCGCCCGCTATTCCACCGTCGCCGGCATCCCGCTGCCCGACCTGGTGAAAATGGGCTGGACCACGCAGGAAAAACTCGACGCGATCATCCAGCGCACCCGCGACGGCGGCGCGGAAATCGTCGGCCTGCTGAAAACCGGGTCGGCCTTCTACGCCCCCGCGACCTCCGCGATCGAGATGGCCGAAGCCTACCTTAAAGACCAGAAGCGCGTCCTGCCCTGCGCAGCCTATTGTGACGGCGAACTGGGCGTGAAGGACATGTATGTCGGCGTGCCCACGGTCATCGGCGCCGGTGGCATCGAGAAAATCGTCAACATCCAGCTCAACAAGGAAGAGCAGGAGATGTTCGACAAATCGGTCACCGCGGTGAAAGGCCTCGTGGAGGCCTGCAAGGGCATCGACAGCTCCCTCGCCTGATCGCGCGCGTCAACCGAAGACAAAAACGCCCGCCTTCCCCGAGAAGGCGGGCGTTTTCTTTTGGGCCTTCAGGTCCGCCTACCGACGGTGGCCCGACACCTCGTCCAGCAACCGCGCGGCAATCATGGCCGCCCCGGCAATCGCCAGCGACGACCCGATCTTCGTGGTCACGTTGTCCGGCGCCACACGCTCGGCCCCGTCGCGCGTCACCCGGACCGCCTTGCCGATCCGCCCCGATCGCACGTCGCGCATCGGGGACGGGTTGGGCATGTCGAGCGCGGATGGCCGGAAGCGCGACAGCAACGCCCCGACTGCAATGAGCCCCGCCCCGAAGGCCAGGGGTTTCCACCGCTCGCGGTGCGTAGCCACCGGCGGGCGGTGGCGTTTCAATGCGGGAAGTTTGTCGGCGACGCTCATCTGGGATCTCCTTTAAAAGGAAAACACCCGAGCGCCCGGTCGGTTCCGCAGGTCACGTTCCACACCCGGCCCTCACCCTGCCAACGCCCGTGAATCGGTCACTTTTGCGGCCGATCGGTCATTTCGACAGCGGAGCGGCAAAGTTGTGATCACACCCTGCATTCGTGTGATCACAAACCCCAGAAAAACGGCGGGAATCCCCGATTCAACTCACAAAACGATTCATCGCATGGTCACCTTGTGTCACTACCGATGCAAATCGTAGCAACGAGGGACGGATTTCATGAACATCCATGAATATCAGGCGAAGGCAATCCTTCGCGATTATGGCTGCCCGGTGTCTGACGGCCGCGCCGTCACGAAGGCCGAGGACGCCAAGACCGCCGCAGGCGAACTTGACGGACCGCTCTGGGTCGTCAAGGCACAGATCCACGCAGGTGGCCGCGGCAAGGGCAAGTTCAAGGAAGCCGATGCAGGCGAAAAGGGCGGCGTCCGCCTTGCCAAATCGGTCGAAGAGGCCGCCGAGGAAGCCAAGAAGATGCTGGGCCGCACCCTGGTGACGCATCAGACCGGTGCCGCAGGCAAGCAGGTCAACCGCATCTACATCGAGGACGGCTCCGACATCGAGCGTGAGCTCTACCTCGCCCTGCTGGTCGACCGTCAGACCTCCGCCGTCTCCATCGTCTGCTCCACCGAGGGCGGCATGGACATCGAAGAAGTCGCGGCCTCCACGCCCGAGAAAATTCTCTCCTTCTCCATCGAGCCCGCCACCGGCTTCCAGCCGTTCCACGGCCGCCGCGTCGCCTTCGCCCTCGGGCTGGAAGGCGCGCAGGTCAAGCAGATGGTCGGCCTGCTGTCCAAGCTCTACACAGCCTTCACCGAGAAGGACATGGAGATGCTGGAGATCAACCCGCTGATCGTCATGCCCGACGGCAACCTCAAGGTGCTGGATGCCAAGGTCGGCTTCGACGGCAACGCCCTTTACCGTCACTCCGACATCCAGGCGCTGCGCGACGAGACGGAAGAGGACCCCAAGGAACTCGCCGCCTCCAAGTACGACCTGAACTACATCGCCCTCGACGGCGAGATCGGCTGCATGGTCAACGGCGCCGGCCTCGCCATGGCGACGATGGACATCATCAAGCTCTACGGCGCGGAACCCGCCAACTTCCTCGACGTCGGCGGCGGCGCCACGAAGGAGAAGGTGACCGAGGCCTTCAAGATCATCACCTCCGACCCGAACGTGAAGGGTATCCTGGTGAACATCTTCGGCGGCATCATGCGCTGCGACGTCATCGCCGAGGGCGTGGTCGCCGCGGTGAAGGAAGTCGGCCTGCAGGTCCCGCTGGTCGTCCGTCTCGAAGGCACCAACGTCGAGAAGGGCAAGGAGATCATCAATACTTCCGGCCTGAACGTCATCGCCGCGGACAACCTCAGCGACGGGGCGGAGAAGATCGTGAAAGCGGTGAAAGGCTGAGCGTGACTGTGGCGATCGACACATCCGGCGTTACCGTCTTCGGCAGGGACTGGACCAAGTGCTTTGGCGCTGTGGGCATCGGTCTGGGCCTGACGGCAATCGGATATGTCATGCTGATGCAGGACGGGACGGACCTGATGGACCGCCGGGCGCGCCAGGGCGGGATCCTTATCCTGCCCTTCGGGGCTCTTTTCGGCCTATACTGGTTGGGCCGCCTTCTGGACCCCAGGCGCGACCTCGTCCGCCTGACCCCGGAAGGCATCCGGGACATCCGCGTCTACCCTCAGCAGCTCGCCTGGTCCGACATCACGAATGCCCGCACAGTCGGATCTTACGTGATACTGACGATAACCCGTGCCATGGCTCGCAGCCTCCCCCTCACGCTGTCGCAGAAATTGCGGAAACGGCTCCGCGCTTCCGCCGGACCCGGTCACCTGCTTTTGCCATCTGAAGGGCTCAAAGCATCCCAGACCGCTCTTTTTGAGGCCATTGAGGCCTATCGCTCAACCTATCCCAACAACATGCCACGCGCCTGAGCGCGACCACGGAACAAGGAACCAAACTCGTGGAAGTCCTCGCAGCAAAGAATACCAAGGTCATCTGTCCGGACGTCACCGGCTGCGAGGGTGCATTGCAATCTGGCGACGTCATAAGCGGCGACAACAACCGGGAGAAGGCATGAAACTGACAACCTCACTACTGACCCTCACCCTGCTCACCGCCAATACGGCCTCCGCAGGCAGTCACACGCCCGAGGAAGCCGCGCTGGACGACGTGATGTCTGGCTGCATCCGCATTGTCGCGCAGGATATCCCGCCGATGCGCGCCCTTCCCGGAGCACAGGAGACGGACGGCAAGTGGCTGCACGTGACCGACGTGTCCACCACCACCTATGACCCTGGCCAGAATACCTGCCTCATCAGCCTGCCCTCGATGTCGTACGATCAAGACGCGTCGGAGAAGTTTGTCCGCAACGAAATGCTCGGTGCCGATATCACCGACCTGGAAAGTATGGACATTGGCCGGACGACGCGGGGTATCATTGGCAAGGTGAACGAAAAATGGGTTCACATCGGATATCTTGGCATGGATGGAGGCCCGGGGTCCATGTTCGTGGTCAAGGCAAATCATTAGGACATCCGGGAAGCCCGAACCTTGCGTCACGCGATCCGCACATATGCTTCGACCCTCTGCCTGGCCCTCGCCGGGCAGCTCGGTCTGGTCTCCGGGGTCTCCGCACAATCCGGCGAGGTCGCGGACTTCGTGACCGAGGCCATGACGCTCTGCATTCAGAACTACCGCGATCCCAACGTGCTGGTGCAGGAGCTGGACGCCCGCAGCTACAGCTACACCCCCGAGCAGATGGATGAAGAAACCACCATCCACTGGTTCACCGCTCCGCAGCCGGACCTCGGGTCGGTGATGATCACCTACGAGAACTTCTCGCTGCATTGTGCGATCGGCACCGACCGGATGGGCGTGACCGAAATGATCCCGCTGGTCGGCACGATCCTGGAGACGACCTTCCCCGGTCTCTTCACCCCCGGCGCGCACGAGGGCGGGCCGGTCATCACGCCGAACACTGCGGCCAACGACAGCTGCACCGGCTATGCGGCCTTTCTGCCGCAAAGCGCGACAGAGGTGACCATCGGCATGCGCGGGCAGGATCCTGTTTGCGTCGAGAATGGCACGGCACAGGTGATGTTATGGTTCTGACACGTGATCCGATCCAAGGGCGCGGCGCGGCGCGGCGCCACATGGCCCGGGGCATAGGCCCTCTCGCGATGGCCCTCCTGCTGACCGCCCCTGCCCAGGCCCAGGACACGGGCGCCGCCGAAACCGCCGCCACCACCTGGTCGCGCTTCCTCGAATTCTGCGGCGCGGTCGGCACCGACCCCGCGGCCTTCCTGGAGGAGGCCTCGGATAAGGGCATCGCGATCGACCGGACCGATGACAACGGCGTCGTCGCGGTGACCGACCTGGCCGGTGCCGATGGCGTCAAGACTGAGGTTTACTATTACGGCATGCCCGAGGGCCTGCAGACCAGCTGTGCGGTGACCGGGCGCGATCCCGGTGGCTTTGCCGCGATCATTCAGAAGTACGCGATGACCGATCCGGGTCTTGTCGAATACGCACGCGCTCTGGATGCCGGTCTGACCTCCGTCCTGGACGAGGCGGAGGTGCTGCGCGTCGGAGGCGTGCTCACCCTGCCCGGCGATCCCGGCGGCGCGGCCGACGAGGTGATCATGCCGCACTACCGCGCCATCGTCGAACTGGCCGGCGAACCCCGCTACGCGACCGTGCACATCGCCGGCGGCGCGATCTTCATCGACACGATGTTCCTTCCCGCAAAGCTGCCCGAATGACCCGCCGGAGCCGGAATGATGACGAGAAAGGACCTGACAGGACATGAGACCCGCAGACTGCACACCGCGCGAAACGGTCCTGCGAACCCCGCCTTCCGGAGCCACGCGCACCCGGAATTCACCACTTCCCGACGCAGAGATCTCTCTCGCGTCGATCCTGACTGAAAATTACTGAAAAGGAGACGCCCAACATGGCAGTCCTCGTAGACGAAAACACCAAGGTTATCTGTCAGGGCTTTACCGGCTCGCAGGGCACCTTCCACTCGGAACAGGCCATAGCCTACGGCACCAAGATGGTCGGCGGCGTGACCCCCGGCAAGGGCGGCACCACGCACCTTGACCTGCCGGTCTTCAACTCGGTGCACGAAGCCGTGGACGTCACCGGCGCGAATGCCTCCGTCATCTACGTGCCGCCGCCGTTTGCAGCTGACTCGATCCTCGAAGCGATCGACGCCGAAATCCCCCTGATCGTCTGCATCACCGAAGGCATCCCGGTCCTCGACATGATGAAGGTGAAGGCCGCGCTGAAGAATTCGCCCTGCCGCCTGATCGGCCCGAACTGCCCCGGTGTCATCACGCCGGACGCCTGCAAGATCGGCATCATGCCCGGCCACATCCACAAGCGCGGCTCCGTCGGCGTGGTCTCGCGCTCCGGCACGCTGACCTACGAGGCGGTCAAGCAGACCTCCGACGCCGGTCTCGGCCAGTCCTCCGCTGTCGGCATTGGCGGCGACCCGATCAAGGGCACCGAACACATTGACGTGCTGGAAATGTTCCTGGCCGATGACGAGACCGAATCCATCATCATGATCGGCGAAATCGGCGGCTCCGCCGAAGAGGAAGCCGCGCAGTTCCTCGCCGACGAAAAGAAGAAGGGCCGCTGGAAGCCGACCGCTGGCTTCATCGCTGGCCGCACGGCGCCTCCGGGCCGCCGCATGGGCCACGCGGGCGCGATCGTCGCCGGCGGCAAGGGCGGCGCCGAAGACAAGATCGAGGCGATGAAAGCCGCCGGGATCGTGGTCGCCGACAGCCCCGCCGGTCTGGGCGAGGCTGTTCTCAAGGCGATCAAGGGCTAAGTCCCGGTACGAAAAGACGGTTCCGGGCGATCCCCGCCCGGGACATCACAGGTAAGGATCGGCCATGGGCCAGTTGGTAAAGACGCTGCGAGAGACCTGCTTGGCACCCTGTCGGGGTGAACCCAAACCGGCCTCCCTGCGCCCGAAATCGGAGACGCAGACGGAGACCACCCCATGACCTTCCAGGACGCCGTCAAAACCTGCTTCCGCAAATACATCACCTTCTCGGGCCGCGCCACGCGCCCGGAATACTGGTGGTTCGTCCTGTTCGTGTTTCTGGGCAGCATCCTGGCTGAGATTCTTGACACCGCAATCTTTGGCTTCACCGAGATCGAGGTTGAACGCAGCGCCGGTCACATTGTGACCGAGGATCGGACCGGCCCCTTTGACGCCCTTTTCTCGCTCGCCACGCTGCTGCCGCTGCTCGCAGTCGGCTGGCGGCGGATGCATGACACGGGCCGCTCCGGCCTCTACCTGCTTTACCCGATCCTCGTCTGGGTCGGCATCGGCACCTTCGCCAGCATGGCCGGGGTCACCGGGGAACTGATGTCCGGCAATTTCGCCGCCGCGTTCACCGGTCTCGTCGGCATCATCATGATCATCTCGATCCTCATCGCGATCTTCTCTCCGCTTATCGTCATCTGGTGGCTCACCCGCCCCACGCAACCCGGCCCGAACGACTACGGCCCCAACCCCAATGAGGTCTCGCCATGACCGAACAGTCTCCGAACGACGTCTTCCATGCCTCTTCCTTCATGCAGGGGCACAACGCGGAATATCTGGAACAGCTTCAAGCCAGATGGGCCAATGACCCCGCAGCGGTGGACGAGGCATGGGCCGATTTCTTCCGCCAGCTCGGCGACACCGAAATGGACGCCAAGAAGGAGGCCGCCGGCCCCTCCTGGGCTCGCGCCGACTGGCCGCCCGCCCCGAACGACGACCTGACCGCCGCGCTGGACGGCCAGTGGCCCGCCCCGGCCGAAGGCAAGGCCGCCGGTGACAAGATCAAGGCGAAGGCCGCCGAACAGGGCGTGGCCGTCAGCGACGACGCGATCAAGCAGGCGGTGCTGGACAGCGTCCGCGCCATCATGCTGATCCGCGCCTACCGTATCCGCGGCCACCTGGCCGCCGATCTGGACCCCCTGGGCATGCGCGACGAAACCAACCATCCGGAACTCGACCCCCGCTCCTACGGGTTCAGCGAGGCCGATATGGACCGCCCGATCTTCCTCGATCAGGTGCTGGGCCTGCAGATCGGCACGATGCGCCAGATCGTGGACATCGTGAAACGCACCTACTGCGGCACCTTCGCGGTGCAATACATGCATATCTCCAACCCCGAAGAGGCCGGCTGGCTCAAGGAACGGATCGAGGGCTACGGCAAGGAAATCGCCTTCACCCGCGAGGGCCGCAAGGCGATCCTGAACAAGCTGGTGGAGGCCGAGGGCTTTGAGAAGTTCCTGCATGTGAAATACATGGGGACCAAGCGGTTCGGCCTCGACGGGGGCGAGGCCCTGGTGCCCGCGATGGAGCAGATCATCAAGCGCGGCGGCAACCTGGGCGTCAAGGAAATCGTCATCGGCATGCCGCACCGCGGCCGACTGTCGGTCCTGGCCAATGTGATGAACAAGCCCTATCGCGCGATTTTCAACGAATTCCAGGGCGGCTCGTTCAAACCCGAGGACGTGGATGGCTCCGGCGACGTGAAATACCACCTCGGCGCGTCGTCTGACCGCGAATTCGACGGCCACCCCGTCCATCTCTCGCTCACCGCCAACCCCTCGCATCTGGAGGCGGTGAATCCCGTCGTCCTGGGCAAGGCCCGCGCCAAGCAGGATCAGCTGAACGACAGCGACCGCACCACGGTCCTGCCGATCCTGCTGCACGGCGACGCGGCCTTTGCCGGTCAGGGCGTCGTGGCCGAATGCTTCGGCCTCTCGGGCCTGCGCGGTCACCGCACCGGCGGCACGATCCACATCGTGGTGAACAACCAGATCGGCTTCACCACCGCGCCGCACTTCTCGCGCTCCTCCCCCTATCCCACGGACATCGCCCTGATGGTGGAGGCCCCGATCTTCCACGTGAACGGCGACGATCCGGAGGCCGTGGTCCACGCCGCCAAGGTCGCGACGGAGTTCCGCCAGAAGTTCCACAAGGACGTGGTCATCGACATCTTCTGTTATCGCCGCTTCGGCCATAACGAAGGCGACGAACCGATGTTCACCAACCCGATCATGTACAAGAAGATCAAGGGCCATAAGACGACCCTGAGCCTCTACACCGATCGGCTGGTCAAGGACGGTCTCATCCCCGAAGGAGAGATCGAGGACATGAAGGCCGCCTTCCAATCCTATCTCAACGACGAATTCGAGGCCGGCAAGGACTACAAGCCCAACAAGGCCGACTGGCTGGACGGCAAATGGTCCGGGCTGGAGCGGGAAAAGGACGACTACCAGCGCGGCGAGACCTCCATCAAGCCGGAAACCTTCACGCAGATCGGCGAGGCGCTGACCCGCGCACCCGAGGGCTTCCCGACCCACAAGACGGTCGACCGCCTGCTGGAATCGAAGAAGAAGATGTTCGACAGCGGCGAAGGCTTCGACTGGGCGACCGGCGAAGCCCTGGCCTTCGGCTCCCTCCTGACGGAGGGCTACCCGGTCCGCCTGGCCGGGCAGGATTCGACCCGCGGCACCTTCTCGCAGCGTCACTCCGGCCTCGTGAACCAGGACACCGAGGAACGGTACTACCCGCTCAATAACATCCGCGAGGGGCAGGCCCGGTATGAGGTCATCGACTCCATGCTCTCCGAGTACGCGGTGCTGGGCTTCGAATACGGTTATTCGCTGGCCGAACCGAATGCCCTGACCCTCTGGGAGGCGCAGTTCGGCGATTTCGCCAACGGCGCGCAGATCATGTTCGACCAGTTCATCTCCTCCGGTGAATCCAAATGGCTGCGGATGTCGGGCCTCGTCTGCCTTCTCCCCCACGGGTACGAAGGCCAGGGTCCGGAACACTCCTCCGCCCGCCTCGAACGCTTCCTGCAGATGTGCGGTCAGGACAACTGGATCGTCGCCAACTGCACGACGCCGGCCAACTACTTCCACATCCTGCGTCGGCAGCTGCACCGGTCCTTCCGCAAGCCGCTGATCATGATGACGCCGAAATCGCTTCTGCGGCACAAGCTGGCCGTGTCGGATGCCGACGAATTCACCACCGGCTCCAGCTTCCACCGCGTCCTCTGGGACGATGCGGATGCGCAGTACGGCAAGAACCGGTCGACCACCAAGCTGGTCGAGGACAAGAAGATCAAGCGCGTCGTCATGTGTTCCGGCAAGGTCTACTACGACCTGCTCGAAGCGCGCGACGAGGCCGGTCTGGACGACGTCTACATCCTGCGTCTCGAACAGTTCTACCCCTTCCCCGCGATCTCGCTGGTCAAGGAGTTGGAACGCTTCAAGGGCGCGGAAATGGTCTGGTGCCAGGAAGAGCCCAAGAACCAGGGCGCCTGGACCTTTGTCGAGCCGAACATCGAATGGGTCCTCACCCGCATCGGCGCCAAACATCAGCGCCCGGTCTACGCCGGCCGCGTCGCCACCGCATCGCCCGCCACGGGCCTTGCCGCCCAGCACAAAGCACAGCAAGCCGCCCTCGTTGCCGAGGCGCTGAACATCGAAGGGAAGTAACACCCCATGAGCACCGAAATCCGCGTACCCACCCTGGGCGAATCCGTAACCGAAGCCACCGTCGCCACCTGGTTCAAGAAACCGGGCGACACCGTCGCGGTCGACGAAATGCTCTGCGAACTGGAAACCGACAAGGTCACGGTCGAGGTCCCCTCGCCCGTCGCAGGCGTCCTCTCCGACATCGTCGCAGGTGAAGGCGAAACCGTGGGCGTCGACGCGCTCCTCGGCAATATCACCGAATCCGGCAACGCCGGCCCCGAGGAAACCAAACCACGCGCCGAGGACACCAAGGCCACCGACGCCGAAAAGGCCCCCGATGGCGGCACGAAGAACGGCGGCGAAACCGTCAAGGTGATGGTCCCCGCCCTGGGCGAATCCGTCTCCGAGGCCACGATCGCCACCTGGTTCAAGAAGGAAGGCGATCAGGTCGCCGCCGACGAGATGCTCTGCGAGCTGGAAACCGACAAGGTCTCCGTCGAGGTGCCCGCCCCCGCTGCCGGCATCCTGTCGAAGATTCTCAAGGCCGAAGGCGAAACCGTCGAGGCCGGTGGCCAGCTGGGCGAGATCTCCGGCGGCGCCGGGGCGGCCGCCGCAGGCCCCGAGGTCCAGACCGAGGGCGCGAACGGCGAGGCCTATAATGCCACCGCCCGCTCCGGCACCCGCACGGATGTGGAGGACGCCCCCTCCGCCAAGAAGGCCATGGCAGAGGCCAACGTCTCCCGCGATCAGGTCACCGGCACCGGCCGCGACGGCCGCATCATGAAGGAAGACGTGGCCAAGGCGCTCTCCTCCGCCACCTCCGCGCCCGCCCCGGCCGCCGCAGCCCCGCGCGCCCCGGTTCCGGCCGACGACGCAGCGCGCGAGGAACGGGTCAAGATGACCCGCCTGCGTCAGACCATCGCCCGCCGCCTCAAGGACGCGCAGAATACCGCCGCGATCCTGACGACCTACAACGAGGTCGACATGACCGAGGTCATGGCCCTGCGCAGCGAATACAAGGACCTCTTCGAGAAGAAGCACGGCGTCCGCCTCGGCTTCATGTCCTTCTTCACCAAGGCCTGCGTCCACGCCCTGAAAGAGGTCCCCGAAGTCAACGCCGAGATCGACGGCACCGACGTGGTCTACAAGAACTTCGTCCACATGGGCATCGCCGCGGGCACGCCCCAGGGCCTCGTCGTCCCGGTCATCCGCGACGCCGACAGCATGTCCTTTGCGGAAATCGAAAAGGCCATCAACGAAAAGGGCAAGCGCGCCCGTGACGGCAAGCTGTCGATGGCGGAAATGCAGGGTGGCACCTTCACCATCTCCAACGGCGGTGTCTACGGCTCGCTCATGTCCTCGCCGATCCTCAACCCCCCGCAGTCCGGCATCCTCGGCATGCACAAGATCCAGGACCGCCCCATGGTCATCAACGGCGAGATCAAGATCCGACCGATGATGTACCTTGCGCTCTCCTACGATCACCGCATCGTCGACGGCAAAGGCGCGGTCACCTTCCTCGTCCGCGTGAAAGAGGCGCTGGAGGATCCGCGGCGGTTGTTGATGGATCTGTAAGTGGTGCGTGAATCACGCACCCTACGGGCGGTCGTGCTATCGTAGGGTGTGTGGTTCCGGCCATCGGCCGGGTTCACGCACCGCTCGGCCATCGAGCGCCACCCCGAAAGGACCCACCCCATGACCCTCACCACCATCCTCGCCATCTACGGCATCGTGGTCCTCGCCACGATCCTCCTGCAGGTCCTCGCCGCCGCGCAGAAGCTCGACTTCTCCCAGCTTGCCGGCAACCGCGAAAGCCTGCCCTCCCTCACCGGCCTCGCGGGCCGTCTCGACCGGGCGCAGATGAACTCCGTCGTCGCCCTCGCCCTCGTCGCCCCGGCGATCCTGATCCTCGCCCAGATGCCGGAAACCCCGGGCAGCGCCACCTTGGCCGCCACGCTCTTCCTGCTGGCCCGCATCGCCTATGTCGTGATCTACGCCATGGGCATCGCCTATCTCCGCACCATTGTCTGGCTCGTGGGTTTCGCGATGACCCTCTGGCTCTACCTTCTGGCCCTCTGACCCCGACAACCGGAGCCGCCCCATGCCCCTTCAACTCCTCTGCCAGCTCACCAGCACCGACACCGCGGCGACCCTCGCCGCCCTCACCGCCGATACCGAGGATCAGGCGCTGGCCGGTCTCACCCGCCTCCAGCTCTGGACCGAGGACACCACCGCCGTCTGGGCCCTCTTCGAGGTCAACGACCGCGCCAAGGCCGAAGGCTGGCTGACGCGCGCCACCGCCGACACCCATGGCCGCCCCTCGCAGGTCACCGCCTCCACCGCTCACTTCCTGGCCACCGCATGACCCCAGAACTCGCCGCCCTCGCCGCCACCGCATTCATCCACCTCGCCGCCGTCGGCTGGTCGCAGAAATGCCTGACCGACGACATCGGCAAGGCGGGCAACGTCGCCCCCCGCGACGGCGATCTGAACCTGTCGACCCGGACCAATCGCCTGCGCCGGGCGCTCGCCAACCACACCGAAAACATCGGCCCCTTCATCATCGCGGTGGTGCTGGTGGAACTGACCGAAAGCAACGGCCTGCTGACCGCCACCGCCGCCTGGGTCTTTGTCGCCGCCCGCGCCCTCTACCTGCCCGCCTATGCCTTTGGCTGGGTGCCCTGGCGCAGCCTGATCTACACCACCGGCCTCGTCGCCACCTTCGCCATGATCGTCCGGAGCCTGTTCTGATGACCCCCGAACTCACCGCCCTCACCCTCGCCGCCCTGCTGCAGGTCATCCAGATCGCGATGTATTCGGTGGCCGGTCAGTCCCAGGCCGGTCGCAAGGCCGCCCTCAAACCCCGCGACGAAAAGATCGAACTCACCGGCAAACCCGGCCGCATCCAGCGGGCGATGAACAACCACTTCGAGGGCCTTCTCCTCTTCGCCATCGCCGCCCTCGTGACCGCCCATGCCGGATCGACCGCCTTCACCGCCGCCTGCGCCTGGATCTACCTCGCCGCCCGGGTGCTCTACATCCCCGCCTACATCTTTGGCTGGGTGCCCTGGCGCAGCCTCATCTGGCTCACCGGTCTCGCGGCGACCACCCTGATGCTCCTGTCAGCCCTGACATGAAGTTCTTTTTGCCAAAAATATCTCGGAGTGAATTGGCCCGGCACGGGCCAAGAGAGGCAGCGCCTCTCCCCCTTCAAAAACCGACGCAACACCGACACAATACCGACGTGATACCGACGTCGCAAAACCCCGAAGGAGACCCCCATGGCAGCCTATGATGTGATCGTGATCGGCGCAGGCCCCGGCGGCTATGTCGCCGCCATCCGCTGCGCCCAGCTGGGCCTGAAAACCGCCTGCGTCGAGGGCCGCGAAACCCTGGGCGGCACCTGCCTGAACGTCGGCTGCATCCCGTCGAAGGCCTTGCTTCACGCCACGCACCAGCTGCATGAGGCAGAGCATAACTTCGCCACCATGGGCCTCAAGGGCAAGGCCCCCTCCGTCGACTGGAAGGTGATGCAGGAGTACAAGCAATCCGTCGTCGACCAGAACACCGGCGGCATCGAATTTCTGTTCAAGAAGAACAAAATCGACTGGCTCAAGGGCTGGGGCTCCATCCCCGAGGCCGGCAAGGTCAAGGTCGGGGACGAGGTCCATGAGGCCAAGAACATCATCATCGCCACCGGCTCCGAACCCGCCTCCCTGCCCGGTATCGAGATCGACGAGAAAACCGTCGTCTCCTCCACCGGCGCCCTGGCGCTCGGCAAGATCCCGAAGAAGATGATCGTTGTCGGCGCCGGTGTGATCGGGCTGGAAATGGGCTCGGTCTACGCCCGGCTCGGCACCGAGGTGACGGTGATCGAATTCCTCGACCATATCACCCCCGGCATGGACAAGGAGGTGCAGCGCAACCTTCAGAAACTGCTCAAGAAACAGGGGATGGAGTTCATACTCGGCGCCGCCGTGCAATCCGTCGCCACCTCGCGTGGCAAGGCCAAGCTGACCTACAAGCTGCGCAAGGACGACAGCGAACACCAGCTGGATGCCGACACCGTCCTGATCGCCACCGGCCGCAAGCCCTATACCGACGGCCTGGGCCTCGCCGACCTGGGGGTGGAGCTGACCGACCGGGGCCAGGTGAAGACCGACAACCACTGGTCGACAGCTGTCAACGGCATCTACGCCATCGGCGACGCCATCACCGGCCCGATGCTGGCCCACAAGGCCGAGGACGAGGGCATGGCGGTGGCCGAGGTCATCGCGGGCAAGCATGGTCACGTGAACTATGACGTCATCCCCGGCGTCATCTACACCCACCCCGAGGTCGCCAGCGTCGGCAAGACCGAAGACCAGCTGAAAGAAGAGGGCCGCAAGTACAAGGCGGGCAAGTTCTCCTTCATGGGCAATGCGCGGGCCAAGGCGATCTTTGCCGCCGAGGGCTTCGTCAAGATCCTGGCCGACAAGGAAACCGACCGCATTCTCGGCGCCCATATCGTGGGCCCGGCGGCGGGCGACCTGATCCACGAGGTCTGCGTCGCGATGGAATTCGGCGCCTCCGCCCAGGACCTCGCGCTGACCTGCCACGCCCACCCCACCTATTCCGAAGCGGTGCGCGAAGCGGCGCTCGCCTGCGGGGACGGGCCGATCCACAGCTGACCGCCCCTTGGGCATCGGACAGGAATGATGCGGCCCGGAGCCATCGAGGCTCCGGGCCGCAGTGCCTCCGGCGGGAGTATTTCTGGAAAAGTGGACGGGATCGCCGCGCGCTGCGGCATCAGGCCAGCGTCAGGCCAGCGGCAGCGCCTCGTCCGTCATCAGCTTGTCGCTGGCCACTTCGACATCCGCCTCCAGCCGTTTCATGAAGGTTTCGCGGTCGAGCCCCGGCTCGATTGGTTCCAGAAACTCCACAACGGCCAGGCCGGGTTTGCGCAGAATGCCACGGCGCGGCCAGAAGATGCCGACATTGGTCGCCGCCGGGACGCAGGGTTGCCCGGTGGCGCTGTAGATCACGAAGGTGCCGATCTTGTAGGGCAGATAGCTGAAGGGCGCGACGCGCGTGCCCTGGGGAAAGATCACCAGCTGCCCGGCTGGCGCGTCGCCGGAGGTGACCGCGTCCATCATCTGGCGGATCGCCTCGGCCCGCTTGCCCCGGTTGACCGGGACACAGCCGATGCGATTGGCATACCAGCCGACGATCGGGGCGAAGCGCAGGCTGGATTTCATGATGAACTTCGGGCGTGGCAGCACGCTGACCAGCAGGATGATGTCGAAGAAGCTCTGGTGTTTGGAGGCGACGATGACCTCCGCCTCGGGCACCTGCCCGCGCACCTCGGATCTCAGCCCGACGATATGGTGGGCCGTCCAGCGGATCCATCTGCAATAGGTGTGGACGGCGCTGTAGGCAAACCGGCGGTCCACCAGCACAAAGGGCAGATAGGCCACGGCCAGCACCAGCATGGACAGATACATCTGCCCGATGAAGATCAGCGACAGGACATATTGCATCAGCTCAACGCTCCCAGAACCCGCAGGGCGGCGCGGCGGGTTGCCAGAAAAGCCACCAGCCCCGCCACCGGCGGCAGCAGAAGAAGCCAGAGCCATTCCGCCCCTTGGAACCCAAGCCCGGTCAGAAACCCGGCCTCCGCCTGTGACGGCAGGGCCAGAACGGCCAGCATACCCGCCACCCCGCCGACCGTGGCGCCCGCCAGGGTCCGCATGGTGAACCGGCGCACGAAGGCCCCGGCGATATAGCTGTCCTGCGCCCCGACCAGGCGCAGCACCTCGATCACCTGGGCATTGGCCGCCAAGGCCGCATTGGCCGCCAGGGTGATCATCGCCGCCATCGCCCCCCCGATCAATAGGATGGAGATCAGCCCGAGCGCCCGGAGCCGGTTCGCCGCCGCGATGAGCGGACGGCGCCAGCGCGTGTGATCGTCCAGCACCGCGCCCGGCGCCTCGGCCGAAAGGCGCATCCGCAACCCCGCCGCGTCGTACCCCTCCGGCGTCTCGATCACCTCGATCAGCTGCGGCACCGGCAGGTCCTCGACCGGCACATCCGGCCCGAACCACGGCGCCAGCAAGGCGCGCTGTTCCTCGGTCGTCAGGGCCCGGGCGCTGGCGATCCCTTCGGTCGTCGACAGCACGCGCAGCGCCGCCTCGGTCTGGGCCGCCATCTGGCCTTCGGGCGCGGAGATGCGCAGGGTGGAGGCATGGGCCAGCTCCTCCCCCCATCTGTCGGCCAGCCGCCCGGTCGCCAGCGACAGGGCCAGGGCGAAGACCGCCAGAAAGGCCATGACACCGGAGGTGAAGAGCGTCAGATGCGCGGTGAAGCCCGAGGGCGGCACCACACGGTCAGCGGAGGCATCGGCGGCCAGCGCATTGGCCAGGAAGCGCGGCGCCCTCATAGATCGGCCCCCGCCAGCTGCAACCGCCGGTTGGAGATCCGCAGCACCCGCGCCTGAACCTGCTGTTTCGCCGCCCGGATCAGGCCCAGATCATGCGTGGCGATCATTACCGTCTTGCCCATTCGGTTGAGCTCGACCAGCAGTTTCAGCAGGCGCTGCGACATCTCCCAGTCGACATTGCCGGTCGGTTCATCCGCCAGGATCACATCCGGCGACAGGATCACCGCCCGGGCCAGGGCGGCACGCTGCCGTTCGCCCCCGGACAGCTGCGGCGGCAGGGCATTGGCCCGCGGGGTCAGCCCGCACCAGGCCAGCAGCTCCGCCAGGTTCTGCGCCTCGGCCTGGACATCATGGCCCGCGACGGTCAACGGCAGCGCGACATTGTCGGCCATGGAGAGATGATCGAGGAACTGGCAGTCCTGATGCACCACGCCGATCCGCCGCCGCGCCAGAGCGATATCCTCGCGCGTCATCTCGCGCAGGTCCTGCTCGAATATCCGCGCATGGCCCGAGGTGGGCACAAGTGCGCCGTAGCAGAGTTTGAGGAACGTGGTCTTGCCGGAGCCCGACGGCCCGGTCAGGAAATGGAAACTGCCCGGGGCCAGCTTGAGAGAGACATCGCTCAGCAATTCGCCACCGCCGTAGCTATAGGCCACATTCTCTAGCTCGATCACGTCCCGCCCCCGGTTTCCGCGACGTTTCTGCACCAGACCGAGGGAGGTTTCAATCGCGCGCGTCCGACCGGCGATTGCGTTTTGCGCCAGAGCATATACAAAATAAGCCATATCGAGCTACTGTGAAGGCCTGGAACGGGCGGAGATTCATGCGACTGACATGTCCAAACTGCGGCGCCGAATACGAGGTGCCCGACGAGGTGATCCCGACCACCGGGCGCGATGTCCAATGTTCGAACTGCGGCGACACCTGGTATCAGTATCATCTCGACCACATGCCCGAAGGCGCAGAGGAAGAAAACGCCCTGGCCGAGGATCCGGCCCTGCCGGAGAAGGAGCCGGAACAGGATCCCGCGGACACCGAGCTTCCCGCCATGCCCGACATCTCGGATCCCGAAATTGAGGACGAGGACACCGACGATCTGGGCCTTGCCGATCTGATAGCGGCGGAAGACGCCGCTTCGGAAGAGGACACCGGGGACGTGCCCGAAGACGATGACCCGGAGGACGAGCAGGACGCGCCCCCCGCGCCCGGCCCCTCCGTCTCGCTGCGCCGCCGGGAACTGGCCCCCGAGGTCCAGTCGATCCTGCGCGAAGAAGCGGAATACGAGGAACGCGTCCGGGGGATGGAGCAGGACCCGCTGGAAAGCCAGCCCGACCTGGGCCTGGGAGAGCCGGAACCGGTCCGGCGCGAAGACCGGGCGGGGGATCGTCTGGCCCGCCTGCGCGACCAGGACCGCGACGAGGGCCCGGGCCCCGCGCAGGACCCTGAGGAGGCCGCAGCCGCCGCAGCCGGGTCGTCCCGCCGCAACCTCCTGCCGGATATCGAGGAAATCAATTCCACCCTGCGCCGCAAGGGCGACACCGGGCGCACCGCTGCGGACGCACGCGTGACCCGGCAGCAACGCAGCAGCACGCGCCGCAGCTTTGTCGCCGTCCTGGCCCTGCTTGCGGTCGGCGCGATCCTCTATCTGCAGGCCCCAGCCATCGGCAATGCGATCCCGCAGCTCAAGGGGGCGATGACCACCTATGTCGATCTGGTCGACCGGGGGCGGGGATGGCTGGACACCAAGGCCTCCGCCCTGGCGGAGAAGCTGGACGAAATGGCCAACGAGACTCCGGCAGAGACCGGGACGGGGAATTGACAGCTGTCAATTGATCACCCCACGCACGGGGTACGGCACAGGCCCCGCGATCAGAACCGTTCGAGCAGACGTTTCAGGTAATCGCGTTCGACCTCGGGCCGGTCGCCCTCGCCAGAGCGGCGGCGCAGTTCCTCTTCCAGCTCCAGCGCACGGCGATAGACATCGCGGTCCTGCAGCATGTCCTGCTGGCTGCCCATCTCGCCGTTGGTTCCGGCCTGACGGCCCAGGGGATCGTTGCGCTCGCCCCCGGCATTGCCATCGGCCTGACCCTGCTGTCCGCCGCGCTGGCGCTGTTCCTCGGCCATGGCCTCGCCCATGTTGCGCAGCCCTTCGCGCAGCGCCTCCATGGCGTCGGACTGTTGGTCGATCGCCTCCGCCAGGTCGTCGCCGCGCAGCGCCTCTTCGGCCCCGCGCATCGCGCGTTCCGCCCGTTCCAGCGCCTCGCGCGCGGCCCGGCCGGCCTCGCCGCTCATGCCGGGCAGGTTGTTGCGCTGGCGGTTCAATTCGTCCCGCAGGGCCTGCTGACGATCTGCCAGATTGCCCTCCAGCGACTGGTCGCCGCCGCCGCCGGGCTGTCCCTGCTGCCCCGGCTGACCGGGTTGCTGGCCCTGACCGAACTGCTGACCCTGGCGATTGCCCTGCCCGGGTTGCGGCTGCCCGCCCCCCTGACCTTCGCGCTGGCCTTGGGCGCCCTGTCCGTGCTGCTGGCCCTGGCCCTGGTTGCCGTCGCGCCCCTGGTTCTGGCCGCTCTCGCCACGGTTGGCATTGGGGTTGAACTGTTCCTGAAGATCGCGGAAGGCCTGATCCGACAGGCCCTGCTGGTCGCGCAGGGTTTCCGACAGCCCCTCCATGGCCTGCTGGCCTGGCGACTGCTGCTGCCCCTGCTGGCCCTGGGTCACGCGCATGTTCTCCATCATGCGCTGCAACTCTTCCAGCGCCTGCTGTGCCTCGGCCATGCGGCCCTGTTCCATCAGCTCCTGGATGCGGTCCATCATCGCCTGCAGGTCGTCCTGGCTGAGGCGCATGGCATTTTCCATCTGCTCGGCCGACAGTTCCTCGCCCATCTGGCCATCCTCGGCGGCCTCGCGCGACAACTGCCGCATGTAGTCCTGCGTGGCGTCGCGCAGCTCCTGCATGAGGCGGGCGATTTCCTCGTCCGAGGCGCCGTTCTTCATCGCCTCCGACAGGCGTTCCTGCGCGCGTTGCATCCGTTCGCGGGCATCCTCCAGATCGCCGTCCTCGATCAGCAGGGCCAGATCCCAGAGCGCCTGGGCCATTTCCTCCACCTGCTCGTCATTCAGGCTGGCATACTGCGTGATCGTATCCATCCGCCGCAGCAGCACCCGCATCCGCAGATAGGCGGTCTCGTTCCGGAACAGCCCCTCCGGCTGCCAGGAGATCGCCTTCATCACCTGCACGATCCGGCGGGCGTTGTCGCGGTTCCACAGCAGATCCCGGCGCTGTTCGATCAGGGCGGCTGCCAGGGGGTCGAAGAAGCGGCGCGCGGACAGGCGGGTCTCGAACGGCGCGGACAGGCCGACCTGCTCGGCGGCATCGCGCGCGCTGATGGTCACCGTCACCGGCATGTTGGCCCAGGGGTGCTGGGACAGATCCTCGATCAGGTCCTGCCGGAACTTTGTCCGGTCCCCGGCGATCGGCAGCGGCATCACCATGCGGATCGGGTCGCGCGGCTCGGGATCAATCGCCAGCCCGTACCGGCGGTCCACCGCGTCCAGATCCAGCTCGATAACCGCCTCGCCGCCCTCGACGCCGAAATCATCCGCCGCCTCGAAAGGCAGCTTGAACTCGCCCCGCAGGCTGGCCTCCGCCGGGCCGGCCACCGTGACCGTCGGCGCCATGTCCGCGGTCAGGCTGACCTGCCAGCTTTCCCCGCCGGGGCCGGTGATCGCCAGTTCCCCGTCCTGCGTCATCTGGAAACTCTGCGCCGGGGCCGTCGGCTCTTCGGTGGAGGTCCCGACGCTTTGCTCCACTGACAGCGCCCCGACCTCGCCGTAAAGGCGCAGGGTCGCCTTGCTGCCCTGCGGCACCCGGATTTCGCCGTCGAGGTCAGCAAGGTAAAGAACCGGCAGGCCGGTATAGAACGGCGGTTCGATCCAGCCCTCCCAGGCCGGTCCCGCAGCAAGGGCGGCCCCGCCGCCCGGGGCCATGCCGGTGACCGAGCCGACCCGCCAGAACGAGCCGAAGAGCATTGCGACCATGAAGACCGTCAGCGCAATGAACCGCAGGCCGAAGATATCGCGCGAGGAAACCCGCAGATCGGGCTCCACCGCCCGCGCCGAGGCCGCGCGCTGTGCCATCCGGTCCTGATGCGCCCGCCAGAGGGTTTCGGACCCGAAATCGCCCGCGCCAATCGCCTGATCGTCGCGCAGCGCCTGCAATGGCCGTCCGCGCAGCGAGGCATCCAGCCGCCCGATGGCCTCCTCCCGGCGGGGCCAGCGGAACCGCAACCCGCCCCGGATCGCGAACACAAGCGCCATGAGGATCAGCGCCGCACCGACACCCCAGACGACCTCCACCCGCACCATGTCGTGAACGCCCAGCATCAGCAGGGCCAGTGCCAGGATCACCACGGACCAGAGCGGCCAGAAGGCACGCGCCAGCCGTTCCGCGACCAGCCCGGCATGGGTCAGCATCAGGGGGCGCGCAATGCGCGTCAGCGTTTCGGTGAATCGGGTCTGGTCGGTCATCAGCTCCTCATGGCGGGGCGGTTATCGCCCTAGAGCCATGAAGGTAGCGTATCGCGGTTTATCATCTCGTCAAAGCTCGGACGCGGGCGGATGACAGCGAATTGATGCTCATTGACCATGACCTCGGGGATCAGCGGGCGGGAATTGTACTCGCTGCTCATCACCGCGCCATATGCGCCCGCGGAGCGGAAGGCGACGAGGTCCCCCTCCGTCAGTGGCGGCATCATCCGCTGCTTGGCAAAGGTATCGCCAGATTCGCAGACCGGGCCAACGATGTCATAGGGCTGATACTCCACCCCCGCCGCCGGTTCCCTGACCGGGACGATGTCGTGATGCGCATCATACATGGCCGGACGGATCAGATCGTTCATCGCCCCGTCGAGGATCAGGAAATCCCGCCCCTCGCCCGACTTCACATAAACCACCTTGCTGACCATGATCCCGGCATTGCCCGCAACCAGCCGCCCCGGCTCGATCTCAATCTCGCAGCCCTTGTCGCCCAACTCCTCCTGGATCAGCCGCCCGTAATCCATCGGCAGCGGCGGCGCCTCGTTCCCGCGCGTGTAGGGGATGCCCAGCCCGCCGCCGAGGTCGAGGCGCAGGATCTCGTGCCCTTCCGCCCGCAGCGCATCGGTCAGCTCGCCCACCTTGCGGAAGGCCAGACGGTAAGGCTCCAGATCGGTGAGTTGGGAGCCAATGTGCACGTCGATGCCCACGGCCTTCAGCCCCGGCAGGCGGGCGATATGGGCATAAACCTCCTTCGCGCGGCTGATCGGGATGCCGAACTTGTTCTCGGATTTGCCGGTCGCGATCTTGGCATGGGTCTTGGCGTCGACATCGGGGTTCACTCGCACCGTCACCGGCGCCACCACGCCCATCTCGACGGCGACCCGGTTCAGCCGCTCCATCTCCGGCTCGGACTCGAGGTTGAACTGCCGGATGCCGCCCGCCAGCGCCGCCCGCATCTCCTCCTCGGTCTTGCCGACGCCGGAGAAAACGATCCGCTCGCCCGGCACACCTGCCGCAATCGCCCGCGCATATTCGCCGCCCGACACCACGTCCATGCCCGCGCCCAGATCGGCCAGCGTCCGCAGGATCGCCTGATTGGACGCCGCCTTCATCGCGTAGCAGACCATATGCGGCCCCCAGGCCAGCGCCTCGTCAAAGAGCTTGAAATGCCGGGTCAGTGTGGCGGTGGAATAAAGGTAGAAGGGCGTCCCGACCTCGGCCGCGATCTCGGCCACGGGAACGTCTTCGGCGTGAAGCGCGCCGTCGCGATACAGGAAATGGTCCATGAAACGCCTTTCAAACGGGCCTTGTTCTGAGAAAAAGATAGAGCGGCAAGCCGCAACTGACGCCGATCAGCAGGGTCGCGGGGATGGCGATGAGGGCGGAGAAGTTCCGCCTCACCCAGACCTCCGCCAGGATCCACAGGACCAGCGCCACGGCGGCAATCATCAGATCCCAGGCCAGCCCGGCCACAGCCCCGTTGGCCATCCAGGCGGCGAAGAGGCCGGTGACACCCAAGCCCGTTTCGGACATCCAGCCCAGCATCAGCATCATCGGATGCACCGTCCCCCAGACCGCCAATGCCAGATAGAGCATCCGCAGCAGGGACATCAGAAGATCACCCCGACCGCCGCGCGGCCCGAGACGGTGATGCCGCTCCGGGGTTCGGCCTCCGGCTTTTCCGGCTCGCCATCCACACCGCAGGCCCCGACCAGCGCGACGAAAAAGGCAAAGAGGATGAGGACCACTATACGCATCACCCCAACACCTCTTTCCAGCGCGCGACCTGTTCGAGGACCCGCTTGGGCGAGGTGCCGCCATAGGAAGTGCGCGACGCGACGGAGTTGTGCACGCCCAGCACGCCAAAGACCTCGTCGGTGATGTCCGCATGGACCGACTGCATGTCCGCCAGCGTCAGATCCGGCAGGTCGCAGCCCTTGCCCTCCGCCATGGCCACCAGCGCGCCGGTCACGTGATGCGCGTCGCGGAACGGCATGTTCAGCGCCCGCACCAGCCAATCCGCCAGATCCGTCGCGGTGGAGAAGCCCGAGCCCGCCGCGGCCTCCAGCGCCGCGCGGTTGGCGGTCATGTCCGTGACCATTCCGGTCATCGCCGCCAGCGCCAGCATCAGGTTGTCGGCGGCGTCAAAAACCTGTTCCTTGTCTTCCTGCATGTCCTTTGAATAGGCCAGCGGCAGCCCCTTCATGACCATGGTCAGCGCCACGTTCGCCCCGAAGATCCGCCCGATCTTGGCCCGGATCAGCTCTGCCGCATCGGGGTTCTTCTTTTGCGGCATGATGGACGACCCGGTCGAGAACCGGTCGCTGAGCGTGACAAACCGGAACTGCGCCGAGGACCAGATCACCAGCTCTTCCGCCATCCGGGAAAGGTGCATGGCGCAGATCGAGGACGCGCCGAGGAACTCCAGCGCGAAGTCACGGTCAGACACTGCGTCCAGAGAATTGGCCATCGGCCGGTCGAAGCCAAGCGCCTCCGCCGTCATCTGCCGGTCGATCGGAAAGGACGTCCCGGCCAGCGCCGCCGCGCCGAGGGGGGATTCGTTCATCCGCGCCCGCGCGTCGCGGAAGCGGCTGAGATCGCGGGAAAACATCTCCACATAGGCCATCATGTGATGGCCCCATGTCACCGGCTGCGCGGTCTGAAGGTGGGTGAAACCGGGCATGACCCAATCCGCCCCGGCCCCCGCCTGCATCAGCAGAGCCTTCATCAGGGCCTGCAACCCTTCGATGGCCGCATCCACCTGATCGCGTGTCCAGAGGCGGAAATCCGTCGCCACCTGGTCGTTCCGCGACCGCCCGGTGTGCAGCCGCCCGGCCGGTTCGCCGATCACCTCTTTCAGCCGCGCCTCGACATTCATGTGGATGTCTTCCAGCGCGGTCGAAAAGGCGAATGTGCCGCCCTTGATCTCTGACAAGATCGTGAGAAGTCCTTCCCTCATCGCCTCCGCATCGCTATCGCTGACGATGCCTGTTGCAGCCAGCATGGCGGCATGGGCGCGCGAGCCCGCGATGTCTTGTGCGGCCATGCGCTGATCGAACCCGATAGAGGCATTGATCGCCTCCATGATCGCATCGGGTCCGGCGGCAAAACGGCCACCCCACATCTGGTTCGAACTTTGATCGGTCATTGGCCACCCGCTGGAGGAATTATGAGAAACTGGCTCACCGCGCTCCTTTATACGGGGATGATCCTCACTGCAAACCTCGCCACGGCCGAAGGCATTGCCGATCTGCGCGACGGCGACATGAAGAAACTGGTCGTCCATTCCGAACCGAAGTCCTTCAGCACGGCCGAATTCGAAGGGCCGGAGGGCAAGACCAGCCTCGCCGCCTATCAGGGCAAAGTGGTTCTGGTGAACTTCTGGGCCCTCTGGTGCGCCCCCTGCCGCGAGGAAATGCCGACGCTGGAAACCCTGGCCCAGGATTATTCCGACAGGGGCCTCGCCGTCGTGACCGTTGCCACCGGTCCGAACGCCCCGCCCGCCATCGACAAGTTCTTTGAAGACATCGGCGTCAGCACCCTTCCCAAATACCGCGACCCGCGCGCCGCCCTCGGCCGTGCCGCCGGGGTGCTGGGTCTGCCGGTTTCGGTGATTCTCGACCGCGAAGGACAGGAGATCGCCCGCCTGACCGGCACCGCCGACTGGTCCAGCGACAGCGCCCGCGCCATTTTCGACGCCCTTCTCGCCTCCGGCGACAGCTGACCGCCTTATCACGATTTTAACCCGGCCCAGGCACTCTCCTCCCAACCTGGTGGAGGGCGAGATGACGGAGACGCACAGGGGCACATTCGCGGATATCATGGCGGATCACCTCGATCCGCTCAGCTACGCCGTGGCGACACGGGATCATGGGGTGATCGCCATGGTGGACGCGGCGCTGCGCCACCGCAACATCGCCCTCGCCTATCAGCCGGTAATCCCCGCCGGGGGCACGGATCGGGTCGCCTTCTACGAGGGGCTGATTCGCATCTACGACGAAACCGGCCGGATCATCCCCGCCCGGGATTTCATCCAGTCGGTCGAGGCGACGGAAATCGGCCGCCGGATCGACAGCGCCGCGCTCAACCTCGGGCTGCTGGAACTGGCCCGCCAACCCGATCTCAGGCTGGCGATCAACATGTCCGCCCGCTCCATCGGCTACCCCCACTGGATGAAGACCCTGCGCAAGGGGCTGATGCGCGATGCGACCGTCGGCGAACGGCTGATCCTCGAAATCACCGAAAGCTCCGCCATGCTGATCCCGGAACTGGTCACCGCCTTCATGGCCCAGATGCGCCGCCACGGCATCGGCTTTGCCCTGGATGATTTCGGCGCGGGCTACACCTCCTTCCGCTACCTGCGGAATTTCCTCTTCGACGTGCTCAAGATCGACGGGCAGTTCATCCATGGCGTGGCCCATGATCCGGACAATCAGGTCCTGGCCAGCTCCCTGATCGCCATCGCCCGGCAGATGGACATGCTGACCATCGCCGAACAGGTCGAAAATGGCGAGGACGCCGCCTGGCTGACAGCCGCCGGGGTCGATTGCCTGCAGGGCTACTACTACGCCGCCCCCACCATCCACCCCCCCTGGAGGGAGGAGGCCCGCGCCACCGGCACCTGAGCCTTCGGCAGGTGCGAACAACGTGCGGCAGCGCAGCATGTTGAGATATCGCCGGATTTGCGTTACGTCACCTGCATGGAGGCGTGGGGGGAGAATCTCCTGCGTCAAATCAGGTGGAGGACCACATCATGACCAATGTCGTCATCGCATCCGCAGCGCGTACGCCCGTCGGATCCTTTCTCGGCTCATTCGCAACAACCCCTGCCCATGATCTCGGCGCCGCCGTGCTGGCCGAACTGGTCAAGCGCGCGGGGATCGAGGCCGGAGAGGTCTCTGAAACCATTCTCGGTCAGGTGCTGACCGGCGGCCAGGGCCAGAACCCCGCCCGCCAGGCCCATATCAACGCGGGCCTCCCCGAAGCCTCCGCCGCCTGGGGCATCAACCAGGTCTGCGGCTCCGGCCTCCGCGCCGTCGCCCTCGCCGCCCAGCACATCCAGCTGGGTGATGCATCCATCGTCGCCGCCGGCGGGCAGGAAAGCATGTCGCTGTCGCCCCATGTCGCACACCTGCGCGCGGGCCACAAAATGGGCGACGTGAAATACATCGACAGCATGATCAAGGACGGCCTCTGGGACGCCTTCAACGGCTACCACATGGGCCAGACCGCTGAAAACGTTGCCGAAAAATGGCAGATCAGCCGCGACATGCAGGACGAATTCGCCGTCCAGTCGCAGAACAAGGCCGAGGCCGCACAGAAGGCGGGCAAGTTCGCCGATGAAATCGTCCCCTTCACCGTCAAGACCCGCAAGGGCGAAACCGTCGTCGATCAGGATGAATACATCCGCCACGGCGCGACGCTTGAGGCGATGCAGAAACTGCGCCCCGCCTTCACCAAGGACGGATCGGTCACCGCGGCCAATGCCTCCGGCATCAACGACGGCGCGGCTGGCGCCCTGCTGATGTCCGCCGAGGAGGCCGAAAAGCGCGGCATCGAACCGCTGGCCCGCATCGTTTCCTACGCCACGGCCGGTCTCGACCCGTCGATCATGGGTGTCGGCCCGATCTACGCCTCGCGCAAGGCGCTGGAAAAGGCAGGCTGGAAGCCCGAAGACCTCGACCTGGTCGAAGCCAACGAAGCCTTCGCCGCCCAGGCCTGCGCGGTGAACAAGGACATGGGCTGGGATCCGTCGATCGTGAACGTGAACGGCGGCGCCATCGCCATCGGCCACCCGATCGGGGCCTCCGGTGCCCGCGTCCTGAACACTCTGCTCTTCGAAATGAAGCGCCGCGGCGCCAAGAAGGGCCTCGCCACGCTCTGCATCGGCGGCGGCATGGGCGTCGCCATGTGTGTCGAACGCCCCTGATCGCAGCCGCGACAATCCAACACATGCCGAAAAGGGCACCCGAAAGGGTGCCCTTCTTTGCTTTACGGTGACGTATGGTAAAGCCCGGGTGCGACAAAGAATCAGGACGGAAACGCCAATTTGGTCGCGCAACAATGTTGCGCATCACCCGCTGAATGGGTAACAGCATTACTCAACGGCTATTCCAAGAGGAGATACCATGGCACGGACAGCATTGGTCACCGGAGGGTCCCGCGGCATCGGCGCGGCGATCTCCAAGGCATTGAAAGACGCAGGGTATCAGGTGGCCGCCACCTATGCCGGCAATGACGAGGCCGCGGCCAAGTTCACCGAGGAAACCGGCATCAAGACCTACAAGTGGAACGCCGCCGACTACGAGGCCTCCAAGGAAGGCATCGCCAAGGTCGAGGCAGAGGTCGGCCCGATCGACGTGATTGTCGCCAACGCGGGCATCACCCGCGACGCGCCCTTCCACAAGATGACGCCGGAGCAGTGGAAAGAGGTCGTCGACACCAACCTCACCGGTGTCTTCAACACCATCCACCCCTGCTGGCCCGGCATGCGCGAGCGCGGCTTCGGCCGGGTTGTCGTGATCTCCTCGATCAACGGACAAAAGGGCCAGTTTGGTCAGGTCAACTATGCCGCCACCAAGGCCGGCGATCTGGGCATCGTGAAAAGCCTCGCGCAGGAAGGCGCGGCCAAGGGCATCACCGCCAACGCCATCTGCCCCGGCTACATCGCCACCGACATGGTCATGGCCGTGCCGGAGAAGGTCCGCGAAGCCATCATCGGCCAGATCCCCGCAGGCCGCCTGGGCGAGCCGGAGGAAATCGCGCGCTGCGTGGTCTTCCTCGCCTCCGATGACGCGGGCTTCATCAATGGCTCGACGATCACCGCGAACGGCGGTCAGTTCTTCGTCTGATCGCGACGGTTTCAAGCGGCAGGGCGGCACCCCGCCCTGCCCTTCATCTTTCTCAAAATACTCCGGGGCAGCGACAAAGCCTGCTTTGTCGCAGGGGCAGCGCCCCCATCCCCCGCCGCCAAGTGGATTGACGCCCCTCGCGCTGCACCGCACAAGGCGTCATGTCACAACCCCGCGCCACTGCCATCGGTTTCACCGCCGTCCTGCTCTGGGCCCTGCTGGCCCTCTTCACCGTGGGCAGCGCGCCGGTGCCGCCGCTGCAGTTGAATGCGATGTGCTTTGCCCTGGGCGGGACACTTGGCCTGATCTGGGCCGTGGCGACCGGGCAATTGTCCGCCCTGCGTAAGGTGCCCCTGCCCGCCTTCGCCCTCGGGACCATCGGCCTTTTCGGCTACCACGCCCTCTACTTCGCCGCATTGCGCAACGCGCCGCCCGCCCAGGCCGGGCTGATCGCCTATCTCTGGCCCCTGCTGATCGTGCTGTTTTCCGGCCTGCTGCCGGGCGAGTCCCTGCGTCCCGGCCACCTTTTCGGCGGCCTCGCGGGATTTGCCGGGGCAGCGCTGATCATCGTCGGCGGCGGCACGGGATTTGCCCCGGAACATCTGACCGGCTACGCGCTGGCACTGGCCTGCGCGCTGACCTGGTCCGGCTATTCCGTTCTGTCACGCCGCTTCGGCACGGTGCCGACGGTGGCGGTCGCGCTGTTCTGTGTGGTCACGGCGCTCTTCTCCTCCCTCCTGCATCTGATGCTGGAGGAAACGGTCGCCCCGCAGGGCCTACTGGGATGGGCTGCGGTCCTAGGCCTGGGCCTGGGTCCCGTGGGTCTGGCCTTCTACACCTGGGACATTGGGGTCAAACGCGGAGACATACAGATGCTTGGCGTGGCCTCCTATGCCGCGCCGCTCTTCTCCACGCTCATCCTCGTCCTTGTTGGCATCGCAGAACCGACCCTCCGGCTGGCACTGGCAACAGTGCTCATTACCGGGGGCGCGGGCCTTGCCGCCCGCGCAAGCCTGCGCCGCAAGCCGACCGTTGCGGTCAGTGCATCGTCAGACGGGTGATTTCTTCCTTGAGTCGCAGTTTCTGCTTTTTCATCTGGGTGATCTCCGACTGAGAGATACCCGGCGACCGCTGTGCATGTTCCACCGCGGCCGAGAGGGATTCATGTTTCTTCTTCAGTTCCTCAAGATGCGAACTCAAGCTCATCGTGGTCTCCTCTCTGTTGGCTATGTCCAAATTGGAGCATAGTTTTACAAACCTGTCACGCTGCGAGCGCGAGAGTTTGCCGAGAAGTTCATATTACGTGAATTATCAACAAATGTTTAACGGCTGCGCATTCCTGAGAATGGCAGTCGCGTCAGGGGTATAGTCCTCCTCGTCCCGCTGATGTGCCGATCCGCTGTGCACCACCAGCCCTGGCCCCAGACGAAACGCCGCACGCCCCTCTTTCCGGCCCCGCAAGAGGAAAAGCTGCGCCTCGCGCCCGTCGCGGGGAATCAAAGGACAGAGTTGCAGCGATCCGAGTCGCGCCGAAAACGCCGTCAGCAGCTCCGGCAGACGCTCCACCCGCTGGATAAACGTCACATGCCCGCGCGGCGCACATCGTCGCGTCGCGGCATCGACCCAGGCGGCGAGCGGCGTCTCCTCGCCATGCGCGCCCTCGCGGGCGTCGTTTCCGGCCCGAACGCTCCGGTCACGGCGGAAATAGGGCGGGTTGGCAATGACATGGTCGAACCGCATCTGGCGCAGCTCCCCCGGCATATCAGCCAGATCGCCCTCGAACACCTGAAACTCCTGGGCATTCTCCTCCCCGTTGCGCCGCGCCAGATCCGCATAGAGCGCCTGACGTTCCAGCCCGACCAGCCGCAGCCCCGGCACCCGCGCGCCCAGGCACAGCGCCGCAGCGCCCGCCCCGCAGCCGAGATCCAGGACCGATTGCCCCGCCTCCGCCGCGACACTCGCCGCCAGAAAAACCGGATCGACCCCGGCCCTGTATCCGGACCGCGGTTGCCACAGCGCGACCCGCCCGCCCAGGATCCGGTCGAGGGTCAGATCCGCATCGCTCATTCTTCCACGTCGATCCCGTTGTCGCGCAGGCACCGGCGTGCGCGGTCGATGTCCGCACTGCGCACCATCAGCCGCCGGGGGAAGATCCCGATGGACCCTTCGAGAACGCTCATGTTTACGTCCATTTCAAAGCAGTCTATACCCTCGCCTCGTAGCAGCGCTTGTGCGAAGGCCATGTCGGCCATGTTGTTGGTTCTCAGGAGCTGTTCCATGCCAGGGACTTAGGGACAAATCCCCGGCATGTCGAGTATCTGGCAGAGGGTGCACGGGCTTGGACAAACCCGTCGAAAAACCGCACGAAGCGATCGCCGCCCTGCTGGCGGACGACCTCACGGCAGTGAACACGCTGATCCGGGAGCGTATGGCCTCGCGCCACGCCCCCCGCATTCCCGAGGTCACCGCCCATCTGGTCGAGGCCGGCGGCAAGCGCATCCGACCCATGCTGACCCTCGCCGCCGCGCGGCTCTGCGGCTATGACGGGCCTTGGCATGTGCATCTGGCCGCGACAGTGGAGTTCATCCATACCGCCACCCTGCTGCATGATGATGTGGTCGACGAAAGCCGCCAACGCCGTGGCCGCCCGACCGCCAACCTGCTGTGGGACAACAAGTCTTCGGTTCTTGTCGGAGATTACCTCTTTGCCCGCGCCTTCCAGTTGATGGTCGAGCCCGGCCACCTCCGGGTGCTCAACATCCTGTCGGACGCCGCCGCAACGATTGCCGAGGGCGAGGTGCTGCAACTGTCGGCCGCGCAGGATCTGAGAACGACGGAGGACACCTATCTGCAGGTCGTGCGCGGCAAGACCGCCGCGCTCTTCTCCGCCGCGACAGAGGCCGGGGCCGAAATCGCCGGGGCCACGCCGGATCAGGT
This sequence comes from Pseudooceanicola sp., assembly GCF_041987405.1. GTDB lineage: Bacteria > Pseudomonadota > Alphaproteobacteria > Rhodobacterales > Rhodobacteraceae > Pseudooceanicola. The sequence continues at coordinate 571,504 of NZ_JBHIWR010000003.1, forward strand.
GAAGGCGCTCTTCACCTATGGCGACGCGCTCGGCATCGCGTTCCAGATGGCGGATGACCTGCTGGACTGGCAGGGCGATGCGGGCCAGACCGGCAAGAACGTCGGTGACGATTTCCGCGAACGCAAGCTGACCCTGCCCATGATCCGGGCCATCGCCGCCGCCGATGACGAGGAGCGCGCCTTCTGGACCCGCACCATCGAGAAGGGCCAGCAGGACGATGCGGACCTCGCCACCGCCCGCGCCCTGCTGGACAAGCATGGCGCCCTCCGCTCCACCCGGGACACCGCGCTTGGCTGGGCCGATACGGCCAAGACGGCGCTGCAGGATCTGCCGGACCATAGCCTGACCGGGCTGCTCGCGGACCTCGCGGATTACGTGGTCGAACGGCTGCGGTGACGGCGGGGGCGGCCTCCACTCCGGGCACCGACAAATCCGCCGCGCACCCCCTTCCCCATTGACCCCGCCCTCCCCTTGCGGCAAGTCAGGGCGCGGCCTGCGAGGCCAGAGGGAAAGGGACGCCATGACACGGATCGACGCCACGTTTGAACGCCTCCGCGCCGAGGGGAAGAAAGCCTTCGTCGCCTATGTCATGGCAGGCGATCCGGACGAGGCCACCTCGATGGAGACCTTCCGCGCCCTGCCCGAGGCCGGCGTCGACATCATCGAACTGGGCGTGCCCTTCACCGATCCCATGGCCGACGGCCCGACCATCCAGCTGGCCGGCCAGCGCGCCCTGGGCGCGGGCATGACCCTGCGCAAGACGCTCGCCATGGCGACGGAGTTCCGCAAGGAAAACGACACCACGCCGATCGTGCTGATGGGCTATTACAACCCCATCTTCTCCATCGGCGTCGACACCTTCCTGACGGAGGCCAAGGCCGCCGGCATCGACGGCCTGATCGTGGTCGACCTGCCGCCCGAAGAGGATGAGGAGCTTTGCATCCCCGCGCAGAAGGCCGGTCTGAACTTCATCCGCCTCGCCACGCCGACCACCGATGACAAGCGCCTGCCCAAGGTGCTGCAGAACACCTCCGGCTTCGTCTACTACGTCTCGATCACCGGCATCACCGGCTCGGCCGAGGCGCAGGCAGGCGACGTCGGTCCGGAGGTCGCCCGGATCAAGGCGCAGACCGATCTGCCCGTGATCGTCGGCTTCGGCATCCGCACCCCCGAAACGGCACAGGCCATCGCCTCCGTCGCGGACGGCTGCGTCGTCGGGTCGGCCATCGTCGCGGAAATCGCCAAGGGTCAGAGCCCGACGCAGGTCGCCGCCTACGTCAAAACCCTGGCCGACGGGGCGCACCGGGCCTGAGCCTACCCCGGCAAATTTGACTCGAAGAGGCAATCGCTCCAAACTGCACACATTGAAAATGAGTGAATTTTGGAGTTACGACATGAGATTTTTGACTTTTGCTGCCACGGCGGCCTTGGGTTTTCTGGCCGCCAGTCAGGCTCAGGCAACGCTTGTTAGCTTGGGTGATTGTACGGGTGGCATTAGCTGCACCATCACCTCGACCCCACCCAACCCGGTGTCGCAGAATCCGAATGACCGGACTTTGCTTGCCTGGAACGAAAAGCAGAATTTCGTTCTTACCGAGCGGCTGAGGGTCGACCGAGTGTTCGACACCAATGCCAGCTTCGTCTCGAGTGCGGGCGGCGGCGACTATTTCCTCGAGGTCGGCACGATCGTGTCGTCTCATTACATCCAATGGGACAACGATGGATCAGGCAGCGACAGGATCCAGACCACGATCGGCCTCGATTCCCAGATCTTCGCCTTTATTACCGCAGACCAAAACCTGTTCGACAGCGACTATCTCGGGCTGCCCGGACTTGATTACGCGGACTTCAATTTGCGCGGTCTTGAGAACTCCGACACAACCATTTTCAACGGTTCAGATGTCGACATTGATTGGACGGCGAGTTCCCCCGGCGACTGGACCCGTCTGATCACGGCATATTCCCCGTCCGCCGAGGTGCCCGTTCCTGCCGCCCTGCCCCTCTTGCTAGGGGCTTTCGGCGCGCTTGGCGCGATGCGGCGGCGTCGCCGCACGTGACGGCCGGAACATAGTCAGTTGCAGCGCCGCCCTTGGGGCGGCGTTGTCCATTCAAGGCCCGCTCTATTGCCGCCCTGCCCCCACGTTGCTAAACCACGGCAACCATCCGAGGGGGGAGGCCCGAATGCCCGTCATCACCTGTATCGACGACCTCAAGCGTCTGCATAAGCGCCGGACGCCCAGGATGTTCTACGACTATTGCGAAAGCGGGTCCTGGACCGAACAGACCTTTCGCGAAAACACCTCGGATTTCGAGGACATCCGCCTGCGCCAGCGCGTCGCCGTCGACATGACCGGCCGCACGCTGGAAACGGAGATGATCGGCCAGAAGGTTTCCATGCCCGTCGCCTTGGCCCCGGTCGGGCTGACCGGCATGCAGTGCGCCGATGGCGAGATCAAGGCGGCCAGGGCAGCAGAGAAATTCGGCGTCCCCTTCACGCTTTCGACCATGTCCATCTGCTCGATCGAGGATGTGGCGGAACACACCAGCAAGCCCTTCTGGTTCCAGCTCTACACCATGAAGGATCAGGATTACCTCAAGCGGCTGATCCAGCGGGCCAAGGATGCAAAATGTTCGGCCCTCGTGATCACGCTGGACCTGCAGATCCTGGGCCAGCGCCACAAGGATCTGAAAAACGGGCTCTCCGCCCCGCCGAAGCTCACCCCCTCCACCATCGCGGATCTTATGACCAAGTGGAGCTGGGGTCTGGAGATGCTCCGAACCAAGCGGCGCGGTTTCGGCAATATCGTCGGACATGTGAAGGGGGTGGAGGACACCTCCCGCCTGGGGGAATGGACGGCGCAGCAGTTCGATCCCGCGCTCGACTGGAAGAAGATCGAAGAGATCAAAACACTCTGGGACGGCCCGGTGATCCTCAAGGGCATCCTCGACCCCGAGGATGCGGTCATGGCCCAAAAGGTCGGCTGCGATGCCATCGTCGTATCCAACCACGGCGGCCGTCAGCAGGATGGCGCGATCAGCTCCATCCGGGCGCTGGATCCGATCCTCCAGTCGGTTGGCGACGACGTGGAGGTCCACCTCGACAGCGGCATCCGCTCCGGCCAGGACGTGCTGAAGGCCGTCGCCATGGGCGCCAAGGGCACCTACATCGGCCGCGCCTTCGTCCACGGTCTTGGTGCCCAGGGCGAGGCCGGGGTGACAAAGGCGCTGGAGGTCATCCGCAACGAGTTGGACATCTCAATGGCTTTCACCGGCCGCCGCGACATCAAGGACGTGACCCGCGACAGTATCCTTGTGCCGGAGGGGTTTTCGGGCACCTGGGTCTGATTTGGGGCGCGGGCTCAACGCGGTGAGAGACTGAGGTCCCGGCGCAAGGCCGGGACACTGCACGACATGCCCCGGCCCCCGAGCCGGGGCCGCACCGACGGCCGTACCAGGGCAACCACCGATCACTCCCCCGTCGCCAGCGCCAGCCCGTCCACGACAGCCGTGAACGCCTCCGCCCGGCTGACCCGGGCACCCGGGCAGACCTGCCGCATGACGTCCGAGACCACGCGCATCAGGCTGGACCCGCCGACCAAGATCACGTGATCCACCCCTCCGGGCATCGTCTGGGCCAGTGCCAGCGTTTCGTATACCGCCCGGACCAGCACCTCCCGCGCCTCGCCAAGCGCGGCGTTCATCGTCCCCTCGGTCACCGGCACGGCCAGTCCCGGCTCCACCAGCCCCAGGGCGATCTCGCCGCGCGCGCCGCCATTGGCCGCGATCTTGCCCCGCTCCACCGCAAAGGCGACGTCATGGCCCAGCTCGTCACGCAGCACGCTTTGCAACCGCGCCAACCGGGGCCGGTCGACCGCATGGGCAACCAGATCATCCACCATGCGCCGCACCTCCGCCGTGTAGAGGAAGGGGATCATCGCCCAGGTCGCCAGATCGACATAGATCGCCTTGGGCACGGGCAGCCGCCCCTCGCCCAGGGTGCGGGTCAGCTCTCCGCCCAGGCCGAATTCCGGCATGACATGGCTCAGCGAAATCGCATGGTCGAAATCCGTCCCGCCCAGTCGCACCCCGTGGCTGGCGATAATCTCGATCCGGTCGCTGCGGCGGAACAAGGTGAAATCCGACGTCCCCCCGCCGATGTCGACGATCAGCCCGACCTCCCCCGCCTCACCGGTACTGGCCCGCGCCGCCGCCTCTGGTTCCGGCAGGAAATCGACCGTATCAAAGCCCGCCGCCGCGTAACAGCCCCGCAGATCCGCCTCCGCCCTTGCGTCCCGCTCTGGATCGGCGGTGTGGAAATGCACCGGACGCCCCGAGAGGGCGCGCCGGAACTGCTGCCCCGTCTGCGCCTCCGCCCGCTCGCGTAGTTTGGTCAGAAAGGCCGCGATCACCTCTGCCAGCGACCGCCGCTTGCCGCCGATCAGGCGGGCGTCGTGCATCAGCGAGGTGCCCAGAACGGATTTGAGCGACCGCATATAGCGCCCCTCCTCCCCGTCGATCAGCGCATCCGTCGCCGCCTGGCCGATCTGCATCGGCCCGCCGACGGGAAAGAAGACCGCCGTGGGCAGGGTTTCCGCCTCCGCCTCGATCGCCAGCCGCCGCACGTGGCCCGCCTCCAGCACCGCTGCCGCCGAATTCGACGTTCCGAAATCCACCGCCAGAACCGCGTCCGCCATCTCACCACTCCACACTCCGGAAAGTCCCCGCGCCTATACCAACCCCGCCCTTGCGGCAACCGCGAAACCGCCCTGTCTTCTGGTCCGAAATACCTCTGCCGGAGGCCCCGCGCCCGGCCCCCGGTCGGGCGCCACGGAAAAGTGCGACGCCGCAGGCGTCTCCGCCTGGCCGCCCAACCTGATTTTGCCCTTCCCATCCCGCCGGAATCCGTGTAAGCGCGCGGCTTCATGCGGTCATACAGCCTTGGAGGATGGCCGCCCAACTTATGGAGAATAGACTGATGGCTGGAGAAATTCCTGATCTCGTAGCCCAGGAACGTGCGGGGACGGGCAAGGGCGCCGCTCGCGCAGCGCGTCGCGCTGGCATGGTTCCGGGTATTGTTTACGGTGGCGACAACGACCCGCTGCCGATTCAGATCCCCTTCAACGAACTGCTGAAGAAGCTGAAGGCGGGCCGCTTCCTGGCGACCCTGTGGAACCTCAAGGTCGAGGGCCACGACGACGTCCGCGTGATCTGCCGCAACGTGCAGCGCGACGTGGTCAAGGACCTGCCGACCCATCTCGACCTGATGCGCCTGCGCCGGACCTCCCGCGTGAACCTGCACATCCCCGTCGAGTTCATCAACGAAGACGCGGCTCCCGGCCTCAAGCGTGGCGGCGTTCTGACCGTGGTGCGTGCCGATGTGGACCTCAACGTCCTGGCGGGCGACATCCCCGAGAAGATCACCGTCGATCTGACCGGTCTGGAAATCGGCGACACCGTCACGATCTCCATGGTCACCCTGCCCGAAGGCGCGAAGCCGGTCATCGAGCGTGACTTCGTGATCGCCAACGTTTCCGCCCCGTCCGGCCTGCGCAGCGCCGATGACGAAGCCGAAGCAGCCGAAGGCGAAGAGGCAACCGAAGAGGCCGCAGCAGAGGAATAATCCTCCTGCGTGCCGGACGACCCGATTGAACGGCCCCGCCCAGTGCGGGGCCGTTTGCTTTGGCACCCCTGCCACAACAGGCTTGCCTCGCCCCGGCGGCAATGCCACGATTTGGAAAAACCGGAGGTTCCCATGCCCGGCAAGGTCCGCGTCGTCAGTGACTATCCCGTTTCCGCAGACACTCTTTGGGCGATCACCAAGGATCTCGACGCGCTGGTCGAAATGAATTCCGGCATGGTGAAGATGGAAGGCGTACCCTCCGGCGACATGTACGCCGGTCAGCAGATCGACGCCCGGGTCTCCCTCTTCGGGTTTCTGCCGAAACAGTCCTACGGGATCACCGTTCTGGAGGTCGACAATGCCTACCGGCTGTTCCGTTCGACCGAACAGGGCAGCGGCGTCAAAAGCTGGAACCACACCGGCCGGGTGGAGGAAACGCCCGACGGCTCCCGCCTGATCGACGAGATCGAGATTGACGCAGGATGGAAGACCCCATTGGTCGTCGCCTGGGCCAATCGCCTCTACCGCGCCCGGCACAAGCCGCGGCTCAGATTGCTGGAAAAGCGCGGGTTGCTTGGGTAGAACCACACCGACCCCACGCGGCAACAACCCCGGACACGCATATGATCCTCTTCGTCGGCCTTGGTAACCCGGGCGGCAAATACGCCGCCAACCGGCACAATATCGGCTTCATGGCCCTGGACCGGATCGCCTCGGACCATGGGTTCGGGCCGTGGAAGTCCAAGTTTCAGGGCGAGATCACCGAAGGCACGCTTGGCGGCGAAAAGGTCCTTCTGCTCAAGCCGATGACCTTCATGAACCTCTCCGGCCAGTCCGTGGGCGAGGCGATGCGGTTCTACAAGCTCTCCCCCGCCGATGTGACCGTCTTTCATGACGAATTGGACCTGGCCCCCGGCAAGCTGCGCTGCAAGACCGGCGGCGGACATGCGGGCCACAACGGCCTCCGCTCCATCCATCAGCATATCGGGCCGGAGTATCACCGCATCCGCCTGGGCATCGGGCATCCGGGCCACAAGGACAGGGTCGCCCCCTATGTGCTGTCGGATTTTTTCAAGGCGGATCAGGACTGGCTCGATGACCTGCTGCGCGGGATCGGCGATGGCGCAGCGGACCTGGCCAGGGGCGACACGGGAAGGTTCGTGAACGCCGTGGCCCTGCGCACGGCCCCGCCGCGCAGCTCCGGCGGCAAGGCGAAAGCGGAAGCGCCCGACCAGAAAGCCCCCACCCAGAAGGCACCGGAGGAAGCGGAGGCGCCCGACACCCGCTCCGCCCTGCAAAAACTGGCGGACAGGTTCCGGTGACCCCCCTCGCCGGGCTCTTTTCGCAACAGGCCGACGCCTGCGCCCGCCTCGGGTCGCCGTTCATGCAACGGCTGCTGACCCTCTGCGGTCAGCGCCTCGCCCCCGGCCAACCTATTGCGGACCGCCTTCTGGACTGGCCCGGCGACGCCACGGCCCTCGGCGATGCCATCGCGCTACGCTTTGCCGGGGCGCTGCATGCGCTCGTCCTCATGGGACGGGACGAGGGGCTGCGTGCCGCCTATCCGCCGAATGAGGTCACGGATGACCAGCTCTGGTCCGCCATCGCAGAGGCGATGCAGACCCACCACGACCACATCATGCACTGGCTGGACAGCGCGCCGCAGACGAACGAGGTCCGCCGCGCCACCGCGATGATCGCCGCATCCCAATTGCTGGCCACCCGGTTCCCCGCTCTGCCCTTCCGGGTCTTCGAACTGGGCGCCTCCGCCGGGCTGAACCTCTTCTTCGACCGCTACGACCTGGCCCTGCCCGACGGTACGACGCGCGGAGCAGAGGACCCGGTGATCACCCTCAGCCCGGAGTGGACCGGTCCGCTGCCGCCCCGCGCCGATGTTCGGATCGCCGAGCGGCGCGGCGTCGACCTCAACCCGCTGCGCCCCGACGACCCGCAGGCCCGCCTCCGCCTGACCAGCTACACTTGGCCCGACCAGCCCGAACGAATGGCCCGCCTGCAGGCCGCGCTTGGCATCGCGACCCCCGTGGTCGATCAGGGCGATGCAGGCACTTGGTTGGCCGAACGCCTTGCCACACCCAGCCCGGGGCACATCACCCTGGTCTTCCACACCATCGCCTGGCAGTACTTTCCCCCCGCCACCGACGCCGCCTGCCGCGCCGCGCTGGAGGCCGCCGGGGCCCGCGCCACGCCTGATGCGCCCCTCGCCCATCTCTGGGTCGAGGCGAACCGGCCAAAGCACCCGGCCACGGTCCAACTGCACCTCTGGCCCGGCGATGGCAGCAAACAGTCGCTCGACCTGGGCGAAATGAACCCCCACGGTATCACCTTCGCCGCGTGGGAGCCGTTTGCGCTCTGAGTGGCCCTCGGCCCGCTGTCCCGCTACTCTGCCCCGGAAGGGAGACCGCCATGACCGAAAAAGACCCGGCCATCAACGTTCTGGGAACATCCTTGCAACCCTGCTCCATCGAACCGCTGACCGGGTTCTTCCGGGACGGACATTGCAACACCTGCGCCGAGGATCAGGGGTCGCACACCGTCTGCGCCGTGATGACCGCCGAATTCCTCGCCTTTTCGAAATACGTCGGCAACGACCTCTCGACCCCGATCCCGGCCTTCAACTTCCCCGGCCTGCGCCCCGGCGACCGCTGGTGCCTCTGCGCCAGCCGCTTCCTGCAGGCCCATGACGAGGGCTGCGCCCCCGCCGTCGTACTGGAGGCGACCCACCAAAGGGCGTTGGAGGTCGTGCCGATTGAGGTGCTGAGGGAGAACGAGGAAGACATCCCCTTCTGACCCGTCACGCGGGCGTGATCCTGCGCGGCCGGATTCGGTGCTACGCTTGCCCAAGAGTAAATGTGCCCAAGCGAAGGTATCCCATGCGCAAGATCATGACTGCCCCACTCATCCTGCCCTTTCTCGCCACCATGGCCTTCGCCGTGGGAAGCGACGACACGCCGCCCAAGCCGACCGAAACCTCCACCCAATGCCCGGATGGTGAGGTCTTCGACAAGGAGAAGAAGGAATGCGTGAAATCCGCGTCCCTCGATCTGAACGATGACGACCGCTACGAGGCGGTGCGCGAACTGGCCTATGCCGGACGCTCCGAGTCGGCGCTCATGGTCATCGCCTCGGCGGATGGTGCGGAGACCCCACGGTTCCTCACCTACCGTGGCTTCGCGCTGCGTCAGACCGGCGATTACGACGGTGCCATGGCGGCGTACCGCAAGGCGCTGGACATCGACCCCCACCACATCCTCGCGCGCAGCTACATGGCGCAGGGCATGTTACAGCAGGGCGACTACGCCGGGGCGCATGAACAGTTGAAGCTGATCGAGGCGCAGGGCGGCCGCGAAACCTGGGCCTATGTGGCGCTGGTACAGGCCATCCGGGGCGAACCGACGCGGTACTGATGGGCGGGGGACGTTCACCATCCCTGGGTCATTGTGAACGCAGTCATCCTCCGGCTTGACCGGAGGACCTCCCCAGACACGCTCGCGGCTGACACTAGATCCTCGGGTCAAGCCCGAGGATGACGACCGCTCAGGTCAAGCGGTACGTCAGGCCGACCGCCCCTCGGTATCACTCATGTCGAAGCCCAGGTACCGCGCCACGGTCTGCACGTCCTTGTCGCCGCGACCGCACATGTTCATCACGATGATATGGTCCTTGGGCAGCGCCGGCGCGATCTTCATCACATGGGCCAGGGCATGGCAGGGCTCCAGCGCGGGAATGATACCCTCGGTCGAACAGGACAGCTGGAAGGCCTCCAGCGCCTCCATGTCGGTGATCGAGACGTATTGCGCGCGGCCGATGTCATGCAGCCAGGAATGCTCCGGTCCGATGCCGGGGTAATCGAGGCCAGCCGAGATCGAATACCCTTCGAGGATCTGCCCCTCGTCGTCCTGCAACAGGTAGGTCCGGTTGCCATGCAGCACGCCCGGACGCCCGCCCGTCAACGAGGCGCAGTGCTCCATATCCTCATTGACACCCTTGCCGCCCGCTTCGACGCCGACGATGTTTACCGACTTGTCGTCGAGGAAGTCATAGAAGAGCCCCATGGCATTGGACCCGCCGCCGATGGCCGCGATGACTGTATCGGGCAGGCGGCCTTCGCCCTCCTGCTCGGCCAGCTGCCAGCGCACCTCGCGCCCGATGATCGACTGGAAATCACGGACCATCGCCGGATAGGGGTGCGGGCCGGCCACCGTGCCGATGCAATAGAACGTGTCGCGCACATTGGTCACCCAGTCGCGCAGCGCGTCGTTCATCGCGTCCTTCAGCGTGCCGCGACCGCTGGTCACCGGCACCACTTCGGCACCCAAAAGGCGCATCCGGAACACGTTCGGCGCCTGGCGCTGCACGTCATGCGCGCCCATGTAGATCACGCATTTCAGCCCGAACTTGGCACAGACCGTCGCCGTTGCCACGCCGTGCTGGCCCGCGCCGGTTTCCGCGATGATCCGGGTCTTGCCCATGCGCCGCGCCAGGATGATCTGGCCCAGCACGTTGTTGATCTTGTGCGCACCGGTGTGATTCAGCTCGTCCCGCTTAAAATAGATCTTGGCCCCGCCCAGATGCTCGGTCAGCCGTTCGGCGTGATAAAGCGGCGAAGGACGGCCCACGTAATGGGTCCAGAGGTAGTCCATCTCGTCCCAGAAGCTCTGGTCGGTCTTGGCGTGTTCGTATTCTTTCTCGAGATCGAGGATCAGCGGCATCAGCGTTTCCGACACGAAGCGCCCGCCGAACTGCCCGAAGCGGCCCTTGTCATCGGGGCCGTTCATGAAGGAGTTGAAAAGATCATCCATCGCCATCCCTCCCTGGGGGTTTCGTGTGTGATTAAGGGCGAAAAGCCGCGATGACCAGCCCCAACAGGGATATCTCCGCGCCCGTCCCGGCCCTGCGCCGGGACCCCCGACGTCACCGCGCACCCCACCCCGCCCCCGTTCCGCGCCGGGACCCCGGCCACACCGCGTCACCCGCGAGGTCCCGGCGCGGAGGCCGGGACGTGAGATCTGTATCCACGGCCCGTTCCCCCGACCCGCGCAACCCGGTACTGTCGCCGCATGGAATCGGCTCTCGACTGGCACAGCGCCCTCGCCCTGCTCGACTGGCAGGTGGAGCTTGGCGCGGATGAGGCGATCGGCGATGCGCCGGTCGACCGCTTTGCCGTGGCCGAAGAGGCGCCGAAAAAGCCCAAGGACAACGTGCCGGACCAGCCCGTCCAGCGGCAGGAGGTCGACGCCATCGACATCGCCCGCCAGGCCGCGACCGGCGCTGACAGTCTGGAGACCCTGCGCGAGGCCATGGCGGCCTTCGAGCACTGCGCCCTCAAACGCGGGGCGAAATCGCTGGTCTTTGCCGATGGCAACCCCGCCGCCCGGGTCCTGATCCTGGGCGAGGCGCCGGGCCGGGACGAGGACCGGGAGGGCCGCCCCTTTGTCGGCCGCGCCGGTCAGCTGCTGGACCGCATGCTCGCCGCCATCGACCTGGACCGGACCGCCGAGACGCCCGAAAGCGCCGTCTACATCACCAACGTCCTGCCCTGGCGCCCGCCCCAGAACCGCGACCCCGAGGCGGAGGAGATCGCGATGATGCTGCCCTTCGTACAGAAACATATCGAACTGGTGAACCCCGAGGTCATCATCCTGATGGGCAATATTGCCTGCCGGGCGGGTCTGGGAAAACAGGGCATCCTGCGCCTGCGCGGCAAATGGGCGGAGGCCTTCGGCCGCCCCGCCCTGCCGATGACCCACCCCGCCTATCTGCTGCGCCAACCCCATGCCAAGCGCGAAGCCTGGGCCGATCTGCTGTCGCTGAAAGCGCGTCTGGGATGATCCGCGCCCTCGCCATCCTGCTGCTGGCCAGCCCTGCCGCCGCCTTCGACATCGACTATGCGCAGGTCATGGCCGAGAACCCCGACGCCATCACGCAGACCGGAGAGAGCACCCGACGCGCCGATCTGCCCGGCGATGTCCATGTGATCGAGACGACGCTGTCCGACGGAACGACAAGCTATTTCGGCTATGACGACAGCCCCGCCGGGGCGGCGGGCTGCACGTTCGGCATCCTCGTCGATCTCACCGTCGCCACCCTGGCCTGCCCGGATATGCTGGAGGCGGCAGCGCGCGACGCCCTCGCCGACAACCTCGACGCCTCCGCCCGGTTCGTCGCCGCCAACACCGTGCCGCCGGTCCCGCCCGAAGGCATCGACGCCCGCCTTGAGGCGCATATCGAGGCCCGCGCTGACGCGCTGCGCCAGACCGGGCTGGTCTGCACACCGCAGGAGGATCCGCAGCTGACGGCGATCGTCCGCGCCGCCACCAACCCCGCCTTCCGCCAGATGCTGGACCGGTTGCACGCCGTGCCGCGCCTGCCCGTCGCCAGCCCCTGTCTTTGACGGGTGACGCGATGATTGATCCGCTGATCCTGCTTGCCTTCCTGCCCGCCAGCCTCGCGCTGAACATCACGCCGGGGGCGGATATGATGTTCTGTTTTGCCCAGGGGCTGCGCCGGCGGCCGCGGGCCGCCTGGGCCGCGTCGGCCGGGGTTGCGGCGGGCGGGCTGACCCATGCGTTGATCGCCGGGCTGGGCCTTGCGGCGCTGATCGCCGCCCATCCCGGCATTCTCACGGCGATCCGCTGGTTCGGTGTCGGCTATCTGCTCTGGCTCGCGGTGAAATCCCTGCGCGCGACTCGCCCGGACATCCCCGACACCGCCCCCGCCCATGCCTTTCGCGAAGGGCTGCTGGTCAACCTGACCAACCCCAAGGTGATCCTCTTCGTCCTGGCCTTCGTGCCGCAGTTCGTCGATCCTACCCGCCCGCTGCTGCCGCAGTTCCTGATCTTCGGCGCCGCGCTTGGCCTGGGTGGGTTCGTCATCAACGGCACGGTCGGACACCTTGCGGGCGGGGCAGGTCGTCACATGGCGGCCTCCGTGCGCTTTTCCCGCTGGCTGGGCCGGATCAGCGCCGGTATCTTCGGGCTGCTGGCACTGCGCCTCGCCCTTTTGGAGGTCAAATGACCAAGGAATTCATCCCGATCAGGATCGCGGTCCTGACCGTATCCGACACCCGCAGCCTGGCCGAGGACCGCTCCGGCGACACGCTGGTCGCGCGGATCGAGGGGGCGGGCCACAGCGTCGCCGCCCGCGCCATCACCACCGACGACCGCGACAGGATCAGCGCGCAGCTGCGCGACTGGATCGCCGATCCCGCCATCGACGCCATCATTTCCACCGGCGGCACCGGGCTGACCGGCCGCGACGTGACGGTGGAGGCGCATCGCGACGTCTACGAAAAGGAAATCGACGCCTTCGGCACCGTCTTCACCATCGTCTCGATGAAGAAGATCGGCACCTCCGCCGTGCAATCCCGCGCCACGGCCGGGGTCGCGGGCGGCACCTACCTCTTTGCCCTGCCCGGCAGCACCGGGGCCTGCAAGGATGCCTGGGACGAAATCCTGGTTCATCAGTTCGACTACCGCCACGCGCCCTGCAATTTTGTCGAGATCATGCCAAGGCTGGACGAACACCTGCGCCGCAAATGACGGCCGTCCGCCGCAAACGCCCATATTTTTTCGACGGACTTCCCCCGCTTCGACGTAGAAGAGGGGTAACGCCCTCGTGCCTTGGCACGGGCCCTGCATTGTATAGGGTGATCCCGCCCTCAAACGGATGACCAAAATGCGGTTTCTGCGACACAGCCTGACCGGACTTTTTCTGCTGGCCATCACGCTTGGCCTGTTCGTCTATGCCGCGACGATGGTGCGGGATGCGGTCGAGGCGCGGCTGTCGGATGAACCCTTTGCCCCGCCTGCGCGCGAGCGTGTCTATACCGTCAATGTCGTGACGGCGACGCCCGAAACGATCAGCCCGATCCTGACCGCCTTTGGCGAGATCCGCAGCCGCCGCACCCTGCAGATCCGCGCCTCCGCCGCAGGGCAGGTCATTGAAATCGCCGATTATTTCGAAGAAGGGGCCGAAGTTCAGGCCGGCACGATCCTGGCCCGTATCGACCCGACCAATGCCCGGTTCGCCCTCGACCGGGCCATCAACAACCTGCGCGATGCCGAAGCCGCCGCCGAAGATGCCGTCCGCGCCGTGACCCTGGCCCGCGACACGCTCACCGCCTCCGAGGAACAGGCCGCCCTGCAGCAGAAGGCCTATGACCGCCAGCTCGATCTGCGCGGACGGGGTGTCGGCAGCGTCTCTGCCGTCGAGGCGGCGGAGCTGTCGGCCGCCGGTGCCCGCCAATCCGTGATCTCCGCCCGCAATGCCCTGGCCCAGGCCGAAAGCCGCGTTGCCACCACTGCGAACGAAGTAAACCGCGCCCGCATCGCCCGGGACGAGGCGCAGCGCGACCTCGACAACACCACGATCCGAGCCGAATTCGACGGCACCCTCTCCGATGTTGCGGCAGTCGAAGGCGGGCTGGTCACCGCCAATGAACAGCTGGCGCAGCTGATCGACGCCAACGCGCTGGAGGTCGCCTTCCGCGTTTCCACCGCGCAATATGGCCGCCTGCTGAACGACGAGGGGCGGCTCCTCAAGGCGCCGGTGACCGTCTCGCTCGATGTGCAGGGGATCGCCCTGACGGCGGATGGCACGATCACCCGCGACAGCGCCGCCGTGGGCGAGGGGCAGACCGGACGGCTGATCTTTGCCCGGCTGGAGGGCGCGCGGGGCCTCAAGCCCGGCGATTTCGTCACCGTCTCGATCACCGAACCGCCCCTGCCCCGTGTCGTCCGCCTGCCCGCCACCGCGCTGGATGCGGAAAACACAGTGCTGGCCATCACCGACGAAGAGCGGCTGGAGACGATCGACGTGCGGCTGATGCGGCGTCAGGGCGACGAGGTTCTGGTGCGCGGCCCCGATCTGGCGGGCCGTGAAATCGTCGCGCAACGCTCCCCCCTCCTCGGCGCGGGGATCAAGGTCAATCCGCTGCGCCCCAACCCCGCAGCCCAGGCCGAAGCCACCCAGCCCGATCTCGTCGAACTGACACCCGAACGGCGCGAAAAGCTCAAGGCTTTCATCAGCGCTAGTCAGCGCCTGCCCTCGGATGTGAAGACCCGCATCCTCGCGCAGCTTGACGCCGACCGCGTCCCCGCCTCCATGGTGGAGCGGATCGAAGCGCGGATCGGGGGCTGACCGATGCGCGGTCTTCCCCGATCCGGCGGCGGGCTCCTGTCCTACTTCACCCGCCACCGCACGGCGGCCAACCTGCTGCTGATCGTGTTGCTGACCCTGGGTGTCGCGGCCATCCCCAACATGCGGGCACAGTTCTTCCCCGACACGGTCGTCGACAGCATGAGCGTTTCGGTCGCCTGGGACGGCGCGGGGGCCGAAGACATCGACGCCGCCATCGTCCAGATCATGGAACCGGCCCTGCTGGCCGTCGAAGGTGTCGAAAGCTCCTCCAGCACCTCGCGCGAGGGGCGCGCCTCCATCTCGCTGGAGTTCGAACCGGATTGGGACATGTCGCGGGCAGCCGACGACGTCCAGACCGCCGTCGACGCCATCACCAACCTGCCCGAGGAGGCCGAGGACCCGACGATCCGCCGTGGCGGCTGGCGCGACCGGGTGACCGATGTGGTCATCACCGGCCCCGTCGACACGACACAACTGGGCCGCTTCGCCGATGAGTTCACCACCCGCCTCTTTGCCGAGGGGGTGACCCGCGCCACCATCCGGGGCGTCGCTGCCCCCGGCATCATGATCGAGGTGCCCACGGTCAGCCTGATCCGCTTTGACCTGACCATGGCCGAGATCGCCGCCGCCATCGCCGGTGAGGTCGACGCGGACCCCGCAGGCAGTGTCACCGGCGCGAATGCCCGGGTCCGGACCGGCGTCGAAAAACGCTCCGCCGATGAAATCGCGGGGATTGTCCTGCGCTCGGAACGCGACGGCACCTCACTCACCATCGGGGATGTCGCCACGGTGCGGCTGGAAGGATCGGACAGGACCGAAGCCTATTTCGTCGGACCCAACCCCGCTGTCACCCTCCGCGTCGACCGCTCCGACAAGGGCGACGCGATCAAGATCCAGGACCAGGTGGCTAAGGTCGCCGCCGCGATGGAACCGACCCTGCCCGAGGGCTCCTCCATCGACCTGATCCGCACCCGAGCCGAAGCGATCACCGACCGGCTGGATATCCTGCTGGACAACGGGCTGATGGGGCTGGGTCTCGTTCTGATCCTGCTGTTCCTCTTCCTCAACGCGCGCACCGCGCTTTGGGTGGCGGCGGGGATCCCCGTGTCGATGCTGACCGCCATCGCGCTGATGTACTTCTTTGGCCTGACGCTCAACATGGTCTCGCTCTTTGCGCTGATCATCACCACCGGGATCGTGGTGGATGACGCCATCGTGGTCGGGGAACATGCCGATGCCCGCGCCCGTGGTCGCGGCGAAAGCCCTGTCGTCGCCGCCGAAAATGCCGCGCGCCGCATGGCGCTGCCGGTCTTTTCCGCGACATTGACCACCGTCATCGCCTTCTTCGGCCTGACCGCGATCGGCGGTCGGTTCGGCGACATGATCGCCGATATCCCCTTCACGGTGATCGTGGTGCTGCTGGCCTCGCTGGTGGAATGCTTCCTGATCCTGCCGCATCACATGGCCCACGCCCTGGCCCATACCGGCGAAAACCACTGGTACGACTGGCCTTCCCGGACCTTCAACCGGGGGTTTGACTGGGCCCGGGACACCCTGTTCCGCCCCTTCATTGCAGCGGTGATCCACGCCCGCTACCCGGTGCTGGCCCTGATCGTCGTGGCCCTGGCCTGGCAGGCCGGGCTGCTGATCCGCGGCGATGTCCCCTGGCGCTTCTTCAATTCGCCCGAGCAGCCTTCGATCTCGGGCAACTACATGATGGCCGAGGGTGCGGATCGCGATGACACCCTGGCCCAGATGCGCCTGTTGCAACAGACAGTCGAGGAGGTCGCAGCGAACTACGAAGCCGAACACGGCCGCAATCCCGTCAGCTATGCCATCGGCCAAATCGGCGGCGGGTCGGGGCGCGGCCTTTCCGGCGCAGACACCAAGGAGGCGGACCTGCTCGGCGGCATCTCGATCGAGCTGATCGACCCCGACGACCGCCCCTATTCCAGTTTCCAGTTCCTCTCCGACCTGCAGGACCGCGTCGCCCGCCACCCGCTGCTGGAGGAGCTCAGCTTCCGCGGCTGGCGTCACGGGCCCGGCGGGGATGCGCTGGACGTGCAGCTTTACGGCGCAACCTCCGAAGGCCTGAAGGAGGCGAGCGAGGCGCTGAAACAGGCGCTGCTGCCCTATCCGGAGGTCTCGGCGGTCGAGGACAACCTGGCCTATGACAAGGAAGAGCTGATCCTGGAACTGACCCCGCAGGGGCAGGCGCTTGGCTTCACCATCGACGATCTGGGCCGCGTGCTGCGCAACCGCCTGAACGGGATCGAGGCCGCGACCTTCCCCGTCGGCCCGCGCAGCGCCACGGTGCGGGTGGAACTGCCCCCGGGCGAGCTGACCGCGGATTTCCTTGACCGCACCCAGATGCGCGCGCCCTCCGGCATCTATGTCCCCCTGGCCGATATCGTGCAGGTCGACCGGCGCACCGGTTTTTCCACCATCCGGCGCGAGAACGGGCTGCGGCTGATCTCCGTCAACGGCGACATCTCCGAAGACGATCCCGCCCGCGCGGCAGAGATCGAGCGGATCCTGCAGGACGAGATCCTGCCCCAGATCGCGAGCGTGCATCAGGTGGAATGGCGGCT
This sequence comes from Pseudooceanicola sp., assembly GCF_041987405.1. Taxonomy (GTDB): domain Bacteria; phylum Pseudomonadota; class Alphaproteobacteria; order Rhodobacterales; family Rhodobacteraceae; genus Pseudooceanicola. The sequence continues at coordinate 588,875 of NZ_JBHIWR010000003.1, forward strand.
TTCGGGTCTCAGCGAACAGGAGAACCGCTTTCTCACCGATGCGCGCAACGGGCTGATCCTGGTCCTGCTCGGCATCTTTCTGGTTCTCGCCTGGGTCTTTTCCAGCTGGACCAAACCCTTCGTCGTCATGGCGATCATCCCATTCGGACTGGTCGGGACAGTCTACGGGCATCACCTCTGGGATGTGCCGCTGTCGATGTTCACGGTGGTCGGCCTGCTTGGCATGACCGGGATCATCATCAACGATTCCATCGTCCTCGTGACAACCATCGACGAACACGCGCAGGAGCGAGGGCTGATCCCCTCGATCATCGACGGCACGGCCGAGAGGTTGCGACCGGTGATGCTGACCACATTGACCACGGTGCTGGGCCTTGCCCCGCTGCTTTACGAACAATCCAGCCAGGCGCAGTTCCTGCGGCCGACGGTGATCACGCTGGTCTATGGTCTGGCCTTCGGGATGGTGCTGGTGCTGATGCTGGTGCCGGCACTGCTGGCCATCGGCAACGATATCTCCCGCCAGATAAGCGCCGCGCGCCGCGCCCTGCGCAGCCGCCGCGCCACCGGGCTGCGCGCGGTGTCGACCCTGACCGCGCTGGCCTTGCTGGGTTGGCTTGGCGTGACTCTCGGGGTGGCCGCCCTCACGGGGGCACTGGCCGCGCCGTTGGCGCAGGCCTTGCCAATGCTGGCCGGGCTGGACCCGATGCTGGCCGCGCTGATTGCCTTTCTGGGCGGTACGGCGGCGACGATCCTTGTGGTCTATGTGATCTCGGCGCTCGGCTACGCCCTGCGCCGACCGCGCCGGGCTTGACACCGCGCCCCGGCCCCCGCGCCGGGGCCGCCTGAACGACGAGGTGCCCTTTACGGGACGAGGTCCCGGCACAGGGCCGGGACGTGTTTCAAGGAATGGTCAGCGGCCGGTGCAGCCCTGGATATCCACAGCCTTGCCGCCCCCCAGAACGGTGATCCGCACGCCGGAGCGGTCGAACATCATCGCCCCGCCCCGCATCGACATCATCTCCGCCTCGGCGATCAGACGGTTGCCGACCCGCTGCGTCCGCGCCTCGGACACCCAGATCGCGGGATCGGAGGTTTCCAGAACGACGACTTCCTTCCCGCCGACAGCAGGCATCTCGATCTCCGCCCGGACCTTGGTGCGTTTGCCCGCCGGTGTGACATCGCAGGTCACCCGACCGACCCCGGCATCCCTTTCGGAGAAAGGCCGCTCCGCCAGCGCGGCGGCAATCGCGGCGACGGGGCGCCGCCCCTCGGGCAGGGCGACCGTGTTGAGATCGACACTCAGTGGCACGCAGATGTCCGAGCAGATGCCGATCTGCAGTTCGCCGTCCAGCGCCACCGCACCATCCGCCCGGGGGTGGACATGCAGCGGCAGCACGACCGTATCGCTGTACCCGATCGACCGCATCCCGTTCTGATAGAAAACCTCCGGCCGGGGCCAGATCACATCGACCGAGGCGACATTGTCGGACCCGCCCCAGGAAAAGATCGGCGGCACCCCGGCATCGCCCGGCGCGCGCCAATAGGTCTTCCACCCCTCGGCCAGCCGCAGTTCCAGCGCCGCCACATGCGACCCGTCCGCCTGTTGCCAGCCCGGCAGCAACCGGACGGAGACATTGTCGGCATAGGGGTTGGCCGCCAGCGGTGTCGCGGCGGCCAGGGTGGACAGCAGGGCAAGAATGCGGATCATCATGGAGATATCACATGCCGCAGGCGCTGCCCCTGTCCAACTCACATTGCCGCGAATGTCGAATCTGTGACCAACCGTTGAAACCCGGTAACATACGCCTCAAGTTAAAGGCGACCCTTCCTCCTATCGGCGGACCCCCGATTTGCACGACGCAACCAACCTGACCGGAAAAACCCTGATCGCCATGCCGGACATGGGCGACACGCGCTTTGACCGAAGCGTGATCCTCCTTTGCGCCCACTCTTACGAGGGCGCCATGGGGCTGATCATCAATGTCCCGTCGGAGGGGATCACCCTGGCCCATCTGGCCGAACAGCTGGATATCGAGGCCGACGCGGGGTTCCAGAACCGCCCGGTCCACACCGGTGGCCCGGTGGAACAGGAACGCGGCTTTGTCCTGCACACCGCGGACTACACCAGCGCGATCTCCACCCTGACCGTCAATCAGGACATCTCCATGACCGGCACGCTGGACGTGATCGAAGACCTGGTCGAAGGCACCGGTCCCGATGTGGCGATGATCTGCCTGGGCTATTGTGGCTGGGGTCCGGGGCAGCTGGAAAGCGAATTGGCGCAGAACGCCTGGCTGGTCGGGGATGCCTCCCTGCCGCTGATCTTTGCCACGCCGGACGCGCGGAAATGGGAAGCGGCCCTGGCGAACGAGAATATATCCGCCCTCACCCTGTCCAGTACCGCAGGCCGCGCCTGACGGGCCTTACGCCCCGCGCGGCGCTGCCGCCCGGCGCAGCCGGTCATTGATCGCCGCGCCCAGCCCATGGTCCGGCACCGGCGCGACCGCGATCCGCTCCGCCCCCATCTCGTCCAGATCGTGGAACCGGCGGAACAGGTTCGCCGCCGCCTCCACCAGATCGCCACGCACTGACAGGTTCAGATCGCAGGGCATCGGGCCGAAGCCCAACACCGTCTCACCCGGTTCCGGGTCCGTGACATTGAGCCTGACCCGCCCGCGCGGCGCGTAATGCGATACCATCTGGCCCGGGGCGGATATCGCCGCGCCCTCATCGCGCCGCGCCGGGGCGTGGCCCAGGATGCGGCCGATCGCCTCCGCCGTCACGCCGCCTTCGCGTAAGATCACCGGGGTTTCGCCCTGGAACCCCAGGATCGTGCTTTCGACCCCGACGGAACAGTCGCCCCCGTTTAGCACCGCGTCGATCCGCCCCCCAAGACCGGCCATCACATGCGCCGCCGCCGTCGGGCTGATCCGGCCCGAAGGGTTGGCCGAAGGGGCCGCGACCCCGCCACCAAAGGCCCGCAACAGCGCCCGCGCGACCGGATGCGCCGGGATACGTACCGCCAGGGAATCCAACCCCGCCGTCACCAGCGGAGAGACAGGAGCCCCCTCGCGCAACGGCAGGACAAGGGTCAGCGGCCCGGGCCAGAAGGCCCGCATCAGCGGCAGGGCGGCAGGCGGCACATGCACCAGCCGATCCACCTGCGCGGCCTCGGCCACATGCACGATGAGCGGGTTGAATTCCGGACGATCCTTGGCCGCATAAATCCCGGCCACAGCTGCATCGTTCGACGCATCCCCGGCCAGCCCGTAGACTGTTTCCGTCGGCATCGCGACCAGCCCGCCCCTCTTCAGTATGGCAGCGGCCCGGGCGATCCCGGCGTCGGTATTTGGCAAAAGCTCTGTCATGCTGGCCCAGCTCGTGACGCCGCGTTCGGGGTTGCCGCCGGTCGGGCTGCGTCTAGCCTTCCCGGCTAAACAGGTGCATAGAGAACGCCGGACCGCTTGCCAAGCGTGCCGCCGTCAGAGGAGGAGGACCCAATGCCCTATCGTTCCCCCGTGGCCGAGTACAAGTTCGTGCTGGATCATATCGTCGGCTTTTCCGCCGTCGCCGAGACAGAGACCTTTGCCGAAGCGACCCCCGACACGGTCGAGGCCATCCTGACCGAGGTCGGCAAACTGGCGGACGAGGTTCTGGCCCCGCTGAACCGCAACGGTGACCTCTACCCCGCCAAACTGGAGAACGGGGTCGTCCGCACCTCCAAGGGCTTTGCCGAGGGCTACGCCGCGATCAAGGACGGCGGCTGGCTCGGCCTGTCCGCCCCGGTGGAGTACGGCGGGATGGGCCTGCCGCAGTCGCTCACTTGTGCTGTCAACGACCTCTTTTCAGGGTCCTGCATGTCGCTTGGCCTGAACCCCCTGCTGACCCAGGGCCAGATCGAGGCGCTGGACCACCACGCGCCCGACTGGATGAAGGAGCTCTACCTGTCCAAGATGATCTCGGGCGAGTGGACCGGCACCATGAACCTGACCGAACCGCAGGCCGGTTCGGACGTTGGCGCCCTGACCACAAAGGCGGTGCCGAACGGCGACGGCACCTATGCGATTTCCGGGCAGAAGATCTACATTTCCTGGGGCGATCACGACTTTGGCGGCAACGTCTGCCACGCCGTTCTGGCCCGTCTGCCCGACGCCGCTCCCGGCACCAAGGGCATCAGCCTTTTCATGGTGCCCAAGTTCATCCCGAACGAGGACGGCTCGCTCGGCGATCCCAATAGCCTCCGCGTCGTGTCGCTGGAGCACAAGATGGGCATCCACGGCTCGCCAACCTGCGTGATGGAATATGCGGGCGCCACCGGCTGGCTGATCGGCGAGGAGCACAAGGGCATGGCCGCGATGTTCACCATGATGAACAGCGCCCGCCTGGCCGTCGGGATGCAGGGCATCGGCATCGCCGAGGCGGCGCTGCAACATGCGCAGACCTACGCGCTGGAGCGGAAGCAGGGCAAGACGCCGCTGCAGGGACAGGACGACGGCACCGGCGCGATTGTCGACTTTGCCGATGTCCGCCGTATGCTGGCCACGATGAAGGCCGATACCTTCGCCGCCCGCGCCATCGCCCTCGCCTGCGGCGTGGCCCTCGACATGGCCACGGCCACCGGGGACAAGGCCTGGCACGCCCGCGCCGCCTTCCTCACCCCGATCGCCAAGACCTTCGGCACGGAAACCGGCATCACTGTGTCCGAACTGGGCGTGCAGGTGCACGGCGGCATGGGGTTCATCGAGGAAACCGGCGCCGCGCAGTATTCGCGCGACGTCCGGGTGACCGCGATTTACGAGGGGACCAACGGCATCCAGGCGATGGATATGGTGGCCCGCAAGATGATGGACGGCGGCGAGACGGCCACCGCCCTGATCGACGAGATCGAGAGCACCGCGGAAACCGCCCGCGCCACCCTGCCCGACATGGGTGCGGCGGTCTGGGATGCGGCCGAAACCCTGCGCGAGGCCACCGAATGGATGGCGGGCCAGGGTGACCTGAACGACCGTTTTGCCGGCGCCGTGCCCTATCTGATGGGCTTTGCCCGGGTGCTGGGCGCGCATTACCACCTGAAGGCCGCCATGGCCGAGGGCGGGGATGGCCCGCGCACCCGACTGGCAAGGTTCTACATCTCGCGCCTTCTGCCGGAACATGCAGGCCACCTCGCCCATGCCACCTGTGGCGCCGCCGACCTATACGCCTTCACGACAGAGGAGCTGACAGCTTGAAGTCCGACCACGCCGCACTCGCCTTTCCCTGGCCTGACGTCCCCGAAGCGGGCGAGGCCGTAGAAATCGCGGAGGGCGTGCTGTGGATGGCGCTGCCGCTGGAATCCCCGCTGAAGTGGATCAACGTTGTCGCCCTGGACGAGGGCGACAGCTGGACCTTGGTGGACACCGGGGCATATTCGAAAAAGACCGTTGGTTACTGGGAGCAGAACCTCGCAGGCCCGCTGAAGGGCAAGCCGGTCAGCCGCATCATCTCCACCCACCACCACCCCGACCACGTCGGCATGGTCGGCTGGTTCATGCAGAAGCACGGCGCCGAACACTGGGCCTCCCGCACCACCTATCTGCTGACCCGGATGCTGGTGATGGATATAGAGGAACGCCCGACCGAGGCCTCGATCCGCTATTGGCATCGCGCCGGGATGCCCCCTGCCCGGATCGAACAGAAGAAGAAGGAACGCCCCTTCAACTTCGCCGACATCTGCCATGACGTGCCCACGGGCCATATCCGCATCCAGCAGGGCGACGTGATCCGCGCGGGCGGACGCGACTGGGACATCCACATGGGCAACGGCCATGCGCCGGAGCATGTGACCATGTGGTCGCGCGACGACAACCTCGTCATCGCCGGCGACCAGGTGCTGCCGACGATCAGCCCGAACGTCGGCGTCCAGCCCGCCGAACCGGAGGCCGACCCTCTGGCCGAGTGGCTGGAGGCTTGCGAACGGCTCGCCCCCCTCGCCCGCGAGGATCACGTGGTGATCGGCGGTCACAAACTGCCCTTCACCGGTCTGCCGCGCCGCATGAACGACCTGATCGAAAACCACCATTCCTGCCTCGACCGCCTGCTGAAGCACATCGAGGAGCCGAAGGTCGCGGTCGAATGTTTCTCCCCCCTCTTCAAGCGCGAGATCGTGGACGCGATCTACAACCTTGCCATGGTCGAGGCCTATGCCCACCTCCAGCACCTGCACAAGATCGGGAAGGCCTCCCGCACCCTGCGCGAGGACGGGGCCTATCTCTGGAAGGCGATCTGATGGATGACAGCATTTCAACCAGCGCCGAAGCCGCCGAGGACGACGTCCTGCCCCGCCGCCATGAGGCGCTGCGCGAGGGCGGCGACACCCTGCCCGATCATGTCACGCAGAAGCCGACCAAGGCCAAGAGCCCGGCCGAATGGGCCTACGAACGCCTGATCCTCTACATCCAGTCCTTCGAAGAGGGGCTCAACGCGGATCAGGAGGTCGCCATGGGGTTCGTCGGGGGCGAGACCGGCGTGCTCCGGATCGAGGGGATGGGCTTTTTCGACCCGGATATCCTGACCTTCTACGGCACCGATGCCCAAGGCGTGAAAACCCAGCTCGTGCAGCATGTCTCGCAGCTGTCCGTCTCGCTTCGCGCGATGCCGAAGATGCCGGAACGCCCCGCACCGAACCGGATCGGGTTCCGTTTGCGACGCGATCTGGAAAAGTCGACCAAGACCCAGCCCGAGGCGTGACAGCCTCGGCTGAATCGGCTAACCAGCAACCGAACGATTTCAGAAGGACGACCGACATGGCCGAACACAAGCACGGCGAAATGGACATCACGGTTCAGGAAAAGACCTTTGAAGGCTTCATTAAGGTGTCTTCCTGGGTTGCCGGCCTCTCAATCCTGCTCCTGATCTTCATGGCGCTCGTCAACGGTTAACCATTGTTGGGCGACAGCCGCCCGGACAACAGTCGCCTGGACAGGAGACGACGATGAAACGCCTGTTTCTTGCCTTGGCTGCGGTTGCGATAGTCGCTGGCTGCGCCCCCCGGAACCCGGATTTTCAGCCGCCCGCCGAACTGGCGCAGGTCTCCTATCGCAACGCCGGGCCGACCTCTCTGACACTCTACACGGTGATCAACCGGCGCTCCGGCGCAGGGGCCCATACCGCGCTTGAGGTCAACGCCTCGGAAACCGTCCTCTTCGACCCGGCCGGCAGCTTCAAGGCCGAAGGCGTTCCGCGCTCCGGTGATGTGCTCTATGGGTTCTCGCCTGCCGTGGAAAAGGCCTACTCCAGCTCCCACGCGCGGTCGACCTTCTATGTCCGCAAGGTCAATATCCCCGTCACGCCCGAGGTTGCGGCGATGGCCCTGCAGAAGGTCAAGGCCAACGGCCCCGTCGCTGCGGCCCATTGTGCTCAAAGCACCTCAGCCATCCTGCAAACCCTTCCCGGGTTTCAGCATGTCCAGCGGACCTTCTATCCCAAGCAGTTGGAAGCGCAGGTGGTTTCCCTGCCCGGGGCCACTTCCGATTCCATCGTCGAAGAAGACTGACCGGCCGCATCGCCCTCAGCCGATGATCCAGAGCAGTGCGTAGAGGGTCGTGAACCCACCCACGATGGCCGCGAAGACGCGCCCCGTGGCCAGCCCGACGACCAGCGCCACGATCGCGGCGCCCATGCGGGCCGGATCGGCCTCGCCCCCCGTTGCGGCGGGCCAGACGACCAGCGGGGCCACCAGCGCCGGTAGAACCGCGACGGCCGTATAGCGCAGATGCCGCAGCACCCATTCCGGCAGAGCCCGGTCACCGATCCATCCCAGAAAGATGAAGCGCAGGCCAAAGCTGCCCAGCCCAAGCGCGAAGATCACGATCCAGAGGTCCAGCCGGTCGATCATTGAACCGCCTCCTTGCTGTGCCGGGTCATCACCAGCTCCGCCTGCGCCCCGACGACCATCCCGACAACCGCCGCAACCATCAGCCCGAGGTTCAGCGGAAGCCCCGCCAGCAGCAGCGAGGCGACAATGGCCGCAAGCGCCGCCGCAAGATGCGGCAGCGACCGCAGCATCGGCGCGATCATGGCGATGAAGGTGATCGGCATGGCGAAATCCAGAGCATACTCCGGCGGGATCGCATTGCCGATCAGCGCCCCGACCAAGGTCAGCACATACCACATCGGACAGATCGGCGTGACGGTCCCGAAGAAATAGGCCACCTTCTGAGCAAGGCTCCATTCTCTGCGTTTCTCGAAGGCCGAGATCGACAGCGCGTAGCTCTGGTCCACCAGGAAATAGGCGATGAAGGCCCGTTTCCAAAGCGGTGCCGCCCCCAGATGCGGGGTCAGCGAGGCCGAATACATCGCCATGCGTAGGTTCACCGCCAGGGCCGACAACACGACGATGACCGTGGGCGTGTCGTTCTGCAGCAGATGCACCGCCGTGAACTGCGCGGCCCCTGCGATCACCACGACGGAAAAGCTCAGCGCCTCGAAGACGTTCAGCCCTGCTTCGGTCGCCACGACGCCGAAGAGCAGCGAAAAGGGCATCATGACCAGCAGAAACGGCAGACCATCGCGGAAACCCTGCCAATAGGCGGCTTGTGGAGTGGAGGACATCTGGCAAAGCTCGTAATAAGACAGGACCCATGCTCTAGGACGCCTGCAATGCCGATGCAATCTCACCCCGGGAACAAACCCGTCCTTGCCCTGTGCGCGCCTGCGCGCCGCCCGGACAGTCCTGCATGACCCCGCCCCCCGTGGTCATTCTGGCCGGTGGCGCATCGCGTCGCATGGGCGGCATGGACAAGGGTCTGATGTTGCTCGCCAATCGCCCCCTGTTGGCCCATGTCATCGACCGTATCGCGCCGCAGACGACGGCGCTCGCGCTCAACACCAACGGCCCGGCGGGGGACTATGTGCGATTTGGCCTGCCCATCCTGCCTGATGCGTTGCCCGACCGCCCCGGCCCGCTGGCCGGTGTGCTGACGGCGATTGACTGGGCCTTGGGTCAGGGTGCCGAATGCGTGGTCACCGTGCCCGCCGACACGCCGTTCCTGCCGGGTGATCTGCTGCCCCGCCTGATGCTGGCCGCAGAAACCGCCACGGGCGCGCCGGTTCTGGCGCAGAGCGCAGGGAGGCTGCACCCGGTCGTCGGCCTCTGGCCCGTGGCCTGGCGTGACACGCTGGCCGAGGCGCTGCAGGCAGGCACCCGGCGGATGATGGAATTTGCTGAAAGCGCGGGGGCCACCGCTGTGGCCTTCCCCGCGACCGATCCCGACCCCTTCTTCAACGTCAACACGCCAGAAGACCTGGCCCGGGCAGAGGGCGCCTTGCAGAAGAAGTGAGATTGGCGTGCAAGGCCGTCAGGCAAAGACCCCGGCCACACGCCCGAGCAGCATGAAGGCCCGCGCCGTGCGCGTTTCGGCCAGCGAAGAGATCTCCTGATCCGTCGCGGAGGGTTCGAAATCCTGCAACATCGCATCGAACCGGCGCAGGAAGTGATGCGCCGCGTCGCGAAAGATCGGATCCTGCCGCATCCGCCCCGCCGTCAGCGCCAGCGAGGACCGGTCGCGAATACCGCCAAGCCCGGCCACGACCCGCCCGCGCTCACCCTGCGCGAACCGCCGCCACAGTTCGGGCCGCGCCATGTCGGGGCGCAGGTCGTCCATATAGATGCCATCCTGGCTCAGCAGCGTCAGAACATCCTGCGCCGCCTGCACGAGGTTGGCCGTCACCCTGTCTCGCAAGGCGGTGCGCAGGGCGGCAAAGCCATCCTCATCCTCGGCCGTTTCGGGGAAGTTCAGCGCCCGGATCAGCGTGCTGTTCGGCAGCTTCACCTGCTCCGCATCCGCCGCCACGTCCAGGGGCAGCGGCGCCTGATCCTCCTGCGGCACCGGCGCAGGTTCGGGCGTTTCCCGTTTGGGCGCCTCGCTGCTGCGGGTGGAGTGGAAGGTGGCGAGGGCCGTTTCCGTCTTGCGCTGCGCGGCGGCGATTTCATCCAGCTTGCGCGAGATCGAATCCTCCCCCGCCTCGTCGGTCGGCGGGCGCATGCCGGACATGTAGCTGTCGCGGATCGCCTCCACCGCCGCCTGCAGGCGCTGGCTGTCTTCGCGCACCGCGCGGCTGGACCGGGCCACGGCGACGACAACCCAGATCATCGCAACAGGCAGGATGATGGCGAGCACCAGCATGACGGCGGTCAGCCATTCCAGTGTCCCGGCCTCACCCGCCCCAAGGACAAGGAAAAACACCCCGGCCCCCAGCAACCACAGCACGGACACAAGACCGGCAATCACCTCGACCGAGGTGATGCGGGCACCGCCAACGCGGCCATAGACCCCGATCGGAGTCGGGCTTGTATCGGATTTGTCGTTCATCACCGGTCCTGATGCGATGCCTGGCGCGGAAGACCCGCCCTGTTACCCACCATACTCGATCTTGAGGATTTCATAGGACCGTTCTCCGCCAGGGGTCCGAACCTCGACGGAGTCGCCTTCATCCTTGCCGATCAGCGCCCGCGCGATCGGCGATTTGATGTTGAGCAGACCCTTTTCGATATTGGCCTCGTATTCGCCAACGATCTGCCAGACCTTTTCCTCGTCCGTATCCTCGTCGACGACCGTGACCTTCGCGCCGAACTTCACATTGCCGGACAGCGTCGACGGGTCGATCACATCGGAAAGAGAGATCACACCCTCAAGCTCCTTGATCCGACCTTCGATAAAGGACTGCTTTTCGCGCGCCGAATGATATTCGGCATTCTCCGACAGGTCTCCCAGCTCTCGCGCCTCCGCGATGGCCTGGATGATCGCCGGACGCTCCACGGACTTGAGGTGCTTCAGCTCGGCCTCAAGCGCCCGGTGACCGGTGCGCGTCATAGGGATCTTTTCCATAGGCTCCTCCACGGCAATGACGAAGGGGCCTCTGGTAAAGGCCCCTTCGTGGTCGTTCACATCTGGATACCTCACCCAATCGGGCGAGCAATTGCAAGCGAAATGGCGTCACGTCTGATGCGAGGCGACCTCCCATTCGATCCCGTCGTGATCGTCGAAATAGAACCGGCGGCCGGGCGCATAGTCATATTGCGTGCCAGGCGTGAACCCCGCCTTGCGCACCCGGGCCTCAACCGCGTCGATGTCTTCATCGGTGAAGACGGCAAGGTGGTTCAGCATGCCAGCCGTGCGATAGCTATCTTCGCTTGTTGGCGTCGTTTCGCCTGGGGAAAAGAGCGCGACGTAGCCCTCGGACGTTCCCACATGGACGGATCGACCGGTCTGCATCGCAGGTCCGGACCAGCGAACGGTCCAGCCAAAAACCTCACCAAGCCAGGCGGCGGTCGCATCGGGGTCAGACACCGTGACATTCGCGTGTTCCAATCTGATCATGATCTATCTCCTTTGGTTGACGCGATTGTTGTAATTCCTCAAGTTAGCTTGAAGTCAACGGGAATGATTCCATGAAATCCAGAGGCTTGCCGATCAGCCACCTTGCCAGCCGCACCGGATTGGCCCCCTCGGCCATCCGCTATTACGAGGACCAGGGCCTGGTCGCGCCGGGTCGCGGCCCCGGCGGGCAGCGCCAGTTCGAAAAAGCGGATATCCGGCGGCTCAGCTTCATCATGATCGCCCAGCAACTCGGCTTCTCGATTTCGGAGATTCGCGCGCAGCTCTCCACCCTGCCGCAGGGGCGTACGCCGACGGCGGCCGACTGGCGCAAACTTTCGGCAACCTACCGCGCCGATCTGGACCGGCGCATCGCCACCTTGGAGAAGCTGCGCGACGATCTGGACGGGTGCATCGGCTGCGGTTGCCTGTCGCTGGATCGCTGCCGTCTTTACAATCCCGATGACCGCGCGGCGAGACATGGGGCCGGACCGCGCTATCTCATGGGGGACAGCCCCGATGCGGACGAAAATCCCTGAGATCCGTTCAAAGAAGGGTGTTTTGACGCGTTGTCGCGATTGACCCGCTGCACCGCCGCACGATAACTACTGCGAAACTTTATTTCGCAAACGGCCCGCCTAGGGAGAGGAAAGATCATGACCGAAGTGCAGCGTGAGGCGATGGAATATGATGTGGTCATCGTTGGCGCAGGCCCTGCCGGCCTGTCGGCGGCGATCCGGCTGAAACAGCTCGACAGCGAGATCAACGTTGTCGTGCTGGAGAAGGGCTCCGAGGTCGGGGCGCATATCCTCTCTGGTGCCGTGCTGGATCCCTGCGGCCTGGACGCGCTGATCCCCGATTGGAAGGAAAAGGGCGCGCCGCTGAACGTGCCGGTCAAGGATGACAACTTCTACATGCTGGGCGAGGCAGGCAAGCTGCGTGTGCCGAACTTCCCCATGCCGCCGCTGATGAACAACCACGGCAACTACATCGTCTCCATGGGCAATGTCTGCCGCTGGATGGCCGAACAGGCCGAGGAACTGGGCGTCGAGATCTTCCCCGGCATGGCCTGTTCTGAACTGGTCTATGGCGACAATGGCGACATCAAGGGCGTCGTGGCCGGCGAATTTGGTCTCAATCCCGATGGCACCCCCGGACCGGGTTACGAACCCGGGATGGAGCTGCACGGCAAATATGTCTTCCTCTCCGAAGGTGTTCGCGGGTCCCTCTCCAAACAGGTGATCGAGAAATACGGCCTGTCCGACGGCAAGGAGCCGCAGAAATTCGGCCTCGGCATGAAGGAAATCTGGGAGATCGACCCGGCCAAGCACCGCGAGGGCAGCGTCACCCACACCATGGGCTGGCCTCTTGGCAACAATGCAGGCGGCGGGTCCTTCATCTACCATTTCGAAAACAACCAGGTTCTGATCGGTTTCGTGGTTCACCTGAACTACAAGAACCCGCACCTCTTCCCCTACATGGAGTTCCAGCGCTTCAAGCATCATCCGATGGTCGCGGAGCTGCTGGAAGGCGGCAAGCGCGTCGCCTATGGCGCGCGGGCGATCACGGAAGGCGGCTATCAGTCCATGCCGCAGATGGTGGCCCCCGGGGTCGCACTGCTGGGCTGTTCCGTCGGCATGGTCAACGTCCCGCGGATCAAGGGCAACCACAACGCCATGCTGTCCGGCAAGGCGGCAGCCGAAGCGGCCCACAGAGCCATCCAGGCAGGGCGCTCGGGCGATGAACTGCACGATTACGAGGAAGAGGTTCGCACCGGCGCGATCGGCAAGGACCTCAAGAAGGTGCGCAACGTCAAGCCGCTGTGGTCCAAATACGGCCTGCTGCCCTCGCTCGCGGTCGGTGGCTTCGACATGTGGACCAACACCTTCGGCTTCTCGCTGCTCGGCACGATGAAACACGGCAAGACTGACGCGGCCGCCACCGAACCCGCCGCGGCGCACAAGCCGATCGACTACCCCAAGCCCGACGGCAAGCTGTCCTTCGACCGTCTGACCAACGTCAGCTTCTCGATGACCAACCACGAAGAGAGCCAGCCCGCGCACCTGAAGCTCAAGGATCCGAATATCCCGGTCCTCGACAACCTGCCGAAATACGCGGGCCCCTCGGCACGCTATTGCCCGGCGGGCGTTTACGAGTTCGTCACGGAAGAGGGCAAGGACACCAAGTTCGTCATCAACTTCCAGAACTGCGTCCACTGCAAGACCTGCGATATCAAGGACCCGCCGCAGAACATCAACTGGACCACGCCGCAGGGCGGTGACGGGCCGAATTATCCCAACATGTAGGCGATATTCGCCGACACCTGTTCCGCTCAGGTCACAATTTCAGGAATGCGGAGGGGCGACGGCTCCTCCGCATTGCGTTTCCCTGTCGCATTCCCGTAATCTTGGCGCACCCTGAACAGGCGAGGGACGCAATGACGACGGTACATTTTTGGCGCGCCATCGCGGCGGCAACGATTCTTGCAACTGCGGCTGGCCCGGCGCTTTCCGGCAATTCCGGCGACTACCTGGCAGCCCGCCAGGCGCAACTGTCCAGCGATTATGATGCCGCCGTCTACTATTACGTGCGCGCCCTGGGCGATGACCCCCGCAATCCGCAACTGCTGGAAGGTGCAGCCCTGTCGCAACTGTTGGCCGGTGATCTGCCCCGCGCCGTCACGATTTCCGAACGGATGGAGGAGCAGGCGCTTCGCAGCCAGGTGTCCCAGGCGATTCTCGCCGCCGACGCCTTCCTGAAGGGCGAGTTTCAAACCGTCCTCGACCGTGTCGAGGACGACCGCGGTGTCGGCCCCCTGGTCGATGGTCTGATGGCCGCCTGGGCGCAACTGGGCGCAGGCGACATGACCAAAGCGCTCAGCGCCTTCGACGCGGTGGCCGAGACCAAGGGCCTGCGGGGCTTCGCGCTCTATCATAAGGCTCTGGCGCTGGCGATGGTCGGCGATTTCGAGGCTTCCGAGGCGATCTATTCCACCCCCGGCGACCCGCTGCAGATGACCCGCCGCGGCGCCATGGCCCGGATCGAGGTGCTCAGCCAGCTCGACCGTGGCGGGGATGCGCTGCAGTTGCTGGACCGGCTCTTCGGCAATGACCTGGACCCCGGGCTGGCGAAGATGCGCGCGGCACTTGAGGCTGGCGAGACATTGCCCTTCAGCCATGTCACCAAGGTGAGCGATGGCGTGGCGGAGATCTTCTTCTCCGTCGCCGCCGCCCTGCGGGGCGAGGCGACCGACGACTACACCCTGATCTATTCCCGAATCGCCGAAGCGCTGCGCGGGGACCATGTCGACGCGATCCTGCTGTCGGCGGAACTGCTGGAAAACCTGGGTCAGCCGGATCTGGCCACCGCCGCCTACCGGCGCGTGCCGCAGGGCAGCCCCGCCTTCCACGTCGCCGAACTGGGCCGCGCTGACGCGCTGCGCAGATCCGGACGCCAGGACGCGGCGCTGGAGGTTCTGGACAGCCTTGCCCAGGCCTACAACAGCCTGCCGGTAGTCCACACGACACGCGGCGATCTGCTGCGCGGGATGAGCCGCTATATGGACGCCATCAAGGCCTATGACACCGCCCTGTCGCTCTACGACCAGGAGGACCCCAGCCAGTGGTTCGTCCTCTACGTCCGCGGCATCAGCCACGAACGTCTGGGACATTGGCCCGAAGCGGAGGCCGATTTCCGGGCCGCGCTGGAACTGAACCCGGGCCATCCGCGGGTCCTCAATTACCTCGGCTACTCCATGGTCGAGAAGCGGCAGAACCTCGACGAGGCGCTCGGCATGATCGAACAGGCCGTCGCGGCCCGGCCTGACAGCGGCTACATCCTCGACAGTCTGGGCTGGGCGCTCTATCGCCTCGGCCGCTACGAAGAGGCCGTCAGCCATATGGAACGCGCCGCCGAACTGATGCCGGTCGACCCTGTCGTCACGGACCACCTGGGCGATGTCTACTGGGCCGTCGGCCGCGTGCTGGAGGCAAAGTTCCAGTGGCACCGCGCCCTCTCCTTCGACCCGGAAGAAGAAGAGGCGACGCGCATCCGCCGCAAGCTGAAGGTCGGGCTGGATGCGGTCCTGGCCGAGGAAGGCTCCGAACCGCTGAAAGTGGCGCAGGACGGGTCGAGCGGCGGCTGAACCATGCAGACCCCGGGCGCCGAGCGGGACTTTGCGCCGGCCAAGATCAACCTCACCCTGCATGTCACGGGACAGCGGCCTGATGGCTATCATCTGCTCGACAGTCTCGTGGTCTTTGCCGATATCGGCGACCACCTGACCGTCACGCCCGCCACGGAAACCAGCCTGACGATCACCGGTCCCAGGGCACGGGGCATCCCCGACGGCCCTGAGAACCTCGTCTGCCGCGCGGCGGAGGCCTTTGGCCAGCCCGCGCAAATCACGCTGGAGAAACACCTGCCCGCAATGGCCGGGATCGGCGGCGGCTCCTCCGATGCGGCGGCGACGTTGCGGGCCCTGTCCCGTGCCACGTCTCGCCCCATCCCACCGGGCGCCCTGTCTCTCGGCGCCGATGTTCCCGTCTGCGTCACCGCCACGGCCGCGCGGATGCAGGGCATCGGCGAGGTGGTCACCCCGGTGCCCAAACTGCCAGAGCTCCACGGCGTGCTGGTGAACCCCGGCGTGGATGTCCCGACGCCGCGTGTCTTCGCCCGGCTTGGCAACCGGACCAATCCCCCGATGCCGCAGGAGCTGCCGTCGTGGGCCTCCACCGCCGATCTGATCGACTGGCTGCACACGACGCGCAACGACCTCGAAGCCCCGGCACAGGCGCTGGCCCCGGAAATCGCAGAAACGTTGAACGTCCTGCGCGATGACCCGGCCTGTCCCCTGGCCCGCATGTCCGGATCGGGGGCCACCTGCCTTGCCCTGACCGACACACGCAAAGCGGCCGAGGATATGGCCACCCGCCTGGCCCGCCCGCAATGGTGGGTTCAGCCGGTCTCACTGACCTGACCGGTCGCCGCGGCGACGAACTCCGCGATCAGCCCGGCGTCCTTGACCCCCGGCGCGCTTTCCACGCCTGACGACACATCCACCTGCCGCGCCCCGGTCAGCCGGACGGCCTCCGCGACGTTCTGCGGCGTCAGACCACCCGCCAGCATCCAGGGCCGGGTCCAGTACTTCCGCCCCGCCAATAGCCGCCAGTCAAAGCTCAGCCCGTTCCCGCCCGGCAGCTCCGCGCCCTTGGGCGGCTTTGCGTCGATCAGCAATTGGTCCGCCACCTGCGAATAGACGTCAATCGCGCTCAGATCTTCGGGCCCTGCAACACCGATGGCCTTCATCACCGGCAGGCCCGTCCGCGCGCGGACCTCGCTGACCCGTTCCGGGCTTTCGGTGCCGTGCAGTTGCAACATGTCCAGCGGCACTGCCCCCGTCACCGCATCCAGCAAGGCATCATCTGCATCGACCAGCAGGGCGACCTTGGCCAGGCCAATCGGCGCATCGACAGCCAGTGCTCGGGCCTCTTCGACCGTCACGCAGCGCGGGGATTTGGGAAAGAAGACGAAGCCGCAGTAGACCGCCCCGGAGCGGGCCGCCGCCGCCACCTCCTCCGGACGGCGCAGGCCGCAGATTTTCACACGAATATCCATGAGACGCTGTTAAGCGCTCCGGCCGGGTCAGTCCAGCAGCGCCAGAACCTCGTCCTTGCCCTGATGCTTTTCGCCCTTGAGCTTCCTGACCTCGCGCTCCAGCTTGCCGACTTCCTTGGATTTTCGGCTGACCTCGGCCCGATGCTTGTGCTCGCGCAGCCATTCCCAGATGAAGCCGATCAGGACCCCGACGACGACACCGCCGAATATCACGAGGAACAGCGGCAACTCGATGGAGGGATTCAACCCGGCGATCCGCGCCAACCCCTCGGGCAGGAGTTTCAGCGACACCAGACCGCGATTGGCCAGCGCAACAGCTATCAGCGCCACGCCGATGACAGCGAGGATAAGGTAGCGAATGTATCTCATGGTTAAGCCTGTCCGTTCAGCCTATCGCGCAGCAGCTTGCCGGTCTTGAAGAAAGGCACATGCTTTTCCTCGACCTCGACCGCTTCGCCGGTGCGCGGGTTCCGTCCCGTTCTCGCATCCCGCTGCTTGACCGAAAAGGCCCCAAATCCGCGCAGCTCCACCCGGTCGCCCCGGGCCATCGCCTCGATGATCTCCTCGAAGATCACATTCACGATTTTCTCTACATCCCTCTGATAGAGATGCGGATTTTCATCGGCAATCTTCTGGATGAGTTCGGAACGGATCATCGGCAGTACTCCCCAAGGTCACATAGCTTCGCTTTCTGACACCTCACGACTATAGGAGGTTTCGTGACGTCCCGAAACAGAATCGGCCCGCCGATCAGGGAGAATTTTCATGCAAAATCGGGGTTTTGCGGCCGGAATTGGCTGAATTCCCCCTTGCCAGGCACTTCCCGGCCAAGGAATCGCAAATCGCTGCGGCGCGGCAATTTCATCTGATTCGCAACATGTTAGCCGTGAAACTGCAGCCGGTTAAACGAAAAGGCCCCGGGTGATCCCGGGGCCATTCCAAATCACTTTTGCGTCGATTACTGGTCGTCGGACTTGAGAGCCGCGCCCAGGATATCGCCGAGCGATGCGCCGGAATCAGAGGAACCGTACTGTTCCACGGCTTCCTTCTCTTCCGCGATTTCGCGCGCCTTGATCGACAGGCCCAGACGACGGGTCTTGCTGTCGACATTGGTGACGCGGACATCGACGTGGTCGCCGACCGAGAAACGCTCGGGGCGCTGTTCGGAGCGGTCACGGCTGAGGTCGGAGCGGCGGATGAAGGACTTCATGCCTTCGTATTCCACTTCGATCCCGCCATCTTCGATCGCCGTCACGGTCACGGTGATGACCGAGCCGCGCTTCACGCCGCCAACGGCATCCGCAAACTTGTCGCCGCCAACATTCTTGATGGAGAGCGAGATGCGCTCCTTCTCGATGTCGACTTCGGAGACGACGGCCTGAACCATGTCGCCCTTGCGGTAGTTCTGGATGGCGTCTTCGCCACGCTCGTCCCAGCTGAGGTCGGAGAGGTGAACCATGCCGTCGATGTCGCCGTCGAGGCCGACGAACAGACCGAATTCGGTGATGTTCTTAACCTCGCCTTCGACAACAGTGCCTTCCGGATGGGTTTCCGCAAAGACTTCCCACGGGTTGCGCATCGTCTGCTTGAGGCCCAGGGACACGCGGCGCTTGGCACCGTCGATTTCCAGAACCATGACTTCGACTTCCTGGGAGGTCGAGACGATCTTGCCGGGGTGCACGTTCTTCTTGGTCCAGGACATCTCGGAGACGTGGACCAGACCTTCGACACCGGGCTCCAGCTCAACAAATGCGCCGTAGTCGGTGATGTTGGTCACGCGGCCCTGGTGGACCGAAGACAGCGGGTACTTGGCCGCAACCAGATCCCACGGGTCTTCCTGCAGCTGCTTCATGCCGAGGCTGATGCGGTGCGTGTCCTTGTTGATCTTGATGACCTGAACCTTGACCGTCTCGCCGATCGACAGGATCTCGGACGGGTGGTTCACACGGCGCCATGCCATGTCGGTCACGTGCAGCAGGCCGTCAACGCCGCCGAGGTCGACGAATGCGCCGTACTCGGTGATGTTCTTGACCACGCCGTCGACCGTCTGACCCTCTTCGAGGTTCGAGATAACCTCGGCACGCTGTTCGGCACGGCTCTCTTCGAGGATCGCACGGCGGGAGACAACGATGTTGCCCCGGCGACGGTCCATCTTGAGGATCTGGAACGGCTGCTTGAGACCCATGAGCGGGCCTGCGTCACGCACGGGGCGGACGTCAACCTGCGAACCGGGCAGGAAGGCCACGGCGCCGCCGAGATCGACGGTGAAGCCGCCTTTGACACGACCGAAGATCGCACCTTCGACGCGGGCGTCGTCGGCATAGGCTTTTTCCAGGCGGTCCCAGGCTTCTTCGCGGCGGGCCATCTCGCGCGAGATGACGGCTTCGCCACGGGCGTTTTCGGCCGCGCGCAGGTAAACTTCGACCTCGTCACCGACAGAGATCTCGGGCGCTTCACCGGGGTTTGCGAATTCTTTCAGATCAACGCGGCCTTCCATCTTGTAGCCGACGTCGATGATGGCTTGTCCCGCTTCAACCGCGATGACCTTGCCTTTGACAACCGATCCCTCTTCGGGCGTGTCCATTTCGAAGCTTTCATTAAGGAGGGCTTCGAATTCCTCCATGGATGCGTTCTGAGCCATGTGGCTTTGATTTCCTTTTCAAGGTTTATGCTGGCCGAGCGGTTGTCTCCGCCGGTCTTGGGTTGGTCATTTGAGCCGCCGCAATGAAGAAAGGGCCGGTAGTTCCGACCCTGCTCGATCTCTTCATCGCGGCTTTGCGCCTTGTCGACGGGGCGTCAGATACCCCCGTAACGGCAACAATTCAAGCCCCAAAGCCTCCGCGCACGCATTCCCGCCGCTCTGGTCACAGATGCGGAAAAGGATTAATCCGGCAGTGACCACGCAAAAAGCGGACACCCATGCACTCCCAAGCGACCCTCAACCGCCTGCAACTTCTGTCGAACCGCGCCGAAGAAGAGCAGAACAAGGGGAATTTCAGCATCGCGCGGCGCTTCGCCAACGAGATGTTCAGCATCGACCCGAATAACGTGGCCGCATACCTCAATTACGTGAACGCGGGGCGGATGTCTGCCGACGATCCGATCACTCAGCGCCTCCTTGCCATTGGCAGCGGAGAGGCCCTCGCCCAGCCCGCGCGCGCAATGGTTCTGTTCCTTCAGGGCAAGACGCTGGACGACATTGGCGACTACGACAACGCGTTCAGGAAATTCATCGAGGCCAACAGGGTCTTTGGCGCCACTGCAGATCTGAAGTCGTGGAAGAAGCGGGTCCTTGCAATCACCCGCAAGCCACCTGCACGCCGCACGCCCCTGCCCGCGATCCCGCCCCGAATGGTGTTCGTGCTGGGGATGCCCCGTTCCGGCACCAGTCTGACCGCCCAGATGCTGAGCGCGCATTCGCAGATTGAAAGCGTCGGAGAACAGACCGGTCTGAACCTTTCGGTCAATGCACCCCGTGGCATCCCGAACCCCGACACCGTACGCGCCTTCGCCAAAGCCGATCTGGACGCGATGCGGCAGAACTATCTGAAAAGTCTGCCCCCGGACAATCTGGCGGCGGGGAAAGCGGGCAAGATCCTCATCGACAAGATGCCCGGCAATTACTGGTCCGCTTTTGCCATCCCGATCCTCTTTCCCGATGCGCTGATCATTCACACCGAACGGGACCGGCTTGCGACCTGCTGGAGCTGTTTCCGCAACCAGTTCGCCCGCGGGCATGACTATGCCTACAACTTTGACAACATCCTCGCGCAATACGCGCTCAAGACCCGGATGTGCGAGACATGGAAGACCTACACCGCGCCGGGTCAGTGGATCGATCTTCAATTCGAAAGTTTCGTGCAGGACCCCAAGGCTTTCCTCCAACCGGTTCTCACGCGGCTTGGCCTGGACTGGGAAGACGCCTGTCTGTCGCCCGCCTCGGCCGCGACCAGTTTCAACACCCTGTCACGGTGGCAGATCCGGCAGGACGTCAGCCCCGAGATCGCGGATGCATGGCGCGTCTACGAACCGATGATTCGGCGTCAGTGGAAGGTCTGATAGCACCTTGCTCCCAGACAGCGGGCGGGCCGGGCCCAAAGATTAGTCGCGGTAGTTCTCGTGATCCTTGGGAAGGGCGTAGTCTTCGGCCGGGATCAGGCAGTCCATGCCGAAATCATATTGCCGCCACTCGCTTTCCGGGACGGACCGGCGGGTCGTCTCGGCCTCGCGCTTGGGGGTGGAAAATGATGCGTGATCAGAAACATAGGACATGTCAAAGCACTCCTTGAACGAATGATTTTCAATAAATCAACGTCCCCAGAGTACACCAGAACCGCCCTATCTCTCAGTATGGAATACCGGACAGACCGTTTCGGAATCGGAATTAACCAGATGGGCAGAACTGTGGCGGCCCGTCACGGCAGGGACTGACGCCCCGCCGTGACGCCCTGAAATCAGCGCTTGGGCTCGGGCGTCTTGCGCAGGATCAGGCAGTCGGACGCGAAGTCGAGTTGCCGCCAGTCGATGTCGGCGGGCACTGGTTGCGGGGCGGGCAGAGGCTCCGCCTTGGGGTCGGGGGTCGTGTGGATCGTCATGATATCACCTGTATGATCGGGTTTCCGGGTTGCTCATGTTTCCTCCCAACTGCTCAGCCCCTCATGGCCGACGGATGTCCCTCCGCTCGGTCCACTCAGATGGATAGTTTCTTGAAAACGCGCTCCGGAATGAGGCGGATGATTCCCATCACCAACCGCCATATGGCGCGCACATAGATCACGTCCCGACGCTTCTCAACGGCTTTCAGCACCGCCTGGGCAACTTCCTCCGGCGCGGCGGTCAACTTTTCGGGAAGGTCGAGATGCTCGGTCATTTTCGTCGCCACGAAACCCGGTTTCACCGTCACCACATGGACGCCCCGGCCCGCCAACCTGTTGCGCAGGCCAGACAGGAAAGCGGTGAAGCCAGCCTTGGCCGAGCCGTAGATATAGTTGGTCGCCCGCCCCCGGTCTCCGGCGACGGAGGAGATGCCGACGATCACCCCCGATCCCCGCGCCTCCATCGCATTGGCATAGGCCCCCAGCACCAGTGCAGGCCCCTCGAAATTGCTGCGCATCACGCGGGCGGCGGCCTCCACGTTCCGCTCATCCGCCGTTTGATCGCCCAGCAGACCAACCGCTGAGATCACCACATCCGGCACCTCGGCCCCATCAACAAAGGCCGCAAGCCCCGTATCATCCAGCACGTCGAACTCCCGCAGGGACACCGTGCCGCCATGGCGCAATTCCAGATCGCGGGCCGCATTCTGCAAGGTCTCGACCTGCCGCGCGGCGAGGGTCACCTGGTCGCCTTCCGCCGCAAACACATGTGCGCAGGCCATGGCGATGTCCGATCGCGCGCCCAGAATCGTGACCGCCCTCATATCCCCAACCTTTCCGATTGTGCGGAGGCGAAAACCTCTGCCAGCCCCCCCGCCTGCCGCGCCTCGCGAAACGCCGTCCATCGCGGGTCCGCCCGGTGCAGCACCTCGCCCGACACACGGGCATCCTTGGCCAGATAGTACCGCCCCCCATGGGCCAGCGTGATCCGGTCCAGCCGATCAAGCAGGGCCAGCGCCGCCTCGCTCACCGGGAAATCCAGCGCCAGAGTGTAGCCTTCCATCGGGAAAGACTGCCGCCCCTCCTCCGGACCGAGACGTTTGAGAACCGCCAGAAAAGACCCCTGCCCGGCGTCGGAAATCGCGCCCAGCAACTCCGCCAGCCCGTCGCGCGAGGCCGCCAGCGGCAGCGCGACCTGATACTGCGCAAACCCGCGCCGTCCATAGATTCGGTTCCAGTCCAGCACCGCATCCAGCGGGTAGAAATACCTGTCCCAATCCACCAGCGACTGGCCCGCCTTGCGTGCAGTCAGCGCGTGATAGACCGAGTTGAATGCCCGGATCGTATAGCGGTTCAGCGCAAAGCCCGGCGCGTCCAGCGGCACCCGCTTGCGCCGCCGCAGGGGCACGTCATATGGCGCGGCCCGGCGGTCCGGCGGCAGATCTGCCACCTCCGCATGATCGCCCAGCATGACCAGCGACCGCCCGAGTGACGCCCCACGCCCCAAGCAATCGAACCAGGCGACTGCATACTGCGTCTCCGCCGCCTCGAACACCTCCATGGCGGCGTCCAGATCGGGGGCGACATGCGTCTCCTGCCGGATCCAGCCGGACGGCACCCGCATCATCCGGACCGCACAGCGCAGGATCACACCGGTCAGCCCCATGCCGCCGATCGTCATGGAAAAGAGATCAGCGTTGTCCTGTGGCGAGGCCCGGCGCACCGTCCCGTCCGGCCCCATGACCTCCACCCACGCGACATAGCGCCCGAAGGACCCGTCGCGCCGGTGGTTCTTGCCATGCACATCGGCCGCGATCATGCCGCCAAGGGTCACGAACTTGGTCCCCGGCGTCACCGGCGGAAACCAGCCGCGTGGCAGCAGGGCGCGGATCACATCGCCCAGCAACACCCCGGCCTCGGCGGTCAGAACGCCCGTCTCCGCATCGAAATCGAGGAAATGGGAGAACCCCCGCATATCCACTGTGCCCCGGGGCTGCGCCGCGCTGTCGCCATAGCTGCGCCCGTTGCCGCGCGCGATAACCGGACTGTCGCCCAGCACCGCCTGCAGCGCCGCCTCGTCCCTTGGGCGCGTGACCTCAGCCGTCACCCGGGGAAACCGGCCCCAGCCAGACACATCCCGTTTCACGCCGCCACCCCGCTGACAAAGACGAAGCGCCGGTCCAACCGGTATTTCACCACATAGCCGATGGAGAGACCCAGAACCGCCCCCGCCTCCCGCGCCGCATCGGTCTGCCAGATCGCCCAGGCCGCGCTTTCCGTGCCCCAGAAGATCGCCGTCGTCGCCACCCCCATGAGGGTATAGAGCGAGAACCGCCGCCCATGGGCCGCCAGCCCCGCTGCCCGGTCCTCAAAAATCCAGATCTTGTCCAGCAGGTATTTCACCACCAGCCCCGCCGCCGTCCCCGCGATCAAGGCTGCCAGAAGGCCATGCGACAGCGCAAGAACGCCGCGCTGCACCGCCAGGTTCACCAGGACCGCCACCAGCGCGAAACCGGCGTACCGCAGAACCAGCGTGGGGAGTGTCATAGCTGGCTGCCCGCAAAGACGATGGCACAGACCGCCGCAAAGGCCCCCAGGCTCACCCTGTCCTTGGCGGCAAAGACCACCGGGTCGTCATGCATCTCGCCGCGATGCGCCAGCATCACCACGCGGCTGATCCAGAACAGCAGCACAACACAGATGCCAAACAGCACCTGCGGCATGGAATAGAGCGCCGTCACCGCGGGCGAATTGACATAAAGCGCCATCACCAGGACAGAGACATAGCCAGACCCGACCGCCATCATCGCCACCAGCGGCAGGTCATCCGCCCGGTAGCCCCGCCGCGTGTTCAATTCGCGCCCCGCCTTGACCGCGTCGACCAGCTCTGCCTGTCGTTTCACCGCCGCCAGCGAGAAGAAGAAGAAGATGGCGAAGGCCATCAGCCAGACCGAAATCGGGATCGACGTCGCCGCCGCCCCCGCCACGATCCGCAGGGTATAAAGCGCGGCCAGCGTGCAGATATCCACCACCGGCAGGCGCTTGAGCCAGAGCGAATAGGCGGTCGTCGTGGCGTAATAAACGCCGAGAACCGCCAGAAACATCGGCCCCAGCACCAGCCCGAAGACCAGCCCCGCCAGCAACAGCGAGGGCGCCAGCCATAGCCCGTGCCTCAGCGGCAGCCGACCGGAGGCGAAGGGACGGTTGCGTTTGCGCGGATGCGCCCGGTCAGACGGCAGATCCAGCAGATCGTTCAGCACATAGACGCTCGACGCGACAAGGCCAAAGGTGATGAAGGCCAGCACCGCCTGCGCCAGCGAAACAGCGTCCAGCTGATGCGCCGCAAGAAGCGGCAGAAAGACCAGCAGGTTCTTCAGCCATTGATGCGGCCGCATCGTCTGCATCAGCGCCCGGGGGAAGTTCATCGGCGCCTTGTCGAGATGCGTGACCTTGGCCATCGCGGTGATCTTGGCCCGCGCCGCATCGCTGAGGCCCACGGTCGTCGCCGTCGCCGAAGTCGCCCAGACCGGGCGATCCGTGACCGCGCCGCCGATATAGCTGTAGCCACCCTCACCGAAGCGGTTGACCAGAAAGGCCGCCTTGGTCGCGGCGCGCAGGTTGCGGGTTCCGTCGGATCCATGCACCTCGTCGAACAGATCCAGGTGGGCCGCGATCTCTTCGGCTACGGCCTGATCGGCGGAGGTCACCAGCGCCGTGCGCCCCCCGGCGGATCTCCACGCCCGCAAACGCGCAACGATATCAGGCCGATAGGGCAGATGCGCCGGATCGACCGGCCCGCGTTCTGCCAGCGCCCGCTTCAGCGCCGCCCGCCCCTGCAGCAGCGCGCGAAACGCCACCCAGGGCGCCGTCCAGCCCGCCGCGACCGAGGCCCAGAAGGTTTCATCCAGCATTTCCGTGCGGATCAGCACCCCGTCCAGATCGCAGACAAGCACCGGCCGTGCCTCGCCCGTGGTGTCGAGAAATTGCGCCTTTGAATATGCCTGCGTCATGGCTTGCGCCTTGTCCTGCCCGTGCTTGTGCCCGGCTCTTCAGGCCAGTGTCACATGCAACCATGGCAGGATAATGGACAAACCCTGACCCAACAATGATGTGGAAAATTGTCTGTAAGAACGTGCCCTTCAGGCGACAGGCTTCAGCCCTGTCCGGGCCGTGACCATTGCAATCGCTGTCGCCACGACCGCGTCGATATCCATCTCGGAGGTATCCAGCACCTCAGCATCCTCCGCCGGTTTCAGCGGCGCTGTAGCCCGCGCACTGTCGCGCGCATCGCGTTCCCGAAGATCAGCCAGCACCGTGTCAAAGGTCACGTCATGCCCGCCTTCTTTCAACTCGACAAACCGCCGTTCCGCCCGGACCTCGTCGCTGGCGGTGACGAAAAACTTCATCTCCGCCTCGGGGCAGATCACCGTGCCGATGTCGCGCCCGTCCAGTACCGCGCCGCCTTGCCGCCGGGCAAAAGCGCGCTGGAAATCCACCAGCGCCGCGCGGACCTCCGGGATCGCCGCCACCACGCTGGCCGCCCGCGCCACATCCGGCGTGCGCAGATCGTCCGCCTCCAGATCCGCGGCGGTCAGGGTCTGCGCGGCTTCCAGCGCGCCGGTGCCGTCCAGCGTCCGCCGCCCGGTCGCACGATAGATCAAACCGGTGTCGAGATGCGCAAGGTCGAACGCCCGGGCCAGTTCCCGCGACAAGGTTCCCTTTCCGGCCGCCGCCGGGCCGTCGATGGCAATGGTCAGTCTCATCCGATCCTCACGCGCTGTGGACGCCCTTGATGCCACCGCTGCGCGTCATTTTCCAGCCTTCCGAGCGCCGGTCTTTCTGACGCCCTTGCGCGGGGCCTTCCGCGTCGGCCTGGCGCGCCAAGCCTGCACCCCGATCCAGATCATCACCACGAAACAGATCGTGGCCAGAAGCGATTTCACGATCGTCAGGGTGCTGGCCAGAACCACCTGTTCCGGCTGCACGGGTTCGGTCAGCAGCGTCGCGACCAACGCGTTTTCCGAATAATCCGCCACCGCCCCGGTGACGGCCAAGACGCTCATCACCAGCCCGGCCACCGAGCCCAGGAAGCGTCGGAACCCGACCACGAACATCGCCGCCAGGACCAGGGGAAAGACCAGATCCAGCTGATGCTGAAGGCCCAGGTAAGTCGCCAGCCCCTCTTCGCTGATCGCGTCGAGATAGCGGTTCACATCCTCGGTGGAATAGCCAAAAGGCCTGAAATCAAAGGGTTTCAACCCGCCCGCCTCGCGCAGGAGGACAGGCACGGTCAGCACCATCATGGCCAGGTACAGCCCCCCGACCACGACCACCAAGGCCCAGAATACCAGCATTTCGCCCTCCCCCACCGGACCGCGGGGGTCTAGCCCGCGTTGGTCCGCAGAATGCGCGCGCCGAGGGCCGACATCAACGGTTCAAAAATCGGGAACGAGGTCGCGATCGGCCCGCCATCGTCCAGCGAGACAGGTTTCTGCGACGCCATGCCGAGGCAGAGGAAGGACATGGCGATCCGGTGATCGAGATGGGTTTCCACCTGCGCCCCGCCCGGCACGTTTCCATGGCCGCGCCCAGTGACGATCCACCAGTCCTCACCATCCTCGACCTCGATCCCGTTGGCGCGCAGCCCCGTGGCCAT
This sequence comes from Pseudooceanicola sp., assembly GCF_041987405.1. GTDB lineage: Bacteria > Pseudomonadota > Alphaproteobacteria > Rhodobacterales > Rhodobacteraceae > Pseudooceanicola. The sequence goes on from NZ_JBHIWR010000003.1 coordinate 616,096, forward strand.
CGCTTCGATCCGGTCCGACTCCTTGACCCGCAGCTCCTTCACACCGCGCATGACGGTCTGCCCCTCGGCATAGGCGGCCACCACGGACAGCACCGGATATTCGTCGATCATCGAGGCCGCGCGCTCCGGCGGCACCTCGATGCCCTTGAGGTCCGGCGAGAATTTGGCCCGCAAATCCGCCACCGGCTCGCCGCCCTCCTCGCGCGGGTTTTCATAGGTCAGATCGGCCCCCATGTCGCGCAGCGTCTCGAAGAGCCCCGCCCGCGTCGGGTTGAGCCCGATATTGGGGACCAGCACATCCGATCCGGGCACGATCAGCGCGGCGCAGACCGGGAAGGCGGCCGAGGACGGGTCGCGCGGCACGACAATATCCTGCGGCACCAGCTCCGGCTGGCCGGTCAGGGTGATGACCCGGCCCTCCTCGGTCTCCTCAACCGTGATCTCGGCGCCGAAGCCGCGCAGCATCCGCTCGGTATGATCGCGCGTCGCTTCCTTCTCGATCACCACGGTCTGGCCCGGGGCGTTCAGCCCGGCCAGCAGCACCGCCGACTTCACCTGCGCCGACGGCACGGGCACGACGTAGCGCACCGGCACCGGTTCCCGCGCGCCGACGATGGTCATCGGCAGCCGCCCGCCCGCCCGCCCCACGGCCTGCGCCCCGAACAGCGCCAGCGGATCGGTGACCCGCGCCATGGGCCGTTTGTTCAGACTGGCATCGCCGGTGAAGGTCGCGGTGATCGGGCAGGTCGCCATCGCCCCCATGATCAGCCGCACGCCGGTGCCCGAATTGCCGCAGTCGATGACGTTCTCCGGCTCCGCAAACCCGCCGACACCGACGCCATGAACCCGCCAGTTGCCACTGCCCAGTTCTTCGACCTCGGCCCCGAAGGCACGCATGGCTTTCGCAGTGTCCAGAACATCCTGACCTTCCAGAAGCCCCGAAATCCGGGTTTCCCCGACCGACAGCGCGCCAAGGATCAGTGACCGGTGCGAGATCGACTTGTCGCCGGGAACATCGGCGGTCCCCTTCAGCGGCCCGGAGGCCTCGGATGTCATCGGGATCGGGGTGCCATGGGCGGACATTGGGGCCTCCTCATCAGTCGTTGCGTCATAGCGCGGGGGGGCGGGGGCGTCTATGGGCGAAGCGCAGGGGTGCTGCCGCGTCGCTGGCCTTCTCCCCCTCCCTACCCCTCCCCCGATCCGGGGGAGGCAACAGCGTGGTTCCGGTATGGAAACCGTAATTTCACTATTTCGAACAAGGCGAAGCGGTGCCCCCAGCCACGGGCGCGACAGGTCCCCTCCCCCGGATCGGGGGAGTGCAGTGTCACGTTTGAAGTGCAACGGTTTCATAGAAGACTTCGTCCGGAGTTTTGTAGCCCAGGCAGCGCCGGGGCGTCGAGTTGTAGGCCTGGATGACACGAGCAAGGTCAGCTGGACCCAAGGT
>NZ_JBHIWR010000004.1:0-487055 GCF_041987405.1 Pseudooceanicola sp.
CAAGAGCGTTGTTTCTCAGCCGCCTATGCGGCGGCTCACGCCGGGTCCCTGACAAGGAGATAGGTTGGCGCCGATTCAGACGGAAACACCTTTTTCTCCTCTACCGCCTGCGCGGCGGCTAACTGGTGGGACCCGGTGATCTCGTCAGGCCTCGCTCGGGTTTCATGACTTTTTCGGGAACATCCAGCCACTGGAAGGTAGTTGATCTCCTGACACACCCACAGGAGAACCCCCATGGCCTACGCCCGCTTTTTCCTCATGATCGCGACTTCGACCCTGCTGATGCTCGGTCTGATGTATCTGAACACCTACCTCGTCAGCCATATCTTCTGGTCGGAAACGCGGGCCTACATGGCACTGGTCATGGGGGCCGTTATGGCCTTCGTGATGCTGGCTTTCATGCTTGGCATGTATAAAAACCGGACCGCGAACATCTTGATCTTCGCCGGCTCCGTGGTCGTTTTCGCCGGGGCGCTCTGGCTGGTGCGTAGCCAGGTGACTGTGCAAGACCGTTCTTACATGAGTGCGATGATCCCGCACCATTCCATCGCGATCATGACCTCCTCCCGCGCTAATCTGACCGATCCCCGGGTGCGCGAACTGGCGGACAGCATCGTCTACGCGCAGGACAAGGAGGTCGCGGAGATGCGCTACCTGATCGCCGACATCGCCGCTAATGGTGAGGCGCAGCCGGGACCCGCCGCCGCGGCGCCGGAGCTTACGGACGCTGCCGAGGCGCTGTCGTCCGAGGTCGTCAAGACCGTCGACCCTGAGTTCCTGACCGAAGCTGATATCGCAAAGGTCTTCCCCGACGGTGTCGCCTGCCGCTTCACTTATACAGAGACCAGTCCGCCGGTGCTGGTGACGGGCGACGAGGGCGCGTTGATCCGGATCAGCGGCGACCTTGTTCGGCTTGAGGCCGACGGCGACGGCTTTGAGGCCGACCCGCTGACTGCAAAGGTCAACCAGACGGAAAACGGCGACCTGCAAGACCTGATCGTTACAGCCGGGCCCGACTACACCGCCGGGTTCCGCGGCCAGTTCACCTGCGCGAACTGAGGAGATCGACATGTCCAAGGACACCAAAAAGACGGCCGCCCTCTACCGCATGGTCATGCCGCAGCACACCTGCCCCTATGGCCTGAAGTCCAAGCATCTCCTCGAAACGCACGGCTATGATGTGGAGGACCACCACCTAAAAACTCGGGAAGAAACCGACGCGTTCATGCGCGAGCATGATGTGAAGACGACTCCGCAGACCTTCATCGACGGCGAACGGATCGGCGGCCACGACGAGTTGCGCATCTTTCTCGGGATCGTCCCGCCGAAGGAGGAGCAGAGTGACACCAGTTACCGGCCTGTAATCGCGATCTTCTCGGTCTGCGCGCTGTTGGCGCTCGGTCTGGCCTGGCATCAGTATGGCACCGTTCTGACATGGCAGAGCTTTGTCTGGTTCATCTCGCTGTCGATGTCGGCTCTGGCGATCCAGAAGTTGCAGGATGTCGAACAGTTCTCGACCATGTTCCTAAACTACGACCTGCTGGCGAAAAGATGGGTGCCTTACGGCAAGGTCTATCCCTATGGCGAGGCGCTGGCCGGCGTCCTGATGACGGCGGGGATCCTGCCGTGGATCTCGGCCCCGGTGGCGCTGTTTATCGGGACGATCGGTGCGGTGAGCGTGTTCAAGGCGGTCTACATCGACAAGCGCGAACTGAAGTGTGCCTGCGTCGGCGGGGATTCCAATGTGCCGCTCGGGTTCATCTCGTTGACCGAGAACCTGATGATGATGCTCATGGGGATCTGGATGGGCGTGCGGGCTTTTACCGGATGAACGGAAGTGTGATTGCCCGCCGCAGTTGACCTTGCAACACGCATCGCGTCATAGTTCGGTCACTTATCCGGAGGTCCCGTGCGGCATATCCTCGTCATCATCGCGCTGATCGTCACCGCCTGGGCGTTTGTGCCCGGGGCGGCACAAGCGCATGACATGCCGCATGTCGAGATGGGTGCCGGGACCATGGATAGCGAATGCGCCGACTGCTCGGGCATGGACGCCATGGGCGGGCACACCTCGGGCGTCGACTGTCACCACGCGGCGGGCTGTGGTCCGGCAGTTCATGCACTGCCGGTCTCTCTGTCGTTTACGATTGATCCGGTGGTGACCCGCACCATCCGCCCGAACGACACGATCGACGCGCGATCCATTACTCTCTCCCGCGACCTGCCACCTCCACGATCCTGACGGTTTTGAAGCCGCGCCTGCGACACTGCTCGCAGTTCATTGAGTTGTCTGGTCTGCCTGGCCGGACCCTTCGGGATCATCACCCATGAACAAGATTTTTCCCGCCGCTCTGGCCGTCGTCGCCATTGCTGGCGGAGCCTACTTCCTCACCCGGCCCACTGCCCCTGAGCCAAGCGTGCCGCCCGCCGAAGGCGAACCGCTCGTCTCGATCAAGGTGCCCGACACTCTGTCCGCCGATGCCATGATGGGGCAGCGGGCCTTCGACGCGACCTGCGCCGCCTGCCACGGGGCCGACGCAACCGGCAAGATGGGTTTTGGCCCGCCGCTGGTCCACAAGATTTACGAGCCGAACCATCACGCCGACATGGCTTTCGTGATGGCGGTGCAGAACGGAGTTCGGGCCCATCACTGGCCCTTCGGCGACATGCCCGCCCAGTCTGGGCTGACCAAGGCCGATGTTGGCAATATCGTTGCCTATGTCCGCGAACTTCAGCGCGCCAACGGGATCGAGTAACATGACCCTTCGTATGACACGACGCGCCTTCTGTGGCGCGATGGCAGGAACGGCGGGCCTTGCCGCGCTCCCTGTTCGGGCAACGGGACCACAGACGCTGACCGCCCGCGTTGCCAAAGCCCAGATCGCGCCGCCGAAATACGCTCCCACCGCGGTCTGGACATATGACGGCACCTTGCCCGGCCCGCTCCTGCGCGTCTTTCAGGGCGGGCGTGTGACCCGCCGACTGGTGAACGAGTTGCCGGTGCCGACCTCTATCCACTGGCACGGCATCCGTATCGACAATGCGATGGACGGTGTGGCCGGCCTGACGCAGGAAGCCGCCCCGCCGGGCGGAGCGTTCGATTACGACTTCGCCGTGCCGGACGCCGGGACCTACTGGTATCACGCGCATACGAACTCCTTCGAACAAGTGGCCCGTGGCCTTTCCGGTGCACTGATTGTAGAGGAGACGGATGCGCCAGATGTCGACCGGGACGAAGTGCTGGTCCTCGACGACTGGCTGCTCAACCCCGAGGACGCGCAGTTCATGGAGCCGTTCCGCCATCCGATGAGCCTCAGCCACGGCGGTCGTCTCGGCAACCTGCTGGGCACCAACGGGACCTTTGACTTCGCGCGCGAAGTGAGGGCCAACGAGCGCCTCCGTCTGCGCTTGATCAACGCCTCCAATGCAAGGATCTTCGTGCTCCGGCTGGCGGGCCTCGACGGCTGGACCGTCGCGCTGGACGGCATGCCTCTGCCCGCACCGGAGCCTGTGGAGGCCGAGCTGATCCTCGCCCCCGCTCAGCGCATCGACCTGATTGTAGATGTGACGGCGGAGGACGGTGAGACCGCGGCTCTCGTCAGGTTCGACGATGACGACCAGTGGCGACCGCAGGCGCGGTTCCCGGTCGCGGGAAAGGCGTCTGCCACCCAGCGAGACGGGCCCGCCGCCCTGCCGCCGAACCCCAATATGGCTGTGCCGGGGATCGACAGCGCGCGTCGGCTCGACATGGCCATACAGGGAGGGGCCATGGGCCGGATGTCCGGCGCCATGATGAACGGCCGCTCCATGGGGTTTCGCGAGATGGCGGGGCAAGGCCAGTTCTGGGCTCTATCCGGACAGGTCCGCATAACCGACACGCCTTTCGCCAGCCTTGTCCGGGGCGAGACGGTGCGGATGAAGCTGACCAACGACACCGCCTTTGCCCATGCAATGCACCTGCACGGGATGCATTTCCGGCAGGTGGCCGACGACGGCACGCTCGGCCCGATGCGCGACACGATCCTCAGCTATCCGGACGAGCCGCTGGAGATCGCCTTTGTCGCCGACAATCCCGGCAAGTGGCTGTTTCACTGTCACATGCTCGGCCATGCCGCGTCAGGCATGACCGCCTGGATCAATGTAAGCTAATCCCCTCAACAGGAAGGAAATATCATGAATAAATACATCGCCATCGCCCTGATCGCTACCGGCACCGCGGCCTTCGCCCACAGCGGCGTGAAGGATCCGGATGTCATGAACCGCATGATGGGCATGTCGGAACTGGCCAAGCAGATGAAGGTCATCGGCAGCATGGCCAAGGGGGCGACCGCATTCGACGCGGAAGCCATCGACGCGGCTTTGGCCAAGATCTCGGAGGAGGCGGGCTATATCCTGTCGCTCTTCGAAAAGAAGGCGCTTGATCCGAAGTCCGAGGCCCTTCCGGTCATCTGGGACGACTTCGACAGATTCACGGCACATGCAACGGAACTTGCAGATGTCTCGGGCGGGTTGGTCGGAACCATCCAGACCTCGGCGGACCTTGGACCGGCGATGCAGCAGATCGGGAAGACCTGTGGTGCCTGCCACGGGGACTTCCGCGCAAAATGAGGCTGGCCACGGTTCTGTTTGCCTGCGTTGCCACGGTGGCGCAGGCCGATCACAGCCTATCGGATCGCGACATCGAAGCCGGTGCCGCTCTCTATGCTGAGAGCTGCGCCTCCTGTCATGGCACCAAGCTGGAAGGCCAGCCCGATTGGCGCACGCCCGGAGAGGACGGCATCCTGCCCGCGCCTCCGCACGATGTGACCGGCCATACATGGCACCACGATACGCCGCTCCTCCTTGAATACACGCTCAAGGGGGGGCGGGCCGCGCTGGAGGCCCGGGGCGTGACCGGGTTCAATAGCGGGATGCCCGCCTTCGAGGACACGCTGTCCGCAGACGAGGTGCTGGATATCCTCGCCTTTATCCGGTCGACCTGGCCCGAGCGGGCGCAGGAGGCGCAGAGCCAGCGGACGCACGCCGCCAACTGACAGCCTGACTGTAGGCGCCGGTCAGCCGGCGAGCAGTTCCTTCCGGGCGGCGTAGTCATCGGCGTCGATCTCGCCACGGGCGAACCTCATGTCGAGTTCTGCCAGCGCAACGGGGGACTTGCCGCCCGGGGCGTGACCATCTATGCGGCGGACGAACCAGATGACCGCGGCCACGATCAGGCCAAGGACGATCAGCCAGAGGACCGGTCCGAACATCATGCCGGGACCGTAGCCATAGCCCCAGTTCATCATGTGATCATAGCCCTCCGGGTCTGCAAAAGCTGGTTGCGCGAGCAGTGCGAGGGGAATCGCGAGACGTTTCATGGTTTCCTCCTGGGGTGAGATATCGCGCCTTCATCGTCTGGCAGATTGAAGCGATTTTCCTTGATCCATCGCAACCACACGAGGTCGTGACACAGGAAGGGGCGCCCCGGTGTCCCGGAACGCCCCACCACGAAACTGACCGGATGGATTATTCGGTCTCGATCTCAGTGACCGTCAGCTTGCCCTTTACACGGTCGGCGACGAACTCGATCTCCTGGCCCTCGCTGAGGCCTTCCATCATCGCCGGGTCGGCGACTTCGAAGGTCATCGTCATCCCCTCCATGCCGAGGTTGGCCAGAGGGCCGTGGTCGATGGTCAGGCGGTTCCACTGGGTGTCGATCTTGGTGATCTTGCCCATGCTCATCTCCATGGTGCCATGGGCGGCATCATGAGATCCGGCGTGGTCGCCCGACGCGATGGCCGCAGTCGCGGTAAAGAGTGTCACGGCCAGCGTGATCATAGTTTTCATTTCTTTTGTCCTTTCAAGACGAGAGGGGATGCGCCCGGACAGGCCGGGCGCCGGGGGAAATCAGCCGCGACGCACATGGTCGCGGGGAGAGATGATGGTTTCGGGGCTGGTGTTGCGTGCCTCCTCGGGAAGCTCGCCGGTCCATTCCCAGGCTTCGGTGCCCGGCGGGTTTTCATACCAGCCGGGGTCCGAATAATCGCCGGGCGCAATACCGTCACGCACCTTCACGACGCTGAACATGCCGCCCATCTCCAGCGGGCCATAGGGGCCCCAGCCGGTCATCATCGGCACGGTGTTCTCGGGAATCTCCATCGACATTTCACCCATGTCGGCCATTCCGGCGGTGCCCATGGGCATGTAGCCGCGCGTTTCGCGCCGGATCATGCCGGTGAGCTTGCGTTTGTCGGCCCCGATGAAGGTCGGAAGGTCGTGGCCCATGGCGTTCATCGTGTGATGGCTTTTGTGGCAATGGATCGCCCAGTCGCCTTCGTGGATGGCATCGAACTCGTAGGCGCGCATGGCGCCCACGGGGATGTCGATGCTGACCTCGGGCCATCGGGCGCTCTCGGGCACCCAGCCGCCGTCGGTGCAGGTGACCTCGAAATCGTAGCCGTGCATGTGGATCGGGTGGTTCGTCATGGTCAGGTTGCCGCAGCGCACCCGCACCCGGTCGCCTTTGTTCACGACCAGCGGATCAATGTCCGGGAAGATCCGGCTGTTCCAGGTCCACATGTTGAAGTTGGTCATCTCGGCCACGCGCGGGATGTAGGTGCCCGGATCGATGTCGTAGGCGGCCAGCAGGAATGCGAAGTCCCGGTCGACCGGCATGAAGGCCGGATCGCGCGGATGCACGATGAAAAGACCCATCATCCCCATTGCCATCTGGACCATCTCGTCAGCGTGCGGGTGATACATGAACGTCCCGGACTTGGTCAGGTCGAACTCGTAGACGAAGGTCTTGCCGGGCGGGATCGCCGGGTGCGACAACCCGCCGACACCGTCCATGCCCGAGGGCAGGATCAGCCCGTGCCAGTGGACCGAAGTGTGCTCGGGCAGGCGGTTGGTGACGTAGATGCGCACCCGCTCGCCCTCCACTGCTTCGATGGTCGGGCCGGTGGACTGACCGTTGTAGCCCCAGAGCCGCGCCATCATGCCATTGGCCATGATCCGTTCTACCGGCTCGGCAACCAGATGGAACTCCTTCACATTGCCGTTCATGCGCCAGGGCAGCGACCAGCCGTTTAGCGTCACGACAGGGTTGTAGTCCGGGCCGTTGGACGGGCGCGGGGGCACCTGCGTGTTGGGGCTGTCATAGCTCGCCGCTTCGGGCAGGTCCCGGAACCGGGTCTGAGCCTGCGCGGCAGAGGCCATGGCAAGGCCGGCCCCACCAGCAAGAAGTTGTCTGCGGTTCATTCTGCACCTCCTGTCGCGCCACCCCAGATGGCGGCGGTCATGGCTGCTTCGGCGTGCCAGTAATCGGCCTTCGCCTCGGCATAGCTGAGTTCGGCTTCGAGGCCCTCGCGGGCGTCGGTGATTAGTTCGAAGGTTGAGGTCAGCATGCCGTTGTAGGACTTCAGCGCCTCCGCATCGATGGTCCGGCGCAGCGGCAGAACCTCATCACGCCAGTGCCGGGCAATGTTGTATTTGCCGGTAACGGCGGCATGGGCCGACCGGGCCTCGGACCTTGCATTCACCGCCGCCTGCGCCAGTTCGTTCGCCGCGCGCATGTAGGCCAGCTCTCCCCGGCGGCTGGTCAGCTTGCCGGTGTCGTAGAGCGGGATTTCGAAGCTCGCTTCCAGCACGCGCGAGGTCTCCGTCTCCCGTCCCGTGGGCGTGTCGGACCGCTCGACCTCTGCGCCTGCGGTGATCTCGATATCCGAGAGCATCCGCGTCTGACCCTCCAGCCGGTATTCCTGGGCGATGGCCTCCAGCTCCAGCTTCCCGATGGCGAGATCGGTGCGGTGCTCCAGCGCCAGCTTCTCGACATCCGACCGGCCGGGCCTGCGACCGGGCAGTCCCGGCAGCCGATCCGGCACATAGAAGTCGATATCCGCACCCCAGAGCCCCATGAGCCGGGTCAGCTTCTCCTTCGCCAACTGCGCCTCCAGCCGGGCATCCGCGCGTTCGGCGGCAAGTTCGGCGGTAAACACATGTTCCCGCGCCTGATCGGCCCGGTTCATCGCCCCTGTGCGCCCCAGTTCGGCAGCCAGCTCCGACGCCGCATCCGCCGTTCCCTGCGCCCGCCCGACCAGCGCGGCGGCCTCGAAGGCCGCGACCGCGTCGATCCAAGCCTGACGCGTCTCTGTAGCCAACGCGATCGTCGCCCCAAGGGCGGCAAACTGCGCCTGCTGGAACTTCGTCTGTGCAATCGCGCGGCGGGGCTTCACGGTCGCCGCGTCGAGGATCGCGCCCGTCACCACAGCTTCCAGCGGCCGGGCCAGCCCGACCTCGCCTATCCCTGAGATGGTTACGCCGAAGGAGGGCACCGGACCCATGGCAACCTCCCAGAGGTCCGCCGCCGAGAGCCCCAGATCGGCATAGGCCGCCTGAAGACCCCGATTGTTCATCAGCGCCACTTGCACGGCGGTGTCGGGTCCGATGGTCTTCCGGTGCACAAGCGTGCGGGCGCGAGCCTCGTTCGCGGCCACCTCAGCAGCCGACTGCGCCCAGACGCCCGACGCGCCGGTGGCCTGTTTCGTCCCGCTCGACACCAGCGAGAACCCTGCACCTGGGGCCGAGGCCTGACCAACCAGCCCCGCATCCGCACAGGCCGCGAGGGCCAGCGGCACAAGCGCCACGCCTAACTTGAGTGTTCTGTTCATGACGACCCTCCCGGCGCTTGCGCATTATTCAGTTGGCGCCAGTCGCCCGGTGCTTCGATGGAGCGTGAGTTATGCGCGACGGCGGGGCCGGCTGGGGCCGCGCGTGCGGTCATTGGATCGGCGGCCCGAGTGAGGGGCGCGGCGAGAGGGGGCTCGAACGTCTGTGAACAGCCCGCGAGCGCAAGCGGCACGGCGGCCGCCAAAAGAATCTTCATGATTGGTCTCCAGAAGGGATCAGCAAGGCGGGCGCTGGACAGCGCCCTACGACAGCTCGATCACACTTTTGGAGGTCTACGCAGCCCGTTCGGCTCCGTCAGTTCGGTCAGGTCGGACGACGACAGGTCATGCGGCGCACTCGACGCGATCTGGCCACTGCCCAGCATTGCGGGCATCACCGTCAGCTCAGCCACGCAAGCATGATCGCAGCAGATCGGCGCCGAATCCGTCGAGGCCTCATCCGAAGTCTGAACCACCTGATGCATGCCGTGGTCCGCGCCATGGTAGGAATGTTCCATCGAAGCAGCCGAAGTCTGTTGCGCGGCATGCTGCATGTTGACGCTCGCCTGCTGTTCGCAAAGCATGGAGCCGGACATGGCCATGACGGCGACCGGAGCGGCCACCATCATCAGCCCGGTCAGGGCCAGGAAAAGTGCGAACAGGAATCTCTTCATCGTATTCGCATCATTCCGTAGCAAGAGTGTCGTGGCAAGTCACAAGCGCTTCACCAGCCTGGGCAAAGGTGCAAACCCGCCGCTGTGGTCGGACCCGCCGATTTATTGAGCCTTACGCACAACTTTGAGAGCTCTGAGACGCTGGTGCGCCGTCTCGGGGCGAGTGGGATACACAGTGAACACATCGTATCCGACCTCAAGATCCACCTTGCATCCCAACAATCCGAGCAAGCGATTTGCTTCGGCCCGAATGCAGCGGCGCCGGTCGCGTTGATCGTCAACGCCGTAGACCTCGATAAATGCAAATCCTGAGCCTGGCCGATAGTGGGCCTGTGCGGCAAGCCGGAGAGATGGCAGGTCCGGATTGTCTGCTCTCATGGCTGCCTCGACGAAACCGAGCAGCGTTTGTCTGTCTGGGGTATCCATGCGGCGTTCCTTACACGGGGGCGAAACCCAACATTGGCCCGAAGCGGCATCGACGAAGCGATTTCCCGGGAAACTGCACGCATCAATGGAAAGATCGTCAAATCTGGGTCCGTGGGCGGGTTTGGCGCGGTTGGGGGGGAACGGGAAAAGGGCCTTATTTCGGCTATGTCGGTCCCCCAGCCTTCGGCAAGGCTTCGCCCCCTGTAGCGGGCACGGACCTGTCTCACTGAAAAAATGCCGCCAGAGTCGTGAAATCCGCAGAAATCGTTGGTTTTCCCTTCCGATACCAGGTTGCACGAGACATGCCTTGCGCTGTCCATGGCATCTCTCTCGAGATGGTATTTGCATCGAGATATTCCGCCCGTGACACGGCGCCGGCGGCGGCGCGGCGCTCTCGTTCCCGTTCGGCCTTCCTGCGACGCCGTTCTTTGGGCGAATACACCTGCTGGAGCTTCAGTGCGCGCGCCTCCTCATCTGTGATATCGAGAAGATGAGCGACCTGAGCGCCGGAGTAATGATACCTGCCGTCATCCAGCGGACATACCGTCCGAGGCCGCGCCGCACGGTCCTCCGCGTTCCGGACAATGCTGCGGACTTCTGTCGCGGGAAGGCCGGGCGTCGCGACGGCGGCCATCCTTGCGATCGCCGTCGCAATATCGCGTGGCTCGCGGAGGTGTGTCAGGCAGGTCGCGTAGAGATGCAGGAAGATGTTGCGGCGGCCTTCTGGGACTTGGCCTCCCCAGAGGACGCAAAGCTTGTCGAGGTCATTCAGGACCTGCTGGAACCGCGCCGCGGGGGTAAGCCCTGAGTCTGTTGACCGACGCTTTCCCGTCTTCATATGCCGCAGCTTGCGTTTCTGAAGCTGGCACCGCGTAGGCCGGCCAAGGGTCGTGTAAATGGCGTCCTCCAGGGCGTCGTAATCGTAGCGCAGGAGCGTTCCGCCGACAACGCGGACGACACGGCCGGACTTCGGATTGATGCTGCCAGGGAGGCGGAAAACGCGTGCGGTATCCGAACACGACTTATCGGCGCCGGCACTCCTGAACAGGGTGATAAGGCCATGGATTGCCGCGCGCCATCGTGCCCGCACATGGGGTGGCAACGGTCGTATGAGCCAGATAGCGGCGAGGCCGCGCCCGGTCGCGTTCAGCAGCGAAGGCATTGGCAACCCCGCAGTCTCGCATATCTCCCTGACCTTGGCGCGCCATGCGGCCGGGTCCGCCACAAGGCCAGTTGGAGCGAGATCGGCGTCGAGATCGACGAACATCGCGTTCAGTGCGGCAAGGCGCATATCTTCCCGATGGCCGTGAAAACGGTTCAAGGAGACAAAGGCCGTTCGCTCTGTTGCGCAGGTCGCATAGAAAGGCGCGGCCGCGATCTCTGAGATCTTGCTCTCGGCCCGGTCTTTCCGGTCCGCGATTAGAAAGTTTACCTTGCCGATCGAAGCTTCGGGGTGCAGCAGGCGCACATAGTCCGAGGTAGCCATGCCAGACGCGACCGGCGTCGCGTCAACGAGTGTGAGTGTGTCGAGGTGTTCCATTGCAGGAAACTGGTTCGCGCGACGGGTTCATCCAAATGGGCCGCACGGCGGTAAAGGGGCAGTTCATTACCGCATGCCCCAAGGCCTTGCCCGTCGTCGCTTCCAGTTGCTCTCAAAGGATCAAGCGCTGGCCGTTGCCTTTGCGAAGGCGTGTAAGATCTGCTTCGAGCTGCTCAATGTGTTGCTCCAGCACGCCGATGACGGCCTCCAGGTCCGCGACGGTCGTGGTATGCTCGATCAACGACTTCTCCATCGCTTGAAGCCGAACCTGATAGGGCTTCGCCGTCTGGGCTCTTACGACCTCGGTCAGGGTGCGCAGTGCATCCTTATGCGCCTGCTCGGCCTTGGCCAGCTCAGGTGAGCTATCTTCTTCCATGACCTGTCGAGGGAGATCCAACAGCCCCGCGGCAATCATCTCCTGATAGGTTTTCCAGGCTGTCAACGACTGGCCGCGACGCCCGAGCTTGTTGAACAGATTTGCACGCGTCGGGGTTTCGCCAGCGGCCATTAAGGCCATTACGGCGGCGAAAACTTCATCGTGGGAATAGGCTGGGGTCTGCATGAGGAACTCCTGTAAACAGCGAAAGGAGTTCAGGACTTGGTTACGATTGTTGTTGCCGACTTCGCCACAACACGTTTCTGATCCAGCGCCTTTGAGATGGTCGGAAGCTAAGAATCTCACATGCTCATGAGCTTGCTGGGGACCAAGATGCGTGTGCCGCTTGACCTGAGAACGGATGCAGAACTTACTTCTTGGAGCTGATGCTGACCTATGGTAAGTTATTCGCAAGATATGGTGCGGCTCAGGTGGTCGTCGGGCAGATTTAGTGGTTTCGGGCCAATGTCGAGCAAAGGGCGCGACCTCAAGGATGAAGTGAAGTTCCCCGTCCAGGCTGTGATCGCGGCGCACGCTTTCGCCTTCGCCGGTTGCGTAGGAGGCGTAAGTTTTTTTGACATGCAGCTTCCCACGACCCTTCAGCATCTCCTTGAGCCTGTCGGCGTTGCGGCAGGGACGGCCGTCGTGATGGAGATAACTCGGCTGTTCGTGCTCGGATTGCTGTCTGCGCGTTGGCGGGATCGCATCGCACATATGCGGTTCAAGGCTCCGCTCCCGGGTTCATGGGCATTCTCGAAAATCGCAGCTGAAGATTACCGAGTAGATCTGGAGGCGCTCCGGAGCGAATACGGACCGCTTCCTGCGGATCCAGTTGAACAGAACCGGCTCTTCTACCGCATGAGTAAAGCGGTCGGAGACGACCCAGGTGTCTGCAACGCCCACAAGTCTTATCTTGCGGCGCGCGATATCGCAGTGATCTGCTGGCTCGCACTGATACCACTTAGCATGGCTGCGTTCATTCTCGCCCCTCGGAGCAACGGCGCGGCCATTTACGCGGCCGGACTGGCCCTGGTCGCTATCGCTGCATCGGTGATCACGCGAAACTACGGGGTCCGTTTCGTGCAGAATGTCCTTGCCGCAGTAACGGCGGCGCCATCCATCAGTCGCCCTGCCAGTAGTGAGGTCTTGTCATGCACATAACCATCCATGATGTCGATCATGGCTTCTGCGCGTTGGTAGAATGCCCGAATGGTGCGAGATACATGATCGACTGCGGGCGGGCCAAGCGTCCCGGATGGTCGCCCTCAGTGCATTATGCCGGCACCGCGATCGACTTGCTGGTGATCCAGAACCTCGATGAGGATCATGTCGAGGACCTCTCCGAGTTACTACGGACGGTAACTGTCCGCAGCGTATTCAGTAACCCGACAGTAACCGCAAGCGCTCTCGCCTCGATGAAGCCCGATGGGATGCGGACGGGTGTGTCGACCGCGCACAATGTCCTGAGGGACTTCGGTCCGGGTCTGATCGGGCGGTGGCCTGACACCGGCGAAGTTCAAGTCGTTCATTTCTACTGCCGATTTGGGACGCACTTCACGGAAACGAACGACCTGAGCCTGGCGACCTTCTTCAGGTGGGGAAACTTCACGATCCTTTTCGGTGGCGACCTTGAAACGGCAGGGTGGCAGATGATGCTGAGAAATCAGGAGTTCCAGCGGCTTCTGGTAGGCACCCAGGTGTTCGTGACTTCTCATCACGGGCGTGAAAACGGGAGATGCGCCGAGTTATTTCAGATCATGCGCCCGGATATTGCGGTGATATCGGACGACGCCATCCAATATGGCACGCAGGAAAAATCTACGCAGTGGTATCGTGACAGGGTAAAGGGGATCCCGGTTCTCGGAACCGAAAACGCATACGGTATTCGCGACAAGCGACATGTCCTTACCACCCGGCGTGATGGGACTATCTCTATCGCAGTAGGAGCGTGGGGCAACTACCTCGTCACGCCCGAGAAGGTTCAGAATGAACTCACGCTCGGCGAAATCCTCGGCACCTTCGGTCGCAATGCATTGTCGAAAGACAGTCAGGTAGCATAGCGGCCTGCGTCAGTCATTTCGGCCATCCCAAGCCCCGCCAGCGTCTCCAGCAGCGACTCGACCGAACCGGCGCAGCCGCGGCGGAAGGTGCGGGCGATGGTTTCGGCGTCGGCCTCGCCAAGGGACTTCAGCGCCTCGCTTTCGGCAGTGATCTGTTCCGGCAGGATCTTGAGCCAGGCGGCATTGCCGGTCTTGGAGCCGGTAGGGATCTCCAACCTGCCAGTCTTGGCCCGGGCGTCACGGCCGTCGGGCAAGCCGAACCCTCATCACCGCGTTGCGAACGACGCCTCCGAACCGACGCTGCCATTTTCTCTACGGAAAATGTGTAGCAAAATGTGGAGCAAAAGTTCGCCCCGAGGAAGGGGCTTGCCCTTAAAGTCTTTGCTTTTCAGGATGTTGCCATCACCCGTAGGGGTGAAAGTGGCGGAGAGACAGGGATTCGAACCCTGGGACCCCGTGAAGGGTCAACGGTTTTCGAGACCGCCCCGTTCGACCACTCCGGCACCTCTCCGCGGGGGTCTGGGAGGTCCGTCTAACGGCCTTTGTGATGCCACGCAAGGGGCCTTTTGCATTGCGTGTGGACGGAAATGACCTACCTAATGGACAAGCCGTTACACCACGCAAAACCAACCGGAGGTGTTGATCGTGACGCGTCCCGCTTTCTCTGTCCGTGCCCTCTTCGGGCTGATCCTGTCCCTGGCTCTTCTCGCCCTGCCTGCCGCCGCGGCGGATCGCAGCAAGGTGCAGGCCTTTCTCAAGGTGACGGGGTTCGATGTCGCCCTCGAAAGCATCAAGCTTTCCGCCGAAGATGCGCCGCGCATGCTGGACCTCGATGCGCAGGATTTCGGCGCGTCCTGGACCTTGATGAGCCGCGATGTCTTTGACGTGCAGGAGATGCAGTCCGACGCCGTCAATATCCTGGAGCAGGCGCTGAGCGACGAAGCCCTGGCCCATGGCGCGGAATTCTACGCCTCCGACCTTGGTCAGCGGCTGGTGGAGGCCGAGAACAGCAGTCACATGCGCGACCGCGATGACAAGCGCGACGAGGGCGGGCGGCTTCTGGCCGAGATGCAGGAGAATGAACCCGAGCGGCTGGAGTTGCTGGAACGCATGCTCGATGCCATCGGCTCCGAAGAGCAGGGGCTGCGGGCGGCCAATGAACTGGAGGTGCGCTTCCTGATGGCCGCGCAGCAGGCCGGGGTGATCCGCCTGCGCGTGGACGAGCAGGGGCTGCGCGCCGCCCAGGCGGAAAATGCCGAGGAGACGATGGAGGCGATGCGCATCGCCGGGCTGGCCTCGTCAGCGGCGACCTATCAGGACTTCACCAATGACGAGATCGAGGCCTATGCCGAGGCGCTCGAAGCGCCGCTGATGCAGGAGGTCTACGAATTGATGAATGCGGTGCAGTTCGAAATCATGGCCGATCGCTATGAAGAGGTCGCCTCCCGCCTTGCCGAACTGAATCCGGGTCAGGAATTGTGACACGCCTTCGCACGGTCGGGCTGGCCCTTCTCGTCGCCTGCGTCGGCCTGATCGCCGCGCCGGTCCGGGCTGACGGCACCCAAACGCCCGCCGCATCGGTGGAACGCATCTGGCAGGTGATCGACATGCCCGCCACGCTCGACCTCCTGCGCGAAGAGGGGCTGGAGATGGCCCAGGGCGTTGCCGATGAATACCTTCCGGCCCGGCGCGGTGATGGCTGGAGGCGGTCGGTGGAGGAGATCTTCGACCCCGCCGCGATGACCCGTCTGATGACCGAGGGCTTTGCCGCGGATTTCCAGGCAACCGACCCCGCTCCGGTCATCGCCTTCTTCGACAGCCCGCTCGGCCATCGGATCATCGCGCTGGAGTTGTCCGCCCGCCGCGCCTTCCTCGACCCCGATACCGAGGCGGCGGCGCGGGAGCGTGTCTCCTCCGGTCAGATCCCGCCGGAGCGGGCCGCGCTGATCGACGCCTTCATCGCGGTAAACGACCTTGTCAGCTTCAACATCCAGGGGGCGCTCAACACGAATTTCGCCTTTCTCAGCGGGCTGGCGACATCGGAACTGTTCGAGATGACAGAGGCGCAGATCCTCGACCGCGTCTATGGCAACGCCGAGGAGACGCGGACCGACACCGAGGAATGGCTGCGCGCCTATCTCACGATGGCCTATCAGCCGCTGGACGATGCGGAACTGGAGGCCTATGTCGCCTTTTCCGAGCGTCCCGAGGGGCGGCGGCTGAACCGGGCGCTTTTCGCCGGCTTCGGCGCCATGTATGACGTGCAATATCATGCACTTGGTCTTGCTGTGGCCCGACAGTTGGGGGCGCAGGACCTCTGAGCCCGCCGGACCGGCCTGTTTCGGCACCCAGGAATGGTCCAAGACCCTTGACTTGACCCCCGATCCACCGTATTCGCCCGCAACCTGACGGGCAATCGGCCCGGTCGGGTGATGTTCAATTCGCCCCTGGAAGGGCGCGCCGTTCGAAGGTGGGGAAACCCGGAAACGCCTGTGTTGCAGGGACCAGAGGACGCGGTAGAAAAGGAAAATGCCCATGTTTGCGGTCCTCAAGACCGGTGGCAAGCAGTATCGCGTCAAATCCGGCGATATGCTCCGCGTGGAAAAGCTGGCAGCGGATGCTGGCGAAAAAGTTCAGTTCAACGAAGTTCTGATGCTCGGCGGTGACGATCTCGTCGTCGGTGCGCCCCTGGTTGATGACGCGGCCGTTCAGGCCGAGGTCGTCGACACCGTGAAGGGCGACAAGGTCATCAACTACGTCAAGCGCCGCCGCAAGCACTCGTCGCAGCGGACCCGTGGCCACCGCCAGCAGCTGACCCTGCTGCGCGTGACCGAGATCCTCGCCAAGGGCGCGGGCAAGTCGGGCGTGAAGGCGGCTATCGGCGCAGGCTCCGTCACCGTGACGGCCGCTGCCCCCAAGGCAGAGAAGAAAGCCGCCCCGAAGAAGGCCGAAGCCAAGGCAGAGGCCCCGAAGGCCGAAGCGCCCAAGGCCGCCGCGGCTGACGATCTGACCGAAATCAACGGTGTCGGCCCCGCCGCACTGAAAAAGCTCAACGAAGCTGGCATCACCACCTTTGCCCAGCTTGCTGCCATCGACGCGGACAGCTTTGACGCCGTCAAAGTCAAGCCCGAGTGGATCGAGCAGGCCAAAGAGCTGTCCAAAGGCTAATAGGAGAGAACGATATGGCACATAAAAAAGCTGGCGGTTCTTCCCGCAACGGTCGCGACTCAGCCGGTCGCCGCCTTGGCATCAAGAAATACGGTGGCGAAGCCGTCATCCCCGGAAACATCCTGTGCCGTCAGCGCGGCACCAAGTGGTGGCCGGGCGAAGGCGTGGGTCTGGGCAAGGACCACACCATCTTTGCAACCGTCGAAGGCAACGTGAAGTTTCACAAGGGCCTCAAGGGCCGCACCTTTATTTCGGTCCTGCCAGCGGCGGAGGCCGCAGAGTAAGCCGACCTTCAGGTTGATGAGACATCAGGGGGATCGGCAAATCGCCGGTCCCTTTGCCGTTTGGGGGGACATGGTCCTGGGGAGGAAACGATGGAAGACGCATTGACGTTGATACCGGAAATCGCGGGTGAGGGCCTTGTGCTGCGCCCCCTGCGCCGGTCAGACGCGGGCCTGATCGAGCTTTACGGCTCGGACGAGCGGGTCGCGCGCATGACCACCCGGATCCCGCATCCGCTGCCACCCGGCATGACCGAGGATTTCGTGACCCGCGCCATGACCAGCCCGGATACCGAGATGATCTGGGCCATGGATGCCTCCTCCGTCGGCGGGCCGGAACTGCAGGGCGTCATCAGCCTGGCGCCGATGGAACCGGGCGCCACCGCAGGCGGGTCGCAGTCCGAAATCGGCTATTGGGTCGCCCCGGCCTGGTGGAACACCGGCCTTGCCTCCGCGGCCGTTCAGGCGCTTATTGCGGCCAACCCCCTAGGCAACGCCGCTATCTTTGCCTCGGTCTTTCAGGACAACCCGGCCTCGGCCCGTGTCCTGACCAACGCCGGTTTCGCCTATGTGGGCGACGCCGAAAGCTTCTCGGTCGCCCGCAATGCCAAGGTGGCCACCTGGACCTATGTCCGAAAACTGAATTGAGCCGCAGGCGCAGCTAAGCTAAGCGACCTTTGCGGCAGGAGAGAAAGATGAAATTCCTCGATCTCGCAAAGGTCTATCTCCGCTCCGGGTCCGGCGGAAACGGGGCGATTTCGTTCCGCCGCGAGAAATACATCGAATTCGGCGGCCCCGATGGCGGCAATGGCGGACGCGGCGGCGATGTCGTGGCCGAGGCGGTCGAGGGGCTGAACACCCTGATCGATTTCCGCTATCAGCAGCATTTCTTCGCCCAGAACGGGCAGGGCGGGATGGGGCGCCTGAAGACCGGCAAGGACGGCGAGGACATCGTGCTGCGCGTCCCCGTTGGCACCGAGATCCTAGAAGAGGACGGCGAGACCCTGATCGCCGACATGACCGAGCTGGGCCAGCGCGTCGTGCTGGCCGGGGGCGGCAACGGCGGCTTTGGCAACGCGCATTTCAAGACCTCCACCAACCAGGCCCCGCGCCGCGCAAATCCGGGGCAGGAGGCGGTGGAGCGCACGGTCTGGCTGCGCCTGAAATTGATCGCGGATGCCGGCCTGCTTGGCCTGCCCAATGCGGGCAAGTCCACCTTCCTTGCCGCGACCTCCAACGCGCGACCGAAGATCGCCGATTATCCCTTTACCACGCTGCACCCCAATCTGGGCGTGGTCGGCGTGGACGGGGCGGAATTCGTTGTCGCCGATATTCCCGGATTGATCGAGGGCGCCTCCGAAGGGCGGGGTCTGGGTGATCTCTTCCTGGGTCATGTCGAACGTTGCTCCGTCCTGCTGCACCTGATCGACGGCACCGCCGATGATGTCGCGGGCGATTACCGCACTATCATCAACGAGTTGGAGGCCTACGGCGGTGCGCTGGCCGAAAAGCCCCGGGTGACCGTCCTCAACAAGGTCGACAGCCTGGATGACGAGCTGCGCGAGATGCAGCGCGACTTCCTCGAAGACGCCGTGGGCGGCCCGGTGATGATGATGTCCGGCGCCTCCGGCGAAGGCGTGACCGAGGTGCTGCGCGCCCTGCGGGATCGCATCAGCGCCGACCGCCTGCGCGAGCGGCAGGAGGACGCGGGGGAGGACAAACCGTGGCAGCCCTGACCGGCCTTTCGGACGCCCGCCGCATCGTCATCAAGATCGGCTCGGCCCTGCTGGTTGACCGTGCCACCGGGTTGCTGCGCGGCGAATGGCTGCAAAGCCTGGCCGATGATGTCGCCATGCTGCGCGGACGCGGGCAGGATGTGGTGCTGGTGTCCTCTGGCTCCATCGCGCTTGGCCGCGGGGTGCTGGGGCTGGGGCTGGGCGTCCTGTCGCTGGAACAGGCGCAGGCCGCCGCCGCCACCGGCCAGATCACCCTCGCCGCCGCCTATTCCGAGGCGCTTGGCCGTCATGGGCTGACCGTCGGCCAGGTTCTTGTGACGCTGGAGGACAGCACGGACCGCCGCCGCTACCTCAACTCCCGCGCGACGCTGGAAACGCTGCTTGGCTTCGGTGTGGTACCGATCGTCAACGAAAACGACACGGTCGCCACGGATGAGATCCGCTATGGCGACAACGACCGGCTGGCGGCCCAGGTGGCCGTCACCGTGGGCGCGGACCGGCTGGTGCTGCTGTCCGATGTCGATGGCCTCTACACCGCCAATCCCGCGCTGGACGCCACGGCGGTTCGGCTGGACCAGGTGGTCCAGATCACGCCGGAGATCGAGGCGATGGCAGGCGATGCGGGCTCCGGCCTGTCGAAGGGTGGGATGAAGACCAAGGTCATGGCGGCCAAGACCGCCACCGCAGCGGGTTGTGCCATGGCGATCACCCACGGCGCCCGGATGAACCCGGTCAGGGGGCTGGAGGACGGCGCCGCCGCCACCTGGTTCGTGGCCAAGGGCGACCCCTCCACCGCGCGCAAGGGCTGGATCGGGGCGATGAAGCCCAGGGGCCGGCTGATCCTGGATGCGGGCGCCGTTGCCGCCATCCGCCAGGGCAAATCCCTGCTCCCCGCCGGCGTTGCCCGGGTCGAGGGGCGTTTCGGTAGGGGCGACCCGGTGGAGATCGTCAGCCCGAACGAGGAGGTTTTGGCCCAGGGCCTCACGCGCTATACCTCGGTCGAGGCTTCGCTGATCGCGGGCCACCGGTCCGCAGAAATAGAAGAGCTGCTCGGCTATCCCGGCCGCGCGGCACTCATCCATCGCGACGACTTGGCGATGCTGGCTCATCTGGAGTGAAAGGAAAGCGAAATGAAGGATTTGGATGACATTCCTCAGGTAATGCATGACATGGGCGCCAAGGCCCGTGCCGCCGCTGCAGAGCTCGCCTTCGCCACGCCAGAGAGCAAATCCGCCGCGCTCAACGCCGCTGCCGAGGCCTGCTGGAGTCGCCGGGACGAGATCATCGCCGCGAACGAAAAGGACATGGCTTACGGCGTAGACAAGGGTCTGTCGCCCGCCATGCTCGATCGTCTGAAACTGGACGAGGACCGGATCAAGGGCATCGTCGAGGGGCTGCGCCTGGTCGCCGCCCAGAGGGACCCGGTCGGAGAGGTGATCGCGGATTGGGACATGCCCTCGGGCCTGAACATCCGCCGCGTCCGGACGCCTCTTGGCGTGGTCGGCGTCATCTATGAAAGCCGCCCCAATGTGACCGCCGACGCCGGGGCGCTCTGCCTCAAGGCCGGCAATGCGGTGATCCTGCGCGGGGGGTCGGAAAGCTTCCACAGCTCGCGCGCCATCCATGCCTGCCTTGTTGACGGGCTGGTCCAGGCGGGTCTGCCCAAGGATGCGGTGCAACTGGTCCCGACCCGCGACCGCGCGGCGGTGGCCGAGATGCTGACCATGACCGACCATATCGACGTCATCGTGCCGCGGGGCGGCAAGGGTCTGGTCGGACTGGTCCAGCGCGAGGCGCGCGTGCCGGTCTTTGCCCACCTCGAAGGGATCTGTCACGTCTATGTCGACGCCAAGGCCGATCCCGCCATGGCGCTGGAGATCGTCCTGAACGCCAAGACACGGCGCACGGGGATCTGCGGGGCTATGGAATGCCTGCTGATCGACCAGGCCTTTTACGCCGACCACGGTCCGATCCTGATCGAGGCGTTGACTAAGGCGGGGGTCGAGGTGCGCGGCGACGATACGCTGGCGCAGGTTAACGGTGTAAGTCCGGCGAGCGAGGCGGATTTCGGCAAGGAATTCCTCGACATGATCTGCGCCGCGAAACTGGTCGACGGTGTCGACGGCGCAATCGACCACATCCGCACCTATGGCTCCGACCATACGGATGCGATCGTGACCGCGCATCAGCCGACCGCCGACCGCTTCTTTCAGCGGCTCGACAGCGCAATCCTGATGCACAACGCCTCCACCCAGTTCGCCGATGGCGGCGAGTTTGGCATGGGCGCGGAAATCGGCATCGCCACCGGCAAGATGCACGCCCGTGGCCCCGTCGGGGCCGAGCAATTGACCAGCTTCAAATACCTTGTGGAGGGCAACGGGGCCGTGCGCCCCTGACGCCGGACGAGATCAGAGGGGGAGGCGGATCACCGTCTCCTCCCCATCCCGCGCGACCTGCGCCCGCTGACCCCGGGCGTTCATGAGGGCAATGAGCAGCGGAAACTGCACATGGGCGGGCAGGGTGGTCTCCGCCTGCGGCGTGCCACGTGCCAGTTGCGTCCAAAGCGCCGCGTCGGGCCTGTCCGTCTCGGCCGGGCCACGGGCGAGCCAGGCGGAATCTTCTTTCACAATATGGATCGCACCGCCGTGCGGCATGGCGCTTTCCAGGCACATCATGGCCAGGAACAGGCATTGCAACTGCGGGCGCGAACAATCCTCGCTGCCCGGCCAGTGATAGCTGACCCGGCTGGCGCGGCCCATGTCCTCCAGCACCGAGCGGATTTCCGTATGTCCGACCGCCTGCCCGTCGCTGGCCATGCCAAAGGCGATCCGCAAAAACCTGATCCGGGCGGAGGCGTTGGCCACGCTTTCCTCGATCAGCGCCATTTCCGGGCCTGCCTGCCCCTCCATCGCCAGCAGTTCGATCCCGTTCTGAATAGCGCCCACGGGCGAAATCAGATCATGGCAGATCCGCGACCCTATCAGCCGGGCAAGTGTTTCGCTATCCTGTGACATGGCACTCTCTCATTGATCGAAGGCGGCACCCCCGTATGGACGACCTCAATTCACTACTCGAACCCGGCATGCGCGTCACCCATCCCGATCAACCGGACTGGGGCGTGGGCCAGGTTCAATCCAATATCGGGGGACGGATCACCGTCAACTTCCCCGAGGCGGGCAAGGTGGTGATCGACGGCCGCCGCGTCGCACTGATCCCCCAGTTCACCTGACGGCCCGTTAACCAAACACCACCACACGCGCGCAGGATGCCTGAACATCCTTACCCAATCGTTAACAGCCTCCCGACTGGGATTGCCCTTCGCCCCCCCGGGCCCTAAACCACCGCAACCATGAGCAGCAGCCCCGACCGGATGCCCGACACAAGTCAGCACTTCACCGTCCGTCTTGCCCGCAACGAGGCAGAGCTGGAGGCCGCGCAGCACCTCCGCTACCAGGTCTTTGTGCGCGAGCTGGGCAGCGATGGTGACCTTGTCGATCACGAGGCGCAGCTGGAGCGGGACCGCTTCGACCCCTTTTTCGATCACCTCCTCCTCCTCGACACAGCGCGGGGGGAGGAGATCCGCGATCAGGTCGTCGGTGTCTATCGCCTGCTGACCGAGGATGGCGCCGCGCAGATCGGGCAGTTCTATTCCGAGGACGAATATGACCTCACCGTGCTGCGCCGCTCGGGCCGCAAGCTGCTGGAACTGGGCCGGTCCTGCCTGCATGCGGATTATCGCGGCGGCATGGGCATGTTCCACCTCTGGACCGCTTTGGCCGATTACGTGCGCGAGCGGGGGATCGAGATTCTCTTCGGCACGGCCAGTTTTCACGGCACCGATATAGCGGAGTTGGCGGAGCCCCTGTCGCTTCTCCATCACCGCCACCTCGCCCCGCCGGGGCTGCGGGTGCGGACGCAGTCCGAGGCCTTTCAGACCATGGACCTGATCCCCGAAGACAGGCTGAACCGCCCCGCCGCCATGCGCGCCGTTCCCGCGCTGATCAAGGGTTACCTGCGACTGGGCGGCTTCGTGGGCGAGGGTGCCTATGTCGATCACGCCTTCAACACGACGGACGTCTGCCTGATCCTCGATACCGAAAAGATGAGCGCGGCGCAGGCCCGTATCTATGGGGGCAGCCAGTGATCTGGGACCCGGATAAGGCCCCCGCGCCGCAACCCGCCCTGGACGCGGCGACGAAATTCCGCTTCATCCTGCGCGCCATTCCCTTTGGCACCATCTGTTTCGGCACGCTCGCCATCCTGCTGATCCTGCGCCAGCCCGAACGCTGGATCTACGGCATGCGCCGCCCCTTCACCCCCTACCTGACGCAGTTCGTCTGCCACAGCTTCTTTGTCATCTCCGGCATGCGGTTTTCGCACCATGGCAAACCCATGCCGGAACACGGGGCGATCGTCGCCAATCACTCCTCCTGGCTGGATATCTTCACCCTGCATGCGGCCAAGCGGATCTACTACGTCTCCAAGGCCGAGGTGCGCGGATGGGTCGGCATCGGCTGGCTGGCGCGGGCCACCGGGACGATCTTCATCAACCGGGTCCGGGGCGAGGCGAAGGCGCAGGAACAGGTCTTTCGCGATAGATTAACTCTTGGGCACAAGCTGTTGTTTTTCCCGGAAGGAACCTCGACCGACGCTATGCATGTCCTGCCCTTCAAGACCACGCTGTTCGCCGCCTTCTACCACCCGGACTTACGGGATAAGTTGAGCGTTCAGCCGGTCACCGTCATCTATCGCGCCCCCGATGATAAGGAGCCGACCTTCTACGGATGGTGGGGCGATATGGACTTTGGCTGGTCGCTGGTCCGCATCCTCGGCGCGCGCCGTCAGGGCAGTGTCGAGGTGATCTACCACACGCCCCTGCGCGTCGCGGACTACCCCGATCGCAAGGCGCTCGCCAAAGCCTGTGAAGAGATCGTCAGAAACGCCATGCCGCCGGAGCGGCGGTCACTGGAGGCCTGACAGCAGATCCGCCAGCGCGGCGGCGGGATCCTCGGCCTTCCAGATCTCCGGGCCGATGCCGAAGAAATCCGTGACCGGGCCAAGCTGTGTCACCAGCGCCCGGCTCAGCCCGCCTTCGGCCACCACGGGCACTTCGATCATCTGCGACCACCATTCGAAGATCTCGAAATCCGCCGCCTCGCCATCCGCCAGTGCCGTGGCCCCGACGGGACCGAAGCTGACGTAATCCGCCCCGGCCTCACCGGCGGTCATTCCGTCATGGCGCGAGGCGCCGCAGAAGCTGCCGACAATCGCGTCATTGCCCAACTGCTTGCGCGCCTTGCGCACCGACCGGGCGCCATCGGACAGATGCACCCCGTCCAGCCCATGCCGTTCCGCCAGCAGGATATGGTTGTCGATCACCAGCGCCACGTCACGCTGATGACAGACCTCGCGCAGGGTATCGGCGGCCCGCGCGATTTCCCCTTCGTCATGCGAGGCGAGCGCAAGGCGGACGCAGGCGATCTCCGCCGCGTCCAGCACGCCGCCAAGCGCCTCGGCAAAGCTGCTCAGCTCAAAATCCGGGGGGGAAATCAGGTAGATCTGCGGCCGCTCGGGGGCCTGTTCATCCTGGGCCATGGGGAATCTCCGTCAAGTTGCGGCGGTATACCTGCGAAACCTTGGCGGCGCAAAGGCTTGTTCCCCGCGCGCCCCGGCGCTAACAGGCCTGAGCAGCAAGGAGTGCCCATGTCCCAGCCCGTCTTCGTCCTCATCCGTCCCCAGATGGGAGAGAACATTGGCGCCGCCGCCCGTGCCATGTGGAATTTCGGCCTCGACCGGATGCGCCTCACCGCGCCGCGCGACGGCTGGCCCAATCAGAAGGCCGTCGCCATGGCCTCCGGCGCGGGTCGCCTGCTGGACGAAGCCGGGCTTTTCGACACCACGGCCGCCGCGCTGGAGGACCGCACCCATGTCTTTGCCACCACGGCGCGGCCCCGAGGCCTGACGAAACCCGTGGTCACCCCCGAGCGCGCCATGGAAATGGCGACGGAAATGATCGGACGTGGCGAAAAGGTCGCCGTCCTGTTCGGCCCAGAACGCGCCGGGCTGGAAAACGACGACATCGTGCGCGCCAACACGATCATAAACGTGCCGGTGAACCCCGATTTCGCCTCCCTCAACCTCGCGCAATGCGTGCTGCTTTGCGCCTATGAATGGCGCCGCCAGACGGTGGAGACCCCGGCGGAGCGCACCGACATGGCGGGCACCGACTGGGCCACCGGGGTCGAGGTCGAGAAGCTGGCGGAGCACTACGAAGAGCGGCTGGAGGAGGCGGGGTTCTTCTTCCCCGACCACAAGGCCGAGACGATGAAACTGAACCTGCGCAACCTCTGGTCGCGCATGCCGCTGACCCGCGCCGATGTGCAGACCCTGCATGGCGTGATGCGCCAGATGGTCCGCTGGAAGACCCGCGACAGCTAGGCGCAACCGCTGGACGGGGCAGGGCGGCGGCATTACCTTCGCGTCGATTGGGCGCCGAGACTGATGAAGAGGCAGACAATGGCCGAGAAACGCAAGCTTTTCGAAGAGGTCCAGACCGACACCCGACCGGAGGTTCAGACCGGCGGCATCGACCGGGCGAAACGCGGTGCGCGGGGGGCGATCCGTATCTGGCTGATGGTGCTCTTCGCCCTCGTCGTCGTGATGATCGCCGTGGGCGGGCTGACCCGGCTGACCGACAGCGGCTTGTCGATCACCGAATGGAAACCGCTGACCGGCGCGCTGCCCCCGATGAACGAGGCCGACTGGCAGGCCGAATTCGAACTCTATCAGCAGATCCCCCAATTCCAGCTTCAGAACGCATGGATGGAACTGCAGGATTTCAAACAGATCTACTGGTGGGAATGGGGCCACCGGCAGCTTGGCCGGGTGATCGGCCTGGTCTGGGCGCTTGGCTTTGTCGGGTTTCTGGCGTTTCGGAAAATTCCGACCGGATGGACCGGACGTCTCGTCTGGATTGGCGCGCTTGGCGGTATTCAGGGTGCAATCGGCTGGTGGATGGTGTCTTCAGGGCTCGAGGGCACGATGCTCTCGGTCGCCTCCTACCGGCTGGCTGTTCATCTGGGCCTGGCCTTCGTGATCCTCGGCTTCATCGCCTGGTATGTGCTTCTGCTCGGGCGACCGGAGCGCGATTTGATGCAGGCCCGCCGCTCCCGCGATGCGAAACTCTTTTCGCTCGGCACCGGCTGGATGCACTTCGCCTTCCTTCAGATCGTGATCGGCGCGCTGGTCGCCGGCATCGACGCCGGGCGCAGCTATACCGACTGGCCCACCATGGGCGGCGGTTTCCTGCCCCCCGATCCGCTGATGCTGGAGCCCGCATGGCGTAATTTCCTGGAAAACCCCGGCCTCGTGCAGTTCATCCACCGGATGACAGGCTACCTGCTTCTGGCCTTCGGGATCATGGTCTTCCTCAAATCCCGCCGGGCCGCGAACCGGGTGACCGCCGGGGCCTTCCTGGTCGCCTTCATCGCGCTGGTCGGTCAGATCGCCCTCGGGATTTACACTGTAATCTCCGCCGCCCAACTCCATGTCGCCCTGACGCACCAACTGCTGGCCGTGGCGCTTTTCGTGCTGATCCTGCGCGCGCGCTTCCACGCCGCCTATCCCGTTCCCCAATCCGTCCGAGGTTAACCGATGTCCGCACTCACCGACCTGCTGGAATTCCAGAAAGAGACCGAGGCGCTGGCCGCCATCGCCGGACGTCTGGAATGGGATCAGGAAACCATGATGCCCCCCGGCGCCGCCGAACAGCGGGGCGAGGAACAGGCGGCGATCCAGGGCATCCTGCACGCCCGCCGCACCGATCCGCGCATCGCCGACTGGCTCTCCGCCGCCGACGGCACGGAAATGAGCGCGCCCCAGGCCGCCATGCTGCGCCACATCCGCCGCGACTATGACAAGACGCAGAAGGTGCCCGCGAAACTCGCCGCCGAAATCGCGCGCGTCACCTCCGTCGCGCAGGGGACATGGGCCGCCGCCCGCGCCGCGGATGATTTCCAGGCCTTCCTCCCCTCGCTGGAGCGGGTCGTCGCCCTGCGCCAGGAGGAGGGACAGGCCCTGGCCGACGGCGGCGATCCTTACGACGCGCTGCTCGACAATTACGAGGCGGAAATGACCGCCGCCCGCCTCGACGCGATGTTCGGGGAGATGCGCCCCCGCCTGACCGCCCTGCGCGAGAGGGTTCTGGAAAAGCCCGAACCCAAGGGGCTGACCGGCACGTTCCGCGATGACAAGCAGATGGAACTGGCACGGGCGCTCGCTGCGACCTTCGGCTATGACTTCAACAGGGGTCGGCTGGACCGATCGGTCCACCCGTTTTCCTCCGGCGGCGGGTCCGACGCGCGGATCACCACGCGGACCAGCCCCGATGATCCGTTCAATTGCCTCTATTCCACGATCCACGAGGTCGGCCATGCCTGCTATGAGCAAGGCATTGATCCCGAATACCTTTTCACGCCGCTCGGGCAGGGCGTCTCCATGGGGGTCCACGAAAGCCAGAGCCGGATCTACGAGAACCAGATCGGCCGCTCCCGCGCCTTCACCGGATGGCTCTTCGACCAGATGACCGCCGCTTTCGGCGATATCGGCGTTGCGGATGCGGAGGGGTTCTATCACGCCGTCAACCGCGTCCAGAAGGCCTTCATCCGGACCGAGTCGGACGAGTTGCAGTATAACCTGCACATCATGCTACGCTTTGATCTGGAACGCGCCATGGTCAGCGGCGATCTGAAACCCGCCGATCTGGAAGCCGCCTGGAACGACCGCTTCAAGGCGGATTTCGGCTATGATGTCCCGCGCGCCTCTCTCGGCTGTCTGCAGGATGTGCATTGGTCGGTCGGGCTATTCGGCTACTTCCCGACCTATTCCCTGGGTAATGTCTACGCCGGCTGCCTGAATGCGGCGATGCGCAAGGCGGTTCCGGACCTGGACGCACACCTGGCGAAGGGCGACACCGCCCCGGCGACCACCTGGCTGCACGACAACGTCCAGCGTCACGGCGGCCTCTACCGCCCGGCCGAGGTCATCGAAAAGGCCTGCGGAACCGCGCCGACCGCGGCCCCGCTGCTGGACTATATCGAGGCGAAGTTCACAGAGCTCTACGATCTCTGATCAATAGCCGTCAAAGACCCCCTGGCTGTGGCGCCGCGAGAAGGTCGCGCCACGGCCGAAGTCGATATGATAGCCAAGCGTGACGACCGTTTCGCTCAGATCGGTCTGGCCGACGGTCATTGCCACCTTGGTATCGTTCTTGAACCCATATTCCGCACCGAGATAGGCGATGGATTTGCTGCCCGTAGGCAGCCCGCTTTCTGCATGCGCCGCGCCGAACAGGCCGAAACCGCTCCACGTCTCCGGCGCATAGGCCAGTTCGATCCCGAACCGCTCGCCGTCGAAGGTCGCGGCGCGGTCATCGCGATAGGCGGCGTAGATTTCGGCCTGGAAGGGACCGGAGTCATAGGCCGCTTCCACGCCGAAATAGGCATAGTTCCCGGGCCGCTGATCCTCGCCCACAAGGAAGGCCCCGATCGCCCAGTCGTCGGACGGGGCATAGTAGACATGGATTCCGGCCGTGGGCTGGGTTGAGGTCACCTGCTCATACTTCCCGACACTGAGGTCGAGCTGCAGACCGACCCCATTGGCAAACGTCGTGCCAAGCGATGTCGCGATATGTTTGAAATTGCGGCTTTTATCAACGTTCCGCCCAAGTTCGAAGCTGAGCTCGCCGTGCAGCGTGTTCTCTGCCTGCGCAGGGAAAGCCAGGACCGTCAGCGCAAGCGCCGCGGCCAGGTAAGGGCTGGGATGAGTTTTGGTCATGGGAAATCCTTTCAAATCCACGACGTGCGAAATGCAAAGCAGGCGGGCCACCGGGTCCTGTTGCCTATCAATCTTCTATGGCATGGAAATTTGGCAATTGGGATGGGGCACAGACGTCGCAATGGGCCCGGTGCATCAGCTATGCGTGAACCGGAAGGCTGGGGCGCCTGATTCAGGGCGAATCCGGTGGTCTGTGGAAAGAAAATGGGTCGGCCATGGGCCGACCCAGTATGCTGAGGGTTTGGCGGGGTAGACGCCATTCCACACTGTTGGAACGCCTGCCTGGACCGTGGTCCGGGACTGCATCAGCCGCTCCGAATTTGCCCTCCAGAGAAGGAAGAGCTCCGGTTCTGACCAGAGAGCAGCGGGTTGGTTGGGTGGATAGCCCCGCTGACCGTCGTGGTGTCGAACCAGTCTTCCGCACCGTTAGATGCGGTATGGGGATATCTATTTCACGCTAAAGTTGCGCAAGCAAGGGTTGTGTGGGCCATAAGCGTCACCTGACACAACAACGCTAGAATTGCGTTAATGGTGACGCGAATTAGCGTCAGATGTGATGCTATAGGTGCTCACACGCCTCGAACGCCCCGGTGGCCCATTCAATCACAGCTTGCAAAAGCGGGTCATGCCGCCGCGTTTCGTGATAGCACAGGAACAGGGCCGTTTCGTTGTCCGGCGCCTGGGAATCATACAGCACCATCTGCGGTTCCATGGAAGCTTCGATGCGCAGCGTCAGCCCCGGCAGGCCGGTGATGCGGATCGCCTCGGCCACGTCATGCAGCGTCTCGACCCGCAGCGTGGGGGGCTGACCGCCCATCACGTCGATCGCCCGTTGCATAGGCTCATAGGCGTCGTGATCGCGCAGCAGACCGATCCAGGCCCCGGCGCGCGGGCCGTCGGGCATGGCGTAGACGTTGGCATGCACCCGTCCAATGGGTTTCACGATCAAGCGTCCGTGCTGCGGCCGGATCGGAGAGATGATCATGTCATTCTCGCCAAGCGTCTCGCGGTAGGTCTGGGCATGCAGGTTCAGCCGGATCCCCGGATGCTCCGCCACCAGATCCGACACACGCGGATACAGCACCCCGTTGGCCAGCGATCCCGGCATCCCGATGGAGATCGACCCGCTCAGCTGCCCACCCTTGGTGTCATTGGCGTTGAGGTAACTTTCGATCTCGCCTTCAAAGCTGGAGACGCTCTGCAACAGCGGACCGATCGCATCGCTCGCCACCCAGCCTTCCGGGGTCTTGTGAAACAGCTCGTGACCCAAGGTTTCGGCTAGCCGCGCCAGACGGCGCGACACCGTGGCCGGGTTGGTATCCAGCAGACGCGAGGCAGCGCTCATCGAGCCGGTCTTGTGAACCGCCATCAGGTACCGGAGGTCATCCCAGTTCTGAACCCGTGAGTCGCGCCCCTTCAGCATCAGCTTTCGTCCGCTTCTTTCTCGTCCTCGTCACCCTGATCGGCGATCCGCGCAACCGAGACGACGGTTTCGTTCTTGCCGGTGTTGAACACCTTGACCCCGCCCGCGCTGCGCGACCGGAAGGAAATCCCGTCCACAGGCACCCGGATCGACTGCCCCTTGGAGGTCGCCAGCATCACCTGATCGTCCATCTCGACGGGGAAGGCGGCAATCACCTCGCCCGTGCGCATGGATTTTTCCCAGGCGGTGACGCCCATGCCGCCACGACCCCGCAGCGGATAATCGTGGGAGGAGCTGATATGCCCCGCACCGCCCGCCGTGATCGTCAGGATCAGCGTTTCCGCCGCCGACATCTCGGCATAGCGGTCCTGGGGCAGGGGCATGTCGGCGTTGCCCTCTTCCTCGTCATTGGTCTGTTCGACGTCGCCCGCCATGGCGCGGCGCATCTTGAGATAGGAGGCCCGTTCATCGGATTCCGCCGCAAAACTGGGCAGGACGAACATCGAGGCGACCTCGTCCTTGTCGTTCAACCGCACACCGCGCACCCCGACGGAGGAGCGGGAGTTGAAGACCCGCACGTCATCCGCCCGGAACCGGATCGCCCGGCCGGACTGGGTGAACAGCATCACGTCGTCCTCGGCCCCGCAGATCGCGGCGTTGATCAGGCGCATGCCCTCGGCGTCACCCTCGAACTTCATCGCGATCTTGCCGTTGCGCATGACATTGGTGAAATCCGACAGCGCGTTGCGCCGCACCGTCCCGGCCGAGGTGGCAAAGACGATCTGCAAATCGCCCCAGTCCTTCTCGTCCCGGTCCACAGGCATGATCGCCGCGATAGAGACACCGGTCGGGATCGGCAGGATATTCACGATGGCCTTGCCCTTGGACGTCCGCCCGCCAAGCGGCAGGCGCCAGGTCTTCAGCTTATAGACCATCCCGTCCGTGGTGAAGAACAGCAGCTGCGTATGGGTATTCGCGACGAACAGCGACGTGACCACGTCGTCATCCTTGGTCGCCATGCCCGACAGCCCCTTGCCGCCACGCTTCTGGGCGCGGAAGTCTTCCAGCGGGGTGCGCTTGATATAGCCGGACTGGGTGACCGTCACGACCATTTCGGCGCGTTCGATCAGATCCTCGTCCTCCATATCGCCGGACCAGTCGACGATCTCGGTCCGACGCGGCACGGCAAACAGGTCCTTCACCTCGGTCAACTCGTCCGAGATGATGCCCATGATCCGCTCGCGCGAGCCGAGGATTTCCAGGTATTCCTTGATCTTCCCGGCCAGCTCTTCCAGCTCGTCCGTGACCTCTTTCACGCCAAGCTGCGTCAGGCGCTGCAGCCGCAGCTCCAGGATCGCGCGTGCCTGCGTCTCGCTCAGGTTATAGGTCCCGTCGTCGTTCATCGTATGGGTCGGATCGTCGATCAGACGGATGTAGGCCGCGATGTCGGAGGCGGGCCATTTCCGCGTCATCAGCTTTTCCCGCGCTTCCGCTGCATCGGCGGAGGAGCGGATGGTCGCCACGATCTCGTCCACGTTGGACACGGCAACCGCCAGACCGCACAGAACATGGCTCCGCTCCCGCGCCTTGCGCAGCAGGTAGGCGGTGCGCCGCGCCACCACGTCCTCGCGGAACTTGATGAATTCCGACAGAAAACCATACAGCGTAAGTGTCTCGGGCCGCCCGCCGTTCAGCGCCAGCATGTTGCAGCCAAACGACGTCTGCATCGGCGTGAACCGCCACAGCTGGTTCAGCACCACATCCGGCGTCGCGTCGCGCTTCAGCTCGATCACCACGCGCACGCCGTGCCGGTCCGACTCGTCCTGCACATGCGAGATGCCGTCGATCCGCTTGTCCCGCACCTGTTCCGCGATCTTCTCGATCATCGCGGCCTTGTTCACCTGGTAGGGGATCTCGTCGATGACGATGGCGTAGCGTTCCTTGCGGATCTCCTCCACATGCTGCTTACAGCGTATGATGACCGATCCGCGCCCTTCGGTATACGCCTTGCGCGCCCCGCCACGGCCCAGGATGATCCCGCCCGTCGGGAAATCCGGGGCGGGCACATATTCGATCAGATCCTCCACCGACATGTCCGGGTTCTGGATCAGCGCCAGCGTCGCATCCACGACCTCGCCCAGGTTGTGCGGCGGGATATTCGTCGCCATGCCGACCGCGATCCCGCCGGCCCCGTTGACCAGCATGTTCGGGAAGCGGGCGGGCAGGACGACAGGCTCCTGGTCCTTGCCGTCGTAGTTCAGCTCAAAATCGACCGTGTCCTTGTCGATATCTTCCAGCAGATAGTTCGCGGCCTTGGCCATCCGCACCTCGGTGTAACGGAAGGCCGCGGCCTTGTCCCCGTCCATCGAACCGAAGTTGCCCTGACCGTCCAGCAGCGGCAGCGACATGGAGAAACTCTGTGCCATCCGCACCAGCGCGTCATAGATCGCGGAATCACCATGCGGGTGATACTTGCCCATGGCGTCCGACACGGGGCGCGAGGATTTGCGATAGGGCTTGTCGAAGGTATTCCCCACCTCGCTCATCGCATAGAGGATGCGACGGTGCACAGGTTTTAGGCCATCCCGCAGATCGGGAATCGCCCGCGCCACGATGACCGACATCGCGTAGTCGAGATAGGAATTCCGCATCTCGTCGGTGATCGACACCGTCGGCCCGTCGTAGGCAGGGCGCTGGATTTCCTCATCATTCTCAGGGGGTTCTGGAGTGTCCGTCACGTCTGTGGCCCTGTATTCGGAAGCTTCTATATCTTGTTGTCGGCGACTATAGCACCCACGCTTTCTGGGGTGCAATGGCAACCGGCACGGCGCATTGTCACTCATCCCTCGGGATTGATAACAAGCTGTTTTTGTTGATTTTTAATCCGGCTGCGTCATCATTTTCCTACCATCAACAAATCGAGGGTCTCGCATGACGATGAGTGATACGGAAATGATGCTCCGCGGATATGGTCTCACCACGGCGGAGCTGTTCTACCGGATGCCCGATTACAAGAACGTCCTCAACAGCTTTGTCTGGCAGGATTACGATCTGGCCCCGGACCATCCGAAGCTCTTCAAGTTCATCGAATTCTGGCAGGACGAAATCGAGGGTCCCCTGCATTCCGTCCGCTTCACGCACCGCAAGCAGATCGCTTCCGGCGAATGGCGCAACTGCGTGGGAGAGCTGACGCTGCACTGACGCGCGAGCGCCCGTGTCACAAGGCACCAACACGCCCCGGCCCCCGCGCCGGGGCCTCGCGCCACATTGCTCAACCACGCCCCGGCCTTGCGCCGGGGCCCCGCGCCAAACGCGCCCGCGCCCCGCGGCAGTGACCTGCCCCACGCGGTCCCGGCGCAAGGCCGGGACACATCACCCCCCCCTCACGCCGCGCAGGAGGCCCCGCCCAGCACACAGAACTTCGCGCAATGCGGATGGTTCAGCGCCACCTCCTGCCCGATTTCCGGCGCCGCAGCCCCCATGTCGAACTGCGGATCATAGGGCAGCAGTGTGCAGGCGGCATAGCTCACATCCTCCCCCTTCCGCTTCACCAGCATGCGGGAGGAGGCGCACATCACATCCCCCGGTCGCTTGTCCAGAATGCCCCAGCAGGCGGTCGTGATCTCCGGCACCTCGACGCCCAGGTCCATCTCCGGGAAAAGCACCAGGGCGCCGGGATCCCCCGCATCAATCGGCAGGCCTTCACGCGCAAACAGCGCGGCATAGCCCGCCCGCATCTCAGCCTCCGTCTCACCGGTAAACCCGCGCCCCGCGACGGCCAGCGCGATCCTCTGATCGCGCAGCCAGCGAAGCCCGACAAGGCTCTCCTCGAAACTGCCCGCGCCACGCTCCGCCTCATGCACCGGTGCCGTGTGGTGATCCAGCGAGACGCGGCAGACCATCTGACCGGGGTAGGCCCGCTCCAGCCGCGCCAGCGCCTCGCGGCACCGCACCCGCATCATCGGGCGCATCGCATTGGTCAGGATCAGCACCCGCAACCCGCGTGCCAGAACATCCTCCACCATCGCAGGAAACTCGGGGTTCAAGAACGGCTCACCCCCGGTAAAGCCAACCTCTTCAACGGGATGCCCTGCCGCCAGCACATCCTCCAGCGCCTGCGCGACCTCCGCCGCCGACAGATAGACCAGCGCGTCGTTGCTGGGCGAACTTTCGATGTAGCAATGCGAGCAGGCGATATTGCATAGCGTTCCTGTATTGATCCAGAGCGTGCGGATACCCTCCAGCGTCACCCGCGCCCGCGCCTCGCCCTTCGCGGTCACATCGGGGTCGGCGAACTTGCCGAAATTGGCGGCCGTTTGGTCTCTCATGTCCGCCTCGCGCGCAGAAATGTCCGGTGGACACAGGTCTAGCGGCTGGACAGGGGCAGGGCAAACTTTACGATCTCTCCTGCTGCCATTGTGAAATGCAGGCCACTCGCTATGTTAGCGCCCAAACTCGCCCCTGCGGCCCCAATTGCCCCCGCGGCACGAAAGGATCTCTCATGGCCTCTCGCGTTATCCCGGTCGACCCCTTCGACCTCGTCGTTTTCGGCGGGACCGGTGACCTCGCCCGGCGCAAGATCTTGCCTGCGCTCTTTCGGCGCTTCTGCTCCGGCCAGATGGAGGGGGGATCGCGCGTGATCGGCGCCGCGCGTTCCGACCTGACGACGGAGGCCTACCGCGAGGTCGTGGCGGAGGCGATTCGCGAATTCAACACCACCACCACCTGCGAGGAGGGCACGCTCGACGCCTTCCTCAAGCAGATCGACTATGTCCATGTCGATGCCATGGGCGACACCGGCTGGCCGCAACTGGCCGAGATGATGAAGCCGGGCAAGATCCGCGCCTATTACTTCTCCGTCGGGCCCAGCCTCTTCGGCCCGCTGGCCGAACGCCTGCATGCCCATGGGCTGGCCGATGGCGAAAGCCGGATCGTGGTGGAAAAACCTTTCGGCCGCGATCTGGAAACCGCCCGCGCGCTGAACGCCACGCTGGCCCAGCATTTCCCCGAAAGCCAGATCTACCGCATCGACCATTACCTGGGGAAGGAGACGGTGCAGAACCTCATGGCCGTCCGCTTTGGCAATATGCTGTTCGAACCGCTGTGGAATTCGCAATACGTCGACCACATCCAGATCACCGTTGCCGAAACCGTCGGCGTCGGGGGCAGGGGCGAATATTACGACCGCTCCGGCGCGATGCGGGACATGGTGCAGAACCACCTGATGCAGCTGCTCTGCCTCATCGCGATGGAACCGCCGGCCAAGTTCGACCCGGACGCCGTGCGCGACGAAAAGCTTAAGGTCATCCGCGCCCTGAACGAGGTCGCCCCGGGTGAAATCGTACGCGGCCAGTACGGCAAGGGGCCCGAGACACCGGATTACGCGGCGGACGTGGAAAACCCCAAGGCCACCAGCGAAAGCTTCATCGCCCTGCGCGTCGGCATTTCGAACTGGAGATGGGCCGGCACGCCCTTCTACCTGCGCACCGGCAAACGGCTGAAGGCCCGCGCCAGCGAGATCGCGGTGATCTTCAAGGAAACCCCGCATTCCATCTTCGACGACGACAGCGGCCGCCACCGGAATATCCTCACGATCCGCCTGCAACCGAACGAGGGCATGGACCTGGACGTGACGATCAAGGAACCGGGGCCGGGCGGCATGCGCCTGATCGACGTGCCGCTCGACATGACCTTCGCCGAGGCGCTTGGCCCAGATGGCGAAGACGTGCCCGACGCCTATGAACGGCTCATCATGGACGTGATCCGCGGCAACCAGACGCTCTTCATGCGCGGTGACGAGGTGGAGGCCGCCTGGGCCTGGACCGATCCGATCATCGAGGGCTGGGAAAAACGCGGCGACCGTCCCGTGCCCTACGAACCGGGCAGTTCCGGCCCCGAGGATGCGCTGGAACTGATCCACCATGACGGCCGCCGCTGGAGGGAGATCCGGGCGTGAACTGGACCGACTACCCCGACCGCGACATGCTGGCCCTAGAACTTGCGGAGGTTTTGGCCGATGCCCTTGTCACCGCGCTGCATCACAAGGACCGGGTGACCTTGTCCGTCCCCGGTGGCACCTCTCCCGGTCCGGTCTTCGACGCGCTGTCCCAGGTGCATCTGCCCTGGGACCGCGTCGATGTCCTGCTGACCGATGAAAGATGGGTGCCCGAAAGCTCCGATCGCTCCAACACCGCCCTGTTGCGCCGCACCCTGCTGACCGGCCCCGCTGCGGCGGCCCGCCTCATCCCGCTCTACGCCCCGACGCCCGAACCGGAAGAGAGCCTAGACACCCTCAGCGCCGCGATTGCCGAAAGCCTGCCGATCGACGTGATGCTGATCGGCATGGGCGCCGACATGCACACCGCCTCGCTCTTCCCCGGCGCCGACCGGTTGGAGGAGGGGCTGGCGGAAGACGCCCCCGTCCTGCTGCCGATGCGTGCCCCCGGCGCGCCGGAACCGCGCGTCACACTCACCGCGCCCGTGCTGAGGAACGCGATGGATATTCACCTCCTCATCATGGGAGAAGAGAAGAAATCCGCCGTCGAACGGGCCGCGACACTCCCCCCGGCGGAGGCTCCGGTGGCCTGCCTGCTTGGCGAGGCCCGGATTCATTATGCCGACTGATCGGGCAAGCTGAAAGGAACACCCATGTGGGCAGAAATCGAACGCCGTGGCGCTGACGCCCGCACGCGAAACATTGCAGAAATAATGGAAAAGCCCAATCGAGTCGCGGATTTCACCGTGCAATTTGGAACGCTATTGTTCGATTACTCCAAAACCCAGATGGGCACCGAAGATCGCGCCGCGCTCCTATCCCTGGCCGAGGCATCCGGCCTTGCCGCCCGCCGCGAGGCCATGTTCACCGGCGAAAAGATAAACGAGACAGAGGGCCGCGCGGTCCTGCACACGGCCCTTCGCAATCTCTCCGGCATGCCTGTCGAGGTCGACGGGTCGGATGTCATGCCCGGCGTCTTTGCCACGCTGCAGCGGATGGAGGATTTCGCAAATGCCGTACGCAACGGGCGATTCACCGGGGCAGGGGGCGCCATCACCGATGTGGTGAATATCGGCATCGGCGGCTCCGACCTCGGCCCGGCGATGGCCTATGCCGCCCTCGCCCCCTATTGCGATGGGCCGCGCGTCCACTACGTCTCCAACGTCGATGGCGCGCATATCCACGACACGCTCAAGGCGCTGGACCCGACGACCACGCTGGTCATCGTCGCCTCCAAGACCTTCACCACCATCGAAACCATGACGAATGCGGACACCGCCCGCAGCTGGATGGCCGCCAAGGTGTCCGATCCGGCCGCGCAATTTGCCGCCCTCTCGACCGCCGCGGATCTGACGGCCGATTTCGGCATCGCCCCGGACCGCGTCTTCGGCTTCGAAGACTGGGTCGGCGGGCGCTACTCCGTCTGGGGGCCGATCGGACTATCGCTGATGATCGCCATCGGGCCGGACAACTTCCGCGCCTTCCTTACCGGTGGCCATGCGATGGACAATCACTTCAGAACCGCGCCGCTGCAAGACAACCTGCCTGTCATGCTGGCCCTCGTCGGCATCTGGCACAATCAGGGGCAGGGCCATGCCACCCGCGCGGTGTTGCCCTACGACCAACGCCTGCTGCGCCTTCCGGCCTATCTGCAACAGCTGGAGATGGAGAGTAACGGCAAATCCGTTTCCATGGACGGCGCGGATCTGCCCGTGCATTCCGGCCCCGTGGTCTGGGGCGAGCCCGGCACAAACGGCCAACACGCCTTCTACCAGCTGATCCACCAGGGCACCCGCGTCGTGCCCTGCGAATTCATGGTCGCCGCCAGGGGGCATGAGCCTGACCTCGCCCATCACCACGCCCTTCTGGTCGCCAATTGCCTGGCCCAGTCCGAGGCGCTGATGCGCGGCCGCTCCCTCGAAGAAGCCACCGCCATCATGGCCGCCAAGGGCCTCACCGGCGAAGAACTTGACCGTCAGGCCCGCCACCGCGTCTTCCCCGGCAACCGCCCCTCGACCACGCTGCTCTACCCGCAACTGACGCCGGAGGTGCTGGGCCAGATCGTGGCGCTCTACGAACATCGCGTCTTTGTCGAAGGGGTGATCCTGGGCATCAATTCCTTCGACCAATGGGGTGTGGAATTGGGCAAGGAACTGGCCAAATCCCTGGCCCCCGTGCTCAGCGGCGAAGACCCCGGCACCGACAAGGACGCCTCAACCCGCGCCCTCGTCAAATACGTGCAGACCCACACGTAGGGTGCGTGCTCGCACGCACCGTCCCGCGGCCAGCGGTGCGTGCCAGCACGCACCCTACGGAATATCAAACCCCGGCGCGGCCAGTTCGAACCCCTCTACATCCAACAGAACGCCTGAAGCACGACACTTTCCCTCTCCCCTTAGGGGAGAGGGCTAGGGAGAGGGGGCACCCACGCCCCACATCACCCCCGCGGAATATCAAACCCCGGCGCCGCCAGCTCGAACCCCTCGAAGCGGAACCCCGGCGACACGGTGCAGCCGACCAGCGTCCAGTCCCCGGTCGTCTCCGCCGCCTGCCACCAGTCCTTCGGCACGATCCCCTGCGGCCGCGCGCCCGTGGCCAGATCCGTCCCGATCACCAGGGTCTCCGCCGGCCCCGCCTCCGTCTCCGCCAGATGCAGCAACAGCGGCGCCCCGGCGTAGTGATGCCAGATCTCCGTTGCATCGACGCGGTGCCAGTGGCTCCGCTCTCCGGCTTTCAACAGGAAGTAGATGCAGGTCCCCGCAGGCCGCCCCTCCGCGACCTCCTCTATCCAGGTCTGGCGGTAATGTCCGCCCTCGGGGTGCGGCGCGAGGCCCAGCAAGTCTATGATCTCCTGTGCGGTCATGGCGTCCTCCTCGCTCTCTCTGTTGCAGGGATTTTCCCCGGACCAACCGGCCCCCGCAACCCCGCACCACGCACGCGTGCCCCCACGCCACATCTTGGAACTTTGATGCTCTCGGAAGCGTTACTCCTCCGACCATTCAAACCGAGGACGCCATGTTCAGATTTGCCATCACGACACTGTTGTTCGCATCCACCGCCGCCATCGCGCAGGACACCACCGTTGCCCCGGCGACGGAGGACAAGCAAGCCGCCGAAGCGCAGCAGGCCGCGCAGGACAAGCCCGCCGCATTCCAGGCTGACGGGCCGCTGATCAGCGCCGAGGCGGTCGAAGACGCCAGGGTCTACTCCCTCAACGAAGACTATAACGAGACGTTCTGGAACAGCGGCGAAGCCTTCGGCGATGTCGCCGCCTCCTGGCTCGAAATCGGCGATGTCGAAGATCTGGTGCTCGACAATGAGGCCAAGGTCGTGGGTGTCACTGTGGACGTCGGCGGTTTCCTCGGCATTGCCGACCGCGACGTGCTGATCCCGCTGGAACATCTGCGTCTTGTCCAGGGTCCGGGTGCGGACGATTTCATGATCGTGACCCGGATGACGGAAGCGCAGCTGGAAGAGGCCGAGGACGTCGGCCCGCTGGTCGGCAAGGACTGAGGCACAACAGGGCGCGCGGCCTGCCGGGGCGCGCGCCTTTCTCAATCAGCGGGCGTCCGAGACTGCATTGAAATCTCGGAACATTCCCCGCCCTCCTTTCGTTGGTCCTCTGAACTGCTCAACGAAAGGAGAACCGACATGAAACCGATTCTCACCGGCATCGCCGCCCTCATGATCTCCGCCACGCCTGTGCTCGCGCAGAGCCAGACAACCGGCGACGGGGCATCTGACGACGTGATGGACAGCCAGGCCACGACCGGCAATCAGGGCGCCTCGGACTCCAGCATTGGAACCTACGAGAGCGACCGTGCCGCCTCGATGAACTACGCCGACGCCATCCGCACCCGGGACATCACGGGGGGCGAGATCTACTCCACCGGCGGTGTCGGCGGCGACTGGAACGCTGATACGCGCTATGATCTGGTCGACAGGAACTGGGCCGAGATTGGCGAAATCGAGGATATCATCCTCGACCGTGATGGTCAGATGACCGGCGTCGTCGCCGAGGTCGGCGGCTTCCTCGATATCGCGGACAAGCACGTGATACTCAATGTGGACCGCATGCGCCTCGTCCCCGTGGATGACCGGTCCTATTCGGTCGTGACCAACATGACCGAAGAAGAACTGGAAAACCTGCCGTCGGTTGACGAAGGCTTCTGGAACTGAGGTCCGCATCACGCGAAAAGCCCCGGCAATTGCCGGGGCTTTTTCATGCGCGCCGGGCATGCAGGACTTCACAGAGCGTTCAGTTTTAACGCCAGCAAGAGATGAACGACCGCAACGCCGACAAAGATGACCGCCACGCTCGCCCCGTCGACCAGGGAAAAGGCCACCAGACCCGCGCTGAAAACGGCCACCTTGAAGATCAACAGCGCGCGCCCCGTCAGCCTTGTTGCGCTGGTCGGGGCGCCCCAACGAGCCCACACCGCGACAACCGCGCACATCAGCCCGAACCCGGCCAGATGCCCGCGCCACCCCTCCAGCATGTCCATCCCCAACCGGTAGACCGCGACCAACACGGCCACCTCCACCCCCAGGGCAAGGATCGCGTGCAGGACACCGGCCGGTCCGGGGGGAACATGGCTCATTTCAGGATCGACGCGCCCGCATATTCCGCCGCTTCGCCCAGCATTTCCTCGATCCGGATCAGCTGGTTGTACTTGGCCAGCCGGTCCGACCGCGCCAGAGATCCGGTCTTGATCTGACCGCAGTTGGTCGCGACGGCGAGATCGGCAATCGTCGCATCCTCGGTCTCGCCGGAGCGGTGCGACATGACGTTGGTATACCGCGCGCGATGCGCCATATCGACGGCGCGCAGCGTCTCGGTCAGCGTGCCGATCTGGTTCACTTTGACCAGCATCGAATTCGCCACGCCGCGCTTGATCCCGTCGGCCAGCCGCGCCGGGTTGGTGACAAACAGATCGTCGCCAACCAGTTGCACCTTGTCGCCCAGCTTGTCGGTCAGGAGTTTCCATCCGTCCCAGTCATCTTCCGAACAGCCGTCTTCGATGGAGATGATCGGGTAATCGCCGCAGAGCGCGGCCAGGTAGTCGACATTCTCTTCGGCAGAGAGCGTCTTGCCTTCGCCCGACAGCACATATTTGCCGTCCTTGAAATATTCAGTCGCGGCGCAGTCGAGCGCCAGGTAGATATCCTCGCCCGGTTTGTACCCGGCCTTCTCGATCGACTTCAGCACGAAATCCAGCGCATCGCGGGTAGAGGCCAGTTCGGGCGCAAAGCCGCCCTCATCGCCCAGACCAGTGGACATGCCCGCCGCCGAAAGCTCTTTCTTGAGGACGTGGAAGACCTCCGACCCCATGCGGACGGCATCGCGGATATTGCCCGCGCTGACCGGCATGATCATGAATTCCTGAATGTCGATCGGGTTGTCCGCATGCTCGCCGCCGTTGATGATGTTCATCATCGGCACCGGCAGCACACGCGCCGAGGTGCCGCCGACATAGCGGTAGAGCGGTTGCATGGTGAACTCCGCCGCCGCCTTGGCCGCCGCCATCGACACGCCGAGGATCGCATTGGCGCCCAGACGGCCCTTGTTCTCGGTTCCGTCCAGCTCGATCATCGCCATGTCCAGCTCGATCTGGTCGGTGGCATCCAGGCCCAGCAATTCCTCGGCGATCTCGCCATTGACGGCCATCACCGCCTCCAGCACGCCCTTGCCGCCATAGCGCCCCTTGTCACCATCGCGCTTCTCCACCGCCTCATAGGCGCCGGTGGACGCACCGGAGGGCACGGCGGCCCGGCCCATGGTGCCGTCTTCAAGGGTCACGTCGACCTCCACGGTCGGGTTGCCGCGGCTGTCGAGGATCTCGCGCGCGTGAATGTCGATAATGGTGCTCATGGAATGGGTCCCGTTCCGGATTGGCAGTTGCCCCGGCTTGTAAGGGGCGGGTTTGCCTTTGAAAAGAGGGCGGGGGGACATTTGCGCTAACACGCCGGGGCCTCGTCCAAAGGCGACCTGTGGGATATTTCGGGCCGGAAGACACCGGGGGTTTGACCGGGCGGCCAAAGGGCGCGAGGGTGAATGACGAAGAGCGCGCGGAGGCCCCGATGCTCGACACGGTTCAGGATACGGAAACCATCACCGCGACAGAGCGGCCGAAACTCTACAAGGTCATCCTGCTGAACGATGATTTCACCCCGCGCGGTTTCGTGGTGAAGGTCCTGCAGGGCGTCTTCCGGATGAGTGAGGGCGAGGCGGAGGCGGTGATGATCACCGCCCATATGCGCGGCGCCTGCGTCGTCGCGGTCTACACCCGCGAAGTCGCGGAGGAAAAGGCAAAGGAGGCCACGGAACTCGGCCGCCAGTATGGCTATCCGCTGGCCTTCACAACGGAAAAGGAGGGTTAGCTGCCCTTGCGGGTCCAGTTTTCCCAGACGAAGGGATAGTCCCAGGTGCAGACATGTGTCCGGGCCAGCGCCGCGCGGATTGTCTCCCGCTGGTGATCTGCGTTCTCCACGAAATCGTGGAACTGGATCTGCAGGTTGTCGATCATCTCGATCAGCCCGGTCTCGATCAGATGCGGCAGCACCTCGAACTCGCCCCCTTCGATATTGATCTTGAGCAGGTCGATATGCGTGACGCCCAGCTCCGCGATCACGTCGGCGCTCCGGCGCAGTTGCACGACTTCGCCGGACTTGGTCCCGCTCTTTTCCTCCACGACGGAGGAGGCATCCGCATCGTCGGTCAGCATCAATTCGCGGTCCACCGCACCGAGGCCGAAGGGATGGCTGTGCACCTTGGGCACGTCACGGAAGCGCGCAACGCAGGCTTTGTGAAAGGTGAGGGAGGGTTCGAACAGGTGAACCTCCGCCCCGAATTTACGGTGGATGTCGTCGGCAAAATCCCCGAGATAGCCGCCCAGGTCGAAGACCACCGACTCCGGTCCCAGATCATACGCCAGACGCAGATC
Source organism: Pseudooceanicola sp. (assembly GCF_041987405.1). GTDB lineage: Bacteria > Pseudomonadota > Alphaproteobacteria > Rhodobacterales > Rhodobacteraceae > Pseudooceanicola. The sequence continues at coordinate 43,103 of NZ_JBHIWR010000004.1, forward strand.
CTGATCCCGGTTGTCCCGTTTCCAGGCGCGGTAGGCCAGGACACGCGGGTCCTTGACCACATGGATCAGCCAGAGCTTCCGCATCGCGATGGCCGGCTCCGAAAGCAGCCGGATCAGCCGGGCGGACAGCGGTTTGCGCGAGGCGCTCATGACGGGATCACTCCCACTCGATCGTTCCGGGCGGCTTCGAGGTTACATCGTAAGTCACACGGTTTATCCCTTCGACCTCGTTGATGATCCGCGTGGCGGTTTCGCCAAGGAAATCATGGCTGAAGGGGTAATAATCCGCGGTCATCCCGTCGACCGAGGTCACCGCGCGCAGGGCGCAGGCGTAGTCGTAGGTGCGGCCGTCGCCCATCACGCCGACGGTGCGGACAGGCAGGATCGCGACGAAGGCCTGCCAGATCTCGTCGTAAAGCCCGTGCTTGCGGATCTGGTCGATATAGACCGCGTCGGCCTTGCGCAGAATCTCCAGCTTGTCGCGGGTGATCTCTCCGGGGCAGCGGATGGCAAGACCCGGACCGGGGAAGGGATGCCGGCCGATGAAACTGTCGGGCAGGCCCAACTCGCGGCCAAGCGCGCGGACCTCATCCTTGAAGAGCTCGCGCAGCGGCTCGACCAGCTTCAGCCCCATCTTCTCGGGCAGGCCGCCGACATTGTGGTGCGACTTGATCGTGACGGAGGGGCCGCCGGAAAAGCTTACCGATTCAATGACATCCGGGTATAGCGTGCCTTGGGCCAGGAAGGACGCGCCCTCGATCTGGTCGGCGTATTTCTGAAAGACGTCGATGAAGAGCTTGCCGATGATCTTGCGCTTGGTCTCGGGGTCGGACACGCCGTCCAATTCGCCAAGGAACAACTCCTGCTCCTGCGCGTGGATGACCGACAGGTTCATGTGATCGCGGAACATGCCCACGACCTCCTCGGCCTCGTTCAGGCGCAAGAGCCCATGATCGACGAAGACGCAGGTCAGGTTCTCTCCGATCGCCTCGTGGATCAGCGCGGCGGCGACAGAGCTATCGACGCCGCCAGACAGCGCACAGATGACCTTGGACTCGCCGACCTGATTGCGGATCGCCTCGACCATCTCCTCGCGGTAGGCGGCCATGGTCCAGTCGCCGCTGAAACCGGCCAGACGCACGAAATTCTCGTAAAGCGTCTTGCCGTTCGGCGTGTGGTGCACCTCCGGGTGGAACTGCACGGCGAAGAAATTGCGCTCCAGATCCGCGGTGATGGCAAAGGGTGCGTGGGGCGAGGTGCCGTAAACCGCGAACCCCGGGGCCAGCGCGGCGACATGGTCGCCATGGCTCATCCAGACCTGTTCGCGCGCATCCAGGAACCAGCCCGCCAGCAGGTCGATCCGCTCTTCGGTAGGGGAAACCCAGGCGCGGCCGAACTCCGCCGTGCCGCCGCCGCCCGAGATCTTGCCGCCTTCGACCCGCCCGCCAAGGTCCTGCATCATCACCTGCTGGCCATAGCAGATGCCCAGGATCGGCACGCCCAGGTCATAGACCGACTGCGGCGGACGCGGCGACCCCTCGCGCGTCACCGTGTCGGGCCCGCCGGAGAAGATCACTGCCTTCGGCGCGAACTCGGCCAGGAAGGCGTCGGTGACGTTTTGATACGGGTGGATTTCGCAATAGACATTCAGCTCTCTCAGGCGGCGCGCGATCAGCTGCGTCACCTGGCTGCCGAAGTCGATGATCAGGAGGCGGTCATGGGAGATCTGGGTCATGTTCGTCCTGTAGCCGCCGCCGCGCAGGCTCGCAAGCCGCTTTGAAGGGCCCGGCGGCGGGAATGCAGGCGACGCGCCCCGCGCAGGCTTTGGCCCGCGATGTCGCTTTTCCCCCGCACACGACGCAATCCGCGCGCGACCGGGGGGCGCAGCACGCTATCAGGGGGCAAACCCGGCACAAGGCCGGTCCTATCTTCGTGAGGGCGACAATGAGTGAGACGGCAGTGCGCGGACGGCGGGGCAGATCGGGCGGGGGCGCGGCACGGCGCGCCGAACGCACGGCGGTGACAATCGGGTCGGCCCCGGCCATCGAGCGCAATATCCCCAACCTGGAGCTTCTGTCCGAGGAGGCGCTTGAAATCATCGAGCGCAACGCCGAGACCGTCCTGGAAGAGATCGGCGTCAACTTCGTCAATAACCCCGCCGCGCTGGACCGTTGGCGCGAGGCCGGAGCGGACGTGAAGGGCGAACGCGTCCACATTCCCCGTGGCCTGGCCCGCAAGCTTTGCGAAACCGCGCCCTCCACCTTTACCCAGCACGCCCGCAACCCCGCCAACTCGGTCGAGATCGGCGGCAAGGGGCTGGTCCTCGCGCCGGTCTACGGCCCGCCTTTCGTGCGGGACGTCGACGGCGGGCGGCGCTATGCCACGATGGAGGATTTCCGCAAATTCGTGAAGCTGGGCCACATGTCGAAATGGCTCCACCATTCCGGCGGCACCGTCTGCGAACCGACCGACATCCCGGTGAACAAGCGGCACCTGGACATGATCCATGCCCATATGACGCTGACGGACAAGCCCTTCATGGGCTCGGTCACCGAAGCCTCCCGGGCGCAGGACAGTGTCGACATGTGCTCCATCCTCTTCGGCAAGGACTTCGTGCAGGAGAACACGGTGATGACCTCGCTCATCAACGTCAACTCGCCGCTGACCTTCGACGACGTGATGATGGGTGCGCTGGAGGTCTATGCCGCCAATAATCAGGCCTGCATCGTCAGCCCCTTCATCGTCGGCGGGGCCATGGCGCCGGTGTCGGTCATGGGCACGCTGACGCAGGTTCTGGCCGAGGTCATGGCCGGCATCGCCTACGCGCAGTTGGTCCGCCCCGGCGCGCCGGTGATCTTCGGCGCCTTCGTCACCTCGATCGACATGAACTCCGGCGCGCCGACCTTCGGCACGCCCGAGGCCAGCCAGATCCTGACCGGGGCAGGGCAACTGGCCCGCCGGATGAAGCTGCCCTTCCGCTCCGGCGGCGGACTCTGCGGGTCGAAACTGCCCGATGCGCAGGCCGCTTACGAGACCGCCAACACGCTGAACGCGGCGCTTCTGGGCGGGGTCAACTTCATGCTGCACGCCTGCGGCTGGCTGGAAGGCGGGCTGGTGTCCTCCTTCGAGAAATTTGTCATGGATGCCGACCAGTTGGGCACGCTGCACAAGATGGCCGCTGGCGTTGCGACGGACGACAATGCCCAGGCCATGGATGCGATCCGCGAGGTCGGGCCGGGCGGACACTATCTGGGCTGCGCCCATACCCAGGCGAATTTCAAGACCGCCTTCTGGCGGACCGAACTGCTGGATTACAAGCCCTTCGAGACCTGGGACGAAGAGGGCGCCCGCGATACGCAGACCCTGGCCGCCGCGCGGGTCGAAAAGCTGCTGTCGCAGTATCAGGCTCCGGCGATGGATCCCGGCGTGGCCGAGGAACTGGCGGCCTATGTCGCGGGGCGCAAGGCCTCCATGCCCGACGCCTTTATGTGACCTCAAACGCCCGTCCGGGCGCCGAGGGTCCGGGCCTCTGCCATCAGGGCACCCAGCACGGCCACATGCGCCGCCGCACGGTAACTGTCGCGGCGGCGCGTTGCGTTCAGGGCGGTTTCGATATCCATAAGCCTGACGATCGCCGCGCCGGGGTTTGGCACCTGTCCCAGCAATCGGGTCAGGTCGCGCCCCCGGTCGTAATGCTCCTGCGCGACCTGGGCCGCCTCCACCAGTAGCCGGGGACGGCGCAGCCTCGAAACCCGTGTCATCACATCTTCCATATCGCTCTCCGATTCGTCGTGAGGGAGGCAGTATGGCACGACCCAAGGTTGTGTTGCGTGAAATGGATTTTGGGCGAACGGTGGTCCCAGAATTGATTAATACTTTCGTAGGAAGATGGTAAAGAGAGGTTAATTGTTAACCAAACAGAAACCAAATCTCGATTTAGTTAACGTCGGGAAGCGCGTGGTTTTTGGCGGCAGAGCGGTGCGAACCGCACACTGCCCGTAGCATTGGGGTAACAGAATGACGAAGCATCACAGCGACTGGAACACCACCTGGCCGCAATGGATACCGGAACATATTCGGACTTATATCATGCACATGCGGGAGGGGGACAGCATCCGTGCTCTGGCCCGCGACGGCGGCTGTCATGCCTCCACGATCCTGCGGCAGATCCGTCAGGTGGAAAGCGCACGGGAGCAGCCGCTACTGGACGACGCCCTGACCTGGGTGACGTCCATCTGTCGGGATATTGGTTCCAATAAGGAAACAAATACCGGGGCGGGCGAAAAGCTTTTCACCCCCTCGGAGCTACCGGAATTCCAGGAAATCGACCGCGAATTGCCAATTGCCCTGCGTCGGATCGCACAACCCAAGGCGGTGATGGCCATTGCCGCCGGAATGGACCGCGCGGTGATCGTGCGCGACCGACCGACTGGCGAGGCGCACCGCCTGGGCATCGTCGACCGGCCCGTCGCCCATGTGCTGGTCCTGAACGACTGGATCAGCTGCGACAATCCCGGGCGGATCAGCCGCTATCACATCACCCCGGCGGGCCGGGCGGCGTTGAACGGCATGATCGCGCAGGACGAAAACCGCGCCGGCGGGTTTTCCGAGGCGCCGGGCCTCTTTGCCGCCCCGGCCCAGACCAGACGCCGGTCCAGCCGGGCCTCATCTCTGGCCGACACCCCTGTGACCGCTCTGGCACGCCGCCGCGACCCCAAGGGCGCGCCCTATCTGGAGCCGCCCCTGGTGCGCGCGGCAGAGCGGATACAGGACGATTACGAACTGGCGCAGATGGAGCCACGGATCACCGCCAACTGGGATGATTTCCTGACGGCGGGCGTCTCCGGCCCCGGTCTGGTGCCTGACCCGGCCCTGCAAGGCGGGGCCGCCGCCCGCGAAAGGGTCAGCGCCGCCCTGCGCGCCCTGGGGCCCGGTCTGGGCGATGTGGTGCTGGAATGTTGCTGTCGGCTCAAGGGGTTGGAAGCGGCGGAGAAGAAACTCGGCTGGTCCGCCCGGTCGGGCAAGATCGTGCTGCGCATCGCCCTGCAACGGCTCAGCGCCTATTACGACGGGCTGAACGACGGCGGCGGGTTGATCGGTTAACCGCCGACCAGCCAGCCGACAAAAAACGCCACCGCCGCGCAGATCACCCCCAGCAAGACGGTCTCTCCGACCGTTCGGCCCAGGCGTTCCGAGGTGGCGTTCCAGCGCAGCAGGCCAAGCGCGACAAGGGCGGCGAAGGTCGCCAGCACCGAGAGAACGAAGGTGCGCTGCGAGGCCTCGAACAGGAAATAGGGGATCAGCGGAATGGACCCGAAGAGGACGAAACTGCCGAAGGTGAAAAGCCCGTTGATCATCGGGTTATCCTCGTCCGGGTCATGCATGCCGAATTCATAGGTCATCATCATGTCGGCCATCATCTCCGGATGGCCGGACAGGATCTCCGCCACCCGTTCTGCCTCCGCATCCGGGAGGCCGCGTTGCCCCAGGATGGCGACCATCTCCCGGCGTTCCTGATCCGGGTTGTCGCGAATCTCCCGCATCTCCATCTCGCGCCGTCCACGGTAGAGGTCGTGCTGCGCGCGCCCCGACAGAAACTCGCCCAGCCCCATGGACACCGCATCGGCAAAGAGGTTGGCCAGCCCGAAGACCAGCACCGCCAGCCCGCCGATCTGCGCCGCGCCTTCGGCCTGCGCCCCGGCGAACCCGGCAACGATGGCAAAGGTGGTGACGATCCCGTCATTGCCGCCATAGACGATCTGCTTGAGGAATTCCTGCGTCCGGCCCAGCCCATGGGCCTTGCGGCGGTGTTGTGTCCAATCCACGGTCGGTGATCTCCGTCTCTGGCGGTCCTGACACCGGGTCGGGCCGTCCTCTTTGATATAAGCGCGGCTTGAGTGTTGCGGCTGTCGGGATAGGATAGGCTGATGAATCTGACATTGCGACAGCTTACCTATTTCAAGGCCCTGGCCGATGCGGGCAGTTTTGGCCGTGCCGCCGATGCCTGCCGTGTGTCTCAGCCCGCTCTTTCCATGCAAATCAAGGAGTTGGAAGGGTCACTTGGCGCGCCCGTGGTCGAACGCCAGGCCCGTCGCGTCGTTTTGACGCCCTTCGGCCGACGCATCCTGGATCATGCCGAACGGGTGCTGGAGGAGATGCACCGCCTGGAGGAGGCCGCGCGCTGGCGCGAGGGTCTGGCCGGGCGGCTGGCCATCGGGGTGATCCCGACCGTCGCGCCCTATCTGCTGCCGGGGTTGCTGGCGGGGCTGCGGGCCTCCGACATCGCGCTGGATGTGCAGGTGCAGGAGGGCAAGACCGCCCGGCTGATGTCCGATCTGATGGAGGGGCGGCTGGATGCGGTGATCCTGGCGCTGCCCTCGGGCGCGCAGGACGTGGTGGAACGGCCGCTGTTCGACGACCGCTTCCTGCTGGCCGGATCGCCCGCGCGGATCGAGGCGCTTGGCGCCCGTGCCGAAACCCTGCGTCCGACGGAGATCGGGCCGAGCCAGCTGATGCTGCTGGAGGATGGCCATTGCCTGACCGATCAGGCGCTGGAGGTCTGCGGCCGCGGCCGGGGGCATGCGCAGATCCACACCGGGGCCTCGTCGCTGGCCACCCTGTCTCGGCTGGTCTCCGCGGGGTTCGGCCTGACCCTGATGCCGGAGATGTCGCTGCCGAACGAGGGGCGCGATCTGGCGCTGCTGCGCTTTGCCGATCCGCAGCCCTGCCGGACCATCGGGCTGGTCCGCCGCGCCTCCTCCCCGGCGGGGCGCTGGTTCGATGCGCTGGCCACACTGGCGACCGAGGCGGGGGAGCGGGTGATCGGCGAGGCGCGAGGGTTTGGGTAGGGCGACGGAGTTTGACTGTCTTTAACTTAATCAGAAACCTAGTCCACTTCTCCCAGCTTTGATCGGATGTACCGCCCGGCGGCACCGCCGGGCTGCGCCACCCCGCGGGACGGCACAGCCCTCAGTTTGTTTGTAATCCGGTTGCGAAACCCTCATCCAACCTGCCCCCCAACCCTTGCACCCCCTGCATGCCAGACCTGCGTGACCCCGTGTCACTGGCAAATCGACCGCAAGGGGTCTATTCTCCGCCAGAACACCGGTCGCAACCGAAGGCCAGCCATGCGCGATTTGAAGATCCCCGAGCAACGCCACCCCGAAAAAGCCCGCAAACCGGACAATCCGCAGCCGAAAAAGCCGGATTGGATCAGGGTCAAGGCTCCGACCTCCAAGGGATATTTCGAGACCCACAAGATCATGCGCGAGCACAAGCTCACCACGGTCTGCGAGGAGGCCGGCTGTCCGAACGCCGGCGAATGCTGGAGCCAGGGCCACGCCACCATGATGATCATGGGCGAGGTCTGCACCCGCGCCTGCACCTTCTGCAACATCGCCACCGGCAAGCCGCCCGAAGACCTGGATGTCTTCGAGCCGGGCCGCGTCGCCGATGCGGTGGCCAAGCTGGGCCTGAACCACGTGGTGATCACCTCTGTGGACCGCGACGATATCGAGGATGGCGGGGCCGAACATTTCGCCATGACGATCCGCGCCATCCGCAAACGCGCGCCCGGGACCACGATCGAGATCCTGACGCCCGATTTCATCCGCTGCGCCCCAGAAGCGCTGGAGGTTGTCGTTGCGGCGAAACCCGACGTCTTCAATCACAATCTGGAAACCGTCCCCGGCCTCTATCCGGAGGTCCGCCCTGGTGCGCGCTACTTCCATTCCCTGCGCCTGCTGCAGCGGGTGAAGGAGCTGGACCCGACCATGTTCACCAAATCCGGCATCATGGTCGGCCTGGGCGAGACCCGGCAACAGGTCACCCAGGTGATGGAAGACATGCGCGCCGCCGACATCGATTTCCTGACCATCGGCCAGTACCTGCAGCCGACACCGAAACACCATGCGGTGGATCGTTTCGTGACGCCGGATGAGTTCAAGAGCTATGAAAAGACGGCCTATAACAAGGGCTTCCTGATGGTCTCGGCGACGCCATTGACCCGCAGTTCCTACCACGCGGGGGATGATTTCGCCCGGCTGCGGGAGAACCGGTTGAAGAAGATGGGGATGGCGGGGGCGTAGGCCCGGCTTTTCTGTTTCGTTTGGTCTTCGACGGGATCAAGTCATTGTAAAGGGCAGCGTCCGACCCGAGGGTGGCGCGATAGCGCCGCCCTGGGGGGCGGGTCGGCGCTGCCCGGCGGTGCCGCCGGGCGGGACTTTCGTTTGACCCTCGCAAAATTTTGTTGGGCCGTAGGGCGGGGTTCACTCCGCCACCCCCCCCCAACTACCCCGCCAGCACCTGATGCACGATGGCCCGCTGCGCCGCCGGGGAGCGGTGGATCGCCGCGATGGTTGCCAGCAGGATCGACTTGGCCGCCCCGGTGCTCTGCAGCATCTTGCGCGCCCGTTCCGTCACCTCGATGGCCTCATCCGCCAGGGGCCGCCGCGCGGCGTCGTAGTCCTTCTGCGTCCCCTCGATCAGCCGTTCTGCCAGGTCGCAGGCATCGGCGATCCCGTGGTTCATGCCGCGCCCGCCGACCGGTGAATGGGCATGGGCGGCATCCCCGGCGAGAAAGACGCTGCCTTTCTGAAAGACCTCCGCCCGCTTCACCTCGATGGTGAAGGAGGATTCGCGGATCACCTTCTCGGGCTCCAGCGGCACCGGCAGTGCCGCCAGCGCGTCGGGCAGGCTGGAGACCACGCGGTAGCGATCCGACGCCATGGGCACGACCACGGCGATCTGCCCATGCGGCAGCAGGAAGCCGCAGAACCGATCCCTGTGCGGCCAGTCGGGGGCGATGACATCAGCGATGGACCAGTGGCCGGGCAGGCTGCGCCCGACATAGTGGATGCCCGCCGTCGCCCGCACCCGGCTGTGCACGCCGTCGGCGCCGATCAGATAGCGGGTCTTGGCCCGGATATGCTGGCCGAAGTCCAGCTCGATATGATCCGCCTTGACGTGATAGTTGGTCAGCGGCCGCATGTATTCGACTTCGACCCCGTAGCGTTTGAGCGCGGCGATCAGATGCGCCTCCGTCCGGTCCTGCGGCAGGCCGAAGATGGAGCTGTCGTCGTCGAAATTGAGGGGCAGATGCAGGATCGGCTCCGCCCCCTTGTGCATGGTCAGCCCTTCGAAACGCACCGCCTCGGCCTCGATCGCGGGGCCTGCGCCGCAGGGGGTGAGCAGGGCGATGCTCTGCGGGGTGATCCCGACCGCGCGGGACAGGCCGGAGGGGCCGTCCTTCTGGTCGAAGATACGCACATCGCCGCCACGCCGGGCCAGTTCCACGGCGGCGGTGAGGCCGGTCGGTCCGGCCCCGATCACGGTAAACTCTGTCATTCGACGGCCGGAACCGCCTTCAGATAGGCCACGATGGCGGCGATATCCGCCTCCGGCAGATGCGACATGTTCTGGACAACCTCGGCCATTTCCCCCCCCGCGCTGTCAAAATCGGGCGTGAAGCCCGTTGTCAGGTAAGCGGCAATATCCAAATCCGTCCAGTCAAGTTTTGCGGGGGTGATGTTGGGAATGGTGCCCTTGCCATCGGGCGAAGGCGCCCCGGCCAGCCATCTGCCGGTGTCCAGCCCGCCAAGCGCGTTGCGCGGCGTATGGCATTCGGCGCAATGGCCAAGCGCCTCCACCAGGTAGCGGCCGCGTGCCAGGGTTTCGTCCTGCGTCTCGGCCATCACCCAGTCGTCGTTGAAGAACAGGAACTTCCACCCGCCGAGGACACGCCGCACCGAAAACGGAAACCCGACCTCATGTGCCACGTTCGCCGTGTCGTCGGCGGGCAGGGTGGCGAGGTAGGCGTGCAGGTCCGCGACGTCCTGCGGCGCGGCCTTCACGTAGGAAGTATAGGGAAAGGCGGGATAATAATGTGCGCCGCCGGGCGAGATGCCCCGCATCATCGCATTGCCCAGGTCGGCCACGCTCCAGTTGGCGATCCCGGCCTCGGAGGGCGAGATGTTGGGCGCATGGAAGGTACCGAAATCGGTTGCGAAGGCGCGGCCACCAGCCAGGACCATGCGCGCCTCGCCCTCTGCGCCGGGCGCGGAATGGCACGACGCACAGCCGCCGGCCCAGAAGACCTGCTCGCCGCGCGCGGCGTCACCGGTCAGACCGGCAAAGGTCTCCTCCGGCAGGGGTTTGGGGGCGGTCACCATCCAGAAGACGCCGCCCCCGACAAGAGCCAGAAGAAAGAGAAGGGCCAAACCCCGGGTTAATCTGGACATGGCCCGTACTCCTGTGACGATCAGTTGGGTGCGCGATACGCCTTGTGACAGGCCCCGCAGGCCCCGCCAAGGCCACCCATGGCCGCCCGGAGCGCTTCGAGATCATCCGCGGCCTCGGCCGCCATGGCCGCCTCGACCAGCGCGCCACCCTTGGCCGCCGCATCTTCCATGTTCTCCCACAGGGCGGGCAGGGCGCGGGAGCCCTCGATCTCGCCCTGGGCCGATCCGGCGGGCCAATAGGCCATCTGATTCTGCGAGGACAGTTTCACCAGGTTGCCTGCCGCTGCCTTGGCCGCATCGGCGTCATAGTCGATTTCACCCTTGGCCATCGCGCCAAGCGTTCCGATGTTGAAGGCATACAGCTGCATGGTGGCCTGACGCGCCTTGGCGGCTTTCATCAGATCCTCGTTCGACATGTGGCTATCGGCTTGGGCGGCACCGGCCAGCCCGCAGCCCGCAATCAGCAGGCCCGCTATGAGGTGTTTCATTGGTAACTCCCTGTCAGAACACTCCGTCTTGAACGTTAGACGAGAATTTCATGTCAGGCAGTGACTAAATCGTGAAGTGATGAGGACGGCCCTGATCTGCCCGACTCACGTGAACCGGACCTTGCCAATGAAGGGCAGGTTGCGGTTGCACTGCGCATAGTCGATGCCGTAGCCGACGACAAACTCGTCGGGGATCTCGAAGCCGGTGTAATCGGCCTTGAAGTCCACCTCGCGGCGCGAGGGCTTGTCCAGAAGGGCGATGGTCTTCAGCCGCTTGGGCCGCCGCGATTCCAGCAGGTGGATGACATGGTTCAGCGTATGGCCGGTGTCGACGATATCCTCCACCACCAGCACGTTGCGCCCCTCGATCTCGCCGCGCAGGTCCTTGAGGATCCGCACCTCGCGCGAGCTTTCCATCGCATTGCCGTAGGACGACGCTTCGAGGAAATCGACCTCCACATCCCGGTCGCGCAATTCGCGGACCAGATCGGCGATGAAGACGAAAGACCCGCGCAGCAACCCGACCACGACGATGCGTTCGTCGCGCGGAAACTCGCGCCGGATCTCGTCGGTCAGCTCTTCGATGCGGGCGGCGATTGCCTTGGCCGAAATCATCTGGTCGATGACATATGGACGCGTGGTCATTCTTCTTCCTTGATCTTGCGGCGTCACCATACGACATGAGATGCCCAAGTAAACGCGTCAAAGGGGCCAAATGCCACGTCATTCCGAGACACGCCACCTGCCGTATACCGCGCAGCAGATGTATGACCTCGTGGCCGATGTCGCGGCCTATCCGGAGTTCCTGCCCTGGTGCGCCGCCGCGCGCATCCGCAGGCGCGAGGACCGGGAGGATCACGAGGTGATGGAGGCGGATCTGGTGATCTCCTTCAAGGTGTTCCGGGAAAAGTTCGGCTCCCGCGTGGTGCTCTGGCCGGGGGAGAAGCGAATCGATACCGAATACGTGGACGGACCGTTTCGATATATGAAATCGGACTGGAAATTCACCGAGGCCGAGGGCGGCTGTGATGTGCATTTTCACGTCGATTTCGAGTTCAAGAACGCGATGCTTCAACGCATTATCGGCGTTGTTTTCAACGAGGCGATGCATCGAATCGTCCGTGCCTTCGAAACCCGGGCCAAGAGCCTTTACACCCCCGTTTCGGAATGAGTGGTATCAATGGCCGCTGCGGCGCGCGTCTCCTGCCTCCTCACGGTCGTCAGAAGGTTAACATATTCTAACCGCAATTGGCCGCCACGTTTCCTGCCGGGTGGAGAGAAGACAGGAGACGAACATGACCATGATTGGAGGCGTTGGAGGAACTTCGGGAATCGCACCTGGCCAGTCGGGTAACGCGCCTGGCAAACAGAACAATATCGAGGAAACGCAATCAGAGCCGGTTGCACCGGCCCCTTCCGAAGACCCGGTCGCGGAACCGACTGCCGCTCCGGCGGCTGAGGAAACGCCGACCGAGGCGGGCAGTCCGACCGGACAGACCCCGACGGAGGGTTCCGGAACTGGCGGAACGAACGCTAGCGGTGATGGGAGTGCCGCGGGCGGAACATTGGACCCCGGCGCAGCACGCGACGACAAGGTGAATGCCGAAGACTTCGCACGTCGTGCGGCGATTTCAACCCAGGCAAAGCTGCATAGCGAAGCCCTGTTCGAAGAGTTGGAAACAGAGGCCTTCTCGCTTCTGCTCGCCAAGAAGCCGAGCCCCTCGGAGGCTTATCCCAAGTCCGAGCCGGAGGTTCGTTCGAGCAATATTCAAGACATGAAGGTGTAATACCTTCGCCTGATTGGGCTCCCCTCCGAAAGGAGGAGGGCCCCGCGTCGATGCGACGCCCGCTGGCGGTGTGAGCCGCCCCTCATTTCCCGAAACTATCAGATGCGCGCACACCATCCTTCGGCTGAAAACGCTGGACTGGATGGCCGGTGGCCCTGGCCTGGCGCAACGCCATGCGTGCTGGAGGCGCTGAGTTGCCGAGGCGAAAATCGGGTCCGAGTCATGACACGACCTGAAATGTGCTTGCCTTCGCCATCGTCATGATCCGTATCGTTAACAGTATTGATCGAAAACGGGGACAACATGCCCAAATCATTAACAAGGCATAAAGCGAGTGGTTTCAATGCCTTAAATGAAATTTGTTAACTGAAATTAAACTAAGATTGCCAAAACTTTAACATATTTGTGACGCATTCCTCCTTCAGAAGCGGCTTCGGTGGATAGTAAAAGAGGAGAGTGCTGCATGCCTCTTATCAGTAACGTATTGGGCCATTTCTATTCCGGGGGCGTCCCCTCCGCGGCCAGTTCCGGATCGCAAGGACAGAGCCGGGTGTCGAACCCCGAAGACAATATCTTTGTGGACGCCGATGAGGAGTCGACCGGCTCCGGCTCGGCGACCTCCGGCGTCAGTTCGGCCAACTACGGAAATTCGACCGGTCAGACCGACAAGGCCGATGAAGAGATCATCGCCTCCGTCCTCGCGGCCTTCGAACCGAAGAAAGAGGCCGACAAGGGCGCGGAAGAGGACTTCTCACGTCGCGCGGCCATGTCGACCCAGGCCAAGCTGACAAGCGAGGCGCTGTTCGAGGCGCTGGAGACCGAGTCTTTCTCGCAAATTCTGGAGTCCCGGCAGTATGTCCAGGACGCCTATGGCAAAAGCAACGCACAGTCGCGCTATGCCGAAAGTGCTAAACTAAGCGCCTGATCGACTGATTTGACAGGCAGCGCTGAACGGGATCAGGGCCCCTCCGTCAGGAGGTGGGCCTTTTTTCCAAGCGCTTCAGGTGCGCCGTAGCCATGAGACGGGCCGCAGCCCCGGAGAAGGGCGCCCCGGGCTGACAGCCCGACAGGCGCCCGTTCCCTGGCGACACGTGCCCTTACGACACGTGCCCTCAAGACACGTGATCGTAGGCGCGCTCGCCATGCTGGGCGAGGTCGAGGCCGGTTTCCTCGGTCTCGTGATCGACCCGCATGGGCACGATCATCCCGACCAGCTTGGCCAGCACAAAGGTCACAACCACGGTAAAGACCCCGACGATGGCCAGCGAGCCGAGCTGCGCGACAAAGCTGGCCTCGCCGAAAACCGCGATCATGATCGTGCCGAAGATGCCACCGACCCCATGCACCGCAAAGACGTCCAGCGTATCGTCGATGACCAGACGGTTGCGCACGAGGTTGACCGCCTCCTGACACAGCACACCGGCCACCGCGCCTATGATCAGCGCCTCGACCGGGCCGACAAAGCCTGAAGCCGGGGTGACCGAGGCAAGCCCGGCGATCGTCCCGGTGACAATCCCGACCAGAGAGGACTTGCCGTACTTGATCCGCTCCCACGCTGCCCAGGTGATGGAGGCCGTCGCAGCCGAGATATGGGTGACGGTCAGCGCCATCGCCGCCCCGCCATCCGCCGCCAGTTGCGAGCCGCCGTTGAACCCGAACCAGCCGACCCAGAGCATCGAGGCCCCGATCATCACGTAGCCGGGGTTATGCGGCGGTTTGGTCCGGTCCCGGCGCGAGCCCAGCATCACCGCGATGACCAGCGCGGCTAAACCCGCGGTTTCATGCACCACGATCCCGCCGGCAAAGTCGCGCGCGCCGATCTCGCCAAAGATCCCGCCATCCGACAGCATCCCGCCGCCCCAGATCCAATGGGTCACCGGCGCATAGCAGACCAGCAGCCAGAGCGCGGAGAAGAGGATCACCCAGGTGAAATTCGCCCGCTCCACAAAGGCGCCGACGATCAGCGCCGGGGTGATGATCGCAAAGGTCATCTGAAAGGCGAAGAACAACACTTCCGGCAGCGTGCCGGAGGTCGTCTCCGCATCAATACCCTGCAGGAAGGCTTTGCCCAGCCCACCCCAAAGCGCGTTGCCGTCGCCGAAGGCAATGGAATAGCCCAGCATGAACCAGACTACGCTCATCACGCAGGCGATGGCATAGCAATGCATGAAGACGCTCAGCACGTTTCGTGCCCTGACCAGCCCGCCGTAAAACAACGACAGCCCCGGCAGCGTCATGAACAGCACAAGTGCCGTTGCCACGATTATCCAGGCGGTATCCGCTCCGTTCATCTTATTTGTCCCTCATCCCGAATCTGAATGATCCGGGAGGTAGCGGAGCGTGAAGTGATGAAGGAAGCGGCATTGGCGCCAGAGGCGGTGAAAAATGCAGCAGTTTGCGCAACGCTTAAATTATAAGCAGGAAATCGGGTGATGTGATAAATAGTTGGGCGCTAGTGTGATGCGGATTTCAGCAGCAACGCCAGCGCATGATCGCGGGAGGCCGCGCGCACCCGGTCCCGCCCGAGCGCTCCGAATTGAACCGTTTCGGACACCGGATCGGCCCCGCGTCGCGCCACGGCAAAGCACACCATCCCCTCCGGTTTCGGCCCGCTGGCCCCGGGGCCAGCCACGCCGGTGATGGCCACGGTGATATCCGCATTCATCTGAGCCAGGGCTCCGGTGGCCATTTCCACCGCCGTCTCCTCGCTGACCGCGCCATGCGCCTTGAGCGTCGCCTCGCGTACCCCCAGCACCTTCTGCTTGGCGCCGTTGGAATAGGCGGTGATCCCGCCGACGACCACCTCCGACGACCCGGGCACGTCGATCAGCGTCGAAGACACCATGCCCCCCGTGCAGCTTTCCGCCGTGGCGAGTTTCAGATTGGCGGCCTTGCAGGCCTCAAGAACCTCTTTGGCAAGTGTCATGGCACCCTCCTACATCAGGAAACCGTGGACCACCGCCGCGCCAAGCGCAACGGTGACGGCGGCAAAGACCCCGGCGATCACATCGTCCAGCATGACCCCCAGGGGATCGTTGCGCCTATCGGCCCAGCCGATCGGCCCCGGCTTCCAGATGTCGAAAAGGCGGAAGGCGAGGAAAGCCATGACCCAACCGGGCCAGAGCGCCAGGACCGGCGCCCCCACATGCGCCGCGCCGATCAGTACCGGCAGCAGGGCGATCCACTGGCCCACCACCTCGTCCATCACCACCTCCGACGGGTCGTGGTTGTCCGAGCCGCGCGTCATCTCTCCGGTCGCCCAAACCCCGGCGGCGAAGAAAACCGCGCCGAGAAGGATCACCAGCCAGGGCCCGCCGACGATATAGACGAGCCAGGCCAGGGGCAGGGCGGCCAGACTGCCCCAGGTGCCGGACGCCGGGCGCATGTAACCGACGCCGCCGACGGTGCCTATGATCTGCGCCAGGGTCATGCCGACACCAAAGTCGCGCTGGCCAGGGCCGCGATCCCTTCGCCCCGGCCGGTGAAGCCCAACTGTTCAGACGTTGTCGCCTTGACCGAAATCCGGTCCTCCGCGATCCCCATGATCTGCGCCAGCGCGGCCTGCATAGAGGGTGCATGGGGCCCGACCTTGGGCCGTTCGCAGATCAGCGTGCAGTCGATATTGCTGATGCGGTAGCCTTTCGATGCCGCCAGATCGACGGCGTGTTTCAGGAAGATATGGCTCTCCGCCCCCTTCCACTGCGGATCGGAGGGCGGAAAGTGGCGGCCGATGTCGCCCTCGGCCAGCGCGCCATAGATCGCATCCGTCACCGCATGCATCCCCACATCCGCATCCGAATGGCCCAGGAGCCCCCGGTCATGCGGCACGGAGACACCGCACAGCATCACGTGATCGCCCTCACAGAACGCATGGACGTCAAACCCATTGCCCAAGCGGATATCCATGCCGCCCCTCCGTCTTTGCAGGATCGCCTCTGCCCGCGCGAAGTCGCCGGGATGGGTGATCTTGATATTGTCCTCGTCGCCCCGGGTGATGGTGACCTCCAGAGCCGCCGAAAGAGCCACCTCCACATCGTCGCGGGCGTCGCCCTCGAACCCGTCATGGGCGGCGGCGATTTCCCCGATGGAAAATCCCTGCGGCGTCTGCGCCCGCATCAGCCCGGCCCGATCCCGCGCGCCGGTGACCAGCCCGCCGCTCTCGGTCCAGAGCGCATCTGTCACGTCGAGCCCCGGGGCCGCGGCAATGGCGCCGCGGCGCAGGGCGTTCATGACATCCGTGATCACCTGTTCGTTGACGCAGGGCCGCGCGATGTCGTGGATCAGCACATGGGTCGCGCCAAGCGCCCAGGCCTTGGTCAGCCCCGATTTGACCGACAGGCTGCGCGTCGCGCCGCCGGTGACGCGGTGCACGTCGCCCAGGTCCAGGCCCATGTCGTCGGGGTGCAGCACCAGGACGATATCGCCGACCCGTCGAAAGGCGTCGATGGTCCAGTCGGCCACGCGACGCCCCGCCAGGGGGCGCCATTGCTTGGGCTGGCCGCCGCCCGCCCGCGCCCCGCGACCGGCCGCGACGAGGATGGTCACGAAACGAATGTCATCTTGCATCATGGCGACTGGATATGGTGAAACGCGCGCCCCGGCAATCCGAACTCGCCCCGGCGCGCATGCCTAAAAAATGTGCATTCGCGCAGTTGCGCGGCGCTTTTCTGATTGTCTCGCGTTGAGCCGCCCCGGAGAACGCGATACTCAGGCTCTATTGCACAAGGTTTAGGCATGTCCTTCCCGTTCGACACCGATACATCGCGACCCGTCGTTGCCCTGGCCCCCATGGCCGGGATCACCGATCTGCCCATGCGCAACCTCGTGTCGCGCTTTGGCGCGGATCTCGTGGTCAGCGAAATGGTCGCCAGCGGAGAGCTGGTCACCGCCCGCGCGGGCACCCGCGAACGGGCGGAGCTGGGCATCGGGCAGGCGGCGACCTCCGTCCAGCTGGCCGGGCGCGAGGCCCGCGTCATGGCCGAAGCGGCGCGCCAGGTGGCCGATCTGGGCGCAAAGATCATCGACATCAACATGGGTTGCCCGGCCAAGAAGGTGACCGGCGGGCTGTCGGGCTCCGCGCTGATGCGCGACCCGGACCACGCGCTGAGCCTGATCGAGGCGGTCGCCGAAGCCGTCGATGTGCCGGTGACGGTCAAGATGCGCCTGGGCTGGGACGACGACAGCCTGAATGCACCGCAACTGGCACGAATGGCCGAAGGGGCAGGGGCCGCGATGATCACCGTGCACGGGCGCACCCGCTGCCAGTTCTACAAGGGCCAGGCCGACTGGGGCGCGATCCGCGCCGTGACCGAGGCGGTGACGATCCCGGTGCTGGCCAATGGCGATATCCTTGACGCCGCCACGGCCCGCAGGGCGCTGACGGCCTCCGGCGCGCAGGGCGTGATGATCGGGCGTGGCATCCAGGGCCGCCCCTGGGCCGTGGCCGAGGTGATGGCGGATCTGTCGGGCACCAAGTTCGCCCGCCCCGCCGATCCGGCCGCACTGGCGGCAGAACACTACGAGGCGATCCTGGCCTTTTACGGCACCGACCTGGGCCTGCGCGTCGCGCGCAAGCACCTGGGCTGGTACATGGACGCCGCCGCGACACCCGCCGCCCTGCGCGGCACCATCCTGCGCAGCCGCGACACCGCCGAAGTCCTGCGCCTGCTGCCCGAAGCCCTGATGCCGCGCGCCGCGGCCCCCGCCGAAAGGGCGGTCGCATGAAGATCGAAGACAATCCCGTCTGGAATTCACTGCCCGTCCCCGCGATCCTGCTGGACCCGGAAGACAGTATCGTTGCCATCAATGCCTCCGCCGAAGGGTTTCTGAACACCTCGTCCAAGACTATTTACGGCACCAAGGTCTGGGAAAAGGTGATGATCGACAGCCCGCTGGAGAACGCTTTTCAGCGCGCGAGGGAAACCTCCTCTCCGCTGTTCGTGAACGACGTGGATGTGGGCACCGGCGACCGTGCGCCGTTGCATTGCAACCTGCAGATCGCCCCGATGGCCGATGCGCCGGGATATATGCTGTTCCTCATCTCGCCGCGCGAACTGGCAGGACGCCTGACGCTGGACCATACGGTCAAATCCGCCGCCCGCTCGGCCATCGGCATGGCCGAAATGCTGGCGCATGAGATCAAGAACCCGCTGGCCGGGATCACCGGGGCGGCACAGCTTTTGTCGATGAACCTTTCCAAGGACGACCGCGAGCTGACCGACCTGATCGTCGGAGAGACCCGACGCATCGTCAAACTGCTGGAACAGGTCGAACAATTCGGCAACCTGACCCTGCCGGACCTGCGCCCGGTGAATATCCACGATGTGCTGGACCGCGCCCGCCGCTCCGCGCTTCTGGGGTTCGGCGCGCATATGAAGATCGTCGAGGATTACGACCCCTCGCTGCCGCTGGCGCTGGCCGATCCGGATCAGCTGCTGCAGGTGGTGCTGAACCTGCTCAAGAACGCCTCCGAAGCCGCGGGCAAGGAGGGGGGTACGATCCGGCTGCACACCTTCTTTGAACATTCCTTCCGCCTGCGTCGCTCCGACGGCAAGGGCAAGGCGCTGCCACTGCAGATCGAGATCATCGACGACGGCCCCGGCCTGCCGCCCGACATCGCGGACGAGATTTTTGATCCCTTCGTTTCGGGCAAGGAGAACGGCACCGGCCTGGGCCTCGCGCTGGTCAGCAAGATCATATCCGACCACGGCGGATGGATTTCCGTCACCTCTGTCCCGGGCAAGACCGTCTTTCGGCTGTCGCTTCCGATGGACAAGGCCCGCAAGACGTCAAAGACCAAGGAGAGCTGAGCATGGATGGCACCATCCTCGTCGCAGATGACGACCGCACGATCCGGACCGTCCTGACCCAGGCCCTGACCCGGGCCGGGTGCAAGGTTCATGCGACCTCCTCTCTCACCACGTTGATGAGATGGGTTGGCGAGGGGAAGGGCGATGTCGTCATCTCCGACGTGATGATGCCCGACGGCAACGGGCTGGAGATGCTGCCCAAGATCGCCGAAGACCGTCCCGGCCTGCCGGTGATCGTCATCTCGGCCCAGAACACGATCATGACGGCCATTCAGGCGGCGGAGGCGGAGGCCTACGACTACCTGCCCAAGCCCTTTGACCTGCCTGACCTGATGAAACGTACCGCCCGCGCGCTGGAGGCGCGAAAGCGCAACGCAGTGGCGCCCAAGACCCAGGACGACAACGAACGCCCCGATGAACTGCCCCTGATCGGGCGGACGCCGACGATGCAGGCACTGTATCGCTTGATCGCGCGGGTGCTGAATACCGATCTTCCGGTGCTGATCACGGGCGAATCCGGCACAGGCAAGTCCCTGATCGCGCGGGCCATTCACGATTTCTCCGACCGCCGGAACCTGCCCTTTGTCACCGCCGCGGCGGCCGAGTTGCAGGACATCGAAGGCCCCGCCCAGGTGCTGGCCCGGGCCAAGGGCGGCACGATCATCATTGACGAGATCACCGATATCCCCGCCGAGGTGCAGGCGCGGATCGTGCGGATGATGGATGGCTCCGCCGACAACCTGCCGCGTTTCATGGCGACCTCCCAGGCGGATCTGACCCGCGCAATGGAGGACGGCAAACTGCGCCAGGACCTCTATTACCGTCTGTCGGGCGCGGCCATCCATGTGCCTGCCCTGCGCGACCGGGTCGATGATATTCCGCTGCTGGTCGAACATTTCCTCGCGCGGTCGGAACGCGAGGGCGCGCCGCTGAAGAAGCTGACCCCCGATGCGATGGAACTGGTCCGCAGCCATCCCTGGCCGGGCAATGTGCGGCAGTTGGAGAACGCGATTCGACGGCTGGTTCTGACCGCCCGAACGGACGAGATCACCAAGGCCGAAGTGGCGACGGTGATGGGCAACCAACCGGAAAGCGAACCCGCCGCCAGCGTCGAGGATGCGGAAAAGCTCTCCGCCTCCATCGGGCGGCATCTGCGCCGGTATTTCGACCTGCATGGCAACATGCTGCCGCCGCCGGGTCTTTATGCGCGTATTCTCAAGGAGATGGAGACGCCCCTGATCGAGATCGCGCTGGAGGCCACGGGCGGCAACCAGGCGAAATGCGCCGATCTTCTGGGGATCAACCGGAATACGCTGCGAAAGAAGATCACCGATCTGGATATTCGCGTGACTCGCCGCCGCCGATTGATGTAAAACCGCAACAGATACGTTGCGAAGCGGGCGCAGTCCCGCATTCGCACACCAGATATGGCGGTAGCCGCAGAATGCGGCACATTAGATGAGGCGGTCCCGTGGCAACTCGGGCACAAAGATCGACCTGGTCGTCCTTGATACGATTGGGTCGGCAACGCCGACTGCAGAATGCGGCGACACTCGGGCTGGTGATCCTCGGGCCTGTTCTGGTGCTTGCCACCTTCCTCGTCATGGGCCCGTTCAACCAGGGGGCTGCGGCGCCCTCGCTCCGGCTGATCCTGCTGTCCGATCTGGTCTATGTGCTGGTCGTCGCCGCACTGGTCCTGCAACGCGTCGCCCGCATGGTCGCCGCGCGCCGTGCCAAATCCGCCGGAAGCCGCCTGCACCTGCGCCTGACCGCGATTTTCGGGGTCATGGCACTGATCCCCACGGTGTCGGTCGCGATCTTTGCCGTGCTGACGATCAATATCGGGCTGGAGGGCTGGTTTTCGGACCGGGTGCGGCAGGTCGTCGGCTCCTCCCTCGCCGCTGCGCGCGCCTATGAGGAAGAGCACCGCGTCGATCTGGAGGAAGACGCCCGCGCCCTGGCCCGGTTCCTCAACACCGCGAAACAACGGGATTTCCTGATCTCCGACGCCGTGCTACGGCAGTTGCTGGCCAACGGGCAAAGCCAGATCCAGCGCGGGTTGAGAGAGGCCTATGTCATTGACGGAGAGGGGGAAATCAGATCGCGCGGCGAACGGTCGTACCTCTTCGACTACGAAGAACCCAGCACGGAACAGATCGAACAGGCGCTGGTCGACGGCTATCTGCTGATCGAGGATTGGGACAACAACGAATTCCGCGCCCTGATCCCGCTGCCCGCCTATCTGGACCGATTCCTTTATGTCAGCCGCGATGTAGATGGCGACATCCTCAACCTGCTGGACGACACACAGGAAACCGTGCGCCTCTATCAGCAACTGGAGAATGAGCGCGGCCGGGTGCTGTTCGAGTTCGGGCTGCTCTATATCGGCTTTGCGGTGATCCTGATCCTCGCGGCTGTCTGGCTGGGCCTGTGGTTTGCCGAACGTCTGTCCGGGCCCGTCGGCCGTCTGACCGGCGCGGCGCAGCGGGTTGGCGCGGGCGATCTGGATGTCCGCGTGACCGAAGGCGACGGCGATGATGAAATCGCCATGTTGTCGCGCTATTTCAACCAGATGACCACGCAGCTCAAGGGACAGCGCGCGACGCTGCTGGAAAACACCAACCAGATCGAACAGCGCCGTCGGCTGTTCGACTCCGTGCTTTCCTCCGTCACCTCCGGCGTTGTCGGGCTGGACCGCGAGGGGCGGGTGACCTTCGTCAACCGCTCGGCTGAGCGTCTGCTGGACTGGGATGAGGCGCATGAAAGCCTGGCCATCGCCGTGGCCGTGCCGGAATTCGGCGGCCTCTTCGATCAACTGCGCGACAGTGGCGGCCAGACGCTGCAATCCGAGATCAAGGTGGTCCGCGGCGGCCGACAGGAGGTGCTGCTGGTCCGCATGGCCACCCGGCGCAATACCGAAGGACGGCGCGAGGGCTATGTGGTGGCCTTTGACGATGTGACCGATCTGGTCACGGCGCAACGAATGGCTGCCTGGGGCGACGTGGCCCGCCGGATCGCCCATGAGATCAAGAACCCGCTGACACCGATTCAGCTGTCCGCCGAACGCATCCGGCGCAAGTTCAGCCGGTACCTGGAAGAGCAGCAGGTCGAGGACCTGGAGGCGCTGACCGAGGTGATCGTGCGCCAGACCGGCGATCTGCGCCGCATCGTCGACGAGTTCTCCAAATTCGCCCGCATGCCGGAGCCTGAGAAGCGCAAGGAGGATCTGCGCGACCTGTTGCAAAGCGCGGTCCTGTTGCAGCAGGCCGGCCAGCCCGAGGTCGAGTTTCGCGTCGATCTGGGCGACAGCGCCATGCCCGCCGATCTGGACGCCACCATGATCGGCCAGGCGCTGACCAACCTGATCAAGAACGCCGGCGAAGCGACCGAGACATTCCGCGAAAAGGGCGCGCCCGAAGGCTACGCCCCGGCAATCCGCGTCACGGCCTTGGTGGTGACCGAACCAACCGACCTGGGCGAGGCCGCCTGGGCCGAGATACGCATCGCCGACAACGGCATCGGCCTGCCCGAGGATCGTGCGCGCCTGTTCGAACCCTATGTGACGACGCGCGACAAGGGCACGGGCCTGGGGCTGCCGATCGTCAAGAAGATCATCGAGGAACACGGCGGCACCCTGCGCCTCGATGATGCGGAACCATTCGACAACCTGAGCCATTCCGGCGCCTGCGCCGTCATCCGTCTGCCCTTGATCGGCGGCGGGGCGGCCATGCGGGCCAAAGACTTAGCTAGTGAGGGACCATGAGTGATATTTTGATCGTGGACGATGAGCGGGACATTCGCGAGCTCATCTCGGACATTCTGGAAGACGAGGGCTTTGCCACGCGGCTGGCCGGCAATTCCGACGAATGCATGGCGCATCTCAACACCGAGCCGCCCGCGCTGATGATCCTGGACATCTGGCTCAAGGACAGTCGGATGGACGGGATCGACATCCTCAAACACGTCAAACGCGACAATCCGGATGTGCCGGTGGTTATCATTTCGGGCCACGGCAATATCGAGATCGCGGTCGCGGCGATCAAGCAGGGGGCCTATGACTTTATCGAAAAGCCCTTCAATATCGACCAGTTGCTGGTGGTGATCCGCCGCGCGATGGAGACCTCGCAACTGCGCCGCGAAAACCAGCAATTGCGCCGCAAGGACACCCAGTCGGCCGAGATGGTCGGCAATTCCGCCACCTTCCGCACCCTCATGGGACAGCTGGACAAGGTGACGAAATCCAATGGCCGCGTCATGCTCAAGGGCCAGTCCGGTTCGGGAAAGGAGATCGCCGCGCGCTACATCCATGCCAATTCCAACCGTGCCGATGCGCCCTTTGTCGTCGTCTCCTGCGCGACCATAGAAAGCGACCGGATGGAGGAGGTCCTCTTCGGTCGCGAGAGCCCCGAGCGCGGGGTCGAACAGGGCCTGCTGGAACAGGCGCACGGCGGGGTGATCTATTTCGACGAGGTCGCCGACATGCCGATCGGCACCCAGTCCAAGATCCTGCGGGTGCTGGTCGATCAGCAATTCACCCGCGTCGGTGGATCGGACAAGGTGCGGG
Organism: Pseudooceanicola sp.; assembly: GCF_041987405.1. GTDB lineage: Bacteria > Pseudomonadota > Alphaproteobacteria > Rhodobacterales > Rhodobacteraceae > Pseudooceanicola. The sequence goes on from NZ_JBHIWR010000004.1 coordinate 66,989, forward strand.
TGGACCTGCGCGTGGTCTCCTCCACCTCCCGCGATCTGGAGGCGGAGATCAACGCTGGCACCTTCCGGCAGGAGCTTTTCCACCGGCTTAACGTCGTGCCGATCGACGTGCCCAGCCTGGCCGACCGGCGCGAGGATATTCCGGTTCTGGCCGGGTATTTCATCGAAGGTCTGCACAAGAGCCAGGGCCTGCCGCTGCGTGCGCTGTCAGACGATGCCGCGGCACTGATGCAGACGATGGTCTGGCCCGGCAACGTGCGGCAACTGCGCAACGTGATCGAACGCATCCTGATCCTGGGCGACGGCACCGGAGCGATCGAACCGCGCGAAGTGCCCACGGAAGACGACAAGCCGGAGGAGGAGGGCCGCGTGGTCCTCTCCGGCACCCTGGCCACGATGCCGCTGCGTGAGGCGCGTGAGGCCTTCGAAAGGGAATACCTGCTGACCCAGATCAACCGGTTCGGCGGTAATATCTCCAAAACCGCACAGTTCGTGGGGATGGAAAGGTCAGCCTTACACCGTAAACTGAAGTCTCTGGGGGTGGTGACCACGAACAAGTCCGGCGGCCGCGTGGCTCAGGTCGAGGACGGGGAATGATGTGAGGACATGCCCCGGCCCCGAGCCGGGGCCGCGTTGAGTAAAGACCGCGCGTCCGTGGCGGAGTGGTGATGCGACCTGTGGCGCGGGGCCCCGGCGCGTGGCCGGGGCATGGGAGCCTTTGGCGTCGCTTTAGGGAGATCGGGGATCAGTCATTTCGCGGTCATGCCCCGGCCTTGAGCCGGGGCCCCGCCGACCAATGAACCAAACTAGTGGTGAAAGACCGTGCCCCTGACTGCCCGCAGCCCGGCGGAACACCCCGTCTCAGCTCACCGCGTCACGATCTGATAGGCGCCGGAGCCGCGCGGGATGATGCAGGAGCCCTCGGTCAGCGGCGGCAGAACCCGGGTGATCCCCGGCTCCACCTGCGATTTAACGGCGGCTTCGCAATAGGGCAGGCTCACCCGGTCGATCCCGCGCGAGGACAGGCAGGTCCGGGTCAGCAACGCCCGCCGCTGCGTGTTCGCGTCATAGGTCTCGAAGCGCGGAAACTCCTGATACGCCGGGCGAATTGTGCAATTGCCATTGGCATCGCAGATCTGCCGCTCCGGTATGAAGCGCCCGGGCAGAACGCGCGTCTGGGTGTTGACCGGCGCCTGGTTGAGGGCCTGCAAGGTGCAGGCATCGCGGATACGGTTCACCTCCGCCGTGCTCATCCCCGCGCGGTAGTCGATCTGCTGCACACAGGCGCAGAGCAGCAGCAGAGAGGCCAAGGCGATGAAGGGGCGGGCATGGGTCATGCACAGAGTGTAGCGCATTCTCGGCTCTGGACAATTTGTTTGACCGGGTCATTTGCTTCTGTCATGCGATAGGTTCGGAACGGCGAGAACCCCGGGAGACATGGGATGAAAGTCATCATCTGCGGGGCCGGTCAGGTCGGCTGGCAGATTGCGCGCCACCTGTCGGGCGAAAACAACGATGTCACCGTGGTGGACAACAACCCCGATCTGGTGCGTCGCGCGACCGATACGCTGGACGTGCAGGGCATTGCCGGTTTTGCCTCCTACCCCGACATCCTGGAACGAGCCGGCGCGCGCGATGCCGACATGATCATCGCCGCCACCTATTCGGACGAGGTCAACATGGTGACCTGTCAGGTGGCGCATTCGGTCTTTTCGATCCCGCGCAAGATCGCCCGGCTGCGCGCGCAAAGTTATCTGACCGCAATTTATTCCGACCTCTACCGCCGCGACCACCTGCCGATCGACGTCGTGATCTCCCCGGAAAAGGAGGTGGCCGAGGCCGCGCTGCAACGGCTCTCCGCCCCCGCGGCCTTTGACACGGAGATGTTCCTGAACGGCAAGGTGCAGCTTCTGGGCATCACCATCGACGAGGATTGCCCGGTGGTGAACACGCCGCTGCGGCAGTTGTCGGACCTCTTCTCGACCCTGCGTGTCATCGTCGTGGGGGTTCGCCGCGATGGTCGGCTCTTTGCCCCGGAATCCAACGACCAGATCTTTCCCGGCGACGCGTGTTACCTCTGCGTTGTGACGGAGGACGTGCCGCGCACGCTGGAGGTCTTCGGCAAGACCACACGCACCCAGGAACGTGTCATCATCATCGGCGGCGGCAATGTCGGCCTGGCCGTGGCGCAGCGGCTGGAGAAACAGGGGCGGGGCATCCGCTCCAAGGTGATTGAAAAGGACCGCCGGATCGCCGAACGCGCGGCGGATGAGCTAGAGAGGACCATCGTGCTGAACGGCGATGGTCTGGACAAGGCGCTGCTGGCCGAGGCGGGGGTGAACCGGGCGGATGCGATCCTTTGTGTCACTGATGACGACAAGACCAACATGCTGGCGGCGGTGCGGGCGAAGAACCTGGGCTGTGAGATGTCCATCGCCCTGATCAACGATACCTCCCTCACCACGATGATGAAGCCGCTTGGCATCGACGCACATATCAACCCGCGCCAGACCACCGTGTCCTCGATCCTGCGCCATATCCGGCACGGACGGGTGCGCGGCGTCTATTCAGTGGGCGATGCCGAGGCCGAGGTGATCGAGGCCGAGGTCCTTTCGACCAGCCCGATTGCCGGTCGCCATCTGCGTGACATCGGCTTTCCCGAGGGCGTGCTGATCGGCGCGATCCAGCAGAACGGCAAGGTTGTGAAACCCGACGGCAAGATCAAGATCGAGGCCGGGGACGTGATCCTGATCTTCGCCCTTGCCGATGATGTGCCTGAGGTCGAACGACTGCTTCAGGTCTCCATCGACTATTTCTGATCCGATGCGCCTGCGTCTCATCGATCAACCCCTGTTTCTCGTTGTCGTGGGCTGTGCGGCGCTGTCGATGATGCTGCCCGCTGTCGTGGGCCTCGCGATGGAGGAGTTTCACACCGCGCGCAGCTTCTTCTATGCCGGGCTGCTCGGGCTTATCGCGATCTGGTTGATCGCCCTGGCGCGTGGGCGGACCAGCTGGACCGGGCGCAACACCGATCTCGTGGGTCTTCTGTCGCTCCTCGGGACCTATGCGCTGGTCCCCGTCTACCTGGCGATTCCCTTTCAGGAGAGCATACAGGCCACCAGTTTCCTTAATTCATATCTCGAGATGGTTTCCGCCCTGACCACGACCGGGGCACCGGTGTTCGAGCCCGGGCGGCTGAGCCCGGTGCTGGAGCTGTGGCGCGCGCAGGTCGGCTGGATGGGGGGGCTGCTGATCTGGGTGGCCGCCGCCGCCGTTCTGGCGCCGTTGAACCTGGGCGGGTTCGAGGTGACCTGGGCCGCATCAAGCGGCGGGCCCGACGGGTTCTCCGATCGCTTCAAACGCGCCGACATCATGCGCCGCGTCGCGCGCAGCTTTGTGCAGCTGGCCCCGATCTACACCGTGCTGACCGCTGTGCTCTGCGTGCTGCTGCTGATCAACGGCGACACCGCGCTCGTGGCCCTCTGTCACGCCATGTCGACCATGTCGACCAGCGGGATCACACCCGTCGGCGGGCTGCCGAACGGGGAAAGCGGGATCCCGGGGGAAATGGTCATCTTCCTCTTCCTCGTCTTCGCCCTGTCGCGGGTGAGTTTCACCACCGACACCTCCGTCTCCCGCTTTGGCCTGCATCTGGATCCGGAGCTGCGCATGGGCGCGCTGATCGTGCTGGGCGTGCCGCTGCTGCTGTTCCTGCGCCACTGGATCGCCGCCTTCGAGGTCGACGCGGGCGAGGATCTGGCGCAGGGGCTGCGCGCCTTCTGGGGGGCTCTTTTCACGGTGATGAGTTTCCTGACCACCGCAGGGTTCGAAAGCGCCGAATGGGACGGCGCCCAGGTCTGGTCGGGCCTGGGGACACCGGGGATCATCCTGATGGGGCTGGCGATCATGGGTGGCGGCGTGGCGACCACCGCCGGCGGGGTCAAGCTGATGCGGGTCTTTGCGCTGTACCTCAATGGCTTGCAAGAGATGCAGCGACTGGTTCACCCCAGTTCCGTCTCCGGCATGGGATCGGTCGCCCGGCGGATCGGCAGGCAGGGCGCGCATCACGCCTGGATCTTCTTCATGCTCTTCGCAATTACCCTGGCCGGGTTGATGGCGCTTCTGGCGCTTTTCGGGCAGGATTTCGAGGCGGCGACCATCCTCTCCATCGCCGCATTGACCACCACCGGACCGCTGCTGAGCCTCGGCGGCGAGACCGTACTGCTTCTTGGCGCGCTGGAACCGGAGGCCAAGGTGGTCTTTGCCTTTGGCATGATCGTCGGTCGCCTGGAACTTTTGGCGGTTATTGCCCTTTTGAACCCCGAGTTATGGCGTGCATGACACGAAATTGCGCCATCGTGAAACAATTGGAATTATGGGGCTGGAAATGGGCGATCAGGCGGACCATACTGGGTTCCGCTAGAGGGTAGGCCGCCGTGCGGTCCGGTGAAGAGACAAAAAAAACATAAGGTTCACAAATATGGCTTCCGACAGACAGAACCTGCAGGACGCATTTCTCAATCATGTGCGCAAGACAAAGGTTCCGGTTACCATTTTCCTGATCAATGGTGTCAAACTGCAAGGCGTGATCACGTGGTTCGATAATTTCTGCGTGCTTCTGCGCCGCGATGGTCAGTCGCAACTGGTGTACAAACACGCGATTTCGACAATCATGCCGGCACAACCGATCAGCCTCTATGAAGGTGAAGACAGCAATTGATACCCCATGACAGGCCCGTGACCCGGGCCTGGGTTCTGCATCCCGATCTGAAGTCCGAAGATCGCCGCCACGCGCCCGAAACGGCGCTGGAGGAGGCGGTTGCATTGGCGCATGCGCTCCCCGACCTCGAGGTCCTGGGGGCCAATGTCGTGCGCCTGGCCAAACCTGTGCCTGCAACATTGTTCGGATCGGGCAAGATTGACGAGCTCAAGGCGCAATTTTCCAACCATGATGTTGAACTTGTGCTGGTCGACGGGCCCGTGACCCCGGTGCAGCAGCGCAATCTGGAAAAGAAATGGGGCGTCAAGCTGCTGGACCGGACCGGGCTGATCCTCGAGATCTTTTCGGACCGCGCCCGCACGCGAGAGGGCGTGTTGCAGGTGGAAATGGCCGCGCTGGCCTATCAGCGCACCCGCCTTGTCCGCGCCTGGACGCACCTTGAGCGGCAGCGCGGCGGCCTCGGCTTTGTCGGCGGCCCCGGTGAAACCCAGATCGAGGCCGACCGACGCGCCATCGACGAACAGCTGGTCCGCCTGCGGCGACAGTTGGACAAGGTGGTGAAAACGCGCGAACTGCACCGCACGGCGCGGGCCAAGGTGCCGTTCCCGATCGTTGCCTTCGCGGGCTATACGAACGCCGGAAAGTCCACGCTTTTCAACCGCCTGACCGGGGCGGAGGTCTTCGTCAAGGACATGCTCTTTGCCACGCTGGACCCGACGATGCGCCGCGTGCGTCTGCCCGACAACGGGCCGGAGGTCATCCTGTCCGATACCGTCGGCTTCATCTCCGACCTGCCGACACAGCTGGTCGCGGCCTTCCGCGCCACGCTGGAAGAGGTGCTGGAGGCGGATGTCGTCCTGCATGTGCGGGACATCAGCCATCCGGATACGGAGGCCCAGAAGGAGGATGTGACAGAGATCCTCGAAAACCTCGGGCTCTCCGAAGACATTCCCGTGCTGGAGGTCTGGAACAAGATCGACCGCTTCGACGAGGAGGCGCGCGAGGCCCTGTTGCGCCGGGCGGAGCGGGAGGGGTGCCATCCCATCTCGGCCGTGACCGGTCAGGGGGTCGACGCCCTGCTGTCCGCCATCGAATCCCGGTTGGAGCAGGAACGGACGGTCGACGTCCTGTCCCTGGGTTTTGACGAAGGGCGTCAGCGCGCCTGGCTCTTCGAACAGGGTATCGTGGTCGAGGAGGTGCAGGGTGAGGACGGCTACAGCGTCACCGTGCGCTGGACCCCGAAACAGGCGGCCCAGTTCCGGGCGCTTTGATCCTCAGCCGCCCGCGGCATCCAGACGGGCCATCTGATCCCCGCTCAGCGTCACCTCTGCCGCGCGGATCAGGCTGTCGAGCTGCCGCTCGGAGGTGGCGGAGGCAATGGGCGCGGTTACCCCGGGTTTCTGCCGGAGCCAGGCCAGGGCAATCTCCGCCAGGGCCAGGCCGGTTTCCTCTGCCACCAGATCCATCGCGCCCAGGATCGCCATGCCACGCGTATCCATGTAGCGGCTGATGCTGCGTTCGCCGCGCGGGCCGGTCAGATCATCCTGCGTTCGGTATTTGCCGGTCAGAAATCCGGCGGCGAGGGCGAAATAGGGGATAACCCCGATGTCATGCGCCTGGCAGAAGTCCGCCAGTGGCCCTTCGAAACGCTCACGCGCATAGAGGTTGTATTCAGGCTGCTGCGCGCCGTAGTGCGGCAGCCCTTCCACCGCCTCCGCCGCCGCCATCTGGTCGGCATCGAAGTTCGAGGCACCGATGGCCCGCACCTTGCCCGCCACGATCAGGCGGTCATAGGCGGCCAGCGTTTCCTCATGCGGGGTGGCGTCGTCCGGACGGTGCGAGAAATAGAGGTCGATGCGATCTGTCTGCAACCGGCGCAGCGACGCCTCAACCTCGTCCTCGATCCAGGCGGCCGACAGACCTCCGCCCCCGGGCATGGGCGAGCCGACCTTGGTGATTAGCTGCACCCTGTCGCGCGCGCCCGGCCGGGCGGCGAACCACTTGCCGATGATCGTCTCGCTCTCGCCGCCGCTATGGCCTTCCACCCATCTGGAATAGACATCCGCCGTGTCGATCGTGGTGATCCCGCCCTCGACCATCCTGTCCAGCAGGCGGTGCGAGGCGGCTTCGTCCACTGTCCATCCAAAGACATTGCCGCCAAAGACGAAGGGCGAAATCATCAGGCCTGTGCGGCCAAGGCGTACTGGGGTCATGCTGCGGTCCTCCTGACCCGAGGCTAGTGCATTGATCCGGGGTGCCAAGGGGTTTTGGGGCGACCCCGCGACAAAGCTGGCTTTGTCGCAGCACCGCAGTCTTCGGGATCACGAAGCGCCCCGGTCAGGGCGCAGGCTGGAGGATCGTGATCCCCTCGTTCGCGGCGCGGGCCAGTTCGGTGTCCAGTGACATCGGCACATATTCACCGCGCCGCCAGAGCTGGGCCAGATCGTCGTAATGCTGCGACAGGAAATGCCCCGATTGCCCGGTGGAAATGACGAAGACCGAGGAATTCGGGTCGGCAAAGTCATAGACCCCCCGGAACCCGGCCCCATGGACATTGAGGAAGGGGTTCGGCCCGGTACCCTTGGTCATGCCGCGCAGCAGCGTATTGTCCCCGCCGCTGGTGGATTGCCGGATATTCACGAAGTAGCGCAAGAGCGGCACCTCGCCCAGGATCTGGTGATCGTGGGTCGCCTGATGCGCATCCCCCCACCTCAGGCTTTCCAGCGCGTCGCCATAGCGTTCGTCGATGGTGACCAGAGCATCATCCAGCGCCAGCCGCGCGATGTCGGAACAGCTTTCCACCCGGCTGGACTGCCGGATGTCACACCATGCGGAGGCGCCGTCGATATCGCGATAGACCCTCTCGATGAAGACCGGGTTCACATGGGTGAATTCGGGGGCCAGACGGCCCAGGTCATCCTGGATCAGCCGGGTCTGGAGGGCGCGCAGCCAGGTCGAATAGATCAGCGGTTCCGGCAGATGTTCGTTCATCTCGCCGTTCCAATCCGCCAGCAGCTCCAGCGCGCGCTGGCGCAGACGTTCCGGCGTGCCCTCCGGCGCGGCCTCGCCCGTGTACCACAGGTCCTTGCCGATCAGTGGCAGCAGGGCCCGGGCGGTGAAGGACACCGTATCCAGCTGCGCCTCGACGAAACTGTCGCGCGTATGCACCTGACGTGACTGCATCAGCCGTTTCCAGCGATGCACCCGCTGCGTATCGCCCCAGAGATAGCTCATATGCTCGGGGAAGGGGCGGTCGATCACCTTGTTGTTGGTATTGCCCAAAATGCCGCCTTCGGGATCGCGGAATTCGGGGTTTTTCTCATAGGGCAGATAGCCCTGCCAGCGGTTTTCGGCCAGCCAGCCCTGGGTCGGCAGTCGCCCCTTGGAGGCATGGCCGGGATCGCGGGACGGCATCCGCCCCACGGTCTTCATCGCGATGCGCGACCGGTCAACCAGGGTGATGTTCTGGCTGGGCGCGGTGAAATCGGCCAGCAGCTCGATCGCGGCATCCACGTCCGGGGCGGACATCAGCCGGATGCCAGTGGCGATGGTCCGGTCCTCCGCCTCGAAGGCGGTCCAGGCGACGGAGGCGACATGCCCCGGCGGCGTGATCGTCGCCAGATCGTAATCGGTACCGGCCAACACCGGGCCGTTGTCCGTCCAGCGCAGGGTGATGGTGACCGGGTCCTGCCCCTTGACCCGGATGATGGAGCCGCGCGTCTCGAACTCCTTGAACCCGTCGGGCGTGCGGTATTCGCTCGGGTTCTGGGGGTTGAGCTGTTCGATATAGACGTCCTGATCGTCGAGGTAGGAGGAGGTCAGCGCCCAGCCCAGCCTCTCCGACCGGCCCGACAGCACCGAGGGGATGCCGGGGATCGTGCCGCCGATCACCCCGCCGGAGGCCAGTTCCAGCCGCGCCAGATACCAGATGGCGGGCGCGGAAAAGCCCAGGTGCGGATCATTGGCCAGCAATGTCCCGCCAGCGGCCGAGCGGGCGGGCGCGGCGGCAAAGGCGTTGGAGGCCCCGGCCAGGGCCGTGGGCTTGAAGGGCGAGAGCGGGTGATCGGGCAGTCCCGCGCCTTCGGCGTAGCGGGGCAGCCCCTCGAAGAGGTCGGCGTATTTCGGCAGGGCGGCGATCGGCGCGCCCGGCGCGTCCGGCATGATGTCGCGCAGCCGGTCCGGATCGGGCAGGGCGAGGGAGGTCCGCGCGCGCATCACCTCGTTTGACAGATGGCCCGAAAGTTGCAACGCCATCAGCTTGCCCATGGCCAGGCTGTCCGCCGGGGTCCAGGGGGCCACGGGCGCGTTGAACAGAAACTGCTCCGGCGCGCCACGGCCCAGGGCCTCGGTGTTGATTTCCTCCAGCCGGGCATTCACCCCGCCGGCATAGGCCTTGAGCTTGGCCATGGTTTCCGCGTCCTGGATCTCCACCGACTCGCGGGCGATGGAATAGAGGTCGAACCGGCGCAGCAGCTTGTCGATCTGCAGCGTCCGGGCGCCAAAGACCTCCGACAGGCGGCCCTGCACGGTCCAGCGCATGGTCAGCATCTGCCACAGCCGGTCCTGCGCATGGGCATAGCCAAGGCCGAACAGCACATCTTCGTCCGACGTGCCGAAGATATGCGGCACATTGGCGTTGTCGCGCACGATCTCCACCTGGTCGAGAAGGCCGGGGACCCGCAGCGTCTTGTCATACTCGGGAAGCGAACGGGAGGCGAACCAATAGGCCAGCATCACCGTGATGACCGCCAGGACGACCAGCCCCGATGCGATCCGGAAGAGCCAGAGAAACACCTTGCCCAACATCTGCCCGTCCTTTTTTGCCCGGCCTCTTGCCTTTGCGTCTCTGCCCCGACACAAGCTATAGGACAAGCCGGAAGAGGGGAAAAGACCATGGCAAAAGTCGCATTTCTGGGCCTGGGCGTGATGGGCTATCCGATGGCCGGGCACCTGCAGGCCAAGGGGCATGAGGTAACCGTCTACAATCGCACCACGGCCAAGGCCGAAGCCTGGGTGAAGGAACATGGCGGCGCCATGGCCCCCACGCCGCGCGAGGCCGCCGAGGGCGCCGATTTCGTGATGACCTGTGTCGGCAACGACGATGACCTGCGCGGGGTCTGCACCGGTGCCGACGGCGCCTTTGCCGGCATGGCCGACGGCGCGATCCTGGTCGATCACACTACGGTGTCGGCCGCAGTCACGCGAGAGCTGGCCGCCATCGCTGCGGGCGGCGACCTGGGCTATGTCGATGCGCCGATCTCCGGCGGGCAGGCAGGGGCCGAGAACGGTGCGCTGTCGGTCATGTGCGGCGGCCCGCAGGAGGCCTTTGACATGGCCGCCCCGGTGATCGACGCCTATGCCAAGATCTGCCGCCGCCTGGGCGATACCGGCGCGGGCCAGATCACCAAGATGTGCAACCAGATCGCCATTGCCGGCCTGGTTCAGGGCCTGTCGGAGGCCCTGCATTTCGCCCAGGCCGCCGGCATGGACGGCGAACAGGTGGTCGAGGTCATCTCGCAGGGGGCCGCGGGATCGTGGCAGATGCAGAACCGCTACAAGACCATGCTGGCGGGCGAATACGAACACGGGTTTGCCGTCGACTGGATGCGCAAGGATCTGGGCATCTGCCTGGATACGGCGGATGAGATCGGCGCTTCACTGCCCGTCACGGCGCTGGTCGATCAGTTCTACAAGGACGTACAAAAGATGGGCGGCGGTAGATGGGACACATCCTCGCTGCTCAAGCGGCTGAAACTGCCGGAGTGAGAAAGGTCGCGTCCCGGCCCTCGCGCGGGGATCTCTTTTGGAGTTAACCCGATTTGTCCCGGCCTCGTGCCGGGACCTAGGGGACGCAGTCACCGGACCATTCGGCCTTGGATTGGACCAGCGGGGTCCCGGCGCAAGGCCGGGACATCTGACCGTGGGGCGAATTGGCTGCTGTCCCGGCCCCCGCGCCGGGATCTCTGATGGAGAGAGACACGGGCGGGGTCCCGGCGCGAGGCCGGGACTCGAACCGTTACCAGGTGTCCACGAAACCACGTGAACCCTTGCGGGTCACCGGCGCCGCCAGCGCCGCATTGGCGATCCAGCGGCGGGTGTCCATCGGGTCGATCACCGCGTCGATCTCTGTCCCCATGGCGTAGTTGAGCGCCTTGCCCACGTCGTAGAAATTCGCCAGCAACTTGTCGAAGAGCGCCTGTTTCGCCTCCGGATCACTCTCCGCCTCCAGCTCCTTGCGGTAGCCCAGGTGCACCGCGCCCTCCAAACCCATGCCACCAAATTCGCCGGTCGGCCAGGACACGGTCAGCGCCGATTGCTTGAACGCGCCCGCCACCATGGCCATGGCGCCCAGCCCGTAACCCTTGCGCAGCACGACGGAGTAAAGCGGCACGGTCATCGCGGCGCCGGTGACGAACATGCGGCAGACATGGCGGACAAGGGCGGTCTTTTCCGCCTCCGGCCCGACCATGAAACCCGGCGTGTCGCAAAGCGACAGGACCGGCAGGCCATGCGCCTCGCAAAGCTGCAGGAAGCGCGAGGCCTTGTCGGCCGCATCCGCATCAATCGCCCCGCCCAGGTGTCTGGGATTGTTGGCAAAGACGCCGTAGGGCTTGCCCTCGATCCGGATCAGGGCGGTGACCATGCCCGCGCCCCAGCCCCCGCGCAGCTCCAGCACTGATCCCGCATCGGCCAGCGCGGCGATCACATCGCGGATCTCGTAGACCCGCAGCCGGTTCTCCGGCACGACGCGGCGCAGCAGGCGCTGGTCCGGCGCGGTCCAGTCGGCCACCGGACCCTGGAAGTAGGAGAGATACTGCCTGGCGACCGCGCAGGCCTCTGCCTCGTCCCTGACGCGAATATCGACCACGCCATTGGCCCATTGCACGTCGATCGGGCCGACATCCTCGGGCTTGTAGACTCCCAGACCGCCGCCCTCGATCATCGCGGGGCCGGCCATGCCGATATTGCTGTTCTCGGTCGCGATCACCACGTCGCAGCAGCCCAGAAGCGCGGCGTTCCCTGCAAAACACCGGCCCGCGACAACGCCCACCACCGGCACCTTGCCCGACAGTTTGGCAAAGGTGGCAAAGCTGGGACCGTCGAGGCCCGAAACCGTCGTCTTGTCGGTATCCCCCGGCCGTCCGCCGCCGCCCTCGGCGAAGAACACCATGGGCAGGGCGTGATCCTCGGCCAGCTTGAAGATCCGGTCGAGCTTGCGGTGATGTCTCAGCCCCTGTGTGCCCGCCAACACGGTGTAATCGCCAAGCGCGAAGGCACAGCGCGCCCCGTCGCCGAACTGCGCCCCGTTGACCATGCCGGTGCCGGTCAGGATGCCGTCGCCGGAGGTGTTGCGGATCAGATCCTCCATCGAGCGGCGGCGCAGCTGTGCGGCAATCGCCAGTTCGCCGTATTCGTTGAAGGTCCCCGGATCGCAGAGATCGGCCAGGTTCTCCCGCGCGGTGCGCAGGCCCAGGGCATGTCGTTTGGCGACCTTTTCGGGTTTTGCCGCGTCCTGTCCCAGGGCCAGTCGGTCGAACAGCTCCTGCAGGTCGGGGCGTACTTCGTCCAGATCGACCTCCGCGTCCTCCTCCTGCGCCGCGTCCGGGCCGACGCCGGGGGCGATCGACAGGATCGGCGCGGCGGGCATCAGCGTGTCGCCGACCGCCGCAAGCACCGTGCCGATCATGCCGGAGCAGGGCGCCTCGATCGTATGCTCCATCTTCATGGCTTCCAGAACGGCGACGATCTGACCCTTGGCGACCGTATCTCCGGCGTTGACCCGCAACTCGATCACCGTGGCCTGCATGGGGGCGGGCAGGGCGACCTCCCCCTCAGGCAGATCGGCGGTGGCGGCATGGGCCTTGGCCGCGCTGACCTCGCCAAAGGTGGCGCGCGGCATATCGGCGGCGGCCTCTGCCAATTCACCCGCCTTGGCCTCGATGGTGCGGGTGGCGACGGAATAGTCGCGCATCTCCTCGCGCCGCAGCAGGGCGCGCAGCCAGGGCAGGGTGGTCTCGACCCCCTCGATCCGGAACTCCGCCAGGGCCCGTTCTGTGCGGGTCAGGGCCGAGGCATAATCTTCCCCCCGCGCGATCACCTTGGCCAAGAGCGAGTCGTAGAAGCCCGAAGTGGGATAGCCCGAATAGCCGAAACCATCGACACGGATACCCGGCCCGGCCGGCGGGTCATAGGCCGCCAGCACCCCGCCGGAGGGCATGACGGCCCCGTCCGCCCCGATGGTTTCCATATTCACCCGGGCCTGCACCGCATAGCCCCGCGCCTCTGTCGGCAGGGCGAGATCGGCGATCCGCGCCCCGTTCGCGACCTGCAATTGCAGCGCCACGAGATCAACGTCATAGATCGCCTCGGTGATCGTATGTTCCACCTGGATGCGCGGGTTGGCCTCGATGAAGAAGACCTCCTGTGTCGCCAGATCGAGCAGGAATTCAAACGTCCCGAGGCTGCGGTATTGCCCCGCCTCGGCCATGCGGCGGGCGTGATCGTGCAGACGGCGGCGTATGGTGTCGTCGAGGAAAGGGGCAGGCGCAATCTCGATGACCTTCTGATGGCGGCGCTGCAGGGTGCAATCCCGCTCCCCCAGCACGGCGATCCCGCCAGCGCCATCGCCCAGGATCTGCACCTCCACATGCCGCGCCGCGTCGATGAACCGCTCCGCATAGACCGCGCCGTCGCCAAAGGCCGCCTCCGCCTCGCGCGCGGCATCGGCCACGCCGTCGGCGACCTCGCTTGCCTTACGGACAACGCGCATGCCCCGTCCACCGCCGCCCGCCACGGCCTTGATCACCATGGCCGCGTCCTCGGGCAGGGTGTCAAAGAATGCCGCCGCCCCCGCCGCATCCACCGGATCGGCGGTGCCCGGCACGGTCGGCACACCGCAGTCCTGCGCCAGTTTCCGCGCCGCGACCTTGTCACCGTAGAGGGTAAGCTGCTCCGGCGTAGGCCCGATGAACCGCACTCCGGCAGCCTCCACTGCCTGGGCAAACGCGGCGCTTTCGCTCAGAAACCCATAGCCCGGGTGAATGGCATCGGCCCCGGCGCGCGCGGCGGCCTCCAGCACCTGGGGGATATCGAGATAGGCCTTCACCCCCTGACCCGGCAGCACCTCCGCCCGGTCGGCACGCAAGACATGCAGCGAGGGCTGGTCGTCCTGCGGATGCACTGCGACGCTGGTCAGACCCCTGTCCGCGGCCGTACGGGCGATCCGCAGGGCAATTTCGCCGCGGTTGGCTATGAGCAGGGTCTTGATCGTCATGGGTCGATATCCTCATCTGTCCCGGGCGCATCGCCGCGCGACGGGCCTCCTCCGGGTGTGGGGAAGGTTTCACCATATCCGGGCGGGATCAATGACTTTTACTGACCCGTCGGTAGAAAAATTGTCTCAGTCGTCGTGTGCCGCTCGAATGACACCTGTGATGGACGAGTTTCCGGACCATTCACCCTCAGACTCCCCGGTACGGGTGACAATCGCCCGCGCAGCCTTCACAGTACCCCGACCATCAGACGGCAGGGGCATGGCATGGGCACAGAAATTTCTTCCGGAGTAGGCACCGACGCCGCCTTCACCTTGCGGCTCAATCCGCTGGCCTCTCGCGCCGCGCCCTGGAGCCTCACGCAGGAGGAAATCCTGTCGGACACCGGGCTGACCCTGGCCCGCGAAACCATCTCCGGCTGGCCGGGCTATGCGGAAACGCCGCTGCATGATCTGACGGCCCTGGCGGCGGAAATCGGCGTTGCACAACTGCTCTACAAGGACGAGTCGACGCGCTTTGGCCTGGACAGTTTCAAGGCGCTTGGCGGGGCCTATGCGGTCGCGCGCCTGTTGCGTATCGAAGTGAGCCGCGCCATCGGGCGCGAGGTGTCCATGGCGGAAGTGACCGACCGCGCCTATCCCGAGGAGGCCGCCGCGATCACCGTCTGCTGTGCCACCGATGGCAACCACGGAAGGTCCGTCGCTTGGGGCGCGCAGAACTTCGGCTGCCGCTGTGTGATCTTCATTCACGCGGGCGTCTCCGAAGGGCGCAAGGCGGCAATCGAGGCTTATGGCGCCGAGGTCCGGCGCTGCGACGGCAATTACGACGACAGCGTCCGACTGGCTCAGGAGGTCGCGGCGCGGGACGGCTGGTTCGTGGTCTCCGACACCTCCTACGATGGCTATATGGATGTCCCGCGCGACGTAATGCAGGGTTATGAGGTCATGGCCTCGGAAGCCTTTGACCTGCTGACCGAACCGCCGACGCATCTTTTCCTGCAGACCGGGGTGGGCGGCATGGCCGCCGCCGTTGCCGCGCAGGCCGTGCGGAGATGGGGGGCGGACCGGCCGATGATCGTGCTGTGTGACCCCGACCGCTCCGCCTGCTGGCTGGAGACGATGCGCGCCGGTCACCCGACGGCGGTGGAAGGCGATCTGGATACGATCATGGCGGGTCTCGCCTGCGGCGAGGTCTCTGCCCTGGCCTGGGACATCCTGCGCGATCATGCCGATGCGGTCATCACCCTGACGGATGCGACCGCCGTGGCCGACATGCGCGCGCTGGCGCGTCCCAAGGGGCGCGATCCGGCGATTGTCGCGGGGGAATCCGCCGTTGCGGGCCTCTCGGGGCTGCGCGCCGCCATGGGACATGACGACGCGCGGCAGATGCTGGACCTGGGGCCCGACGCCCGCGTGATGGTCTTCGGCACCGAAGGCGACACCGACCCCGATCTCTACCGCAACCTCGTCGGGGCAAGCGCCGAGGACATCCGCGCCTGATCGCCAATTGCCGACCGGTCGCGTCGCATTCCGTCTGCCAGATGCTTCGACAGTGGCGCATATCCTCCGGAGGGCCAACCCGGCGCGGGCGGCTACCGCGAACACGACATCCTGGTCATCACCGAGGACGGCAACGAAAACATCACCGGCTACCCCCACGGCCCGGTCCGAAGGTGCCGGCCTGCCATCAGTGGACGCCGTGTCGCCCCGCCCCGTCCAGAAAATGAGCACCCGCTGACGGGATGGCGCGCCAGCGCCACAGCCGACCGATGATGACGCGCGGGTGAATTGCAAATTCCCCGCAACAGCTATAAAATTGGACGTTAACAAAGAAGACCAGAGCAGGCATTCGATGATTCATCAGCTCAAGTCGGTATGGCAAGGCTATGTTATGCCGATGCTCCAGCGCCCGGAACGATTGCAGGTGGCAGCCCTGTGCTACCGCACCCGCAAGGGCGCGCGCGAGGTGCTGTTGATCACCAGCCGGGGCACGGGGCGCTGGATCCTGCCCAAGGGCTGGCCGATCAAGGGGCTCGATGCCGCCGGCGCGGCGATGCAGGAGGCCTGGGAAGAGGCCGGTGTCAAGAAGGGCAAAACCGAGCCCGAGGCGATCGGCACCTATACCTACCAGAAGGGCCTGCCCGGCAACTGGAGCATCGCGGTCAAGACCCTTGTCTTCCCGGTGGAGGTGATCGCCCTGGCCAGTGACTTCCCCGAGGTCGACCAGCGCAAACGCCAGTGGTTCTCTCCCGAAGAGGCCGCGGAACGGGTTGATGAACCCGAACTGAAGGCCATCCTGGCCGCCTTCTGATCCGCCACGACCGCCTTTCCGGTTGAGAACCACGCCCATTCCCAATATCCAGTCCCGAACCTAAACGGGAGGCGACCCATGTCGAACAACGATTTCCAGGCAAGACATCTGGAAACCCTTGATCGCGACCTGGGGCGCATGTCGACCCTTGAACAGGCCACGGCCTATGTCGGGCGGCCGCTTGTGGGGATGGGGCTCTCCTTCATTTTCGTCGTCGTGACGGGGCTCGTCGCCACACTGCTGTTCGGCGGCAGCGGCAATACCCTTATCATCGTGCTGGCCGCGGTCTTTGGCGCCTATATGGCGCTGAACATCGGCGCCAATGACGTCGCCAACAACATGGGCCCCGCGGTTGGCGCCAATGCCTTGACCATGGGCGGCGCCATCGCCATCGCTGCCGTCTTCGAAAGCGCCGGGGCGCTGATCGCCGGCGGGGATGTCGTATCGACCATCGCCAAGGGCATCATCGCGCCCAGCACCATGGCCTCCGTCGATGTCTTCATATGGGCGATGATGGCCGCGCTACTGTCCTCCGCGCTCTGGGTCAACCTGGCCACCTGGATCGGCGCGCCGGTCTCCACCACGCATTCCGTGGTCGGCGGGGTGATGGGCGCGGGCATCGCCGCCGCCGGTTTCGGCGCGGTAAGCTGGGGCCAGATGGGCCTGATCGCGGCCAGCTGGGTGATCTCGCCCCTCCTGGGCGGGCTGATCGCGGCGGGGTTTCTGTGGTTCATCAAGGCACGCATCGTCTACCGGGACGACAAGATCGCCTCCGCCCGGGTCTGGGTGCCGGTGCTGGTCGGGGTCATGGCGGGCACCTTTGCCTCCTACCTCGCGATGAAGGGGCTGAAACACCTAATCAAGGTCGATCTCCCGCTCGCGCTGACGATCGGTCTGGCGGTCGGCGTGCTGACATGGCTGATCATGATCCCCGTTACCCGACGCCAGTCCCGGGGGCTTGAGAACCGCAACAAATCGCTCAAGGTCCTTTTCGGCATCCCGCTGATCGTCTCCGCCGCGCTACTCAGCTTTGCGCATGGGGCGAATGACGTGGCCAATGCCGTCGGCCCGCTGGCCGCCATCGTCCAGGCCTCCGCCACCGGGGATTTCACCCATTCCTTCGGCATTCCCGTCTGGGTCATGCTGATCGGCGCCTTCGGGATCTCCTTCGGCCTCTTCCTCTTCGGCCCGCGCCTGATCCGGATCGTCGGCAGCCAGATCACCAAGCTCAACCCGATGCGCGCCTATTGCGTCGCCCTCTCGGCCGCCATCACCGTCATCGTGGCCAGCTGGCTGGGCCTGCCGGTCAGCTCCACCCATATCGCGGTCGGCGCAGTCTTTGGCGTCGGCTTCTTCCGCGAATGGCATTCCGAGCGCCGTATGCGGGCCCTGCGCATGTCAATCCCCGACCGCCCCGCCGTCGCCGCCGAGGAACGACGCCGCCGCAAACTGGTCCGCCGGTCGCACTTCATGACGATTGTCGCCGCCTGGGTCATCACCGTCCCCGCCGCGGCGCTGCTCTCGGCCGTTCTGTTCATCGGTATCAGCTGGATCGCGGGCTGAGGCCACGGTCCGCGCGGCTCGCATCACTGGAAGATGACAAGGCACAATCGCCTAATTGGTGGCTGTCTGCCGTTGATCTACATGGATCAGGAGGGGATTTTGGCTCCGGCGGTAGGGATCGAACCTACGACCAATTGATTAACAGTCAACTGCTCTACCGCTGAGCTACGCCGGAACACGAGGGGGCGTATAGCAACACCGATTCCGCGCGTCCAGAGGCATTCCGTCATAAAATTGCGAAATATTCACCGATGGCTCAGAGCAGGCGGAAGGTGCTGGTGGCGGTCAGCTCGCCCTCCGGGGTGACGCGGCTTTTTCCGGTCAGATCAATGAGGTGCGCCAGCACGTTTCGGGCCGCTGCGGGCAGGAGATTGGGGGAGATGTCGGTATAGACCCGCTCTGCCAGCTGCTGTGCATCGGCAGGGCCCTGGCCGAGCGCGTCAAGGATCGCGGCCTCGCGGCTCATCCTGTGCTCGACCAGCCAGTCGAGCCGCGCATGCGGGGTGTCGATCGCAGGGCCATGACCGGGCAGGTAGCGGTTTGCGGGGCGGGCGCGCAGCTTTCGGCAGCTTTCCATAAACTGGGTCAGGTCGCCGTCTGGCGGCGAAACGATGGAGGTGGACCAGGCCATCACGTGATCGCCGGTGAAGATCGTGCCATAACCTGTGCCCAGATCGCTGTCGAAGGACAGGTGGTTGCAATGATGCCCCGGCGTCCAGAGCGCGGTGAGACGCCAGCCGTCGCCCCCCACCTCCTCGCCATCCGCGAGCGCGCGGTCGGGACGGAAGTCCGTATCCATGCCTTCGCCCCCGCCAAGACCGCCCTGCGCGGCGAGGCGGCGCATGACTTCGGATTGTCCCCGTGTCGCCGGTCCATAGGCCAGGACCGGGGCGCCGGTCGCCTCCGCCAGGGGGCGGGCGAGGGGGGTGTGGTCGCCATGGGCATGTGTGGTGAGGATATGGCTGACATGCTGGTCCGGGCCAAGCGCACCCAGGATCGCCGCCATATGCCGCTCATCCACGGGGCCCGGGTCGATCACGGCAATCCCGGCGCGCTGACCGACGAGATAGGTGTTCGTGCCGCGAAAGGTGAAGGGCGAGGGGTTGTCGCAAAGGATGCGGCGGATGCCGGGGGAGAGCTCCTCCGCCACCTCCGGCGTCGGATTGAACTCGTCGGGGTGGCGCATGGGATCGTCCTGTGTTTCTCTGATCTTGCGATGGATCGGGGGCACCCTAGCGATGGACTTCGACTGGCTCAAACGATATGTGCCCCGCGGCCTGTACGGCCGGGCGGCGCTTATTCTCGTGCTGCCGGTGGTGGTGGTGCAACTGGTCGTCTCGATCATCTTCATCCAGCGCCATTTCGAAGGCGTGACCACGCTGATGACGCGCAGCCTGTCGGACGAGTTGGCCCTGGTCGCCGACACCCCGGCCGGGCAACGCGATGCCCTGGCCGAGGCGCTGAACCTAAAGGTGATCGAGGGCGCGCCGGATCCGGGCGCGGATCTGCGCCGGTGGTATGACCTGTCGGGCGTGTCGGTGATCCGGACCCTGCGCGACCGGCTGCCCGATCTGCAGAGCGTTGAGCTGCCCGACGACTACATCGTGCGGGTCCATCTGGACCGTGACCCCCCGTTGACCATTGAATTCGCCCGCAGTCGGGTGTCGGCGTCCAACCCGCATCAGTTGCTGGTCAACATGGTCTTCTTTGGCGGGCTGATGACCCTGGTCTCCTACCTCTATCTGCGCAATCAACTGCGCCCCATCACCCGCCTCGCCGCGGCGGCGGAGGCCTTCGGCAAAGGCCAGACCGTGCCTTACCGCCCCGGCGGCGCGACGGAGGTGCGCGCGGCTGGGCAGGCCTTCCTCGCCATGCGCAACCGGATCGAACGGCAGATCGAACAGCGCACCCTCATGCTGTCGGGGGTGAGCCATGACCTGCGGACGCCGCTGACACGGCTCAAGCTGGGGCTGTCGATGTTGGAGGATGCGGACCGCGAACCGATGGAGCGGGACGTGGAGGAGATGCAGGGGATGATCGACGAATTCCTGCAGTTCGCCCGCGGCACGGCTTCGGAAACCGTTGAAAAGGTTGATCCGGTTTCCCTGGTCAAGGCGCTGGTCGCGGATGCGGCGCGCAGCGGGGCGGCGGTCACCCTGGCGGAGGCCGACGGGGCAGGGGAGGTCCGCCTGCGCCCCAGGGCGATGCGCCGCGCGGTGGAGAACCTGATTTCCAACGCCGTACGCTATGGCTCGCGCGCGGAGGTGTCATTGCAGATCACCGACAAATCCCTGCGCATCCGGGTCGAAGACGACGGGCCCGGCATCCCCGCCGACCGTCGGGAAGAGGCCCTGCGGCCCTTCGCCCGCCTCGAACCCGCGCGCAACCAGAACCGTGGTTCGGGTGTCGGTCTGGGGCTGGCCATCGCGACGGATATCGCCCGGACCCATGGCGGTGTGCTGCGCCTGGGGCAGTCCGAACGTCTGGGCGGGCTGCAGGCGGACATCGTCCTGGCGCGGTAAGGGCGGGTTTTTCAGAACAAACGGGAAAGGGCACCGCTTTGGCGGCGGGGATGGCAGCCTATGGCCTCGGCTTCGGTGCGGTTGGAGCGACAGGTTCGCGCCTGTCACGACCGGAAAGGCATTTTTGTGAAATCAGATCTCGCGGTTTCCACAACTAAGACGACCAAATAGGATCATATGCACAAAAATGGTCCCGACACGATTTCAGACGTCAGATCAAGTCGCATCCATCCGCACGACGTCAGCCGCGACAGAGCCCCAAATCGGATGCCGCGCCATGGCGCATATTTTCGGTGACGGAGGGGAGAAACAGGCGGAGGTGGTAGGCCCGGCAGGATTTGAACCCGCAACCAAAGCGTTATGAGCGCTCTGCTCTAACCGTTGAGCTACAGGCCCGCCTGTCCCTGGATTAGGCGAGGCTGCGGAAGGGGTCAAGCATTCGAAGCGCTGCACCGACCACGCAGCCCCATTGGTCAGGCCCATTGGCCTTCTGCCGAAACACCCCTAGGCTGCCCCGGACGGAGGAGCCCACATGACCGACATCACCACGACCCGCGTTGGCCGGTTCGAAATTCTGACCATCCCCGATGGCTATGGCCGCGCACCGGGCACGCTGTTCCCGGCCTTTGACCCCGACCGGGCCGTCGCCGCCGCAGCCCAGGCTGGCGAAGATTATGACGGCAAGACCGTCAATGTCCCCATTCATGGCTTTGTCATCCGCGACGGGACAGAGGTCACCATCGTCGATGCCGGCGCGCCAGACGGGTATTCGCCCACGACAGGGGCCTTCATGACCAACCTCGCCAAGGCCGGGGTCGTCCCCGAAGAGGTCACCCGTCTTGCGATGACCCATCTGCACGTGGACCACGTGGGCCAGATGGTCCGCCCGGACGGAAGCAAGACCTTCCCGAACGCCGAACTGGTCTATGGCGCGGGCGACTGGGATCACTTCTTCAATGAAGCGGTCTATGAAAAGACCAAGCCGGGCGGACAGGCCCGAGGCTCCCTTGATGTATCGCGGCGTGCGCTCGCCCCCTATGCCGACCAGAAGCGCGAGATCGCGGGCGAAGTCGAATTCGCGCCCGGCATGACCATGATCCCGCTGCCGGGACATACCCCCGGGCATTCCGGCATTCGCATTGATGATGCGGGCGAGAGCGTGTTGATCTGGGGCGACACGATCCATGCCAATGCGTTCCAGCTGGCCGAACCCGACTGGGGCGTTCTGTTTGACGTCGATCCAGAGGCCGCCATCGCCTCCCGCCGTCGCCTCTTTGCCGAACTGGCGGAAAGCGGGATGCCGGTCCTGGGCCCGCATGTGCCGCAGCCGGGGCCCTGGCGCGTCGAAAAGGCGCCCATAGGATATCGCCTGATCCCGGCCTGAGGCGTGGACAGTCCCGCCGCTCTGGTCTATCGGAGGCGCAACCTTCCGGAGGGCCAGATGAGCAAGATCAAGAACGGCATCACCTATGCAGACGCGGGCGTCGATATCGACGCCGGAAACGAGCTGGTCGAGCGGATCAAACCCGCCGCGAAACGCACCGCCCGCCCCGGCGTGATGTCGGGCCTGGGCGGCTTTGGCGCTCTCTTCGATCTCAAGGGTGCGGGCTATGACGATCCGATCCTCGTCTCCGCGACCGATGGCGTCGGCACCAAGCTGCGCATCGCGATCGACACAGGCAACGTCGACACCATCGGGGTCGACCTGGTGGCCATGTGCGTCAACGATCTGGTCTGCCAGGGGGCGGAGCCGCTGTTTTTCCTCGACTATTTCGCCACCGGCAAACTGAAGCTGGAAGAGGCCACCCGCATCATCGAAGGCATTGCCAAGGGCTGCGAGGACAGCGGTTGTGCCCTGATCGGCGGCGAAACGGCGGAGATGCCCGGCATGTATGCCGAGGATGATTTCGATCTGGCCGGCTTTGCCGTCGGCGCCATGGAACGCGGGCAGGACCTGCCGCGCGCGGTCAAGGCGGGTGATGTGCTGCTCGGCCTCGCCTCCAGTGGCGTGCATTCCAACGGCTACAGCCTGGTGCGCAAGATCGTCGACCGCTCCGGCCTGGGCTGGTCCGATCCGTGTCCCTTCGGCGACGACACCCTGGGCGCGGCGCTGCTGGCCCCGACGACCCTTTACGTCAAGGGCGCGGTGGCGGCGGTCAAGGCGGGCAACGTCCATGCCCTGGCCCATATCACCGGCGGCGGTCTGACCGAAAACCTGCCCCGCGTCCTGCCCGAGGGGACGGGCGCGGAGATCGACCTCGACAGCTGGACGCTGCCCCCGATCTTTGGCTGGCTGTCCGATCAGGGCGGGATCGACCAGGCGGAGATGCTCAAGACCTTCAACTGCGGCATCGGCATGATCGCCGTGGTCCCCGCCGACAAGGTCGCGGCTGCGAAGGCGGAGTTCGAGGCTGCGGGCCATGCGGTCACGCAACTGGGCCAGATCGTCGAAGGGCAGGGGGTCAGCTACCGGGGCACCCTCTTTTGAAGCGAGTTGCCATCCTGATCTCCGGCGGCGGCTCCAACATGGTCCGCCTCGTCGAAAGCATGACAGGCGATCACCCCGCCCGGCCCGTGCTGGTTCTGTCGAATGAAGCAGGGGCAGGCGGGCTGACCAAGGCGGCAGAGATGGGCGTGCCGACCGCCGTCGTCGATCACCGCCCGTTCAAGGGCGACCGGGCGGCATTTGAGGCCGAACTGATCCGCAAGATCGACGCGGCCGAGCCAGATATCCTCTGCCTCGCCGGTTTCATGCGGATTCTGACCGAGGGCTTTACTGCCAATTACGCCGGACGGATGCTGAACATTCACCCCTCGCTCCTGCCGAACTACCGGGGCCTTCACACCCATGCCCGCGCGATCAAGGCCGGGGATACGGAGGCCGGCTGCACCGTGCACGAGGTCACCGCCGAACTGGACGGCGGGCCGATCCTGGGCCAGGCGCGCGTTCCGATCCTGCCCGACGACACGCCCGACACCCTCGCCGCGCGGGTGCTGATTCAGGAACATCGCCTCTACCCCGAGGCTCTGCGCCGCTTTGCCAGCGGGGACCGGGCCCGTTTCGACCTCACGGCGCGGTGACGCCGGGGACCTGCTTTTCTCTCTCCGCCGAATGGCATATCAAACAACAAACGCGCGAATTGCGCCCCCACTCAGGACGAACCTGACCCTATGAAAACGATCACGACGACCGAGGATCTCGCCACCTTTTGCAAGGCCGCTGCGGATCATGATTATGTCACCGTCGATACGGAGTTCCTGCGGGAACGCACTTATTACTCCCAACTCTGCCTGATCCAGCTGGCTATGCCGGGCGAGGATGACGACACGGCCGTTCTGGTCGATCCGCTCTCCGGCACGCTCGACCTGGCGCCGCTCTACGAGCTCTTCCGCGACACAAGCGTGGTCAAGGTCTTCCACGCCGCGCGCCAGGATCTGGAGATCTTCTTTGTCGATGCCGGCGTGATCCCCGAGCCGCTCTTCGACACGCAGGTGGCCGCCATGGTCTGCGGCTTTGGCGAACAGGTCGGCTACGAGACGCTGGTCAAGCGGATCGCGAAGGAGCAGTTGGACAAATCCTCCCGCTTCACCGACTGGTCGCGCCGCCCGCTGACCGACGCGCAAAAGAAATACGCCCTGGCCGATGTGACCCATCTGCGCCGGATCTACGAATACCTGGCCGACAAGCTGAAGAAGCAGAAGCGCGAGGCTTGGGTGGCGGAGGAGTTGAAGATCCTCACCAGCCCCGACACATATGTCGTTCAGCCCGAAGAGGCCTGGCAGCGCGTGCGCACCCGCACCAATTCGCCCCGCTTCCTGGGCATCGTCCAGCAACTGGCCGCGTTCCGCGAAACCTATGCGCAAAGCAACAACATCCCCCGCAACCGGGTCTACAAGGATGATGCGCTGGTCGAACTGGCCTCCACCAAACCGCAAAGCATGAAGGACCTGAGCCGCTCCCGCCTGCTGCTGCGCGAGGCGCGCAAGGGCGACATCGCCGATGGCATCCTCGCCGCGGTCAAGACCGGGATGGAGATGCCGCAGGAGGATCTGCCGCGGCCGGACAATACCAACCAGAAACTGCAGGTGGACCCGGCGCTGGCCGATCTGCTGCGCGTTCTTCTCAAGGCCAAGGCCGACAGCGCCGACGTCGCCCCGCGCCTGATCGCCGCCACCTCGGATCTGGATGCCCTGTCCGCCGGCAAACGCGATATTCAGGCGCTCAGCGGTTGGCGCATGGATGTCTTCGGTCGGGATGCCCTGCGGCTCTGCGAGGGCAAAGTCGGCCTTGCCGCGCGCAAGGGCCGGGTGGAAATCGTCGAGCTTTAGGGGCGGCCCCCAGGGTCTAGCGGCGCGCGGTCATCACATTGGCCGCGGCAACCACCTCGATTTGCCGGATCGTCACCAGCTCCTGGTTCGACAGGTCCCGGGCCACGACGACCCGGCGCGACGCTTCGGTGCCGACCCCGAGACGCGGCTGATAGGCCACGAGCGCATAGCGCAGGGTATCTTCGGGCACCGTTTCGTCGATCACCGGACGCAGCTCCACCTCATAGGCGCCCTGATAGGTGGTGACACCTTCGGCCCGGATGATCGCGCCGGAAGGGTTACGCTCGATCGCCAGGAAGGTCACCTGCTGGATCGGTTGGCGCAGGTCGTCTTTCTCGCGCGCCGACAGCACATTGCGCCGGGGGATGAGCGGGTTCCGGTTCTCGACCGCCTCGATCTGCCGCGATTCCCCGCGCCCGAACCAGTTGAACGGGTTGAGCCGCGTATCCCGAAGCCGACCGCAACTGGTCAACACAAGGGCTGCAATCAGGATAAGGGGTATCGACTTGCGCATGACCGGGCCTTTCTTCGCTCAAACTTGGGTAGCGCATTGCGCCAAAGTTGAAAAGCCGTGTTGCGGCGTGGCGGCGAAAAGCCCGGGCAGCGGCTGGACATAGAGCGGGGGGAGGCTTAGGTCAGCCATTCAGGACAAGGAGGCGCCGATGGCCCAGCCCGCATTCGAAGAGATTGTCGAGGATTTCGAGTTCCTGGAGGACTGGGAAGACCGTTATCGCCATGTCATCGAACTGGGCAAGGCGATGGAGCCGCTGGACGACGCGCTGAAGGTCCCGGTCAACAAGGTCGACGGTTGTGCCAGTCAGGTCTGGCTCTATTCCACGATCGAAGACGGCCAGTACCGCTTTGACGGGGACAGCGATGCGATGATCGTGCGCGGGCTGATCGCCGTGCTGCGGGCGCTTTTCAACGATCTGCCGGTGTCGCAGGTCGGCAATGTGGATGCCCAGGCCGAACTGGCCCGCCTCGGTCTGCAGGACCACCTTTCGGCTCAACGCTCCAATGGGGTGCGCGCCATGATCGGACGTATTCGCGAGGTCGCCGCTACCGCCTGACGTAACGCGACAGGCTACGGATGAACCCGTCGATCTCTGTCTCCAGGGCGGAGCCCGGGAAGTCACTCGCAATCTGACGGGTCACATGCTCCGGGCCCAGCCCGTCCATCAACCCCTCGGCCCGCGCCTGATCCTCCGGCGACAGTGACAGCTTTTCCGCAGCCAGCAACAGGACCAGCCGGTCCTGGATCGCGCGCATCCCGCGAAAGGCCTCCATCATCGGGGACAGCAGTGTTGGATCGTCCCGCCAGCTCACCCCGTCGAACAGCTCCTGCGTGACACGCTGGCCGGCCCCGGCGCAGGAGTAGCGGACGCAGCCGGAAAACCCCTGCACGTCAAGGCGGTCATGGATCGAACAGGCGTGACCGGCCAGATTGGGGCAGGGTGTCCCGGCGGGCTTGTCGATGGCAAAGCTTTCGCCCGCATCAAAGGCCAGCGCGACACAGCACAGCGCGGCGCAATTCGCGCAATCCTCCGTCACCGCTGGTCTCAAACCGCGGCCTCCAGCGCCGTCGCCAGATCGCCAAAGCCGGTGTAGCGGCGTTCAAAGGTCAGGCCCAACCGCTCCGCCGCCGCCCGGGCCTGTTCGGTCAGCGCAGGGTCTTCTGTCTGCGCCAGAAAAACCAGCGTCGTGTAATGGCCGAAATACATCTCCCGCAGCTCCGGGTGCCGGTCCAGCTTCAGTCCGCGCCAGACAAAGGTGTCGAACTGCCGTGTCAGGAAATCGGTCAGGAAGAAGGAGAATATCTCCTCCCGCGCGGCAAAGGCCTCCACCCCGTCGAAAAAGGCATAGCAATGCGGGCCGCGGATCATCTCGACCCCCATCCTGTCGCACAGCGCCTGCAACTGCCCGCCGGTGCCGCAATCCGCATAGGCGACAAAGACCTTGTCATAACCGTCCCGCCGCGCCGCCACGGCAGCCTCCACCGCGCCGGTGATCCGCTCGGGGTGATTGTGCAGGATGGCGGGCAGGCAGTGCAGGTCCACATGGGTCCAGCCATTCACCCGGATCAGCGCAAGGATTTCCCGCGCCAGTGCCCCGCAGGCCAGAACAAGAAGGCGGCCCCGTCCGGTGGCCGCCAGTCCTGTTGTTGTCAGTTCGGTGTCGCTCGGTATCTCCATCACACCTCGCGGCAGGATCAGCCCGTGACCCCCTGATTGTGTTTGCGCGCGACCATGGCCTTGGCCGTTTCCACCGCGACGGCGGCGTCGCGGCAATAGGCATCCGCGCCGATGGCCTTGCCGAATTCCTCGTTCAGCGGCGCGCCGCCGACCAGGACGATATAGTCATCGCGGCGGCCCTGTTCGACCAGCGCGTCGATGACGACCTTCATATAGGGCATGGTCGTGGTCAACAGCGCCGACATCCCGAGGATATCCGGCGCCTCGGCGTCCAGCGCCTCCATATAGGCTTCGAC
This sequence comes from Pseudooceanicola sp., assembly GCF_041987405.1. GTDB lineage: Bacteria > Pseudomonadota > Alphaproteobacteria > Rhodobacterales > Rhodobacteraceae > Pseudooceanicola. The sequence continues at coordinate 94,192 of NZ_JBHIWR010000004.1, forward strand.
CGCGTTGTTGATGCCCAGATCGACCACTTCGAAGCCCGCGCCTTCCATCATCATCGCGACAAGGTTCTTGCCGATGTCGTGGATGTCGCCCTTGACCGTGCCGATCACCATCTTGCCCATGCGGGGCGCGCCGGTTTCGGCCAGCAGCGGTTTCAGGATGGCCATGCCGCCCTTCATCGCGTTGGCCGCCAGCAGCACCTCGGGGACAAAGAGGATCCCGTCGCGGAAGTCATGCCCGACAATGGTCATCCCGCCGACCAGCGCCTTGGTCAGGATGTCGTAGGGCTGCCAGCCCCGCTCCAGCAGGATATTGACGCCCTCCTCGATCTCATCTTTGAGACCGTCGTAGAGATCGTCAAACATCTGATCGACCAGTTCGTCGTCGTTCAGTTCCGACAGGATGATTTCGTCGTCTTCGTCAGACATGGGCCTTCCTCAATGCAAGGGGCGGGGGGAATATCAACCAGCCATGACCAATTTGTTGCCCCCCGACTGAGCCTTTTGCGACACCACAGCGTTGTCTTCCGACTTCCGCGCGTTTTGCGCGGGGCACTTGAGGCTCTTCACCGAGAATTCATCGTCTACAGCGCCGCCCACCTTGCGCATGTTCTCCAAATGTTCCAAATGTCAAACATGGCCGATCCCATTGACCCCGCAGAGACTCTCCCGATCGACCCCGCTGCCCGGCGCGGGCGCGGCACGGCCAGCAACGACACCGGCCGGTTCGAGGCGCAGCAGCGGGTTGCGGTCCACGACGGCTGGGATCTGGAGGAGGAGATTACCCCCCTGCGGACCGAACTGCGGCATGAAACCGCCCGCAGCCTGATCACCTACAACCGCTCGCCCGATCTGCCTTTCGATCGGTCGATCAACCCTTACAGGGGCTGCGAACACGGCTGCGTCTACTGTTTCGCCCGCCCGACCCATGCCTACCTCGGCCTGTCCCCGGGGCTGGATTTCGAAACCCGCCTCACCGCCCGCCAAAACGCCGCCGAGGTTCTGGACCGCGAACTGCGCGCGCCGCGCTATGCCGTGGCCCCCATTGCCATCGGCACCAACACCGATCCCTATCAGCCCGTCGAACACCGCGAGGGGCTGACCCGCGCCTGTCTTGAGGTGCTGCGCGACTATGCCCATCCCGTCGCCGTGGTGACCAAGGGCACCGGCATCCTGCGCGACATCGACATCTTGGCCGAGATGGCAGAGCGCGGCCTTGCCGCTGTGGGCATCTCCGTCACGACGCTGGATCCCGACCTCTCCCGCCGGATGGAGCCGCGCGTGCCCAGCCCGGCCAAGCGGCTGTCGGTGATCCGCGCCCTGGCGGAGGCGGGTATCCCCGTCCGCCTCATGCTCTCGCCCGTGGTGCCCGGCCTGACCGATCCGGAGGTGGAATCCATCCTCCAAGCCGGGCGCGACTCCGGCGCCACGACTGCCAGCTGGATCATGCTGCGCCTGCCGTTGGAGGTCGCCCCCCTGGTCGAGGCCTGGCTGCGCGAACATTACCCCGACCGGGCCGAAAAGATCCTGCGCCGCCTGCGCGAAATGCACGGCGGCAAGCTCTACGATGCGCAATGGGGTCGACGGATGCGGGGCGAGGGGGTCTATGCCCGGATGGTCGCCACCCGCTTTGACGCCGCCACGCGCCGCCTGGGTTATGCAACCGGGTCGATCCCTTTAAGAACGGACCTTTTCCGCCATCCGCCGCGGCCGGGCGATCAGCTGACTCTCTTCGGCTAAGGCGCGCCCGTCAAACGGGCAACCGCGTTCCCTGCGTCCCGCGTTCGCGGTAGGGCGTTGTACCATACTGCGCCCGGTAGCATTTCGAGAAGTGCGAGGGCGAGGAAAACCCGCAGGCCAGCGCCACGTTGATCACCGACATATCCGTCTGCATCAACAGGTTGCGCGCCTTCTGCAACCGCAACTCCATATAGTACCGCTTGGGCGACCGGTTCAGATACCGCCGGAACAACCGCTCCAACTGCCGCGTCGACATCCCCACATCCTTAGCCAGGATTGCCGGGGAAATCGGCTCCTCGATGTTCTTCTCCATCATGTGGATGACCTGGCTCAGCTTGGGATGACGCACCCCAATCCGTGTCGGTACCGACAGCCGCTGCGTATCCTGATCGGTCCGGATCGAGGAATAGATCAGCTGATCCGCCACCGAATTGGCCAGTTCCTCGCCATGGCCATCGGCGATCAGTTTCAGCATCAGGTCGATGGACGACGTGCCCCCCGCCGTGGTCATCCGCCCGCCATCGACGACGAAAACGGACTTGGTCAGGGTGACTTCCTCGAACTCCTCAGCAAAACCGTCGTGGTTTTCCCAGTGGATAGTGGCGCGTTTACCGTCCAGCAGCCCGGCCTTGGCCAGAACATGCGCGCCGGTGCACAGCCCGCCGATCCGCAGCCCCTTGCGCGCCTCGCGCCGGACCCAGTTCAGCAGCGCCTTAGTCGTCGCACCCTGCACATCCAGCCCGGCACAGACCAGCACTGTGTCATCCCGCGACAACTCCCCGAACTTGCTATCCGGGGCAAAGACAGACCCGGCGGAGCATTTGACCTGTTCGCCGGTTTCCGACTGGACCTCCCACGTATACAGCGGCTTGCCCGACATGCGATTGGCGATCCGCAGGCATTCCACCGCAGAGGCAAAAGATAACAAAGAGAAGTTGTTCAGAAGGGCAAAGACGTAGTGCACAGGCTTGTCGCTCATAAGTCGGTCTCGTTGAATTCCGCCATCCGGAACACCGGAAACCCTGTCACGGCCCCCCGGCAATCTCAAGACGCTTTGTCACGAACCGGCACCCCGCGCGGATTGCCGGTGGCGCACTGGCGGCTCTGGCCCTATAACCCGGCGACATTCAGATTCCGGCGGAGGAGCCAAAATGACCGGCTGGACCAAAAGCGACTGGCGTACGAAACCCCGGGTGCAGATGCCCGACTATCCCGATCAGGCGGCCCTTGAGGCGGTCGAGGGGAAACTGTCGCATTATCCGCCGCTGGTTTTTGCAGGCGAGGCGCGTCGGCTGAAAGAGGCGCTTGGCCAGGCCGGGCGGGGCGAGGCCTTTGTCCTGCAGGGCGGCGATTGCGCCGAGGCCTTCGATCAGTTCTCCGCCGATGCGATCCGCGACACCTTCAAGGTGATGCTGCAGATGGCCATGGTCCTGACGTTTGGGGCCAAGGTGCCGGTGGTCAAGATCGGCCGCATGGCCGGGCAATTCGCCAAACCCCGCTCCGCCCCGATGGAGGCCGTGGATGGCGTGGAACTGCCCAGCTACCGTGGCGACATCATCAACGAGCTGGACTTCACCTCCGAAGCGCGCATTCCGAACCCGGAAAAGATGCTGCAGGCCTATATGCAGTCCGCCGCGACGCTGAACCTGCTACGCGCCTTTTCGACCGGTGGCTACGCCGATGTGAATCAGGTGCACCGCTGGATCCTCGGCTATACCGAGGCGGATGAGGCGGAACGCTTCCGCGACATGGCCAACCGTATCACCGACACGCTGGATTTCATCCGCGCCGCCGGTGTGAACTCCGAACGCCAGCACGCCCTGCGCCAGGTGGATTTCTACACCTCCCACGAGGCCCTTTTGCTGGAATACGAAGAATCGCTCTGCCGGGTGGATTCGACGACCGGTCAGTATCTTGCGGGTTCCGGCCACATGATCTGGATCGGCGACCGCACCCGTCAGCCTGACGGTGCGCATGTCGAATTCTGCCGTGGCGTGCAGAACCCAATCGGGTTGAAATGCGGGCCGACCATGACCTCCGAGGATCTCAAGGTCCTGCTGGCCAAACTGAACCCCAAGAATGAGATGGGCCGCCTGACGCTCATCGCCCGCTTCGGGGCGGGCAAGGTCGCCGACAACCTGCCGCGCCTGATCGACACGGTGCGCCAGGAGGGGGCCAATGTCGTCTGGGTCTGCGATCCGATGCACGGCAACACGATCAAGTCGAACTCCGGCTACAAAACCCGGCCGTTCGACATGGTCCTGCAGGAGGTTCAGGAGTTCTTCCGCGTCCACAAGGCCGAGGGCACGAACCCCGGCGGCGTGCATTTCGAGATGACCGGTCTGGACGTGACCGAATGCGTCGGCGGGCTGAAAGAGGTGACCTACGAGAACCTCAAGGACCGCTACCACACCGCCTGCGACCCGCGCCTGAACGCCTCGCAATCTCTGGAACTGGCCTTCCTTATCGCTGAAGAACTGACCGAGATGCGTCAGGAACGGCTTGCCGAGGCGGGTTAAGCCGCACTGAAGAAACAACGAAAGCGCCGAATGTTACGGCGCTTTCTTCATGTCAGAACGATCTGTTTCCCGAATTATTCAGAATGATCGGTTTTCACCAGCCTGAGATAGGGTTTCGGCCCGTGTTCAAATTGCGCCGCCTCCTCTGACAACCCAGGCAGTTCCGTCTTGGCGGGTTCCTCCGTCGCCGGCGTTTCGCCATCCTGATCCCGCACCACCGCATCGCCCAACAGCGGGCGCACCTCCACACCGGCAATCTCGAACCGCCGCGGTGCGCGACCGATCCGGCCCTGTGTCACAAGACAGCCCAGCACCCGGGTGATATCGCCCAGGTCGCTTTTCAGCGGCAGCAGGATCATCCGCCCCTCCAGCGCCGGTTTGCCCAGGCTGCGATCAGAAGTCAGCTGAAGCTCCGCCTTGGCGGGGTCGGAGAACACCTGTTCCAGCACCTCTGAAATGCCGCCGCGCGTCCCCGCTGCGAAGAGGGCCGACAGCGGCATGCCGCGCACCTCCATGCCCAGAAGATCCGTCAGATGCGACCCGGCGATCCGCAACCGGCCAAGGCCCGGCGCAATCCGTTCCAGCACAAAGGCATATTCCAGCGCCCGTTCGATCCCGCGCGGGTCGATATCCGAACGGCGCGGCACCAGCCGCCCGGCGCGCAGCGCGTCCCAGTATCCCTCGACCTCGCGCAGCGGCTGATACCGCGAGGAGGCTGCAAATTGCGACATTTGTACGACCCTGGGGTCTTTCGTGCGATCCATCGACATAGGAGGCGTCCCGTTCATTGTCCGATCCGGCCCGTCCAACCTGTCTTGCCCCCGCAGACGTTGATGATTGGCGAACCAAGGTTTCTCATCTGTGAAGATGCCATAATCCTGCCTCAATCGGACAAATTTCTGAACGAAAGGTTAACGCGACGCGCCCCGTGTCCCGCTCGACGCAAGGGCACCCTCTCGAAATTCCACGGCGGGCGCTGGACCTTGGGGTGCTGCGGACGGTAGGTCTGGGACAGGCGCAAGGGAAGGTTGGCAGATGCATCATTCAATGACCGGTTTCGCATCGGGGCAGGGGGCGACGACCGGCTACAGCTGGACCTGGGATCTGAGGTCTGTCAACGCCAAGGGGCTGGATATCCGCTTGCGCGTACCCGACTGGATCCCCGGGCTGGAGGCCGACCTGAAGGCGCGGCTGACCAAATCCGTGGCGCGCGGCAATGTCACCCTCAACCTGCGCGTCCAGAAGGACGACAGCGCCACCGGCCTGCGGGTCAACGACGGTGTCCTGGACGAGGTCCTGACCGCCCTGGCCCGGGTCGAGGACCGGGCGATGATGCAGGGCGTGACCCTCGGCCCTTCTCGCGCGGCCGATATCCTGGCGCTGCGTGGCGTGCTGGAAACCGCCAGCGCGGAGGAGGAGGGCGCCGCCCTGAAAACCGCGCTGCTGAAGGATTTCGAAACGCTGACGGCCTCCTTCCTGCAAATGCGCGCCACCGAGGGGCAGGCCCTCATCACCATGCTCACCGGCCATTTCGACCGGATCGCGGCGCTGGTCGCCAAGGCCGGTGATGTGCTGGCCACCCGCAGGGTTGCGATGGAACAGACGCTTCGGACGCAACTGGCCCGCGTCATGGAGGCCGATGTCACCATGGACGAACAACGGCTGGCCCAGGAACTGGCCCTGATCGCCGTCAAGGCCGATGTCACCGAAGAGCTGGACCGCCTGACCGTCCATGTCGCGGCGGCGCGGGAACTGCTGCAAAGCGAGGGGCCTGCAGGCCGCAAGCTGGATTTCCTGGCGCAGGAGTTCAACCGCGAGGCCAATACCCTGTGCTCCAAGTCCCAGAATGCCGAACTGACCACCGTCGGCCTGGATCTGAAGGCCGTGATCGAACAGATGCGCGAACAGGTGCAGAACCTCGAATGACCCCGCGACTTGCGGCGACAGCCTGAATTTGCCAAGAGCATCGGGACAACACTCAAGGGACCGCCACGGCGGGGAATGAAGATGGCCCAGACTTTTCCGGATCGCCGCGGTCTCCTGATCATCCTGTCCTCGCCCTCCGGCGCCGGGAAATCCACGCTCGCCCGGCGGCTGCGCGAATGGGACGAAACGATCCGCTTTTCGGTCTCCGCCACCACGCGCCCCCCGCGCCCGGGCGAGGTGGGCGGCAAGGATTACCACTTTCTCTCCGAAAGCGAATTCAAGGCCCGCGTCACCGATGGCGGCATGCTGGAACACGCCCATGTCTTCGGCAATTTCTACGGTTCGCCCAAGGCGGCGGTGGAAGAGGCGATCAATGCGGGCCAGGATGTGCTGTTCGACATCGACTGGCAGGGCGCGCAGCAGATCCGCAACTCCGCCCTGTCCGATCACACGCTGTCGATCTTCCTGCTCCCGCCCTCCATCACAGAGTTGCACCGCCGTCTGATGGACCGCGCGCAGGACAGTGACGAGGTCATCGCGCGGCGCATGCAGAAAAGCTGGGACGAGATCAGCCATTGGGACGCCTATGACTATGTTCTGGTGAACGATGACCTGGACACAACCGAAACGCAGCTGAAGGCGATCCTGACCGCCGCCCGCCTGCGCCGGACACAACAACCCATGCTGACGGACCATGTCCGCAAGCTTCAGACCGAGTTCGAGGAGACGCAATGACCCTCTACACCCTGGACGGTATCGCACCGGAACTGCCCGAAGACGGCGACTACTGGGTCGCCCCGGATGCCAATGTCATCGGCAAGGTGATCCTGAAAAGCGGCGCCTCGGTCTGGTTCGGATCGACCCTGCGCGGCGACAACGAGGTGATCGTGATCGGCGAAGGCTCCAACGTGCAGGAAAACACCGTCATGCACACCGACATGGGCTGCCCGCTGACCGTCGGCCGCAATTGCACCATCGGCCACAAGGCCATGCTGCACGGCTGCACCATCGGGGACAATTCGCTGATCGGGATGGGGGCGACGATCCTCAACAACGCGGTGATCGGCAAGAACTGCCTGATCGGCGCCGGCGCGCTGGTGACCGAGGGCAAGGTGATCCCGGACAATTCGATGGTGCTGGGCAGCCCCGGCAAGGTGGTCAAGGAACTGGGCCCGGAATGGGCACAGCGGCTGGAGGCCTCCGCGCTCAGCTACCAGCGCAACATGCGCCGCTTCCGCGAGGGGTTGGTGCCGCTGGAGTGATCCGGGGCCTACAGCATCGGGTCCGCCAGCCCATGCACGGCATGGGCGATAGTGATCGACCCGGCCTCGCGGTCGCGCGAGATTTCCTGATAGGCGTCGGAGAGCAGAAAGGTGCTGATCTGCTCCGCATTGTCGAATTGGATCAGCACGATCTTGTCCGGGCTCGTCGCCCCCTCCAGCCGGAGCGGCATCTCGTCGGACGCGAGGATCCGGCCTCCGCATCCCTCGAACACCTCCGGCAGGCGCGCCTGGTAGGCGTCGTAACGCTCCTTGTCCGTGATTGTCACCATAGCGACAAGATAGACGGTCATAACGGCCCCTCCTGAACCACGGGCCAAGAATGTCCCGGCCAAACCGGGACGAATCCAAGGACCCATGTCTGCTTACATTTTGTTTTGGGCCTTAGTATGGCTCGCCCCATATAGGGTAAGATCATGAACGAAGCCTTTCTGACACAGCTGCTGCAGGCCATTCCACTGGCCGCCGTCCTGATCGGGCGGGAAGAGCGGATCCTTGCCGCCAATGACGAGGGGCGGCAATTGCTGGGGCCCGCGATCGTCGGGCGGCATTTCCTGACCGCGATCCGCCATCCCGCCGTCCTGGATGCGATCGAGGCCAGCCTGCACGACGGCCAGCAACGCCGCACCCGCCACCTGACCAGTCAGAGCGGCAAGGACCTGACCTTCGACGTCACCGCCTCGAGGATCGACCTCGGGACCGGCCACGGTGTGCTGGTCTGCTTCGATGATATCTCTCCGGTAGAGCAGGCGGGCCAGATGCGGCGCGATTTCGTCGCCAATGTCAGTCACGAATTGCGCACCCCGCTGACCGCGCTGCTCGGCTTCATCGAAACGCTGCAGGGCCCGGCCAAAAACGACACCGCCGCGCAACAACGGTTTCTGGAGATCATGCAGCGCGAAGCCCTGCGGATGGAGCGGCTGGTGCGGGATCTGCTGTCACTCTCCCGCGTCGAGGCGGAGGAACGGGTGCGCCCGACAACCCCGGTCGACCTGGCCGCCGTTGCCGGATCGGTGCTGCGCACTCTGGCGCCGCTGGCGGCGGAGAACGAGGTCACCTTCGACTATCAGGGCCCGGAGCAGGGGCTGGACGTGCCCGGCGACGAGGATCAGCTGCGCCAGGTGCTGACCAACCTGGTGGAGAATGCGATCAAGTATGGCGGTCGCGGCCATGCGGTCACCCTGCGGCTCACCCCGGTGGAGATGTTGACAGCTGTCAACGGGCCGGGGCTGGAGATCCTGGTCGCCGACGAGGGCAGGGGCATCGAACAGGTTCATCTGCCGCGACTCACCGAGCGATTCTACCGGGTCGATTCGCATCGGTCGCGCGAAATGGGCGGAACGGGGCTGGGACTGGCGATTGTGAAACACATCGTGACCCGACATCGCGGTCGGCTTCGGATCGACAGCGAACCGGGGCAGGGCAGCCGCTTTACCATCTCGCTCCCGCGGTGAGGTATTGGCCGGAAAACCATGCCTGCAGGGCGATTGATGCGCTTTTGCGGGCGGGGGCGGCATGTGGATAACCCTGTCCGGTTGTCCTCGACAAATTTCTGCGGTTGTCGATCTGACTGCACGTCATCTGCGGTGTCATGAAACTGTTACGTAAGCGTCACAAAAGCATTAACGCCGCCCAATAGGAGCCTACCCAAGGCTGCCGGGGATGGTGGCCCGGATACACTTACAGGAGCAATCCATGTCCATGATCAAACTGACCGCCTCTGCCCTGGCGATCGCGGCCGTTTCGGCCACCGCTGCCACCGCCCGTGACAACGTGCAGGTTGCCGGGTCCTCCACCGTGCTGCCCTATGCCTCCATCGTGGCAGAGCTGTTCGGCGACAACACCGACTTCCCGACGCCCGTCGTCGAATCCGGCGGCTCCTCCGCTGGCCTCAAGCGTTTCTGCGAAGGCGTTGGCGAAAACACCATCGACGTTGCGAACGCCTCCCGCGCGATCCGCGAAAAAGAGATCAAGGCCTGTGCCGAAAACGGCGTGACCGACATCATCGAGGTCCGCATCGGCTACGACGGGATCGTCTTTGCATCCCAGCAGTCCGGCCCGGCCTTCACCGCCTTCCAGCCCTCCGACATCTTCAACGCCATCGGCGCAAAGGTTCTGGTCGACGGCGAAGTCAAAGAGAACCCCTACAACAGCTGGTCCGAGTTCAACGGCGACCTGCCGGACGCCGAAATCGCGATGTTCATCCCGGGCACCAAGCACGGCACCCGCGAAGTCTTTGAAGACAAGGTCCTGCTGAAGGGCTGTGAAGACACCGGCGCCATGAAAGCCATGATGGACGGCGGCATGTCCGAAGACGACGCCGAAGACGCCTGTCTGGACGTGCGTCAGGACGGCAAGTCTGTCGACATCGACGGCGACTACACCGAAACCCTGGCCCGCATCGACGCCAACACCAACGGCATCGGCGTCTTTGGCCTGGCGTTCTACGAGAACAACACCGACAAGCTGAAGGTCGCGACCATGGGCGGGATCTCCCCCTCGACCGAGACCATCGCCTCGGGTGAATACCCCGTGTCCCGCCCGCTGTTCTTCTACGTCAAGAAGGCGCACATCGGCGTGATCCCGGGCCTGAAGGAATTCGCCCAGTTCTTCGTCGCTGACGAAATCGCAGGCCCCGGCGGCCCGCTCTCCAACTACGGCCTGGTTGCCGATCCGGAGCTGGCCAAGACCCAGGCTGCGGTCTCCAACGAACAGACCATGGGCTCGGGCATGTAATCCGACCCAGGCTTTGCGGGGTGGCCTTCGGGCCGCCCCGCTCCCTTTGGGTAATTGAACTGAAGAACAAGGACGGGGACGAATGCCTATTATCTGGCTTGTTCTGATTGTGCTGGGGATTGGCGCGATCGGATACGTGGTTGGCCGCCAGCGCGCTTTGGCATCTGCCGATGGCGACAGCCGACACCTGCACTCGCTGCCGTCCTATTACGGGGCCAATGTGGGCATCAAGGTGGTGATCCCGGCCCTCCTGCTGATGATCGTCTGGCTGCTGGCGCAGCCGCTCTACATCAACAGCACGATCTCGCAGATGATCCCCGACACGGCCATTCCCGAAAGCTCCACCCGCGGGCTTCTGATGGCCGAGGTGCGCCGCACCGCCAACGGGCTGAACAACGCCGTGGCCGAGGGCACCATGACGGAGGAATTTGCCTCCAACGCCCGGGCCGACATCGCGGACATGACACAACGGCTGAAGGACGCGGGGCAGATCGTCACCTCCACCGTCACACAGCCGGTCCTGCGCGCGGCGCAGAGCTACCGGGTCCTCAGCGCCAGCCTGAACCTCTACCTGACCATCGCCGGGCTGATCGTCGCCCTTGCCGGGGCCGTCTGGGGCCTGCGCGAAACCAACAGGGAATTCCGCGCCCGCAACGTGGTGGAAATGAGCATCCACGCCTTGCTGGTCGCCGCAGCCTCCATCGCGATCCTGACCACGCTTGGCATTGTTCTGTCGCTGGTCTTCAACACGGTGGAATTCTTCCGCCTTTATCCGGCCTCCGATTTCTTCTTCGGCACCAACTGGGCCCCCAGCTTCTCCGGCCGCGGCGGCTCCTCCGACCTTGGCGTCCTGCCGCTGCTCTGGGGCACCTTCTACATCTCCATCGTTGCGCTGGCCGTGGCCGTTCCGATCGGGCTTTTTGCCGCGATCTATCTGTCCGAATATGCCAGCCCCAGGGTTCGCTCCGCCGCGAAGCCGATGCTGGAGGTGCTGGCGGGCATCCCGACCATCGTCTACGGCCTGTTCGCCCTATTGACGGTCGGCCCGCTGCTGGTCCGGGTCTTCGGCGATGACGGCCTGGGCATCATGCAGTCCGGCACGGCGGTGATGACCGCGGGCCTGGTGATGGGCATCATGCTGATCCCCTTCGTCAGCTCGCTGTCGGATGACATCATCAACGCGGTGCCGCAATCGATGCGCGACGGCTCCTACGGGCTGGGCGCGACGAAGTCGGAAACCATCAAGCAGGTAATCATGCCCGCCGCCTTGCCCGGCATCGTCGGCGCGATCCTTTTGGCCGCCTCGCGCGCCATCGGGGAAACCATGATCGTCGTGCTCGGGGCAGGGGCCGCGGCCCGCCTGTCGCTGAACCCCTTCGAGGCCATGACCACGGTGACCGCAAAGATCGTGTCGCAGCTGACCGGGGATGCGGATTTTGCCTCGCCCGAGGCGCTGGTGGCCTTTGCCCTGGGGATGACCCTTTTCGTCATCACCCTTGGCCTCAATGTCGTCGCACTCGTCATCGTGCGCAAATACCGGGAGCAATACGAATGACCGACGCAACCTCGATCCCCGGATCCCAGGTGCCACAGGGCGGCAAGTCGTCCCTGCTGACCCTGGACGCGCGGACCAAGCGCCGCAACGCCAGCGAGACCCGCTTCAAGACCTACGGCATCGCGGCCATCGGCATCGCCCTGGTCTTCCTGCTGATCCTTCTGGTCTCGATCCTGCGCTCCGGCCTCCCGGCCTTTACCAACACGGTGGCCGAGGTCGAGATCACCGTGACCCAGGCAGAATTCGACGACGCCGAAGGGCAGCTTTTCAAGACCAAGGCCTATGAGCAGCTGTTCATCGGCAAACTCGAAGAGCAACTGTCGGCCAGCGGCATGACCGTGGATTTCGACGCCGCTTCCATCGAGCGGATCATGGGCAAGGTGGGCAGCACCATCCGCGAATACTACCGCGCCGATCCCAGCCAGCTAGGGCAACCGGTCACCTTCCTGCTGTCCACCGCCTCCCGCGTGGACGGCTACTACAAGGGTCGTGTGACCCGCGAGGCGCTGCAGGACAGCCGGTTCCTCCAGCTCTCCGACCTTGATCTGGTCGACGCGCTGGCCGAGGCCGGGGTGATCCGCCAGGCCTTCGACTGGAACTTCATCACCGGTGCGGACTCCGGCGTGGACAACCCCGGCGGGGCCGGGATCGGAGCCTCTGTCATCGGCTCGTTCTTCATGATGTTGGTGGTTCTGGTGCTGGCCCTGCCGATCGGCGTCGCGGCCTCCATCTACCTGGAGGAATTCGCACCCCAGAACAAATTCACCGACCTGATCGAGGTGAATATCTCCAACCTCGCCGCGGTCCCGTCGATCGTCTTCGGTATTCTCGGCCTCGCGGTCTTCATCCAGTTCATGCACCTGCCGCAATCCGCCCCGCTGGTCGGTGGTCTGGTGCTGACGCTGATGACCCTGCCGACGATCATCATTTCGACCCGCGCCTCGCTCAAGGCCGTGCCGCCCTCGATCCGCGACGCCGCGCTCGGGGTAGGGGCCTCGAAGATGCAGGCGGTTTTCCACCACGTCCTGCCCCTGGCCATGCCCGGCATCCTGACCGGCACGATCATCGGCCTGGCCCAGGCCCTGGGCGAAACCGCGCCGCTGCTGCTGATCGGCATGGTCGGCTTTGTCGCCCGCGGGTATCCCGATGGCTTCGCCGCCGGCTTTGTCGAGCCGAACTCGGCCATGCCGGCACAGATCTACACATGGGCGGCCCGTGCAGACGTGTCGTTCTACGAGAAGGCCTGGGGCGGGATCATCATCCTGCTGGTCTTCCTCATGACCATGAACATCATTGCGATCATTCTGCGTCGACGCTTCGAGCGCCGGTGGTAAGAAGGAGACGGACCCATGTACGACGCACCCTCATCGGAGCAGAAAGTGACCCAGAAAGAAACCAAGATCGCCGCCAACAAGGTGCAGGTCTATTACGGTGACACCCACGCCATCAAGGACGTGGATGTCCAGATCGAAGACAAGACCGTGACCGCCTTCATCGGACCGTCGGGCTGCGGCAAGTCCACCTTCCTGCGCACCCTGAACCGGATGAACGACACGATCGACATCTGCCGGGTTCAGGGCGAGATCCTGCTGGACGGCGAAGACATCTACGACCCCAAGGTCGACCCGGTGCAGCTGCGCGCCAAGGTTGGCATGGTGTTCCAGAAGCCGAACCCGTTCCCGAAGTCGATCTACGACAATATCGCCTACGGTCCGCGCATTCACGGTCTGGCCAAGAACAAGGCCGATCTGGATGATATCGTTGAGAAATCTCTGCGTCGCGGCGCCATCTGGGACGAGGTAAAGGACCGCCTGCACGCCCCCGGCACCGGCCTGTCGGGCGGTCAGCAGCAGCGACTCTGCATCGCCCGCGCCGTTGCGACCGAGCCGGAAGTCCTCCTGATGGACGAACCCTGCTCCGCGCTCGACCCGATCGCCACCGGCCAGGTCGAGGAACTGATCGACGAGCTGCGCGAGAACTATTCCGTGGTCATCGTGACCCACTCGATGCAGCAGGCCGCACGGGTCAGCCAGAAGACGGCCTTCTTCCACCTCGGCAACCTGGTGGAATTCGGCGAGACGGGCCAGATTTTTACCAACCCCGTCGATCCGCGCACCGAAAGCTACATCACCGGCCGCATCGGCTGATCCAAGTCCACTGGAGGACACTATGGCAGAAGAGCATATCACCTCGGTCTTCGACCGCGACCTCGAGGCGATCCAGGGCAAGATCATGAAGATGGGCGGCCTCGTCGAGACCGCCATCCTCGACGCCGCCCAGAGCCTTGAGACCCGGGACGAGGAACTGGCCGAGAAGGTCAGGGCAGGGGACAAGGCGATCGACGATCTGGAACACATGATCAACGAGGACGCCGCCCGCCTGATCGCCCTGCGCGCGCCCGCCGCCAGCGACCTGCGGATCGTCCTGTCGGTGATGAAGATCGCCTCCAACCTGGAGCGCATCGGCGACTACGCCAAGAACATGGCCAAGCGCACCTCGATCCTGTCGAACATGAGCCCGATCAACGGCTCCCAGGCCGCGCTGCGCCGCATGGCGCGCGAGGTGAACGAGATGCTTAAGGACGCGCTCGACAGCTATATTCAGCGCGACGCCACCAAGGCCGAGGATGTGATCCACCGCGACGCCGATGTGGATCAGATGTACAATGCGCTTTTCCGTGAATTCCTGACCTTCATGATGGAAGACCCGCGCAATATCACCGCCTGCATGCATCTGCATTTCATGGCGAAAAACACCGAACGGATGGGCGATCACGTGACCTCCATCGCGGAGCAGGTGATCTATCTGGTCACCGGCGACAACCCGGACACGCCGCGCCCGAAACAGGACAAGACCTCGATCGACGCGACGCTGTCCCCGGAAAGTAACTGAACGGATCGAAGAACATGGCCGATCAACCCACGGTTCTGGTTGTTGAAGACGAACAGGCACAACGCGAAGTCCTGGCCTACAACCTCGAAGCGGAAGGGTTCCGCGTCACCCGCGCCGAAAACGGCGAAGAGGCGCTGCTTCTGGTCGAAGAGGCCGCGCCGGACATCATCGTCCTGGACTGGATGCTGCCGAATGTCTCGGGCATCGAGGTCTGTCGTCAGCTGAAGATGCGCACCAGCACACGCGGCGTCCCGATCATCATGCTCTCCGCCCGCAGCGAGGAGATCGACCGTGTCCGGGGGCTGGAGACCGGCGCGGATGATTACGTGGTCAAACCGTACTCTGTCATCGAACTCATGGCCCGCGTCCGCGCCCAGCTGCGCCGCACACGGCCCTCGACGGTTGGCGAGCGGCTGGAATACGAGGACATCATCCTCGACAGCGAAACGCACCGCGTCACGCGCGAGGGCAATGTCCTGAAGCTGGGTCCCACGGAATTCCGTCTGCTGACCACCTTCATGGAAAAACCCGGTCGCGTCTGGAGCCGCGAGCAACTGCTGGATCGCGTCTGGGGCCGGGACATCTATGTCGACACCCGTACCGTCGACGTCCACATCGGCCGCTTGCGCAAGGCCCTGTGCCAGTTCGGGGGCGATGACCCGCTGCGCACGGTGCGGGGGGCGGGCTATGCACTGGGCTGAATCGCATAATTGGTATTGTGATGCTAGTTGGCGTCACATGCCAGATATACACCGCGTTACTTCTTATAGGACATTCCAGAAGGTTTGACAACCAAATATAGCTCTCGGTCGCTACTTGGAACAGCGAACACACAGAACAACCAGAAAGAGCATTGATACAGGAGAATTAGCGGCTCCGCCGCTGAGTCGTCAGCCGGTCACATTGAAAACCGGCAGAGAGTTTGATTTCCGCTTAGAAGGCGGAAAGAGGGGAGGGGATTGCCCTCCTAAAGAGACCTTCGATAGAGTTCCGGTCGTATTGAAAGAGATACAGCAACAAGTTGCTAGGGAAGGGAAAAGATTTCCAAAGTCGCAAGAGCGACAACGACCAGGAAGAGCCCGCCCCCGCCTGCGGCGGGGGCGGGGAGTTACTAAAGTAACATAGAGATCGAAGGTCTATAGGAAGCGCGCATACGGCGAAGAGCAACCGACGTTCCGCGCTTCATTTTTTAGAACCAAGACGCCAGAGAAGGCGAAACACCAAGAAGACGAAACCAGCAAGAACAGCCAGCATCAGCAGAGAGACGATCACAGTCGCATCATTGTTTATCATCGGATTTGTACCTATCAGCCGCTTCATCGGTGAGCTTCTTCATTTCGCGACGGAAATTCCAAGCCTCACCTTCACCAGCAGATTTTGCGACATGGCGCACCATTTGGTCAATAAGGCCATCATAGTTGATACCTTTGGACATAGCGTCCGACATGATTGCATCGAGACCACGGATCACGTCACCTGTAGCCCATTTGCCGTAGACGTTTTTCCAGACATCAAGAGCATGGCGAGCTGGCGCCAATTCAGTTTCAACTGTGGTTCTTTGAGCTTCCGTCAAGTGTTTGATTTGTCCCGTTTTATTCAAATCGGAACGCGAACCGAGTTCATCTTTTTGAGCATTTAAGACGCCCAGCTCGGCCTCAAGTTTGCCGTTTACCAGCGATTTGGGGTCGAAGCCGAATTCCGGCGGGAAGCCTCCGGTGGCAGCCAGAATTTTGATCGCCTGGGGGGCATTCTGCGGATTGTTGGCAAGGAGAAGACCCGCGACACGTTCACCAGCACCGATACGAGCAGTTTGAAGAGCAGTAGACGAAGCACGACGACTTTCCTTTTCACGTTGACGCATCTCATCCGATTTATTGGCAGCATCGAGCATAGGGCCAGCAGAGTTTGCGCCCATTTGATCCATAACAGAAGTGCCCGGGTAGGCGGCGTCATTGAAGTTTTTGGTAGCCTCACCTTGGATTTTTGCCAGCCAAGGAAGGGTAGCGGATTTCACCGCAGTTTGTCCGAGATCCTTCAGAAGATCAGCGGTACCGGGATGGGTTTTGGAGAGACGCTGATAGAAGCCACCAGTAACCGGGGGATTGGGTTGCATAGCCGGGGACGGGGTAGGGGGCGGAGGGGCAAGGGAGGCCATTTGAGGGCCAGAGGAAGCGCCCCCCTGAGGGGACGCTCCTTTATTGAGTAGACCGGGCGCAGCGGCCGAGAGGACATTGCCGAGGAATTGCCAGAACATCAGTAAGCCACCTTGATATCTTTGACGCCATCGAAGCGCGTTACATCAATGGAACACCGAGCAGCACCAAGAGTGAGCGAACTACCAGACGCATTATAGACGAGCATTCCGAACACGAGGCTATGGGTAGGATTGGCGTTGAGGTAAGGCAACGAGGTCGGGGTATACCGAAGAGCGCCGGAGAACTCATTTCCGCCGAGACGAGGACCACCGAGCATAGCGACGTAGTTGGTCTGGCCTAAGCTATCAGTTTCCTTAGAGCCGACGAACGGGATGACCTTGAAGTCTTTATCAACGACACAGTTCATCGAGACGAAATAGGCCTCCTGCAGCTCACGATCTACAGCGCAATGAAGGCCGAAAGCGACGACAGAGCCGTCAGGGATAGCGACAGAATTGGTGGTAATGAAGTTGGCGCCATCCTCACCGGCACCGGGAGCCAAGAACGTAATAACGGTGCTATTCGTGAACACAGTCGGCGTTACTGACGTCAGATTGGCGACATTGAGACCAGCTTTGAAGCCGCGGGGGATTTCGGAATAGGTCGGTTTACGCATTTTGATCCGCCATGACAGAACCCATCGGGTGGGGCAGGGGACGGAAACCTTCGAGACGAACCGAAGACGACGCCTGCATTTGACCGACAGGGGTTGAGAAAAAGAAACCGGAGTAATCACCAGTTTCAGTGAGACCTTGAGCCGTGGTCGGTTTGACCAGGTATTGCCAGCCAGCATCCTGCACATGGAACCGCTCAGCGACGTGCGAGGGATGTTGACGGAGCCATTCATAGGCAGGGACATAGCCCACAGGGGTAGACGAGCCGTTGGTAAACAGATCGTTGAGGGTAAGCTCGACGGGCGGCATGTCCGTATCACCCACAGGAACGAGGGTTTCATAAGGACGATTGAACTCATCGAGATATTGCTTTGTCTGAATGTATTGCGGGGGCATTCGAGCCACGCACATTACATAGACAGTGCCATGTTCGACAAAGAGGCGACGGGGCATATTGAAGTTCACAGAGCAAACGGCCTTGCCAACGGAGTTGCCAAGATCAGCGCCGGCGGTGCCGTTGATATCGTATCCAGAGAACCATGAGCTCTCGCGCCACAGCAGTTCGGGAACATCATCAGCATAGCCGTGCAAGGGAGCCTCAGCCATGTTCGAGATAATCTCCTGATACCGGGAGCCGATGAACATACGATAGGCAGCGTTGCGGCCTTTGGCCTGTTGAGCCTGAATATCGTACATCGAGATAGAGGCATTCGACGTGTCAATGTCGAAGGCAGTATCAGCGAGGTCAGCGAGTTGGGATTGAGAGGTACCCCAGCCTTTGAGTTGCGAGACACGCGGACCATAGATCAGGGTAGTCGCGTCAGTGGTCGGAGTGTCCAGGCTAAGTTCTGTGAACGATGGATCCCGGAACCATTGATTGTAGATGTTCGCGAGGTCCGACCACAGGTGTTTGGGGTAAGGCGTTTCAGCAACCTGCATGAATTCAGGACGGTTGCCAGAGGCCTCCGGCCAAGTCGGGGTGTAACTTCCACCTTGTTCAATGAACTGGACCCATTCGGGGTAGGTGAAGCGGTAGGGGCAGAAGAAAGCGAAAATATCGACTTTCACATCAGCGGTGAGAGGTCGGCGCAGTTGCGCCAACCGGAAGAAGCTGTTGATCTGTGCGCCCATGCTATCGCCGGGGACGACAGGGAAGCGAGACAGGCACGCCATGCGCCCAATATTCATGGGCATCAGCGTGTTGAATTGAAGTTCGACCGGTTGACGTTCCATTAGGCTTTTTCCTTCTGGACGGAGAAGCCGTTACGGATCTGGGAGGCGATTTCGGGTACACCATCCTCACCGTGGATAGCCGCGTGAGCCATGATAATCAGCGAGGCCATTTTGCCAGCGTGGACACGTTGGATTTGCACGTTTTCCTCAGCTTGAGCGAGGTCACGCGCGGGTTTGTGGTCAGCGACCCAAGAGGCGAGAACAAGGAAGTTCACGGGAGACACGAGGGTTGCGACGACAGCGGCGACATACTCCGCAGGGATATCGACACGGGGGAGACCGGCCATATCGGTGCAAGCATAGATCACCGAATCGAGCGTTTGACGAACAGCGACACGTTGGTCAGAGGTCCAGAGGCCGGGTTGACGAAGCACATCGATGTGAGCCTGAGAGACACCAGCATTGCGCAGCGTGCGTTGAAACTCAGGGACGAGCAGATGTTGCATGCTCGACAGGTAGAACTGTTTATTCACTGTAGGAGCCTTTCCAGTAGGTGCGCGAGATTTTCTAAATCCGCTTGTTGAATCAGGTCCGAGACGATCTTTTGAAGCTCGGTTATTTCCGTTGTCTCAAGAACCGGCATGTGATCTGCCGTTTCCAAGGCAATCGCGACAGCGAGACGAACAGTCGAGATATGCGATAGAGCACGATCGAGGCGCTCTAGTTTGACGCTCAGATTCTTCCGATCTGAACTGGGTGGTTTGTTTGCCTGTATTGGTCGAATTCCTTCGAATTAAAGTCGGCCACGGGGTTGAGGCAGTCGCCAGCATTCATCCGGGAGGATCGATGTATCCCCAGGCTTTCTGCGGCTAGCTGCACTGAGCCAGCTTTTGTTTTGGGCAAAGGCAGGAGGGGCGCTTTGCCGAAGATTTTCTTCTCTGCCACGTATCTCAGCAGCTTCTCGGGCGGCGTCGATTTCAGCTTGAGTTGGGGCAGGATCAGGTTTGGGTGGCCGTTCACCACCATGAGAGCTTGCGCGTTTGTCATCGCCATCAGGCTTTGCAGGCCGAAGTTCCGGCTCGTTTTCGTCCGACATCCTTCAATCATCTCCGTTTCTTTTGTGAGGTATTTGGCCATATAGAGAGCCAATGCTTCCTCGGGGTTGGTGGTAAGGCCTTTGGGCCAGCGCCAGCCGATACGTCCCCACATGTCGAGAGGGGAGAACCGGGCAGCAATCGGGGTGTCAAAGCCATAGGGCCAGCACCCACGAAGTTCGGGGACCAGTTGGTTATCACCATCGGGTTTCCCGAAATTAGGGTCAGAGAATTGGGATCCATTCTCGAAGACCATTAGAACGTGCATGTGCAGGCGACCTTCCTCACCACGTTCAGTGACACCGCAGTAGGTAAATTCGCCGAATTGGCGGCGCATTTTGCGGGTCCAGAGTTTGAATTCCTCACGACGACGGCCAATGACGTATTCATGGGCAGGGTCGAGGGTGAGGGTATTGAAGACGGGGAAGCCTCCGGAGGTCATTTCCTCGATACAGCGGAAGACGAGACCAGAAGCGCGGACAAGGCGACCACGTTTTTCGACGCGATCATAGACAACGTTTTTGTTGTCAGAGGAGGGGCGCTTGTATTCGCAGCCTATCCATTCCTCGATTTTTTCCCGATCTGCGACTTGCTTGTACCAGTCATTGAGTTCCGGGAGGCGTCCTATTATTTCCTTATAATCAAGTAGAGCAGGGAGACGGGAACGGGCGACACGAGCGGCAGCATGGAGTTGGATATCGTGAAGGTCAGACACGTCATCATTGCGAAGGGCATCGCGGGACATGTCAGAAATTTTCTGATAGACGGTTAAGAGTTTGACACGCTTAGCATTTTCGAAAGATGCAGTAGCGATTGAAGAACGGGTAACGAGCGGAGACGATGCAACCGCTCGTTGTAGTATTTCTTGAACGGCGTTCATCAGACACCTGTCCAGGCACTATCCGACCTGCCTTGAATGTGGCGAATGTCGAGGTGAAGGAACGTTGTGTAGAAGCCGAAGCCAGAGAACCCGAGTTCGACGGCCTCACGAAGCAGTTTGACGCGATCCCATGGAGCGACAGGCCAACGAATATCAGCAGCAAGGCCAGCAAGATGCGTAGAGGCTTTGGCACCACCAACAGCAGCGTTGTGTTT
Organism: Pseudooceanicola sp.; assembly: GCF_041987405.1. GTDB lineage: Bacteria > Pseudomonadota > Alphaproteobacteria > Rhodobacterales > Rhodobacteraceae > Pseudooceanicola. The sequence goes on from NZ_JBHIWR010000004.1 coordinate 115,008, forward strand.
GATACAACGCGCACCAGAATGGAGGATCAGAGGGAAGTTGCAGCGGTAGCGGAGACGATTTAGCCGATCCAACAGACGAGGATCGATATCGTGACCGCAACCGCATTTGCATTGCGTTTCAGACGGGCGAAAGAAGGCGAGACCATTCAACGCACACCTCCTAGTGCAGTGCACATCTGGAGGACGTCATCAGCAGTGAGGAAGCCGGTGTAGTGAAGCACGATGGCGATCACCACACCGACAGAGGCGACAAGGAGACGCTTGGAAGCGGGAACCAGTCGCAGTAAAGACAGGAGGCGCGTCACAGGCGACGGCCTCCGATCAGTTTCTTGCCGTTTACCGGCTTACGTTTAGACATGAGAGAAGCCTTTCAGACTAGAGTTGTCGAAGGCGCATAATTGGTATTATGTAAAATAAACAGACGGCCCTGGCAGGCACCATAGCGCCCCCGACAGCATCTTCTCTCGACTCCAGCCTGCTCAAAGCCTAACTTCTGCGCAATCAGAGACGTGATATGCCAGAGAACACAGTTACTTCGATCAATGGAACAACTGAGCCGGAGCGGCTCGTGGCCCGCCGGGATTACCTCGAACGGCTGACCAACGCGCAATCGATCGAGGAACTCTGGCAACTGCATTGCGCGAAGATGGCGGACTACGGGTTCGATCGTCTGATCTACGGCTTCACCCGGTATCGCACCGCGACCTCTCTGGGCGACCCTGAGGATTTCGTGATCCTCACCAATCATTCGCCGGAGTATGTCGAAGGGTTCCTCGGCAAAGGCCTCTACTTCCACGCGCCTATGGTCAGATGGGCGCTGGAGCATGAAGGCGCGAGCTCCTGGAGCATTCTGCAAGACATGATTGCCTCGGGCACGCTGACCGAGAGTGAGAAGAAAGTTGTCGAATTCAATCAGCGGCTTGGCGTTTCTGCGGGCTATTCGATCAGTTTCAAATCCATCTCTCCGCGGACCAAGGGCGCCATCGCACTGACCGCGAGGCCCGACATGACCCAGGCGGAGGTCGATGCCGTCTGGGCCAAGAACGGGCGCGACATCGTGGTGATGAACAACGTCGCGCATCTCAAGATCCTCACCCTGCCCTATGCCGGTCCCGCGCGCGGTCTGACCAAGCGTCAGCGCGAGGCGCTGCAATGGGTCGGCGACGGCAAGACCACGGCCGATATCGCGCTTCTGATGGGCCTGACCTCGGCGACCGTGGAGAAACACCTGCGCCTCGCGCGGGAGGCGCTGAACGTGGAAACCACTGCCCAGGCGGTGTTGAAAGCCGCTTTCCTGAACCAAATGTTCGTTCTGGAAACGTGATGCGCTTCAGGCGGTAAATAATTGAAAACAAACCACTATACCTCGAAAATGTGATCAAGGTAGGGATTCCCTTACTTTCGTGACGCCGGGTCAAAGTGCAAAGTGCAGCTGTTCCGTGAGTGGTGGCCTTCACGGCCATGGAACATTCGGACCTGCACCCTTCGTGATTTCGAAGCTAGGCGGTTCGGCCGGTTTATCCGGGGTCGGACGGGGGCGTATTGATCCGCCCTCGATCCGGCCATCCCGGCCCTTCCATCCCCTTCCCGGGCCGGTAAACGCGGTGTCGGTCGCAAGATCGGCACCGCTTTTCCGTCTGTTGACCCCGGGCGCGCGCTGCATCACGCTGTGCTTCCGACTGACGGAACTTTGGCAGGTGAGATGACGCTCTTTCATGGCCCCGATGACAAGCCGCGCTGCGCCTGGGTGGCGCAGACGCCGGATTTCATCCCCTATCACGACGACGAATGGGGCTGGCCCATCAGTGACGATCGCCATCTGTTCGAAAAGATCTGCCTGGAAAGCTTCCAGTCCGGGCTCAGCTGGCGAACCATTCTGTCAAAGCGTGAGAATTTTCGTTCTGCGTTTCATAACTTCGACTTGCACCGCGTCGCTGAGATGACGGAACGCGATGTCGAGGCCCTGTTACACGACGCCGGGATCATCCGTCACCGGGGCAAGATCGAGGCCGTGATCAACAACGCGCAGCGCGCCCGGGAGCTGCTGGCCGAGACAGGCACCCTCGCCGCCTATGTCTGGTCCTGGGAACCCAAGCCCGAGGAACTGGGCGCGCCGCAAAGCCAGACCACCTGCCCCTCCGCCATCGCCATGTCGAAGGATCTGAAGAAACGCGGGTGGAAGTTCGTCGGGCCGACGACGGTCTTTGCCTTCATGCAGTCCATGGGCCTGCTCAACGACCATGCGGAGGGCTGCTGCCTACGTCCCGCGGTCGAAGAGGCACGCGCGGAATTCACCCGCCCGGCATGAAAAAAGGCCGGGAAAATCCCGGCCCTTTCCAATTGGTTCGAAAGTGGATCAACCGCGGGCGGCGGCGGCAACCTCGGCTGCGAAATCCTCTTCCTTCTTCTCGATGCCTTCACCGACCTCGAGACGGACAAAGCCGACGATCTCGACCCCGGCTTCCTTGGCCGCCTGGCCAACGGTCAGATCGGGGTTCACCACAAACGCCTGATTCAGCAGGGTGATTTCCGACAGGAACTTCTTCATCCGGCCTTCGATCATCTTCTCGATCACCTGCTCCGGCTTGCCGGATTCGCGGGCGATTTCGATCTGGATCGAACGTTCTTTCTCGACCAGGGCCGGATCGACCTCCGCTTCGTTCAGCGCCTGGGGGCGCGGATCGGCGGCGGCGACGTGCATGGCGACCTGGCGGCCGAAATCATCGTTGGAACCGTTCAGCGCGACCAGCACACCGATCTTGCCCATGCCCTCAGCGGCCGCATTGTGCACATAGCTGACCACCGACTCACCGGAAACCTTGGCCATCCGGCGCAGGGTCATGTTCTCGCCGATGGTGGCGATCTTGTCGGTGATCATCGTCTCGACGCTCTTGCCGCCGATTTCGGCCGTCTTCAACGCTTCGACGTCGTCAACCGACAGCGCGGCCCCGGCGATCTGCTTCACCATCCCCTGGAACTCGGCGTTCTTGCCAACGAAGTCGGTTTCGGAGTTCACCTCGACCGCAACGCCCGTGCCACCGTCGACCGCAACGGCGACGAGGCCCTCTGCGGCGGTCCGGTCCGCTTTCTTGGCGGCTTTGGCCAGACCCTTAGTACGCAGCCAGTCCACCGCGGCGTCCATGTCGCCATTGGTTTCGGTCAGCGCCTTCTTGGCGTCCATCATGCCTGCGGCGGTCATTTCGCGCAGTTCTTTCACCTGTGCAGCAGTGATAGCCATATCGGCTCTCCTCAGTCTTGGAAAAGGGTCGTGGCCGCGGGCGTACCCGCGACCCATGACAGTCTTGTAAAGCCCGTGAGGGCCGCGGGCTTACGCCTCTGCGGTTTCCTCGACAGCCTCTTCAACCGGGGCTTCTTCCATTTCGCCCACGTCGACGCCTGCGGCGCCCAGCTGTGCGGTCATGCCGTCCAGCGCAGCGCGCGACGCCAGATCGCAGTAGAGCGAGATCGCGCGGGCCGCGTCGTCGTTGCCCGGGATGATGTAGTCGATGCCATCGGGCGAGCAGTTGGTGTCGACAACGGCGACAACCGGGATGCCCAGCTTGTTGGCTTCGGCAATCGCCAGCTGCTCTTTCTTCACATCGATGACGAAGAGCAGATCCGGCACGCCGCCCATTTCGCGGATACCACCGAGGGAGGCGGTCAGCTTCTCCTGGTCACGCTCCATGCCCAGGCGCTCTTTCTTGGTCAGGCCTTCGGCACCGGCGCCCAGCTTCTCGTCGATCTCCTTCAGACGGTTGATCGACTGGGACACGGTTTTCCAGTTGGTCAGCGTACCACCGAGCCAACGGTGGTTCATGTAATACTGCGCGCACTTTTCAGCGGCTTCGGCGATCGGCGCGGAGGCCTGACGCTTGGTGCCGACAAAGAGGATGCGGCCGTTCTTTGCAACGGTTTCGCGAATGACGTTCAGCGCGGCGTCCAGCATCGGGACGGTCTGCGTCAGGTCCATGATGTGGATGCCGTTGCGCGCACCATAGATGAACTCGCCCATACGGGGGTTCCAACGCTGCGTCTGGTGACCAAAGTGAACGCCGGCTTCAAGCAGCTGGCGCATGGTGAACTCGGGAAGAGCCATGTCCTATATCCTTTCCGGTTTACGCCTCGGCGGGGGTGAGAAGCGGATGCTTCAACCGGTGGACCCATGGGGATGTCTGTCCAGGGGCCCGACCCCGCCTGCGGGATTGAGTGGCGGTGCATTACACGCCCCCCTGCCCTTTGGCAACACGCAATCGGCAGTTCCCGGGCGTTATGTCAAAGGAATGTCCGCTCCACGGCCCAGTATATGCCGACACAGGCGATTGCCGCCGAGGCCGGAATGGATATCGCCGCCCGGTACCAGCTCTTGCGCCCGAACCAGGCCCCGACCGCCAGGAAGGCCAGCGCGATCACCGTAAGCTGCCCCAGTTCGACCCCGACATTGAAGCCGATGAGCGCGGGAATGAACTGCCCCTGCGGCAGGCCAAACTCCTGCAGCACGGAGGCAAAGCCAAGCCCGTGCAACAGGCCGAAGCCGAAGATCACCACAGGCCGCCATCGGTGCAGATTGGTCGAAAAGATGTTCTCGATGGCAACAAATGCGATGGAGGCCGCGATCAGCGGCTCCACAATTGCCGGAGAAATGCTGACCAGCCCGAGCGCACCAAGCGCCAGCGTCACCGTATGCGCCAGGGTGAAGGCCGACACCTGCCAGAGCAGCGGGACCAGTTTCGGGGTGAGGAAAAACAGTCCCAGAACGAACAGTATGTGGTCCAACCCCTTGGGAAGAATATGATCGAAGCCGACGGGGATATAGGACGCAAAGGCCTGCCAGCCGCTTTGTGCGCCACCCTCCCGGGCGATCGGCGGGCTGGTTTCGCCGCCCTGAAGATAGGCGGCATAGCCTTCCTCGACGCCCGTCTGTCGCAGGGCCAGGGTGCCATACCCCTCCGGCCAGCTGAGGGTGAAGGGGCCGTCCTGCAACTCTGCGCTGAGGTTGCCGGTCAGGATCAGACGCGAGGGGCGCGCCATCTCCACATCGCCGATCTCGCTAACATCGACACTGTCGAGGGAGAGCGGCACGGTCGTATCGCCCGAGCGCAGCTCAATGCCCTCGGACAGGCGCGGCCAGGCCTCGCGGATTTCGTCGGAGAGATCTTCTGGCGGCAGCACGCGCAAGGCATCGTAATCGGCGGATTTATCAGAGGTATTGGTATTCTCCAGCCCGTCCAGGTCAATCCCGGCAACAAAGGCCTCCGCATTCAGGCGCAGCTCCAGCCGCGCGCTCTCCCCCTCGAGGGAGAATTGGCCGATGGTCGGCAGGACCTCATGCGCCATGGCCACAGCCCCGGTCACAAGGACGGCACCGGCCACACCCAGTCTTGACAGTATCGCGCGTACCTTCAGCTTGGTCTTCATGAAATCCCTGTTGCGCATCACCATTCCCCTTCTTGTTGCTCTAGCTACGCAGAGCAATGCGCATGAGTTTTGGCTTGAACCGAAAAACTTTCAAGGCAGTCCGGGCGAGACTGTCGAAATAGACCTGCGCAACGGACAGGATTTTCGCGGCCAGGAGATGAGCTGGTATGACCCCCGCATCGCCCGGGCGCAGGTCGTGCGCGACGGAAAGTCCGAGGACTATCAGGGGCGTCCCGGCGATCTGCCCGGCATGACGGTGGAGCTGGGGAACGGGCTGACCGAGGTCGCCTATGCCTCTCGCATGTCCCGGCTGACCTATGACAGTTGGGAGAAGGTGATGTCTTTCACCACCGAAAAGGACATCGCGGATTTCGCCGCCCGCCACGCCGCGCGCGGGTTCCCGCAGGAGGGCGTGACCGAAGGCTACTGGCGGTTTTCCAAGACCCTGCTCAGCGGCGGCGCGGACGGCACGGGCAGCGATACGGGGATGGAGACGGAGTTCATCGCCCTCAGCGATCCCTATGCCCCCGGCGCCGACAGTATCCGCCTGCAGCTGATCTATCAGGGTGCGCGCCGCCCCGATGCGCAGGTGGAGATGTGGGAGAAGCGCGCAGGCGACGTTTCGAAGACCCTGCATCGCACGGATGACGCGGGGCATGTCACCCTGCCACTGCGACCCGGTTCCGTCTACATGGTCGATGCGGTGATACTGCGGGAGCCCGCATCCGACCGAGCCCGCGAAGCAGGTGTCATGTGGGAAAGCCTCTGGGCCAATCTCACATATGCCGTACCGGAATAGCTGGACCTCCCCTGCCCGTGCGGGCAAGAAGACGGGATGACACAGACCTCCGACATCCTCTGCATCGGCTCTGTCCTCTGGGACATCATCGGCCGCTCCGCCTCGGTCATGCGGCAGGGGTCGGATGTGCCCGGGCGGATCACCCGCCTGCCCGGCGGTGTCGCCATGAATATCGCCATGGCCGCCGCCCGGTTCGGCCTGCGCCCGGTTCTGCTGACCTCCGTCGGACGCGACCCCGAGGGGGACGAACTGATCGACGCCTGCCGCAGCCTCGGCACCGAGGTCGCGCATATCTATCGCTCCGACGACCTGCCGACCGATCGCTACATGGCGGTCGAGGGGGCCAACGGGCTGATCGCCGCCATTGCCGACGCCCATTCGCTGGAGGCGGCGGGCGACAAGATCCTGCGGCCGCTGCTGAACGGGTCCCTCGGCTCCGACAGCGCGCCCTACGAGGGGCGGATCGCCCTGGACGGCAACCTGACACGGGCGCTGCTGGAAACCATCGCCGTCTCGCCGGCCTTTGCCCGGGCCGATCTGCGCGTCGCCCCGGCCTCGCCCGGCAAGGCCGAACGCCTGCGGCCCTTTCTGACGCACCGCCGCGCCATGCTCTACGTCAATCTCGAAGAGGCCGGGCTGCTGTGCCAGACCACCTTCGACAGCGCCGCCGTGGCCGCCGAGACGCTGGTGGCGCGCGGCGCGGCGCGTGTGGTCGTGACCGACGGTGGCCGCTCCGCCGCGGAGGCCAGCGCGGAGGGTGTCATCACCGGCACCCCGCCCGAAGTGCTGGTGACCCGCGTGACCGGTGCCGGCGACACCTTCATGGCGGCCCATATCGCCGCCGAGGCCGGGGGCGCGGACCGCTCCGCCGCCCTCGACCGCGCCCTGACCGCCGCCGCGCGTTACGTGTCCGGCGATACAGCCCTGTAGGATATCATGACCCTCTATACCGCATCTGCCGAAGTCATTGCCGCCCAGTCCCAGGGCAAACCGATCGTCGCGCTGGAAAGCACGATCATCACCCATGGCATGCCCTACCCCCAGAACCTGGAGACCGCCCGCCAGGTCGAGGCCGATGTGCGGGCCGAGGGGGCGATCCCGGCCACCATCGCGGTGATCGACGGACAGTTGCACATCGGGTTGGAAGAGGCGCAGCTGGAGGCGCTGGCGCAGGCCAAGGACGTCGCGAAATTGTCCCGTGCGGATATGGCCGTCTGCATGGCGCGCGGTGGAACCGGCGCGACGACAGTGGCGGCCACCATGATCGCGGCCCGGATCGCGGGGATCGAGGTCTTTGCCACCGGCGGCATCGGCGGCGTCCATCGCGGGGCCGAGGCCAGCATGGATATTTCCGCAGATCTGCAGGAGCTTGCCCAGACGCCGGTCACGGTTGTTTGCGCCGGGCCGAAGGCCATCCTCGACATTCCGCTGACCCTGGAAGTTCTGGAAACCCTGGGCGCTCCGGTGATCGCGGTCGGTCAGGACAGCCTGCCCGCCTTCTGGTCCGCCACTTCCGACATCCCCGCGCCGCTGCGGCTGGACCAACCGGTCCAGCTGGCCCGGGCGCACCGGATGCGCGCCGCGCTTGGCCTGCCCGGCGGGCAACTGGTCGCCAACCCCGTCCCCGCCGAGGATCAGATCCCGATGGAAGAGATCGAACCGATCATCCAGCGCGCACTGGAGGAAGCCGGTGACAAGGGCATCGCCGCCAAATCCGTCACCCCCTTCCTGCTGGACCGCATTTTCGCCCTCACCTCCGGCCGGTCGCTGGCCACCAATATCGCTCTTGTGCGCAACAACGCCCGGCTGGCCGCGAAAATTGCACAAGAATTGGCCGCCCTGCCCGCAAAACCCTCAAAATAAACGCGATGTCCCATTGCCGCCCTTAACGCCAATGCCTAGGTTTCCATCGAACCTCTTGGACCAGGCCACATGAACGACCCGCTGAGCGAACACCATCACCGCCCCGGCATCTTTGCTCGGCTGCGCTCGTCATTCCTGACCGGGATCGTTGTCATCCTGCCCGTTGCGCTGACCATCTGGCTGCTCTGGACGCTGGCCGGCTGGATCGACGGCTTTGTCCTTCCGCTGGTGCCCGCGACCTTCCAGCCCGAAAAATACATCGGCATCAACCTGCGCGGTGTCGGGATCATCTTCTTCCTGCTGTTCACCATCATCATCGGTTGGATCGCCAAGGGGCTGATCGGCCGGTCGCTGATCCGCTATGCGGAGACGCTGGTCGAACGGATGCCCTTTGTCCGGTCGATCTATTCCGGGGCGAAACAGCTGGCCGAAACCGTCTTTGCGCAGTCCGAGCGCAGCTTTGAACGAGCCTGCCTGATCCAGTACCCGCGCAAGGGAATCTGGGCCATCGGCTTTGTCTCCATCGCGGCGCGGGGCGAGGTGGCGCAGAAGGCCGAAACGGGCTCCGAACTGCTGTCGGTCTTCGTCCCGACGACACCCAACCCGACCTCCGGGTTCCTCCTGTTCTTCCCCAAGGAAGACGTGATCGAACTGGACATGACGATCGAGGACGCGGCGAAGCTCGTGATCTCCGCCGGCCTTGTCTATCCGAACGCCAAGGACCCGTCGAAACCCCTGGAAAAGGCTGCGAAACAGCTCAGTTCAGCAGCGAAGTAAGATCCATGGACGAGGCCTGTCCGATCTGATCGCGATGCGCGGTCAGGAACTGATCCGCCGCCTGCCGCCCGGCCACTTTCAGCTGCCCCAGAAGGATCGGGTTGGGCAGGGACTTCGTCACCACCGACAGATCCCGCATCATGGCATCATCCGCGATCATGTGGACCAGAACGTGTTTCATCGTGCCCTGCGGCACCTGATGCCGTTCCAGTAGACGCTGAACAAAGGCAATCGCCCGCAACTCCCGCAGCAGAGAGGAGTTGAAGCTGATCTCGTTCATCCGGTTCTCGATCTGCTGCGGCGTCATCGGGATCTCGTCCCGCTCCAGCGGGTTGATATTCACGATCACCACGTCGTCCGGCAGCTCCGGATCAAACAGCGGAAAGAGCGCGGGATTGCCGGAATAGCCACCGTCCCAATAGGCCTCGCGCCGCCCGGTGGCGGGGTCGTCGATCTCCACCGCCTGAAACAGCGTCGGCAGACAGGCGGAGGCCAGGATCGACTCCGTGCTGATTTCGCGGCGGGTGAAGATACGCACCTTGCCCGTGCGCACATTGGTGGCACAGATGAACAGCCGCGGCCCCTCCTGCGCGCAGACGCTGTCATAATCGAACTGACGCACCACGGGCTCCAGCGGGTTCTGATAGAACGGCCCGTAGGTGTAGGGAGAGGTGATCCCCTTCATCATGTCCGCAGCCAGTTTGGGCGGCGAAAACGCCATCGCTCGGGCCACATCAGCCGCGGCCGGGGTGAACAGGCTCTGAAAGGCCGTCGCCGCGGGGGTCATCCAGGCCGGCAGGCGCATGTCGCTGACCGCCCCCATCCTGGCCCAGAGCGCGTTGAGCGTGTCGCGCGCGCCCTCGCGCCCGCCGCGCACCCAACCGGCCTTGTAGGCCGCACCGTTCAGCGCCCCGGCCGAGGTGCCGGAGATGCCCGCAACCTCGATCTCCTCCTCGTCCAGCAAGCGGTCGAGCACCCCCCATGTGAAGGCGCCATGCGCGCCCCCGCCCTGCAATGCGAGATTGATCCGCGTGACCATATCAGGCGGCGGTCCAGCCCCCGTCGACAGCAATCGGCTGCCCGGTCAGCTGCGCCGCCGCGTCGGAACACAGGAACACCGCCAGCCCGCCAATCTGTTCGACCGTGGCGAACTCCTTCGAGGGCTGCTTGGCCAGGATGACCTTCTCGACCACCTCATCCTCGGACATGTCGTATTCCTTGGCCGTATCGGGGATCTGCGCCTCCACCAGCGGGGTCAGAACATAGCCGGGGCAGATCGCATTGACCGTGATCGGCTCCTTCGCGGTTTCCAGCGCGACCGTCTTGGTCATGCCGACAACGCCATGTTTCGCGGTCACATAGGCCGCCTTGTAGGGCGAGGCGCGCAACCCATGGGCGGAGGCCACATTGATGACCCGCCCCCATCCCGCCTTGCGCATCAGCGGCAGCGCGGCAGCGGTGGTGTGGAAGGCGGAGGTCATGTTGATCGCGATGATCGCATCCCATTTCTCGACGGGAAATTCGTCAATCGGCGCCACGTGCTGGATCCCCGCGTTGTTCACAAGGATATCGCAGGCCCCGGCCTTTTCGATCAGCGCGCGGCATTGGTCGCCCTTGGACATGTCGGCCTGGATATACCGCGCCTCAACGCCGAATTCTTCTGCGATGCCGGCGGCGAGGGCATGGTCCTCTTCCCGGTCGGTGAAGGAGTTCAGCACGACATTCGCCCCGGCCCCGGCCAGCGCCCGGGCGACGCCCAGCCCGATGCCGGAATTCGATCCGGTGATGACAGCGGTTTTTCCGTTCAGAGACATGACACGATCCTTTTTCGGCATCACTGGCCTTTTTCGGCCTCACTCCCCCCAACATAGATGCTGCACTTGCAAAGAAAACCGTGAAGATCGCCTGCGGGATCATAATCTTTCGACGTCAGGACCCGCGCGGAAAACCGCGGACGATTCGCCAAAATCGCCACCTTCCCGCCCGTCCTTTGCCAAAATTCGAACGCCGGGCGCGGCCAGCATATGAACAAAAAAAACCCCGGCACGAAGCCGGGGTCTAGTTATTGAGGCAGGTTTCATACAGGCAAGAAACCTATCGAGCAGTGCCCCCTTTATAGGCCTTCCCTCAGCGTCTTCCAAGCTAAAAGTTTGAAAACGCGCGAAACCGCGGATAGCGTCTCGGTCAAACAGACAAGGCTGAGCAGGGATTGTTGCCAAAATGAGGCCACACTATTTCGTGACACTGACAACCGCGGCGGCCCTCAGCGCCCTTGTGATGCTTCCCGGCGTCACCCGGGCAGAGCCGCGCCATGGCATAGCTATGTACGGCGATCCCGCGCTTCCACCTGATTTTGTGTCCCTGCCCTACGTCCATCCCGACGCCCCCAAGGGCGGCCGCCTGATCAGCGGCAATGAGGGCAGCTTTGACAGTCTCAACCCCTTTGTCATCACCGGCAACCCGCCCTGGCAGCTGCGCTTTCTGATCTCCGAAGGGCTGATGTACCGGTCCCAGGACGAACCCTTCACCGTCTACGGTTTACTGGCCGAATCGATCAACACGCCAGACGACCGATCCTGGGTGGAATTCACTCTGCACGAGGACGCCCGGTTCTCCGATGGCAGCCCGGTCACGGTCGAGGATGTCATGTGGAGCTACGAGACCCTCGGCACCCAGGGCAATGCGCGATATCGCGGCCTTTGGTCCCAGATCGAGACGATGGACCAGACCGGTCCGCGCTCCCTTCGTTTTACATTCAAGAAGATAGACCGCGAACTTCCCCTGCTGACCGGCTTGCAGCCGATCCTCAAGAAAGCCCAGTTCGCCGACCGCGCCTTCACCTCGCTCAGCCTCGAAGAAGCCCCGATCGGCAGCGCGCCATACTATGTCAGCGCCTATGAACCCGCCCGCTCCGTCACCCTGACGCGGAACGAGGACTATTGGGGCAAGGATCTGCCGATCCGGCGGGGCACCAACAATTTCGACGAGATCCGGATCGAATTCTATGGCGACAGCGCCGTGCTGTTCGAAGGGTTCAAGGGCGGGGAGATCAGCTATATCCGCGAATTCAATGCGGAAAAATGGGCGCGCGATTACAACTTCCCCGCCGTGCAGAGCGGCGAAATCGTGCTGAGCGAAATTCCCTCCGGCCGCCCCTCCGGCATCACCGGCTACGTCATGAACATCCGGCGCCCGCCCTTTGACGACATCCGCGTGCGCGACGCGATGATCCACGCGTTCAATTTCGAATACATCAACGAAACCATGACCGGCGGCCGCCAGCCGCGCATCACCTCCTATTTCTCCCGCTCCGAGCTCGGCATGCGCGACGGGCCCGCCAAAGGCCGGGTGAAGGCGCTGCTTGCCCCCTTCGCCGGGGAAATTCCCGAGGGCGCGTTGGAGGGCTATGCCCTGCCCGTCTCCGACGGCACACAGCGCAACCGCCGCAACCTGCGCAAGGCCGTCGCCCTGCTGGAGGAGGCCGGCTGGCAGGCCGGGGCCGACGGTGTCCTGCGCAATGCCGAGGGCGCGCCCTTTCGCTTCACCCTGCTGCTGCGTCTGGGCGCGAACGAGCTGCAGACCATGGCCGACATCTATCTCAAGGCGCTGGAGCGGCTTGGCATGCAGGTGCAGCTGGAAACGGTCGACAACGCCGCTTATCAGCTGCGGATCACCGATTTCAATTTCGACATGACCGACATCCGGCGGCAGTTCTCGCTCTCTCCCGGCAATGACCAACGGCTCTACTGGGGGTCCGCCGCCGCAGATGCCAAGGGCTCGCGCAACCTCATGGGGGTGTCCAGCCCCGCGATCGACGCGATGATCGATGCCATGGTCAATGCCCGAAGCGCCGAGGATTTCACCGCCGCCACCCGCGCGCTGGACCGGCTGCTGACCGCCGGGCGCTATGTCGTCCCGATCCACAGTTTCGACGTCGGGCGCATCGCGCATGACGCCGCACTGGCATATAACGCTGACAACCTCCCACTGTACGGCGACAGCGTGTACTTCCTGCCCGAGGTCTGGTGGCGCGAGCCCCACTGACTCACGATCTTTCAATCGCCCTGGATGGAACTGTCCCGCGGCGTCGAACATTCTTCTTGTGACACAAGAGACCAAGGAGAGAGCGATGCAGTGGGACGAAATCCAAGCCAACTGGGAGGCCTTTACCCCCGCGATCCTGGATCACTGGCCCGACGCGGAGGAAGACTCGGTCCTCGCGCTCGACGGCAATCGGGACGCCTTCGCTGTCTATCTGTCGGACATCACCGGCGAGTCCCCGCGCGAAACCCTCACCCAGATCGAGGAGTGGCGCATGGGGCACATCCCGACCGACGTGGCAATCGACCCAAAGCGCGACAATGCCAATATCGCGCAAAGCGATCGGCATCTCGGTCCTGGCGAGGAAACCTCGGACCGGGACGATCTCTTTGGCGACGACAATGAGGCCGAACCGCCCGTCGGACGCACCTGACGCTCAATACAAGTTTCGGTCCAGGTCTATCAGGGCCCGCCGTTCCCCCTTGCACCCGGGCGCACTGGTGCTAACCCTGTGCCATGCTGTCTGTCTTCGATCACGGGCCCTTCGCGCCCTGTCCGGCCCCCTTCAACATGGCCGCCCATGTCCTGGGTCATGCGGAACGGCTGCCGGACAAGGTCGCCCTTTCCATCCTAGGCCTGTCGGGGGCGGAGCGCTGGTCCTACAGCCGCCTCGCCAATGCCGTGCGTGGCACCGCCACCGGCCTGATGCAGAACGGATTCGCCCCGGGCGATATCCTGTTGATGCGTATCGGCAATTCGGTAGACTTCCCGATCGTCTACCTGGCCGCGATTGCCGCTGGAATGGTGCCGGTCCCGACCTCATCGCAACTGACCGAACGAGAAGTGGTCAAGATGATCGAGGGGCTGACCCCCGCGGGCATCCTGCGCGATCCGCAGGTTGCGTGCCCCGCCACCAAGGTCCCGCTGATCGAAACGCCCGCCCTGCGCGAGATGCGTGATCTGCCGCCCGCAGACTATCATATGGGTGATCCAGAACGCCTTGGCTACATCGTCTATACCTCTGGAACATCTGGAAAACCCCGCGCCGTCATGCATGCGCACCGGGCCATCTGGGCGCGTCAGATGATGCACCGGGACTGGTACGGGCTGACCGAAAGCGACCGGCTGCTACACGCCGGGGCCTTCAACTGGACTTATACCTTGGGCACCGGGCTGATGGACCCCTGGAGCGTCGGCGCCACCGCCCTGATCCCGGCCGAAGAGGTCCCGGCGGAGGCTCTGCCGCTGCTCTTGAAACGCCACGAAACCACGATATTCGCCGCTGCACCAGGTGTTTACAGGAAGATCATGAACCAGAACGAACATATCGTTCTGCCAAAACTCCGGCACGGTCTTACCGCGGGCGAGAAGGTCTCCGACCATATCCGCGACGCCTGGCGCCAGGCCGGTGCGGGCGAGCTTTATGAGGCCTTCGGCATGTCCGAATGTTCCACCTTCATTTCCGGCTCGCCCACCACCCCCGCCAAACCCGGCGCCCTGGGCAAACCGCAGGAGGGGCGCCGCGTCGCCATCCTCGGCCCCGACGGTCCCGTCCCTTTGGGTGAGGAGGGCGTCATCGCGGTGCACCGCGAAGACCCCGGCCTGATGCTGGGCTACCTTGGCGCGGAACAGGAGGCGCAGGACCGGATGCAGGGCGACTGGTTCCTCACCGGCGATCACGGCCGCATGGATGAGGACGGGCAGATCACCTATATGGCCCGCGCCGACGACATGATGAATGCCGGCGGCTACCGCGTCTCGCCGATCGAGGTGGAATCGGCCCTGCATGACCTGCCCGGCGTCACCGAAATCGGCGTGACGGATTGCGAGGTCAAGGCCGACGCCCGCCTCATCATCGCCTTCTACACCGGCCCCGAACCCCTGGACGAGGCGCAGTTGAAAGCCATCGCCGCCGACCGCCTTGCCCGCTATAAACAACCCCGCGCCTTCGTGCATATCCCCGAGATGCCGAAGAACCCGAACGGCAAACTGCTGCGCCGGGCCCTGCGCGACATCTGGGCCGCACGGGCGCACCAACGTCCCGGCACCAGACCCCTGACCGGAAAGTGAGACTAAATATGGAAACCGGAAACGCCGTCAAACTCGACATCCTCTCCGACCCGATCTGCCCCTGGTGCTATATCGGCAAGGTGCAGCTGGAACGCGCCCTGGCCAAGCGGCCCGATCATCCCTTCGTCATCGAATGGCACCCCTTCCAGCTCAACCCCGACATGCCGCGCGAGGGCGTGGACCGGAAAGCCTACCTGACCTCCAAGTTCGGCGACCGCGCCGACCAGATCTACGGCCAGATCGCGCAACATTTCGACAGCATCGAAGTGGAGGCCAATCTCGACGCCATCTCCCGCACGCCCAACACGCTGAACGCGCACCGGCTGATCCACTGGGCCGGTATCGAGAACAAGCAGAACGCCATGGTCGACGCCCTCTTCAAGGCCAACTTTGTCGAAGGCCGCGATATCGGCGATCGCGAAACGCTGGCCGACATCGCCGACAGCGTCGGCATGGATGCCGCCGTGATCCTGCGCCTGCTGGAAAGCGACGCCGACGAACAGGCGATCCGCGACCGCGACGCGCATTCCCGCGAGATGGGTGTGAACGCCGTGCCGACCTTCATCGTGGCCAGCCAACACGCCGTGCCCGGTGCACAGCCGCCCGACCTCTGGCTCAAGGTCATCGACGAAATGTTGGGCGCGGCGCCGCAGGCGGAATAGGCCAACCTGCCCCTGCGTTTTTGCAGGGCACTTGCCGTGTTTTTGCACCCCGGGCGGCGTGGCCCTTGCCTGGGGATCGTGATAGCAGGGGGCGTTCCGCGCCAAAGGCCCCCATGTCATCCAAGATATCCCAATCCGAGTTTGTCGCCATCATGGCCATGATGGTGGCCACCGTCGCCTTCTCCATCGATTCCATGCTGCCCGCCATGCCGGAAATCGCGGCGGATCTGACCCCCGATGCGCCAAACCGGGCGCAACTCATCCTCACCGCCTTCATCATCGGCATGGGCGTCGGCACGCTCTTCACCGGGCCGCTGTCGGACACCTTCGGGCGCAAGACGATCATCAACCTCGGCGCGGCGCTCTATATCCTGGGCGCCACCCTCGCCTGGGCCGCCCCGACGATGGAGCTGATGGTCGTCGCCCGCGTCATGCAGGGGATCGGTGCCGCCGGGCCGCGCGTCGTCTCGCTCGCCATCGTGCGGGACCTCTACGCCGGGCGCGAAATGGCCCGGATCATGAGCTTCGTCATGGTCGTCTTCACCATCGTCCCCGCCCTGGCCCCCTTTCTGGGCGAACTGGTGATCGGCATCGGCGGCTGGCGCAGCATCTTCATCAGTTTCATCGTCTTCGCGACCGTCTCGAACCTCTGGATGAACGGGCGGCTGGACGAATCCCTGCCCCGCGCGGACAGACGCCCCTTCCGCCTCGCCGCGCTCTGGCTCGCGCTGAAAGAGATGATGGCCCTGCCGATGGTGCGCGGGTCCATCTTTGTCCAGGTGATCATCTTCTCGCTCATGTTCACCTCGATCTCGCTGATTCAGCCAACCTTCGACCTGATCTTCGGCCGCGCCGCCCAATTCGCGATCTTCTTCTTCGTGATCGGCATTTTTTGCGCCACTTCCTCCATGGTTAACGCGGCCTTTGTCATCCGCTACGGCATGCGCGCCATCTGCACCCTGGCACTTGCCGTCACCACCCTGGCCACGGCCCTCATCCTCGCCCTCACCCTGCTCGGCGTGGAGGGGGAGGTCTATTTCTGGTGCTTCGTTGTCTGGCAGACCGTCGTCTTCTACCAGATGGGCCTGACGGTCGGAAACCTGAACGCCCTCGCGATGGAGCCGATCGGCCATATCGCGGGCCTCGGCGCCAGCGTCATGGGGGCCATCGCCACGGTCACCGGCGGCATCATCGCCACCGTCATCGCCCAGACCTTCGACGGCACCACCCTGCCCCAAATCATCGGCACCCTAGCGCTGCTGGTCCTCGCGATCCCCGTATTGCTCTGGATGCGCCGCCTCGACCGGCCGACCGGGGTCGTGGCGCGCACGGATTAAGCCGCTGGTAACCATTTCCGACTTAGCTCTGTTCCGTTCCTTTCCCCCTATTCCGCGATGCGGTAGGTGTGGAGCCGAACCCGCATCGCGAAGGAGCGACCGATGGCCAAGATCAAGGTGGACAACCCGATAGTCGAAATGGACGGGGACGAAATGACCCGGATCATGTGGCAGTTCATCAAGGACAAGCTGATCCTGCCCTATCTCGACATCGACCTGCTCTATTACGACCTCGGGATGGAGGAGCGTGACAGAACGGACGATCAGATCACCATCGACGCCGCTGAAAAGACGAAGGAAATCGGTGTCGCGGTCAAATGCGCCACGATCACGCCCGATGAAGCGCGTGTGGAGGAATTCGGCCTAAAGAAGATGTGGAAATCCCCGAACGGCACGATCCGCAACATCCTTGGCGGCGTCGTCTTCCGCCAGCCCATCATTTGCCGCAATGTCCCCCGCCTCGTCCCCGGCTGGACCCGCCCGATCGTTATCGGCCGTCATGCGTTTGGCGATCAGTACAAGGCCACCGATTTCACCTTCCCCTGCGCCGGCAAGCTCTCGATGAAATTCGTAGGCGAGGACGGCACGGTGATCGAGAAAGAGGTCTTCGACGCCCCCTCCGCCGGGGTGTTCCAGTCGATGTACAACCTCGACAGCTCCATCATCGACTTCGCCCGCGCCTCGTTCAACTACGGGCTGATGATGGGCTGGCCGGTCTATCTCTCCACCAAGAACACGATCCTCAAGGCCTATGACGGCCGCTTCAAAGACCTGTTCCAGCAGATCTTCGAGGAGGAATTCGAAGAGCGGTTCAAGGAGAAGAAAATCTGGTACGAGCACCGGCTGATCGACGACATGGTCGCCTGCGCCATGAAGTGGAACGGCGGTTTTGTCTGGGCCTGCAAGAACTACGACGGCGATGTCCAATCCGACACCGTGGCGCAGGGCTACGGCTCCCTCGGGCTGATGACCTCGCAGCTGATGACCCCCGATGGCAAGATTGTGGAGGCAGAGGCCGCCCATGGCACCGTCACCCGCCACTATCGCCAGCACCAGGCTGGCGAAGCGACCTCGACCAATTCCATTGCCTCGATCTACGCCTGGACCGGCGGGCTGAAGCACCGCGCCAAGCTGGACGAAAACACCGCGCTCATGGCCTTTGCCACGACGCTGGAAAAGGTCATCGTCGAAACGGTGGAGGATGGCCACATGACCAAGGATCTCGCATTGCTGGTCGGGCCGGATCAGGGCTGGCTGACCACAATGGGTTTCCTCGAAAAGGTGGACGAGAACCTCAACAAGGCGCTGACTGGATAATTCGTTCTGTAAAAAGAAAGCCAGCCGGAACAACCGGCTGGCAATCGTTCTGCTATCTTTGACGTCGCCGCCGAGACAGCACCGACAGACCCGCCAAACCGCCCATAAGCAAAAGCGCCGAGGCGGGAAGCGGAACAGCCGGCGTCGCGTCATAGGTAAGAGACGCGCTTAGAAAATCGTATGAGTTTCGATTGTTGCCCACCTCATTGTACCCCAACCCTGTATCCGCGAGCCGGGTCGAGAACGCCAAATCGACCATACCGTCGGCCAGTAGGGTACTCAGCAACGCGGCATCCACAGTCGCTGTCGCCTCGAGTACACTGGCATATTGATTGCCGACATCGCCCGAGATCCCGCTGAAGGGGTCGTCGGACGGATCATTGTTGAACAGAACCCCGAAAACCGCCCCGTCCAGAAGGATCGCAACCGCCTCCAACGCACCATCGAAATCGCCACGCGCCCGGATCACCAACGTTCCGTCCCCCGCCGCCGGAGGCGGTGCGGTCAAACTCGTGCCGATCATCCCCCCGCCCGGGTTACAAAAATCGTAGTGATCTACTTCGCAGTATTCTTCGACCATAAAGTTGAGGCTGACTGGGGCTGCAATGAGCGCTCCGGGCAGGCTACAAACAAGGAAAATCGCGAAAGTTCGCAGTCGTGAATAAAGCATTAGCATCCCCCAAATCTATGCATCAAACGCAGGGAATGCTAAGCGACGAGGTGCCGTAGCGTCAAGTTTACCAGGTGCTCTCGTCGTCTGGAGTGTGCTTACGGCCGGATCCGCATATGACGTCATTGGCTGGTGGCTAACTCCTACCACCAGCCTAATTTCACGCAGCCGCGCGATCGTGTTTGCCTTCTTCGACCTCTTCGATGATCTTGGCCACGAAGGCCTCCAGGTCGTCGGGCTTGCGTGAGGTGATGATCCCCTTGTCCGTCACCACTTCGCTGTCTTCCCAGTGACCGCCGGCATTCTTTACGTCGGTCTGGATCGACGGATAGGAGGTCACCTTCCGCCCCTTCACGACACCGGCCTCGACCAGCATCCAGGGACCGTGACAGATCGCGGCGACCACCCTGCCCTGGTCATGCATCGCCTTCACGAAGCTCACCGCCTCCGGCTTCGTGCGCAGGATATCCGGGTTGATCTGGCCGCCCGGCAGCACGATGGCGTCATAGTCTTCCGGTTTGACCTCGCTTAGCGCCTTGTGGACCTCGGCCTCGCGGCCCCAGTCGCTCTTGTCCCAACCCCGGATGGCCTTCCCGTCCGGCGACACGACATGAACCTCGGCCCCTGCGGCGGACAACTTGTCGCGCGGCACTTCCAGCTCGCTCTGTTCAAAACCGTCGGTGGCCAGCACGATGATGCGGGATGATGTGATATCGGGCATTGTTCCCTCCTTGATACGAAAAAGGCCCCTCGGGCCATTCGCGGAATCAACTGTCCCGCCTCCGCAAGGTTCCTGTGCCATCGGTCACGTCATCGTGGATCGGAGCCTCCCCGCCGACCCCGAGGTGGACCCCCCCCCTTCACCTTTCCAAAAATACTCCGGGGGAGTCCGCAGGACGGGGGCAGCGCCCTCTACGGCCGCGACACCTGCCCGCCGCCCACGGCCATCTTCACACCGGTGGTCGAGGGGCAGGAGGTCGGCATCCCCCGCGCCACCCGCACTGCGAGATAGCCGAAGGCCTGCGCCTCCAGCATATCGCCGTCCAGCCCGACCTCCTCGACCGGCAGCACCGGACAATCCAGCGCGACGGAAAGCATCTCCATCATCACCGGGTTGCGCCGCCCGCCCCCGGTGACCAGCAGCTGCTCCGGCATGACCGGACAATGCTCCATCCCGCGCAGCACGGCCGCCGCGGCCATCCCGGTCAGCGTCGCCGCCGCGTCCGCATCCGCCAGCTCGCGGACCAGGGACATCATCTCCGGAAAGGCATTGCGATCCAGGGACTTCGGCGGAATGCGCGAAAAATAGGGGTCATCCAGAAACAGCTCCAGCGCCCCGGTTTCCACTTGCCCGGTCATCGCCAGCTTGCCGTCCTCGTCATAGTCCAGCCCGCGCCGGTCCAGCATCAGATCGTTGATCGGCGCATTCGCGGGCCCGGTGTCAAAAGCCAGCACCGCGCCTTCCGCCTCCGGCCGTGCGATACGTGGGTCGACCCAGGTCAGGTTCCCCACACCGCCGAGGTTGAGAAAGGCCAGCGGCGCCTCCGCCCCGATCCAGCGCGCGCAGGCGTGGTGGAAAAAAGGCACCAGCGGCGCCCCCTCGCCCCCCAGATCCACATCGGCCGAGCGGAAATCCCAGACCACCGGCACGCCCAGATCCGCGGCCAGGATATCGCCATCCCCAACCTGATGCGTCCCCCGCCCGCGCGGGTCATGCGCCAGGGTCTGACCGTGAAAGCCCACGATCTCCACATCGCGAAACCGCTCCAGCAGTTCCTGATGCGCGGCCATGACAACGCGCTTGGCCTCCGCCACATCCGGATCGTTGGGCCATTGCCCAAGCGCCCGGTGCAGCACCGTGCGATCTTCGGGCGTGTAGCTACGATACTCGCATTCGGCAAAGCCCAGGATATCCACCCCATCGGTCACGACCACCGCCGCATCCACCCCGTCGAGCGAGGTGCCCGACATGGCGCCAAGCGCCCGCACCGGGCCTTTCTTTGCAACTGCCTTCGACACGGTCTTTTCCTTCGCCTGCCTGCCGCCTATAGAGTGCCCTGCACCTCAACCCGGGACAAGAGACATGACATACCATCCCAAGTCGGACTTCATGAGCGTGATGATCGAGCGCGGCTTTCTCGCCGACTGCACCGACTATCAGGCGCTCGATGATGCACTCTGCGCGGGGGTGGTGCCCACCTATATCGGCTATGACGCCACGGCCAAATCGCTGCATGTCGGGCATCTGCTGAACATCATGATGCTGCGCTGGCTGCAGAAAACCGGGCACAAGCCGATCACCCTGATGGGCGGCGGCACGACCAAGGTCGGCGATCCCAGCTTTCGCGCCGATGAACGCCCCCTGCTGACGCCCGAAGCGATCGACGCCAATATCGACGGCATGAAGCAGGTCTTCGCCAAGTACCTGACCTATGGCGACGGGCCGACCGATGCGCTGATGCTCAACAATGCCGAATGGCTGGACGGGCTGAACTACCTCGATTTCCTGCGCGATATCGGTCGGCATTTTTCGGTCAACCGGATGCTCAGCTTCGAGTCGGTGAAATCCCGGCTGGACCGCGAACAGTCGCTCAGCTTTCTCGAATTCAACTACATGATCCTGCAGGCCTATGATTTTCTGGAGCTCAACCGCCGCTACGGCTGCCTGCTCCAGATGGGCGGCTCGGACCAGTGGGGCAATATCGTCAACGGCATCGACCTGACCCGGCGCGTGCTGGATCACCAGATCTTCGGCCTCACCTCGCCGCTGTTGACCACCTCGGACGGCAAGAAGATGGGCAAGAGCCAGGGTGGCGCCATGTGGCTCAATGCCGACATGCTCAGCCCCTACGAATTCTGGCAGTTCTGGCGCAACACCACCGATGCCGATGTGGGCCGGTTCCTCAAGCTCTATACCGAACTGCCGGTGGAGGAATGCGACCGTCTTGCCGCGCTCGGCGGGTCGGAGATCAATGATGCGAAGATCGTTCTCGCCAACGCCGTCACGACGCTCTGCCACGGGGCGGAGGCCGCTGCCGCCGCCGAGGCGACCGCGCGCGAGGTCTTTGAAAAAGGCGGCGTGGGTGACGACCTCCCGACCCTGGACCTGACGGCAGAAGAGGTCGGCGACGGCATCTCCGTGGTCCAGCTACTCGTCCGCTCGGGCCTCGCCAAGACCGGGAAGGAAGCGAAACGCCTGATCGCCGACAATGGCGCGCGGATCGACGACGCGCCGTTGACCGATGCGGGGCTGGTGCTTGACGCCACGGCGCTGGCCTCCCCGGTCAAGCTCTCGGCGGGCAAGAAGCGGCACGCGCTGGTGAAGCTGGCGGGGTAATTGCCGCCAGACACGGAATCAAACGCCGCCATCCCGCGATGGCGGCGTTTTTTGTTCCTTTCGATATCAGGTAAAGGCGAAGAGTCTCGCCCCTTCACACACCTCTATCCGCCCCGCCATCCCAATCGGATCAAGCGTCCCGTCCGTCAGCCGCTCGACCAGCGCACTCTCCGACACGGGCACCTCCGCCAGCGTCCGCGCGTCCGCTTCGGTGCGCGCCACGATGACGGCCCGCGCGGGCTGTCCCTCCCGGTCATAACGCACCGTCCAGCTCTCCACCGTCACCGCGCCCTCATATGCCTCATCGACCCCCGGCGCAGATCGCCGCCGCGCATCCGCCCGGGTCTGAACGTCCGAGGACCGCGGGCCATCAAAACCGTCAAGCCGCTGACCCGAAAGCAAAATCGCATGGTTCGTCGTGACGATTCCACCATTGCCGTATAGCAGCCCCTTGTCCCCGGTCCCCCGCAGCTGCTCAACCATGCAGGCCAGCGCATGGGACATGTAATTGGCCACCGGCGCGCCGCCGAAGGTCAGCCCGCCAAAGACCGTCACCGGACGCTCCAGCGGCCAGTCCAGCACCCGCCGCGCCAGTTTCGGCACGCAGGGAAAGCAGGAATATAGCTCCACATGGTTCAGATCACCCGCGCTCACACCGTTGAAGTCCAACGTTGCGCGCAGCACCTCCTCCATGGAGACGGAGCGCCAGTACCCCTCCCTCTCCAGAAACTCCGCCGGTTCCTTGGCCCCGGCGCCGTAGCCGACATGGACCAATCGGTCCAGCGCCACGCCCCGGCGCAGGGCCTCCGCCTCGGAGGTCACGAGGAACCCGGCGCCCTGGTTGACGCTGGCATTGGCCACCATGAGCTTGGTGTAGGGATGGGCGATCGGGCGGTTGGACGGCCCAGGCGTCACCACCTCCTCTGCCGTTGCCCCGCCGCGCAGCCAGGCCGCCTCCGTCCGCGCCGCGACCGCCGCCATGTCCGACCAGATCACCCCGGTTTCCGCCTGCCCCTCCGCCAGGCTTTGCCCCCAGGCATGGCGGCAGGCGTTTTCATAAATCGGGTAAAGGTCCACCGGTGCCGTCAGCCCGAAGGCCGCGCGATAAGGTGCCACCGACCGCTTCGGATTGCCACGCAGGATATCGCCGGGCCGTGTGCCATTGGCCCGCGCCCGGGCCGCCGCTGTCCGCAGCGCCTCCGCCCCGACAATCGCCACGACGCGCTCCTCGCCCGCCGCGATCCGGTTCACCGCCTCGTTCAGCAGCCGGACGGGGCTGTCTCCATGCGGCAGCTCCGTCGTCTCACAGACCGCCCCCGTCGCACCAAGACGCTCCGCCAGCGTCCCCGCGATCCCGTCGAGATCCGGAAAGGAGATCTGATCCACCGTCGCCACCCGGTCCAGCCCCGCCAGCCAGCCACCCCCGGCATCCCGGTCGGCCAGACGCAACCCGGCCTCCATCAGCTCCAGTGAATCGCGACCCTCTTCCGCCACCTCAGGCCGGTCGTTCACCTGCCCCACGCCGACGATCACCGGGCGATGCTTTGCCTCTGCCATGCCTGCCTCCCTTGCTGGGGCGAATGGTTCACCGACACGCGCAAAATCACAACCGAAACCCTTTGAAATCCGCGCCGGGCGGTCCTATATCTATCCCGTCGGGCAACCGACTATGGACATAAACGCGCTCGTAATAAGCGGATCGGACCCGGGGGCGGTACCCGGCGGCTCCACCAACCACCATCCGGCGGCATCCTTCGTTTGGGGAAGTCATCGGGGTCATGGGGCCGAAATAGGATCGACGAACGTCTAAAGGGGTTTGCTTTGTCCCGGTGAGCTACCACCGTTATCGGTGCGAACAGTACAATTGCAAACGACAATCGTGCTCCGGTTGCTCTGGCTGCGTAAGCAGTTCGAGGAATCGAAATCTAAGTCCTTGCGCCTAGCAGCGTAAGGCGGGGCCCGCCGGAGCCTGGCAACAGAATCCGGCACTTACATCCTTCGGGCACCTGGCAACAGAAGCCTGCAGGTCATTCCCCGACAGACACCCCTTCGCGCAACGGAAACGCCGCCGCCAGGGCCGCACGCCCGGCAGGGCGGAACCGGATCACCCGGCTGCCCGGAACGCGATCGGCCCATCCGACAGACAGGACATGATCCAGCAGCGCGGTGCCGAGCGGCCCCGCCAGATGCATGCGCCGTTCCGACCAGTCCAGGCATTCCCGACAGATCGGCCCGCGCCTCAACTGCGGCACTGCAACCCCCATATCCTCGAGCGCCGCGCGTCCTTGCGCGCTCAGCACCAATCCGTCCTCCGCCAGCACCAGCATCCCGCGTTCCCGTAGGCTGTCGTACATGCGCACGGCCATGCCGCCCGCCAGATGCTTGTAACAGCTTCGCGCCTCGCGCATCGCCGCGTCACGCGGCCCGGTCCGCACTCGGTGATGCCCCCGCGCTTCCGCCAGCGACATCAGCGCCTCCAACGCCTGGCCGACATCCTCGCCCGCGAGGCGAAAATACCGGTGCCGCCCCTGTTTCGCGACACTCAGCAGCCCCGCACCAACCATGCGCGACAGGTGTTCACTGGCGGTCGGCAAGCTCACCCCCGCCACGCCGGCCAACTCCCCCGCCGTCAGCGCGCGACCATCCGACAGGGCGACCAGCATATTGGCCCGCCCCGGATCGCCGATCAGCGCCGCCAGCAAAGCGATATCCGGTCCGTCCTTCATACCCGCCACCCTAGCACATCCCGCATCGGAATGCTTCGGCCCCTTCCGAACCATTTGGCACTCCCGGCTTGCTAGACCGCCGGCATGACAACTGACGGAGCCCCCATGCTGACCTGTATCATCCGCTACGACATCGACCCCACAAAACGCGCACAGTTTGAGGAATACGCCCGCACCTGGGGTCAGTGCATTCCCCGCAACGGGGCGGACCTCATCGGCTATTTCTCCCCGCGCGAAGGCTCCTCGACCCTCGCCTACGGGATCTACAATATCGAAAGCCTCGCCGCCTATGAGGCCTACCGCGCCCGCCTCGCAGCAGATCCGCTTGGCAAACAGAACTACGACTTCGCCATGAGCGAAAAGTTCATCCTGAAGGAGGACCGCACCTGGCTCGCCCGCGTCGATCAGGGCTGACCCTCCCGACAAACCTTGACGAATCGTCCCCCTGCCCGCACCCATGGGGCATGGGGATCAACGCGAACGCCCCGTGAGGCGCCAGCCCAAGGTTCGCATGTGCACCTTTCCGAAGGACTCATGCCCATGCCTGGCCCTACTGAAATTACCTCTCAGCAACTCCTCCGCCTGATCGGCACATCGCAGGCCCCGGTCCTCATCGACGTACGCACCGACGAAGACTTCGACGCCGTCCCGCGCCTCATTCCCGGCGCGCGGCGCATCCGGTTCGACGATCACCTCGCCATTCAGACCACTGCCCGGGACCGCCCGGCCGTGATCGTCTGCCACAGGGGGCAGAAGCTGTCTCAGGGGGCCGCCGCCCTTCTGCGCGCGTCCGGAACGTCGGCGGAAACCCTTGCGGGCGGCATGCTCGGCTGGACCGAGGCTCAGGCCCCGACCGTCGATGCCACCGCCCTGCCCGGTCTGACACGTGGCGGAACCCTCTGGGTCACGCGCCATCGGCCCAAGATAGACCGCATCGCCTGCCCCTGGCTGATCCGGAGATTTGTCGACCCGACCGCGCGGGTCCTCTTCGTCGCCCCGTCCGAAGTCATGGCCGTTGCCGAGAAATTCGACGCAACCCCTTTCGACGTGGAAAACGTCAGGTTCAGCCACCGCGATGACCTCTGCACCTTTGACACCATGCTATCTGAATTCGGCCTGCACAGTGACCCGCTCGACCACATCGCCCGTGTCATCCGCGCGGCCGATACCGACCGTCACGACCTTGCGCCCGAAGCCGCGGGTCTTCTGGCCATCTCCGTCGGCCTGTCGCGCCTCCACCGCGACGACATCGCACAGATGGAGGCCGGGCTGACCCTCTACGACGCGCTCTACAGATGGGCGCGCGACGGGCGTGACGAAACCCACGACTGGCCGGGGGGCGGAAAATGACCCCCTCCTGGTCCGACATGACCCGCACCTTCGGGCGTATCGGCCTGCTGTCCTTTGGCGGGCCGGCGGCGCAGATCGCCTTGATGCACGAGGCCCTCGTCGACCGACACAAGTGGCTGACGGAAAAGGATTTCCTGGGCGCCCTGTCCTTCTGCATGTTGCTCCCGGGGCCAGAGGCGATGCAGCTGGCCACCTACACCGGATGGCGGCTGCGCGGCACCCTGGGCGGGCTGCTCGCCGGGCTGCTCTTTGTCTTGCCGGGGGCACTGGTCATCGCCGCCCTTGCCTTCGCCTATGCGGCCTATGGGGATGTCCCGCTGGTTCAGTCCGCCTTTCTCGGCATCAAGGCGCTGGTCATCGTGATCGTCTTTCAGGCCCTCTGGCGTCTGTCGCGCAAGGCGTTGAAGGGCCGCGATCACTGGGTGCTGGCGGGGCTGTCGTTTCTCGCGCTTTTCCTTTTCAACCTGCCTTTCCCGCTGATCATCCTCTGCGCCACGCTTTGGGGACTGGTGACGACAAGGCCTACGGACCGAAACAGCGCAAGCCTCCCGGCCGATTGGCCCGCCACCCTGCGTACCGCGCTCGTCTGGGGCCTGCTCTGGGCCGCGCCGCTGGTCTTGCTCTCCCTCTTCGACGCGCCCTTCCTTACCGCGCTGGCGCTTTTCTTCGCCAAACTCGCCGTCGTGACCTTTGGCGGCGCCTATGCCGTGCTCGCCTATATGACGCAGGAGGTCGTGCAGACCCATGGCTGGCTCACCGCGCCACAGATGATCGACGCGCTTGGCCTCGCCGAAACCACGCCCGGCCCGCTGATCCTTGTCACCCAGTTCACCGGCCATCTCGCGGGGATCCTCCAGGGTGGTTGGACGCTTGGCCTGCTGGCCGGCCTCCTGACCCTCTGGATGACCTTTGTGCCCTGTTTCCTGTGGATTTTCACCTTCGCCCCGCATGTCGACCGCCTGTTGTCCAACCCGCGCCTGAGCGGGGCGCTGTCGGCGATCACCGCCGCCGTGGTTGGCGTGATTCTCAACCTGTCGATCTGGTTCAGCCTCCACGTGCTCTTTCCCGAAATCGACGCCCCCGCCGGTCTGCCTCGGTCCCTCGGCCCCCTCTCACCGCTTGCCGCAATATTGACCGCTACTGCCGCCCTCGCCCTCCTCCGGCTGACGATTTTGCCCGCCATCGGCGTGATGGCTCTGCTGGCCATGGTGCTTGGGCATTTCTTCGGATTATGACCGAGACAGAGCTTTCGTTTCGGGACGAATCTCCTATGCTTGGTCTGGAAGAGTGTTGGAACACTAGATGTCGCGTTCAATTGACTATGGAAACCTGATGCACCGCGCCATGCGGGGCCTGATTCAGGAAGTGCTGGCAGATGTCGCCGAAAACGGTCTGCCGGGCAGCCATCATTTCTTCATCACCTTCGACACCCGCCACGAAGACGCACGTCTGGCCGACTGGCTGAAGGACCGCTACCCGTCCGAGATGACGGTCGTCCTGCAACACTGGTTCGACGCGCTGGAAGTCGATGACGAGGGCTTTGCCAT
This sequence comes from Pseudooceanicola sp., assembly GCF_041987405.1. Classification (GTDB taxonomy): domain Bacteria; phylum Pseudomonadota; class Alphaproteobacteria; order Rhodobacterales; family Rhodobacteraceae; genus Pseudooceanicola. Next base: position 142,919 of record NZ_JBHIWR010000004.1, read on the forward strand.
CACGCTGAACTTCGGCGATTCGCCGGAACGGCTGCGCATCCCCTTCGACGCCATCCTGACCTTCGTCGACCCCTCGGTGGAGTTCGGCCTGCGGTTCGAAACCCAGGACGACAGCGCCGAGGACGACGAGATCGACGAAGCCGACCCTGCCCGCCCCCTACGCGAGGAAAAGCCCGCGCCCACGGACGAACCGGGCGGCGAGTCCCCGGCCCATGACGCCGAAGTGGTTCAACTGGACAAGTTTCGGAAGTAATCCGTAACATCATGAAATTTTTGTAAAAACACGAAGGAGCTGCTTGCCAGCTCCGCGTGACCGGCGTTCTGTTCTGCCAGCCAAGCAGCCAGGAGGAACCAAGGTCATGGCCAGTGATTTCACCGTCTTTCTGTCGGAGATGATGCGCAACCCGAGAGAAGTGTCCGCCATCGCCCCCTCCTCAGCCGCCGTGGCACGGCGCATGACCGAAGGCGTGGAAGAGGTGACCGGCCCGATCGTCGAAATCGGCCCCGGCACGGGCAGCTTCACTCGCGCCATCCTGAACCGCGGCGTCGCGCCCGACCGGCTGATCCTGATGGAGTTGAACCCGCGCTTCTGCGAGGAGTTGCGCCAGAAATTCCCCGGGGTGACCGTCCTCAACCGCCCGGCGCAGGAGATCGAACAGATCGGCGTCACAAACCTCGGCTGCGTGATCTCCGGCGTGCCGGTCCTGGCCCGCCCCCAGATCCAGCGCGAGGTCGTCGGCCGCGCGTTCAACGTGCTCTCCGCCGAGGGCGTCTTTGTCCAGATCACCTATTCCCCGAACGCCCCGATCCCGGCCGAGGTACAGGCGCAGATGGGCATCACCGCCCGCAAACGCGCCACGGTCTGGGCCAACCTGCCGCCCGCGCGCGTGTTCGAATTCCGCCGCCGCGCCCAGTAGGGTGGGGTTTAACTCCACCCTACAACCGGTTTACTTCAAACGGTATTCCAGCAAATCCAGGTAGACCGCCGCATGTTCCCGCAGCACCTCGACCTTGTCGACGCTGCGCGAGGCCGTCCACAGCCCGTTGGCAAAGATCGTCGTCGTCCGCGCCAGCGCCCGCCGATGCGCCACGGGCAGCCGCGTCGCCTGCTCCCGCTCCAGCGCGGTAGCAAAGGCGTTTTCCATCCGCAGGTTATGCTCGGCCACTTTCACGGCAATCTCAGGGTCATGCGGTGCGGTTTCCGTCGCCGCATTGACCACGAAACAGCCTGGTCCCGGCAGGCCGATCCCCTCGGCCATCTCCACCATGCGGCCGAAATAGCCCACGATCGCCGCCAGCCCGTCCCCCGACCCCGTCACCGGGTTGAGGATCGGCGCCACCACATGCTCGTGGTACCGCGGGAAACAGGCGAGGTAGAGCGCCTTTTTCCCCCCGTAGTCGGAATAGATCCCATGACGGCTGACACCGGTCTTCTTGACCAGCTTGTCCATGGAGGTCGCTTCATATCCGCCCCACCAAAACTGCGCGAGAGCGCCATCGGCGAGACTTTCGGGTGTGTGGGAGGGTTTACGTGGCATAGTTGAACTATGTCGGAACACATATTCTGACACAAGATCCCAAATGGATAGGGCCACAAGATTCTTCGCGCGATTGCGTGCCCGGGGCCAAGCGCGTATAGCCTGCCCAACCTGCACGATCGGAGTAGACCACGATGACCCAGACCCGCACCGAAAGCGACAGTTTCGGCCCGCTTGAAGTTCCCGCAGACAAGTATTGGGGCGCGCAGACGCAGCGCTCGATCATGAACTTCCCCATTGGTTGGGAAAAGCAGCCCGTCGCCATCGTGCGCGCCCTCGGCGTCATCAAGAAGGCCTGCGCCATCGCCAACCGCGACAGCGGCGCGCTGGACGGCAAACTGGCCGAGGCGATCATCCAGGCCGCGGGCGAGGTCGTGGACGGCAAATTCGACGACAACTTCCCGCTGGTTGTCTGGCAGACCGGCTCCGGCACCCAGTCGAACATGAACGCCAACGAGGTCATCGCCAACCGCGCGATCGAAATCCTCGGCGGCGAGATCGGCTCCAAGGACCCGGTGCACCCGAACGACCACTGCAACATGGGCCAGTCCTCCAACGACACCTTCCCGACGGCCATGCATATCGCCGCGGCGACCACCGCCCGCGACGTGCTGCTGCCCGGCCTGACCAAACTGGCCGAGGCGCTGGAAGCCAAGTCCGAGGAATTCAAGGACATCATCAAGATCGGCCGGACCCACACGCAGGATGCGACCCCGCTGACCCTTGGCCAGGAATTCTCCGGCTACGCCATGCAGATTCGCAATGGGATCAAACGGATCGAGATGGCCCTGCCCGGCATCTACGAACTGGCGCAGGGCGGCACCGCCGTCGGCACCGGCCTGAACACGAAACAGGGCTGGGGCGAAACCGTCGCCGGTCACATGGCCGACATCACCGGCCTGCCCTTTGTCACCGCCCCCAACAAGTTCGAGGCGCTCGCCGCCCATGACGCCATGGTCTTCATGTCCGGCGCCCTCGCGACCGTGGCCGGTGCCATGTACAAGATCGCCAACGACATCCGCTTCCTCGGCTCCGGCCCCCGCTCCGGTCTGGGCGAGTTGATCCTTCCGGAAAACGAACCCGGCTCCTCGATCATGCCCGGCAAGGTCAACCCGACCCAGGCCGAGGCGATGACCCAGGTCGCGGCCCACGTCATGGGCAATGACGCGGCGATGAAGTTCGCCGGGTCCCAGGGCCATTTCGAACTGAACGTCTACAACCCCATGATGTCCTACAATCTTCTGCAATCCATGCAGCTGATCGGCGACGTCGCCGACAGCTTCACCGAGCGGATGCTTTCGGGCATCGAGGCCAACAAGCCGCGCATCCAGAAGCTGATGCAGGAAAGCCTGATGCTGGTCACCGCCCTGGCCCCGACCATCGGCTATGACAATGCCACCAAGGTCGCCAAGACCGCGCACAAGAACGGCACCACGCTGAAGGAAGAGGCCATCGCGCTTGGCTTCGTGGACGAGGAAACCTTCGACAAGGTCGTGCGCCCCGAGGACATGATCGGCCCCAAGGCCTGATCGTCCCGGAACCACGCGAAGGAAGGGCCCGCTGTTCCCGCAGCGGGCCTTTGTCTTGCCCCCGGGCGGACACACCGCAACTGACCCCTTCCCCTTTGGCCACATCCGCGGATAGGCTGCCCCCATGTCCGACAAGATCGTCAACCTCAACCGCTTCCGAAAGGACCGCGCCCGCGCTGAAAAACGCGCGGCGGCGGATGCCAACGCGGCGAAATTCGGCCGCACCAAGGCCGAGCGTCGGCTGACTGAGGCCGAGCGGAAGAAGGCGGAACGCGCCCTGGACGGGCACAAGCGGGACCAAGACGAAGAGTGATGTCCGCCCGCCCGCAGAAACGCTCTCTCACGCTGCGCGGACATCGCACCAGCGTATCACTGGAAGCGGAATTCTGGGATGCCTTCCGCGATATCGCGAAAGAAGAAGGCAAGCCGATCAATGCCCTGGCGGCAGAGATCGACGAGGCGCGCGGCACGGATGCCGGCCTGGCCTCGGCCATACGGGTCTATATCCTGACCCGTTACCGTGGATGATTATTCAGCTGCGGTTGCGTTGCCGTCCGAAGACCCGCCATCCGACGACCCGCTGTCCGAACCACCGCCCTCACCCTCGCTCCGCTTGGCGCGGGGCTTGCGGTTGTAGCTGCGTTTGGGCTTGGACTTCGGCTCTTCGCTCGACTGGCTTTCCGGCGTCTCGACCAGGCCAGTGTCGGCCTCGCCCGCGTCCACATCCAGGACATCTGGCTGGTCGGTGGTCGAAGGATCGGGCTTGCCGCCCTGCGCGCCATCGTTGCCATCCTGATCCTGCCGCGCGCGGTCGCGCTCGGACTGCCGCTTGCGGTTTTCCGATTCCTGCTGTTCGCGTTGTTTGTCCTGCTCTTTCTGGGCGGTGCCCAGCATGCGCAGGTAATGTTCCGCATGTTGTTGAAAGTTCTCGGTGGCAACGCGGTCACCGGCCAGCTGTGCGTCGCGCGCCAGCTGGTTGTACTTGTCGATGATCTGCTGCGGGGTCCCGCGCACCTTGCCCTCGGGACCGGAGCTGTCGAACACCCGGTTGACGATATTGCCGATATTCCGGTTGCGGTTCGACTTGTTGCGCGAACGTGATTTAGAAGATCTCATGAGCCTGTGATGAGCCTTGCTGATTGGGCTGTCGTTTGCCCCTGCCTGCGCTGAATTGCGCGGAGGCGGCGGTAGACACTGTGGGCTTAACTGCCGTCGAGGGGGACGCAACACGGCGTCCCGGCCTTGACTGTATCCCGAATAAACACGTCGTAACCTCGATTACAAGCGAAAATACCACAAGATTCGGTCAAGTCGCGCACCTGTCCCCCGCGATCCTCACCCCAAATCGCGCGCCAGGACCACCCGATCGCGCCCGTCGAGGTCCGGGATCACCTCTACCTGCGTATAGCCTGCGGCGCGGAACAACCCGCTGACAGCCGCCCCCTGGCTCGGTCCGATCTCGACCATCACAAGCCCTTCCGGGTTGAGATACCCGGCGGCCTCCCGCGCAATGATCCGATAGGCGGTCAGCCCGTCGCCCTCATCCGTCAGCGCCAGACGCGGCTCCCAGTCCCGCACCTCGGGCGCGAGGTCAGGCATCTCCTCGGCGGCGATATAAGGCGGGTTCGACACGATCAGGTCAAAGCTCCCCTCCACGGCGGAAAACCAGTCCGACCGGGTCAGCTCCAGCCGATCCGAGACCCCGATCCGACGGGCATTCCTCCGCGCCACCGTCAGAGCCGCCTCCGACAGATCCACCGCAACGCCGCGCGCCGTGGCGCGTTCGGCCAGGAGGGAAATCACGATACACCCCGTGCCGGTCCCCAGATCCAGAACGCGTGAGAAGCGTCCGCCAAGCGCCTGATCCACCAGCGTTTCCGTATCCGGCCTCGGGTCCAGAACATCCGGTGTGACATCGAATTCATGCCGCCAGAACGCCCGTTTGCCTACGATCTGGCTGACCGGCTGCCGTTTCAGCCGCTGCGCCACCCCGATCTCCAGAAAATGCAACGTCATCTCATTGGGGTGGTCGCGATCCTGCGGCTCCGGCGCCTCGGCCCCCAAAGCATAGGCCCAGTCGTATAGTCGCCGCGCATCCCGCGCCGCATCCGGGATCCCGGCCTCGGCCAGGGTCCGCGCAACACGCTGCTGGATCACCCCTCCATCTCCGCCAGGAGCGCCGCCTGATGATCGGCGACCAGCGCGTCGATCACCTCGTCCAGATCGCCCTGCATCACCTGATCCAGCCGGTAGAGCGTCAGGTTGATCCGGTGATCGGTGACCCGCCCCTGGGGGAAATTATAGGTCCGGATCCGCTCGCTCCGGTCACCGGAGCCGACCTGCGCTTTGCGATCCGCGGCACGTTCCTCCGCCGCCCTCTGACGCTCCATGTCGAACAGCCGGTTCCGCAACACCTGCATCGCGATCGCGCGGTTCTGATGCTGCGACTTCTCCGACGAGGTCACGACGATCCCGCTTGGCACATGGGTGATCCGCACGGCGGAATCCGTCGTGTTCACATGCTGGCCCCCGGCGCCTGAGGACCGCATCGTGTCGATCCGCAAGTCATTGGGATCAATGTGGATATCCACATCCTCCGCCTCCGGCAAGACAGCCACCGTGGCGGCGGAGGTATGAATGCGCCCGCCGCTTTCGGTCTCCGGCACCCGTTGCACCCGATGCACGCCGCTTTCGTATTTCAACCGGGCAAAGACGTTCTCGCCCTGAATATTGCCCACGACCTCCTTGATCCCGCCCAGCTCCGTCTCGGTCATCTCGACGATCTGGAACCGCCAGCCCCGCGCCTCCGCATAGCGCTGGTACATGCGCAGCAGATCCCCGGCGAACAGCGCGGCCTCGTCGCCCCCGGTCCCCGGCCGGATCTCGATCATGGCGGGTCGGGCATCGGCGGCATCGCGCGGCAGCAGGGCCAATTGCACCGCATGCTCCAGCTCCGGCAGATCGCCCGACAGACGCGCAATCTCCTCCCGCGCCAGCTCCCGCATCTCGGGGTCGGCGGCCAGCGCTTCGGCCTCGTCCAATGCCTGCCGCGCCTCCTGCCAGGCGGTGATGGCGCCCACCACCGGGCGCAGTTCCGAATACTCGCGCGACAGGGCGGCAAAATCCCCGCTCCCCTCGGCCATCCGGGCCTCGAGGTATTCAAATCGTTGCGTGATCTGGGACAGGCGGTCGAGCGAAATCATGGCCTTCCATTCCCTATTCGCCAGACTTGGTCAAGGCCGACCCCCATGCTATTCTGGGCCTATGACACCGCGCCTCCTCTCCGGCCTGCACATGGCTTTGATCACCGGGCTCCTCACAGGCCCGGCGCTGGCCGATGCCACGATCGGCGGCAAGACGGTCGACTGCTATTGCACCGACAGCTCCGGCGCGCGCAAGGAAATGGGCGAGGTCATCTGCCTGCAGGTCAACGGCCGCATGTTCACCGCGCAATGCCAGATGTCGCTGAATGTGCCGATGTGGCGTGAATTGAGCGAGGGGTGCCTCAACTCCGACGCCGCCCCGCAGATGAGCATCGCGCCCGAGGCCCTGCCCGGTTAAGCGCCAGGAGCCACGGGCCGCTAGGGCCGGTCCATCGGCGTCGGAAACCAGCCGATGTCCAACTGCGCATACCGGTTCACGTAATCCGACATGTCGATCATCGCGTCGCGGCGCAGGATGCGGATATAGGGCCGCTCGATCTCGATCAGCCCCTCGTCGGAAAAGGCCCGCAGCAACCGGTTTACATAGACCTTGGTCAGGCCCAGCACCTCGGCGATATCGACCTGGCGCAACGGCAGACGGAACCGTTTCCCGAGGGTCGGGTTGGCGATCAGCAGACGTTCATGAATATCCAGCAGGAAATGCGCCATACGCTGGCGCGCATCCCCGGCCCCCATCATCGCCAGCCGGTCGCGCACGGTGACCTGATCCAGCCCGGCAATCGCCATGAAAAGCGCGGCCAGGCGCGGGGCCTCGCGAAACACCTCGGTCATATGCGATTTGGGAAAGGGGCAAAGCACGCCATCGGTCACCATCCGCGCCTGATGCGGCGCGACACGCACGCCCAGGCCCGGCAGGCCGATCACGTCACCTGGCAGGAAAATGCGCAGGGTCTGGCTGCGCTCCTTAAGCGGCCCTGCGGTCGCAATCGCCCAGCCATCCTTCACCACATAGAGCTCATCAACCGGCGCCCCCTCATGAACCAGGATCTCGCCCCGCTGGACCGGCCGTTCCCGGGCCTCCATGTGGTGCAGATACCCCAACTCATCCTCGGTCAGATGGATCAGATGGTTCAGTCGATTCGCGAAACTGCTGAGTTCGGCAGCCGCCCCGTCGGCGTCAACGCCGTTTCGCCCCTTCATGCCTTGTCTGTGATGCATCGTTACGCTCTGCGGTGCCTCCCCGTCAAAGCTCCGATACTCTCGGGGGACCGGCCCCCGACACCCCGACATGGCAGGCGGTCGCACGGCCCGCGGCCTTCCGTAACGTCAAGCGTCACATTTCTACTGGCAAATGTATGACCTATGTAATCCACGGAATTCATTGACCTAACTCGCACCAAAATCACGATGCCCGGCGGCTTGAGGCTGACCCGGGCCCTTTTTCAAAACGTTAGTGCTGTCCCGGGGGCACGCCAACGTCCGGGGCCGTGTCAATAAGTGCAAAGACGGGTAAATTTGGACAAAAATGAAATTGGTATAACTGAATTTGAGCTTGGCGCGGCGCTCCGGCCCGTGGCACAGTCGTTTCAGGTTTCGAAACAAACCTGTCCTACACACTGCGATAAAGTCATTTTGGTGCCCCAAAAGGACGGCAATTTTGCCATAGCTGCCCTCTACGCACTGGGATACGCCCAGTCACGAAGGTCCTGACCATGCAACACATCAAACGCGCGCAGGAAGAGGCCGCGGATCGCCACCGTCGGCTTTTCGATCTGCTCCGTTCGGGCGAGATTTCGGCCAATCTGCTGACCTCGGACCGCGAGGCGGAGCCGCCGCGCCCGACGCATCCCCAATCCCTGCCGGACCCGGCCGCCGATCTGTCGGACCTGCAGCGCCGCGCCGTGGAATCGCTCCTGGCCTCCCGCCGCTGACCCGGTCTAGCCGCGGAACCCCGTGGCCACGACGAATTTTTCCGAACTGTCCTTGCGCGACGAGGGCGGCTTGAAATTCGCGACCTTCTCGAACTTCTGTTTCAGCAGTTTCTGCAACTCGCCCTCCGCCCCGCCGGCCAGAACCTTGGCGACAAAGGTGCCCCCGGGCGCCAGCACGTCAAACGCGAAATAGGCCGCCGTTTCGCACAGCGAGATGATGCGCAGGTGATCGGTCTGCTTGTGGCCCGACGACGCCGCCGCCATGTCGGACATGACCACATCGGCCTCACCGCCCAGCCAGCCCTTCACCTTCTCGTCGGCACCGTCTTCCATGAAGTCGAGCTGATGCACTTCGGCCCCCGGCAACGGATCGACCTCCTGTAGGTCCACCCCGATGATCCGTCCCACGGCCTTGCCCGATTTTTCGCCAAGCGCATTGATCCGCGGCACAGCCACCTGCAACCACCCGCCCGGCGCACAGCCCAGATCGACCACCCGCGCCCCCGGCACGAGGAACCGGTACTTGTCGTCGATCTCCATGATCTTGAACGCCGCGCGGCCACGATAGCCTTCGGCCTGGGCGCGCTGCACATAGGGGTCATTCAGCTGGCGCTGCAACCATCGGGTGGAGGACAGCTTGCGCCCGCGCGCCGTCTTGACCTTGACCGTCAGATCGCGCTGGCCCCGGCCAGATGTGTTCTTTCCAGTGGGTTTCTTTGCCATGCGCAGCTCTCCTACGTCCGCATAGCGAAACGGGCGCGCCCCGGCAAGGACCCGCCCGTTCCCGATACTGTGTGGCTGTGGCTCAGCCCTTGCGACGCCGCAGCGCCAGCGCGCCCAGCCCGCTCAGCAGCAGAACCGCACCGGCCGGCAGAGGAACCGCCGAGATAAGCTCCAGCGAGGCGATGTCGAACCCGTCGGTCGACGCAGTGTCCGTGCCGTAGACCCGGCGGGTCGAATCCGCGATGAACAGATACTTCCACGGCCCCGCGTCGATATCGACGACGCTGGTCGCGGGCTCCTTGTAGGCCCGACCGTTGTCGAAGGTGCCCATGTAGATCCTGTCACCCCAGTTCAGCGTGTTGGACACAAAGACATCCGCCGCCTCGTGGTGGTTGGAAGGATTGGTCACCTCGGTGACATTGACGATGCCCGCGAAGGGTTTCGTGATTTCGAACGCGATCACGCCGCCGGTGGTAAAGGTCGAATCCGACGCAAGACCGAGCGAATAGAACCCGGAGCCCGAGTTGATATTGCCCGCCAGCTGACGCGACGCCGTGGTGCCGCAGTTCAGCGAAATCGCGCCAAGACCCGGGATGGAATTGCTGACATCGGTCGCACATTCCGCGCCCAGAATCGTCAGGTTGGGAGAAACGGACAGGGCATCCGCCTTCTCGCCGCTGAAAATCAGAGCCGCAAGAACCGGAACGATAAAACGTAGTGCTTTCATATGTTGCGCCTCGAACAGATTGGAAAACAGTGAACCCCTTGGGGTTGTGCCTGTAGCTAGCGCAGATTCGCCTGGCCCGCCACATTATTGTCTAAAATCGGCAAGATTCCGGTAAGTTACCAAACATCAGGAAACAGTCGCCCAAACTCGCGGCCCATCTGTTCCTGTTCGGGCACAATCGCATAGGTCGTGGCCACAAGTGTTAATACACACCGTCCTCCAGAACCCCATGCGCCGACATCTGGGCATAGAGCAACCCTTCCCTTAGCCCCCGGTCCGCCACCGACAGCCGATCCGTCGGCCAGCACCGCAGCAGCGCCTGAAGGATGGCCGAGCCCGACATGATCAGCGCCTGCCGGTCCTGCCCGATCCGCGGGTCGCGTCGTCGCCCTTCGGGGCCAAGCGCCAGGTAATCGCGGATCACCGTGTCGATCTGGTCGGAGGTCATGCGCAGCCCGTCCACCTTGGTCCGGTCGTAGCGCTTCAGCCCCAAGTGCGAGGCCGCCACCGTCGTGACCGTGCCGGAGGTGCCGATGATCTGGAACCCCTCCCGCACCTGTTCGTCGCGATAGGGCGCGAACTCCGCCAGGTTCTCCTCGAAGAACCAGGACATCAGCGCGAACCGCGCCGTATCGTCCCGCACATCCCGGAACTGGTCGCGCAGCGTCGCCACGCCAAGCGGGACAGAGATCCAGTCAACGACCTTCGCTGCCGGAAACGGGCTTTCGGGGGGATGAAACCCGGAATGCAGCCGCATGATCGAATGCGGGCGCTCCCGGCGTGGCACGGCCGTCAGGTCGATCCACACCAGTTCGGTCGAGCCGCCGCCGATATCCACGACCAGCAATTGATCCGTCTTGGTCGAGACCAGCGGCGCACAGGAAATCACCGCCAGCCGGGCTTCCTCCTCCGGCTCGATGATCTCCAGCGTCAGGCCGGTTTCCCGTTCGACCTGCGTGATGAAGGCCCGCGCGTTTCCGGCCCGACGACAGGCCTCCGTCGCCACCAGCCGCATATGCCGGACCTCGTGGCGCTTCAGCTTCTGCTGACAGACCCGCAGCGCCTGGATCGTCCGCCCCATGGAGGAACGGGACAACTGCCCGGACCTCTCCAGCCCGGCGCCCAGCTGCACCGATTTCGAAAAACTGTCGACCACATGAAACTGGCTGCCCTTCGGCTGGGCAATCAGCATGCGGCACGAATTTGTGCCCAGATCCAGCGCCGCATAGAGTTCGGCTGGATCCGGTGTAGAGGGTACGGGGCTCTCGACCGGTTTCGGGAAAGCGCCCGCACCTTTGGGACGCCTGGGCGCCATCGTCGCGCCCTCCATTACGTGTTGTTCTCAACCTATGGCACGGCGGATGTTCGCGCAAGATGGCACCGGGGGGGCTGACACAACATATGCACCCCTGCAGATATTTATCTCGCCCCTACCCCGCGCTTCAAGCAACCCGCCGGAACCCGGTAATTATCTCGATTCGCCCAATGATGCCGCCCCCATGACCCAGGGGGACCCTGCCACAGGGGCGCGGAACCTACGCCGCGTCGCGTGCGGGGTACAGGATGTCGAAAACGACCCCGCCTGCCCTGCGACGCTCTCGTATGAACGGCATCAGGACGACAGAGGAACGCCAATGCCCGCACCGGAAATCACCCTTGTCTGCTGGCGGGATATCCCCGCTCAGGTGATCGTCGGCAAAGGCCGCAAAGCCGCCAAGAGGGTCCTGCCCGAACGCTTCGAGCAGGCCATCGACCGGGCGGCGATGAAGGTGGGCGCATCGGACACCGATGCCTATCTTGCGGAATGGCGCAAACTACCCCTGCCGCCTCAGGAGGGCGATCCCTCCGACATCGCTGCGCGCGAAGTGGCGCGTATCGACGCTGAATATGATCAGGAGCGCATCAAGGCCCTGATCGCAAATGATGGATGGGCATGATACGCCCGAACTGGAGGGAGCGCCTGATGGCAATTCTGAACTTCGCCCGCCGCAGCGAACCGACGCCGGCCGATGACCGCCTCGACGCCTTCCTGAAAGGCTATTCCATCGAGGTCATGCCCCGCACCGCAGAAAAGGTCGAGGATTTCCGCGCCCTCCTGCCCCAGGGCACCCGCGTCTACATCGCCCATATCGACGGCACACCGATCGAGGATATGGTCGCCACCGCCGCGCGTCTCTCCGCCGAGGGCTTTGACGTCATGCCCCACTTCCCCGCGCGCATCATTCGCGATGCCGCGACGCTGGAAGACTGGATCAACCGCTATCAGGGCGAGGCCGGCATCACCCAGGGCCTCATCCTCGCCGGTGGCGTCTCCGAGCCCGTGGGCGACTTCCACTCCTCCATGCAGTTGCTGGAAACCGGCCTCTTCGACCGCGCGGGCTTCAAACGCCTGCATGTCGCCGGCCACCCCGAGGGCAACCGCGACATCGACCCGAACGGCGGCGACGCCATGGTGCTGGAGGCGCTGCGCTGGAAACAGGCCTTTGCCGGGCGGACGGATGCCAAGATGGCCATGGCCACCCAGTTCGCGTTTGAGGCACAGCCGATCATCGCCTGGGCCAACCGCCTGAAGTCCGAAGGCATCGACCTGCCGATCCACATCGGCGTCGCGGGCCCAGCCAAATTGCAGACCCTGATCAAGTTCGCCATCGCATGCGGCGTCGGCCCCTCGCTCAAGGTTCTGCAAAAACGCGCCATGGACGTGACCAAGCTGGTTCTGCCCTACGAGCCGACCGAATTGCTGGCCGACCTCGCCCAGCACAAGCTGGAAAACCCCGACAGCCTGATCGAACAGGCGCATATCTTCCCGCTCGGCGGCATCAAGACCGCGGCCAAATGGGTCACCGACAACACCGGTGACGCGGGACGACCCGCCGCAGCCTCTGCCTGAGTCGCAAAATCACCCGACCGCCAGCTTACCGACGTCGCACCGACGTAATACCGACGTAATACCGACGTCCCAAAACCAGATCAGAAAGACGCCCATGACCCGCACCGTTCTCGAAAGCAAATCCAAGACCGTTGTCATAGGATTTGATGAACCCTTCTGTGTTATCGGCGAACGGATCAACCCGACCGGCCGCAAGAAACTGGCCGCCGAGCTGGAAATGGACGACTTCTCCACCGTCGAAAAAGATGCCATCGAACAGGTAGCCTGTGGCGCGATGGTGCTGGACATCAACTCTGGCGCCGTCTTCACCAACAAGATGGCCCAGGACCCGCGCTACGCCGACAACAACTTTGTCGAGCCGATGCTGATGCCGGAACTAGTCAAGCGTGTTCAATCCCTTGTGGACGTCCCGCTCTGCATCGACAGCTCCGTCCCCGGCGCGCTGGAGGCAGGGCTTGAGGCCGCCGAGGGCCGCCCCCTCCTCAATTCCGTCACCGGCGAGGAAGAGCGTCTGGAAATCGTCTTGCCGCTGGTCAAGAAGTACAACGTGCCCGTCGTCGCGATCTCCAACGACGACACCGGCATCTCCGAAGACCCCGACGTCCGCTTTGCCGTCGCGAAAAAAATCGTCGAACGCGCTGCCGACTTCGGCATCCCGGCCCATGACATCGTCGTTGACCCGCTGGTCATGCCGATCGGCGCCATGGCGACCGCCGGCCAGCAGGTCTTCTCCCTCGTCCGCCGCCTGCGCGACGAGCTGGGCGTGAACACCACCTGCGGCGCCTCCAACGTGTCCTTCGGCCTGCCGCACCGCCACGGCATCAACGCCGCTTTCCTGCCCATGGCTATCGGCGCGGGCATGACCTCCGCCATCATGAACCCCGTCCGCCAGGTCGAGATGGAGGCAATCAAGGCCGCCAACATGCTGATGAACCACGATCCGAACGGCGGACAGTGGATCGGCTTCTCCCGCGTGATCGACGCGGTGAACGAGGGCGCCACCTTCGCCGAGGCCTCCAAAGCCGCCGCCGAAGCAGGCTCCGGCCGGGGCGGACGCCGCCGCCGCCGCTGAGCGCTCATCACCGACACGATCTGACACCCCTGCCCCCGGGCGGGGGTGTTTGCGTTTCGTCGCGCAGATTTTCGACGGATTTAGTACGCCCGCGTAACGCCGCCTTAACTTGCATGCGCCTATCACCATGCCGGAACCTCGACAGAAGGGAGTCCGAGCGTGACATCCTTGCCCCGCATGCAAAAAGGCCGACCCCATGCCTGAAACAGTCTGCCTTCCACCGAAACTCGACCTGCCCGCCGCAGGGCCGTTGACGACGGAACTCTTGAAACATCTCGACGGGGATCTGACCCTCGACGCCGCTCAGGTCACGCAGATCGGCGCCCTGTGCACCCAGGTCATCGGCTCCGCCGCGATCAGCCTCGCCGCCGCCGGGCACCGCCTCACCATCACGAACATGCCCGACCGTGTTGTGGAACAACTCCAACACCTTGGTTTCACGCCCGAAAGCCTGACGGAGGTGCGGTCATGACCGTGACAGTCCTCGCCGTCGACGACAGCCGCACCATGCGCGACATGATCCGCATGTGCCTCGCCCCCGCCGGGTTCGAGGTCCACCTGGCCGAAGACGGCGTACACGGGGTCGAGGTGCTGGATGGCCTCTCCCCCGACGCGATCATCACCGACATCAACATGCCCCGGATGGACGGCTTCGGCTTCATAGATGCCGTGCGCGGGCAGGAAGATCACCGCGCCACCCCGATCCTCGTTCTCACCACGGAAAGCGCGCCGGAACTCAAGCAACGCGCCCGCAACGCCGGGGCCACCGGCTGGATCGTCAAACCCTTCGACCCGGAAAAACTGGTCAAGGCCCTCACCATGGTCACCGGATAGGAGGCGCGGGAATGACTGAGTCGAACGACCCGATGGCCGAAATCCGGGCCTCCTTCTTTATCGAATGCGACGAATTGCTCGAGGCGCTGCAGGACGGCCTGCAGCAACTCGAAGACGGCGCCGATGATCCCGAAACCATCAACATCGTCTTCCGCGCGGTCCATTCCATCAAGGGCGGCGCCGGGGCCTTCGGCCTGGAACGCCTGGTCCGTTTCGCGCACCGTTACGAAACCGTCCTGGACGAGGTCCGCTCCGGCAAACTCACCGCCGATCACGAAGCCCAGAAGATCTTTTTTCAGGCCGCCGACCACCTCTCCGATCTCGTCCGCATGTCCCGCGACGCAGAGGAGATTGGCGACACAGCCAGTGACGAATTGATTGCCGCCCTCAACAGCCTGATCGGCGACGAGGAAGAGGAGGAGGAAATTGCGGCCGAGGATTTCCAACCTCTCGGCGTGGCCATATCCCTCGACCTGCCCACGGAGGAGGAGCCGACGCCGGAGCCGGAATTTCGCATCCTCTTCAAGCCCGGACAGGATCTCTTTGCCACCGGCAACGAACCTCAGATCCTTCTCCGCAACCTCTGCGCCCTGGGCGAGGCGACCGTCACCTGCCATCACGACGCCCTGCCGCCGTTGGATCAACTTGCCCCGGAAACGCCCTATATCTATTGGACAATCACCCTCCAGGGGAAGGTCTCAGAAGCTGAAATCCGCGATGTCTTCGAATTCGTCGATGGTCTCTGCGAGCTGGAGATCACGTCTGCCCTGACAGAGTCGCCTCCTGATGCGGCCGTTGAGCCAGACGATCAAACCGAAGAATCCGGCCACGCGGCCGAACCAACCGCCGAGCCGTCACTTACTCAGATCGCACCACCTGCCACATCCAGCGTTTCGGCACCTTCCACCCCTGGCCCCACGCCAGACGCAGAGCCGACCGCCCGTCCGTCCGCGGAAATCACGCCACTGGCCCCAAGCGATCCCGCAAGGCCGCAACCCGGCAAACCCGCAGCTGCCCCAGGCCAGAAATCCGTCGTCCGCGTTGATCTCGAACGGATCGAGCGGCTGGTTAACCTCGTCGGCGAACTGGTGATCAACCAGGCCATGCTGGCCCAGAGCCTCGACCAGGCCGGATTGTCCCCCCATTCCGACGCGATGAACGGGCTGGAAGAATTTCAGCGCCTCACCCGCGACATCCAGGACAGCGTCATGATGATCCGGGCCCAACCGGTCAAATCCCTCTTCCAGCGCATGTCCCGCATCGTCCGAGAGGCCTCCGCCGCCGTGCAGAAGGAGGTGCGCTTCGTCACCGACGGCGAAGCGACCGAGGTCGACAAGACCGTGATAGAACGCCTCGCCGATCCCTTGACCCATATGATCCGCAATGCCGTGGATCATGGTCTGGAAACAACCGAAGAGCGAAGCACCGCAGGCAAAAGCACGATCGGACAGGTCCGCCTCTCCGCCGCGCATCGCTCCGGCCGCGTGATCATAGAGGTCGCCGATGACGGCGGCGGCATCAACCGCCCCCGCGTCCTGGGCATCGCCAAGTCCAAGGGCTTGATCCCTGCCGACGCAACGCTCAGTGACAGCGAAATCGACAACCTCTTGTTTCTGCCGGGTTTCTCCACCGCCGACGAGGTCTCCGACCTCTCCGGTCGCGGTGTCGGAATGGATGTCGTGCGCACCTCGATCCAGCAACTCGGCGGGCGCATCGCCATCACTTCGGAAAAGGGCAAGGGCACCACCTTCTCCATCAGCCTGCCGCTCACCCTCGCCGTCCTCGACGGCATGGTCGTGCATGTCGCTGGCGAAACCCTTGTCCTACCCCTCAATGTCGTGGTCGAAACCCTTTCCCTCGGTCCGGAAGACGTCCAGATGCTGCGCCCGGGCGCGCATGTCATCCGCGTCCGGGGCGGTTTCGTGCCCCTCTACGACCTCGGTGTCATGCTCGGCTATCGCGGCCCCCGCGAGTCGCTGGAGGACGTGATCGTCCTGCTCATCTCGCTCGAGGATGGCACCCGCGCCGCCCTGATCATCGACGGCATCCAGGACCAGCGGCAAGTGGTGATCAAGGGCCTCGACGACAGTTTTTATCGCGCGCCAGGTATCGCCGCAGCCACGATTCTTGGCGACGGCCGCATCGCCCTGATCCTCGATCCCGCAGACGTCATCGCGGCCTCCGGGCCCACGCGCCATGCCGACATCTCTTACCCGGAAAGGAAGGTCGCAAATGAATGACCCTGCCGCCAACAGCAGTCTCGAACTCCTCACCTTCCGCGTCGCGGAACAGGAATATTCACTCGACATCATGTCGGTGCGCGAAATCCGCGGCTGGACCCGCACGACCCCCATGCCCCACGCGCCGGACTACATGCGCGGCGTGATCAACCTGCGCGGCACAGTGCTGCCGGTCATGGACCTTGCCCGCCGACTGAATCTGCCATCCCGCGAAACCACCGACCGCAATGTCATCATCGTCGTCGTGATCAACAACACTCTCACCGGGCTGCTCGTCGATGCGGTGTCGGACATCGTTGCCATGACCGAAGACGATCTTCAGCCACCGCCGGACCTCTCCTCCGATCCCCAGATGGCGGTGGTCCGCGCCCTGACGGTCATCGAGGATCGCATGATCCGCGTTCTCGACCTCTCCGCCGTCGTCCCCGATACATCGGATGAGGCCGCATGACCCACGCTCCGAACGCCAGCGCAGGTTCGGGATTGTCCGACACCGCCTTTGCCCGGATCTCCGCTCTGGCCAAGGAGGAGGCGGGCCTCGTCCTGCCGAAGAGCAAGCAAACCATGGTCCAGTCCCGCCTGCGCCACCGCATGTCGGCGCTTGGGCTCACATCCTACGACGACTACGCGAAATTCGTCGCGGGGCAGACCGGCATCGAAGAGCGGCGGCACATGATTTCGGCCCTGACGACGAACGTCTCCCACTTCTTCCGCGAGAACCACCATTTCGAGATCTTCCGCACGCAAACCCTGCCCAGCCTCCTGGCCAAGGCCCGCAGCGGCCAACCGGTCCGCATCTGGTCGGCTGGCTGTTCCAGCGGCCAGGAACCCTACTCCATCGCCATGTCGATCCAGGAACATGCCCCGGAACTGGCCGCCCTGAACACGCTGATCCTGGCGACCGACATTGATCCCAACATCCTCGCCAAGGCGGAGGCCGGCATTTACTCGGACCAACAGATAGCCGGCATTCCTCCAGAGATGCGCAAAAAATACCTTAACCCCGACCGCGAAGGCCATGCCGTCACACCGGCGCTCAAACGCATGATCCGGTTTCGGGAACTCAACCTGCTGCACGACTGGCCGATGCGAACGCGGCTGGACGTCATCTTCTGCCGCAACGTGGTGATCTATTTCGATGCAGACACCCAGAACGCGCTTTGGCCGCGGTTCGAACAGGCTCTCATCCCGGAAGGCTGGTTCTTTCTCGGTCATTCGGAACGGGTCTCGGATGCCAGCGCATTGCGGTTCCACTCCGTCGGCATGACAGCCTATCGCACCCGCCCCGCGGCAGAGGCGGCATCCGTTTCCAGAAAGGAGGCCTGATATGGCGTTGCGTGACCAGATACGCATCATGGTGGTCGATGACATGTCGACCAGCCGGGGCCTGATCACCCAAGCACTGGACGCCTTCGGCGTGCGCAACGTCGCCAGCACGGCAGACGGCGCCACTGCCCTGAAAACACTGGAAAGTCAGCCTGTCCACCTGGTCATTTCCGACTACAACATGCCGGGTATGGATGGGCTGCAATTACTGCACCGGTTGCGCACGGGGGCCAAGACCAAGGGCGTCGGTTTTATCCTGATCACCGGCAAGGCCGACAAAACCATCATCGACCAAGGCCGACAACTCGGCATGAATAACTTTCTGAAGAAACCTTTTGAGCCGAAGGACCTCCAGGCCTGCATCGAAGCGGTTGTGGGGCGCCTGTGACATCGACCACGGAACCGTCAACGGACCTTCGAGGCCCCGAAATACCGGCAGATGTCCTCATGGCGGTCCTCGGTGAACAGGTCTCGATGCTCCATGAACTGACGCGAGACCTGGAGGCGTCCCTTTCGGATACCCTCAGCGCGTCGGACAAGCTCTCGACTGAGGCCTTCAGAACGATTCAGCGCGTGGATTACCTGCGCCAGTCGCTGAAGGATATCGGCGCCATCCTCACCCACGTGGGCGAGGATCTGCGCTGGACCGAGGGTCATGAGATCCATCTGGATACTCTACAAGAGATCGTGGACATGCGCGAAAGCCTCGGCAGCCTGCATGAGGTCCATGTCGGTCCTCAACAGGTTCACGACATCTGGCTGTGACACACCAACTGCACCGCAGCAATTCACGCGAAGCCCTCGTCCTCATTCCTCCTAGAGACGCGCTTGGCCCCGTCCGATCGGTCACGTCCCGCGCACTCCTGCATCAAAACAGCTCCACGCCATTGCGATCCGGTTGCGCCGGCGCTTTGGGCTCTTCCACCCGTGCGCCAGTGACGGTCTTTTGCATCACGCGTCCCTCGGCGGGATAGAACCGAATGTGCCGTGCAGAGGTGCCGCCGAGTGAATGCCCCAGGCAGGGAATGCCCTCCTGTTCCAGAAAATCCAGGGCGAAGGCGCCGTTCGCCCGGCCGATATCAGACAGGCCCTCGACCATGCGCGCGCCGCCAAAAACCTTGGCCTTGAGGTTGCCGCGCACCGCCCCCTTCCGGACCAGCGCGTTGATCAGCAATTCCATAGCATTCACACCGGCGAAGTCGCAGGCCACACCCCCCACGGTTTTCTGCGCCACGAGGATATGGTTCATGCCGCCGATCCCGGCTGTGTCGTCCCACAGACAGGCCGCCACACAGGAGCCGAGGATCGTCGAAATGACCTCCCCCGGCGCGGAAGAAACAGCAAATTCGCCCTGTGAAATGCTGACCGTCATATTTTGCCTGCCTTTGCCTGACCTGATCCCACGCCACCGGACGAAACCCGATCCGCCATGCGGCAGATCTCGGCCGGGATTTCGTCGAGGGGACATTGCCGATCCAGCGCGCCGAGGTCATGGGCCGCCCTGGGCATGCCGTAGACGACGCTGCTGTCGCGGTCCTGTCCGATAGTCCTGGCTCCGCGCTCGTGCAACTCGGCCAGCCCTGCCGCGCCATCCCGGCCGAGGCCCGTGAGGATCACGCCAATCACGCTTTCCGCAAACCCGAGGGCCGAACGAAACAGCTCATCCACGGACGGGTAGTGGCCGTTCGTTTTTGGGCCCCGTATTTCGGTACAGACGAAGTGACCGACGTGTCGGTCGACCCCGGTATGGATGTCCCCTCCGGGCGCGAGATAGACCAGGCCCTGTTCCAACCGCGCGCCCTCCTCGGCGACCCGGACGCGTTGCACGTTGCGCTGATCCAGCCGGGCGACGAAGCTTTTCAGAAAACTTTCCGGCATATGCTGCGAGATGACGGTCGGCGGACAATTGACAGGCAGGCCTCGCAACACCGCCTCGATCGCGGCGACCCCGCCGGTAGAGGCGCCGATCAGCAGAATTCGACCGTTCCAGCGTTTGATGACACCGGCGGTTGTTTCCGCCTCCTGCGGCCGCAAACCGTCGAAGCCCGGGGCCACACGGCGTCGGCTGCGCGCGGCCGTCACCACCCGGTCCGCCATGTCAGACAGGAAGGCCGGATCAAACCCGGCGAGCGGTTTGACCATCACATCCACCGCACCAAGGGCCAGTGCGCGCACCGCGGCCTCGCTGCCTTCCGGGGTGACGCTGGAGAACATCACCACCGGCATCGGCCTGAGCCGCATGATCCGTTCCAGGAAATCCAGCCCGTTCATGCGGGGCATCTCCACGTCCAGGGTGATCACATGCGGATCGAGGGCCTTGATCTTCTCGCGGGCGTCATAGGCGTCGGCCGCTGTCCCCACCACTTCGATCGCGGGATGGGCCGACAGGCCGATGCGCAGAATGTTGACGATGGCGGGGGAGTCATCGACGATCAGAACGCGACAGGGGGACGGCATTTTGCGAGTCACCATCAGGACGCCCTCCAGCCGTCCTGAGGTGTTGCCCCCTGCTCAAGCGCGCCATTGGCCACGGCCGCTGTGGGAAGGATGGATGGTCCGCCAGAATAGCCCTCTAAGGTGTCCCGCATCGCACTGTCATCAAAGGAGAACTGGCCAATGGCCCCCGCCAGGCTCTGCGCCCGTTGCGCCAGTCCGTGGGCGGCGGCCGAGGTTTGCTCGAACATGGCAGCGCTTTGCTGTGTGGCGTGATCGATCTGGTTCACCGCGCCATTGATCTGGGTCAGCGCGCGGCTCTGCTCATCACCGGCACGGGCGATTTCGCCAATGAAATCCGCAACCTCCTGAATTGACGCGACGATCCCTGTCAGGGCTGCCCCGGTCTGTCCAACCAGGTCCACACCCTGCGAGACATGCTGACCGGAGCGCGAAATCAGCCCCCCGATTTCAGCGGCCGCATCGCTGCATCGTTGTGCCAGGGCGCGCACCTCGGTCGCGACCACGGCGAACCCACGTCCGGCCTCGCCCGCGCGGGCGGCTTCCACCCCCGCGTTCAACGCCAGCAGATTGGTCTGAAACGCGATGTCGTCGATCACCGAGATGACCTTGACCACTTCGCTGGAAGAGGCGGCGATCTCCGACATGGCATGTTCGGCGGAGACGACAACGGCGCCGGAGGACTCCGCGCCCTGCCGCGCCTCCTCCACCAGCCGGTTGGCCCGGGCGGCCCCCTGCGCGGTGGCGGCGACATTCTGGGTCAGCTCATCCAGGCTGCTCGCCGTTTCCTGCAGCGTCATGGCCTGTTTTTCAGTGCGCTTTGCCAGATCATCCGAGGCGTTGACGATTTCATCGGTCTCCTGCTGCATCGCGCCGGTTTCCATCGACACCGATTGCAGGGCGCGTGACAGATGCTCCGTCGACTGGTTGAAATCCAACCTCAGTTGATCGTGATCCGCAGCAAAGGGCGTCCGCAGGCGCACCGAAAGGTCGCCCGAGGCGATGGCATTCAACCCGACGCGCAACGCCTCGACCACCTGTTTCTGTTCCTCCGCCATGGCAAGGCGGACACGGTCCGCCTCTTCCATCGCCTGGTGGGCTTCGGTCACATCACTGGCGATGAAGACCACCCCCGACGGCCGACCGCGCAGATCGCGGATCGGATAGAAACCACCGTCCAGATAGACTGCGCCGCCCGGGGCTCGCGCGAGGAATCGCCCGGTCCGCATCCCGCCTCTGGTGACCTCCTCAACGATGGTTCGACCGCCCTCCTGCGTAGCCAGGTCGAGGATCCCGTCGATCAGGGTTGCATCGCCGGTCGTCCGCCCGGGAAAACAGGCGGCGAAATTGTCGTTCGAACGCTCCAGCACGCCCTCGCCGGAAAATTCGGCCTTGAGCATGCTTGTCTCGATCGCGGAGAGCGTGGCCTGCTCCCGACGCGTATCCGTCACGTCGATCCACTCCAAGACCATGCCGATCACCGCGCCCTCGTCGTCCGTGATGGCATCGACATGCAGCTGAACCGCGGCCTCCCCGACAGTGATATCTGTATGGAACGGCAGGTTTTTCGGATCAGACATCAAGGCCCGGACCCGTTCGGGCACTCGGTGGAAGCGATCCATGTTGAGGCCGACCAGATTATGGGCGTCGAACTCCGGATCCACGGTGGCAAAATCGGCGGAACGGCGGGACATGAGCTTCACGACCGATGCGTTGACATAATGGATGTTGAAATCCGTATCCGTCATCATCAGCGCGGCCGATGTCGTGCCCAGAGCGGCGCTTTTCCGGCGGTTCTCTTCCTCGACAACGCGGGCCTGCAGCAGCGTATGGCGCAAGGCGTCTATGGCCCGGGCCGTGTGGCCCAACTCATCCCGCCGCGCGGTCAGTGGAACGGCGTCCGACAACTGCCCCTTTCGCAGGCGGCCCAGGGCGCCCGTCAGTTCGCCGATCCGCCGGATCATACCAAGGGCGATGAGATAGGCCGCCAGTGCCGCGCCGCCGGTCACCCAGAGGCCACGGATCAGGGTCGAGTGGCCAAGCTGATGCGCCACCGCAACCAGATCGTCGTGATCCTGTTCGGTGATGACGCCCCAGCTTCGCCCCATGATCCGCAGGGGCGCGAAGGCGACCAGTTTCGCCGCCTCCCCGTCGTCCAGAAAGACCCCCCGTTCGCCCAGCACAGCACCCGCACGCGGATCCTCCGGAGCGATCGACCAGCCGGACGGAACGCTATCGAGGAAGATGCGCGGCCGACCGTCCGCGCCAAGAAGATAGCTGGAAATCGGTCCGTTGGGGTCGCCCGTCCGGGTCAGGTAATGCTCCAGTCGGGTGGCGGCGATTTCCACGGCGAGATAGCCCTGAATGTCCCCCCGACGCCCGGGAATCGGCACGGCGGCAAAGGCCCCGTGCCGCGAATCCGTTTGCAGGATGTCCGACATCCGTGGCTCTTTCGCCTGGCTCGCAGCCAGATCCGACTGCAGGTCGGCCAAAGACGGGGCGATGTCGGCCACATGCTCCCCGATCATATCCCGCCGCGCCGTGGCGAAAATCAATTGCCCCTGTGGCCCGAAGACGAGTACATCGGCAAACCCGCCGCGCAGCGCGAAATCCTCGAAATAGCTGCGATATTTGTTATCGGCACGCTGATAGGTCGCGGAGAGGTCGGGCGCCCCCGGCCCGGTCAGGTCCATATCCTCGATGCCGCGTCCATAACTGCGCAGCGCGGACTGGACGAGCGGAGAGCCGCTTTGGAATGTCAGGTCCGAGGCCACCCGTCCGGCCCATTCCGACAGTTCCGCCACCCGGGTCTCGACCACGGTGCTCAAGGCGTCGCGCCCATCCTCGATCAGGCTTTCGCGCGCTTCATGATGGGTCAGCACCCCCATGATGCCGAGCGCCAGGCAGCTGAGAACCACCAGAGACAGGACGAGCTTGGCAGCAAGGCCGATACGTGGAAACGGCATGAACGGACCCCCGGGCATCGACGCATTCCGCGCCGGTTCGGGGGCTCTTATGCGAATTGTGCGTGAAGATACGCTTAATCGGAGAGCGGTCGCGCGGCCTTTTTCACACGAGGCCCAGATCGCGGGCCCGCATCGCCGCGTGGGTGCGGTTCCGGGCGCCCAGTTTTCGCGACAGCGTCTTGACGTGCAGCTTGATCGTGACCTCCTGCACCCCGAGATCGCGGGCGATTTCCTTGTTGGATTTGCCCCCCGCGATGCCGCGCACCACCTCGACCTCCCGCGGGGTGAGCCCATGGGTCGCGTCGGACAGTGCGCCGTCGGGCAGGTAGACCGCCCCGGCCATCAGGACATCCACCGCATGGATCATGTCCTCCGCCGTCAGGGTCTTGGGCAGGAAACCGGCCGCGCCCAGATCGACCGCCTGCCGGGCGACCTCTCCGCCTGCGGCGCCGGAGATCAGGGCAATCGGCAGGTCGGGATGGCGTTCGGCCAGCCTTCGCAGCCCGTCCAGCGCCTCCATCCCCGGCATCCTGTAGTCCAGCAGCACCAGGTCGTAAGCACCAGATTCCAATGCAATTTCTGCCTCCGCCAGGTTGGCGACAGCGCGCACGTTATGGCGGCCGTTCTGCATGAGATAGGCGGCAATCGTATCTCTTACCAGCTCATGATCATCGGCGAGCAGGATGGTCCCCATTGTCCTCCCCCTTAACGCGATCCGACTCACAACCTATACGAATGGACAGAGTAAGTCCGGAAAACTTGCGGAACCGTTTACGAGGAAGCAAGGATGTGCCCGTATCCTTATCCGGCCATTCCCGCCCAAGACGGAGCCTCTTCATGTTCGCACGCCTGCCCCTCGCCCTTGCCATATGCCTTGCCCCATTGGCAACCTGGGCGCTGGATCGCCTCCCGCAGGGCGAGGGGCCGACGGTGCTGACCATCCGCGCCCATGGGGCCGAACATGCCCTCGATGCCACGGCTCTGCGCGCCCTGCCCGCCGACAGCTTTGTCACCGAAACCATCTGGACCGAGGGCGAACAAGCGTTCACCGGCGTGCGGATGACGGAACTTCTGAACCGGCTCGACATCCACAGCGGGCAGATCACCCTGGTCGCCGCGAACGACTATCAGATCCGCATAGATGTAGAAGATTTCACCCCCGACGGCGCCCTTCTGGCCTATGAACGCAACGGCGCCCCGATGACCCTGCGCGACAAGGGACCGGTCTGGCTGGTCTATCCCTATGACGCCGACGCCAGGTTCCGCACCGAAATCATCTATGCCAATTCGATCTGGCAACTCGACCGGATCGTGTTCGACGAGTAAGACTGCCCGGACCGTGCCCTGCACGCCGCCGGAGCCTTCGGGATGACGCCACCACGCGAAAACCAAGCCGGAGAAACCGGCCAGACTAAGGGCTTTCTTCCCGCTGCCGATCCCGCCGATGTGCCCTCCGGTCGCATCCCGCTCTACCGGATCGGGCTCGGCCTGCTGCTGCTGGCCACAATCGTTCTGGTCGGGTCTCTGCTGATTGATGTGCGGTCCAAACTGGCGGAGCTGGCATCTTCCCCGCAGGACAATGTCCAATGGACGCTCTCGCAATTCGAGGTGGAATCGCTCGCTTTCGCACTGGAGGTGGAGCGTGCCCAGACCGACACAGCCGCTGACCTGACAGACCTGCGCCGCCGCTACGATATCCTCTACTCCCGCACCCGCACGCTGAGCCAGAGCGACATCTATCGTCAGGCCTTCGCGGACTCCCAGCTGACCCAGGGGTTCGAGACGATCGCCGAAGAGGTCTATGGCCTCGCCCCCCTGATCGACAGCGAAAATCCCGCCCTGATCGCCGCCCTGCCCGACATCGCCGCCCGCCTTGCCGCAATGCGGCCTGCCATCCGGGCCATCATGACCGAAGGCAACCGCGCGCTCGTCCACCATTCCGACGCCTCGCGGCGGGAGGTTTCCGACGTTCTGATGCGCCTGACCGTGGCGACGGCCTTCCTCCTGATCGTCCTGACGACAATGGTCGTCCAGTTTAGGCGGCTGGCGACCACCTCCGATCGCAACCTGCGCGAAAACCTCGCCACCTCCGCCCGGCTGGAGGCGATCTTCAACACCTCCCGCGATGGCATCGTCGTTGTGGAGCAGGACGGCCGCATCGCCGGGTTGAACCGCGCCGCGCTCGATCTGTTCGAACGCACGGCGGAGGACATGCACGGCGCGGATATCGGCAAGGTGCTGACCCGGCAGGTCGACACCGGGGCCGAAGCGCTGACCGGCAGAGCGCTCTTTGACATGGCCGCATCCGACCGCCACACCGGCATCCGCCTGAAGGCCCTGCGTCCGGGCGGCGCCAGTTTCCCGGTGGAAATCTCCGTCGATACCTCGCCGCTGGAACGCAGGCCGATCTGTGTCTGCATCATCCGCGACATTTCCCATCAGACCGCCATCGAGGCGGAGTTGAAAACATCCCGCGACCGTGCCCGCGCCGGAGAACGCGCCAAGGCCCGGTTCCTGGGCATTGTCAGCCACGAGATGCGCACGCCGCTCAACGGCATCCTCGGCACCCTCGACCTGATCGAGGAGGAAACCGCCCCCGCCCGCTACGGCCCTGACGACCTGCGCGACACCTACCTGCCCGTGCTGCGCAACTCTGCCGAGGCAATGCTGGCACTGGTCAACGACGTGCTGGACATCACCCAGATCGAGGGTGGGATCCGCCTAAACCCGCGCCCCTTCGACCTCGACCGGATGCTCGGTGACCTGATGCTGGCCGAAAAGGCCCGCGCGCAGAGCTTTGGCAATACGCTGGAAATCCTCGGCACGGATCCCGTGGGCGTTGTGCTGGGCGATGCGGACCGTCTGCGCCAGGTGCTGGCCAATCTTTTGGGCAACGCGGTCAAATTCACCCGCAACGGACGCGTGACGCTAGAGGCGGTGCGGCTTGATCCCGCAACCGTCGAGATCCAGGTCAGCGACACCGGCTTTGGCATGACCGAGGTCGAACAGGCGCGCGCCTTTGACGATTTCTTCCGCACCGAACGCTCCGTCAATGAACAGGTGCAGGGCACTGGCCTGGGCCTCGGCATCGCGCGATCGCTGACCCACGCCATGCGGGGCGAGATCGGGCTGGAAAGCGTACCCGGCGAGGGTACGCTCTTCTGGCTGCGTCTGCCCCTACCCTCCGCGACGTTACCCTCGCCCCCACCCGATCAGCGCCCCGAGGCCATCATGACCCGCTCTGCCCGGGTGCTGCTGGTCGAGGACAATGCCACCAACCGCTTCATCGCGCGGCGTTTGCTGGAAAACGACGGCCATTCGGTGGTGGAAGCCGAAAACGGCGAAGCCGCGCTCCACGCCGCCGGGGCGGAGCGGTTCGATCTGATCCTGATGGATATCTCCATGCCGGTCCTCGACGGCATCACCGCCGCGCAACGGATCCGGGACAGCGAGGGGCCGAACCGCAACACCAGGATCACCGCCCTCACGGCCCATGTCACCGGCGGGCTGGACGAACGCCGCACCCGGTCGGTCATGGACGCGGTCTTGCAGAAACCGCTGGACCGCCGCGCCCTGCGTCGGGACGTTCAGATCGCGCTGGACGGCCTCGTTCCCGCCGAAGCGGGCCAGCGCGAACCGCCCCTGACCGGGCTGGATCCGGCGACCGCAGCACGGCTGACCGACAGGTTCCTCCGGGAGACTGACGCGGAGCTGGCCACCCTCGCAGATCAGCTCTCACAAGGCGCCTTGCCCCCGCTGCCCGACCTGGCCGCACGGCTGCATGACCTCGCCGGCGCCTGTGCCAGCTTTGGCGCCACAGCGCTCCACGACCTCTTCGTCAGCGGGGAAACCGCTGCGCGGGCCGGAGACGAAGACGCTGTCAGCCAGTCCATCCGCGCAGCCATCGACACCTGGCCCGAGGCAAGACGTCAGTTGGCAGACAGCCGTCCCGTCACCCCCGAATGACGCAACGACAAGCAGCGCCCTCAGCAAAAGCTTGACCTGCGCGCGTATTCCGGCACACTAGACCAAACGGTCTAATAGGAGGTGACCATGCACGACTGGAATGACCCCGACCTGCTCGCCCGGTTGAAAGCCCACTCCGCCGCACAAGGGTTCAACGCCTGGCTCGGCATGACGCCGGTCGCCGTCGGCAATGGCCGGGTGGAGATGACCGTCGCCGTCAAACCCGAGATCTGCCAGCACCACGGCTATGTCCACGGCGGCGTTGTCGGCGCGCTGGCCGATGCCGCCTGCGCCTGGGCCGGGGCTGCGGCCTCTGGCGCGGATGTGGTCACGGCAAACTACACGCTGCACTTCCTGGCCCCCGCCGTCGGCGAGGTTCTGCGTGCCAAGGGCCGCGTCATCCGCTCCGGCCGCACGCTGGTCACTGTGGAATCCGAGGTCTGGGCGGAGGCCGAGGGCAAGGAGCCCAAGAAAGTCGCCGCCGGCATGGCCTCCATCGCCGTGCTGCCCGCCAGACAGCCCGAGGCCGCATGACCCGGCAGGGCCAGGAAACCCGCCAGCGGCTGATCCGCGCCGCGCTGTCGCTCTATCAGTCGCAGGGCTATCACGCGACGGGCGTCGCGGCGATCCTGTCCCATGCCGGGGTACCCAAGGGCTCGCTCTATCATCATTTTCCCGGTGGCAAACTGCAGCTGACCATGGCCGTGGTCGATTGGCTGGCCCGGGAAATGGCGGATCGCTTCGACCGCGCCGCGACGGGCAGCATTCCGGCGGGCAAACAGATCCTGCGCCTCTTCACCGACACCGCCGCCTGGCTGGAGGGGCACGACTATACCCAGGGCGCGCTGCTTGCCCTATTGGCGCAGGAGGTGGAGCCGAACGAGACAGAGCTGCGCAGCCGCATCGCCCAGGTCTATCGCGATGCCACGACCCAGCTGTCCCAAGCGTTGGAGGCCGGTGGCGCGGCCCGGCCGGAGGATCTGGCGATCACGGTGCTTTCAACGCTCGACGGGGCCATCGCCCGCGCGCGCGCACAACGCTCCACCGCCAGCCTGCACCGCTGCGGCGAGATGATGGCGGAGGTTGCGAAACGCGCCTGACCCGCGGCCTGGGTCTGGCTCAGGCGAACAACTCGTGCGCCAGTTCCAGCGCCTCGATCAGCACATCGACCTCGGCCTTGGTGTTGTACATGCCAAAGCTCGCGCGGCAGGTGGCATTGAGGCCCAGATGCTCCATCAGCGGCCCGGTGCAATGCTGCCCGGCGCGCACCGCCACCCCCTTCTTGTCGAGGATGGTGGAGATGTCATGCGCATGGGCCGCCCCGTCCAGCGTGAACGAGAAGATCGCCCCCTTGCCCGGCGCCGCCCCCTGAATTTGCAGCCAGTTCAACCCCTTGAACCGTTCCATCGCATAGCCGGCAATCTCCGCCTCATGGGCGGCGATCCGGTCCATGCCGATCTCCATCAGGTAATCCAGCGCCACGCCCATGCCGATCGTCTGCACGATGCCCGGCGTGCCGGCCTCGAACTTCATCGGCGGGTCGTTCCAGCTCACCGTGTCCTTGGTGACCTCGCGGATCATGTCGCCACCGCCCATGAAAGGCCGCATCTCCGCCTGCCGCTCCGCCCGCGCGTACATCGCGCCAGACCCGGAGGGACCATAGAGCTTGTGCCCGGTGATCGGATAGAAATCACAGCCCAGGTCCTGAACATCCACCGGCCTGTGCACCGCTGCCTGCGACCCGTCGATGACCGAGACGATCCCCCGCTCCCGCGCGGCATGGCAGATCGTCTTCACATCGACGACCGTGCCCAGCACGTTCGACATATGGGTGACGCAGACCATCCGCGTGCGCGGCCCGAAGGCGTCGATCACCTTTTGCGGGTCCAGCGATCCATCCGGTTCCGTATCGACCCATTTCAGCACGACGCCCTGGCGTTCGCGCAGGAAATGCCAGGGCACGATATTGGCGTGATGCTCCATCACGCTCAGCACGATTTCATCGCCCGGCTGCAGATGCGGCGCAGCCCAGCCATAGGAGACGAGGTTCAGCCCCTCCGTCGTGCCGGAGGTAAAGATGATCTCATCCTCCGACCCGGCATTGAGGAACCGCGCGACCTTGGCCCGGACGCTTTCGTATTTCTCGGTCGCGAGGTTCGACAGATAGTGCAAGCCACGGTGAACGTTGGAGTATTCCTCCGAATAGGCCTTGGAGATCGCGTCGATCACCACCTGCGGCTTCTGCGCCGAGGCCCCGTTGTCGAGATAGACCAGCGGCTTGCCGTTCACCTCACGCGACAGGATCGGAAAATCCTTCCGGATGGCCTCCACATCAAACATCAGATCTCTCCGTTAGGGACAGGCGGGGTCAGGCCGAAGACGGCCGACAGGATCGACAGGACAAGCACCATGCCGATGAAGGTCATCACCAGCGTGGCGATGGACTTGGGGATCGTGAAGGCATGCGCCACAGCCACGAAGTTGAAGATGATCCACAACCCCCAGAGCCCCAGGGCGGTCGAGGCGATCCAGCCCAGAAACGGCACCACGATGGAAATCAGCGAAATCGCCACCTGCGCTGCAAAGCGCAGTGCCTGCAACCAGACGGTCATCTTCGCAACGTGATCCAAATCGCCCGTTCCGCCCAGCACCCGGCCGCAGACCGTGGTCAGCGCCACCATCCCGAAGAAGACCACCAGGATGAACAGCGTCACCATCACCGGCGCGCCCGCCAGTTGGGCCGAGATCAATCCGGCATCCGCCAGTCCCGGCAGCAGCAGGGAATAATACAACCCGTTGAGCACGGCGATCAGTGCCAGGCCCAGCCAAACCGCCTGGCTCGGCACCGGGGTCGCCAGGACCTGCCCCGCCGCCTTGGCCGGGGACAGTACTGTTTCAATCGCCAGCGATTTCACGCGATCCATTGTCATGCCCGTCCCCTCTCAACCGCGACCAGCCCGGCCAACCAGAACCACAGAAACACGCCGAGCGCCAGCAGACCCGTCAGCGCGGATTGCACGCCCGGCCCGACGAACCCTTGCGTCAACCCGTTGAGCAGAAAGACAGGCGAAGCCGCCAGCAAGGCCCAGAACAGCGCCATCCGCGTCGCATAGGCACCGCCCTGTCCGCCCAGCACGCGGGCGACCAGACGGCTCAGCCCGGCCAGCGCATAAAGGATCAGCGGCAGGATGAAGACCAGCGCCATGAGCGAACCACCCATGAGCATCTCCAGCTCCGCCCCCGTCTCGTGCGCCTGCCGCGCCAGACGGGGCCATTGCGCCACGAACAGCAGCACACAGCCCGCCATGACCACGGCCAGCGCCCGGTCCTCACGATCCCCCGCCGCCAGCCTGCGCCGCAAGACGGCGACCGGCCCGCGATAGGTGGCCGCAATATCGCGCATGATCGACATCAGCCGCGGCGGCGCTCCAGCCAGGCTTCGACGCGGGTGAGGATTTCCTCGCCCAGCCCCTCGTCCTCGATCTCCTGCACCGCTTCGGCCAGGAACGCCAGCGTCAGCAGGTCGGTCGCCCGCCCTTCCGGCACCCCGCGCGACCGCAGGTAGAACAGCGCCTGCTCGTCAATCGCACCGGAGGTGGAGCCGTGCGAACAGGCCACGTCATCGGCATAGATCTCCAACTCCGGCTTGGCGAGGAACTGACTGTCCCCGTCCAGCAGAAGCGACTGGCTGATCTGATAGCCATCCGTCTTCTGAGCGCCTTCCTTCACCAGGATCTTGCCCTGGAAAACACCGGTCGCCCCGTTCCGCAGCACCTTCTTGAACACCTGACGGCTTTCGCAGTTCACCGCGTCATGGGTGACGAAGACCGTATCGTCATGGTGGAAGTCACCGTCGCCCATGCAGGCCCCGGCCACATGCGCCACCGCATCGTCGCCGGTCAGCTCCAGCACGCATTCGTTGCGCGTCATCCGGCCATTGGCGGTCAGGGTGAAGCTCTTGAAAACGCTCTCGGTTCCCAGACGGGCAAAGATATGCGTGGCCGCCTGCCGCTCATGATCCCGGCCCTGCGCCCGGACATGGTGGAAGGTCGCCTTGTCGGCCACATCGACCTCCAGCACCTTGTTGAACCGCGCCGCGGCCGGCCCGTTTTCCAGCAGCGTCAGTTCCGCCCCGGCGTCCAGCTTCACCACATGGTGCAAGATAGCGTCGGAGGTCTCGCTGCTGTGTTCATAGCTCAGCGCGATCGGCTTGGTCACCTTGTCGGTCACATGGATCAGCAACCCGTCGGTCGCATAGGCGGTGTTCAGAGCCGCCAGCGGACGCACGACAGGGGACTGACCCCGCGCCTCCAGCACACCGTAAAGGTCCCGCGCCCAGTGAATGTCGGCGGCGGCCACATCGGCCAGCCGGTCGATCCGCACCCCCGCCAGCTCCAGATCGTCGGAGGCCTCGGCGTCAAAGACACCATCCACGAAAACCACCTTCACCCGGTCCACCGCGTCAAAAAGCGGCACGTCATCGCCGCCGTCGAACACCTGCGCCGGTTCCGCCTGGGCGGAGGTCAGCCCGTCAGGCCGGGTGAACTTCCAATACTCGTCGCGCCCATGAGGCAGACCCTGGGCCACAACACGGTCGGCAGCGGACTGGCGTGCCGCGGCGGACCAGCCTCCGCTCGCCACCGTGCCCAGCACGGCCAGACGCGCGCTGGTCCTGTCCTGGCGTTGTTCTACGATACCTGCTCGCGCGGCCATTACTGCACCTCCGCCATCAGATCGGCATAACCGTTCTGCTCGACTTCCAGCGCCAGCTCGGGACCGCCGGTCTTGATGATGCGGCCATCGGCCATGATATGCACGACGTCGGGTTTGATGTGGTCCAGAAGGCGCTGATAATGCGTGATGACCAGGAACCCACGCCCCGCGTCCCGCAGCGCGTTCACCCCTTCGGAAACCAGGCGCATCGCATCCACATCAAGGCCCGAGTCCGTTTCGTCCAGGATGCACATCCGCGGGGCCAGAACGGCCATCTGCAGGATCTCGTTCCGCTTCTTCTCACCACCGGAGAAGCCGACGTTGACCGGACGCTTCAGCATATCCGCGTCGATTTTCAGCGCCTTGGCCTTCTCGCGCACGAATTTCAGGAAATCGGTCGCCGACATCTCCTCCTCGCCGCGCGCCTTGCGCTGTGCGTTCAGCGCGGTGCGCAGGAAGGTCATGTTGCCGACACCGGGGATCTCCACCGGATACTGGAACGCCAGAAACAGGCCCGCCGCCGCGCGTTCTTCGGGCTCCATGTCCAGCAGGTCATCGCCGTCCAGCGTGGCGGAGCCCTCGGTCACCTCGTATCCGTCCTTGCCCGACAGCACATAGGAGAGCGTCGACTTGCCCGAGCCGTTCGGACCCATGATCGCATGCACCTTGCCCGCCTCGACGGTCAGGTCGACACCCTTGAGGATCTGCTTGTCCTCTTCTTCGAGTTTCACGTTCAGGTTCTTGATTTCCAGCATCGTCTTTTCCTTTTGTCTCGCCCTCACAGGGACGCGCAGATCAGTTCAATCACCCGCAACAGCCGGTCCTGCGGAACCGCCATGGGGGAAACGTCGAAATGGGCCATCCGGCCCGTCATCTCGGGGGTGCCGAGAAACTCTTCAACCCGGTGATAGGCCTTGCGGTCCGCGTAATCGTCGAACAGCACCGTCACCGGTTTTTGCGTGCGGAACGCCGTGGCCAGCGCGCAGCCGACCCGGAACCGCCCGTCGATCAGCACCACATCCGGCGCGACACCGCTGTCCCAGATCTTCAGTGGATAGCCAGGAAACCGCCGCCACTGGCTTTCATCCTGCGGATGGCCCCAGTCCCGCGTCGGCCCGATATCCGCATGCACCACCTCAACCGCGCTCTGGCCGGGGTTTTCGGCAAACCAGTCGCGCATCATCTGCGCCCAGTCCGGGTCGCTTTCCACGCTGACCACCCGCTTGCCCGGCAGTTCCGAGGCCAGGACCGTCGATCCGCCGGACCCGTATTCCAGAATGCACCCCGCCCCCGCATAGGCCTGACGCAGCACGGCGGCCTCGGCCTCCGGCAGCATAAGTTCGGGGCGCGTGACGCCCTCTATCCGGGGGGCGGCGGACATTTACTCGACCACCACCGCCGTGCCGGAGACGGAGACCATCAGCATACTGTCGCCCACCACCTCGTAATCCAGATCGACCCCGACAACGGCATTGCCACCCATGGCCCGCGCCCGCGCCTCCAGCTCCTGCATCGCCGTGTCGCGCGCATCCTGCAGCTTGGCCTCATAGGCGCCCGACCGGCCGCCCACGATATCGGTGATCCCGGCAAAGAAATCGCGCACCACGTTCGCGCCCATGATCGCCTCGCCCACGACGATCCCGCGATAGTCGATGATGCGCTTGCCTTCGATGGTGTTGGTCGTCGTGATGATCATTCCGATTTCCTTTTTGCCAGCCAGGCTGTGACCGCCCAGTAACAGGGGACAACTATGATAGTGGAGAGCACCTGCTGGCCCCACATGACCCTGCCGATCAGCCAGAGGTCGATCAGCGCGGTCGCGGCGAAATAGACAACGGCGAAAAGCGCCGCCCCTCGGGCCGTCGCCTTGAACGCCGCGCCATAACTCACCCCACGGACCCTTCCAGCGAAATCGCCACAAGCTGTTGCGCTTCCATGGCAAATTCCATCGGCAGGGCCTGCAGCACCTCGCGGCAGAAGCCGTTCACCACCAGCGCGACCGCCTCTTCCTCGTCCATGCCGCGCTGGCGGCAGTAGAAGAGTTGATCGTCATCGACCTTCGATGTCGTCGCCTCGTGCTCCACGCGGGAAGAGTTGTTCTTCACCTCGATGTAAGGAACCGTATGCGCCCCGCATTTGTCGCCGATCAGCAGGCTGTCACACTGTGTGTAGTTCCGGCTGTCCTTGGCCTTCGGGTGCATCGACACCAGCCCGCGATAGGTGTTCTGCGCCTGACCCGCGCTGATGCCCTTGGACACGATCCGGGACTTCGTGTTCTTGCCCAGATGCACCATCTTGGTGCCCGTATCGGCCTGCTGCCAGTTGTTGGTGATCGCGATCGAATAGAACTCACCCTGGCTATCGTCGCCGCGCAGGATGCAGGACGGATACTTCCAGGTCACCGCCGATCCGGTCTCCACCTGCGTCCACATCACCTTCGACCGGTCACCCCGACAATCGGCACGCTTGGTGACGAAGTTGTAGATGCCACCCTTGCCGTTCTCGTCGCCCGGGAACCAGTTCTGCACGGTCGAATACTTCACCTCGGCGTCTTCCTCCGCGATGATCTCCACCACCGCCGCATGCAACTGCGAGGTATCGCGCTGCGGCGCGGTGCACCCTTCGAGGTAGGACACGTAAGAGCCCTTGTCCGCGATGATCAGCGTGCGCTCGAACTGGCCGGTGTTTTCCGCATTGATCCGGAAATAGGTCGACAGCTCCATCGGGCAGCGCACGCCCGGCGGCACATAGACGAAAGAACCATCAGAAAACACGGCGGAATTCAGCGTCGCGTAGAAGTTGTCGCTGACCGGCACGACGGACCCGAGGTATTTCTTCACCAACTCCGGATGTTCCCGGATCGCCTCCGAAATCGAACAGAAGATCACACCCGCCTTCTTCAGCTCCGCCTGAAAGGTCGTGCCCACGGAGACGGAGTCGAACACCGCATCCACGGCGACCTTGCGGCCCGTGTCCCGGCCCTGCGCCGGGACCTCGTCCGCCCCTTCGACCCCCGCCAGGATCATCTGCTCTTTCAGCGGAATGCCCAGCTTCTCATAGGTCGCCAACAACTTCGGATCGACCTCGTCCAGCGACTTGGGCTTCACCTCCATGCTCTTCGGGCGGGCGTAGTAATACTGTTTCTGGAAGTCGATTTCCGGGTAGTCGATCATCGCCCAGTCCGGCTCTTCCTTGGTCTTCCAGCGCTCGAAGGCCTCCAGACGCCATTGCAGCATCCATTCCGGCTCTTCGTTCTTCTCCGAAATCAGGCGAACGATATCTTCGTTCAGCCCCATGGGGGCATATTCCGTCTCGATCTCGGTGTCCCAGCCGTACTTGTAGGTGCCGATCGCCTTGACCGCATCCACCGTCTCCTGGTCGACGCCCTCTTTCACCTGCGTGTCGTCAATCGTGCTCATCTCGCGTCCTTCCTCCGCGCGGCCTCAGGCGGCCCGTGCGCGGTGTTTCTCCAGTTGCGCCAGCCAGGCATCGGCAAAGCGCGTCATCTCGTCTTCCGTCGTCCGGGGGCCAAGCGACACGCGAATTGCGCTGGCCGCCGCCCCCTCGTCATATCCCATGGCCCGCAGCACGCGGCTCGCCCGGACCTTGCCCGAGGAACAGGCCGATCCGGCCGACACCGCGAACCCCTTGAGGTCCATCTGCATCACCTGCGTCTCGCCCTTCCAGCCCGGCGCGATCAGGCAGCTGGTATTGGGCAGGCGTTCCGCCCCGGCCCCCGCTATAGCCACATCCGCGGCGGCGTCCAGAACCCGCGCCTCGAAACCGTCGCGCAACGCGCGAACCCGGTCCCAGGCCCCGCTGTCTAGCTCGGCCAACGCGGCCTCTGCCGCGGCCCCGAACCCGGCGATGCCGATGACATTCTCGGTCCCCGCCCGGCGGCCCATTTCCTGCCCGCCCCCGGTCATCCGCGCCACCACATCCGTGCCCCGCTTCAGCACCAGCGCGCCGATGCCCTTGGGACCGCCGATCTTATGGGCGGATATAAGCGCCATGTCGCAGCCCAGCCAGTTGAAGGCCACGGGAATTTTACCAAAACCCTGCGTCGCATCGCAGACCGACAGCCCCTGAGGCAGATCCTGCAGCACCCCGGTCTCCGAATTCGCCAGCTGCAGCGTCCCGCGCGCCGCATCCTGCACCTGCACGCGCCCGTCACGATCCACCGCCCATTCCGCCGAAATCCTGCTGCGAACCGCATCATGTTCGATCTCGGCGCCCAGCACCTCGCGCCCCGCCAGGGCCAGATCCGCCGCCTCCGTCGCGCCGGAGGTAAAGACGATATCCGCCCCCTCCGCCCCAAAGGCCGCCGCGACCTGCGCCCGCGTCTTTTCGATCAGCGCCTTGGCCGCCCGCCCCTCCGCATGCACCGACGACGGATTGCCCAGCACATCCATCGCGCGGACCATCGCGGCCCGCGCCTCCTCCCGCAACGGCATTGTCGCGTTGTGATCCAGATAGACCCGCGTCATCAGCCAACCCGCCCGGGTTTCTTTTTGCCACAAGTATCCTGGGGGGAAGGCCGGGCCGCAGGCCCGGACGGGGGGCAAAGCCCCCAGACCCGCAGGCCCATATGCCGGACAAACGCGCTCATGCCTCTTCCTCATCCACCACGGCAAAGAGGTTCGGCACCGCCGGGCAAGGCGCCAGGCCATTGCCGATCACATCCGACAGCCGCGCCTGATGCAGGAACACATAGACATGCGCCGACAGGCTCTGCCACAACCGGTTGGTCACCGATTGCGCCTTGGTCCCCGACAGGCCCCCGCTGGCCCCCGCGCCCGTCTGCATCGCGTCGATGGATTCATCCACCGCCGCGAGAACCTCGATCACCCGGATCTCCGACGCCGGCCGGGCCAGCTTGTACCCGCCACCGGGCCCCCGCACGGATGAGACCAGCCCGCCCCGGCGCAGCTTGACAAACAGCTGCTCCAGATAGGGCAGAGAGATATTCTGCCGCTTGGACACCTCGGCCAGCGTCACCAGCCCCTCGCCCG
The DNA here is from genome assembly GCF_041987405.1 of Pseudooceanicola sp. Lineage (GTDB taxonomy): Bacteria > Pseudomonadota > Alphaproteobacteria > Rhodobacterales > Rhodobacteraceae > Pseudooceanicola. Next base: position 180,004 of record NZ_JBHIWR010000004.1, read on the forward strand.
ATTGCAACGCGATATCCGCAAGCGCGACCATGGCATAACGTCCCTTGGTGCTGAGTTTCATGGCCCAAGACCCTTTACGATTCGCGAATTCATTGACGTTGCCGGAACAAGAGCTTATCTCGCTTCAAGCCGTCAAGCAGGGGGTCAGCCCCGCTTTAGAATCTTTCTAAGGTGTCCGAGTTATTTCGTCAAGAAACCGGGCGCCACACAGGAGACATTGATGCCCGAGGTGATTTTCCCCGGCCCCGAAGGCCGCCTAGAAGGCCGTTATCACCCGCAGAAGGAACGCGACGCACCGATTGCCATCATCCTGCACCCGCATCCGCAGTTCGGCGGCACGATGAACAACAAGGTGGTCTACAACCTCCACTATGCCTTCCATCGCATGGGCTTCACCGTGCTGCGCTTCAACTTCCGCGGCGTCGGACGCAGCCAGGGCGAATATGATCAGGGCGTGGGCGAGCTGTCCGATGCCGCCTCCGCACTGGATTACCTGCAATCGATGAACTCCAATTCCAAGCACTGCTGGGTCGCGGGGTTCTCCTTCGGGGCCTGGATCGGCATGCAATTGCTCATGCGCCGGCCGGAGATCACGGGCTTCATCTCCGTCTCCCCGCCCGCGAACATGTACGATTTCTCTTTCCTCGCGCCCTGCCCCTCCTCAGGGCTGATCATCAACGGCTCCTCCGACCGGGTCGCCCCGCCGGCGGACACCACCACGCTGGTCGGCAAGTTGCAGGAGCAGAAGGGCATCACCGTCACCCACGAAGAGGTCAGCGGCGCCGGCCATTTCTTCGAGGATCCCTACATGGACCCGATGATCGAGACGGTCACCGACTACGTCAAACGCCGCCTGACCGAGTCCTCCCGCTGATGTCTGCCAGCACGGAACGGATCGCGGCCAAGCTGGCCGATGAAGCCATCGAGGTGATGAACCAGACCGGCAATGAACGGTTCTATGTCGAGGTCGCGCAACTCATCGGCGCGGCCTCGCAGACCCTCGAAGAGGCCTTCCTGACCGAGGTCCGCGTGCGCCTCGCCGCGCGCAAGGCCATGACCTTCATCAAGAAACACAAGCAACCCGGCGCATGAGCCGCCTCGACGCCCAGATGGCCTTCCTGGCCGAGGCCGAAAAGCTGCGCACCATCCTGCGCGCCACGCCGATCGGCGACAATTCCCGGCAGGAAAACTCGGGCGAGCACAGCTGGCACATCGCCCTCTATGCGCTGATCCTCGCCGAACACGCGCCCGAGGGCGTGCAGATCGACCGGGTGATCCGCATGCTGCTGATCCATGACATCGTGGAAATCGACGCGGGCGACGTGCCGATCTACGCCCAGACCGCCGAGGGACAGGCCGAAACCGAGGCCAAGGAGCAGCGCGCCGCGGAACGGATCTTCGGCCTGCTTCCGCAGGATCAGGCCCGCGACCTCATCACTCTCTGGCAGGAATTCGAAGCAGCCGAGAGCCCCGACGCCGTCTTCGCCAAGTCACTCGACCGCTTCCAGCCGCCCAACCTGAACCTCGCGGTCGGCGGTGGCTCCTGGACGACCTACAACGTCACCTTCGACGTGCTCGACCAGCGCGTGGGAAAACCGGTCCGACGCGGCGCCCCGGCCCTCTGGGACTGGATCGCCCCGAAAATCCGCGCCGTGCTGGGCTCCCATTGACATCTTGCGCCAACCGGATCGCCTGCTAGCCTTCGACCGAACTATCGGAGGTGGCACTTTGGACACATATTATGATCTGGGAACCTACAGCTTTCCCGTCACCACCTCCTCGCCCCAGGCCCAGCTCTGGTTTGATCGCGGTCTTCTCTGGACCTTCGGTTTCAACCACGAGGAGGCCATCGTCTGCTTTCACCGCGCGCTGGAGCATGACCCGGATTGCGCCATGGCCCATTGGGGTATCGCCTACGCCGCCGGGCCGAACTACAACCTGCCCTGGCGCCTGATGGACGATCACATGAAGGCCGGGGCGCTCTCGCTCGCCTGGCCTGCACTGCAATCCGCCCTTGCCCTGGCCGACAGAACAGGCCCCGTTGAACAGGCCCTGATCCGCGCCCTCTCGTCCCGCTACCAGTCCGAGACCCCGGTCGAAAACATGTCACCCTGGGACGATGCCTTCGCGGATGCGATGCGCGCCGAACATGCCGCCATGCCGGACCAGCTGGAAATCGCCTGCATCCTCGCCGAAGCCATGATGACCCGAACGCCCTGGCTGATGTGGGACCTGCCCAGTGGAGACCCGATGCCGGGTGCGGATACGCTGGAATGCATGGCCCTTCTGGAACGCGCCATGGGTTTGCCCGGTGGTGCCGATCACCCGGGCCTAACCCACCTCTACGTCCACCTGATGGAGATGTCGCCGACCCCGGAAAAGGCCCTGAAGGCTGCCGATGTCCTGCGCCGCCGCGTCCCCGACGCGGGCCATCTTGTCCATATGCCGACCCATATCGACATGCTCTGCGGCAACTACGCCGATGTGCTTTTCTGGAACGAACGCGCCATCGAGGCCGATCTGAAGTATTATGACCGCGAGGGCGGCGTGAAGTTCTACACCGGCTACCGCCAACACAATTATCATTTCGCCATCTACGGCGCGATGTTCCTGGGTCAGATCGAGCCCGCCCTTCGCGCCGTGCGCGGCCTTGCCGAAACCACCCCGGCGGAAGCGCTCAAGATCCAGTCCCCGCCCTATGCCGACTTCTGGGAAGCCTACCTCGCGATGGAGCCGCATGTCCTCATCCGCTTCGGCCGATGGAACGACATTCTCCAGATGGAGCTGCCCGAAGATCCGGCCACCTATGCCACGCTCAACGCCACGCTCCTCTATGCGAAGGGCCTGGCCCACGCCGCCCTTGGACAGGTGCCCGAGGCGCTGGAAATGGAGCAGAATTTCCTCGCCGCCCATGTCCCCGAAACCCGACGCATCCACAACAACACCGTCACGGATGTCCTGGCCGTCGCGAGGGAGATGCTGCGGGGGGAAATCCTCTACCGCGAGGAACAATACGAGGAAGCCTATGCCGCCCTGCGCCGTTCCGTCGCGTTGGAGGACGCCCTGAACTATGACGAACCTTGGGGCTGGATGCAGCCAACCCGCCACGCCCTGGGCGCGCTGCTATACGAACAGGGCCGTGTGGCCGAGGCGGAGGAGGTCTATCGTCAGGACCTTGGCCTCGTGGCCGGACTTCCGCGCGCCTGCGTGCATCCCGACAATGTCTGGGCCCTGAAAGGTCTGCACGATTGTCTGGCCGCGCGCGGCGAAACGGTCGAGATCGCCCAAGTCCGCCAGCGGCTGGATTTCGCCCTCGCCCGCGCGGATACGGAGGTGGCCGCATCCTGTTTCTGTGCCCAGGCCGCAATGGCCTCGTGCTGCGGCTGATTCCACCCTTCATCTTGCCAGAAATACTCCGGGGTCCGGGGCAGCGCCCCGGGGTCTGAGCAATCGCTCAGCCCGTCTTCACCGCCTCGGCATATTTCGCCAGGTCCTGGGCTATCGCAAACGCCCCCTTGATCTTGTCGGCGTTGGATGTCCAATCGCGCCGCACCACGATCTTGTTGTCCTTGACCTTGGCCAACCCCTTCTGCGCCTTGATGAAATCCACCAGGCCCTGCGGGTTTGCAAACTTGTCGTTGTGGAATTGAACAGTCGCACCCTTGGGCCCACCATCCAGCTTGGCAATCCCCGCCCGCTTGCACATCGCCTTGATCCGCACGACCAGCAGCAGCGTGTTGACCTCCTTCGGCAGCTTGCCGAAGCGGTCGATCAGTTCGGCGGCGAAGCCCTCCAGCTCCACCTTGGTCGAGAGCGACGACAGACGCCGGTAGAGGCCCAGACGCAGGTCCAGGTCGGGCACATAGTCCTCGGGGATCAGCACCGGCACGCCCAGGTTGATCTGCGGCGCCCATTGGTCGTCCGCCTCGGTCAGCCCCTCCAGTTCGCCCGCCTTGATCTTGGCAATCGCCTCTTCCAGCATGGTCTGGTACAACTCGTACCCCACGTCGCGCATATTGCCCGACTGTTCCTCGCCCAGAAGGTTCCCCGCCCCGCGGATATCCAGATCCTGCGAGGCCAGCGTGAACCCGGCGCCGAGCGTATCGAGCGAGCCCAGAACCTTCAGCCGCTTCTCCGCGCTGTCCGTCAGCCGCACCCGGGGTTTCGTCGTCAGATAGGCATAGGCGCGGGTCTTGGCCCGCCCCACACGCCCCCGGATCTGATAGAGCTGTGACAGGCCGAACATATCCGCCCGATGGACGATCATCGTGTTGGCGGTCGGAATATCCAGCCCCGATTCCACGATTGTCGTCGCCAGCAGCACGTCAAACTTGCCGTCGTAGAAGGCATTCATCCGCTTGTCCAACTCGCCCGCGGCCATCTGGCCATGGGCGGTGACATAGCTTACCTCCGGAACTTCGTTCTTCAGGAACGCCTCGACCTCCGCCAGATCGGAAATGCGTGGCACCACATAGAAGGACTGCCCCCCGCGATAGCGTTCGCGCAGCAGCGCCTCGCGGATGGTGACCGCGTCGAACTCCGACACATAGGTGCGGATCGCCAGGCGGTCGATCGGCGGCGTGCCGATGATCGACAGATCCCGCACCCCCGACAGCGACAGCTGCAGCGTCCGCGGGATCGGCGTCGCGGTGAGGGTCAGCACATGCACATCGGATTTCAGCTGCTTGAGCCGTTCTTTGTGGTTCACCCCGAACCGCTGCTCCTCGTCCACGATCAGCAGGCCGAGGTTCTTGAACCGCACGTTCTTGGCCAGCAGCGCGTGGGTCCCGATCACGATATCCACCGTGCCCTTGGCCAGCCCCTCCCGCGTGCGCTCCGCATCCTTGTGCGAGACGAAGCGCGACAAAGGCGAGACCTGCAAGGGGAAGCCCCGGAACCTCTCCGCAAACCCTTGATAATGCTGGCGCGCCAGCAGGGTCGTCGGTGCGATCACCGCGACCTGAACGCCCGACATGGCGGCGACAAAGGCCGCGCGCAGCGCCACCTCGGTCTTGCCGAAACCCACGTCGCCGCAGATCAGCCGGTCCATCGGATGGCCCGAATCCAGATCGGTCAGCACATCGTCGATGGCCGACAGCTGATCATCCGTTTCCTGATAGGGAAAGCGCGCCTGAAACGCATCCCAGGCCCCGTCCGGCGGATCCAGAATCGGCGCTTTACGCAGCGCCCGTTCCGCCGCGACCCGGATCAGCCGATCCGCCATCTCGCGGATGCGTTCCTTGAGCTTGGCCTTCTTGGCCTGCCAGGCACCGCCGCCCAGACGATCCAGCAACCCTTCCTCATGGCCGTATTTCGACAACAGCTCGATATTCTCGACCGGAAGGTAAAGCCTTGCGTCGTCCGCATATTCCAGCACGAGACATTCATGCGCCGCGCCCGCCGCGGTAATGACCTCCATCCCGTGGTAGCGGCCGATCCCGTGGTCCACATGCACCACCAGATCGCCGGGGCTGAGCGACTGCGCCTCGGTCAGGAAATTCTCCGCCCGCCGCTTCTTGCGCGCGCCCCGGATCAACCGGTCACCCAGCACATCCTGTTCCGAAATCACCGTCACACGCCGGTCCCGCCAGGGCCCTTCGAACCCGGCCTCCAGCGCCCAGACTGCCAGATGCAGCCCGGTCTTGCCGATCCCCTCGGCATTGCGGATATGCACCGCGCCTTTCAGCCCCTCATCCTCGATTAACCCGTCCAGACGCTCCCGCGCGCCCTCGGAATAGGAGGCGATGACCACCGGCCCCTCGGCCATCTTGGTCTTCACATGCGCGGCCAGAGCCCCGAAAAGACTGACATTCTCCAACTGCCGCTCGGGCGAGAAATTGCGCCCGACACGCCCGCCCGCATCCACCACACCGGGGCCGGAGGCGCGGGGTAGCGGCGACATCTGCACCCGCCGGTGACCGGCACTCGCCGCATCCCAGGCGGCCTCGTCGAGGTAGAGCAACCCGGGCGGCACCGGCTTGTAGACGGAATCCATTCGGTCGCGTTTTTCCAGCGCCAGGCGGCGGGTCTCATACTGATCCTTCACCGCCTCCCATCTCGCCAGACGCGCCGCCGTTACCTGATCGTCCATCATGACAGAGGCATGGGGAAGGTAATCGAAAAGCGTCTCCAGCCGCTCGTGGAAAAAGGGCAGCCAATGCTCCACCCCCTGATGCTTCCGCCCCGCGCTCACCGCCTCATACAGCGGATCATCCGTGCCGGCCGCGCCAAACTCGATCCGGTAGTTCTGCCGGAAGCGCGTGATTGCCGCCTCGTCCAGGATGACCTCCGACACCGGGGCCAGTTCCACCACATCCAGCTTTTCCGTCGTGCGTTGCGTACCCGCATCGAACCGTCGCGCCCCGTCCAGCACGTCCCCGAAGAGATCCAGCCGCACCGGCCCGCCCTCGCCGGGCGGATAGATGTCGATAATGCCGCCACGCACCGCGTAATCGCCCGGCTCTGTCACCGAATGGGATTGCGAGAACCCCATGCGCACCAGAAAATTGCGCAGCGCCGCCTCGTCGATCCGCGATCCGACCCGGGCGGTAAAGGCCGCCTCCTTCAGCACCTCGCGCGCGGGCACCCGCTGCGTTAACGAGTTGACAGTTGTCAACAACACGAACCGTTCCGGCATCCCGTGCACCAGCGCCGCCAGCGTCGCCATCCGCGTGGCGGAGACATCGGCATTGGGCGAGACACGGTCATAGGCCAGGCAATCCCAGGCCGGGAACTGCACCACCGGCATGGCTGGGTCAAAAAACCGCAGCGCATCCGCCATCGACGCCATGCGCCGGTCATCCAGCGCCACATGCATCACCGGCGCCCCGCGCTTGGCGACCTCCGCCAGAATGAGAGAGGCATCGTACCCTTCAGGGGCGCCCCCGAGGGTGATCTTGTCACCGGTCTCTGACATCTCAGCCTCCCAGAGCGCCGAAAGAGAAGTTCTGGAACATGCCCCACATCGTGGTGACAAAGATCGACGCCATGCCGATCAACTGCACCGTCATCCGATGCGCATGCAGCCGACGATAAAGTTCCTCGCCCTCGGGATGCGTGGCGTCGATGATCCGGGCGGAGCGGATCGAGAGCAATCCCACCACCGTCATCGGCAGGGCCAGCAAAAACAGGGCCTGTGCGAATTCGACCGCATAGCCGAAACCCAGCACCGCCAGCGACGTCAGCAGAAAGCAGACCAGCACGATCAGCACCAGGCCCGAAACCTCGGCCACATGCAGGATCCGGTCGACGTAGACCCGCACCAGCACAGCCACGTCATCCTCGAACTTGCCGCCCTTGCGCCGGGCGCGGGTGATCATGTCCCAGGGCACCCCCAGCACCCAGTGCGAGGCGGTCGACCACAACACGGCGAGCGCAATCCAGAACCAGAGGTTGGAGAAACTGCGCATGTCGATGACTTCGAAAATGGTCTGTGTCAGGTCCAACCCGCTGTCCTCATATCCGCCCTTGGGCCCGGGGACCCTCAGCCCGGAACAGACCCGCCGGGATTGGCCCACTTGTGGTGTGGAACATTCCATGCCACCCAATGGCGGTCGGATCAAGCAGATCACTACAAGGACGCGCCATGAAAGCCCCCGCCGCAGCTCTCTTTGCCCCCTTCCCCGCCGCCCGGTTCCGCCGCGCCCGCAAATCGCCCGCGATCCGGGCATTGATGCAGGAAAACGAGGTCTCGGTGAGCGATCTGATCTGGCCCGTCTTCCTGACCGAGGGCGAGAATATCCGCGAACCGATCCCCTCGATGCCCGGCGTGGTGCGGCATTCGGTCGATCAGGTGGTCGAGGCCGCGAAGGAGGCCGCCGATCTGGGCATCCCCTGCATCTGCCTCTTCCCCTACACCCCGATGGAGAAGCGCACCAAGGACTGCGCGGAGGCCTGGAACCCCGAAAACCTGACCAACCGCGCCATCCGCGCGATCAAGGCGGTCCGGCCCGAGCTGGCGATCATGACCGATGTCGCGCTCGACCCCTACAATATCGACGGGCACGACGGCTTTGTGGTGGATGGCGAGATCCTGAACGATGAAACCGTCGAGGCGCTGGTCAAACAGACCCTCAGCCAGGCCGAGGCAGGCGCGGATATCATCGGCCCGTCGGACATGATGGACGGCCGCATCGGCGCCATGCGCAGCGCGCTGGAGGCCGGGGGGCATACCAATGTCCTGATCCTCTCTTACGCCGCCAAGTATTCTTCGGCCTTTTACGGCCCTTTCCGCGACGCGGTCGGCGCCACCGGCGCGCTGAAGGGCGACAAGGCGACCTACCAGATGAACGCGGGCAATTCCGACGAGGCCCTGCGCCTTGTCACCCGCGACATCACCGAGGGCGCGGACTGGGTCATGGTGAAGCCGGGCATGCCCTATCTGGACATCTGCACGCGGGTGAAACGCGAACTGCAGGTGCCGACCTTCGCCTACCAGGTTTCGGGTGAATACGCGATGATCACCGGCGCGGCGCAGAACGGCTGGATCGACGGCGACCGCGCGATGGCCGAAAGCCTGCTCTGTTTCAAACGGGCGGGCTGCGACGGCATCCTGACCTATTTCGCCCCCGCCATGGCCCGCGCCCTAGGGCATTGAGCGGCAACGGACCGCCCAGACAGGCTAAAGATCGACAAGGGGTGGTGACTCCGCCGCCTCTTCCCTCTATATTTGCGACAGACCCGGAAAACGGGCAGATCGAGCAACGGCGCAGACGCGCCCCCAGACAGGCAGAAGCTATGTTGAAACTCACCCGTCGCGCCCTGGCGCTCTCCGCCTTTGCGGCCCTTGGCCTCACCGCCGCCTGTGGCAACGGTGTCGGCAACATGAACGGCCAGAAGATCGACGCCCGCGCCGATGCGACCCTTGGCCATCTCTTCAATCTACATCCCGAAGCGCGCGAAGTGGCCTCTAAATCCGTCGCCACGCTGGTCATGCCCGTCATCACCGAAGCGGGCTTCGGCTTCGGCGGGTCCTACGGACAAGGCGCCCTGCGGATCGACGGCGTGACGGTGGACTACTATTCCGCCGCCGCCGCCAATATCGGGTTGCAGATCGGCGCGCAGCAATATGCGCATGTGCTGTTCTTCATGACCCAGAACGCCCTGGAACGCTTCCGCCGGACCGAGGGCTGGGCTGTCGGCGCGGATATCGAATACGCCTTCTCCGACGACGGAGAGAACCTGCGCACCGACACCAACGCCGGTCTGTCGCCGGTTGTCGCCTATGTCTTTGCCCAGGCCGGTGCACGGTTTGGCGCGACGCTGGAAGGGCTGAAATATACGCGGATCATCCCCTGATCAATCGGAGAGAGGGGGCACACTCCCTCTCTCGCCCTCCCGGGACGGTCTTTCCGACCGAATGACGACCTCCGATTTGACCCTGCGGTCAATTCCCTCTGGACCTTCGACGCGTCTGGCGAAACACTCCGCCCGACGAAGTAGGAGGACAGGATGACCCAACAGGCTGGAAAACCCGGAGAAACGGGCGCGGATGCGCTGTGTGATACCTTGCTGGCGAACGGTGTGGACGTGTGTTTCGCAAACCCCGGTACATCGGAAATGCATTTCGTGGCCGCGCTGGACCGCAAGCAGCAGATGCGCTGCGTTCTGGGCCTGTTCGAAGGGGTCGTGACCGGCGCCGCCGACGGCTATGCCCGCATGGCCGGGAAACCGGCCGCGACGCTGCTGCACACCGGACCCGGATTGGCCAACGCATTGGCAAATATGCATAATGCCCGCCGCGCCAACACGCCCATGGTCAATGTCGTCGGCGATCATGCCAGCTATCACCTGCCCTATGACGCCCCGCTGACCTCCGACATCGAGAGCTTGGCGCGGCCCATGTCCGGCCATGTGCGTCGCATCGGCAGCGCCGCCGATGTCAGCGCCGCCACCGCCGAATCCATCGCCGCTGCCTCTCGCGCGCCCGGTTGCGTGTCGACCCTTATCCTGCCAGCGGACTACGCCTGGGGCAGCGCCCCGCAGGTCGCGCCGGTCAAGGCGGAGGTTCGAGCCCCCGCCGCGGCAGATCCAGGTCGTGTAGCAGCGGCCAGCAAAGCGCTGAAAAACGGTAAGAAAACCGTCGTTCTGCTTTCGGGCACCGCGCTGCGCGCCACCGCGCTGGAAACCGCGCAGGCCATCGCAGATGCCACCGGCGCCACCCTGATGGCCCAGCAATCCAACGGCCGGATGGAGCGTGGCGCGGGTCGGGTCCAGATCAACCGCGTGCCCTATCCCGTCGATCAGGCGATCAAGGCGCTGGAAGGTTTCGAACAGATCATTCTGGTTGGCGCGAAATTTCCTGTGATATTCTTCGGTTACCCGGGAAAACCTTCCACCCCCGTGCCCGAGGGATGCGAGCGGATCACCCTGGCCGATCCCTCTGACGATCTGCCGGGCGCGCTGGAGGCCTTGGCCTCAGAGGTCGGTGCAGGCCGCCCGACCCTCACCACCGCCCCGGCGATCCCGGATTTGACGACGGGCAAGCTGACGCCGGAAGCCATCGCGATCACCTTGGGACACAAGCTGCCCGAGAATGCGATCGTCTGCGATGAATCCGTGACCTCGGGCCGCGATTTCTTCCGCTTCACTTTTGGCAGCGCGCCGCATGACTGGCTGCAGGTCACCGGCGGCGCGATCGGTGGTGGTATGCCCCTGGCCACCGGCGCGGCGCTGGCCTGTCCGGACCGAAAAGTCATTAATCTTCAGGCAGATGGCAGTGCGATGTACACCAACCAGGCGCTCTGGACCATGGCGCGGGAGGAATTGGATATCTGCGTCGTCATCTTCGCCAACCGCCGCTACGCCATCCTGCAGGGCGAGTTGAAGGGCGTCGGCGCGGGCGAACCGGGGCGCAATGCGCAGCGGATGCTGGATCTGGACAAGCCGGCGCTGGACTTCGTGCAGATTGCCAAGGGAATGGGGGTCGATGCCGCGCGGGCCGAGACGGCCGAGGGGTTCACCGATCTCTTCGAGCGGGCGATGAAGACCACGGGCCCCTTCCTGATCGAGGCGGTGATTTAAGACCCGCTCTTAACCCTCTGTACCCACAGATAAAACCGATCATTCCGCAAAGAAAAGAGGGGCCTCCGAGGAGGCCCCTTTAGTGATCGGATCAGGCTCAGTAGTAGTACCGCCCGAAAATTTCTGCCTGCGGCCTGATCCTACAAGCGCGGCAAACGAACCAGTCGCCGCGCTATCTCGTTTAGCTACATCCCGAGGTCGCCCCGCAGGTGTTGCACTTCATGCAGGTGCCGTTGCGCACCAGCGTGTAATTTCCACAGTCGCCACAGGCCTCGCCCTCGTAGCCCTGCATCTTGGCCTTGGTCCGCGCATCCATAGACACGGTGCCGGAGGAGACGGCGGTTGTGCTTTCGACCGTCAGCGTGCTGGTCCCGGTTTCCGGCACCAGGGTGTTCAGGGCGCTGACCGGATCTGTGCCCGTCATCATCCCGCCTTGCAGAACGACCAGTTCCGACGGGAGCCGCTTGCGCAGATAGCCGGTGGAGGAGATCTGCTTGAGCACTTCCAGCGACTTGGAGGCCGCGCTTTCGCTCAGCTCTTCGACGTTGGAGATCCCTTCTTGCGCCGCACCTTGTCCAATGCTGTCAAAGGTTTCGCCCTCGGGCTTCACGTGCGCCAGGTCGGTCCGATCGAGGTAGGACACGGCCAGTTCGCGGAAGATGTAATCCAGAATGGACGTTGCGTTCTTGATCGAGTCGTTGCCCTGAACCATGCCGGCCGGTTCGAACTTGGTGAAGGTGAAGGCGTCGACGAATTCCTCCAGCGGCACCCCGTACTGCAGACCGACGGAGACCGCGATGGCGAAGTTGTTCATCATCGCCCGGAACCCTGCGCCTTCCTTGTGCATGTCGATGAAGATCTCGCCAAGCGAGCCGTCCTGGTATTCACCGGTCCGCAGATAGACCTTGTGACCGCCGACCATCGCCTTCTGGGTGTAGCCCTTCCGACGCTCGGGAAGCTTCTCGCGACCGGCGCGGGCAACTTCCTTGATGACGATCTTTTCGACGATCTTCTCGGCCAGCACGGCGGCCTTTTCGTGGGTCGAGCCCGACTCCAGCACCTCGGCCGCCTCGTCGTCATCCTCGACCAGGGCCGACGCCAGCGGTTGCGACAGTTTGGAGCCGTCGCGGTAGAGGGCGTTCGCCTTGATCCCGAGGGACCAGGAGAGCTCGTAGGCCTTCTGGCAGTCCTCGATCGTCGCGTCATTCGGCATATTGATCGTCTTGGAGATCGCACCGGAGATGAAGCTCTGCGCCGCCGCCATCATGGTGATGTGGCTTTCCGTCGACAGGAAGCGCTTGCCCTTCTTGCCGCAGGGGTTGGCACAGTCGAAGACCACGAGGTGTTCGGGGTCGAGGTGTGGCGCGCCTTCCAGCGTCATGGTTCCGCAGACGTGATCGTTGGCGGCCTCGATCTCCTTGCGGGAGTAGCCGAGGTGGCGCAGCAGATCGAAGCCCGGATCGTTCAGCTTTTCCGCCGGGATGCCGAGGGTCTTGCGGCAGAACTCCTCGCCCAGGGTCCACTGGTTGAAGACGAAGCGGATGTCGAAGGCCGAAGCCAGCGAGGCGTCGATCTTGTCCAGTTCGCGCTGGCCAAAGCCGTGGCCGATCAGCGCGGTGTGGTTGATCCCCGGCGCATTGCCGATAGAGCCGTGGCCAACCGCGTAGGAGATGATCTCCTCGATCTGGGCGGAGCCGTAGCCGAGTTTCTCCAGCGCGGCGGGAACCGAGCGGTTGATGATCTTGAAGTAGCCACCGCCGGCCAGCTTCTTGAACTTTACCAGGGCGAAGTCCGGCTCGATCCCGGTGGTGTCGCAATCCATGACCAGACCGATCGTTCCGGTCGGCGCGATGACAGAGGTCTGGGCGTTGCGGTAGCCGTGCTTCTCGCCCAGGCGCAGCGCCTCGTCCCAGGAGGATTTGGCAAGGGCAACAAGCTTTTGGTCCGGGCAGTTGGCGTGATCCAGCGCGACCGGCTTGATCGGCAGTTCCTCGTATTCGCCGTTGGCATAGGCCGCCGCGCGGTGGTTGCGGATGACGCGCAGCATGTGCTTGGCGTTGCGCTCATACCCCGGGAACGGCCCCAGCTCGCCCGCGATTTCGGCCGAGGTGGCATAGGCCACACCGGTCATGATCGCGGTGAGCGACCCGGCCAGCGCCCGGCCCTCGTCGCTGTCGTAGCCCAGACCCATGTTCATCAGCAGGCCGCCGATATTGGCGTAACCCAGGCCGAGTGTGCGGAAGTCATAGGACAGCTGCGCGATTTCCTTCGACGGGAACTGCGCCATCAGCACGGAGATTTCCAGCGTCAGGGTCCAGAGACGGGTGGCGTGGACGTAATCCTCTGCCTGGAACTCGCCATCCTTGAGGAAGGTCAGCAGGTTCATGGAGGCCAGGTTGCAGGCCGTATCGTCCAGGAACATGTATTCCGAGCAGGGGTTGGAGCCCCGGATCGCGCCATCTTCCGGGCAGGTGTGCCAGGCGTTGACGGTGTCGTGGTACTGGATGCCCGGATCGGCGCAGGCCCAGGCGGCGTGGCCAATGGTTTCCCACAGATCGCGCGCTTTGATGGTCTTGGCGACGGAACCGTCGGTGCGGCGGATCAGCTCCCAGTCGCCGTCATCCTCGACCGCCTTCAGGAAGGCATCGGTGACGCGAACGGAATTGTTGGAGTTCTGGCCGGAGACGGAGGCGTAGGCCTCGCTGTCCCAGTCGGTGTCGTATGTCGGGAACTCGATCGAGGCATAGCCCTGCTTTGCATAATCGAGCACGCGCTTGATGTAGGTCTCGGGGATCGCGGACTTTTTCGCCTCGCGCACCGCCTGTTTCAGTGCATCGTTTTCGTTCGGGTCATAGGCGCCCTCTTCGGTGCCATCCCAGGTGCGGATCGCGGCAAAGATCGCGTTCAGGCACTTTTCGTGCATCTTGGACCCGGCGACGATGGAGGCGACCTTCTGCTCCTCCTTTACCTTCCAGTTGATGTATTCCTCGATATCCGGGTGATCGGCATCGACAATGACCATCTTGGCCGCGCGGCGCGTGGTGCCACCGGATTTGATCGCACCGGCCGCCCGGTCGCCGATCTTGAGGAAGCCCATGAGACCGGAGGATTTGCCGCCGCCCGACAGTTTCTCGCCCTCTGCACGCAGGGAAGAGAAGTTGGTGCCGGTGCCGGAGCCGTATTTGAAGAGCCGCGCCTCGCGAACCCAGAGGTCCATGATGCCGCCGTCGCCAACCAGGTCGTCGCCGACCGACTGGATGAAGCAGGCGTGGGGCTGCGGATGTTCATAGGCGGATTTGGATTTGGTCAGCTTGGCCGTCTTGTGATCGACGTAGTAGTGGCCCTGGCTGGGACCGTCGATGCCATAGGCCCAGTGCAGACCGGTGTTGAACCACTGGGGCGAGTTGGGGGCCGCACGCTGAGTGGCGAGCATGTACCGCATCTCGTCATAATAGGCGGAGGCGTCCTCCTCGGTGGAGAAGTAGCCGCCCTTCCAGCCCCAGTAGGCCCAGGCGCCGGCCAGACGGTCGAAGACCTGGCGGGCGGAGGTTTCCCCGCCGATCTCCGCATCACCGTCGGCGACAGAGCGCCAGAGGAATTCGGGAACGTCCTTTTCACGGACTTTCTTCAACGCAGAAGGCACGCCAGCCTTGCGGAAGTATTTCTGCGCGATCACGTCGCTCGCGACCTGGCTCCAGCTTGCCGGGACTTCGCAATCGTCCAGCTTGAACACGATCGTCCCGTCCGGGTTCCGGATCTCGGAGGAGGTCGTGACGAACTCGACGCCGGCGTATGCATCCTGACCAGCCTTGGTGAACTTGCGCTCGATCTTCATTTGAAACAGCCCCTGACGTTTCTGGCCCCTGCCCGGGGCGTGGTTCGTGCCGGAAGTACCCGCAGCAAGGGAGTGCCAGTCGGAAGTCATGCCTCCGCCAGTGCCAAATTGAATGGCTTGGATTGTCTCTGTCCCTTGCCGAAATCCCGCATCTATATGTGGTGGGTGATCCTTCCGGCCTCCACAATCTGCGGTAAGTTTCACCACATCGTCAACGGCATTTTACAGCTAAATTCGCTTGACTTGCTTCTTCACAGAATCACGTCGCACGAAGGATCGAAGATGCGGCCAACAAGCGCTTGGTTTTCGACGGATTTCCCCCCGGAGCCTCTTTTTTGCCCACAGCCCGTGGATAATAACCCGGCGTTAACCTTCGGCTCTCTTCGCGGTTGTGCGGGGGTGGAATCAGAGAATCGCCCCGGTGAAACACACCACATGTAGGGCGTTAAGTTCACGACCTACCACCTGTTGGGGGTCGGCCGGTGTCGCGAGGACCTGGGCCTGGGTGCATGGGCGCACACGGAAAGCGCCACAGACACCTGTTACGGGTGAACGACGCTCTGCCAAACGAAGATGAGAAGAAAGTGGTCGGGGCGGCGAGATTCGAACTCACGACCCCCTGTACCCAAAACAGGTGCGCTACCAGACTGCGCTACGCCCCGGACCGTGCCGTGCTCCTTACCCTGCGTGGATGGCGATGAAAAGAGCGAAGCTTGGTGAACGTCCGCTATTCGGCGCCCTATTCACAGGGCCAGGCGGCATCTTCCCCGATCGCCGGGTGTCGCAGCTCCGTGCCCGGCCCGATGCCGAGCGAACGCGCCAGGCCCCCGTTGATTTCCAGGACATACTGGATGCCCCGCCCGCCCGGCAGCGCGGTCTCGTCATAGGGGATGGCCTTGTGCGCGATGCGCTGCACCCGGCCGGCACTGTCCATATAGATGATGTCCAGCGGAATGCGCGTGTTCTTCATCCAGAAGGCCACGGCAACCTGCGGCCGCGGATAGACAAAGAGCATCCCCGCCCCCTGAGGCAGGCTGTCGCGATGCATCAGCCCCGTGGCCCGGGAGGCGCCGGTATCGGCCACCTCGACCCGGAACCGGGCCTCGCCCCAGTCGCCGCGCAGATGCACCTGATCGTCGCGGCAGGTCGCCGCGACGCTGGTCGCCAGCAGCGAAAGACAGATCGCCCCGAAAATACGGGCGATCAATCCTGCTTCAACGCGACTTCCCATGTGCTCACCTCCGACGCCATACGCCCGCGACGTCCGTCGATCACGCGTATCGCGACCGCCTCGCCGGGCTGGAGATCGGACAGGCCGGAGGCGCGCAGCACCTCTATATGGATGAACACATCCTCGTCGCGCCCAAAGACATTGGCAAAACCGAATCCCTTGTCTTTGTTGAACCATTTGACCCGGGCGGGTTCCAGCGGCATCGCGCGGATTTCATCGGCCGTGAGTGACTTGAAATCCTCGAGCCCCGGCGCCTCCCCAATGGCAACGGTTTCGATGGACAGCACCTCGGTCGCCTGAACGCCGCGTTGTGTTTCCTGAACCAGGATCGACACACGCGCGCCATCGGCGACAGAGCTTTGTCCAAAATTGCGCAAAACGTTTGCATGAAGCAGGATGTCCGGCCCCCCTTCGTCAGCGACCACGAAACCGAAGCCACGCCCCGGATCGAACCACTTAACAACGCCATCCATCCTGCAAGTATCACTATCGATTGCAGTCACTTTGGTCCCCACATGTATTCCCCACAGAGCTACAGCCTACACAGGCTGAGCGCACCCCACCCAAAAGTATAGAAAACAACAAGTTTCCAGTTACTTAACAATTGACCCAAGGTCAGGGTCAAGGGTTCAATCGTGTCACTTCCCAAGCATTGTCAACGGCTTCACGTGTCCATCGGAACCGATCGTGCAGGCGGAACGCGCCGTCGGCCCAGAACTCGATTTCCAGCGGCGTGATCCGATATCCGCCCCAGAACGGCGGGCGATCCGGGTCGGCGCCGAGGCGCGCGGTGACCTTCGCCACCTCCGCCATCAGCGCCCCGCGCGACGACAGCGGTTGCGACTGATCCGAGGCCCAGGCCCCGAGCCGCGACTTGAGCGAGCGGGACCGGTAGTAGGCATCCGCCTGCGGCCCCTCCTCGCGGCTGACGATACCCCGGACCCGGATCTGACGCCGCAGGCTCTTCCAGTGTATCACAAAGGCCGCTTTGCCGGTTGCGTCGATTTCCTGTGCCTTGGCGCTCCCGTAATTGGTGTAGAAGACAAAGGCCCCCGCCTCGATCTCCTTCAGCAGCACCATCCGGCAGTTCGGCAGCCCCGAAGCATCCACGGTCGACAGCGCCATGGCGGTCGGATCATTGGGTTCCGACGCCTCCGCCTCCGCCAGCCAGGCGCGCGCAACGGCGAAAGGATCATCCCCGGCAAAGAGGCCGCTGCGGTCCGTCATGTCTCACCTCCGAGTTTTGCGACGCCTCCGACCGGGGTCGGGCTTGATGCGCCAGTGGTGATCGCCTAAAGCAACCTGAGGGAAATCAATGGGCGGGATTGGCCAAATGTCAAATCAGCTTCTGGCCGGCAAGCGCGGCCTGATCATGGGCGTGGCGAACGACAAATCCATCGCATGGGGGATCGCCAAGGCCTGCGCCGATGCCGGGGCCGAGCTCGCCTTCTCCTACATGGGGGACCAGTTCCGCAAACGGGTGGTGCCGCTGGCGGACCAGATCGGGGTCACCACCCTGATCGACTGCGACGTCTCCGACGAGGGCTCCATCGACGCGGCCTTTGCCGAGATCGAGGAGAAATGGGGCAAGCTGGATTTCCTCGTCCACGCCATCGGCTTTTCCGACAAGAGCGAGCTGCGCGGCCGCTACGTCGACACCAGCCGCAACAACTTCGCCATGACGATGGACATCTCCGTCTATTCCTTCACCGCCGTCGCACAGCGCGCGGAGAAGATGATGGATGCTGGCGGCTCCATGCTGACGCTGACGTATTACGGCGCAGAACAGGTCATGCCGCATTACAACGTCATGGGCGTCGCCAAGGCCGCGCTGGAGGCCTCCGTCAAATACCTGGCCGAGGATCTGGGCAAGGACGGCATCCGCGTCAACGCCATCAGTGCCGGACCGATCAAGACGCTCGCCGCCTCCGGCATCGGAGATTTCCGCTACATCCTGAAGTGGAACGAATACAACTCGCCCCTGCGCCGCAACGTGACCACCGACGACGTGGGCAAATCCGCGCTCTACCTGCTGTCCGATCTGGGCTCGGGCGTGACCGGTGAAAACCTGCATGTGGATGCGGGCTATCACATCGTCGGCATGAAGGCCGTCGACGCCCCCGATATCGAAAAGAGCTGACCGGAGACCCTGCCATGTCCGACCTTCTGCCCCATGAGAAAGGTTTCCACGTCAGCTGGGACCAGATCCACCGTGACAGCCGCGCGCTGGCCTGGCGTCTGGACAAGCATGGTCCGGGCGAGGACGGGTCTTGGAAGGCCGTGGTCGCCATCACCCGTGGCGGCATGGCCCCCGCTATGATCGTCGCACGCGAGCTGGACATCCGCATGGTCGACACGATCTCCGTCCGCAGCTACCACCACCAGTCCCAGGGCGAGGCCGAGGTTCTGAACCGCCCCGACGACACCATGATGGGCGACGGCACCGGCGTCCTGGTGGTCGATGACCTGGTCGACAGCGGCAAGACGCTGGAACTGGTGCGCGAGATGTACCCGAACGCGCATTTCGCCACGGTCTATGCCAAGCCCAAGGGCCGCGCGCAGGTGGATACCTTCATCACCGAAGTCTCTCAGGACACCTGGATTTTCTTCCCCTGGGACATGGCGATGCAATATGTGAAGCCGTATCGCGGCGAGGATTGATCCGGCCCACACCGTCATGCCCCGGCCCCTGCGCGGGGCCACTCCTGGTTCGCACATCTCGATGGTCTGCTGCATCGCCCGGTTTGCACATTGCGATGGTCTGCTGCATCGCCCGGTCCGACGAGGTCCCGGGGCAGGCCCGGGACAGGGCTGATCGCACCGCCAAGCGTGTCGTCGCCGTGCCCCGGCCTACGCGCCGGGGCCTTGCCCGACACGCACGCCACTATGATCTCCTGAATAGTTTAATCCGAAGAGGTCCCGGGGCAGGCCCGGGACCGGCACACGACGCGACCTACCGCGACTTGAAGAGCCCGCCCAAAATCCCCCGCACGATGCGCCGTCCGGTCGTGCCGCCCAACTCCTTGATCACCGCCTTGCTGATCGCCCCGCCAAGCGTGTCGTCGCTGCGGGACCGACTGCTGGTGCGCCGCGCGCCACCGGGGGAATAGCGCCTTGCTGACTGGAACTCGCGCTCGGCTTCCTCATCCGCCTCAACCTTGGCTTCGGCCGCCTCCGCCACGCGTGCGGCCTCGGCCGCGCGGCGGGTCAGGATCTCATAGGCGCTTTCGCGGTCCACGACTGTCTCGTACTTCCCGGCGATCGGCGAGCCGTCGATCACCGCCTGACGTTCCGCCCGATCCACGGGGCCCAGGCGCGAAGACGGCGGGCGGATCAATGTCCGTTCGACAATACCCGGCACGCCCTTGGCCTGCAGGAACGAGGTCACCGCCTCTCCCACGCCGACTTCGCGGATTGCGTCCTCGGTGTTGAAGCGCGGGTTCTCGCGGTAGGTTTCGGCCGCCTGCCGCAGCTCCTTGCGGTCCTTCGCGGTGAAGGCACGCAGCGCATGCTGCACGCGGTTGCCAAGCTGGCCCAGGATATCCTCGGGCACATCCGCCGGGTTCTGGGTGATGAAATAGACGCCGACCCCCTTGGACCGGATCAGCCGCGCCACCTGTTCCACCTTGTCGACCAGAGCCTTGGGCGCGTCGTCGAAGAGCAGATGCGCCTCGTCGAAGAAGAAGACCAGTTTGGGCTTGTCCGGATCACCGACCTCCGGCAATTCCTCGAAAAGCTCCGACAGCAACCACAGCAGGAAGGTCGCGTAAAGCCGGGGTGAGGACATCAGCGTATCGGAGGCCAGGATCGAGATCATGCCGCGCCCGTCCACATCCGTCCGCATCATGTCCGACAGCTCCAGCGCGGGCTCGCCAAAGAGCTTCGCGCCGCCCTGGTTCTCCAACACCAGCAACCGCCGCTGGATCGCCCCGACCGAGGCGGGCGAGACATTGCCATAGCGCAGCCCCAGTTCCTTGGCGTTTTCGCCCACATGTACCAGCAGCGCCTGCAGGTCCTTTAGATCCAGCAGCGCCATCCCCTCCTCATCGGCAACGCGGAAGGCGATGTTCAGAACGCCCTCCTGCGCCTCGGACAATTCCAGCAGCCGCGAGATCAAAAGCGGTCCCATTTCCGTGACCGTGGTGCGGATCGGATGGCCCTGATCGCCGAAGAGATCCCAGAAGAGGACCGGGAACTTTTCATAGCGGAAACTGTCGAACCCCATGGTCTCGACCCGCTCCATGAAGGCGCCGTGGAGCTTGAACCCTTCGCTGCCCGCAGCCGAGAGCCCCGACAGATCGCCCTTCACATCCGATAGAAAGACAGGAACACCCGCCGCGGAAAATCCTTCGGCCATGATCTGCAGCGTCACGGTCTTGCCCGTGCCGGTCGCCCCGGCCACCAGACCGTGACGATTGGCGTACTTCAGCGCAAGGCCCTGCTTTTCAGCGTAATTCTCGCCACCGCCGCCAATGAAGACATGTCCGTCCATGCCGTCCCCCGTTCCCGAAACGTCATCAGACCTGACCATACATTCTTAACCTCTCTGTGCCAGTATCAAATCCGTCGCCGCCACATGTCCTCGTGCGGCGATATACTTCCTCCCTGTCTGACTGGGCCGTGCCTTCGTGGCACGGCCACTTTTCCGCGCCCACTTTTCCGCGTGCAATTTTCTGACGCCCCTTCGCGTCGGTTCCGCGTCAGCCCCGGGTCTGGTCGCTAGCCCCGTGAAACCACACCAGATTTTCGGAAAATTGCCTGTTGACGGGCAAATTCAAACCGCCTAGCGTCAGGCCAAAGATAAGTCGGCCTAGTCCGACAGGGAGAACGGAAAGGGGACCTTCGGGTCCCTTTTCTAATGGCCGACCGTCCAGCCCGCGATCACCCGCCGACACCGGCATGTGATCACCCGCCAGACAGGATTGGGCCTGACATTTCCGGGGCAAAGTGATAACCCCCGCCTGACACAATCTCGAAACGGGACAGATATGCTCAAGACCACGACCCTATTGTCCGCCCTCGCCCTTGCTGCCGTCACCGGCACCGCGATGGCGCAGTCCGAAACGACGACCCCCGCCACCGACGCGGAGCAGACCACCGACGAAACGACGGCCGCCCCCGCCGCGGATCCGACCCTCGACACCGGCACGCCTGACGAGCCGCAAGTCGGCCAGGGGTATGTGCGCGAGGAAATCGGCGACTGGCAGCTGCAATGCGTCAAGCAGGAAGATCCGGCCACGGAGCCCTGTCAGATGTACCAACTGCTGCGCGGGGCCGAGAACAACCCCGTCGCCGAAGTCATCATCGAGAAGCTGCCCGACGGAGGTCAGGTCGCCGCCGGCGCAACCATCGCCGTGCCCCTGGGCACCGCCCTGTCCAAGGATCTGCGGATCGCCGTCGATGGCGGCAAGGGCAAGGTCTATCGCTATGCCTTCTGCGACTCCAACAGCTGCTACGCGCGCATCGGCCTGCTGGAGGCGGATATCGCTGCCTTCAAGAAGGGCAACGCGGCCAATGTCGTGCTCTTCCCCTACGAGGCGCAGGATCAGCCGGTTGAGCTGAAGATGTCTCTGTCGGGCTTCACCGCCGGATACGAAGCCACACGGCCCGCCCAGCCCCCGCAGCAGTAACTGCTGCGGCCGCCGCGGCCGAAGACGTCAAACAAAATGAAACGCCCGCCAAATTGGCGGGCGTTTTCATGTCTGGCCGTTGGTTTGGGGCGCCTCAGGCACCCCATTCCCGAATCGGGCCGCAATCCATGTGGACGAAGTTGGACCCGCTGTAGCGCCCGACACCGCCGGCATGGCAGGCCGAGGCCGCACGGGCCATCTGGTTGACGGAGCGCGAGGACAGTCGCACATCCGCCGCCTGCCCTGTCATATGCAGGGAATTGCGCGCGACATTGCGGGATTTGGAGCGCAGCATCGAATTGGTCTGCGATGTGCGGTAGCCGGAGAGCAGCAGATAGGGTTCGGACACATCCAGCATGTTGTGCGATGCGGCCAGGATGTCGATCGTCCGGGTATCCATGTCCCTGACGGAGTCGGTCCGCCAGTCGCGCATGAAATAGGCGATCTCCTTCACCGCGTCCTTGATATAGGTGCCGTCGACCCAGTAGATCATGTCGATCCGTTCACCGGTCCGTGCGGAGTACATCCGCAACCGCCTGATATCACCGGAGTTCTTGAGAAGACCCGCTGCTTTTGAGAAAGTCGGGGCGGCTGTGACCGCCGTTGCGGCAAATGCACCAAGCAGTGCGCGCCGCGAAATGCTCGCCGAGCTGTCGTTTGCCATATTTGTTTCGCGCCTGTCCCGTCGCTACCTGTGCCGCGATGTTACGCGGCGTGTTGCACCTCATCCCCAGATGCATGCTTCTTATCGCATATTTGACGGTGCCAACCAAGGTCAATTTGTCTAGCCTTTTAACAACACGGCGCATTTCGGCGAGAATCTGCCAATTGCGGTTTTTTCAGGGAACCATTCGCCGTCGTCACCCGGTTGCATCAGTTCCAAAGTTGTTCAACACATGAGACTTTTGTGAATGGACAGTCCCGGCGGTATGCCGCCAATTTATTGTCAGTTCAGATATCTGGAAGGAATTTGCATGCCCCGCGTTGCCACATCCCGCCTGTTCACCGCACTGGCCCTGTCCGCCTTTGCCCTGACAGCCGCACCGGCCGCCGCGCTCGAGGCTCCTGTCATCCAGATCACCCAGTTCCAGCAGACCATCGCGGAAACCGCGGCGGACGACCGCGTGCTGGCCGCCTTCTACCGCGGTCAGAACTTCGCCCCGATCTGGACCGGCGCGGACGAGGCCCATGCAGACCGCCGCCGCGCCCTGATCGCCGCCCTGTCCGAGGCCGACAGCCACGGGTTGCCCGGCTCCGCCTATGATCTGCCTGGGCTGATGCAGGCCATGCGCAGCGCCCGCACAGACGCGGAGCGTGCGGCGCTTGACGTGCGCCTCTCCCGCCTGTTCCTCGACTATGCCGCCGACATCCAAACGGGACGCCTGACCCCCTCCCGGGTCGATTCCTCCATCGTGCGCGAGGTGCCGCTTCGCGACCGGAACGGGTACCTCATCGGGCTGACCCAGGGCGACCCGGCTGCCTTCCTGAAATCCCTGCCGCCGCAGAGCGCGGAATACACCCGGCTGATGCGGGAGAAACTGCGGCTTGAAGCGCTGATCCTCCGCGGCGGCTTCGGGGCCTCCGTCCGGGGCGGCACGATGGAGCCGGGCGACAGCGGGGCGGATGTTGTCGCCCTGCGCAACCGGCTGATGACCATGGGGTATCTGCCGCGCTCCGTCACCACGACCTACGACGCGGCGATCGAGGCCGCAGTACAGGAGTTCCAGCGCGATCACGGGTTGCCCGATGACGGCGTCGCAGGCGCCACCACGCTGACGGAGCTCAACGTGCCGGCCGAAGACCGCCTGAAATCGGTGATCGTCGCGATGGAGCGTGAGCGCTGGATCAACCGCGATCTGGGCGACCGGCACGTGGTTGTGAACCTGACCGACTTCCGCGCCCGGATCATGGATCAGGGCAAGGTCTATTTCGAAACCCGGGCTGTCGTCGGCAAGAACCTCGTCACGCATCGCACGCCGGAATTTTCCGATGTCATGGAACACATGATCATCAACCCTACCTGGAACGTGCCCCGCTCCATCGCGGTCAGCGAATACCTGCCCGCCCTCAAGCGGAACCCGCATGCCAACGGCCACCTGCGGATCATCGACGCCCGCGGCCGCGTCGTGAACCGGGCCGAGGCCGATTTCTCCGGCTATACCGCGACCAACTTCCCCTTCGACCTGAAGCAGCCGCCCTCGTCGCGCAATGCCCTGGGGCTGGTGAAGTTCATGTTCCCCAACTCCAACAACATCTACCTGCATGACACCCCGGCGAAGAGCCTCTTTGCCCGCGATGTCCGCGCCTTCAGCCACGGCTGCATCCGTCTGAACGACCCGTTCGATTTTGCCTATGCGCTGCTGGCCTGGCAGACCGACGATCCCGAAGGCCTGTTCAAGAAGCACCTCAACACCGGGCGTGAAACCCAGGTCGATCTGGCCAACCCCCTGCCCGTCCACCTGATCTACCGCACCGCCGTCGGCCAGCCCAAGGGCCACATGAGCTATCGTCGGGATGTCTACGGCCGCGACGCGGCGATCTGGAACGCGCTCGCGCGTGAAGGGGTGGAACTGGCGGGCGTTCAGGGGTAACCCGATCCCGGACAGGCGCCGGGAGGGTCTCATGGCATATACGATCCAAGAGATGGCGGAGGCCGTCGGCGGCAGGGCCGTCGGCGCCACCGATCTGACCATCACCGGCGCGGCCGAACCTGCACAGGCCGAGGCCACCGACATCGCTCTCGCGCTCAAACCCGCCTTTGCGGCAACCCTCAAGGACGGCAAGGCCCGCACCGCGATCCTCTGGGCCCAGGCGGACTGGCAAAGCTATGGCCTCGAGGCGGCGATCCTGGTCGACCGGCCGCGGTTGGCCATGGCCGGGCTCACCGCGCGGCTTGATCCGGGCCAGGGCTATCCGCTTGGCCTCGACCCCTCCGCCATGATCGACCCCTCGGCCAGGCTGGGACGCAATGTCACCATCGGCGCGCTGACCTATGTCGCCGCCGGGGCGGAGATCGGGGACAACAGCCAGATCGGCCCGCAATGCTACATCGGCCAGGACGTGCAGATCGGCAGTGACGCCGTGGTCCATGCCGGGGTGCGCATCCTGGCCCGCTCGCACATCGGCGACCGGTTTCGCGCCAGCCCCGGGGTTGTGGTCGGCGCGGATGGGCACAGTTTCGTCACGCGAGAGGAAAGCAGCGTCGAACAGGCCCGCGCCACATTGGGTGGCGAGGTCACGGCGCAGGGCCAGTCGTGGCAGCGCATCCATTCGCTTGGCGCGGTGCGGATCGGCGATGATGTCGAGCTGGGCGCAAATACCACCGTCGATGCCGGCACGATCCGGCCGACGGAGATCGGCAACGGCTGCAAGATCGACAACCTCTGCCAGATCGGCCACAACGTCCGCATCGGCCAGGATTGCCTCTTCTCCGCCCAGACCGGCGTCGCCGGGTCGACGGTGATTGGCAACAACGTGATCCTCGGCGGCCAGGTCGGCGTGTCGGACAATATCACCGTGGGCGACAATGTGGTGGTCGGGGGCGGCTCCAAACTGCTGTCCAAGGTGCCCGCCGGGCGCGTCATGCTGGGCTATCCCGCGACCAAGATGGATCAGAACCTGGAGATCTACAAACTCCAGCGCCGCCTGCCCCGCCTGTTCCAACAGGTCGCAGCCCTGCAGAAAGCGGTTTTCAAGTCGGGTGAGAATGAGTAGATCACCGGGGACGCTGCCTTGAGGGGGACGCCATGGAAATCCGCGAACAGGTGATCCAAATCATCGCCGACCAGGCCATGATCGAACCATCCGACGTGACGATGGACGCCACGCTCGACGACCTCGGCATCGACAGCCTGGGCCTGGTCGAATCGATCTTTGCCATCGAGGAAGCCTTCGACATCCAGGTGCCGTTCAACGCCAACGAACCGACCGAAAGCGATTTCGACATCTCCTCTGTCGCGGCCATCGTGGCGGGGATCGAAAAGCTGGTGGCGGAACAGAAGTCGTGAAACGCGTCGTCATTACCGGGGCGGGCACGATCAACGCGCTTGGCCATTCGGTGCCCGAAACGCTCGAAGCCTTCCGCGAGGGACGCTGCGGAATCGGCCCGCTCGACTTCCGCGATGTCGAGCGTCTGGCGATCAATATCGGCGGTCAGATCAGTGGCTTCGAGGCCGAGGGCCTGTTCAACCGGCAGCAAATGTCGCTCTATGACCGGTTCACCCAGTTCACCCTGATCGCCGCCCGCGAAGCCATCGCCCAGGCCGGGCTGGAGTTCATCGGCGACCTCGCCGCCAAGGCCGGGGTCGTGCTGGGCAATTCCGGCGGCGGCATGACCACGCTGGATGAGAACTACCGCCACGTCTACGAGGACGGCAAGAACCGGGTGCACCCCTTCGTCGTGCCCAAGCTGATGAACAACGCCGCGGCATCGCATGTGTCGATGGAGTTCAACCTCAAGGGCCCGACCTTCACCGTTGCCTCCGCCTGCGCGTCCTCCAACCACGCCATGGCCCAGGCCTTTCAGATGGTGCGCACCGGCATGGCGCCGGTCATGGTCACCGGCGGGTCCGAATCCATGCTGTGCTTTGGCGGGGTGAAGGCCTGGGAAGGGCTGCGCGTGATGTCCAAGGACGCCTGCCGCCCCTTCTCGGCCAACCGCAACGGCATGGTGCAGGGCGAAGGCGCGGGCGTCTTTGTGTTCGAGGATTACGACCACGCCAAGAAACGCGGGGCCGAAATCCTGGCCGAGGTGATCGGCTTTGCCATGACCTCCGACGCCGCCGACATCGTCATGCCGTCGAAACAGGGCGCGGCGCGGGCGATCTCCGGTGCCATCCGCGACGCCAAGGTCGCGCCGGAGGATGTCGGCTATATCAACGCCCATGGCACCGGCACCGCAGCCAATGACAAGACCGAATGCGCCGCCGTGGCCGATGCGCTTGGCCCCCATGCGGACAAGGTGATGATTTCCTCGACGAAATCCATGCATGGCCACCTGATCGGCGGCACCGGCGCAGTGGAGCTTCTGGCCTGTATCATGGCGCTGCGCGACGGTGTGATCGCCCCGACCATCGGCTACGAGGAACCGGACCCGGAATGCGCCCTGGACGTCGTGCCGAACGAGGCGCGCGAGGCCAAGGTCGAGGTCGCGCTGTCGAACGCCTTTGCCTTCGGCGGGCTCAACGCGGTGCTGGCCCTGCGCAAGGTCTGATCTTTTCCCGAACTAGTCCCGGCGCAGCTTGCGCGCTTCGGCCAGACGATAAGCCATCTGGATCGCCTGGATCATCGACGAGGGATCGGCGATCCCCTTGCCCGCAATATCGAATGCCGTGCCGTGATCGGGCGAGGTGCGGACGAAGGGAAGTCCAAGCGTTATATTAACACCCTTCTCCAACCCCATGTATTTGATCGGAATAAGCCCCTGATCGTGGTACTGCGCCACAACCACGTCAAACGCCCCTTTGCGGGCCTGCATGAAGACCGTATCGCCCGGGAAGGGCCCGCGCGCATCAATCCCTTCCTCCCGTGCCTTGGCGATGGCCGGGGCGATGATGTCGATCTCTTCCCGCCCGAAAAGCCCGCCTTCGCCGGCATGGGGGTTGAGCCCGGCCACCGCGACCCGTGGCGATCCGATGCCAAAGGCCATGCATCCCTTGTGTGCAAGTCGGATCGCCCGCAACTGCGCCTGGATATCCCCCTGCTCCAACGCCTCGCGCAGGGACACGTGGATCGTCACCAGAACGATCCGCAGGTCCTCGTTCGCCAGCATCATCGCGACGCGCCCGCCGCGCTCCAGAATGCCGCTGTGATATTCGAGGATCTCCGTATGGCCGGGATAGTTCACCCCCGCCAGCGACAGCGCCTCCTTCTGGATCGGGGCTGTGACCATGCCGGAGACCCGTTCGGCCTTGGCCAGGGCAATGGCGACCAGAATCGCGTGATAGGACATTTGCCCCGCCTCGGCCGAGATCTTGCCATAGGGGTGCGATTTGGAATGACTGCTCGGGATCAGCGGAATGACCTTGGGCTTGTCCACCACGCCTTCGGGGCCATCGACCGTTTCGATCTGCCAGTCCGGCGCCACCAGATCCCGCGCGCGCCCGGCCGCCACGGGCGGACCGATCAGGATGCATTTCGGCGCGCCGGGACGGGTCACCGCACGCAGCGCGACCTCGGGGCCGATCCCGGCGGGATCGCCAAGTGTGACAGCAAGGGGCAAGCGGGATGAGTCGAAGGTCATGATCCGAGTCTATCCAAAGTCGCCTCAGAAAAAAGACCCGATTTCAGCTGTTTGACAAAAATTCACAAGCTAGTCTGGAACTCTTGTCGTGATGCGGGTGTTGGCTGGACATGACGCGGCACACCGCGAGCAACCTGAAAGAGGAGAGCGATCCATGAAACATCTTCTGATGACTACAGCCCTCATTGCCGTTGGCGCGGCAGCACCGGCGCTGGCCGACACGTCCATGTCCGGCTCCAACGCCGAAGCCAATTCCAACGCCGCACATTCCGCATACATGAGCCAGCGCGCCGAAGGTCAGATCCGCGCATCCGATTTCCTCGGCATGACGGTCTATGCCGCCGCAGAGAGCGGCGAGACGACCGAAGTCGAAGGCGCTCAGGAGAACTGGGAAGACATCGGCGAGATCAACGACGTGATCATGTCCCGCGACGGTCAGATCCAGGCCGTCTTGGTCGACATCGGCGGTTTCCTCGGCATGGGCGAGCGCCAGGTCGCAGTGACCCTCGACAAGCTGAACTTCGTCTCTGAAGGCGCGACCGAAAACGCCGAAGATTTCTATCTCGTGCTGAACGCCGATCCGGCGACGCTCGAAGATGCCCCCGAATTCCAGACCAACGTCAACGCCTCGGCCGATGCCGGTTCCATGGGTGACCAGTCCGAACAGGACCGTGACACCGCTGCAGCTGATACCGACGGCATGACCAACGCCGACGACGAAAACTATGACACCGCGGCCGAAAGCGTTGAAGAAAACGCCGAAGAGGCCGGTGAAGACGTCGCTCAGGCAGCCAATGAAGCCGGTCAGGAAATGTCCGAAGCCGGTGAGGAGATGGAACAGACTGCAGAAAATGCCGGTCAAGAGATGTCCGAAGGTGCTGAGGAGCTCGAACGCACTGCCGAAAACGCAGGTCAAGAGATGTCCGAAGGTGCTGAAGAGGTCGAACGCACTGCCGAGAACGCAGGTCAGGAAATGTCCGAAGGTGCTGAAGACGTCGAACGCACTGCCGAGAATGCAGTCGACGCCGAAAACCGTAACGACAACATGACCGCCGAGACCGACCAAGGTGCGGAACCCAATCCCATGGGGACCCCGATCGGTGACGACTATCTGACCGCCGAAAACCTTGACGGTGCACGTGTCTACGACTCGAACGACGAATGGGTCGGCGAGATTTCCGAACTGATCGTCGCAGGCGACGGTGAGATCACCGAAGCGATCGTTGACGTGGGCGGTTTCCTCGGCATTGGCGAAAAGCCGGTTGCCCTGAAGATTTCCGAACTGCAGATCCTGCGTCAGGACGACGGTGAAGAGGTCCGCATCTATACCGAAATGGCGGAAGCAGATCTCGAAGCCATGCCGCGTTTCGAACAGTAAGATATCCCTGAAGGGACTGCCACGGGGCCGCTATCAAGCGGCCCCGTTTTTCTGTCCGGGTCCCCCGCACGTGGCCCTGGCGCACCTCCCACTGGGCCCCCGCTGGCCTCCCGGTTTTGCAATGGCGAAAAATCCGCCATAAGCACCTTCATCATCCATACCGATTCCGGGACGACAGACATGCACGACATCCGCGCCATCCGCGAGACCCCCGCCGCCTTCGACGCCGCCTTGGCCCGTCGGGGCGTGTCCCCGGTGTCTTCCGAGATCCTCGCACTCGACGAAAAGCGCCGCGCCTGCATCCATGCCGCGGAAACCGCCCAGGCGGAGCAGAACGCATCCTCGAAGGAGATCGGCAAGGCCAAGGCCAGCGGCGACGAGGCCGAATTCGAACGCCTGCGCGCGCTGGTCGCGGCCAAGAAGGACGAAGTGTCGAAGATGCAGGCGGAGGCGAAGGAATTGGATCAGCAACTGACCGACCTGCTGCTCGGCATCCCCAACCTGCCCTACGACGACACGCCCGACGGCACGGACGAGGACGACAATGTCGAGATCCGCCGCGAGGGCACCCCGCGCGATTTCACCTTCAAGCCCGTCGAACACTTCGAGATCAAGGGCGTCCAGGAGGGCATGGATTTCGAGACGGCCGCGAAACTCTCGGGCTCGCGCTTTGTGGTGATGTCCGGCGGCGTCGCCCGGATTCACCGCGCGCTGGCCCAGTTCATGCTGGACACCCACACCACCGAACACGGCCTGACCGAAACCTGGACCCCCGTGCTGGTGAAGGAAGAAATGATGGTCGGCACCGGCCAGCTGCCCAAGTTCGGTGAAGACAGCTATCAAACCCGCGAGGGTTGGTGGCTGGTTCCGACGGCCGAGGTGACGCTGACAAATATCGTCAACGATGTGATCATCGGCGAGAGCTACCTGCCCCGCCGCTACGTCGCCCATACCCAGTGCTTCCGCTCCGAGGCCGGCAGCGCGGGGCGCGACACATCCGGCATGCTGCGCCAGCACCAGTTCGAAAAGGTCGAGATGGTCTCGATCACCAAACCCGAAGACAGCCGCGCCGAATTGGACCGCATGACCGATTGTGCCGAGAACATCCTGCGCAAACTGGGCATCCCCTTCCGCACCGTCGTGCTCTGCACCGGCGACATGGGCGCCGGCGCCCGCCGCACCCATGACATCGAGGTCTGGCTGCCCGGTCAGAACGCCTATCGCGAGATTTCGTCCTGCTCCGTCTGCGGGGATTACCAGGCGCGGCGCATGAATGCGCGCTATCGTCCAGGCGGCGGCAAGCCGGAGTATGTGCACACGCTCAACGGTTCGGGTCTGGCCGTGGGGCGCGGCCTGATCGCGGTGCTGGAAAACGGCCAGCAGGAGGACGGCTCTGTCCTGCTGCCCGAGGCGCTGCATCCCTGGCTGGGAGGCAAGTCCACCCTCACCGCCGAAGGCACCCTCATCTGAGGGAAAGGCCGCGCCCCGGTTCCCCGGAGCGCGGCCCAGATCGCGCGTCAGCTGTCCTGCGCGATGACACCTGCGTCGACGGCGGCGGTCAGCTCTTCCTTGGTGACCTCGCCGCTGGCATCGGCGTCGATCTCCAGGAAGAGGGCTTCGGTCAGATCGGGATAGGCCACGGCCAGTTCTTCCATCGAGTAGCTTCCGTTCCCGTCGGTGTCCTCAACCATCACTTCGGCAAGAAGCGGGGTCGCGGCCAGGCCGAGCAGGGCGATCGTAGCTGTCAGTGTCTTGGTCATTTCTGTCTCCATTGGTTACATATGAAGGCTCATATGGCGGCACCACCTGCCGCCTCCGAATAGCTGCGCCTCCTCCAGTGGACTTTCAAGATACTGAAATACGTCCGAAAATCCCGATGACCGCCCTGCGCGGAAGGGCGCTCAAAACCTGAGGCCTCCGGCAGAAAGGCGCTTGGCACCCTCGCCGCAAATTCGCGCCCCATTGCGCTTTCTGGCGGGCCTCCGCCAGCGCATGCGCGCCGGACCGCCCGACCAAACGGCCCGAGTCGCTGAACGCCAAAACCGGCAATCCCCCGCCTGCGAAAAATGAACCGAACCGCGCCGTCGGACGTTAGAAGAACATGACACGCATGAAGGCCATCCTCATTCTCGTCGCCGCGCTCGGCTTTGCGCTCTCCCCCTATATGACCATGGGCTTCAACGGCTTTGACCCGAACCAGTTTCCGGTGCCGCAGACCGATCCGCCGATCCAGCCCGCGGGCTGGGCCTTTTCGATCTGGGGGCTGATCTACCTCTGGCTCATCGTCTCGGCCGGGTTCGGGCTGCTGAAACGCGATGTGGACCCCGCCTGGGACCAGACACGCTGGCCCCTCCTTGTCTCGCTGACCATCGGGGTCGCCTGGATCCCGGTGGCCAATATCTCTGCCTTCTGGGCGATGGTGCTCATCTGGATCATGTGGGGCGGCGCGGTGCTGGCCCTGTTGCGCACACCGATGCAGGATGTCTGGTGGCTGCGCGTGCCGGTCGGCCTCTATGCGGGGTGGCTCACGGCGGCCTCCTGCGTGGCCACGGGCGTTCTGGTCACGGGCTACGGCGCCACACCGGTCCTGACGATTCACGCGGCCTTCCTGCTGCTGGCCCTCGCGCTGGCATCGCTGGTGCTGCGCCGCCTGCCCTCACCGGCCTATGCGGCGGCGGTGATCTGGGCGCTGATCGGGATCCTGGCGTCGAACATCAGTACCGGGACGCCGCTGATGATCGTCCTGCCGCTCATCGGGATCGTTTTGCTGGCCGTGCCGGTCGCGCGCAACCTCTGACCTTCATCTTTCCGGAAATACTCCCGCCGGAGGCGCCTGTCAGCCGCGCTCCCCCTTGCCCAGATGCTTGCGCAACCGCGACGGCGTGGATTTCTTCCGTCCCTTGTAGGGGTTCCGGTCCGCCTGCGACCGCATATAGAGGCGGATCGGCGTGCCCGGCATCTCGAAATCGCCGCGCAACCCGTTGACGAGGTAGCGCGAATAGCTGTCCGGCAGCGCCTCGGGGTGCGAACACATCACCACGAAGGCCGGCGGCCGGGTCTTGGCCTGCGTCATGTAACGCAGCTTGATCCGCTTGCCGCCGGGCGCGGGCGGCGGGTGTTGTTCCAGCATGCCTGTCAGCCAGCGGTTCAGTTTCGCGGTGGAAATCCGACTGTTCCAGACCTCATGCGCGCGCAGGATCGCCGCCTGCAACCGGTCCAGCCCGCGCCCCGTCCGGGCCGAGACGGTGACCAGAGGCGCGCCCTTGAGCTGCGGCAGAAGACGTTCGAAGGCTTCTTTCAGATCACGCAACTTGCCCTGCTTGTCGTCTTCCAGATCCCACTTGTTAACCGCCACGACCACCGCGCGCCCCTCGCGTTCGGCTAGGTCGGCGATCCGCAGGTCCTGCTGTTCGAAGGGGATGGCGGCATCCAGAAGCACCACGACCACCTCGGCAAATTTCACCGCCCGCAGCCCGTCCGAGACCGAGAGCTTTTCCAGCTTGTCCTGCACCTTGGCCCGTTTGCGCATCCCCGCCGTATCGAAGAGCCGCACCGGCACCCCGTCCCAGTCCAGCCGCAGCGAGATCGAATCCCGCGTGATCCCGGCCTCCGGCCCGGTCAGCAGTCGTTCCTCGCCCAGGATCCGGTTGATCAGCGTCGACTTGCCCGCATTGGGCCGCCCCACGACAGCCACCTGCAGCGGGCGCGCGTCGGAGGGGCGCCAGCTTTCGTCCTCCTCCGGTTCCTCATCCACGTCGGTATCGGTCTCCGGCGTCAGGCCCTCTGCCTCCAACCGCGCGGCGGCCGCCCGGTCCCTTTCGGCAAACTCCTTTGCGATCGGGCCCAGCACCTCGGCCAGTTCGCCCATCCCCTCGCCATGTTCGGCGGACAGGCGCAGCGGCTCGCCCAGGCCCAGCTCATAGGCCTCGAAGAGCCCCGCTTCGCCTGCGCGCCCCTCGGCCTTGTTGGCGGCCAGGATCACATGGGCGGAGCGTTTGCGCAGGATATCGGCAAAGACATGATCCGCCGGGGTCACCCCCGTCCGCGCGTCGATGACGAAGAGGCAGACATCGGCCATGTCCACCGCCCGCTCCGTCAGCTTGCGCATGCGGCCCTGCAGGCTTTCATCCGTGGCCTCTTCCAACCCGGCGGTGTCGATGACGGTGAACCGCAGATGGCCCAGACGCGCGTCGCCCTCCCGCAGGTCACGGGTGACGCCGGGCTGGTTGTCCACCAGCGCCAGCTTCTTGCCGACCAGACGGTTGAACAGCGTCGATTTGCCCACATTGGGACGTCCGACAATGGCGAGCGTAAAGGACATCAGTGACCTCGATCAGGAGTCCCGCCCTGCGAAACACGATCCCCCGCCCGGTCAGGCAAGGGTCAGGGAGGGGGTAAAGCGCCCCGATACCCTATTCCAGGATCAACGGAAAGCCAGCAATTGCCCGCGCGCCGACAGAACATAAAGCGTGCGTCCCGCGATCACCGGGTTCGACGCCGCCCCGCCCTGCAAGGCCACCTGGCTGACCAAATCGCCCGAAGCCGGATCGAAGGAGCGCAGAAGTCCGTCCCCGCCGGCCACGATCAGACGGTTGCCCGCAACCACCGGACCGTACTGGGCGAAGACCTCGCGCTGGCGGCGCGGACGATCCTTGACGAAAAGCGGCAGGTCATGCGCCCAGATCCGTTCGCCCGTCTGGGCCGAGACGCGGATGATCTGGTTCAGATCCGAAACCATGAAGACGTCATTGCCCACAGCCCAGACCGGCGACATCGCGCCTTCTTTCACGGACCACAGCTGTTCGCCCGTCGCGGCATCCAGCGCCACGGTCGTTCCCGACTGCACACCGACATAGACCTGACCGCCCGACACCACCGGATCGCCGGAGATATCGCCGACCACCGATTTCGCAAAGCCGGGCCGACGCCCCGCCACCAATGCGCCCCAGGTCTGCAATCCGCCGCTCCGGTTGACCGCCTGCACTTCGCCCGAGGAATGGCCGAAGATCACCAGATCCTCGGAAATCGCCGGGGCCGGTCCGCCAAGCAGGGTGTTGCGATCCGGCGTGGCCGTCATCTGCCAGCGCACGCGGCCGTTGTTCACATCAATTGCCCAGGCCGTCGCATCGCCGGAGATCACATAGACCAGGTCGCCCGCCACCGTCGGCGTGCCGGTTCCCGAGGAATCGAGGTCCTGCTCCCACAGGATCGCGCCGGTCGCCGGATCGAGGGCCGAGAGAATGCCGTAGCCGGTGGAAACAAAGAGCTTGCCGCCGCCATAGGCCAGCCCGCCGCCCGACGCCTGACCGCGCTGATCCCGGGGCGGGGTGAGGTCCTGAACCCAGGCCGTGGCGCCGCCCGTCGTCACCGCCGTGACCCGTGCACCGCTGTCCAGGGCGAAGATACGGCCGTCGGCCACCACCGGATCCCCGGCGATGCGCGCCTTGCGGCCATCGCCATCGCCGATGTTCACCGACCAGGCCAGCGCCAGGTTGGCGCCAAGCGCTGCGTTGTCCACGCGTGTCGCGGGCGAACCCGGGCGCTGCGGCCAGTCGGAGTTCGCCCGCACGGCG
This sequence comes from Pseudooceanicola sp., assembly GCF_041987405.1. Taxonomy (GTDB): domain Bacteria; phylum Pseudomonadota; class Alphaproteobacteria; order Rhodobacterales; family Rhodobacteraceae; genus Pseudooceanicola. The sequence continues at coordinate 214,914 of NZ_JBHIWR010000004.1, forward strand.
GGCAGCGCGACAGGCTCGCTCCGGTTCACCAGCTCCGCATCGGCGGCCGGGGCATCGGTCAGCACCGCATCCAGGCTTTCCCGCTTGCCCGGCAGGAAGGTTTCCGGCTCGGCGCAGCCTGCCAATGCAAGCAGCCCGCAGGCCACCGCAAGACGGACTGTCCGGTCAAGGGCCACCTGCCCCGTTGCCTTCGCGTTCAAAATCATACCCGCGTTCCCGCCTCTTTCTGGTCGTCCTGACGGCGCCTCAGCCGTCCTGGGCGGCAGACGCCCCGCCGGGCGTGCCCCCAAGCACCACAATCAACTGAGAAATCCGACGAAGCAAGTCCGGCGTCAGACCGGCCTCCTCCTGCATCTCCTCCAGTCGCGCCAGCGCCTCGGCCTCCTGGCCTTCCTCGACATAGGTCATGGCGATCTGCTCCATCGCCAGCAGGCGGATGGGCGACCCGGCCCCGGCCAGATCCTCGTAACCCGCGCGACGCTCCTCGGCCGACAGGGTGCCGGACTGAAGCGCGAGGGAGCGGAACTTGGCCAGAGAACGGTAGACGACCGGAAGTTCCTGATCCGCCGCGATCCCCTCAAGGATCGCGACCGCAGCGTCGGTATCGCCGATCTGTGCCAGCTCTGCCGCTTCGGTCAGCCCCAGAACGGCGCGGCCGCCTGCATTTTCCGCCGTGATGGCCTCCAATGCCGCAACCCGCTGATCCGTATCGTTTTGTTCCAAAGCCGACAGGATGGCATCGCCAAAGGCCTGGGCCTGGGCTTCCTGCTGTGCGCGGCTGTATTCGTAGTAGGCCGCGCCGCCGACGATCAGAACCACCGCGATCGCGGCGATCCAGCCGTATTTGCGGAAATTCGCAAACAGCTTGTCGCGTCGGACCTCTTCGGTCACTTCGTCAATGAATGAATCCGCCTGGCTCACCGCATACTCCCCGGTCTTGGTCCGCCCCTCTTACCCTGTCACCCGAGGCCTGCCAAGAGCACCCGCAGAAGACAAGCCTTTCGAGGCAATGCGGCATTGCAGAAAGTTAAATCTAAACTATACAGTTCAGAAATACCGCCCGATGCCCTTGTATTTCCCACAGGGCTCTCTACGTCGGGGCAACTAGATATATGATAGTGACGGGGACCCGGGTTCCATGCGTTTAATTCCCATTCTGACCGCGATCCTCGTGACCGCCTTTCTATACGGCATGATCATCCAGCGCGACGCGATCACGGCCTTCGCCCGGGGCGAGGGTCTGGAGCAAAGCCTCGCCATCGCCCGTGGCGAGGCAGAGCCCGAAACCATCCGGACCGCCGCCGTCGACAGCGAGGCGCGCAGCGACGCCGTCGCGACCGAGGCCCCCGCGCCTGAAAACACCACCTCCGCAGACACAGCGCCCGCCCCCTCCGCCGTCCGTGTTGTCACGCGCATGTCCGAAGCCCGCGAGGTCGACAGCGCGGTGGTCCTGCGGGGCCAGACCGAAGCCGCCCGCAGCGTGGAACTGCGCGCCGAAACCACCGGCACCGTCGTCTCCACCCCGATCCGCAAGGGTGCCGAGGTGCAGGAAGGCGATCTGCTGTGCCAGATCGATCCCGGCACGCGCGAGGATTCGCTGGCCGAGGCCGAGGCGCGCCTGGCCGAGGCCAAAGCCTCCGTCCCCTCTGCCGAGGCCCGCGTCGAAGAGGCCAAGGCCCGGCTGGCCGAGGCGCAGATCAACCTGAACGCCTCAGACAAGCTGAAACAAAGCGGCTTTGCCTCCGACACGCGCCTCGCCTCCTCCGAGGCCTCCACTCGCTCGGCCGAGGCCGCGCTGGCCCAGGCGGAAAGCGGGCTGGCCACCGCCCAGGCCGCCATCCGGTCGGCCGAGGCCGCCGTCGCCTCCGCCACCCGCGAAATCGACCGGACCGAGATTCACGCCCCCTTCGCCGGGCTGCTGGAACATGACACGGCCGAACTCGGCTCGCTGCTGCAGACCGGGGGGACCTGCGCCACGATCATCCAGCTTGATCCGATCAAGCTGGTCGGCTTCATCCCCGAAACCGAGATTTCCCGCGTGGAAACCGGCGCGCGCGCCGGCGCGCGTCTGACCGCCTCCGACGCGGAGGTCTCCGGAACCGTGACCTTTCTCTCGCGCTCCGCCGATCCGCAGACCCGCACCTTCCGCGTGGAGATCGAGGTGCCCAACCCCGATCTGGCCATCCGCGACGGCCAGACCGCCGAAATATTGATCGCCGCCGCCGGGGCCAAGGCGCACCTGCTGCCCCAGTCTGCCCTGACACTGAATGATGACGGCACCCTCGGCGTCCGCACCGTCAGCGAAAACAATGATGCCGGGTTCTCGCCCGTCACCATCCTGCGTGACACCGCCGAAGGTGTCTGGCTGACGGGCCTGCCGGAACAGGCCCAGGTGATTGTCATCGGCCAGGACTATGTGATCGACGGCGTTCCCGTGGTGCCCACCCTGCAGGAGGCCGAACAATGATCGGAATGGTCGACTGGGCCGCCTCCCGCGCCCGGATGGTTATGGCCTTCATCGTCCTGTCGCTGGTGGCGGGCGGACTGGCCTATGCGACACTGCCCAAGGAAGGTGAGCCGGACATCGAAATCCCGGCGCTCTTCGTCTCGCTCCAGTTCCCCGGCATCTCCGCCGTGGACAGCGAAACCCTGCTGGTCAAACCGATGGAGACGGAGCTTTCCGACCTCGACGGGCTGAAGAAGATGACCGGCACCGCCGCCGAAGGCTATGCCGGTGTGGCGCTGGAGTTCGAGTTCGGCTGGGACAAGACCAAGGTCATGGCCGATGTCCGCGACGCCATGTCGACCGCCGAAAGCCAGTTCCCCGAGGGGGCGGAGAAATACACCATCACGGAGATCAACTTCTCCGAGTTTCCGATCATCATCGTCAACCTGACCGGCGATGTGCCGGAGCGGACAATGGCGCGGGTCATCAAGGACCTGCAGGAAGAAGTTGAAGGGATAGATTCGGTTCTGGAGGCCGGGATCGCGGGCAATCGCGACGAAATGGTCGAGGTGGTGATCGACCCGCTGCGCCTGGAAAGCTACAACGTCACCGCCGCAGAACTGATCAACGTCGTGGTCAACAACAACCAGCTGATCGCAGCCGGCGAGATCGAAACCGCCACCGGTGCCTTTTCGGTCAAGATCCCCGGCTCCTTCGACGAGCCGCGCGACATCTACTCCCTCCCGGTCAAACGCAACGGTGACCGGATCGTCACACTTGGCGATCTCGCCGACATTCGCCTGACCTTCGTGGATCGGACCGGCACGGCGCGGTTCAACGGCGAAAAGACCACCGCTCTGCAGGTTGTGAAACGCAAGGGCTTCAACATCATCGACACCGCCGACCAGGTGAAGGCCGTGGTGGAAGAGGCGCAGAAGGCCTGGCCGCCGGAACTCAAGGCCGCCGTCAATGTCGGCACCTCGAACGACCAGAGCCGCGTGGTCGGCTCCATGGTCTCGCAGCTCGAAGGCTCGGTCCTGACCGCCATCGCCCTGGTGATGATCGTCGTGCTCGCCGCGCTTGGCCCCCGCCCGGCGCTGCTGGTCGGCTTTGCGATCCCGACCTCCTTCCTGCTCTGCTTCGTGCTGCTCGGCCTCATGGGCGTCTCGATCTCGAACATCGTGATGTTCGGCCTGATCCTCGCGGTCGGCATGCTGGTCGACGGGGCCATCGTCATCGTGGAATATGCCGACAAGCGCATCTCCGAAGGCTCCGGCCCGATGCACGCCTATGTCGAGGCGGCACAGCGCATGTTCTGGCCCGTCGTCTCTTCCACTGCGACGACGCTCTGCGCCTTCCTGCCCATGCTCTTCTGGCCCGGTGTGCCCGGCGAATTCATGGGGATGCTGCCCGTCACCCTGATCTTCGTCCTCTCCGCCTCGCTGATCGTGGCGCTGATCTACCTGCCGGTCATGGGCGGTGTGACGGGCCGCTTCTCCCGCGCGCTCAACCAGATGTCCGACGGGCTGCGCCGGCGCACCCCCTGGCTGCTGCGCGCCGCGCTGGTGCCCGTTGCGCTTTATTCGATCTTCATCGGCGCCATGCAGACGATCAACCCATCCTACCTGACCGGCGCACCGATCGGCTCCGGTGTCGTCTCGCTGATCCCGGGGGCGCTCATCTTCTGCCTGGGCGCTGTTGCCGCCTCGATCACCATCGGGGCCGCCAAGGTCACCTGGCGCCGCCCGCGTATCAAGGGCGGCCACAACCGAACCCCCTTCGGTTGGTTCATCAAGGCGCTCGCGGGCAACCCGGTCATGCCGCTGGTTGTCATCGCCGCCGTTGTCGTCTTTGTCCTCACCGTCTTCCAGATCTTTGCCGAGAACAACAACGGCACCGAATTCTTCGTCGAAACCGAACCGGAGCAGGCCATCGTCTATGTCCGTGCCCGCGGCAACCTCAGCCTCGAACAGAAGGACGACCTCGTCGCCCAGGTCGAGGAGATCGTGCTGCAACACCCAGGTGTGCTGAACGCCTTTGCCTTTGCGGGTGACGGCGGGCTCAACTCCAACACCGGCGGCGCGCAGCCCCCGCTCGACACCATCGGCCAGGTCCAGCTGGAAATCGTCCCCTGGGAGGACCGCAAGGACCAGCCCGAGCTGGACGGCGATGTCGTCATGGAAGAACTCACCACTTCGATCCAGGACATCCCCGGCATCAAGATCGAGGTCATCGCCCCCAACATGGGCCCCGCCTCGGCCAAACCCGTGCACCTGCGCCTCAAGGGCGACGACTGGGGCCCGCTGCGCGAGGCCACCGCCATGGCCCGCACCAAATTCGAAGAGACGGACGGCCTGCGCCTGGTCGAGGACACGCTCCCCCTGCCCGGCATCGACTGGCAGATTGACGTTGATGTGGAAAAGGCCGGCCGCTACGGCGCCGATGTCGCCACCGTGGGCGCCATGGTGCAGCTGGTCACCCGTGGCCTGCTTCTAGACACCATGCGCGTCGACAGCTCTGACGAGGAGATCGAGATCCGCGTCCGCCTTCCCGAGGAGGACCGCGTGCTGTCGACCCTCGACACGCTCAAGGTCCGCACCTCCGACGGTCTTGTTCCCCTATCCAACTTCATCACCCGCGAGCCGGTGGCCAAGCTGGCCAAGATCGACCGGGTGGACCAGAAACGGTTCTATGACGTCAAGGCTGGTGTCTACGACGGCATCATCTTGTGGAAAGTCGCGCCCTTGGATGAAGATGGCGAGACAAATGAAGACGGTGCGATCAACCTCGGCTACGGCTACAAGCTCACCAGCGAACAGGTCGCGGAAGGGAACACCTACAACCTGCAATATCACGAATCCCGAATTTGGCTGTTCTCCTGGTTGGACTCAATTCTGGGTCCGAGGATGCACTACTTTTACATGTCGAACTACGGCGGCGACGTGTCATTTGATCAGATTGCCAAGTCGCTCTCTGAAGAGACGGCAAAATTGACGCCGACACACATCAACCCAACCGAACGGATCGAAACCCTGACCGAATGGCTCGATAGCGGCGTACTACCCCCGGGTGTCAGCTATGAATGGACCGGCGATCAAGCGGATCAGGAGGAGAGCTCCGCCTTCCTCGTCCAGGCCTTTGCCGGGGCGCTCGGCCTGATGTTCATCATCCTGCTTGCGCAGTTCAACTCGATCTACAACTCCGTGCTGGTGCTGTTGGCCGTGGTCCTCTCGACCACTGGCGTGCTGATCGGCATGCTGGTGATGGATCAGACCTTCTCGATCATCATGACCGGCACCGGCATCGTGGCGTTGGCGGGGATCGTGGTGAACAACAATATCGTTCTGATCGACACCTATCAGGAATACAGCCAGTACATGCCCCGGATCGAGGCGATCATCCGCACCGCAGAGGCCCGGATACGGCCTGTGCTGCTGACCACGATCACCACCATGGCGGGCCTCGCGCCGATGATGTTCGCCCTCTCGCTCGACTTCTGGGGCGGCGGCTATTCCATCAACAGCCCCACGGCACTCTGGTGGAAACAGCTGGCGACGGCGGTCGTCTTCGGTCTGGGTATCGCGACGGTGCTGACGCTGGTCGTCACCCCCTCGCTTCTGGCGCTGCGCGTCTGGTTCTGGACCTATGTCCACTGGTTCGCACAGCTCCTCGCGCGGCTGTCCTTCGGTCGCGGATCGCGCGCCGCCCGGGACTGGGCCCTGCGCCGCGCCGCCCGCCGCACCCGCCATCCGGAGCTGATCTGGCCGATCGAGGAAGACGACACCGCCGGATCACCCGCAGCCCTGCGCGCCGCGGAATGACCTGTCCCGGCCAAGCGCCGGACCGGTGACCCTGCCAAGTCCCGGTCCCCGCGCCGGGACCCCGCCACGCGATATCGACTGGCTGAACAAGGTCCACGCGGCCCCGGGTCAAGCCCGGGGCACGCCACTCACCACGTCCCGGCCCCCGCGCCGGGACCCCGCCACGTGATTTCAACGGCAAAACAGAACGGACGCGCCCCCCGGTCGAGCCCGGGGCACCCCCCCCTCAATCCACCAACCGCCCCGGCCGCCGCCGCGCGGGCCATTCGCCCAGGATCATGCCCATGACGATCATCGCCCCGCCAATCAGTGCTGTCAGCGGCAAGACCTCCCCCGCGATCCGCCCGATGATCGCCGCCCAGACCGGCTCCCCCGCATAGATCAGTGTCGACCGCGTGGCCGAGACGCTCCGCTGCGCCCAGTTCATCGCAAGCTGGATCAAGGCGCTCGCCAGACCCAGCCCGCCCGCAAAGGCCAGGATGCGCCAGTCCCAGGCCGGAACCGACTCGCCCTGCGCGCCCATGGCCATGAAACAGAAGACAGAGGCCGCCGCCAGTTGCACCACCGTCACCCGCGCCGCATCCACGGACCGCGCGAAGCGCGAAATCAGGATCACCTCCCCCGCGATAGCCAGGACCGACAGGATGGTGATCAGCTCGCCAAAGGAAAAGCCGATCCCGCCATTCTCCGGCCCCGCGATCAGCATCAGCCCCAGGGTCGCCAGCCCTACGCCGACCCAGGTCAGCTTGCCCGGTGGTCGCCCCAGCACGATCCATTGCAGGATCGGCACCAGCGGCACGTAAAGCGCGGTGATGAAAGCGGACTTCGACGAGGCGATGCTTTGCAACCCGACGGTCTGCATGCCGTAGCCGAGCGCGATGGTCAGCCCGATCCAGATCCCGGCCCAGACATCCTGCCGCGTCATCCGCAACAGCCGCCGCCCCGCCAGCAGCAGCATGATCCCCGCCGCCAGCGCAAAGCGCAGACCCACGAAGAACAACGGCCCTGACCAGGTCAGAGCCGTCTGCACCGCCAGGAATGTCCCGCCCCACAGGAAGGTGACCCCGACCAGAACCCATTCGGGCCGCATCAGAGCATGGCCATCCCGCCGTTCACATGCAGGGTCGCACCGGTGACATAGCCCGCCTCGGGCGAGGAGAGATACAGAACCGCCGCCGCGATCTCCTCGGGCGTGCCCATGCGCGCCGCCGGGATCTGCCCGTCGATCTTGGCCTTCTGCTCGTCCGTCAGCTTGTCGGTCATCGCCGTGGCAATGAACCCGGGCGCGACACAGTTTGCCGTGATCCCGCGCGAGGCGACCTCATAAGCGATGCTCTTGGTCATCCCGACCATCCCCGCCTTGGACGCCGCATAGTTCACCTGACCCGGGTTCCCCGTCGCCCCGACGATGGAGGAGATATTGACGATCCGCCCCCATCTCGCCTTCATCATCGGCCGCATCACCGCCCGGCACAGGCGCATGGTCGAGGTCAGGTTCACCTCGATCACCTGGGCCCAGTCCTCATCCGACATGCGCATGAACAGCTGATCGCGGGTGATCCCGGCGTTGTTCACCAGGATATCCAGGCCGCCCATCACCTCGATCGCCTGTTTGGGCAGGGCATCCACCGCCGCCGCATCGCCCAGGTTGCAGGGCAGCACATGCGCACGCTCGCCCAGTTCCGCCGCCAGCGCCTCCAGCGGCTCGACCCGGGTGCCCGAAAGCCCCACGGTCGCGCCCGCGCCGTGCAGCGCCTTGGCAATCGCCCCGCCGATACCGCCCGAAGCGCCGGTCACCAGCGCCGTCTTTCCCGTCAGATCGAACATCCGCCCGTCCCCTTCATCTTGCCAAAAATACTCCGGGGGGCGTCCGCAGGACGCGGGGGCAGCGCCCCCTCCCCGATCTCAACCCGTTCAGCCCTTGAGGCTTTCCGCTGCCGCGGCCACATCCTCGGGCGAGCCAACGGCCGTGCAGGAGATGCTCTTGTCGATCCGGCGCACCATGCCCGACAGGGCCTTGCCCGCGCCGATCTCCCAGATCTCGGTCACGCCCTCACCGGCCATATAGGCCACGCTTTCGCGCCAGCGGACCGAGCCTGTCACCTGCTCCACCAGCAACGACCGGATCGTTGCCGCATCGCTCACCGCCTCGGCGCGCACATTGGCCACCAGAGGCACCGCGGGCGCATTCAGCTCCGCCCTTGCCAGAGCCTCCGCCATCACCTGCGCCGCGGGCTCCATCAAGGCACAATGGAAGGGCGCGGAGACGGGCAGCAGCACCGCGCGCTTGGCGCCTTTCTCCTTCGCGATCTCGACCGCGCGTTCCACGGCGGCCTTGTGGCCCGAGACCACGACCTGTGCCGGATCATTGTCGTTCGCCGCCTGGCAGACGTCCCCCTGTGCGGCCTCCTCGGCCACCGCGCGGGCGGTATCGAAATCCAGCCCCAGAAGCGCCGCCATCGCACCCACGCCGACCGGCACGGCCTCCTGCATGGCGCGGCCACGGGTACGCAGCAGACGTGCAGCATCCGCGACACTCAGCGCGCCCGCCGCGGCCAATGCGGAATATTCACCCAGGGAATGCCCGGCGACAAAGGCGGCATCGGTGATCTTCACCCCCTCCGCCTCCAGCGCACGCATCGCCGCCAGAGAGGTGGCCATCAATGCGGGCTGCGCGTTCTGGGTCAGGGTCAGCGCGTCCTGCTCGCCCTCCCAGATCAGCTGCGACAGGCTTTCGCCTAGCGCCTCGTCCACCTCGTCGAACACGGCTTTCGCCGCCGGATAGGCCTCGGCCAGGGCCTTGCCCATGCCGATCGTCTGGGCGCCCTGCCCCGGAAACACGAATGCGCGGCTCATTGCTCACTCCCTGATGCGTCTCGGGCCGGGATAGCCTGTGCCGCCCCGCAAGGCAATCCGTCCGGACCGCGGGGATGACGCACCGGTGCGCCAGGAGCGAGGATTGGCAAGGGGTAGAGGCGTCCGGCCGGTCCTGCAGGTCAGGGAATGTCCCACGCCCCGAGGCACACAACCCAGAAGATAGCGCGCGCGGTCAACCCTTTTGCGCCCGCCAAATCCGACGGATCAAAAAGAAACCCGCAAGAGCGACAGTCAGACCGCCGAGGCCCATGGCGAATTTGGGAAAGACGATCGCGCCGATCACCACGAACGCCAGCGCACCGCCTAGCATTGCGACATAGAGCCTATCATTGAAACGCGACGGTTTTTCACGCTTCGCAGCGTACACCGGAACATAGTTCCGGCCACCGGGGCCGTCACAGCATATCGTCGGTTGGGACATCTGCTCGTCTCTCATATTCGGCTCTCTTACCGGCCGTCACAAATTTGGTTAAGATGTTAACCAACAACCCTGAGGTGCACAAAGCAGAAAACCGTGATTTGGTGATTTGGGATAATGTCCGCCGCACAAAGGCGGATTTGCACTTTTTGGCCGACAGATGCCCCATTCCCCGCCTCACGCCCTTGTCACATGGGGCATTCCGGGATAGATGGGCGCTTCCTTCCGCACTTCGATTGACCCGCGCGGACTCTCGTGGAGGTGCCGCGGAAGGCTATGGCCCTCCTTTGAAACGCGCCTTGACAGAAGTGGAGCACACATGCCGCTGTATGAGCATGTATTTATTGCGCGCCAGGATCTTTCCAACGCGCAGGCCGAAGGCCTTGTCGAACATTTTGGCACCGTCCTTTCGGACAACGGCGGCAAGGTCGTCGAATCCGAATACTGGGGCGTCAAGACGATGGCCTACAAGATCAACAAGAACCGCAAGGGCCACTACGCCTTCCTGAAATCCGACGCACCCGCATCGGCCGTTCAGGAGATGGAGCGCCTGATGCGGCTGCATGATGACGTGATGCGCGTGCTGACCATCAAGGTCGACGAACACGCCGAAGGTCCGTCCATCCAGATGCAGAAGCGCGAAGAGCGCGACGACCGTCGCCGCGAACGCCGCTGATCCAGAGCCTGAGGAAAGGAACCTAAACCATGGCCGCAAAACCGTTTTTCCGCCGCCGCAAGGTCTGCCCCTTCTCCGGCGACAATGCGCCGAAGATCGACTACAAGGACACCCGTCTGCTGCAGCGCTACATTTCCGAGCGCGGCAAGATCGTGCCCTCGCGCATCACCGCCGTCTCTGCCAAGAAGCAGCGTGAACTGGCCCGCGCCATCAAGCGCGCCCGCTTCCTCGCCCTGCTTCCCTACGCCGTGAAGTAAGGAGCCAAGCACATGGAAGTCATTCTTCTCGAACGTGTCGCCAAGCTGGGCCAGATGGGTGACGTCGTCACCGTCAAGCCGGGCTATGCGCGCAACTACCTGCTGCTGCAAGGCAAGGCCCTGACTGCCTCGAAAGAGAACATCGCGATGTTCGACGAGCAGAAGGCCCAGCTCGAAGCCCGCAACCTCGAAACCAAGAAAGAGGCCGAGGCCCTGGGTCAGCGTCTGGACGGCGAAACCTTCGTCGTGATTCGCTCCGCCTCCGATGGCGGCAACCTCTATGGCTCCGTCACCCCGCGTGACGTCGCCGCCGTCGCCGCCGAAAACGGCTACACGGTTGAGCGCAAGCAGGTCATCATTCCGATGCCGATCAAGGAACTGGGCCTGCACAAGGTCAACGTGACCCTGCACCCCGAGGTCGACATCGAGATCACCCTGAACGTCGCCCGCTCGCCCGAAGAGGCCGAGCTTCAGGCCTCCGGCAAATCCATCCAGGAACTCGCCGCCGAGGAAGAAGCCGCCGCGGAATTCGAGATTTCCGAACTCTTCGACGACATCGGCTCTGCCGCATCGGACGATGACGACGATCAGCCCGCACCGGCCGCAGACGCCGCGGACGAGGGTGACGAAGAACAGTCCTGATCCATCCGGACCGGACAGTGAAAACGCCGCGCATCAGCGCGGCGTTTTTGTTTGGGCACCACTGCGGAGCCCCGCCTATTCGGCAAAGTTCCCGCCCGGATCCTGCGGCGCCATCCGGATCAGCCTGCTGTCGATGCACCCCGCCTGACGATGGACCATCGCCTTGCGGTAGTCCGGGTCATAGATCATCTCCACAAAGGCCTGACCCGACGGATATTCGGCGATGAAACACAGGTCCCACGCCTCGTCCTGCGGCCCGATCAGCATGTGTTCCATCCGGCCCCGCCAGACGATCCGCCCGCCGAGCCGTTTCAGAACCGGTTCACTCTCCCGTCCATATGCGGCATAGGCCTCCGCCCCGGTGGCCTCGCGTCCGTCCGCATACTCGGCCTTGTCGCGCAGACGCACGAGGTTGAGCATATGGATCGGTCCCTCCCGCGCGATCCCCTTGAAGGCCTCGAAGCTTTCCTTGTCGAACCCGATATGCATGGTCCCCCCTCTCTCAGGTACGCCCGAACTTCTGACACAGGTTCCGGCGTTTCAATTCCTCCGCCATGGAGCGGCCAAGGCGGCTGCCCGCCCGGGGGCCGTAGATGCAATCCCCGACGAAGCCCTCCGGCTCCTCCTGATAGGTGCATTCCAGCTTCCGCGCGAATAGCATGATCCCCATGATCCGCTTCGCCTCCCGCCCCTCCTCGGTCGAGAGCGGCGGGCAATAGGTGTCGCGCAGCTGGATTTCGACGCCCTTGACGACGATCCGGTCGCCCTGGATCACACGCCGCCGCATGTCCTCCGCCGTCGCCGCGCCGCAGGACAGTATCAGAACCATGATGACGATCACCCGCGCCATGCCGCCCCCCTATATCGGGGTCAGGCTAACCAGCGCGGCTTGCAGAGAAAACCCCTAGGTTTTCGCGGGGCCCGCCCCACCCTCTGTCGACCATTCCGGCAAGGGGAACAGCCGGTCGTAGCCCCAGTTGAAGATGTAGGCATAGGCGAAATAGAAGGCCGCCAGCGCCACATCCATCACGAAGGCCTCCCAGAGCGTGACGCCAAGATACCAGGCGATGAAAGGCAGCAGGACCATCAGCAGCCCGACCTCGAAGAGCGCCGCATGCAGCAGCCGCACGCGCGGCGATTTGAGGGTCGACCCCGTGCGACGGCGCAGGACCAGATCGAAGAGCGTGTTGTAGACCATGTTCCACAGGGTCGCGAGCGTGGCACTGACCACGCCGACCACCCCGAAATGTTTCATCGGCACGTCAAAGAAGAGCGCGCCGAGCGGGATGACAATGGCCAGGGCGAGAAGTTCGAAACTGATGGCGTGGCGCAGCCGGTCGGGGAAAGAACGCATGATGATGACCTCCGTTGGTCGGCCGGGTCGTCCCGGCGATTGGCCCATTGGGGGGAGGTCGTCCTCTCTCCGCCACATGGGCCCTTTGAGTCCCTTTGGCAAGACCACAAACGAAAAAGGCCGCCCCGAAGGACGGCCCCTGACACCCGATTGCGGGGTTTATTCGTCTTCCAACGCCTCGACGGCTTTCTGAAGGTCCTCTTTAGAGACTTCCTTCTCGGTCACCGTGGCCTGCGCGATGACATGATCGACAACCTTGTCCTCGAAGATCGGCGCGCGCAGCTGCTGCTGCATCTGCTGGTTCTGTTGCACGAATTCAAAGAAGGCGCGCTCCTGTCCCGGGTACTGACGGGCCTGTTCCATGATCGCCTGGGTCATCTCGGCATCGGAGACCTCGACCTCGGCCTTCTGACCCAGTTCGGCCAGCAGCAGGCCAAGGCGCACGCGGCGCTCCGCCAGCTTGATGTGCTCCTCGGTGGTCTCGATCTCACCGTGGTTGTGATCGTGAACCTCGGGGTTGTCCTCATGCCACAGCTGATGCGCGATCTGCTTGGCCTCGGCGTCCAGCAGGCTCGGCGGCAGGTCGAAAGAAACCAGCTTGTCCAGCTCGTCCAGCAGGCTGCGCTTCATCACGGCCCGGGCCGCACCGGCGTATTCCGCTTCCAGACGCTCGACGACCTGGGCTTTCAGCGCGTCCAGGTTCTCGGCCCCGTATTTGGTGGCCAGTTCGTCGTTGATTTCCGCCGGGACCGGCTTCTTCACTTCCTTGATGGTGCAGTCAAAGACGGCGGCCTTCCCGGCCAGATGCTCCGCACCGTATTCCTCGGGGAAGTTGACCTCGACGGCCTTCTCCTCACCGGCCTTGGTGCCGATCAGCTGCTCTTCGAAGCCCGGGATGAAGGAGTTGGAGCCCAGCACCAGCGGATAATCCTCGGCCGACCCGCCTTCAAAAGCCTCGCCGTCGACCTTGCCGACAAAGTCGATGACGACCTGATCGCCGTCAGCCGCCTTGCCCTTCTTGGTGTCGAAGTTCTGCGCGCTCTCCGCCAGGTTCTTCAGCGCCTCGTCCACCGCCTCGTCCTCGGCCTTGACGACCAGACGTTCCAGTTTCACTCCCGAAAGGTCGACCTCGGGGATTTCGGGCAGCGCCTCGTAGGACATGGTGACGACAACATCGTCGCCCTCTTTCCAGTCTTCGCCGTCGACCATCTCGACCTGCGGCTGCATCGCGGGCTTGTCACCGGTGGCGTCAAAGTGATCGCTCATCGCGCCGTCGATGGCTTCCTGCATCGCTTCGCCCATGATCCGGGGCCCGAACTGCTTTTTCAGCAGCGCCATGGGCACCTTGCCCTTGCGGAAGCCCTTCATCTCGACCTCCGGCTGCGCCTCGGCCAGCTTTTCGTTGACCTTCGCATCCAGTTCGGAGGCGGGCAGCGTGATCTGGTAGCCGCGCTTGAGGCCTTCGTTCAGGGTCTCGGTGACCTGCATGGGTTTTCGTCCTTCCATAACGTGCACGGGCCTCCCGTCGTGCGGGGGCCAAATCAGGCGCTCTTCTATGCACTGATATGGCGCGACGCAAGGCGGATCAGGCGGTTTTCAGCTAAGCGAAGCGGGTTTTTGGCCGCTTGGGCGACGCAGGCTCCCGGTGGAGGGGTGCGGAGTGGGTGCAGGCTCCCGGTGTTTCTGCGAAACACCTGCCGCCCCGGTCTGCTGTTCAGAACTCTGCCACTTTCCGCAGGAAAGTGTCTTGGTGCGGGTGAAGGGACTCGAACCCCCACGCCAAAGGCGCCAGAACCTAAATCTGGTGCGTCTACCAATTCCGCCACACCCGCAGTGAGGCGCTGGATAGCAAAAGCCCCCGCGCGATGCGAGAGGGAAATTCGTGCCCTACCTTTAACACTTTCTTCGGATATTCCCCGGATAGTCGGATCAAACACTTGCCGCGTTAACACCCGTTAAGACCGGGTTTCAAATGTGGCGAAAACCGGACGCTAAGTGCCTCATTGCCGCACAGATTTCTGGAACAAGGCGAAATTTCGCCCTAATCTGATGCAAAAACAATGAGGCAGTCAGGAAAGGGAACAGTCCCATGAAATCCATCGAAGTCACCATCACCAAGCACAACAAGCCCAAGGCGGACCTGGTTTGCGGTATCGCTGCTGGCACCAAGGTCATGACCCTGGATGGTGAAATGCCCGTTGAATTCCTGACGGCCGGCGACCGCGTCATCACCCGCGACACCGGCATGGCCGTGCTGAAAGGCATCCGCGCCCGCAAGGTCGCCTGCGATCTCGTCCATATCTCCGGCGGGTCCCTTGGCCACAACAAACCCGAAGCTGACATTACGGTGCCTTCCGGTCAGGAAGTCCTGATCCGTGACTGGCGCGCCGAAGCCCTCTTCGGCAAGAAAACCGCCCTCGTCTCCGCCGAGCGCCTGGTTGACGGCGAATTCGTCCGCGACCTGGGCAAGGGCGTGATGACCGTTTACGAAATGGTCTTCGACCGCGATCACATCATCTATGCGGGCGGCCTCGAGGTCGCCGCCAAATCCGACGAGGCGCTCGCCGCGGCAAGCTGACCCATCCACCTGTTTCCACACCGACTGCACCGGGGTTCGCTGAAAGGCGGACCCCGTTTCCGTTCCGCGCTACCACTTCAGTTTCCCGCTGCCCTGCCCCGGCCCCCGAGCCGGGGCCCCGCGTACCCCCGCACCACCCTCAAACACCCAGGGTCCGAAAAACCGCCGGGATCTCCTCCGCCAGATCCTCCGCAATCAGCCCCGGGCCAAAGCACCGCGCGGCCTCCGCATGCAGCCAGACCGCGCACTCCGCCGCCTCCGCGGCGTCGAGCCCACGTGCCAGCAACCCGGTGATCAACCCGGCCAGCACATCGCCGCTGCCCGCCGTGGCCAGCCAGGGCGCCGCCCGTCGGCCATCCGCATTATGGCGCGCCACCACGCCGTCGCGCCCGACCATGGTGCAATCGCCCTTGAGCAGAACCACGCATCCCGCACGCGCCGCAGCCTCGGCCACCCCGGCAGCATCTCCTGACAGATCCGGAAACAACCGCCGAAACTCGCCACCATGCGGCGTCATCACCACCGCGCGCCCGCGCGTCATGGCAAAGAGCGCCTCGGGATCGTCGGCAAAGGACGTCAGCGCATCCGCATCCAGCACCACGGCCCGCTCTGCCGTGAGGCACTGCGCCACCGCCGCGCGACAGGCCGCGCCCGGACCATAGCCCGGCCCGATGCAAAGCGCGTTGATGCGCCGATCCGCCAGAACATCCTCCAGCGGCTCCGCCACACGCACCATCACCGCCGTCACCTGCGCCGCCACCTCGCCAAGCGCCTCGGACGGCACGCCGATCGTCACCAGCCCCGCACCAATCCGCAGCGCCGCCCGGGCCGCCAATCGCGCGGCGCCGGTCCGCCCCGCGCTGCCCGACATCACCAGCGCGTGCCCGTGATCGTATTTGTGCTGCGACGGCAGTTTGCGCAGCAAGTCAATCCGCGCAGGTCCCATGGCAATGCTGCGTAGGCGCGGCTCAGATTCCGATGTCATGAACGACAAGCTCCCTGTCCAGAAACTGCGGCATCCCGTGGATGGGCTTCGGCTGGTGGAATGTCACGGTCAGATCCGCGGGCAAGGGGCGCGCCGCCAGCGCCTCGCCGCTGTCGGCGTCATAGCCGGTCGGCAGATCCACCGCCACGACCCAGAGCCGCACATTCAGACCTGCGAGGCGATCGAACAAGCGCCAGACTCGGCCTGTCACCTCATCGAGTGGCGCCCGTTGCCCGATCCCGAAGAGCGCATCGACCACCACCAGGCAACCCTGACCGCGATCCGCGACCTCATCGGCTAACGCCTTCACCTCCGCATCCTCGAACGCCACAACCGGCCCGGACCAGAGGTTGCGCGCCCGCGCCGCATCGGGCGGCAGGCGATCCGCCTCCCCCATGGCGAACACTCTTGGCTCCGCTCCGGCCTCCGCCAGCAACCGCGTGATGACATAACCATCGCCGCCATTGTTCCCCGGCCCCGCCAGCACGGCGACCAGCTGCCCCGCCCAGGGCGCCTTTGACACCCCGTCCCACCCCGGCCAGCGATCCAGCATCGCAGCGACCACACCCGCCCCGGCCCGCTCCATCAGCTCCGCCCCGCTCACCTCGCCCGAGGCAATGGCCCGCGCTTCGAGGTCGCGCATCTGGGAACTGGTCAACATGATTTACCCTTTTTTCTCACACTGCTCATATTTTGAGCGCATCGCCTATTTTTCAGCACCGGCCTCTTTCCTCCTGCCCGCATTTGGCGCAGTTTGACGCCCATCAATTGAGGCCCGGAGGTCTTCATGATCTTACACCGGGCGAGGGATACGTGAGGAGTTCCATGACATGAAAAAGATCGAGGCAATCATCAAGCCGTTCAAGCTTGATGAGGTCAAGGAGGCCCTACAGGAATTTGGTGTTCAGGGCCTGTCCGTCATCGAGGTCAAGGGCTTCGGCCGGCAGAAAGGGCATACGGAGCTGTACCGCGGCGCCGAATATGTCGTCGACTTCCTGCCCAAGGTGAAGATCGAGGTCGTCCTGGACGACGATCAGGTGGATGGCGCGATCGAGGCCATCACCGATGCGGCCAAGACCGAGAAGATCGGCGATGGCAAGATCTTCGTCTCTCCGATCGAACAGGCGATCCGCATCCGGACCGGCGAGTCCGGCTCGGACGCGCTCTGACAATATTCAATTCCAAGGAAGGGAAAAGGGAATGAGCAACAAGGTTCTCAAACTCATCAAGGACGAGGAGGCGGCCTACGTTGACATCCGCTTCACCGACCCGCGCGGCAAACTGCAGCACGTGACGGTCATCGAAGATCAGGTCGACGAAGATTTCCTCGAAGAAGGTTTCATGTTCGACGGCTCCTCCATCGCGGGCTGGAAGTCGATCGAAGCCTCCGACATGAAGCTGATGCCGGACCTCGACAGCGCCTATATCGACCCCTTCTATGCCGAGAAGACCGTCGCGATCCATTGCTCGGTCGTCGAACCCGACACCGGCGAAGCCTACGAGCGTGACCCGCGCGGCACCGCCCAGAAAGCCGAGGCCTACCTCAAGTCCTCCGGCATCGGCGACGCGGCCTTCTTCGGCCCCGAGGCCGAATTCTTCCTGTTCGACGACGTGAAATACTCTGTCGCGCCGAACAAGGTCTCCTTCGAGGTCGATGCCGACCACGCCGCATGGAACACCGACGCCGATTTCGAAATGGGCAACCTGGGCCACCGTCCGACCTACAAGGGCGGCTATTTCCCGGTGAACCCGATGGACGACGGCCAGGACATCCGCTCCGAGATGCTTTCGACCATGAAGCGTCTGGGCATGAAGGTCGACAAGCACCACCACGAAGTTGCGACCTCGCAGCACGAGCTGGGCCTGATCTTCGACAGCCTGACCAAACAGGCGGATGAACTGCAGAAGTACAAGTACGTAATCCACAACGTCGCCCATGCCTATGGCCGCTCCGCGACCTTCATGCCGAAGCCGCTCAAGGGCGACAACGGGTCGGGCATGCATGTGAACATGTCCATCTGGAAAGACGGCAAGCCGCTGTTTGCTGGCGACAAATACGCCGACCTCAGCCAGGAGGCGCTCTACTACATCGGCGGCATCCTGAAGCACGCCAAGGCCCTGAACGCCTTCACCAACCCCGCGACCAACTCCTACAAGCGTCTGGTTCCCGGCTTCGAGGCCCCCGTTCTGCGCGCCTATTCCGCGCGCAACCGCTCGGGATGTGTCCGTATTCCGTGGACCGAATCCCCCAAGGCAAAGCGTGTCGAAGCCCGCTTCCCCGATCCTTCGGCGAACCCGTACCTCTGCTTCTCGGCCCTGCTGATGGCCGGTCTCGACGGGATCAAGAACAAGATCGACCCGGGCGAAGCCATGGACAAGAACCTCTACGATCTGCCGCCCGAAGAGCTGGCCGATATCCCGACCGTCTGCGGCTCGCTGCGCGAAGCCATGGCGGAACTGGAAGCGGATATGGACTTCCTGCTGGCTGGTGATGTCTTCACCAAGGATCAGATCGGTGGCTACATCGACCTGAAGATGGAAGAGATCGAGAGCTACGAAATGACCCCGCACCCGGTCGAATTCGCGCTCTACTACTCCTGCTAATTCAGTCAGTTACCATGGAAACGGGCGCTCTTGAGCGCCCGTTTTTCTTTGTCGTGATGTTCGAATTCGATCCATCCGCCAAGGCCCTGATTGCACAAAACTGTCGGCATTTTCCCCGTCCAAGGGGCCGGTTTCCATCGACTTCTATGCAGAATCCCGGTCCCTCGTCATATTCAGCAACCATTGAGACATAATCTGGGCCGCCGAGCACCAATGTTGGCAATCCTGCCTCAAACACACGTCATACGGGCAAAGATTCTCCCCAATCGCGCAGCAGTATGGAGGCCAAGGACAAAAAAAGAGGGAAGAAAATGACCTTGGGAACCACGCAAGAAGCGATCCGCAACGCCGCCGTCTACACCGACGAATTCGTCTATCACACGCCGTCGGAACATCGCGCGACACTCGCATCAGAAACTTTATTTGAATGTGAATTCAATGCCTTGCAGGGCGCAGCACAGGAAGCTCTGGAGGCAGCCAATCTGCCCTCTCCCTACAAGGTCGTGCAGTCCGGAGCCAAGGTCACCGTCACCGCCGGCCCGATCTCCCTCACCCTCGCCATGTCCGGCAGCGCCGACGCCTGTCATGATCTAGAAATCGAGGTCACCCGCCTTCGCGAAAGTGAGTCTCTACATCCAGAAGCTGAAACCGCGATCCTGGCGGAGGTCATCTCCATCCTCGCCGAACGCATCGGCGGCGATACCGTGCATTGGGCCGAGGCGGGGATCACCATCGCCCTGCCCCGGTTCCTCGCCGCCTTTACCCCGCTGCGCCGCCGTGGTGGCTGTCAGCGGGTCAGCCCGCGCCGCGTCCGCCCGGGCGAAACCTGCGGCACCCCGATCACCTTTGCCGAACCCACGCCCAAGCCCGCGCCCAAGATGATGGCAGAGGAAACCTGCGACGCCTTCCGCGACATCTTTGCCGACGATGACAGTGCCGAGACGGGCAAAGAGACCCGCCTGGCGAGCGTCAGCACCTGGGCCGCGACCGCGTCTGTCGGGGCGCTGAACCCCATGGTGGGCGTACCCCTGGCAGCCTATACCATCGTCAAAGGCGCCGATCTGCGCGTCCGCACCCATGCCTTCGCGCTGACCGCCACCCTCTCCGGCGTGATCGGATCGACCTACGGTCACCTCAGCTTCTTCTGAGCCGGGTCCTGATCGGGTTTGCGCACAACATAGGTGTGAATTCCAAAGACAACCGCCCCGCTATCCGGTAGGCGGAGGATCGACTGGCGTTCGGAGCGGAGATAGCGCTGCTCCTCCGGCGTTCCGTACTTTTCCACCCCTTCGCGCCGGGGCTGGAACAGGGCCGGATCGACATAGCCAAGCGCATTGAACCGCCAGAGCGGCCGTCCGTCGCGCACGCCATCAAACAGGCGCTGCACCCGTCGGGCCAGGTCATCGTCGTAACTCGCCACGGGCTTGTGGATGCGGATCAAGGGCCTGCCCATCTTCTCCGACAGCGTCCAGCCCGCCGGAAAACACAGAACCGCGCCGGTCATCACATGCTCCGCCGCGCCGGACGCTTTCTCCATCAGGCACATGTCCTGCTGCACCAGCCGCCCGACCGTTCCCATGGGATCGCGCCAATCAAGTGGCACCTCCACGCCATCGGGCCGCAGCACCGACTCCGCCCGGATCCGATAGCCGTCATCCCGCGCCAGATGCGACAGAACCAGCGACAGCAGCTCCGCCGCCGCCGCTTCGCCCGCCGCAGTCAGCGCGACGACCGCGTCCCGCCGGGTCGCGATCAGTTCGTCCCGCAATGCCATCTGCGCGGCAAAGACCTCGTCCCGGATCAGCCAGTCGTCGGGATCGAGCGGCGCGACACCGGGCAGGCGCACCTCGGACATGTCGTGGGGGATATGCGAATGCAGGATCGGTGTCATAAGGCTGGCGACCCCTCACACGCCATGAGGGCCAAAGGGACCCCGCCGCCCCTCAAGCCTGCGCCCGCCCGCCGATGAATGCGACCTCTTCTTCACGCTCATCCAGTTCAGCGGTGAGGTTGCGCGCCGCCCCGGCAATCGCCGGATCGCCCTGACGCGCCAGCGCGGCAAGGGACCCACGCGCCGCCGCCACCACCTCTGGATGAGAAAGTCCATCGCGCAGGATCGCCCCGATACTCGCGATCACCAGAACATCGCGCGGCAGCGGCGGTACATGGACCCGGTCATAAAGGATATTCTCATCGGCCTCGCGCACCACAGAGGCGCCGAGCAGAATTCGCGTGACACGGCGAATCATGTCCACCGCCGTCCCCGGATCGTTGATCCCGGGCGACAGGGCGCGCTGGCCGATTTCCGTCAGGTTCTGAAGACCGAACTCCGGATCCTGGGTGTAGTTCCGCAGGGTGCCGATCGAGATATGTCGCCGGACCATATCCGCACAGTCCGCATCCGTTCCTCCGACCCGCGCCAAGACCTCGCCCCGATGCACGAAGGCGCCCACGCTCCGGTCGAGGTAGACATGCACCCCGGCCTCCTCCGCATCCTCCTGCAGGCGATCCTGATAGACCTGTTGAATATAACCGGTCTGCTCCGCCAGCACCGCCACCGTATCCTCCGGCGGGGCGCCGGTAAGGGGCACCCCGCCAAGCGCGGGATGTTCACAGCGCATCCGATAGGCCATGTCCGCCTGTTTCTCGATCCTCCCTGCGGTCTCGATCAGGCTGCCCAGAACCTCCATGTAGGAAATCCAGCGGATCATCGCGATGATCACCAGCGCCACCACCGCCAGCGTCACGAAGAACAGCACGACCAGCTCCTCGCCCTGAAACACGGCCGTCTCGCGCAGGACGATGACAGCGATGGCATAGAGATAGGCCCCGACAAAGGTGGCCAGCACGGTATGGGTCGTCGTGTCCTGCAGCAACACCTGATGCGCGCGCGGGGTCCACTGTGTCTGCGCGATCCGGTGCGAGGCCGCCATGATCGTCAGCGAAAAGGTTGTGACCGCCAGCATGGAATTGGCGATGATCGACAGGATGCGATCCACCGCATCCGCCCCGATCCGGTCACTCAGCCCGAGAGGAATGGCCCCTCCGAACACCTTGGCCAGCACGATGGCCAGCACGGCGCAAAACGCGATCAGCAGGACGCGGACGACCAGGCGCCGCGAAAACTCGTGCAATCTGCGCAAAATGGTGGGAAGCATCCGCCCTCCGATCCTCTGATCCTTACCGGACCATGCCCGGAATTCCCGCCGGACGCCACAGCCCGCAGCAGGAACAGAAGCGACACGATCTGTCGCAAACGCGCAAGCCAAGCCGTCCCCGCGCCCCGAGGATCAGGGGAAAGCCCGGAGGACCAGATGAAAACCACCACCCGTGTTGTCGTCATCGGAGGCGGCGTTGTCGGCTGCTCCGTCCTCTATCACCTGACCAAGCTGGGCTGGTCGGACGTCATGCTGCTGGAACGGTCGGAGCTGACCGCAGGCTCCACCTGGCATGCGGCGGGCGGGTTCCACACGATCAACGGCGACACCAACATGGCGGCCCTGCAGGGCTATACGATCAAGCTCTACAAGGAGTTGGAGGAGATCACCGGCCTCTCCTGCGGGCTGCACCATTCGGGCGGTTTCACCCTCGCCACCACGCAGGACCGCTTCGACCACCTGCTGGCCGAACGCGCGAAGCACCGGCACATGGGCCTCGACACCCACATCATGACCCCGGACGAGATCAAGAAGATCGCGCCGATCACCAATATCGACGGCGTGGTCGGCGCCCTCTACGATCCGCTCGACGGCCACCTCGACCCTTCGGGCACCACCCATGCCTATGCCCGCGCCGCCCGCATGGCCGGGGCGGAGATCGTCACCCATTGCCGTGTGCTGGAAACCAACCCGCGTGCGGACGGCACATGGGACGTTGTCACCGAACAGGGCACCATCCACGCCGAACACGTGGTCAACGCCGGCGGCCTCTGGGCGCGGGAGGTCGCGGCGATGGCGGGCCATTATGTGCCGCTTCACCCGATGGAACACCACTACCTCGTCACCGACGACATACCGGAGGTCTACGAGCGCGACACCGAACACCCCCACGTCGTCGACCCCGCAGGCGAATCCTACCTGAGGCAGGAGGGGCGCGGGCTATGCATCGGATATTATGAGAAAAAGCCCCGCGCCTGGGCCGTCGACGGCTCGCCCTGGGATTTTGCGGCGGAACTGCTGCCCGACGACCTCGACAAGATCTCCGACAGTATCGAGATGAGCTGGCACCGCTTTCCCGTCCTCGCCACCGCGGGCGTCAAACGCGTGATCCACGGCCCCTTCACCTTCGCCCCCGACGGCAACCCGCTGGTCGGCCCGGTGCCGGGACTGCGCAACTACTGGTCCGCCTGCGGCGTCATGGCGGGCTTCAGCCAGGGTGGCGGCGTCGGCCTGATGCTGGCGCAGTGGATGACAACGGGCGAATGCGAACGCGATACCTCTTCCTTCGACATCGCGCGCTACGGGCCCTGGATTCAGAAGGGCTATACCCTGCCCAAGGTGATGGAGAACTACTCCACCCGTTTCTCCGTCCCCTATCCGAACGAGGAAAAGCCCGCCGCCCGGCCTCTGCTGCGCACCCCGATGTACGACGTCTTCGACGGCATGGGCGCGGTCTGGGGGCACTACTACGGTCTGGAAGTCCCCAACTACTTCGCCGAAGGGGACGAACCGCGCTACGAAACGCCCTCCTTCCGCCGCTCCAACGCGCATGAGGCCACGGGTCGCGAATGCCGCGCCGTGCGCGAGGGCGTTGGCATCAACGAGATCCACAACTTCGGCAAATACAGCGTCACCGGCCCGAACGCCCGCGACTGGCTGGACCGCATCATGGCAGGCCGCATTCCCGCGCCGGGACGGATCACCCTGACCCCGATGCTCTCCCCCTCGGGCCGCATCATCGGCGACTTCACGGTCTCCTGCCTTGGCGAGCAGGACTTCCGCCTCACCGCCTCCTACGGCGCACAGGCCTATCACTCAAGATGGTTCGACCAGAACATCATGAGAGAGGTGCAAGTCATTAATATATCTGACAGAACAAGTGGTTTTCAGATTGCCGGCCCGAAGGCGAGAGAGGTTCTCCAGACCGTCACGCGCGAAGATATCTCGGACATGCGGTTCCTCGACGTCCGCACCCTGACCCTTGGCCTGCTCACCGTCATCGTCCAGCGCGTCAGCTACACCGGCGACCTGGGATACGAGATCTATTGCGATCCGCTGGAACAGCGCACCCTCTGGGACCAGCTCTGGGCCGCAGGCCAACCGCACGGGATGAAACCCTTCGGCATGCGCGCGATGATGTCCCTGCGGCTTGACCGGCACTTCGGCTCCTGGCTGCGGGAATATTCACCTGATTACACCCCGGCCGAAACCGGCCTGGACCGCTTCATCGCCTGGAAAAAACCCGTCGATTTCATCGGCCGCGCCGCCGCTGAAAAGGCCCGCGAAGATGGCCCCGTCCGCCAGCTCTGCATGTTCGAGATCGCGGCGGAGGATGCCGATGTGAAAGGCTACGAACCGCTCTGGATAAACGGCGAGGTCGTCGGTTTCTGCACCTCCGGCGGCTATTCCCACCACCTCGGCAAATCTATGGCCCATGCATTTGTGCCCACGCCGCTGATCGCCCCCGGACTGGAGGCGGAGATCGAGGTGCTGGGCGTGCGCCGTAAGGCGAAACGGATCGACACGCCGCTCTTCGATGCTGACGGGGGGCGTATGCGCGGCTAATCTGCCGCCATGAGCCTGATGATCCTCCTCCTCGCCGCCGGCGCCTCCTCGCGCATGCGCGGTGCCGACAAGCTGTTGGAGGAGGTCGGCGGCAGCCCCCTGATCGCCACCATGGCCCGGCGCGCCTCCGCCCTGGCACCCACTCTCGTCACCCTGCCCTCGCTGGATCACCCCCGCGCCGAGGCCCTGCAGGATATGGATCTGACCGTCATCCCCGTGCCCGACGCGGCCGAGGGTATGGCCGCCTCCCTACGCCGGGGCACCGCCGCCCTGCCCGATCGGGCCACCGGCGTGATGATCCTGCCCGCCGACATGCCGGAGCTGACCGCAGAGGACCTCGCCACCCTCGCCCAGACCTGGCAATCCGACCCGGACACGATCCACCGCGCCACCGCCGCAGACGGCACGCCGGGTCATCCCGTCATTTTTCCGAAAGACCTCTTCGGCGCCCTCAAGCAGCTCTCCGGCGACACCGGCGCCAGGGCCCTGCTCAAATCCAACCCGGTCCGCCATGTCGCCCTGCCCGCCCGACACGCCCTGACCGACCTGGACACGCCCGAAGAATGGGCTGCCTGGCGCAACCGCCAAGGCCCGCGCCCCTGACTTCATCTTGCCAAAAATACTCCCGCCGGAGGCAGCGCCCGCCCGGGCGCTCACTTCAACTGGCTGTCCTTGGACCCGCGCCGGTTGATCCCGCCCCGCGCCATCTGGCGCCCGTCCCGCTCCTGCTGACAGTCGATGCAGAGCTTTATTCCCGGTATCGCCAGCCGCCGCTTTTCGGGGATCTCTTCCTCGCATTCCGCGCAATGGGTCAGGCTCTCGCCCTGCGGCCCCGACCGGGATCGCATCCGGGTCAGCTCATCCTCTATGGATGCTTCGATCTGTTCGCTTACCGCGCCGTCGCGCGCCCAGCCACCAGCCATGGGTCACCTCCGCTCACCGGAGTCTAGCGCCGTTACCCGGCTACGCCAAGCGCCTCAGAAACCCGCGATGCCGATGCCCGACAGGGCCATGCACATCAGTGTCACGGTGACAATCAGGCTCCACCGAAACAGGCCAAATACGAAATCCATATCAATACCCCCACTCCACGGGCCAAAATTGCCCGGCATTCAACACCCTGTAAACCCCACACGCACACCCTGACCAGGGTGCGGCCCATGCCATGGCAGACACGGCCCGCACCCTGAGGTGCCGACCAGCGCCCCCGCCTGGTCGGGGTGTACGCCGGACCCGAAGGCCCGGCGTGCGCTGCATCACTTGGTCAGAAGCTTGGCTTCATGGCGCTTCAGGGTCCGGCGTGCCGCGTGGTAATCCTCGCGGCCCTGATCCGTGGCCAGCTCCGGGAAGAGCTCCAGGATCTCCTGACGCTGAGCATTGCCCAACCCGTCCAGGGTCTGGTGACCCGGCTGGAAGCTTTCGGTCCAGGATCCATCCGACAGGATGACTTCGTGCTGGTCGAACATGAAGTGGATATACGTGGTCTTCATCGTATCCACCCGGCTCACACCCGCCAGACCGGTCAGGTGCTTGGCGGCGACCAGGACCTCACGCTCTTCGAAGTAGAGCGCGGTCTTGTCGTTGTTCACCAGCACGCGGTGGTTCGGCGAGACCAGCATATCCCGTTCCGGCAGCCCGTAGCCGAGCGAGCCTTTCTGGATCAGCACCGGCTTGAGGTGCTCTTTCTGCAGCAGCTCGCGGCCGGTCAGACCCTTGGACCCCATCCAGCGAATTTCCTGGATGCCGTTGTCACGGGTGATGATCCGGTCGCCTTCCTTCAGCGTCTCGACAGGAACCTCGCCACGCGGCGTCGCGATCAGGGTCCCCGGCGTGAAGCAGGGGATGACCTTCTCGATTTCCTCAAACTGCGAGGTGCCGAGCAGCTTGTCGTCCGCGTCGTAGAACTCGACCGTCCCGTTTTCGGGGTTGCTGTCGTAGATCACGTTGATCCGGCCACCCGTCGGCGCGGAGCCGCGCAGGTCGAGGATGTCGTAATCGTCCCCGCCAGAGCCACCGTCGATGTCGTCACCCACGGTCGAGCCGAGGAAGACGTCACGGTCGTTGGCCCCGAACATCGTGTCCGCACCCGCGCCACCGGTGATCGTGTCGTTCCCGGCACCACCGTCGATGCTGTCATCGCCGGAGCCGCCTTCGAGGACGTCATCACCCAGGTTGCCCCGCAGGGTGTCGTCGCCTTCGCCACCGTAGATCGTGTCGAATTCCTGACCGCCCTCGATGCTGTCGTCACCGGAGTCGCCATAGAGCTCATCCGTACCGGTGCCGCCGAAGATCGTGTCGTCGCCGATACCGCCGTTGACGATGTCGTTGCCCGATCCGCCGCGCAGCTCGTCATCACCGGAGCCACCGTCGATGCTGTCGTTGCCCTGCTCACCGTTGATGGTGTCAGCGCCCTGGCCACCCATGATGGTGTCGTCGCCCGAGTCACCCTCCACCAGGTCATCGTCGATGCCCGCGTCGATCAGGTCGTTGCCTTCGCCACCATAGATGGTGTCGTCATCGTCCTGGCCGAGGATGGTGTCGTTGCCGTCACCGCCATAGACCAGATCGCGGCCGTTCTCGGGCACCGGATCGGGGTTGACCGGATCGTCGTCCGGGGACTGACCCCAGAGCAGCGAGCTGTCACCGGCGTTGATGTAGTCGTCGCCCGTCTGGCCCCAGATGGTGTCGGAGCCATGGCCGCCGATGATCGAGTCGTTGCCTTCGCCACCTTCGACATAATCGTCGTCGATTCCGGCATTGATCGTATCGTCGCCCGAGCCGCCAAAGATGCGATCCGCATCATCGCCGGTCTCGATCACGTCATGACCTGCACCGCCATAGACCGTGTCCATGCCATCGGTCTTGTCCGGATCGCTCAGCGCGCCGGGGTACAGCGGGTTCGGCAGGTTCGGATCGTCGCCCTCGTAGTCGGAGAAGGTGTCGATCCCGGCCTTGATCGTGTCATTGCCGTCACCGCCATAGATCTCGTCCGAGCCCTGGATGTCTTCGATCAGGTCATCGCCGGAGCCGCCATAAACTTCGTCGTCGTCGATGCCGGGCCGGAGCAGGTCATCGCCCTGACCACCATAGACGGTGTCCGCATCGTCGCCGGTCGAGATCGTGTCGTTTCCGGTGTCGCCATAGACGATGTCGCGATCGTTTTCCGGATCCGCGTCGTCGTCCACACCGGGGATCGCAGCGGCCTTGTCAGGGGTGCCATCGGCGCCGGAGGTGATGCTGTCATCGCCGGAGTTGCCGTTGATCGAGTCGCTGCCGTCGCCACCGTCGACCGTATCGTCGCCGGATCCCGCGATGACCGTGTCGTCCCCGCTATAGGCGCGGATGACGTCATCGTCGTCCTGATCGTCGAGGCTGTCCTCGTTGTCGACGAAATCGCCGTTCGGATCGCCGTCATAGTCATCGTCGATCAGATCGTCGCCGGATGTGCCTTCCACGATACCGTCAGGCTGGATCGTATCGCTCACCGTCACGGTCACCGTCGCCGTATCGGTCAGCCCGTCGGGATCGGTCACGGTATAGGTAAAGCTGTCGGTACCGTCGAAACCGGCATTCGGCGTATAGACGATCTTGCCGTTCACGATCTCTGCGGTGCCATTCGCCGGGGTGCCGACCGCCGACAGGGTCAGCGTGTCACCGTCCACATCGGTGTCATTGGCCAGCACGTCGATGGTCACCGCCGTGTCCTCGTCGGTGGTATCCGCGTCATCCACGGCCACCGGCGCGTCATTGACCGGGGTCACGGTGACGGTGATCGTCCCGGTGTCCTTGTTGCCCTCGCTGTCTTCGACAACGTAGCTGATCGTATCCTCACCGTAGAAGTCGGCGGGCGGCGTGTAGTTGACCGTCCCGTCGAGGTTGACCGTCACCGTGCCGCCCTGGGCGGAGGTGGGATCGACTTCGGAGAGGTCCAGCGCATCGCCGTCCGGATCGGTGTCATTGGCCACCGGATCAAAGGTCACTACCGTGTCCTCGGGCGTGGTGATGGCATCATCCACGGCAACCGGAGGCTTGTTGGCCGGATCGTCCTCTTCCTCGATCGTTACGGTCACGGTCGCCGTATCGGTCAGCCCGTCCGGATCGGTCACGGTATATTCGAAGGTCTCGGTCCCGAAGTAACCGGCATTCGGCGTGTAGACGATCTTGCCGTTGACGATTTCCGCCGTCCCGTTTGCAGGATCCGCGACCGAGGAGATGGTCAGCGTATCGCCATCCACATCCGTGTCATTGGCCAGCACGTCGATGGTGATCGCCGTATCCTCGTCGGTGGTATCCGCGTCATCCACAGCCACCGGCGCGTCATTGACCGGGGTCACCGTGACGGTGATCGTCGCCGTATCGGTCGCACCGTCCGGGTCGGTCACCGTGTAGGAGATCGTATCCGTGCCGTTGAAGTCCGCGGGCGGGGTATAGTCGATGGTCCCGTCCGGGTTCACCGTAACCGTGCCACCCTCGGCCGAGGTCGGGGTGCCGACCAGGCTCAGCGGATCGCCATCGGGATCGCTGTCGTTCGCCAGCGGATCCAGGGTGATCGTGCTGTCCTCGGGCGTGGTCACGGCATCATCCACGGCCACCGGAGACTTGTTGACCGGATCGTCGTCCTCCTCGATCGTCACGGTCACGGTCGCCGTATCGGTCAGCCCGTCCGGGTCGGTCACGGTGTATTCGAAGGTCTCGGTCCCGTAGTATCCGGCATTCGGTGTATAGACGATCTTGCCGTTGACGATTTCCGCCGTCCCATTTGCAGGATCCGCGACCGAGGAGATGGTCAGCGTATCGCCATCCACATCCGTGTCATTGGCCAGCACGTCGATGGTGATCGCCGTGTCTTCGTCGGTGGTGGCGGTGTCATCCACAGCGACCGGGGCATCGTTCACCGCGCCAACGTTGACGGTCACGGTCGCCGTATCGGTCCCGCCGTTGCCGTCGCTCACCGTATAGGTCAGCGTGTCGGTGCCGTTGAAGTCCTGGTTCGGCGTGTAGACGACCTTGCCCCCCACGATCTCCGCCGTGCCGTTCGCCGGGTCGGAGACATTGGTGATCGTCAGCGTATCGCCGTCCACATCCGTGTCATTGCCAAGGACGTCGATGGTGATCGCCGTGTCCTCGTCGGTGGTGGCGGTGTCGTCTGCGGCCACCGGGGCATCGTTCGCGTCACCAACGGTCACGGTCACGGTCGCCGTATCGGTCCCGCCATTCCCGTCGCTCACCGTGTAGGTCAGCGTGTCGGTGCCGTTGAAGTCCGCATTGGGCGTGTAGACGACCTTTCCACCCACGATCTCCGCCGTGCCGTTCGCCGGGTCGGAGACATTGGTGATCGTCAGCGTATCGCCGTCGACATCCGTGTCGTTGCCAAGGACGTCGATGGTGATCGCCGTGTCCTCGTCGGTCGTGGCGGTGTCGTCTGCGGCCACCGGAGCATCGTTCACCGGGTTGACGGTGACGGTGACAGTCGCGGTATCGGTCAGGCCGTCCGGATCGGTCACGGTATAGGTGATCGTGTCGGTCCCGTTGAAATCGGGATCCGGCGTGTAGAGGATCTGCCCGCCCACGATGGTCGCAGTTCCGTTGGCCGGATCGGAGACATTGCTGATCGTCAGCGAGTCACGGTCCGGGTCAATGTCATTGGCCAACACGTTGATGGAGATGGAATTATCCTCATCCACGCTGACGGCATCATCCTCCGCAATGGGTGCGTTGTTCACGGGATCGGTCAGGATCTTCTCGATCTGGCTGAACTCGAGCGAGCTGCCGTCCCCGAAGGTCACGGTCCCCTTGGTGGCACCGGCATCGGTGTCGTCGGCCACCTGGTTGATGGTGACCTTGCCCGCACCGCGCAGGTCGAGCACGTCGTTGTCGGAGGTGTCGTCCGGACCGTTGCCGCCGGTGATCACGTCACCCGCGCCTTCCGCCGCGCTGCCCACCTTGAAGACATCGTCGCCGCCTTCGCCAAAGATGCTGTCCGAACCCTCGCCACCGGCGATGGTGTCGTTGCCGCCTTCACCGTTCATCCCGTCATGGCCACCGTCGGCGGGCGCATTGAAGTAGAGGTCGGTGATCCAGATGCCGGAGTTGGTTCCGCCGTCCTGGCTGTGTTCCACCACGATCTTCGACACCGGGCCGTCGATCGAGACCTGGAGGTTGTTGGCATCCGCTTCTTCGTCGCGGTCCACATCCTTGTTGGAGCGGGCCACGCCGCCGCCGACCAGATCAATGCCGTAGCCCGCGCTCAGATCCACCGTGGTGGCAGTGCCGTCGGGGCCATAGGCTGTCACGCGGACAACCGCATCGGTGTCCAGGTCGTTGATATTGAATTCGACATTGGTGACGGCTTCGGAGAATTCCCACTGGAAATCGCCCTCGTTCCCGTTGCCCTTGGTCTCGGACCGCAAGCCGCTGTTGCCGTCGACCGTTTCACCGCCACCGTCGATGCCAGAGGTGTTCAGTTCGGTCTTGTCGTCAACGGTCGACTCGTGATTGCCCGTGTCCTTGATCCGGCTGTAGGTCACATTGACCGTGCCGGTGTCCTGGGTGACGGTCGTGTCGGCCTGGCTGTCGCTCATACCCTGCCAGTTGAAGCTTTCACGCGGGCCGACACCGCCGCCGGTGCCATCCGTATCCTCGGCATTGTCGCCATAGATCAGATCATCGCCCTTGCCGCCTTCGATGCTATCGTCTCCGCCATTGCCGAAGACGGTATCGTCACCGGATCCGGCCAGGATCGTGTCATCCCCGGAGCCGGAGCCGCCAAAGCCGCCATCGGTCCCTTCGAGCGCGTCGAAGTAGATGTCGGTGATATTCACTTCGGAGGTGTCGTGACCATCCTGTTCGTGCTTGATCTCGAACCGGGTGATCGGCCCGGCGATGTTCACCAGGACGGAGTGGTCGGGATCGGTATCCGGGCCGGTGTCGTCCTTGTGGTGGCTGATGATCTCCTTACCGCCGGCGCTGTCCGCGTCGGTCAGGGTCAGATGCGTGCCATGTTCGGCGCGCACGTCGATATCGACCAGGTTGCCATTGGCATCATAGGCCTTGATCGTCACCTTGCTGTCGGCGTCGATGTCATTGATGCGGAACGACACATTGCCCACGGCGGAGGAGAAGCTCCACTGGTAGGTCGCGCTTTCGTCATCGGAATTGGTGCGCGACGCCATGGAGGAATACTTGTCCGCCCCGGTGCCGTCGGTGGTGATCGAATGGACCTTCTGCTGGTCCGTCTCGAAATTGGTTTCCGGCTTCTCGTTCGTCGCCTTGACCGAGAAGGTCACATCGACGGAGCCGGTGTTCTGGGTGAAGCCGCCGGACAGGTCGTCCTGATTGTCGATCGCACCGTGGCCGTTCGGATCGGGCGCCTTGTCCCATTCAAAACTCTCACGCTCGCCCGAACCGCCGCCGGTGCCGCCGTCGTAACCGTGGTCGCCATAGATCAGGTCGTCGCCCTTGCCGCCTTTGATGTAGTCGTCGCCGGAATTGCCGTAGATCTCGTCATCGCCATTGGCGGCGTTGACCGTGTCATCCCCACGGCCCGCAATGACGATGTCGTCGTCGCCGGTTTCCCCGGGAAGCAGCGCGTCGTTCGCGTCGATCTTGTCACCGTCGGCATCTGTATAGCCAGGGCCGATGACATCGTTCCCGTCTGTGCCTTTCACGTATCCATCACGCGCATCTTGCGCCGGGGTGGAACCGCCGGTTTGATCGTGCTTGAGCCAATCCCAGAAGTAAAAACCAGTCATGTATCTACCCTCTTGATCCTTCGGGACCATCGGGGTCCGTCCGGTGTTGCGGCCGGTGCGCGCGCCGCGACACCGTCATCCAAATCCTGCGCCATGTTCCGAAGGTCTGTGTAAGGCCAGCCACTCCGGAGAACCGCAATCCGGCTCCCACGGCTATTGGCGGCCGCCCCGGCCCTTTAACAGGCCGAGCCCCGACGTACGCGAGCTACACATCCTTCCGGATGCATGACATTTCGGTGGCCGCCCCTGGCCATATGTCTTGCGCCCCCCAGTCGGGCACGCTCGGTTTTAATCGTGTGAACACGTCGAACAAAGGAAAAAACCGCGGTAAATTGGTGTTCCGGTCCCACCCCGCCGCCGCATTTCACCCGGCCTTTCCCCGACGTGAAGGGCAAAACCGCCGGATTGTTTCCCGTTCCATGCAGGTGGCGCCGCGTTGCGGCACTTGTATTTTAACGAATTCTTTACGTTTTGCCCCCATCCCGTTCAGGTCATTTGCCACATTTCGGTTTCGCGTTCGGAAACAACATCCGCCCGCCGAAGTGCGCCCAAATTTGTTCACAATCCTTGCCCGTTCGCCCCATTCTTGTCCAAGTCCGGGCACCAATACGGGGGGAGGCGCGAAGATTGGTTCGCGGATCGCGACCGAAACGCCCCAGAAATATCCGAATCGTAAACCTGAGGCACACCAAATCGCGCACCAGTCCCCGCGGGCCGGGGAGCATACCGGTTCATAGAATCGGATCATCGGATGAGATAGGGCTGGTACCCAAGGCCGGACTCGAACCGGCACGCCCGAAGGCGGGGGATTTTGAATCCCCTGCGTCTACCATTCCGCCACTTGGGCCCTGTGGCACCTCCTACTGCGCCAGATCGCGCAGGTCCAGATGCAACTTTGCCGGAAATCCGTCACCACGATCTGCCCCGGCCCTCGCAGACCGTCGGAAATCTTGACCCCCGCGGCGCATCGTGTTTCTTGCCGTCACAGGGCAAGGATCGGGAAATCATGCGAAAACTCTATGACTGGACGCTCCGCCTGGCCGATCATCCGCATGCCCTGTGGCTGCTGGCGCTGATCGCCTTCGCGGAATCGTCGGTCTTTCCGATCCCGCCGGACGTGATCATGCTCCCCATGATCCTCGCCAATCCCCGCCGCGCCTGGCTGATCGCCACTGTCGCGACCGTCTCTTCGGTGCTGGGCGGGATGCTGGGTTATGCCATCGGCGCCTTCGCCTACGAGTCGATCGGGCAGCCGATCCTGACCGCCATGGGCAAGGCGCACGCCATGGAGGAGTTCAACCAGACCTTCGTCGACGCGGGCTTCTGGGCGGTGCTGGGCGCGGGCGTGACGCCCTTCCCCTACAAGGTCATCACGATCATGGCGGGCTGGACCTCCATGCCCTTCCTGACCTTCATCGTCACCTCGATCCTCGCGCGCGGGCTGCGGTTCTACGTCGTGGCGGCGCTGCTGTGGTACTTCGGCCCGCCGATCCGCACCTTCATCGAGAAGCGCCTGGGCCTGATGTTCACATTGTTTTTTGTTGCCCTCATCGGCGGCTTCGTCCTGATACGGTTCCTATGACACGCTTCCGTACCCTTGTTCTGCTGGCTGCCGGCGGCTCCCTCGCCCTGCTGCTTGGCGCGTTCTTCTTTCAGTATGTGATGGGCCTCGCGCCCTGCAAACTCTGCATCTGGCAGCGCTGGCCACATGTGATCGCCGTCCTTGTCGGCGCCGCAGCCCTCACCCTGGGCAACCGTGCCCTGGCCTGGCTCGGCGCGCTGGCCGCGGCGACCACGGGCGGGTTCGGCATCTACCATGCCGGCGTTGAGAAAGGGTGGTGGGACGGCCCCTCGACCTGCACCTCGACCAGCCCTGCGGGCATGTCGGCGGATGACTTCTTTGACAAGGTGATCAACGCCCCGCTTATCCGCTGTGACGAGGTCGCCTGGTCGATGATGGGCCTATCCATGGCCAGCTGGAACGCGGTCATCGCTTTCGCCCTGGCCCTGATCTGGATTCGCGCGGCTGTCGCCACACGGTGATGAGCGATTCGACCGCGCGGTTAGTAAACCGGTCTCAGGAGGCGGGAATAGGGTAATCCCGGGGGTGTCGATATCCTCCCAGACCGGATAATATCCGCTCACCTTTTACTTGACGTTTAGACAGCAAAAGTCTGAAATTATTGCATTTTCATTCACCAACCTTAGCTCAAACACCCCCACACCAATCCGACATTTATCCACCGCCACCCCTTGCTGGAAACGTTTCCGTCACGCAAGATATCCCGGTTGCATCCTGCCTGAACCGTGAGATCGGATAGGCCGCAACAGGGAGGACCAGATGAATATCCGCACTGCCCCGGCCGCCACCGGGTTTCGCGCCGTGGCCCGTGACTGGCTGGCACAGAACTTCCCGCCCTCCCTCGCCGGACGGCAGGAGGAGTGGGTGATCCATCAGCCGCTCTACCCCGAGGGCGAGGATTGGGCCGCTTGGAAGACCGCTATGGCCGACAAGGGCTGGGCCGTGCCGACCTGGCCCACGGACTACGGCGGTGGCGGGCTGACCCAGGAGGAGGCGAAGATCCTGAAGGAGGAGATGGAGGCCATCGGCGCCTTCTCCCCCATTGGCGGCATGTCGCAGAACATGTTCGGCCCGACCCTGCTGGAATTCGGCACCGAAGAGCAAAAGCAGAAACACCTGCCCCCCGTCGTGCGCGGCGATATCCGCTGGTGTCAGGGCTATTCCGAACCGGGCGCGGGATCGGACCTTGCGGGCCTCAAGACCCGGGCGGAAGACAAGGGCGACCATTACCTGGTGAACGGGCAGAAGATCTGGACCTCCGGATCCGTCCACGCGCATTGGTGTTTCTGCCTGGTCCGTACCGACACGACGAAGAAACACGAGGGTATCTCCTTCCTGCTGATCGACATGTCCTCGCCCGGAATCGAGGTGCGGCCTCTGCTGCTCATGTCCGGCAATTCCACCTTTGGCGAGGTCTTCTTCACCGATGTGAAGGTGCCCAAGGAAAACCTCGTCGGCGGGCTGACCGAAGGCTGGACCATCGCCAAGCGCTTGATGCAGTTCGAACGCTCCGGCATCGGCGCGCGCAAACAGACCCATGGGGAGCTACGCCCGGTGGATGTCGTGGCCAAGGACTACGTCGGCACCGACGCCGAGGGCCGTATCGCGGACTACGACCTGCGGTCCCGCATCACCCGCCACCGCATGTGGGAACGCGCGCATCGCCTGACCGTCGAACGCGTCGCGGAGGAAAGCAAGGCCGGCCCCTCCGCCGCCACCTCCGTGCTGAAGAACGCGGGCTCCATCATGCTTCAGACCCGCGGCGAATTGCTGTTGGAGATCATGGGGATGGACGGCCTGGGCTGGGAAGGCGACGCCTATGGCGAGACGGAGCAGGAGACGCTGCGCGTGACGCTCCAGAACAAGGCGCATTCGATCTACGGCGGCACCTACGAGATCCAGAACAACATCATCGCGAAACGCATCCTCGGGATGCTCGACCACCAGTGAGGCCCCGATGGCAGTCTTGAGCGAAGAACAGACAATGCTGAAGGACGCGGCCCGGGGCTGGGTCGCGGAATACGCCCCCGTCAGCGCCTTTCGCAAGCTGCGTGATGCGGGCGAGACCGGCACCCCCGCACAATATGCGGACATGGCGCAGATGGGCTGGACCGGCATCATGATCGCCGAGGAGCAGGGCGGCGTCGGCATGGGCCTGACCGAGATGTGCTTGGTGCTGGAGGAGATGGGCCGGCAGCTGGTCGCCTCACCGCTCTGGGCCTCCGCCCTCGCCTCCGCCACCGCCCTGCGTAGCTTGGGTACGCAGGATCAACAGTCCACCTGGCTGCCCAAGATCGCCGATGGCAGCTGCGTGATGACCCTGGCCCTGGACGAAGGCGCCCATCACGACATCCGCGACACCGCCATGACCGCAACACCCTCCGCCGGAGGATACACCCTGACCGGAACCAAGACCCATGTGGTGGAGGGGATGGGCGCGGATCAGCTTCTCGTCCTCGCCCGAACCTCCGGCACCCCGGGCGACGCGGACGGGCTGACCCTCTTCCTCGTCCCCGCCGACCAGACTGACCGCAAGCAGCTGATCACACTCGACAAACGCGACTACGCCCGGATCACGCTTGACGCGGTCGAAGTCCTGGCGGACGCGGTGATCGGAGAGGTCGGCGGCGCATATGCCCCGATGGAACAGGCCTTGGACATGGCACGCATCGGCCTCGCCGCCGAGATGCTGGGCCTCTGCAACCAGGCCTTCGACACCACGCTCGATTACCTCAAACAGCGCAAGCAGTTCGACACGGTCCTGGCGCAGTTTCAGGCCATCCAGCACCGTATGGCCGACCTCTTCTGCAATATGGAATTGGTCCGCTCGACGGTCGAACATGCCGCCCGCGCCGTGGATGCCGGGGCCGACGACGCCGCCGAAGCTGCGATCCTGGCCAAGAGCATGGCCAACGACTTCGCCAATCTGATGACCCGCCAGATGGTGCAACTGCATGGTGGAATCGGTATGACCGATCTGCATGATGCGGGTCTCTATCTCAAACGCGCTCGCGCGCTGGAGGCGCTTTTCGGCACCACCGCCTGGCACAACGCACGCTTCGCCCAACTACACGGATACTGACATGACCATCCCCGAGAACCTGACAGACCTCCGCGCCGATCCCGTCACGGCCAGCTGGGGCGACCGCGAGGTGATGCTCTATGCCCTGGGCATCGGCATGGGCGACGACCCGATGGACGACAACGAACTGGCCTTCGTCAACGAGGGCTGGATCACCCCGCGCGAGCCTGCGCTGAAGGTCGTGCCGACCTTTGCCTCCGTCGCCACATGGAACGCCCGCCCGCCCGCGCTGGACCTCAACCGGGTGATGGTGGTGGACGCGCAACGCGATATCACCTTTCACAAACCCCTGCCCGTCAGCGCCACGGTGACCGCCGACAGCCGCTGGCTCGGCGCCTGGGACAAGGGCGACAAGGGCGCAATCCTTGTGCGCGAGACAGAGGTGCGGGACGAGGCGGGCGATCTGCTCTACACCCTTCAGGGCACCACCTTTGCCCGGGGTGACGGCAACTTTGGCGGCCCCGCCAGCGGACAGCCCGAAACGCCCGGCGTGCCGGATCGTGCCCCTGACCTCAGCGTCGACATCGTGACGCGCCCCGGGCAGGCCCTTCTTTACCGCCTCTCCGGCGACCGCAACCCGCTCCACTCCGACCCGGAGTTCGCGGCGAAGGCCGGGTTCAAGGCGCCGATCCTGCATGGCATGTGCACCTACGGCCTGACCTGCCGCGCGGTCCTGTCGACCTTTGCCGACTGGGATCCGAGCGCCATCAAACGCCACGCCTGCCGTTTCTCCTCCCCGGTCTACCCGGGCGAGACGGTGACCGTGGACCTCTGGCGCGAAGGCAATATCGTGCAGTTCGAGGCCCGGATCGCCGAGCGCGGCGTGACCTGTGTGAAAAACGGATTGACGGAACTGAAATAGGGAGGAACCTCATGGGTTTGCTGGAGGGCAAGGTTGCCATCATCACCGGCGCGGGCAACGGCCTGGGCGCCGCATATGCGCGCGCCTTCGGGGCCGAGGGGGCCAAGGTCCTGGTCAATGACCTGGGCGGCGCACGCGACGGATCGGGCGGGTCGATCGGCCCGGCGCAACAGGTCGTCGACGACATCATCGCGGCGGGCGGAGAGGCCGTGGCGAACGGCAACGACGTCTCCACCATGGAGGGCGGACAGGCGATCTTTGACCAGGCCATCAAGGAATGGGGCAAGGTCGACATCCTGGTGAACAACGCCGGCATCCTGCGGGACGAAACGTTCCACAAAGGGTCGGAGGCCAACTGGGACCTGGTGATGAAGGTCCACCTCAAGGGCACCTATTGCTGCACCAAACCGGTTTACCAATGGATGCGCGACAACGGCGGCGGCACCATCGTCAACACCTCCTCCACATCCGGCCTTCTGGGCAACTTCGGCCAGTCGAACTATGGCGCGGCCAAGGGCGGCATTTACGGGCTGACCCGCGTACTGGCTATCGAGGGGCGCAAATACGGCATCAAGGTCATGTGTATGAGCCCCTCTGCCCTGACCCGGATGACCGAGGACCTGCCACGCTACCGCGAGCTGATGGAAAGCGACGACGGTTTCCCCGTGGCGGGCCAGCCCGACACGATCGCACAGTCCATGGTCTATATGTGCTCCGACCTCTGCGGGATGGATAAGTCCGGCAAGGTCATGCACGTCGGTCGCCCCGGCATTGCGGAATTGAAGGTCATGCGCTCCGGCGGTTGGGAACCTGACTATGCCTATTCGGCCCAGGATATCGCGGATCGCGAAGATCAGATATTCTTCCCTGACGAAGACTGACGAAGAGGCACAAGATGACCGAGGCGACCGGCCCCCTCTCCCGTTACCGCATCCTTGAAATCGGCGGCGGCGATACGGTGGCGTATTGCGGCAAGCTCTTCGCCGACTTCGGCGCCGAGGTCATCAAATGCGAAACCCGGGGCGGCGATCCACGCCGCGCCGAAGGGGTTCAGGTCGCCACGAGGGAGGGGCCGACAAGTGCCTTCTTCGCCTGGCTGAACTCCAACAAGCACTCGATCACCGCTGATCCCGCAACGCCCGAGGGCGCGCAGATCATACGCGATCTGCTGCCCTCCTGCGATGTGCTGATCGATGGCCGCGCACCGAAGGAGATCGACGCCTCCCCGCTCCGCCATGAGGAGTTGCAGGCCGCCGATCCCGGCCTCACGATCCTCGGCATCAGCTGGTTCGGCAACACCGGCCCCTACCGCGATTACGAGGCGACCGATGCGGTCGTCCGTTCCCTCGCCGGGGTTGTTTACGAGGCCGGGCCCGCCGAAGGCCCGCCCATGCTGGCCACCGAAGGTCAGGCGGCGGTCATTGGTGCCCTCACGGCCTTTCTTCCCGCCGCCGCGACCCTCTGGGACGGCGAGAGCGGCGGGCGGCGGTTTACCTCGTCGATCCACGCGGCGATCAGCCATATCACCGAATATGACATCGGGCTGCAGATGGACATGGGCAAGCGGGGCCGGGTCGGCGTCAACGTCTTTGGCCGCACGTATCCCGCCGGCCCCTACCCGACCGCCCATGGCTGGCTGGGCGTGACCATCATGTCGCCCGCGCAATGGGTCTCCTTCTGCGAGATGCTGGGCCAGCCGCAACTCGGCACCGATCCGAAATACGACACCGCGCCCAAGCGGCAGGCCGTAGCGCCCGACCTGGACAGGATCCTGCGTCCGCTGTTGTTGCAGAAGACCGCGCAGGAATGGTTCGAGATGGGGATCGCCAACAAGGTGCCCCTGGCCATCCTTCCCGCCCTGGACGAGTTGACCGGGCTGAAATTCCACAAGGAACGGCAAAGCTTTGGCACCCTGCGCATCGGTGAGGCAGAGTTCACCTGCCCGATCCTGCCGCAGCAGCTGACCGGCACGCCCCCGATCCGGAACGGTATCGCGCCCCTGCCCGGTTCGACCGATCGGTCCAGCCTCGCCCCCCATACCCGACGCGCGCCAGCCAAGGTGGCCGAGGGGCTGCCCCTGCGCAATCTGCGCATCCTCGATCTCTCCATGGGCTGGGCCGGGCCGCTGGCGGTGCGGCAGCTGGCCGATCTGGGGGCCGATGTGGTCAAGGTCGAAAGCTGCGAAAACCCCGACTGGTTCCGCGGCATCGACACGCGCTGGCCTTACTACGAGGAGAAATACTTCGAGCGCCACATGGGCTGGCAGTACATGAACCGCAACAAGCGGGGCATCACGCTGGACATCTCCTCCGACAAGGGGCGCGCGCTGGTGCTGGAGCTGGCCAGGACGGCGGATGTGGTGATCGACAGCTATGCTGCCGATGTCATGCCGAAATTCCGCCTCGCCTCCGAAGAGTTTCTCAAGGTGAACCCCGGCATCGTCGCCCTGACCATGCCCGCCTTCGGTATGAAGACCGACTGGCGCATGGGCCGGGCCTATGGCTCCACCCTCGAACACGCCTCCGGCCTGCCCTCGGTCAACGGCCGCCTCGAAGATCCCCCCGCGATGAGCCATGCCGTCATGGGCGACCCGATCGGCGGCATGACCGCCGCCAGTGCGATCCTGATCGGCCTGCTCGCGAAACAGGAAACCGGCAAGGGGCAACATATCGACCTGGCGCAGGCGCAATGCCTGCTGCCCCTCTTCGCCGAACAGATCATCGCCTATCAGGTCACGGGCAAGGTGCCCGACCGCCTGGGCAACCGCCACCCGCGCTATGCGCCGCACGGCTGCTATCGCCTCATGGGGGATGACATCTGGCTGACCCTCGCGGTGCGGAGCGATGACGAATGGCAGGCGCTGTGCGAGGTGATGCGCCGCCCCGATCTGGCCGCCGACCCCGCCCTTGCCACGGTCGAAGGGCGCCGGGCGGAGGCCGACCGAATCGACACCGCAATCACCGAATGGGCCGTGCTGGTGCGCGGCTTTGGCGCCATGACCGACCTGCAGGCGCGCGGCGTCCCCGCCGGCACGGTGCGCCAACCGCTGGAGATGGGCATCGACCCGCACATCATCGCCACCGGACGTTTCGAAACCCTCGACCGGCCCTTCATCGGCGGGCACCTGCAACCGCGCCCGGCCTACGTCGAGGGGGACAATCCCACGGGCTACCCGATCCGCTGGCCTTCGCCGACCGTGGGCCAGCACAACCGCGAGGTGCTGCAGGGGGAGTTGGGCCTGAGCGATGCGGAGTTCGACAGCCTTCTGGTCGAGGGCATCATCGGCTTCGAGGCGCGGCCGAGACGACCAAGAAAACCATCACAGGCAGCGCGTTAAACGCCTAAGTTAATCTTGCGCAGGAAGCCCGCTCAATCAACTCGTACTCCAGCAGGCTGTCCTGGACGTCGCTGCGGCCATCGCGGATCTGCATCAGCACGCGGTTCACGATCACATCGACCATCGCCTCCCGATCCAGCCGCAGCGAGGTGATCGGCGGCACGTGATCCTCGGTCAGCGCGCTGTCGCCGATGGCGACCAGTGACACGTCCTCCGGCACCCGCAGCCCCAGATTGGCCAGCGCGTTGAGCGCAGATGACAGGACCCGCGTCCCCTGCACCACCATGGCCGTCGGCCGATCCGGCGCCGACAGCGCCGCGCGCACCTCGTCGAACACCGGGCTGTTCGGCGTCTCCGGCTCCACCCGAGGCCCGAGCGGCAGGTCCGCCGCCCGCATCGCCGCGTCGAATCCCGCATGGCGCATCAGCCCGGGCCGCGTCGTGACATGAGAAAACACCGGCAGGATCCGTCGATGACCCAGCCCGGCCAGATGATTCACCGCCAGACGCATCGCCCCCGCGTGATCGAAGAGCAACCGGTCGGCCTCCACCGGCGTATCGCGGTCCACGACGAAGATCGGACCGGGAAAGGCGGTCAACAGGCGCACCAGTTCCGGGTCTGCCTCATGCCCCGGGGCGATCACGATGGCATCCAGCCCACGTTCGGCAAAGGTGGCGATGGCGCGGTGTTCCCGCTCCAGCCGACCGGAGGAGGAGGTCATCAGCGTGACGAACCCCGCCTCCGCCCATCTGTCCTGCAGCGAGTTGAAGAGCCGCATGTAGAGCGGGTTCTCCAGATCCGAAAACAGGCACCCGATCAGACGCGAGGACCGCGAGCGGAGCGCCCGCGCCGCCGCATTCGGCCGATAGCCCAGGTCCTGCGCCGCCGCCTGAACCGTCTTGCGGGTCTGCTCCATCACCCCCGGCGCGGCGTTCATCGCCCGGCTGGCCGTGCCGACCGACACGCCTGCATGACGCGCCACGTCGCGGATGGTGATCTTCTTCGCGCTCAACGGCTGCCCTTTCCCGGCTGCTCACTCACCAATATACCGCTGACCGGGTTCGAACCAACTGAAATGCTGCCGGAAATCCGTGCGCTACAGCCATTGCGCCGCATCCCCACCCAGAACCGGGCTCTGTCGATCATAGCGCAACTCCAGCCCTTTCAGCCGGGCAATCGGGCCGACAAAGCGCATCGGCCCGCGTTGCCCGTCATTCTCGACCATATAGCCCGCCACATCCTGGGCCGTCGGGAAGGCCTTGGGGCTGGCATGCCGCCCGTGATCCTGCA
Organism: Pseudooceanicola sp.; assembly: GCF_041987405.1. Lineage (GTDB taxonomy): Bacteria > Pseudomonadota > Alphaproteobacteria > Rhodobacterales > Rhodobacteraceae > Pseudooceanicola. The sequence goes on from NZ_JBHIWR010000004.1 coordinate 257,199, forward strand.
GGAACATCGCCGAACGGCAGAGCGAGACCTGCACATGCCAGCTTCCCCCCTCCTGCGCGCGCCGCTCCAGTGCCATCAACACGCCAAGCGCGCCGAGATAGCCGGTCAGATAATCGCAGGCCGGCAGGGGGATCAGTTCCGGCACGCCGGGGGCGCCCTGTTCGGCGCAGATGCCTGTGACCGCCTGGGCCACCTGTTCCCATCCCGCCCGATCCGAGAGCGGCCCGCCGTGGCCGTAGCAACTGACCGACAGCGCCACGATGCCCGGTCGCATCTCGGCCAGCGCCTCCGGTCCGAAGCCCCGCGCCTCCAGCACGCCGGGGCGATAGCCCTGGGAAAACACATCCGCCCCACGTACCAATTCACGCAGCGCAGCCACCTCCTCCGCCCGGTCCAGATCAAGGAAGGCCGAGCGTTTCCCGTGGCTTGTCTCCCGCACGAAGGCCGGGATCTGCGGCACATCCCGCCCCGCGATCATCAGCGCATCGGCCCCGTATTCCGCCAAGGTCCGCGCCGCCACCGGCCCGGCGAGGATGCGCGTCAGATCCAGCACCCGCAGACCGGAGAGCGGACGTGCGCCCCCCGGCACAGGCTCCACCGGGGCATCGCCGATCCGCGCGATCGAGATCACAGGGCGCGACGCCAGCAGCGCCCCATGGGGATGCGCCCGCCACTCCGCCGCGCTGCGCACCATGGCGCCACAAACCCGGGCGGCGGCGATGGCCTCCTCCAGCTCCGCCGCGTCCCGCGCCGCCACGGCCGCGCCGACCGAGGCGGGCGTCAGATCGCAGCCCAGCATCGCCAGCATCCGCGCCTGCAATCCCGGCAGGCTGAAGTGCGGCAACACATGCCGCCCGTCCCGCGTCGGCCAGGGCCGGGTCACGGCGCGCGACGCCGTTGTATCGGGATCGGGCGCAGGCGTGGCCCAGCCCCCCGTGCCGTCGCCCTCCTGCGCGAAATGCACCGCCGCCAGAGCCGCAATCGCGCCGAGCGCATCGCAGGAGGCCGCCCGCGTGACGCCGTCCCGCCCGGCCATCACATCCGCCACGATGCCCGCCGTCGCCGCCTGAACCGCCGCGACCACCTGTGCCACGCGAAACCGTGTCGGCGCCCAGGGCTCCGTCCCCGTGACCGTGACCGGCCCGGAAAAACCGCGCCCGCGCAGCGCGCTCAACTCCTCCAGCGCATTGCCCGCAGGCATAACCCCATCCATCGCACCGCGCCTCCTCGCCTTGCCTACGGGTAAACTGTCAGGGCAAACCCGCATCGAAACAAGCGAAACCTCCCCCCGCGCGCGGCCCGCCCTTGTATCGCACCGACCCGCCGCTTAAGGGTTTGGACCAAGCCACTATCAGAGCCATCACCAGAACCGGGGAACGCCCATGTCCAGAAACGGCACGCTTCTTCTGACCGGCGGCTCCGGCATGGTCGGGCGCAATATCCTCGAACACCCCCGCGCTGCCGACTGGGATATCCTCGCCCCCTCCTCCTCCGAGCTGGACCTGACCGATGCCCGCACGACCGAAGCCTACCTGGCGCGGACCAAACCCGACATCGTGGTCCATTCCGCAGGCCAAGTCGGCGGCATCCAGGCGAATATGGCCAACCCCGTGGCCTTCCTCGACCGCAACACTGCCATGGGGCGCAATATCATCATGGCCGCCCATGGCGCTGGTGTGCGCCGCTTCCTCAACCTCGCCTCCACCTGCATGTACCCCCGCGCCGCGCCCAACCCGCTGCGCGAGGACATGATCCTGACAGGAGAGCTGGAGCCGACGAACGAGGGCTATGCCCTGGCCAAGATCATGGCGACACGGCTCTGCCAATACATCCGGCGAGAGGACGCAGGCGCACATTACAAGACCCTGATCCCCTGCAACCTCTTCGGCCGCCACGACAAGTTCGATCCGAAACACTCCCACCTCCTGCCTGCGATCATCCACAAGGTGCATGATGCGCGCGAACAGGGCACCGGCGAGGTCGAGATTTGGGGCGATGGAACCGCGCGCCGCGAATTCATGTATGCCGGGGATCTGGCCGATGCCGTGCTGCGCGCCGCGGCCGAGATCGAGACGATCCCGGAGCTGATGAACATCGGCCTCGGCCATGACCACGCGATCAACGACTATTACCATACGGTGGCGGAGGTCATCGGCTGGCAGGGCCGCTTCACCCATGACCTGTCCCGCCCCGTCGGGATGAAGCAGAAGCTCTGCGACACCACCCGCCAGAGCGACTGGGGCTGGTCGGCGCCCACATCGTTGACCGATGCCATCGCCCGCACCTATGACTTCTACCTGACCGAGGCCACGACATGAATTACCGCTACCCCCTCGCCACCTCCTCCTGGGATCAGGCGGAACAGGACGCCATCCAGCGGGTCATCGCCTCCGACCGCTATTCCATGGGCAGTGAGGTGGCAGAATTCGAACGCCGCTTCGCGGAGTTCTTCGGGTCAAAACACGCGGTCATGGTCAACTCCGGCTCCTCCGCCAATCTGCTGATGACCGCCGCGCTCTTCTACACCAAGACCGCCGGGCTGAAGCTGGAGCGAGGCGACGAAATCATCGTCCCGGCCGTCAGCTGGTCCACCACCTACACACCGCTGCAACAATACGGTCTGCGCCTGAAATTCGTCGACATCGACCTGGAGACGCTGAACTACGACCTCGCCGCGCTGGACGAGGCCGTCACCGACAGCACGCGCGCGATTATGGTGGTGAACCTCCTCGGCAACCCGAACGACTTCGACGCGATCACCCGCATCATCGACGGCCGCGACATCGTGGTGATCGAGGACAACTGCGAATCCATGGGCGCCACCTACACGGGGCGGCAATGCGGGACCTTCGGGGTCATGGGCAGCTTCTCCTGCTTCTTCTCGCACCACATCTCGACCATGGAAGGCGGCATGGTCGTCACCGACAACGAAGAGCTCTACCACGTCATGCTGGCGCTCCGTGCCCATGGCTGGACGCGAAACCTGCCCAAGTTCAACCATGTCACGGGCGAGAAATCCGACGACCCCTTCGAGGAAAGCTTCCGCTTCGTCCTGCCCGGCTACAACCTGCGCCCGCTGGAGATGTCCGGCGCCCTCGGCCAGGCGCAACTGGACAAGCTGCCGGAGCTGATCCGCGGCCGCCGCGACAATGGAACCCTGGCGCAGAACGCCCTGGGCAACCATCCCAAGTTCATGATCCAGCGCGAGATCGGCAAATCCAGCTGGTTCGGCTTCTCCCTCGTCATCCGCCCCGACACCGGCCTCGCCCGCGCCGATCTGGTCCGCGATCTCACCGAGGCCGGCTTCGAATGCCGCCCCATTGTCGCGGGCAATTTCGCCAAGAACGAGGTGCTGCGTTATTTCGACTACGAAATCCACGGCACGCTCAAGAACGCCGACTACATCGACGCCAACGGCCTGTTTGTCGGCAACCACCACTACCCGCTGAACGACGCGATCGAGGCCCTGTCCAAGATCTGAGCAGGGCCAGACCGGGCCAGCCCTCCAGGACGGACGATGGTTCGGAAATCAGGGGGTTGTGGCGGAGAGGAAGGGATTCGAACCCTCGAGACGGTTCCCCGCCTACACACTTTCCAGGCGTGCGCCTTCGACCACTCGGCCACCTCTCCGACGCCGCTCTTACACAAAGCTGGACGGGGGGTTCAACCCGATTTTCGCCCCGACGGGCGCTTTATGACAAAAATATGGGATGCACATGAAAAGGGCCTGCCCCGAAGGACAGGCCCCGACCGACCCGAAGGCGGTTTTCGTGCCGTATCAGCGGATGACGCGGACGATCTGGCGGTCCTGGTCAACGAGGACCGGGTTGCCATTCAGGTAGACATAGCGGAAGTCGCTGTCCGGCACCTGCACCAGTTCGACCTCTTGCGGGATACCGGCACCGACGACAACCTCGCCTTCCACATAGACGGGCGGCGACGGGTTCGACACGACGTAGGTCACGGTTTTCTCGGGAACCGAGCCACCGCCCAGGATCGCACCGGCGGCAAGGCCACCCGCAACGGCTGCGGGACCACCAAGCACCGACATCGCCAGGGCACCGCCGGTCAAGCCACCCACGGCTGCGGCACGGCCACGGTCGTCTTCATTGACGTCAACCTGCTTCACCTCGAAGCGATCGACGTTGTCGTAGAGGACCACCGGCTCCTGATTGTCGAGCGACGCAGTCAGGTAGGGGCTGTAGGCCCAGCCTTCCGTGCCGTCATAGGTCACCTTGCACCAGGACGTGGCGCATTCTGCTACGGTGACCACAGCTTCGGCCGGGATCACGTTCAGGATCTCGCCGCGCGGGTCAGGCAGATTGCGCAGGTTCAGGTCGGTTGTCGCCGTGGCGTCCGTGGTCGCCATGGCTGTGGTTGCACTCAGAATGGCTACGGCGCTCAGGCCGGCAATCTTGGAATACATAGCTCGTCTCCTTCAGATGTCTCACCGGCACCATGGGGTACCGGCGCCGAAGCACCTGCCTCGGCATCTGCGGAGAGAACCCTGAACCCTCGCCACCGGTTCCACGCCGCGCCCTGTCCGGGGCGCGGACCGGCGGAGGTTTGCCGAAAGCCGCCTAGCGGTCGCCGTCCCCGTCCGCCTCGCCGGACTGGGACATGTCGGAGACATCGATGTGTTCCCGCCCGTCGTCCTGTTTCGGCGCCGCGCCCTGCGCAGGGCCCTCCGGCGTCGGCGGTGTGACGGGCGCCGCGCGCAGGGTCTCGGGGTTGCGCAGCCAGATATCCTGCTGTGCGAAGGGAATCTCGATCCCCTCTTCGGCAAAGCGCTGGTTGATCTGGTGGTTCATCTCCGTCTGCACGACAAGCATCGAAGTCACGTCCCGCAGGATTGCCCGCACCTCGAAATCCAGGCTGGAGGCGCCGAAGCCCTTGAACAGCACGAAGGGCGGCGGGGTCAGCATCACCTGCGGCTGCGCCTCGGCCACCTCGCGCAGGATTTCTTCCACGCGGCGGGTATCGACGCCATAGGCCACGCCGACGGGCACGATGATCCGGCCGATCAGGTTGCCCCGGGTCCAGTTCGTCACCGTACCGGAAATCAGATCGGCATTGGGCACGATCACATCCGTCCGGTCGAAAGTCTCGATCCGCGTCGACCGGACCGAGATATCGCGCACATAGCCCATCTGCCCGCCGACCTCGATCCAGTCGCCGGTGGCGATCGGCCGTTCGATCAGCAGGATGATCCCCGACACGAAGTTGGACACGATGTTCTGCAGGCCAAAGCCGATCCCGACCGACAGCGCACCGGCCACATAGGCCAGCGCCGACAGGTCCAGTCCCGCACTGGTGATCGCGACCAGCGCCGCGACAAAGATCCCGATGTAGGCGGTGCCCGAGACCACCGCATTCTGCCCGCCTGCATCCAGCCGCGTCTTGGGCAGCACCGTGGTGCGCAGCGCGCTTTGAAGCAGGCGCGTGGCGACATAGCCGATGGCGAAGACGATGACGAAGGTCAGGAAATCGGAGGGGCTGATCTGAGTCTCGCCGATGGTGAAACCTTCGGTGAACCGGCTCCACAACTCGATCAGGTCGTTCGGCCGCGCGCCCCAGATCAAGGCGAAGATCGGCAGCGAGGCGATCACCAGAACGAAGCCCGCCAGGATCGGCGTCAGGGCCTCCGACACCCCTTCCCGGTTGCGGGTGATCAGGACGTAGAGCTCGATCACCAGCTTCTGCAGCACGGCCAGCAGTGCCAGCAGCATCAGGGTGGAAATCGTCGGATAGACCAGCGCCTCGCCCGCATTGACATAACCGACACCGGCCAGGACCGGCCCGGCGATGGCCAGGAAGATTACCAGCCGCGACACCAGCGAGAGCACACGACTGCGGAAATCGATCTCCTCGCCCTCACCGCCATCGGCCCGGGCATGGCGCAGCAGCAGCGACGCCAGCCGCACCAGCGCCAGGGCCGCAACCACGGTGAAGGGGAAGGTCAGGACATTGACCACCTCGGGCGGCCAAGCGGCTTGTTCAGCCACCGCCCGCATCGGCGCGACCAGAAACAGCACCAGCCCCAGCATGGAGGCATGGAACCGCCCCTCGGCCCGGCCCGCCGCGTCCACCGCCAGCGGCGCTTCGATGTCGTCGCCGCGCGGGAACATCCGCCCGCCCAGCCAGTGCGCGGCAAAGAAGGCGAACCCCGCCCCCGGCAAGGTCTGCACCACCGCCTCGCCGCGCGGACCCAACATCCCGGTCAGCTGCGCCGCCAGCGCCAGCAACAGCAGCCCGACCACCGGGACGATGATCTGACCAAGCGACATGATCAGACCGGCGATCCAGCGTTCTGCCGTGCGGCGACGGGTCTGCACCCGCAAGGCGAAAATTTCGACCCAGTTGCGTCCCCGTACGACCAGGACCAAGGCTAGGACGAGAAGACCGATGACCGCCGGCAGGTTCTGACGCAACTGCACCCTGCTGGCCTCTTTCGACCAGTTGTTCGCGATGTCCTCGGACATGCGGGTGACGTATTCGACAAGCGCCGCCAGCGACGGCGGCCAGTTCACCGGGTTGATCGGCGACGGCCCGATCTCGAACAGCGCATCAGTCTGTCGGGCCCGCAAGATCCGGTCGATCTGCAGGATCAGCGCATCCGCCCGGCTATAGGCAACATCCGCCCTTTGCACCGGCGCCCGCAATTCATTCAGCCGCGTATTCAGCTCCGACCGCTGCCGCGCCGTGTCGTCGGCCTCGTTTCCATCCTCCGGCTTCGGCCCCAGGGCCTCCAGCTGCGCCTCGACGGCGGCAATCTGGGCCGAGTTCACCGATTGCGCGGCCTGAAACTCCTCCCGCCACTCATCCAGTTCCGCCCGCAGGGAGCCAAAGGCCTCGTCCGAGGCTTCCGCATCCTCCACCGCATTTTCGGCGCGGGTCGCAACATCTTCCCACCCCTCGTAATCCGGCAGGACCTGGGCCAGGGCGGCCCCGGCCAGGAACATCAGGGTGACAAGGGCTAGGAAGGGACGGAAGAGATATTGCATCATTCAGAAAACACACCCGGAATTGATTTCGGAGCTTCGCTGAGCCACCCCGGCAGGGGCAGGTTCTTCTCGCGCAGGAAGTCGGGGTTGAACAGTTTGGACTGGTAGCGCGTGCCATAGTCGCACAGCACCGTGACGATCGTATGCCCCGGGCCAAGCTCCCGCGCCAGTCGCACGGCGCCCGCGATATTGATCCCCGACGATCCGCCAACGCACAGACCCTCTTCGGCCAGCAGGTCGAAGACATAGGGCAGCGCCTCCTCATCCGGGATCTGGTACATCATGTCGGGACGGAACCCTTCGAGGTTCCTGGTGATCCGCCCCTGCCCGATGCCTTCGGTGATCGAGCCGCCCTCGGGCTTGGCCTCACCATCCTTGTAAAGCGAATAGACCCCTGACCCCATGGGATCGGCCAGCGCCACCTTTACGCCCTTGGGCTGCAGCGCCATGCCGACGCCCGCCAGCGTACCGCCTGACCCGACGGAGGCGACAAAGCCGTCGACCTTGCCGTCGGTCTGTGCCCAGATCTCCGGCCCGGTGCCCTCGACATGGGCCTGTCGGTTCGCCACGTTGTCGAACTGGTTCGCCCAGATCGCACCATGGGGTTCCGTCTTGGCCAATTCGGCCGCCAGACGGTCGGAATAGCGCACGTAATTGTTGGGGTTCTTGTACGGCACCGCGGGCACCTGAACCAGCTGCGCACCGGCCAGGCGGATCATTTCCTTCTTTTCCTGACTCTGCGTCTCGGGGATGACGATCACCGTCTTGAACCCCATGGAGGCCCCGACCAGCGCCAGGCCGATCCCGGTATTCCCCGCCGTCCCCTCGACAATCGTGCCGCCCGGTTCCAGCTGCCCCTTTGCAATCGCGTCGCGGATGATCCACAGCGCCGCCCGGTCCTTGACCGACTGGCCGGGGTTGAGGAACTCCGCCTTGCCCAGAATGGTACAGCCCGTCTCCTCGCTGACGCGGCGCAACTTGATGAGCGGGGTGTTACCGACCGCCTGCGCAAGATCCTCGGCAAACTGCATTGGGTGTCCTTTCCAGATCAGTTGCAAGATGACTTAGACGGACAGATAGGGCAACTCAACCCGATGCGCGCAAACGGGAACGTTCGCGTGAAAGCCATGTCAGGGCGAGAACGAGAGGGATGTTATTCGCCTCTCCGGAGGACAGAAGATCCTCTGCCTGCGCCCAGGACAGAACATGAGTCCGGATATCCTCATGTTCGTCCGCCTGTCCGTGATGCCCCTCGGTGCCATCCGGCAAGTCGCACAGCCCGCAGAAGATGTGGAAATATTCCGTGGAATACCCGGGCGTCGGATAGCCGGACCCGATCTCCAGCACCTCGCGCAGCACCAGCCCGGCCTCCTCCTGCGCCTCGCGGCGCACGCAGGTCTCGGCACTCTCCCCCGGGTCGATCCGCCCCGCCACCGGCTCCAGGATCCAGGGATAGGTAGCCCCGCGCCGCCAGGGGCCCATGCGGAACTGTTCCACCAGAAGCACCCGGTCGCGCACCGGATCGTAGGGCAGGACAATCGCAGCATCCGCCGCGACGAAAACCTCTCGCGTGATCTCTGCGGACATTTGGCCCTGAAATGTGGGATGACGCAGGCGCAGGGTTTCCGTCCTGAAATATCCCGCGTGGTCGGCGCGGATATCCAGCATCTCCACCCGATCCGCAGGGATCGCCGCGCCGACCTGCGGGGGCGGCATCTGTTGCGCCACCACCCGCTGCTGCGCCCGCGCCTCTGTCTGGCCGCGCCGGAATTGCAGCTCTGCCCCCGAAAAGCGCCCTTGATAGCTCATGATCTCCTGCGCCGCGATCAGACTGCGCGGCCCGGCTCTCTCGGCCCAATGGTCCAACGACCAATCGCCTGCGGGCTGCCAGACCGGCTGTTCAGGCACAAAGACACATCCCTGCACGTCTGCCCCGTGGATCCGCAGCGTGACCTCGCGCAGGACATAGCCGAAGGCATCCTCATAGTGGACCAATCGGTCCAGCGCCTGACGTTCCAGCGTGACAGCCTCGCCCAAGGCCACCTCGCCCGCCGCTTCAATCAGGATGGGAAAGACCTGACCCGCGACCCCATGGACCTGCCAGCCCGGCAGCTCTGCCGCAACTGGCTCAATCGCCTGCCCAGCGACACAGCCCAGCAGGGGGCGATAGCGCAGCGTGCCGAAGAGAAAGACCGTTACCGGCCCGGCCATTTCTGCCCCGCCATATGCGCCAGAATTCCGGTGATCGCGCCACCCGCAACCAGCCAGACGATGATCGCCGTATCCTTCATCGTCATCAGATGTTCGGACCCGATCGGATACAGGTTGTAGATCACCTTCATCGGATCATGGAACCGCCGCGACATAGCGACATCGAAGGATTCCCAGGCGGACACCATGAGCAGCACCCAGAAGACGGTCATCGCCATGGCGCTCAACCCAACCCCGATGGCGCTGCTGTAGCCAAGCCGCCCGCGATCGGCACGGCGGCCCAGGATCACCCAGCCACATAAGATCCCGACCACGACGCAGATCGGAACGAAATACCCGAAATTCGCCTGATCCGGCATCTGAAGCTTGATCAGCCCGCTCACGACCCAAGCAATAAAGCCGATGCAGGCAGCGGCGACAATACGGGCGGCCGTTGGCATACCTTTTTCTCCGTCTTGAAAGCCCGACCGCGGTGCTCGATCCGGTCGGTCAGGCGGGGCGCGTTATGGTTATTTGTGTGACATCACAATTACCGCCCTCAAAGGCCGCCGCGCAAGAGGTGAGGTAGAAATTCCACATCCGCCGGAACCTGTCGTCAAAGCCAAGTCCCTGGATCGCATCCCACTTCTGGTTGAAGGTGTCATGCCAGCGCCGCAGGGTCTGACTGTAACTCGGTCCGAACTCGATCGACTTGACCAGTTGCATCCCGGCTTTTTCCACCTCTGCCTTCAGCGCGGTCGGACTGGGCAGCATCCCGCCGGGGAAGATGTACTTCTGGATGAAATCGACCCCCCTGCGATAGGTCTCCCACCTCTTGTCCTGCAGGGTGATGATCTGAAGTGTCGCGGATCGCCCGGGCCGCAGCCTGTCGCGCACGGTTTCAAAGTAGACGGGCCAGTATTTCTCGCCCACGGCCTCGAACATCTCGATGCTGGCAATCCCGTCATAGGTGCCGCGCTCGTCGCGATAATCCTGCAGCTTGAACTCGACGAGATCGGAAAGACCTGCCTTTTCAATCCGTTGCCGTGCATACTCCAACTGTTCCCTTGACAGGGTCAACCCGGTGACCTTCAGCCCCCGCTCCTTGGCGGCATATTCGGCAAACCCGCCCCATCCACAGCCGATCTCCAGCACATGGTCGCCCGGCTCGACGCCCATCTGGTCCACCATGCTCTTGTATTTCGCGATCTGCGCGGCCTCCAGACTCTCCTGTCCGGTGCTGAACAGGGCCGACGAATAGGTCATCGTATCGTCCAGCCACATGCCGTAAAAATCATTCCCCAGATCGTAGTGATACGAGATGTTCTTCTTCGCCTGCCTACGGGTGTTGGAGTTCATCCAGTGGCGCAGCCGCTCATAGGCCCGCACCAGCCCCATGCCCGGGAAGCCGTCATAAAGCTCGTCATTCCCCGAATGCAGAAGATCAAGAAAGGCCTGCAAGCCCGGCGTATTCCACCATTCTTCCAGATAGGCGTCACAAAATCCCAGATCCCCCTCACGCACCAGACGGGCGAATGTATCGGGATGTTTGACATGCAGCTCCGCCACAGGGCCGGGGCGCGTGCCTTCGGCCCGGAAGATCCGCCCGTCGGGAAGGTAGAAATCCAGCCGCCCCACAGGCATCTGCGAGGCAAGCGCAAAGACCTGCGCGAAATAGCGTGGCAGGTTCTTCTGCCCGGTCGTTTCCGTCAGGATCATGGCCATCACTCCCTGAATTTGCACAAAAGTTTACCCTGAACCGGCGTCCGGGCAAGTGTTTGGTGAAGGATTCGTGAACCTTGCCCCGTCACCCCTGCTCCTGCTTGAAGCTTTCATAGGCCGCAAGCGCCCTCTCCCGACCCTCCGACAGCCCCACGACCGGCTCCGGATAGGCCATGTCAGGGCTCAGCCCCCAGCTTTCCGGCACCGCCTCGAAATAGCTCAGCGCCGTTTTTGTCGGCCGCGCCTGTCCTTCGGCGATCCAGCGCCGCCGATAGGTGCCGTCGGGGTCGAATTTCTCCAGCTGCGTCTCGGGGTTGAACACGCGGAAATAGGGCGCCGCATCCGGCCCGCTGCCCGCAACCCATTGCCATCCCATGGCATTCGACGCCGGGTCCCAATCCGTCAGGCACTCCTCGAACCAGGCCTGCCCGATGCGCCAGTGCACCATCAGATGCTTGGTCAGATAGGACGCCACCACCATCCGCGCGCGGTTGTGCATCCGCCCCGTCACATACATCTCCCGCAGGGCCGCATCCACAAAGGCCATCCCGGTCCGCCCCTGTTCCCACGCCCGCACTTCCGCCAGCCGCCGGTCGTCGCGCCAGGCAAACCCGTCCCAGTCCTCGCGCCAGTTCGCATCAAGCAGGCGCGGCGTGTGATACATCAGGTGATAGGCAAACTCGCGCCAGACGACCTCCTTGCGGAAATGCTCCGCCCCCGCCTTGCCCTCTGCCGCGCCCCGCAGCGCCGAGTGCCAGAGCTGCCGGGGCGAGATCTCGCCATAGGTCAGGTATTCCGACATCTCGGAGGTGGCCTCTTCCGCCGGAAAATCACGACGCGCCTTGTAATCCTCCATCCGATGCGCCGAAAACGCCGCCAGCTTCGCGCGCGCCGACGCCTCGCCCGGCGCGCTATGCTCTGCCACAACCGACGCGCCGCGCCGCATCGCCTTGCCCATGGCCCAGTCGTCCAGCCGCTCGCTCTCCGGCCACGTCCCGGGCGCCGTGAGGTCCGGCGCGGACAGCACCTCCGCCACCTCCCGGTCTTTCACCGCCCGCCAGTAGGGCGAATAAACCTTGTACATGCCGCCCTGCTGCGTCTCCACCTCCCAGGGCTCGAAGATCAGATGCCCGGGGAAACTGCGCGCTTCCAGCCCACGCTCCTTCAACGCCGCCTTCACCCGGCTGTCGCGCTCGATCGCCTGCGGATCATAGAGCCGCGACCAATAGACCGCCTCCGCCCCCGTCTCCGCCACCAGCTCCTCCAGCACCTCCCGCGCTGGCCCCCGACGCAGGATCAGCCGCGATCCCGCCGCCTCCAGCGCCTCGCCAAAGACCCTCAGCCCCTCACCCATGCGCCAACGCGGCGCGGCGCCGAGGGATGCGACGCTGTCATCATGGATGAACACCGGGATCACCGACCCGCGCGCCGCCGCCGCGGTCAGTGCGGGATGGTCATGCAGGCGCAGGTCGCGCCGGAACCAGAGGATCGTGGGGGCCATGAAAACTCCGTCTTTAACCCGATACGTAGCCCAGGCCCCGGCAGATCAACAAAAACAGGGGGCGACACGCGCCCCCTGCTTCATCTTGCCAGAAATACTCCGGGGGTCCGGGAGCAGCGCCCCCGGCCGTCCCGTCAGATCTTCCTTTCGGCCACGAGCCCCTTCCAGATCGCCCAGCACATCAGCAGCAGGATGATGGTGAACGGCAACCCGGTGGAGATCACCATGGCCTGCAGCGAGGACAACCCGCCGCCGATCAGCAGCGCGATGGCCACGGCCCCTTCGAAGGTGCACCAGAAGACCCGCTGCGGCACCGGCGCATCCACCTTGCCGCCCGCCGTGATCGTATCGATCACCAGCGAGCCGGAGTCCGACGATGTCACGAAGAACACGATGACCAGGATGATCCCGATGGTCGAGGTAATCGAGGCCAGAGGCAGGCTTTCCAGCATCGCGAAGAGCGACAGTTCCGGCTTGTAGGCGTCGATCACGTTGGCCTTGACCAGCGAGGCCTCGGGGTTGGTGATCATGTCCTGGATTGCGGTGCCACCGAAGACGGCCATCCAGAAGACGCAGACGAGGCTCGGGATGATCAGGACACATGTCACGAACTCCCGCACGGTCCGCCCGCGGGACACTCGCGCGATGAACATGCCGACGAAGGGTGACCAGGAGATCCACCAGGCCCAGTAGAACGCCGTCCAGCCCTGGCGATAGCCGTCGTCCGTCCGTCCGACGGGGTTCGACAGGGGCAGAAGTTCGGCGAAATAGCCCGTGATCGCCGTCCCGAAATCGCCCAGGATCCGCATGGCCCCGCCCGCGAAGAGCACGAAGAGCAGGAGCAGCACGGCGATGACCATGTTGATCTCCGACAGCACCTTCACCCCGCCGTCGAGGCCCCGAAGGACCGACACAAGGGCGATGGCGGTGATGAAACAGATCAGGATCACCTGCACGGTGGTATTCACCGGCACGCCGTAAACAAAGCCCAGACCGGCATTCGCCTGCTGCGCCCCGATACCAAGCGATGTCGCCAGACCGAAGAGCGTCGCGAAGACCGCCAGGATGTCGATGACATGGCCCCACCACCCCCAGATCCGGTCACCCAGGATCGGATAGAAGGCGGAGCGGATCGAGAGGGGCAGACCCTTGTTATAGCTGAACAAGGCCAGCGCCAGCGCCACCACAGCATAGATCGCCCAGGGATGCAGCGCCCAGTGATAGGAGGTCGCGGCCAGCGCCATGCGGCGCGCCTCGTCCACCGCTTCGGGGATCAGTGCGCCATCTTCGGTAAAGGGCCGGACGACGCCAAGCGGCTCATCCCCCCAGGGGGTGCCGAAGTAATAGGCCGGCTCCAGAACACCGAAGAACATCAGACCGATGCCCATACCGGCCGCAAAGAGCATGGCGAACCAGCCGGGATAGCCATAGTCCGGCGTGGCATCCGCACCCCCCAGTCGCACGCTGCCCACGGGCAGGACGACCAGCGCCAGGCAGAAGACGACAAAGATGTTGGCCGCCGACAGGAAGAACCAGTCGAAGGTCGAGGTCAGATAGGGCCGCAGCCAGCCAAAGAAATCCGCCGCCTGTGTCGGCGCGAGGAAGGCATAGATCACAAAGGCCACGACACACAGGCCGGAGACCAGGAACACCGGGTTGTGGATGTCAAAGCCGAAGGGCCCGACATTTCCGTCGATATTGTCCTGTCCGATTTCGTATTCGGTATCAATGATATCCGACGCCCCTTCCGGGGCCGGAATACCCTGATCCGGGATTTCGTTTTCATCTGTCATAGTTCATTCCCTGTTCACTCCGGGTCTGCGCCCGCTCCCTTACCCACGCACCACGAAGACCGAGGCCTTCGCATGTGTCGCAATCGTCCCGCCGTTGGACGGCCAGATATAGTCGGTGATATTGGGCACATGGCTCGCCATCACCACGAGGTCCGCGCCCGTCTCCTCGACCGCCTTCAGAAGCGCGGGGTCGAGGTCTGCCGACGGATCGTGGCTGATGACCGAATGGCCGCTCGCCGATATCCCGTGCGCCTTGGCCTGCTCTGCCGCGAAGGCGTCCAGCTTCTCCGCGTATTCCTCGGGCGAGTGGGCCACGGAACTTGGCGCGGCGGCACTGACACCCACATAGACGGCCTCGGCCCCGAACTGCTTGGCCAGACGACCGGCGCAGTCCAGCGCCTTGGTCAGCTTGCCCGCATGGCTCAGATCGACCGGGACCATGATCTTGTTGAACATGTTCACTCCCTCCTTGCGTGTACTCGTGCGGCCCGACTCTGCGGTCGGGTCATCGCACGTCACCTGGGACATGAGGCACCTGCGCCTCGTCCGATAGGAAAAGCCTAGCCGCATTTTTGCTGAAAATACAGGCACGAACGGCCAAAAGCGTGGGAAATGCGACATGGACCTGTCGCGCAGGAACCGTCGGATTGCCGCGATCAGCGGGGGGAAAACCGGGTGAAATCCCTCAAGCAATCACCTTAAAGGTACATCGGAACCATCTGAAAATGGGCCCTTTACTCTTCCATAAAGGGAAGGTCCGTATCCTCGACCTGCGCCCCAGCAGCGGTCAGCATCGCATGGATCTGGCCCCGGTGATGGGTCTGGTGATTGAACACATGCGTCACGATCAACCCCATGGGCCGCGTCCGTTCCTGCCCGGTGGAGCTGGGAATCCACGTCAGGTTGCCCGCAAGGTCCACCTGGCTCAGCCCCTCCGCCCATGCCGTCAGCCGCCCGTCAGTGCGAAACCGTTCCGCCGACCACGCGCCGTGGGTCGGTGTCAGCGTCAGGCCCTCCTTCATGCCGCAGCCAGGCCCGGCCCCGCCGTCCAGCCGCGACAGCCACATCAGATCGCCCCAGACGAGGTGATTGGCCGTGGCCAGGATCGACCCGAAGAAAGCCCCCCGGTCCTTGGTCAGCGCCGCCAGCGACAGCCCCGCCATCGCGCGCTCCATCCGTTCGTTTTGCCAGCGGTTGTAGCGGGCCATCATCCGGACCCATTCGGTGGTGATCATCGTCATGCCAGAAGCCCTTTCGCGGACACTCTGCCGAAGAAATCACACCGAAATCAAGGCCTAACCGCGCGCGTCCAATGCTTCGTCCAGCATCCTGACCACCGTCTCGCGCGGCGCTTCGGTGCTGACAAAGGCCTCGCCGATGCCGCGCGCCAGGATGAACCGGATCTGCCCGTCCACCACCTTCTTGTCCTGGCCCATGAGATCATAAAGCGCCTCGGCCGACGGCAGCTCGCCGGGGATATCGGCCAGGTCCACCTTCATGCCCATCTCCCGCAGGTGCGCCCGCACGCGGCTCGGGTCCTCCTGCGAACACAGCCCAAGCTGCGACGACAGTTCGAACGCCAGGGCACAGCCGATCGCCACCCCCTCGCCATGCAGCAACCGGTCGGAGTAGCCCGTCGCCGCCTCCAGCGCGTGGCAGAAGGTATGGCCTAGGTTCAGAAGCGCGCGATCCCCCTGCTCGGTCTCGTCCCGCGCGACGATATCGGCCTTCATCTCGCAGGAACGTCTGACCGCATGAATGCGCGCGGTGATATCGCCATCCACCATCGCCGGGGCATGTTCCTCCAGCCAGTTGAAGAAGGACAGATCGCCCAGCAACCCGTATTTCACCACCTCGCCGTAACCCGCCAGGAAATCGCGCGTCGGCAGGGTCGCCAGCACCCCCGTATCAGCCAGCACCAAGGACGGCTGATGAAAGGCGCCGATCAAGTTCTTGCCCTGCGGTGCATTGATCCCGGTTTTGCCGCCCACGGAACTGTCGACCTGTGCCAGCAGCGTGGTCGGCACCTGAACGAACCGCACCCCGCGCCGCAGCACCGCCGCCGCAAAGCCGACCAGATCCCCGATCACCCCGCCGCCAAGCGCGACAACCACGTCGCGCCGCTCTACCTTCTGCTCCAGCAGCCATTCCACGGTGCGCGAGAACTGCGGCCAGGCCTTCGTCGCCTCGCCCGCCGGCAGGGCCAGCGAGACCGCCTCGATCCCCGCCGCCGCCAACCCGGCCTCCAGCGCCGGAAGCTGGACCCGCGCCACGGTTTCATCCGTGACGATCGCCACCCGTGCACGCGGCAGCAGCGGGCCGATATGCGCCCCGGCCTCGGCCAGCAGCCCCTCTCCGATCAGGATGTCATAGGACCGGTCGCCCAGGGCAACATGGACGGTTTCGGTGTCGGTTTCGGCGACAGGTGTGGTCATGTTTTCTCCAGCAGGTCGTCACGTTCCGCCAGTGCCGCGATGACCCGGTCAGCCATATTCTGCACCGTCAGCCCGGGCTGCGATTTCACCGCGATATCGGCCTTGGCATAGATCGGCACCCGCGCCTCATAAAGCGACTTGAGCGTCCCGAACGGATCGGGCGTCTTGAGCAACGGACGGGTGTCGCGGTGTTTCACCCGGCTCCACAGCAGGTCGAGGTCGGCATCCAGCCAGACCGCTGTCCCCCGCGCCGTGATCGCCGCCCGGTTCCGCTCGGCCAGGTAAGCGCCGCCGCCGGTCGACAGGACACAGGGTGCGCCATCCAGTAAGCGTTGGATCACCTCGGTCTCCCGCGCCCGGAAAAACGCCTCTCCGTCGCGCTCGAAAATCTCCGCGATACTCATCGCGGCGGCTTCCTCGATTTCGTGGTCGCTGTCCAGAAAGGGCACGCGCAGCGCGGAGGCCAGCGCGCGGCCCACGGCCGTCTTTCCCGCCCCCATCATACCAACCATCACGATCGTCTTTTTCAGCCGCCACGCCATGACCGCTTGGTGCCTCCTGCCCATATTCCGCGTCAATTTCCGCAGTTCACAGTTGAATGACGTGATCTTGGGCAAAAGGCCAGCTATATTGCCGGAAAAAGACCGGGCGAAAGAGGCAGTCGCACTATGCTTAGAATTCTGAAGTGGTTGTTCTTTCTGATTGTTCTTGGGGCAATCGGATTGACGGGCTATGCTTACGTCGGCCCCTACTTCGGGGTTGATTTCACCCCCGACAAGGTCGAGATTCGCGAACCCATGGTCCTGGATGCGCAATAGATCGGCATCATTCCACCGATACCTGGCCTGTCTGTTGCTGGTCCTGACACCCCACGCGGTTCAGGCGCAGCAGCCGATGTCGGCCATCGACTGGCTGGAGTCCGGGAACGGCATCTCCGATCTGCCCGGCGGGCTCACCATGGCCGCGCCGCCCTATCCGCTGTCCGTCCCGCTGGATGAGCCCGCGGTGGCCGATGCGATCACCGTGCCCACGGTCACGACCCGCCCGCTGGACGCGCCCCAGGTCGGTGCGGTCGGGCTCTTGCCCCGCTCGGTCACCGGGTTGCCGGATACGCTCTGGCAGGCCTCCCAGGGACGGCGGCTGATCCGTCTGCTGACCACGCTGGACGCCAGCGCCTCGCCCGCGATGCAATCGCTGCTCTACACCCTGCTTCTGGCCGAGGCCGAGCCGCCGCTCGACGATCCCGGCGGCGTCGGGTTCCTGAGCGCGCGGATCGAGATGCTGACCCGCATGGGCGCCGTCGATCCGGCACTGGCCCTGGCCGACCGCGCCGATCCGACCAGCCACCGCGATCTCTTTGCCCTGTGGTTCGACCTGGCCCTGCTTTCGGGCGAGGAGAACCGCGCCTGCGAGGCGATGATTGCCGCGCCGACCCTTGCGCCCTCGGTCACGTCCCTGTCCTTCTGCCGGGCCCGCCTGGGCGACTGGGATACCGCCGCGCTGACCTTTGCCAGCGCCTCCGCCCTGGGGTCGCTGCCAAAGCCCGAGGAACGCCTGCTGCGCCTCTACCTCGATCCGGATCTGGCGGACGAGGCCCCGCCGCTGCCGCCCCCCGCACAGATGACGCCCCTGGCCTTCCGCCTGGCCGAATCCATCGGCCAGCCCGTCCCGACCACCGGCTTGCCCCGCGCCTATGCCGTGTCGGACCTGCGCGGCCTGGCGGGCTGGAAGGCCGAGGTCGAGGCGGCCGAACGCCTGGCCCGCAGCGGGGCACTGGCGGAAAATCGGCTGATCGGCATCTACACCGCGCGCGAACCCGCCGCTTCCGGCGGGATCTGGGACCGGGTCGAACTGATCCAGCAGCTCGACAGCGCCATCGCCGCGAATTCGGCGGACGACATCTCCGCCACGTTGCCCGACGCCTGGGCCGCCATCCGCGCTGCCCGGCTGGAGCTGCCCTTCGCCCGCCTCTGGGGCGGCCGCTTTGACATCGCCACCCTGTCGGCCCCGGCGCGGCGCGCGGCCTTCGAGCTGGCGCTTCTGTCGCCGGAGTACGAAACCCTCGCCCGCGACCTCACCCCCCGCACCGATCGCGACCGCTTCCTGCTGACGCTCGCCGCGGGCACGCCTGACGCAACCCTTGCCCCGGACACGAAGGCCCAGGCGATCACCCGCGGCTTCTCCGGCGAGGTCGACCTGCCGCCCTCCCTCCGCCTGAACCTGCGCCAGGATCAGCTGGGCGAGGCGGTGCTGGTGGCCATGGCGCACTTCCTCTCGGGCGTGCAGGGCGAAACCAAGGACATCCCCCCGGCCCTCGCCGCTTTCCGCGCCGTCGGGCTAGAGGATCTGGCCCGCCGCTCCGCCCTGCAACTGATGATCCTGGACCGCCGCCTATGAGCGCCGAAACCTGGATCTCCACCTTCCTCGAAGCGCAATCCGCCGAGGCAGGTGCGGCGCGCAACACCCTGCTGGGCTACGGCCGCGACCTGAAGGATTTCACCCAATGGCTGGAGCGCAAGGGTCTGACCCCGGACAAGGCCGCCCGCGCCGATGTCGAGGCCTATCTGACCTTTTGCGACGCCCAGGGCCTCAGCGCCGCCACCCGCGCCCGGCGCCTCGCCTCGATCCGGCAACTCTACCGCTTCGCCTTCGAGGAGGGCTGGCGCGCCGACAACCCCGCCATCGAAATCCGCGGGCCGGGCCGGGCCAAACGCCTGCCCAAGACCCTCACCGTTGAGGAGGTGACCCGCCTGCTGGAAGCCGCCCGCGATCAGGGCCGGACCGAGGCCGACCGCCTGCGCAACACCTGCCTGATGGAACTGCTCTACGCCACGGGCATGCGGGTCAGCGAACTGGTGTCCCTGCCGCTTGCCGCCGCCAGGGGCGATCCCCGCATGCTGCTGATCCGGGGCAAGGGCGGCAAGGAACGCATGGTGCCCCTGTCGCCCCCCGCCCGCGATGCCCTCGCCCTCTGGCTGGCCGAACGCGAGACGCAGGAGGACGCCCGCCCCCGCGGCGCGCAGCCCTCCCGCTTCCTCTTCCCGACAAGCTCCGCCCAGGGCCACCTGACACGACACCGCTTCTACATCCTGGTCAAGGAAATCGCCCTCGCCGCCGGGGTCACACCCTCCAAGGTCACCCCGCATACCCTGCGCCATGCCTTCGCCACGCATCTGCTGGAAAACGGCGCGGACCTGCGGGCGATCCAGACGCTGCTCGGTCATGCGGACCTCGCCACGACCGAGATCTACACGCACGTCCTGGAGCACCGCCTCCGCGACCTGGTGGAAACCCATCATCCGCTGAACCGCAGCGAATAAACCTCTCCGACGCGGGTCACGGTGCTTGAACGCCCTCTATGACATGCCCATAACCTGCTGAGACCCAAACCAGCGACATCACACATGACCACTGCCTTCGACACAGCCTTCTGGCTGACCGCCGCCGCCATCCTCCTGCTACTGGTGCTCTCTGCCTTCTTCTCCGGCTCGGAAACCGCGCTGACCGCGGCCTCGCGCGGCAAGCTGCGCGCCCAGGCGGACAAGGGGTCGAACGGCGCCCGCCGCGCATTGCAAATCACCGAGGACAATGAACGGCTGATCGGGTCGGTCCTTCTGGGCAACAACCTGGTGAATATCCTGGCGACATCCCTGGCCACGGCCCTCTTCACCCGTGCCTTCGGGGACGGCGGCGTGGCGCTTGCGACCCTCGTGATGACGGCGCTTGTGCTGATCTTCGCCGAAGTGCTGCCCAAGACCTATGCAATCACCAACGCCGAAAAAGCCGCCGCCGGCGTCTCCGGCCCGATCCAGATGGTGGTCACCGTCTTCGCCCCGCTGGTCAGCGCGATCCGGGTCCTGGTCCGCGCCGTCCTGCGCATCTTTGGTGTTCAGACCGATCCCGACAGCCACATCCTTGCCGTGCGCGAGGAAATCGCCGGCGCTCTGCAACTGGGCCATTCCGAAGGCGTGGTGGAAAAGGAGGACCGCGACCGCATCCTTGGCGCCCTCGATCTCTCCGACCGCTTTGTCGAGGAAATCATGCTCCACCGCTCGCGGATCGAGATGATCGACGCCGACATCCCGATCGAGGAAATCCTGAGCCAGAGCCTCCAGTCCTCCCACACCCGCCTGCCGGTCTACCGCGGCGATCCGGAAAACATCATCGGCGTGATCCACGCCAAGGACATGCTGCGCGCGATCCACAAGATGTCGCTCCAGGCCAACCGCCCGCTGGACGAAGCCCTGGCAGATTTCAAGATCGCCGACGTGATGATGAAACCCTACTTCGTCCCCGACACCACGACGCTGGACGAACAGATGCGCCAGTTCCTCAGCCAGCGGACCCATTTCGCGCTGGTGGTCGACGAATACGGCGCCCTGCGCGGGTTGCTGACGCTGGAAGACATTCTGGAGGAGATCGTCGGTGAGATCACCGACGAGTTCGACCCCGCCGCCGAACATGACGTCCACCCGACCGAGGACGGCCAGTATCTGGTCGACGGCGCCATGACAATCCGCGATCTCAACCGTGCCATGGACTGGAACCTGCCGGACGAGGAGGCCAACACCATCGCCGGCCTCGTCATCCACGAGGCGCAGACCATCCCGAACCAGGGCCAGGTCTTTTCCTTCCACGGCTTCCGTTTCGAGGTCGTGGCCCGCAAGGACAACCGCGTCACCCGGCTGAAGATCCGCCCGCTGACCCGGATCTGAGGCCCGCAAAGCCAGTACATACTGCGCTCCGGGCAAGGGGGCGCTGCCCCCTCTTGAGCCCAGGGGCTCAATTCACCCCTGGGATATTTGGGGCAAAAAGAAATCAGAGACCCATGTCTTTCTTTTTGCTGGAAATATCCCGGGGTCCGGGGCAGCGCCCCGGCGGTTCTGGCAAAGAAAAAGCGCGCCCCGAGGGACGCGCCTTGATTGTCAGCTTGATTGTCAGGATGTAATCCCGATCAGCCGCGGGCGCGGCCGACCAATTTCCAGGCCAGGGGCAGCACCAGAGCCGCCAGGGCCAGCTTCAGCGCATCACCCAGGATGAAGGGCGTCAGGCCCCAGGCGAGGATCGGCTTGTCCCAGCCATAGAGCGTGCCGAGCCAGAGCAGACCGGGGATGTAGAGCAGGATATTGCCCAGAAGCATCGCCAGCGCCATCCAGAGAACCGAACGATCCCAGCCCCGTTGCGCCAGAACGCCCAGAAGCACCGTCGCCATGATGTAGCCGAGCAGATAGCCGCCCGTGCCGCCCATCATGTACTCGATGCCGTTGAGCTCCGCCGTGGAGGACTGGAAGATGTCAAAGCCGATCATGCCGATCAGCATGTAGCCCATGATGGTGACGAGGCCGAGCCGCGCGCCATAGGCCGCGCCGATGCCCAGAACCGCGAAGGTCCCCATGCCGACCGCGACCGGCGAGCCGGGCACCGGCACCTTGATCTTGGCGCAGATGGTCAGCAGTGCGATCCCGGCGATCACCAGGGCGGCCTGTTTCAGCCGCAGGGCCGCGCCTTCTGTCGGTCCGAATGCGTCGGTCAAAACGCGTGCAGTCGTTGTCTGGGACATGCTATTCCCTCCGTTCCCTCAACTTGTTTCCATGGTGATGCCCGAGGTCGCCCGAAAGCGCAAGCGTCACGACACCCCTTGGGCACAGCAAGTTGCAAAGTCGTTCTTTGCAAAGCAGACGACTTTGCAAACCCATCAATCCCCTGCGCCCATGGGCGCATAACGCGTCTCCATCCGGTAATCCTTGCGCGGGCCGGCGACACTCCAGACCGAGGACCACTGTGGCCAGGTCCGGAAATCATAGGCCACCTGGTAGAGATCCGGGGCGCAGTCGTGGCGTGCACTTACCTCTGCGTCCGGGCCGATCAGGTGAAAGAACCGGCCGTCGTCGAAAAAGACCTCGATCCCCTGCATTCCCTGCTGCCAGTGGTAGCGCCGCGTCGCCTGCATTGCCGGGGCATCCGCGCCCTGCCCCTCCAGCCGCATCTCGCCCCGTTCCTCCAGCACCAGCCGCGCCGCAGTGCCGGTGAACTCTGCCACCCCGGAGAACTGCGCATCCGCCCCGATGGCATTGGCGATCCGCCGGTCGACGCGCCAGCGTCCGAGGAAATCTTTCAGCTCCATCCGCCCTCCGATCAGGCACCTGCGGTCACCGCGACACCGGGCCGCCATGCTCTCCCTTGCCCCCCTGATGCCCCGGCGGTAAGAGGCGCGCAACCCGAGACGACAGGAGCATCCGATGATCCCCCGCTATTCCCGCCCCGAGATGGTTGCCATCTGGTCGCCCGAGACCAAGTTCCGCATCTGGTTCGAGATCGAAGCCCATGCCTGCGATGCCATGGCCGATCTGGGCGTCATCCCGCGTGAAAACGCCGAGGCGGTCTGGAAAGCCAAGGATGTGGAGTTCGACATCGATCGCATCGACGAGATCGAGCGCGAGACCAAGCATGATGTCATCGCCTTTCTCACCCATCTCGCCGAACATGTCGGCAGCGACGAGGCGCGGTTCGTCCATCAGGGCATGACTTCGTCGGACGTGCTGGACACCTGTTTCAACGTGCAGCTGACCCGCGCCGCCGATATCCTGATCGCCGATCTCGAAGGCCTGCTCGCCGCGCTGAAGAAACGCGCCTATGAGCATAAGGACACGGTGCGCATCGGCCGCTCCCACGGGATCCACGCCGAACCCACCACCATGGGCCTGACCTTCGCTCGCTTCTATGCGGAAATGGACCGCAACCTGTCCCGCATGCGCGATGCAAGAGCGGAGATCGCCACCGGCGCGATTTCCGGCGCGGTCGGCACCTTTGCCAATATCGACCCGGCCGTCGAAGACCATGTCTGCGAGAAGATGGGCCTCGTGCCCGAGCCGATCTCCACCCAGGTGATCCCGCGCGACCGACACGCGGCCTTCTTCGCGACCCTCGGCGTCATCGCCTCCTCGATCGAGAATATCGCGGTGGAAATCCGCCACATGCAGCGGACCGAGGTACTGGAGGCGGCGGAATTCTTCTCCATGGGACAGAAGGGATCTTCGGCCATGCCGCACAAGAAGAACCCGGTGCTGACCGAGAACCTGACCGGCCTCGCCCGGCTGGTCCGCATGGCCGTCATCCCGGCGATGGAAAACGTGGCGCTGTGGCACGAGCGCGATATCAGCCACTCCTCGGTCGAGCGCAACATCGGCCCCGACACCACCGTGACGCTGGATTTCGCCCTGGCCCGGATGACCTCCGTCATCGAAAATCTGCTGGTCTATCCGCAGAACATGCTGGACAACATGAACAAATTCCCCGGCCTCGTCATGTCGCAGCGGGTGCTGCTGGCCCTGACCCAGGCCGGTGTCAGCCGCGAGGATGCCTATCGGCTGGTCCAGCGCAACGCGATGAAAGTCTGGGATCACCGCACCGATTTCCGCGAGGAACTGCTGGCCGACGAAGAGGTCCGCGCGGCGCTGAGCGAGGACGAGATCAACGAGAAGTTCGACCTTGGCTACCACACCAAGCACGTCGACACGATCTTCGCCCGGGTCTTTCACGAGGACTGACGCAAGACCGTTCGGGAATCGCCCGGATCATGCTATCCTGTCCCTGCAATGAGGGAGACCGACATGATCCGGACGATACTCGTGACTGCCCTACTGACCCTGCCGAGCCTGGCTGCGGCGCAATCCTCCTGCCAGGACAAACACCAGGCCAGCAATTGCGCCGAAGGCTCTCAGTGGAACGCCGAAACCGGCAGCTGTGAACAGATCGTCTCCAGCTGATCCTCCGGCATTTCAGCCTTTGTTCACCTCTCTGGGGTAACCCTGTCGCGTGATTGGGCAGCAACCCCGGGCGTTTCATGGGCACACTTACCCCGCTGGCGCAGATCGCGCCCTCGGCACAGAACCAGACCGCGCTGACGCGGCGTCAGAAGGCGGCGATCATCATCCGCCTCGCGGTCTCGCATGGGGCGGAGATGTCCTTGCAGGACCTGCCGGATGACCTGCAGGTCGATCTCACCCGCATCCTGGGCGATATGCGCCCGATCACCCGCGACACGCTCCACGAGGTGGTGGAGGAATTCGCGGTTGAGCTGGAGGGCCTGGGCCTGACCTTCCCCCGCGGAGTGGCGGGCGCCCTGTCGGTGCTGGACGGCCGCATCAGCCCCCATACCGCCGCCCGCCTGCGCAAGGAGGCCGGGGTGCGCCAGACTGGTGATCCCTGGGAACGGATCGCCGCGCTGGATCCCCAGAAACTGCTGCCCGTGATCGAAAGCGAAAGCCTGGAGGTTTCCGCCATCATATTGTCCAAGCTGGATATTTCCAAGGCGGCGGAACTGCTTGGCCTGCTGCCCGGGGACAAGGCCCGGCGCATTGCCTATGCCGTCAGCCAGACCAGCAGCGTCACCGCCGACGCGCTGGACCGGATCGGCATCTCCCTCGCCGCGCAGCTGGAGTCGGTCCCCGACAGTGTTTTCGAGCAAGGGCCCGCCGCGCGCGTCGGCGCGATCCTGAACTTCTCCACCGCCTCCGCCCGGGATGAGGTGCTGACCGGGCTGGACGAAACCGACCGCGACTTCGCCGACGAGGTGCGCAAAGCCATCTTCACCTTCGTCAACATTCCCGACCGCATCGCCCCCCGCGACATTCCCAAGGTCGTGCGCGAGCTGGAGCAGGCCGATCTGGTCACCGCCATCGGCGGCGCCGTGTCGGAGCAGGAGAAGCGCGCGGCGGAGTATGTGCTGGGCAACATGTCCGCCCGCCTGGCCGACTCGATCCGCGATGAGGTCGCGGATCTGGGCAAGGTGAAGCCCAAGGATGCCGAAGCGGCGATGAACGCCGTTGTCGCTGCCATCCGGGAGATGGAGGCGGCCGGGGAACTGTTGCTGATCGCGGGCGAGGAAGATCAGGACGGGTGAGAGGTCAGGAAAAGTGAGCTGACATTTAAGGTAAGATTTGCAATGCAAAGCCCTATAATATTGAACAAATTTCGCAACAAGACGCCTCCAAACCTCGAAAATTCACCATTCACGCCGCACAGATAGGACGGGCACGCACTCCCCAAAGCCCGCCAAATCCGGCCCCCGAGACACACCCGCACCAGACAATTCCGAGGCTGGACAGTCCGTCGTGCGGCTCCTAATGCTCCGCCCCATGACGCAAAGCCCGCCTTCGTTTACACCACACCCGAGGACACTCCTCTGATGTGGTCCCGCCTTTCGCTGCAAAACCGCGCGATCCTCCTCATGATTGGCGCCATCTTCTGTTTCACCACGATGGATGCCCTCGCCAAGGCCGTCTCGCTGCGGGAAGGGCCACTGATGGCGCTCTGGGCGCGGTACACGGGGCAGATGATCTTTGTCCTGATCCTCGTCGCCCCGCGCTTGAGGACCGTGGCCAAGACAAAGTTCCCCGGATTCCAGTTCCTGCGCTCGCTCTTCCTCTTCTGCGCCACGGCGACCTTCTTCACCGGCCTCACCTACCTCGGTCTCGCTGAAACGACGGCGATCATGAATATCAACCCGGTGCTGATCACGCTCGGCGCTGCGATCTTCCTGGGCGAGGCGCTCGGCCCCCGTCGCGTGATCGCCATCGCGGAGGCCCTGGCCGGCGCGCTGATCATCATCCGCCCCGGCTCCGGCGTGTTTTCCTGGCCGGCGATCTTCCCGTTGGTCGCGGCGGTCTTCTATTCCTCCTATTCCCTGGCCACGCGCCATATCGGCAATCGCGAGGACCCCTGGACCTCACTGCTCTATGCGGCGCTGCTCGGCTCCTTCGTCACCAGCGGCATGGTGCTGTGGAACTGGCAGACACCGGATGCGGTGACCCTTATTTTGATGGCCTGTCTGGCCATGATCGGCACGATCGGGCAACTGCTGTTCATCAAGGCTTTCAGCGCCGGGGAGGCCGCGATGCTGGCCCCCTTCGCCTATTCCTCACTGATCTTCGCCACCTTCTGGGGCGTCACCGTTTTCGGCGAGCTGCCGGATTTCTGGACCGCTGTCGGCGCGGTTGTCGTTGTCGGCGCGGGCCTCTATGTCTGGCATCGCGAAACCCGCGCCGCGCCCAAGGTGGCGGCGGCGAAGGTCCCCGACACACGCTGAGCGGATAATGGGCATGGAGCCAAAGGACCTACCCCCGCTGACCCGCGCCGGTCAGTATCTGGTGAACCTCATCCTGGGCGGCATGGTCAGACTGGCGCTGGCCCTGCCCTACAGGCTGCGCCTGCCTTTGATCGGCGGCTTCGCCTCGCGCATCCTCTCGCCCCTCGCGGGCTGGCCCAAACGCATCCGCGCCAACCTTGCCCACGCCTGGCCCGACCTCCCGACCGAGGAGGTCGAGAAGATCGTGCGCCAGGTGCCCGACAACGCCGCCCGCACCCTGATCGAGATCTATTCCGGCGCCGAATTCAAGGCGCGGCTGAAGGACATCACCCCCGAAGGCCCGGGCTGGTCTGCGCTGGAAGAGGCCCGCGCCGCGGGGCGTCCGGTCTTCCTCATCTCCGGCCACTTCGGCAATTACGATGCGGTGCGCGCCTTCGTGGCGATGCAGTACGGCGATGTCGGCGGCCTCTACCGGCCGCTGAACAATGTCTATTTCAACCGCCACTACGTCCGCGCCATCCTTCAGACCTCACAACCGGTCTTTGAACGCGGCCGCCGGGGCCTGGCCGAGATGATGAAATTCGTGCGTCAGGGCAATATCATGGCCATGCTGTCGGATCAGCACTTCGGCCATGGCGCGCCGCTCACCTTCTTTGGCAAGACCGCCTATACCGCCCTCTCGGTGCCGGACATCGCGCTGAAATACGATGTGCTGATCCTGCCCTGCTATGGCATCCGGCAGGCGGACGGCCTGTCCTTCCGGCTGTGGTTCGACGAACCCGTGCGCCACAGCACGCCGGAGGAAATGGGCCAGCGCCTGAACGACTCGCTGGAGGCCATGGTGCGGCAGCATCCCGGCCTCTGGCTCTGGCTGCATCGGCGCTGGAAGGATGAACAGGGCCGGTCGGAGGCCTGATGCAAAAGCCCCGGCGCGGGACCGGGGCTGTCATTGCAAGACCGTTCGGGAGCCGAGACCTAGCGCAACCGCGCCGCCGCCTCGATCGGGCCGGGCCCCTTGTGCTGGATCAGCACGACGACCGGTTTCTCGCCCTTCGCCGGAACCTCCGCCGCGAAGGGCGCGCGCGCGTCCCATTCGCCCAGCACCTGCCAGTCCGTCACGATATTGGTATAGGTCAGCTTGTTGCCCGCGTTTTCGCCCCGCGTGATCTCCACGCTGGCTTCGGGCTGATACCGGATCACCTGCACCATCAGCGGCCCGCCCGGATCGCGCAGCGCCTCCGCCCGGATCCTCACGATGCCGCCCTCCGACCGCTGCAGGGTCAGGGTCACGTCGCGCGGCAGATCCCGGTAGGTCTGGATCAGATCCGTCACATCCATGGGATGGTTGCCGACGACATCGCGGTCGCCCTGAACGATCATCTGCGGGGTGTAGACGGACCGGCGGCCCGCAGCCCGGGCATAGCCCTTCTGACGCGCCGAAAAGGCGGGCGAGCCGAAGACATCGCGCCAGCCGATGTAATCCCAGTAATCGACATGAAACCCGAGGGCGATCACATCCTCATGTTCCGCCAGAACCCCCAGAAAGGCATCGGCCGGCGGACAGGAGGAACAGCCCTGCGACGTATAGAGCTCCACCACGACCGGGTGGTCCTGCTCGGCCAGGGCCACCGGGGCCTGCCCCAGAAACCCCAGTGAAATCAATGCGGCAATCCCGATCCGAGCGAGCATCTCTACCTCTGTTCGTTTCTATGCCACTATTGCTAGAGGCACCGGCCTGAAACAGCCAATCAAGGTTTCGCGACCTTTTGCAACTTCGGACCCAAGGCCTCACGCAGATTTGCATACCGTCGCATACATCATTCCGGCGATCCACTTGATCGCCTTCCGACAATCAGGCAGAACCAAGAGAGCCATGACCCTCGCACCTCAGGAAGGGAGCCACCATGCCCATCACCGTCGGACAGGACACCGCCAAGACGCGTCGCACGCTCAAGGTCGGTGACAAGAGCTATGCCTACTACTCCATCCCCGCCGCCGAAGAGGCCGGCCTGGGGGATTTCGCCAACCTTCCCGCCGCGCTGAAGGTGGTTCTGGAAAACATGCTGCGGTTCGAGGACGGCAAGACCGTCACCACCGACGACATCAAGGCCTTCTCCGACTGGGGCAAGAAGGGTGGCAAGAACCCGGACGAGATCGCCTATCGCCCGGCCCGCGTGCTGATGCAGGATTTCACCGGTGTTCCGGCCGTGGTCGACCTGGCCGCCATGCGAGACGGGATCAAGGGCCTGGGCGGCGATGTCCAGAAGATCAACCCGCTGAACCCCGTCGATCTGGTCATCGACCACTCCGTCATGATCGACGAATTCGGCAACCCCCGCGCCTTCCAGATGAACGTGGACCGCGAATATGAGCGGAACATGGAGCGCTACCAGTTCCTGAAATGGGGTCAGGGCGCGTTCGAAAACTTCCGCGTCGTGCCCCCGGGCACCGGCATCTGTCACCAGGTGAACCTCGAATACCTCGCCAAGGCCGTCTGGTCCGACACCGACCAGAACGGCGAAATGGTCGCCTATCCCGACACGCTGGTCGGCACCGACAGCCACACCACCATGGTCAACGGCCTGGCCGTTCTGGGCTGGGGCGTCGGCGGGATCGAAGCCGAGGCGGCCATGCTGGGCCAACCGATCTCAATGCTGATTCCGGAGGTCGTGGGCTTCAAACTGACCGGCAAAATGGTCGAAGGCACCACCGGCACCGACCTCGTGCTCAAGGTCGTGGAAATGCTGCGCGAAAAGGGCGTGGTCGGCAAATTCGTCGAATTCTACGGCGAGGGGCTGGACAGCCTGCCGCTCGCGGACCGCGCCACCATCGCCAACATGGCCCCCGAATACGGCGCCACCTGCGGCTTCTTCCCGATCGACGGCGAAACCCTGCGCTACCTGCGCAATTCCGGCCGCGACGAAGACACCATCGCCCTGGTCGAGGCCTATGCCAAGGAAAACGGCTTCTGGCGTGAACCGGGTTACGAGCCGATCTACACCGATACGCTGGCGCTCGACATGGGCACCATCGTCCCCGCGATCTCGGGCCCCAAGCGTCCGCAGGATTACATCGCGCTGGACAAGGCCGCGTCGGAGTTCGGCAAGTACATCAAGGGTCTGCGCGAAGGGAAAGACGCCAGCGAAAGCACCGAGGCCCGTTGGGAAGGCGAAGGCGGCGCCCCCGAGCCGCGTGAGATCCCCGGCAACGAAGGCCACCACAAACGCGGCTGGTACAAGGACGAAAACGGTTCGGTGCACCAGTTGCACGACGGCTCCATCGTCATCTCCTCGATCACCTCCTGCACCAACACCTCCAACCCCTATGTGATGATCGGTGCGGGTCTGGTGGCCAAGAAAGCACGCGAGAAGGGCCTGACCCGGAAACCCTGGGTCAAGACCTCGCTCGCCCCCGGCTCGCAGGTCGTCTCCCACTACCTCGAAGCCGCAGGGCTTCAGGACGATCTCGATGCCATCGGTTTCAACCTCGTCGGCTATGGCTGCACCACGTGCATCGGCAATTCCGGCCCGCTGGCCCCGCCGATCAGCGAATGCATCAACGACAATGACCTCATCGGCGTCTCCGTCCTGTCGGGCAACCGCAACTTCGAGGGGCGGATCAGCCCGGACGTGCGCGCCAACTACCTCGCCTCGCCGCCGCTGGTCGTGGCCTATGCGCTGATCGGTGACATGAACATCGACATCGCCAACAGCCCGCTTGGCCAGGATCAGGACGGGAACGACGTCTACCTCAAGGACATCTGGCCGTCGCAGAAGGAGATCGCCGATCTGGTCGAGAAGACCGTGACCAAGGAGGCCTTCCAGTCGAAATACGCCGATGTCTTCAAGGGCGACGACAAGTGGCGCTCGGTCGAGACGACCGACAGCGAAACCTACGACTGGCCCGCGGCCTCGACCTACGTCCAGAACCCGCCCTACTTCCAGGGCATGTCCAAGGACCCGGGCGTCATCACCAATATCGAAGGGGCGAAGGTGCTGGCCATCCTCGGCGACATGGTGACGACCGACCACATCTCCCCCGCCGGGTCGTTCAAGGACACGACCCCCGCGGGCCAGTATCTGCTGGATCACCAGGTGCCGGTGCGGGAGTTCAATTCCTACGGCTCGCGCCGCGGCAACCATGAGGTGATGATGCGCGGCACCTTCGCCAACATCCGCATCAAGAACGAGATGCTGGACGGGGTCGAGGGCGGCTACACCCTGGGCCCGGACGGGGAACAGACCTCGATCTACGACGCCGCCATGGCCTGGCAGGACAAGGACGTGCCCCTCGTCGTCTTCGGGGGTGAGCAATATGGCGCCGGGTCGTCCCGCGACTGGGCGGCCAAGGGCACGGCACTGCTTGGCGTGAAGGCGGTGATTGCGGAGAATTTCGAACGCATCCACCGCTCAAACCTCGTTGGCATGGGGGTAATCCCGTTCGAATTCACCGGCGGCGACACCCGCAAGACGCTCGGCCTGAAGGGGGACGAAACGGTCTCCATCTCCGGCCTCGACAGCGTGAAGCCGCTGCAGGAGGTGCCCTGCACGATCACCATGGGCGACGGCACGGTGAAGGAGATCACCCTGAAATGCCGGATCGATACCGCGATCGAGAAGGAATACATCGAACATGGCGGCGTGCTGCACTACGTGCTGCGCGACCTGGCCAAGGCCTCCTGACCGCGCCTGACAGATGACCGAAAGGGGCTCTCCGGAGCCCCTTTTCTTTTCCGGGTCCAGCAGGGAAATTGCCCCATGACCGACCGTCCAGCCATCCTCGTGACCGGCGCCGCCCGGGGTATCGGCCGCGCCATTGCCATAGCGCTGGCCCCCGACCATCGCCTCGCCCTCACCTGGCGCAGCCCGCCGCCCGACGCAGATGATCTGACCGGCCAGGGGCAACTCGCCATCCCCGCCGATTTCACCGACCCCGCCGCCCCGGCCCGCGTTATCGCTGAGGCCACCAGCGCCCTCGGCCCCCTTTCCGGCCTTGTCCTCAACGCCGGGGCCATCGCGGAAGGCCCGCTGGAGACCTTCGACATGGGCAAGGCCGAGGCAATCATGCGCGTCAACGCCCTGGCGCCCGTGGCGCTCGTCTCCGCCGCCCTACCCCACCTCGCCCCCGGCGCCAGCATCGTCACGATCACCAGCATCAACGCCCGCTTTCCCGCCGCCGGTGCCCTGGCCTATTCCGCCTCCAAGGCCGCGTTGGAGAACGCCACCATCGGCATGGCCAAGGCCCTCGGCCCGCGCGGCATCCGGGTCAACGCCGTCGCCCCCGGCGCGGTCGAACGCGACCACGCGCCAAGGCCGGAGGCGCTGCAAAAGGCTTTCCTGGAGGAAACCGCGCTGGACCGGTTGGCGGAACCAGAGGAGGTCGCGGCCGCCGTGCGGTTCCTGCTGTCACCGGCGTCCTCGGGGATGACGGGGACGGTTCTTCCGGTGAGCAAGGGGTTCCGGTTGTGAGATTACGCGGGACCTGACGCCGAAAGGTCTATAGCAACGCCATTTAGAGGTCCCGTCAATCTCTCGAGCGCCTCAGACAGGCAGCAACGCCGCCGCCACACGCCGCCCCTCGCTCAGCAGGACGTTGTAGGTCCGGCAGGCGGCGGGGGATGCCATCGGCTCCACCCCGATCCCCGCCTCGTCCAGCGCGGTGCGAAAGGCAGGCGGCAGATAGGCCATCTCCGCCCCCGTTCCGATGAACAGCACGTCGATCTGACCGGCCAGCGGCAGCAGCGCCGTCAGGTCCTCGTACCCGCCCCAGGGGCTCACCTTGTCAGCCGTGACCAGCACCGGCCCCTCGGTCACCTCGCCCCCGATACGAAAGAAGCCGGGGCCATAGCCGTCAATCGGACGCGCCTTGCCATAGTCGAACTCGTTCAGTTGCATGTCGTCCCCTTTGAAGGTGGGCCCTAGTCGAAGACGGGCAGCCCCAGCACCACCGCCAGCGCGATCAGCGAATAGGCCGCCCCCCGGTAGAGCCTCTCAAACTCCGGCCGGAAGAGCAAATGCCCCACCCAGGTCCCCGCGCCATAAGGCAGGGTCAGCAACAGACCAAGCGGCAGCACCGCCCAGGTCACCACCCCCTGCAGCGCCATCAGCGGCAGGATCAGCACGGAGGTCACCGTCAGAAACACCAGCGTCATCGCCCGGCTGCGCGCGGCCCCGTCCGGCCCGGCCAGCTGAAAGATCACCACCGGCGGGCCGAGCAGCCCGAGGGCTCCGCCACAGAACCCCGCCAGCAAGCCGACCACTCCCTGTGTCACCCGTGTCGGCGCCGCCCGCAACCGCCACCCCGCCACCAGGGCCACCAGCGTCAGCGCGATCAGCGCCACCATGGCCCATTTCAGCCAGGTCACATCCACCGTCCGCAGCACCAGGATGCCCAGAGAGGCCGATATGCAGGCGCAGAGGATCTGCCAGGTCACCGCCGCCCGGTCCACATCCCGCCAGGCCTTGGGCACCACGGTGACCAAGGAGGACACGGCGGACACGGTAAAGGCGGCTATGGCGATCTCCAGCGGGACGACCCGCGCGGCGACCGGAACAAAGATCAGCGCCGCGCCGAACCCGGCAAAGCCATAGACCACGCCCGAAACGAAGACCGTAAAGAGCAGCACCGCCAGCCCGAGCGCGCTGACGCCCTCGGGCAGCCAGTCAGGCATCGATATTGGCGAACTGGTTGCCGGTGGTATCCGTCGGCTTGGACCAATCGCGTTTGACGCCCAGCCAGAGCACCACGTTCTTGGCGACATAGACCGAGGAATAGGTCCCGATCACGACGCCCCAGGTGATGGCAAAGACAAAGCCCCGGATCACGTCCCCGCCCAGCACCAGCAGGGCGATCAGGGCGATCAGTGTCGTGCCGGAGGTCATCAACGTCCGGCTCAGCGTTTCATTGACCGAGAGGTTCATCACATCCTGCAGCGCCTTGGTCTTGTACTTGCGCAGGTTTTCCCGCAGCCGGTCGAAGATCACCACCGTATCGTTGATCGAATATCCGATGATCGTCAGCAGCGCCGCGATGGTCGCCAGATCGAACCTGATCTGCAGCAGCGAGAAGACCCCGATCGTCACCAGCACATCGTGGAAGAGCGCCGCAACCGCGCCGACCGAGAACTGCCATTCGAACCGCAGCCAGATGTAGAAGAGGATCGCCGCCAGCGCCGCCGCGACAGCCAGCACCGCCGTCTGGATCAACTCGCCCGAGACCTTGGGCCCGACGGATTCGACAGAGGTGAAATGAATGCTCTCATCCAGCGCCTGCAGCGCCGCCTCCACCTGGGAGGTCGTCTGGGCACTCACGCTTTCTTCACCGTCCTGCGCCTGAATCCGGATCATCGCCACATGTTGGTCGGCCCCGAAGGAGGGATCGAAGACCTCGGAGATCGAAACATCCCCCAGCCCGAGCGGCGCGATGGCGTCGCGATAGGCGCCCACATCCACCGGTTGTTCCGACTGTGTCCGAAGGGTCGTGCCGCCGCGGAAGTCGATGCCGAAGTTCAGGCCCACGCTCAGCCACAGCGCCAGCGAGGCGATCATCAGAACGACGGAAAAGCCGAAGGTGATCTTCCGGTACTTGAAGAAATCCCAGTCGGTATTCTGGGGAACCAGTCTCAGCCGCATGTCACACCTCGATCTGCTTGGGCCGTGCCCGTTCGAACCAGGTCACGATCAGCAGCCGCGTCACCCAGATGGCCGTGAAGACCGACGTCATGATCCCGATGCCAAGCGTCACCGAGAAGCCCCGCACCGGGCCGGAGCCCAGAACGAAGAGGATCACCGCGATGATGAAGGTCGTGATATTGGCGTCGATGATGGCGCTCAGCGCACGTTCATAGCCCTGTTCGATGGCCCGCGCAGGCCCCTTGGCACTGCGCAGTTCCTCGCGGATGCGTTCGAAGACCAGCACGTTGGCATCCACCGCCATACCGATGGTCAGCACGATCCCCGCGATCCCCGGCAGGGTGAGCGTTGCGCCTACGAGGCTGAGCAGGCCGAAGATCAGCCCGACGTTCAGCACCAGCGCGATATTGGCGAAAATCCCGAACAGCCCGTAGGAGGCGAACATGAAGACCAGCACCGCGACACCGGCCACGATACAGGCGATCTTGCCCGCCTGGATGCTGTCCGCGCCCAGTTCCGGCCCGATCGTCCGCTCTTCGAGGAAATCCAGCCCCGCAGGCAGGGCGCCAGCACGCAGCAAGACCGCCAGGTTGGTCGATTCCTCGACCGTGAAATTCCCGGTGATGATCCCGGACCCGCCCGCGATATGGCTCTGGATCACGGGGGCGGAGATGACCTCGTCATCCAGCACGATGGCGAAGGGGTTGCCGATGTTGTTGGCGGTATAGTCGCCGAACTTGCGCGCCCCTCCGGGGTTGAACCGGAAGCTCACCGCCGGGCGGCCGTTCTGGTCAAACGACGGCTCCGCATCCACCAGCTCCTCGCCGGTGACGACGGGGGTGTCCTCCAGCACGTAGAACTGGCCCTCCTCGTCCATCGAGGGCAGCACTTCCTCCCCCGCCCGGGCGACCGTCTGATCGTCGGAGGTGCGCCGGATCACCGGCTGGAAGGTCAGCTGCGCCGTGGTGCCGATGATCGCCTTCAGTTCCTCAGCCGAACCGACGCCGGGCACCTGGATCAGGATCCTGTCCGCGCCCTGGCGCTGGATCGTGGGTTCGCGCGTGCCGACCTCGTCAATCCGGCGGCGGATGATTTCCAGCGATTGCCGCACCGTGCGGTCATCCGTTGCTATGCGTTCCGCCTCCGACAGCGAGACGATCAGCACGTCGTCTTCGCTGCGCACGTCCAGGTCCGACTGCCCCGCGCCGGTCAGGCTGACGACGGGGCGCGAGATCTCGCGCACGATGCTCATCGCCTCGGACATCGCCTCGGGGTTGGAGATCCTGACCCGCAGCTCATCCGCCGGCCCCTGTTGCAGCCGGATCGTGCCCACGGTGTCGCGGGCATCGCGCAGCCGCGTCCGCACATCGGGCCAGAGGCCCTTCATCCGCGTGGCGTAGACCTCGTCCACCTTGACCTCGGCCAGCAGATGCGCCCCGCCCCGCAAGTCGAGACCCAGGTTCACCAGGCCGGAGGGCAGGAAGTCGACCCAGCCCTCGCCGGGCTGACCGACGGTCTGTGCGTCATTGTAGCGCTCGACCTGACCATAAAACAGGTTCGGCGCGGCCAGCAAAAGGCCAAGCGCCACCGTGCACCAGATGAGAATACGTTTCCACAGCGAGATCTGCAGCATCGCGAGGCCCCTTTGCGGTCAGGCTCAGCTGGCGTCAGCCGGTTCGGTCTTGGATTTCACATCCGCCAACGTGGACTTGATGACACGCACTTTCACGCCATCGGCGATCTCGACCTCGACCTCGCCATCCTCGCGCACCTTGACGACCTTGCCGACGATGCCGCCCTGGGTCACCACCTGGTCGCCGCGCCGCACGGCATTGACCATCGCCTGATGGTCCTTCAGCTTTTTCTGCTGCGGCCGGATCAGCAGGAAATACATGATCGCGAAGATCAGGATGAGCGGGAGAAACTGGGCGATTGCGCCACCTTCCATGGGCGGATTCCTTTTGTCTGGCGGGCGTCCCGCAGGGTTTGGCGGAACCTATGAGCGGGGCACGGGGATTGCAAGACTATGTCGGGCGCTGTCGCAAGGGAACCGCAGGCCATCGGGCGGGCCCCGGGGTGCGCGCCGCCCCCCGCATGTGTGCCCTATGAGCCGAAAATTTGCCCTCACGCCGCGCCGCAGCAACAGGTGACGCGACGCCAACGACTAAAAAGCTGTATTTAACCTTTACCTTACGACTCCCTCCACAGTATCGGCCAAGAAAAAACGGAGCAGAATCAGTGGCCGGACTACTTCTACAGAGCATCCTCGAGACGAGGATCAATTTCATCATCGCCGCCGCCGGGGTCTGCGCCCTGACCGCGGCGACGCTGATTCTGCTGATGCGGAATGCGGAAATCGCCAGCGACGCACAGCGCCGCTTCGCTGCCATCTGGGTGGCTGTCGTTGCCGGGGTCGGCGTCTGGACGACGCATTTCGTTGCCATGATCGGCTATCGCCCCGACGCGGCGCTGACCTATGACTTCGGCCTCACCAGCCTGTCGATCTTTGTCGGCATCGCCTGTGTCGGCCTGCCAATCGCCGCCAGCATCTTCTTCGACGACCGCCCCCTGCGCACCACCCTCGGCGCGCTGGCCGGGCTGGGCGTCGCCGCCATGCACATGACGGGGATGAGCGCGATTGAAAATTGCCTGGCCACCTACAACCCCGTCGTCCTGACGCTTGGCGTACTGCTTGGCGTGGGTGGCTGCGCCAATGCCCTGCGGGAGGATTCCGCCGACGGTGGCAGCAGCCTGGCCAGCGGGGTGAGCCTTGTCATCGGCATCTGCGCCCTGCATTTCACCGCCATGGCCAGTGTCGAGCTCGATCTGGTGCCGGCAATCACCTCCGGAATCGGCGGCACCTTCCTGTCGATCATGGTGGCGCTCGTCTCGCTTGGCGTCTTCACCGCCGCGATCCTTGCCACCTTCAACCACCGACGCGCCCTGGCCATGCAGCGCGCCGGGATCTGAGCCCCAGCCGTTCTGACTAATGTGGAAGGTTCCTACGCAAGCTCGTGTGCAGTCGGACGTCTATCGGGTTCAATCTTCGAAGATTTTGTCGCACCACTGATCAAACGCACCGCCCGGCGGCAACGCCGGGCAGCGCCGACCCGCCCCGTCGCACCGGAGGTGCGCCAAACA
This sequence comes from Pseudooceanicola sp., assembly GCF_041987405.1. Lineage (GTDB taxonomy): Bacteria > Pseudomonadota > Alphaproteobacteria > Rhodobacterales > Rhodobacteraceae > Pseudooceanicola. The sequence goes on from NZ_JBHIWR010000004.1 coordinate 294,703, forward strand.
GGCTGGCACGCCGCTGGCGTGACGGGCGGCGCTTTCGCGCCACCCTCGGGTCGGTCGCTGCCCTCGGCAAGGACTTGAACCCGTCGAGAACCACACGAAACAGAACGGCCGGAATCTGAACCGCGCCCTAGCGCCGCGTCCAGCCCCAGAGGCACAGGATCTCCGTCGCCACATGCGCCCCTGCCACGGCCGTGATCCCCGCAGGGTCGAAGGGCGGGGAGACCTCCACCACATCCCCCCCGGTCAGGCGCACCCCGGCGATCCCACGCAGGATGGCCGCCGCCTGGGCGGAGCTCAGCCCGCCCCAGACCGGGGTGCCCGTGCCCGGCGCGAAGGCGGGATCGAGGCAGTCGATATCGAAGGTCAGATAGGCCTGCGCCTCACCGACGACCCCGCGCACCTTCTCCGCCACGGCTTCCGGCCCGGTGCGATGCACCTCTGCCGCGTCGATGACATGGATGCCGCAATGATCGTCGCAGGTGGTGCGGATGCCGATCTGGACCGATCGGTCCACGTCAATCAGCCCCAGCTTGGCCGCCTTGTAGACAAAGGTGCCATGGTCGATCCGTTCCATGTCGTCGTCTTGCCATGTGTCCGAATGGGCATCGAACTGGATCAAGGCCAGCGGCCCGTATTTCTCCGCATGGGCCTTCAGGATCGGCAGGGTGACGAAGTGATCCCCGCCCAGCACCAGCGTCCCCACATCCTGCGCCAGAATCCCAGCAATATGGGTCTGCAGCGCCTCGGGAAACTCCCAGACCTTGGCATAGTCGAAGGCCAGATCGCCGTAGTCCGCCACCGCGAATTCCGTCAGCGGGTCATAGCCCCAGCCATAGGGCGGATCATAGGGCTGCAGGGTCGAGGCCTCGCGGATCGCCCGCGGCCCGAACCGCGTGCCTGTTCGGTTCGTCACCGCCTGATCGAAGGGCACGCCGGTCACTGCCAGGTCGACCCCCGTCAGATCCTTGGTATAGCGCCGCCGCAGAAACGAGGTCGCCCCGGCAAAGGCATTCTCGTAGGACAGCCCCCGCGCATCCTTCCGCGTGAAGGCATCGTCGATCTGGGTTTTCGCATCTTCCAGCGCCATGTCTTATCCTTTCACCGGCTGCGCAGCCTCGACGAGGCGCACGAAGTAGGACGCGCCAAGCGGCGCGATCTCGTCGTTGAAATCATAGTCGGGCTGATGCAGCCCCGCGCGCCCCTCGCCCGCACCAAGGAACATAAAAGCCCCGGGCCGCGCCTGAAGCATGTAGGAGAAATCCTCCGCCCCCATTTCCCGCGCCTCCCTATAGACCACCTGATCGGAGATGCCCCGCGCCACATCGGCGGCAAATTCGCTCTTCTCCACATCATTCACGGTGGCCGGGTAATGGCGGTCATAGTCCAGCCGCGCCTCGATCCCGAAGGAGGCCGCCTGCCCCGCCACGATCTCGCCCATCCGGCGCTCCACCATGTCCTGCACTTTCGGATCAAAGGTCCGCACCGTGCCGTTCACATAGACCTTGTCCGGCACCACGTTTTCGGCCGACCCCGCATGGATCTGCGTGACCGAGACAACTAGATCGTCCTGCGCATAGTGATTGCGCGAGACGATGGTCTGGATCGCCTGCACGATTGACACGGCACAGGGGATCGGGTCCTTCGTCTCGTGCGGGTTCGCGGCATGACCGCCGACGCCCTTCACATGGATGTGGAAGGTATCCACCGCCGCCAAGACCGGCCCCGGCCCGGTGACGAAACTGCCAAAGGGAAGTCCCGGCGCATTGTGGATCGCATAGACCTGCCCGATGCCGAAGCGGTCCATGATCCCCTCCTCGACCATGACGCCGCCACCGCCGCCTTCCTCTTCGGCGGGCTGAAAGATCAGCGCGACGGTGCCGGTGAAATTCCGCGTCTCCGCCAGGTATTTCGCCGCGCCAAGCAGCATTACCGTATGGCCGTCATGCCCGCAGGCATGCATTTTGCCAGCCACGGTACTGGCATGATCCGCCCCCGTCGCCTCGTCGATCGGCAGGGCGTCCATATCGGCGCGCAGCCCGATCACCGGCCCCTCGCCACGCCCGTGGATCAGCGCCACGAGCCCGGTCTGCGCGATCCCCTCGTGGATCTCGTCCACGCCGAACTCCCGCAGCCGCGCGACGACAAATCCGGCCGTCTCATGACAGTCGAACCCCAGTTCCGGGTGTTGGTGCAGATACTGCCGCCAGCCCCGCATCTCTTCGGCATAGCCCGCCACTCGATTGATCACCGGCATCTCTGGACTCCTTGCGCCGCGCTCGTCACCTTGGCACCAAATCCGAAACAACGGAGGGCCGCAATGCCCCGCGACGCCATCCATGACCTTCCCGAAGGGCTGGAGCAGCTTCTGACCATCATGCAACGCCTGCGCGATCCGCAGACGGGCTGCCCCTGGGACGTGGAACAGACCTATGCCACCATCGCCCCCTACACGATCGAAGAGGCCTATGAGGTCGCCGATGCGATCGAACGCGGGTCGATGCCCGAGTTGCGGGGCGAACTGGGGGACCTGCTGTTCCAGGTGGTATTCCACGCCCGCATGGCCGAGGAGGAGGGCCATTTCTCCTTCCACGACGTCACCCGCGATGTCGCCCGGAAAATGATCGACCGACACCCCCATGTCTTCGGCGACGAAAGCCGCGACAAGAGCGCCGAACAGCAGACCGTCGACTGGGAAACCGTCAAGGCCGCCGAACGCGCCGCCAAGGGGGCCTCCGGCGTGCTGGATGACGTGGCCGTGGGCCTGCCCGCGCTGTTACGTGCGCTAAAGCTTCAAAAGCGCGCCGCAAGGGTCGGATTTGACTGGCCTTCCACCGATGAGGTCCTCGACAAGATCGCCGAGGAATCCGCCGAACTGGTGGAGGCGCGCGACACCCTGGGCCCTGACGAGATCGAGGAGGAGATGGGCGATCTGCTGTTCGTCATGGCCAACCTCTCCCGCCATATGGGCGTCGATCCGGAGGCCGCCTTGCGCCGCGCCAATGCCAAGTTCACCCGCCGTTTCCGCGCAATCGAGGCCGCGCTGGCCCAACAGGGCAGGACGCCCGACGACAGCGATCTGGCAGAAATGGACGCGTTGTGGGACGCGGCCAAGGCGGCGGAGAAACGCACAAAAGATCTTGAGTAAAGAAATCAGATATTGACCTGAGTAAAACACTTGGATTTAAGCGCGGTGATTGCAACAGTAGGAGGCCCATATGCCCTCGACTCTTCGCACCGCCGTCATGGCAGGTGGTATCGCGCTTATCTCCCTCCCCGCCATCGCGGAAGAGGTGAACCTCTATTCCTATCGCCAGCCTGAGCTGCTGGCCCCGCTGACCGAGGCCTTCACCGAAGAAACCGGCATCAAGGTCAACGTCGCCCATCTCGACAAGGGCATGGTCGAACGGCTCCAGGCCGAGGGCGACCGCTCTCCCGCCGATCTGGTCTTCACCGTGGACATCTCGCGCCTCAACGCCGTGGTCGAGGCCGGTCTGACCCAGCCCGTCACCTCCGACGTGCTGACCGCGAACATCCCCGCCGCCTACCATGACCCGGACGGGCATTGGTGGGGCCTGACGACGCGCTCGCGCATCGTCTACGCCTCCAAGGACCGCGTCGCCGACGGCGAAGTCACCACCTACGAGGACCTCGCCGACCCCAAGTGGAAAGACCGTATCTGCATCCGCTCCGGCACCAACGCCTATAACGTGGCGCTCGTCTCCGCGATGATCCACCACCACGGCGAAGAGGCCACCAAGACCTGGCTCGAAGGCGTGAAGGCCAACCTTGCGCGTAAGCCCCAGGGCAACGACCGCGCACAGGTCAAGGCGATTTGGGCGGGCGAATGCGACATCTCCGTCGGCAACACCTACTACATGGGCAAGATGCTGGAAGACGAGGAACAGAAGGAATGGGCCGACTCGGTCCGCATCGTCTTCCCGACCTTCGAGAACGCGGGCGCACACATGAACATCTCTGGCGTGGCCATGACCAAGGCGGCCCCGAACAAGGAGAACGCGCTGAAGATGATGGAATTCCTCTCCTCTCCCAAGGCGCAGGAAATCTACGCCGAGGCGAACTACGAATACCCCGTCGCGCCCGGTTCCGAGCCCGCCGAACTGGTGAAAAGCTGGGGCGATTTCACCCCGGATGACACCAACCTGATGGAACTGGCCAAGCTGCGCCCGCAGGCGCTGCAACTGATCCAGTCCGTCGATTTCGACGGCTGATAAGGCCAAAGACACGACCCAATCCCCTCCCCCCACTGGGGGGAGGGTCAGGAAGGGGGCCTTCCCCCTTCACCCGACTGGCGGAATGCACGCCCTCCGCCACGGGACCTGTAGACATCCCCGCTGCATCGGTTAACTGTCCCTGCACCATCCGACACAGCAGGACCCCGCATGCCCCGCCGCATCATCATCGACACAGACCCCGGCCAGGACGACGCGGTCGCCATTCTGCTGGCGCTTGCCAGCCCCGAAGAGATCGAGGTGCTGGGCATCACCGCCGTGGCGGGCAACGTCCCCCTGGCGCTTACCGAAAAGAACGCGCGCATCATCTGCGAACTGGCCGGCAAGCCCGAGACCAAGGTCTTTGCCGGCTGCGACGCGCCGATCCGCCGCAAACTCGTCACCGCCGAACATGTCCACGGCCAGGCCGGGCTGAACGGCCCCAAATTGCCCGATCCGGTGATGCCGCTGCAGGACCAGCACGGCGTCGATTTCATCATCGACACCCTGCGCGCCGAACCCGCAGGCACCGTCACGCTCTGCCCCCTCGGCCCCCTGACCAATATCGCCCAGGCCTTCACTCGCGCCCCCGATATCGTTGAGAAAGTTCAGGAAATCGTCCTCATGGGCGGTGCCTATTTCGAGGTCGGCAACATTACCCCGGCGGCCGAGTTCAACATCTACGTCGACCCCGAGGCGGCGCAGATCGTCTTCCGCTCCGGCGTGCCGATCACGGTGATGTCGCTGGATGTCACCCACAAGGCCCTGGTCACCCCCGAACGCAACAACGCCTTCCGCGCCCTCGGCACGAAGGTCGGCATCGCCGTGGCCGAGATGACCGATTTCTTCGAACGCTTCGACAAGGAGAAATACGGCTCCGACGGGGCGCCGCTGCATGATCCCTGCGTCACCGCCTACCTGATCCGGCCCGACCTTTTCACCGGTCGCCACATCAATGTGGAGATCGAGACGACCTCCGAGCTGACCCTCGGCATGACCGTCGCCGATTGGTGGGGCGTCACGGACCGGCCCCGGAACGCGATGTTCATGGGCACGATCGACGCGCAGGAATATTTTGACCTCCTGACCGAAAGGCTGGCCCGCCTGTGACCGCGCTGACCCTTGCCAAGACCGAAGACCTCGACCGCCTCCTGCCCCTCGTCCGCGCCTTCCACACCGAAAGCGGCATGGACGTGTTGGAGGAGGAACGCACGGCCGGTCTGAAACCGCTGCTCGAGGGCTCGCCCTACGGCGGCGTCTGGCTGGTCGGGCCGCCGCGCGCGCCGATCGGCTATGTCGTGATCTGCTTTGGCTGGTCGGTGGAATTCGGCGGCATGGATGGTTTTGTCGACGAGCTCTACATCCGCCCCTCTGTCCGCGGCCGGGGCATTGGCACCGACGTTCTGATCAACCTGCCGAAACAACTGGCCAAGAACGGGTTGCGCGCGATCCATCTGGAGGTCTCCCGCGTCGCCGTCCGCACCCAGGAGGCCTACAAGCGCGCCGGATTCAAGCCGCGCGCCGACTACATGCTGATGACCCGGCGCATGTAAGCCTCTGGACCTCGCCGGTCCGGACACCTACCTCTGTCCCATGACCCTCGCGATCCCCTTCGACAACAGTTACGCCCGGCTGCCCGCCGCCCTCTTCACCCGGCAGGATCCCGTCCCCGTCCCGGAGCCGCGCCTGCTGGCCTGGAACGAGGCCTTGGCGGAGGAGTTGGGAATCACCGGAACGCCAGATGCCGCCATCTTTGCCGGCAATGCCCTGCCGGATGGCGCCACCCCCCTGGCGCAGGCCTATGCCGGGCACCAGTTCGGCGGCTTCTCGCCCTCCCTCGGCGACGGGCGCGCCCTGTTGCTGGGCGAGGTGATCGACCGACAGGGCCAGCGCCGCGACATCCAGCTCAAGGGCTCCGGCCGCACGCCCTATTCCCGGGGCGGCGACGGCCGCGCCTGGCTGGGCCCGGTCCTGCGCGAGTATGTGGTGAGCGAGGCGATGCACGCCATGGGCATTCCCACCACCCGCGCCCTCGCCGCCGTCCTGACGGGCGAGGAGATCTACCGCGAAACCGCCCTTCCCGGCGCGGTGTTGACGCGGGTCGCCGCCAGCCACCTGCGCGTCGGCCATTTCGAGTATTTCGCCGCCCGGGACGACCGCGCCTCGCTCCAGGCCCTCTACGACCACGCCGTCGAGCGTCACGACCCCGGTGCTCAGGACCCTCTGGCCTTCCTGCAAGGGGTCATCACCCGCCAGTCCGCCCTCGTGGCCCGCTGGCTTGGCGTGGGCTTCATTCACGGTGTGATGAACACCGACAACACCACGATCAGCGGTGAAACCATCGACTATGGCCCCTGCGCCTTCATGGACAATTACCACCCCACGACGGTCTACAGCTCCATCGACCGGCATGGGCGCTATGCCTACGACAACCAGGTGCAGGTCCTGCCCTGGAACATGGCAAAACTCGCCTCCGCCCTGCTTCTGCTGATGCCGGACCCCGACGCCGCCATCCAACCCTTTACCGAGGCCGTCCACGCCATGCCCGCGCTGATCGAGGCGCAGCGGCAAAAGGTCTTTGCTGCCAAGATCGGCATCACCACCCCGCGCGACGGGGATGCCGCGCTGATCGACGATCTGCTAGCCCTCATGCAGGCGGGCGGTTCGGATTTCACCAATACCTTCCGCGCCTTGCCCACCAATGACGCGAAGGATCACCTGGCCGACCGCGAGGCCTTCCTCGACTGGACCGCCCGCTGGCACGACCGGCTGGCCGAGGAACCGGACCCCGCCGCGCTGATGACCCGCAGCAACCCTGCCGTCATCCCGCGCAACCACCGGATCGAACAGATGATCACCGCCGCCGTCGCTGGCGACATGGCCCCATTTGAAAGGCTGATGTCGGCGCTGGCGCGGCCCTATGCAGAGCCCGCGGACCCGGACCTCACCAAACCTCCCGCACAGGATGAGGTCGTCACCGCAACCTTCTGCGGAACCTGAGCAATTCAGGAGAACGTCATCCTCGGGCTCGCCCCGAGGATCTCCCACCCATCCCGCGCGCCTGTGCCACAAGACCCCGGGTCAAGCCCGGGGGATGACGTGCGTCAGCCTCTCACCGCGGCTTGCGATTGATCAGCAGGATTCCGGCCGAGACAAACGCCAGCGCCAGCAGCACCGACAGGTGCAACTCCTCCCCCAGGATCGCCCAGCCCATGAAAACGGCCAGGACCGGCGTCAGGAAGGAAAAGCTCGCCACGGTCGAGGCCGGATAACGCTTGATCAGGTAGAACCAGCCGAGAAAGCCGAAGCTGGCCACGAGGAACACCTGGTATCCCATCAGCCACACGTGTTCCGCCCCGAAATCCCGCACCAGCGGACCGAAGAGCGGTGCCACCAGCAAGAGCGCCACGGCCGAGAACGACAGCTGCCACAGCTGCTGCGCCTCGGGCGGGGCCTCCGAAATCCGCGTGATCCGCACGGTCAGCGCAATCGCGGCCCAGCCAATCGCGCCCATCCAGGCCAGCAGATCGCCGGTCAGGCTCGCCTCGCCCCCGGGCCGGTCGGCCAGCACGATGACCACGCCTAGAAACGCCAGGATTAGCCCGACCACCTTGACGCGCGTCAGCCGCTCTCCGGGGATCAGGAAATGCGCCGCGAGGCTCAAGTGCATCGGCATCGTGTAGAAGATGATCGAGGCCCGCGCCACGGTCGTCATGTCCAGCGCATTGAAAAGCCCGATGAATTCCAGCGTGAAGGCCGTCCCCATGGCCAGCCCCGGCCAGAGGTCGCGCCGCAGGGAGCCAAAGCTGATCCGCCGCACCATCATCCAGATCAGGATCACCAGACAGGCGAGGAGCGAGCGCACCCCCGCCTGGAACACCGGCGACAGCCCGGTGGAGGTCATCTTCATCACCAGCTGGTTGCCCGCCAGAATGAAGGTAAAGACCAGAAGTCCGGAGAACCCCGGCAGATCAAGCGCATCTTTTCTCATGGCGCGCATCCAGAGCGCGACCCTACGCTGCCGTCAATCGCTATCTGCGCCACTTTCGGAAGAACCGGGGGTTGCGCCGGACGAAGTCTTCGATCACCCCGGTCATGCCGCCCAACTGGCGCCCCCGTAGGTATGCATACCCCGACCCCGCGCCGATCAGCGCCCCGACACAGTTCACGATCAGGTCGCCCATGGTGTCGACCAGCCCGGATTTCTGCATATTCAGACCGAGAAGCTGATCCATGCCGAACTCGAAAATCTCCCACATCGCGCCGATGGCCAGCGCGAAACAGAAGGCGAAGAAGGCGATGGCAGAGGGCGGGGCGGCGAATTTGTCGCCCTGGAACATCATGAAGACCAGCACGAAGCCGATCAGCCCGAACCCGATGGCTGAGCCGCCGTGCATGATCACATCCCACCACCAGAACCTGTTATAGAAATCAAACACTTCGCCCAGGAAGATCGTGCCGCCCACGAACATCACCACCGCCAGCATGAAGCTTTTCGGAACCGTGATCTGCGCCCATTTCGCCACCAGAACCGGGGCCATCGACAGACCAAGCGTGATCAGGGCGATGAAGGCCAGCGACAGCCGCCATGTATAGATCGCTTCTGCCGCGGCAATGATCAGGGCCAACCAGATCAGACGGGTCAACAGGGTCTGCTCGCGGAACATGGGGTGACAAGCGCCTCTCTAGCGGTGAGATTTCCCTTTATGAAAGCGCCCTACCTGACGATAGCAACCTGGAATCTGCAAAAATGTGTCGGCATGGATCTGCGGCGCAACCCCGGGCGCACGCTGGATGTGTTGGGCGACACCGGGGCCGATCTGGCCGTCCTCCAGGAGGTCGACAAGCGCCTGCCGCCCCGTCCCGCCGCCCTGCCCCGCGCCATGGCGGAGGCCGCGGGCTGGCAGGTTCTGGACGTCTCGCCCCTCGGGCCCGGCGGACCCTCGCTCGGCTGGCACGGCAATACGATGCTGGCGCGCCCCGGCATCGAGGTCGACAGCCTGCACCACATGGACTTGCCCGGGCTGGAGCCCCGGGGCGCCATCCGCGCCGATCTGACGACCCCGCTCGGGCCGTTGCGGGTCATCGGCACCCATCTTGGCCTGATCCGGCGCGACCGCCTGCGGCAGCTTGGCGCGATTTCGCGCATGTTGGCCCGGCTGGACGACAGACCGACGCTGCTGGCCGGGGACATCAACGAATGGGGCCAGATCGCACCGCTGCAGCACGCCCTGCCACAGCTGCGGTTCCTCGACAGTCCACGCACCTACCCCTCGCTCCGGCCCCTTGGCGCGCTCGACCGGTTCGCCCTGTCCCCGCATCTGCAGGCCAAGGGGCGCCCACACGCCCATATGGCCCAACCCGCGCGCATCGCCTCCGATCACCTGCCGCTGTTGCTGCGACTGACCCTTGCGGAGACCGACGCCCAGCCCGCACCAACCGGCGATCAGAAGTCGGAGAGGCAGGCATGACCACCCTGAGCGGTCCGCAGGCGTACCAGCACCCAGGGCAGAGCCCCCTTTGCGCCGGTGCCACTGGACACGGCCCATGCCCCTGATACGCTCCGCCCAAAATAAAGGAGCCGCCCATGTCCCTCGACGACACACTCGCCCGAATCGATGCCGATCTGCCCCAGGCGACCGACCGCCTGCTTGATCTCCTGCGCATCCCCTCGATCTCCACCGACCCCGCCTACAAGGCCGATTGTGACCGGGCGGCGGACTGGCTGGTCGCGGATCTGAAATCCCTTGGCGCCCAGGCCGAGAAACGCCCCACGCCCGGCCATCCCATGGTGGTCGGCCATATCGGCGAAGGCGCGCCGCATCTGCTCTTTTACGGGCACTATGACGTGCAGCCGGTCGATCCGCTGGAGCTCTGGGACCGCGATCCGTTCGATCCCGAACTGCAGGAGACCGAGAAGGGCAAGGTCATCCGCGGCCGCGGCGCCTCCGACGACAAGGGGCAGCTGATGACCTTTGTCGAGGCCTGCCGCGCCTGGATCGCGGTCAACGGCAAGCTGCCCTGCAAGATCACCTTCTTCTTCGAGGGCGAGGAGGAGAGCGGCTCGCCCTCCCTCGTACCCTTCATGAAGGAAAACGCCGAGGAGCTGACCACCGACATCGCCCTGATCTGCGACACCGGTCTCTTTGGCGACGACACCCCCGCCATCGTCACCATGCTGCGCGGCCTACTGGGGGAGGAGCTGACCATCACCGCCGCCTCCAAGGACCTGCATTCCGGCATGTACGGCGGCCCGGCGATGAACCCGATCCGGGTGCTGTCCAAAATCATCGCGGGCCTGCATGACGATCAGGGCCGCATCACCGTGCCGCATTTCTACGACGGCGTGCCGGAGCTCTCGGACGAGATGCGCGCGCAGTGGCAGGGGCTGAACTTCGATCACGCCGGGTTCCTGGGCGAGGTCGGCCTGTCGCAGCCCGCCGGCGAACAGGACCGCACGCCGCTGGAGATGATCTGGTCGCGCCCGACCTGCGAGGTCAACGGCATCAAGGGTGGCTACACCGGCGACGGCTTCAAGACCGTCCTGCCCTCCAAGGCCAGCGCCAAGATCAGCTTTCGTCTTGTCGGCCAGCAGGACCCGCATGAGATCCGCAAGAACTTCCGCGCCTATGTCGAAAACCAGCTGCCCGAGGATTGCACCATCGACTGGCACGAGCACGGAGCAAGCCCCGCAGGCCAGATGCAGATCGACCACCCGGCATTCGAGGCCGCGCGCGTGGCGCTCTCCGCCGAATGGCCCAACCCCGCCGCCTATGTCGGCTGCGGCGGGTCGATCCCGATTGCGGGCTACTTCAAGACGATCCTCGACACCGACGCCATGCTGATTGGCTTTGGCAAGGACGACGACCAGATCCATTCCCCGAACGAGAAATACGACCTCACGTCTTTCCACAAAGGCATCCGGAGCTGGGCGCGCATCCTCGATGCGGTGAGCTGACCCGGGACTGGGACCAGATGGATCACCGGCCGGGGCGGCAACGCCCCGGTCGCAAGGTGCTGTCAGACACGGCCGAAGACCAGCGCAGGCACCCGGAAAAGGGGCGCATCAGCTCTGTATCCAAGAGGGGAAATGGCGCGGTTGACGGGGCTCGAACCCGCGACCTCCGGCGTGACAGGCCGGCACTCTAACCAACTGAGCTACAACCGCGCGTGAGGGGCGGGATAGGCCAAGGCGCCGGACCCGTCAAGTGCGAAAACGGCCCCGATGGCACCGCCCTGCCGCAGGGCGCGGATTGCAACTCTTCGGAGGGTCGGGAAACAAAAGCGCCGCCCCGAGGGGCGACGCTCTTTGTCGTCAGTGGCGCGGTTGACGGGGCTCGAACCCGCGACCTCCGGCGTGACAGGCCGGCACTCTAACCAACTGAGCTACAACCGCGCATCTGACGTGGCGGTGGTACTAGGACCGGAGGCCCGGCGCGTCAAGCGCGTTTTGACGCTTCGGTGACGATTGTCCGAAATCAGCGCGACCGGAGAGGTGATGGATGCGGTGCAAGAAGCAAGGTTGGGTTTGGAGATCAGGCGGCGCCCGGTCCGGGAAAGGCGCGTGATCAGACAGTTACCGGCGAGGTCGAGGAGGACACCTGCGCATTTGCTGCGCAAACTCTTTCGGCGGCCCACAGTCGCTGCGCGAAAGGTGGTGGGTGATGAGAGACTCGAACTCCCGACATCTTCGGTGTAAACGAAGCGCTCTACCAACTGAGCTAATCACCCGTCCGGCTGCCTTTAGCAAACCCTCGGCACCCCCCGCAAGAGCGATATGCAAAGCCCCCCTCTCATCGTCTTCACCGACCTCGACGGCACGCTGCTGGATCACCACGATTACAGCTGGCACCCCGCCGCCCCGGCGCTGGAGAGGCTGCGCGCGCTGCACGTGCCGGTCATCATCGCCTCCTCCAAGACCGCGGCCGAAATCGCCCCCCTGCGCGCGGAGATCGGCTTTGCCCGGTGTCCGGCCATTGTCGAGAACGGTGCCGGTGTCCTGCCCGCCTATTCAGAGCCCGAGGCGGAGGGCGAAAGCTACGCACGCCTGCGCGACACGCTGGAGACGCTGCCCGCCGACCTGCGCTCCCGCTTCACCGGCTTTGGCGACATGAGCGAGGCACAGGTCGCCCGGATCACCGGCCTGCCCTCAGACAGCGCCACCCTCGCCCGCCGTCGCGCCTTCTCCGAACCGGGCCTCTTCGACGGCGACGCCGCGCAGCGTGAGGCTTTTATCGCGACCCTGCGCGACCACGGCATCGCGGCCCGGGATGGCGGGCGGTTCCTCACCCTCTCCTTCGGGGGCACCAAGGCCGACCGCATGGCCGAGATCGCCGCGCAGTACGGCAGCCCGCAAAGCGTCGCCCTGGGCGATGCCCCGAATGATGTGGAGATGCTGGAGACCGCCGATCACGGCATCATCATCGCCAACCCCGCAGGCCGCCCGCTGCCGAAACTTGCCGGGGAAACAGGCGGTAGCATAAGCCGAAGTCAAAAACCCGGCCCCGCAGGTTGGAACGACAGCATTCTCAAGCTACTTTTCGAAAAGGGTTTATCGGGACAGGAGTGACAGCCGGTGGCGGATTTTCATCAGAACGGCAATATCGCCACGATTCACAACCTGCGCACCCGAACCTCCGAGGAACTGACCAGCGAGCTGGTCAGCTTCTCCGCCAACCGAAAGATCAGCCTCATCCTGCCCTCGCTCTATTCCGAGCTGGAGGGAGAGGCCCTGCCCCGCATCCTCGACGAACTGGCGCAGGTGCCCTATCTGCATCGCATCGTCATCGGCCTCGACCGCGCGGATGAGGCGCAGTACCGCCACGCGCGGGATTTCTTCTCCGTCCTGCCGCAGAATCACGTGGTGATCTGGAATTCCTCCCCCCGGATGAAGGAAATCGAGGCCCGCCTCGACCGGCTTGGACTCGCCCCGAACGAACCGGGCAAGGGCAAGAACGTCTGGGGCTGCCTCGGTTTCCTGCTGGCCTGCGCCGACAGCGACGTGGTGGCGATCCACGACTGCGATATCGTCACCTATGAAAAGGACATGCTGGCGCGGCTGGTCTATCCGGTGGTGAACCCGAACTTCCCCTATCAGGTGGCCAAGGGCTATTACGCCCGCGTCGGCGGCGGCAAGATCAACGGGCGAGTCGCGCGGATGCTGGTCTCTCCCCTGCTGATCGCCCTGAAGAAGGTGATCGGGGATCGCGACTACATCGACTACCTGCGCGCCTTCCGCTATTCGCTGTCGGGTGAATTTGCCATGCGCACCTCGATCCTCGCCGATCTGCGCATTCCCTCCGACTGGGGCCTGGAAATCGGCGTCCTGTCAGAGGCCTGGCGCAACCTCGCCCCGAAATCGGTCTGTCAGGTCGAGATCGCGGATCACTACGACCACAAGCACCAGGACCTGTCCGCCGACGACAAAACGACAGGCCTGTCGCGCATGTCCATCGACATCTGCAAGGCGATCTTCCGTAAGCTCGCCGCCGATGGCACCGTCTTCAACGAAGAGGTCTTCCGCACCCTCAAGGCGACCTACTACCGCTCCGCCCTCGACCTGCTGGAGGCCTATTACAACGACGCCCAGATGAACGGGCTGACCGTGGACCGCCATACAGAGGAAATGACCGCCGAGCTTTTTGCCGAAAACATCATGGAGGCGGGGCGCGTTTTCCTCGACAACCCCTCCGAAACCCCCTTCATCCCGACCTGGAACCGCGTCCATTCGGCCGATCCCGGGCTGATGACGGATATGCTCAAGGCCGTGGCGGCGGATCTGAAGGACTACGCCTGACCCTGTCGGAAAAAGAAAGGGCGCCGCGCGGCGCCCCTTCCTGCGGGATCCATGCGATACGCGCACGAGAGTTATGTGGGGATAACCCTGCGTCGCCAGATGCACAGCCCCCCCAGCCCGCTCAACAACAGCAGCCCCCCGGCGGGAATAGGTATTGCCGGGGTATCCGGCACCGCCGCCAGAGCGCTGATGTTGGCAAACACACCGAGCGACAGGTTCACGCGGGACAATTCCAGTCCGGTCAGCGGATCAATGGTCAGCAGCAGGTCGGTAGAGCCGTCATTCTTGTCGGTCGTCGCGTAAAGCGTCGATCCGTGGAAGGTCAGCGCGCTGATCCCGGCTGTGGTTTGTCCGATCGAGGTGACGGTGTTGAGGTTGAAATCATACCGCAACAGGTTGTCGCCATCGACATCTATAGTGTAGCCGAACAGACCGTCCCCGGAGATCGCAAAGCCGTTCGCGACCCGCACCCCGGTACTCACAAGATCGGTCGGAACCGCGTTCGTCTTGTTGATCTCGGCGATACGATCCGTAGGCCCGCCGAGCGTGTTGATCGAATAGAGCTTGTCGTCCGGGGTAAAGGCGGCACCCGACAGGGTTCCGACGTTGTCGGTCCCGATCAGCGTGTACTCGCCCGTAGACGGGTCGATCGTCCCGATCGAGGTGTTGGCGGAGCCCGACGCGGCAATGCCCCAGAGCACGCCATTGGAATCATAGGCCAGACCTTGGATAAAGTTCGTCAGGCCAGGATCATAGGTCCCGCCGATCACCGTGACGTTCCCGGTCGCGGTGTCGATCTGGACGAGGCCGTCCTCCCATGTCGAAAAGCCTGTGAGCGTTGCAGCCTGGGCTCCGGTCGCGAAGAGCGTGAGCAGGGCGCAAGTTGCGATTTTATTCATCATTTCAAATATCTCCTTGTGACAATCAAACTGAAGCCAGCGGACGCAAAGCGCCCATCCCCAGGCAATGGATGCGGGAAAATTCACGCCGGTCAAATGTCTCGTAGGCCGGTTTTCTTTTTGAAAAACCATGGCTTCACGGAGGCCAACCGACGTTCGAGCATTTGTCCCGAAAAGTTGCGGATTCCGCTGCGGGGACTCGGCTCCGGACCGAAAAGATTTTTCACTTTGAAAATGTATCTTTTCCGGCCGCCTGCACAGGAAACCCCTGTTTTCAGCATATTAAGGGGACGACCACCCGAGGATGATTCGGGCTTGCGACGCAAGGAGCCGACCTAGTTTTCAGTCGCGCCGCGCCCAGGGTTTTTCCATCACGGGCACGACTTCGGGAGTGTCGAGATATGACCGGATCAACCGGGCGAAGGCGTTGCGCGCCAGCCGGTTGTGGTCGGGCGAATGGCCAAGACTGGCGACAAAGCTCCAATGCGCATGCATCATCGACACGAACATGAACGACAGCTCTTCGCAGGCGGCCCCCTTCAGCTCCGGATGGGCAATGGCCAGTTCATGGATCATGACCTGCCCCAGGATATGGTACTGGTTGCACATCCGATCCCGCACCAATGGCGAGCCGACGGAATAGGCGATCAAGGCGTCATAAGTCTCCAGCTCGACAGGCATCGGATGGTCGCTGGACATCCCGAAGAAGAAATCGAGGAAGAAATCCAGCCGCTCCACCTGCCGGATATCGACAATGCCGCTGATCAGCAGCCGCTGATATTGTCCCGCAAGGTGGTCGCACAAATCTCCCACAAGCAGATCCATGTCCGAATAATAATAGCGCAGCAACTGGCGCGACAGCCCGGCCTCATGCGCGACGGCCTCAAAGGTCAAAGCCTGCAACCCGTCGCGCGCCAGAAGACTGGCGGCCGCATCAAGGATCTGCACTTTCTTCTCAGGTGATTGCGTACGTTTGGTCAAGACAAGCCCCCCGACAGTCCCGGATCTGACCGGGTCGTTCAGCCGCGCAGGCTAATCGGGGAATGGGCATCTGTTAATAGTCTGCGTCAGCGGGCGGTGATATCATGCGGAGGCCGACACTCACGCGCACTGCACGCCAAGGCCGGCCGACCACCCCCGATGGTCGTCACCCCCGGTTGGAGATCCAGCGGCACTGATAGGGCGCGAACCGGATCGCCTCCGCCGACGTGCCGATCGCCTCGCCGGTCAGCAGGTCGACCCAGTCCTCCCCCTCGATCAGGTTGATGGCAAAGGGGTCAATCTCCACCTCCTGGTCGGAGACATTGTGCAGTGCAAAGATCGACTGGTCCCGGTCGAGGCTCTGCCGCCACAACCCGAAGATCCTGTCATCGAGTTGCAGGGTGAACTGGGTGGCATTGGGGTGAAACGCGCGCTGGCGCCGCCGGATGTCGATCCGCCGTTTCAGCGCGTCCAGCACGACATGCTGCGGCGTCGTCGGGTCGGCCAGCCGCGCCTGCAGGTTTCCGTAATCCCACTTGTGGCGGTTGATGGCCCGGTTGTGCCCGGATTTCTCCACCCCCTCGATGTCGTTGGCCGTGGCCAGCAGCGCGTGGATGTAGAAGGCCGGGATCCCCTCCAGCGCCATGACCAGTGTCTGCGAGGCCAGAAAGCGTGCCACCTGATGCGCATCCTCGCCCGCGAAGGTGCCTTTCATCGCCTCGAACCATGTGATGTTCAGCTCATAGGGGCTTTCCCCGCCGCCCGGCAACGTTCGCATCGACACCAGCCCGCCAAAAGACCGGACGGTCGCGATGACCTGGGCGATCTCCTCGGGTTTCAGCGTCCCCTCGGCCGGACGCATCCCGATCCCGTCGTGGCTGGCGGTGAAATTCAGATAGGCGCAGCCCAGTTGCGCGGGTGGCATTGCCCCCTGCCAGCGGATCAGGTTCCGCGCCGTCCCCGACATCATCGCATGCAGCACCAGCGGCGGCAGGGAAAAGTTGTAGACCGCATGCGCCTCGTTCCGGTTGCCGAAGTACGAGAGGTTCTCGGCATTCGGCACATTCGTCTCGGTCAGCAGGATCACCGGTTCGGTCGCATAATCCGCCAGCAGACGCATCAGCCGCACGATGGCATGGGTCTGCGGCATATGGATCGACTTGGTCCCGACCTCCTTCCAGATGAAGGCCACCGCATCCAGCCGCAGGATCCGCACCCCGTTGTCGATATGCAGCCGCATCACCCGCAGGAATTCCAGCAACACCTCGGGGTTGGCAAAGTTCAGGTCGATCTGGTCGTGACTGAAGGTACACCAGACATGGCGCGTGCCGTTGGCTGTCTCGACCTCGCGCAGAAGGGGATGGGTCCGGGGGCGCACGACCTCCGACAGGTCATCCTCTGGCGAGGCCTCGAAGAAGAATTTGTCATAGGGGTCATGGCCCTGAAGGTAGTCGGAAAACCATTTGGAGGCCGAAGAGACATGGTTCAGCACCAGGTCCGACATCAGCAGGAACTCCGACCCGATCCGCCGGATATCCGCCCAGTCGCCCAGCACCGGATTCACCGCGCGATAATCTGTCACGGCAAACCCGTCGTCCGAGGTATAGGGGAAGAACGGCAGGATATGCACACCGTTCACCACCCCCGCCATTTCGCGGTGCAGGAAATCGCGCAGCAGATCCAGCGGCTTGTGCTGACCGTCCACGATGGAATTGCCATAGGTGATCAGCAGCGCATCACGTTCCGACCACTGCCGGTTGCCGGGCACGCGACCGCGGCGGCGATGCGTGGTGCCCTCGGGCCAGAAGGCCTCCGCAATGCGATCGGCGAGGAGGTCCTGTGCCTCGTCGGGATAGATCTGCCCGATGAGGGTCAGCAGACGGGCGCGGAACGTGGCGTCGATCTCTGGCATGGAACCTCTGGTGTTTTCCTTAGTTTTCATGTCGGTCCGGCAGAGGCAAGGCCCGTCCGCCGCTTTCCGGGCCTGGGCCCCTCTCCCGCCCCCGCATGCCGTGAAAAAGCGCGTCTTTGCGCAGGCTCCCCTCGGCGTGATCACGGCCACGCGCCAGATCACACCCGCAGTGGATTGACCCGCGCCGCGCCATATGCAAAACAAAAATCCCGGACACACCATTTTTGTGTGCCGCTTTGACATCGAGGAGGAGCAGATGTCGCAATCCACAGCCGAGCGGTCGGCCCAGGCCATGTGGGCGAATGATCGGGCGAGCCAGCTTCTGGGCATGGAAATCCTGGAGGTCGGGCCGGGTCGGGCGGTGCTGCAGATGCCTGTGGGCGAGAGCATGGTGAACGGCCTCGATGTCTGTCACGGCGGCTATATTTTCACCCTCGCCGACAGCGCCTTTGCCTTCGCCTGCAATAGCTACAACCAGCTGACCTTCGCCCAGCACTGCGCCGTGACCTTTCACGCCCCCGGCAGGCTGGGCGACCGGCTGATCGCCACGGCCGAAGAAGTCACCCGCCAGGGCCGTTCCGGTCTCTACGATGTCATGGTGCGCAATGGCGCGGGCGATCTGATTGCCAGCTTTCGCGGCCACTCCCGCACCGTCATGGGCCAGCACTACCAAGAGGAAACAGAATGACCGCTCTCAGCCCCCGGGGTGTCCCCCTCGACCCGATCGAAACCGCCTCCCGCGATGAGATCACCGCCCTGCAGCTCAGCCGGTTGAAAGGCACGCTGATGCGCGCCTATGAGGGCTCGCCCGTCTACCGTGCCAAGTTCGACGCCGCCGGCGTCCACCCCGACGATCTGACCGGGCTGGAGGATCTGAAAAAGTTCCCCTTCACCGTCAAGACAGACCTGCGCGACAACTATCCCTTCGGCATGTTCGCCGTGCCGCAGGATCAGCTGGCGCGCGTCCATGCCTCCTCCGGCACCACGGGGAAGCCGACCGTCGTGGGCTATACGAAAAACGATATCGACATGTGGGCCGATGTGGTCGCCCGGTCGATCCGCGCGGCTGGCGGCGCGCCCGGGGATGTCTGCCATGTGGCCTATGGTTACGGCCTCTTTACCGGGGGCCTTGGCGCGCACTACGGGGCCGAACGCCTGGGCTGCACGGTCGTTCCGGTATCGGGCGGCATGACAGAACGCCAGATCACATTGATCGAGGATTTCCGCCCCTCGATCATCATGGTCACCCCCTCCTACATGCTGTCGATCCTCGATGCCTTCCGCGCCGCCGGAAAGGACCCGCGCGGCACCAACCTGAAGGTCGGCATCTTTGGCGCGGAGCCCTGGACCAATTCCATGCGCACCGAGATCGAGGAAGCCTTCGGCATCGACGCCGTTGATATTTTTGGCCTGTCCGAAGTCATCGGCCCCGGTGTCGCGCAGGAATGCGTGGAGACGAAGGACGGGCTGCACATCTGGGAGGATCACTTCTACCCCGAGATCGTGAACCCCGAGACGGGCGAACCGGTGGCAGACGGCGAGATGGGTGAGCTGGTCATCACCTCGCTGACGAAAGAAGCCTTCCCGATCATCCGCTACCGCACCCGCGACCTGACCCGGCTGCTGCCCGGCACCGCGCGTTCGATGCGGCGGATGGAAAAGGTCACCGGCCGCTCCGACGACATGATCATTCTGCGCGGGGTGAACATCTTTCCGACCCAGATCGAAGAACAGATCTTTCGTATCAAGGGGTTGTCGCCGCATTACGAGATCCACCTGGGCCGCGAGGGGCGCATGGATACCATGGCCATCCGCTGCGAGGCCCTGACCCCCGGGAGTGCCGGGTTGGACCGGGAATTGTCCCATCTCGTCAAGTCGGTGCTTGGCATCACGGCCCGTGTCGAGGTAACCGAACCGGGGACACTTCCCAGATCCGAAGGAAAGGCCAAGCGTATCTTCGATGAACGTCCCAGACGGTAACACCCCAAGCGACACCGCAACGGATCGGGTTCTCCGCGATTTCCACGTCTCTGCCGGGGCCTTCATCGTCACGCTTTATGGCGATGTGGTCGCCCCGCGCGGCGGTGAATTGTGGATGGGCAATATCATCGAGGCTTGCGAAGGCATCGGCATCGGCGAGAGCCGTGTGCGCACCGCCGTCAGCCGCCTTGTCTCCGGCGGGCAGCTGGTCGGGATCAAGGAGGGGCGGCGCAGCTATTACCGCCTCACCCCCGAAGCAGAACGGGAGTTCCAGCGCGCCGCCCGGTTGATCTATGCCCCGCCCCGGGCGGAACCGCTGCGCGGTTGGCATATGGTCATTCTGCCTGTGGGCGAGGAGCGCGAGGCCCTGCTTAACCGCTTGACCGCCATGCGTTTTGGTCTTGCCCTGCCGCATCTGGCGATCCGGCCCGACCGGGGCGAACCCCTGTCCGCCCTCGGCGCCCCGCATTTCCGCGCCACGACCGAGGATGACCTGACGGCCCTGGCCGCCCAGGCCTGGGACCTGCCGGGATTGCAGGAGGAGATGACCCGCTTCCTCTCCGGTTTCTCGGGGATTGATGCCTCGCAGACCGATGCGCTTGGCCTGCGGTTGCTGCTGGTCCATGCCTTCCGCCGCATCGCCTTGCGCGACCCGGCCCTGCCGCTCGGCATGTTGCCCGCGGGCTGGCCTGCGCCGGAGGCACGGGCGCTTTTCGCGCGGCTCTACCTCGCCCTGTCGCCCGCGGCAGATGCGGCGGTGGCGGCGGGATTCGTCGATCGGAACGGACCGCTCGTTCCGGATCAGGCGCGGATGGCGCGGCGGATTGCCGATCTGGCCGAGGCGTAACGCCGCCCCCGCCGACCCCTCAGTTCTTTTTGCCAGAAATATCCCCGCCGGAGGCGGACGCCGGTCCGGTCACATGCCCCGCCCCAGGCGGTCTGCACGACGTCGGTATCACGTCGGTATTGCATCGGTATTGCGTCGGTATTTTTCCGCGCATCCGGAGGTTCGACTGTCTGATCCCCCTGCGACCCCCGTCCGCAAACAACAGCCGACAAACCTGAATGCATCACACAACAATTGACCTCGGCCTAAAAACGTGATGTATAGTCATCAACGCCAGGAGGACCCAGCCCATGTATGCCCAGATGGTAGAAAGCGGTCAGGCCGGAACAACCGACCAGGACCGCGCCTTTCAGGACAAGATCGACCGCAACGTCCGGATCGAACCCCGGGATTGGATGCCCGAGGGCTATCGCAAGACGCTGATCCGCCAGATCGGCCAACACGCCCATTCCGAGATCGTCGGCCAGCTGCCAGAGGGCAACTGGATCACCCGCGCGCCGTCGCTGCAGCGCAAGGCGATCCTGCTGGCCAAGGTGCAGGACGAGGCGGGCCATGGGCTCTACCTCTATTGCGCGGCCGAAACGCTTGGCAAATCGCGGGACGAGATGACGGAGGAGCTGCTGGCGGGCAAAGCCAAGTATTCCTCGATCTTCAATTATCCCACCCTCACCTGGGCCGATGTCGGCATGATCGGCTGGCTGGTCGACGGTGCGGCGATCATGAACCAGGTGCCGCTGCAACGCTGCTCCTACGGGCCGTACAGCCGCGCCATGATCCGCATCTGCAAGGAGGAGTCCTTCCACCAGCGGCAGGGCTTTGACATCGTCCGTGCGCTGGTCGAGGGCACCGAGGACCAGCAGGCCATGGCGCAGGACGCGCTGAACCGCTGGTGGTGGCCCGCGATCATGATGTTCGGCCCGCCGGATGGGGATTCCGTCCATTCCGAACAGTCGATGAAATGGGGTATCAAGCTGAATTCAAACGACGAATTGCGCCAGAAGTTCGTCGACCAGACCGTGCCGCAGGCCGAATGGCTGGGGCTGGAGGTGCCGGACGCCAACCTCAAGTGGAACGAAGAGCGGCAGAGCTACGATTTCGGCACCCCGGACTGGGACGAGTTTTTCGCCGTCATCAAGGGCAATGGCATCTGCAACCGCGAACGGCTGGATGCGCGCAACAAGGCCTGGGACGACGGCGCCTGGTTCCGCGAGGGGCTGATGGCCCATGCCGAGAAAAACAAACAGAAAATCGCTGCGGAGTAATCCCATGTCTACCGAATTTCCCCTCTGGGAGGTCTTCATCCGCGGCCAGCACGGCCTTGCACATCGTCATGTCGGCTCGCTCCATGCGCCGGACGCGGAGATGGCGCTGAAGAACGCCCGCGACGTCTACACCCGCCGCAACGAGGGCGTGTCGATCTGGGTCGTGCCGTCGTCGGCCATCGCCGCGATGGACCCCTCGGAGGCGGAGCAGAATTTCGCGCCGTCGGAGAGCAAGGTCTATCGTCATCCGTCCTTCTTCGACATTCCCGAAGACGTGGGGGCGATGTGATGAGCCCCTTCGCGACCTTCTGCCTGCGCATGGGCGACAATGCCCTGATCCTGGGCCAGCGCACCGGGGAATGGTGCGGCCATGCGCCCGTGCTGGAGGAGGACATCGCCTTTGCCAACATGGGGCTGGACCTGATCGGCCAGACGCAGCTGTGGTACGGGCTGGTGGCGGAGGAGCTGGGGCAAACGCCTGACAGATTGGCGTTTTTCCGGGGCGAGCGGGAGTTTCTGAACACCCTGCTGGTCGAACAGCCCAACACGGATTTCGCCCATGCGCTGATGCGGCAGTATCTGTTCGACGCCTGGCACCTGCCGATGCTGGAGGGGCTTTCCACCTCGTCCCATCGAGGCATCGCCGAGCTGGCCCAGAAGGCGGTGAAGGAAGTGCGCTATCATATCGACCGGTCGCGCGACCTGATCATCCGGCTTGGCGACGGGTCGGCGGAGAGCCACCAGCGGATGCAGGAGGCGCTCAGCTGGCTGTGGCCCTTCACCGCCGACCTGCTGGCGCGGGACGCCATGGACGACGCGCTGGTGGCCGAGGGGGTGATCCCCGAAGGCGACGGCATCGCTGCCGTCTTCGAGCGGGAAACGGCGGAGACCTTCGCCCGGGCTACCCTGACCGCCCCCGAGGGGCCGCGCCGGACGGGGGGCCGTACGGGCAACCATTCCGAACACATGGGCTATCTGCTGGCGGTCATGCAGTCGGTGCCGCGCGCCTATCCGGATGCGCGCTGGTAAGATGCTGACGCTGGAGGACGCGAAGGCGCTGGTCGCCACCATACCGGACCCGGAAATCCCGGCCGTCTCGCTTGTCGACCTCGGCATCGTGCGGGAGGTGGCGATGGACGACGACACGCTGGTCGTCACGGTCACGCCGACCTACACCGGCTGCCCGGCCACGGCGGTGATCGCATTGGATATCGAGACGGTGCTGCTGAAACAGGGCGCCGAGAAGGTCCGCATCCAGACACAGATGGCCCCCGCCTGGACCACCGACTGGATCACCGATCATGGCCGCGAGAAGCTGCGCGCCTATGGCATCGCGCCGCCCGCCGTGGCCGCCGCCAACTGCGCGGGCATGCTCAGCGCGCAGCATCCGGATTGCCCGCACTGCGGCTCCTCCGACACGACCCTCATCGCAGGCCGGGGCTCGACCCCCTGCAAGGCGCAATTCCGTTGCGCCGCCTGTCTGGAACCCTTCGACTATTTCAAGGCGATCTGATGGACCAGTTCTTCCCCCTCACCGTCACCGACATCCACCACGACACCCGTGATGCCGTGGTCGTTTCGCTAAAGCCGCGCCCGGAGGATGCCGACCGCTTTGCCTATCGGCCCGGTCAATACCTCACCTTCCGCCGTGATTTCGGCGGGGAGGAGCTGCGCCGGAGCTATTCCATCTGCGCCACGCCTGCCGAGGGGCTGCGCGTCGGGATCAAGCGGGTCGCGGGGGGCGCGTTTTCTTCCTTCGCCAAGGAGGAGCTGAATATCGGGGATGTGGTCGATGTGATGCCGCCGCAGGGCCGCTTCACCGCGCCGGAGGCGCCCGCGGGCCATTACCTGCTGGTGGCTGGCGGATCGGGCATCACCCCGGTCCTGTCGATCGCAAAGACGCTGCTGCAGTCCTCGGACGCCAAGGTGACGCTGATCTACGGCAACCGCGACACGGCCTCGATCATGTTCCGCGCTGAGATCGCGGAGCTGAAGGACCGCTACCTCACCCGGTTCTCCATCGTCCATGTCTTTGACGGCGAAGGGCAGGAAATCCCCCTCTTCTCCGGCCAGATCACGGAAGGAAAGGCGCGCGATCTGTTCGAGGGCTGGGTCCCGGTCGACGGCATCACCGCCGCCTATCTCTGCGGGCCGAAGCCTATGATGGATGGGGTGGCCGCCGCGCTCGCCTCTGCCGGCCTGAGCAAGGAGCAGATCCACTTCGAGCTGTTCCTCAGCGACCAGCCCGGCCGCGCCGCACGCAAGGCCGAGGCCGAGGCTGCCAAGGCGGCGGGCGACATGGTCACCGCCACCGTCATCATCGAGGGTCACGCCCATACCTTCGACATGCCCCGCCGCGGCCAGTCCGTGCTGGAGGCCGCCCGAGAAAACGGGCTGGATGCGCCCTATTCCTGCAAGGCGGGGGTCTGTTCGACCTGCATGTGCCGCCTGAAGGAGGGCGAGGTCGAGATGATGCAGAACTATGCGCTGGAAGATTACGAGGTCGAGCGTGGCCTTGTCCTCTCCTGCCAGTCCATTCCGTTGACCGACCGGATCACCGTGGAATACGAAAGTCACTGAAGGGCATCGGAAAACCGAGGTCCGCAACCCCCGACGCCTGACAGGCCCATTACCGATAGCGAGGAGACGCCATGCGCCGCCTGGAGCATTTTATCACCGGGGCCTGGACCCCTGCCGAGGGAGCAGGCAGCGTCCTGACCGACGCCTTCACCGGCGAGGCCGTATTTGAAACCGGCGACACGCCCGCCATGGCCCCCGTGCTGGACTACGCCCGGCAGACCGGCGGCCCCGCCCTGCGCGCCATGACGCCCCATGCCCGGGCGCTGATGCTCAAGGCCATCGGCCAGAAGCTGATGGAGCAGAAGGAGGAGCTGTACGCCCTTTCCCACCACACCGGCGCCACGCGGTCCGACAGCTGGGTCGACATCGACGGCGGCATCGGCACGCTGCTGACCTATGCCTCCCGCGCGCGGCGGGAACTGCCCAATTCCAACGTCATGCGCGACGGCGGGCCAGAGGTGCTGGCGAAAGACGGCAGCTTTGTCGGGCAGCACATCCGCACCCCGCGCCAGGGCGCGGTGGTCATGATCAACGCCTATAACTTCCCGGTCTGGGGGATGCTGGAAAAGCTCGCCCCCGCCTGGATCGCCGGGATGCCCGTGGTGGTAAAACCCGCGCGCCAGACCGCCTATGTCACCGAACATTGCGTGCGGCTGATGCTGGACACCGGGCTGGTGCCCGAGGGCGCGATCCAGCTGATCTGCGGCGGTGCGGGGGATCTGCTGGATCACCTGGGGCCGGAGGACATGCTGTCCTTCACCGGGTCCGCCGCCGTGGCGCAGCAGCTGCGCGCCCATCCCGCCGTGATCGCCCATTCCGTGCCCTTCAACGCCGAGGCCGACAGCCTGAACGCCGCGATCCTTGGGCCGGATGTGACCCCCGAGGATCCGGAGTTCGACCTCTTCGTCACCGAAGTGCATCGCGAGATGACCGTGAAGGCCGGGCAGAAATGCACCGCCATCCGACGGGTGATCGTGCCGGAGGGGATCATCGACGCCGTACAGACCGCGCTGGTCGACCGGATCAACACGACGAAACCCGATGACATGGGCCGCCTCGTCTCTGCCGCGCAGGCGCAGGACGTGCGGGCGGCTGTCGACAAGCTGGAACCCGAGGCCCGCATCGTCGTGGGCGGCGCGGCGCGGGGCACCTGGCACCCGCCGACCCTGCTGCGCTGCGACGTGCCGCTGAAAGCGCGCGCGCCGCATGAGGTGGAGGCCTTCGGCCCCGTCGCCACCCTGATGCCTTACTCCACCGTCGAGGAGGCGGTGGAGATCGCCAATCGCGGCCAGGGGTCGCTGGTCGCCTCCGTCTTCACCGATGACACCGGGGTCGCGCAGGAGATCGCCCTGGGCATCGCCCGGCTGAACGGCCGTGTGTATTTCGGCAACCGCAGCTCGGCTGCCAGTTCCACCGGCCATGGCTCCCCCCTGCCGATGCTGATCCACGGGGGACCGGGCCGCGCGGGCGGGGGCGAGGAGCTGGGCGGTGTCCGCGCCGTTTTCCACCACATGCACCGCACCGCCCTGCAGGGCACGCCCGATCAGATCGCCGCCATCACCGGCGTCTGGGTGCCGGGGGCTGCCACGCGGGAGGATCGCCATCCCTTCCTCAAGCCCCTGTCGGAGTTGGAGATCGGCGATACGATCCGCACCGCCTCGCGCACTGTCACGCTGGAGGATATCGAGCATTTCGCCAATTTCACCGGCGATACCTTCTACGCTCACATGGATGAGGCGGCGGCCAAGCGGAACCCCTTCTTCCCCGGCCGCGTCGCCCATGGCTACCTGATCGTCAGCTTTGCCGCGGGGCTCTTCGTGGAGCCCTCGGAGGGGCCGGTTCTGGCGAACTACGGGCTGGATTCCCTGCGCTTCATGGCCCCGGTCAGCGCGGGCGACAGCCTCTCGGTCATCCTGACGGCGAAGGAGATCACCCCGCGCGAGAACGAGACCCACGGCGAGGTCAGATGGGATTGCACCGTCCTGCGCGACGGCGAGGCCGTGGTGGCGCAATACGACGTGCTGACCCTGGTGGCGAAGGAGCCGCGGGAGTTGGGGTGAGGGTTGGGTTTCCGTGTGTCCCGGCCCCGCGCCGGGACCGCGTCAAGTTTTTCGAAAGGCCCCGGCGCAAGGCCGGGGCAGCGCCACGCTAATGGAAAGGCCCCGGGTCAAGCCCGGGGCAGCGCCGGTCCCTGCCCCGGCCTTGAGCCGGGGCCCGGTGGTACACGCGCCTCTCCCCGACAGACTGCGGACGGGCGTCGTCCGCTGCGCATCGTCATCCTTGGGCCCGACCCGAGGACCTCACGACACGATCGGGACATATGGTCGGAGATCCTCGGATCAAGTCCGAGGACGACGCAGCGCGAGGGGCGAGGAAAACTCAGCGCATCACCAAAGAGCGGGGTCCGACACGGAGCCTAGGACGGTCATCAAACCCCACAGACCAAGACGCGCAGACGTATCACGCACCGCTCAACGCCAACCACGAACCAAAGGGGGGGAGGATGGTGGGTGATGAGGGATTTGAACCCCCGACATCTTCGATGTGAACGAAGCGCTCTACCACTGAGCTAATCACCCGTAGGGCCGCTCTTTAGCTCTCCTCGTCGTCCTCTGCAACCCTCTCTGTTCCGCGCTTGGTGACACTCTGGGCGGAGAGGGTCTGGCGCAGCCGCAGCTCCATCACGCGGCGCCCGTCGGTCTCTTTGCTGCGCTTGATTTTCAACCGGCCCAGCCCCGGCAGATTGACCTCCCGCCCCTCGGCCAGGGCGGCGCCCAGAACCTCCAGGCACGCCTCGATCGCCGGTTTCGCCTGGGCCTTGCGCAGCCCCCGCGCCGCCACCGCCGCATCGACCAGTTCCCGCAGACGCAGGTCCTCCGCCTGGGTCGCAGGTCGGGCGGCCTGGCCCGGTTCGGATCTGGCCCGCGTCGTGTAGGCATCCACGATCGCCGCGGCCTTGGCGGCCTTCTGCGCGGCCAGACGCGCGGGCGACACGCTCTCTTCGGGGGCTGAGGGGGGGACGGGTTTCCGGGCCATGACGATCACCTCCTGAGGGCTGCCCGGGTCTATCGCGGCAATGCCGTCATTTCCAGCATTGGTCTGTGTCAGCCCGCCGACCGGGGCGCTGCCGACACAGAACACCGGGTCTGCAACCGGCCACTGCGCTGACAGAATGAATTGACGTAACGGCAGAAGGCGGGAATCATGGCGCGGCCCCGGAAAGCGGGGCGCCACCGGTGCGCAGGCCCGCCCTGCCACCGCCACAGGACAGAACGCCCTTTGGGAGATATCGGATGAAGACATTTGCATACGCCGCCCTCACCGCCCTGATGATCAGCCAGCCCGCCCTGGCCGGCTCCTACAGCGAGCCGAAGATCGAGGCCCCGACGATCGTCGCGGAGACCACCAGCTCTTCCGCCGGAGGAGCGCTGCCGCTGTTTCTGGCTTTCCTGACGCTGATCGCTGCGGTCAATAATTGAGTGTGGCGGGTGGTGGTTTGGGGGGCGGGACGTATATGACGTGCGCCGGGGGCAGGGTTTTGCGTATGGTGACGGAATGCTGAGGTGTAAGAGCAGTTCGGGATAGCGCGATGAGGCGCAACCGGAGACCGAAGGCATCGTCGGGGGATGGGTTTGATGGGTGGTGGTCGGGTGGACCGAATTACCGTTAGCCGCGGGCTCTCGACCGTAGTTGCGACGGGGAATACAATATTCATTCAGTAAGGGCCTGAAGCCTATGGTCGTTTCTCCAACTGAGGCTTCTGCGCAGACTAAGTTTCCGCATCAATACGTGCGTTGATCAGTGATTTCCTGATAGGTCACAATTCCAGCTCTTGCCAAGAAATCCTTTAGTCCAAGATATTTTTCTCGATATCTGGTTGCCCTAATCACCTTCGGGCTAAACTGGAATCCCAGCTCGGGGACCGGATCGGAATCATTCTGTCGCCAGAACAGGGGAGACAGGAGGCCCAGCAAAGTGTTGGCGGTTCCCAATAGACCTGCCATCTGCCGGGTGTGGGCGTTGATCGCCAAACGAAGTGAACCCAACGCGACATCAACAATGCTGGGAAAGTGAGACTGCCCAATCGCCGAATAGTGGAAGCCAGAAATGTTGGCGAGACGCATCTCCGGGCTGTATGGCAGGCCTGTTATACCAACAGTAAACTTGTCTCGAAGGTGGGCGTCTATTGCGTTACCTTCATCGTTGAAGCGGTCAATCAACACCAGTCCGGCCCCACCTAACCGGTTCAAAATACAGTCGAAGTGATAACAGACGGTATTGATACCATTGCGGCGAGCAATGTCCGGGTTGGAGGCAACATCGTGTAGGATCGTATATACAACAAGGCGAGCCCCGAAATGAGCCGTCAGCTGAAGCACTTCTTGCTTCAACGCGATGAACTGTTCATGCGTGAACGCTTCTGGGCCAGGGTTAAACTTCAATTGGTAGTCACGCGGGACGCCGCGCCTTGTCCGCATTTCATCAATTGCCGCCGAGAATTCTTTAGCGGTCGCACCGTCGATTATTAGCCCGCCGTAGATCAGAAAGTCACCAGCCCGTTCCTCGAGGTTCGTTTCGTCACAATAGAAAAGGTGCAAACTGATTCCCCCAATGCGATCGTTTTGCAATAGTAGGTCAACTCACACACTTTGTCTTCATCCCGGGGGCGCTGCTAAGTAGCAGAGTGCAGGAGAGCCGTCTTGCATCACGTCACTGACAAGTGATTGAATTGCGTTAATTCCGGCCGTCCGCCGAAGGATTTCCGAACGTTCGCTTCGGGCCGCTCGCTACACTGCAAGTATTACCACACAGACAATCGCAACTCCCCACGCTTCGATCAAACACACCCCCCCACGCAAAAGGCGCGCCCCCAAGGGACGCGCCTTCATCTCATATCAATCCACGCTCAGTGCGCGCGGGGGGCGCCTGCGGCATCCGCCTGGGCGGCGGCGCGGGCGGCGGCGGCTGCGTCTTCGGCCTCCTGGTCCCATTCGATGGCCTCGGGCTGTTCCACCAGCGCCAGTTTGAGCACATCGCGGACATGGGTGACGGGGATGATCTCCAGCCCCTCCTTCACGTTGTCCGGGATATCCGCCAGGTCCTTCTCGTTCTCCTCGGGGATCAGCACCGTCTTGATGCCGCCGCGCAGGGCCGCGAGAAGTTTCTCCTTCAACCCGCCGATGGCCGACGCATTGCCGCGCAGCGTCACCTCGCCGGTCATGGCGATATCCTTGCGAACCGGGATCTGCGTCAGGACCGAGACGATGGCCGTGACCATCGCCAGACCCGCGGAGGGCCCGTCCTTCGGCGTGGCCCCGTCCGGCACGTGGACGTGGATGTCCATGATGTCGAACTTGGTCGGCTTCACCCCGATCTCCGGCGCGACGGAGCGCACGTAGGAGGAGGCCGCGTCGATCGACTCCTTCATCACGTCGCCCAGCTTGCCGGTGGTCTTCATCCGGCCCTTGCCCGGCAGGCGCAGCGCCTCGATCTGAAGCAGGTCACCGCCGACGGAGGTATAGGCCAGCCCGGTGACGACACCGATCTGATCCTCCTTCTCGGCCAGGCCGTAGCGGAACTTCTTCACGCCCAGGAAATCGTCGAGGTTCTCGGCCGTGACGGACACGGCGCTTTCCTCGCCCTTGATGATCCGGGTGACGGCTTTCCGGGCGATCTTGCCCAGCTCGCGTTCCAGGTTCCGCACGCCAGCCTCGCGGGTGTAGCGGCGCACCATCTCGGTCATCGCGTCATCGCTGATCTCGAACTCGCCCTTGCGCAGGCCGTGGTTCTTGATCTGCTTCGGCAGCAGGTGCCGCTTGGCGATCTCGATCTTCTCTTCCTCGGTGTAGCCCGCCAGCGGAATGATCTCCATCCGGTCCAGCAGCGGCCCGGGCATGTTGTAGGAGTTCGCCGTGGTCAGGAACATCACGTTCGACAGGTCGTATTCGACCTCCATATAGTGATCCACGAAGGTGGAGTTCTGTTCCGGATCAAGCACTTCGAGCATGGCCGAGGCCGGGTCGCCGCGGAAGTCCTGCCCCATCTTGTCGATCTCGTCGAGCAGGATGAGCGGGTTCGTGGTCTTGGCCTTCTTCAGCGCCTGGATGATCTTGCCGGGCATGGAGCCGATATAGGTCCGGCGGTGACCGCGGATCTCGGACTCGTCGCGCACGCCGCCGAGCGAGATGCGAATGAACTCGCGCCCCGTGGCCTTGGCGACCGATTTGCCGAGGGAGGTCTTGCCGACGCCCGGAGGGCCGACGAGGCACATGATCGGGCCTTTCAGCTTCTTCGAGCGCTGCTGCACGGCGAGGTATTCGACGATGCGTTCCTTGACCTTCTCCAGACCGTAGTGATCCGCGTCCAGAACCTCCTGCGCGTTGTGCAGGTTCTTCTTCACGCGGCTCTTCACGCCCCACGGGATGGCCAGCATCCAGTCGAGGTAGTTGCGCACGACCGTGGCCTCGGCCGACATGGGCGACATGTTCTTGAGCTTCTTCAGCTCCGCCTCGGCCTTTTCCTTGGCTTCCTTCGAGAGCTTCGTCTCGGCGATCTTGGATTCCAGCTCGGCAATCTCGCCCTCGCCGTCCTCGCCATCGCCCAGCTCCTTCTGAATGGCCTTCATCTGCTCATTCAGATAATACTCGCGCTGCGTCCGCTCCATCTGCGATTTCACGCGGGTCTTGATCTTCTTCTCGACTTGCAGAACGGACATTTCGCCCTGCATCAGGCCATAGACCTTCTCCAGCCGCTCGCTCACGCTCAGCGTCTCCAGAAGATCCTGCTTCTGTTCCACTTCGATGCCCAGATGACCGGCCACGAGATCGGCCAGCTTTTCCGGCTCCATCGCTTCGGAGACGGCGGTCAGGGCTTCTTCGGGGATGTTCTTCTTGACCTTGGCATAGCGTTCGAACTCCGCCCCGATGGTGCCGGTCAGCGCCTCGATCGTCTCGGCGTCGCCCATGACCTCGTGCAGGTATTCGGCCCGGGCTTCGAAATAATTCGGGTTCTCGATGAATTCGAGGATCTGCACGCGGCTCGTGCCTTCGACCAACACCTTCACCGTGCCGTCGGGCAGTTTGAGCAGCTGCAGAACATTGGCCAGCACCCCGGCGTCATAGATGCCGTCGGTCTGCGGATCGTCCTCGGCCGGGTCGATCTGGGACGACAGCAGGATCTGCTTGTCCTCTGCCATGACCTCCTCGAGCGCACGGACGGATTTGTCGCGCCCCACGAAAAGCGGCACGACCATGTGGGGGAAGACCACGATGTCGCGCAGCGGCAGGACGGGATAGGACGGGTTCAGAGGCTCTTGCATGCTCATTCCTTATCTTGGGCAAAGCCCCCGGCCCCATCATCGGCAGCGCACGGACTTTCCTGTTCACGCAGATTGAATCTGGGGTGCCTGTTCACGGATTCAACCACTTCTCTTTACTGTTACCGCCACGTCCCCCGACCACAAGCACGATATGCAGTGGAATTGGGGAAAACGGTGCATAAATCTGTGGAGCGTTGAGTGGGACGGCAGGTCGGGTCGGTCGCGAGGCGGGCTCTGGCGGCCCGCACGCAGGTTGGCGGCCCCGGCGCGGGGGCCGGGGCGTGATGGTCTCCCCCGCGTCCCGGCCTTGCGCCGGGACCCCGACGTCCCGCACACAGGTCAGCGGCCCCGGCGCGGGGGCCGGGGCGTGACGGTCCCCCCGCGTCCCGGCCTTGCGCCGGGACCCCGACGGCTCCCGCGCAATGGGGGCGGCCCCGGCCCGGGGGCCAGGGCATGGTGGTCTCCCCCCGCGTCCCGGCCTTGTGCCGGGACCCCGACGGTTTACGCGCAATAGGGGCGGCCCCGGCGCGGGGGCCGGGGCATGGTGGTCTCTCCCGCGTCCCGGCCTTGTGCCGGGACCGCAAACCCTACTCGAAAATCCTCTCCCCCTCCGACAGGGGGTGATAGCAGGCCGCCTGCTGCGTTTTGCCCGCGACCGCCTCCAGCGGGGGTGGTTCCTTGCGGCAGATCTCCGTCGCCTTGGGGCAGCGCGCGGCGAAGGCGCAGCCCGGCGGCGGGTTCATCGGGTCGGGCAGATCGGTCGCCTTGCCCTCCGGGTTGGTCAGAGGCCGCCCGACCACCGGCGCGGAGGACGCCAGCAGTTTCGTATAAGGATGGCGCGGGGCGCGGAAGATGTCCTCCGCCCGGCCCAGCTCCACCAGCGTCCCGAAATATAGCACCGCAACGCGGGTCGAGATCGCCTCCACCACCGCCAGATCGTGGGAGATGAAGAGATAAGTCAGCCCCAGCTTGCCCTTCAGTTCCTCCAGCAGGTTCAGCACCTGCGCCTGGACGGAGACATCCAGCGCCGAGACAGGTTCATCCAGAATGAGAATTCTCGCATCCGCCGCCAGCGCCCGGGCGATCCCGATCCGCTGCGCCTGCCCGCCAGAAAACTCGTGCGGATAGCGGTCGAGGAATTCTTCGCGCAGGTTCACGGAGGCGAAGATTTCAGAAATCCGCCTGTCCCGCGCCGCGCGGTCCATGCGGTGCAGATGCTTCAGCGGGGCTTCCATCACCTGCCGGATCGTCTTGCGCGGGTTGAGCGAGGAGATCGGGTCCTGAAAGACATACTGGATCTTCTTGCCGAACTCCGCTGCATCCGCATTGTCCAGCGCCGCGCCCTCGATCTCGATCACGCCGTCGGAGGGCGGCAGCAGCCCGACCAGCATCCGCGCCAGGGTGGACTTTCCGCAGCCCGACTCGCCCACGATGCCCAGGGTCTCCCCTTGCTCGACATCCAGCGTGACGGGCCGCACCGCGTGCACCTGGGCCTTGGGCGGGCGAAACATCCGCTTGCCGATCTCGAAGGTCTTGCTCAGGTTTTCCAGCTTAAGCGCCACGGTCATGCCCGGCCCTCCGATGTGTTTGCGGCCTTGCCTTCCGGCACCTGCGCCACGGGCTGCGGGCGCCCCTCGATCTCCGTCTCGGGGTAGAGGCAACGCACCTTGCGGCTTGCAGTGCCTTCCAACTCCACCGTGCCGACCTGGCACAGCGCCTGCACCTTGTCGCAGCGCGGGGCGAAGGCGCAGCCCGGCGGCAGATCGTCCACCGCAGGCGGCAGGCCGGGGATGGCATGCAATTCGCGCCGCCCCTCGCCCAGTTCGGGCACACAGGCGATCAAGCGTCGCGTATAGGGGTGCGCCGCATCCTCCAGCACCTCCTGCGTCGGCCCCTGTTCGACGATCCGGCCGCCGTACATGACCGCCACCCGGTCGCAAAGCTGCGCCACCACCCCGAAGTCATGGGTGATGAAGATGATCGACAGCCCGCGCTCCTTCCGCAGCTCGTCCAGCAGCGCAAGGATTTGCGCCTGCACCGTCACGTCCAGTGCGGTGGTCGGTTCATCCGCGATGATCACGTCCGGGTCATTGGCCAGCGACATGGCGATCCCGACCCGCTGCCGCATCCCGCCCGACATCTCGTGCGGATAGACCTTGGCCCGGCTCTCGGCATTCGGGATGCGCACCTGCTTGAGCAGATCGACCGCGCGCGACCAGGCCTCGGCCTTCGACACCTTGTGATGCACCTGGATCGCCTCACACAGCTGATCGCCTACAGAATAAAGCGGATGCAGCGTCGCCAGCGGGTCCTGGAAGATATAGGCCACCTTGTCGCCCCGGAACGCCCGCAGCTTGTTGTAGGAGGCGCCGATCAACTCCTCCCCCCCATACCGCGCGGACCCGCCAACGATCACCCCCGGCGGCGAGGCGACCAGCCCCATAATGCTGAGTGCGGTGACGGATTTGCCGGACCCGGACTCGCCGATCACGCCGAGGCATTCGCCCGGCGCCACATGCAGCGAGACATGATTGACCGCCTTGTAGACCCTTGGACCGACGTGGAATTGCGTCTGCAGATCGGTCAGAACCAGCGTTCCGTCTTCCTGCGGTGCGGGTACCGGCCCCGTCCGTTCCACCAGCGTGGCGGGTCGTGGCCGGGTCAGCGCGCCGGAGCGCAGCCGGGGGTCCAGCGCGTCGCGCACCCCGTCGCCCAGCAGGTTGATCGCCATCACGATGATCAGGATCATCACCCCCGGCACAACCGAGGTATGCGGATTGGTGATCAGGGCCGACCGCGCCTCGCCCAGCATGGAACCGAGATCCGCCTGTGGCGGCTGCGAGCCGAGGCCGAGGAAGGACAGGCCCGCGGTTTCCAGGATCATCCAGCCAATGGTCGTGGACATGGCGATGACGATGACCGGGATCACGTTCGGCAGGATTTCCGACACGATGATCCGGAGGTGGCTTTCGCCCGCCAGCTTGGCCGCGTCGACGAACTCCTTGTGCGCGATC
The DNA here is from genome assembly GCF_041987405.1 of Pseudooceanicola sp. GTDB lineage: Bacteria > Pseudomonadota > Alphaproteobacteria > Rhodobacterales > Rhodobacteraceae > Pseudooceanicola. Next base: position 329,521 of record NZ_JBHIWR010000004.1, read on the forward strand.
CCGACCGTGACCCCCCGGATGTTCCGCGCAAAGAAGGGGATGTTCACTGCCGCCACCGCCACCAGCGCATTCACCAGCCCGGGGCCCAGAGCCGCAACAATCGCTAGCGCCAGCAGGATATACGGAAAGGCCATGAGCATATCGACGCCGCGCATGATCACATTGTCGGTCCGTCCGCCGAAATACCCTGCGATGATCCCGATCGACGCCCCGAAGAAGGCCGCAAAGATCGCGGCTGCAATCCCGACCGCGAGCGACAGCCGCGTCCCCCAGAGCAGCCGCGACAGCAGATCCCGGCCCAGATGGTCCGTTCCCAGAACGGTCCCTTCGCTGAACGGCTTAACAAACCGGTTCGACGTATTGGTCACATCCGGGTCCGGCAGCGGCAGGATCGGTGTGATCAGGGCCAGAAACAGCACCAGCACCATGACGATGCCACCGGCCAGTGCCAGGCGATTGCGGGCGAGGAGTTTCAGGAACTTCATGTCTTGATCCTCGGGTCCAGCAGCGACTGCGCCACGTCCACCGCGATGTTGAACAGCACATAGCAGGCGGCGACAAAGACCACGCCTCCCTGCACCAGCAGGATGTCCCGCTTCAGGATGGCATCCACCAGCATCCGGCCCACGCCGGGCCACTGGAAGACCATCTCGATATAGACCGCGCCGGACAGCACGAAACCCGCCTGCACCCCCAGCACCGGGATGATGCTGACCATGGCCGCGCGCAGCGCATGCCCCCAGATCACCCTGCGCTCACCCACGCCCTTGGCCCGGGCCGTGCGGATGAAATCCTGCCTGAGCACCTCCAGCATGGCCGAGCGCGACAATCGCGCCACCACGCCCGTCGCCACCACCGACAGCGCCAGCGCGGGCATGATCAGGTGATTGATCAGGTCCGGCAGGTCCCCCCCGCCATAGATCGCATACATCCCCGAAACCGGCAGCATCTTCCACCGCACGGCGAAGAGCAGGATCATCATCATGCCGAGGAAGAAGGACGGCACCGAGATCCCCAGAAGCACGGCGAATGTGATCGCCTTGTCCGCAAACCCGTATTGCCGCGCCGCCGACACCACGCCTGCCGCGATCCCCAGGAGCGCGCAGAGCACAAAGGACGTACCAGCCAGAATGAGCGTTGCGGAAAACCTGTCCAGCACCTCGTCCAGAACGGGCCGGTTGAGCGAAAAGGACCGCCCGAAATCCCCGGTCAGCATATTGCCCAGCCAGATGAAATACCGCACCACCAGCGGCTGATCGAGGCCGAGGTCGCGGTTCAGCTTTGCGACATTCTCCGGCGTCGCGTAGGAGCCGAGGATCGCGGTGGCCGGATCGCCAGGGATCATCGCCATGATCAGGAAGACGATCACCGTGATCCCGAAGAGCACCGGGATGGCCGAGATCAGCCGTTTCACTATGTATCCGCCCATGACCCTCTCCTGTCAGGCTGGCCTTCCCGCGCTTCATGCGCGGAAAGCTGGCTGCGGGGCGCCGGTCTCCCTGACCCGGCCCTGTGCCGGGACCCCGCTCGTTTCTCTCCGACGCCAGGCCCCGGCGCGAGGCCGGAGCATCATGCCCCCTGTCCCGGCCCTGCGCCGGGGCCCCGCTCGTTTCTCTCCGGCGCGAGGCCCCGGCGCGGGGGCCGGGACCCCGCTGTTTCTCTCCGGTGCTAGGCCCCGGAGCGAGGCCGGGGCACCGCGCGCCCTGTCCCGGCCCTGTGCCGGGACCCCGCTGTTTCTTTCCGGGCCAGGCCCCGGCGCGAGGCCGGGGCATGGCCCGCAAGGGTCAGTTCTTAACCACATCCTTCAGAAGCAGGAAGAACGACGGCTCGAGGGCGAAGTTCTCCACCCGCTCGTTCGTCACCGCATTCTGCTTCCAGTTCGCGACGAAGACCCAGGGCGCGTCCTCCTGCACGATCTCCTGCATCTGCTGATAGAGCTTCGCACGTTCCGCCTGATCCGTCGCGACCCGCGCGCTTTCCAGCAGCTTGTCGACCTCGGGGTTGGAATAATAGCCCGAGTTGAAGCCGCCCTTGTCGGGCCAGGCATCCGTGCGCAGCGCCAGATAGGGCAGCGTGTCCGGGTCATTGGTCATCCAGGCCATCTCGGCCATGTCTGCCTTGCCCTCGAGCCCCGGGTTCACCTCGCCCAGGAAGGTGTTCCACTCGTAGGTCTCGATCTTCACGTCAAAGCCCACGGCCTCCAGATCGGCCTGAATGGCGGTCCCCATGGCAATCGGATCCAGCATGCCGGACCCACCCTCGGTGACATAGAACGTCAGTTCTGCCCCCTCTGCCCCGGCCTCGGCCAGCAGCGCCTTGGCCTTTTCCGGATCGTAGGGATAGGGCTCCAGCGCCTCGTTATAGGCCCAGGCGAAGGCGGGCGGGGTCGGGCCTGCGGCCACGTCGGCCGTGCCTTCCAGTACCTCTTCGACCAGCGCGGTCTTGTTCACCGCGTAGTTGGCCGCCTGACGCACCTTCTTGTTGGCAAAGGGCCCCTCCTTCGCGTTGAGGATCAGGAACCAGACATGCGGCCCGGCCTGTTCCAGAACGGTGAAGTCATCGCCCTGGAATTCCGACAGTGCGACGGGCGGCACTTCGACCATCACGTCGATCCCGCCTGCCAGCATCTCTGCCGTGCGGGTGTTGGCGTCGGTGATCGGGCGGAAGACAACCGCCTGCGTTCCCGGCGCGCCGCCCCAGTAGTCGGGGTTCGCCTCGACCACCACGGCCTCGTTCGACCGCCACTCGGCAAACTTGAACGGCCCGGTGCCGACCGGGTTGCGCCCGAAGTCCGCGCCGTTGGCCTCCACCGCCGCGGGCGAGACGATCAGCCCTGTCGGATAGGCCAGATTGGACAGGAAGGGCGCATAGGGCGCGTTGAGCGAGAATTTGACCGTCATCGGATCGACGACCGTCACCTCCTCCACCGCGGAGAAGAAGAAGGCCAGCGGGAAGGGCCCGGTGTCATGGAACGGATGGTCCTCGTTCAGCATGCGGTCGAAGTTGAACTTGACTGCCTCCGCGTTGAATTCGGTCCCGTCGTGGAAGGTCACGCCCTCGCGGAGGGAGAACGTGTATTCCGTTCCGTCCTCGCTGATCTCCCAGGAGGTGGCGAGCGAAGGCTCGACCTCCAGCGTGCCGGATTTGTAGCGCACCAGCCCGTCGTAGACGTTCATCAGGATGCGGAAGTCGTTCACCGCGGTCACCGCCGCGGGGTCCAGTGCCTTGGGCTCCGCGATCTGTCCCACCACCAGCACGCCCGGCGGCGTCTGTGCCTCGGCCGGGGCCACCGCCCCGAGCGCCAGCGACATCGCCACACCGGCGGCCAGAACACCCCGTCTGGTCCAGTTGAAAATTTGATCAGTCATGAGCCTCTCCCTGTTGCAGGCCACGTTATTAATCATGATAAATTGAAGTCAGACAAATTTTCATGATAAATTCAAGAGGCACGACAGGGAGGCGCCGCACCATGACCTTTTCCATTCTCGCATATGACGCGGAAACAGGCAGACTGGGCTCCGGCGCGGCGACCGGGTCTCTCTGTGTGGGGGGATGGGTCTTGCGGGGCGATCTGGCCTCGGGCCTCTCGGCCAGCCAGGGCACCGCCCCCTCCACCGTTTGGGGCGAAGGCGTTTTGGAAAGGATGCGCAACGGGTTGAGCGCCGCAGAAGCGGTGTCACAGACCACCGGCGGTGATGCCGGACGGGCCTATCGGCAGCTGGCCGCGATCGGCCCAAGGGGCGGCACGGCGGCCTTTACCGGGACCGAAAGCGTGCCCGCCTGCGGGCATCGGCAGGCCGAAAATGTCATCGTGTCGGGCAATATGCTGACCGGCGAAGAGGTGCTGGACGCGATCCTCGACAATTTTCTCGCCTCCAGCGGCTCCTTCCACAAACGCATCCTGAATGCCCTGACAGCGGGGGATGCGGCGGGGGGCGATTCGCGGGGGTTGATGTCCGCCGCCATGCTGGTGATCGGCCATGACATGCCGCCGCTGACCCTGCGCGTGGATTACAGCGAAACCCCGCTGGCCGATCTGCGCGATCTGCACAGCCGCGCCACCACCGGCGCCTATGCGGAATGGATGAACCTCGTGCCGACCGTGCAGACCCCGGAACGCGCGCCAACACCCGAGGATATCGCGCGCCTCTCGGTCCCCGCTGATCCCGAAGACGACACACCGGCGCCGTTCGTGGAAACCTGAGGCCCCAGGCCTGTCCCTACCCTTGGCCTCTGCCCTCAGTCGGTGATGAAGGTCTTCACCACCTCGGCCTCCTGCGCCTCCATCAGCGCCTGGGCCGTCGCCATGTGATCCGCCATGATCCGCCGCGCCTGCGGCCCGTCCCCGGCCCTGAGCGCCTCGATCAACTCCAGCTGGAAGGCGCGGCCCTTGGACCAGAGCTCAATATTCGGGGGATCGTAGAGCCGCCGGTAGACGGTCATCTCGGTCAGGATCTGCGCCATGAAACCGATCATGAAGCCCAGCAATTCATTGCCCGCATATTCGGCCAGCAGCCGGTGAAAGCGCAGGCTCTCCACATGCTGGATGCGTTCTTCCTCGGACGAGGTGGCGGGATGACGATAAACCTCCGTCACCGCCTCCAGCGCCGCCAGCTGCTCCGCGCTCAGCGTGCCTGCCAGCGAGGCCGCGAGTTCCGGTTCCAGTAGCCGCCGCATCTGGTAGATGTCCTGCAAGGTCAGATCGCGAAAGTAGAAGTAATTGCCCAGAAGCGCCTGGGCCCGCACGCGACTGACCTCATGCACGAAACTGCCACCGCCCGGGCCGGTACGCGTCTTGACCAGCCCCTGCGCCTCCAGAATGCGCATCGCCTCGCGGACCGTGCCCTTGGAGCGCCCGAAGGTCTCCATCAACTCGGCCTCGCCGGGCAGGCGGTCGCCCCCGCGCAGCCCATGTTCGACCACCCAGTCCTTGATCGCCTCCGCCACCGCCACCGGCCGCGACCGGCGCGGCCCGTCTGATGTGTCTCCGTCCGCCAGAGCACTGCTCCCTTCGCTCACCCTGCCACCCGGGGTAGCCCGCCGCCCCCGCATCGGGCAAGAACATTCATCATGATAAATCCGGTGCGAAAACGGAAACGGCGCATCGCCCAAACGACACGCCGCCCCTTCATCTTGCCCAAAATACTTCCGGGGGAGGTTCCGGACAGCTAAAGGGCGCCCTGTCCCGGCCTCGCGCCGGGACCGCGCGGTTTCGCACCCTGCAGCGAGGCCCCGGCTCAAGGCCGGGGCACGTCGCCCCAAGTCCCGGCCCTGCGCCGGGACCGCGCGGTTTCGCACCCTGTAGCGAGGCCCCGGCTCAAGGCCGGGGCACGTCGCCCAAGTCCCGGCCTTGCGCCGGGACCGCGCGGTTTCTCACTCTGTCACGAGGCCCCGGCTCAAGGCCGGGGCACGTTACCCCAAGCCCCGGCCTCGCGCCGGGACCGCGCGGTTTCTCACTCTGTCACGAGGCCCCGGCTCAAGGCCGGGGCACGTCGCCCCAAGTCCCGGCCTTGCGCCGGGACCTCTGCCCCTTAGCGCGAGGTCGCGGGCTCCGGGCTCGAGTCCGGGACAGGCAGACGGCCGACGCATCCAGCCGTCCGAAGCGGCCCGGGCGCAGGGCCGGGGCACGCTCCCGAACGCCTCAGTTCAGCGCTTCGTCGGTGATCTCGCTCGTCCAGGCGCCCTCGGGCTGCTTGGTGATCACCGGGTCGGAGCCTCCCGCCAGCAGCGTGTCGACGGTCCGCTGGAAGTCTTCCTCCGCCAGCGCGCCGTTCGATCCGGCCGTCAGCTTGGCGATCTCGCCCATCATGCGCTTCTGATGCGCTTCGGTCTGGGCGCCTGTCTCGTCATTTTCGAGAACGATTTCCGCCGCTTCATCCGGGTTCTCCTCGGCATATTTCCAGCCTTTCATGGAGGCGCGGACAAACCGGACCATCTTGTCCTTGAACTCCGGATCCTCGAGGTTCTCTTCCAGCACGTAGATGCCGTCCTCCAGCGTGGCGACGCCCATGTCTTCATACTTGAAGGTCACCAGCTCATCCTCGGAGACGCCCGCATCCAGCACCTGACCATATTCGTTGTAGGTCATGGTGGAGATACAGTCGGCCTGCCGCTGGATCAGCGGATCGACGTTGAAGCCCTGCTTGAGCACCGTCACACCGTCATCGCCGCCATCTGTGGAAATGCCCTCCTGGCTCATCCAGGACAGGAAGGGATATTCGTTGCCGAAGAACCAGACGCCGATGGTCTTGCCCTTGAAATCCTGCGGGCCCTCGATCCCGGTGTCCTTCCAGCAGGTCAGCATCAGGCCGGAGGATTTGAACGGCTGCGCGATGTTCACCACCGGCAGACCCTTTTCGCGCGCGGCCAGCGCGGAGGGCATCCAGTTCAGCATCGCATCCGCGCCGCCCCCGGCCAGAACCTGCGGGGGCGCGATGTCGGGGCCGCCCGGCAGGATCGTCACGTCGAGGTCCTCCTCCTCGTAAAAGCCCTTCTCCAGCGCCACGTAGTAGCCCGCGAACTGCGCCTGGGTGACCCACTGCAGCTGCAGTTTGACCTCATCCGCTGCGGTGGCTGCACCCGCGCCCATGGCCATGGCGGCGGCCAGTGCCGTACCCTTGATAAACTGTTGCATCATTTAGCTCCCTGTTATTGCCCCCGTTGCGAGGGGTGCCAGAACGTGACCTTTCGTTCGATGAGGGCCACGACACCGTAGAAGGCAGACCCGGCGATGGCGGCCACGACGATTTCCGCCCAGACCATGTCCAGCGCCAGCTGTCCCACGGATGTTGATATGCGGAAGCCCATCCCGACAATCGGTGAGCCGAAGAATTCGGCCACGATCGCCCCGATAAGCGCCAGCGTTGATGAAATTTTCAGCCCGTTGAAGACAAAGGGCATGGCGGCGGGCAGGCGCAGTTTCCACAGGCCCTGCCAGTAACTTGACGCCCAGGTCTTCATCTGGTCGCGCTGCATCTGCGTCGTCTCCTGCAGCCCGGCGGTGATGTTCACCAGCATCGGGAAGAAGACCATGACGACGACCACCGCCGCCTTGGACTGCCAGTCGAAGCCGTACCACATCACGAGGATCGGCGCAGTGCCCACGATCGGAAGGGCCGCGACGAAGGAGCCGACGGGCATCAGCCCGCGCTTCAGGAACTCCGACCGGTCCACCAGAATGGCCGTTCCGAAGGCCGCGAGGCAGCCGATGACATAGCCCGACAGCGCCCCCTTCACCACGGTCTGCACGAAGTCCTGCCAGAGGATCGGCAGGCTGGCGGCAAAGCGATCGGCAATCATCGTCGGCGGCGGCAGGATCACCAGCGGCACGCTTAGCCCCCGCACGATCAGCTCCCACATCACCAGCAGGGTGAGGCCGAAGATCGCCGGAACACCAAGCTGCGCCGCCCGCGTGTCGGAACCGGGGCCGTTGGCGATGCGCACGTTCAGCCACCAGGCGGCGAGCCAGAGAAGGAGGGCGGCGATTACCAGCGGCATATGGAACCTCCGGTTTCACTGCAGGACCGAGGGCCGCGCCGTCCCGCGGGTGGCGCATAAGCGCCGCCCAGGGGGTCGGGTCGGCGCTGCCCGGCGTTGCCGCCGGGCGGGACACAAGTTCTAAGTCGCGTTTGGACGCCTAGGCCATTGGCACGGAACTGAACAAAAGGTCTCATCGCCCCACCCCCATGCGCTTCAAGGTCACCCGCTCCATCCCCGCGATCAGCGCCACCAGCGCCGCCGCCAGGATCGCCGTTGCAAAGAGCGCGGACCAGATCTGGATCGTCTGGCCGTAGTAACTCCCCGTCAGCAACCGCGCGCCAAGGCCCCTCACGGCGCCGGTCGGCAGTTCGCCCACGATGGCCCCGACCAGCGAGGCCGCGATCCCGATCTTGAGCGAGGCAAAGAGATAGGGCACCGAGGCCGGCATCCGCAGTTTCCAGAACGTCTGGCTGCCGGAGGCATTCCACGTCCGCATCTGATCGAGCTGCATCGCACCCGGAGAGCGCAACCCCTTCACCATCCCCACGACCACCGGGAAGAAGGACAGATAGGCCGAGATGATCGCCTTGGGCAGCAGCCCCTGCACCCCGACCGAATTCAGCACCACGATGATCATCGGCGCTATGGCGAGGATCGGAATGGTTTGGGAGGCGATCGCCCAGGGCATGACACTCATGTCCATCGCCCGGGAATGCACGATCCCCACGGCCAGCAGCACCCCCGCGACCGAGCCGATGCCAAAGCCGACCAGCGTCGCCGAGAGGGTGATCCAGCCGTGGAAGACGAGGCTGCGTTTCGAGGTGATCTTCTTTTCAATCGTGGTCTCCCACAGCTCCACCACCACCTGATGCGGTGCGGGCAGACGCGGCTTGTCCTGCGCGAAGGTATCGCCCCAGACATGGGTGTTGGAGAGTGCCAGCCCGATCGCCCCCATATCCCGCCGCGCCGCCGCGCCCTCGACGCTGACCGCGACGCCCGCCCGCTCCGCATCGGTCAGGGCGGTGTGGATGTTCATCGGCACACAGGCCGCGTACCAGAAGGCCATGATGGCGGCGACAACGGTGAGCACGGGGATCAGCGATCTCATGCCTGCCCCTCCGGACCGCTGCCGCACAAGCCCCGGCCACGCGCGGGGGGCTCGGTGTCGCCAGAAAGCCCCGCGAGGTCCCGGCGCAAGGCCGGGACGACAGCCGGACGTCGCATGCCCCGGCCTCGCGCCGGGGCCTCGACGTCACCAAGAACCCCCGCGAGGTCCCGGCTCAGGGCCGGGACGGAAGCCGGACGTCCCTTGCCCCGGCCCCGCGCCGGGGCCTCGACGTCACAAAAAACCACCGCGAGGTCCCGGCTCAGGGCCGGGACGGAAGCCGGACGTCGCATGCCCCGGCCTCGCGCCGGGGCCCCGACGTCACAAGAAACCCGCGCAAGGTCCCCGCCCAAGGCCGGGACAGAAGCCGGACGTCCCATGCCCCGGCCTCGCGCCGGGGCCTCGACGTCACAAGAAACCCACGCAAGGTCCCCGCTCAAGGCCGGAACAGGTGCGGAACACCGACCAGACGTGGCGCGGCGAACCTCAGTCATAGGCATGCCCCGCGCGCAGCCCCTCGCGCACTCGATGCGCGATCTCCAGGAATTCCGGCGTGTCGCGGATGTCCAGCGGGCGCTCCGCGGGCAGCGGGCTTTCGATCACGTCGGTGATCCGCCCCGGGCGCGGCGACATCACCACGATCCGGGTCGAAAGATAGACCGCCTCAGGGATCGAATGGGTGACGAAACCGATGGTCTTGCCCGTCCGCGCCCAGAGCTTCAGCAGCTCCTCGTTCAGGTGGTCGCGCACGATCTCGTCCAGCGCGCCAAAGGGTTCGTCCATCAGCAGAATATCCGCATCAAAACTCAGCGCCCGCGCAATCGACGCGCGCTGCTGCATCCCCCCCGACAGCTGCCAGGGAAACTTGCCGCCAAAGCCCGCCAGATCGACCAGCTCCAGCACCTTCTCGACCCGCGCCGCCTGTTCCGCCTTGGAAAAGCCCATGATCTCCAGCGGCAGCTTGATATTCCCCGCAATGGTCCGCCAGGGATAGAGCCCCGCCGCCTGAAAGACATAGCCATAGGCCCGGGCCAGCCGCGCCTCCTCCGGCGACATGCCATTGACAGTGAGCGCCCCGCCCGTCGGCGTCTCCAGCGCCGCGATGCACCGCAGGAACGTGGTCTTCCCGCAGCCCGACGGCCCGATGAAGGAAACGAAATCCCCCTTGTTGATATCCAGATCCACGCCCTTGAGGGCATGGACCGGGCCGTCGTTCGTCTCGAATGTCAGGTCGAGAGATTTGGCCGAAATCACTGGCTCTTGCGTCACTTAGATCCCCGCCGGAATATTCATCGGATCGCGCTGCACCGACCGTGGCGAGTTCAGCTCCTTCCACTTCGACAGCGCCACGGAGGCGGAGGCGAAGGGTTTGCGCGGAACGAAGCGGCCCCGACCCGGCTGCGGCTGCGAATTCTGCCCCCAGGCCCAGATCACCTCGCCCCGCGACAGGGTGTAACGCGGCTGCGCGGTCACTTCCATGCCCTCGAAGACGTTGTAATCCAGGATCGAATGGTGGTTCGAGGCGCTGATCGTCTTCTTGATCGACGGATCCCAGACCACCACATCCGCATCCGCCCCGGGCACGATGGCGCCCTTCTGCGGATACATGTTCAGGATCTTCGCGATATTGGTGGAGGTCACGGCGACGAACTCCTCCGGCGTCAGACGCCCGGTTTCCACGCCACGGGTCCACAGAACGCCCAGGCGCTCTTCCAGACCGTTCGTTCCGTTCGGGATCTTGGTGAAATCCTCCAGCCCCATCTTCTTCTGGTCGGAGTTGAACGCCGCATGGTCCGTCGCCACCACCTGCAGCGACCCCGCCTGCAACCCGGCCCAGAGGCCGTCCTGATGCTCCTTCCCGCGGAAGGGCGGCGACATCACCCGGCAGGCTGAATGCAACCAGTCCTCGGAAAGGTATTCCTCCTCGTTCAGCGTCAGGAACTGCGCCAGCGGCTCGCCATAGACGCGCATCCCCTTTTGCCGCGCCCGGCGGATCGCCTCATGCGCCTGTTCGCAGCTGACATGCACGATATAGAGCGGCGTTCCCGCCGCATCGGCGATGGTGATCGCCCGGTTCGCCGCCTCGCCCTCGAACTCCGGCGGACGCGAGCGCGCGTGCCATTCCGGCCCGGTCTTGCCCTCGGCGAGGAACTTCTTCTGCATCAAATCGACCAGATCGCCGTTCTCCGCATGCACCATGGGCAGCGCGCCCAGCTCCTTGCAGCGCGAGAACGACGCGAACATCTCGTCATCCTCGACCATCAGCGCACCCTTGTAGGCCATGAAATGCTTGAAGGAATTCACCCCGGCGTCCACCGCATCCTTCATCTCGTCAAAGATCTTCTCGTTCCAGCCGGTGACCGCCATGTGATAGCCGATGTCGGAACAGATCTGCGGCGCCGACTTGCGGTGCCATTCCTCGATCGCATTCTTGATCGAGCCATCCTCGCCCGGCAGGCAGAAGTCGATCAGCATCGTGGTGCCGCCACAGGCCGCTGCCCATGTGCCGGTTTCAAAGGTCTCCGCCGCCGTGGTGCCCATGAAGGGCATCTCCAGATGCGTATGCGGGTCGATGCCGCCGGGGATCACATAGGCCTCGGAGGCGTCGATCACCTCGTCCCCCTTCAGGTTCTCGCCGATCTCGACGATGGTCTCGCCCTCGATCAGCACATCCGCCTTCACCTGACGATCCGCCGTGACGACCGTGCCGCCCTTGATCACTTTGCTCATGTTGTGCTCCCCTTTGGTCTCGCCCTGTCCCGGCCTTGCGCCGGGCCCGCACGGAAATTTCTGATTGCCAAGAGGCCCCGGCACGAGGCCGGGGCATGTAACCCGTTCAATCCGGGATATGGGCCGTGATGTCCTGCCACTGCGGATTGTACTCCGCGATCAAGGCCTCTTTCCACGCGCGCCGCCAACGTTTCAACCGATGTTCGCGCAGACGCGCCTCGGCAGGGTCGGCGTGATGCTCGAACCAGACGAGCGTATGGATGCCGTAGCGCCGGGTATGCGCTTTGACGGCCCCGGATTGGTGATGCGACACACGTCGCCGCAGATCGGTCGCGCTGCCGATGTAGATCGCACCGTGCGGACGTGAGGCGAGGATGTAAACGAACCTTGGCACGGGTCGATTGAACCTGTGCCGGGTTAACCGGCCGTAAACGCTCCCTATGCCCCGGCCTCGCGCCGGGGCCTCGCGCCGGGTGCGAACCTCCGCGGGATCCCGGCGCAAGGCCGGGACAGCGACTGGGCACCTCAAGTTGCCCCGGCCTCGCGCCGGGGCCTCGCGCCGGGTGCGAACCTCCGCGGGGTCCCGGCGCAAGGCCGGGACATGTCGGGGACAGCGCGATGCCCCTCACTCCACGATCCCCGCCGTCTCGACCACCGCGTGCAGCAGGACATCCGTCCCCGCCGTGGCCCAGTCCTTGGATATCTCTTCCGCCTCGTTGTGCGACAGACCGTCGACACAGGGGCACATCACCATGGCCGTCGGTGCCACCCGGTTGATCCAGCAGGCGTCATGCCCCGCGCCCGAGATGATGTCCTGATGCGAATAGCCGAGCCGCTCCGCCGCATCGCGCAGCGCGGTGACACAGCCCGTGTCGAACTCCACCGGGTCAAAGCCGCCGACCTTCTCGAATGCGATCCCAAGCCCCATCTCGTCGCAGATCGCCTGACCCTCCTTGCGCAGGCGGGCCTCCATATCCTCGATCACCGACAGATCGGGCGAGCGGAAGTCGACGGTAAACACGACCTTGCCCGGGATCACGTTGCGCGAATTGGGATAGACGTCGATATGGCCCGCCGCGCCGACGGCATGCGGCGCATGAGACCAAGCGATCTCGTCCACGAGTTGCAGCACCTTGGCCATGCCCAGCCCCGCGTTCTTGCGCATCGGCATCGGGGTCGATCCGGTATGGCTGTCCTTGCCGGTGATCGTCACCTGGGTCCAGCTCAGCCCCTGACCATGGGTGACGATGCCGATGTCCTTGCCCTCTGCCTCCAGGATGGGGCCCTGTTCGATATGCAGCTCGAAGAAGGCATGCATCTTGCGCGCGCCCACGGGTTCGTCCCCTTCCCAACCGATCCGCTTCAGCTCGGCCCCGAATTTCAGACCCTTGGCATCCTCGCGATCCTTGGCCCAGTCTTCGGTATGCACCCCGGCAAAGACGCCCGAGGACAGCATCGCGGGGGCATAGCGCGTGCCCTCCTCGTTGGTCCAGTTGGTCACCACGATCGGGTGCTTCGTCTTCACATCCAGATCGTTCAGCGTGCGCACGACCTCCAGCCCGCCGAGAACCCCCAGCACGCCGTCGTATTTCCCGCCCGTCGGCTGCGTATCAAGGTGGGAGCCGACATAGACCGGCAACGCCTCGGGATCCGTGCCGGGACGCATCGCGAACATGTTGCCCATGCTGTCGAGGCCCATCTCGCAGCCCGCCGCCTCGCACCACTGCTGAAACAGTGCGCGCCCCTCGCCATCCTCATCCGTCAGGGTCTGGCGATTGTTGCCTCCCGCGACGCCCGGCCCGATCTTGGCCATCTCCATCAGACTGTCCCACAAACGGTCACCGTTAATTCTGAGGTTTTCGCCGGGGGCTGCCATCGGATGTCTCCTGGGTTGCACGTATTTTTACCATTCGGTCAAAGGTGAAGCTATCAGAGGCCCCGGACCAGTCAAGATTTTCACCGTTTGCCGGGCAAATAGGCACCATGGGGCGACCAATTTTTGGTCATGGCTGGACCTTGCCCCCAATCTGCGAAAAACTGTTTCACAAAGCAAGGAACGCAGGACAGAGGCATGAAGGACAGCGCCGCAGGGCAGACCCGGATACAGCGCGACAAGATCGCGACGATCACCGAAGCGGCGCTGGATGTCTTTTCGACATACGGGTTCCGTGGCGCGACGGTGGACCAGATCGCCAAGGCGGCCAAGCTCTCCAAACCCAACCTTCTTTACTACTTTCCCAGCAAGGAGGCGATTCACACGCACCTCCTCTCTGCGCTGCTGGATATCTGGCTCGCCCCGCTGCACCAACTGGATCCGGAGGGCGATCCGCTGGACGAAATCCTGACCTATGTCCGCCGCAAGCTGGCGATGAGCCGGGATATGCCCCGCGAAAGCCGCCTTTTCGCGAACGAGGTTCTGCAGGGCGCGCCCAACATGAAGCCGGCGCTTGCCAATGATCTGAAACCTCTGGTGGATGAAAAGGCCGCGGTGATTCAGGGCTGGATGGACGGGGGGGAGTTGAAGGCCGCCGATCCCCATCACCTGATCTTCTCGATCTGGTCGCTGACGCAACATTACGCCGATTTCGAGGTGCAGGTCGATGCGGTCCTGGGGCCGGAGATCAAGGACCCCTTCCCCGCCGCCGAAACCTATCTGCTGACCCTCTTCGGCCGGATGCTGCGCGTCGCACCCTGAGCGCACCCGGGCCTCGCCCCCGCAAAACTGCATCCCGCGCCGTGCAACGCCGCCGGTTGCCTTTCTGCGGCAAATGACTAGCTGTCCCCGCGGGAGGAGATGAACGGACCTCCCGGTCCCCCGAACGAGTGGAATTGACGTATGTCAGACCAGACAGCCGGACGCCTGCAGGATGGCGCCCCCTCCGCCCTGCCCGCCCGCTCTCGCGCGTCGGCGGTCCTGCTGGCGCTGGCCCTCGGCGGCTTTGCCATCGGGCTGAGCGAATTTGCCTCCATGGCCCTGCTGCCCGATTTCGCCGCCGATCTGGGCGTGAACGAGGCCCGCGCGGCCGACGCGATCAGCGCCTATGCCCTGGGCGTGGTCGTCGGCGCGCCGGTGCTGGCCGTCGCGGCGGCGCGGATGCGCAAGCGGATGTTGCTGGTCTGGCTGATGCTGGCCTTCGCGGTATTCAACACGCTCTCCGCGTTCGCCCCGACCTTCGGGATGTTCACCGCCGCCCGGTTTCTTTCCGGCCTGCCGCATGGCGCCTATTTCGGGGTCGCGGCCCTCGTCGCCGCCTCCGTCGTGCCGCGCAACAAACGCGCCTCCGCCATCGCGCGGATCTTTCTGGGGCTGACCATCGCCACCACCATCGGCGTCCCCGCCGCCAGCGTGCTGAGCGATGGCCTGGGCTGGCGCACCGGCTTCTACATGGTCGCCGCCATCGCCCTGGCCACCGCCCTCGCCGTGTTGATGAAGGCCCCGCGCACCCCTGCCGATCCCGGCGCCAACCCGCTGAAGGAGTTGGGCGCCCTGGGCAATCGTCAGGTCTGGCTGACCGTCGGCACCGGCGCCATAGGCTTTGGCGGATTCTTCGCCGTCTACACCTATATCGCCTCCACCGTGCAGACGACCCTGGGCGGGGATGAGACCGCCGTGGCCCTCATGCTGATGGTGGCCGGGATCGGCATGACCGTCTTCAACCTGGTCATGGGCGCCCTGGCCGACCGCAACATGAACGCCACCGCCTATCTGGCCTTTGGCGGCGGGGCTCTGATTCTGGGCCTCTACCCGCTCGCGGCCAGTTCCGGCCTCTGGCCGATGGCCTCCATCGTCGTGATGATGGGGGTTCTGGGGGGCGTCTCCACGGTGATGCAGACGCGGCTGATGAATGTCGCGGGCGAGGCGCAGCAGCTGGCCGCCTCGCTCCACCATGCGGCCTTCAATACTGCCAATGCCCTCGGCCCCTTCCTCGCGGCGCGGGTCGTGGCGGGCGGTTACGGCTTCCCGGCGACCGGCTATGTCGGCTCGGCCCTCGCGCTGGCCGGTCTGCTGCTCTTTTCGCTGACGATCTGGGATGCCCGGCGGAGGGGCATCGAATAGGGGGCTCTGCCCCCGCGCGGCTGCGCCGCACGCCCCCGGGATATTTCGGGCAAAAAGAAAGCCTTTCTGTTTGCTGGAAATATCCCGGGGGGCGTCCGCAGGACGGGGGGCAGCGCCCCCCTGACTCACTCCGCCGCCTTTGCCGCCATGGGGTTGTTGGGATGGGTCGTCCAGTTGGCGTAATCGCCAACCTCGCGCCCCGTCCGGGGATCCACCGCGCCCTTGTCCATCTGCACCATGGTGATGCAGTCCTCCACCGGGCAGACATTGACACAGAGGTTGCAGGCGACGCATTCCTCGTCGATCACCTCGAAGACGCGGCCCTCGTTCATCGCGATGGCCTGGTGCGAGGTGTCCTCGCAGGCCGCATAGCAACGGCCGCATTTGATGCAGGCGTCCTGGTCGATCCTGGCCTTGGTCACGTAATTCAGGTTCAGATACTGCCAGTCCGTCACATTGGGCACTGCCTGACCGATGAACTGATCGGTGGAGGTATACCCCTTCTCGTCCATCCACTGGCTCAGGCCCGAGATCATCTCCTGCACCACCTTGAAGCCATAGGTCATGGCCGCCGTGCAGACCTGCACATTGCCGCAGCCCATCACCATGAACTCTGCCGCATCGCGCCATGTCGTGATCCCCCCGATACCGGAGATCGGCAGGCCGTGGGTCGCCGGGTGCCGGGCAATCTCCGACACCATGGACAGGGCAATGGGTTTCACCGCCGGGCCGCAGTAGCCGCCGTGCGACCCCTTGCCGTCAATCGTCGGCTCCGGCGCCATGAGGTCCAGATCGACATGGGTGATCGAATTGATCGTATTGATCAGCGACACCGCATCGGCGCCGCCCGCCCGCGCGGCCTCCGCCGGTTTGCGGATGTCGGTGATGTTGGGCGTCAGCTTCACGATCACCGGGCGGTCGTAGTATTTCTTGCACCACTCCGTAACCATCTGGATATACTCGGGAACCTGCCCGACCGCCGCCCCCATGCCACGTTCGGACATGCCATGCGGGCAGCCGAAGTTCAGCTCGATCCCGTCGGCGCCGGTTTCGGCCACCCGCGGCAGGATCGCCTTCCAGCTGGCCTCGTCGCAGGGCACCATGATCGAGGCGATGAGCGCCCGGTCCGGATAGTCCTTCTTGACGCGGGTCATCTCCTCCAGGTTCACCTCGAGCGGCCGGTCGGTGATCAGCTCGATGTTGTTCAGCCCCAGCAAGCGCCGGTCCGCCCCCCAGATCGCGCCATAGCGCGGCCCGTTGACGTTCACCACCGGCGGCCCTTCGGAGCCGAGGGTCTTCCAGACCACACCGCCCCAGCCCGCCTCGAACGCGCGGCGGACGTTGTATTCCTTGTCCGTCGGCGGCGCGGAGGCCAGCCAGAAGGGATTGGGGCTCTTGATGCCCAGGAAGTCGGTCGTCAGATCAGCCATATCGAAGTCCTCCGTCGCGCGGGCCTCAGCCCGCCGTCCCCGTCAGTGTTGCATGAATATCCTCTGCCGCGTCGCGCCCCTCGGCCACCGCCGTCACTGTCAAGTCATCCCCGCCCGAGGCACAATCGCCCCCCGCCCAGACACCCTGCACCGAGGTCCGCCCGGCCCCGGTCACCGCGATCTTGCCGCCCGCGATTTCCAGCCCCTCGGGCGCGCCCGACAGGGTCTGGCCGATGGCGCGGAAACACTGGTCGGCCGCGATCACGACGGTCTCTCCGGTGCCGGTCAGCTTGCCATCACGGTCCTCGGTATATTCGAACTCAACCGCTTCCAGCCGACCATTGCCATGCAGCGCCTTTGGCTGGACATTGGTCAGGATGCGCACGCCCTTGGCCGTCGCCAGCTCCTGCTCATAGACGGAGGCCGCCATCCGATCCTGCCCCCGGCGATAGGCGATGGTGACGCTTTGCGCGCCCAGAAGCCGCGATTGCACCGCCGCATCCACCGCCGTCATGCCGCCGCCGATCACCACGACATCGCGCCCGATCGGCAGGGCGGCGAGGTCTTCGGCCTGGCGCAGCTCCGCGATGAAATCCACCGCATCCGCGACGCCCTCGCGACCGTCGCCATCCAGGCCAAGCGCATTGACCCCGGCCAGGCCCATGCCCAGGAAAACCGCGTCATAGCCTGCGCTCAGATCCTCCAACGTCACATCGCGCCCCAGGACGGAGCCCGTTTTCATCGTGATCCCGCCGATCCGCATCAGCCAGTCGACCTCCGCCTGGGCGAAACTGTCGGTGCTCTTGTAGCTGGCGATGCCGTATTCGTTCAGCCCGCCCGGCTTGGCACGGGCATCGTGGATCACCACGTCATGACCTTTCATCGCCAGGCGGTGCGCACAGGCGAGACCCGCAGGCCCGGCCCCGACGACCGCCACGCGCTTGCCCGTCGGTGCGGCCCGGTCGAAGGGATGCACATCCTTCGCCATCATCCGGTCCGTGGCGTAGCGCTGCAGCCGCCCGATTTCCACCGGCTTGCCCTCGGCAACCTCGCGCACGCAGACCTCCTCGCAGAGCGTTTCGGTCGGGCAGACCCGGGCGCACATGCCGCCCAGGATATTCTGCTCAAAAATCGTCTTTGCCGCCGCCTCGGGCGTATCGGTCGCGATCTGCCGGATGAACAGCGGAATGTCGATCGAGGTCGGACAGGCCTCCATACAGGGGGCGTCATGGCAGAAATAACAGCGATCTGCGGCGACGTGGGCCTCATGCGGCTCCAGCGGCGGATGCAGGTCGGTGAAGTTCTGGGCAAGCTGATCGGCGGCCAGGCGGCCGGCGGCGATACCATCCTTACGGGGCGAAATACTCATCGGGGACTCCGGCTATTTCTGTCCCCTCCAGCGTGCCACGGATCGAAATTTTATCAAATGGTAAATTTTTTCCGCTGCGAAATTCGTGTCCTGCAGCGGATCTGGCGATGAAAAACCGGGCACCCCTGGGGATGCCCGGCCATGATGATAACAGCTGACTCGGGGCCCTCAGCCCGCCTTGACGATCAGCAGCGTCTCCGGATCCGTGCCGGAGCTGACCATCGACTTGAACCAGTCGGGCTGACGTCCACGCCCGCTCCACGTCAGGGAGGGGTCCTCGGGGTGGCGGTATTTCGGCGGGTTGACCTTGCGGCCACGCCCGGCACCGCCGGTCAGGTCATTCAGGGAAAATCCCAGCTCGGCTGCTTTTGCTTCCAGCTCGGCGAGTGCCGCCTTCTTTTTGCGATCCTCATAGTTGCGAATCGCGGCATCCACGTCTTTCCGCAGCTTCTTGAGATCATCGAGCGACATTGAATTAAGGTCTGTCATGGGGTCCATTCCGTTTTGCAGTCATTGTGGTTCTCCCGAGAAAACCGACCAATTGCCACCAATCAAACTAGCGATAAAAAACCTAATAATGAATTGACGCATTCACAAGACACAACTTGTGTCAGCGCAATATCGTCAGCTTTCCGCCGAAACATTTATTCGAAAGGCACCAATAACGCTTTCGTGAGTTCTATAGGTTAACCACAGCAGCCGGAATTGATCCGGGAAAACTGTTTCCCAGGACCACAGCACAGAAGAACGGCGCAGGTTTCCCCGCGCCGCCCAAAGCCGTACCTTTTCTGGGGTATCCAGCCGATCATTCCGCCCGACTACCCCACCGGACGATGACCCTGGCCCAACAGGCTGACCACGTTCTCGATCATGCGCAAACCGGCATCCTGACCGAGCGACATGATTGATTCCGGATGAAATTGTACCGCCGCCACCGGCAAGGTTGTATGCTCCAGCCCCATGACAATCTTATCGGGAGTATCCGCCGTTACTTTCAATGTATCCGGCAGGCTTTCCGCTTTTGCGTGCAGGGAGTGATAGCGCCCGATGGTCACCCTCTCCGGCAGGCCGACAAAGACAATGCCGGGCTCGGAAACGGTGATCCGCGTCGGCTTGCCGTGCATCGGCACATCCAGCTGTCCCAGCTCCGCCCCGAAATATTCGGCAATCGCCTGCAATCCCAGGCAGACGCCAAATAGCGGCAGATTGCGCGCGAGCGCCTTTTCAATGGTGTTGCTGCAATCGAAATCTTTCGGATTGCCCGGCCCGGGCGAGAGAACAACCAGATCGGGGGAGAATTGGTCAAACACCTCCTCCGCCACCGGCGAGCGGGTGGTGAAGACCTCCGCCCCGGTCTGGCGAAAGTAGTTCGCGAGCGTATGCACGAAGCTGTCCTCGTGATCCACCAGCAGGACGCGCCGCCCCTTGCCCCTGGCCACACGCCAGCCATCGCCGCCGCCCTCGTTGCTTTTCACATCGCCGCGGATCGCCGCGCGCATGGCGCTGGCCTTCAGCTCCGTCTCCGCTTCTTCCTCGTCCGGGTCGCTGTCATATAGCAGCGTCGCCCCCGCCCGCACCTCGGCCACGCCATCCTTGATCCGGATCGTGCGCAGGGTCAGCCCGGTGTTCATGTCACCGTCAAAGCCCATGGCCCCGACCGCGCCACCGTACCAGAATCGCGTCGATTTCTCGTGTTTCTCGATGAACCGCATCGCCCATAGCTTGGGCGCCCCAGTGACCGTCACCGCCCAGGCATGGCTGAGAAAGGCGTCAAAGGCATCCATCCCCTCGCGCAGCCGCCCCTCGATATGGTCGACGGTGTGGATCAGGCGCGAATACATCTCGATCTGCCGCCGTCCGATGACCCGCACCGAGCCCGGATCGCAGACCCGGCTCTTGTCGTTGCGGTCGACGTCCGAACACATGGTCAACTCGCTCTCGTCCTTCTTGGACTGCAGCAGTTTCAAGATCTGTTCGCTGTCCTCGATCGCGTCCGCGCCGCGCTTGATGGTGCCGGAGATCGGGCAGGTCTCCACCCGTCGCCCCGTGACGCGCACGAACATCTCCGGGCTGGCGCCGACGAGGTATTCCCGCTCGCCCAGGTTCATGATGAACCCGAAGGGCGCGGGATTGATCTTCTTCAGCCGTTTGAAAATCGCCGAGGGGCTGTCCTTGCAGGGTTCATAAAAAACCTGGCCCGGCACCACTTCGAACAGATCGCCCCGCATGAAGCTTTTCTTCGCCTCGCGCACCAATTCGGCATATTCGCCCGGATTGTGATCGCCACGCGGCACATCTTGCGGCCCGCGTTCAAAGGGCTCCGCCACGCCGCCCCCCGCCAATCCGACGGTGGTCAGATCGCCATCGGTGAACTCGTATTGATAGCGCATGGCACCAACGGAATAATGGTCGGCCACCAGCAGATCATCGGCCAGAAACAGAACCAGATCGCGTTGATCCGCGGGCCGCTCCAGCGAAAATTCGATCGGCTCGAATTGAAAGGCCAGGTCATAGCCAAAGGCGCCATACAGCCCCAGGTGATGATCCTCGTCCGATTTGAAATGCGCCACCAGTGCGCGCAGAACGGAAAAGACCGAAGGCGCGCGCGACCGCTCCTCCTCATTGTAAACCCGGTCCGGTTCCTGCACACGCAGATCGATCGCCTCCTCCGAAACGCTGACATCCGCAACCTCGGGAATGGCCGATACCGCCCGCTGCATCATCTTCAACAGAACGCGCCCCCGGGGATTGAGCGCGCCAATCCGCATCTGGCGTCCCCGCGCTTCGACCATCACGGGCGGTTCGGAAAAGCCGAATTCCCATCTCGTATAACGGCCGGGGTATTCGTAATTCGAAGAAAACAGCGCCCCGCGATGCTGATCCAGCTGTTCCGCCAACCGGTCGGTATCGCCATGGTAGTCCGCCGGGACCTCGCGTCGGGTGATCGTCAGGCCGCCATCGGTCTGGTAGGTCAGATCGGTCATGTCAGTCTCGTCTTTGAAGGGCGGCGGGCCAATATGCCGCCGCGATGACAGGAAAGGAATTAGCAGGCGTAAACGCCGCGCCATCGCCCTTCGATCTGATTGCCCTGCCACAGGATGCCGGTCATGGCACGTCCCTCTCATTCAACGCCATTCGCTTAGCAAGCGGCCGGGACGATGTAAATGGGGACCGCTTGGCGCATGGCACCCCTCGACCCCGCCCAGCCTCTCGCCTAACTTGCGCGGGACCCGACCCATAGGAAAGACCGCCCCATGACCCTGCCCCCGCTCCCCGACCGCCCGCTCGATATCTGCATCTACGGCGCGGGGGCCATCGGCGGGGTGATCGGGGCGCTGTTGTCCAAGGCCGCCGGCACTGGCGACATCGGCCGCGTCACCCTGGTGGCCCGCGGCCCGCACCTGGCCGCGATGCAGCGCGACGGCCTGCGCTTCCGCACCCCCGACGGCGAGATGGAAACCATCACCGTCACCGCCACCGACGATCCCACGACCCTGCCGCCGCAGGATGTCGTCATCACCGCGCTCAAGGGCCACCAGATCCCGCCGCTGGCCGACACGCTCGCCGCCCTGATGGCGCCGCACGCCCGCATCCTGCCCGTGGTGAACGGCGTGCCCTGGTGGTACCCGATCCCCGATGGCCAGGGCGGCAGCAAGGGCGCGGAGGAGGTCGACCCCGGCGGTCACCTTTGGGAAAAGATCGGGCCGGAGCGCGCCATCGGCGCCATCGCCTATCTCGGCGCCTCCGTCCCGGAGCCCGGGCTGATCTCCTATGACATCAACGGCTACCTCGACCTCGGCCGCCTGCCCGAAGAAGACCGCGCCGATGTCACCCGCATCGCCACCCTGCTGGAAAGCGCAGGCTGGATGATCCGCCAGACGGAGCCCTTCCAAAACGCGCTCTGGGCCAAGATGATGGGCAATTGCGCAATGAACTCCGTCTCTGCCATCACCCGCAGCCCGAACGGCACCAACCTGAAGTCCAAGCCGCTCTACGATTTCACCGGCGCCATCATGGAGGAGGTCCGCGCCATCGCCACCGCCGAAGGGGCGGAAATCGGCATGCCGACCGAAAAACGCCTCACCCTGGCCATGCGCAACGCAGAGTTCAAGACCTCCACCCTGCAGGACCTTGAAAAGGGCCGCCCGATGGAGATCGAACCGATCTTCGCCGCCACGGTCTCCGTCGCCAGGGCGCGCGGCGTGCCCTGCCCCATGCTGGAGCTGGCCACGGAAATCCTGCGCCATGTGGAAAGGTCGCGCGACCTCTGACCGCGCGCCCCTGCTTCATCTTTCCAGAAATACTCCGGGGTCCGGGGCAGCGCCCCGGTCGGCGCCCACCCCGCGCAACGCAACCCCTCCCCCTGCCAGGGGGAGGGTAAAGTATGTCCCGGGAGGGTCAGCGAGAGCGTCTAGCCCCCGAACCTACCCAAGCGCCGTGTCACACCGCCCGCAAACCCCCGGATGCGCATGTGTCCCCACGTCGGGCAGGATCTTCCAGCAGCGCTGGCATTTCTCGCCCTCCGCTTCTTCGAAGACCACGGCCACACCGGGCACCTCCGGCAGGCGATAGGCCTCCGCCGGGGCGGGATCGCCGGTCAGTTGGATGTCGGAGGTGATGCAGACATCCTCAAAGGCCACTGCCTTCAGCGCCTCCAGCATCTCCGCATCCTCGACGTGCACCACCGGCGCGGCCTCCAGCGAGGCACCGATCACCTTGTTGGTCCGCTGCACCTCCAGCGCCGCCGTCACAACGCGCCGCGCCTGCCGCACCTTGGCCCATTTGGCCGCCAGCGCCGCATCGCGCCAGTCCGCCGGCGTCTCGGGGAAGTCGACCAGGTGGACCGAGGACTGATCGCCCGGGAACCGTTCCAGCCAGACCTCTTCCATCGTGAAGGTCAGGATCGGCGCCAGCCATGTCACCAGCCGGTGATAGAGCAGATCCAGTACCGTCCGCGCCGCCTTGGCCCGCGCGGTATCCCCGTCGCAATAAAGCGCGTCCTTGCGGATGTCGAAGTAGAAGGCCGACAGCTCCACCGTGGCGAAGTTGAAGACCGCCTGGAACATCGACTGGAAATCGAACTCCGCATAGCCCTTGCGCACCACCTCGTCGAGCTCACTCAACCGGTGCAGCACCCAACGCTCCAGCTCCGGCATATCCGCCGGGGCCACGCGATCTTCCTCGCGGAAATCACCAAGCGAGCCGAGCATGAACCGCAAAGTGTTCCGCAACCGGCGATAGCTGTCCGCCACGCCTTTGAGGATCTCCGGCCCGATCCGCTGATCGGCGGAATAATCCACCTGCGCCACCCAGAGACGCAGGATATCCGCGCCGTACTGCTTGACGACCTCTTCCGGCACGATGGTATTGCCAAGCGATTTGGACATCTTGTTGCCCTTCTCGTCCAGCGTGAACCCATGCGTCACCACGTTGCGATAGGGCGCACGCCCCTTCGTCCCGCAGGCCTGCAGCATCGAGGAATGGAACCACCCGCGATGCTGATCGGTGCCCTCCAGATAAACATCCGCGATCCCGTCCGGCGCCCCGTCCTCACGGTCGCGCAGCACGAAGGCATGGGTCGACCCGGAGTCAAACCACACGTCGAGGATATCGAAGACCTGCTCATAGGCCTCCGGATCAGCGTCATTGCCCAGAAACCGCTCCTTCGCGCCCTCGGCGTACCAGGCATCCGCGCCCTCGGTCTCGAAGGCCTCCGCGATCCGCGCATTCACCGCCTCGTTCCGCAGCAGGTAATCCGCGTCCGTGGGCAGCGCCCCCTTCTTGACGAAGCAGGTCAGCGGCACGCCCCAGGCCCGCTGCCGCGACAGCACCCAATCGGGCCGCGATTCGATCATAGAATACAGACGGTTACGGCCCGTGCGCGGCCACCACGTGACCAGCTCGTCGATCGACCGCAATGCGCGCTCGCGGATCGTCGTGCCATAGGTGTCGTCCCCGCCGACCGGCTTGTCGATGGCGGCAAACCACTGCGGCGTATTGCGGTAGATCACCGGCGCCTTCGACCGCCACGAATGCGGGTAGGAGTGCTTGATCTTCCCGCGCGCCAGCAGCCCGCCGACCTCGATCAGCTTGTCGATCACCGCCTTGTTGGCATCGCCCTCCCCGCCCTTGCGGTTGAGGATGTACTTGCCCCCAAAGAACGGCAGGTCCGCGCGGAAGGAGCCATCGTCCATCACGTTGTAGGTGATGACCTGCTCCAGCATCCCCAGATCGCGGTAGAGCTCGTATTCCTCCATCCCGTGGGACGGCGCGCAATGGACAAAGCCGGTGCCCTCGGTATCGGTCACGAACTCGGCCGCGCGGAAGTCGCGGATATCGTCCCATTCGCCATTGGAGCCTTCGGCCCCGGCGAGGGGGTGCCGGAGACCCAGCCCCGCCAGCTCATCCGCGCTGACATCGCCCAGACGACGGTACATCCCGTCCTCCAGCCGTGCCCGCGCGAACACATCCGCCGCCCGGTCATCCGCGAGGATGTAGCGGTCGCCGATCCGCGCCCAGCATTCCTCGGGCCGTCCAGTCACTTCATAGAGGCCGTAGGAGATGCCTTCGCCATAAACGACCGCCTTGTTCGACGGCAGCGTCCAGGGCGTCGTCGTCCAGATCACCACATAGGCCCCCGCCAGCCTGTCCCGGGCCTGCCCCGGGACCTCGCGCCCCTCTGCCGCCTGATCCCGCGGGACCCCGGCGCTGGGGCCGGGGTCGCCGTCGCCTGAGGCGACGGCGAACTTCACCCAGACCGTAAAGCTCTCCTTGTCGTGGTACTCCACCTCCGCCTCGGCCAGCGCGGTCTTCTCGATCGGCGACCACATCACGGGCTTGGAGCCCTGATACAAAGACCCGTTCATGAGGAACTTCATGAACTCCTCGGCGATCACCCGCTCCGCGTGGAAATCCATCGTCAGGTAGGGATCGGCCCAGTTGCCGGTCACGCCCAGGCGCTTGAACTCCGACCGCTGCACGTCGATCCAGCTGTCCGCAAAGGCCCGGCATTCCTGCCGGAAGTCCACAACAGGAACCTCGTCCTTGTTCTTGCCCTTCTTGCGGTACTGCTCCTCGATCTTCCATTCGATCGGCAACCCGTGGCAATCCCAGCCCGGCACATAACGCGCATCCCGCCCCATCATCTGGTGCGAGCGGACGATCATGTCCTTGAGGATCTTGTTCAGCGCATGGCCGATATGGAGGTTGCCGTTCGCATACGGGGGGCCGTCATGCAGGATGAAGGGTTCGCGCCCCTCCTTCTCCCGCAGGCGGTCATAGACCCCGATGTCCTCCCATCTTTTCAGCCAGTTGGGCTCACGATTGGGAAGCCCGGCCCGCATCGGGAAATCGGTCTTCGGCAGGTTCAGGGTATCTTTGTAGTCGCGTTCTGTATTCGGCGTCTCGGCGCACATATCGTGTGATCCGTCTCAAATCTAAATGTCTGGGGTGAGGTCGGCGCGGGCATCCATACGCCTTGTCCCGGCGTCTCTGGTCAGAGCGCCGGGCATGTAATTCGAATGATGATCGCAAAACCAAACATCTTGCCCGCCTTATAGGCCCGCCCTCTCACAGGGTAAAGCGACGAAACGCCCGGGTCCGGTCCCGGGCTTCGTCTGGTCGGAAATACGTCGGGGGAAGCGGCAGACGACGGGGGCAGCGCACCCACCCCGGTCGGCCCTCCCCGGACCGGTCCTCCGCCACACAAGCCCGCCATGCCCCGGCCTCGCGCCGGGGCCTCGCCCCCACAAAACCCCAGGCGCCACAGGCACCATATCCAGAGGTCCCGGGGCAAGCCCGGGACATGCGCCCCGCCTCACCCTTCGAACTTCTTCCGCACCTGTCGCGCCAGCGACACCCGCCAACAGTTCCCCCGGTCAAGCCGGAGATCGACGCCCCAAAAGACGCCCGCCGCCCTCACAACACCACCATGCCCCGGCCTCGCGCCCGGGGCCTCACGGCCACAAAACCCCAGGCGCGACATCCCCCGTATCCAGAGGTCCCGGGACAGGCCCGGGACATGCCGCCGCCTCACCCTTCGAACTTCCGCACCTGTCGCGCCAGTGCCGCCCGTCAACAGTTCCCCCGGTCAATCCGGAGATAGACGCTCCAAAAGACGCTCGCCGCCCTCACAACACCACCATGCCCCGGCCCTCGCGCCGCGGCCTCGCCCCAACAAAACCCCAGGCGCCACAGGCACCATATCCAGAGGACCCGGGGCAGGCCCGGGACATGCTGCCACCTCACCCTTCAAACTTCCGCACCTGTCGCGCCAGCGACACCCGCCAACAGTTCCCCCGGTCAAGCCGAAGACCGACGCCCCAAAGACGCTCGCCGCCCTCACAACACCACCATGCCCCGGCCCTCGCGCCGGGGCCTCGCCCCGACAATACCCCAGGCGCGACAGGCACCATATCCAGAGGTCCCGGGGCAAGCCCGGGACATGGCCCCCACCTCACCCTTCGAACTTCTTCCGCATCTGCCGCGCCAGGGCCGCCCGGACCGAGGCGCGGGTCAATCGCGCCATCGCCGCCTCGCGCTCGCCCTCGGGCGCGGCATCGTAGACCAGCTTGGCGGCTTCCAGTTCCGCCTCCAATGCCAGTTCGTCCCCCGTCGCGCCCTCTTCGGCGATGATCCGCATGGCCAGCGCAACCGCCGGATCCTCCGGATCGGCCACGCGGTCCGGCTCGGCCGATTGCAGCGGGTTCGCACGTCGGCGCGAAAACAGCATGCTCAACCATGTGATCAGTCGCATCATCCGTGACACGTCCCTGCCCCCGAACAGATATGGGCGCCGCCCTGCAGCGACGCCCATCGTAAACCGGACACCGGTCTGGTAAAGAGCTCAGGCAGCCCGCCGCCGTTTCAAGGCTCCGATCCCCGCCAGTCCGGCCACGAGCAGGATACCCGTCGCGGGCAGCGGAATGGCCGGTGCGGTCGAACTGATCGCCCCAACGGCATCAATATCCGCCCCGGCAAACACGCCGGAATGCGGCCCGCTATTCCCGTTGTCAGTCAGCCGGACGAAGTAATACTTCTCGAAAGCCGTGACGAATGGGTTGGCGTCGATGTCGATGCTGGTCGGTTGTCCATCCAAATAGCCGAAATCGATCCAGGACGACCCGTTTGTCGAAATTTCGACCTGGAATGACTCCACGGCGCTGCCGATTTCAAACACGTGCAAATCAGGCGTATTGTCACCTGAGGTTGTCAGAGCGTTGTCGGTAAATTTCAACGTGATCGAACCACCTTCGCCAAGCGAGACGTAGCCCTGACAATCTCCAGAGGTGTGATCCGGCGCTCCAAGAGCCAACGAACTGTCGATACAGCCGCCGGACGTCCCAGCCAGCGCCGCGGACGGGCTGTAGTTCACCACCTGATCCGCAAAGGAGACATCACCATCGGGGAAGTAGATGCTCGAATAGGTAACGCCGGTGGCCCCGGCCGCCTGAACGCCAGCAAAGAACACAGCACCGGCAATGGCCGCACGAAATGCAATCATGAAAAATCCTCCAGAAAATACTCAAACTGTTTCCTGATTACACGATCGTGAGGACATTTTCAAACTCAACCGGCTGGCGGTGTCGAGGTGCCCTCCCCAAAAAGCCCCGTCAGCGCCCGGCGCAGCACCGTGGTCACCCTTGGCCGCCGCCCCGCGCCGAAGGGCATCGGGCGGCAGACCTCCATCGCCGCGACGCCGACCCGAGCGGTCAGGGCGCCGTTGACCACCCCCTCGCCGAAGCGCCGCGACAGACGGGCCAGCACGTTGCCCCCCAGGACCGAACCGATCATGTCGTCGCCCACGGCCACCGCGCCGGTGGCCACCAGATGCGTCATCACCGCCCGGGTCAGCCGCAGCGACCCCAGGGTTCCCGAACGTCCGCCATAAACCTCCGCAATCCGGCGGATCATCCGGATGTTGCTGGTCATCGCCGCGATCACATCGGCAAAGGCCAGCGGCACCAGCGCCGTCACCGTCGCCACCTGACGCGCCGCCGCTTCGACCTCGCGCAGGGCCATGTCGTCAAGCGGCGCCAGCAGCTCCGCCTCCGCCAGCGCCAGCACGCCCGCGGCGTCGAAGGGCTCGTCCTTGCGCTCCGCGAACCGTGCGTGATGCCACTCCAGCTCCGCCCGCCCGGCATACATCCCCGCCAGCCGCCCGGCGAAGTCGCGCGCCTTGGCGAGGTCTTCCTCGACCACCGCCTCCTCGGCCAGACGGTGCATCTGGTCCATCCGCGCCAGTCGCGAAAACGCCGCCAATTCCTTCACGACGATGGCCACCGCCACCAGCACGAAGGCCCCGATCAGCGCCGCCACCGCCCAGCCCAGCACCGGGTTGGCCGCGATCAGGCCCAGGACGAAATTCCACGCGGCTGTGGTCACCACCACGCCGATCACCGCCAGCAGCAGCCCCCAGAACCAGCGCGCCAGCCGCGAGGGACGCCGGGCCGCCAGGGTTGCCGCCATCTGCATCGCCCGGCCCGACGGGGCCTCCGCCGCGCCGCCCACGTCGGGCACCGGCGGCGCCTCTGCCGGGCCCGGGCCCCGCGTCTCCTCCATCTCGATCAGGACCGGGCCACGCCGTGTCTGTGTTTCATCCGCCATGCGGTTTGGCCTCCCATGTCAGCAGCACATCCGGCAGCCCTTCTTCGTTGCCCGCCCCGTCCGAGCGTTCGACCTCGCGGAATCCATGGCGCCCGTAGAACCGCCGCGCCCCGACATTGGCGACGAATGTGTAAAGCTCCAGCCGCGCGCGCGCGTCCTGCGCATGTGCCAGAAGCTGCGCGCCAATCCCGTGCCCCCGCGCCCCCCGCGCCACGTAGAGCGCGTGAATATAGTCGTCCTCCCGCGCCATGAACCCGCGCACATGACCGTCGTCGGCGACCCAGACCAGCCCGTTCTCGATCAGCTGCCCGCAGAAGGCGATGTTCTCCGCCTCGCTGTGCAGCTCCGGCATCCAGCGGTGATCGCGCACCGCCTGTGTCAGGATCGCCCCGGCCTTGCCCGCGTCCAGTGGATGGGCCCTGCGCACCACGAGGCTCACAGCCGGTCCCCCAGAAGGAACTGCGCCGCCCGGTCCAGCCGGATATGCGGCGGCCCCTCGCCCGGTTTCAGGCGCAGCACGGCGGGGGCGAAGGACATCAACGCATATTCCCCGTCCAGCCAGGCCACCTGCCCCGCCCGCGCCGGGTTTAGCAGCCGCGCCGGGTCCTCCGGCAATTCGCCCGGGTACATCGCCGCCATCCGTCCCCGCGCCCCGTCCCCCTCCATCAGCGTGCCGCGCACGCAGTCGAGCGGCTTGCCCTCGTGGCTCAGCGTCTCCTCCACCGTCGCGCGGAGGGAGGCGATGGCCATGGCCTGCGTCTCCGCCCCCGCGAATTTCGCCCGGTCCACCGCATCGCGCACCAGCGCCTGCATGATCCCCGACAGCGCCCCGTGCTGCGAATGGTGCAGATGGTCCGCCTTGGTCGCGGCAAAGAGGATCTTTTCGACCCGCTGGCCCAGCAACAGCCGCGAGAGGAAGGAGTTCCGCCCCGGCTGAAACGCCTCAAGAATATCCGACAGGGTCTGACGCAGATCCTCTACCGCTTGCGGTCCCTTGTGGATCGCTCCAAGCGCGTCGACCAGCACCACCTGCCGGTCGATCCGGGCGAAATGATCGCGGAAGAAGGGCTTGGCGACCTTGGACTTGTAGGCCTCGAACCGCCGCTCCATCTCCCGCCAGAGCCCCTTCCGTGGCGCCCGATCCTCCGGCGGCAGCGGCGCGAAGGTCAGCGCAGGCGATCCGGCCATTTCACCGGGCAGCAGGAACCGCCCCGGCGTCAGGTCCGAATAGCCCGCCTTGCGCGCCGCCTCCAGATAACCGGTATAGGACTTGGCCAGCGCCTGCGCCTCCGGCTCCTCCCAGCTCTCCTTGCCCGTGGCACCCCGGGCGGCCTCCAGAAACGCCGCCGCCTGCGCCCGCCCCTCGATCCGCGCCAGCATCTCCGCCGACCAGTCGGCATAGCTGCGGTCCAGCAGTGCGAGGTCCAGCAGCCATTCGCCCGGGTAGTCCACGATATCCAGATGCACCGTGCGCGGCCCCTGCATCCCCGCCAGCAGGCCGGAGGGGCGCACCTTCAGCGACAGCCGCAGCTCGCTCACCGCGCGGGTGCTGTCGGGCCAGTGCGGCGTGGCGGAGGTCAGCGCGGCGAGGTGGTTTTCATAGTCGAAGCGCGGCACCGTATCGTCGGGCTGCGGTTGCAGATAGGCGGTGACGATCCGACCGTCCGCCTGCGCCACCAGCCCCGTCATCCGCGCCCGGTCCAGAAGGTTCGCCACCAGCGAGGTGATGAAGACCGTCTTGCCCGCCCTTGCCAGCCCGGTCACACCCAGCCGGATCACCGGTTCGGAAAAGACGCCGGTCACCGTCTGACCCACGGTTTCCACCTGCCGCACCACGCCCTCGGCGATGTCACCTATAAACACTGCTGACTGCCCCGGTTGTTCATGAGGGGAATGTAGGCGCGCGATCAGGACGTTGCCAGAGCTTTCCCCGTTTCGGCCTACACCATCCCCGTCCCGGCCCCGCGCAGGAGGCGATCCACCATCTCCTCCACCTCCGGCCAGTCGTGATCGGCAATGGTCAGGTGACACAGAGCAATCCCGATCAATCCCGCCACAAGCGTATCCGCCCGTATCGCGACCTCGGTGTCGGACAGGCCATCCGGATCATGCGCCGTCCGGCGCAGCAGCCCGCGGAAGAGGCCGAAATACCCCGCAACCCGAGGATCGCCCACGAACTCCGCCACATCCGCCCGCACCACGCCGGAGGACATGAAGACCAGCCGGAACCGCTCCGGATGATCAAGCCAGTAGCGCGTAAAACACACCGCCGCCGCCCGCAGCCCCCCCTGCTCCGCCCGCACCTGGCCCGCGACCTCGTCCAGGACAAAGCCCCAAAGAAAGCGCAGGATGTCCGGCTTGCCGGTGAAATGCGCATAGATCGTCGCCGGAGAGCAGCCGACCTCCCTGGCCAGCCGCCGGATCGACAGTGCCTCCAGCCCTTCCGCCATATAGAGGCGCAGCGCCTCTGCCCCGACCCTGTCGCGGAAGGCCGCCTTCTGTGCATCGCTCTGAACCGGTCGCCCCGCTGGTCGTGCCATGTCACCCCCTTATTCCGATACGCGTATCAAATAACACTTGCCTGAAGTTTCGCATATTTATATGTAACGCGTATCACTTTATGCAGGAGGGTCAAGATGCAGTCCGATTACCCCATCCTACTACGGGCGATCCTGTTGCTCGCGGGCCTCGGCATCACCTTCCTCGGGATCGACAACGCCTTTGGCGGCATGGCGACGCTTGGCTGGCAGGGGCCGACGGATTTCTTCCAGGTCACCTCGGAGCGGGCCTTCGCCTTACGCGATAGCCATATCCGGTTCATCTCCGGTGTCTGGCTGGCCATCGGGCTGGTCTTCTGCCTCGCCGCGCTCAGGCCGGACAGATTGGGCGAGGTGATCATCACTCTCTGCGGTCTGATCTTCATCGGCGGGCTGTTGCGTTTCACGCAGGGCGATCCTGGGCTGCTTGTCTCGCCGGATCTGATCGGCTCTCTGCTGTTCGAATTGCTGCTCTTCCCTGCCCTCGGCCTCTGGCTCTACCGTATCGCACGCAAGCCCCCGGCCGCCTGACCGCGCCAAGAACCCCTCTGGCCCTTTTCCCGGTGCCGCGCTAACACCGCCGCCATGCCCCGCTATGCCCTCCAGGTCGAATACCATGGCGCCCCCTTCGCGGGGTGGCAGCGTCAGGCCGACCAGCCCTCCGTCCAGGGCGCGATCGAGGCGGCTCTGGCCAAGCTCGAACCCGGTCCCCATACCATCGCCGCCGCCGGCCGCACCGATGCGGGGGTCCATGCCACCGCGCAGGTGGCCCATTGCGACCTGACCAAGGACTGGGATCCTTTCCGCCTGTCCGAGGCGCTGAACCACCATCTGAAGCCCGCCCCCGTCGCCATCCGCGCCTGCGCCCGCGTCACAGACGACTGGCACGCTCGCTTCTCCGCCCATGAACGCCGCTACATGTTCCGCCTGCTGATGCGCCGTGCGCCTGCCACGCATGACGCCGGGCTGGTCTGGCAGGTGCCGCATCTGCTGGACGCCGACCTGATGCGGCAGGGCGCGACGCACCTCGTCGGCAACCATGATTTCACCACCTTCCGCTCGGTGATCTGTCAGGCCAAGTCGCCCGTGAAGACGCTGGACGAGATCCGGATCGAGGACCACGAGGGCCTCTCCGGCCCTGAGATGCGGTTCCACCTGCGCGCCCGGTCGTTCCTGCACAACCAGGTGCGGTCGATCGTCGGCACCCTGGAACGCGTCGGCGCGGGCAGCTGGCCGCCCGAGCGCGTGCGCGAGGCGCTGGAGGCCCGTGCCCGCGCCGCCTGCGGCCCGGTCTGCCCGCCGCAGGGGCTCTACCTCGTAGGCGTCGGCTATCCGGACGATCCTTTCGGGTGAGGTGAGGACCTCCCGCCATAGCGCCAGACCGGCGAAATATCCCCCGACCAAACCGGAGGATGACGCCAATGGACACCGGCGCCCCGTAGGCCGCAGCCCCCTCGCCAACCTGCCCCGGCTTCCACGCCGGGGCCTCCCCCCATACCGCACGACGATCAAACCGCGCCCCGCCGGTCACGCCTCGCCAGCCCCAGACCGCCACCCCTCCAACGCGAACCCCCATCCCCTTTCCACAACCTGCCGAAACCGCCATATACCTCGCATGAGCGACTCCCTCTCCCTTCCCGCAGGTCCCATGGGCCAATGGCCCGCCCTGGAGGCGGGGTGGGTCTGGCTCTGCGGTGCGGGGCCGGGGGATCCGGGGTTGCTGACGCTCCATGCGGTCAACGGGCTGCGACAGGCCGATGTCGTCGTCTATGACGCGCTGGTGGAGGACACGATCCTCGACTGGGCGCCCCAGGCAGACCATATCTATGCCGGCAAACGCGGCGGCCGCCCCTCGGCCCGGCAGGCCGACATTTCGCTGCATCTGGTCGACCTGGCGAAACAGGGCAAACGCGTGCTGCGCCTCAAGGGCGGCGATCCCTTTGTCTTCGGCCGCGGCGGGGAGGAGGCCCAGACCCTCATCCAGCACGCCATCCCGATCCGCATCATTCCCGGCATCTCCGCCGGGATCGGCGGGCTGGCCTATGCGGGCATCCCCGTCACGCATCGCGATGTGAACCAGGCCGTGACCTTCGTCACCGGCCATGACCAGACCGGCAACGCCCCCAGCTCGCTGAACTGGCAGGCCATCGCGGACGGGGCGCAGGTGCTGGTGATCTACATGGGGATGAAACACGCCCCGCATATCGCCACCGCGCTGCTGGAGGCCGGACGCCCCGCCGATGAACCCGTCGCCGTCGTTTGTGCCGCCACCACGCCGCAGCAGACGGTGCTGGAAACCACCCTGGGCGAGATGGTCGCGGATATCGCCAACGCCCGGCTGGAGCCGCCCGCGATCCTTTGCATCGGGCGGTCCGTCCTGATGCGGCAGGTGCTGGACTGGCAGGGGCTGATGGCCGGCATTCCGCCCCGCAACCTAGATCCGCTCGGCCGTGGCCGCCCGGCCGAGACGGGCTGAGCGATGCCGGGCCTGATCCTCTCCGCCCCCGCCGCCGGCGCGGGGCAGACCACCTTCGCCCTGGCCCTGATGCGTCTCCTTACCCTCATGGGGCAACCGGTGCGCGGCGCCAAGGCCGGCCCCGGCTTCCTCACCCCGCGCCTGCACGAGGCCGCCTGTGAACGCCCAGGCCTGACCCTGGACAGCACCGCCATGTCCCCCGACCGCATCCGGGCACTCAGCGCGGGCGAAAGCCTGCTGCTGATCGAAGGGGCGCGCGGCCTCTTCGACGCCCCCGCCGTAGCCGACCTAGCCCGCCTGCTGGACCTGCCGGTGGTGCTGGTGATCGACTGCAGCCGCATGGCGCAATCCGTCGCGCCGCTGGTCGCAGGCTTTGCGACCCATGATCCACAGGTGCGGATCGGCGGGGTGATCCTCAACCGCGTGGCGGGTGCCGACCATGCCGCCATTCTGCGCCAGGCCCTCGCGCCGCTTGGCCTGCCGGTGCTGGCCGCCCTGCCCGACCATCCCGACCTGAGGTTGCCCGATCCGCAGCGCGCGCTGGTCCCGGCGGGCATCCGCCCCGACCTCGACTCCTATCTCGACCGCGCCGCCGCCCTGCTGGCCGAGGGCATCCCCGGGGACGTGCCGCCGGACCTCGCCACGCTGCTCGCGCTCGCCGCGCCGCTGCCCGCCGCGCCCGACCATACGCAAACTCCCCGCATCGCCCCCCCGGCGCAGACCATCGCCATTGCCCGCGACGCCGCCTTCGGCGCGGGCTACACCCATGTGATCGAGGACTGGCACGCCGCCGGGGCCGAGATCCGCTTCTTCTCCCCCCTCGCGGACGAGCCGGTGCCGATGGCCGAATTCCTCTACCTCCCCGGCGGCAACCCCGAAATCCACGCAGGCCGCCTCGCCGCCAACGGGCGGTTCATGACCACCCTGCGCACCCATGGCGAACGCAAGCGGGTCTATGGCGAGGGCGGCGGCTTTCTGGTCATGGGCGACGTGCTGACCGACGCCCAGGGCGTGCCGCATCAGATGGCCGGGCTGCTGAACCTCGCGACCTCCTTCAAGAAGCGCCAGCCGCAGCAGGGCTACCGCATCGTCACCGCCACCCGGGGGCCGATGACCGGCAGCTTCCACGCGCATGAGATCTCCGAGGCGACGACCCTCTACCAAAGCGGCGATCCCCTGTTCCTCGCCACCGATCCCGACGGCACGCCGCGCCCGCCCCTGGGCCTGCGCGAAGGCCGCGCGGCCGGCTCTTTTGCACATCTGATCGACCCCGCATAAGCGCCCGTGCACAGCGCCGCGTCTTGCGCAGCGCCCCGCCCCGGGCTACGGGATTCGCATGAGCAGTTCTGAATATATCCCCGACGACAGCCGCGCGAAGCGCAATGTGATGGTTCTGGTGGCCGCGCAGGCCTTCCTCGGGGCGCAGATGCCGATGATCTTCACCATCGGCGGTCTTGCGGGGCAGTCGCTCGCGCCGAACGTCTGTTTCGCCACCCTGCCGATCTCGCTCATCGTGCTGGGCTCCATGCTCTCGGCCACGCCTGTCTCGGCAATCATGCAGAAATACGGCCGCCGCGCGGGGTTCTTCCTCGGCGCGCTCGGCGGCACCCTCGGGGGCCTCGTCGGGGCGATCGGCCTCTACTATGCCTCCTTCCCGCTCTTCCTGCTCGGCTCCTTCTTCACCGGGCTCTACATGTCGGCGCATGGCTTCTACCGCTTTGCCGCCGCCGACACCGCCTCCGACGCCTACCGCCCCAAGGCGATTTCCTATGTCATGGCGGGCGGGCTTCTGTCAGCGCTGATCGGGCCGCAGGTGGTCAAGGTCACGGCGGATGCGATGGTCGTGCCCTTCATGGGCACCTATTTCGCCGTCATCGCCGTGAACGTGGTCGGCGCGCTGCTCTTTTTCCTGCTCGACATTCCCAAGCCGCCCGTGCCGGCGCAGGACGCGCCCCGGGGCCGCTCGCGGGCAGAGCTGCTAAAGACCCCGCGCATCGCCGTTGCGGTGATCTGCGCCATGGTCTCCTACGCGCTGATGAACCTGGTGATGACCTCGACCCCGCTGGCCGTGGTCGGCTGCGGCTTCGACAAGGGCAATGCGGCGGATGTCGTCTCGCTCCACGTGCTGGCCATGTACATCCCCTCCTTCTTCACCGGCCACCTGATCGCCCGCTTCGGCGTGGAAAAGATCGTCGCCGCCGGTCTGGTCATTCTGGCGGGCGCGGGCGCCGTCGCCCTGCAGGGCGTGCAGCTGGAGAACTTCTTCATCGCCCTGGTGCTTCTGGGGGTCGGCTGGAACTTCGGCTTCATCGGCGCGACCACCATGCTGGCGGGCGCGCATGAGCCGCATGAGCGTGGCCGGATGCAGGGCCTCAACGACCTGATCGTCTTTGGCGGCGTGACCGTGGCCTCCTTCGCCTCGGGCGGGCTGATGAACTGCTCCGGCGGGGATGCGCAGACCGGCTGGACCGCGGTGAACCTTGCCATGGCCCCCTTCCTCGTGCTGGCCGGCGGCGCGCTGATCTGGATGGTGCTGCGCCCGAGGGAACAGGTGGCGCAATAGGGGTTGAGGACAGACCGGGGGGGCCTCGCGCGCCTCGGGGCAAGAGATCCTCGGGTCAAGCCCGAGGATGACATGACACCACTGTCCCGGCCTCCGCGCCGGGACCCCGCCAACATCGCGCACAGCACTTAGCGGTCCCGGGACAAGCCCGGGACACGACAAACCCGGCAATCATCGCCATCCTCCCGCGCGTCGCCACGTCCCGGCCCCCGCGCCGGGACCTCGCCGAAATTACGCACCGATCCACGCGGTCCCGGGGCAAGCCCGGGACACACTGCCAATCACCAGACCCGCCCGGTGCCCGCCATCAACGCCAGCCGCACCCGCGCCGCAAAGGGCCCTGGCTCCAAAGCGTCGTCCTTGACGCGCGCCGGATTGGCCGCCGCGCGCCGCAGCACCGCACCAACCCCGGCCATCGGAAAGAACGCGGGCCGCGCCGCCGCGGGCACTGCCGACCACCCCGCCCGCACTTCGGCCCAAGCCTCCAGAGCCTCGCGCGCCAGCCGCGCCACGGTCTCCGCCCGCCCGTCCGGCAGAGGCTGTCGCCCAGCCGCCTCCAGCGCGGGCACCGCCATCAGCCATGCCGCCAGCCCAAGCGCCCGACCCGCCGCCGGGGCCAGCCTCTCACCGCCGCCCAATCGCCGCGCCGCCACCTCGATCAGCCCGCCGCCCGTCGCCTCCAGATAGGACCAGAGCGCGGCCTCGTCCTCAAAGGCCTCGCCCTCAACATCCCGGTCCCGCGCGGCAATCAACCGGTCCAGCACCGCCACATCCTCCGCCCGCACAGCTAGCGCCAAGGGCGTCACCACCTCGTGCCGCCGCACGACACCGCCCGCCGCGATCTCCGCCAGCGCATCGCGCCACCATTGCAGCCGCATCCGCGCGATCATCGGCTCCTTGGTCACCCAGGGCGCCCGCGCGACCTCCAGGTTGAAGGCGTAGAGGGGAAAGAGCACCCCCCGCGCCGCCACCGGCGCCGCCATCGCGGCACGGAACCGCACCGGGTCGCCCTTTTCGACCAGCGCCGCGCAGGCGGTGAAATCCAGCGCCTCAGCCATCCTGCAGAAACGCGCCTATCCGGGCCAACACCCGGGGATCGTCCACGATGCCCAGATGCCCGACACCCGGCAGCACCTCATAGCGCCCCCGGTCGGTCAGCTTGCGGAACTCCGGCGCATAGCCCTCGGCGACAAAGGCCTCATCCTCCGCCCCCGCCAGCAGCAGGAACTCCGGCAGGGCCGCCACATCCGCCTGCCAGTCGCGGCGCGGCGCGAAGCCCTTGTTCAGCCGCCAGCTATAGGCCGTGGTGGCCCGATGCCTCTCCGGCCCCTGCAGCACCGCCTCCGGCATGGCAAATTCGATCGCCACCAGATGATCCAACGCCGTGATCCCAACCATGTTGAGCATCGACAGCCCGACAATCCGCCGTGTCAGCGGCCGCGCCCATCCGCCGGAATTTTCCCGCATCATCGGCGCATCATGTTGCACGAAGGGCGCCAGCAGCACTGCGCGATCCAACAATTCCCCATGAGGCCCGTTGGCAAACCGGATCACCAGACCTCCACCAGAGGAATGACCAAGCATCACAACTCTCTGATCTTGCTTAACATGTGAGGCAATCAGTTCGGCCAGATCATCCTCCATCTGGCCGACGTAATCCACATCGCCGCGCCGCTCAGGCTCCGCCCCATGGCCGCGCAGGTCCGGCACCAGAACATCCCCGACCTCGGCCAGCCCACGCGCCAGCGCGTCGAACTGTCCGCCGTCCCAGCCCGATCCATGCACCAGCACGATCAGCGGCCCGTCCTCCGGCCCCTCCAGCGTCCGGATCAGCGTTGTTGACACATCGCGCAACACCGCCTCTCGGACCGGCAATGGCGCGACCTCCCGGGCCAGTTGCCCACTGAAATCCAGCCCGCCCTCCGCGGGCGGCAGCTGCCCCGGGCGCTGGCTCAAGATCAACCCTAGAGCCATGCCAAAGGGGATCGCCAGCGACAGCCCGAGCGTGATCGCGATGCGACCGGTCATTCCGCGACCAGCTCCGCCCGGGTTTCGCGCAAGAGCTTCCAGTTGATTGCATCCAGCAGCGCCTCGAAGGAGGCATCCACGATGTTCGGGCTGACCCCAACCGTGGACCAGCGCCGCCCGGCCCCGTCCTCGCTGTCGATGATGACCCGCGTCACCGCCTCGGTCCCGCCCTGGGTGATGCGCACCTTGAAATCGACCAGCTTCATATCGGCAATCGCATCCTGATACTGCCCCAGGTCCTTGGCCAGCGCCGTCGCCAGCGCGTTCACCGGGCCGCGGTCATTGCCGCTTTCGTCCATGCTCTCGCTCACCGACAGCCGCTTTTCGCCATCGACCTTCACCACGACGACCGCCTCCGACAGGCTGACCATCTGGTTGTACTTGTTCTTGCGCCGCTCCACCGTCACCCGGTAGCGCTTGACCTCGAAGAACTCCGGCATCTGCCCCAAAACACCGCGCGCCAGCACCTCGAAGGAGGCCTGGGCGCTGTCGTAGGTATAGCCCCGGTCCTCCCGCGCCTTGACCTCGTCGAGGATCCGCGCCAGCGCCGGATCGCCCGCAGGCACGGCGATCCCCGCCTCCGCCAGACGGCGCCGCAGGTTCGACTGCCCCGCCTGGTTCGACATCGGGATGACCCGTGCATTGCCAACCACCACCGGGTCGATATGCTCGTAGGTCGAGGGGTCCTTGAGGATCGCGCTGGCATGCAGCCCCGCCTTGTGCGCAAAGGCCGAGGCCCCGACATAGGGTGCCTGTTTCACCGGCACGCGGTTGAGGATATCGTCCAGCTGCCGCGAGACCTGCGTCAGCCCCGCCAGCGCCTCCTCCTGCACGCCGGTCTCGTAGAGCGACCGGTACGGCTCCTTCAGCAGCAGCGTCGGGATCAGCGTGATCAGGTTGGCATTGCCGCAGCGCTCGCCCAGCCCGTTCAGCGTTCCCTGGATCTGCCGCACCCCCGCATCCACCGCAGCCAGGCTGCCCGCCACCGCATTTGCCGTGTCGTTATGGGTGTGAATGCCCAGATGATCGCCCGGAATACCCGCCGCGATCACCTCGCCGACGATCCGCCCGATCTCCACCGGCAGCGTGCCGCCATTGGTATCGCAGAGCACCGTCCACCGCGCCCCCGCCTCATGCGCCGCCCTCAGGCACTCCAGCGCATAGCCGGGGTTCGCCTTGTAGCCGTCAAAGAAATGCTCCGCATCGAACAGCGCCTCCCGCCCGAGCGCCACCAGATGCGCGACGGAGGCGCGGATGTTCTCCACATTCTCCTCCAGCGTGATGCCGAGCGCCGTGGTGACGTGGAAATCATGCGTCTTGCCGACCAGGCAGACACTGCCCGTCCCCGCATTCACCACCGCCGCCAGCACATCGTCATTCTCCGCCGACCGCCCGACCCGCTTGGTCATTCCAAAGGCCGCCATCCGCGCCCGCGTCTTGGGCGCCTCAGCGAAAAAAGCACTGTCGGTCGGGTTCGCCCCGGGCCAGCCGCCCTCGATATAGTCGACGCCCAACCGGTCCAGCATGGCGCAGATCTGCTGTTTTTCAGGGGCCGAGAACTGCACCCCCTGCGTCTGCTGCCCGTCCCGCAGGGTCGTGTCGTAGAGATAAAGCCTCTCTGTCATCCCCGCCTCCCTGTTTCTTTTTGCTGAAAATATCCCGGGGTCCGGGGCAGCGCCCCGGCGATCCGCCCCTTCGCGCCTAGCTCAAGATCAAGGGACCGCCCGGGAATCAACCCGGTTAGCGCCGACCCGACTTGCCGCGATCGGCGGCCGCCTTCGGCGCCAAGACCAAAACCACCGTACAGACGCAAATTTCGAGCCGCATCACTATTGTGCCGCTTTGAACAACTCACCTGCCCGGCGGCACGCCGGGCTGCGCCGACCCGCCCCCCCGGGGCGGCGCAAATGCGCCCCCCCGCGGGTCGGCGCAGCCCTTTGCTCTGCCCACTCTCCGTCACAATAGCCCCTCCAGCTTCGCCGGATCGAATTCCGCGCCGGGGATCAACTCGACCCCGGCCTTGGACATGCGCACTTCGACCCCGGCGTCGATGAGGGCGGCCTTGAGGGTATCCACTCGTGAGAAATCCTTGGACGCCATGGCCGCCTCCCGCGCCTCAAAAAGCAGGGTCTCGTATGCTGCCAAGTCGGCACCTGCCGCCCACTCGGGAATGGTATCTCCCATTAGGCCGAGGAATTGCAGCGTTCGATAAAGAGTAACTAGATCGCCCGCGATAGAAAGCTGATGGCATTCGGCAATTGCTTGAGCGGTGTTAAGGTCGTCAGCCAGTGCGGACACCACGGCATTGTATGGCTCGCCAGAGTTACTCACTTCCGCGACCTGCCGATACCACTTCCTCAGCGTCGCCTCCGCCTCCGCCCGCTTCTTCTCTGTCCAATCCATCGGCTTCCGGTAATGCGTGCCCAGAAAGACAAACCGGATCACCTCGCCCGGCACACCCTGATCCAACAAATCCCGCACAGTGAAGAAATTGCCCAGGGACTTGGACATCTTCTTCCCCTCGACCTGCAGCATCTCGTTGTGCAGCCAGTAGCGCGCAAAGCCGCCCTCGGGATGCGCGCAGCAGCTCTGCGCGATCTCGTTCTCGTGGTGCGGGAACTGCAGGTCGATGCCGCCGCCGTGGATGTCAAACTCCGCGCCCAGCAACTCATCTGCCATGGCAGAACATTCGATATGCCACCCCGGGCGCCCGCGACCCCAGGGGCTGTCCCACCCCGGCAGGTCATCCGACGAGGGCTTCCACAAAACGAAATCCATCGGGTCTTCCTTGAAGGGCGCCACCTCGACCCGCGCGCCCGCGATCATGTCATCGACCGACCGCCCGGACAAAGCGCCGTAGCCCTCGTAGGAGCGCACGCGGAACAGCACATGCCCCTCCGCCGCATAAGCATGACCGGAGGCCACCAGCCCCTCGATCATCGCCACCATCTGCGGAATGAACTCCGTCGCGCGCGGCTCATGGGTCGGGCGCAGGGTGCCGAGCGCCTCCATATCCGCGTGATACCAGCCGATGGTCTCCTCGGTCCGCTCGCGGATCAGCTCTTCCAGCGTGCCTGCCGCCCCTGCCGCCTTGCGCGCCTGAGCGGTGGCGTTGATCTTGTCGTCCACGTCGGTGAAGTTGCGCACGTAGGTGACCGCCCCCTCGCCGTAGACCTGCCGCAGCAACCGGTAGAGCACGTCGAAGACCACCACGGGCCGCGCATTGCCCAGATGCGCCCGGTCATAGACCGTAGGACCGCAGACATACATCCGCACATTCTCTCGATCGAGCGGGGCAAAGACCTCCTTCTTCCGGGTCTTCGAATTGGTCAGGCGTATCTCGACCATGGCGGTCCCTCACGGTTGGTCCGCGGGCGGCTTAGCAAGATCGTTGAACTTTGGAAACGAAGAAGCGGCCCGCGAGATGTCTCAGCAGGCGCAAATGCAGCAGATGATGATGCGGCGGGTCTTCATGGGGAATGGCATAGCGCGGAACGGACGGTCTGCCAAGGGGTTTGAGGGGATAGGGTCAGGCGGCGCACTGAAGGTCAGCCAGACGGTAACGGTCGGCCATTGGATAGTCTGCGCCTCAAAGCCATCCAGTCCTCACCAAGGGCTGCGCCGTCCCGAGGGGTGGCGCCAATGCGCCGCCCGTCACGCCGAAGGCGTGCCAGACTATTCTGGCGCACCTCTGGTGCGACGGGGGCGGGTCGGCGCAGCCCGGCGTTTCCGCCGGGCGGTGCATTCAATCAGTGTTGCTCAAGTCAGGCATTTTTATCGGCGTCACTCAAGACATGCCAAT
Source organism: Pseudooceanicola sp. (assembly GCF_041987405.1). Lineage (GTDB taxonomy): Bacteria > Pseudomonadota > Alphaproteobacteria > Rhodobacterales > Rhodobacteraceae > Pseudooceanicola. Next base: position 371,702 of record NZ_JBHIWR010000004.1, read on the forward strand.
ACCCCCCTCACAACCACCCCGTCCCGACAACCCGCGCCCAGTTTTCGAACCCGTTGCGCCGCGCCTGCTCCGCCGCGGCGGCCCAGTCGTAAAGCACGGTCCGATGCTCCACCTGCCAGCCCCCGGTGACCCGCCGAACCACGGCGTAGCTGGCCATGGGCGTGCCGGTCTGCACGATATGGCTCTCCGGCAGCTCGTCCGAATAGCCCGGGCAGCCGACCGAGCCGGGGTTGACCATCATCCGCCCGCCCGACAGCTGCAGCACGCGCGGCAGATGCGTATGTCCGTAGAGGATCAGCCCGGCGTTCACCCCCTCCGCCCGCGCCTCGATCATGCCACGCGGGGCGAGGTGAACCGCGCCGTAGGTCACCTCCTCGCTCCAGTAGAGGTTGTCGTCGCGCGGCGTGGCGTGACAGGCATAGACCTGATCCAGTTCCAGCTCGACCGGCAACTCACCGATCCAGTCCAGCGCCTCCGGGGGCAAGGCCGCACGGGTAAACCGGTCCACGCGCCACATCTCCTCCGGCGCCAGGTCCACCAGATAGCGGTCGTGATTGCCGCGCACCGTCAGGAAATCCCGCCCCCGCAGCAGATCCCAGACCCCCGCCGGATCCATCGGCCCGCTGAACACATCGCCGAGGTTGATCACCTGCGCGATCCCCAGCCCCTCGATATCCGCCAGCACCGCCGCAAGGGCGAGCGCATTGCCATGGATATCGGCGATGACGGCAAAGGGGCGGGACATATCCATGCGGGAACTGTCTCAGCAAATTTCCGTCCCGCCAAGAGGCACTTGCGCGAATCCCCGCCCGCACCGCATCCTCGCGCCATGAGCCGCGCTTTTGTGCAATCCGTCTGCGAGCCGCTCCCCGGGGCGGAGGTTTCCGACCCCTGGGGCGGCGGCCATGACGCCTGGAAGGTCGGCGGCAAGATGTTCGCCTGCATCGGTGCGATGGATCAGGGCGTGGCGGTCAAGACGGCGGACACCGACTTCGCCCAGATGATGATCGAAGCCGGAGACGCCCTCCGCGCCCCCTATTTCCACAAGAGCTGGGTCCTCCTGCCCTGGGGCAGCGACGAAGCACTGATGCGCGACCGGATCATCATCTCCTATGACATCGTCCGCGCCGGGCTGACCAAGAAGGCACAGGCGGCCCTGGCGCCGCGGGCGGAGTAGCCCCTCACATCCGCATTCGCGGCACTTCGTTCGGGTCCAGGCGCAGTTCGATCAGCAGCGGTTTGTCCCGCGACTCAATGGCTTTCACCGCCGCGTCGAGGCTTTCCACCGAATCCACCAGCACCCCCTGCCCGCCAAGCGCCGTGCCGATCTGGGCAAAGGATGGCCAGTCGAACATCGACAGCCCGGGGTCCATCTTGCGGTCGAGGAACTGGATATGCTCGGCCCCGTAGGCGCTGTCATTGGCGACGATCACGATCAGGTCCTGGTTCATCCGCACGGCGGTGTTGAACTCGTTGATCCCCCCCATCATGAAACCGCCATCGCCGGTGAACAGCACCACCGGCCGCTTCGGCACCGCATAGCCCGCCCCGATCGCCACCTGCAGCCCCAGCCCGATGGAGCCGAAATTCGTCGTGGCGATGAAGCTTTCGGCATCCGGGCAGGAGATACGGCACCAGACCTCGGTCATGAAGCGCCCGCCATCGGTGGTTAGAAACCGGTCCTGCGGCAGCACCTCCTCCAGCCGGTCCAACACGTACTCGAAGTTCACGAAGCCCGGCTTGGCCTTCTCCGGATCGCCCTTGGGATGGGCGGTCAGCGCGGCCATGTCCAGCTCGGCGGTGAAGCCGCTGCCCGGGATCTCGGCCTCGTCCAGCCACCAGACGATATTGTCCGCCGTCAGCCCCGCATCGGCCACCAACGCTGCGTCGGGGTGATAGTTCTTGGCCACCTCCTCCACCGTGTCGTTGACCTGCACCACCCGCTTGCCCTTCATCAACGCGCCCTTGTCGGTGGTGAAGTGATGCAGCGAGGTGCCGAAGGCGATGATGCAATCCGCCTTGGCCATCGCGTCATAGGCGGCGGGGGTCGAGAGCGTGCCGAAGATATCCATGTTGTAGGGATGGCCCCGGAACATGCCCTTGGCCTTCAGCGTCGTGGCCAGCGGCGCCTCCAGCCGGTCCGCCAGTTTCTTGATCTGATCGACCGAATCCTTGGCCCCGATGCCGGCCAGAACGATCGGGCGTTTCGCACTGGCGATCATCCCCACGGCCTCGTCCAGATCATCCCCCCCGGGCACATAGGCGGGCGCGGTGAAGGCGGGGAAGACATGGGCCACGTGCTCCACCTCCTCCCACATGAAATCGGCGGGCATGTTCAGCACGATCGGCCGCTTCTCCACCTGCGCGCGATAGATCGCATGGGCCACGTCGTACGACGCCGTCTCGGGCGAGCGCATCTGCTCGAACCCCGCCCCGGTGACCTTGACCGTTTCGCGCTGGTCGATGTTCTGCAGGTTCTGCGGGTTCGACACGGCGGTATCCCCGGCCAGCAGCACCATGGGAACACGACCCCGGGTGCCCTCGGTCAGGGCGGTGACGCAGTTGGTCAGCGCCGGGCCATGGGTGACCGTGGCAATGCCGACCCGGCCCGCCACCCGCCCATAGGCCAGCGCCATCAACACCGCGCTGCCCTCATAAGCGACGGGGACAAAGGTGCCGCCATCCGCGCGCACGAAGTGATCCACCATGAAGAGGTTGGCATCGCCCATCAGCCCGAACATCGTCTCGGTGCCATGATCGGCGAGGGATTGGGCAATGGATTGGTAAACGTACATGGGCGGCTCTCTGATTTGGTTCCGGGGTCAGGGCTGTCATATCGGACATCACGCGCGGGGAGTGCGCAAACTTGGCCCTCGCGGAACCCGATCTGCGGGAATTGCGCGCGATCTGGCGAAACGATGCGCAAACCACGCACCGCACGGCGCCACGCCCGAGTCATCCCCTGCCCGGCCACTCTATCACCACGACCACCGCCGACAAAATCAGCCGACGGGCCGCCGCCCCCGGCCCAACCCTTCGCTCCCGCCCGAAGCGTGCCACTTCGCGGTTGCCAAACCGCCCGGCCCGTCCAATTCTGCCCCGGACCAGACAGGAGCACCCCATGCATGATCCCGGCCCCGCCTTCCGCGCCCTCCACCAGCCCGGCAATCCCTTCATCCTGGCCAATGCCTGGGACATCGGCTCCGCCCGGCTTCTGGCCGCTCTCGGGGCGCAGGCGCTGGCGACCTCCTCCTCGGCCTTCGCATTTACCCTGGGCGTGCCCGACGGCGGCATCACCCGCGATCAGGCGCTGGCCCATGCACAGGATATGGTTGCCGCCACGCCCCTGCCCGTCTCCGGCGATTTCGAGGATGGCTTCGGCGCCGATCCCGACACCGTGGCGGAAACCGTGCGCCTCGCCGCCGAGGTCGGGCTGGCCGGCATCTCGATCGAGGACAACCCCGCCCCGCCGGCCGCCCCCTATGACCGCGCCCTGGCCACCGAACGGATTAAGGCCGCCGCTGCCGCCGCCCGCGCCCTGCCGCGTGATTTCGTCCTGGTGGCCCGCGCCGACGGCATCCTCAACGGACACTACGGCATGGAGGAGGCCATGGCCCGCCTGCAGGCCTTCGACGACGCCGGGGCCGATTGCCTCTACGCCCCCATCCCGCCCAGTTTCGACGACCTCGCGAAGATCTGCGCCATGACCGAGAAGCCGGTCAACGCCCTGGTCGCCGGTCCCTTCGCCTCCTACACGCGCGAGGATTTCGCCCGCATCGGCGCCGCCCGCCTGTCCCTCGGCGGGGGCCTCGCCCGGGCCGCGCAGCGCCGGGTGATGGACGCCTTTTCCGAGATGATCGAGGACGGCAGCTTCGCCATGCTGAAGAAAACCGTCTCCGGCGCCAAGGTGGACGACATGCTGCGGCAGTTCATGGGGTGAACCGGGAACTGGGCGCGGTGCGGGCGGCGCTTCGCCACGCTTTGCACCGCCCGCCGCATGGCAATCGCCGCTGGCGCAACCCGCTCACCTTGCCGTGAGGTGGTGAACTTCCGGGCGCATCAGGCCGTTGGTCCGGTGAACCATCATCGGAGGACCCATGATCCGCCTGCCCGCCCTTGCCCTGCTGATGACCGCAACCGTCGCTCAGGCGACGACCGGAACCGTCTTTCGTGACCTCGACCCCGACACGGCAGACCTTTCGGACTACCGCGGATCCGAGCGCCTGGTGGTCATCTTCGCCCCCTCGCTGGACGATCCCAAGATGAAACAGGCCCTGGCCGCGCTCCGCCTCGCCGAGCCGGGCCTGGACGATCGGGACGTGGTCGTACTGACCGACACCTCCCCCGAGGCCGACAGCCTCATGCGCGAAAAGCTCAACCCCGAGGGCTTCACCATGCTGCTGGTCGGCAAGGACGGCGGCATCAAGATGCGCACGCAGGACGTGATGAGCCCGGAGGAGATCTTCGCGACCATCGACGCCATGCCGATGCGCCGACAGGAGATGCAGGAGGACTGACCCTCACCATGCCCGGGCAAAGCAAAACGCGGCCGCGTGAGCGACCGCGTTTCTTTTTGCGTCATACGGTGCGCGGCTCGGGTCCCGAACCGGCGCGCCCGTCAGGCCAGCATCGCCATCGGGTTCTCCAGCCCGTCCACGATGGCCTGCAACAACTCCGCCCCAAGCGCGCCGTCGATCACTCGATGATCGACCGAGAGGGTGACCGACATCACCGTCGCCACTTCGACCTGGCCATCCGCGCCCACGACCGGCTTTTTCACGCCCGCGCCGACGGCCAGGATGGCCCCGTGCGGCGGGTTGATGACCGCGTCGAAATTGTCGATGCCGAACATACCCAGGTTGGAGACCGCAAAGGACCCGCCCTGATACTCATGCGGCGCCAGCTTGCGGTCGCGCGCACGCCCCGCCAGGTCCTTCATCTCGCCCGAGAGCGAGGAGAGCGATTTGCTGTCCGCATCCCGCAGCACCGGGGTGAACAGCCCGCCCTCGATCGCCACGGCCACCGCCACATCCGACGGCTTCAGCTTCAGCACCCGGTCGCCCGCCCAGACGGCATTGGCATCGGGCACCTGCTGCAGCGCAAGGGCGCAGGCCTTGATGATGAAGTCATTGACCGACAGCTTCACGCCCCGGCTCTCCAACTGCTTGTTCAGCTGCGCCCGGAAGGACATCAGCGCATCCAGCTTGATGTCGCGGCGCAGGTAGAAATGCGGGATGGTCTGCTTGGCCTCGGTCAGCCGCGCGGCGATGGTCTTGCGCATCCCGTCCAGCTTGACCTCTTCGTAGTCGCGATCCGCATACATCTTGAGCACCGCATCCGTGGACGGCCCCGCGGGCATCGCCGCCCCGGCCCCCGCGCCGGCGCCTCCTGCCGCAGCCGCAGCCGCCTTGGCCGGTGCCTCGGCGGCCTTGGCCCCTTCGACATCCGCCTTCACGATCCGCCCATGCGGGCCGGACCCCGTGATCCCGGTCAGATCCAGCCCCTTCTGCGCCGCGATCCGCCGCGCCAGAGGCGAGGCAAAGATCCGGTCGCCATCCGCGCCCTTGGGCGCCGCAGGCGCCGGTGTGGCATCTGCCCCCGCGCCTGCCCCGGCCCCCGCGCCGGGGCCTCCATCCGCCTTGGCCGCACCATCCGCCTTGGCCGTACCGTCCGCCTTGTCCTCACGCGGCCCCGGCTCTTCGGCCGGTGCACTGCCCGTGTCGCCGATATCATCCGCCGACTCGCCCTCTTCCAAAAGCACCGCAATGGGCGAGTTTACCTTCACCCCCTCGGTCCCCTCGGCCACAAGGATCTTGCCGACAACGCCTTCGTCCACGGCTTCGAACTCCATCGTCGCCTTGTCCGTCTCGATCTCGGCCAGCAGATCGCCGGAGGAGACGGTATCCCCCTCCTTGACCAGCCATTTCGCCAGCGTCCCCTCCTCCATGGTGGGGGACAGGGCGGGCATCAGGATTTCCGTTGGCATCGCGTCTCTCCCTCAGCGGTAGGTGACTTGCTTGACCGCCGCGATCACCTCGTCGGTGGTCACCAGCGCCAGCTTTTCAAGGTTCGCCGCGTAGGGCATCGGAACATCCTTGCCCATGCAGTTGATCACCGGGGCATCCAGATAATCGAAGGCGTTCATCATGATGTAGGCCGACAGATGATTGCCGATCGACGCCACCGGGAACCCCTCCTCCACCGTGACGCAGCGGTTGGTCTTCATGACGGAGGCGATCACCGTGTCGTAATCAATCGGGCGCAGGGTCCGCAGGTCGATGACCTCGGCGCTGATGCCCTCCTCGGCCAACTTGTCCGCCGCCTCCAGCGCATAGGTCATGCCGATGCCCCAGCTGACGATGGTCACATCCTCGCCCTCGCGCCAGATCCGGGCCTTGCCGAAGGGGATGGTAAAATCCTCCAGCACCGGCACATCGAACGATTTGCCGTAAAGGATCTCGTTTTCCAGGAAGATCACCGGGTTCGGATCGCGGATCGCCGATTTCAGCAGGCCCTTGGCATCGGCCGCCGAATAGGGCTGCACCACCTTGAGGCCCGGGATATGCGCATACCAGGCGCCGTAATCCTGGCTGTGCTGCGCCCCCACGCGCGCCGCCGCCCCGTTCGGACCGCGGAAGACCATGGGCGCGCCCATCTGACCGCCGGACATGTAGAGCGTTTTCGCGGCGGAGTTGATGATCTGGTCAATCGCCTGCATGGCGAAGTTGAAGGTCATGAACTCGACAATCGGGCGCAGCCCGCCAAAGGCCGCGCCAACCCCGATCCCGGCAAAGCCATGCTCGGTGATCGGCGTGTCGATCACGCGCTTGCCGCCGAATTCGTCCAGCAGCCCCTGGGTCACCTTGTAGGCGCCCTGATACTCCGCGACTTCCTCGCCCATGACAAAGACGTTCGGGTCCGCGCGCATCTCCTCGGCCATTGCATCCCGCAGCGCCTCGCGCACGGTCTGCTGACGCATCTCGGTGCCCTCGGGCCAGTCAGGTGACGCCTTTGACCTTACCTGTGCCGGACCCGATCCGGGACCTCCCGACGCCTTGGCTGACCCTGTCCCGGCCTCCGCGCCGGGACCTCCATCGTCCTTGGCCGCAGGCCCCGGCTCGGGGGCCGGGGCACCGCCGGTGTCGATGTCGTCGGCCGACTCGCCCTCTTCCAGCATCACCGCGATCGGCGTGTTCACCTTCACACCCTCGGTCCCGGCCTCTACCAGGATCTTCCCGATCACACCTTCATCGACCGCTTCGAATTCCATCGTCGCCTTGTCGGTCTCGATCTCTGCGATGATGTCACCGGAGGACACAGTATCCCCCTCCTTCACCAGCCATTTCGCCAGGGTGCCTTCCTCCATGGTCGGCGAGAGCGCGGGCATCAGTACTTCGGTCGGCATCTCAGGCTCCCCCTTCCGGTTTGATCATTCCGACGACATTGCCTTCGCCGTCCTCGACATAGGCACAGCGGCCCACGCCCGGATAATCCATCGGCGGCAGCGCTTCGGCCCCGCCATTCTTCATCGCCCAGTCATAGCGGCTGTCGCAGTCGTCGACCTCGAACACCATCGTGCCGCCCCGGATCGGCGATCCGGACTTCGGCGTGGCATCCTGCCGCCGCATCAGCGCCGCGGTCATGGTCGTGGCCTCGCCGATGCCGCTGACCAGAGTGTAATCGACCTCCTCGCCGCCGGGCATCGGCTCGAACGACCAGCCGAACAGCCCGCCGTAAAAGGCTTTCGCGCGCCCCACGTCCGTGACATGGATCTCGAAATGCGGCATGTCACGCGTCCTCCGCTTCGATGGCGTCGCCCTGCGGCAGCACCTCGGCATAGATATCGGTGTAGAGTTCGTCGACAGACGGCTCCGGGCTCTCCTTGGCGAACTCGGCGGATTTGTTCACGATATCCTTGATCTCCTTGTCGATCGCCTTGAGGTCATCCTCGCTCGCATGCTTGCCCTCCAGCAGCATCGCGCGGACCCGTTCGATCGCATCCTTTTCCTCGCGCATCTTCTGCACTTCCTCGCGGGTCCGGTACTTCGCCGGATCCGACATGGAGTGGCCGCGATAGCGATAGGTCTTCACCTCCAGGATATACGGCCCCTTGCCCGAACGGCAGTGCGCAACGGCTGTCTCGCCCGCCTCCTTGACGGCCAGAACGTCCATTCCGTCGACCATCTGGCCCGGAATGCCGAAGGCCTCCCCCCGGGTGTAGATATCCGCCGAGGAGGTCGAGCGCTGCTGCGCCGTGCCCATAGCGTACTGGTTGTTCTCGATCACGAAGATCACCGGCAGCTTCCACAACGCCGCCATGTTGAACGTCTCGTAGACCTGCCCCTGGTTCGCCGCCCCGTCGCCGAAATAGGCAAAGGTCACGCGGTCGTTCTCCAGATACTTGTCCGCAAAGGCCAGCCCGGCCCCGATCGGCACCTGCGCACCGACGATCCCGTGACCGCCGTAGAAATGCTTCTCCTTGGAGAACATGTGCATCGAGCCGCCCTTCCCCTTGGAATAGCCGCCCTCGCGCCCGGTCAGTTCCGCCATCACGCCATCCGGGTCCATCCCGCAGGCCAGCATATGCCCGTGATCCCGGTAGGAGGTCACGCGCTTGTCGCCCTCCTCCGCCGCGGCCTCCAGCCCAACGACCACCGCTTCCTGCCCGATATAGAGGTGACAGAAACCGCCGATCAGACCCATCCCATAGAGCTGGCCGGCCTTTTCCTCGAACCGTCGGATCAGCAACATGTCACGGTAATAGGCTTTCAGCGCATCGGCCGAGACATTGCTCTTTGCCGCGGCTGTGGATTTACGGGTCGCCATCGGGGACCTCCTCCCATGCGATAGTTTAACGTTGAACTATTCCATAAACCATTTCGCCGCCTCATGCGAGAGCGAAATTGACGCAAGGGGAGAGATCGGCTTTGCTACGCTTGGGAGGCGCCCATGACAGACGACAAGCCGCAGGACGACAAGATCGAGGTGGAGAACATCAACACCCCCGGGCGCACCACCCGCGTCAATGCCGCCAAATACGGCGCGATGAAAACCGCCATCCTCACCGGCATGACACCGGACACGCCGATGACGGTCAAGGACATCCGCGCCGCGCTGGACCCGCACCTCGACCCGACGCTCTTCCCCGGCGGGGCGACGGCGGGCTGGTGGCTCAAATGCGTGCAGCTGGATCTGGAGGCCAAGGGCGTGCTCAAACGCGGGCCCGGCAGCCCGCTGCGACTGACCCGGATCAGCGAATAACGATCTCGTCCGAGCGCATCACACCCATCACGTCGCGCGCCTGCTGGTCCAGCAGATCGAGGTCCAGAAAATCGTCCGACAACCGCTTCGTCAGGTTCTCCATCCGCGCCACTTCGGCCTCCAGTTCGACCAGCTGCCGCGCCAGCGCATCCCGATCCGCCGCGATCTCCGCACGGCGAAACAACCCCATCTCGCCCTGAACGGCGGAAAAGGTGAAATACAGCCCGACGCAGAAAACGCCCGCGAAATAGATCAACCCGGTGAACGCGGGTTTCCCCATATTGCTCATCATGCCCTCACTCCGCCTCTGACGGGCGGTGCAGGCATCATGGCACAGAGGAACCCGTATGTGAATCGCAAAGAGGTTAAAGCAGAGGTAAAGGAGAGCCCCGATGCCCCGGTCGCTGGTCCTGGTCTTGCGCGGTTACACGACCCGCGAATCGAAGAGGCCGTGTTGGTCCGGGTAGCCAACGCCCCCAACCCACGCGTAGGGTGGGTGCTCCGCACCCACCACCGCGACACACGCGCGACTCTCCCTGGGCTCCGCCCGTTCGCCGCTGAAACTCTCCACTGGAGAGTTTCCGAGACGCGGCTCGACCCCTGGGCTCCGCCCGTTCGGACCTCGATTGATCCCCCGGATCAATCGCCGCTGCGCGGACCGGTCCTCACCCCGAAACAGACGCCTGGTAGATCTCCTCGACCGTCGCCGCCAGAACCGCGTCGAACTCCGCGTCCGACTGTTGCGCCGACAGCCCCTCCGTCAAGGCGCGGGAGAAGGAGGCGATCATGCCGGTCTGTTGTGCCAGCCGTGCATTGGCCTCCTCCCGCGAATAGCCGCCCGAAAGCGCGACGACCTTGATCACCCGCGGATGATCGACCAGAGGTTTGTACTGGTTGGCCACCTCAGGCAGGGTCAGCTTCAGCATCACGTTCTGATCCGGGGCCAGCGCGTCCAGCTGCGCGGTAATCTCCGCCAGCAGCAGGTCCTCCGCTGCCGCCTTGTCGGCGATGGAGATCGTCACCTCCGGCTCGATGATCGGCACAAGGCCATGGCCCAGGATCTGCTTGCCCACCTCGAACTGTTGCGCCACCACGGACCGGATACCCGACGCCGACGCCGTATTAATGACCGAGCGCATCTTGGTCCCGAAGATGCCCTTGGACACCCCCTTCTCCAGCAGCGCGTCGAGGTCGGGCATCGGCTTCATCACCTGCACGCCGTCGGCCTCCTCCGCCAACCCCTTGTCGACCTTGAGGAAGGGCACCACCTGCCGCTTTTCCCACAGGTACTGCGCCGTCGGGATGCCGTCGATCTCGCCATCCATGGTGCGTTCGAACAGGATCGCGCCGACCACCTTTTCGCCGGAAAAGGCGGGGGATTTGATGATCCGTGCCCGCATCTCGTGGATCAGGCCGAACATCTCCTCATCGCTGGAATAGGCATCCTCCTCCACCCCGTAGAGCTTCAGCGCCTTGGGGGTCGAGCCGCCCGACTGGTCCAGCGCCGCGATGAATCCCTTGCCGGCCGAAATCTGGGCCGTCTGTGTCTCTTTCGTCATCTCAAATCCGTCCTTAACTGATCCCTCGGGCCTTGGCCCTTTTGCCCCGGTTTTAGGCCGCGCATCCCCTGCTTGGCTAGTCCGAAGCGCTGAATTGCACCGGCTCATCCGGCAAGTGCTGCAACCCCCGGCAGTTCCTTGCCCTCCATCCATTCCAGGAAGGCGCCCCCGGCGGTGGAGATATAGGTGAACCGCTCCGCCGCACCCGCACCGTTGAGCGCGGCCACCGTGTCGCCGCCCCCCGCGACCGAGGTCAGCGACCCTGCCGTCGTCAGCTCCGCCGCCTTGGCCGCCGCCGCATTGGTCGCCGCGTCGAAGGGCGGAATCTCGAAGGCGCCGAGCGGGCCGTTCCAGATCAGCGTCTTCGCCCCCTCCAGAATCGCCGCGATCCGCGCCACCGCCTGCGGCCCCGCATCCAGGATCATCGCATCCGCAGGGCAGGCATCGGCCGCCACGGTCTCGCTCTCCGCGCCCGCCTTGAACTCCCGCGCGACGACCACATCCTCGGGCAGCACAATCTCGCAACCCGCCGCCTCCGCCTTGCCCAGGATCTCCCGCGCGGTGTCGGCAAGGTCATGTTCACACAGGGATTTCCCCACATCCACACCCTGCGCGGCGAGGAAGGTATTGGCCATGCCGCCCCCGATCACCAGGTGATCCACCCTGGCCACCAGATTGCCCAGCAGGTCCAGCTTGGTCGAAACCTTCGCGCCCCCCACCACGGCCACCACCGGCCGCTGCGGCTGGCCAAGCGCCGCCTCCAGCGCCTCCAGCTCCGCCTGCATCAGGCGACCGGCGCAGGCGGGCAGATGATGCGCCACGCCCTCGGTCGAGGCATGGGCCCGATGCGCCGCGCTGAAGGCGTCGTTGCAATAGACATCGCCCAGCCCCGCCAGCCGCTTGGCAAACTCCGGATCGTTCTTTTCCTCGCCCGGGTGAAAGCGGATGTTTTCCAGCAGCATGACCTCGGCGGTGTCCTGCTCCTCCGTATGCCGCTCCGCCGCGTCCAGGGTTTCGACAAAGGCCACCGGATGCCCCAGCTTCTCCCGCAGCACCGGCAGCACCTGGCGCAGCGACATGTCCAGCACGACCTTGCCCTTGGGCCGCCCGAAATGCGCGATCAGGATCGGTGTGCCGCCCTTGGCCAGAATATCCTCCACCGTCGGCACGATCCGTTCGATCCGGGTGGCATCGGTGACGCGCCCGCCCTCGACCGGCACATTGATATCGACGCGCAGCAGGACCCTTTTGCCCCCAAGATCCATGTCATCAATGGTTTTCCAACCCATAGCCTGCTCCCACTCCGGCGCGATCCATATTGCAGCGCCTTGTTGCCCGTGCAGCAATTGGCGTCAACAGTGGTAGCGCTCCCGCGGGAGTGCGGGAAACAATGCGGGCGGGAGGCGGGGATTGGCGGCGTAAGACAGGCAGCGGCTCGGCCATTCGAAACGAACAACAGCGATGTAGGGCACAGAGGGCCGCGCACGACCCTGGGAGGGGGCAATACAACGGTGAAACGAAGCACTTTATGTCGCCGTCATCTAGCTTGGTCTCTTCAACGCATGACGTCACCAAGGCGGCCCTCCCGTTGGGAGGGTCGGGCGCGGCCCGGGACTGGCCGCCCCGCGCCAAGGGACAGGCCGCAAATCGCGCTCTCCGCAAAGCCCCCCAAATCACGCTCGGGACCGCCCGACCCTTCCATTTCCCCGCCACCCCGCATACACCATCCCCCAAACGCAAACCGGAGGCATCCATGGCCGAGATCAAAGACCCCGAAAACACCATCCTCGTCGAACTCAAGGGCGGCACCGTCACCATCGAGCTGCTGCCCGACGTGGCCCCGAAACACGCCGAGCGGATGAAGGAACTGGCCCGCGCCGGCGCCTATGACAATGTCGCCTTCCACCGCGTGATCGACGGCTTCATGGCCCAGACCGGCGATGTGCAGCACGCCAACATGGAGAAGGACTACAACCCCCGCATGGCCGGCACCGGCGGCTCCGACATGCCCGACCTGCCTGCTGAATTCTCCAAGCTGCCGCATGACCGGGGCACCCTGGGCGCGGCACGGTCGCAGAACCCGAACTCGGCCAACTCCCAGTTCTTCATCAACTTCTCCGACAACCACTTCCTCAACGGTCAGTACACCGTCTACGGGCGCGTGACCTCCGGCATGGAACATGTCGATGCGATCACCCGGGGCGAGCCGCCCGCGAACCCCGACCGCATGATCTCCGTCAAGGTGGCCGCCGATGCGTAAGGCCCTGACCCTGCTGGCGGTGCTCGCCGCCTCCCCCGCCCTGGCCACCGGCCTCGACATCAAGATCGGCGGCGAGGCCAGCGGCACCATCCACATCGACCTCTTCGAGGACGTGGCGCCGAAACACGTCGACCAGATCACCGCCATCGCCGAGGCGGGCGGTTATGACGGCGTCTATTTCCACCGCGTGATCGAGGGCTTCATGGCCCAGACCGGCGACGTGGAGTTCGGCCGCGTCGGCGGCGACATACGCCGCGCCGGCATGGGCGGCTCGCAACTGCCCGACCTGCCTGCCGAATTCTCCGACCGGCCCTTCGACCGGGGCGTCGTCGGCATGGCCCGCTCGCAGAACCCCGACAGCGCCAATTCGCAGTTCTTCATCATGTTCAAGGAAGGCCATTTCCTGAACGGCCAATACACGGTCGTCGGAGAGGTCACCTCCGGCATGGAGGTCGTCGACGCCATCAAGCGGGGCCAGGGCCAGAACGGCGCCGTGATCGGAGAGCCGGATCGCATGGTGACCGTGACCGTGACGGAGTGATCGGCCGCCCCGGACATGATCCGGGGCCTCCCTCAGCCAGAAAGGTTGGATCGGCGCTCTGCACCTATCTACCTCCGATTGATGCATTGATGGGTGAACACCACCCATCCTACACCACCCTGCCCCGGACCCGCTCCGGGGCCGCTCCCCCCGCGCAACCGATCACCCGACCACACGCGAACACGCCGCCGAACAAAAAGATGGGTGGACACCACCCATCCTGCCCCGGACTTGCGCCGGGGCCTCGCCCCCCCACCCCGCACAACCCCGATCCAGCGCCTCGCCCGCCAATAACGTAGGATGGGTGCTCCGCACCCATCTCCCCCCTCGACCCGAACGCCGCTCTGTGGCAGGGCGCAACGGAGAGGCCCGCCACCGACGCCCCCGTTTCACACTGGTTGAGGACACGCCATGCACCTCCACATCGACGTCAAGCTGCACTACCGCTTTCCGGTCCCGAACACCGTCTTCCTGACGCTCGAGGCCGCCCGGACCGAGGGGCAGACCGTCCATTCCCAATCGCTCCTGACCGGCAATGCCACCCAGTACCGCATCAGTGGGGACGCGGGCGTGGGCGAACGCTTCTGGGCCGTGGTGCCGGGCTGCGAGATGGTGGTCGACTACGCCGCCACGGTCGAGATCACCCGCACCGCGCGCCTGTTGCCCACGATCCCCGCCACCCCGGTCCACCTTCTCCCGGCCGAGGCCGCGCCCTACCTCCGCCCCTCCCGCTATTGCCAGTCGGACAAGTTCGTGGCCTTCGTCGGCAAGCGCTTCGGTCACCTGCAGGGCGGGGCCAAGGTCGCCGCGATCCGCGACTGGATCGAAGCCAGCCTGACCTACATGCCCGGCGCCTCCGACAGCGACACCCATGTGCTGGAGACCTTCGCCAGCCGTCAGGGGGTCTGCCGCGACTATGCCCATCTGCTCTGCGCCATGGTCCGCGCCGCCCAGATCCCCGCCCGCGCCGTCGCCTGCTACGGCCCCGACGTGACACCCGCGGATTTCCACGCCGTGGCGCAGGTCTGGCTCGACGGGGCCTGGCACCTCGTCGACGCCACCGGCATGGGCACGCCCGAGGACCTCGCCGTGATCGCCGTCGGCCGCGACGCCTATGACATCGCCTTCATGGAAAGCCAGGCCCCGGCCGAGCTGCTGTGGCAGGAAGTCCGGGTTACGCGGGGCTGAGGGAGGTCCGGGACAAATGGGGCGGCTTCAGGAACCGCCCGTTTCGTTGATTGGTACGGTGCTGCGACGGGAACCGGTCCGAGCAGCCCGATGGCAGGCAACCGGACGCCGAAGACGTCCTCGGAACCTGGTTTTGATGGAGGTCGGTTGAGCGGACTTTGCGGACGTTCGCTGCGATTGCGCGAATGGCGCCTTTGACGATTTCTCTTTTTTAAAAACGCTCGTATTTGTCCCACATTTAACGGCATTAAAAGCAGCGTATCGCAAGGATTTCGCAATTAGCAGACACGTTCAAGTGTTTGCCCTGGTAGTTCGTGCAACCTTTGTTTGAACTTTTGTGATATTCGTTGACCTTTATCGAGCGCAGCGTACGGTAACGGCCGGGGCACTTTTTATAACCCGGCCGATAGTGCCCGTGATTTGAACCGGTCGGAAACAGTGAGGAAAAAAATGTCTATTTCTAAGTACTCGACCGCGATGGCCGCGGTCATTTTGTGCGGTATCAGCGTCGGTGCAGCCCATGCGACCTCTGTAACGGTTTTGGACGGTTCGGAAGGCTGGGCCAATGGCGACGGGAATAGTGAAATCTCGTCCGACGCACCGCGTGATGGCAATGGTTCTTTGAAGGTGAGTGGCGACCGTACGCGGACTTTTGGTCTTGGCAACCCTTTCGATGCGAACAGCAATCTCGGCCTATTGTCGGATGTCACCAGTTTCGGCTTCGACTGGCGTTTGGATTCAGCAAGTGTATCAAACTTGGCATCAGATTACACGCCGGCGCTTCGCCTGCACATCTTCGACGGGAGCCAACGGTCGGAATTGATCTGGGAGGGCGCGTACAATGGCACCTACGGCAATACAACCTCTGATACGTGGTACACCGCTTCGCTTACCGGGACGGATGCGGATGTCATGTGGCGTTGGGAAACGGGGCCCGGCATAACCTACGACACCAACGGCGCCATCGTGACGGAAACGATTTCTGACTGGGCGTCGGGCGCACGGTATTCAGCGGGAGCATATGTCGCCGCTATTAGCGTCGGAGCCGGCAGTAGCGTTGGAGACGATTATTTTGCTTTCGTAGACAACGTCTCGATCGGTTTTGGCGGTGCGGATGCCGTGACTTATAACTTCGAGACGGACGCCGGGGCCGTGATCCCCGTTCCCGCAAGCTTGCCGCTCCTTGCAGGCGCGTTGGGTCTGTCCGCCTTCGTAACTCGCCGCCGCAAGAAAGCCGCCTGAACAGGCTCATTGGAATTAAATACACAGGGCTGCCGCCGATGCGCAGCTGCCCTGTGTACTGGAATGGCTTACCCTGCCTCTCCGGAAAACTCGGAGCGGTTCTCCATATGAAAAAATTCGAAAATTCATACGTTTCTGACACCGGCGAAAACGGTTGTTTTTTTAACGCGTGGCACAGCCGTAAGGAAATGATACGCTACAAACCCTTGGCGAAACCATCTTTGATTTTGGCGCGTTTTTGGTCGCGCTCCGAAGAGCAGACGTTCGAACGACGCGCAGCATCCGGCACTCTAGCCTCAAACCGGTCATCGCACTTCGAACCCGCTGCGCCTCTCAAATCCCCCAATAACTGCAGAAGGCGGCCCCAAGGACCGCCCTTCTCAACCCCGTAGGGCGGGGTTCGACCCCGCCGAACCCGCTCACGCCTTCGTCGCAGGTCCGCCAAACAGGTGATCCATCGACATCGAGGGCTGGTCGCACCCGGCCTCGCCGACGATCTTGGCAGGCACCCCGGCGACGGTCTTGCAGGGCGGCACCTCCTCCAGCACCACCGACCCGGCGGCGATGCGCGAGCAGTGGCCGATGCGGATATTGCCCAGCACCTTCGCCCCCGCGCCGATCAGCACGCCATCGTCGATCTTTGGGTGGCGGTCTTCCTCTTCCTTGCCGGTCCCGCCGAGCGTCACCGAATGCAGCATGGAGACATTGTTGCCCACCACGGCCGTTTC
The DNA here is from genome assembly GCF_041987405.1 of Pseudooceanicola sp. Classification (GTDB taxonomy): domain Bacteria; phylum Pseudomonadota; class Alphaproteobacteria; order Rhodobacterales; family Rhodobacteraceae; genus Pseudooceanicola. The sequence goes on from NZ_JBHIWR010000004.1 coordinate 388,481, forward strand.
CCCGATCACGATGGAATGGGCGTGGTCGATCATGATCCCCTGCCCGATCCGGGCGGCGGGGTGGATGTCGACGCCGAACATCTCCGACGCGCGCATCTGGAAGAAATAGGCCAGATCGCGCCGCCCCTCGGTATAGAGCCAATGCGAGATGCGATAGGCCTGCACCGCCTGGAACCCCTTGAAATAGAGCAGCGGCTGCAGGAACCGGTGGCAGGCCGGGTCGCGTTCATAGGTCGCCACGATATCGGCGCGGGCGGCCTGCGCCAGGCTCGGATCGGCGGCATAGGCCTCGTCGCAGATTTCGCGCAGCAATTGCTCCGACATCTCGGAATTCGACAGCTTCATCGCCACGCGGTAGGCCAGCGCATTCTCGATCGAGGGGTGGTGCAACAGGGCGGAATGGATCTGTCCGCCCAGGAGCGGCTCGTCCCGGATCGCCTGTTCGGCTTCGGTGGTCATCCGTTCCCAGACAGGGTCGACCTGGGTCACTCGGGGTTGGCTTCTGGCCATGGCGGATCCTTTCCCTTTGCCGCTACCCTACCAGATAGCGGTTGTGAGCCCAAACGCAATGACGTGATGGTCGGGATCGCGGTTGGGAATGGGTTGGGGGGCGGGATTGAATTCAGTCGGCTGTCAGAGACGAGGGCTGCGCCGACCCGAGGGGGGGCGCATTTGCGCCGCCCGTCACGCCAAAGGCGTGCCATCTTGAATCGGCGCACCTTTGGTGCGACGGGGCGGGTCGGCGCAGCCCGGCGTGCCGCCGGGCGGACATTGGATCAGCCTGATGCGGAACCCCGGACGCCACCGGGTCAAGCCCGGGGATGACAAGCTCCAAGTCGTAGACCGGGGTTCAGCCCTGCCATCGCTTCGGCAATACCGATCTCCGACATAGCAACGCTCCTTGACAGGGGCAGCGCCGCCCCGTCACGCCAAAGGCGTGCCATCGTAACTCTGCGCACCTTTGGTGCGACGGGGCGGGTCGGCGCTGCCCGGCGTGCCGCCGGGCGGGACATTGGATCAATGTCCCAAGACCTGCTCGATATCACAACCCCACCACAGCCCAACTCCCCGGCCCGACCACCGCCGAGACCTGCGCCACCTCCACCCGCTTGCCTGCGGCCCCGCCATCCGCCGCCTGATCCGCCGCCGGATAGACCCACTCCGGCCCCTCCAGCAGCACCTCGCGGCGCACGGCACTGCCCTCCATGACACGCAACAGATAGCGCTCCGCCTCCTCGCCCAGGGGGACGTCCAGCCCGTCCCAGCTATCCCCCGAAATCCGCGAGCGCCGGATCCAGCTGACCCCCAGATCACCCCCCAAATCCGTCACCCGCAGATGCACCGGCGACAGCGGCCGCAGCCCGATACCATCGAACGCATGCACCTCATGCCGATAGCTGCCGTCGGAATAATCGCGCCTCGCCGGCCCGATCCGGTAATGCCGCGACACCCCGCGCTGCGCCAGGCTCAGACCCAGCTGGCGCGGCGTGCCGTCCATCAGCACCACCAAAGACCCCACAGGCCAGGTCGAGGGCATCGCCACATCCGTCCCCAACTGCCCGCGCAGACGGTGGCTCAGCAGCCAGACCCCATCCCCGGCCGGGACCGCGTCGAGGAACTGGAACAGCTCCCATCCCCCCGGCGTGCCGTCGCCGATGGCCATGAGGTTCCGCCCGGCCAGCAGCGCCTCCTCCGACACCGACGACAGGGCCCCACCCGTCAGCCGCACCGCCAGCGCCGGGCCGTGGTCGATCCGGCCCATGGGCGCGGCCTCCAGCGGGGCCTCGGTCACGCCGATGACGGCGCGGCGGTCCACCACCTGATCCAGCGCATAATCCGCATCCTGATCGCCCGAATAGACCCCGACCGTGCCGGGCCAGGGCTGGGCGGTCACCGCGATATGCGGCGCATGGGGCACCTCTGCCCCGCTCATCAGCGGCAGGTCCAGGAACAGCGGAAAGACCGGCACCGGCGGCACGAAGCTCTCCAGCCGCGCCGCCTGATCCGCCATGTCGACCGGGCGATAGCTCTCCGCCTCGATCCGCACGGCTTCCACCAACTGGCCCGCCCCGCGCTCCATCCGGTCGATCCGGTAGAGGCCCGGCGCCGCGCCGACCCGCACCACATCCCCCGCCCCAAGCGCCATCAGCGACGGCGGCAGGGTAAAGCGCAGCGTGTCCCGCGCCACCTGCGCCTCCGACAGCCAGCGTTCGACCACCTGCCGCCCCTCGCCGCGCAAGAGCGCAAGCGGCATCTCCTGCGCCGCCACGACATCGCTGTCCTCCTGCGGCAGCACGGCCTCCTCGGCGATTGTCTCGAAATTCCCCTCCGCCTCGACAAAGCGCAGGCGTACCCGGCCTGCCATCTCCGCCGCACTGGCGCGGGTCTCCTCCAGCGTGCCCTCGGTCTCGGCGGAGACACACAGCACCTCCGCCCCGATCTCCGCATCCACCGCCCCGTCGCGCATGATGAACTGCAGCACCCCCTCGCGATCCACCGCATCGAAGCCGAAGCGCAGCATCAGCGGCTGCAGGGCGGCGCGCGCGGTCTCTCCGGTCTCCTGATAGCCCCAGACCAGCCCGTGCAGGCCGGAGACGTCGAACTCCGCCAGCCCCGCGCGCAGACAGATCTCCGCCACCACGCCTGACAGCGACCGCGCCGCCGCCCGCCCGGTGATCCAATGCCCCCGCTCGTAATTCGCCCCGTCCGACCATTGCCCGCCCTCCAGCGGGAACCAGGGGAAGGGCCGCGCGTCCCAGGCCCAGACATGGGCGCGGGACATATCCACCATCGGCCCGTCATAGACCGCCGAGACGGGGTTCTTCGCCGGATCCCCCCAGTAGGAGAGCATGGCCCGCAGATATTGCATCGCGATTAGATCGTCGCGCCGCCCGGTCGAATGATAGGGTAAGGCGGATTCCGAGGATTTCGGGTCCAGAAACTTGTTCGGCTGGTTCGTCCCCTTGTCCACCGCCGCGCAGCCCAGCTCGGTAAACCAGATCGGTTTCGACTGCGGCTCCCATGCTGTGGGCGTCAGCGAGCGCACCCCGCCGACCCTCTCGTAATGACCGTTCTGCCACCAGTTGCGGATATCCTTGACCCGCCAGACCCAGCGCTCCGCCTCGCCATCGGTGATCGGGGTGCGGATCTGCGCCGCCCGCGCCTCCGCCGAGGGGTAGTACCAGTCATACCCCTCGCCGCCCTCGATATTCCCTTTCAGATAGTCGAGGTCATAGATCGAACCGGCATCGGCATCCGCGTGATCCTCCCCCTCCCGCCAGTCCGACAGCGGCATGTAATTGTCGATCCCGATGAAGTCGATATTCGCATCGGCCCAGAGCGGATCGAGGTGGAAATAGCGATCGCCATTGCCGGGCTGATACCCGGAATATTCCGACCAATCCGCCGCATAGCCGATCTTCGCCCCGGGCAGCAGCGCCCGCACCTCCGCCGCCAGCGCCCGCAGCGCGGCGACCGCCGGAAAGCCCTGTTCGTCGCGGATCTGTGTCAGCCCGCGCATCTCCGACCCGATGCAGAAGGCATCCACGCCCCCCGCCGCGGCACAAAGCGCCGCCTGATGCAGGATAAAGCGGCGAAACGACCATTCCGCCGGGCCGCTGTAGCTGACCACCCCGTCCCCCAGGGCGAAATCCGTGGCAGAGGCGGTGCCGAAAAACGCCGCCACCTCTGCCCCCGCCGCCGCCGTGCCATCCGGGCCGCCCGTCACGCCCGGCGCGAGGGAGGTCGTGATCCGCCCGCGCCAGGGCAGTGCCGCCTGCCCGCCGGTGCCTGTGTAGGGATCGGGCAGCGTATTCCCCTCAAGCTGCGTCATCAGCATGAAGGGATAATAGGTCACCGCCTGCCCCCGCGCCGCCATCTCGCGCAGCGCCTCCACCACCGAGGCATCGCAGGGTGTGCCGCCATAGATCACCGCGCCCTCCGCCTCCGGCACCTGCATCGCCTCCGCCCGGGTGAGGCCCGCGACGGTCCAGGGCATCTCCGCCCCGTCGCGGTCGGGAAATTCCACCATGGGCCGGACCTGACAGCTGCCGCAGCGCAGGTCGTCACCAAACCAGCTGACGATCAGCGAGACATTTCGACATCCCGGCAGCGCGGCCTCCATCTGGTCCAGCGAGGTCGGAAAATCCGCCTTGCCGGAGGGGCTGTTCACATTCGCCGCCTCGACCCGTCCCGCGCCGAAATCGAAGGTTACCGGCGTGGTCGCCAGCGCATATTCGCCCGATCCGGGCAGCATCGCCACGCCCCGGATCGCCCGCGCCGGATCATCCGGCCCGATGTCTTCGGGCGCGGGGCGCAGCACTTCGAAGGCGAACTGCGGCACGCGGTTGCCATAGGGTCCAAGCGCCAGATCCTCGATCACCACATAGGCCGTGCCGCGATAGGCGGGGACGGCGCCCGCGCCCTCCACCGCCTCCATCTTCGGATCGGGCAGCTGGTCCCCGGCCCCGGTATAGACGCGGATATTCAGCTCCGACGGCGCGATCTCCACCCCGTCGGCCCAGATGCGGCCGATGCCGGAGATCTCCCCCTCGCAGAGCGCCACGGCCAGGCTGACCCGATAGGAATACTCCCGCCGCTCCGGCTGGCGCGGCGCGCCCTTGCCGCCGCCGCTGACGGTGACGACCTCCTCGAACTGGGTGGCCCAGATCACCTGCCCCGCGACGCGCATCCGCCCGTGCAGCCGCGCCACCGGATCGCCCTCGCCCGCGCCCATGATGCGCAGCCGGTCGACGCGGCCCGTCTCCACCGGCTCCGCCCCCTGGCCCATGAGGCGCTGGTCGATCGCCCGGCCCACGACCGCGCCGACAAACCGCCCCGCCACCACCGACGAGAGGCCCAGGACCGTCCCGCCGAGCGAGCCGCCAATCGCCGCCCCCGCCGCTGAAAGTAATACCGTCGCCATCTCAGTCCTCCTGCCCCTCGGGGCCTGTCATCTGCGGAAAGGCAAAGCGCGCCACCACCCGCCGCGCCCAGGGGGCGGAGAGCGGGGATTCCACGACCCCATGCCCGGAATAGGCGTGGATGAATGTCGGATGAGGGGCCAGGTTTCCCTGTATCCCCAGATGCTTGGCCACCGACCTGTCGCGCATGCGGAAGAGGATCACATCGCCTGGCGCGGCCTGTGCCAGCGGTTTTCCTACCAGATGCCGCAGGGCCGCGCGCCACAGCAGCTCCTCCCCCTCCGGTTCCGACCAGTCGCGGGAATAGGGTGGGATCGCCTCCGGCTCCGCGCCGCAGGTCTCGCGCCAGACACCCCGGATCAGGCCCAGGCAATCCGTCCCCGCCCCCCGGACCGAGGCCTGGTGCAGATAGGGCGTGCCGATCCAGCCGCGCGCGGCCTGAAGAACCCGGGTCATCGGCGGCTCCCCCCCGTGGTCTGGCCCGTGGCGGCGGGCTGGGCGACCAGCCAGTCCTCGCCCGGGATGTCGGGAAACCCCTGGAAGTTCAGCAGGTTGTTGAACTTGTAACGGCAGGTCTCCAGCCGCTTGTCGCAGCCTGCGGTGATCCGCACCCGGTCCCCCGGGACCAGCGTCGCGCGCAGCGCCTGCCAGAGGTCCAGCTGCCGGTGGTCCCCCGCCCCCTCATCCCGCTTGATCGGGGCCGACAGGCCCGCCGCCGCGCCATCCAGAACCAGCAGTCTGCCACGCGCGAACCAGCCCGGCTCATACCCCGGCAAGGCGGGCAAGATCACCCGCGCCTCCGCCACTGCCAGAACCTCCGCCTCCGCCGCATAGCCCGGCAGCGACAGGTCCAGCCCGCAGGCCCGGTCCCCCAGCACCGCGCCGCAGGGCTTCTGATAGACCCGCCCCATGGGCCGGTTCAGCACCTCCGCCAGCCCGCGCAATTCGGCGGTGAAGGCCCCGCCCGCGCGCCGTATCTCACCGATCGTTCCGCGAAACAGCAACTGGCGCTGCTCCACCTGCCCCCAGTTGACGATCCAGCAGCGCACCTCCGCCCCGTCGAACCGGCCCGCGTCGATGTCCGCCTCTCGCAGGGCCGCGTCGCTGAGCGCGCCGATCGCCTCGGAATTGTCCACCGCCAGGCCGACGCCCTGTTGCAGCGCCAGGGCCGACAGCCCGGTGTCGGCGCGGAAGGTGATCCCCTCAAACGCCAGATCCCGGTCATGATCGGTAAAGCCCAGCATCACGCCATCGCCTCGCGTGATCGCCCAGGCATGGGCCAGCTGCGTCGCGCCGCTGGCCAGATGTTCGGAAAGCCCCTGGTGAAACGCCATCAGACCCGCAGCTCCACCACCGGAACCGAGGGCATGTCGCCCGCCTGGAAGGACGCGACCGACGTGGCGATGTGATCGGTGTCGAACCGCACCGGCACGTCGAACTCGAACCCCGCCGTCACCTCGGCCTCAGGCACCGGGGCCTCATCCAGAACGACCGATCCGGTATGCGCGTCGACGGAGTAGCCCTGCCCCTCCTGCAACTCCGCCCCGTTGACCCCGATCCGCACCGTGCCCGCCACGGGCTTGGTGATCACCCGCTCGTGCTGCTGCGCGCCGGAGCGGTAGAGCTTGATCAGCTGGAAGGTTTTTCGCACGCCATCGCCCCGCCCGATCAGCTGATCGGTGAAGGCGACCTCGGCGCTTGGCCGGGCAGAGCTGTAATCGCTCCAATCCTTCCAGCGGAACCCGTAAAGCTGCCCCTGCCGCGCCTCGAAGAAGGCCAGCAGCGCGGCGATGTCATCCAGCGAGCGCATCGACACCCCAGCATCATAGCGCCGCCGCGACTGCGACCAAGGGGCGTTGCGTTCCTCGAACCCGTTGGCGAGGGTGACGATCTCCGTCCGCCGCTCGGGCCCCCCGGTCGAGCCGAAGGAGAGCGCGGCGGGGAAGCGTATTTCGTGGAAAGACATGGGTTTGCTCCTTTGGTTGGGAGAACTCAGGCGCGGCGCGAACAATGGACAAGCGCGTCAGGCACCAATGGTTGCATTGAGGACTGAGGGCTGCGCAGATCCGAGGGGTGGCGCGTATGCGCCGCCCCGTGGGGGCGGATCGGCGCAGCCCGGCGGGTCCGCCGGGCGGGACACTTATTCGATGGACCGCCTGAGTTCCTGTTTGCGTACACGGGAACCGGTCCCCTCACCTGTTCCTCTGCCCCCGGCTCAACGCCCGCCCCATCTGAGCGGCGATCTGACTCTGTGACCGACGAAAACTCTCCGCGTCGCGGGTCTGGATGTTCATCACCACCGTCACCGGCCGCCCCCCTTCGGAGCGCACACCCAGCTTGCCATCCGCCCCGCGCGCCAGTGGCATGATCGCCTCCGGCCCCGCCTCGCCCATCAGGCCCGTACCGCCGCGCATCGGGAACATCGTCGCCCCGCGCACCACACCGCCATCGGCAAAGGGCATCACCCGCCCCTGGGCAAAGGCGCCGCCCTGGGCAAAGGGCATCAGCCCCTGAAAGAGCCCCCCGACCCCCTGCGCCAGCAACCCGCCGAAATGCGAGGTCACCGGCTTCACGGCGGCGGAATAGGCGCTGTTGACGACGGATTTGCCGACGATGCCCAGCACATCGGAAAACTTCGCCCCGTCCAGCACCGCCGCATCCAGCGCCCGGCGCAACCCGCGCGACAACCCCCGTTCCAGCGACTGCACATCCTTGCCCGTCTCGGCCAGCGCCCCGCGCATCCGGCGCAACTCGCTGTCGAACCCGGCCACCATGCCGGTCGCGCCGCCAAGGGTGACCTCCAGCGCCTCCACCTGGGTCTTCAGATCGCCCAGCCCGTCGATGTCCTCAATCATTGCCGCCTCCCGATATGTCCGGCCATTTGGCCATCAGATCCTCCAACCCCGCGCGCCGCAGCGGCGCCGCGCCGCCCTCGCCCAGCATCAGCCGCAGCTCGGCCGGCGTCAGGGCCCAGAACTCCGCCGGGGTCAGGCGCAGCCCGGTGATCCCGGCGCGCATCAGGGCGGGCCAGTTGAAACTCATGCCCCCTCCTCCGGCAGGGCGAAGGCCCGGGCCAGCAGCGCTGCCGCCGCCCGCGAGGCCGCCAGGGGCCCGCCCCCGATCTCGGCCCGGCGCAACTCCTCCGCGCCCCCCTGCCAGCCGCCGCCGCGCAGCCCCGCCAGGATCAGCGCCAGCAGGTCCCGCGTGGAAAAGGCAGAGGTTTCAAACCGTTCCACCAGTTCCACCAGCGATCCGGCCTCCAGCGCCGCCTCCAGTTCGGCCAGCGCGCCCAGGGTCAGCCGCATCACCTGCGCCTGCCCGTCGATCACCAGCGTGACCTCACCTGCATAGGGGTTCGCCATCAGATCGCCGTGAAGCTCAGCGCCCCGGCGGAGGCCAGCGACAGCTCATAGGTGGCCTCGCCATCATGCGCCCCGGCATATTCAACCGAGGTCACCTGGAACGGCCCCACGATCACGCCGAAATCGGGGATGATGACCTGAAAATCCGGCGTCTCCCCGTCAAAGAAGATCTGTCGCGCGCGTTCATCCGATCCCGCATCGCGGAACACCCCCGCGCCGGAGATCGCGGCGGAGCGGACCCCCGCGCCGCCCAGCAACTCCCGCCAGCCCCCCTGGCTTTCCAGAGAGGTGACATCCACCGCCTCGGCGTTGAAACTGACGCGGGTGGCGCGCAGGCCCGCCAGCGTCTGGAACTGCCCGTCATCGGACATGTCCACCTTGATCAGCAGGTCCTTGCCATTCTGGGCTGCCATGGTCGTCTCCTTCAAAAGGTTAATCTCAAGAGGTCAATCGTCGTCGAGAAGCGCGCGGAAGGTCAGGTCGATGCGGCGCTGCTGCCCCGCCTCGTCCCGTTTCGCCTGCGCACGCAGAAAGCGCAGCGCCACGACCCGTCCCCGCTCCAGCGGGGCGAGCGGCTGTGCCAGCACATCCGATACCGCCCCCGCCACATCCTTGGCCTGCTGGAAGCCTGCGGCATCCGTCACAACGGAGACCACGAAATCATGCCGCGCGCCCCGGGCGGTCTTGTCCGACCGGTCCCGCGCCCGTTCCGGGCCGAGCGAGACATAGAGCGCGGGGATCGCCCCCACGGGCGGCGCGTCGAAGATATGCGCCCCGACCAGCGCGGTCAGCGCGGCATCCCCGGACAGCGCGCCATAGACGGCCTTCTGCAGGGCGGCGGAGAGCGCATAGGTCATGTCGCCACCTCTTCGGTTGCGAAACAGGTGAGGAAACGGCCCTGCGGGTCCTTTTCCGCCACGGCCTCGATCCGGAAGACCCGGGATCCCTCGCGAAATCTCTGCCCGGCTTCGGGGCGTGAGGGCACGCCGACCGGTGCCCCGCGCACCACGATGCGCCAGTTGACCCGGCCCGTCGGCACGGCGCCGAACTCGGCCCCGCGCCCGGTGCGTGCGGTCACCTCTGCCCAGACCTCGCCCAGGGGGACCCAGGTCTCGGCATAGCCGCCCGCCGCATCGGCCAGGCGCTGCGACTCCTCCAGCACAAGCAGCCGGTCCAGACGCGCGCTCATAGCTCCGCCCCCCTGAATAGGCGCATCGGGCGATAGCGTTGCAGCAGCGAGGTCACGCCAAAGGGCATGCAGCCCGCGCCGAGGCCCGTCGCCTCGCGGTTTTCATAGAAATGCGCCGCCAGCAGCATCACCGCCTGCGCCAGATCCGGCGGCAGGTCGTCCCAGGACGGGCCGAACCCGCCGGAGAACCGCACCCGGATCGACCCGCCGGAGGGCGGCATCGGCAGGCCCGCGCTGCGGCCGTAGATCATCGGGAAATGCGTGTCGCGGTGCAGCCGGTAGCGCAGCGGATCGACGGTGGTGGCCACCTCATCGGCGTCCAGCAGGGCCAGCTCCAGGATCTCTGTCACCGGGCCGACCGGCAGCTCCTCTCCGGCACGGTTGTGCCACTCTGGAATGCGCCAGGTAAAGTCGCGGGAAAGCAGCACCTTGCCGGTCCGCCCCTCCACCGCCGAAAGGGCCGCGCGCAGAAAGCTTTCCAGCACTGCGTCCTGAACCGTATCTCCGGTGAACCCCCGTCCAAGCCGCAGATGCGCCTTGAAATCCTCGACCGGCAGGACGGCCGCCAAAACCTCGGTATCTTCGATCAACATCCCCGAACCCTTTTCTCTTTGCCGGTGTGGCGCGTGCCCGCCCACGCTGATGCGGACGGAGGGAGCAGCTGGTCAGCGCATCGCGACCACGCGCCCGCCGGGGACCCGCAGGCCCCCGCCGATCACGACCCTCAGGAGGCCGCGAATTTCAGCAGCTTGATCGCCGCAAAATCGGTGACGTCCCCGCCGACGCGTTTGGTCGCGTAGAACAGAACGTGCGGTTTGGCGCTGAACGGATCGCGCAACACGCGCAGGTCCGGGCGTTCGGCCACGGTGTAGCCCGCGCGGAAATCGCCAAAGGCAATCGCCATGGCATCGGCGGCGATGTCGGGCATGTCTTCGGCCATCAGGACCGGATAGCCCATCAGCCGCGCCGGTTCCCCGGCGGCCAGGCCATCGGTCCACAGGAAGCGCCCCTCGTTGTCCTTCAGCTTGCGCACGGCGCCGGCTGTCTTGGAATTCATAACGAACGTTCCGTTCGCCCGGTAGCGCGCGCCCAGGGCATAGACCAGATCGACAATCGCATCCGCCGGATCGGTCGCGGCAAAGTCGCCGCCGACCCCGGTCGCGACATAGCCCAGGTTGCCCCAGCTCCAGCTGTCATTGGCCACGGCGGTATGATCCAGAATGCCCGTCGGCTTGTCGCTGCCATCGCCGGTGATGAAGGCCGAGGCCTCGGACCGGGCGAATTTGTCGGCGATGCGGCCCGCCAGCCAGCCCTCGATGTCGAAGGCGCTGTCGTCCAGCAGCCGCTGCGAGGCCTTGGGCAGCGCGGCCAACTCGAAGAGCGGGATGGAGATTCTATCCATGGTTGAGGTGTCGGTCTCCGACAGGGAGCCGGTTTCCGTCACCCAGCCCGAGCCGACCTCGGTCGTGTCGACCAGCACGTCGTAGGAGGTCGCCTCGACCTCCACCACATTGGCCACCTGGCGCAGCGAGGCGGCGGAGTTCAGCACGCCCTGGATCGCCTGCGAGGTCTGCGGATCGACGAGATAGCCCCCATCTGCGGCGACGGCGCTGCTCATCGCCTTGCCTTCGAGGTGCAGCCCACGCAGCCCCTCGTCCTCGCCGGAGCGGAGATAGGCGTTGAAGGCCTTCTGATGCGGCGCGGCGGCATCTGCCTCGCGCGCCAGGGCCGGGCGGGCGCCCGCCAGTGTTTTGCGGTCAAGCATGGTCATACGGCTTTCCTGTTGTTTCATGCGGTCTGTCATCTGGTCGCGGAAGCTTTTGAATTCCGCCACGAATCCCGCGACTGCGGTCTTGATCTCGGTCGCCGGAGCGGGTGGCTCGGACAAAGCCTCTCCGGGCCGAGAAGTGATCTCGGGTCTTTCCATCATCATGTCCCCGTCGAAGGGTTGGAGCCGGGCCTAGCGCCCCGCCATTTCCAGCCGCGCGTCCTCAAAGACCGCCGCCAATTCGCGCATCGTGTCCGCCAGGGCCTCGCCCTTCGCGGCCACCCGCGCACTGGGAAGCATCGGGAAAGTGACAAGCGACACCTCCCAGAGCTCCAGTTCCTTCAGGGTGCGTCCGCCCCCCTCGTTCTTGGTCGCGCGCAGGGTGCGATAGCCGATCGACAGCCCGTCGATTGCCCCCGCCCGGATCAGCGCCGCCGCCTCTTCGGCCCGGGCCACGCCGCGCAGCAGACGGCCCTTGACGTAGAGGCCCCGGGCATCCTCGCGCAGCTCCGACCACACGCCGATAGGTTGTGCCGGATCATGCTGCCACAGCATCTTGACCGCGCGCCCCGTGGCCAGAGACCCCGTATAGGCACCGGGATCGACCCGGTCCCCGCCGCGATCTGCCGCCCCGAAGAGCGAGGCGTAGCCTTCGATGCTCATATCATCCGCAACCGTGATCTCGGATTGAGAGGGGCAGAATTTCTGTTCAAGTTCCATATCTTAGACCTCCACTCTCACATCAGATGAGAGGTAAACTCAGATTTAAGGCAAACGGGTTAAGAGCGACTGGAAACCTTCTGCAAGTATCACCGCAACAACCCCGTAGACGGTGAGCCAGAGGCGTTTCTCCAATCTCTCGATCACAACCTCCAGTCGTCCGATCCTTTCGTTCAGCGCCTCCACCTGGAGCCGCGAGACCCTCTCATGCGCCTCCAGCCGCAAAGCGGGCGCGCAGTCGAACCGTTCGAATCCATAGCGCCGGATGTCCCGCTGATCAGTCATCCCGCGCCTCCGCCGGCAGGCCCAGAAGCGCGCGTTTTTCGGCCCGGGTCAGAAACTCCGCCCCCGCCACACGGGCCCATTGCGCATCGCGTTCGGCCGAGAGCGCGGGCACCTGGTCGAGATCCGGGCGCAGCATCACGCGTTCGCCGGTAAAGCCTTCCAGCCAGGTCGATATTGCCGCCGTCACCCGGGTCGCCAGGGGCAGCACGGTGAGGCGGAAGAAGGCGCGATGAGCCTCCTGATAATTCGCATAGGTCGCCTCGCCCGGGATACCGAGCAGCATCGGCGGCACCCCGAAGGCCAGCGCGATTTCCCGCGCGGCGGCGTCCTTGGTGCGGTGGAATTCCATGTCGGAGGACGAGAACCCCATGGGTTTCCAATCCAGCCCCCCTTCCAGCAGCATCGGCCGACCGGCATTGCGCGCGCCCATGTGATGCGCCTCCAACTCGCTGGAAAGACGCGAGAATTGTTCCGCGCTCATCGAGGCGCCGTCGGGTCCGTCATAGACCAGCGCGCCGGAGGGCCGGGCCGCATTGTCCAGAAGCGCCTTGGACCAGCCGGAGGCGGAGTTGTGGACATCCACCGCCTGCGCGGCGGCCTGCATGGCGGAATGGCCGTAGTGATCATCCTGCGGATGGAAGGTTTTCACATGCAGCACAGGCGCGCGCGGCCCCATCTCGAACCGGTGTTTGCGCCCGCCGACGGTGTAGTCATAGGCCATCGGCCAGCCATCCGGCCCCGGCACCACCGACATCCGGTCGGAGCGCAACACGTGCAGTTCCACCGGCGCGCCCTCCTCTGCCGCGACGGCCTCCAGATAGCCATTGCCGGTGAGGACCAGCTGACCGTAAAGCGCCTCCAGCAGTTCCGCACGGCCCTGGGCGGCATTGGGGCGCGCCAGCAGGTCGATCACGGGATGCACCTCGTAGCGCGCCGTGTCGTCCTGACAGATCAGCGGCAGGGCGGCGGCGGCTTCGGCGATGAGCTTCACCGCGCGAAAGCCGACCGGATTGCCCTGAAACCCCGTCCGGGTGAGCGAGGCCACATCCCGCGGCGACCAGACCACCCGGCCCGCGGAATGGTAGGAGATGATCGGACCGGCGGCGCTGGCCTTCTGTTCGGGCGCGCTGTCTTTCCGGAAATAGTCGATCATGCCCATGGGCCTCTCCTCGGTTGGAAGTGCGTGGCGCGATGTGCCCCGCTCATTTGCCTGCTCGATTTGCGTGTCTCGATGTGCGTTGGAGAGAATTTGCCAACAAAAGGTTAACCAAGACTTCCTAGACCGTTCGCACCTTCGGCTCGGCGCGCAACACCCGGGCGGAGATCATCAGATCCGTCAGCGCCCAGACCAGCGCATCCAGCCGGTCGGGCGAGCCCTTGCCCTCCCAACCCCTTGTCGTCATGGCACAAAGCTGATCCTCCAGCGCGCCCAGACCGCGCAGGTGATGCACCCGCCCCTGTTCGTAAAGCGCCGCGACTGGTTCGGCCCGGGCCGATTTGCCTTTGGCGGCGCGCACCTTGGTCAGCGGCACGAGGGGGTCGACCTGCCGGATCACCGCCTCCACCAGATCGCCGCCCTGGTTGACCTCGGCCACGATGCGGTCGGCCCCGTGACGTTCCAGCGCCGCAACCGCCGCCTCCGCCCATTGCATCGGGCTGGCGGCGGCGACGGAGGCATCCTCCAGCACATAGGCGCGCCAGTCCTCCGGCGCCCTGGCCATCTTCACCCCGGCGACCACGATGCCGCATTCGTCCGATCCCGCATGGCCCGTCACAGGCGGGTCCACCGCCACGACGATCCGGTCCAGCGGCGGCGCCTCGGCCAGCTGCGCCTCCTCGAGCATGGGATGGGTCCAGAGCGCGCCCTCGCTCGCCCCCAGCATGACGCCGTCGAGCTCCTGCCGCCCGAGGGAGGTGCCTGCGTAACGCTCCCGCACCTCGGCCAGGAAGCTCTCGGCCAGATTGGCGCGGTTGGCCTCGGTCGGGGCATGGGTGGTGACGGTGGAGGGCCGCGCCAGCAGATCGCGCAGGATGGCCGTGGGGCGCGGCGTGGTGGTGACGCAGACGCGGGGATCCTCGCCCAGGCGCAGCGCGAATTGCAGCATGTCCCAGGCGTCCTGCCCCTTCTTCCACTTGGCCAGTTCATCCACCCAGGCACCGTCGAACTGCGGCCCGCGCAGCCCCTCGGGCTCATGGGCGGAAAAGGCATGGGCCTGCGCGCCATTGGGCCAGACGAGCCGCTTGCGCCCCGCCTCCCATTGCGGGCGGCGGTCGGGGGGCGAACAGGCGAGGATGCCGCTGTCGCCAAAGATCATCACCTCGCGCACCTGGTCGATCGTCTCGCCGACCAGCGCCAGGCGTTCGCAGCGCCCCGCATCCAGCGGCCGCGCCCCCTCCACCTGCGCGCGGACCCATTCCGCGCCCGCCCGCGTCTTGCCCGCGCCGCGCCCGCCCAGGATCACCCAGGCGCGCCAGTCGCCCTCGGGCGGTAATTGATGCGGCATGGCCCAGAATTCGAAAAGGAAAGGGAGAGCCATGAGCTCTCCCTCCGTCAGATCATCCAGAAACAGCTCCTGCGCCACAGCATCGACGGAGGCTATCCAGCTTGCACCCGATGTCAGCCCGTGCCTGATCGAGGTCGAAGCCGCTGTCCCCGGCGATGCCGAGCTGTTTTCGCTGTTCGTCATGAACCCGTGCCTCCACGTCATATGCATGTTTGATGAAAGAGCGGACATCGCCCGCACAGCGCAGCGCCTCCCGGGTGAAGCCGGGTTCCTCGCTCTGCACATATCCCCGCGTCGCGTTGAGATCTTCCTTGAGCCGTTTTAGCTCTTCGAGGATTTCCACGATGTGACCGGAGAGTTCGCTGGTCGTTTGCTCTGCTTTGATGAGAGTCATTGTGATTGCCCTGTTCTTGTTTTTGTTGGCCCGTCCGGCGGTTAGGCACGAAAAAAGGCCCGCGCGGTGTGCACCACGGGGCCTTCGGACATGCCTGTCCAGCATAGGGTTACTTATACGTTAAGCCGTACGGTCGGTCAAATCGGGGGGGTGGGGGAGCGTACGGTGGGCGCTCAGACACAGCTTGCCGGCCGCACCGACTGCCTTATCTCCTGCGGATGTCACACCGCTCTCCCCTGTCCTTCGGACGCCTCTCCGTTCTGATGCTCTCCCTCTGCCTGCTGGCCGCCTGCGGGCGGGGTGTCCCGACGGGCGCGCCCGTCGTCGTTGCGGGGGATTCCGTCATGGCCTGGAACCGCAGCCAGGGCGCCTCGGTCGCCGATCAGCTACAAGCGCGGCTCGGGGTCGAGGTGGGCGATGTCTCCCTCCCCCTGGCGCGGGTGACGGGCGGGCGGGGGCCGTTGAACATCCCCGCGCAGCTGGAGGGTCTGCGCACCGATTGGGTCGTGCTGAACGGCGGGGCGAACGATCTGAGCACCTGTGACTGCACGAATTGCGACGGTGTTCTCAACACGCTGATCTCGGAGGACGGGCGTGGGGGTGCCATCCCCGCGCTGGTGGCGGATCTGCGCGCCCGTGGCGCCCGGGTGATCTGGGCCGATTACTACACCTCGCCGCGCTACGCAGGCACCGCCTGTGCCGCGACCTATGAGCAGCTGGAGACGCGGCTGGAGCGGATGGCGGCGCGGGATGCGGGGGTGACGCTGGTCGATATGGACGATGTCTTCCGCCCCGACGACCCGACGCTCTTCGCCCGCGACAGGGTCCACCCCTCGCCCCGGGGATCGGCGCGGATCGCGGGCCTGATCGCGCCGGTGGTTGTGGGGCGCTAGGGCCAGCCGGTTTGTTCAGTATGGTTCCTGGCGGGATCCAGGTTCATGCTGAGGGCAGCGCCGACCCGCGGGTGGCGCATTAGCGGCGCCCGTCACGCCAGAGGCGTGCAAGTCTATTCTGGAGCACCTCTGGTGCGACGGGGCGGGTCGGCGCTGCCCGGCGTTTCCGCCGGGCGGGGCTTTAGATCGGTGTTCCGAGAAAGCCTTTGGAGACATAGCCGATAAGACATCCTCCTCGTGCACGAGAGCTTACGTAGAACCCTTCCACATAAACCAGAACGCCTGGGACGCCAGGCCCCCGACCTCCGCGCTCAGTTCCCCTGACGCTCCGCCTCGATCTGGCGCCAGCGCGCGACGTTCTCGTTATGCTCGTCCAGGGTCACCGCGAAGGCATGGCCGCCCGTCCCGTCCGCGACGAAGAAGATGAACTCCGTCTCCGCCGGGTCCAGCGCCGCCTCGATCGAGGCGCGGCCGGGGTTGGCAATGGGCGTCGGCGGCAGGCCGTCGATCTGATAGGTGTTGTAGGGCGTTTCGCGGTCCAGTTCCGACCGGCGCAAGCCGCGGCCCAGCACCCCCTCGCCGCCGGTGATGCCGTAGATCACCGTCGGGTCGGTCTGCAGCCGCATCCCCTTGTTCAGGCGGTTCACGAAGACGGAGGCGACCTGGCGGCGCTCCTCCGCCACACCGGTTTCCTTTTCGACGATGGAGGCCATGATCAGCGCCTCCTCCGGGCTGTCATAAGGCAGATCCTCCGCGCGGTTGGCCCAGGCCTCGGCCAGGATCTCCGCCTGGGCGGCCTGCATCCGGTCGATCAGTGCCACCCGGTCCGCGCCCTCGCGCACCTCGTAGCTGTCCGGCGCGAGGGAGCCCTCGGCAGGCACCTCCGCCACCTCGCCCGCCAGCACATCGACCCGCGCCAGCGCATCCGCCACCTGCCAGGAGGTCACCCCCTCGGCCACGACGACGCGGTAGACGGTGTCGGCCCGCGCGCGCATCGCGGTGAACGCCTCGGGCTTCGGCTCTTCCGAGGCCAGCTCGAACTCGGCCTTTTCCTCGTAGCGGCCCGCGGCGGCGTCGAACTCGCGCACCTCGGCCACGGCGGAGGTCACGCCGATCCGGTAGATGATCTGGCTGCCACAGGTATTGGCCCCGCCGCGGGTGACGATATCGACGATCTCCTCCATCGAGGCGCCCGGCGGCACCAGGAAGGATCCGGCCTTCAACTGGTTGGTCTTCTTGGTGTAATCCGCGCCCATGCGGAAGATCGCGCCGGAAGTCACGGCGCCCTTCTCTTCCAGGTCTTCCGACACGGCACTCATCCGCGCGCCAGAGGGCACGCGGACGCAGACGGCCTCCGCCAGGGGGCCTTCGGCGGTGTATTGGGATTTGCCCCAGATCACCACGCCCCCCGCCAGAAAGATCACCACGATCAGCAGGGTCAGCGCATTGGAGGCGACGGCCTTCCACATTTAATCGCGCACCTTGCCGAAGATGATGGAGGCATTGGTGCCCCCGAAGCCGAAGCTGTTCGACAGGGCGACATTGATCTCGCGCTTTTCGGCCTTGTTCGGCGCGAGGGAGAGCTTGCTCTCCACCGCCGGATTGTCGAGGTTGATCGTCGGCGGCGCCACCTGATCGCGGATCGCGAGGATCGAAAAGATCGCCTCGATCGCTCCGGCCGCGCCCAGCAGGTGCCCGGTGGCGGATTTGGTGGAGGACATCGTCGCCTTCGACGCCGCATCGCCCATCAGTCGCTCCACCGCGCCCAGTTCCATCGTGTCGGCCATGGTGGAGGTGCCATGGGCGTTGATGTAGTCGATGTCCGCAGGCTCCAGCCCCGCACGCTCCAGCGCGGCCTTCATGGAGCGGAAGCCGCCATCCATCGTCTCGTCCGGGGCGGTGATATGATAGGCATCGCCCGACAACCCATAGCCCAGATATTCGCCATAGATCTTCGCCCCGCGCGCGACGGCATGGTCGTAATCTTCCAGCACGACACAGCCCGCGCCCTCGCCCATGACGAACCCGTCACGGTCGGTGTCATAGGGGCGCGAGGCCTTGGTCGGGTCATCGGCATATTTCGTCGACAGCGCCTTGCAGGCGTTGAACCCCGCGATGCCGATCTCGCAGATCGCGGCCTCGGCCCCGCCGGCGATCATCACATCCGCATCGCCCCACTGGATCAGCCGCGCCGCATCGCCGATGGCATGGGCGCCGGTGGAACAGGCGGTGACGACGGAATGGTTCGGCCCCTTGAAGCCGAACTTGATCTGCACCTGGCCCGAGATCAGGTTGATCAGCGCGCCGGGAATGAAGAAGGGCGACACCCGCCGCGGGCCCTTCTCGGCCATCATCAGCGTGGTCGCCTCGATCGACTGCAACCCGCCGATGCCCGACCCGATCAGCACACCGGTGCGCAGCCGGCTCTCTTCGTCCTCGGGGGTCCAGCCGGCGTCCTGCACGGCCTGGGTGGCGGCGGCGATGCCGTAGAGGATGAAATCATCGACCTTGCGGCGCTCTTTCGGCTCCATCCAGTCGTCGGCGTTGAAGGTGCCGTCGGACCCGTCGCCAAGCGGCACTTCGCAGGCGTATTTGGTTGTCACCCTTTCCGGATTGAACCGCGTGATCGGTCCGGCCCCGGATTTTCCCGCCAGGATCCGGCTCCAGCTTTCTTCAACTCCGCTGGCCAGAGGCGTGACCAGCCCAAGCCCGGTGACAACGACACGACGCATATACCCGTCCCCTCAGTTTCCGTCAGACGCTCATACCCCGCGTGGCCCGCAGGGGGCAAGGGGGCGTGGCCCGCTCATGGCACAAGTCTGCGCAATCTTTGCGCGAAACAGGGGGGCTGTCTGCCCCCCCGACACGCCTGCGGAGTGTCGCCCCCCCGAGGATATTTCCGGCAAAAAGAACCCCGGCCCTGCTTCACCTTTCCGAAAATACTCCGGGGGAGCCCGCAGGGCGGGGGCAGCGCCCCCTACCCCGCCACCGCCGCCAGACACGCCAGTTCAAAGAGCATCTGCGCCCCCGCCTGCGCCGTGTTGGATGTGGGATCGTAAGAGGGCGCGACCTCCACCACGTCGCCGCCGACCATGGTGATCCCCCTGAGTCCGCGCAGGATCGCCATGACCTCGCGCGGCGCCAGCCCGCCGACCTCCGGCGTGCCGGTGCCGGGCGCATAGGCGGGGTCGAGGCTGTCGACGTCGAAGCTGATATAGGTCGGCCCCGCGCCCACGACCTCCAGCGCCTTTGCGATCACGGCAGGCAGGCTCATCTCGCCCACCTCCTCGGCATGGATCACGGTCATCCCGCTTTCATAGGAGAACTCCCACAGGTAATCTCCTCCGCCCCGGATGCCGATCTGGATCGTACGGGTCGGGTCCAGCGCGCCCTCCAGCACTGCCTGCCGGAAGGGGCCGCCGTGGTGGAACTTCGCCCCCTCGTAGACGCCGGAGGTATCGGCATGGGCGTCGATATGCACCATGCCGACCGGCCCGTGCCGTTTGGCCAGCGCCGCGATGATGGGCCGCGAGATCGAATGATCCCCCCCGACCGAGAGCGGCAGCAGCCCGGCGCCGACCACCCGGTCGTAAAACGCCTCGATATCCTCGTGACAGGAGGTCAGGTCATAGCGCGAGCGCATCGGCACATCGCCCAGATCGGCAAAGCGTTTCACCTGCAGCGGCGCCACGTCCATCACCCGGTTCCAGGGGCCGATGCGTTCGACCTCCCGCACCGCCTTGGGGCCGCGCCGCGCCCCTGCCCGGTTGGTCACGCCCAGGTCCATCGGCACGCCGATCAGCGCCACGTCAAGATCCGCGACCGCGCCGCCCGCCTCCAGCGTCGCCGCGATGTCGGGCCGATAGGGCGCATCCAGCAGCGTCGAGACCCCGGCGAAGGGCCAGGCGCGCCGCCCGCCCTCGCCGAACTGGCCGTCGGCGACGGATTTCAGCCGGGGGTCATAGAAGGCCGTGCCCTTGTCATTGCCGTAAAGCGCGCGCAATTCGTCCAGTGATTTTGCCATGTAAGCCCCCTGCTGTTTGCGCCACCTCAGACCTTTCCGGGCGCAATGGCAAGGGGGGCGGTCACTTCTTGCCCGCGCCCTGCGGGTTCACGATGTTCCCGTGATCGACCACATCCCACGGCAGGCCCGCGTTCCGGTAGATGCGTTTGCCCTTGTCCGGATAGTCGCCCACGTCATGCGCCAGCCGTTCGCCCACGACGAGGCATTTGAGCGGCCCGTCGCCGGTGTTGCGGATCGTATGGGCCAGCCCGCCCTTACGGTAGCCGATGAAATCGCCCGGTCCGATGGCGTGCTCCTCCGTGCCGATCACCGCCGTGGCGTGCCCCTCCAGGACGTAGACGCATTCATCCTCAAAGTGATGCACATGCTTTTCGGTGCTCTCGCAGCCCGGCGGCACCTCGATCAGGTGAACGCCCAGACCCGTCAGACCGGTCAGGTCGCCCAGCGATTTGTTCACCCGCCGCGCGTTATCGTTGAGGAAATGGACCTTGGACAGGCCCTCCATCGCGGCGATATCGGCGGATTTGAGGAGATAGGTCTCGGACATGGGGGCCTCCGGCAATTCCGCCCGAGCGTATCTCTGCGGCGCGAAATCGCCAAATGCTATGTGCGGGTCGACCCGAGCCGAACAGTCCCCCGCAACGAAAAGGCCCCCGCGCAATGCGCAGGGGCCTGAAATTCACCTCAAGGGTGCCTGGGCGATCAGGCGGCGTCCTTGATGAATTTGACGGCGTCGCCGAACGTCTGGATGTTCTCGGCGGCGTCATCGGGGATCTCGATGCCAAACTCTTCTTCGAAGGCCATCACCAGCTCGACAGTGTCAAGGCTGTCCGCGCCAAGGTCGTCGATGAACGAGGCGCTTTCGGTCACCTTGTCCTCTTCCACGCCCAGATGCTCAACGACGATCTTCTTCACGCGCTCTGCGACATCGCTCATGGGATTATCCCCTCATATCTCTTGGGCTCGCGGCCCGGTTCTGCCCTACTCCCCAATCGGTCACGCTTGGGGTCGTGCTCTGATGCCCATGACAGGGCGGTTCTCCCGCAGGATGCGAGGGACCGGGTCACGCGAACGCGATCCAGCCAGACTGCGCCGCTAATAGCATAAGCAACGAGGGACGCAAACGGATTCGGTCCGGCGGGGATATATGCATGCGGGATCGGGGATCAAGCCCGCTTGGCCCCGGGGGGAGCGCCGCCGGGATGTGTGGGGCGCCAGTCCCGGCTGTGTGCCGGGAGTAAGGGGTGGCTTGTGGTTCTGCGGAGTATGGAGGGGCGCGAGGTCCCGGCGCGGGGGCCGGGACAGAGGCGGGGGTGAGGGGTTCTGTCCCGGCCTTGCGCCGGGACCTCTGGTTGGCTTGTGGTTTTGCGGTGTCCGGAGCGGTGCGAGGTCCCGGCGCGGGGGCCGGGACGGGGCGGTGGTGAGGGGCTCTGTCCCGGCCTTGCGCCGGGGCCCCCGGGGGTCTTGTGGTTCTGCAGTGTGCGAGGGCGCGCGAGGTCCCGGCGCGGGGCCGGGACGCATGGGGTGTCTCACGCCGCCTCCGCCTCCTGCCGGGCCCAGAGGCCGGCGTAGCGGCCGTTGCGGGCCAGCAGCTCCGCGTGGGTGCCGGTCTCCACGATATGGCCATCCTCCAGCACCACGATCCGGTCCGCGTCGGCGATGGTCGACAGTCGGTGCGCGATGACCAGCACCGTCCGCCCCTCGCCCGCGCGGTCCAGCGCGGTCTGGATGCCGCGTTCGGTTTCCGTGTCCAGCGCCGAGGTCGCCTCGTCCAGAAGCAGGATCGGCGGGTTCTTGAGCAGCGTCCGCGCGATGCCGACCCGCTGTTTCTCCCCGCCCGACAGCTTCAGCCCGCGTTCGCCGACGGTGGTGTCGTAGCCGCCGGGCAGCGAGGTGATGAAATCGTGGATCTGCGCGGCGCGGGCGGCGGCCTCGATCTCCTCCTGGGTGGCGCCGTCGCGGCCATAGGCGATGTTGTAGCGGATGGTGTCGTTGAACAGGACCGTGTCCTGCGGCACCACGCCGATCTGGGCGTGCAGGCTGTCCTGGGTGACATCGCGCAGGTCCTGCCCGTCGATCCGGATCGCGCCGCCCATCACATCGTAGAACCGGAAGAGCAGCCGCCCGATGGTAGACTTGCCCGAACCGGAGGGGCCGACGATGGCGACCTTCTGCCCCGGCTCCACCGTGACGCTGACACCCTTGAGGATCGGGCGCTCAGCCTCGTAGCCAAAGGTCACCTCATCCAGTTCGACCCGGCCGCCGGTCACCTTGATCTCGGCCGCGCCGGGCCTGTCGGTGATCTCTGCCGGGTGCTCCAGCAGGGTGAACATCTCGGCCATATCCACCAGCGCCTGCCGGATGTCGCGGTAGACAGAGCCCAGGAAGTTCAGCGGCATGGTGATCTGGATCATGTAAGCGTTGACCATGACGAAATCGCCCACGGTCAGCGTCCCCGCCTGCACGCCAAGAGCCGCCATGACCATGACCGCCACCAGACCGCCGGTGATCAGGAAGCTCTGCCCGAAGTTCAGAAAGGCCAGCGAATTTGCGGTCTTGAGGGCGGCGCGCTCGTATTTCTCCATCGCGCGGTCATAGCGCGCGGCCTCCCGCGCCTCGGCGCCGAAATATTTGACCGTTTCAAAGTTCAGCAGGCTGTCGATGGCCTTTTGATTGGCGTCGGTGTCCTGATCGTTCATCTCCTTACGGAGCTTCACCCGCCATTCCGTGACCTTCAGGGTGAACCAGGTATAGGCGGCGATCACCCCGACGACGACGGCCAGGTACCAGATGTCGAAGGCGATCCAGAGGACGATGACCACCATCCCCAGTTCCAGGATCAGCGGCCCGATCGAGAACAGCAGAAAGCGCAGCAGGAAATCCACGCCCTTCACCCCGCGCTCGATGATCCGGCTCAACCCGCCGGTGCGGCGTGTGATGTGATAGCGCATCGAAAGGCGATGCATATGCGCGAAGGTTTCAAAGGCCACCTGCCGCAGGGCGCGCTGGCCCACGGGGGCGAAGATCACATCGCGCAGCTGCTGGAACCCCACGGTCATCAGCCGCGCCATGCCATAGGCCACGGTCAGCGACACCGCCCCGACCGCCAGCATCCAGGCCTCCGGCGCCCCCTCGCCCGTCAGCGTGTCCACCGCCGCCTTGTAGAGAAAGGGCGTGCCGACCGCGATCAGCTTGGCCAGGAAAAGCACCACGAGCGCCAGTACCACGCGCTGGCGCACCGGCGTGTTGCCCCGGGGCCAGAGGTAGACCAGGGCGCGGCGGATGATCTGCATCCCGTTTTCGGGCATATCGGTCGTGGTCAAGGTGGTGCGGCCCCGTCCCATCATGGGTGATGTCCTCAATTGGCTTGCCGGATCGGGCCGGCTGGCGTATGACTTGGATAGTTCAACACTTCATGAGTAATTGAACAATGGACCAGACACAAGCCCTCGACGCCCTCTCGGCCCTGGCGCATGAGACCCGGCTGCAGATCGTCCGCCTGCTGGTGCCCTGCGGCCAGTCGGGCCTGCCCGCAGGCGAAATCGGCGCGGCGGTGGCCTGCTCCGCCTCGCGCCTGTCGTTCCACCTGTCCGCGCTGGAACAGGCCGGTCTGATCGAGGCACGGCGCGATGGCCGCCGTGTGATCTATTCCGCCCGTCGGCGCAACATGGGCGGGCTGATCCACTACCTGCTGAACGACTGCTGCGCCGGCGACCGCACGGTCGGAGAGATGTGCCGGGCGGAAGCGCACTGCGGGTGAGCCCCGGATCGTTTCGGGCGCGGTGAGGTCGGCGGCCCGCGTTTCGGCCTCCGTGGCGGGACCTCTGGCAATGGTGCGGTCTGAAGTCTTCTCAAGGGCACGTTGAGGGGCGAGGTCCCGGCGCGAGGCCGGGACAGGGCTCCCGGGGGTAGCGCGGCTGGTCGGGCGGAACATCCCACGCCCGGGCTGACGCCGACACTCCAATATCGACGGCTCGTGTCCCGGCCTCTGCGCCGGGACCTCTGGGCACGGGGCCCTCAGGATGACCGGTCAGGGTTGTCCTGAAAGACGAGGTCCCGGCGCGAGGCCGGGACAGGGGTCCCCGGGGGTAGCGCGACTGGTCGGGCGGAACATCCCACGCCCGGGCTGACGCCGACACTCCAGGGTCGGCATCCCCTGTCCCGGCCCCCGCGTTGGGACCTCGGGGCACGGGGCCCTCAGGATGTCCGGTCAGGGTTATCCTGAACGCCGGGTCCCGGCACGGGGGCCGGGACATGCGCGGGCGGCGCGCCGGACAGAGGAGAGGGGTGCGGCGACGTCAATCGGGCAGGTTGAACACCTGGCCCGGGTAGATCAGGTCGGGGTTGCGGATCAGGCCCTTGTTGGCTTCGAAGACGCGGACGTACATCAACCCCTCGCCATATTTCTCCCGTGCGATGGCCCAGAGGGTCGTGCCTCGCTCCACCGTCACCTGGTTCACACTAGGCACCGGTTGCCCCGACGCCGCCGTGGTCGTGGCAGCGACCGGGGTCGCGCTGCTGTCGCTCGCGGCGGAGGTGGTGTCCGACAGGGGGGCGTTGTCCGTGCCTGTTGTGACGGGCTGTGCGGCGGGCTCCACTACAGGCGGCGCGGCGGGCCCGGCTTCGACCTGTTGGGCGACCTGGGTCGCGGGCGCGGCGCTTGGCTCCGCAGGTGCAGCCGGGGCTTCGGCCACGGCGGGCGACACCTCCGCCTCCGGGCGGCTGAGGGGGGTTTCCACCCGCGACCGCACCGCCCCGTCGGCGGCCAGTTCGTCAATCCGCAGCCGTTGCTCGCCCGCGCCGATCTTGTCGAGAGCGAGGGACCAGGTGCCATCCGCGCCGACCTTCGCCTCCGCCACCGGGGCATCGTCGAGATAGGCCCGCACGAAGCCACCCGCCAGCCCGAAGCCGGAGACGCGCACCGCCCCGTTGGCGGCATAGCTGATCGCGCCGATCGCCACCTCGTCGCGGGACGCGTTGCCGGAGGATTGCAGCACCTTCACGCCCTCCTCGTCCGACAGCAGCACCGTCGGTGCGGCTTGGGCGGTCTGGGTCTGCTCCGCCGTCTCGCCTGTCTCGGCCTCGGGCGTCGGGCCCAGGATCACCTCCTCGACAGAGCTCAGCCGCTGGTCCCCGCTGCGCAGGGTCACCACGCGGCTGTCCGCGCTGACCGGCAGATCGAGGAAGGCGACGAATTTGCCATCGCGGCCAACGGTTTCCTCGCCCACGACTGCGCCGTCCACGAGGATCTGCACCACCGTTCCGGGCTCCGCCGCCCCGGCCACGAGGGCCGCGCCACCGGGATCCATCCGCACGACATCGAAACGTGGTGCCTGTGCTGTGGCAGGGGTGGGTTGCGTGGCGGGTTGCTCCTGCGCGGTGTCAGTGGTGGTTTCAGGGGCTGCTGTTGCGGGGGCCGGATCGGCTTGGGCCGTCGTCACGGGCTGCGCTTCGGACTGTTCGGGCGCGCCGGTCGTGTCATCGCTCGCCGTGGCCGTGATGGTGTCTGAGGTGCCAGGCTCTGAGGCTTTTTGGGTATCCGTAGCAGCGGATTCCGAGGTGCCGGAGGGCTGGTCCACAGTCGGCGCGGCCATTTCGGTCTTCGCCTCGGTCTGCGCGCCGGATTGCGCGGGATCAGCCGTTGAAGGCGACGTCACCGTCTCCGCCGCCTCATCCGGCTGATCCTCGGCCACTGTCGCGGCGGCCATCTCAGTTTTTGCGGCCTCATCGGTCGGCGGCGCAGATTGTTCCGTGGCCTCCACCGATTGATCGGCTGCGGCCCGAGTGTCATCAGCGGATGCGATTGCAGACGCCTCCGGCTCTTTGACCTCGGCCTGCGCGGTCTCCGTGTCGGAGGCTTCGCCTGTCGGCCTTGCGGTTTCGGGAGCGGCGGCCTGAGCCACCTGCGGCTGAGCGTTGGCCGCCGGGTCCGCGCTGCCAGCCGGCTGGTCAGTGGTCGTCACGGCCTCGACTGTTGGCTCTGCCGTCTCGGTTGCTGGCTTCTTGGCCTCGACCATTGCCTCTGCCGTCTGAGACGTTGGCTCCGGGGCCTCGGCGGCCTCCTGAGCAGCCGTATCGCCCACGGGAGCCTGATCCTGAGCGGCCTGTTCCACGGCCTCCGTCGCCTCGACAGGTTGCTGCGTGGCGGGCTGCGCCGGGCTCTCCTCGGACGCAGGTTCGGCCGTCGCGGTGGTTGTGGCCTCCGCTTCGCTCTTCTCCGTTTCGGCTGTCGCATCAGTGGCTTGCGGCTCAATGGTCGGCTCGGACGCAGTGGCATCCGCCGACGTCTCAGCCCCGGTCGCGCCGGTATCCGTCGAGGCACGTTCCGTGACCGCCCCGCCAGGTCTCGCCGCCTGCTTCGCCCCAGTCTCGGAACCAGACTCAGGAAGCGCACCCTCCTCCACCCCACGCATCGGGTCGAAGACGCCACCGAACCACAGACCCACGGCCACAATCACAGCCGTTACCACCCCACCGACAGTCAGCCCCTTCCAGGGCGCCGATCCAGTCCCAGCCACGCCGTCATCCTTTCGAAATTCGCATGAGTCCCCGTCTGGTCTCTGCGGTTGCGCAGGTATATCAACTGGTTAAATCGCGGTCAAAACCCCTTAACCATATGTCGTGAAAGGTATCTCCCATGCCACAGTCCCCTGCCCGTTCCGTCTGCGTCTACTGCGGCTCCCGTCCCGGGGCCGATCCGGCCTATGCGGAGGCGGCGACCCAACTGGGCACGGCGCTGGCGGCGGAGACCTGGCGGCTGGTCTATGGGGCCGGGGATGTGGGGTTGATGGGCCTCGTCGCCCGCGCCACGCAGGAGGCCGAGGGCGATACCTTCGGCGTGATCCCAGTGCATCTGTTGCAGGCCGAAGTGGGCAAACGCGACCTCACCCGCTTTGTCGTCACCGAGAACATGCACGAGCGCAAGAAGGTGATGTTCATGAATTCCGACGCGGTGGTCGTGCTGCCCGGCGGCGCGGGGACGCTGGACGAGTTTTTCGAGGTGCTGACCTGGAGCCAGCTGGGGCTGCACGACAAACCGATTGTTCTGCTGAATGTCGGGGGCTTCTGGGACCCGCTGGTGGCGCTGGTCGATCACACCATCGAGCGGGGGTTCGCCGCGCCGTCGCTGCGCGAGATGATCCATCTGGCCGATACGCCGGACGCGGCGATGGCGCTGCTGCGCGACCGGCTGGCCTGACGGCACCGAACCAGGCGATGCACATCCGGCCAGCCGGAGGGATCAACCGGCGATCTCGCCACTCAACTGGGCCTCGATTTCGTCCAGCGGATGGTTGGTCAGGGTCTTCGGCACCTCGGCGATGACACGGTCAGCCACCTCCTTGTGCATCTTGTGCCGCAACTCGCCCAGGGTCTTGGGCGGGGCGACGAGTACGATCTTGTCAAACTTGCCCTGATGCGCCTGCTGGTAGAGCAACGCGGCCAATTCGTCCCCGAACCGTTCCTTGGCCAACTCGTGCCAGTCGGTGTCGTCCATCGCGGATCTCTGGCCGACGCCGGTGTCCTGCATCCGACCGGGCCGGTTGGCGGATTGGTCGATGTCCTTCGGATTGTCCTGCTCTTCCTTGCGCACGACCTCCAGATTGGGGTTTTCGGAGTCGGTGATATTGCGCAGGAACAGCGCCTTCTCGCCATCCGCGATCAGCACCCAGGCGTCATTGGTCAAACGTGCCATCACACTTTTTCCTTGTCGCCGCTGCTGTTCTTGTCCTGGCCAAGCGGGCGCGTCGCCCCGGCCGATGTTTCGTCCAGACGCTTGCGTTCGTCGCGCGTGCCCACCTTGCGCTGGATATTGCCCCCCTTGGCCCCCTGGTGATCGGGCGCATCGAGGTTCTCGGGCTTGTCGCCGAGGATCTCTTCGGTTTCGCGGCGGCCATCTTGCGATCTATGACGCTCTGCCATGTCGTATCCTCCTTTTGGTTTCAGAGGACCAACGGTCAGTGGGCGGCGCGGGTTCCCGAAACGGACGACATGCAGACAGGGCTCCGTCGCAGATCAGTTGGTGACAAGCTGGGGTCTCGTTCGGCTTTCCATGGCCATCTCGTCATGCAGCCAGTCCCGGAAAGCGCGGATCATCGGCTCGTCCACGCGGGCTTCCGGACAGGCGAAGGAATAGACAACAATCGGCATCGTCACATGATCGAACAATCGCACGAGCCGCCCGCTTGCCAGCGTATCGCGCACCATCATGTCATAGGCCAGCGCAACGCCGCCGCCCTGTTCGGCCGCGGTCGTCGCAAGTTCGCAGTTCGGAAACTCCGGCCCCATGGGAAAGTTGGGGGGCTGGACACCGGCGATCGAGAACCATTCGGCCCACATATCCATCGTTTCATCGTGCATCAGCGTGGCGCGGGCCAGATCTTCGGGCCGGTTGAGGCCCAGCCGTTGCTTGAGGAACGGGCTGACCACCGGGTAGCGCCCGGACTGCATCAGCGGATCAACCACCAGGCCGGGTACGGGGCTGTCCGCCCAATGGATGATCACATCGGCATCGTTGGTGGCAAAATCGGTCGAGGGCGCGCCGACGGACACCCGCAGGCGCAGGGCGTCAGCGTGTGCGAAGCGAGCCATGCGCGGGACCATCCACCGGGCCGCAAACCCCGGCGTGCAGAGCACCCGCAGCACCGGCAGCTCCGACATGGTGCGGGCGGCGTTTGACGAGGCCTCGATCCCGTCAAGCAATCCTGTCAGCTTTCCCGCATATCCGGTTCCGGTGAGTGTCAGGGACAGGGTATTCCCCTGCCGTTCGAAGAGCTTGGTGTCGAGATAGTCTTCAAGCGAGCGGATCTGGTGACTGATCGCCGACGGCGACAGGCAAAGCTCCTCCGCCGCCTCCTTGAAACTCATGTGTCGGGCGGCGGCCTCAAAGGCCCGAACTGCGGCAAAAGGCGGAAGTTTGCGGCCCATGGCAGATGAAATCCGTTCAACCGTTGCTGAAAAAGGGTCTTTTGCAGGCGATCGGGGCCCAGCCTAGCATGGATTTACGTTCAGACCAAAACACACCCTGAAAACCCGAGAAGGAGAGACCGATGTCTATCCAATCCCGCGTCAGCCGCTGGCTGGCCGCGTCTGCCCTCTGCGCGCTTTTCACCCTGCCCGCCGAGGCGGAGGAGGCCATGCTGATCGCACTGAAGCCCGCGGGGGTCGACGTGGCCGTCACGTCCGAGCTGATCGCGCAGCTGGACCGCTGGCTGGACACCCGGATCGAATGGCCCAAGCGGGACGCGCCGAAGATCCGCTACGTCACCGCCCGGCGCGCCGCGCAAATGAAGGGCGATCCCGGCCGCGGGCATGGGCGGACCCGCGGTCTCTATGATGCGGAGAGCGAAACGATCTATCTTGTCACGCCCTGGTCGGCCGAGGACACCGGGGACGTTTCGGTCCTGTTGCACGAACTCGTTCATCATCGACAGGCCCCGCATCACTTCTACTGCGGCGCGGCACGGGAACCGGCGGCCTATCGGGCGCAGGAGGAGTGGCTGGCCGAACGCGGGGACGAGATCGCGATAAATTGGTTGGCCGTGATCTGGGACGCAGGCTGTACCAGGCGTGACATCCACCCCGACTGACCCCGGCGGCGCGTGGCCCCGCACCGGCCGCGCAAAGAAAAGCCCCCCGCGCGGTTGCGCGAGGGGCTTTTTTTCAGGATCCGGCCCCTCATGAGGCCGGGACGGGATCACATGCGCGAGGCGACGTTTTCCCAGTTCACCAGCTTGTCGAGGAAGTTCGACAGGTAGGCCGGACGCTTGTTGCGGAAGTCGATGTAGTAGGAGTGCTCCCACACGTCGCAGCCCAGAAGTGCCGTCTGGCCGAAGCACAGCGGGTTCACGCCGTTCTCGGTCTTGGTGATCTTGAGCGAGCCATCGCCGTCCTTGACCAGCCAGGCCCAACCGGAGCCGAACTGGCCCGCACCGGCGGCGGAGAAGTCTTCCTTGAACTTGTCGACGGAGCCGAAGGCCTCGACCAGCGCCTTTTCCAGCTCACCCGGCATTTTCTTTTCGCCCGGGCCCATCATTTCCCAGAACTGGTTGTGGTTCCAGTACTGCGAGGCGTTGTTGAAGATGCCGTTCTGGGCGACGGCATTGGGGTCATAGGTGCCCTTGATGATCTCTTCGACGGACTTGTTTTCCCACTCGGTCCCGGCGATGGCCTTGTTGCCGTTGTCGACATAGGCCTTGTGGTGGATATCGTGATGATATTCCAGCGTTTCCTTGGACATGCCCAGATCGGCGAGGGCGTCGTGGGCATAGGGGAGATCGGGGAGTTCGAAGGCCATGGTGAGGCTCCTTTTCCTAGGGAATGTCGTTGGCCTTACATGGTATTGTAATCTGGCGAAGGTCAAGCCTGCGATCGCGCAAGTCCGGTATGCAGTGGCATGCAAAGCGCGCAAGTGGTCGAAATAGCAAGATTTGCCGGGGCGATCCGAGGCAGGGTTCCGCCATGACCGATACCGCCCAGACCCTGCCGCCCCCGCCCGACGCCGTCGTGCAAGTTCTTGCCGCCTTGCCTGTGGCTCAGGCCGCCCGGCTGCGGGAGCTACGGACGCTGATCCTGCGGACGGCGGCGGAGACAGAGGGCGTCGGCCCGCTGACCGAGACACTGAAATGGGGGGAGCCCGCCTATCTGACGGAGGCGAGCCGCAGCGGTTCCACCCTGCGGATCGGGCCGGTGCGCGGGCGGACGGATCAGGTGGCGCTGTTTGTCAATTGCCGGACGACGCTGGCCGATACCTTTCGCGCCCGTTTCGGACCTTCGCTGCGGATCGAGGGCGACCGCGCCCTGCCGCTGGATGTCACGGGGCCGCTGGATGAAGATGTGCTGCGGGAATGTATTGCGCTGACGCTGACGTATCATCGGTGGCGGAACGGCGGGTGAGCCGTGGCGGCCGGCCTGAACCGAGGGGCGGGGGCAGCGGCCGTCTGCGGGTGGCTGCGAATGGATCACAGAGGGCTGCGCCGACCCGAGGGGTGGCGCAAATGCGCCGCCCCGTGGGGGCGGGTCGGCGCAGCCCGGCAGTGCCGCCGGGCGGGCTCTCAATTAAGAGCGTTTGGCAACGCGTCAGGCGGGTTTGTGTTGACTGAACCGGAAAGCGTTCAGATCTACACCCGCACAACCCGCGGACTGGCCGCCGCAGTGCGCAGCAGATCAAAGACATACTGCGCGACGGAGCGGAAGCAGACCAGTTCTGCCACCCCCGCCTCCGGCATCCAGATCGCGGCGGCGACCTGGGCCAGGCGGGTGCGGCGGACCTCGCCGATCTCGAAGCGGTCCATGTCGACCGGGGCGAGCCGCGCCAGGACCTCGCGCAGATGCGCATCCTCGCCTGACAGGCGGAAGGTCGCGCGGGCATCGGACATATCGGCCACCAGCGCATGAACGCCGCCAAGCGCCTCGGTCAGCGCCGCCTGCACGGCGGCCAGATCGCCGCGTGGCAAGAGCAGCAGTGCCTCATCCGGGCTCATCCACGCCAGTGTGCGCACGCCGTCGGAGGTCAGGCGGCGCGGCGCGGGCGTATCCAGGCCGCTGGCAGAGGTCAGAGCCTTGGCGACAGCCGCATCGGCAAGGTCCCCGCGCAGGGTGATCATGCCATGCGGGCCGGTTTCGGCGACGCGCACCGGGCCTTCGGCCACGGCGTTGGACAGGGCGGTGACGGGGTCAGACATTCTTGGTGCCCTCCTTGTCGTAGAAGACGGGGTCGACGATCCTGGTCGGGATGGTACTGCCATCCACGCGGTTGAACTGGAGGGTTTCGCCCATCCGGTTCGGCCCGTTAAGCACCAGCCCCATGGCGATCCCGCGTTGCAGCGTGGGCGAGCGGTAGGTCGAGGTGACCCGCCCTTCGACATTGCGCTGGCCATTGGCATTCACCCCGGCGGCCACGGCATAGGCACCATCGGGCAGGACGGACCCGTCGAGGGTTTGCAGACCGACCAGTTTCCAACGATCCGGGCGGGCCATATCCTCGCGCTGCTGCGCGCGCTTGCCGATGAAGTCTTCCTTCTTCTTGGAGATCGCCCAGGTGAGCCCGAGATCCTGCGGAATGACCGTTCCGTCGGTCTCGTCCCCGATCATGATGAAGCCCTTCTCGGCCCGCAGGACGTGCAGCGCCTCGGTCCCGTAGGGCATGACGTCGAACTCCGCCCCGGCCTCCATGAGCGCATCCCAGAGGGCGCGGCCCTGCCCCGCAGTGACGGCGATTTCATAGGACAGCTCACCCGAGAAGGAGATGCGGTAGACCCGCGCCTCGATCCCCGCCAGACGGTGATCCTGGAAGGTCATGAAGGGGAAATCCTCGTTGCCGATCCCTTCGGCGCCCAGCTTCTCCAGCACGCGGCGGGCCTGTGGGCCGACCACGCCGATCTGGGCGTATTGTTCGGTCGCATTGACCACCCAGACGTTCCAGTCCCACCATTCTGTCTGCAGCCATTCTTCCATATGGGCGTGGATGCGATCCGCGCCGCCGGTGGTCGTGTGACACAACCAGGTGTCTTCGTCCCATCTGGCGACAACCCCGTCGTCCATCAGAAACCCGTTTTCCGAACACATCAGCCCGTAGCGGCATTTGCCCGGTTTCAGGTTGGACATCATGTTGGTGTACATCATGTCCATAAACCGGCCCGCATCCGGCCCCTTCACGATCAGCTTGCCGAGGGTCGAGGCATCCAGCAGGCCCAGGCTGTCGCGCGTCTGCAGTATTTCCCGCTCCACCGCCTGGGCGCGGGTTTCCCCGGTGCGCAGGTAGGTAAAGGGGCGGCGCCAGGGGCCGACCGGCTCCCAATCCGCGCCGTTGGCCTCGTGCCAGTCATGCAGGGGCGAGCGGCGCAGGGGCTGGAAAGTCTCCGCCCGGGCCTCGCCCGCGATGGAGCCCATGGAAATGGGCGTATAGGGCGGGCGGAAGGTGGTGGTGCCGACCTGCGGGATCGGGCTGTCCAAAGCGCCCGAAAGAATCGCCAACCCGTTGATATTCGACAGCTTCCCCTGATCCGTCGCCATGCCGAGCGTGGTGTAGCGCTTGGCATGTTCAACGCTCTCATACCCCTCCTGCGCGGCGAGCTGGATGTCGGTGACCTTCACGTCGTTCTGGTAATCGAGCCAGGTCTTCGCCCGCAGCGTCCGCTTGGCGGAGGCAGGCATGAGCCAGACCGGTTCGATCGCATTGTCCGCCCGTGCGGGCACCTCGGGCAGGTCCACCGGCTGGCCGACCTGGCCGACCGCCTCGGCGGCGGCAAGGCCCTGCGCGGCGGCATCCGCCAGCAGAGCATCCAACGCCAGCACGCCATTGGCGACCCCTGCGACACGGACGAACCCCTCGCCCTGCCCGCCGGTCGGCGGGCGGTCGGCATCGGGGCGGAACATGGCCTGATCTTCGTCCCAGATCAGCTTGCCACCGCAATGCGACCAGAGATGCACCACAGGGGACCAGCCGCCGGACATGGCCACCGCGTCGCAGGCGATCTCCTCCACCACCGCGCCCTCGCCAACCTGTTTGCAGAGCGCCACGCCGGTGACCCGCTTGCGACCCTTCACCTTGGCCACGCCGTGGCCCTTGAGAACCCGGATGCCCAGCCCCTCGGCCCGCGCCCCCAGCTCCCCCGCACCATTAGCACGGGCATCGACGATCACGGGCACCGACAGCCCCGCCTCCGCCAGCCGGATCGCGGTAAGATAGGCATCGTCGTTGTTCGTCACGACAACGGTCCGGTCACCGACCGAAACACCATACGCCACCAGATAATCCCGCACGGCGGAGGCCAGCATGACCCCCGGCACATCGTTCCCGGCGAAGGACAGCGGGCGTTCAATCGCGCCGGTCGCGGTGATGACCTGCCCGGCCCGGATGCGCCACAGCCGGTGGCGCGGGCCGTCCTTGGCCGCCTGATGGTCAGTCAGCCGCTCGTAGCCCAGCACATAGCCATGGTCATAGACCCCGGCCCCCATGCAGCGCGTGACGAGGGTGACATTCTCCATCCCCGACAATTCGTCCACCAGCGCCTGCGCCGTCGCGGCCCCGACCTCCGGATCGTCCGTCCCGGTGCGCCCGCCGAATTGTGCCTCCTGCTCCAGCAGGGTGACCCTCGCCCCGCCGGAGGCTGCGGCGCGCGCCGCGACAAGGCCCGACAGCCCGCCGCCGATCACTAGCACGTCGCAGAAGTGGTAGTAATGTTCATAGGTGTCAGCATCGCGATCCTTGGGCGCCTTGCCCAGACCTGCGGACTGGCGGATCACCGGCTCGAACACATGCTTCCAGAAGCTGCGCGGCCACATGAAGGTCTTGTAGTAGAAGCCCGCCGGGAAGAAGCGGCTGAGGTAGGCGTTGATCTCGCCCACATCGAACTCCAGCGAAGGCCAGTGGTTCTGCGACCCCGCCGTCAGCCCCTCGTAGATCTCCTGCATGGTGGCGCGCTGGTTCGGTTCGAACCGCCCGCCCTCGCCGATGCCGAGCAGGGCGTTCGGCTCTTCGGTGCCGGAGGCGACAAGGCCGCGGGGCCGGTGATACTTGAACGACCGGCCCAGCATCATCCGGTCATTTGCCAGCAGCGCGGAGGCGAGCGTATCGCCCCGGTAGCCCTTCAGGCTCTGGCCGTTGAAGGTGAATGTCACCGGCGCAGTCCGGTCGATGCGTTGGCCGCCTGTGGTCAGTCGGGTGCTCATATATGGGGCCTCCTGGTCTTGAGGATCACGGACGGGTCGTCAGGCAAGATCGCGCCAGCGCCACCCGGGGCGTTTGGCGCGGATCGTGGCAAGCAGATCCTCGGGCGGGGTGACAGTCTGGGCACTGTAGGTACCAAAGACCTCCAGCGTGGCGGTGTCGCGGGCGGCGTGGAACCACTTGCCGCAGCCATACACATGCCGCCAGCGTTCGAAATGCACGCCGCGCGGGTTTTCACGGTGGAACAGGTAGCCCTCGAAGGCCCCGTCGTCGGAGCCCGGCCCCTCCCGCTTCAGATGCGCCTCGCCGCCGCCGTGGAATTCGGTCTCCTCGGCGGTGACACCGCAATAGGGACAGGTCAGGATCAGCATCGGGCCTCCTTGGGCGCAGGGCACGCGCGCACAAAAAAGGGCCGGACGCGCGAAGCGCCCGGCCAGGGTGACAGGTAAGGGACACGGGAGTTGGCGGCAGTGGCCATCCTCCCAGGCAGTACGGACGAAACGCGGGCCGCGCGGTGAAAGTTCCCCGCCGCGTCACGATCTCCGCGAAAAGGTGCCGTCGCGAGGGTGGGCCATGCCGCAGCACCCCGAACACAAAGAACCCGGCCCCGGGTTGCACACCGGGACCGGGCCAGCCCGAAGGCCGCGCTGCATGTCGCGTCAATCGGTG
The DNA here is from genome assembly GCF_041987405.1 of Pseudooceanicola sp. Taxonomy (GTDB): domain Bacteria; phylum Pseudomonadota; class Alphaproteobacteria; order Rhodobacterales; family Rhodobacteraceae; genus Pseudooceanicola. The sequence continues at coordinate 423,879 of NZ_JBHIWR010000004.1, forward strand.
CTGGAAGCGCCTGCGGCTGCAGCCGCGTCGCCATTGTCGGCTTCGGCTGCGGCACCGGCTGCGCCATCCGTACTCTCGTCGGCCGCTTCGGCCCCTGCGGCACTGTCGGCCGTAGCATTGATCTCGACGCTCGGGGCGTTGGACGACGATTGCGGAATGCCGTAGTCGCCGACGAAAACGACGAAGGCGATGACCCCCACAAGCACGACGAGGGCGCCGACGAGGAAGGCAAGGCCGCTGTCGGAACGCGGCTTCTCGGTGGTGTGATATTCGTAGTGTTGATGCGCCATATCTCAGACTCCGAATTCGTTTCGATTGCTGAGAAAACGGGCATCGGCGCGGGAAAGTTCCGAAAACGGTCGCGGGGGTCCGCCTGTGTCACATTCTGGCCACCCTCATTGCGGGAACTCCGGTCAGTGTCCGCGCGTTTTGAGGAAGATGTAGGCAGACTGCCGGATTTGACCCTCGGATCGTGTGTTTCCGTTAACGTGCCCACCACATCTGGTGGTACTTTGGAAACAGAGACCCAGAAGGGATCCCCAGCCAGAGAGGCAATGGCATGAGTAACAAGTTTGTTCTTTCCACCAAGACGGGTCTGGCCGAGCGGAAGATCGCCTTCGTCACCCACGCCAATGTGACCGCCCTGCCCGACCGTCCGGGGCTCTTTGTCCTGCTCGGCACCAGGGGCGGTGAGCGGAACGTGCCGCTCTACTTCGGCTTTTCCGACCGCTCCATGCGCGATCAGGTGCCCTACGACCCCGGCTTTGCCCAGGCCATACGCCAGGGTCTGATCGGTTTCGCCTCCGCCTACCTTCCGGGCGGCGACGATCCGGCCGCGCTGGTTACCGCGCTGGCGCAGGCCTATGACGCGCCGGTCAATGCCGCCGCCCATGCCCTGGCCGAGATCGAGGAGGCGCAGAGCACCCTGCAAGCCCAGGCCGCCGCACGCCGGATCGCGGCGCAATAGCGCCCGCCCCCGTGTGATATGCGCCCGGTGACGCATCATCAGTGCGCCACCCCCGCGGCCACGCTTTCGTCCACGAAGCGGCCCTGACGGAACCGGTCCAGCCCGAACTCCGCGCTGAGCGGCCCCGGCTCTCCCTTCGCCATCAGTTCCGCCATGGCCCAGCCCGAGCCCGGGATCGCCTTGAACCCGCCTGTGCCCCAGCCACAGTTGATGAAGATATTCTCCACCGGCGTCTTGGAGATGATGGGCGAGCGGTCGCCGGTCATATCCACGATCCCGCCCCACTGACGCAGCATCTTGAGCCGGGAGATCATCGGGAAGGTTTCCACCAGCGCGCGCACCGTTTCCTCGATATGATGGAAAGAGCCGCGCTGCGTATAGTTGTTGTAGCCGTCCGCGCCGCCGCCGATCACCATCTCGCCCTTGTCGGACTGGGACATGTAGCCATGTACCGTGTTGGCCATGACGACGACGTCCATGCAGGGCTTGATCGGCTCGCTCACCAGCGCCTGCAGGGCGACGCTCTCGATCGGCAGGCGGAAGCCGGACTTTTCCGCCATGACGCCGGAGTGGCCCGCGACAACGATACCCAATTTCGAACACCCGATGGCGCCCTTGGACGTCTCCACGCCCGTCACCTTGCCATTTTCCGACTTTACGCCCGTGACCTCGCATTGCTGGATGATGTCCATTCCCATCTGGGAACAGGCCCGCGCATAGCCCCAGGCCACCGCATCATGGCGCGCCGTCCCGGCCCGCGCCTGCCACAGCGCGCCAAGCACCGGATAGCGCGGCCCGTCGATGCGGATGATCGGCACCAGTTCCTGCACCCGTTCGGGGCTGATGAACTCGGTCTGAACCCCCTGCAGCGCATTGGCCTGGGCGGTGCGCCGATAACCGCGCACCTCATGTTCGGTCTGGGCCAGCATCATGACGCCGCGCGGGCTGAACATGACGTTGTAGTTCAGGTCCTGGCTCATCGTTTCGTAGAGCGACCGGGCCTTTTCATAGATCGCCGCCGAGGGATCCTGCAGGTAGTTCGACCGGATGATCGTCGTGTTCCGGCCCGTGTTGCCGCCGCCCAGCCAGCCCTTTTCCAGCACCGCGACATTGGTGATGCCGAAGTTCTTGCCCAGGTAATAGGCCGTCGCCAACCCGTGCCCGCCCGCGCCGATGATGATCACGTCGTAATGGGCCTTGGGCTGGGCCTTGGCCCAGGCGCGTTTCCAGCCGGAATGGCCGCGCATCGCTTCGCGGGCGATGGCAAAGGCGGAATAGCGTGTCATGGGCGACTCCCTTCGGGCTGGCGGCATTCTCCCAGAGCCATACCAAGTCACCGCCACGAACCCTGCCGCAATGCGTCGTTTTCCCGTCAGAATTCGACACCGGACCCGGAACCGACAGGTTGTCGCACGGCGCGGCACGGGTCAAAGGGTCGCTCACGGGCTTTTGCCCTTTTTCCGGGCCTCACGGATCGCTAGATGGGTCAAAGGACCACGCCCCGCACCGCCGGGAGGAGACCAAGAGATGCTCGACTGGATCATTCCCGCCGCCATGTCCCTGGCTGTTGCCGCCGTGATCGGCCTGGCCGTGCTGCGCGCCCGCGACACCGGCAGCGACGGCGAGGATGCGGAACAGGATCTGGGGATCTACCGCCGTCAAATGGATGAGGTCGAGCGCGACCAGGCCCGCGGCGTCATCCCCGGGGAGGAGGCCGAGCGCCTGCGCGCCGAAATCGCCCGCCGCCTGATCGAGGCCGACAGCCGCAGCGACGCGGCCGCCACGACCCATGAACCCGCCCGGATGCGCCCGGCGCTAGTGGCGGTGATCCTGGTGGTGCTGATCGCCCTGCCGCTCACCGTCTATGCCAACCTCGGGGCGCCGGGCTATCCCGACATGGGCCTGCGCGACCGGCTGAGCGCCGCGCAGGAGCGGCTGGAAAACCGCCCCGCCCAGGCCGAGGCCGAAGCCGCCGTGCCCGCAGGCGCCATGGCCCCGCAGGACACGCCGCCCGCCGATTTCGAAGTGCTGATCAAGCGCCTGCGCGAGGCCGTGGCGGAACGCCCCGACGATCTGCAGGGGCAGGAGCTGCTGGCCCGCAACGAGGCCGCGCTCGGCAATTTCCGCGCGGGCTATGAGGCGCAGGAAAAGGTCCTGTCGATCAAGGGCGATGCGGCCACGGCCGATGACTACATGGCCTATGCCGATATGCTGATCCTGGCGGCGGGCGGCTATGTCTCGCCCCAGGCCGAGGTGGCGCTGCGTGCCGCCCTCGCCCGCGATCCGCATCATGCGCCGACGCTGTATTACATGGGTCTGATGATGCGCCAGAACGGCCGCCCGGACCTCGCCTTCCGCACCTGGGACCGCCTGCTGCGCAACGGGCCGGAGGACGCCCCCTGGATCCCCCCGATCCGCGCCCAGATCGACGAGGTCGCCGCCCTCGCCGGGGTCCGGTACGAGCAGCCGCAGCCGAGCGAGACGCTGGCGGGCCCCACGGCCGAAGACATGGCCAACGCGGGCGATCTGAGCGACGAGGACCGGCAGGAGATGATCCAGGGCATGGTCTCGCGCCTGTCGGACCGGCTGGCCACCCAGGGCGGCAGCGCAGCCGAATGGGCCCGCCTGATCCGCGCCTTCGGCGTGCTGGGCGACATCCCCCGCGCCCGCGCCGTCGCCGCCGAAGCGCGCCAGGTCTTTGCCGAGGCACCACAGGCGCTGGCCGAGATCGAGGCCGCCGCCGCCACCCTGCCCCCCGCCGCCCCGGCCCCCGAGCCGGGGCCCCGCGCCACATCGCAGGATGCGGATGGTGGGGCGACTGACGGAGAGGTCCCGGCGCAAGGTCGGGACAGGGCGACCGGAGGGGGGGACGGCGAATGATCGGGGAAACCGCTGAGTACTTCGTCGCCACCAAGCAACACGCCCCGGCCCCCGAGCCGGGGCCGCGCGCCACGTCGCAGGACGCCGATGGTGGTACGACTGACGGAGAGGTCCCGGCGCAAGGCCGGGACAGGGCGACCGGAGGGGGGGGACGGCGAATGATCGGGGAAACCACAGAGCTCCTCGTCGCCACCACTCGACATGCCCCGGCCCCCGAGCCGGGGCCGAGCGCCATCCAATACGACGCGCGTGGCGGTACTTCCGACACAGCGGTCCCGGCGCAGGGCCGGGACGTGCATTCCGGCGGAGGCACCATCGAATGATCCATGAGACCGCAGAGGACTTCGCCGCCGCCCTGCCCCCGATGCAGGCCATCGCCGGGCTGGACTTTGGCGACAAGACCATCGGTGTCGCGGTCTCCGACACCTTCCTGAGCGTCGCGACGCCGCTGGAAACCATCCGCCGCAAGAAGTTCGGCGCGGATGCGGAAGCCCTGGCCGCCATCGTCACGGCACGCAGCATCCGCGGCCTCGTCCTCGGCCTGCCGCGCAATATGGACGGGACGGAGGGGCCGCGTTGCCAATCCACCCGCGCCTTTGCGCGCAACCTCAGCCGACTGCCCGCCTTAGCCGATCTGCCGATCACCTTCTGGGACGAACGCCTGTCCACCGTCGCCGCCGAACGCGCGCTGCTGGAGGCCGACACCTCCCGCCGTCGCCGGGCGGAGGTGATCGACCATGTGGCGGCGGGCTATATCCTGCAGGGGGCGCTGGATCGCCTGCGACATCTGAGGGGGGCGTGATGGCCGAGGACTGGCGCCGCGACGAACCCGAAAGCCCCTGCATCAAGGTCTGCGTGATCCATCGGGAAACGCGGCTCTGCACCGGCTGTCTGCGCACGATTGACGAAATCACCGCCTGGGGGCGCCTCTCGCCCGAGGAGCGCCGGGCGGTGATGGCAGAGCTGCCAGACCGCGCGCCCCTGCTGAAAAAGAGACGCGGCGGCCGCGCCGCAAGGCTCGACCGCCGGTCTTCGGGGGAAACCTAGGGGGATCAGGCGGCGGCGAGGTCGCCGTCGTCCTCTTCGCAAACCAGTTCGATGTGATGCGCCATGACGGCGCCGAAGCCATCCTGAACCACAGCCACGCAGCGCCCGCCCAAAGTCACGGCGGCGGAGCCGGGCCGCAGCGGGTCTTCCATGATGCCGATGCGGCCATTGCCGGCCTCTCCAGGGCGATAGCTGATCAGGATCTGGTCCTGTTCGGGATCGAACCCCTCGACGATCGGCGCATGTTCCGTCTCCATCCCCGCATCTGCAGCAGCCTTCGCGGCCTTGGATGCGGTCGCGCGCTCCTCATCGCGGGCCCCGCTCTCCGCCGGGGCGCCGGTGGCGTTTTCACGCTCCTCCGCATAGGCGTCCATGGCCGCGAGGTTCAGAAGCTCTTCCGGCAGGTCCAGCGGGGCGTCCGTGACATCCGCGTCGGCCTCGTCCTCCGCCTGACCGGCCATCAGGGCCGCTTCGGCCTCCTCCGGGTCGTCCAGCTGTGCGGCAAGTCGGGCGCGTTCGATCACCTGTTCCTGCAACTCGGGGTCGGCCCAGTCGGGGCTTTCCTCCTCGCTCAGGGGCGAGGTCCAGATGTCGTCATCCGCGTCGGACATGTCCATCTCGTCGTCGCCCCGGTCGGACCGCTGCGCAGCCGCTTCCCAGAGCGCGTCAAGCTCGGCCCCCGCGTCGGATTCGTCATCGCCACGGTATTCGGCAAGGGTTTCGGCGCTGATCGCCCCGTCGGGCAGACCGACCATCTGGCGCATCTTGCGCGCCACGACGTCTATGCCAAGGATACCGATCCCGCCCTGCCCTTCGGCATCGTCGAGCGCGTCCCGGGCGGATTTGTCGGCCATGGCCTTGCTCTCCGCCTCGCCGGTGGAGGAAGTGTAGACGACACCGATGGTCGCAATAGCGATGACAACCAGAAGTTCGATCATGGCAGGCCCCCTTTTCGTCTGCGCGCCATTAAACAATCGCAACCGAATGAGGCGTCACCGGGGCACCTCTTTGGCGGGTTCGGGGAAATTCAATACCCGTTTAGGGCGAGTCTGCCCCATTCCGGTCATGTTTCTTAACCGTAGGCGGCCCGAAAACAGGGCTTGGCGGGGGGCGATTCCCGGCCGGGATCAGCCGAAATAGGCCTTGCGCAGCATATTCGCCGCCACCAGCAGCAGGAAGATCCCGAAGATCCGTTTCAACGGTCCGGGATCCGTCGCATGGGCCAAACGCGCGCCGTAAGGTGCTGTAATCAATGTCATTGCGATGACGATGGCAAAGGTCGGCAGGTTGACCGCACCGATGGTCAGCGGCGGCCGCGTCTCTGGCGGCAACTGGACAAAGAGGAAGCCGATGACCGAGGGCACGGCGATGATCACCCCGAACCCTGCCGCCGTCGCCACCGCGCGATGAATGGGACGGCCGAAAAGTGTCATCATCGGCACTCCGAAGCTTCCCCCGCCGATCCACATGAGCACCGACAGAAACCCGACCAGCGGCGACAGAACCGCCCTGAGCACCCCCTTCGGCATCTCATCGCGCAGTGTCCAGGAGGATTTCCCGATGGCGAGGTAAAGCCCGATCACCATGGCCAACACACCGAAAAGCGCCTGCAGCGCGGTCGAGCGCAGCGCCGAGGCCGCCAGCACGCCGATCACCGCACCGATGGCGATCCCCGGCCCCCAGCCCTTCAGGATGTCCCAATCTACCGCACCCTTCTTGTTGTGCGACTGGACCGAACGCAGCGAGGTCACGATGATCGTCGCCAGAGAGGTCGCGAGACACAGCTGCATCAGCTTGTCTCCGTCAAAGCCAAGCGATTGAAACGCATAGAAGAAGGCAGGCACGAGAACGATCCCGCCGCCGACACCTAAGAGCCCGGCCAGAACCCCGCCGATGGCCCCGATCACTGCGACGAGGAGCATCATCCCCAGAACTGCCGTGATCTCCATCCCCGTCCTCCTTCTAACCTGACAGAGATTGCAGGTTTCCCGCGCCGCCGCAAGCGATGCCGCCGCGCCGCAGAAACGCCAGACGACTTTGAAAACCCCGCCCTTGCAAAGCCCGTCGTTGACCTGCGGCCCGGCGCGGCATAGCAGACTGAACTCATTCGTTCAGGAGTCTCCCATGTTGCGTCTCGCCCTCATCCTGGGGCTGCTATCCGCCGTTGGCCCCTTTGCCATCGACATGTATCTGCCCGCCCTGCCCACCATCGCCGCCGACCTCGGCGCGACAGAGGCCGCCGTTCAGGCCACGCTGACCGCCTATTTCATCGCCTTCGGGCTGGCGCAGTTGATCTATGGCCCTATGGCCGATGCCATCGGGCGCAAGCCGCCGCTGCTGATCGGTCTGGTGATCTTTGCCATCGGCTCCGTCGGGTCGATCTTTGCGGGCTCCATCGGCGCGCTCTCGGCCTGGCGGTTTGTCCAGGGTCTGGGCGGCGCGGCGCTGATGGTGGTGCCGCGCGCGGTGATCCGCGACCGCTATACCGGGACCGAGGCGACCAAGCTCATGGCGATGATCATGCTGGTGATCTCCGTCTCGCCGATGCTGGCGCCGCTGGCGGGCTCCGGGGTGATCGCCTTTTCCGGCTGGCGCGCGATCTTTGGCGCGCTGCTGGTGGCCTCGGGCTTTTCGGTGGCGCTGCTGCTCTTCGGTCTGCCCGAAACGCTGCTGCCGGAGAAGCGTCAGGCCCCGCGCCTCGCCCCGATGCTGTCGGGCGTGCGCCGCCTGTTGACCGACCCGATCTTTATGGCGCTGACCTTTGTCGGCGGCTTCGGCATGGCCAGCTTCTTTGTTTTCATCGCCTCGGCCAGCTTCGTCTATACCGGCCAGTTCGGGCTGAGCCCGACCGGCTTTTCCATCGCCTTCGCGATCAATGCCGTGGGGTTCTTCGGCGCCAGCCAGGTTGCCGCACCGCTTGGCGCCCGCATCGGCATCGGCCGGGTGGTGCGCCTGGGCGTGACCGGTTTTGCCGCGATGACGCTGCTGTTGGCGGGGATCGCCCTGTCGGGGCTGGCCTCACTACCGGTGATCGTCGCGGGGCTGCTGGTGGCCAATGCCTTCCTCGGCCTCGTGATCCCGACGACCATGGTGCTGGCGCTGGATGATCACGGCGATATCGCCGGTCTGGCCTCCTCGCTTGGCGGGATGCTGCAGATGCTGGCGGGCGGGGTGATGATCACCGCGACGGGTCCGTTCTTCGACGGCACGGCGACGCCGATGCTGCTGGCGATTGCATTGTGCGGGATGCTGGCGGCGGGGCTGTGCTGGGCGGTTCTGGGCAAGGACCGGGTGGCAAGCGAGGCTTAGGTTGGGGGATGGGAGATGGGTGCAAAGCACCCATCCTACACACCGTCTCGTGCGCCGTTTGACACGTGGGGATGGGTGCAGAGCACCCATCCTACGCCGCGTGGCGCATCGCTTGGCCCGTCGGGATGATGCGCGTAACCCGTAGGATGGGTGCTCCGCACCCATCTCCGCCAATCGCCCAACCCCCGAGGCTACGCCGCCGCCAGCACCGAACCGAGCGCCGCTTCGACCAGCTCCGGCCCGGCCCCGGGCTTATGCGCCCCCTCCGACAGGACACGCCGCCACTGCCGCGCCCCGGGGCGTCCGGCGAAGAGGCCCAACATATGCCGCGTCACCTGCCCCAGCTTGCCGCCCGCGGCGAGGTGCACCTCGATATAGGGCAGCATGGCGCGGGCCACGGCGACGGGGTCCGCCACTTCTCCACGACCGAAGATGCGCCGATCGGCCTCCGCCAGGATCGACGTGGGATCGTGGTAGGCGGCGCGGCCGACCATCACCCCGTCGAGCCCCGCCTCCAGAAACCGCTCCACCTGATCGAGCGAGGTGATCCCGCCGTTCACCGACAGATGCAGCCCGCCGAACATCCCCCGCATCCGCTGCACCAGATCGTAGTCCAGCGGCGGGATATCCCGGTTTTCTTTCGGGGATAGCCCCTCCAGCCAGGCCTTGCGCGCATGGATGATGAACCGCTCGCACCCCGCCGCGCCGACGCGGGAGAGGAACTCCGGCAGCACCTCCTCCGGCTCCTGGTCGTCCACCCCGATCCGGCATTTCACCGTCACCTCGACCGACACCGCAGCCTGCATCGCCGCGACGCATTCCGCCACTCGCCCCGGGTCCTTCATCAGGACCGCGCCGAAGGTTCCCGACTGCACCCGGTCCGAAGGGCAGCCGCAGTTCAGATTGATCTCGTCATAGCCCGCGTCTGCCCCGAGGCGCGCGGCCTCGGCCAGCTCCGCCGGGTCGGAGCCGCCCAGTTGCAGCGCCACGGGATGTTCCTCGGGCGAGAAGTCCAGCAGATGCATCGCCCCGCCGCGCACCAGCGCGGGGGCCGTGACCATTTCGGTATACAGCAAGGTCTCGCGCGACATGAGCCGGTGCAGATACCGGCAATGCCGGTCCGTCCAGTCCATCATGGGCGCGACAGAGAGGCGGGCGGCGCGTTTGACAGTGCTTCTCATCAACCAGGTCTCACAGCTTCGGGGTCTCTGGTTTAACGCAAGAAGGCGCTGTGGGCCATGGGCTTTGTCGGGGGTGTGAGGTTGTTCGGGATCCTGTAGAGACAGGGCGACGCCCGCCCTGCGCTGGACGCTCGTGCGCCCCTCGTTCAACGTCATCCCCGGACGCGATCCCGGGACCTCACGCCCCACTCATCACCACGCCGGGTCGTCGCGACGCACCTTGAAGGTGTTCCACAGACCGGCCGGAATTCCGGCCACAGCCCCGATGACCGCGGCCACGGCAAAGGGCTGCCAGCCGACCCAGCCCAGTGCGAGGAATGCCGTCAGCGCCGCGCCTGCGATGCAAAGCGCCCAGAGCGGAATGAAAATCAGTCTCCAACCATACTTCATGGCGGTCCTCCAATCTTGTCTGGAGAACCAACGATCACGCCGGGATCAAGGTTCCGGCGACGCCGCAGGGGCGCGGGCGGTGCCGGTGTCGTCCTCGGACCTGATCCGGGATCCTCCCGAAGCCTGCGCCGGAAAAACGATCCCCGGGCCAGGCCCGAGGATGATGGCAACACAATATGCGACCCGGCCCGGGAACACCCCGGGTCGGCCAGCCCTCAGAAATGGGCCGAGCGCGTGGTGGCAGGTGCGGCCAGAGGCGGGGCGAACTTGGTCAGGTCGATGCCCTCGACGGCGGACTTGTATTCCTCCGCCGTCGGGGTGCGGCCCAGGATGGCCGACAGCACGACCACCGGAGTGGAGGCCAGGAGCGACTCGCCCTTCTTCTCGGCGCTGTCCTCGACCACGCGGCCCTGGAACAGGCGGGTGGAAGTGGCCAGCACGGTGTCGCCCTTGGCGGCCTTTTCCTGGTTGCCCATGCAGAGGTTACAGCCGGGGCGTTCGAGATAGAGGATATTCTCGTACTCTGTCCGCGCCTCGGCCTTGGGGAACATGTCGTCGAACTCGAACCCGGAGTATTTCTGCAGGATGTCCCAGTCGCCCTCGGCCTTCAGCTCGTCAATGATGTTGTAGGTCGGTGCGGCGACGACCAGCGGGGCCTTGAATTCCACCTTGCCCTTCACCTTTTCCACGTTCTTCAGCATCTGGGCCACGATCTTCATGTCGCCCTTGTGCACCATGCAGGAGCCGACGAAGCCCAGATCGACCTTCTTGTCGCCATTGTAGAAGGAGACAGGGCGGATCGTGTCGTGGGTATAGCGTTTGGAGACATCGGCGTTGTTGACGTCCGGGTCGGCGATCATCGGCTCGTTGATCTGGTCGAGGTCGACCACCACCTCGGCGAAGTATTTCGCGCTTTCATCCGGGGTCAGCGCCGGTTTCTCGCCCGAGGAGATCTCGGCGATGCGCCTGTCCGCCTTGGCGATCAGACCGGCCAGGGTCCCGGCCGCATTGTCCATGCCTTTGTCGATCATCACCTGGATGCGCGACTTGGCCAGTTCCAGCGAACCGATCAGCGTCTCGTCATTGGAAATACAGATGGAGGCCTTGGCCTTCATCTCCGCCGTCCAGTCGGTGAAGGTAAAGGCCTGGTCGGCCAGAAGCGTGCCGATATGCACCTCGATCACGCGACCCTGAAAGACGTTGTCGCCATGCTGTTGCAGCATCTGCAGCTGCGTCGCATGGACCACGTCGCGGAAGTCCATGTGATCGGCCATCTTGCCCTTGAAGGTCACCTTGACCGACTCCGGGATCGGCATGGTCGCCTCGCCCGTCGCCAGGGCCAGCGCAACGGTGCCACTGTCCGCACCAAATGCCACGCCCTTGGACATCCGGGTGTGGCTGTCGCCGCCGATGATGATGTCCCAGTCATCCACGGTGATGTCGTTCAGCACCTTGTGGATCACGTCGGTCATCGCGTGATAGCCATCCTTGGGGTCCCGCGCGGTGATCAGGCCGAAGTTGTTCATGAACTTCATCAGACGCGGGATGTTGGCCTGGGCCTTTTTGTCCCAGACCGACGCCGTGTGACAGCCCGACTGATAGGCGCCATCCACGGTCGGGGAAATCACGGTGGCCGCCATCGCCTCCAGTTCCTGGCTGGTCATCAATCCGGTGGTGTCCTGCGAGCCCACGATGTTCACCTTGACCCGCACGTCCGATCCGGCATGCAGCACCTTGCCGGGGGTGGAGCCGACGGCGTTGCGATTGAAGATCTTCTCGACCGCGGTCAGGCCCTGGCCCTCGTGGCTGATTTCCTTGTTGGCGGCAAAGACCTGCGGCGCCTCGATGCCCAGGGTTTCCGCGGCCAGCGTCTGCAGCTTCTTGCCAAAGACGATGGCGTAGGAGCTGCCCGCCTTCATGAATTCGACCTTCTGCGGCGTGAAGGCGGAGGAGACGTCGACCAGTTCCTTCCCGTCCTCGTCGCGCAGCACCTTGGCCTTGGTGTCGATCCGCAGAACCGTGCCGGTCTCGACCGAATACTTCTGTTCCAGCACCGGGTTGCCGTCGTTGTTGAGGATCGGCTTGCCCTCGCCGTCGACCTTCTTGACCCAGTTCTTGAGGTCCAGCCCGATGCCGCCGGTCACGCCCACGGTGGTCAGGAAGATCGGCGAGATGCCGTTTGTGCCCGCCACGACCGGCGCGTAGTTGACGAAGGGCACATAGGGGCTGGCCTGCTTGCCGGTCCAGAGCGCCACGTTGTTCACCCCCGACATCCGCGACGAGCCGACGCCCATGGTGCCCTTTTCGGCGATCAGCATCACACGCTTGTCCGGGTGCTGCAGCTTCAGCGCCTCGATCTCCTTCTGCGCGGCTTCGGAGATCATGCATTTGCCGTGCAGCTCGCGGTCCGAGCGCGAATGCGCCTGGTTGCCGGGTGACAGGAGGTCAGTGGAGATATCGCCCTCCGCCGCGACATAGGTCACGACCTTCACCTCGTCTTCCACCTCCGGAAGCTTGGTGAAGAACTCGGCGTTGGCGTAGCTTTCCAGAATGTCCCTGGCCACCGCATTGCCCGCCTTGTAGGCCGCCTGCAGCCGGTCCGTATCCGCCTCGTAAAGGAAGACCTGGGTCTTCAGCACCTCGGCGGCCTGTTCCGCCGTCGCCGCGTCCTCGCCAAGCGCCAGGTCCAGCAGCACCTCGACCGAGGGCCCGCCCTTCATGTGCGACAGCAGTTCAAAAGCGAACGAGGGGGTGATCTCTTCGACCTTCGCCTCCCCCAGGATGATCTCCTTCAAGAAGGCCGCCTTTTCGCCCGCTGCGCTCGTCGTGCCGGGCAGCGTGTTGTAAATGAAGAAATTCAGCGCATCGGCACGGTGGTCATTCCCGCTGTCCTTGATCAGGTCGATGATCTCTCGTGTCAGGGCGCCGTCGTCGATCGGCTTGGGCTTCAGCCCCTGCTCTTTGCGGGTTTCGATTTCTTTCAGATAGTCTGCATAAAGGCTCATGGCGATCTCGACGTTGTGCGTTGAACAGGGCTAGAGGGCAGCGTTCCGGACATGGCTGACAGGACCTGGATGCCGCATTTGTATGCCGTAGTATACTCTTCGACCGGAATTGCAAGATACCCGGATATGACACGATGACGCGTATGCGCTGTGCTCTATCCTCACGCCCCGCCCTGCACAATCGTTAGGGCGCACAAGGAGGATCGGATTTTCGACAATTCGAGACTATTTTGAGCGTTTGGAAAACGCGTTGGCGGAGCCTTTCACGGCGTCCGACTTCCCCGGACATTCGAAAGCACGACGATGAAGGCCCCAACCCGTCCCTGCCCCTCAAGCGTGCCTCGGGTGTTGCCCTGTGCCAAACTTCTGGGTGCCCTACAGAAAAGTGACGGCACGGGTGAATCATCTGCTGGCGTAATTTGTTGAACTGCTGGTAAGTTTGCGGAAAAGCCGGACGGGCCCTCCCCCGGCCCAACCCCAGCCCCAGATCGCAAGGGAACCGCCCATGTGGCTCAAGTCACTGATCAGCCAGCTCATCCTCGCCGCCATCGTGCTGGGCGGGGCGGTGGCGCTCTGGATCGAATATGTGCCGGAGGCGCGCCCATGGCTGCAGGAGGTCGGCGTTTACGAGACACTCGGCCTCACCCCGCCCGAGCCCGAAGAGGCGGCCGCCCCGGCGTTCCGGCGCGGCGGCGCGGTGCAGGTTGTGACCCAGCCCGTGGCCCTCGGCACGCTCAATGACCGGATCAGCGCCATCGGCGACGGCCGCGCCGCGCGCTCTGTCGCCGTGCGCAGCGAGGCCGCGGGCCGGATCACCGAGGTCGGCTTTGCCGCGGGAGAGGAGATCACCGAAGGCGCGGTCATCTTCCGCCTGGATGACGAGGCGGAGCGGATCGCCCTCGACCGCGCCCGGCTGATGCTGACCGATGCCAGGGACAACACCGACCGACTGGACCGCCTTCGCCGCTCCGGCACGGCCTCCGCCGTGGCCCTGCGCGAGGCGGAATTGCAGCTGCGCACCGCCGAACTGGCCGTCCGCCAGGCAGAGTTCGACCTGACACAGCGCGAGGTCATCGCGCCCATCTCCGGCTGGATCGGTCTGGTCGAGGTGGAGGTCGGCGACCGTGTCAGCGCGCAGGAGGACCTGGCGCTGATCTCCGACCGGAGCGAAATCCTGATCGACTTCGCCCTGCCCGAACGGGTGCTGGCCAAGCTGAGGCCCGGCATGCCGCTGATCGCCGAACCCCTGGCGCTGACCGGCGAGACGATCGAGGGCAAGGTGCTGGCCATCGACAACAAGGTCGACCGCAACAGCCGCACCGTCCGCATCCTGGGCGAGGTCCCAAACGAGGGTGACCGCCTGCGCGACGGCATGGCCATGTCCGTTACCGTGGCCTTCCAGGGCGATCCCTTCCCGCTGGTCGATCCGCTGTCGGTGCAATGGTCCTCCGAAGGGGCCTTTGTCTGGGTGGTGCGCGAGGGCAAGGCGCAGACCGTGCCGGTCAAGATCCGCCAGCGCAACGCCGACAGCGTGCTGATCGAAGCCGCGCTGGACGAGGGCGAACCGGTGGTGACCGAGGGCACCCAGTCGCTGCGCCCCGGCGCGGAGGTGGAGATGATCGGCGATCAATCCGCCGCGGATGACGCCCCCACACAGGACGAAAAATCATGATCCGCCGGGTATTGGGGCTTTTGCGTGGCAAGGCACCCGTCCAAAATACCGACCCCGCCCCGGCCCCCGCGCCGAGGCCCCGCGACACAGACATCGGCGAGGTCCCGGGGCAGGCCCGGGACACAAGCGCCGCCCCCAAGTCCGACCCCACCCCGGCCCCCGCGCTGGGGCCCCGCGACACAGAGACCGGCGAGGTCCCGGGACAGGCCCGGGACATGGGGCCCACGCCCTCCGGTGGCACGGCCCTGTTCATCCGCCGTCCGATCCTAGCCATCGTCCTGTCGGCGCTGATCGTCATCGCCGGTCTGGCAGGCCTCGCAGGCGTGGAAATTCGCGAACTGCCCGATGTCGACCGCCCCGTCGTGACCGTGACGACCACCTATCCCGGCGCTTCCCCCGAAACCGTGGATCAGGAGATCACGGCCCGGGTCGAGGGCGCGGTAGGGCGGGTGTCGGGTATCCGCACCATCTCCTCTCAGTCGCGCTACGGGCGCAGCCGGGTGACGCTGGAATTCGGCGATGACGTTGATCTGGACGTCGCCGCTACCGATGCGCGGGACGCCATGGCGCGCATCGCCAACCAATTGCCCGAAGGCGCCGACCTGCCCCGCATCATCAAGGCCGATGCCAATGCCCAGGCGGTTCTGCGCGTCGCCGTGACCTCTGCCACCCGCTCCCCGCAGGAGCTGACGCAGATCGTCGCCGACCGGGTCGAGGACCGGCTGATTTCGGTCGAGGGGGTGGCGGACCTGCAGATATACGGCGACCGTGAACCGATCTTCCGCGTCGACATCGACCTGCGCAAACTGGCCGCCCGGGGCCTGACCCTGGCAAACCTGCGCAGCGCCCTGGCCAGCGTCGCCTATGACGTGCCCGCAGGCGATCTGTCCGGCAACCGCCAATCGATCAACGTCCGCACCACCGCCACGGTCGCCACCACCGACGCCTTCGAGGATTTGCGCATCGCGGAGAATGTCATCCTGGGCGACGTGGCCTCCGTCACGCTCGGGCCCAAGGGGAACGAGACGATCCTGCGCGCCAACGGGCAGAACGGGGTCGGCATCGGGGTGATCCGGCAGGCCACATCTAACACGCTGGATATCTCCCGCGATGTGCGCGCAGTGGTGGCGGAACTGGACCAGTTGCTGCCCGAGGACGTGAATATTTTCGTCACGTCGGACGACGCGGTCTTCATCAACGGGTCGATCCGCGAGGTCATGATCACCCTCGGCCTCGCCGTGATGATCGTGATCGCGGTGATCTTCCTCTTTCTGCGGGATTTTCGCGCCACGCTGATCCCCGCGCTGACCATGCCCGTGGCGCTGATAGGCTCCATCGCCGCGATCTACCTCGTCGGCTTCTCGGTCAACATCCTGACGCTGCTGGCGCTGGTGCTGGCCACCGGCATGGTCGTCGACGACGCCATTGTCGTGCTGGAAAACATCGTGCGCCGCCGCACCCTGGGCGCAGGGCCCCGCGCGGCCGCCGTTCTGGGCACGCAGGAGGTCTTCTTCGCCGTGGTCACCACCACCGCCACCCTCGCGGCGGTCTTCGTCCCGCTGTCCTTCCTGCCTGGCCAGGTCGGCGGGCTCTTCCGCGAGTTCGGCTTTACCCTCGCCATGGCAGTCATGCTGTCGTCGGTCGTGGCGCTGACGCTTTGCCCGGTGCTCGCCTCCCGCCTGCTGACCCGCCCGATGGAGGAAGAGGCGAAGGGGCCGGTGGCCTGGCTGGGCAACCGGTTGGCGGGGTTCTACCGGCTGACCCTGCGCGGCGCGCTTGCCACGCCCTTTGTCGTCGTGCTGATCGCCGTGCTCTTTGCAATCACCGCGACCTTCATGTCCCAGGGCATCAAGCAGGAGCTGACCCCGCGCGAGGACCGCGCCATCGCCCTGCTGCTGGTCACCGCGCCGCAGGGTGTCTCGCTCTCCTACACCATGTCCAAGATGCAGGAGATCGAGGACAAGGTCGCCCCCCTGCGCGACAGCGGCGAGATCACCAATGTCTTTGCCATTGCGGGGTTCGGCGGCAATACCTCGCGCGGGTTCATGGTCATGTCCCTGGCCCCATGGGAGGCGCGCGACCGCAGCCAGGACGAGATCGTCGGCGACATCAACGGCTCGCTCCGCAGCGTGATCGGGGTGCGCGCCTTTGCCATCCAGCCCAATTCCCTGGGCATCCGCGGCGCGGGCCGGGGGCTGAGTTTCGCGATCACCGGCAACAACTACGCCCAGCTCACAGAGGTGGCCGAGGCGCTGGTGGCGAAGATGCAGGAAAACCCCGCCCTCGGGCAGGTCCGGCTGGAATTCGAGACCACCCTGCCCCAGCTCTTCATCGAGATCGACCGCCGCCGCGCCTCCGACCTGGGTGTGGACATCACCGGCCTGGGCGACGCGCTGCGCGCCGTGCTGGATGGCCGCCCGGTCGGCGAGATCTTCATCAACGATCGGAGCTTCGAGATCCAGATGGTCTCCACCGCCGTGCCGGTCGATGACCCGGGCGATCTGGAAAACGTCTTTGTTCGCGCGGGCGACGGCCAGATGATCCCCATGTCCACCTTTGTGACCCTCAGCGAACGCGCAGTATCGCCCGAGTTGAACCGCGAGGGGCAGAACCGCTCGGTCGAGATCTCCGCCGGGCTGACACCCGAGATGTCCCTCGGTTCCGCCATGGTGGAAGTCGAACGCCTGGCGGCGGAGATTCTGGACGACGAAAACCGCATCGTCCCCTTGGCCGAGGCCGCGACACTGGATCAGACCTCCGCCGGCATGCTGCTGACCTTCGGCTTTGCCATCGTGGTGGTCTTCCTCGTGCTGTCGGCCCAGTTCGAAAGTTTCATCTCCGCCGTCGTCGTCATGTCCACCGTGCCGCTCGGCCTGGCCTGCGCGGCGATTGCGCTGGTGCTGACCGGGCTGACACTGAACGTCTATTCGCAGATCGGCCTGGTGATGCTGATCGGCATCATGGCCAAGAACGGCATCCTGATTGTTGAGTTTGCCAACCAGCTGCGCGACAAGGGCGCGACGATCCATGCCGCGATCCTCGACGCCAGCACGATCCGCCTGCGCCCGGTGATGATGACCATGGTCTCCACCGTCCTAGGTGGCGTGCCGCTGATCTTCTCCTCCGGCGCCGGGGCCGAGGCGCGCGAGGCGCTTGGCTGGGTCATTGTCGGCGGCCTGGGTCTGGCCACCGTCTCGACCCTCTACCTGACGCCGGTGGCCTACCTGCTGCTGGCCCGCTTCTCCAAACCCAAGGTGGAAGAAGAGCGGCGTCTCGCCCGCGAAATGCACGCCGCGACAGAACGGGCGACACCGGCGGAGTGAGGATCTGTCGGCGCGGCCACCCGACCGTCCGCACACCCTCCCCCGGACCTGATCCGGGGCCTCCCGCCCCTTCGCGCGCCATCACCCCGGACTTGATCCGGGGCCCCCTGCCACTTTGCGCGCCGTCGCCCCGGACTTGATCCGGGGTCTCCTGCCACTTTGCGAGCCGCCACCCCGGACTTGATCCGGGGCCTCCCGCCACTTTGCGCGCCGCCTGTGTGACCCGACGCAAGGCCTCCGTGGCCACCGCGTCACCCCGGACCCAGTAGATCCTCGGATCGAGCCCGAGGATGACATCCGCCCCGAACACCCCCTCACTGGATCAGCCCCCGCCCCTCCCCTATGCTGACCCCAAGCCCATCCCGGAGCAGCCCATGACCGCCCGCCTCTACGCCCTGCCCCTGATCCTCGCCCTCGCCGCCCCGGCCACGGCCCTGCCGATCCAGTTGCCGGACAAGGCCGAGATCTCCCGCCTCGCCGCCGCCTATCCCGTCGCCCTCGCGGACCTGCCCTCCGCCACCATCGCCGCCTTCGTCGCCCAGGAGGACCGCTTCTTCTGGGAACGCGCCCGCGCGGGCAAGGACAGCACCCTGACGGCCACAGCCGTGCGCTTGCTGGTCGAGGATACGCCGACCACCTGGGCTCAGGCCTCGCCACTGGAAAAGGAGGACGCGGTGGAGGCGCTGACCCTCGCCGCCACACCGGAAGTGATCCTGACGATCTACCTCAACCTCATCCCGCTCGGCCCGGAGGCCACCGGCCTGACCGAAGCGGCAGACCGCTATTTCGACAAGGCCCCCAAAGCCCTGACACCCGCCGAGGCCGCCTGGCTGGCCGCCGTCGCTGGATCACCCGAGATCGCCCTGAAGCCCGCCAACCGCGACCGCACCAAAAGCCAGCGGGACTATATCCTGCGCCAGATCCAGAAGGCCGGAGCGATGACGGACGCCGCGCTGGAGGAGCAGTTGCGCCAGCCCATGCCGGACCTGTCGCGGTAAGTCCGTCGTCGGACCGGGGGACGCTGCCCCCCGGACCCCCCGGGATATTTTCAGCAAAAAGAAAGGGGCGACCTGAGCCGTGCCCGATGGCCTACGGCAGGGACCGGAACGGAAAAAGGCCCGCTGGAGAGCGGGCCTTTCGGGATTGAGATGGACTGCCGGCTCACCCGATGATCGAGTTCAGCGTCTTGGACGAGCGCATTACGGTCGAGACCTTTGCCTCGTCCGCGTGATAGTAGCCGCCCAGGTCCACCGATTTGCCCTGTGCGTCCGCCAGCTCCGCGACAATCGCCGCCTCTCCGCCGGCCAGCGCCTGGGCGATCGGGCCGAACTCGGCGGCCAGCTCCGCATCCTCGGTCTGTGCCGCCAACGCCTCGGCCCAGTAGCGGGCGAACCAGTAGTGGCTGTCACGGTTGTCCGGCTCGCCGACCTTTCGCGAGGGCGAGCGATCGTTGTCCAGGATGCCCTGCGTCGCGGCCTCGACCGCATTGCCCAACACGCGGGCCTTCTCGTTCCCCTTGGCGTCAGCCAGGAACTTGAACGACTCGCCAAGCGCGCAGAACTCGCCCAGGCTGTCCCAACGCAGGTGGTTCTCCTCCACCAACTGCTGCACATGCTTGGGCGCGGAACCGCCGGCACCGGTCTCGAAAAGGCCGCCACCGTTCATCAGCTTCACGATCGACAGCATCTTGGCCGAGGTGGCCAGTTCCAGGATCGGGAAGAGGTCGGTCAGGTAGTCACGCAGCACGTTGCCGGTGATGGCGATGGTGTTCTCGCCCTTGGTGATCGTCTCCAGTGAGGCCTTGGTGGCCTCGGCGGGCGACATGATCTCGAACTTGTCGGCCACGCCCTTGGCTTCGAGGATCGGCTTGACGTAGGCGATCAGCTCCGCGTCATGGGCGCGGTTGGCATCCAGCCAGAAGATCGCGCGATAGCCGGTGGCCTTCTGGCGGTCGATGGCCAGGGTCACCCAGTCCTCGATCGGCGCCTTGCGGGCGGAGGCGGAGCGCCAGATATCCCCGGCCTCGACCGAATGGGAATGCAGCACGCTGCCATCGTCGAGGATCATCTTGACCGTACCGGCCTCGGGGATCTCGAAGGTCGTCGGATGCGAACCGTATTCTTCGGCCTTCTGCGCCATCAGGCCGATGTTCTGCACGGTCCCGGCGGTGGCCGGGTTCAGTTTCCCGTTAGCTTTGAAGAACTTGATCGTCTCGTCATAGACCGGCGCGTAGGAGTTGTCGGGGATGACACAGACCGCATCATGCTGCTTGTTGTCCGGGCCCCAGCCCTTGCCGCCGTCACGGATCAGCGCGGGCATGGAGGCGTCGATGATCACGTCCGAAGGCACATGCAGGTTGGTGATGCCCTTGTCGGAGTTCACCATGTACATCGGCGGACGGGTCGCGCGGACCTCCTCGATCGCCTTCATGATCTCGGGCTCGTCCTTGACCTTTTCCAGCAGCGCACCCATGCCGCCGTTCGGATCGACGCCCAATTCGGCCAGCTTGTCGCCGTACTGGTCGAAGACCGGCTTGAGCCAGGCCTTGACCGCATGGCCGAAGATGATCGGGTCGGAGACTTTCATCATCGTCGCCTTCATGTGCAGGGAGAAGAGAACCCCCTCCGCCTTGGTCTTCTCGATCTCCTCGGCGAGGAAGGCATCGAGCCTGGCCGCCGACATGAAGGTCGCGTCGACAACGGTGCCTGCGGGGTATTTCACGCCCTCTTTCAGCACGGTTTCGCCAGCGGTGGTTTCCAGCACGATCTTGGCGGTCACGGCCTTCTCCAGCGTCGCCGAAACCTCGTTGGAGAAGAAGTCGCCGCCGTCCATGGAGGCGACGCGCGTCTTGCTGTCCGCGGTCCATTCGCCCATGCGATGCGGGTTGTTCTGGGCAAAGCTCTTCACCGCCGCCGCCGCGCGCCGGTCGGAGTTGCCTTCGCGCAGGACCGGGTTCACGGCCGAGCCCTTGATTGCGTCGTATTTCGCGCGCACCGCCTTTTCCTCGTCGGTGGCGGGTGTTTCGGGGTAATCGGGCAGCGCATAGCCCTGCCCCTGCAACTCCTTGATCGCGGCGACCAGTTGCGGCACCGAAGCCGAGATGTTCGGCAGCTTGATCACATTGGCCTCGGGCGTCTTCACCAGCTCGCCAAGCAGGGCCAGATCGTCGGGAATGCGCTGATCTTCGCGCAGATACTCCGGGAAGGTCGAGATGATGCGCCCCGCGAGGGAAATATCCTTGGTCCCGACCGAGACACCCGCCGCGGCGGCGAATTTCTGGATGATCGGCAGAAGCGAGGCAGAGGCCAGCTCCGGTGCTTCGTCGACCTTTGTATATACGATGTCAGGGGTGTTGCTGTCAGCCATTTGGGTAGAGCCTCCGTTGCGTTTGCCGGACGCTTATCGCATGGCGCGGATCAGGTCCACTGTCCCGGGGGCCGGTGCGACAATTTCCTGCATACAATCGCATACCGGCGTGATGTTTGGGCGAAAAAAGGGGCCCGCTCTCAGTGGACCGCCGTCGTCCGCGGGCTTGACCCGAGGGCCTCCTGGCGAAGTGCCCCCGCATCGGGAGGTGCCCGGATCACGTCCGGGGATGACGCTATGCGATTGGGCGGGACCCTACTTCCGTTTGCCCGCCTGGTCGATCTCGCCCACGGTCAGCACCGGCGAGGCGTCGATCAGATGGGCGTCCATCATCGCCGCCACCCGCTCCAGCGAGGCGACGAGCTGCGCCTGTTCCCAGTCCGCCAGCTGCACGAATTCCCGCACATAGCGCTGTTGCAGCGCGTCCGGCGCCTCCTCCAGCGCGGAACGGCCGGTAACCGTGAGGATCACATTGGTCTGCCGCCGGTCGGTTTCGGAGGGCGTCCGCCGCACGAAGCCCCGCGCCACCAGCTTGTCCACCACCGAGGTCACGGTCGCCTGGGTCACGCCCATCTGCTGCGCCAGCGCCTTCGGGGTCACCGTCATGTCCGGTCGCCCCGCGATGATCTGCAGAACCCGCAGCTGCGCCGGCGTCAGCCCCGCAGCGGAGGCGAGATCCCGCTCATACTGCTCCGTCGCCCGCAGGATGCGGCGCAGGGCAATCAGGCTTTCGTCCACGCGGTCGGGGTCGGCTTCACTCATGTCAGAAAGTATCGCACCGCGGTGAATTTCGTTCAATCGGCAAAGTCTGCAGACAGATCAGAGCAAAATACCATAGGCTATCAAAGCGTGACATACCCACTAAACCCACAATATATTGCGGAAAAACGCCCCCCCTCGGCCCCGAAGGCCTACAATTTGAGAAAAAATGCTTAGGCCGTTGAAACTTTCTGATGGATCTATTAGTTAGATAGTCGAAGCAACAAAAGGGCCAGATGATATGCCGAAGGATCTTGAAGAGACCCGAAGTAGCACCCCGCGGCTACGCAAACCCGAAAGCACGGATGGCTCCGCCATCTGGGCGCTGATCAAGGACTGCAAGCCGCTCGATGAAAATTCGATGTATTGCAACCTCATCCAGGCGGATCACTTCCGCGACACCTGTGTCGTGGCCGAACTGGATGGCGACATCGTGGGCTGGATTTCCGGCCATATGATACCGAATGACAACGCCTTTTTCGTCTGGCAGGTCGCTGTCAGCCCCAAGGCGCGCGGGATGGGACTGGGCGGCAAGATGCTGTCCCACCTGATCGACCGTGACGAATGCGCGGACGCCAGCGAACTCAAGACCACCATCACGGAGGACAACGACGCCTCCTGGGGGCTGTTCCGCAGCTTTGCCAAGCGCATCGGCGGTGATCTGACCGACGAGCCGCACTTCCACGAGGAAGAGCATTTCGACGGCGCGCACGACACCGAGCACATGGTGACGATCACCCTGCCCTCCGCGGAAGAAGAACTGGCGCGCGCCGCCTGATCCCTGCGGATCTGTATTCCCCCATATCCCGATCCCATGCATGGCGGACCACCGGTCCGCCACCCCGAGATTTGTCCCGAAAGGACTGACCGATGCCGAAAGACATGACAGCCGATACATCCGTTTACGACCGCCGCGAAAGCGCCGCGCGGTCCTACTGCCGCTCCTTCCCCACGACCTTTGTCAAGGCGCAGGGCAGCGAGCTGACAGATGCCGACGGCAAGACCTACATTGATTTCCTGGCTGGCTGTTCCTCGCTGAACTACGGCCACAACGACCCGGACATGAAAGCCGCGCTGATCGACTACATCAGCAGCGACGGCGTGACCCATGGTCTGGACATGCACACCAACGCCAAGACCGCCTTCCTCGAGGCTTACGAGGAGCACATCCTCAAGCCGCGCGGTCTGGACTACAAGGTGATGTTCACCGGCCCGACCGGCACCAATGCCGTCGAGGCGGCGATCAAGCTGGCCCGCAAGGTCACCGGCCGCCGCAATGTCGTGGCCTTCACCAACGGCTTCCACGGCATGACCCTCGGCTCCCTCGCGCTGACCGGCAACTCCGGCAAGCGGGCGGGCGCAGGTGGCGCGCATCTGGGCGATGTCACGCACCTGCCGTTCGAGGGCGCCATGGGCGACGGCGTTGATACGCTGGCCTTCATCGAATCCATGCTGGAGAACGGCTCCTCGGGGATCGACGCCCCGGCGGCCTTCATCTTTGAACCCGTGCAGGGCGAAGGTGGTCTGAACGCCGCCTCCGACGAATGGATGCAGGGTGTGGCCAAGCTGGCCAAGAAGCTGGGCGCACTGCTGATCGTCGATGACATCCAGGCGGGCTGCGGCCGTACCGGCACCTACTTCGCCTTTGAACGTGCAGGCATTGTGCCCGACATGGTCACCCAAGCGAAATCGCTGTCGGGCTACGGCCTGCCCTTCGCCGCGCTGCTGATCAAGCCGGAGCTGGACGTCTGGAAGCCCGCCGAACACAACGGCACCTTCCGCGGCAACAACCACGCCTTCGTCACCGGCCGCGTCGCGATCGAGAAGTTCTGGGCGACCAAGGACTTCGAGACCGAGCTTCAGGCCAAGGCGACCCTGCTGACCACCGGCCTGCAGGAACTGGCGGATCTGATCCCCGGGGCCACGCTGAAGGGCCGCGGCCTGATGCAGGGTGTCGACGTCGGCTCTGGCGAGCTGGCAGGAGAGATCTGCGCCCGCGCCTTCGAAAAAGGCCTGGTGATCGAAACCTCCGGCGCAGATGATGAAGTGGTCAAGGTCCTCGCGCCGCTGACCACATCCGATGCCACCTACCGCAAGGGCCTGTCGATCCTGATCGAGGCCGCGCGCGACGTGACCGAAACAACCAAAATTGCAGCGGAGTAACCGCCATGATCGTTCGTGACTTCAACAAGATCGTCAAAGAAGAAAAAGACCGCGTCGTCAGCGATGCCAACTGGACATCCGTCCGGATGCTGCTGGCCGACGACAACATGGGCTTTTCCTTCCACATCACCTTTCTCGAGGCCGGTTCGGAACACACGTTCCACTACAAGAACCACTTTGAGAGCGTCTATTGCGTTCAGGGCAAGGGTCGGATCACCGACCTTGCCACCGGCGAGACGCATGAAATCACCCCGGGCGTGATGTATGCGCTGGACAAGCACGACAAGCACACCCTTGTCGCCGACGAGGAGCTTGTCATGGCCTGCTGCTTCAACCCGCCCGTGACCGGGACCGAGGTGCATCAGGCAGATGGCTCTTACGCCCCGGCCAAGGAAAGCGCCTGAGAGGCCACCATGACCCATACTGTCGAAAAAATCGGCGGGACCTCGATGTCCCGCGTGCATGAATTGCGCGACACGCTCTTTATCGGCGACCGCGAAGGCGACGATCTCTATGGCCGCGTCTTCGTCGTCTCCGCCTTCGGGGGGATCACCAACCTCCTGCTGGAGCACAAGAAATCCGGCGAAGCGGGGGTTTACGCCCGGTTCGCCAATTCCGACAACGACCGCGGCTGGCACGAGGCGCTGGACCGCGTCGCCGAAGAGATGATCAAGGCCCACGAGGCGGTTCTCGACCATCCGGCCGACATCGAACAGGCCACGGACTGGGTGCAAAGCCGGATCGAGGATGCGCGCAACGCCCTCACCGACCTCCAGCGCCTGTGCAACTACGGTCACTTCCGTCTGGCCGAGCACATGCTGCAGGTCCGTGAACTGCTGTCGGGCCTGGGCGAAAGCCATTCGGCCTGTGTCACCACCATGCTGCTGCAGCGGGCCGGGGTGAACGCCCGTCTCGTCGACCTCTCCGGCTGGCGCGACGAGGGCGACATCTGCCTGGAGGACCGCATCACCAAGGCGATGGAGCGGGTCGATCCACAGACCGAAATGCCGATTGTCACGGGCTATGCCCAGTGCGCCGAAGGCCTGATGCGTGAGTTCGACCGTGGTTATTCCGAGGTGACCTTTTCCAAGCTTGCCGCCCTCACCGGCGCGAGCGAGGCGATCATCCACAAGGAATTCCACCTGAGCTCTGCCGACCCGAACCTGGTTGGCCAGGACGCGGTTCGCAAGCTGGGCCGGACCAACTATGACGTGGCCGACCAGCTGTCGAACATGGGGATGGAGGCGATCCACCCCAAGGCCGCCAAGACCCTGCGTCAGGCCGAAGTACCGCTGCGCGTGACCAACGCCTTTGAGCCGCATGATCCCGGCACGCTGATCGACGACCAACCCGCCGAGGACCCGGCGGTGGAGATTGTCACCGGCCTCGACATCATCGCGCTGGAGGTCTTCGAACAGGACATGGTCGGCGTGAAGGGCTATGACGCCGCGATCCTCGACGTGCTGAAACGCCATGACGTGCGCATCGTGTCGAAACTGTCCAACGCCAATACGATCACCCACTACGTCGACAGCTCGCTCAAGACGATGCGCCGGGTGGAAAAGGACATCGCCGAGATCTATCCCTCGGCCGAGATCCGCTCCCGGACGCTCGCCCTTGCCAGCGTGATCGGGCGCGATCTGTCCACCCTGCGCGTGCTGCAACGCGGCCTCTGCGCCGTGGCGGATGCGGGGCACGAATGCATCGGCGCCACCCAGGGCCCGCGCAACGTGGACGTGCAGTTCGTGATGGAGCGCGATGACCTCAAGCCCTGCATCAAGGCGCTGCATGGCGAATTCATCGAAGAACCGAGGGCGGCGCTGAAGTCCGCCGCCTGACACGCCACACCGAGATGGCGGGGCGCTTCACCCCGTCCGGACGATCCGGCAGCACCATCTGGCCCGATGGCTGCCGGGTCGTTCATTTTGTGCCTCAGATTGCCTGATCCACGACCCGGTGCTAACCGGATGCCATGGCCCGCACGATCCTTTTCAACAAACCCTTTGATGTCCTGTCGCAGTTCACCGACCGCGGCACCCAGGGCTCGCCCCGCCAGACCCTGTCGGACTTCATCGACCTGCCCGGGGTCTACCCTGCCGGTCGGCTGGACCGCGACAGCGAAGGGCTGATGCTGCTGACCGACGACGGTAAGCTGCAGGCCCGCGTTTCATCGCCCAAGTTCAAGAAGCCCAAGACCTATCTCGTGCAGGTCGAGGGCCTGCCGGACGACGCCGCGCTGGAGGCGCTGCGTCAGGGTGTGACGCTCAAGGACGGCCCGACCCGCCACGCCAAGGTCCGCCGCGTTGACGACCCCGCATGGCTCTGGCCGCGCACGCCCCCGGTGCGGTTTCGCAAATCCGTGCCGGATTGCTGGATCGAACTGACCATCACCGAAGGCCGCAACCGCCAGGTCCGCCGCATGACCGCCCACGTCGGCCACCCGACCCTGCGCCTGATCCGTGTGGCCATTGGGGACTGGCACCTGGGCGATCTGGCCCCGGGGGCCTGGCGGGATGCATGAGGTTCTGGGGGTGGACCCCCGCCGCCCCCCGGCACAACCCCGTCCCGGCCCCCGCGCCGGGCCCCCGCGCAGACCTCTCCCCGATCTCCGAGGTCCCGGCACAAGGCCGGGACAGACCGAGCCCTCCGGACCTGCCTGATGCCACCGTTTCATCCTCGGGCTCGTCCCGAGGACCTCCAGCCAAAGGTCGCGCCTGTCGTGCAAGATCCTCGGGTCAAGCCCCGCGATGACGGACGACACCTGCACCGCTCCCAACACACACCCAACCACGTCCCGGCCCCCGCGCCGGGACCCCGCGCAAACCGCTTTCACGCCTCCGAGGTCCCGGCACAAGGCCGGGACACCCCCAGACCGAGATTGCGCCGCTGAGGGCGCCCCGCTACCCTCGCCCAAAACAGCGAGGGCACATGGAGCAGCTCATCCAACTCTTCCAGATCGACTGGCGGCAGGA
The DNA here is from genome assembly GCF_041987405.1 of Pseudooceanicola sp. Taxonomy (GTDB): domain Bacteria; phylum Pseudomonadota; class Alphaproteobacteria; order Rhodobacterales; family Rhodobacteraceae; genus Pseudooceanicola. The sequence goes on from NZ_JBHIWR010000004.1 coordinate 450,913, forward strand.
GGTTATCGGCCTGACCGGCGGTGCCCTCTTCTTCGGGTCCTGGGTTCTTCAGGCTTGGGAAAGCCGCCGCGCGGGCACCTCCGTGGTCTCGCCCCGGTTCTTCGTGATCCGCGCCCTCGCCTCCGCGCTCCTCGCGCTCGAAGGGATCCGCAGCGGCTCCTTCTCGATCTTCGCTGTGATGTCCGCGACGCTGCTGCTGATGCTCTACAATCTACACCTGTCGCGCAAAAAGACTGCGGCCTGAACCGGATAAGGCTCAGACCGCATATTCTGTAAAAGATTTCGCCTGATGGTTTGGTCCGTCACCCCGGGCTTGTCGCGGCGGGGTCGTCCAGGCCTCCAAAACCCGACAGCGGCTGGCGCCAGCGCGTCGCCAGATCGGTCCCCGATCGCACAGGCACCAGAACATCCGTTTCGGCCGCGACGGTACGCAGCCTGCGGATCAATCCCATGTAGCTGGACCGGATCACCCGATGCATCATGGTCTCACCTCCTCTGCAGCGACCGGGGCGATATCGCCCCCGAACCGCTGGTCCACCACATATTTGTCCCGCTCCCGAAGCCCCGCCGCCTGCAGCAGTTCGGCCACCAGCCCGACCCCCAGAACCTGCGTTCCGGTGACGGTGAAGAGCACGCCGATCAGCAGCAGCGGACGGTTCCCGATCGGCCCCATGTCCAGCAGCCAGAGCGTCGAGAGATAGGAGATGAAGCCCAGTCCGAGCAGAAGCAACGGCAGCCCCAGCATGGCAAAGAAATGCAGCGGCCGGGATTGATAGCGCGTCACCAGCTTGACCGTGATGATATCCAGCAGCCCCTTGACCATGCGGTTGGCGCCATATTTCGACCGGCCGTGTTGGCGCGGATGATGCTCCACCGCGATCTCGGCCACCCGGTAGCCCGCCGCATGCAGCAGCGCGGGCGTGAAGCGATGCAGCTCTCCGTAGAGGTTCAGATGCCGCGCAGCGCGCTTGGTGTAGGCCTTGAAGCCACAGTTGATGTCATGCAGGTCCACATCGAAGAGCCAGGCCGTCATCCGATTGAACACCTTGGAGGGCAGCGTCTTGCCGATCGGATCGTGCCGGGTCTGTTTCCAGCCCGACACCACGTCGAACCCCTGCTCCAGCCGCGCCAGGAAGCGAGGGATCTCCTGCGGGTCGTCCTGCAGATCCGCGTCCATCGTCACGATCACATCGCCCCGCGCCTCCGCAAACCCGGCCGAGAGCGCCGCCGCCTTGCCGAAGTTCCGGGTGAAGCGGATAACACGGACATGGGGATCGATATCCGCCAGCGCCTCCGCGATCAATTCGCCACCATCGTCGGAGCCGTCGTCGATCAGGATGATCTCATGCGTCGGCTCCAGCGCCTCCATCACGTCGCTGATCCGGCGGTGCAGCTCCTCCAGCGTGTCGGCTTCGTTCAGGAAGGGCACGACGATCGACACGGTCCGCACCGGCCCACGCCGCATCGCACGGTCGCGCAGCGCCTGTTGCAGCTGGGGGGAAACGTTCATCTCGATCTACCTCTTTATCCGACCGACGCCGCCGTCCCAAGGGCATGCGATCACCGACCTTTTCCCGATTGTTTCCGTTCAAAATGGTAATTTTATGGCGTCGCGCGGGTGATTGTTGCAGATTGCGCAAAAGACGACGGAACCGGGACCCCCATGACAGAGACCGCGCCGCGCGACAGCTGGCCGATCGCCTATCTTGCCGCCGCGCTGGCCGTGGGCCTTCTGGGCTGGCACACGATTTTCGAGCCCTTCGGCCGCGATCAGGGCATCCATGCCACCATCGCCTATGCCTGGGGCGAGGGGCTGACGACCTATTCCGAGGTCTACAATATCAAGCCGCCCCTGACGACGCTGATGCACCGCCTGTCCCAGATGGCCTTTGGCCTGAACATGCAGGCGATCCGGCTCGCCGATCTGATCGTCGTCCTGGCCTCGGTCCTGGGCCTCGTACGGGTGATGCAGCGGCTGAACCGCAGCCCGGCCGAGGCGGGGTTCACCGGCATCGGCTTTGCCCTCATCTACTATGCGCTGACCCATTGGGAACATGCCCAGACCGATGGCTGGGCGGGCATGACCGTGATCCCTTCGCTGCTCTGCCTCATGGCGGGATGGCGCACCGAGGGCACACGCCGTTTTCTCTGGATGCTGGCGGCGGGCGCCGCGCTTGGCGTCGGGGTCGGGTTCAAATATACCGTTGCCGCTGCGGGCCTGCTGGTCTTCGTGCCGCTGGTGGCGGGCGGGTCGGAGCTACGCTTCCGCCTGTCGGACCTCGGGGCCTATGTCCTGGGCGGGGCACTGGTGCTGGGGGCCATCGTGATCGCGCTCTGGTCCGCAGGCGCGCTCGGCCCCTTCCTGTCGATCCAGAACTACATCCGCGGCTATATCGCCTACGGGCCCCAGCGCGCCGATATCCTCACCCAGATCATGGTGATCCTGACCCCCTCCCCGGTCATGGCCTGGATCACCGTCGCGGGGCTGCTGCCCTGGCTGGCGGCGCTGATGCGGGGCGAGAGCCTGTTTGTCGCCATCACGCTGATCTGGGGGCTGACCGGATTCCTCTCCGGCTATGTCCAGGGCAAGGGGTTTGCCTATCACTTCATGCCGCTGATCCCGGTCTATGCCATCCTCTGGGGCCTCTTCATCGCCGCCCTGCTGACCGCCCTCACCCGCCGCACCGGGCGTCCGACCCTGGCGCGCCTGATCATCCTGGGCGCACTGACCTGGTGCTTCGTCTCAACCCCGCTCTGGCCGCGGACGGCGCGCACCCTGAACCTGTTGCTGAACGACGCGCCCCGGCTGGCGATCCACGATTTCCAGCCCATGCCGCCCGATTTCGACGTCGTCGCGACGCAGGAGTTTGCCGCCCGCCTCGCCACGCATCGCCAGGCCGGCGACAGCCTGTTTCTCTGGGGCTACGAGACGATGCTCTACCTGCTGGCGCAAGAGCCGCCGCGCTACCGCTACCCCTACGCCTGGCCCTTCGTCGTCGATTTCCACGACGGGCGCTATACCGACGACCTGATGCGCCGCCTCGCCGCCGATCCGCCGAAACACATCGTCGTGCAGGACCACGACGCCACGCCCTGGGCCACCGGCCGCCCCGAAAGCTCTGCCGAGTTTCTGGCACTGTTCCCCGAACTCCGGACCTTTATCGAGGTGGGCTATGAGGAGGTCGACCGGACCGAGCGTTTCCGCCTCATGGAACGCCGGGACTGAGGTGCGCTGCCCCTGCGACAAAGCAGGCTTTGTCGCTACCCCGGGATATTTTCGGCCTTATGTATCAAGCGCACCAACAGTCTACTTGATTGAGATTCCGGTGTGAATCACCTTTGTCCCATGCAGGACAAGACGATAAACAACGCGCTGCTGGCGCTCCGAAAGCAGATCATTCGAGAGGGTGGTGAGGGGCTAGACCACGTGGAGGCGCTGTTAGCCCTGCGTGGGGTGGATATGCCCCGTGTGCTGCCTGCTAAGCGGTCTGACGTGGCAAGGCGGGGTCAGGCGCGGCAGGTCATCATAGACGCGCTCAGAGCTTCCCCTATGTCGCTGCGTGATCTGTCGGTGCGTGTTGCGCAAGTTCGTCCCGAGTTGACGCCCAAGACCGCGTACAAGCGGACCAGCGTCACGTTGGCCAAGCTGAAAGAGATGGGATGGGTTGATCGGGATGGGCCGGTGTGGAGGCTGGCCCCGTAGGGCCAGCCAGACAAGGGTTACTTGTCCTTTTCCTTCTTCGGCTTCTTGGGCTTGTCCTTCTCATCAACGGCTGGTGCCGGTGTGTGAGAGTTCAAGCCAAGACTGCTGATACCAAGGGACATAGCCATGGCATACCTCTTGCTTAAGAGGCTCAGACCGGCTTGGCATTGCCGTTGACAGCAAGCGCCATTGGTGAGATTCTGATTGTGTAAGCAAGGGCCGATCCGGCCTCCGGGTCGTAGGTCTCACCACCTGCGGCCCATCTTACTTTGTGGTGGCTGATTCGGCTAGCGCTAGTGTGTCACCTAAGACAATACCACAATTTGTGTCACGCCGCCCGCTGCCAATACCCCTTCCAGTTCCGGCTGACAGGCGCGTCCATCGCGTTTGACACCATGATGTGCGCCAGCGTCCCGTTGTCCGTGCGGCGGTTGTCTTCCAGCCATGCAGCGTGGTTCGCGTACTGATAGAGGTATTGCGGCGAAACGTGGTGATGTTGCCCGACAACCATGCGGCGCAGGCGGGAGAAGTAGCTTTCCGCCATGTTGGTGTGCTTGCCGTGGTCGCTGTACATCTGCGAGTGGTTCACGCGATCCACGGACCAGCCAGCGTGGAGCAAGTCCCAATGGGATGCTTCGTCGGCGGACAGGGTGGCGGTGCGGCTGACGTTCTCTTTCGCCAGTTCCACGCCTTCCGCTTCCTGTTTGGCGACAAATGGCAGGGTGCGGCCATCGCGCTCACGCAGGACCACGACAACGCGGCGCTTACCGGTCTGGTTCTCTTTCAGGCGACGGTCTTTCCGGTCTTCCTTGCGGTTCTCGGGGCGGACGTGACCGCCGAAGTATGCGCCATCAACCTCAACATGGCCGTTCAGCACTTCGCCGGTCTGGACCTCAAGGGCCATCGCCTCGCGCAGCTTGTGCGCCAGCACGAAGGCGGTTTTGCACTGGCAATCCAGATCGCGGGAAAGCTGCACCATGGAAACACCCTTGGACGCGTTCACGATGATGCAAATCGCTGCCAGCAGGTCCACAAAGTCCATCTTGCGGGAAGCAAAGATCGTGCCGGAGGTCACGGAAAACTGGTGCGCACAGCCCTTGCACTTGAACTTGCGACGGGTGGTGATCGAGTAGGTTTCGTCATGGCCGCAACGCGGGCAAACCGCCTCGCCATCAGTCTCGGGCCAGCGCATCTTGCAGAAGGTTTCGTATGCCGCTGCTTCGCCTGCCTTGTAGATAGAACGCAGGGAAAGGGTGCGGGATGCTGCGGAGAGGAGAAAGTGTTGAGCCATTGTCATCATATCCAGTGCTTGTGCATCAGATGTGGTGACGTTGCATAACCGTTTCAAGTGCTATAGCATCAAAAATGATGACACTAGCACCATAGGCGGTGAGAATGCCGGAAAGAACAGACTGGGAAGAGAAGGCAAAGGGGCTGCTACGGGCCGAAATGGCTCGTAAAGGTGTGACCTACGCGGGATTGGCCGAGCGCCTGGCCGAAATAGGAATCGAAGACAACGAGCGGAATTTGCGCAATAAGGTTAGCCGTGGAAAATTTACGGCGGGGTTTTTATTGCAATGTCTGACGGCTATCGGAACGGAGCATTTGCGCTTGGATTAACAGTCGGCGGCGGAATTGTTCTAAATCTAGTCCTCTGGAGCGCCTACAGAGCGGATAAGGCAAGAGAGGCCGTAACCCAAAGCCCAGAAGAACCCCAAAGCCACCCATGGGTAGAACCATGGGACTGGATCGTCACTACCTTTATCACCCCCAATGACACGCTCGCTCAGTGGGGAATGGCTTTGCTCTCCCTGGCTGCTGTTTATCTGCTTTGGGAAACTCTCAAGGCCAGCAGGCAGACCCTTAAGGCCACGCGGGAAATGGCCAGAGAAACCGCCCGCATCGGGGGCGATCAGATTAAAGCGTCCCGCGACGCTGTTGCCGCTGCACAGGTGGCCAATGAAGTTGCGGCGAACCAGTTCAAATTGGGCTTCAAGCCGCAATTGGTATTCCATCTGGGAGGCCCCTACGTTGACGAGTCCGTATATCCCTTGAAACAAATCCTCGAAGGCGAAGATAGCCGATGGACACACATTGAGGTGTCTGTCGAGGTCGAAAATATTGGTGACCACCCCGCAACCATCACAAAATTTTTCATTGGGACTACGGGCGGGAAAGACATTTCCTTTGGTGGCTGGCCGCAACAGGAAGCCTATGTTCGCCTCACGCCAGGCAAGAGAATTTTCCTTAACAACAGCATTGGCCACTTTGGTGATAGCGGCATCTCGCTCGGGCGGGCAAACTTGGCGCATGCTGGCGGCTTCCATCTCTCCGCAGAGAACAGAGACACCTTTCTCGACAACCTCCCCAAAGTCTTTGGATGGATTGAATATGTTGATCAGCTTGACGTCAAAAGGCGCATGGGGTTCGGGTTGGAACCCATAAACCGGACTGGTCGAGTGAAGACTTGGGGCGCAGATGAATACAACTACGACCGTGAGGTAACGTAAGGCCTTAATCATCGCTCAACCCTCCGGCTGAGCGCGCACCGGCTGGTGCGTTTGATACATAAGGCCGGATATTTTCAGCAAAAAGAAAGCCCGCGCGGCTTCTTCTGGTCGGAAATACCTTCGGGGCTCCGGGGGCAGAGAGCCCCCGGTCCGACGGTCCCGCTAGGCCAGCGATGGCAGCCAGAGTACGATGCCCGGAAAGGCCACCAGCCCTGCGATGGTCAGCGCATCGGCGATGAAGAAGGGCGCGACGCCACGGAAGACATCCTGGACGGAGACCTCGGGCCGCACGCCCGCAACCACGAAGCAGTTCAGGCCTATGGGCGGCGTGATCAGACAGAACTCCGCCATCTTGACCACAAGAATGCCGAACCAGATCGCGCACATGGGCCCGGACATGCCGAAGGTGCTGTCGGCGGCCGAGACGAACTCGCCCCCGTTCAGCGCCATGACCGCCGGATAGACCACCGGCAGGGTCAGCAGCAGCATCCCGATCGCATCCATGAACATGCCAAGGATCGCATAGGCCAGAAGGATCATGACCAGCGTCATCATCGGCGACTGATCCAGCCCACTGATCCAGTCGGAAAAGGCGCGCGGCAGGTTGGCGAAGCCGAGGAAGCGGACGTAGATCAGCACGCCCCAGATGATGGTGAAGATCATCGTGGCCAGCTTTGCCGTCTCCAGCAGCGCATCCTTCAACTCGTGCCATTTCATGCCCTTGAGCAGCGCCATGACAAAGATCAGCGCCGCGCCAAGCGCGCCGCCTTCGGTCGGGGTGCCCAGGGGATCGCCGCCGAAGGGGTTGTAGATGAAGGAGATGATGATGAAGACCACGCCAAAGATCGGCAGGGCCGGCAACAGCGACTTGATCCGGTCGCCCCAGGAAAAGCCTCCGACCGGCGGGCCGAAGTTGGGAATGGTCACCGCCAGCCCCACGATGAGAGAGCCATAGACGAAGGCGGAGAAGACCCCCGGCACAAAGCCCGCCAGCAGCAGCTTGCCCACGTCCTGTTCGACGATGATCGCATAGATCACCAGGATCGCCGAGGGCGGGATGAGCGAGGCCAGAGTCCCCGCCGCCGCCACCACGCCGGCGGCAAAGCGTTTGTCATAGCCGACCTTCAGCATCTCCGGGATGGCGATCCGCGCGAAGACGGCCGACGTGGCGACAGAGGCGCCCGAGACCGCCGCGAACCCCGCCGTCGCAAAAACGGTGGAGATCGCCATGCCGCCCGGCAGCCAGCCCAGCCATTTCTTGGCCGCATCGAAGAGCGCGTTGGTCAGCCCTGCGTAATAGGCCATGTAGCCGATCAGGATGAAGACCGGGATCAGCGAAAGCTCCTGGCTGGCGATCTTGGAATGGGGCACCTGGCCTGCGGTCTTCACCGCCACGCCCAGGGCCCATCCGAACTGGTCCATCGCATATTGCTTCTTGTCCCAGAAGATCCAGATCAGCCCGACCAGACCGGCCGTGCCCGCGGCAAAGGCCACGCGCATCCCCAGAATGACCATGACGAGCAAACCGCCCGTGACCCAGAGCCCGATATCCGTACTGGTCATGGCGCGCCCCTACCTGTCGAGGGCCGAGACATGCTCGGCTTCTTCCGCCGCAAGCTCTGCGGCTGATTTCATCAGGGGCACGCCCGCGGGCTCACCCCCCTGCACGATGCCTTTGGCATAGCCCCAGAGCTGCAGCAGCAACCGCAGCCCCATCACGGAAAAGGCTACGGGCACCAATATCTTGGCCGGCCAGATCGGCAGACCGATGTCGATCGTGCTGTCCCGGCTCCAGTTCTGCGATCCCCAGTCGAAGCTGCGCTGGAAATGCGCCCAGCTGCCCCAGATGAGCAGGCCGATCAGCACCAGCGTCGCAAGGCAGGTCAGGAATTCCGCGATCCACAGTGGCCGTCCGCGCAGCCGTCCGATCAGGATGTCCATGCGGATATGCACCCCGTCCCGCTGCGCATAGGAGATCCCCATAAAGGCGATCAGCGGCATGGCCATCTGGATCCAGTCGACATAGCCCGGCAGGGGTGTGTTGAACATGTTGCGTCCGCCGACCGAAACGACCGCCAGGACCATCAGCCCCAGCACCGCCGCGCCGGAGATCAGCGCAAAGGCGCCCTCGACCCGATAGAGCCTGCGTTCGATCCGGCTGAGGACACTGCCATCCTCGAGCACCGCGGAAGAGCCTGCCATGCCAGCCCCCTGTCATAAAAGAGAAAAAGGGGCCCCGTTTGGATCGGGGCCCCAAGGATCATCCCCTGGAGGGCATCACATCCCGTGCAGTTCGTTCAGCTTGGCTTGCACCAGGTCATAGAGTTCCTGCGCCGGAAGGCCCTGCGCGGTTTTCTCTTCGATCCACTTGTCGGCGATACCCTTGGTCGCCGCGCGGAACTTGGCCAGTTCCTCGTCGGAATATTCGACCTTGGTCACGTTTTTTTCGGCCAGGATCTGGTCCCATTTGTCCAGAACGCCCTGGTAGTTCGCCAGGTAATGTTCGATCGACTCGTCGATGGAACTGTCGAGCGCCTCCTTATGCTCGGGGCTCAGCGCGTTGTAGGCGTCGGTGTTCACCACCACCGGGCAGTTCACCGTGCCGGGGTTGAGGTTGGCAGTCCACCAGTCGGCCTCGTCGATCGTGCGGTAGCTGAGGTGCGCGTGCTGCGCGAAGGCCACCGTGTCGACCACGTTGGATTCCATGGCGTTATAGGCCTCGGTCGCGGTCACGGAGGTCGGCACGGCGCCAACAGCCTTGAAGGCCTCGCCCAGACCGCCGGTGGCACGCACGCGCATCCCTTCGAAGCTGGCCAGATCGTTGCGCGGCTCGCCGGTGCCGACGATATTGTACTGCGGCATCGGCGAGGTCATCAGCAGCTTGGCATTCCAGCGCGCCAGATCTTCCTGGACCGCAGGATGCTTGTAGAGCTCGTGGCTCAGCGCCACTTCCTCCTCCAGGTTGCGCACGCCCAGGAACGGCAGTTCCAGCACGGTGATCGAGGGGTTCTTGTCCTCGTGATAACCTGCGCAGAACTGTGCCATCTCAAACGCGCCGATGGAGATGCCGTCGAGGTTCTCGGTGTTCTTCGACAGGCCGCCGTAGGAGATGTTCATGGTGAAATCGCCGCCCGTCTTTTCCGAGACGAGTTCGGCCAGTTTCTCCACATGTTCGGTGAACGCCCGGCGCTTGCCCCAGACGGAGACATTCCATTCCAGCGCGGAGACCGGTGCGGCAATGGCGATGGAGAGCGCGGCAACCGCCGCACCTTGCAGGTACTTTTTCATAATTTCCTCCCGTGGTCCGACCAGTTGTCCGGTCGGTTGATAGTGAAAAACTACAGAGGGATAGCCGAATGGCAAGCTTTTTTCCGGTCAGGTTTCGGCATCTGATGCCGCCGGACCGGCAGGTGCAGGGCGGTCAGGGTCAACGGGCCGGTTGCGACCCCGCTCCGTCATCCTCAGGCTCGATCCGAGGATCTCATGGCAAAGCGAGTCCGAGAGGCCAGAGATCCCCGGGTCGAGCCCGGGCATGACCATGTGAGGTGGGGATGACGGTGTGATGCGGAATGGCGACGCGGTCAGTGAATGACCGCTCGCCCCCCCTCACGCCACTCGCGCGCCCTGGACCCAGACGCCGTGCAGGGTCGGCACCTCGGCCACCATGCCGAAGCGGATGACATCGGCGCGGTGTCCAGGCTCCAGTACGCCACGATCCCGAAGCCCCGCCGCCCGTGCCGGGCCGGAGGTGACGGTGGCGATCCCGCGCGCCATGTCGCCCCAGATCTCGCCCAGTTGCACCGCCGCGAAAAGCAGCGCGGAGGGGACGTAATCCGACGACAGGATGTCCAGAAGGCCCAGATCCGCCAGCTCCGCCGCCGCGACATTGCCGGAATGCGAGCCGCCGCGGATCAGGTTGGGCGCGCCCATGATGACCTTGATGTTATGGGCATGGCAGGCGCGGGCGGCCTCCACCGTCGTGGGGAACTCCGCCACGCCGATCCCGTGGCCGGCCGAGGTCGCGACCTGTTCGGCGGTGGTGTCGTCATGGCTGGCCAGCACCGCGCCATAACGCCGGGCGGCCTCCACCGCGCCGGCCTCATGCGCCGCGCCTAGGCGGTCGTGCAGCCCGGTGAGGAAGTTGCAGTACTCGCCGAACCCCTCTTTCGAGAGCCCGTGCTTGCCGCAGACGTAATCCTCGAACTTGGAGATGTCGCGGAACTGTCGCTGCCCCGGCGTGTGATCCATCAGCGAGACGATCCCGACCCGGTCCGCCGCGCCGAACTCCGCCAGTTCCTCCAGCAGGGTTTCGGAACAGGTTTCGGCCCGCAGGTGCAGGTGGTGGCTGATCCGCAGAGCCCCCTTGGCGCGCATCGACAGGATCTCGTCCGCCATGGCGCGGGCATATTTGCCGTACCGCTTGTTCGTGTCCGAGACGATGGAGCCGACCCGGATCGCGTCAAACACCGTGGTGATCCCGCAGCCCGCCAACTCCCGGTCATGGGCGACAATCGCCGCGTGATGCGGCCAGTTGACCCGGGGACGCGGCTGCATGTGTCGTTCCAGGTTGTCGGTATGCAGCTCCACCAGCCCCGGGGCGATCCAGTCGCCGCCGCAGTCGATCCCCTTGGCAGGCCCCTGCCCGATCTCGGCGATCAGACCGTCGCGAAAAACCAGGTGCCCCTCGATCACGTCATCCGCCAGAACCAGCCGCGCATTGGTCAGGACGGTTTCGCCCGATTCCATCATATCCTTCATTCCGTCACCTCTTCGCGCGCCCGGAAGGCGGCCAGCACCGCGGCCACCGTCTCCTCAAGCGCCCCACTGTTGTCGATTGTCACCACCCGGTCCAGCCCTGGGGGCAATGCGTTCTCTGCCCGGGCAAGACGCCGCTCGATCTCCGCGCCATGCTCGCGCCCCCGGCCTTCCAGTCGCGCGGCCAGCACGGCAGGCGCGGCGGTCAGCGACAGGACAGCAAAGCCCGGAAACCGGTCCTGCGCCTCGCCCAGCACCGACCGCGAGAGGTTGACCATGGCCACCCGCCCCTCGGCCAGCACCGCCTCGACCTGTCGGGGGATACCATAGTGCAGACCATGCGCCTGCCAGTGCAGGGCAAAGTCGCCGGCGTCGACACGGCGGCGGAACTGGTCCTCCGTCACGCCGTCGAACGCCTCGCCCCCCGCATCCTCGGGCCGGGTGATGACCCGCCGCACCAGATGCAGCCCCGGCCAGGCCCGTGCCACAGCCCCCATGACCGTGTCCTTGCCGACGCCCGAAGGGCCGACAACGCCGATCAGCCGCCCGCTCATGCCGCCTGCGCCGGGGCAAAGCCCGTCACGTCCACCACGCGGTCGCAGACCCGGTCGCGCGCCGCCTCGTCATGGAAAATCCCGACGATGGCCGCGCCCCGCGCCTTTGCCTCCTCGACCAGGCAGAGCACGGTTTCCCGGTTCACCGCATCCAGGCTGGCGGTCGGTTCGTCCAGCAGCATCGCCGGATAGACATGGGCAAAGCCGCGCGCGATATTCACCCGCTGCTGTTCCCCGCCCGAAAAGGTCGTCGGGCTGAGCGACCAGAGCCGCTGCGGAATGTTCAGCCGCGCCAGCAGCTCCTCGGCCCGCGCGATGGCCTCTGCCCTCGGGGTGCCGACAGAAAGGAGCGGTTCCGCCACCACCTCCAGCGTCGGGACGCGCGGCACGACCCGGAGGAACTGGCTGACATAGCCAAGCGTGTGGCGCCGCAACTCCAGGATTTCGCGCGGGTTGGCGGCGGCGACATCCGTCTCGCCAACCCAGATATGACCCGAGGCGGCCAGGTAATTGCCGTAGATCATCCGCATCAGCGTGGATTTCCCCGCGCCCGAGACGCCGGTCAGGGCGACGCATTCGCCCTTGTCGACGCTCAGGTTTGCCCCGGTCATCACCGGGATCACTGCGCTGCCCTGATTGTGCAGGGTGAAAGTTTTGGACAGGTTTTCGATGCGGATCACGACGCGGTCCTTCTTCTGGTCAAAAATACTTCGAGGGGCGCCGCAGGCGCGGGGCAGAGCCCCGTGTTTCCATCCGGCAGAGCCGAGACATCGACGGCTTGCGCTGCTGTATCCGTAGCCACTACCCTCATACCCGCAACACGCTCGACACAAGCAGCTGCGTATAGCCATGCTGCGGGTCGTCCAGAACCTGGTCGGTCAGCCCGGCCTCGACCACATGCCCGCCCTTCATGACCATCAGCCGGTCGGCCAATAGCCGCACCACAGCCAAATCATGCGTCACGATCACCGCCGACAGCCCCATCTCCCGCACCAGCCCGCGCAACAGATCCAGCAGCCGCGCCTGGACGGAGACATCGAGCCCGCCCGTAGGCTCGTCCATGAAGACCAGCCGAGGCCCGGTCACCAGGTTCCGCGCGATCTGCAGCCGCTGCCGCATCCCGCCGGAAAAGGCGGAAGGCCGGTCGTCGATCCGGTCGCCGGAAATCTCCACCCGGCCCAGCCAGTCCAGCGCCGTGTCGCGGATGTCGCCATAGTTGCGCGCGCCCACGGCCATCAGCCGCTCGCCCACGTTGCCCCCGGCGGAGACATTCATCCGCAGCCCTTCATGCGCATGCTGATGCACGAAGGCCCAGTCGGTCCGCCGCAGCATCCGTCGCTCGGGCTCGGACATGGTGACCGTGTCGCGCATCCCCTCGGCGCGGGTGTCGAACAGCACCTCGCCCCGGTCCGGCGCCAACTGCCCGGCCAGACAGTTCAGCAGCGTGGTCTTCCCCGACCCGCTTTCGCCGACGATGCCCATGACCTCACCGGGCCAGAGGTCAAAGCTGACATCGGTGCAGCCGATCCGGCCACCATAGAACTTCGCCACATCGCGGACGGACAGAAGCGGGGTCATCGGGCTCTCCTTGCCGGAAACGGGGGTATCGGTCGCTGTATCATGCATCATTCCGCCGCCTCCGCCGCGAGACGCCCACGATGCCCGGCCGCCTGGCGGGTGGCGCAATAGTCGGTGTCGGAACAGACGAACATCCGCCCGCCCTGATCATCGATGATCACCTCGTCGAGATAGCTGTCCTCCGCCCCGCACATATCGCAGGGGTGATCGGCCTTGGAGGGATCGAAGGGGTGATCCTCGAAATCCAGACTGACGACCTTGGTATAGGGCGGCAGCGCATAGATCCGCTGTTCCCGCCCTGCACCGAACAGCTGGATCCCCGCCATCTCCATCTTGGGATTGTCGAACTTGGGGATCGGGGACGGGTCCATGACGTAGCGCCCCTCCACCTTCACCGGATAGGCGTAGGAGGTGGCGATATGGCCGTGGCGCGAGATGTCTTCGTAGAGCTTGACGTGCATCAGCCCGTATTCTTCCAGAGCATGCATCTTGCGGGTCTCGACCTCGGAGGGTTCAAGGAAGCGCAGAGGCTCCGGGATCGGCACCTGGTAGACGAGGATCTGATCCTCGCTCAGCGCCTCTTCGGGGATGCGGTGGCGGGTCTGGATCACCGTGGCCTCGGCGGTCTTTTCCGTCGTCGCGACCCCGGCGGTCTTTTCAAAGAACTTGCGGATGGAGACCGCGTTGGTCGTGTCATCCGCCCCCTGGTCGATCACCTTGAAGGTGTCCTCGGGCGTCAGCGTCGCCGCGCTGACCTGGACCCCGCCCGTGCCCCAGCCATAGGGCATCGGCATCTCCCGGCTGGCGAAGGGCACCTGATAGCCGGGGATCGCCAGCCCCTTGAGGATCGCCCGGCGGATCATCCGCTTGGTCTGTTCGTCGAGATAGGCGAAGTTGTAATGCTGTGTCATGGTAGGCTCAAATCCCGGAGGCTGAGAGGGCAGATATGGACAACCCGTTGTTTTTCTTCGTGATCGCGATCGTCGTGCTGATCGTGGTCGCGGTCTGGCGCAATCGCCGCAAGAAGTAGGCGCGCGCGGACCTGACGGCGTGGCGTAGGGGCGTCATCGCTGCGCCTCCTCGGCGACCCGGGCGAGCACGCCCGGCAGGTTGGTGCGAATGTCGTGGTTGGAAAGGCGCAGGGTGCGATAGCCGAGGGCCGCGAGATGTGCGTCGCGGGTGGCGTCGCGGGTGGTGGTGTGGTGGGCGCCGTCGGCCTCGAGGATGAGGCGGCGGGACGGGATCAGGAAATCGACGATATAGGGTCCGACCGGGGCCTGACGCCTGACGGACAAGCCCATGAAGCGATGCGCACGGAGGTGATACCAGAGGATTTTTTCCTCTTCGGTCATGGTCGACCGGAGGGCTTTGGCGAACTGCTTCTGCCGGGCGGACCTGAAGCCGGACATGACCCCCCCTATGGTGTTGCCCCCCTCCCTGACCCTCCCCCCGCCGGGGGGAGGGAATAGCCCGGCGGCACGAGACCAGCTAACCCCAACCGTGGTTAAGGACTCCCTAACCACACGGCGGTATTCCCCTCCCCCTACCAGGGGGAGGGCCAGGGAGGGGGTGAGGGTAGCCGCCACCCTCATTCCGCCGCCTCCCGCCGCTCACCTTCCATCGCCTCGCGCCGCAGCTTCCGGATCAGCTCCAGCTCCGACTGGAAGTCCACGTAATGCGGCAGCTTGATATGCTCCAGAAAGCCCGTCGCCTGGATGTTGTCCGAGTGATAGAGCACGAATTCCTCGTCCTGCGCGGGCACGCCGACGTTGTCCTCGCCCAGCTCTTCCCACCTCAGCGCGCGGTCTACCAGCGCCATGGAAATCGCCTTCCGCTCCGTCTGACCAAAGACCAGACCGTAGCCCCGCGTGAACTGCGGCGGCTCGCTTTTCGAGCCGACGAACTGGTTCACAGTCTCGCATTCCGTCAGCACCACCTCGCCGATCTCGACGGAGAAGCCCAGTTCCAACACCTCCATCTCGACCGCCACGGTCCCGATCCGCAGCTCGCCCACAAAGGGATGGTTGCGCCCGTAACCGCGCTGCGTCGAATAGGCCATGCCCAGAACGAACCCCTCGTCCCCACGGGTCAGCGCCTGCAGCCGCAAAGGACGGCCCGCAGGCAGTTCCAGCGGCTCGCGCGTCAGGTCGCGTGGCGTGTCCTCCGCGGGCGCATGTTCCTCCTGGATCAGCCCCTCGCGGTTCAGAAACTCCGTCACATGCGGCACCTCTGCCGCCTGCGGTTCGGCCTCTGCCGCCGCGGCGGGTTCCAGCCCCTCGGCCGCCAGGGCGAAATCCAAAAGGCGGTGCGTATAGTCGAAGGTCGGGCCCAGCACCTGCCCCCCCGGCGCGTCCTTGAAGGTCGCGGAAATCCGCCGGTCGCAGGCCATGGCGCCCGTGTCCACCGGTTCCGAATAGCCGAAGCGCGGCAGGGTCGTGCGATAGGCGCGGATCAGGAAGATCGCCTCGATCAGATCGCCCCGCGCCTGCTTGATCGCCAGCGCGGCCAGGTCGGGATCGTAGAGCGACCCCTCCGCCATCACCCGGTTCACGGCCAGGGAAAGCTGTTCCCGGATCTGCGGCACCGACAGTTCCGCCACCGAAAGATCGCCGCGCCGTTCCTCGGCCAGCCATTGATGCGCATTGTCGATGGCCCGTTCGCCACCTTTCACCGCCACATACATCAGGACACCTTTGTCGTTCGGGGCAGCGCGGCCAGCGACCGCCCGTAAGTGAAGAAGAAATCCAGCCCGAGCGGGAAGAGCGCCGCATTGCGGGCAAAGGCCATCTGCTCGGGTAGCGACAGCGCGGAGGTCTCGCGGATGCCAGGGCCGCGCAGGGTCGCACCGCAGGGCGTCAGCTCTGCCATCTCCACGATCAGAGTGGCGGAGCGGTCGGGGTATTCCGGCGTGCCGATGGCGAAGTCATCGAGCGGCGAAAGCGCCTCCCATGTCCCCAAGGCAAAGACCGCCTGACCAGCCCCGACCAGCGGTGCGCCGGTGTGAAAGGTGATCCAGCCGCGGATATCGTCCCGGTCATGCGCGCCCGCCAGATGCACTGGCGTTTCGGGATCGCAGAGTGTCAGCAGCAGGGCCGCCGCCGCCTCCGACAGGGGCGCGGGGCCGGTCCCGCCCGAGATCGCCTCGATCCGACCGGGGCGGGCCATCGCCTGCATCGCGGCGCGGAAGGCATGGGCCGATCCGACCGGCGCATCCGCGAAACCGCCCTCCAGCATCTCTGTCTGCATCATCCCTCTCCCCGCACCATCGTGAAGAAATCCACCTTGGTCGCCGCGGCCTTGGCCGCCCGCGCCCGGGCCTTTTCGCCTGCCGCCGCCTCCAGCGGGTCGAGCACCTGGGCGCGCACCGCCCCGGCCTCCGCCCCCTGCATCAGCGCATCGCAAAGCGCGGCCACCTCGGCCTTGCGCCGGTCGCGCCCCTGCACCACCGCGTGGCCAACCCGGCCATCCGCCAGCTTCAGCGCACAGCGTGTCACCGTCATCTCGCCCAGGTTGAAAGCCGCGCCGGTCGCCCCGGCCCGTCCGCGCAGCATGACACCGCCGGTCTCCGGCGCGCGCAGCCAGGTGAACTCCTGCGCCAGATCCACCGCATCGAAGGCCGTCAGCAGCGCCTCCGCCGGGGCCTTGGCCATCAGGCTCATCCAGCCCCTGCGGTCGGCCTGTGAAGTTTCTGAGAGATCTTTCATGCGACACCTTGCGATGTTGTCTATATAACTATACAACTAGACAAACACTACCGCGTCAGGACCCAGACACACAAGCCCCGGATGGTGAAACTTTCATGACAGGCAAACGCACGCCGCTCTGGCAGCACATCTCCTCCAGCCTTTCCGACGACATTGCCGCCGGGCGCTATCAGCCCGGGGACAAACTGCCGACCGAGGCACAATTGGCGGCCCGTTTCGCGGTCAACCGCCATACCGTGCGCCATGCGCTGAAGGATCTGTCGGATCAGGGGATGGTCCTGTCGCGGCGCGGCGCGGGGGTCTTTGTGACCCAGGCGCCGACCGACTATCCGCTTGGCCGCCGGGTCCGGTTCCACAAGAACATCCAGGCCGCCGGCCGCCTGCCCGCCCGCCGTATCCTGACCCGCGAAACCCGCGCTGGCGATGCGGAGGAAACCACTGCCCTCGCCCTGCCGCCTGGCGCGATGATCCATGTGATCGAGGGGCTCTCCTTCGCCGACGAAACCCCCATGGCCTACTTCCGCTCGATCTTTCCGGTGGACCGTCTGCCCGGCATCGCCGCCGCGCTGGAACAGACGAACTCCGTCACCCGGGCCCTCGCGACCTGTGGCGTGCCGGACTACACCCGCACCTCGACCCGGATCACCGCGACCCGAGCCACGCCCTCGCATGCGCTGCACCTGCGCTGCCGCGAATCCGATCCGCTGCTCTACACACGGTCGTTGAGTGTCGACCCGGACGGCGCGCCCGTGGAATTCGGCAACACCTGGTATCCGGCCGACCGCGTCACACTCACCCTCGATCATGAGGAAATGGCCTGACGCACCCGGCGTCGGCGACGCCCTGTCACGTCACACCAACGATACAAATCCAGGCTATGATCCCCGCAGCCGATACGAGCAGACAATCACGCCAGACCCCCGGACGCAGACCATGCCGACCGCCCTTCCAGCCCTGCGCTTCACCGGCGCGACGATCCTTAGGGACGGCGAGATGCAGTCCCGTTCCCTGGCGATTGCCGACGGGCGGATCACCCGCGGCCCCCTGCCCGAGGTCGACCTCGGCGGCTATCTGATCCTGCCCGGGATTATCGACCTGCACGGCGATGCCTTTGAACGCCACACCGCGCCGCGCCCCTCGGCCCCCTTCCCGCCCGAGGTCGGCCTGCGTGCCACGGATCGCGAGGCCGCGGCCAACGGCATCACCACCGCCTGGCTCGCCCAGAGCTGGAGCTGGGAGGGCGGCAAACGCGGCCCCGATTACGCCCTCGCCATGATGCGCGCGCTGGAGGACTACCGCCCCCAGGCCCTGACCGACCTGCGCCTGCAAATCCGCTGCGAGACGCATACGGTGGACACCGCCGACCGGCTGCTGGAGGCCGTGGCGCGCTATGGCATCGACTATGTCGTCTTCAACAACCACCTCGACCAGGCCGACTACATGGCGGCGCATCGCCCGGACGAGATGCTGGGCTGGGCCAAATCCGCCGGGCGCAGCGTGCACGAGCATCTGGCCGTGATCCGCAAGGCGCATGAGCAGAAGACCCAGGTGCCGCGCTACCTCTGCCGCCTGGCGGATCGCTTTGACGAACTAGGCGTGATCTACGGCTCGCACGACGACCCCGATGGCGAGACGCGCGAGACCTATTCGATGATCGGCGCCAAGATCTGCGAATTCCCAACCTCACGCTCCGCCGCCGCCCTGTCCCGCGCCGTGGGCGATCCGGTCCTGATGGGCGCGCCCAACATGGTGCGCGGCGGGTCGCAGTCCGGCAATATCGCCGCCGAGGATCTGATCCGCATGGGCCTGTGCGACGCGCTGGTGTCGGACTATTACTACCCCGCTTTGCACCTCGCCGCCTTCCGCCTGGCCGATCTGGGCATCATGCCGCTGCCGCAGGCCTGGGCGATGATCTCCGAAACGCCCGCGCGCATCCTGCGCCTGCCCGACCGCGGCCACCTGACCCCGGGCCGCCGCGCCGATCTGGTGATCGTCAACGAGGAGACGCGGGCCATCGAGGCGACGATATGCGGCGGCCGGATCACCCATCTGGCGGGCGAGGCCGCGCATCGGTTCGCCTGGGCCGGCATGTCGCCTATGATGGCGGCGGAGTAGCGCGCCCCGGTTATGACATGTCCCGGCCTTGCGCCGGGACCTAGCCAGAACCAAATGTTCGGACCCGTCCCGGCCTTGCGCCGGGACCTAGATCGCAAATTGGGGCGGGGTCCCGGCGCGAGGCCGGGACTTGCAAGGCGCAATCGGGATCGGGGTCCCGGCGCGGGGGCCGGGACAGCATGTAGGGTGCGTGCTCGTACGCACCGCCACGCGCGCCTTACCCTCCGTATCTCTCCAGAAACGCCTCTGCCGACAGCGCCCGGAAATCCTCCAGCGCCGCGCGCAGGCGGGCGTGATCCCAGTCCCACCACGCCAGGGCGATCAGCCGCTCTGCAATCGCCTCGGGCTGGCGTCGCCGCATCACCTTGGCGGGCGTGCCCGCGACAATCGTATAGGGCGCGACATTCCGGGTGACGATGGCGCCGGAGGCTACGACCGCCCCGTCCCCGACCGTCACCTCGGGCTTGATCATGCAGTTGTGCCCCAGCCAGGTGTCATGCCCGATCCGCGCCCGGCGCGCGCGGCGATGTTCGAAGAAGGCGGCGTCGTCCTCCGCATCCTCCCAGTAATCGGCGGAGCGGTAGAGGAAATGATGGCAGGCCGCCGTGTCCAGCGGATGATCCGTCGCGCCGATCCGGGTGTAGCTGGCGATATTGGCGAATTTGCCGATGCTCGCATTGGCGATGTCGGCGAAGCGGTCGCAGTAGGAGTAATCGCCGAACTCGGAATAGGCGATGCGGCTGCCCTGCCCGATCTCGACATAGGCGCCGAAGGTGCTGTCGGTAATGGAACAGGCGTCGTGAATTACGGGCTGGGTGGCGGACAGTCTGGTCATGGCATCTGCTTTTGAAACGGAGGAGCCGGAGGCGGTCGATGGCGCCTCCGGCGGGAGTATTTGGGGAAGGATGAAGGGATCAGTGCCCGCTGTCATCCGCCGCGATCAGCTTGCGCCGCAGCCAGCCGGAGAACCAGTCCATGGCGAAGACCATGAGCACCACAAGGATGATGTAGTAGGACACCTCCTCCCAGTCCTTCTGGGTGATCATCGCCTGGGTCAGCAGCAGGCCGATGCCGCCGCCGGTGATCGCCCCGATGACCGTGGCCGAACGGGTGTTGCTTTCGAAAAAGTAGAGCACCTGCGACAGCAGCACCGGCGTCACCTGCGGGATCACCCCGAAGCGATAACGCTGCACCGGTTTCGCCCCGGTCGACTGCAGCCCCTCGATCTGTTTGCCGTCGACGTTTTCCAGCGCCTCGGAGAACATCTTGCCGAAGCTGCCGGTGTCGGTGACGAGGATCGCCAGCGCGCCGGTCAGCGGGCCGGGACCGAAGGCGCGCGCCAGCACGATGGTCCAGATCAGCGCATCCACCCCCCGGAAGAAATCGAAAAGGCGGCGGAAGGCCTGGCGCACCACCATGAGAGGCGTGAAGTTCTTGGCCGCCAGGAAGGCCAGCGGCAGGGCGACAATGGCCGCCCCGAAGGTGCCGAGGAAAGCCATCAGAACCGTTTCGAACAGCGCCCAGGCGACGGAGGCATGCATCCACATCGGATTGTACCAAAAGTCATGCCAGATCGCCCCCGCCTCGCCGTTCAAGGCGCGCGAGATCACCTCGGTCAGGCCCAGCCCGTGATAGGGGCTGTCGAGGGTGAAGAAGAAGAGCTCCCACCCCGTGCTGTAGCGGAAGACCTCGGTCTTGTTGCGGGTGATGGACATCCGCCCCTCGTCCGTGGTGATCGCCACCCGGTTCTTCGACGCATTGATCCAGTCCGGCAGGTCGCCTGGCGGAAAGCTGGCCTGCGCGCCCTGACGGCCCGGACGTGCGGTGACGAGGCCGTAGCCCGGGATGTCATACGACACCTCCTCCGGCCCGAAGGTCACCACGCCGCCGCGCGGCAGGGTGATCACCGTCGTCTCGCCAAGCGTCACCCAGTCGGGGGACTGCCCCTCGGGATAGGCGCCCTTGCGTTCGCCCTCCACCGCGATGGAGACCTCGGCCGAGCGGTTGTCGCGCATCACGTGGGTCTTGTAGCTGTAGGCGTCGCGCACCAGCGTCTTGCCGTTCTCCGGATTGGCCGAGGCGATGAGGCCCGGCACGTCGAAGGCGAAGAAGGCATAGACCAGGTAGGCCAGCACGATCAGCGGCATCCCGAAGGACATCATCCGCTTGCGGCGAAAGAGGGCGTCGGCCTGATCTTTCAGGCTCATCTCGCCCGGATTGGCGGTCATGGTCATGCGAGCATCTCCGAACGGCGGCCATGGGTCAGCAGGTCGCGGAAGTAGGATGAGATCTGGTCAACGGCGACGATGGTGGCGAAGAGCATCAGGAAGATCGCGGCGCTTTCGTCGTATTTGCCCTGCCCCCAGGACATGGCGTTCTTGAGCTCATACCCGATCCCGCCCGCGCCGACGAAACCGAGGATGGCGGAGGCGCGGATATTGATCTCGAACCGCAGCAGCGCATAGCTGAGGTAGTTCGGCGCCACCTGCGGAACGACCCCCAGCACCATCTTCTGCGTCCAGGTCGACCCGACGGAGGCCAGCCCCTCCACCGGTTTGAGCGAGGCGTTTTCATTCACCTCGGAGAAGAGCTTGCCAAGCGCGCCTGTGGTGTGGAAGGCAATCGCGATCATCGCGGGCACCGGGCCGCCGCCAAGGACGAAGATCAGAACCAGGGCGATGACGATCTCTGGCACGGCGCGCATCACGTCCATGATCCGGCGGAACACCGGGATCAGCGCGGGCCAGCGCGCCATGCCCCGGGTCGAGAGCATCGACAGCACCGCCCCGCCAAGCGCACCCACGAGGGTCGACACGGCGGCGATGTTCAGCGTTTCGATCAGCGCGGGGAAATATTTCACCACATGGCCCGGCAGCTCTGTCACCTTTTCCGACGCCTCGCCGATCACGGAGGCGGGAAAATCGAAGATCCGGTGCAGCCCCTCCCAGAACCCGCCCGCATTGCGGTCGTCCGCCAGCATGAAGCCCGAAGCCATGAGGGCCACGAAGACGGCCAGCAGGATGCCGGAATAAAGGCGTTTGCGACGCGTCAGCGCCATATAGTCGTCGCGGATGCCGGGTTGGCCCGGGCCGGACGTCGGGCCGGTGAGGTCTGTCATGTCGGAAAGGCCTTTGAAAGAGGTCGGGCGGGCCCGATGAAGGACCCGCCCGGTATCATGTCACGATCAGTTGGACTTCGACTTGCGGGCCGCGACGATCGAGGTGTAGGCGTCGTGGGTCACCGGACGGAAGCCCAGGGAGTCCCCGGCGGAGATGTTGTAGGTGCACTCCTTGTCCATCTCGTACATGCCGGCGACCAGGTCGGTCATCTTGGTCTTGACCTCCTGCGGCAGCGCCTTGCGCAGGACGATCGGGCCTTCGGGGATTTCCTTGGAGCGCCAGATCTCAACCAGGTCGTTCATGTCGACGAGGCCCGCGTCAACCGCCTTGCGCAGCGCGCCGGAGTTGAAACCATCTTCCCAGGCGCCCTGGCCGTCGGCCCAGGTTACGCCGCCGTCGACATCGCCGTTGTTGACCGCGACGATGGTCTGCTCGTGACCGCCGGTAAAGACGACCTCGCCGAAGTAGTCGCCGTTCTCCATGGTCGCGCCGGTCTGCTGCGGGATCTCGATGGAGGGGATCAGGTAACCGGAGGTGGAGTTCGGGTCACCGAAGCCGAACTTCTTGCCCTGCATGTCTTCCAGCGACGCGATGCCGGCGTCCTTGCGGGCGAAGCCGATGGAGTAGTAGCCGATGGAGCCGTCGAGGTTCACCTTGACCAGCACCGGCTCGACCGCTTCGGGGTCTTCGAGGTAGGTCTTGGCATAGCCGGAGGCGCCCAGCCAGGCCATGTCGATCGTGCCGCCGAGCAGGCCCTGGATCACGCCGTCGTAGTCGGCGGGCGCAAACAGCTTGGCTTCGACGCCGAGCGCTTCTTCGGTGTAGGTCTTCAGGCACTCGTGGTTGGTCAGCCGGTCCTGGGCGTTTTCACCGCCGAGGATCCCGATGCGGAACTCGGTGATGTCCTGCGCCATTGCGGGCGTGATCAGGGCGGTGGTTGCCAGTGCGGCGGCGATCAGTTTTTTCATCTGGTATCTCCCATGGTATAAGCCCCGCGCGGCAGCTCCGGCGGGGCAGATGAAACTCAGGCGGGTTGCACGGCGCGCGCGACACGGTCGAGCGATCCGATTTCGGTCGAGGTCGCCTCTTCGGAGAAGGAGGCGTCCGCACCGTAGATATCCCGTGCGGCCCCGGTGGTGAGTTGCTCCGGCGTGCCGTCAAAGACGATCCGGCCGTGCAGCATCCCGATCACCCGGTCGCAATAGCGACGCGCGGTGTCGAGGGTGTGAAGGTTGGCGATGACGGTGCGCCCGTCTTCCTCGTGAATGCGGCGCAGGGCGTCCATCACGATCTGCGCGTTCATCGGGTCGAGCGAGGCGATCGGCTCATCCGCGAGAATGATCTTGGGGTCCTGCATCAGGGCGCGCGCGATGGCGACACGCTGCTGCTGGCCGCCCGAGAGTGCCTCGGCCCGTTTTGGTGCATGTTCGGCGATGCCCAGACGGTCCAGGATGTCGATGGCGCGGTGGATGTCCGCGGTCGGGTAGAGGTTGAAGAGCGTCGCCAGGGTGGAGCGTTTGTTCAGCGTCCCGTGCAGCACGTTCGACACCACATCCATGCGCGGCACCAGGTTGAACTGCTGAAAGATCATCGCGCATTCGGCCTGCCAGGCCCGCTTGTCCGCACCGCGCAATGCGGTGACCTCGCGCCCCTGGAAATGCACCGCGCCGGAGGTATGGTCCGTCAGCCGGTTGAGCATTCTCAGCAGCGTGGATTTCCCCGCGCCCGAACGGCCGATGATGCCGATCATCATCGGGCGGTCCACCTCTATCGTCGCCGCATCCACGGCGGTATTCGCGCCAAATTTCTTGGTCAGTCGCTCAATGCGCAGCACGGTCATCCCCCGGTCTTGTTGCCCCGGGTGCTAGAGGCGGCGCGCTAAGGAATTGTATCGGTTTGGCGAAACTTTTGTGACTGTCGGTTTGGGTGGGGTTTTGGGAGGTTGGAGGGGAGTGGCGTGCTGAGGGTTTGGGCGGTTGAGGGGGGCGACCGGCGCATGGCGGCAGGGCGATCCAACCGCGCATCCTGGCCCGGGGCTCAAACCTTAGATTTGATCACTCGCCCGGCGGCACGCCGGACAGCGGCCGTCCGCCCCCATGGGCGGCCGCTTCGCAGCCACCCGCGGACGGCCCCTGCCCTTCGCAACAGGTTTCTCTGACAGCGCGACACCTGACAAAGACGCCCCGCTACTCCGCCACCATCGCCCCCGGCACCGGCGGCAGTTCGATCACGAACTCCGCCCCGCCCTCGGCCCGGTTGGCACCGCGGATCTCCCCGCCGAAGCTCTGCACCATGCCGTAGGAGATCGACAGGCCCAGGCCCATGCCCTTGGCCGCGCCGACCTCCTTGGTGGAATAGAACGGGTCGAAGATCCGTTCCGGCTGCGCGATCCCGGTGCCGGTGTCGGCAACGCGGATGGTCGGGCGCGGGCTGTCGCTGAGGGTCAGGGTCAATTCGCGCCGTGTCTGCCCGGCCATCGCATCGACGGCATTGGTGATCAGGTTGACCAGAACCTGCGCCAGCCGCACCTCGCCCGCCATGGCCAGCACCGGCTGATCCGGTGGCACCCAGGCAAGCGTGACGCCCTCCTTCGCCAGCCGCGCCTCCGTCATCTCCAGCGCCGAGGCGATCACCTGACCCAGATCGACGCGCCGGGGCGGTTCGCTCTCCTGCCGGGCAAAGGAGCGCAGGTTGCGGATGATCCGGCCCATGCGCCCCGCAAGCTCTCCGATCCGGGTAAGGTTGCCCTGCGCCTGCTCCACCTTGCCCCGCTCGACCAACAGCGCGCCGTTCTCCGCAAACTGACGGATCGCCATCAGCGGCTGGTTCAGCTCATGGCTCAACCCCGCCGACATCTGCCCCAGGGCCGACAGCTTGCCTGCCTGCACCAGTTCCGCCTGCGCGCGTTTCAGCGCCGCCTCCGCCTCCTGCCGTTCCGCCACCTCGCGGCGCAGCATCATGTTGGCGCCCGACAGCTCCGCCGTGCGCACCGCCACGCGGTTTTCCAGCTGCGCATTCGCCTGCGCCAGCACCCGCCGCCGTTCCATCGTCCAGAAGAGAACCGCGCCGAAGGCCAGCAACACCAACCCCGCCACCGCCGCCTGCAGCGCCGCGATCCGCGCCGCCGAGCCGACCGCGATCAGCGCCGTCGCCTGCATGCCGGCTTGCGGCACCTCCCGCGTCAGCACCAGCGCCGGGTCAGGCACATAATTGCCAAGCGGCGCGCGCCAGATGTCATTGCCGCCGATCATGGTGCGCGAGAAACTCAGCGCCCGGCCATCCGGCGGGGTCAGCACCCCGTCGCCGATCGTCCAGTTCAGCAGCTCCGACCGGTTGGTGATAAAGACCCGGTCGCGAGGATCGGTGAACCAGACGGCGGGCCGGTCGCCGCGCCAGGCCTGCTCCAGATGATCCACATCCACCGCCACCGCCAGCACGCCACGCACCCCGCCGCCCTCCTCGAAACTGGGCGCGGCGAAAATGTAGCTGCGCGTCTGATCCTCGCCCGAGGGGCCTATCCCCGCGCCAAGCGCCCCGGTCAGGGCCCGGCGAAACACCGGCCCGTCGCGAAAGGCCTGCCCAGCCACCTCCGCCGCCGTTTCCGGGCGGGCCGCGGCCAGCAACTCCCCCGTCGGGGAGAAATACAGCAGGTTCAGCGCCGTCGTCCTGTCCGCCGCCCCCAGAAACAGCGCCGCCGCCTGATCGCGCAGCCCACGGCGCGCCGGTTGCCGCGACAGGGCCTCCAGATAAGGATGCGCGGCCATCAGCACGGCCAGATCCTGATAGCGCTGCATCTGACTGGTCAGCCGGTCGACGGTCAGCGTCAGATCCGCCTGCCCCCGCTCGTTCAACGGGGTCAGCGCCTGACGATAGCTGACCCGATGCACGCCCCAGACCAGGGCGAGCGAGATCAGCAGATACAGCAGGACGACACTCGCATGCCGTTTCAGACCATGGTTCATCCTTCCCCTATAGCGCCCCGCCCCTTGCCATGGGAAGCGTCCCGCCCCTAGATGCGCAAATGCAGCTGCGCCAGTCTCCGACCGACCCCGACTTTGTCCAGAACCCCTACCCCTTCTACGCCGCCGCCCGCGCCGAGGGGCCGCTGCACTATTGGGACGACTACGGGATGATGGCCGCCTTCACCTACGAGGCGGTAAACACCATCCTGCGCGACCGCCGCTTCGGCCGCGAGGTGCCGCCGGAACTGGCCCGCCCCGTGCCCGATCACCTGCGCCCCTTCTACGCCATCGACGACCATTCCATGCTGGAACTGGAGCCGCCTCGCCACACGCGGTTGCGCGGTCTGGTCCTGCGCGCCTTCACGTCGCGCCGGGTCAAGGCGCTGGAGCTGGACATCATCACCCTGGCACAGGAGCTGACCGAGGCGCTGCCGGAGGGGGAGTTCGACCTGCTGCCGACCTTCGCCGCCCCCCTGCCCGTCATCATCATCGCCCGCCTCCTCGGCGTGCCCGAGGACATGGCGCCGCAGCTATTGCGGTGGTCCAACGACATGGTCGCCATGTACCAGGCCCGCCGTGACCGCGCGGTGGAGGACGCCGCCGCCAAGGCCGCCGGGGACTTCGCCGCCTACCTGTCCGACTATATCACCGCCCGCCGCCGCGCCCCGCGCGACGACCTGATCACCGAACTGATCGCAGCCGAAGAAGACGGCGAGCGCCTGTCCACCGAGGAGATGATCGCCACATGCGTCCTGCTGCTGAATGCCGGGCATGAGGCCACGGTCCACACCATCGGCAACGGCGTCGCGGGGCTGCTGGCCTCCGGTTTCGACATCGCGCCGCTGATGACGCCGGAACAGGTCGACCAGACCGTGGAGGAGGTGCTGCGCCACGACCCGCCCCTGCATATGTTCACCCGCTATGCCTATGAGGATATAGAGCTCTTCGGCCACCGCTTCGCACGCGGCGATCAGGTGGCCCTGTTGCTTGGCGCGGCGAACCGCGACCCCGCCGCCTGGCCCGACCCCGACCGCTTCGACCCGACCCGCCCGATCCGCACCAACGCCAGCTTCGGCGGCGGGCTGCACTTCTGCATCGGCGCCCCGCTCGCCCGGTTGGAATTGCGCAGCGCCCTGCCCGTTCTTTTTGACCGCTGCCCCGGTCTGACCCTGGCCGAGCCCCCGCGCTACGGCGACACCTACCATTTCCACGGGTTGGAACGGTTGATGGTACGCAGGGGGTAACTGGGCAGGTCTGGGGATGCGGCCCTGCAGGGTCCCGGCTCGCGGGCCGGGACATGGCCAGGAAGCTATCCGGCGAGGCGCATGTGATTGACGAAACGGCGGGATGAAACCGGCCCTACGAGTCGAACGCGCAGAACAACATCCTCGAGCCCACAGCTGCTTTTCGTCCGACCTGTCCCGGCCTCGCGCCAGGACCTCCGGACTGAGAGAGATATCGGCGGGGTCCCGGCGCGGGGGCCGGGACAAGGGCGGGCGAACATCGAGCGGGCGCTGAAGATCAACGACACGGCGCGATGATTTCTCCCTCGCGCGATTGGCAGGTCTGCGTCATCCACGGGCTCGACCTGAGGGTCTCCGTCATGGAGTGCCCGGCGGATGAAGATCCTCGGATCAAGCCCGAGGATGACCTCCGCATCATGGCCCGACCCGCCGCGGAAAAACGCTCTCGCAAGAGACGGTCGAGGTCCGACCTGTCCCGGCCTCGCGCCGGGACCTCCCGGACTTAGAGAGATATCGGCGGGGTCCCGGCGCGGGGGCCGGGACATCCACCGGAGCCTCCCCCACTTACGCCAGCTGCAACCGCGCGCTCAGATGCGGATAGGCGGCGACGGCGGGGGCGACGACAACCTCCTGCAGCAGATCGCGCAGTTCCGCGGCCACCACACCCGGCACCTCCTGCAGCACCCCCTGGCGCGCCATCAGGACGATCCGGCGGGAGAGCGGGGCCACCGGCAGGTCAAAGAGCTCCAGCTCCCCCAACAACCGCCGCGCGCGCATCAGGGCCAGCGGCGGCAGTATGGTCCAGCCGATGCCGCGCGCGACCAGGGCAAGGATCGCGTGATAGCTGTCCAGCTCGAACCGATGCGCCAGCTTGAGGTTCTGCTGCGCCAGATGCGTGTCGATCAACCGGCCCATGTGATGTCGCGTCGTGTAATGCACCAGCGGATGCGCCTTCAGTTGACGCAGCACATCGCCGCCACCGTCGAGCATGCCGCGCGGGGCGGCGACGACAAAACCTTCGGAGAGGATCGGATGCACCTCCGCCCAGTCCGGAGCCTCGCCCATCTCCGCCGCGACGATGACATCCAGCGCCTCCGCCTCCAGCTGGTCATACAGAAAATGCGACGCCCCCGTTTCCAGCAGGAACTGGCACCCCTCCAGTTGACCGGCCATCCGCACCAGCAGCTGCGGCGTCACATCCGCCTCCAGATCCTCGATCGCGCCCAGGCGTAGCCGGGTCAGGCTCTGTCCGCCCGCGACGGCCAGTTCCGCCCGGGCCTGGGCGGCCTCGTTCAGGATCGACTGGGCGCGGCGGCGAAAGGCCTCCCCCGCCGGGGTCAGTGCCACGGGCCGCGCATTGCGCACCAGCAGCGACACGCCAAGCGCACTTTCCAGATTGGTCAATTGCTGAGACACCGCCGAGGCGCTCGCCCCGAGCCGCCGCGCGGCCGCGGTGATCGACTTCTCTTCAGCGGTGGCGACGAAGACCTCGATCCCCCAGAGCGTGATCCGTCCCGGGCTGGATTGCATCGGTCAGCTCATCTTGTTCAGCTTGCTCTGCAGTTCGGCGAGCTGCTTCTTGATCGCATCCAGATCGTCGCCGCTCTTCTCCTGCGGGGTCTCGCCGCCGGTGCCCGTGCCGGTGCCGCCGCCCGGCTTGGGCCAGGCCGACATGCCGCCGGACATCGCCTTGAGGAACGCCTCCTGCTGCGCCTGCAGCGCCTCGAACCCGGGCATCTTGGCCATCGGGTTCATGGCATTCATGTTCTCGACCATTTTCGACTGGCTCTCGCGCAGCATCTCGAAGCTTTGCGCCAGGAACTGCGGCACCACGGATTGCGCCTGTGTGGTATAGCTGCGCACCAGATCCGTCAGCACGCCAAGCGGCAGGACATTGTCGCCCCGGCTTTCATGTTCGGCAATGATCTGAAGAAGATACTGCCGCGTCAGGTCATCCCCGGATTTCAGATCGACGATCTGCACCTCGCGGCCATCGCGGATGAAACCGGCAATATCCTCGAGGGTCACGTAATCGCTGGTCTCGGTGTTATACAGTCGCCGGGACGCGTAGCGTTTGATCAGAAGCGGTTTTTCGGTCTCAGCCACAGGTCATCCCTCCCTATGCAGCACTGCAGCACAGCTTAGGACTGCATAATGAAATTGCAAAGGAATTCTCAGGGTTAGGTTTTTCGCTTGTGCAGGAGGTCGATCGCGCCGAGGGAGGACAAGCCCAGACGCCACCAATGTTGACCGAGGGCTGCGCCGACCCGTGGGGTGGCGCAAATGCGCCGCCCCAGGGGGGCGGGTCGGCGCAGCCCGGCGTTGCCGCCGGGCGGGACATTGGAGCGAAGTCGGAGCAATAGGTACTTTATGCAATGCTCAATCAGCTGTGTGTCGCCCTCGCCCCCCCAACATCGCCTCAAAGCACCCCTACCAGAGCCGCCCCTCCGCATAGGCCCGGTAGCCCGCGTCATAGGCCGCGCCATCGAACCCCGCATCCACCTCGCGCACGAAATCCCCCGCGCTCGGCACCTCCGCGCTGCGGTCCCCCTCGCCCCAGAGGTCGGAGCGGATGATCGCCTTGGCGCATTGGAAATAGGCCTCCTCCACGGTGGTGACGACCACCGTGCGGGGACGTTTGCCCTTGTGCTCGAATTCCGCCAGCAGCGCCGGATCATCGCTGACCACGGCGCGGCCGTTGACCCGCACCACATTGGTCGAGCCCGGCACCATGAACATCAGGCTGACCCGCGGATCGCGCACGATGTTACGCAGGCTGTCGATCCGGTTGTTGCCCAGCCAGTCCGGCAGCAAAAGCGTGGAGGGATCTGCGATCCGCACCACCGGGCCGATATCGCCGCGCGGGCTGGCATCGGTTCCCTCCGGCCCGACCGTCGACAGGATGACAAAGCGCGCGGCCCGGATCCACCGGTCATAGGCCGGGGTCAGCCGGGGCACCACCTTGTCGATCGAGCGCGGCACCGGCGCGCCATAAATCTCTGCCAGTCGATCCGTATCCGTAATGGTCTGCATCCTGCGCCCTCCGTCTGTCGCGCGCACTATGTTCAGACCGCCCGCCCCCGGCAAGGCCCCGGGGCGACCGCGCAACAAAAAAGGGCGGGCCCGCAAGGGACCCGCCCGGTCTTCCACGTTCCAATTAGGGAGGAGGAGTGGAACGTGTCGGTAAAGACTTACTTCGCGGCGGCCTTCTTGGCGGCTGCGGTGGTGTCTTTGGTGGCTTTCTGAACGGCCGCGGTGGTTTCCTCGGCGAAGTCCTTGCCAGCTGCCATCATCAGCTCGACCGCTTCGGTCTGGGCTTTCTTGGCGATCTCGGCGAAGGCGGCCAGGTTCTCGGCTGCCATTTCGGCAGAGGAGGTTGCGAAGTCGCTCATCGCCTTGGCGTAATCGGCCGGGTCGGATTTGACCTTAGACAGTTCAGCCATCTTGGACAGGCTGTCCTTGGTCCATTTGCTGGACAGTTCGTTCGACTTGCCAGCTGCGTCCAGGGCAATGCCGGACAGCTTTTCGTTCAGGGTTGCGGTGGACTTGAAGGATTCTTCGAATGCCTTCGTGTCGACCGGGAATGCGCCCATGACGTCTTTCATCATGGTGGTGAAATCTTGGGTGGTAGCCATTGGTATGTCCTCTCTCGGTGTCGGTCCCGCGTCCATTCGGGTCCGTATTGCATCTCTGAGAGGAATATGGATGCTGCACTGCAGAAAATCAAGAAGTTTTTGCTGCGTCGCAGAAAATGCAGGCTGATCCGATGGATACCTGCCGCCTAAACGGGCAGAGGTGCCTTTACGTAAGTGCCCGGCGCCGGAGAGAGCGCGGGGTGAGTCGAATCTCCCGGCTCCCGCGCGGGGACCATCTTGCCGGATTTCGACGCGATCCATTCACCCCATCTGGGCCACCAGCTGCCCTCGGTGAACTGGGCGTTTTGCATCCATTCGTCCGGGCCGAGCGAGAGGTCGTCGTTGGTGTAATGCCCGTATTTCTTCTTGCTGGGTGGGTTGACGATCCCGGCGATGTGACCGGACTGCGAGACGACAAATGTCCGCTCCTTCGAGGCCATCTTCTGAAAGCCCAGATAACTCGTCTTCCAGGCCGCGATATGATCGGTCTCGCAGGTGATCGAATAGACCGGCACGGTCACGTCTGAGATATGCAGACGCTCGCCGCAAAATTCGATGCCGTCAGTTGTGAATTCGTTGCGCTGGCAGAGCCCGCGCAGGTATTCCACGGCCATCTTGCCGGGCAGATTGGTGCCATCGCCGTTCCAGAACAGCAGATCGAAGGCCGGCGGGGTTTCACCCATCATGTAGCTGCGGATCGCCGGGCGGTAGATCAGGTCGTTCGACCGCAGGAAGGAGAAGGTCCGCGACATGATGTGACTGCGCAGGATGCCGGTCTGGGCCACCTCGGCCTCGATCCCGTCGATGAAATCATCCTGCAGGAAGGGCGTGAAATCCCCCTGGTCGGAAAAATCCGTCAGCGCGGTAAAGAAGGTGGCCGTGTTCACCGACTTGTCGCCGCGATGCTTCATCAGCGCCAGGGTCAGCGCCAGGGTCGTGCCGCCGATGCAATAGCCGATGGCGTTGACCTTCTTCTGCCCGGTGATTGCCTTCACCTCGCGGATGGCCGTCAGATAGCCCTCCTCGATGTAATCCTCCATCCCGGTGTCGGCGTAACTGCGGTCGGGGTTCACCCAGCTCACGACAAACAGCGTGATCCCCTGCTCCGTCACCCATTTGATGAAGCTGTTCTGCGCCTTCAGATCGAGGATGTAGAACTTGTTGATCCAAGGCGGAAAGATCACCAGCGGCATCGCATGGACCTCTTCGGTCCGGGGGCTGTACTGGATCAGCTCCATCATGCGATTGCGATAGACCACCTGCCCTTCGCTCGCACCGACATTTTCCCCCACGGTGAAGGCGGAGGTATCGGAGAGGCGCACCACCATCTCGCCATTGCCCGCCTCGATATCCGCGACCAGGTTCTCCAGCCCCTTCACCAGGCTCTCGCCCTCGGTCTCCACCGCGCGCTGCAGCGCATCGGGATTGGTGGCGAGGAAATTGGTCGGCGCCATCATGTCGACGATCTGCTGGCTGAAGTACTTCAGCTTCCTGCGCTCCGTCTCGTCCAGCCCCTCGGCGTCTTCGACCGCATGGCGCATCGCCTCGGCGTTCAGCATGTACTGCTGCTTGATGAAGTTGAACCAGGGGTGGGTCTTCCACATCGGGTTGGAAAAGCGCGGATCGTCCGGCGTGTGATCCTCGGGCGCCTTCAGCGCACCGGAGGCCAGAGCCTGCTGCGCCTCCATGAAATGCTGGACGGATTTGGTCCAGAAACTGGCCTGATGTTCAAAGATGCGTGCGGGGTTCTGCATCATCTCCGACCACCAGGCGGTGGAGGCCTTGGCGAAAAGCTCCGGATCGGGGGCATTCAGGGCGGAATTCGTCGGGTTCCGCTTGGCAAGTGCGGCAGTCAGACGCTGCGTCAACTTGTCGACCCGTTCGAGGTTCTCGTTCAACCTTTCAAGGGCCGCATCCGCCGTCGGCGCCTCACCCGATTTACCGGATTCGTTATCTTGAGTTGCCATGGCAGCGTTTCCCCCGTAATTTGCTGCTATGCAGCATCGACGCCTGCCCCCGCCCCGACATCAAAACGTGCCACTAAAACCATATTCAGGCACAAGATGAAGGGGTAACGGGCCGGTCCAGATCTGACCCGACACCTTCCTCCGGGAGACACATATGCGCTACATGGCAACTTACGACCTAATGGAGTCGATCCGCAACACCCAGCAATGGCTGGGGGCGACCGCGCTCTCCATGGCCTCCTATCCCGCCTTCCAGATGATCCCCAATCCGGCCCTGCAATACATGGCCGCCTGGGGCGAAGTGGCGGAACGGTCGTACAAGCGCATGGTGGCCAAGCCCGACTGGGGCATCCACTCCGTTCCCTGCGAAGACGGGCGCGATCATATCGTCTCCATCGAGAAGGTGGTCGAACGCCCCTTCGGCGATCTGATCCACTTCCACGTCAAGGGACGGGAGCCGAAACAGCGCAAGATCCTGCTGGTCGCGCCGATGTCGGGCCACTATGCGACGCTGCTCCGCTCCACCGTCATCTCGCTGCTGCCGGACGCGGATATCTACATCACCGACTGGCACAACGCCCGGGACATTCCCGTCTCCGAAGGCAAGTTCGACATCGAGGATTACACCCTCTACGTCGTCGACTTCATGAAGGAGCTCGGCCCCGACATCAACGTCATCGCCGTCTGCCAGCCTGCGCCCCTCGTCCTCGCCGCCACCGCCTACCTGGCCGAGATCGACCCCGAGGCCCAGCCCAACACCCTGACCCTGATCGGCGGCCCGGTGGACCCGGACGCCACCCCGACCGAAGTGACCGATTTCGGCCATTCCGTTACCATGGGCCAGCTCGAAGAGCTGATGATCCAGCGTGTCGGCGCGTCCTACAATGGGATCGGCCGACGGGTCTATCCGGGGCTGCTGCAGCTGACCTCCTTCATCTCGATGAACCTCGACCGCCATGCCTCGGCCTTCCAGGACCAGATCATGCGCGTGATGAAGGGCGTGGCCAGCGACCATGACCCGCACAACCGGTTCTATGACGAATACCTCGCCGTGATGGACATGACCGCGGAATTCTACCTCTCCACCGTCGAACGCATCTTCAAGGCGGGTGAAATCGCCGCCAACGAATTCGTCGTGGACGGCCACAAGGTGGACATCGGCAAGATTACCAATGTCGCGGTCAAGACGGTAGAAGGCGAGAACGACGATATTTCGGCCCCCGGCCAGTGCATCGCCGCGCTGGACCTCTGCACCGGCTTGCCGGAGGAGATGAAGGCCAGCCATGTCGAGCCGGGCGCCGGCCACTACGGCATCTTCGCCGGCTCCTCCTGGCGGAACAACATCCGCCCGCTGGTGCTGGAGTTCATCGACGCCAACGCAGGCGGCGCCAAGACGGCCAAGCCCGCGCCGAAGAAGGCGAAGCTGAAGGCGGTCTGAGGCGAAGTCACGATCTGAGGCAGGACCCGGCCCGCGCCGGGTCCCGGTCTTTCCAGGTTTTACGAGGCGACGGACAACTCGCGCGCCTGCGGCAGCGGTATATCCATCAGGCATTCGAATGAATGATCCTGGAACTGCCGCTCGAACCGGCCACCAAGCTGGGATTCAACCGTGAGTGTCAGCAGTCGGGATCCGAAGCCCGGCGTATCGACGTTGACCTCTTCACTGCTTTCGGGCCGCTGTTCCCGCCACGCGATGCGCAGCATTCCGGTCTCGTCCACGCACCATGAAACCTCCAGGCTGCCGTCGCTGTCGGAAAGCCCCCCGTATTTCACGGCATTCGTGGTCAGTTCGTGAATGGCCATCGCAATCGGCTGAACCATGTTCGGCGGCAGGATGACATCGGGGCCGGACAGCGTCACCTGCTCCGAATCCGCCGCGCCAAAAGGCAGAAGTTCCAGATCCAGCAATTCCCGGAACGTCGCCCCGGTCCACTCCGATTCGGACAGGATGTTCAGGGTCTTGCTCAGCGCGCCCATGCGATCGGCAAGCGACCGTTTCAAGCTGTCGACGTCCTCGGCCTTGGTCATGCGGACCAGCGCCTGAGAGATCCCCAGAAGATTGCGCGCCCGGTGGTCGATTTCGCGCAACATGGTCGTTTCGCGCTCTTGCGCGCGTTCCTGTTCGATCTTGTGCATCGCCTGCGCGAAGACCTGTTCGATCGTGGCCACCTCGGCGTCGGTCCAGGCATGAGCCGCGCTCATATGGACGAACAGCACCGTGTCCAGCCCTGACGACCCGAACCAGGGGGTGTTCACGACAGCCCCCGCGCCGAGTTCGGTGAAGATCCGGCTGAGGCGTGTGTCCTGCAGGTCAGCGGTCCGGTCGATCCGGACCACATGTCCCGCGGCAAGGCGGTCCGCCATCGCCCCGAAATCCGTCCATTGCGCGACGTTCGCGGCCTTCGGGCGGTCCTCCGCCAGCCATTCCGCCTTGACCGGATAGGCATTTTCCAGCGGCGAATATTCGCGCACGCCGACCCTCAACGCCCCCAGATATTCACCCAGCATCCGACAGGTGGCCTCCACCACCTCGTCGGTGCCGGACAGAACGCGAATCCTGTCCGCGGTTTCCAGAAGGAAGGCCATCTGCCTTTCGCGCAGGACCTTGTCGGTGGTTTCGAACCCGGAATTGAAGATCCCCTCGATCCCGCCATCCTCGCCCCGGATCGGGGTGAAACTGTAGGACCAGTAGGTTTCCTCCTCGAAACCGAACCGCCGCATCGGCAACATCTGGTCTTCGACGAACAGGCCTTCGCCCGTTTCGATCACCTGCGCGAACTGCGGTTCGATCACATGCCAGATATCCGCCCAGACGTCCTTGGCAGGCGCGCCCAGGCAGGCGGGATGACGCGGGCCGGGGATATGCGACCAGGCGTCGTTGTAAAGCAACCGAAGCTCGGCGCCCCAGTAGATGGCCGTGGGAAAGGCCGAATTCAGGCAAATTCCCAGGGCTGATCGCAGGGATTGAGGCCATTGATCTGGTGTGCCGAACGGATGGTCTTTCCACGGGAAATCCCGCAAAAGTCTTGCCATTTCGCCTTCTCCGGAAAGAAAGCTCATTGGCGTGCGCTCAGCGCTCTGTCGCCTCAACATGTTTTGCTGCCCCGTGCGGGTCCCCTGGGTCCAACACGCAACTTACGGGGTAATCGGCTTCAATACAAACGGAACTATTAGGTAGTGTTGACAAAAAGGATTCACAGGGCGGACTAATCGTGATTCAAGCTGATATCTGCGATGGAGACCAGCTTGGCACGAGACCTGATGTCGGACGAGGAGTGGGCGTTCTTTGAGCGGTTC
>NZ_JBHIWR010000005.1:0-271713 GCF_041987405.1 Pseudooceanicola sp.
GCTTCAACAAGCTGAAGAACGCTCGCCGGGTCGCAACCCGCTACGACAAGACCGCTGAGAGCTTCCTTGGCTTCATAGACATCACCTCCATCCGCCTCTGGCTGCGTCTTTTGTCAACATGACCTAGCGTTCAGTTTCATTTCACCTCACCAACTCCCGCACAACATACCCCACGTCCCCCTCGCCCGGCTGCGATGAGATCTCCCGCCAGTGCGCCTCGTCGATCTCCGGGAACCAGGTGTCCGCGCCCTCGACGGCGCAGTCGACCTCGGTCAGCAGCAGGCGGTGCGCCAGGGGCAGCATCTCCGCGTAGATGCGGGCGCCGCCGATGCCGTAGAGGCGGAAGTGGCCCTGGGAGGCGGCGAGTTCCACTGCCTCCGTGACCGAGCCCACGACGTGGTCGGCGAGCGAGCGGTCCCGGGACACCACGATATTCAGGCGGTTTTTCAGAGGCTTGACCGGCAGGCTTTCCCATGTGGCGCGGCCCATGATGAGGGCGCCGCCGGTGGTTTCGCGCTGGAACATCCGCAGGTCGCCGGGCAGGTGCCAGGGGATGGTGCCGTCGCGGCCGATGGCGTGGTTGCGGTCGCGGGCGACGATGAGGGTGATCATGGCGCCTCCTCAGACAGCGACGGGCGCGCGGATGGCGGCGTCGGGGGTGTAGTTTTCGAACACGAAATCTTCATACCTGAAGTCGAAGATGGAGGAGACCTCCCGCGTCAGCCGCAGTCTGGGCAGCGGATGCGGCGTGCGGGTGAGTTGCAGGGCGACCTGCTCCATATGGTTGGAGTAGATATGGGCGTCGCCGATGGAATGGACGAAATCGCCGGGTTCGTACCCGGTGACATGGGCGAGCATGACCTGAAGGAGAGCGTATGAGGCGATGTTGAAGGGCACGCCCAGGAACATGTCGGCGGACCTCTGGTAGAGCTGGAGGTGCAGCTTGCCCCCGGCGATGCGCACCTGCCAGAGCGTGTGGCAGGGGGGCAGCGCCATCTGATCGACCTCCGCCGGGTTCCAGGCGGAGACGATGAGGCGGCGGCTGTCGGGGCTCTTGCGGATCATCTCGATCAGCTTGGCGATCTGGTCGACCTCGCCCTGGGGCGTGGGCCAGTGGCGCCACTGGTGGCCGTAGACCGGACCGAGGTCGCCGTTTTCATCCGCCCATTCGTCCCAGATGGAGACGCCGTTTTCCTTGAGATAGCGGATGTTGGTGTCGCCGGAGAGGAACCAGAGCAGCTCGTGCACGATGCTCTTCAGGTGCAGTTTCTTGGTGGTGACGAGGGGGAAGCCCTCTGCCAGGGGATAGCGGGCCTGGAGGCCGAAATAGGAGGTCGTGCCGGTGCCGGTGCGATCCGTGGAGGGGGTTCCATGATCCAGAACGGTGCGTAGCTGGTCGAGATATTGGCGCATCTGGCGGTACTCCGGGCGGTTGGATTGATTCCCATGTCTGGCGACCTGCACAGTATATAGGGATTAGCGCCATATGCACCACCAGATACGGTAGGGCATTTGCGCCGCACCATGGTGCTTTCCCCCATGCAGGATTGACTTTGCAGCCTATCCGGTTGATGTTTCCG
This sequence comes from Pseudooceanicola sp., assembly GCF_041987405.1. Lineage (GTDB taxonomy): Bacteria > Pseudomonadota > Alphaproteobacteria > Rhodobacterales > Rhodobacteraceae > Pseudooceanicola. The sequence goes on from NZ_JBHIWR010000005.1 coordinate 1,581, forward strand.
GCAAAACAATGCGCCGCAAATGGCACATGAGGCAGGCAGATGATCAGGAAAACCACGGCAGCGCTGCTGGCGATGCTCGCATTGGCGAGCTGCGGCGGAGACGGCACCAACCCGTTTGACGACGATACGACCACCGATGACGACGTCACCGATGAGGAGACGATCAACGGCATCCCGGCGGGACTGGCCAGTAATCTGACCAATGCGGTCTACGATCCGGATAGCGGCACGCTGAGCCTGACGCTGGAAGGGTTCGACGCGACCCCGATCGTGGCAAGCTTTGTGCGCAATGCCGCGCTGGATGTGGATGGCTATCAGGCCTACACGCTGCAGGACGACCCGCTGGACCGGCATTTCACGGCGCTGACGCGGCGCTCGACCGACCCGGGGACGACGGTCAAGGCCGGTGTCGTGGGGGACGGCGGACAGTTCAACTATTTCTACTCCGGCGGGTATTATGAACGCAGCGGGTCCTATAGTCCGCCGAGCTCGGGCGGGACGCCGGCGGGCCTTGTATCCTATGCGGGCAGCTACGTGGGCGTGACGAACATGAACGTCAATTCCGCCTCGCCCAACAACGACCTTCAGGCGATCGCCGATCCGACCATCCCGACGCTGAACCGACCGCAACAGGCGCGGCGGGTGACGGGAGACATCTTCCTTAACGTCAGCTTCGGCGACAATGCGGTGAACGGCGGGATCAGCAACCGCAATATCGTGGATGGCGATCCGACGGTGAATGGCGGGCTGCTGGCCGTGCCGGATATCGTCCTGGTGCAGGGTGTCATCGACGGGACCGCGGGGACCTTTGCCGGGTCGGTCGAACATGCGGGCGAAACGGGGACATCCATCGGCGCCTTCGGCGGGATCTTCGGGGGCACGGATGCCACCGCTGTCGGCGGTGTGGTGGAGGTCGAGCAGATCGACATCAACGATGGCCTGGGGCTGGAGAACGAGTTCGAGCGCGGTGTCTTTGTTCTGGACAGATGCGGCACCGCCAATGACGACCCGATCTGCGACACCGTGAACTGATCCGATGCTGCGGCGCCTCGCGCTTGCCCTGACGCTCCTCGGCGGGCTGGTCCTCGGACCCGCCCGGGCCGAGGAGGTCAGCGTCGCGCAGGCGCGGACCATCGGCGTTTCGGCGCTGCAGCAGGGGCGCCTCGACCTGGCGGAGGAGGTTGCGCTTGGCCTGTTGCAGCGGGATGGGGGGGACGCCTTTGCCCATCTGTTGCTGGCGCGGGTGCGCGCGGCACAGGCGCGGCCGAAGGAGGCGCGGCGGGCGCTGCGTCTTGCCTTTCGCGAGGCCGACAAGCCGATGCACAAGTTCCAGGCGGCGCAGATGGCGGCGCGGATGGCCTTTGAACAGGATAGTTTGACGGTGGCGCAGCTCTGGTTGCGCCGGTCGCTGGCCTATGCCCCGTCGGAGGCGCATGAATCCGTCGTGGTGCGCGACTATCGCATCCTGCGAGTGAAGAACCCGCTGTCCCTTGGCTTCGATTTCTCCGTCGCGCCCTCGTCGAATGTGAACAACGGGGCGGAAAGCTCCGTCTCGGTGATCGAGGGGCTGCCCTTTGTCGGGCAGCTGAGCCCCTCGGCCCAAGCGCTATCTGGGGTGGTCACCACTGCGGAGGGGCGGCTCAGCTATCGCCTGGCGGGGTCGCGGCAGATGCGCACCGATCTCAGCCTGAAACTGGGGACGCGGCAGGTCCGGCTGTCGGACGCGGCGCGGGCGGCGGCACCGACGGTGACCAACTCCGACCTTTCCAGCACGACGGCGGAGGCGGGGTTGTCCTACCTCCGCAAGGTGGGAGAGGGATCGGTGCGGGCGGAGACCTCGGTGGCGCGCAGCTGGCAGAACGGCGCGGCGCGGCAGGATGTGGTGACGACGGCGCTGACCTACGGGCGCAAGCTGAGCGAAACCTTGACTTGGCAGGGCGGGCTGACCCGGGACTGGCGGATTGCCCGGCTGAACCGGTTCCAGGATCAGCAGGGATGGACAGCGCGGTCCACCTTGGGGTTCGATCTGCCCTCGGGCGATCAGATGGCCCTGTCGGTCAGCTATCGCGCCACGGACAGCGCGGACGGCAACCGCCGCTCGGACCGCTGGCTGGCCTATGCCAGCTATCAGCCGGAGAAGCCCATCGGCCCGGCGGATGTGACACTGCGCATCGGCGCGGCCAGCCAGAGTTACGACGATTACATGGTCGGTCTGTTTGCCGTGCCGGGCGGGCGGCAGGACGAGACCTGGTTCGCCAATGTCGACATGGTCTTCACGGAGTTCGACTATGGCGGCTTTGCCCCGGCGGTTACCCTGTCGGCGCAACGGACCAGTTCCAATGTCTCGCATTTCACCAGCAAGCAGATGGCGATCACGGTTGGGGTCCGCTCGGCCTTCTGAAGGGCGATCGCGCAGCGCGGGGGGCGAGGCCCCTCGACACTTGGTCAAAGCGGCCTATCCTGCATCCGGAATGCGTGAAAGGGAGCCCGCAATGAAAGTCCGCTATTTGCACACCATGGTTCGCGTGAAGGACCTGGAGAAGACCATGGCCTTCTTTGAACTGCTCGGGTTGAAGGAGACCCGGCGGATCGACAGTGAACAGGGCCGGTTTTCGCTGATCTTCATGGCGCCGGACGGGCAGCCGGAGTGTCCGGTGGAACTGACCTACAACTGGGATGGCGATGACGGGCTGCCCTCGGACAGCCGCCATTTCGGGCATCTCGCCTATTCCGTCGGGAATATCTACGAGATGTGCCAGCACCTGATGGACAACGGGGTGACGATCAACCGGCCGCCGCGCGATGGCCGGATGGCCTTTGTCCGGTCGCCGGACAATATCTCGGTCGAGCTGTTGCAGGACGGGCCCGCGCTGGAGCCCGCGGAACCATGGGCCAGTATGGACAACACAGGCCATTGGTGATCCTGAGGGTCGCCGCGGCGCTCGCCGTCCTGCTGCTGGCCCCGGCCGCGCAGGCGCAGTGTCGGCTGGCGCTCTTGATCGGGATGGATGTTTCTGCCTCGGTCGATGCGCGGGAGTATCAGTTGCAGCGCGACGGGCTGGCCCGCGCTTTAAACGCGCCGGATGTCCGCGATGCGATTCTCAACGATCCCGGCGGGGCCATCGCCATGGCCGTCTATGAATGGAGCGGCCGGAGGCAGCAGACCGTCATGCTGGACTGGGTGCTGATCGACAGCCCCGCCCGGCTGGATGCGGTGATCGGGCAGATCGCGAGCGCGCGGCGCGGGTGGAAGGATTATCCCACGGCGATCGGCTATGCCCTGGGCTATGGGGCGGGGATGCTGCGGGATGGGCCGGTCTGCGACCGGCAGGTCATCGACATTTCCGGCGACGGGACCAACAACGAGGGCTTTCCGCCCGTGAACGCCTACCGGCATTTTCCGTTAAGGGATGTCGTGGTGAACGGTCTGGTCATCACCAGCGAGGAGCCGGGCGTGGTGGAATTCTACCGCGCCGAGGTGCTGCATGGGCCGGGGGCGTTTCTGGAGGTCGCGCGGGGGTTCGAGGAGTTCGAAGCGGCCATGGCGCGGAAGTTGTTTCGGGAGGTCAACGGGCTGATCCTGGGCGCCCGGAAAGATCGGACAAGGCAGCCTGGGTGAGGCTGCTGGTCCTTGCCATCTCCTGTCGGGACCGGTGGCACGAAGCGGTGCTGCGAGCGGGCCGATATCGGTGGATACCGGCCCGCGACCTTGCACTCACATAGCCGCCGCGCGCGGCGGCCCCGGATGGACATGGGTGGCACGTCCATGGTCCCATGGTCCTTCTAGACACACCTCTGCCAGGCGCGGCGCACGGGGGTGGATCAATAGATATATCTGATCTGATCCGACCAATACCGTTCGACCCGGCGCAGAGAGGATGTGATCAGGTCGATCCCCCCGGCGTCGAGGATCTCACGCTTGGCGATTTCGTCGGCATGCCGCGCGAAGAGTGCGGCGACCGTATCCCTGACATCGCGGCCCTTCTGCGTCAGCCGGACGCGGACGGAGCGGCGGTCGATCTCGCATCGCTGGTGGTGCATATAGCCCATCTCGACCAGCTTCTTGAGGTTGTAGCTGACGTTGGAGCCCTGATAGTAGCCCCGGGTCCGCAACTCGCCCGCCGTCACCTCGTTCTCCCCTATGTTGAAGAGGAGCAGGGCCTGGACGGCGTTGATGTCCAGCACGCCGACGCGTTCGAATTCATCCTTGATGACATCCAGAAGGAGGCGGTGCAGCCGTTCGACAAGCGAGAGGCAGTCGAGATAGGTCGCGAGGAAAGCCTGCTCTCCCGCCGGCAGGGGGGCTGGGTCGTACATGGACATGGTGAATCCGCTCCGTGGCTTGCTGCTCGGAGGGAGAGTGACCGATAATCGCCAAAAAAGTGTTAAGTTGCAGGGAAACTCAGGCCGGGCCGCGGGCGGCCTCTGCCGCGATGCGGTCGATCAGGGGGGCCAGGGGCGCGGGGGCGCCCTCCTGTCCGGTGATCCATCGGTAGAGGTCTTGGTCGTTTTCTTCCAGCACCCGGTCGAGGAGGTCGAGCTCGGCCTCCTCCAGCGAGTCGAGATGCGCCTCGGCGAAGCGCATCATCAGGATATCCATTTCCTTGGTGCCCCGCCGCATGGACCGCATGCGCATCCGCTTCAACCGGGTTTCACGGGGTTCGGTCATGCCTCAGGCAACCTCTTTGAGCTTGGCGCGCAGCCGCTTTTCCAGCACCGCCAACCGCCCGACCTTGACGTCAAGTTCGGCGCGCAGGTCACGCAGTTCGGTGAGGATGGCGGAAATATCGCCCGACAATTCGCTCACATCGCCCGGCGGCTCCACGCCTTCGCCGGTGCCGGTCAGAAGCCAGGGCAGCGACACGCCCAGCAAGCCGCTGAGCATCTGCAGCCGGTTGGCGCGCGGTTCGGACTGGTCTTCCTCCCAGGCGCGCAGTGTCGAGGTCTTGACGCCCAGGCGGCGGGCAAGGTCGTTCTGGCTCATCCCTGCGGCGTCGCGTGCCGCGGCGAGGCGATCGCCGAAGGTGGCGCTATCCGCCCCGAACCAGTCGGTGTTGTCGTCACTCATGCCGTCTTCCCTTCCGAACCTGCTTGAGAGGCTCTGCCAATGCTTCTATGACAGGGCCGTCCGAAACTCAAACCCTTGGGGGCCCCGATGCCTTTCCTGTCCGACACCCTGTCCCGTGTGAAACCCTCGCCGACCATTGCCGTCACGAACATGGCGGCTGAACTGAAGGCGGCCGGTAAGGACGTCATCGGTCTGGGGGCCGGTGAGCCGGACTTTGACACGCCCGAGAACATCAAGGCTGCTGCAATTGCGGCGATCAATGGCGGGAAAACGAAATACACCGCCGTCGATGGTATTCCCGAGCTGAAAAAGGCGATCTGCGCCAAGTTCAAACGCGACAACGGGCTGGACTATGCGCCCGAGCAGGTCACGGTCGGCACCGGCGGCAAGCAGGTGCTCTACAATGCGCTGATGGCCACGCTGAACCCCGGTGACGAGGTGGTGATTCCGGCGCCCTACTGGGTGTCCTATCCCGACATGGTCCTGCTGGCCGGGGGCGAGCCGGTCTTTATCGAGGCGCAGCTGGAGACCAGTTTCAAGATCACCGCCGATCAGCTGGACGCGGCGATCACGCCGAAGACCAAGTGGTTCATCTTCAACTCGCCGTCGAACCCGACCGGCGCGGGCTACTCGCGCGAGGAGCTGAAGGCGCTGACCGATGTGCTGAAAAAGCACCCGCATGTCTGGGTCCTGACCGATGACATGTACGAACACCTCGCCTACGACGATTTCGAATTCTGCACGCCCGCGGAGGTCGAGCCGGAGCTGTATGATCGCACCCTGACCGTCAACGGCGTGTCCAAGGCCTATGCGATGACCGGCTGGCGGATCGGCTATGCGGCGGGTCCGAAGGAACTGATCGGCGCGATCCGCAAGATCCAGTCGCAGTCGACCTCCAACCCGCCTTCGATCTCGCAATGGGCGGCGGTCGAGGCGCTGAACGGACCGCAGGATTACATCCCGGTCAACAATCAGACCTTCGTGCGCCGCCGCGACATGGTCTGCGAGATGCTGAACGCGATCGAGGGCATCACCTGCCCGGTGCCGGAGGGGGCCTTCTACGTCTATCCCTCCATCGCCGGTCTGATCGGCAAATCCACCCCCGGCGGTGTCGAGATCACGGATGACGAGGTGTTCGCCAAGGCACTGCTGGAGGACAAGGGCGTTGCCGTCGTCTTTGGCGCGGCCTTCGGCTTGTCGCCGAACTTCCGTGTCTCCTACGCGACCTCGGACGAGAACCTGAAAGAGGCCTGCACGCGGATCCAGGATTTCTGCGCGACGCTGCGCTGATGTCGGCCTCTGGGGATCGGATCACCGCAAACCTGCCGGCGCGCGATTTCGACGCGACGGCGGCGTTCTATGGGAAGATGGGGTTCGAAACGGCCTACCGCGACGATCATTGGATGATCCTGACGCGGGGGGCGCTCGTGCTCGAATTCTTCCCGCATCCCGAGGTTGACCCGTACTCGAGCTGGTTCAGCGCCTGTATCCGGGTTGACGACCTGGACAGGTATCATGGCGAATGGATGGCGCTGGACCTGCCGCGCGACCCCAAGTCGATCCCCCGGATCACCGGGATCATGGACCGGCCGCCGGTGCCGCGCATGTTCGCGCTGATTGATGCGGACGGGTCGTTGCTGCGCGTCCTGGAAAACGACTGAAAGGGCTGAACCTTGTCCACCGAACTGCCCCCGTATTACTTCCGCGTGCGCGACAATGGCGCCTTTGTCTTTCGCGTCACCGCCGCCGACCGGGCGCGGCGGATCGAGATGGAGCAGATCGCCGTCGTCAATATCCGCAATGGCGAGATCAAGGCGAATGGCGACCGCGCCCTGACCGAAGGGGATATCGAGGCGATCGAGACCTGGATGGAGGACCGGATCGTGACCCTCGCCCACCGCGATATCGACGACATCCTGCGGGCGGTGGACACGCTGAACCAGACGACGCATTGGGCGCAGTCGCGGGCCACGGACGAACAGCTGGATCTGGTGACGGATGCGATGCTGCTGGCCATGCATGATCTGCGCACGGTTCTGGTGCGCAAGAAGGCGGACCGGGTGCTGAAAACGCGCGGGATGGCGTGAGGCCGGGGGAACCTTGCCGCGACGTCTGACACTAGGGGTTGCGTGCCCCGGCACCCGCGCCGGGGCCTCGCACCTACGCAGCCTTGTCCAGCCATGATGCACATTCCTTCGAGGTCCCGGGGCGAGCCCGGGACTCGGCGGGTCACGTCGCCGGGGCGCCCGCCGCCGTGCCACCGTCTGACAGCCGGGGGAACACCCGCCACCAGAACCACCACATCAGCAGGATCGCGGCGATGGCGAGGCCGGCGGCCAGGCCCAGCCAGACGCCGACACCGCCCAGGCCCGCGCCGAAGCCCAGACCATAGGCGACCGGCAGGCCGATCAGCCAGTAGCTGATCGTCGCGATGATCATCGGCACGCGGGTTTCCTGCACGCCGCGCAGCACCCCGATGGCCATGACCTGCGCGGCATCGACCAGCTGGAACAGCGCGGCCGCCGCGAGGAGGATGCTGCCGGTGGCGATCACCGCCTCGCGCCGGGTGTCGTCGGGATCCAGGAACAGGCCGATCAGCGGCCCGGGCAGGGTCAGGAACAGCAGGATCGTCAGACCGGCGGCGATCATCGACAGGACAACGGCGCTGATCGCGCCCTCGCGCAGGCCGGGCCAGTCGGCGCGGCCCATGGCCCGGCCCGCCCGGACCGTGGCCGCATTGGACAGGCCGAGATGCACCATGAAAGTGAGTGAAGCGATCTGCAGCGCGATGCCATGGGCGGCCAGGGGCACCTCGCCCAGCCAGCCCATCATCACCGAGGAGGCGGAGAAGAGGCCGACCTCGGCCAGGGTGGTCAGCCCGATCGGCACGCCCATGGCGAAGACCCGGCGGAAGGCCTCCCAATCCGGGCGCCACATGCGCTGGAACAGCGTGTGTTCCGGCAGGCGGCGCAGGATGTAGACGACGAGCAGCACCATGGAGGTGATCTGTGTCCCGATGGAGGCGAGCGCCGCGCCGCGGATGCCCATTTCGGGCAGGCCGAGGTTGCCGAAGATCAGGCCCCAGTTCATCGCGGCATTGGCAAAGACCGCCGCGATGGTGACCCAGAGGATGATCCGGGTCATCTCCAGCGCCGACAGGAAGCTCTTGAAGACCATGACGACGATCGCGGGCAGCAGGCCGAACCCGGCGATCCGCAGGTAGTCGCCGGCCTGGCTGGCGACCTCGGGCTGCTGACCCAGGGCCTCGAATATCGGCCGGGAGAAGTACATCGCCGGGAAGGTGACCAGCGTGAAGAGCGTCACCAGCCAGAGCGCCATGCGGGTCGCGCGGCGGGCCTGGGTCGTGTCGCCCTGCCCTTCGGCCGCGGCGACCAGGGGCGTGACAGCCCAGGCGAAACCCGAGCCGGTGATGAAGATGACGAAGAAGGCCCCGCCTGCCAGTACCTGAGCCGCCAGCGCCGTCACGTCGTACCAGCCCAGCATGACCGCATCGGTCAGCGTGATGGCAAACTGCGCCACATGGCTGCCGACAAGCGGCAGGCCCAGGGTCAGGATGGCCCCTGCGTGGAAACGGAATGCCTTTGGCGTCATCATGGCGGTCCCATACGGTGCCGGATCGCATGCGGCAAGCCGCAGTGATGCCGGGCGGTGCACGGGCGATCTTGCGCGGGTCAGATCAGGCGCAGCGCCAGCGACAGGGACAGCAGGGCGACGAGGACACCGACGGCGAGTTCTGTCGTGGCGGCGATGCGGGCGGCAAGTGTTTCATCCGGCAGGAGTTTTCTCAGACGGTCCAGGGTGCCGCCGCGCAGCCAGACGGAGGCCAGGGCCGCGGCAACTGTCACGCTCGCCGTGCCCAGACCCATGGCAAAGGTCCCCGCGATCCCGGCAGGCAGAATATCCATCCGCCAGGTGATGATGAGCAGGAAGAGCGCGCCTGTGCAGGGCCGGATCGCCACCGCCCCGATCAGGATCAGCCCGTCGCGGAGGCTGTGGACGCGGGCGACCTCCTCGGGTGTGGGGGCGTGGGCGTGGCCGCAGGTGCCGTGGTCGTGGGCGTGATGGTGGTGCGCGTGATGGTCGTGCGCCCCGTGATCGTGGGGGGCGTCGTCATGATCGTGGTCGTGAGTGTCGTGGTCATGGGAGACGTGATCATGAGCGTGAGCGTGACCGCAGCCCGCCTGCTCCGGACGGACAAGCCCCCGGAGACCGCGCAGCGCCAGCCAGAGGCCGACCATGGCAATCGCCAGGTAGGAGGCCAGCGAGAGCCATCCGTCGGCCAGATCCGTCACCTGCGTCCGGGTCCAGCTGAGCAGGCCGATCCCGGCGACGACCATGAGCACGGCGGTCAGCGACTGCGCCAGGCTGGAGGCCAGCGCGAAGCCCGCCAGACGCAGGGCGGGCACCGCGCGGGTCATGCCGTATCCGCCGATCAGGATCTTGCCGTGCCCCGGCCCCGCCGCATGGAAAACGCCGTAGAGGAAGGCGACCGTCATCAGGCCGGAGAGCGCCCCGGCGTCGCCCTGTTTGATCGCCCGGACGGCGCGGGCGATGGCGTTCTGCGCCTCACGTTGTTCGGCGGCGGCCCAGAGCGCCAGGCGGTCGAAGCAGCCCCCGGCCCAGAGCCAGACCAGCCCGCCCGCGACCAGCAGCAGGGGCAGCAGCAGGGTCAGTCGGCGGGGGAGCATGTGATCGACACCGTCTCGGCAAAGACATGGCCCAGCATGGGGACCCCGACCGCGTCTTCGGGAAAGTCCGACATGATCTCGCGGGCCTCGCGGTAAGCGGCGTCCTGATCCGGCGGGGTGACCGTGGCGGCGCAGGAGTTGCCCACGGTGACGCCCAGGGTCAGGTCGTAGGCGGTGTAGAATTCCGGATCGAAGGCGCGGAGGGCCAGGCCGTCGGCCGCGACGGGCTCGGCCAGGGGACGGATGTGACGGGAGATCAGGCGCCCGTCCTCCACGTCGGTCGACAGGGGTTGCGGGGCGTCCAGCGCGACAGGCACGCCGCCGGGTGTTTCGAGATAGAGGTCGCCCTCGTAGCCCTCGATCCAGTTCATGTCCCAGCCGTCGATCTGGGCCAGCTCCGCCTCGGTCAGGGCGCCATCGGCGTCGTCGTCCAGGCCCCGGTCCTGCATGATCAGGAGGGAATAGAGGTCGTCGTATTTCCAGGTCACCTCGACCTGGGTCACGCGCCCGGCCTCGTCCAGCGTCAGCGCAAGGCCGGTGTCCACAAAGATATGCGGATGCGCCAGCGCGGGCGCGGCGGCGGCGCTGAGAAAGCCGAAGGCGACAAGGGCGGGCAGAACACGCATGGAGAAGCCCTAACCAGCGCCGCCGGACCTTGCAAGAGCGTGCCGCGCCCTGCATGGGCCGACCTTTGCCTGCTGCCGCGGCGCGGCGTGACAATGCGCCGCGGCCCTCCTAAGGTCCGACCAATCGCACCACCGGTGGCATCCTTCGGTGGTGCGGTGGATGCAAGGGAGGAAACCAAATGAAAACACTGCTGAAACCGGCCGTTGCCGGACTCTTTGCCTGTGCCCTGATGGCTGGCAGCGCGGTTGCCGAGAGCCATTCGGACATGAGCTGGACCGAGTCCAAATATGGGCCGGACGACGAAATCGGCGCCGCAAACCTGCTGACGCCGGAGCGGGCCAAGGCGGCGGCCGGGCTGGTCACCGAGGGCAAGACCTATTCGCTAGGCCTGACGCTCGACAGTACCGTCCCGGCCTTTGCGCCGCGGTCGATGTCCATCGCGATCCTTCAGCCGGGTCAGGTGAACAATTCCGGCCTGGGGCCGACCAAGACGACCTACAACGACGATATCTTCATGGGCTGGCTTGGTATCGGGTCGCAGATCGACGGGCTGGGCCATATCGGGGTGGACCATACCTATTACAACGGTCTGGAAGGCTCCGATTTCGTGGCCGCCGACGGGATGACCAAGCTGGGCATCGAAAAGGTCCCGCCGATGGTCACGCGGGGCGTGTTGCTGAACATGTCGGCGTTCTATGGCAAGGACATCCTGGACGAAGGCACGGCCTATACCCGCGAGGACATCATGGCCGCCGCCGAGCAGCAGGGCGTCGAGATCCGCGAAGGCGACGTGGTGCTGTTCCATTCCGGCTGGCTGGACCTGCTGAAGGAAGAGACCCGCGACACGGCGCGCTATGGGTCGGTCGAGCCGGGGCTGGGCAAGACCGGGGCGGAGTACCTGGCCGAGATCGGCGTGGTCGCCGTGGGCGCGGATACCTGGGGGCTGGAGGCCGTGCCCTTCGAGGAGGGCGTGGGCGTCTTCGAGGTGCACCAGATCCTGCTGGCGCATAACGGGATCTACATCCTGGAAAACATGGTCACTGAAGAGTTGGCCGCCGATGGCGTGACGGAGTTCATGTTCGTCCTTGGCCAGGCCAAGGTGCGCGGCGCGGTTCAGATGATCATCAATCCGGTCGCGATCCGGTAGGAGGCCACGGGACGCGACGGAGAAGGCGGGCGGTTCCGGAAGGGGGCCGCCCGTTTCCTCTTCGGCATCAGGCACTGCCATGTTATCGCCGGTATTGCGGCGCCAACCATAACAAACTGTTAACTTGTTTGGCCTTGATACGTGGCAGGACCCCGGTCAGGTTGCCCCCCATGAATGAGCGCGACATACAGCTGAATGGCCATAGTTTTCATCTACGGGAATGGGGGGACTCCGGTTCGCCTACCCTGTTGATGCTGCACGGGTTCCCCGAATACGGCGGGGCCTGGGGCGATCTGGCGACGCTGCTGGCGGACCAGTATCACTGCATCGCCCCGGACCAGCGCGGCTATGGGCAAAGCTACGCGCCGCCCGAGGTCGAGGCCTACAAGATGACGCAGCTGGTCGGGGACATGGCGGCCCTGGTCGAACAGATCGGCGGGCCGGTCAGCGTGATCGGCCATGACTGGGGCGCCGGGGTGGCCTATGCGCTGGCCATCAAGCGCCCGGATCTGGTGGATCGTCTGGTGATCCTCAACGGGGTGCACCCCGGGCCGTTCCAGCGGGCACTGGCCAATGGCGGGACACAGGCGGCGGCCTCGCAGTACATCCATTTCCTGCGCCGCGAGGATGCGGAGGAGCGGCTGTCGGCGGATGGTCATGCGAAGTTGCTGTCGCTCTTTGCCGAGAATATGGACATGTCCTGGATGACGCCGGACCGACGGGCCGAGTATGTGGCGGAGTGGTCGCGGCCAGGACGGCTGACGGGGATGCTGAACTGGTATCGCGCGACGTCGCTGGTGGTGCCGGAGCCGGGGGTCGGGGCCGATATCCTGCCGCTGCCGGTCGATCCGTTTCGGGTCACGATGCCGCATCTGCTGATCTGGGGGCTGGGCGACACCGCGCTGCTGCCGGAATCCAACGAGGGGCTGGAGCGGTATTGCGACAAGCTCACCCGGGTGGAAATCGAGGATGCGGATCACTGGATCGTCCATCAGCGCCCGGCGCAGGTGGCCCAGATCATCCGCGGCTGGCTGAGCGGCAAAGTCTGATCCCATCTGCATCTTTGTCTTGCCTCGGCCGTCGGCACGGGGCAACTATGGCCTGTTCTCAGGGCGGGGCGGAATTCCCCACCGGCGGTATGCGGGCGATGTCCCGTAAGCCCGCGAGCGCCCCGCGCCGTCAGGCCGGGGGTCAGCAGACCAGGTGAGAGGCCTGGGCCGACGGTCATAGTCCGGATGAAAGAGAACGAGCGACGCGGCCCTGCAGGGCGGCGTGGCCCGTGATCGCCTTGGGTGACGTGTCTGTTGCGAAAGGAGATCACCATGACACACACCCGATATGCCTTCATCAAGGCGAACTGGCATTCCGACATCGTATCCCGTGCTCTGGACGGGTTCTGCGAGTTGATCCCGGCGGATCAGGTCGATGTCTTTGATGTGCCCGGTGCTTTTGAGATGCCCCTGCTGGCGCGGGACCTTGCCGCCTCCGGGCGGTATGTGGCCGTTGCGGCGGCGGCCCTTGTCGTCGATGGCGGCATCTACCGCCATGACTTTGTCGCGCAGGCCGTGGTCGACGGGCTGATGCGGGCGGGGATGGATACCGGCGTGCCGGTTCTGTCGGTCTCGCTCACCCCGCATCAGTATCAGGAGACGGAGCATCACAACCGGATCTACGCGGAGCATTTCGTGACCAAGGGACGCGAGGCCGCAGAAGCCGCGCTGATGATCGGGCGGACCCGCGCGGCGCTGGCGGCCTGACGGGGGCACCGCAGAAGCGGGTTTGGATATGTGCCGCGACCGGCTAGGCTGGTCGCAGCATCCTTTCGGAGGACCCGATGCCCGACGCCTTTGACCGCCTGATCCCGGACGCGCAGGATTTCTGCCGCCGCCTGTCCGCGAACAATAGCAAGGACTGGTACGAGGCGCACAAGGACGAGTATCGCGCCAATCTGAAGCGGCCGGCGGAGCTGCTGCTGGAGACGCTGGTGCCGACGCTTGACCGGATGACGGGCGGGCCGGTCAGGACCAAGCTGTTCCGGATCAATCGTGACCTGCGCTTTGCCAAGGGCCAGCCGCCCTACAAGGATCACCTGCATATGCTGTGGTACGCGCCCTCGGCCGGGGTGGCGCCGATGGGGTGGTTCTTCGGGATCGAGACCGACTCCGTGCGGGTCGGGGCGGGGTTCATGAGTTTCGACGGCCCGGCGTTGACGCGCTGGCGGGAGGTGATGGCGGGGCCCGAGGGGGCCGCGATCGCGGCGGGGGTGCAAACGCAGCTGGCACTTGGGGCAACGATGCGGGAGGCGGCGTTGAAACGCGTGCCCCCGCCCTACCCCAAGGATCATCCGCAGGGAGAGTTCCTGCGGCGCAAGGGCATGGGCCTTTTCCGGGCCATGGAGGTGCCGAACACCGACCTTCCCGGCGCCCTGTCGGCGGAGTTCGAACGCCTCTGGTCTGCGTTCGAACCACTGGCTCACGCGCTTTCCCGCTGAATCTCCGGACAAATCCGGGCTGCGTGTCGGCAACGCCCCTCGCGAGACCTGCGAATGCTTGTATCCGGCGCCTCCGGGCTGCAATAATGCGGGCCAACCAGACAAAGAGCAGCGCATGGCCAACGACCTTCTGACCTCCAATGAACCGGATAGCTACGACGCCTCCTCGATCGAGGTGCTGGAGGGGCTGGAGCCCGTCCGAAAGCGCCCCGGCATGTATATCGGTGGCACCGACGAACGCGCGTTGCACCATCTGGTGGCGGAGGTTCTCGACAACTCCATGGACGAGGCGGTGGCAGGACATGCCAACCGGATCGAGGTGGAGCTGCACGAGGATTATTCGATCACCATCCGCGACAACGGGCGCGGCATGCCGTTCGACCCGCACCCGAAGTTCCCGGGCAAATCGGCGCTGGAGGTGATCCTGTGCACCCTGCACGCGGGCGGCAAGTTCGGCGGCAAGGCCTACGAGACCTCGGGCGGTCTGCACGGCGTCGGGGCCTCGGTCGTGAACGCGCTGTCGGACTCGCTGGTGGTGCAGGTCGCGCGGGACCGCAAGCTGGTGGAGCAGCGGTTTTCGCGCGGCGTGCCGCTTGGCCCGCTGGAGGAGATCGGGGCAGCGCCGAACCGGCGCGGGACCACGACGACCTTCCACCCGGATGCGGAGATCTTTGGTCATCACAAGTTCAAACCAGCGCGGCTCTTCAAGTCGATCCGGTCGAAGGCCTACCTCTTCTCGGGCGTAGAAATCCGCTGGAAATCCGCCATCGACGACGGAGAGACGCCGACGGAGGCCACGTTCCACTTCCCCGGCGGTCTGGCGGATTACCTGCGCGAGACGATGGTCGGGGCGATGGTCTATGCCGACGCGCCCTTTGCCGGTCGGGTCGATTTTCAGGGCCGCTTCGGCGTGCCGGGCCGGGTGGAATGGGCGATCAACTGGACGCCTGTCCGCGACGGCTTCATCCAGTCCTACTGTAACACCGTGCCGACCCCCGAGGGCGGGACGCATGTGGCGGGCTTCTGGGCGGCGATCCTGAAGGGGATCAAGGCCTATGGCGAGCTGGTGAACAACCGCAAGGCAGGCCAGATCACCCGCGACGACCTGATCTACGGCGGTTGCGCGCTGGTGTCCTGTTTCATCCGCGAGCCGGAGTTCGTGGGCCAGACCAAGGACCGGCTGGCCACGGTGGAGGCGCAAAGGCTGGTCGAGAACGCGGTGCGCGACCATTTCGACAACTGGCTGGCGGCGGATACGAAATCCGCCGGGGCGATCCTCGATTACCTCGTCCTGCGCTCGGAAGAGCGTCTGCGGCGGCGGCAGGAGAAGGAGACGCAGCGGAAGACGGCGACGAAGAAGCTGCGCCTGCCCGGTAAGCTGACCGACTGTTCGGCGACCAACCGCGAGGGGACGGAGCTGTTCATCGTCGAGGGTGACTCGGCCGGCGGGTCGGCCAAGATGGGCCGGGACCGGAAGACACAGGCGCTGCTGCCGCTGAAGGGCAAGATCCTGAACGTGCTGGGCGCGGCCTCCAACAAGATCGGAACCAATCAGGAGATCAACGACCTCTGCCAGGCCATGGGCGTCGGGTTGGGAACCAAGTTCAACCTTGATGACCTGCGCTATGACAAGATCATCATCATGACCGATGCGGATGTCGACGGGGCTCATATCGCCTCGCTTCTGATGACCTTTTTCTTTTCCCAGATGCGTCCGCTGATCGACAGGGGCCACCTTTACCTCGCCTGCCCGCCGCTGTTCCGCCTGACCCAGGGGCCGCATCGCGTCTATGTCCAGGACGAGGCCGAGCGGGACATGTGGCTGGAGAAGGGTCTGGGCGGCAAGGGCAAGATTGACGTCAGCCGCTTCAAGGGTCTGGGCGAGATGGATGCGAAGGATCTGAAGGAAACCACGATGGATCCCAAGACCCGCAAGCTGATCCGCGTGACCGTGGACGAGGACGCGCCGGGCGAGACCGGGGATCTGGTGGAGCGGTTGATGGGCAAGAAGCCCGAGCTGCGATTCCAGTTCATCCAGGAGCGGGCAAGGTTCGCGGAGGATCTGGACCTCTGACGTTAGGGCGACGAGTTGGAGAGATGGGTGCAAAGCACCCATCCTACGGTTCGACGTGGAAGCGACGGGTGGGAGAGATGGGTGCGTAGCACCTATCCTACGGCCGGATGGCTCCAAGTAGGATGGGTCCTCCGGACCCATCTCATGCGGGATCGGGCTGGATCTTTGGTGCCCCGCGCAGGAACGTGGCAAAAACCCGGCTCGGCAGTGTTGGAGAGCCTGACAGACCGGCCCTGAATGTGGCCGGTCTATTGCTGTCTCCCCCAACCTGACGCCAATGCGCAACAGCGGTTTTGCAGTCATCGCTCTGGACTCGCGCGTAATGCCCAATCGAATCCCCGGCTCTTGTCTGCAAGGTTTGAGCGGCAAATGGCTTTGGATTTGGCGTCGAGTTTGGAACAACGGCGCCCTCGGCGCACAACCATTCACGGAGGCGAAACAGTCCCGGTCAATTTTCCGCCCAAGTCGCGACTCCTCCGCGATTCGGTCACGGTTCCGCCTTCTTCATGAGGGAATTCTTGCTTTGCTCACCTGGGTCAAGAAATGCCCTGAAAGTAAGAAGAATATGAAAAGACTGCTGCACCGTTATCGGACCTCCGAAGAGGGATCCGCGACGATCGAAACTCTGATCTGGCTTCCGGTTTTTGTCTGGGTGCTGGTGATGATCATCAACGCGTCGCTGATCCTGTATCAAAAGAACGTGGCCTTCCGCATCGTACAGGACGCCAACCGCATCCTTTCGACCGGGTACATGCGCACCACGGCGGAGACCGAAAGCTACATTTCGAGCCACATCACCGGCTTCGCGCCCGGAGCAACGGTGTCGACGACGATCGACAACGGGGTCGTGACGTCGGACGTCAGCTACCAGATTTCGAACCTGTTCATGCCCCACGTCGTGGACGACCTGTTGAACATCCGGGTCAACATCTCCGCCCAGCACTTCATGGAGTATTGATCATGCGGGCCCTTTTGCGCCGACTTGTCCGTGATCCGTCCGGCAGCATGACGATCCTGTCGCTGTACTTCCTGGCCGGTCTGCTGGCGGTCAGTGCGCTGGCCATCGACTTCGCCTACCTGCTGGCGGCGCGGAACCAGCTGCAGGTGGCTGCGGATGCGGCGGCGCATGCGGCGATCTACTACCGCGAGACGAACCCGTCGTCGGATGCCAAGCTCAAGGCTGTGGAACTGGCACAGCACGCCATGCCGGCGAGCGAGTATGGGACGGTTCTGCGGGCCGAGGATGTCGAGTTCGGCCATTGGGATTATGCGACCAGGACCTTCACACCTGATCCGTATTCCCTGGATGCCGTCCGCGTCCGGCCCGGGCGCACGGCGGCGCGCGGCAATGCGGTTTCCGCGCATCTGTTCAAGATGGTGGGCGAGCCGTTCTGGGACCTCGCCGCCCAGGCCGTTTTCGTCGGGTTCCGCCCGCATTGCTTCCGCGAGGGTTTCGTCGGTGAAGATGTGGTCGACGTCCAGTCGAACAACGGCTTTCAGGACGGGTTCTGCATCCACTCGAACCGCTACGTGTCCGTCAACTCCAACAACACCTGGGAGGCGGGGACGATCGTGTCCATGCCCGACAGCAGCGAAGTTGATCTGCCCCGTTCGGGATTTGAAACCAACGAGGGGCTGCAGGCCGCGCTGCGGAACGGTCAATACCGGCTGCGCATCCTGAACAAGTTGGAGCGGATCCACGACGATCTCTATCTCGCCTCGGGGAGCTATCTGCCTAATTACGTCTCCGGCTCCGCCCCGATCATCCTGTCGAGCAAAAAGCTTGGCACGACGGACTTCCTGCCGGGCCGCGTTCACCGGGTCACCTGCAGCGGGCAGAGTGTCACGATCGAGGCGGGATCGGTGCTGCAATACGTTGTGATGGTCACCGACTGTCCAGTCAAATTCGGGCAGGGCGTGACGCTGGAAGACGCCGTGATCTTCACGCGGTCGACCGATGACAAATCCGTCTACGCAGCCTCGTCCCTGCAGATCGGCAAGAACGACAACTGCGCCACGGGCGGCGGGGCACAGATCATCACCTACGGCGGCATGGATGTGCCCAGTGACCTGCGGTTCTTTGGCGGTCAGGTGATTGCAAAGGGGCCTGTCAGCTTTTCCGCCAATGCGGGCGGCATCCAGGGCGCGTCCATCGTGTCCGGCAGCACCATCTCTGGCACCTCGAACATGACCATGGGGTTCTGTGACAACGGGATGGAAGACAACTTCGAAGCGCCCTACTACCGTCTCGCCTACTGAGGTGGTCTGAGCAAGCCCCCGACCGTTCCGAGCCTACCCCGCCGTGGGCGCCCCGTTTTTCAGTCGCAGGACCCACCTTTGCGCGCGGCGCGCTTTATGTGGTGGGGGCAAGGTCGGCGCGGCCGGTCTGGCGGATCACATGGGTGCGGAGCACCCATCCTACGGTCGGCAGCTCGGTCCATGTAGGATGGATCCTCCGGACCCATTACCCTACACTGCCACCAGCACCCCGTTCTCCAGCCGCAGGACACGGTCCATGCGCGCGGCGAGTTCCATGTTGTGGGTGGCGACCAGGGCAGCCAGGCCGGTCTGGCGCACCAGGTCCATCATCGCGGCAAAGACACGGTCCGAGGTCTCGGGATCGAGGTTGCCGGTCGGTTCATCCGCCAGCAGCACGCGCGGGGCATTGGCCAGCGCGCGGCAGAAGGCCACCCGTTGCTGTTCGCCGCCAGACAAAGCCGCGGGGCGATGATCCGCGCGCTCCGCGATGCCGACAGTCTCCAGCAGCTCCGCCGCCCGGGCGCGGGCCGCGCTGCGGGCGATGCCGTTGGCCAGCTGCGGCAAGACGATGTTTTCCTCGGCCGAAAACTCCGGCAGCAGGTGGTGGAACTGATAGACAAAGCCGACCTGATCGCGGCGCACGGCGGTGCGGCGGCGGTCGCCCAGGCCCTGCATCGCCGCGCCGCCGATTGCGACCTCGCCCGTGTCGGGCTGGTCCAGGAGGCCGGCGATATGCAGCAGCGTGGATTTTCCCGCGCCCGAGGGGGCGACGAGGGCCACGGCCTCGCCACTGCGCAGGGTCAGGTCGACGCCGCGCAGCACCTGCACCTCGCCGGGCTTCCCGCGTTTGTAGACCTTTTCGATGCCGGTGAGTTCGAGGACCGTGTCACTCATAGCGCAGCGCCTCCACCGGGTTCATCCGCGCGGCGCGACGGGCCGGGATGATGGTAATCAGGAAGGACAGGCCGAGCGACAGGGCGACAGCCGAGAGGACATCGGCCATCTGCAGCTTGGCCGGCAGGGCGTAGATGCCGCGGATCGACGGATCCCAGACGCCGCCGCCGGACAGGCGGTCCACCAGGGCGAAGATCGGGTCGATGTAGATGGCGAAGAGGCAGCCAAGGATCAGGCCCAGCAGGGTGCCGATCAGGCCGGTCGTTGCGCCGCAAAGGAAGAAAACCCGCAGCACGGAGCTTTCGGTCAGCCCCATGGTGCGCAGGATGCCGATGTCGCGGCCCTTGTTCTTCACCAGCATGATGAGGCCGGAGACGATGTTCATCGAGGCGATCAGCACGAGGACCGAGAGGATGATGAACATCACGTTGTCCTCGATATCCAGGGCCCGCAGGAAGGCGCCGGAGGCGTCGCGCCAGGTCCAGATCAAGGCCCGTTCGCCCGCGACGTTCAGCAGGGGCAGCGCCATTTGGTCTACCCGCTCGGGGTCGGCGATCATCACCTCGATCTCGTCCGCGACGTTTTCACGGTTGAAGTAGCTCTGCGCCTCGGCGAAGGGCATATAGAGGCGGGTCTGGTCGATGTCGTAGCGCCCAGCGGTGAAGATATAGGTGATCTCGTAGGTCTTCACGCGTGGGCTGGTGCCAAAGGCCGTCTTCACCCCGTCGGGCGAGATCAGCTTGATCCGGTCCCCGAGCGTCAGGTTCAGGTCGCGCGCGACGCCGGAGCCGAGGGCGACCCCCTCCTCGAACCGGGCGAGGTCGCCCTGCGAGGTTTCGGGGTTCACGATGCGGGGAATATCGGCGAGGTCAGCGGCGCGGATGCCGTAGACCTGCACCCCGGCTGTATCGCCCCGGGCGGAGGCCATCACCTGACCTTTGACCAGGGGCGCGGCATGGGTCACGCCGGGCACGCCCGCGATCCGCGCGGCCATCTCGTCGTAGTCCTCGATCGTGCGCACCAGATTGCCCGCCGCATCCGGCGCGCCGGCGTTGTAGACCGTGACATGGGCATTGGCGCCGAGGATCGTATCGACAAACTCCGCCCGGAACCCGGCCCGCACCGAGAGGGTGATGATCAGGGCGGCGACGGCGAGGGCGATGCCGATCAGGCTGATCCAGGTCATCACCGATACGCCGCCCTCGGCCCGGCGGGCCCGGAGGTAACGCCAGGCGATCATCCATTCGAACGGGGCAAAGGGGGGCGGGCTGGCCGACATGGGCTCTCCTAGGCTGGGGTCTGGCAGATGTGCGGCGTGGGGGGCGTGGCGTCAAGAGGGTCTGCGGCGGCGGAACGGGGCCGACAGCAGCGCGAACAGCATGGACAGCAGGGACCCGATCACCCCGACCGCCAGCATGCCCAGGACGGCGCCAATGGCGGCGAAGCTGCCGCCGGCGAAGGTCAGCGGCAGGGCGGGCTGGTAATCCTGCAAGGCGCGGCGGGCGACCTCTGCGTCGTTGAAATGGGTGATGCGATAGGCACGGGTGAAGGGGCCGCTGGCTTTCAGGGCATTGAGATCGGCAGTCAGATCCTCGTGGCGGGCCAGGGTCCGGATCATGTCGGCGCGGCGGCGTTCGACAAAGCCGCTGCCGGTCATGGCGGACAGGGCCTCGTCCCTCGTCAGGCCTTCTGCGGTGGCAGAGCGGTCGAAGTCATCCACGACGCGGGTGAGTTCGTCCACCGCCCCGGCCAGGCGCTGCGTATATTGCTGCGAATACTCGGGGAATTGCGAGAGGCCTGCGGCCCCTGCCAGCCCGCCAATCAGGGTAAGGGTACGTGCGATCATGGTCTGCCCGGTTTTTCCGCAAGCTTACCGGAATTTCCGCGGCTTGGATACGGGCGCTCGTCTCGCGTCCTACTGGCCGCCGTGGGCCACCTTGGCCAGGGCCATGTCCAGCGCCTGCATATCCGGCAGGGTGGCGCAGGCGTCGTACCAGACCGTCACGGTCCAGCCGGCCTGCCAGTGGACGGCGTAGCTGCCCAGGTTCGGCCCGTCGATGAAACAGAGCGCGCCGAAGTGCCAGACATTGATCGCCTCGCCCGTGTCGCGCTGCAACAGGCCCATGCCATAGCTCAACGGGCCGTCAATGGGGATACGTGGCAGATCGGAGAGCCGGTCGGTCAGCACGCCCTCGGGGCCGGCGACATGATCGAGGAATTGTGCGAAATCACCCACGCTCAACGCCCATCCCCCCCAGGGCAGGTAGGCACCGAACCGGTCCGACGGTTCGGCCGTGACGCCCGCGGGGTCAAGGACGAGGGTTCGGCAGGCGGTGTCATAGGGCTGGCCCGTGATGGCCTCGATCACCGTGCCGAGGACGGCGTAGTTTTCGTTGCTGTAGTAATAGCTTGGCGCGCCCGGGGTCAGGCGGTCGGGAGCAAGGGCGCGCTCGGTGATCTCCTGCCAGCGCGGCTCCGGCCGGTCGCGCCAGAAGGCCATGGGACCCTGGGTGTAGTCTTTCCGCAGGCCGGTGGCATGGCTGAGCAGCGCGCCAATGGTCGTCGGGGCCGCATCGGGCAGGTCCAGCACATCGCGGGCGGGCGTGTCGTACGTCAGGTCGCCCGCATCGACCAGGGCGGCGACGCAGGCGGCGGTGATTGATTTGGAGAGGGAGGCGATGGCGACGGGCCGGTCCGGCGCCATGCCGCGCGCCCAGGTGGCGACAGGCCGACCGTCGTAGCGCAGGGCGATGGCCCCTGCCCTGACGTCGGCCATGTCCATCCAATCGGCGTAGGTCTGTTCGAAGAGCCGGGCCCGGTCCTCCACATCCTCCGCCCGGACCAGCGAGGCGGTCAGACAGAGCAGGAGGACCAGCCAGCGCATCAAAGTCCGGCGTAGATCGCCGCGACGCGTTTGACGGCCTCTTCGGGGGGCAGCTCTTCGCTTTCCCCGGTGCGGCGGGAGGTCAGTTCGACCACCCCGTTCTTGAGGCCGCGCGGCCCGACGGTGATCCGCCAGGGTAGACCGATCAGGTCCATCGTGGCGAACTTGCCGCCCGCGCGTTCGTCGCGGTCGTCGTAAAGCGGTTCCAGCCCGAGGGCGGTGAAGGCGTCATAGAGCGACTGGCAGGCCGCGTCTGCTTCGTCATCGCCCTGCTTGAGGTTGACGATGCCGACATGGAAAGGTGTGACACCCTCGGGCCAGATGATGCCCTTGTCGTCATGGCTGGCCTCGATGATCGCGCCGAGCAGGCGGGAGACACCGATGCCGTGCGACCCCATGTGCAGGGGCGTCTTGCCACCATCGGCGGTCTGGACGAAGGCGCCCAGCTTTTCCGAATACTCGGTGCCAAAGTAGAAGATCTGACCGACCTCGATACCGCGGGCGGAGCGACGACGCGCCTCGGGGATCTCATTGAAGACGGCCTCGTCATGGGTCTCGTCCGTGCGGGCGTAGCGGGAGGTGAACTCCTCCAGCACCGCCTGGCACTGGGCCTTGTCGTCATAGTCGATCTCGCGGTCGCCGAACTTCAGGTCGGTGATCTCGCTGTCGTAGAAGACCTCCGATTCCCCGGTCTCGGCCAGCACGAGGAATTCATGAGTGTAATCGCCGCCGATCGGGCCGCTGTCGGCGCGCATCGGGATCGCCTGAAGGCCCATGCGTTCGTAGGTCCGGAGGTAGCTGACGAGGTGGCGGTTGTAGGCGTGCAGCGCGTCTTCCTTGGTCAGGTCGAAGTTGTAGCCGTCCTTCATCAGGAATTCGCGGCCGCGCATGACGCCAAAGCGGGGGCGGACCTCATCGCGGAACTTCCACTGGATGTGGTAGAGGGTCAGCGGCAGCGCCTTATAGGAGGTGACGTAGTTGGCGACGATATCGGTGATCATTTCCTCGTTCGTCGGACCATAGAGCATCTCGCGGTCATGCCGGTCGGTGATGCGCAGCATTTCCGGGCCGTAGGCGTCATAGCGGCCGGACTGGCGCCAGAGATCCGCGGACTGCAGCGTCGGCATCAGCATGGGGATATGGCCCGCGCGCTGCTGTTCCTCGTGCACGATGGTCTCGATCTTGCGCAGCACCTTGAAGCCGAGCGGCAGCCAGGAATAGATGCCGGCGCTGGCCTGCCGGATCATGCCGGCGCGCAGCATGTAGCGGTGGCTGACGATCTGGGCGTCGGCGGGGGTTTCCTTGAGAACGGGCAGGAAGTAGCGGCTCAGGCGCATCGGGGTGTCCTTTGGATCGGCATTCCCTAGCGGTTTACTGACGCGGCATGGGCGAGACAAGGGCAGCGACACGTGATGTTGGCCTGCAGGCGGGAAAGGGTGCCTGCGCCGCCACGAGGGTGGGGATGAGCGGCGCAGGCTGCCGCATTCGGATCGGGACAGTGACCCATGCGACGGGACGAGGGCCCGACAGGATCCGCAATATGGCGGCATGCCGGGGTCGTTTGTGGTTCCTCGGGGCCAAGCCCCCTGACCCGGGGCCTAGCCCTCGAATGGTCGGAACAGGGACAGAATGACGCCGGGTCAGGGGATTCGACAGTCTGGAATTCCCTACCTTTGTCGCGGGGCGTGCCGCCTGTCCCGGCCTCCGCGCCGGGACCTCGCGGCGGGCGTCCGGGCGCTGTGGTGGTGCTCTGTTGCGCGGGGCCCCGGCGCAAGGCCGGGGCACGGGGGTGCTTTACTGCCGCTTGTTTCGGGTCGCGAGGGATGCCACTGGATGGTGCGCCCGGCCTTGACCGGTCGCGCCGCCGCAACCACTTGAAGACCGTGGCCAATACGGCGACAATTGCGGGAAATGGAAAGGACAGCCATGGCTCTACCCGTCAGGCAGCAGATGAAATACTGGGGGGTCGCTGCGGCGATCTTTTTCCTGGCGCTCTGGTGGCTGGGCGATGTGATCCTGCCCTTCGTTCTGGGCGGGGCCGTGGCCTATTTCCTGGATCCCGTGGCCGACCGGATCGAAGCGGCGGGGGCGAGCCGGGCGCTGGCCACGGCGCTGATCACTCTCGGGGCGCTGCTGATCTTTGTCCTGCTGGCGCTGCTGGTCATTCCGACGCTGATCAACCAGGCGCTCGCGCTCTTCGATACGGTGCCAAAACTGCTGAACGAATTGCAGCGCTTTCTGACGACGCGGTTCCCGGATCTGCTGGACGACAGTTCGATCCTGCGGCAATCCCTGACCTCTGTCGGTGAGACGATACAATCCAAGGGCGGGCAGTTGCTGCAGACGGCGCTGACCTCGGTCGGGTCGCTGCTGAACGTGGTGATGCTCTTCGTGATCGTCCCGGTGGTGGCCTTCTACCTGCTGTACGACTGGGATCGGATGATTGCCCAGATCGACGACATGCTGCCGCGCGACCATGCGCCTGTGATCCGCAATCTGGCATCGCAGATCGACAAGACACTGGCCTCCTTCATCCGTGGCATGGGCACGGTCTGTCTGATCCTGGGCACCTATTACGCGGTGGCGCTGATGCTGGTCGGGCTGCAGTTCGGCCTGGTGGTGGGGGCCTTTGCGGGCCTGATTACCTTCATTCCGTACGTCGGCGCCCTGCTGGGCGGCGCAATGGCGATCGGTCTTGCGCTGTTCCAGTTCTGGGGCGACTGGGTGTCCATCGGCCTCGTCGCGGGGATCTTCGTGCTGGGGCAGGTGATCGAGGGCAATGTGCTGACGCCCAACCTCGTTGGCTCGTCGGTCGGGCTGCACCCAGTCTGGCTGATCTTTGCGCTGTCGGTCTTCGGCTCGCTCTTCGGATTTGTCGGGATGCTGGTGGCGGTGCCGGTGGCGGCAGCGATCGGGGTGCTGATGCGGTTCGTGATTTCGCAGTACAAGGACAGCCAGCTGTATCGCGGCTACGACAGCACATCCGGTCCGCGGGACTGAGACATGAGTGACCCCCTGCCTCTCGAACATCCCCGCAGGCCGGGGTTGGGCCGGGACGACTTCATGGTCGCGCCGGGCAATGCGGTTGCGCTGGCGATGCTGGATGGCTGGCGCGACTGGCCGCGGGGCAAGCTGGTGCTGACCGGACCCGCGGGGTCGGGCAAGACCCATCTGACGCATATCTGGGCGGCGGAGAGCGGCGCGCGGATCATCCCGGCCACTGCGCTGGCCGGGGCGGATATCCCGGCGCTGGCGACCGGACCGGTGGCGGTGGAAGACGTGGACGGCATCGCGACGCGTGAGGGCGAAGAGGCGTTGTTCCACCTGCACAACCTGATGCAGGCCGAGGGGCATGCCCTGCTGCTGACCGGGGCGCTGGCCGTGGCGGCCTGGCCCCTGCGCCTGCCGGACCTGCACAGCCGGTTGCAACAGGCGCAATCGGCGGTGTTGGAAGCCCCGGATGACGCCCTGCTGAGCACGCTGCTGGTCAAGCTTTTCTCCGACCGGCAGCTGCAGGTGCCGCATCAGGTGGTCGATTACCTGACCCGGCGCATGGATCGGTCGTTCGAGGGGGCGCGGCGGGTGGTTTCGGCGCTGGATGAGGCATCGCTGGCCCAGCGCCGCGCGATCACCGTGCGACTTGCGGGGGAGGTTCTGGACAAGCTTGACCCCACAGAGTCATAAAAGCGTCTTACGGTCTGGATAGGACTGCCAGACCTCGAATTTTTCCCGGACAGAAGATGACCAGCGCAGATTTCCTCCACTCAGACTTTCCCGAACCGCAGGAGCTGGACCAGAAATTCCTGTCCGGGCCGGGACGGTTCGTGAACCGGGAGCTGAGCTGGCTGGGCTTCAACTGGCGGGTGCTGGAGGAAGCGGAGAACCCGCGCGTGCCGCTGCTGGAACGGTTGCGGTTCCTGTCGATCAGCGCGACCAACCTGGACGAGTTCTACACCGTCCGCGTCGCCGGCCTGCGGGAGCTGATGCGGGAGGGCAATACCACCCCCGCCGCCGACGGGCTGTCCCCGGCCGAACAGCTGGACCTGATCGACGCCGACGCGCGGCGGCTGATGCAGCGGCAGCAGGATATCCTGGACAAGCTGCAGGCGCAGATGCGGGAGGTCGGGATCGCGATCCTTGACCGCGAGGAACTGACCGAGGCGGACAAGACCTATCTGGCGGATGTGTTCCTCTATCGGGTCTTTCCGGTGCTGTCGCCGCTGGCCGTCGACCCGGCGCATCCCTTTCCCTTCATCCCCAACACCGGCTTTTCCTTCGCGCTGATGCTCGAACGGCGGCGCGACGGGCGGACGCTGCAGGCGCTGCTGCCGATCCCGCATCAGATCGACCGTTTCATCCCCCTGCCCTCCGGCCCCGGACAGAACCGGTTCCTGCCGCTGGAGGAGCTGCTGCTGTTGAACATCGGGCAGCTATTCCCGGGCTATCGCACCACAGGCTCCTGCACCTTCCGGGTGCTGCGCGACAGCGATCTGGAAGTGGAGGAAGAGGCCGAGGACCTTGTGCGCGAATTCGAGACCGCGCTGAAACGCCGTCGGCGGGGAGAGGTCGTGCGGATGAAGATTTCCGCCAACGCGCCCGCCGCCCTGCGCGAGATCATCATGCGCGAGCTGCATGTGCGCAAGGAGGAGGTGATCGAGGTCGACGGTATCATCGGGATCTCCGACCTCCGGGAGCTGGTGATCGACGAGCGGCCCGATCTGCTGTGGCCGCAATTCACCCCGCGCGTGCCGGAACGGGTGCAGGATCACGAGGGCGACATGTTCGCCGCGATCCGGCGCAAGGACATGCTGCTGCACCACCCCTATGAGACCTTTGACATGGTGGTCCGCTTCCTGGAGCAGGCCGCGCGCGACCCGGATGTGGTGGCGATCAAGCAGACGCTATATCGGACCTCGAAGAATTCACCGATTGTCGAGGCGCTCTGCGAGGCGGCGGAGGACGGGAAATCCGTCACCGCACTGGTCGAGTTGAAGGCGCGGTTCGACGAAGCCGCGAATATTCGTCAGTCGCGGCGGCTGGAACGGTCCGGTGCACATGTGGTCTATGGCTTTGTCGACTGGAAGACGCATGCCAAGATCTCCACCGTGGTGCGGCGGGAGGGCGACCGACTGGTCACCTATACGCACTACGGGACGGGCAATTACCACCCGATCACGGCGCGGATCTATACCGACCTCAGCTTCTTCACCTGCGATGCCCAACTGGGCCGCGACGCGACGAAGGTCTTCAACTATCTCTCCGGTTACGCGCAGCCCGAGACGCTGGAAAACCTCAAGATCAGCCCGCACCGGATGAAGGATTTCCTGCTGGAGCAATTCGAGGCCGAGGCAGAGCACGCCCGCGCCGGCCGCCCCGCGCAGATCTGGGCCAAGATGAATTCGCTGATCGAGCCGGATGTGATCGACGGCCTATACCGGGCCAGCCAGGCGGGCGTGAAGATCGACCTGGTGATCCGGGGCATCTGCGGGCTGAGGCCCGGTGTGAAGGGGCTGTCGGAGAATATCCGGGTGAAATCCATCGTCGGCCGGTTTCTGGAGCACAGCCGCATCGTCTGTTTCGGCAATGGGCACGGGCTGCCGTCCAAGGGATCGCGGGTCTTCATTTCCTCCGCCGACTGGATGGGGCGCAATCTGAACCGCAGGGTGGAGACGCTGGTGGAGATCACAAATGCCACGGTCAAGGCACAGATCGTCGGTCAGATCATGGCCGCGAACCTGGCGGATCAGGCGCAGAGCTGGGTGATGCAGCCGGACGGGCATTTCGCCCGCGTGCCGATCCCCAAGGGGCAGTTCGCCTTCAACTGCCACCGGTTCTTCATGGAAAACCCGTCGCTTTCGGGGCGCGGGTCCGCCGGGGCGAAGGACGTGCCCGTGCTGACGCATGAGGCGGAGTGAGGGATAGCGGGTGGCGATTTATGGTGGGGATGAACCCCGCCACACTGGGCGGGTTGGTCAGCCTTCCTCAGCCGCCTGCGCCACCATCCACCTGACCCCAAAGCGGTCGGTCAGCATACCGAAGAGCGGCGCCCAGAACATGGGAGACAACGGCATCCGCACCTCCCCGCCCTCTGCCAGGGCGTCGAAGACGCGGCGGGCTTCTGCCTCCGTCGGGAAGTCGAGGCTGATACTGACGCCCGACATGGGCGCGGTGCGGTCGGGATCGTCGGAGGCATAGATCCACCCCTCCCCCACGGCGAGCGCGGAATGCATGACGGCCTCGGGGTCAAACTCCCCCATCTCGGCTTTCGCATCGTCGGGCATGGCGGTCATCGACATGATCTCGAGCGAGTCCGGCTTGCCAAAGAGCGCGGCGTAGAAGGTCATCGCCTCGCGGCAGGTTCCGGGAAAGAACAGATAGGGGGTCGGCTGCATGGGGGGCCTCTTGACTGGTTAACGGGGGGACTCGCAGGAGTGGCGAAAGTTTGCCATTCCGCACATCGCCTGTCACGTCACCCTTTTCTGTTACCGATTCAAAGGGCCTGCTTGGTTGACGCCGCGCGGTCCGGCTGCAAAGAAGGACCCGAAGATCAGCGGCAGGCCGAAGACCATGGATGGAAGCTCCGACCCCGGCATTGGCGACGACACCGACTGGGGGCCGTTTCAGCGGCCACTCTTTGCCGATCCTTCGGTGCGCCACCTCAGCCGTGTCGGTGTGGTGGATATCGGGTCGAACTCTGTCCGTTTGGTGGTGTTCGACGGCGCGGCGCGCAGTCCGGCCTATTTCTACAACGAAAAGATCATGTGCGCCCTGGGCGCGGGCCTTTCCGAAACCGGGCGGCTGAACCCCGAGGGGCGCAAGCGCGCGCTGGCGGCGGTTCACCGGTTCCAGCTGCTGGCGCACGGGATGGAGGCGGTACCGCTGACTGCGGTCGCCACCGCCGCGGTGCGCGATGCGGAGGACGGGCCGGATTTCGTCGCCCAGGTCCAGCGGGAAACCGGGCTGGAGATCAAGGTGATCCCCGGCGAGGAAGAGGCGCGGCTGTCGGCGCAGGGCGTGATGCTGGGCTGGCCGGGCAGCTATGGCCTGGTCTGCGACATCGGCGGGTCGTCGATGGAGCTGGCCGAGATCAAGGGCGGCCAGGTCGGGCGGCGCGTGACCTCGGCCCTGGGGCCGCTGAAGCTGCGGGAGATCAAGGGCGGGCGCAAGGGCCGCCGCGCCTATATCAAGGAGCAGGTCGAAAGGCTGGCCGAGGAGATGGGATCGCAGCGGGACCGGCTGTTCCTGGTCGGCGGGTCGTGGCGGGCCATCGCCCGGGTCGACATGGACCGGCTGAACTATCCCCTGCATGTGCTGCACGAATACCGCATGTCGACCAAGGCCGTGCGGGCCACGGCGCAGTATATCCGCGACAACGACCTGGACGAGCTGCGGGCGCGCTGCTCCATCTCCTCCGCACGGATGGACCTGGTGCCCTTCGCCTCCGAGGTGCTGACGGAGGTCGTGCGCGCCTTCCGCCCGCATGACATCGCGATTTCCAGCTACGGGATCCGCGAAGGGCTGCTCTATCAGCAGATGCCGCAGGCCCTGCGCGACCGCGATCCGCTGATCGAGGCCTGCCGCTTTGCCGAGGCCAAGGATGCGCGCCTGCCGGGGTTCGGCCGGACGCTCTACAATTTCATCCTGCCGATCTTCAAATCCGCCCGCGACGAGCGCAAACGGATCATCCGCGCGGCCTGCCTGTTGCACGACGTGACCTGGCGGGCGCATCCGGACTACCGGGCGGAGGTCTGTTTCGACAATGCGACCCGCGCCAACCTGGGCGGGCTGAAGCATTCGGAGCGGATCTTCCTGGGACTGGCGCTGCTGCATCGCTATCGCAACAAGCGCGAGGGCACATCGTTCGAAGACCTCTATCACTTCCTCCCGGAGGAGGAGCAGCGGCAGGCCGAAATCGTCGGCAAGGCGATGCGGTTCGGCGCGATGCTCTGGCTGGAGCAGGATTCGATCCCCGGGGAATTCCGCTGGTTCCCCAAGAAGAAGGTGCTGGAATTGCGCCTGACCGAAGCGGCCTGGCCGCTGCTTGGCGAAGTGGCCATGGCGCGGCTCAAGTCACTGGCCTCCTCACTCAATGCGGACCTCGATGTCAGCATGACGCGGTAGGGCGGGGTCTCGGAACGAAGCGCCGGTATTGCCGTCAATGCAATGCGCCATGTCCCGGCCCCCGTGCCGGGACCTCTTGAAGCAGTGCGTCATGGCCTGCCCTCGCGCCGGGACCCTGTGCCAAATGGGGGATCAGAGACCCGGGCGCGGGGCGCAGTGGTTTTGCAGGCTGTACACCAGGGGAGAGGCCCCGGCGCGGGGGCGGGGGCGTGCGGTTTTCCTGCGGGGCCCCGGCGCGGGGCCGGGGCGCGGGGGCACTACAGCTCCACCTCGCCGTTCGGGCCGGGTTCGGGCAGGTCCAGCGGCGGCTCTTCGGCCTTGCGACGCAGGATGATGTCGCCGTTTGGCAGGATCTCCGGCGGGTGGTAGGCGCTGAAATCCTTCACGGTCTCGAACAGATCGACCAGCGCGGGGCCCATCTCGGCCATGAAGCTCTGCATGGCCGGTCCCGCCTCCTCGGCGAAATCGCGCAGCCCGCGCAGCGCCGGGTCCATTTCCTCGGCCAGACCCCGGAAAAACAGCTGCGCGCCGCGTTCCATCAACGAGGGGCCTTCTTCGTCAGGCGGGCTCTCCTGAGCGGCGACAGGCAATGGCAACAGAAGGGCGACGATCAGGACGATGCGTTTCATGAGGCCAATATAGGGCGCAACCCGCCCTCCGTGTAGGTCAGATGTCGATATCCAGCACCACAGGGAAATGATCCGACGCCGCGATCAGCGCGTCCCGCAGCTCCGCCCGCCCCCAGCATTCGGGGTCGTCGAAGGGATGCCAGATCCGCCAGCGCGGGTTATGGGCGCGCAGATCAGGCGAGATCATGATGTAATCCAGCAGGGCCTGAAGAAACCGTTTCTCCGGCTTGATGTAGAACCGCGCGGAGGAGGGCGGCGCTGTCAGCTTGCTGCGCAGGGCCGTCTCGGCATGGGGATCGTAAAGGCGCGGCTCTTCCGCCCCCATCACGATCTCGACCGAGGACCGGCCAAAGAGGTGTTCGTATTCATCCAGCCCCGGACCGTCGTTCAGATCGCCGAGGAGGATCAGGCTCTCCCCCTCCGCCAGGTGCTGGGCGATGCGCTGGCGCAGCCAGATCGCCTGGGCCAGTTGCTTGCGGCGGTTGGCTATGGAGAGGCGCATGACCTCGTCCCGGTTTATCGCGCCATGCGGGGCCTTGGATTTCAGATGCACCCCGATCATGCGCAGCGCCCGGCCCGTCGCCAGGGTCACGGCCAATTCCAGCGGCGGTTTTGAATATACGATCTCGTCCTCGGTGGCGTCGATATCCAGGTCGATCCGGAACCGCCCGTCAAAACGCGGCGCATGGCGCGCGTCGACCAGGCCTTGCGGGCTGTGCTCGGCGGTCATCACATCGGGATCGTACAGCAGCGCGATTTCCTGCTGAGTCTGATTGGGAAAACCGATGACGGCGCGCCGGGCCCGCAGGGAAAAGGCCTCGGCGAACGCCTGCAGTGCGTGAATGGTGGAGCGGCGGGAATTGGTGTCCGGCGCCTCGATCACCATGACGGCATCGGCATCGATCGCGGTGAAAACGAGGCCGAGCGCCTCGATCTGCTGCGCCCGGGTCACGTCGCGGCGGGCCGACCAGTTGTCGTCCATCAGCAACTGGCCCCGATCGTCGAAAAGCGCGTCGAACCATTCGATGTTATAGGCGGCGATGCGCATGGCTCAGGCCACCGGGGCCCCTGCCCGGCTGCGTTTGGCGGTGATCTCCTCCCAGGCGCGGTTGAGGTCCATCATGCGGCGTTCGGCCATGCCGATGGCCTCCTCCGGCAGGCCGCGTGCGGCGAGGCGGTCGGGATGGCATTCGCGCACGGCCTT
This sequence comes from Pseudooceanicola sp., assembly GCF_041987405.1. GTDB lineage: Bacteria > Pseudomonadota > Alphaproteobacteria > Rhodobacterales > Rhodobacteraceae > Pseudooceanicola. The sequence continues at coordinate 33,688 of NZ_JBHIWR010000005.1, forward strand.
TTTCCAGGCGGCGCGGGCCTCGTCATAGGTGGCGCCCGGGTCCAACCCCAGGATGGAATAGGGGTCGGCCATGGCATCTGGCACGTGACGGAAACGGATGTTGCGGAACCGGGCCTCGTCCATGCCGAAGATACGGGCGACCTCGGCCAGGAACTCGTCCTCCGCCGGGTGATAACCGCCGTCGGCCATGGCGATGTGAAACAGCCCGTCCAGGATATCGCATAGCGTCTCGCTCCTGGGGCCGAACATGGCGGCGATGCGCCGGGCATAGACATCGAACCCCGCCACGTCCTGCCGCGCGAGGTCAAAGACCTTGGCCGCCTCCTTCTCATCCCGCTTGGCGATGCGGAACACCTCGCGGAAGGCCGTCACCTCGTTCCGGGTGACCTGCCCGTCCGCCTTGGCCATCTTTGCCCCCAGGGCGATGACGGCGATGGTGAAGGCTACGGAGCGTTCGGGCGGCGTGCGCAACACGTCGAAGACCGAAGCGAGGCTTTCTCCCCGCGCCAGTTTCGAAACGGCTTCGGATATGCGGCTCCAGATCGACATGGGCGCAGCTTATCGCGCCGCGTCGGGGCTGTCAGAGATTTTTCTGCATGCGCACAAAATGCCGCCCCCCGGGGGGCTCGTTCTTTTTGCCCCAAATATCTTCGGGGGAGAATTGGGCCCGAAAGGGCTCAAGAGGGGGCAGACAGCCCCCTCCCCCGCTTCAGCCGCGCGTTTGGCGGATAAGCTTAAGGATATCGGCGGCGGCGGCCGGGATATTGGTGCCCGGACCGAAAATCGCCTTCACCCCGGCCTTCTTCAGGAAATCGTAATCCTGCTGCGGGATAACCCCGCCGCAGATGACGAGGATGTCGCCCGCGTCCTTTTCCTTCAGCGCCTCGATCAGCTGCGGGGCGAGGGTCTTGTGACCTGCCGCCTGGGACGAAATGCCCACAACGTGCACGTCATTGTCGATGGCGTCCTGCGCGGCCTCTTCCGGCGTCTGGAACAGTGGGCCGACATCCACGTCAAACCCGATGTCGGCAAAGGCGGTGGCGATGACCTTGGCCCCGCGGTCATGGCCGTCCTGGCCCATCTTGACGACCAGAAGGCGAGGGCGGCGGCCCTCTTCCTCGGCGAAGGCCTCGATGTCCTTCTGGATTGCGGCAAAGCCCTCGTCGCCCTCGTAGGCCGCGCCATAGACGCCTGCCAGGGTCTTCACCTCGGCCCGGTGACGGCCGAATTCCTTCTCCATTGCCATGCTGATTTCCCCTACGGTGGCGCGGGCGCGGGCGGCTTCGACCGCCGCTTCCAATAGATTGCCGCCCTCTTTGGCGCGGCGGGTCAGTTCGTCCAGCGCCTTTGTGCAGGCGTCCTCGTCCCGCTCGGCGCGGATGCGTTCCAGTGCCCTCACCTGGCTTTCGCGCACCTTGACGTTGTCGACGTCCAGAATGTCGATCGGATCTTCCTTGTCCTTGCGGTACTTGTTGACGCCGACGATCACCTCCTCGCCGCGGTCGATCATGGCCTGACGGCGGGCCGCCGACTCCTCGATCCGCAGCTTGGGCATGCCGGAGGCGACGGCCTTGGTCATGCCGCCCATCTCCTCGACCTCCTGCATCAGCTCCCAAGCCTTGTTGATCAACTCGTCCGTCAGGCTCTCGATGTAGTAGGAGCCCGCCAGCGGATCGACGACCTTGGTCACCTGCGTCTCCTCCTGCAGGATCAGCTGCGTGTTCCGGGCGATCCGGGCCGAGAAGTCGGTCGGCAGGGCGATGGCTTCATCCAGCGCGTTGGTGTGCAGAGACTGGGTGCCGCCCAGAACCGCGCTCATCGCCTCGTAGGCGGTGCGGATGACGTTGTTGTAAGGGTCCTGTTCCTGCAGCGACACGCCGGAGGTCTGGCAGTGCGTCCGTAGGACCTTGGATTTCTCCTGCTGCGCCCCGAACTCGGTCATGACGCGGTGCCAGAGGGTTCGCGCGGCGCGCAGCTTGGCGATTTCCATGAAGAAATTCATGCCGATGGCGAAGAAGAACGACAGGCGGCCGGCGAACTTGTCGACATCCATGCCCGCTTCGATCGCGGCCTTCACGTATTCGCGGCCGTCGGCCAGCGTGTAAGCGAGCTCCTGCACCAGGTTCGCGCCGGCCTCCTGCATATGGTAGCCGGAGATCGAGATGGAATTGAACTTCGGCATCTCGTTCGAGGTGTATTCGATGATGTCGGAAATGATCTTCATCGAGGGCTGGGGCGGATAGATATAGGTGTTCCGCACCATGAATTCCTTGAGGATGTCGTTCTGGATCGTGCCCGCCAGAAGCGACTTGTCATGCCCCTGCTCTTCGCCCGTCACGATGAAAGAGGCGAGGATCGGGATTACCGCGCCGTTCATCGTCATGGAGACGGAAACCTTGTCGAGCGGGATGCCGTCGAAGAGGATCTTCATGTCCTCGACGCTGTCGATCGCCACACCGGCCTTGCCGACATCGCCGACCACGCGGGGGTGGTCGCTGTCATATCCGCGGTGCGTGGCGAGGTCGAAGGCGACCGAGACACCCTGCTGACCGGCGGCGAGGTTGCGGCGGTAGAAGGCGTTGGATTCCTCGGCCGTGGAGAAGCCAGCATACTGGCGGATCGTCCAGGGGCGGCCCGCGTACATCGTCGCCTTGGGGCCGCGGGTAAACGGCGCCTGACCGGGGATGGAGCCCATGTGGCCCAGCCCCTCGGTGTCCTCTTCTGTATAGAGCGGCTTGACGGTGATCCCCTCAAGCGTTTCCCAGTCCAGTGCGGAGAGCGGCTTGCCCCGCAGCTCCTTCTCAGCGAGAGCCGACCATTCGTCTTTCTTCGATGCCATTGTCATGTCCTCTTCCAATAAGCCCGGGCGGCAGGTGATATCCCGCTCTCTCCGGCTGGTGTTTCATCCCTGGTGTACGGCGGCCGGGTAGGCGGTAGGTCGCAATGCCCCCGCCACCCGCGGCCAGCCAGAATTCGTCGTCCTGCCATGCCTCCGCCAGCATGGCGCGCTGATCCGCGTCGAAGGGCTGCCAGCGCCCCGTCCCTGCAGGAATGGCGGATGTGTCGGCGCCCCGCCCGTCCAGCGCCGCGCGCAGCTCGTCCCGGTCAGGCGCGGCGTTCAGCTGCAGATCGCCGTGGAACTGCGGCGGTTTGATCGCCCCCGCCGTCATCTCTTCAAGCGTCGCCCGGGGCGTGGTCCCGAAGGGCAGCACCCGCAGCTCCGCCCCCTGACAGGCCGCGACGTCGCGCGCTATGTCGCGCCAGCCCCGGGCGCTGCGCGTGATCCTGTCACGCTGCGCGGCGGAGGGGACAGTATGACCCCGCTGCACGGCATAGGCCATGGCCGAGGGCCAGTAGCGATGTTGCGGGCGGACCGTCATGACCACCCTGTCAATGCGATGGTCGAAGGCGCGGGCCACCCGTTCCATCCGTTCGGCGGCCTGGGGGTAAAGACGGGCGCTGCGCAGGTTGTGCGCGGGCAGGCCCAGCAAGTTTTCCTCGCTGACAATCAGGCGACTGATCCCGGTCTTTTCCAAGCGCGTCAGCGCCTGCGCGATGTGGCAGCGCAGCGTATCCATGTCGGGGGCGGAGGCATCGTTTCGCGGAAGCAAACCGGCCAGGAGCCCTGCCCGGGTTTTCCGGGGGCCCCAGAAGGCCAGGCGCTGGCGGCGCAGTACTGTCGCGTTCTGGCGCATGTAGTGTTGAAAGCTGGTCGTAGCGGTGCGATGTGCACCGACATGCAGGATGATCTCCATGGTCCGGGCCCTTCTGTGCCGCGCGATCCGAGGTCGGCGGGTGTCGATGATGGCGCGCATCATGCCCCCTGACCTCTGACGAACTGCTTAACGGCGCGAATGGCGGCGGTGTCACCTTTGCGACAAATCGGGTCAGCAAGGATGACGAAACCAGTATTACCCCCTATATCGGTAGGAACGGAGGCCCCACGATACATGCGCAAGCTCTTGACCTGTCTGCTACTTCTCGGTTCCGCGCCCCTCGCCGCGCAGGAGGCCGCGTCCGCCCCGACGCCCACGATGGAAGCGGAGGCTGCCACGCCCGGAGAGACCACGGGGGAGAGCCAACCGGCCGATGAGGCGACGGATGGTATCTTTCTTGACGTGGTGCCGGAGACGCTGGACGAGCTCCGCTGGCTCAAACGGGTGGTCGCGGTCTTTGCCGACAGCCCGAACGATCCCAACTTCCGCCGCCAGATGGCGGCGCTGCAGGACCGGCCCGCGGAACTGGCGGTGCGGGATGTCGTCGTCGTGACAGACACGGATCCGGCCGCGCAAAGCGCCTTGCGCCAGACCTTTCGGCCGCGTGGGTTCATGATGGTCCTGATCGGCAAGGATGGCCAGATCAAGCTGCGCAAACCGCAGCCTTGGGACGTGCGGGAAATCTCCCGCGCCATCGACAAGACGCCGCTGCGCCAGCAGGAACTGCGGGACCTGGGCCAGAGGGGCGGGAGATAGGACAGCCTCCGACCGGCCGAGGGTTTATGACGACCCGTGCGGCGGGGATCCTGCAGCGGCCTCAGCGCGTTATCCTTGTATTCAGGGGTTTGAAAGCATATTCTCACCCCACCAACAGCAAGAGTGCAGGCCAATGAATACGGTGAACCTCGATCCGCGCGACGCGGCGAAGGACGAAGAGAACCCCCTGATCTGAAGACGGGGGCCTTCAACGGCATGTCTGCTGCTGACGTCATGACCGTCATCTCGAGGGCTCCTCGAGATGACCAAATGCCTGACCATCCAATTCGACCAGTGCCTTGCTGCAGGCCTTCGGAACCTGTGCCTGAATGGTCATGTAACGGATGATGGCATCCCGCTTGCGATCCTGCGGCAAACCGCGGAATTCGGGAGTTCGCACAGACGCTTCAATCCGCTCAAGACGGTCCAGAACATGGAAGAGATTCTGCACTTTGATGATCTGATCGTCGTGCAAGATCTCGATTTCGGCCATGACCCGTTTCAAGGTCGAGAAATCGTGGCCGTAAAGGATGAACGGTTCGTAGGTGGCGTCTGCTGCAAACTTCGCTTTCACATCATCCAGCACGCGATCCAGAGACTGCGTCAGGAGGTTTGAAAACTTCAGGATGTTCTCGATCTCTGCGATGAGCGCGCCGATCATGTCCTCTCGCCGGTCATGCGCTTCCTGAGCACGTCGCATTTCCTGTGTCAGGAACGTGACCAGCCAACCGGCAACCGCAATCGTCGCGGCGATCAAGGCCCCGAGCGTCCAGCGGTCGAGATCCGGAATCGAGACCAGCGCAATCACGACCAGAACAACAACCACCGCGACGGGCAGCAGAATCTGGACCGTTCGCACCAGAACCCGCCTCAGCAGCTTGGGCACGAGCAGCGAATGCACGATCAGAAGCACGATCGCGCCGGAAGCGGCCGCGCCGATCTGTCGATAGCGGTCCGCGACACCGCTATCCGTCGCGACCAGAAGTCCTATGACCGCCAGGATCACTCCGAGGCTTATGAAGCCGTCGCGGTTCATAGCGTCATTCGAACTCCATGATCACTTCGTCGACCGCTAGGCTGTCGCCCGGGCCCGCGTTGATCTTGGTGACCACGCCCTTCTTCTCGGCGCGCAGGATGTTTTCCATCTTCATCGCCTCGATGGTGCAGAGCGCCTGACCCTCCTGGACCTCCTGCCCCTCTTCCACGTCGATCTTCACGACGAGGCCCGGCATCGGGCAGAGCAGCAGTTTCGAGGTGTCGAGCGGCAGTTTTTCCGGCATCAGGCGCGCCAGTTCGGCATGGCGGGGCGAGCGGACGTGGACCTTGAGATCGGCCCCGCGCGAGCGGATGCGGAAGCCACCGGAGATCTTGCCGACCTTGAGCACAAGCGGCGCGCCGTCGACCGTCATCTGGGCCAGTTGGTCGCCCGGCGTCCAATTGCCTTCAACCCGGTGCGAGGACCCGTCGGAGAAGCGCACGGTGGAGCCCGACGGGTCGGCGTCGATGGTCGTTTCGAATTCCGCGCCCTGAAGCGTGACGACCCAGTCCTCACCGACATGGCGTTCGTGGTTGTCCATCCGGCCAGACACACGGGTCCGCCGGATTTCGGCGACCCGGTTCATGGCGGCGCTGGCGGCAGCGATGCGTTTCAGCGCGGGTTCGTCCAGGTCCACCCCTTCGAAACCCTCGGGATATTGTTCGGCGATGAAGGCGGTGGTCATCTCGCCGTCGATGAAGATCGGGTGATCCATCACGGCGGCGACGAAGGGCAGGTTGTGGCCGATGCCTTCGACCTCGAAGGTATCCAGCGCGACGCGCATCGCCTCGATCGCCTCGGCCCGGGTCGGGGCCCATGTGCAGAGCTTGGCGATCATCGGGTCGTAGTACATCGAAATCTCGCCGCCCTCGTAGACGCCGGTATCGTTGCGCACGGCCGTCTCGCCCTTGGGCGCATCGCCCTGCCATTTACCGTTCTCCAGCAGCGGGCCGGCGGCGATCTCCGCCGGGGGGCGATAGCGGGACAGACGGCCGATGGAGGGCAGAAAGCCGCGATAGGGGTCCTCGGCATAGAGCCGGTTCTCGATGGCCCAGCCGGTCAGGGTCACGTCATCCTGCGTCATCGTCAGCTCTTCGCCGTTCGCGACGCGGATCATCTGTTCGACCAGATCGACACCGGTGATCAGTTCGGTCACCGGGTGTTCCACCTGCAGGCGGGTGTTCATTTCGAGGAAGTAGAAGTTCTTCTCGCCGTCGACGATGAATTCCACGGTCCCGGCGCTGGCGTAGCCCACGGCCTTGGCCAGCGCGACGGCCTGTTCGCCCATGGCCTTGCGGGTTTCCTCGTCTAGGAAGGGGCTCGGCGCCTCTTCGACCACCTTCTGGTTGCGGCGCTGGATCGAACATTCGCGCTCGCCCAGGTAGATGCCGTTGCCGTGGCTGTCGCAAAGCACCTGGATCTCGATATGCCGGGGCTGCGTCACGAACTTTTCGATGAAGATCCGGTCGTCGCCGAAGGAGTTTGCGGCCTCGTTCTTCGACGACTGGAAGCCTTCGCGCGCCTCCTGGTCATCCCAGGCGATCCGCATCCCCTTCCCGCCACCGCCGGCGGAGGCCTTGATCATCACGGGATAGCCGATCTCCTTGGAGATCTTCACCGCCTCGTCGGCGTCCTCGATCAGGCCCATGTAGCCGGGGACGGTGCTGACGCCTGCCTCCTGCGCGATCTTCTTGGAGGTGATCTTGTCGCCCATGGCCTCGATCGCCTTGACCGGCGGGCCGATGAAGGCCACGTCGGCCGCTTCGAGCGCTTCGGCGAATTTCGAATTCTCCGAAAGGAAGCCGTAGCCGGGGTGAACCGCCTGCGCGCCCGAGGCCTTGATCGCCTCCATGACCTTGTCGATCACGATATAGGACTGGTTCGCCGGGGGCGGCCCGATGTGCACGGCCTCGTCCGCCATGGCGACGTGCAGCGCATTCTTGTCGGCGTCAGAGTAAATGGCCACGGTCTTGATGCCCATCTTACGCGCAGTCTTGATGACGCGGCAGGCAATCTCGCCCCGGTTGGCGATCAGGATTTTGTCGAACATGTCAGTCCCTCTTCGGTTCTTGGCCCGGTTCTTGGCTCCGGATGGTCCGGGGCATCGTACAACGCGAAAACCCCGTGGCAGCGGTGCTGCTACGGGGTTTCACAGGTTTATGGACCGTCAGGCGAACCTGACGGATATGGTTCAGATCAGTTGACCGACCGGCACTTGCCGGGGTTGGTCTGGCAGTAGGCGACGTTGGCTGCCGCGCCGACAATGGCGCCGGTGCCGGCATTACCGCCGGTGACAGCTGCGCCGCCGATCCCGGCCGCGCCGCCCACGAGGGCCTGTTCGCCGACCGTGTCGCCGCAGGCCGCAAGCGCGCCAAGGGCAAGGGTCGCAACGAGTGTGATTTTTGCTCTGCGCATCGTTCCGTTACTCCTCGATTAATGCGTGTCCACTGAATAACACGCAGTTTCAGGGAATGTTCCAGCGTTCTTGTGGCACAGGCAGAAAAGCGCCCAAACTCACGCAGTTGTGAAAGGTCGGTGCGAGATGTGGGAAAAAGGGCGGGCGGCCTGATCTTGGGGACATCAGACCGCCCGATTGGGGAAGGGTAACGATAGTGACACATCGCGATCCGGGTCGGGAAAGACCCATTGGCGACAGAGTTGATGCTGACGCAAATTTCTGAAACCGCAAATGCCTCGCGTGCCGCGGCGGGATTCTGAGCCAGATTTCGCGCAATTCCGAAATGAATGGGCGAAAACATGCTCAACGCATGAGTGTGGGCATGGGTGTGGCGCAGGCCGGTCATTCCCAGCCCTCCTCGTCCTCGGGCTCGTCCGGATCGACCGGATCGAAAATCTGCGGGAAGGAGCGGCGGGCGACAGCCTCGTCGATCTGCAGCAGGGCGTCGTAGTCGGCGGGATCAAAGGGGTCTTCAGCCGGGATGACTTCGCGCCCGAACAGCCAGGAAAGGCGGCCGGCATCCAGGTTGCCGCGCTCGAACGGGTCTGCACCGAAATGCTCCCACAGCGCGGCCATGAAGCCCTCGTCTGCCCGGCGGTCGGCAGGTCGGCGGTCGCGATAGCGTTCGCGACGCGTGATCGGCGTGACCCCCTTGGGGTTGGCGCGACGGATTGTGAACTGGAAGTCCGTGCCGGTCAGGCGACCCGGGAACCCGCGATGCTTCAGCATGGGCACGCCCCCAAGGATAGGGCCGCGCCAGGGTCGCAAAGGGGGCGGGAATGCGGGGCGGGCCCTAGGGCCGCGCCCCGAAAAGTCTTACTTGTACTTGCCGGTGTAAACCGGTTCGGTCGAGATCGGTTGGACTTCGACGTATTCCGGCTCGGGCTGGGCACAAGCAGCCGCGAAGGCCATGAGGCCCATTGCGGCGACGATTTTGATGCTCTTGGACATCTGCTACTCCTGTTTGGTCTGCCAAGTGAACTGGCCCCGGATTGCTCCGAGGTCCGCCCAAATGTAGGCGCGTCTTGGGAAACGCCTAGTCTGACCATAGCGCAATCTGTCCTGATTTCATACGAATACCGGCGGGGGTCCGCCGCCTGTGACGGGAAAGCCGCAACCTGACGCAAGGCCGCGACGGGTCGCGCAACATCTTGTGGAAGCATCAAAAGCCCTCCCAAATGCAGGCCCCGTCCTCGAGGCGGAAGGCCTCGAAAAACTGGGGGATTTCGGGTGCGGTGGTGCCGAATTCGACCGGTGCCGCCGCGATGGATATCACCGCCTGCGAGGCGGGCGCGCGGGTGACGGTGCGATAGGTCACCGCCTCGCTTTCGCAGAGCGCGGCGAAATCGTCCTGGATCCGGTCATACTGATCGCGGGTGATCCCCGGCGCGACATAGCGAAAGCGCAGCCAGACAGAGCCATCGGGCTGCGTCTCTTCGAGCACCTCAAGCAGGGTCATGGCGATACCCGAGGGCACGGCGAGGGGCTCCTCCTGCCCCCACACCGTGGTCGCGGCGGCGCAGAACGCCCCCAGGGCCGCGACTTTTGTCCACTGCCCCCTCATGTCCGCCGCCTCGCATGGGCCAGCCACCGCTGCCGGTTGGACGGGCTGTCCAGAACCATGGCGATCCGGTCCGCCGCCCCGCCTGTGGGACCGGCACAGCGTCCGCCGGCCTCGACCGCGATTGCAGCGCCAGCTTGAGCGACCCGCACCACCGGCGAAAATCCGCGCAACCGCTGCAGCGCCCGCCAGATGTCCTGACGGATCTGATGCGCCAGCGCGGTCAGCGACACGGGATGCGGCGCAGCGAAGCGGGCGGTCACGGCCAGATCGAACCGCACCGGCAGCTGCCGGGCGATCGTGACCGCGCTGTCCTCGCGCAGGATATGCCAACGGGGGTTCGTCACACTGCGGTCCTGCGGGTCAAAGCGGAATGTTGTCGTGCTTTTTCCACGGATTGCTGAGCTTCTTGTTGCGCAGCGAGGCAAAGGCCCGGGCGACCCGGCGACGGGTCGAACGCGGCTGGATCACCTCGTCGATGAAGCCCTTTTCGGCCGCGACGAAGGGGTTGGCGAAACGGTCCTCGTAGTTCTGGGTCCGCGCCGCGATCTTTTCGGCATCGCCCAGTTCCGAGCGGTAGAGGATCTCGACCGCACCCTTGGCCCCCATCACCGCGATTTCAGCCGTGGGCCATGCGTAGTTGAAATCACCACGCAGGTGCTTGGACGCCATCACGTCATAGGCGCCGCCATAGGCCTTGCGGGTGATGACCGTGACCTTGGGCACCGTCGCCTCGCCATAGGCGAAGAGCAGTTTCGCGCCGTGCTTGATCACGCCGCCATATTCCTGGCCGGTACCGGGCAGAAAGCCGGGGACGTCGACGAAGGTCAGGATCGGGATCTCGAAGGCATCGCAGAACCGGACAAAGCGCGCGGCCTTGCGGGAGCTGTCGATGTCGAGACACCCAGCCAGCACCATCGGCTGGTTGGCCACCACGCCAACCGTCTGCCCCTCCAGCCGGATGAAGCCGGTGATGATGTTCTTCGCGAAGTCTTCCTGGATCTCGTAGAAATCGCCCTCGTCCGCGACCTTCAGGATCAGTTCCTTCATGTCGTAGGGGGAGTTCGCGTTTTCGGGGATCAGCGTGTCGAGGCTCGACTCGATGCGGTCCGGCGCGTCAAAGAAGGGGCGCACGGGCGGCTTTTCGCGGTTGTTGAGCGGCAGGAAGTCGACGAGGCGGCGGACCTCGGCCAGCGCCTCCACGTCATTTTCGAAGGCACCATCCGCGACCGAAGATTTCTTGGTGTGGGTGGATGCGCCGCCCAGCTCCTCGGCCGTCACGACCTCGTTCGTGACAGTCTTCACCACGTCCGGGCCGGTCACGAACATGTAGGAGCTGTCCTTCACCATGAAGATGAAGTCGGTCATGGCGGGCGAATAAACCGCACCGCCCGCACAGGGCCCCATGATGACCGAAATCTGCGGCACGACGCCGGAGGCCATAATATTGCGCTGGAACACGTCCGCATAGCCGGCGAGGGAGGCGACGCCCTCCTGGATGCGAGCGCCGCCGGAGTCGTTCAGGCCGATGACGGGTGCGCCGTTCTGGATCGCCATGTCCATGATCTTGCAGATTTTCTGGGCGTGTGTTTCAGAGAGCGAGCCGCCGAAGACGGTGAAATCCTGGCTGAAGACATAAACCATGCGGCCATTGATCGTGCCCCAGCCCGTGACGACGCCGTCGCCATAGGGGCGGTCCTTTTCCATATCGAAATCGGTGCAGCGGTGCGCAACGAACATGTCGAATTCTTCGAAACTGTCAGCATCAAGAAGCAGCTCGATCCGTTCCCGCGCCGTCAGTTTGCCCTTTGCGTGCTGGCTGTCGATCCGTTTCTGGCCGCCACCCAGGCGGGCCGCTTCCCGGCGGTCATGGAGTTCCTGGATAATGTCTTTCATGGGGCTGTCTCCTCTTGACGGGCCATAAGGCCCCGGCCAATCTTCGGGGACCATACGGAGTTCGCCGGGAAGACCAAAGGGGAATCCGGCAAATTTGCAAACATTTGGCAGCGGCTGCATTGCTAATTGCAAAGCAGCAAAGAACATCCCGGAGTTGCAGGAATTACATGACCTCCGCATGGACTTTGCTCCGCGCCGGGCCTAGCTGTCACGGATGGCCATGACCGAAACATCCAAATACCTGCGGCACGACAGTCCGCCGCATCTGACGACGCTGATCCTGCTGTCGTCGATGACCGCGCTGGCGATGAACATCTTCCTGCCGTCGTTGCCCAGCATGGCCGAGTATTTCGATGCGCCCTATCGCTATGTGCAGTTGTCTGTCGCGGTCTTTCTGGCCACCAATGGCATCCTGCAGCTGTTCGTCGGACCGATGGCGGACAAGTTCGGACGTCGCCCTGTGATCCTGTGGGGGTTGGGCCTCTTCTGTCTCTCGACCCTGGGCTGCATCTACGCCCCGAACATCGGGCTCTTTCTGCTGTTCCGGTCCTTCCAGGCGACGGCGGCCGTGGCCATGGTGCTGTCGAGGGCGGTGGTGCGGGACATGTATTCGGCGGACAAGGCGGCGTCGATGCTGGGCTATGTGGTGATGGGCATGTCCATCGTGCCGATGATCGCCCCGGCCATCGGCGGCGTGCTGGACGAGGCCTTCGGCTGGAAATCGACATTCTGGGTGCTCTTCGGCTTTGGCGTGCTTGTCTTCACCATCGTCTGGTTCGACCTTGGCGAGACGGGCAAGCCCAGTTCGCTGACGCTGGTCGGGCAGTTCCGGGAGTATCCGGAGCTCTTCGCCTCGCCACGCTTCTGGGGGTATTGCCTGGCCACCGCGTTTTCCTCCGGCGCCTTCTTCGCCTTCCTCGGCGGCGCGCCTTTTGTCGCCAGCAATGTCTTCAACATGAGCCCGGCGGAGTTCGGCTATTTCACCGGCGCCCCGGCGATCGGCTATTTCCTCGGCAATTGGTTGACCGGCCTTTATGCGACCCGGGTCGGGGTGAACCCCATGATCCTGATTGGGGCGATCATCACCTCGGCCGGGCTGGCGATCTCCCTTGCGCTGTCCTACGCGGGGATGAGCGGGCCGTTCGTCTTCTTCGGCTTCATGACGCTGGTCGGGCTGGGCAATGGGCTGGTGATCCCCTCGGGAACGTCGGGCATGCTGTCGGTGCGGCCGCATCTGGCCGGTACGGCGTCCGGGCTGGGTGGGTCGATCCAGATCCTGGGCGGCGCGGCACTTTCGGCTTTTGCAGGCGCGATGCTAACACCGGGCACGGGGGAATTTCCGCTGATCTGGATCATGCTGGGCACCTCTGTCGCAGGGTTCCTGGCCATCCTCGTGGTGATCTGGCGCGAGAAACAGCTGGCCCGATAAGCGCTTGTTAACACGGCTTTGCAAAGTTACCTGTGATGGTATTGTAGAATTGCAAAGTCGAGGGACCTGCGTCGATGGCAACCAAGAAGCTCTATGCCGGCGCAAAGCTGCGTGAGACGCGTCAGAAACTTGGCCTGACCCAGAAGGAATTCGCCGCGAAACTTGGCGTCTCCCTGCCCTACCTCAACCAGATGGAGAACAATAACAGGCCGGTCTCTACGACCGTGGTCCTGGCCCTGGCGCAGGAATTCGGCTTTGACGTGACGGAACTGTCGACGGGGGATAGCGAGCGGCTGGTTTCGGACATGAGGGAGGCAATGGCGGACCCGATCCTGGCCGATGTGGCGCCGCCGCTGGCTGATTTGCGGCTGACCGCGTCGAACGCCCCGGCCCTGGCCCGCACCTTCATCCACCTGCACCGCGCCTACCGCCAGACGCATGAGCGGCTGGCCTCCCTCGACGAGGCCCTGGGGCGCGAGGACGCGCGCACCCTGCCCTCGCCCTGGGACGAGGTGCGGGATTTCTTCCATTACTGCGACAATTACATCGACGCCGTGGACCGCGCGGCAGAAAACTTCGCCTCGCCAGCCATGCCGGAAAAGAACATCCGGGTCCGAGCGGTCTCGCAACTGGGTAACGAGGGGGTGTCGGTGGATTTCGCCGATACCAAATCCCTGCGTCGTTATGATCCCGAGACGCGGCGGTTGACCCTGTCCCGCCGCGCCGCGCCGGAGACGCAGACCTTTCAACTGCTGCTGCAGGTCGCTTTGCTGCAACATGACAAACTGCTGGAGGCGACGCTGGACTTTGCAAAGTTCCAGTCCGACGCCGCCCGCTCCATCGCCAAGATTGGTCTGGCAAACTACTTTGCCGGGGCCGCGCTCATGCCCTATGGCGCCTTTCTGGATGCGGCGCGGGAGGTGCGACACGATGTGGAGGTGCTGGCCCTGCGCTTTGGCGCCTCGATCGAGCAGGTGGCGCATCGGTTGTCGACCCTGCAACGGCCGGGGGCCAAAGGGGTTCCGTTTTTCTTCGTCCGGGTGGATCAGGCCGGGACGATCACCAAGCGGCATTCCGCGACGCGTCTGCAATTCGCGCGGTTCGGCGGGGCCTGCCCGTTGTGGAACGTGCACCGCGCCTTTGAAACGCCCGGCCGTTTCCTGCGGCAACTGGCGGAAACGCCGGACGGGGTGCGTTATATCTCCATCGCGCGGGACGTGTCCAAGCCCGGCGGGTCCTGGGGCGCCCCGGACCGGCGGTTCGCCATCGCGCTTGGCTGCGAGGTTACCCATGCCCCGGCGCTGGTCTATGCCGATGATCTGGACCTGTCGCAGCCCGGGACATTCGAACCGATCGGCATTTCCTGCCGCATCTGCGAACGCGAGCATTGCCATCAGCGGTCCGTTCCGCCGCTGGAGCGGCGGTTGACCATTGATGTCAACGAACGGGGCACCCTGCCCTATGATGTAGGCTGAAACCCGGGGTCAGTTCGTCCGAAGGGCGCTGTAGATATTGTCCTTCAGGGCCGCGCGCTGCTTGCGAAGGTCGATCATCGCCAGGTCTTCCATCGGTTCGACATTCGTCTCCGCCCGGTGAATCCGGCGGTTCAGCGCATGGTACTCCTCGGTCATCCGCGCGAAATGCGCATCGACCTGTTTCAGCGTGCTGATGGTTTCGGCGTGGCCGGGGAAGTCGTCGTGAAGCTCGTGAGGCGTATGTGCCATAGGTGCGTCCTTTCCTGTCGTCTTGGCCCCATTCAAGATCGAGTCGCCGTGCGCGGCTTTGACCGGGATCAAATTGCATGGTGTCTTGGGCTGGTTTCACGCGGCTTTCTCCGGGAATGGGCCCGCCTCTGTCGGGAGGGCGGTCCGATGGTCCCATGGTTTCGCCTTGACCCTCGCCGCAACACATGCGGAATATGTTTCCGCATATCGGGAGGATTACCATGAATATCAGCACGCTATTTTCGCTTGAGGGCAAGGTTGCGGTCATCACCGGGGGCTCTCGCGGGATCGGCAAGCATTTCGCCCGCGCCTTCATCGAGGCCGGCTGCGCCAAGGTCTATATCACCGCGCGCAAGGCGCAGGCCTGCGTCGACACGGCAGAGGAGCTGGGGCCGAAGTGTATCGCCCTGCCGCATGACCTCTCCACGCTCGAAGGGATCGACGCCTTTGTC
The DNA here is from genome assembly GCF_041987405.1 of Pseudooceanicola sp. Taxonomy (GTDB): domain Bacteria; phylum Pseudomonadota; class Alphaproteobacteria; order Rhodobacterales; family Rhodobacteraceae; genus Pseudooceanicola. Next base: position 48,716 of record NZ_JBHIWR010000005.1, read on the forward strand.
GCCGACCTCGCCAGCCACGAGGATCACATCGACATCCTGATCAATAATGCCGGGGCGGCCTGGGGCGAGGAGTACCTGCAGTTCTCGGAAGCAGGCTGGGACAAGACGATGGACCTGAACCTGAAGTCCCCGTTCTTCCTGACCCAGAAGCTGCACGGCATGCTCAAAAAGAACGCCACTGCGGAGGAGCCGTCGAAAGTGATCAACATCGCCTCCATCGACGGGTTGCGGCTGAACCCGTGGGAGACCTATGCCTACCATGCCTCAAAATCCGGGCTGATCTACCTGACGCGGCGCGTCGCCGCGAAGGTGCTGGAAGACAACATCCTGGTGAATTGCATCGCGCCGGGGGCCTTTGCGTCGGACATGAACCGCGCGGCGCGGGATCACGGGGACGAGGTGGCAAAGCGCATCCCGCTCAAGCGGATCGGGAACGGCGAGGATATCTCGGCCGCGGCGATCTATCTGGCGGCCCGGTCGGGGAATTACGTGGTGGGTCAGACGATTGCCGTGGACGGCGGGCTTGTCTGGGCCATGATCGGGTCGTCGATCGACGCGTAAGGCCCCGGGGTCGGCGGGGTAGATGGGTCCGGAGGACCCATCCTACGGGTGACCCCGAGCGGAATTGGGCGAGCGGGGCCTTCCCACACGACCGGCCCCAACCGGCCCTTGTAGGATGGGTCCTCCGGACCCATCTGACCCGCGCAAACCCGCCCAACGACGGCACCGCCATCCGGTTCACGACCCGCGAAACGCCCGCAATAGCGCCACCCGCCGGGGGCGAAAGCTGCCCTCTCCTATCTCCGCATGTTCCATCCCGGAGAGGTGGAACACCCGGTAATCCATCCGCATCCGGCAATGCGCCAGCAGCATCAGCGACTGTTCGCCATAGGAAATCGCCAGCGGCCAGATCTCCCGCTCCGTCACACGGTCCTGCAGGTCGCGATAGCGGATGCGCAGGCTGCGTTCCTCCCAGCAGGCATCGCGGATCAGGTCCATGTCGACCGTCACCTTCGGGCGGGGACCGGAGGGGCGCCAGGCGTGCAGGGCGGTGTGCATGGCCTGCCGCGCCTGCCGGTCCGGCAGGGTGGCCACGATCCGCGCCACTGCGCTGCGCCCGGCCTTGGTCAGGGTCTCGTCGCCCATCTGCTCCAGCCCGCTCAGCGCCAGCATCAGCGCCTCGATCTCCATCCGGTCGAAGCTCTGCGGCGGCAGGGCGGGATCCTCGGTCAGCGTATAGCCCACCCCCGGCGCGCCATCGATCAATGCCCCGCCCGCGCGCAGCGTGGCGATGTCCCGGTACAGCTGGCGGAGGGAGACGTCGGTTTCCGCCGCCAGTTGCCCGGCCGTCACCGGTTGCGGCAGGCGGCGGATCACATCCATCAGGCGCATCAGGCGATCGGTCCGGGCCATGTCACATCCTGCCGTAAATTGTCAGCATACCCAGACTAATCTCCGGCCATCGCAATTGAAAGGACTGCCGATGCCCATCCTCTACCACGCCCCGTTTAGCCGATCCTCCACCGTGGCGGCCCTCGTATACGAACTGGACGCGCCGGAGATCGAAATCCGCCAGGTTTCCGTCACCCGTCAGGGCGGCAAGGGCGGCCCCGACCCGGCCAACCCGCATCCCGAGAAAAAGGTGCCCTTCCTCGTCGACGGGGCGGAGGAGGTGCGCGAGCGTGCCGCGATCATGACCTATCTGACGGATGCCTATCCCAAGGCCGGACTGGGGCCCCTGCCCGGTGAGGCCGGGCGCGGCGCTTATCTGTCATGGTTGTCTTATTACCAGGGCGTGATGGAGCCGCTGATTCTGCTGTGGTTTTCCAAGCTCTCCGCCCCCGCCTTTGCAGACTCGCTGCGGGATATGGAGACAATGTACCGGCACCTCGAAGACACGCTCGCACAGGGCCCATGGCTGCTTGGCGAGAGGTTCACGGCCGCCGATCTGCTGTGCAGCTCACCCTTTGGCTGGGTGCCGGGGCTGGGCGAAGGTCACCCGGTGATCGAGGATTGGGTCAAGCGTTGTTCCGAACGCCCCTCCATGCGCCGCGTGGCCGAGGAGGACGCCCGCGCCATGGCCGAGGCCGGTTAACCCAGGGCCGCGCCATATTCGAGGATGACGGGGACCACGAGGTCCTCTTCATCCTCAAGGTGGCGGTGCAGGAAGGTCCGGAAGGCCCGTTGCGCCTCCAGCAGCTCGCGGGCCTCCCGCTCGTCATCCTCTCCGGCGGCGATGCGTTGCAGGACGGCATTGGTCGAGGCCGCCAGAGCATGGATATGCCCGTCCAGAGCATGGTGATCCCGGTCGAGAATCTCGAATCCCCGCTCCAGCCGCCGGTCCAGCGGGATGAACTGGGGAAAGTAGTGGTGATCCTCGATCTGGTGGTGCCCGTGCAGCTGGTTGAGATAGGTGGAGGTGTAGTGCTGCATCTCCCGGCCGTAGTTCGGGTTGGCCCCGTCAAGCCGCTTTTCCGATCCCTCCACAAGCAGGTCGTTCAACTGGCGGAACATGGCGTGCCGCTCCAGCCAGAAGGCGGTGAGGTCATTGAAATTCGGATGGCCCCGCCATTCCGTGCGGGGATAGAGATCGGCGAGCACCCGCAGGTGTTCCGGCAATCCCTTGCGGATATCGAGGGCGAGAGGGTCGTCCGTCACAGGCTTAACCACGGGCTCAATCCATTTTCTGCGGCGGCACCGGCGGGGTGATATGCCGCCGTTTCAACACCGACTCCCGCCAGGTGATGAAGCTGATCGCGCTGATGATCATCACGCCGCCAACGATGACATAGGGGTCCACCGGTTCATTGAACAGGATCGCCCCGAGGGAGACCGCCCACACCAACTGCAGGAAGGTCACCGGCTGGGTAACAGTGATGGGCGCGGCCTGAAAGCCCTTGGTCATCAAGTAATGGCCCGCGGTGGCGAAAATCGCCGTCCCGAAGAGAACCAGCATCTGGAACGGCGCGGGCGTGACCCAGACCGGTGCGGCCATCGGCGCCAGGCCGATCGTCACCCCGACAGACAACATGGTAACTACGATCACGGGGTTGGTTTCCTCCGACAGGCACTTGGCTACCAGGAAGGAGCCAGCGAAAACCACCGCTGCAATCATCATCGCCATGTGGCCCGGCCCGATTTCGCGAAACCCCGGCCGCAGGATGATCGCCGCTCCGATCAGGGCGACGACGATGGCCATGATCCGGCGGAACGCCAGCTTTTCGCCCATGAAGAGTGCTGCGCCGATCGTCACATAGATGGGCGAGAGGTAGTTCATCGCGGTCACATCGGCCAGCGGGATCGTCGCCATGGCAAAGAACCACAGCGCCACCCCGACCGCATGAAGGACGCTCCGCAGAGTGAAGAGCAGCCATTGCCGCCGTGTCAGCCGGATCGCCATGATCTGACGAATGGCGGGCACCAGTAGGACAAGGCCCAGGGCGTAACGGAGAAAGGCCATCTCGGCCGCAGGCATGACGGGACCGAGGTATTTGACCAGCACATTGACGCCGACAAAGAGGATCCCGGCCCCGAAGGTCCAGAGTATGCCCTCAACGGGCCGTGAATTGAATGCTGATGTCATGTATTCTGGGTGACATGTTCGGGGGGGAAGGGCAAGGGGGATGTGTGGGGAGGGCGCGGTTGTCTCCGGCGTCGCGCGGACCGGCAAAAAACTTGGGAAAGTTTTGAACCTTTTTCTCGCCCGACACGACACATGAACAGAAAAACGGTCAACGCACGCAGGAACGCAAAGGAAACCCAATGCCCAAAATCGACGGAATCTCCTATCCCGATGGCATCAAGGCCATGCTCAAGGACAGAAAGATCGGCCCTTTGTACAGGGACTTTTTGGACAAGAGATTATGCGAAGAGATCTATGTCTTCCTCGAGGAGACCGCGTCCAAGCGCGATCCTAAGTCGCAGTATAAGATATTCTTCACCTCGAGGGGAAAGTACGCGATCAATGTCGAAGGACCGACGTTGGCCAAAGCCAAGGTCCTCGGCGAGAAACAAGACTGGAAATCGAAGGAATGGAAGAAGATTTACGACGACGCCGAAGAATACATCGTGAAACTGGCCAAAGGCGAACACGACAGCAAGTTCTACGAGACTGACCCGGCCTTCAAAGAGCATCACGCCTTCATGCTGGAAAAGCACATTCTCAAAATGAAATACCCCACTCTGCTCGCCGACCTGAACACCGACGACAAGAAGGCTGTCGCGAATGTTGCGGCACTTCTGAAGGCCGACAAGAGGGCTGGTGAAAAGGCGGTCAAGATCTTCACGAAGAAGACCAAGGGCGCTCCCCCGCCGCGGGAAACGAAGAGCAAGATCATGAAGTTCTTCAGAATCAGATGATCTTGCGGCGAGGGGGAGGCGGCACCGGCGGAGGCCCTCGGTGCCCGCCCCCCTACTGCCGACTGCAATCAGGTGAGTGGCGGCGCGGTCCGTCCGGCAGGCCCATGCGCCGAGCTTGGCCAGATCACACGCCCCCTCACCAAATCAGCCCCACCCCGATTGCCGTCATGACCAGCGCCATCGCCAGGTCCAGCACGCGCCAGGCGGCGGGGCGGCGGAAGATCGGGGCCAACAATCGTGCACCATAACCGAGCGCCGTGAAGAAAACGGCGGAGGCGCAGGTGCCGCCAAGGGCGAAGGACAGCTTGTCCTCGTATCCGGTCGATACTGCGCCCATCAGCGCCAGCGTATCGAGGTAGACATGCGGGTTGGCCCATGTGAGCAGCAGGCAGGTCACCACGGCCGCGCGCAGGCTCAAGCCCCCCTGCCCCTCGGCAGAGAGCTGTTCGCCGCCCCGCCAGGCGTTGCGAACCGACAGCGCCGCATAGGCAAAGAGGAAAGCCGCCCCGCCATAGCGCATCGCCTCCGCCAACCAGGGGAGCCGGGCGGTGAGCGTGCCGAAGCCCGCCACCCCCGCCATGATCAGCGCGGCGTCGGATATGGCGCAGACCGCCACCACCGCGCCCACATGTTCGCGGCGCAGGCCCTGACGCAGTACGAAGGCATTCTGCGCCCCGATCGCGACGATCAGGGACAGGCCAAGCCCGAAGGCGGCAAAGAAGGTGGCAAGGTCCATGGCGTGTCCGTCTTTGGTCGGATGTCATCGGGGCGTCTTCAGGTCGGGCGACTGTTTCACCGGCATCGCCAAAGCGCAATCGCGCAATCGGCGGGTGCGGGAGAGAGGGCGATTGACCGGCCGGACGGCAGAGGTCAGTCTGCCGCCAACCAAGGAGGACCCCATGCCGAGCGGAACTGCATATCCCTATGACGCCGAAGGCACAGCCTGCATCGGCTATCTCGCCCTGCCCGACGGGGAGGGGCCCTTTCCGGGAATCCTCGTCTCCCCGGCCTTTGGCGGGCTGTCGGACATGGACCGCGCGACATGCGATCGACTGGCCGCCGAGGGCTATGTCGCACTGGGCGTCGACTACTACTCCGACGGGCGGCACTCGACGGACCGGGCGCAGGCGGCGGAGTGGATGGCGGAGTTGCAGGGAAACCGCCCCCTGCTGGCCGTGCGGATGCAGGCGGCGCTGCGCACCCTGCGGGAGGTGCCGCAGACCGGCGCGCGGATCGGCGCCATGGGCTATTGCTTCGGCGGCAAGTCGGTGCTCGACCTCGCCCGCTCCGGCGCGCAGTTCGATGCGGGAGTGACACTGCACGGGGTCTATGACGCCCCGCCCGAAGGATCGCAGAAGATGACCCCCGCGCTGCTGATCTGCGACGGATGGGATGACAGCCTCTGCCCGCCCGAGGCCAAGGTGGCGCTGGCGGCGGAGCTGACCGCGCATTGCGACGACTGGCAGATGCTGGCATTTGGCCATACCGGCCACGCCTTCACCAATCCGAAGGCCGCCGTGGGCAATGGCTTCGGCTATTCGGCCTCCGCGGACAGGCGATCCTGGCGGGCTTTGACGGGGTTCTTCGACGAGGTTCTGCGGCCGGAGGGATAGCCCCTACAGCGGCCAGAACACCAGGATCGACGGGATCGACACGGCGATCACGATGATCTCCAGTGGCAGCCCCATGCGCCAGTAATCGCCAAAGCGGTACCCACCCGGGCCGAGGATCAACGTATTGTTCTTGTGTCCGATCGGGGTCAGGAAGGCCGAGGAGGCCGCGACCGCCACAGCCATCAGGAACGGGTCCGGCGAGACGCCCAGCCGGTCCGCCATCTGGATGCCGATCGGCGCGGCGACGATGGCCGTGGCGGTGTTGTTCAGCACATCCGACAGCGACATGGTGACCACCATCAGCGCCGTCAGGATCGCCCAGGCAGGCCAGCCATCGGTTACCCAGATCAGCCAGTCCGCGATCAGCGAGGTGCCGCCGGATGACTCCAGCGCCTGGCCGAGCGGGATCATGGAGCCGAGCAGCACCACCACCGGCCATTCCACGTGATCGTAAAGCTCCCGCAGGGGAATGACCCGCATCAGCACATAGGCGATCACGACGAGGCCGAGGGCGATGGCAAGATCCAGGAGGCCGACACTGGCGAGGGCGACCGCCCCTGCAAACAGCCCGATGGCCGCCCAGGTCTTGGTATCCTGTGTCACCGCAAGGCCACGGTCCGCCAGGGTCAGGCAGCCCAGCCAGTCCGCCACATCCGGCCCGGTGTCCTTCTGCACCAGAAGCAACAGGATGTCGCCCGGCTGCGCCACCGTCTTGCGCACCTGCGAGGTGATGCGCCGCCCCTGGCGGGAGATCCCCAGCAGCACCGCGCGCTGCCGCCAGGACAGGCCGATGGCCTGGGCGGTCTTGCCCGCGATGCGGCTCTCATGGCTGACCACCAGCTCCAGAATGTCCAGGCCCTCACTATCGGCCTTCAGCAGCTCTTCGCGCCGGTCATCGGAAAAGTTCAGCGACAGGGCGGCCCGGAATTCGTCCAACGCTTCGGGCGTGGCCTCCAGCACCAGGGCGTCGCCCTCCTGCAGCACGTTGTTACGCGCATTGCCGTAAAGGCGCTTGCCCTCCCGGATCAGACCGATGATGGCCACATCGGCCTTGTCCGCGGTCTCGGTCAGCTCGCCGACGCGCTTGCCAATCTGCTTGTTGCCTTCCGGCACGGTCAGTTCGGCGACATAGTTGGCCAGATCGGACTGGCGCACCACCGCATCCTCCCGCACCGGGATCAGCCGCCAGCCGATCAGCGCCACGAAGATCAGGCCGACAATGGCCGTGATCCCGCCGACCGGGGCGAAATCGAACATGCGATAGCTTTCGCCCAGGCTGTCATTGCGGATCGTCGCGATGATGATGTTGGGCGGGGTGCCGATCAGCGTGGCCATGCCGCCCAGGATGGTCGCGAAACTCAGCGGCATGAGCGACAGGCCCGGCGCGCGTCCGGCCTTGCGCGCGGTCTGGATGTCGACCGGCATCAAGAGCGCCAGGGCCGCAACATTGTTCATGAAGGCCGAAAGCACGCCGCCGATCCCGCCCATCAGGACGATATGGCCGCCCAGGCGGCGCGAGCTGTCCACCAGTGTCCGGGTGATCAGGTAAACCGCCCCGGACCGCACCAGTCCCGCCGAGACGATCAGGACAAGCGCCACGATCAGCGTCGCCTCATGGCCGAATCCGACGAAGGCGTCGTGTGGGTCCACAGCCCCCAGGACCACCGCCACCATCAGCGCGCCGAAAGCCACGATATCATAGCGCCACCGCCCCCAGAGGAGGAGAGCAAAGACCGCGCCGAAGATGGAAAACAGGATGATCTGATCTGTCGTCATGGCGCCAATCTAACGCGGGATTTCACAAAGGACAGGGGCGCGTTTCAGGCGCCCGCAATCAGGACCTGCACGGCCTCGATCACATTGTCGACGGCGACGGCGGCCAGGACCATGCCCATGACCCGGCTGACAATCGCGGCGCCACTGCGCCGGATCACCCGCAGGATCGGTGCGGCCAGCAGCATGCAAAGCAGCGCAAAGGCCAGAACCACCAGCATGACCGCAGCGGTCACCGCCTGCTCGGGCACGGAAAAGCGGTTGTTGTCCGTCAAAAGCACGATGGCGAGCATGGCCCCCGGCGAGGCCAGAGAGGGCACGGCGAGCGGGAAGATCGCCGGCATCCCCTCGCCCCGCTCCTGGGTGGCCCCCGCCCCGTTGGTCGGCTGGCCGAAAATCATCGTCAGCGCGAAGAGAAAGAGGATCAAGCCCCCTGCGATCTGGAAGGCCGGCAGGGATATGCCGAGCGCGTCGATCAGGAACTGCCCCAGGACCAGGAAGAACCCCAGCACCAGCGCGGCGACCCCCGCAGCCTGCAAGGCGGTGCGGCGCAAGGCCTCCGGGGCCATGCCCGCGGTGACGGCGACAAAGACGGGGATGGTGCCGATCGGGTCGATGACGACCCAGAGCACGACGAATTGTTCGAATATCGGGGCGGGCATGGGGCCTTTTTCTATGATGAAGTCGGGGGGCGTCACAGGCAGATAGCGCGCCTTGCCGACAAGGTCCAACAGCTACCCGCTTGCCTGCCCCCCGACCGGTGAACTATAGAGCAGCGGACCAATTTCCGGGCAATCGAAGGGGACTCCATGGCCGGCCATTCAAAATGGGCAAACATCCAGCACCGCAAGGGCCGTCAGGATGCCGCGCGGTCGAAACTGTTTTCCAAGCTGTCGAAGGAAATCACCGTCGCAGCCAAGATGGGTGACCCCGACCCCGACAAGAACCCGCGCCTGCGCCTGGCGGTGAAGGAAGCCAAGTCGAACTCCGTCCCCAAGGATGTGATCGACCGCGCGATCAAGAAATCGCAGGCGGGCGAAGGCGACGATTACGAAGAGATCCGCTATGAGGGCTACGGACCTAACGGCGTGGCGGTGATCGTCGAGGCGATGACCGACAACCGCAACCGCACCGCCTCCAACGTGCGGTCCACCTTCACCAAGAACGGCGGCAACCTGGGCGAGACCGGGTCGGTCGGCTTCATGTTCGACCGCAAGGGCGAGGTCTCCTACCCGGCGGATGTGGCCGATGCAGATACGGTGATGATGGCGGCGATCGAGGCCGGGGCCGAAGATGTCGAAAGCTCCGAGGACGGGCATTTCATCTACTGCGCCGACACCGATCTGAACGAGGTCTCCTCCGCGCTGGAGGCGGAGCTGGGCGAGTCGGAGTCGACCAAGCTGATCTGGAAGCCGACCACGACGACGGAACTGGACCTGGAGAGCATGCAGAAGCTGATGAAGCTGGTCGATGCGCTGGAGGACGATGACGACGTCCAGCGGGTCACGACCAATTTCGAGGCCAGCGACGAGGTCATGGCGCAGCTCTGACCGCCTTCGCCTTTCTGAAATCCGAAACGCCGGGCCAGGGGTCCGGCGTTTTCCATTCTGCTGTCCCGCTCTAGGCTCCGCCCCGGGCGGCGCGCGCCTCTCCCCGGGAAAGTGCCGACAAAAAAACCCGCGCCCTTGTTTCTCTTTGCCCGAAATATCCCGGGAGGTCCGGAGGGCAGCGCCCTCCGGCGGTGGCAGGTGTCACATCGGCCAGATCAGCGGGATCACGGCAGAGACGATCAACCCCATGGAGAGGTTCAGCGGAATGCCGATCTTCATGAAGTCGGTGAAGCGATAGCCGCCGGGGCCATAGACCATCATGTTGGTCTGATAGCCGATCGGCGTCGCGAAACTGGCGGAGGCGGCCACCATGACCGCGACGACCAGGGGCCGGGGGTCGATGCCGGCGGCCTGGGCCAGACCGATGGCAATCGGGGTGACCACGACGGCAACGGCGTTGTTGGAGACAAGTTCCGTCAGGACCGAGGTCAGCAGATAGATCGCCCAGACGATGAAGAAGGGCGAGAGGCCCATCAACAGCGGGGCGATGGCGTTGACGATCAGCTCCACCGCACCGGAGTGCTCCAACGCCGCGCCGACGGCAAGCATGGCAAAGATCATGGCCAGCAGCCGCCCCTCGACGAAGGAGAAGGCCTCGTCCGCGTCGATGCATCGGGTCAGCAGGACAACCGCCACAGCCAAGAAAGTCATCAGGAAGATCGGCGCGACGCCCAGGCCCGCCAGGGCGACGATGGCGATCAGCGCGACGATGGCGATCGGCGCATGGCCCCGGCGGAAGGCGCGGGCGGCGGGCTGGGTCACGTCGACCATCTCCATCTCGGCCGACAGGCGGCGGATGTCCTCCGGCGCGCCTTCCAGCAGCAGGGTGTCGCCGACGCGGACCACGGTTTCGTCCAGTTGACGGCCGATGTTCTGGTTCCGGCGGTGCACGGCCAGCACGTAGACCCCGTAACGGCGCCGCAGGCGGAGCGAGCCGAGCTGCCGCCCTACCATGCGACAGCCGGGGGCGATCAGCGCCTCGACCGTGGTGGTTTCCACGGCGGAGATCTGGTCGACGCGTTTCAGGCTCTTAGTGGCCTGCAGGCTCAGCAGTTCGGTGATCTGGCTGCGCAGCACCACGATATCGCCGACCTGCAGCACCACGTCCTTGAGGTTGCGGCGCAGCGAGACATCGCCGCGCACCACGTCGATCAGGCGCACGCCCTCCCGTTTGAAGAGCTGGACGGAAAGGACCTCACGCCCGACGAGGTTGGATTCGGGGGGGATGACCGCCTCGGTGAAGAACTTCATCCGCGAGCGGTCCGACAGCATGTCGGCCATGCTGTCCCGGTCGGGCAGCAGCCAGCGGCCCACGACATAAAGGTAAGTCATCCCCCAGAGCACAACGACCAGGCCGATCGGTGTGACCTCGAAGATCGAGAAAGCCGGCAGGCCCCGGGCCTGGGCCACACCATCCACCAGCAGGTTGGTCGAGGTGCCGATCAAGGTCAGCGTGCCGCCCATGATCGCCGCATAGGACAGCGGGATCAGCAGGCGTGAGGCGTTGATGCCGAGGCTGCGCGCCAGTTGCACGAAGACCGGGATCATCACGACCACGACGGGGGTGTTGGCGACGATGGCGGAGGCGACGATGACAAAGGCCATCAGCGCGGCAATCGCCAACTTGGGTCGATGCGTGCGGCGGGTTGCCATCTGGGTGAAGGCGTCCAGCGCCCCGGTGCGCACCAGCGCGCCCATAACGATGAACATCGCGGCGATGGTCCAGGGCGCGGGGTTGGCCAGGACCGGCAACGCGGCCTCGTAGGGCAACAGGCCCAGCACCAGCAGGACGGCCACCCCGGCGATGGCCACGACCTCCGTCGGGTAGACCTCGCGCACGAAGAGGAGGAACATCGCCCCGACGACGGCAAGGGTCAGAACGGCCGAACCGGTCTGCGAAAGTCCGAGTAGCTGGATCACCTGATCGCTCCTGTCCCCGGCGGGAGAGTCGTTGCCCGCGCCGGCGCCTATCTAGGCGTCCGGGGGCACTCCCGGCAAGGGCGGCGTTGTCTCATCGGGGTCGCGCGGCTGCACCAGTGCCATTCCGGCCAGCATCAGCGCAAGCGATGCCCAGATCGCGGGCGCATAGCGTTCGTCCAGCAGGACCATGGACCAGACCATGCCGAAGATGGTGACGAGGTAACTGACCTGCACCGCAAAGACCGGGCCTGCCCGGCCGACCATCCAGACATAGCCGGAATAGACCAGCGCATGCACGGCGGCTGACGTAATCAGCGCCGCCTCGGGCGCGCCGATCGTGCGCGGCAGGATGAACTGGCCGGAGGAGAGTGCTAGCGGCAGCGAGATAACCGCCCCGATCAGCGAGGCGAGGCAGAGCGTCTGCACCGCATCCATGCCCGCGGTGCCGAGGCGGGCGACCAGGTTGCCCTCCAACGCATAGAACGCCGGGGCGACCAGCGCGACGGGGACGAAGATCAGCATGGCGCGGTCCGGCAGGCTGGCCTCCGGCAGGACGATCAGCAGGGTTGCGGCCAGACCCAAAGCGAGGCCCAGAAGGCGGGCGGGCGCGAAACGGTCGGTGCCCATGGCCAGCGCCATGGGAAAGGCCATCATCGGCACGAGCGAGAGCAACAGCGCGATCACCCCCGCAGGCAGATGGGCCGCCGCGCGGTAGGAAAAGGCATTGGGCAGCAGCGTGCCGGTTAGCGCAATTATCAGCGCGATGACCCATTGCGCGCGACTGGGGCGGAAGCGTTTGCCGTTCAACGTCAGGATCAGGCCCAGAAGCGCGGTGCCGATCACGGTCTGCCAGAAGATCAGGCCTATCGGTTGGTAGCCGGTGGAGACGGCGATCTTGGCCAGCGGAATGGTCAGCGCCCAGCCCGCCCCGATCACCAGGAGCGCCGCCCCCAGGAGCAGCGCCCGCTGCATCGCTCAGCCCTTGCCGATCTCGGGCACCGGGGCCGGGCCGGATTGCGAGAGGCGGCCGCCCTGGCGCACCATCTCGACCCGCGTGGCAAGGCCGGTGCGATCATCGGTTTCGACATAGATGCCCGACAGGGTCGCTTCGCCATCGGCCGGTGTGAAGCGCCCCTTGGACATGCCGGTGACAAAACGGCGGAGCGGCTCCGCCTTGTCCATTCCGATGACGGAGTTGTAGTCGCCGCACATCCCCGCGTCGGACATATGTGCCGTGCCGCCGGGCAGGATCTGCGCATCCGCCGTGGCAACATGGGTATGGGTACCCACCACGAGCGAGGCCTTGCCATCGCACCAGTGGCCCATGGCCATCTTCTCCGACGTGGCCTCGCAATGCACGTCGATTATGGAGGCCTGAACCAGCCCGCCCGGGGGATGGGATTTCAGCACCGTCTCAATGGCCGAAAACGGATCGTCATAGGGCCGCGACATGAAGACCTGCCCCAGCACCTGCGCCACCAGAACCTTGCGCCCGCCCGGAGCGTCAAAGATCCGATACCCGCGTCCCGGGGCGGAGCGGGCGAAGTTGATCGGGCGGATGATGCGCGGTTCGCTGTCGATGAAGGACATCATGTCCTTCTGATCGAAGGCATGGTCGCCCAGGGTCAGCACATCGACACCGGCCTCCAGCAGCTTTTTCGCATGGTCCGGCGACAGGCCCGCGCCATTGGTAGCGTTCTCGCCATTGACCACGACAAAGTCGAGCTTCCAGGCCTTGCGCAGCGCAGGAAGGTTTTCGGCAACGGCATTGCGACCGGACCGGCCGACGATATCACCCAGGAAAAGCAGTTTCATGAAGACGGGGTATGTCGCACAGGCGGAAAGGGCAAGAGGGATGCGGCGGCAGAGGCGGGCGTGCAGGTGAACCCCGGCGTGACCTTAACCGGTATTCGGGCCGTCCAGGGTGATCCGGCCATCGTGCAGGAAGCAGCACCGGTCAAAGAGACCCAGGTCCAGGGGATTGGGCAGGCGGATATCTGCCGGCCCCGGCATGGCCTTGACGCTGAGATCAAAGGCGCGATGGACCTGGGACAGCATCAGACATATCGCGCCATGGTCTTTCACCGCTCGGCGCAGGGCCGTGACCTGGGGTTGCAGGGCCGGCGTGCTGCGCCGTTGATCCAGCAGTTGCATGTAGTCGACCGCCAGAACCACCTTGCCATCCGTCCCGGCCAGCCAGCGGATGATGTGATCCGCGTCTATCTCATCCGAGGTGTCGAGATGGATCGGGGCGGCCTTCGCCACCCCCAGCTCCGCCAGGCGCGCGGTCACCTCTGCCTCGTGGTAGTCCAGACTGAAGACCGCCCCCGCACGTCCGATCTCTCCAGCACGGGCGGCCATTTCCAGTGCCAGAAGCGTCTTGCCCTGTCCGGGCCGGGCGGCCATGAGCACCATGTCGCCGGGGCTGAGCCGGGTCAACAGCTGCGCCGCCGGGCTGGTTGCGGTGGCGGCGGCGGAAAGGTGGCTCCAGCTGCGGAACCCGATCCCGGCGGCGGTGCGGTCCAGCGCCTGATGCAAGGGGATCGCGTCCTGACGGGCCAGACGCTTTGCCTGCCGCTTGAGGCGATAGAGGGGGGTGGTGAGATGCATGTCTGATCCTTCCCGCCGGGCCGTCGATGCAATCCCCCCTTATGCAAAGCCCGAAAAGTCAGGTTCAGTTGGTAACGCTCTGCAGGACAGCTGCTTCCCGAACGGAGGGCGGAGGCCCGAGCCGGGCCTGTGAGGACCCTACCCTCCCCCGCCTCCGCGCTCAATATCTCCCGGCGCCTTCCGGTCAGAAATACTTCGGGGGCCGAGGGGCAGCGCCCCTGCCCCGCCTCACCGCAGGATCGGCGGCTTGTCGGGGTCGCTGCCGGGCGCAATCCTCTCGGTCCGCTTGGGCTGCTCCGGTTCGGGCAGGTCAAAACGCAGCCCGTGGCGGGCCAGCGCCGCCGCGGCCGCGTCATGGGCGGCAAAGAACCCCACATCCAGCACCCCGGCCTCCAGCCCCGAAAAGGTCAGCGCCTCGCCCGTGGCCTTGGCCAAGGCGGCTTCCGCCCCCTCTTTCGCATCAATGAAGGCCAACAGATGCCCCTTCGCCCCGCTTTCCGAGGTCGTCCCGACGAGGTAGGCGCTGCGCGCGAGGCCCGCCGCCAAGGCGAGCTTCTGATCGAGGGCCGACAACAGATCCTCCGGCAGCGCCCGGGGGGCGGTGAATTCGGCAATCTTCTCTTCGACCTCCGCCGGGGCGTCGGCCAGCGTCGCGGCCAGCCAGTCGACCGCCGGGGGCGGAATCAGGATCGCCGACGGCGCGACCTCCAGGTTCAGGCCCAGGCCGATCCCCTGCCCCGCCAGCATCCCCGCCAGCGCGCGTCCCGACAGCGCGACATAGGGCACCGGGCGCTCGGCAAAGGCCGACAGCCGTTCTTCGCGGTCGAAGACGAGGGCAAAGGTCGCCTCGGGCAGGTCGAACAGATCGGGCGAGATTTCGTCGTCGCGCGGCTCTTCCTTAAGCATCAGGAACAGCTCGCTGTCGGCCAGGCGTTCGTAGAAACGCAGGCGCGCGGTGTCATTCTCAGGCGCGGCCTCCATCGCCGCATGGGCGGTATCGAGGGCGGTTGTCTCGGTCATGGTGCCTCAATCATTCAGGGCCTCGGCCACACGGGTGCGCAGGACGGGCAGCAGATCGGTTTCGAACCAGGGGTTCCTCTTCAGCCATCCGGTATTGCGCCAGGAGGGATGAGGCAAGGGGATGGTGCCCGGCAGATGGTCGCGGAAGGCGCGGACGGTTTCGGTCATCGGGCCTTTTGCGCCCAGGTGCCAGCGCTGCGCATGAGCGCCGATCAGCAGGCGCAGGCGGATGTCCGGAAGGGTGGCGAAGACGCGGTCGTGCCATGTTTCGGCGCAGATTCTCGGGGGCGGCAGGTCCGATCCCTTGGCGTCGTAGCCGGGAAAGCAGAAGGCCATGGGGATCACGGCAATACGGGTGAGGTCGTAGAAGGTGTCGCGGTCGATCCCCATCCAGTCGCGCAGCCGGTCGCCGGAGCGGTCATCGAAGGGGCGGCCCTTTTCATGCACCTGAAGACCGGGGGCCTGACCGGCGATCAACAGCCGCGCGGTCGGGCGGAACCAGGGCACGGGCCGCGGGCGGTGGCGCGTGGCGGTCGCCGCGAAACGGTCGGCGCAGAGGCGGCAGGCGCTGATGTCGGCGGGCAGGTCGGTCATGGGGTGATGATGCACCGTCGCGAGGTCGGGTAAAGGGGGGCGCGGGATTCGGAGGCTCGGATTGGCGGGAAGAGGTCCCGGCGCGGGGGCCGGGACGGGCGGTGGTCGTGTGTTGCGGGGTCTTGGCGCGGGCCGTTACTCATGTGTTGCGCGGTCCCGGCGCGGGCCGTTGCTAATGGGTTGGGCGGTCCCGGCTCGAGGCCGGGACGTGTCGTGCCCCGGCCTTGAGCCGGGGCCGCTTTCCGTTCAACCACTCCCCCGCGCGGGGACTTCTCCCCATACCACGCCCGGCCCCCGCGCCGGGGCCTCTCGCTATTCAGTCCCCGCCCCCGCGTCACGCCCTCCCCCGCCTGCATTTTCACACCTCTCGAAATATCCCTTGCCGACGCGCCAAAGCTTCGATATTTCTAGAATCATGAAAATGACTCCAGATACAGATCTGCGCCTCGAACGCGCTGCCTCCACCTTTGCCGCCCTGGGGAGCGAACAGCGCCTCACGGTCCTGGGCACTCTTGTCCGGGCCGGGCCCGAGGGGCTGAGCATCGGGGAGCTGGGCGCGCGGTCGGGCGTCACCGGATCGACCCTGACGCACCACATGAAGATCCTCGCCCAGGCGGGGCTGGTGACACAGGAAAAACAGGGCCGCAGCATCATCTGTGCCGCGGTCGCCTATGAGGAACTGGAGGCCCTGGCGGGCTTCCTGCTGAAAGAATGCTGCGCGGATGCAACTTGCGTGGCGGAGGGACATGAGCATGGCTGACACACATACGCACGAACCGGCCGGAGGCGGGCTTGGCCCGATCTGGAAGAAGATCGACAAGGCCTGGCTCGCAACCGGCGTGATCTTTGCGGCAATCGCGTTGTTCGTGCCGGACCGATTGGGCGACAGCGTCACGACAACCCTGCGTGCCCTGCTGAACACCGCGCCGATGATCGCGTTTGCCGTGCTCTCCATCGGATATCTGAAAGCGAGCGGGGCAGAGACCGTCATCGCGAAAGCCTTCACCGGGCGCGAGACCCGGATGATCGTCATGGCCGCGCTGGTCGGCGGCGTCTCTCCCTTCTGCTCCTGCGAGGTCATTCCCTTTGTCGCCGCCATGCTGGCGCTTGGCGTGCCGCTGTCGGCGGTGATGGCCTTCTGGCTGGCCTCCCCCATCATGGACCCCCCGATGTTCCTGATCACGGCCGGCACGCTCGGACTGAACTTCGCGATTGCCAAGACGCTGGCGGCGGTGCTGATCGGGCTGGGCGGCGGCCTGCTGACGATGCTTGCCAAATCCTCGCCGATCTTCGCGGACCCGCTCAGGGAGAAACCGCAGGTCGGCGGGTGCTGCGGCGTGAAGCAGCCGTTTTCGGGCAAGCCGGTGTGGGATTTCCGCGCCGATCCGGAACGGCGCGAGACCTTTCGCAAGGCCACGCTCGAGAACGCGGTCTTCCTGCTGAAATGGCTGACCCTCGCCTATGCGTTGGAATGGGTGATGATCACCTATGTACCGGCGGAGTGGATTGCCGGGGTTCTGGGCGGCACCGGCCCGATGCCGGTCATCCTCGGGGCCCTCGTCGGCGCTCCGGCCTATCTGAACGGCTATGCGGCAGTACCGCTGGTCTCCGGGCTGATCGAGCAGGGAATGACGCAGGGCGCGGCCATGTCCTTCATCATCGCGGGCGGCATGACCTGCATCCCGGCGGCGGTGGCGGTCTGGGCGCTGGTGAAGCCGCGGGTCTTTGCGGCCTACATCGGGCTGGCCGTGATCGGCGCGCTGATGGCCGGCTTCGCCTGGGGCGCGGTGGCCGGGGTTATCTGAGGTCCGGCGTGCAAGGCCCATGAGGGCGGCGTCAGGGATGCCGCCCTTTTTCGTACGCGAGTGCCAGTCTGGCGCGACCGCGCGCCAGGCCGATCACCACTGCACGGCGGTGTCCATCGCCGGGCCAGACCAGCCACCCAATCGCAGGTTGTGACACGGAAACATATGCCCTAATCCATCCTGCACGAACGGGGTGAGGGCCGCATGTATCGCGTCTGGAATTTTCTGACAAACTACTCGCTTTTGCTGATCCTCGGTGCGGTGATGGCGCTGATCTGGGCCAACCTGAACGCCGAGAGTTATCGTGCCTTCGTACACTTCGTCATCTGGGAACACGCGCCGATCGGACATCTGGATGACGGCCACCGGACGCTGACGCTGCACTACCTTGTGAACGATGTGCTCATGGCCCTGTTCTTTGCCATCGCGGCGAAGGAAGTGTGGGAGGCGGTGATCCTCAAGCAGGGGGCACTGAGGGGGCGCAAGGCTGCCACCCCGCTGGTTGCCACCCTGGGCGGGATGCTGGGGCCGGTGGCAGTCTATCTGGGCCTCGCCACGCTCATGGGGTCGGAGACCTATTCCGCCGTGGCCAATGGCTGGGCCATCCCGACGGCGACGGATGTCGCGTTTTCCTATCTGGTCGGACGGATCGTCTTTGGTGCCGGACACCCGGCGGTGCGGTTCCTGCTGCTGCTGGCCATCGCGGATGACGCGGCCGGGCTGATCATCCTCGCGATCTTCTATCCCTCGGCAGAGCTGGCGCCGGAATGGCTGCTGCTGTCGCTGGCTGCTGCCGTCGCTGTCTTTGCCCTGGCGAACTGGCTGCCGCGCAGGCTGGACACTGGCAATCAGGACCGGCCGAATTCGACCTGGGTGCGGCAGAAACTGTCCTTCTGGCCCTATCTCCTGGCCGCCTGCGCCTCCTGGTACGGCTTTCAGGAAGCGGGGATCCAGCCCGCGCTCGGCCTGCTGCCGATCGTGCCGACGATCCCCCATGCGGACCGGGCTTTCGGCCTCTTTGCGGAGGCGGAGCAGTATCTCACCGATCTGCTGAACCATATCGAACACGCGCTGAAACACCCGGTTGAGGTGGTGCTGTTCCTCTTCGGTCTGCTCAATGCGGGGGTGGAGGTCACCGCGATCGGGGATGCCACATGGCTGGTACTAGCCGGCCTCCTCATCGGCAAACCCTTCGGCGTGCTGCTGATGGGATGGCTGGGGGCGCGCGCGTTCAAGTTCGGCCTGCCTGCGGGGATGCGAATTGTCGATCTCTTCGTGATCGGCTGTGTCGCCGCGATCGGCTTTACCGTCTCGCTCTTCATCGCCTCCGTCGCCTTCGATGCCGGACCGGTGCAGGATGCGGCGAAGCTAGGCGCGCTCCTCTCTTTCCCCGTCGCGATCATCGCCGTTGTCGCGGGCAGGCTCGCGGGTGTGGTCAGGGTCGGCAACTGACGTATTGGCGCAACGCTTGTTTGAATGGCCCGGCTATCCGCAGAGGTTGACGGGCTTTTTGCCATATTTTCGTCGTGTTGGCTTGGCATGGCGGGCAAAAATCCGGCATATTGCCCAAAATACAAAGACGCCGTTAACCATGCTCCGCTAAGGCGTGCGGAAGAGCAGACCCCGGAGCGAGCCGATGCTCGAATTCGAGAATGTCAGCAAGTCCTTCTGGACGGGCTCCAGACGCAAGGTGATCCTCGACAAGGTCTCCTTCCGGGTGGAGCTTGGCCGGTCGCTTGGCATTCTCGCGCCGAACGGCACGGGCAAGACCACGCTGATCAACATGATGGCGGGGCTGGAAAAACCCGACGAGGGCGAAATTCGGCGCGGCTGCCGCATCTCCTTCCCGCTCGGGTTCATGGGTGGCACGGTCTCCAAACACTCCGCGATGGAAAACTCGCGCTACATCGCCCGGATCTACGGCCTCGATCCGGACTATATCGAGGCCTACTGCCGCTGGCTCTGCGGGCTGGGCGAATATTTCGATCAGCCGCTCGGCACCTATTCGTCGGGAATGCGGGCGCGGTTCCACTTCTCGCTGATGCTGGCGCTGGATTTCGACATGTATCTGATCGACGAAGGGATGCCGTCGTCGACCGATGTCGACTTTAACCGCAAGGCGGGGGAGATCCTTCAGGAACGGCTGCGCACGACCACGGTTGTGATCGTCTCGCACAAGCCGGATGTGCTACAGAAGTTTGCGAGCGAGGCAGCCGTGCTGATGGATGGCCAGCTGCACATGTTCGACACCTTGGAAGAAGCGAAACAGCTCTATGACTATGAAACCCAAGGCTAGGAAGTTCCGCATCACGCGGACCGCCGGACCCGACCAGACCCGCCCCGAGGCTGAGGACGACAGCGGGGAGGAGGCCGTGGAGGACACCCGGGATCAGGCGTCGCAGGACGGCGCAACGTCGGCTGAGGGGAACCACGCCGAGGCGGGCCGGGCAGGCAGCGATGTCGCCCGCCGCCGCGCCGCAGCCCTGGCCGCGCTGAAAGAGGGCAAGGTCACCCGAAACGCCGCAGGCGAGGCACAGACACAGACCCGGTCCGGAGAGGTGTCGTCCGCCACCGAAGTACGAGCCGAAACGGATCTGGACGCGATCAAGCAGGAGGGGCTGACCGGTCGCCAGCTGCGCATGGCGCGGCGCGTGGCGCAGAAGCACGGGCTTGCCCCGACCTCCGACTATGACGCGGTACGACAGCTGCGCGCCAAGGGGATCGACCCGTTCAAACCGACCAACATGCTGGAATTGGTGGTGCCCGGCTCCGGCGGTCAGGCGGGCGGGGACGAGGCCCGCACGGGCGAGGCGGGCCTTCCGGCCAGAACGCAACAGACCCTGCCGCGGACCGTCCCGCTGGATCAGGCGCAACTGCCCTCGACGGAGGTCAACCCGGCCGACCGGCGCGCGCGGGAAATCATGGAAGTCCAGCGCGATATCGCCCGGCGGCGGCGGCGGCGGCTCATGCTGCTGTTCACGCGGCTGGCCTTCTTCGTCTTCGCCCCGACGGTGCTGGCCGCCTATTATTTCTATGCGGTGGCAACGCCGATGTATGCCTCCAAGGCGGAGTTTCTGATCCTGCAGGCCGACAATGCAGGCGGAACGGGTATCGGCGGGCTGTTGCAGGGCACGCAGTTCGCCACCAATCAGGACGCCATCGCGGTGCAGAGCTATCTGCAATCTAAGGACGCCATGGTGCGGCTGGACGATGACATGGGGTTCAAGGCCCATTTCAGCCAGCCGACCATCGACCCGATCCAGCGGCTGAGCAGCGATCCGACCAATGAAGAGGCCTACAAGGTCTACAAGAAATACGTGAAGATCAGCTACGACCCCTCCGAAGGGGTGATCCGGATGGAGGTTTCCGCCGCCGATCCGCAGGTGGCCGCGGGCTTTGCCAGCCACCTAATCACCTTCGCCGAGGCCCGGGTGGACGAGCTCTCGCGCCGCAAGCGCGAGGACAGCATGCGCACCGCACGGGAAAGCCTGGAAGAGGCCAAGATCGACCGGCGCGAGGCGCAAGAGGCCCTGGTGAAGCTGCAGGAAGACAACTTTGTCGATCCCGAAGGCTACATCGCGTCGCTGCGCCAGCAGATCAACAATTACGAGGTGCAGCTGCAGGAGAAGGAGCTGCAGCTGCAGGCCCTGCTCGACAATGCCCGCCCGAACCAGAGCCGGGTCGAAGGGGCCCGCGGCGACATCCGGCGGTTGCAAGCGCTGCTGGACGAGCTGAACTCCAAGATGACAGATGCCACTACGGGCGAGACCTCCCTGGCCGAAAAGGCCGCGCGGATCCAGATGGCCCAGGCGGACCTCGCGACGGCGGATCTCTTCCTGCAATCGGCGCTGCAGAACGAAAAGCAGACCCAGCTGGAGGCGAACCGCCAGGTCCGCTACCTGACCACCTCGGTCAACCCGGTGGCCGCCGAAGACCCGAGCTATCCGCGCAAGTTCGAGAACACCCTGCTCGCTTTCCTTATCCTGTCGGGCGTCTACCTGATGTTCTCGCTCACCGCCTCTATCCTGCGGGAACAGGTGTCGGGTTGACGATGAATTTCCCGGCACCCCGTCCAGTTTCGGGGCGCCGGTACCAAAATGGCGTCCGATGCAGCGCCGGGGCCCGCCCCCGGAGTGGATCTGACCCGGATTGTACAAGACCAAGAGGCAACCCTGCTGCGGGTGCCTGACAGAGAGAAGTGAGATTGACGTGACCAAACCGATTGCCGACGTGACCCCCAACTCATGGGAATTCCTGCGCGACCCGATGATCAAGCCGACGGGCTTTCGCGAATACGACGCGCGCTGGAAATACCCCGAGGAGATCAACCTGCCCGGCATGACGGCCCTGGGCCTGGGCCTCGGCACACAGATGATGAAACGCGGGCTGAAGCCGGTTATCGCGGTCGGCAACGACTATCGCGACTATTCGCTGACTATCAAGAACGCGCTGATCCTCGGGCTGATGCGCGCGGGCATCCAGGTCAAGGACATCGGCCCCTGCATCACCCCCATGGCCTATTTCAGCAGCTTCCACCTCGGCGGCTGCGCGGTGGCGATGGTCACCGCCTCGCACAACCCGAACGGCTGGACCGGGGTTAAGATGGGCTTCGACATGCCCCTGACCCATGGCCCGGACGAGATGGCAGAGCTGAAGGACATCGTGCTGGAGGACAAGGGCGAGGCGCGCGAGGGCGGCTCGTATGAGTTCGTCGACGGCGTCTGGGATGCTTATATGGACGACCTCGTGGGGGATTTCAAAATGTCCCGCAAGCTCAAGGTCGTCTGTGCCACCGGCAACGGCACCGCCTGCGCCTTTGCCCCCGAACTCTTCCGCCGGATCGGGGTGGAGGTGGTCGAAAGCCACAACACGCTCGACTACACCTTCCCGAACTACAACCCGAACCCCGAAGCGATGGAGATGCTGCACGACATGTCGGACAGCGTGAAAGCCTCTGGCGCGGATTTCGCACTTGGCTTTGACGGCGACGGCGACCGCTGCGGCGTGGTGGACGACGAGGGGGAGGAGATCTTTGCCGACAAGGTGGGCGTGATAATGGCCCGCGATCTCAGCAAACTCTATCCGGGTTCGACCTTCGTGGCGGATGTGAAATCCACCGGCCTCTTCGCGTCGGACCCCGAACTGATCGCCAATGGCGTGAAGGCCGACTACTGGAAAACCGGCCACAGCCACATGAAGCGCCGCGTGCACGAACTTGGCGCGCTGGCGGGCTTCGAAAAATCGGGCCACTACTTCATGGCCGACCCCGTCGGGCGCGGCTACGACGACGGGATGCGCGTGGCGGTGGAGATCTGCAAACTGATGGACCGCAACCCCGACAAGACCATGTCGGACCTGCGCAAGGCCCTCCCCAAGACCTGGTCGACACCGACGATGTCCCCTTATGCGGCGGATACGGAGAAATACGACATTCTCGACCGGCTGGTTGAAAAACTGGTCGCCAAGGGCGAGGCAGGCGAGACTTTCGCGGGCCGTGCGATCAAGGAGGTCGTGACGGTGAACGGCGCTCGAGTGATCCTAGACAACGGATCCTGGGGTCTGGTGCGGGCCTCTTCGAACACGCCGAACCTCGTTGTGGTCTGCGAAAGCTCCGACTCGGAGGAGGAGTTGCGCGCGATCTTCAAGGAGATCGACGATGTGATCCGCACCGAACCCGGCGTCGGCGACTACGACCAGACGTTCTGAAGTAAGGGGGCCTTGCCCCCCCGCGCTGCGCGCTCCCCCCAAGATACTTCCGGCAAAAAGAAACGCCGGGCGCCCGTCTTTCTTTTTGCCTCAAGTATCTCGGGGGTCCGGGGGCAGCGCCCCCGGCTGTCTCCGCCGCGCGAAGAACACCTTCAACAGCGCCTCGGCCTCCTCGGCGCAGATGCCGTCCAGTACCTCGGGCCGGTGGTGCGCCTGCGGATGCGAAAAGACCCGCGCGCCGTGGGCCACGCCGCCGGATTTCGGGTCCTCGGCCCCATAGACCAGTCGCGCGATCCGCGCGGCGGCGATGGCGGCGGCGCACATGGCGCAGGGTTCCAGCGTGACATAGAGCACATGACCGGGCAGCCGTTCTGACCCGGCGGCGGCGCAGGCCTGCCGGACCACCAGCATCTCCGCATGGGCGGAGGGGTCCGAGAGTTCGCGGGTCCGGTTGCCCGCCCGCGCCACGACCTGCCCCTGCGGGTCGAGCAGCACGGCGCCCACAGGCACCTCGGCCCGGGCGGCGGCGGCGCGGGCCTCCTCCAGCGCGGTGGACATATGCGATGTAAAGCTCATCCCACTTCCCTGCCCCACGATCCGCGCTTCCGCAAGCGCGGGAAAGCGGATAAGCCGGGGGTATGAGCCAGGATGCCCCCAAACCGAAAAAATCCCCCCCCGGTGACCGGATCGCCAAGGTGCTGGCGCGGGCAGGCGTGGCCTCGCGCCGGGATGCAGAGAAGATGATCGTTGCGGGGCGCGTGTCGGTGAATGGCACGGTCATCGAGAGCCCGGCGCTGAACGTCACTGCGCGCGACCGGGTGGAGGTCGACGGTCGGCCGCTGGATGCGCCGGAACCGGCGCGGCTCTGGCTGTATCATAAGCCGACGGGGCTGGTGACCACCGCCAAGGACGAACAGGGGCGGCCGACGATATTCGACGACCTGCCCGAGGACATGCCGCGGGTGATGTCAGTCGGGCGGCTCGACCTGAATTCCGAGGGGCTCTTGCTGCTGACCAATGACGGCGGGCTCAAGCGGCGCCTGGAACTGCCCTCGACCGGCTGGCTGCGGCGCTACCGTGTGCGGGTGAAGGGCAATCCGACCGATGCCACGCTGGAGCCCCTGCGCGAGGGGATCGTGCTGAACAAGGAAGAATTCCAGCCGATGCAGGTGGTGCTCGACCGGCAGCAGGGGGCGAATGCCTGGCTGACGGTGGGCATCCGCGAGGGCAAGAACCGCGAGATCCGCCGCGCGATGGAAAGCATCGGGCTGAGCGTGAACCGCCTGATCCGGATTTCCTACGGCCCGTTCCAGTTGGGGCCCCTGCCCGTTGGCGAGGTGGAGGAGGTGCGGCGGCGCGTGCTGCGCGATCAACTGGGGCTGGAGGCGGAAGACGGCCCGGCCAAGCCGCGCCCGACGCGACAGCGAGGCAAGGGCGGCGGTCCCGAGTCCCGGCCCCGCGCCGGGACCCCGCCGGGCGGCAAGCGGGGTGGTGCGAAGGTCGCCGGAGGCCCCGGCGCGGGGGCCGGGGCAAGGGGTGCGGGCGGTCCCGGCGCGGGGGCTGGGGCTGCGAAACCGGCAAAACGGGATGCGAAACCTGGTCGCGGCAAAGCTAAGGGGAGTGATGCGCCCTGGGAAACGGGCAAACCCCGGCTCACCCGACGTCGTCCGAAAAAGGACTGAGGCTTTGCAGGGGTATGGCATTGGTGTATGCCTTCCCTATATGTACCGGGACGCCGAAATGACGAGGGTGGCATGACCGGAAGCGGTTTACAGAAACTGGCCTTTTTCCTGCTGGTGGCCCTGATGCTCTATGCAACGCTGACGGCGTCGGGGGTGTGATGGCACAGCGGTACGGCGGAGAGCACAGCCCCCAGGGACGCGCATCGGGCGCTCCCGACCCTCATATCGAAGCCACATCCGATTTCCGCGGCGCCCGCCGGTCGCGCGCGGGCGGGCGGGTGAACCTGCTGTTCCTCGCCCCCTTCCCGCTGGCCTGGAAGGCCTTCCTGTCGCCGCCGGTCATCATGGCCCAGCACCTCGTCGCCTTCGGCCTGCTGATCCTGGCCGCCTGGCTGACCCGCGAGGGGATCAAGGCGGAGGAGGCCTATGACGCCCGCAAGGTCGCCCGTCGCCCGGCCCTGCCGCGCAAGATGCTGGCCTCCGCCCTGACGGGGCTGGGCCTCGGGCTGGTCGGGTTTGCCGGTCACGGGGTGATCGAGGCGGGGATCTTCGCTGTCCTCGGCGTTGCGCTGCACGGCATGGCCTTTGGCCTCGACCCGTTGCGTGACAAGGGGATGGACGGCGTCGACCTGCATCAGACCGACCGTGTGGCCCGCGCTGTGGACCGGGGGGAGGCAAATCTGAACGCCATGGCCGAGGCCATCAAACGCTCCCACGACCGGCATCTGGAGGCGCGGGTGGAGCGGTTCGCGGGCGTGGCGCGCGACCTGTTCCGGACGGTGGAGAATGATCCGCGCGATCTGTCGGCGGCGCGCAAGTATCTGGGCATCTACCTGCAGGGCGCGCGGGACGCGACCGTCAAGTTCGCGGATCACTACAGCCGCAGTCGTGACCCCAAGGCGCGGTCGGATTACGAGGCATTGCTGACGGATCTTGAGCAGAATTTTGCGGCCCGGACGGACAGGCTCTTGTCCGATGACGCCGGAGACATGACGGTGGAAATAGAGGTGCTGCGCGAGAGGCTGCAGCGTGAGGGCGTCCGCCCGCAATAGTGGAGTGAATTGATGTCGGAAAACATTCGCGCCAAGGCGGCGGAAACCCTCAAGCAGGTCGAAGAGGTGACGGCGGTCGTCCTGCCAGAACCGAAAGCCCATGATGCGCTGGTGCCCCTGGCCGAGGCGGATGAACCGACAAGCGCCGAGATCGAGAAGCGGATTGGCGAGCTCGACATGGGCGACACCGGGTCGATCGTTCGGTTTGGCTCGGGCGCGCAGGCGGAGTTGCAGACGATTTCCCAGGCCATGCTGGCGGATGTGCGCAACAAGGACGTCGGGCCTGCCGGCGACAGCCTGCGCAATATCGTGACGACGATCCGCGGCTTTTCGGTCAGCGAGTTGGACGTGCGGCGCGAGCGGACCTTCTGGGAGAAACTCCTGGGCCGCGCCGCGCCCTTTGCCAAGTTCACCGCGAAGTTCGAAGAGGTGCAGGACCAGATCGACCGGATCACCGAAGAGCTGCTGAGCCATGAGCATACGCTGCTCAAGGACATCAAGTCGCTTGATATGCTCTATGAAAAGACGCTGGATTTCTACGACGAGCTGGCGCTCTACATCGCCGCAGGCGAGGAAAAGCTGAAGCGTCTGGACGAGACGGAGATCCCGGCCAAGGAAGCCGAGGTCAACGCGTCGCCCGAGGGCGATCAGGTGATGAAGGCGCAGGAGCTGCGGGATATCCGCGCCGCGCGGGACGACCTGGAACGGCGCGTGCATGACCTGAAGCTGACGCGGCAGGTGACGATGCAGTCCCTGCCTTCGATCCGGCTGGTGCAGGAGAATGACAAGTCGCTGGTCACCAAGATCAACTCGACCCTCGTCAACACCGTGCCGCTGTGGGAAACGCAGCTGGCGCAGGCTGTCACCATCCAGCGCTCGGCCGAGGCGGCGGCGGCGGTGCGCGACGCCAATGACCTGACGAACGAGCTCTTGACCTCCAACGCCAAGAACCTGCGCGACAGCAACAGGATGATCCGGCAGGAGATGGAGCGCGGGGTCTTTGACATCGAGGCCGTGAAACAGGCCAATGCGGACCTGATCGGCACGATCGAGGAAAGCCTGCAGATCGCGGACGAAGGCAAGGCCAAGCGCGTCGCGGCGGAAGAGGACCTGAAAAAGATGGAGGCCGAGCTGCGCGACACGCTGGCGTCGGCCAAGGCACGGGCGGACGGGACCGGCGACAATGTCGCGACGGCGGTCCCCAAAAACTGATCACGTCCGGGGAGGGCGGCTGGTGAAATTGCGGTATTGCCTATGGCCCGCGCTGGCGGCTCTGGTCGCCCTGGCGGGATGCCAGTGGACGGAGACCCCGGTGTCTCTCAAGCCGCAGGCGCGCCCGGCGGGGGCTGCTGTCGTGGCGGAGGCCGGACCGTCGGAGGCAAGCCAGGCGCTGAGCCGGTACTACGCGAGTTTCCAGGCGGATCTGCTGGCCCAGGGTCTGCTGCGCCGCGATGGCGGCGGGCCGGACACGCCCTATTCGGCCGTCGATCTGGCGCGGAATTTCGAGCAGATCGTCTTTTACGACGAATACGTCCGGGGCGGCGGGTTGCGTGGCGCGCGCGACAGCGCAGCGCGGTTGCGCCGCTGGCCCGACCCGGTGCGGATCGCGGTGGAATTCGGCGACTCCGTCCCGGACGACATCCGGCGGGAGGATATGGCGACGATCCGCGACTACACCGCACGGCTGAACCGCGTAACGGGGCATCCGATCAGCCTTTCCACTGCCGGGGCCAACTTCCATGTTCTGGTGATGGGCGAGGATGACCGGCCCGAGGTCGTGCGGCGGGTGAAGGAGATCGTGCCGGATATCTCTGCAACCTCCTTGGGGATCTTCCAGCGCCTGCCCAAGGCGATCCATTGTCTGGTCGTGGCCTTTTCCAAGGACGACAGCACCGAAGGCTATGGCGAGGCGATCGCCCTGGTCCGCGCCGAACACCCCGATCTTGTCCGCCGCAGCTGCTATCACGAGGAAATGGCGCAGGGGCTGGGCCTGGCCAATGACAGCCCAAGGGCGCGGCCGTCGATCTTCAACGACGACGACGAATTCGCCCTGCTGACCAGCCATGACGAGATGCTGCTGAAAATGCTCTACGACCCGCGCCTGCGGATCGGGATGAGCGCGGAGGAGGCGCGGCCGATCGTGTTGCGCATGGCACGGGAGCTGAAGGGCGGCGAGAGTTGAGAAAAGGATTTTGACATGGGTATTCTGGATTTCCTGAGCGGACAGTTCATCGACGTCATCCACTGGACGGATGACACGCGCGACACGCTGGTCTGGCGGTTCGAGCGCGAGGGGCACGAGATCAAGTATGGCGCCAAGCTGACAGTGCGCGAGGGTCAGGCGGCGGTCTTTGTCCATGAGGGGCAGTTGGCGGATGTGTTCACGCCCGGGCTCTACATGCTTGAGACGAACAACATGCCGATCATGACCTCGCTCCAGCACTGGGACCACGGGTTCAAATCGCCCTTCAAGTCGGAGATCTACTTCGTCTCCACCAACCGCTTCACCGACCTCAAGTGGGGCACCAAGAACCCGATCATGGCCCGCGATCCGGAGTTCGGGCCGGTCCGACTGCGCGCTTTCGGGACGTATTCGATCCGCGTCACCGACCCGGGCCGCTTCCTGACCGAAATCGTCGGGACGGACGGCGAATTCACCATGGACGAGATCAGCTTCCAGGTGCGCAACATCATCGTGCAGGAGTTCAGCCGCGTAGTAGCGGGGTCCGGCATTCCGGTGCTGGACATGGCCGCCAACACCGCCGATCTGGGCAAGCTGGTCGCGAAGGAGATCAGCGCCACCATCGCCGAGTACGGGATGGAGCTGCCGGAGCTTTATATCGAAAACATCTCCCTGCCGCCCGCGGTGGAGGAGGTGCTGGACAAGCGGACCTCCATGGGCATCGTCGGCGATCTGGGCCGCTACACGCAGTTCTCCGCTGCCGAGGCGATGAGCAAGGCCGCCTCCAACCCCGGCGGGGATGGCGGCATGGGCGCGGGCCTTGGCATGGGGATGGGCATGGCGATGGCCAACCAGCTGTCGCAGACTGGCCCCTGGGGCGCACGCCCGCAACAAGGGCACACCCCGGCCCCCGCGCCGGGGCCTCACACCGCCCCGCCGCCGCCTCCCCCGCCGGTCGAACACGTCTGGCATATCGCCGAGAACGGCCAGACCACGGGCCCTTTCTCCAAGGCTCGATTGGGCCGGATGGTGACCGAGGGTGGGCTGACCCGTGACACGATGGTCTGGACCGCCGGTCAGGATGGCTGGAAGCGGGCCGAGGATGTGCAGGAGCTGGCACAGCTTTTCACCGTGATGCCGCCGCCGCCACCGCCGGGGGTGTGATGCCTGAAGACCCGGAGGTCACCACTTCTGGCGATTGCGGGAACTCGCCAAAGAACGCCCGGGCGCAGGATATCGCGCTGGCCCTCATGGGGGCCGGTACGCTTGATTCCGACCTGCTGGCCGAAAACGCGGTCTGGGAACGGCCCGGCGGCGCGGTCACCGGGCGCAAGGCTATCCTCCGGGCGTTGCAACGGGCCAAGGCCCCGGTGCGGATCGAGGTGGATCAGGTGGTGACCCATGGCAAAAGCGGCTCCGTTTCGGGCCGGTATGTGCTGGCGGAGGGGGAAGAGCGGCTGTTCTGTCATGTGCTGCGGTTCACCACGGCCACCATGCGGGAGGTCGCGCAGATGGTGAGTTTCGAACATCGCGTGAAGGCGCGGTGATACGGGGTGCCATACGGAACGGCGTCTTCCCCTGACTTGATCAGAGGATCTCCCCCCACCCCGCGCCGCCTGTGGCTGGAGATCCTCGGGTCAAGCCCGAGGACGACGGGGTGCATGGTGTGGCGTTCAGGCAAAACAACAACCGAAATCACGGTTTTCCTCCGCCGCCATGCACACTAGCTTGGCCCTGCATCAACCGGGACCCGTTCATGACCGAAGAGCATCGTTTCCCCTGCCCCCAATGCGGCGCCGATTATCGTTTC
This sequence comes from Pseudooceanicola sp., assembly GCF_041987405.1. Classification (GTDB taxonomy): domain Bacteria; phylum Pseudomonadota; class Alphaproteobacteria; order Rhodobacterales; family Rhodobacteraceae; genus Pseudooceanicola. Next base: position 78,452 of record NZ_JBHIWR010000005.1, read on the forward strand.
GCCCCCGCCCAAGGCCAGCTGATCTGCGACCATTGCGGCCATTCGGAGCCCCTCGCCGAAGAAGAGCGGCCCACGGGCGGCATTCCGGAGCTGGATTTCCGCGCCGCTATCGAGGCACGCCTGCCGGAGGCGGAGATCGAGGAGACCCGGGTTTCCAAATGCCCCAACTGCGGCGCGCAGGTGGAGTTCGACGCAAATACGCACGCCAAGGAATGCCCCTTCTGCGCCACCCCCGTTGTCACCGACACCGGCACGCACCGCCATATCAAGCCGCGCGGTGTCCTGCCCTTCGCGCTGAACGAACCGGAGGCGCATGACGCCATGGCACAGTGGCTGAGTCGGCTGTGGTTCGCACCGAACGGGTTGAAGGATTACGCCCGCAAGGGGCGCAAGATGGACGGGATCTACGTGCCCTACTGGACCTTCGACGCCGATACCAAATCGAGCTACCGGGGCGAGCGCGGCACGGTCTATTACGTCACTGAAACCGTCATGCGGGATGGCAAGCGGGAACAGGTGCAGCGCCAGAAGATCCGCTGGCGGCCGGCTTCGGGCCGGGTGGCGCGGTTCTTTGACGATGTGCTGGTGCTGGCCTCGAAATCCCTGCCCAAGACCTACACCGACGCGCTGGAACCCTGGGACCTGTCGGAGCTGAAACCCTATGCGCCGGAGTTTCTGGCCGGGTTCCGGGCCGAGGGGTATCAGGTCGAACTGTCGGACGGCTATGCCGAGGCCCGGGCGATCATGGACAGGACCATCGACCGGGATGTCCGTTTCGACATCGGCGGCGACCGGCAGCGCGTGCATGACATCCAGACGCAGGTGTCGGATGTGACCTTCAAGCATATCCTGCTTCCGGTCTGGATGGCCGCCTACAAGTTTCGGGGCAAGACCTATCGCTTTGTCGTCAACGGGCGCACGGGCCGGGTGCAGGGCGAGCGGCCCTGGTCGGCCTGGAAGATCGGTTTTGCCGTGGTGCTGGGCCTGATCGTGGCCGGGGTGGTCGGTTATTTCTACGCGCAGAACGGGGGCTGAGATGAGCGATTTTGAGACCTTGATGGGCCTGCTGACGGCCCGTCACTCCTGCCGGGGATTTCTGGAAAAAGAGGTGCCGGAGGATCTGATCGCGCAGGTGGCGACCGCGGCGGGCCGCGCGCCCTCCTGGTGCAATGCCCAGCCCTGGCAGGTGATCGTCACGCGCGGCGCGGAGACGGAACGGCTGCGCAGCGCGCTGGTGGAGGCGGCCACGACGCGGCCGGAGAGCCCGGACGTGCCGGGGCCCGAAGGCTATTCCGGGGCGCATCGCGACCGTCGGCGCACCTGCGGCTGGCAGCTTTATGATGCGGTCGGCGTGGAAAAGGGCGACCGTGCGGGATCGGCCCGGCAGGCGCTGGAGAACTTCCGCCTTTTCGGCGCACCGCATACGGCGATCCTGACCTCGGGGCGCGAACTGGGGGCCTATGGCGCGCTGGACAGCGGCGGCTTCCTGCTCAGCTTCTGCCTCGCCGCGCAGGCGCTTGGCCTGGCGACGGTGCCGCAGGCGGCGGTGGCCTTCCACTCTGGCGTGGTGCGGGAGGTGCTGGGGATCCCCGAAGACCGGCTGATCCTCTGCGCCATCACCTTTGGCTACGAAGACCCCGACCACCCCGCCAACGCGTTCCGCACGGAACGGGCCGATCTGTCGGAGATCATGGAGATCCGAGGCTGATGCGCGCGCTGCTGCAACGGGTGAGCGAGGCGCAGGTGCGTGTCGACGGCGCGGTGATCGGGCAATGCGGGCCGGGTTTGATGATCCTCGTCTGCGCGATGCGCGGCGATACGGAGGCCGATGCGGAGGCGCTGGCCGCCAAGATCTCGAAATGCCGGATTTTCCATGACGACGCAGGCAAGATGAACCGGTCGGTATTGGATATCGGCGGATCGGCCCTGGTGGTGTCGCAGTTCACGCTGTCGGCCGATACTTCGCGCGGGAACCGGCCCGGCTTCTCGACCGCCGCCGCGCCGGAGGAGGGCAAGCGGCACTATGAGCATTTCGCCGTGGCGCTGCGCGATCTGGGGGTGCCGGTGGAAACCGGTCAGTTCGGGGCTGACATGAAGGTCTCGTTAATCAATGACGGGCCCGTGACGATCTGGATGGAGGTCTGATCCGGTTCGAGCGGCGGGGTGCCCCCCTGCTGCGCCGACATCCGTCCAGGCTTTCGGGCAACCAATCGGCGCCTGGGACGTTGGTCCTCTGACGCAGAGAGAACGGAGACCCCCATGAACCGCATCATCTATATCGTCGGCCTTGTCGTTATCGTGTTGGCAATCCTGAGCTTTGTCGGCCTGGGCTGACGGGCAAAGGTGCGGTCCCGCGCCCGTAATCCATAAGATGTAGGATGGGTGCTCTGCCCCCATGCAACCGGAGGAGAGATGGGTGCAGAGCACCCATCCTACGGAAACCGTAGCCAGGCGCGGCCTTATACCGACACTTCCGCCATCAGCTGATCCTTGGTCAATTCCGCCTTGCCGCCGGAGGTCGTCACCGCCCCGCGCCGCATGACGTAGAAGCTATCAGCCAAGGCATAGGCAAATTCGAAATACTGCTCCACCAGGATGATCGCCATGTCCCCCCTGTCGCGCAGGTATTCGATCACGCGGCCGATCTGCTGGATGATGTTGGGCTGAATGCCCTCCGTCGGCTCGTCCAGCAGCAGGAGCTTCGGCTTGGTGATCATGGCCCGCGCGATGGCCAGCTGTTGCTGCTGCCCGCCCGAGAGGTCACCGCCCCGCCGGTGCAGGAAGTCCTTCAGGATCGGAAAGAGCTCGAAGATCTCATCCGGGATGTGGTGTTCGGAGCGCGGCAGGCAGGCATAGGCCGTCTGCATGTTCTCCTCCACCGTCAGCAGTGGAAAGATCATCCGGCCTTGCGGCACATAGCCGATCCCCTTGTGGGCTAGGGTATGGGCAGGCATCCGGCCCAGGTCCTCGCCATCCAGCGCCATCGTGCCGCCGGATCGGGGATGGGTCCCCGAAATCGCCTTGAGGAGCGAGGTCTTGCCCACCCCGTTGGTGCCCATGATGCAGGTCACCTTGCCGGTCTCCGCCGCGAGGTCGATGTCGTGGAGGATCTGGCTTTGGCCGTAGTGGAGGGTCAACCCCTTGATATCCAGCATGATCTAGCGCCCCAGATAAACTTCGATGACCTGCGGGTTCTTGGTCACATGGTCGAGCGAGCCCTCGGCCAGGACCGAGCCTTCGTGCAGGACGGTGACCTTGCACTCCAGGCGACGGACAAACTCCATGTCATGTTCCACCACGACAACGGCGCGTGTCCTGGCCGCCTCTTTCAGCAGGTCGGTTGTGTGTTCGCGTTCGGCCAGCGTCATTCCGGCGGCAGGTTCGTCGACCAGCAGCAGCCGCGGCTCCTGCGCCAGCAGCATACCGATCTCCAGCCATTGCTTCTGCCCATGGCTCAGCTCGCCCGACTTACGGTTCAGCTGGTCGGACAGGCCGACCTCCTCCGCCAGTTCCTCGACCCTTGTCTGATCCGGGCGGGACGGGCGATAGAAAAGGCAGGGGAAGGCGCCACGCGGGTTGCGCACCGCCATCAGCAGGTTGGCATGCACCGTCTGATCCTCAAAGACCGTGGGGCGCTGGAACTTGCGCCCGATGCCCTCCTGCGCGATTTTGGCTTCGTTCATCTTGAGCAGGTTGACGGAGCGTTCGCCCCAGATCACGCGGCCCTCGTCGGGGCGCGTCTTGCCGGTGACGATATCCATGAAGGTGGTTTTGCCCGCGCCGTTCGGCCCGATGATGGCGCGGAGTTCCGCGTCGCCGATCTGGAAGGACAGGTTCCGGATGGCCTTGTAGCCGTCAAAGGTGACGGAGACGCCGGAGACCTCGAGAAGCGTGCTCATCCCCGGCCCTCCTCTTCTTGCAGGCTGCCCTTGTCGGGCCCGTAATCCGCGCCGTGGCGGTTCGGGGCGAGGCGTCCGGAGATCAGGTCAAACAGCCCGCCGATCCCCTTGGGGGCAAAGAGCGTGACCAGCACGAAGGAGAGACCGAGCAGGACGAGCCACCAATCGACCCAGTCGACCGTATAGAAGCCGAGCGGGATGGAGGGCACCTGCCCGCCGGTGAACCAGGTCGAGACGAGGGAGACCAGCGCCGCCCCGATGACCGCGCCATAAAGCCGCCCGCGGCCCCCGATGGCGACCCAGACCGCGAGGTAGATCGAGGCGATCGGCGCGACTTCGCCCGGGTTGATGATCCCCGCCTGGGGGTAATAGAGCGCCCCCGCAATAGCGGCGATGATGGCGGTGAAGGTGAAGATGAAGAGCTTGTACCCCTCCACCGAATACCCCAGGAACCGCACCCGCGCCTCGTCATCGCGGATGCCGCGAATGACCGAGCCGAATTTGCCCGAGACAACCCAGGCCGAGACGACATAGCCGATGCCGAGCGCCAGCGCGGAGGCCCAGAGGAACCAGACCGACACCACCGCCTGCGACGCGGTCACGCCCGGCAGGTTCTGCAGGCCCGACAGGCCGTTGTTGCCGCGCAGACCACTTTCGTTCTGGAAGAGGTAAAGCGAGAGGGCCAGCGTCATCGCCTGGGTCAGGATCGACAGGTAGACGCCGGTGACGCGCGAGCGGAAGGCGAGCCAGCCGAAGATCAGCGCCAGAAGGCCCGGGACCAGTACGACCAGCAGCAGCTGCGCCGGCAGCGAGGCGGCGAAATACCAGATCAACGGGAAATCCGACGAGCCCACAACGCCGAAGATCTGGGTGCCGATGGCGTCGACGACCTCCTGTTCTGTGGGCGGGATGGCGGCGTTGGCCATTGATTCCGCAACGATAATTTCGGTTCTCGCGTACATCAGCCACATGCCGATCATGTAGCCGCCCAGACCGAAGAAGGCGAAATGGCCGAGGCTGAGGATGCCGCAGTACCCCCAGACCAGATCCATGGCGAGGGCCACGAGGCAGAGGCAGAGCGTTTTCCCTAAGGTCTTGACGAAGCTGGTGGATATCATGTCGGCGCCGAAGGCCTCGGACATGAGGGTCACGGCCAGGGTGAAGATCGCCAGCAGGGCCAGAAAGATCAGGATTGACGGATTTCTGAGGAGGAAGGGGCGGGTCATGCGCGGCCTCTTGTCCGGGGGGCGACGGGGGCGAAATCCACGTCGGTGTCACGTCGGTATTGCGTCGGTATCACGTCGGTATTCTTGTCTGTACGTCCTGCGGCCCGTTCGGGGACCAGCGGGCGGGGAGAGGTGAGAGCGGGGAGACGAAAACCATACATCGGTTCAATCCCCCGCCGCGCGGCCCTTGAGCGCGATGATGCCGCGCGGCCGGAACTGGATGAAGATGATGATGAAGACGATCATGTAGGTCTGGGCCGCCAGCGTATTGGACGGGTTCAGCCATTCGATCCCCTTCTGCAGGAAGCCGATCATGGTCGCGCCCAGAAGCGTGCCCCAGATATTGCCGACACCGCCGACAACCACGGTCATGAAGCTTTGCACGATGTAGTCGGAACCAAGCTCCGAGGTCACCTTGGCGTAGAGGCCGATGGCGACGCCCGCAATGCCCGCAATGCCGGAGCCGAGGCCAAAGGTCAGCATGTTCACCCGGTCGGGGTTGATGCCCATGGAGGCTGCCATTTTCGGGTTCTGCGTCACGGCGCGGGTTTCGAGCCCGAGGCGGGTCTTCTTCATCAGGAAGAGGAAGAAGGCGAGGAAGATCAGCGCCAGAACAAAGATCGCGATGCGGATGTAGCTGATTGAGACCACGTCGTTCATGATCCAGGCCCCGTCCAGCCAACCCGGAGAGGTCAGCGGGCGGGCCTGGGTGCCAAAGACGTTCTTGGCGATCTGCTGCAGCGCGATGGAGATGCCGAAGGTGGCCAGCAGGGTTTCCAGCGGGCGGGAATAGAGCCAGCGGATCACCAGCCGCTCCATCGCCACGCCGGCGGCGAAGGTCACGGCAAAGGCCACCGGGATCGCAACGAGGATCGACACGGTGTAGTTCGGGATGACCTGCTGGATCACGTAGCCGGTATAGGCGCCCATCATGATGAACTCCCCATGGGCCATGTTGATCACCCCCATCACGCCGAAGGTGATGGCGAGGCCGATGGCGGCCAGAAAGTAGATCGAGGCGAGCGAGAGCGCGTCGAGCGACAGGTCGAAAAACTGGTTCATCCCGACCTTGAGCTCGATCGCGTTAAGGGCCTCCTGCGCAGCGGTGGTGACGGCCTCGTCCCGCTCCGCATAGGTTTCGAAGAAGACGTGATCGGCGATGGATTGGTCCACATCCGCTTCGGTGGCAGCGGCTTCGGCGAGGCCGGCGTCGACCAGGGCGGCATAGGCGGTGTCGCGTACTGTCGGATCGAAGAGAGCGCTGACCGGCACGCCGCCGACCTTGCCCTCGATGATATTGGCCTGCAGCGCCTGGCGCTGCGCATCCCGGGTCAGCCGTTCCGGGGCGAGGTCGGCGGCGACCAGCAGATCATAGGCTTCCTCCGGCTCTAGATCGCGGCCGACGCGCAGCACGCGGGCGATGTTCATATTCTCCGGCAGCTCCGTCGCGGCGCGGCGTGTCGTGGCCACCAGCGGGTTGAGCGCGGCGCGGGCATCGACGCCGAGGTCGCCCTCGAACGCGGAGATCGCTTCGATCCGTTCTTCGGCCGTGGCACCGTAGGAAATGGTCAGCAGCCGCTCGATCCGCTCCTTGCGCGCCTTGATGGCGGCGTCGGGTTCGTCGGCGATGCTGTCGCGCAGGACGGGCAGATGGCTTTCATTGCCGTTGCGCTCCAGCGCGGTGAGCGCGGCGAGGCGATTTTCCGGATCGGGGTCGGAGAGCTGGAATTTCACCAGGGCGGAGCCGATCAGCCCCCGGATGCCTGAGTTCGGCTTGATCTGGTCGTAGGTTTCGTCCGGGACCTCGCCGATCGCTTCGCCGGTGGCAAAGTCGAAGATGCGCAGGGTGTCGCGGTTGACCTCTTCGGCATAGACGAAAAGACCGGTCGCCTCGTCCAGCCACATTTCGCGTGCGGCCCATTTCTCCAGCACCAGCTGTGCTTCGCCGAGACCGCTGTCGCGGATGGCATCGATGGCGGGCTGGATCGTGCGGCGCGAAGACGACTGGATGATCTCGCTATGCTCTTGCAGCAGTTGCTGGATCGGCGCGTCGGCATCCTGAGAGGTGCCGGGGCCAGCCATCGCAAGCGATAGGGCCAGGGCCGCGAATAGGCGAAGGATCATGGGGGAAGACCGGACTTGATTGGCTGGATGGGCGGGGCCTTGGGTGGCCCTCGCCCGTGTGCGGTCGGGGGCCGCTGGCGGCCCCCGCTGTCAGATCAGTAGTTGGATTCGATCTGGACGCAGGTGGAGGTGTCGGTGTTGTACATGCCGCACTCCAGCTCTTTCCAATCGGACTTGAGCACTGCGGATTCCGGCAGGAAGTCGGTCCATGCATCGCCCGGCACCGGATCGGTGGCGGAGATGATGTCGAACTGACCGTCTTCGAGGATTTCACCGATCAGCACCGGCTTGGACAGGTGGTGGTTGGTGCCCATGACGGCGGTGCCGCCGGTCAGGTTCGGGTATTCCTGGCCCCACATGGCTGCGCGCACGGCGTCGACATCGGTGGTGCCGGCCTGTTCAACCGCGTTCACCCACATGTTGAAGCCGATGTAATGTGCTTCCATCGGGTCGTTGGTCACGCGGTCTTCACCGGCGAAGGCCTTCCACTTCTCGATGAACTCCGCATTGGCGTCGGATTCGGCAGACTGGAAGTAGTTCCAGGCAGCGAGGTGGCCGACGAGGTTGGAGGTGTCGAGGCCGGAAAGCTCTTCTTCCCCGACGGAGAAGGCGACAACCGGGATATCCTCGGCGGAGATGCCCTGCGCGGCCAGTTCCTTGTAGAAGCCGATGTTCGCGTCCCCGTTGATGGTGGAAATCACGCCGACCTTCTTGCCGTCTGCACCAAGGGCCACCACATCGGCGACGATCTTGGACCAGTCGGACTGACCGAAGGGCGTATAGTTGACGAAGATGTCCTCTGCCGGGATGCCCTTGTCCTTGAGGTAGCTTTCAAGAATGTTGTTGGTCGTGCGCGGATAGACGTAGTCGGTGCCGAGCAGGGCGAACTTTTCGACGCCCAGTTCTTCCAGGAAGTAATCGGTGGCCGGGATCGCCTGCTGGTTCGGCGCGGCGCCGGTGTAGAAGACGTTCTTGGAGCTTTCTTCACCCTCGTACTGGACGGGGTAGAAGAGCAGGCCGTTCAGTTCCTCGATGACGGGCAGCACGGATTTGCGGGACACGGAGGTCCAGCAGCCGAACATCACGTCGACCTCGGACACGGTCAGCAGCTCGCGCGCCTTTTCGGCAAAGAGCGGCCAGTCGGAGGCGGGGTCGACGACCACGGCTTCCAGCTGTTTGCCCATGACACCGCCTTTTTTGTTCTGCTCTTCGATGAGCATCAGCATGGTGTCCTTGAGCGTGGTTTCGGAAATCGCCATCGTCCCGGAGAGCGAGTGCAGGACGCCGACCTTGATGGTGTCGTCCGCAGCAACGGCGGCGGTGCTGAGCATCAGCGAACCGGCCGCCGCGCCGAGCATGGATTTCAGGAAATGCGACATGGATTAGTCCCCTTTGGTGTCAGTCGCATCGGGCACGGGGCCGGATTGCAAAATGCCTCCTCCCCACCTACATGCCTGTCAGCGACAGCAATGTTGCTTGCGCGTGGCGGAGACCGGACTGGCGAATGGTATTCCGTCGCGCGCTTTCTTTTCGCCCCTTCATGGGCTGGCCACACGAAATCCGCTTTGACGGTCGGACGGAATTTTTTCGGCGAAATCCTGATGGTCAAAGATGTATCTGCACAATTAATGGGCTGATTTTTGCGTGAATTGCCCGCGTTGCCGCATTATTGGGCGGACAGTCGGCGCCTCTGCCTGCCATTTCACCGCCGACGCCAGAGTTGCCGTCGGCTGGAATCGGGCGACGGGGCGTGCGCCACGGGCATGACCCCCAAGGTCGCTGGCGGCCTGCCATGCGCCGCAGACCGCCACGCCTGCGCGCCCGCAGCCTCTATCCTGAATGGTGTATCCAGGCAGGGACCCCCATGAACGTCACTCCCCCTCCCGGGCGTAATATCCCTCACCGGCCGGTCGAGTCTGGCGCGGCACCCCTGATGCATGCCGCGCTCTCGCTCCCGCTCGACCGCACGATCCTCTTGCCGATCGACCTGCAGGAGGAACACCGCCGCGACCCGCGCTATCTGGTGGAGGGCTATAACAAGGTTCTGGCCAATACTGCGGCGCTGATTGCGGCGGCGCGGGCGGGTGGCAGCCCCGTGGTCCACGCCGGGTTCCGCCGGGACTTCACCCGGGTCCCGCCCCGCCCGTTCGAGCCCATGAGCCCCGATGGCACCCCCGTCTTTTCCGACCCCGCATCCCCCGACATTGCCATCTGCCCGGAGGTCGCCCCGGAGCCGGGCGAGGCGGTGCTGTGGAAGAACGACCTGAGCTGTTTTTCCGACCCGGCCTTCCCCGCCATGATCGAGGCGGCGGAGTGGCTGGTCGTCTGCGGGGTTTGGACCGAGGCCTGCGTCGCCGCCACGGTGCGCGACGCCATCGCCCGTGGCATCCGGGTGCTGCTGGTCAAGGATGCGGTCGGTTCGGGGACGCTGGCCATGTCGCAGAGCGGGGTGATCACCCTGGCCAACCGGCTTTATGGCGGGGCGGTCTGTGACACGTCAGCTGCGGTGGACCTCCTGTCCGGGGCGGAACGGCAGGTCTGGCAGTTGGTCGGCTCGGCCCCGCTGCGCTATTCCGGGGCGGACATTGCCAAGGTCTGGGCAAGCCTCTGACCTGCCCCAAAAGATTGCCTTGGCGTCAGGGGCCGCCTAATCTCAACATCGGAACCGGGGCAGCGTCGATCCCGGGCGGGTGACAGGAGAAACAGATGGGAACAGTGCTTCGCTGGCTGCCGCAGGTCGGGCTGATGGTGGTGGTCTTCGTCCTCCTGCTGATCTCCAACCCGAGGGAGGATCTGGCGACGGTGGCCGCGATCTATGCCGGGATGCTGGCCTTCTCCTCCATATCGCTCAACCTGCTGCTCGCGGCGCGGCTGAAACCGGTGGAGCGGCTCTTCGGCGGCATGGACAAGATGTTCCTGCAGCACCGGCAGTTCGGTTATCTCGCCCTGGCGGCGGCGCTGGTGCACTGGCTCAACCCGCCGTCCTTTCCGCAGTTCCTCGCCGCCTGTGACGACCTGTGCAAATCGGCAATCCAGAGCGGCGAGATCGGTTTTTATGTCCTTATGGTCCTCGGACTGCTGTCCTGGGTGCGGCGCAAGACCTTTGGCGGCCGGCGCCTGCCCTACCATTGGTGGAAATTCACGCATTACTTTCTGCTGGTGGCCTGGTGGCTGGCCTTCTTCCACCTGATGCAGAACCGCAAGATGCCCGCCGTCTATCAGGACATGGCGGAGATCATCGGCCTGACCGGCGCGGCGATGTTCCTGCTCTACCTTCTGGGCTGGGTGATGCGGATGTTGCGGAGGCAGAGCTATGTTGTCGAAACCGTCACCCGCGATGGCGGTGTCACCGGCATCCGCGCGCATCCGAAGAAACGCGGCATCCGGCACCGCGCCGGGCAGTTCGCCTTCATCCACGCCAGGAAACCGGGGCTGAGGGAGGCGCATCCCTTTACCATCTCCGGCGGCGAGGATCGCGACGGCGTGGTGCAGTTCAACATCAAGGGGCTGGGCGATTTCACCCGACGCTTGCATGAGGACCTGAAGGAGGGCGACACGCTGGTCGTCGAAGGCCCCTATGGCGATTTCCGCTATCCGCAGGCCGAGGGCAAACAGGTCTGGGTCGCCGCGGGCATCGGGATCACGCCCTTCCTGTCCTTCGTCCGCACCCTGCCCGACGACCTGCGGGCGGAGGTGGACATGGTCTATCTCGTCCGCAATCCCGAGGAGGCCGTCGCGCTGGACGAGTTTCAGGCCGCCGCCGAGCGGGTGGAGAAGTTCAACTTCGTCCTGCACGCCTCCGAAGAGAAGGGCCGCTGGCCCGGGCTGACGCCGGACGGCGATCTGAAGGCGGTTCTGTTCTGCGGGCCGCCGGTGCTGCGCGACATGCTCAAGGCGCAGTTCGGACGGAAGTTGCGGTTCGAATACTTCGAATTCTAAGCGCGCGCCCCGGCTTCATCTTTCCCGAAATACTCCCGCCGGAGGCCTCCCCCCCCCGGGCGGACCTTCACCGTCGCGGCTTGATCCCGAGATAGGCCATGAGCGCGTCCAGTATCTCTTTCTGGTCCTCGACCCGGCCGTGTTCGACCTCGATATTGTAGTAATCGCCCAGGTTGTTCAGCTTCACATGGAAGGAAAAAGAACAGTCGTTGGTGTTTGTCCGGACGTGTTCGTAGATCATATTGATCCCCTTCCCGTCCAGATAGGCGGCCAGTTTCTGCGCCTTGGCGTTCTGCTCGAACGGCACGGTCCCGGCGGTCAGCACGGCGTTGTCCTCGTCCGATAGGGTGCCGCGCGGATTACCCGTCATGATCCCCTTCATCGTGGCTGACGTCCGCGCGGCAGAGATATGGCCCGCGCCACCGTTGCCGACATGGCCGTTTTCATTGCTGTGCATGGTCAGCACGGGATAGCGGCGGTCGAAATGGCGGTTGATCGCCGCAGTAAAGGCCGGGGCGGGACGGGAGGCCATGTTGCGGCAAGGGGCTGTCAGGCCCTTGTCCGCGCCGAAATTGCGGTTCGGGTCCTGGCCGTTGAAACTGCGACCTTCGCCGGTTTCCAGCGCCACCATCTTGCCGCCATAGCGCGAGACGGAATAGAGCGCGGCGTCAAAGGCGCTGTCCTCGTTGTCATGCAGGATCGCCCAGATCGGGCCGCGCCGGGCCTTGCGGTTGGCGATGATGACCATGTGCCAGCGGCGGCCGTGCTCGGCAAACCGCTCCTCCGAAATGCAGAGGTTGGGATCGACCTCGAAGGCGCCCAGGTTGCGCTGCACGTCGCGGTCGCGGATCGCGGCGGGATCGGAACAGATCTGGCCGACCTCCTCCGGTTGCAGGGACAGAGCTTCGGGGCGCTGGCGCGGGCGGATCAGCGGGGTGGCGGCGGCGGTCTGCACGACCTCGGGCGCGGAGGGCTCGCCCTGCTCGGTCGGGACCTCGGCGTCCTCCTCGGCGGTCTCTGCCGGGGCCGTCTGGTCCAGGGCGAAGGCGGCGGCGCGGCTTTCGGCGCTCTCCTCCGTCTCCGGGGCGGCGCTGTCCGCGACGGGTTGGGGCTCTGCCATGTCCGTCGGCGACTCCACGGTCATCGACGGCGTGTCTTCGTCCTCGGGCGCGGCCTCCTGCCCGACGGATATCCCGGCTGCGGCCTCCAGATCGGCCTGTGGGAACAGGCTGGCCGCGCCAGAGCCGGTCGCAGACCCGGCGGCCGGTTTCTTGGGGAAGAGGCTGGGCGACTCCTGCGCCATCACGGGCTCGTGGGCTGCGCTCAGCAGCAGCGCCGCGAGGGCGGTGCGGATCATCGGCGTCATCCTGCGGTTCCTTCTGCTCGGTCCGGCGTAGTTGTCACATCTGGAGCCGGAAATATCCGTTGCCGCAATAGCCGGAGTACATCCGCGCCTCCGTCAGCGGACCTTCGATGGTAAAGGGCGTCCGGGACTGCGGGCTGAGGCCGGTCCGGTCGATGCGGACATTGCCGCTCTGGTCGATCGAGCCGGTGAAGGTCCGGCCGTCGGACCAGAACTGGATCGTGCCGTTGTCGATCTGCGCGGTAAAGCTGTAGCGGCCCAGGCATTCCTTGGAGGGCGAGCGGCGGCCGCCATCGGTATAGCCGCGCCAGCCCGAGTAGCTGCCGTTGAACTTCGCCAGCGGATCGACCGGATCGGCATAGGCGCTTTGCAGGTCGGCCAGGTAATCCTCCGCCTCGGCGCGGTTCGGGTCGTTCATTGCCGCGCGGGAGAGATACTGGTTCAGGCAGGTGATGGTGTCTTCGGTCCGGGCCTCGGCGCGGATCTGGCGCTCCGCCTCGCCGATGCAGGTCAACAGCGCGTCGTAGTGATCGCCGCCGCCGTCGCTCTGCGTCAGTTCGCGGAACCAGCGGTCGCCCTCGGCGCTGCCCTGCTTAGCGGCGCGTTCGTACCATTGCGCCGCCTTCTTCAGGTTGGGGCCACCGTGGGCGCCCAGACGCCAGGCCTCGCCGATCTGCAGGGCGACCTCGGCCTCGTTCCACTTGCTGAAGACCATGTCGTAGATCGCGCCGGGATCGACACGCCCCGCCCGCCCTTCCGGGATGGTCTTGGCATGCTCCAGCAGGCCGCGCGGGGTGCGGTCGATCTGGACGATCCGGCGGTAGGCATCGGTGGCCAGATGGGCCGATCCCAGCTCGTCATACAGCGCCGCGATGCGGTAGAGGGAGGCGACCATATCCGGGGCCGAGATCGACTGCATCTTGGTCGCGCGTTCGTACCAGGTCAGCGCCTGGTTCAGGTCGCGGGTCAGGAAGCCCGCGTTTTCGCTGGAGTAGTAGTCGCCCAGACGGATCGCCGCCTTGGGATAGTCGGAAATCGCCGCGTTGGAGAGCAGCTCGACCGCCTGCGTCCAGTCGGCCTGCTGCCCGGTGGCCAGCAACAGCTCTGCCCGTTTGAAGCCCAGCTCATAATCCGTGGGCCGCGCGTTGGAAGCGGCGGCGCAGCTTTCGGTGGCGGCGGCCAGGTCGTTCGGGGGGATGTTGGTGTTGCCGAAGCTGAGCTGGCGGTAGATGCTTTCGCAGATGCCGATGTGATGCGCCTGTTCGGCCGGGGACAGGACCTTGCAGGCCTCGGCCTCGCGCGCTCTGGCATTGGCGGCATGGGCGGAGGTGGGGAAGTTGCGCAGGTAGTTGCGGTAGGCATCGCAGCTGTCGGCATTCGTGGTGCTGTCCCAGTTCACCGTGGCAATCCGGTCGTCGATCGCAACGCGCAGGCCGGTGCAGCTGAAATAGGTGTCACGCTCGCGGCGCAGTTGCCCCAGATCGGTGATCGTCGCCAGTGTCGACCGGATCGGGGCGTTTTCGCAGAACCCTTCGGCGACCTCGGCCCCACCACCGCCGCCGACCTTCAGCCCCTCGCGGCCGGTGCAGCGCGGCTTGCCACCGACCATGACCGACGCCAGGCAGAATTCCTTGTTTTCGGAATTGGAATAATCGAGCTTGTCCTCGTAGACCGGCTTCTGGCTGTGGCCGCCGGCGCGGGTCCGGGCCATCGTCGTGACCTCGCCCTGGACCTGGCTGTGCAAATCGGACAGCCGGATCGAGGGGTTCTGCGACAGCTGGCTGACCAGAACGCGGGTATAGAGCGACAGGTGCACATCGTCTTGCGGGCCGAGCGAGGCGAGCGAGGTCTGCCCGGTGGAGGCGGAGTAGAACATCGCCGTGCCCTCGATCTTGGCCGGGACGAAACTGTCGGATCGGCCGACCGATTTGGTCCCGTCAGACGAGGTGACGGGAGAGTTACGGCAGGCATCGTAGAAGACGACGACCCCCTTGGGGCCTGCGCTTTTGATGATGCCCAGCACGTCCTTGTTGAAATTGACCGACCGGCGCTTGAACAGCAGTTCCTTGGCCTGGGCATTGGGGGCGGAGACCTCGGGGTTCATGTCCACCGGAACGACATAATTCGACGGGTCGTCGTCAAAGCTGATGCCGTGGCCGGAGTAGTAGACCACCACCGATGAGTCCCGGGTCAGCGTGGAAGCGAAGAAGAGCACCTGCTCTTCCAGCGTGTCCTTGTCGCCGTTGGCGATGACCTTGATGTTCTCGGGCGGGTAGCCCATCCCCTCGAACAGCTTCTGCACGGCCTTGGCATCGTTTTCCGTCACCGGCAGATCGCTGATGCCCGCATGCTCATATTCCGAATTGTAGATGATCAGCGCGTGGTTGTCGCCCGAGAGCTCGCGCGCGATAGGGCCGGTGACCTGCACTTCGGAAAAGTTCTTGAACAGGACCGACTGGGCCGAGGCCGCCCCTGTGAAACAGAGGACAGCGGTCAGGATGGCGGGGATAAGGCGGCGCATGGTCAGTCTCTCACTTCCACATCATTTGCACTGGCCGTTGGCATCGAGGCGGGAGCGATCCTCCGCAATCGAGAACCGGACGGTTGCGGTGACGGGGGCCAGCGGATCTTCGTCCTCCGCACCGGTGGCGGGGCGCTGTGCAAAGGTCTGTTCGGTCACGTTCGACACCACCTCGGAGAAGTTCTTGGTCCGGCCCTGGGTGGCCTGATACTGCTCCAGCGTCTTGAGGAGATCGGACCCAAGCTCTGCATAGCTGCCGAAGCCGGGGTAGCAGTTGATCGCGATGTCCACGCCAGACGAGGGGGTGTGCGATTGCAACTCGCGGCCCGGCTGCGGGATCTGGCGGACCTCCCCCGGCATCAGGATCGGCGCGCCGATGGCGGCCTCCGACAGGCGGAAGAAGGTGCCTGCGCGGGTGTCGGGATAGATCACGTCCAGCAGGCAGGCGCGGTCTGTCTGGACCGTGAACCGTGCCCCTTCGCAGACCTTGAGATGCGGGTTTTCGACCCGGACGGTCAGGCCGTGACGCTGCGGGGCGGCAGCGCCGGGTTGGGCCGCGACGGTGCGCGGCGCCTCTTGGGTGCGGGGGGCCGGTGCGGGGACCGGCACATGGGTGCTGACGGGCGAGGTCGCGGCGACATGGGTGGGCTGGTAGCTGGCGGTCTGCGGCACCGCATGGCCATGCTGCGGACGCGGCGTCGTCAGGTAGAGCGCGGCGGAGACGATCTGGAAGCTCTCCTCCACCTCGTAGCGTTCGACCAGACCGCGCGCCTCGATATCCGCGAACCAGGCGTGCAGCCTATCCTTGGCGGCGGAGAAGGGCAGCGTCCTGGCCCGCTCCTGCAACTCGTCGTAGGTCAGGCCGAATTCGGCGGCCAGCAGCTCCTTGTCGAGCTCGTCGAAGTACTTGGCGATGGTGTTGGTCACCGGCTCGTGGTGATAGCGGCCCGGGCCCTCGGGGATGTTGTAATCGCCGCCCGCCTTGTTCAGCGCGTCGAGATACCGGTTGGTATCCTCGGCATAGGCGGCGCGCAGGGCGTCGTCCTCGGCGTAGATGTCGCGTACGATTTCCAGTGTGACACGGTCGATGCCCTGGTTCTCCACCGCCTCGCGGATCTGGTCGTAACCTTCGATCGGGCCGTTCAGGTGGCAGGTCATACAGGCCGATCCGTTGGAGATCGTCGCGCCAGAGACCGGGCTTTCGCCCTTGAAGAAGACGACGGAGGTCGGGCCGTCGGGGATGAAATTGCCCGGGCCGTCGGTCAGGTAATAGCCCTGCAACCCGTTCGGCAGGGTAAAGATCATCTCGCCACCGTCGCCGTCAAAAACCTCCTGATGCGGCGGATAGGCTTCGTGCGGACCGAGGGGGCGCTGCTTCAGCCGCTTGTCGGCGGCGACAGCGCGGTCGAAGTCGTAGGAAATCCAGTAGTACCCACCCGTCGGCTGCACCATCCGTTCGATCAGGCGGTTGTTCTGGCTGACGCCCGAGCCGCCTTCGAGGAACCCGGCGCGCATCACGTCGCGGCGCTGGATGGCGCCGATGCGGTCGACGCGCAGAAGGTGGGTTTCGAACTCCTGCGCGGTGTCGGGCAGGTTCAGCATGAACTTGTAGTAGAAGGGCTCGCCCGCGTTGGCGACGAACCAGTCCCCGCGCATGACCGGGACGGAGGTGCCGGTGATCTGTGCGATCTGGGTCAGGTTCTCGTCCCGTTCCGCGCCAAAGGGATCAAGGCCATAGGGATAGGGCTGCGCCTCGTCCAGGCCGGGGATCTGACCGGCGATCAGGGCCTCCCACTGGTTGTGGGTCCAGCCGTAGTCGCGGATGTCGATGGCGTAAATCCCCATGCCCTCCTCGATCGGTTCGACCTGGGTGATGCGCGGCTCCCAGGACAGGGAATTCACCAGCTTGTTCAACCCGGCGAGGTAGCCGTTCATGTGCTGTTCAAAGAAGTCGTCCATCGACTGGCAGGGCAGCTGGCCGTTCTGCAGGTGGCGGAAGGTGAAATAGCGCATGAAGGGGCGGTCATCGTCGTCCTGCGCGACCAGGTGCTGCTGGACCAGGCGGTTTTCTTCGGCAAAGCCCATGTGCATCCGGCTGCCGTCGCGCGGCGGGTCCTTCTTCTCGGCCGTCAGGAACTCCTTGTCGACGGCGAGGCCGGAAATCCAGTCCTCGACCAGCTTGCGGTCGGCGTCGGAGGCGGCGTTGCCCGGCGGCATGGTGGCGAGCGAGCGGTAGAGGCCGGAGGTGGACGGGTCGCCCGGCGTCACCAGCGAGGTGTCGGAAGCCACGCGGGAGGCCGAGGCCAGCACCGCCTTCGACGCGGCGGAGGCGCCGCGGACGTGGCAGCTCTTGCACTGGCGGGAAAAGAAATCGTCGACGGCGGAGGTCAGTTCCGGCGAGGCGTCGTTGACCGGGGACTGCGGGGCGTCGCAGGTCATTTCGACCACCGGTTTGGGCAGGTCCTTGAGATCGGCGAGGTATTGGTAGATCGCGACCCGGTCGCCCTCCTCGGCCTCGGCCAGCATGGCGGAGACGCGCTGCATCGTGCCCTGCACCATGGTCGATCCGTCAAGGCCCGCGCCTTGCGCGATGATGTCGTGGAACCCGTCCGGACCCAGGCCGGAGATCGCCGCCTTGGTGATATCGCCCGCGACCTCGCCCAGGGGGCTGATGCCGCCCTTGTTGGTCTGGCTCTGATCCAGGATGAAGGCGGAGTTGCGCGGCGTATGGCAGGCGCCGCAGGCCGCGACGCTCTCGGTCAGGTACTTGCCCCAGGCGATGGCATCGTTCTGATTGTCACCCTGCCCGTCATAGGCCGCCGGTTCGAAGGAAAAGCGCCAGGGCGTCTTGCCGAAGAGCCGACGGGTCAGCAGGATCGAATGCTTTTCCGACCGGCGGTCGGACTTGGGCGCGGATTGCTTGATGTATTCGAAGAGGTCCACGACATGTTCGGGCTTCATCTTCGCGTAGAATTCATAAGGGAAGAGCGGCATGTACTGGCCGCCATCCGGGGACACCCCGTGCAGCATCGCGTTCAGGAAGTCGCCCCGGCTCCAGTCGCCGATGCCCGCAGACGATCCGGTGATATTGGGCACGCGGATGGTGCCGAAGGTGGGGCTGTCGATCTCCATCCCGCCGCCAAGGACCGGCGCGGCGGGGTCCAGCGTCGCGCCCTGCTCCAGATGGCAGGAGGCGCAGGCGCCCACCTCGAACAGGCGTTCGCCGCGGGCCAGGTCCGGCGCGTAGGTTGAAAAACTGCTGTCATCAAAGGTCTGTGCGGTCAGGGGCGCGGCAAGAAGAGCGGTCAAAATGGCTGAGAGCAGGAATTTCATAATAAATCCGTCGTGGCTGAACGAGGCTACAATAGAAAACTAACGCGCATTCTCAAAACACTTTAGGCAGGATTTCCTGACCTTTTGGACCATGACGGGATTTGTCACCTGCCCGGAAAACCGTTTGATCAGAGCAGTTTGTTGCCGGAACGTCGTCAGTGGGCGGAATCCGCTGGAACTTGCCACGCGCGCGACTACTTTGTCAGTGATGCCACCCAAGCTGCGGACTGCCGTTTCATGATGCCCCTCGATCTCCGATCGGTGCGCCGTGCCCTTGCCGGGCTGGCGGTGCTGGCCCTTGTCGCAACGCGCCCCGCGTTGGCGGTCGAACTGCGCGTGACCGCGCCGGAGCCCCTGGCCGGGGATCTGCGCGCCGCGTCACTGACCCAAACGGTGCTGGACGAGGGCGACACCACCCCACAAGACCTGGTGGCAGCCGCGCAGGCGGATTACCGGCGCGTTCTGGCCGTGCTTTACGAGCAGGGGTATTTCGACGCGGAGGTCCATGTGCGGATCGACGGGCGCGAGGCATCGCGCGTGGATACGCTGCGCCCGCCCGGACGGGTCGATGTGATCGAGATCGCCGTGACCCCCGGCCCCGGCTTCACCTTTTCCGAGGCGCGCATCGCCCCCCTGCCCCCTGCAACCGTGCCCGCGCCGGGCTTCGCTGCCGGAGAACGGGCTGGGACCGGCATCCTGCGCGAAGCCGCCGAGGCGGGGGTGGACAGCTGGCGTCAGGTCGGCCATGCCAAGGCCGCCGTCACCGGACAGGAGATCGTGGCGGATCACCGGGCGCGCACCGTGGCCGCGCGCTTTGCCATCGCCCCCGGCCCGCGTCTGACCTTTGCCCGTGCGCGGATCGCCCCGGAGAGCGCGGACAGCAAGGTTCGGCCGGAACGCATCCGGGCCATCGCGGGTATACCCGAGGGCGAGGTCTACGATCCCGAAGACATCGAAAAGGCCGAACGTCGGCTGCGTCGGACGGGCGCCTTCCGCTCCGCCGTGGTTAGCGAGGATGACGCGATCGGCCCGGGCCAGACGCTTGGTACGGAAATCGCGGTGGAGGATGCCAAGCCGCGCCGCTTTGGCGTGGGGGCGGAAATTTCCACGGTGGAGGGGCTGCGGCTGACCGGGTTCTGGCTGCATCGCAACGCCTTTGGCGGCGCCGAACGGCTGCGGTTCGACGCCGAGGTTGCCGGGATCGGCGGCCAGACCGGCGGCATCGACTATGCGCTCGGGGTGAGCCTGACCCGCCCGGCCTTTCGCCATCCGGACGCCCAGCTGATCTTTTCGGCCCAGTTGGAACGCGCTGACGAACCGAACCACGTGACGGACTTCCTCCGGGTCGGGGTCGGGGTGGAGCGTATCGTGTCGGAACGGCTGACCTTGAACGCCGCGACCGCCTTTCGCCTCGCGCGGAGCGAGGACACCTTCGGCACCCGGGAATTCCGCCACCTCCTGCTGTCCGGCGCGGCGATCTGGGACAACCGGGATTCCTCGTCAGATCCACGCAGCGGGACCTTTGCGGAGGTCGAGGTGCTGCCCTTTATCGGTTTCAGTGGCTCTGCCTCCGGCGTGAAGACGACGGCCGACCTGCGCGGCTATCGCAGCCTCGGGGATCGCCTGGTCGTGGCCGGGCGCGTGCAGCTTGGGTCGGTCGTGGGCTCTTCGATCGCGGCCACCCCGCCGGATTTCCTGTTCTATTCCGGCGGCGGCGGTACGGTGCGGGGCCAGGGGTATCAATCGCTTGGCGTCGGAACGGCGCCGAACAAGACCGGCGGCCGCTCCTTCGCGGCCCTCAGCACCGAACTGCGCGCCGATCTGAGCGGCAATTTCGGCGCGGTCGCCTTTGTCGACTACGGCTATGTCGCGGCGTCCAGCAGCTTCAACGGCGGGGCCTGGCACGGCGGTGCCGGGATCGGGGTGCGGTACAAGACCGGGATCGGACCGATCCGCGCCGACCTGGCCGTGCCGATCACCGGGTCGGGCAACAGCGTCAGCCTCTACGTCGGGATCGGGCAGGCCTTCTGATGCGTCACGTGACCAGACACACCTTGATGACCCGGATCGCCGCGCTTCTGCTTGGGCTTGTATTGCTGCTTCCTCTGCCCGCCGAGGCACAGGAGGACGGCCAGGGCTTCCTGACACGGCTCTTGCAGGACAGCCTGTCGGACGCCGGCCGCAGCGTGCAGATCGAGGGGTTTCGTGGTGCACTCAGTTCCCGGGCCACGCTGGACCGGCTGACCATCGCGGATGACGAGGGCATCTGGCTGGAGCTTACCGGCGCGGTGCTGGACTGGAACCGGTCGGCCCTGCTGCGCGGGCGGCTGGAGATCAACGAACTGACGGCGGATACGCTGACCCTGACCCGCCTGCCCGAGGGGGACGGTGGACAGGCCGAGGCCTCCGGCTTTGCCATTCCCGAACTGCCTGTGGCGGTCGATATCGGGCAGCTCTCCATTGGACAGCTGGTCCTGGAAGAGCCGGTAATCGGCGAACGGGCGGTGCTGGCCTTTGGCGGGCGGGCGCTGCTGGACGACGGGCATCTGGAGACGGAATTGTCGCTGGACCGCATCGACCGGGCGGGGCAGATCACCCTGCTTGTCGATTTCGACCCGGTGGAAGAGCGCCTGATGCTGGACATCGCGGCGGAGGAGCCGGAGGACGGCATCACCGCGCGCCTGCTGGATCTGCCCGGGCGGCCCTCACTGGCATTGTCGGTTCAGGGCGAGGGGCCGCTGGACGATTTCACCGCCGATCTTCGCCTCGCCTCGGACGGGGCGGACCGGCTGGCGGGTCAGGTCACGCTGCGCGGCACGGTGGATGGCGCACGGGCCTTCGCCGCCGATCTGGGGGGGGACCTGACCCCGGTCCTGCTGCCGCGCGCGCAGGAGTTTCTGGGCGACGAGGTCCAGCTCAGCCTCGAAGGACGGCAGGCCACGGATGGCGCGCTGTCGCTGGACCGGCTGGAGCTGTCGGCGGCGCGGCTGTCGCTGTCCGGATCGCTGGCGACCACGGCCGAGGGGCGTCCGCAACGCTTCGATCTGACCGGGCGGATCGCCGCCCCGGACGGCGCGCCGGTGCCGTTGCCCTTTGGCACGGATCTTTCGGTCGGCACTGCGGATATCACGGCCCGCTTCGATGCGGCGGAGGGGGAGGACGTCAACGGACGGATCGCCCTCTCGGCCCTGTCGACACCGGAGGCGACAGTAGACAGCGGGACGCTGGAGATGTCCGGCCGTCTGGACATCGAAAACACCCCCTCCGTCGATCTGGATCTGGTGGCCGCGCTAACCGGCGTGCAGTTTGCCGATGCCGGGCTACAGCAGGCGCTCGGCTCGGAGCTGACGGCGCGGACCGAGGTTCTGTGGACCGAAGAGGGCACGGCGCTGGAATTGCGGGGGCTTGACCTTCAGGGCACGGGCTATGGCGCACAGTTCGATGCCAGCCTGGTCGGTGGCGGCCGCACCTCGATCCTCACTCTTGAGGGGCGGGCGGAACTGGAGGATCTGTCGCGTTTTGCCCTGCTGTCGGGGCAGGATCTGTCCGGTCAGGCAGACCTGGCTGTCGATCTGTCGGCGGATCTTCTGGGCGGCAGCTTCAGCCTGGAGACAAATGGCACGACGACCGCGCTGGCCCTGGGGATCGACGCGCTCGACCCCGCAATCGGCGGCGATGCCGAGTTGGCCCTGGCGGTCAGCCGCAGTCCGGAGGGGATATCGCTCGATACCTTCGATCTCTCCAACGACGAGATCACGCTGGAGGCCTCCGGAACGCTCTCCAACGAGGCGGGGCAGATCGACTATGCCGCACGACTGCGCAACTCCGGCGTCTTCACCGGGGTGGACGGCGGGCCGGTCGAGCTGTCGGGGCGCGTCGATCGCAGCGGCGAGACCTTTGTCGTCACGCTGGACGGCGGCGGGCGCGATCTGACCACGGGCATCGACCAGGTGGATCGGCTGCTGCGTGGCGAGGCGGCGGTCGCGGCGCGGCTGACGATCAATGACCAGATCATGCTGGACCGCGCCGAGGTGACCACCCCGGGGCTGGAACTGCGCGCGGCGGGCGAACTGACCGCGGGCGCGCGACAGCTCACCGCCACGGGTCGGGTCGCCGACAGCGGCGACCTGACCGGCGCGCCGAGCGGCCCGCTGCGGTTCAGCCTTGAGGCGCGGGAAGTGGGCGACAGTTATCTCGTCACCCTCGACGGCACGGCGACGGAGTTGCGGACCGGCGTGGACCAGGCCGACGCGCTGTTGCGGGGCACGACAACACTCGTGGCGGAGGCGGATATCGGGTCCGAGCTTCTGCTGAACCGGTTGGACGTGTCGAACCCCGCGATCCGGGCGCAGGCGACCGGCGTGCTGACCGAGGGGGCGCGCGATGTGACCCTGACAGTGCAGATGCCCGACAGCGGGGTACCGCTTGGCGCGAAAGGCGGGCCGCTGGAGCTGCAATTGCAGGCGGTGCAGGACGGAGCGGGCTATCTGCTGGACCTGCAGGGCGGGGTCGAGGATCTGGGCACCGGGCAGGCCCTTGCGGATTCGCTGCTGGCCGGGCGGACGGAGATCACGGCCCGCGGCCGGTTCGAGGGCGGCGCGCTGCGGCTCGACATGGCGGAGGTGGACGGGCGCAGCCTCACAGCCTCGGCCAGCGGTACGATTGCGGATGGCGAGACCGCGCTGGAGGTCTCGGCGCGCTTGGCCTCCCTCGCCGGGGTGGTGCCACAGGCGCCCGCGGGGCCGGTCAGCGGCCGGGGCACCGTTGCGCAATCCTCCGAGGGGGGGCTGCGGCTCGACCTGACCGCCGATGGTCCGGGCGGAACCAATGCCCGTGTGGCAGGCCGCGTCGGCCTGCCCGGCGGGGCGGTGGCCCTCGACATTTCCGGCACGGCGCCGCTGGCCCTGGCCAACCCCTATATCCGCCCGCGCAGCCTGACCGGAACGGCGCGTTTCGACCTGGCAATGTCCGGCCAGCCCGGCCTGTCGGCGCTGAGCGGGCAGGTCACGCTGGTCGAAGGGCGGGCCGCTGCGCCGCTGCTTGGGCTGGCGGTGGACGGGATTTCCGGCCGGATCGGTCTGAGCGGGGGCCGCGCGCAGCTGGATGTCACTGGCCGGATCGGTGACGGCGGGCTCAGCATCAATGGCCCCGTCACCCTGTCCGGCAGCTATCCCGCCGATCTGCTGGCGACGCTGACCAATGTGCCGATCACGCGGCCCGGCCTTGTTAGTACGCGGGTCAACGGCCAGGTCACGGTCCAGGGCGGGCTGACCGGCGGCGGGGTCATCGGTGGCCGCATCGGCCTGCGCGAGACGGAGTTGCGCATCCCCTCCGGCGGCTTCGGCGGGGCGGAGGCGATCCCGGAGATCCGCCATGTGAACGAAGGCGCCGCAAGCCGCGAGACCCGCGCGCGCGCCGGTCTGACCGGCGGCGCGGGCGGTGGCGGTGGCGGCGCATCGGGCGGTCTGGGCCTGGCGCTGCGGATCGAGGCGGAGACACCCGTCTTCCTGCGCGGGCGCGGTGTCGATGCAGAGCTGACCGGCGGGCTGACCCTGGAAGGCACGACGAACGATATCCGCCCGGTCGGCCAGTTCGATCTGGTCCGGGGCCGGATCGACATCCTGACCAAACGCCTGACCCTGGACGAGGGCCGCGTGCGTCTGGTCGGCAGTTTCGATCCGGTGGTCCGGCTGGTCGCCGAAAGCCAGGCGGGGGAATATGCGGTGCAGATCATTCTGGACGGCCCCGTGGCCGAGCCCGAGGTTCTGTTCACCTCGCGCCCGGAGTTGCCGGAGGACGAGGTTCTGTCGCAGCTCTTTTTCGAGCGGGACATCACCTCGCTCTCGCCCTTCCAGGCGGCACGGATGGCCCTGGCCATAGCCGAGCTGACCGGCCGGGGCGGAGGCGGTCTGGTCGGGTCGATCCGCGACGGGGCGGGGCTGGACGATCTGGACGTCAGCCAGACCCGCGACGGGGAAACTGCGCTGTCGGCGGGCAAGTACATCTCCGAAAATGTCTATTCGGAGGTCGAGGCGACCTCCGGCGGCAAGACCAGCCTGTCGATCAATCTCGACATCTCCAAGTCGCTGACCGCGAAGGGCAAGGTGGGGTCGGACGGGGACTCAAGCCTGGGGCTGTTTTTCGAGCGGGATTACTGAAGCCCCCTCTCCCTAGCCCTCTCCCCCGCAGGGGAGAGGGAATACCGTTGCGCGTTTAGCGTCCTTTGTCCCTAGGTATCTGCGCGGTGCTGTGAATTTTCGTCCAAACGAAACCGAATAGCGCAACCGTTCCCTCTCCCCCCGGGGGGGGGAGAGGGCTAGGGTGAGGGGGAAACCGCAACCGCCTCCTCCTCCGCCGTCCCGTAGGCAACCTGATCGTACAGATGCCAGGTCGCATGGCCGAGCAACGGCAGCACGAAAAAGAGCCCCATGAAGATCGGCAGCATCGCCAGGAAGGTCAGCCCCACGATCAGCGCCGCCCAGGCCAACATCGGCCCCGGGTTCGCCGTGACTGTCTGGAACGACGTGATCATCGCCGTGACGAAATCCACCTCGCGGTCCAGCAGCAGCGGCAGGGCGATCACCGTGATCATGTAGAGCAGCAGGGCAAAGAGCGCGCCGACCACCGTGCCGACCGTCAGCATGGTCAGCCCGTTCGGCGTCAGGAATACTTCGTAGGACGAGGAGATATTGGTCATCACCGACAGCCCCATGAAGAGCGCAAAGATCATGTGGCCGATGAAAAACCAGACCAGGAAGAGAAAGATGATGATGGCCGACATCGAGGGCAGCTGCCGTTTCGACTGGCGCAGGATCACCGGCAGGATCTCCGAGGCGCTCAGGGGGCGACCCTGCTCCAGCCTGCGCGACACATCATAGAGGCCCACGGCCGCGAAGGGCCCGATCAGCGGGAAGGAGACGGCGGCGAAGATCAGCCAGTAGCTCTGCCCCGTGGCCCAGGTGACCCAAGCCAGGACCCAGCCGATCAGCACATAGGTAAAAGCAAAGAACATCCCCCAGAGCGGCGCGCGCTTCATGTCCTGCGCCCCGCGCCGGATCGCACGGGCCAGCATGTCGAAGGTCACGGGCCGCAGATCGGGCACTCCGGGCTGTGGCGTGTCGGGCATCGGGTTCTCCTCCCCGTTCGGGTCAGGACAGGAGAGCGGGAAAATCCCTTTTGATCAAGTGTATCGTCGATACATCTACGCGCGCAGCGCCGGGCGCTTCGCGGGCCAGCCCGTTGCCTCGTGCCAGCCCTGGGCCAGTTGCAACACGCCCAGATCGTTCCTGTAGCGGCCGATGATCTGCAGCCCCATGGGCAGGCCGTTCGGGCCGAACCCCGCAGGCACCGCCGCCGCGGGCAGGCCGATCAGCGAGGCGGGGATCACGCATTCCATCCAGCGGTGGTAAGTGTCCATGGCCCGGCCCGCGATTTCCTTCGGGTGCATCTGGTCGACCGGGAAGGGCCAGACCTGGGCCGTGGGGGCGATGAGGGCGTCGTATTGGTCAAACAGCTCCGCAGCCTTGCGAAACCAGGCGGAGCGGGTGGCGCTGGCGCGCTGGATCTCCACCGGGGTCAGGGCGCGGCCGCGCTCCAGCTCCCACACGGCATCCTCGCGCAGCTGCGGACGATAGGCCGGGTTGTCGTAAAGCGGCCCGGTGCTGCCCGCCACGGCGAAGGAGCGCAGGTCGATCCAGGCCTGCCACATTGCCGCCGCGTCGAAGGGCGGGGCGATCTCTACCACCTCCACCCCGAGGTCTGCGAAAGTGGCGAGCGCGGCCTCGCAGGTCTCCCGCACGCCCTCCTCCATCGGCCAGGCGCCGCCCCAGTCGCCCAGCCAGGCGACGCGTTTGCCCGACAGATCGGCCTTCAGCCTGCCCGCGAACCCCGGGCCGTCATGCGACAGCGGCACCCGCGGGTCTGCCCCGGACTGGATGTCCAGCAGGGCCGCCATGTCCTCCGGGCTTTTCCCCATGGGGCCGGAGGTCGCCAGCGGATGCAGGTAGAGGTCCCGCTCCACATCGCCGGGCACCAGGCCGAAACTGGGGCGGAAGCCATAGACGTTGCACCAGCCGGCCGGGTTGCGCAGGCTGCCCATCATGTCCGATCCATCGCAGACCCACTGCATCCCCGCCGCCAGCGCCGCGGTCGCCCCGCCGGAGGAACCGCCGGCAGAGCGGGTCAGATCATAGGGGTTGCAGGTCGCGCCATAGACCGGGTTCACCGTGTGCGAGCCAAGGCCGAATTCCGGCGCATTGGTCTTGCCGATGAAGATCGCGCCCGCCGCCCGCATCCGACCCACGAAGAGGTCATCGCGCTTCGGCACGAAGTCCTTGAGGATGGGCGAGCCGAGGGTCGTCCTGATCCCCCTGGTATTGGCCAGATCCTTCACCGCCAGCGGCACCCCATGCAGCCAGCCACGCCGCTCCGTCCGGTCGGCGGCGCGGGCCTCCTCCAGAAGTTCCTCCCGGTCGCGCAGGGCGACCACCGCGTTGACCGCACCATTGACCGCCTCGATCCGGTCGAGGCAGGCGGTCATCGCCTCCTCCGCCGTGACCTCGCCGCGCTGCATCGCCGCGACCAGGGCCGTGGCATCCAAGTCGATCAGGTTCATCGCATTCCCCCCTGTTTCGGACAGGATGGCGGGGAACGGCGCGGGTCGCCAGCGGTTTCGGCTTTGGCCCCGGCGCGGGCTGGGCTACCCTGCCCACGTTCGCTGTCAGAAAGGTTTCCCGATGCGCCCCCTCCTCGCCGCCCTTGTCCTCGCCGCCCTGCCCTCTTTTGCCGCCGCTGCGCCCTGCGGCAACACCTCCCAGGGGTTCGAGGCCTGGAAGGTCGCCTTCGGGCAGGAGGCCGCCCGCAAGGGCATCGGCCAACGCGGGCTGCAGGCGCTGGCCGGGGTGCAATATTCGCGCGGCACCATCGCGGCGGACCGCAACCAGAAGGGGGTGAAATATTCGCTGTCGGACTTCCTGCGCATCCGGGGTGTCGATGCCATTGTGGCCGGCGGGCGCAAGCGCAAGGCGGCGAACGCGGCGTTCTACGCGGCGCTGGAAAAGGGCTACGGCGTGCCTGCGGGCATCCTGCTGGCGATCCACGGGATGGAAAGCGGTTTTGGCAGCTTCATGGGCAAATACAACGTGCTCAGCTCCAACGCGACGGTGGCCTTTGACTGCCGCCGGTCGGAGTTCTTCAGCGCCCATATGCTGGCCGCGCTGGAGCTGGTGGACCGCGGATGGCTCTCGCCCAATGCCATCGGCGCCGCGCATGGCGAGATCGGACATACCCAGTTCCTGGCCGGGAATGCGCTGGAGTATGGGCAGGACGGCAATGGCGACGGGCGGATCGACCTCTATGATCTCAGCGATGCGATGGCCTCCACCGCCTATTACCTGCGCAAGAAGGGCTGGCGACCGGGCAAGCCCTATGGCGAGGGGACGCGCAATTTCCGCGTGCTGAACGAATGGAACGCGGCGACGGTCTATCAACAGGCCATCGCCATCGCCGCCGCAAGGATCGACGGCTAGGGGTCTCTCCGATCAGGCCAGAGTGACCGACCAGCGAAACCGCGCGGTCTTGCCCGGGGCCAGGATCAGGCTGCCGGGCCTCTCGGCGATCTCGGTTCCCGCCCCGTCCTGCGCCGCCATGCCGTGCCAGGGCTCGATGCAGATATAGGGCGCGCCCGGTTTCTGCCACAGCGCCAGATTGGGCAGCCCCTCGAATTCGAACTCCAGTCTCGGCCCGCCCTCGGCACCATAGCGCAGCGCCGTGCCCGCGCCTTCGGGGAAGATCATCGCATCCGCCTCGAACTGCGCCGGGTCGAGGCGGAGCTTTCCCGCGGTGAAGGGCGACGGCAGGCGCGTGTCGGTCATCAGCCCGTCACGCAGCCGGGCCAGTGCCGGTTCGCCCCGGTTGGCCAGGGTGATGCTGTGATCCTTGCCCTGCGCACCCGGCAGGGGCCAGAGGAAGGCCGGGTGGAACCCCAGACCGAAGGGCAGCGGCGCGCGGCCGGGATTGGCCACCAGCGCGCTGACATTGAGGGTCGGGCCGGAGACCGCGTGGGTCACGCTCAGCGCGAATGGGCGGGGGTAGGCGGCGTGGGTCTCCACCGTGTCGGTCAGGCTGTGCATCACCCGGCCCGGCTCCGCCCGCACCCGGTCAAAGACCATGCGGCGGGCGAAGCCATGCTGGCGCATCTCGCCGCCCTTGCCATCCAGGGTCACGCGGTCGCCCGGGGCCTTACCGACGATGGGAAAGAGGATCGGGGACCGCCCCGACCACCAGGCCGGGTCGCCCTGCCAGAGGTATTCCTCCCCCTCCTTGGTCAGGCTCTGCATCTCCGCCCCCAGGTCGGAGACCGTGACCGACAAAACATCGCTTTCGATCCGGGTCAGCCTGCCGGGCTCCTGTCCATCCATTCCGCGCCTCGTGTTCGTCTTTTGGCGGAGTCTTGCAGGAATTTTCCGGATGCCAACCGCCTTTCCGCCTCATGCGCAGGGTTCCACCGACTGGCCGCCCGGATGGGCAAACCGCCGCTTCTTCTGGTTGGAAATATCTCGGGGTGGCGCGGGCGCCGGGGGCAGAGCCTCCGCCCTGCCCCGCCCGCCCAATAGTCTCAAGCCTGCGCCTTCTCCGGCTCCTCCACCGAGGGCGGCTCCCCGGCCCGCCAGGCCATCAGCAGCGGCACCACCGCGATGGCCAGCCCCAGCACCGTGGTCAGCGTATGGCTCAGCCCCGCGACCCCGCCCATGGGGGCCGCGATCAGCAGCCCGGCAAGGAAGAGCGCGAGGCGCAGGACCATCCCCAGGGCCCCGCGGCCAAGCGTGCCGATCAGGCTGACATGTCCCTGCAGCGCGGAGGAGATGAACCAGATCCCGACCAGCGCGCAGGCCAGCACGAACAGCACCTCTCCGGTGCCCGCCTGGCCGATCAGCGCCGGGTTCAGCACGAAGAAGAAGGGGGTGATGTAGATGACCCCGCCCAGGCGCATCGCCTCGAACCCGGTCTTGATCGGGTCCGCGCCAGCCATCGACGCCGCCGCAAAGGCGCCAAGCGCCACCGGCGGGGTGATGTAGCTGACCATGCCCCAGTAGAGGATGAAGAGGTGCACCGCCAATTCGTTCAACCCCGCCTGCACCAGCGCAGGCGCAAGGATCACGGCGAGGAAGATGTAACAGGCCGTTACCGTCATCCCCATGCCAAAGACAAAGGCCGTCGCGGCCCCCATGATCAGCAGCAGGGGCACCGAATTGCCCGCCAGCGACACCAGTTCCCCGGCCAGCGGCCCGGTCAGCCCGGTCGCCTGAAAGGCCCCGACGATCATGCCGATGCCCAGAAGCACCGCCACCAGTTCCGCCAGGATGCGCCCCACGGAGGCGATCATGTCGGCAAAGCCCGACAGGGTGAAGCGCGGCCCGAGGATCTGGTTCACGACCAGCAGCAGGGCGATGGTGTAGAAGGGCGCGGTGCGTTCCCATCTGAAGGCCACCATCAGATAGATCAGCAGGGCGAAGACGAAGATGTAGATCCAGCCGGAGCGGAAGGTCTGACCCAGGGCCGGCAGGACCTCCCTGGCCATGCCTTTCAGCCCCCGGCGGGCAGCATAGCTGTCGATCTGGGTGAAGAGGCCGAAGTAATAGAGCAGCGAGGGGATCGCCGCGGCCAGCATGATCTCGGAATAGGGCATGCCCAGCCACGACGCCATGACAAAGGCCGTCGCCCCCATGATCGGCGGCATCAGTACCCCCCCGGTGGAGGCGCAGGCCTCCGTCGCGGCGGCGTACTTTGGTGAAAAACCCGACCGCCGCATCGCGGGGATCGACACCGCGCCGGTCGTCAGCACGTTGGAGATGACCGAGCCCGACATCGACCCCATGAACCCGCTGGCAAAGATCGCCACCTTGGCCGATCCGCCCCGGTAACGCCCGACCAGCGCCAGGGCGAGGTCGTTGAAGAACTTGCCCCCGCCGGTGAACTGCAGCACCGCCCCGAAGAGGATGAAACCGATGACGAGCGAGCCGAAGGCGCTCATCGGGATGCCGAAGCTGGCCTCCGCCGAGTAGACGAAGAAGGGCACGACATCGCGGAAGGGCTGGGCAAAACCGCTCAGCGGGTCGGGCATCTTGTCGGCGAAGGTCGGGTAGAGCGAGAAGAGCAGCACCACAACAAACAGCACATTGCCCCCCGCACGCCGCACCCCTTCGAGGACCAGCAGGTAAAAGGCGATGGACATCCAGACGCCCAACTCCGGCGCGGCATATTCCCAGCCATAGGAGGTCGCGGTGTCGGCGGTGAAGAAGATATAGCCCGAAACGCCCAGGGTGATGGCGAAGAGGAGCCAGTCATACCAGGGCACGACGGCCGTCTGCGGCCCGCGCGCCCGGAAGGTCAGAAAAGTCAGACACAGGAACAGCCCCGCCAGCAGGTTCAGGTACATCCCGTCCAGCATGGCATAGCCGCCGATGCGCAGATTGAAGAGCTGGTTGATGGCCGCAAGAATGGCGACGGTGGTGAATCCCACGATCATCCATCTCGCCGGGCCAGTGAATTTCATCTTTTCCTGCGCGCGCTCCGCCTCGATCGCCTGCGCGCCACGGCTTGCGGCCGCCTTGTCGTCTTTGTCCATGGTGTCTCCCCACACGGCCAGGCCCGATCACCGGGTTGCGCCGCGTCTCCCCGCGAGGAAGGGGCGGATCTGGGCCCGCCCCCCGTTTGAGATCACTCGTAGCTGATCTGCATGCCTTCGGCCGACAGCGCCTCGCGGCGCTTGGCGTCCCAGGCCTCTTCCCAGTTGTCGGCACCGGCGGCCTTCAACTCTTCCCAGGCGGCCTGCAGAACGTCCTGCCGTTTGATCAGCATGTCGTTATGGGCCTGTGCCTCATCCGACCAGACCCCCGCTTCCTTGTAGTAGCGGACCGCGCCCTCATGGTAGGGCACCACCCAGTCGAAGACCTGGTTTTCCAGCGCCCAGCCCGTGGCCCCCGGGGCGCCGTCCTTGTATTTGTCAAACAGCGCATACATGGCCGCCGTCATGTTGTAGACGACATCGGCGTCCTGCGTGTCATAGGCCATCAGGATCGGATAGGGATAGCTGGCGCTCATCTGCCCGTCCGTATCGTCCAGATTGGCCCCGACGGTCGCCTTGACCGGCACGAAATAGGCGGCCTTTTCCTTCAGGCGGCCCATGGCTTCGGCATCGTTCGGATCAATCGGCGGCCAGTAGAGGCCGTTCGGACCCGACGCCGCCTCATAGGCGTTGCCGGAAGTGGTGATGCCGAAAGCCGCATGGGCGGAGCCGTCGATCACGGCCTTCCAGCTGGCGCCGTAACCGCCGAACTCGATCACCTCGACATCGTCCCAGGTCAGCCCGCCATAGGCCAGATAGGCCGCCATATTGGCGTTCAGGCCCGGTCCGCCCTTGATGTAGACGATCTTCAGGCCTTTGAGGTCCGAATATTCGAACCCTTCGCAACCGGGCTTGCCCGCCGCCTCACAGGCCGGTTCGTTGACCGCGACGGCCAGCGCCGAACCGGACCCGACGTTGTTCATCAGCAGGCGCACCCGCTGCGGGCCCCAGCTTTCGGCGGCGAAGTCAAAGACGCCCTCCTGCGCCAGATAGGTCCCCACCCCGTTGGCGGAGAAGGAGACCTTGCCCTGACGGACCGGCTCCAGTCGGCTGAGGTCGTTCTTGCCGGGCAGGATCCGCAGGTTCACACCCGCCTCGTCCTGCAGCGCCTTGCCGATCGCGACGGCCTGGTTGTAGCCGGACGATCCGGTGGCATAGGCGGTCCAGGTGACGGTGGACGGCAGTTCATAATCTTGGGCATAGGCAGCCCCGGCGGCCATCCAGATGGCCGCGCCAATAATTGCTTTACGCATATTTTCCTCCCTTATGACCGGTTACTTACCGGTCGGTAGGAGGATGGTCGCATGGGGCAGCGAAAATCTCAACAATTGGATTCCGGCGGGCTCAGCCCTCCGCGTTGGCCTCCGCCCGGCTTTTGCCGGAGACATCCATCGCCAGGGTGGCGGCCATGAACTCATCCAGCGCGCCGTCCAGCACGCCCTGGGTGTCGGAGGTCTCGTGGCTGGTCCGCAGGTCCTTCACCATCTGGTAGGGCTGTAACACGTAGGACCGGATCTGGTTACCCCAGCCCGCGGAGCCCTTGTTTTCATGGGCCTCGTTGATGGCGGCGTTGCGGCGGTCCAGCTCCAGCTGGTAGAGCCGCGATTTCAGCGCCTTCATGGCAATGTCACGGTTCTGGTGCTGCGACTTCTCGGAACTGGTCACGACAATCCCCGTGGGATGGTGGGTGATCCGGACGGCGGAGTCGGTGGTGTTCACGTGCTGCCCACCCGCGCCCGACGACCGGAAGGTGTCGATGCGGATATCCGCCGGGTTCACCTCGATCTCGATATTGTCGTCGACCACCGGATAGACCCAGACCGAGGCGAAGGAGGTCTCGCGCGTGCCCTTGCCGAAGGGGCTGATCCGGACCAGGCGGTGCACGCCGCTTTCGGATTTCAGCCAGCCATAGGCGTTCGGGCCGCTGATCTTGTAGGCGCAGGATTTGATCCCCGCCTCGGCGCCCGCTTCCTCGGATTGCAGTTCCACCTTGTAGCCGCGCTTCTCGGCCCAACGGACATACATCCGCTGCAGCATGTTGGCCCAGTCGCAGGCCTCCGTCCCGCCCGCACCGGCGTTGATTTCAAGGAAGGTGTCGTTGCCGTCCGCCTCGCCGTTTAGCAGGGCTTCCAACTCCTTCTCCGCCGCCCGGTCCTTGAGCGCCTTCAGGGCGGCTTCGGCGTCGGCGACGACCTCGTCATCCTCTTCCATCTCGCCCAGTTCGATCAGTTCGACATTGTCCGACAGGTCCTGCTGGATCGCGTCATGCACGGCCATGGCATCGACCAGGGCTTGGCGGTCACGCATCAGCGCCTGCGCCTTGGCCGGATCATCCCAGAGGTTGGGGTCCTCGACCCGGGCGTTGAATTCCTCCAGCCGGTGCTGCGCCGTCTCCCAGTCCATGCGCTGGCGCAGAAGCTCCAGCGAGGTTTCGATGTCCGAGACGAGGTTCTGGGTCTCTGCGCGCATGATGGGTCCGTTCGGGTTGAGAGTGCCGCGTGATAACGTGGCGAGGGTTTGGGGGCAAGGTGGGGGGAGATGGGTGGGAACCACCCATCCTACGTAGGATGGGTGCTCTGCACCCATCTTCCGCCGGTGATCAATACAACCCGCCCGACGACATCGTCCCGAAGCTGGCCTTCGGCCCGACCACCGCCTTCTTGCCGGTGGAGGTGGTGACCTCACGTCCCCCCTGCCGGACTTCCTCGAACAGCGGCAGGTCCGATCCCATGCCGAAGCCGCCGTCGAAGCTGATACCGAAAATCGGCTCTTCGCCATCGCGGAAATACTCCGCAACCACGTATTCGCCGGTGGCATCGTCCGGCAGGCGGGCGCCGGTGAACCGGTCGATCTTGATGAAATGCCCGCCCGGAGGCAGCTTGAACTTGCCGCCGCCGAACTTCTGCACTGCCTCGCTCATGAAGCGCTGGAAAACCGGGCCGCAGAAGCCGCCGCCGGAGGCGCCACGGCCAAGCGGCTTGGGATCGTCGTAGCCGATATAGCAGCCCGCCACGACGTTGGAGGTGAAGCCGATGAACCAGACGTCCTTGGCATCGTTGGTCGTGCCGGTCTTGCCCGCCGTGGGCACCGGCAGGTTGACCGCGCGCGAGGCGGTGCCGCGCTGCACCACGCCCTGCAGCATGGAGGTCAGCTGATAGGCGGTGATCGCGTTCATCACCCGGTCCCGGTTGGACAGGATGCGCGGGCTGCGCGAACGGGGGATGCTGGGATCGGCGCAATCGGTACAGACCCGCTGGTCATGGCGATAGATCGTCTTGCCGTAGCGGTCCTGCACACGGTCGACCAGGGTCGGTTCCACGCGCTCGCCACCATTGGCGAACATCGCATAGGCCGACACCATCTTGTAAAGCGTCGTCTCCTCGGACCCGAGCGCATTGGCCAGGAACTGACCCATGTTGTCGTAGACCCCGAATTTCTCCGCATAGGCGGCCACCACATCCATGCCGACCTCCTGCGCGAGGCGGATGGTCATCAGGTTCCGCGACCGTTCGATCCCGGTGCGCAGGGGGGTGGGGCCGTAGAATTCGTGGCTCGCGTTCTGCGGCCGCCAGACACCCTGGGGCGTGTCGATCTCGATCGGGGCGTCGATGATGATCGTGGCCGGGGTATAGCCGCTGTCCAGCGCGGAGGCATAGACGAAGGGCTTGAAGCTGGACCCGGGCTGCCGCTTGGCCTGCGTCGCGCGGTTGAAGACCGAGGTCTGGTAGGAGAAACCGCCCTGCATCGCGATCACGCGGCCGGTGTTGACGTCCATCGCCATGAAGCCGCCCTGCACCTTGGGCACCTGCCGCAGGGTCCAGCGGATGAAACTGTCACCCTCGGTCATGCGGCGGACATGCACCACATCGCCGACGGCGAAGTTGTCCTGGAAGTTTCCGCGCAGCCAGCCGATGTCCTTGCGCGGGATCACGAAAGGCTCCGCCTCGGTCTCCTCGACGCCTTCGATGCCGACGCGCAGCTGCTGATCCTCCACGGCCAGGACAACGGCCGGATGCCAGGGCGCGTCCAGCGTGATATCGCGGGCCACGTTCACATCGGACAGGGCGGCGCGCCAGTCGGCCTCCGTGCTCAGCGCGGCGGGGTCGATCTTTTCACCGGTGCCGTGCCAGATTCCCAGGCCGCGATCATATTGTTCCAGCTGCGTCTGCAGCGAATGCGCCGCCACAACCTGCATTTCCGGGTCGATGGTCGCGCGGACGGTATAGCCGCCGGTGAAGAATTCCTCGTCACCGAAGTCACGCGACAGCTGGCGCCGGATTTCGTCGGTGAAATAGTCGCGCGGCGGGCGTTCATCGCGATAGCTGTCAAAGTCGCCGTTCTGCACGGTGCGCAGGGGCTTTTCGACCTCCTCCGCAAAGACGGCGGCGGTGATATAGCCGTTCTCCATCATCTCGCGCAGCACGTAGTTGCGGCGCTGCGTCACCCGCTCCTTGGCGTGGACGGGGTGATAGCGGCCCGGGGCCTGGGGCATGGCGGCCAGCATCGCCGCCTCGTGCGGCTCAAGCTCCGACAGGGCCTTGTTGAAGTAGGTCTGCGCGGCGGCGGCCACGCCATAGGAGTTCTGGCCCAGGAAAATCTCGTTCAGGTACAGCTCGAGGATCTTTTCCTTGGGCAGCGTCTCTTCCAGCCGGGCGGCAAGGATGATTTCCTTGATCTTGCGTTCAATGCGCCGCTCGCCACCCAGAAGGAAGTTCTTCATGACCTGCTGCGTGATGGTCGAGGCGCCGCGCACGTTCTGACCGCGCGACTGCACCGCCTCCACCGCGGCGGCGGCGATGCCGCGGGTGTCATATCCGGCATGGGTGTAGAAGTTCTTGTCCTCGGCCGAGATGAAGGCGTGCTTCACCATCTCCGGAATTTCATCCGCCGGGGCAAAGAGGCGGCGCTCCACGGCAAATTCGTCGATGATCCGGCCCTGGGCGGAATAGATCCGGCTGATCGTCTTGGGCTGGTAGGTGGCAAGGCTCTCGTGGCTGGGCAGGTCCTGGCCGTAGACCCAGAAGATCGCACCAATGCTGAGCGCCACGACACCGATGCCGAGCGTGACGAGGCTGAATATTGCCCCGAAGAACGAAAAAATGAATCTGAGCATGTCGGTCCCGTGTCGATCCCGCCTCATATAAGCGCGCAGAGGCGCGGGGTCAAAACACGTTCGCGCAAGGGGTGGCGGGAAATTGCGGGTTCCGAACAGCGGTTCGGCGTTCCGCCCGGTGGCCGTGCGGCCGCCCTACTGCCGCACCAGCGGTTTCAGCGCCGCA
Source organism: Pseudooceanicola sp. (assembly GCF_041987405.1). Classification (GTDB taxonomy): domain Bacteria; phylum Pseudomonadota; class Alphaproteobacteria; order Rhodobacterales; family Rhodobacteraceae; genus Pseudooceanicola. The sequence continues at coordinate 114,761 of NZ_JBHIWR010000005.1, forward strand.
TCGGCCTTGGCCCAGTCCAGGATCGCCTGCCGGATCGCCCCCGCCATGCGGGTCAGGAACTCCGGGTCGCGCAGGTTCTTGCGGTCGCGGTCGGAGGACAAGTACCCGACTTCAACCAGGACCGAAGGAATATCCGCCGCCTTCAGCACCGAGAAATCTCCGGCCCGCAGCGGGCGGGAGTTGAGCGGCACGCCCGCCTCGCCAATCGCCCGCGACAGAGCCCGGGAAAAGGCGGCGGTGCGTGGCGTCGTCTCCTGCCGTGCGAGGTCCAGCAGGACGCCAGCCACCACGTCATCCTTGCCGGTCAGGTCCACGCCCGACAGCAGGTCGTCGCGATCATGCCGCTCCGCCAGCTTTTCCGAGGCCGTGTCACTGGCCTTGTCCGACAGGGTGTAGATCGTCGCTCCATGCGCCCGGCCCGACAGCAGCACATCCGCATGGAGCGAGATGAAGAGGTCCGCCCCCACCTCGTGCGCGATGGAGACGCGGCGTTCCAGCGGAACGAAACGGTCGTCGTCGCGGGTCAGGATCACCCGGGTCTCGCCCTCGCGGATCAGCTCCTCTCGCAGGGTCCGGGCCAGGGTCAGCATCAGGGTCTTTTCCGTCAGCCCGTCCCGCACGGCCCCGGGGTCGATGCCGCCATGGCCAGGGTCGATCACCACGGTCAGCACGCCGTCATCGGGGGGCCGCGCGGCGGTCAGCGCCGGGGCGGGCAGATCCCAGCCGGGGGTGCGCGGGGCCCCGGCCCCGGCGGCAAAGGTAGCGGCATCGACCGGGGCGAACCGGGCGGTGATCCGGGCCGTGCCCCTCGTGTCGTCCACCCGCATGGCGGAGCGTGTCATCGCCATCGGCGCGGCCAGCGTCATCACCATGCGCGACCAGCCGGGACGATAGGCGCCATAGCGCAGTTCGGTCACCAGATCGGTCTGCACCAGGTCCTCGGGGCGCAGGCCGGTCCAGTCGATTTCGCGGAAATCCATGACGACGCGGGGCGGATCGGCCAGGGTGAAGACGCGCCAGGGCACCGGCTGCGACAGGGCCAGCTCCAACGCGAGCGCGCCGGAGGTTTCGGTCAGCGCGCTCTCCTCCGGCGCCACCCGTGCGAGGGCGACCAGGCCCTGGGCGCGCACCAGCGCAGGCAGGGTCAGCAGCGCGATCAGCGCCGCGATCAGGATGTGGGGTGCTCTGCTCATCTCTCGCCCCGGATTGATTGCGGATAATCTAGGCGAAGCCGGGCGGTTTGAAAATGCTCAGCCGGTCAGCCCGGCCTCATAGCGGATCGGTGTGCCATGGGGCGTGGCGCGGGCGGCGCGGCGCCAGGTTTCCGCCATCTCGCGGATCACCGCGGCCTCGGCCATGCCACGTTCGGTCAGCACCGCCTCCAACGTGTCAAGCCAAGTGAGGTAGTAATCCTCCGCATGGTCTTCGGGCGTGGCGGCATCCGGCAGTGGGGCGGCGCTGCCGATCCGGGCGGAAAAGGCCGTGACCCAGTCGCCCCAGGTGAAATGCCCCCCCTCGTTCAGGTGCACCGTCAGGGCAAAGAGCTTGGCCTGCCAGGGGGCGAAGAAATGCGGATTGTCGCCCTCAAGGCCAGGAATGTTGAGGCCGGGGATCATGTCAGCGGGCATCGAGATAGGGTTCCCACAGGTCGACGGAAACGGTGTCTTCGACCCCTGCCCCGTCGCCAAAGAGCTCGCGGGCGGCAAAGGTGACATTGTAGAGCCATTGTGCCGTGTCGTGATCGCCCGTGGCGGAGGTGTCGGGAAAGACGTGATAGCCATGCACGGCGCTGACAACCCCGGTGCGATCGCGGCAATAGGTCGGCATTCGAATATGGCCGCGCGGTTGCAGGTTGCGGGTATGGACCCGGTCGCCGGGGGCGAAGGCGGGGCGCTGGCCGCCGGGGTCACGATCATAGGGCGTGCCATTGGCCAGGCTGGCGGGCACACGGTCGGCGCTCAGCGCCCGCACGCCATCCGGCAGGGGTTGGGTCATCCGCCCGGTCGCGATCTCCTCCGCCGTGGCGAGGCCGTTGTTGCGCAACAGGTCTTCCAACCCGGCGATCCACAGGGCGTAATAGCTCAGCCGGTAATACTCCGCCGGATCGCGGTTTTCCCGGGCGTGGCGGGATTCGTCGATGGTCCACTGCCCTGCCCCGCCCGCAGCAATCGTCAGGGCCATGGCGCGGCGCTCCCATGCGGCGTGGAAGAGCGGCTCATCCACCTCGGGTCTGACCGGGCCGAAGCCGTGCCGCCCGCCTGCATCCTGCGGCCCGTTCATGAGGGCGCCCCGACCAGCGCCGTGCCGATCATCGCATCCCGCGACACCAGCGGCTCCAGCTGCGCGGCCGTCCATCCCTCTGTGCCCTCGGGGCGCATCGGGATGACCAGATACCGCATCTCCGCCGTGCTGTCCCAGACGCGAATGGCCGTGCCCTCGGGCAGGGTCACGCCGAACTCGGACAGAACCGCGCGCGGTTCCGACACAGCGCGGGAGCGGTAGGGCATGGATTTGTACCAGACCGGCGGCAGGCCCAACACCGACCACGGATAGCAGGAGCAAAGGGTGCAGACGACCATGTTGTGCTGTTCGGCCGTGTTGAAGACGGCGGTCAGATGCTCCCCCTGCCGCCCGGCAAACCCCATGCCGTGGATCGCGGCGGTGGCATCCTCTTCCAGCGCCCGGGCGAAGTCGGGATCGGTCCAGGCCCGGGCCACGACCTTGGCCCCGTTGCGCGGGCCGACATGGTTTTCATAGGTGTCGAGGATCACATCCAGCGCCGCCGGGTCGATCAACCCCTTGTCCGTCAACAGCTTTTCCAAGGCCATGACGCGCGAGGTCATGTCGTCCAGCTCGCTGTGGTCGTGATCGTGATGGTCGTGGGGCATGGCTTTCTCCGTCGTGTCAGAGGGAACCATGGGGGCGGCGGCAAGGCAAGGTGTGATGATGGGGCTCCATCCGGAGGACGGGACCCCCGGCCGTTTCCGGCCAACATCGGTTCGTGATTTGCGCTAAGGGCAGCGCCGACCCGAGGGGTGGCGCATAAGCGCCGCCCCATGGGGGCGGGTCGGCGCTGCCCGGCGGTGCCGCCGGGCGGGACGTAAATCATAGCGATGGCACTACAAAGACCAGGCTTGCAGACCGTTTCAAAGGCCCCTCAACCTCACTCCGCCGCGATGATCGCCGCGCCGTCGTCGGGCCGGTAGTTCAGGATCGGGGCCAGCCAGCGCTCCGCCTCGGCCATGTCCATGCCCTTGCGCGCCGCATAGTCCGCAACCTGGTCCCGCTCCACCTTGGCGACGCCAAAGTAATAGGCCTCCGGATGGCCGATATAGAGCCCGCTGACCGAAGAGCCTGGCCACATCGCCATGCTGTCCGTCAGCTCCACCCCGGTGGTCGCCTTGGCGTCGAGCAGGTCAAAGAGGGTCCGTTTCTCCGTATGGTCAGGCTGCGCGGGATACCCCGGCGCCGGGCGGATGCCGCGATAGGGCTCGCCGATCAGCTCCTGTGGCGAGAAGCCCTCCTCCGACGCATAGCCCCAGAAGTCGCGGCGCACGCGCTGGTGCAGCATCTCGGCCATGGCCTCGGCAAAGCGGTCGGCCAGGGCCTTGACCATGATCGCCGAATAATCGTCGCCCTCTACCTCGAAACGCTCGGCGACGGCGATCTCCTCCGGACCGGCGGTGACGACAAAGCCGCCGACCCAGTCCTTGACCCCCTCGGGCGCGACGAAATCGGCCAGGGCGAGGTTGGGGCGGTCCTTACGCTTGGAGGTCTGCTGACGCAGCGTGTGCAGCACCTGCAACGGCTGCGTCCGGCTGTCGTCGGCAAAGAGTTGAATATCGTCCTGCGCCCGATTGGCCGGCCAGAAGCCCACCACGGCACGCGGACCGAACCACTTTTCGCCGATGATCCGCTGCAGCATGGACTGCGCATCGGCAAAGAGATTGCGCGCCGCCTCGCCGTAGGTCTCATCCTCCAGAATGCGGGGATAGACGCCCTTCAGCTCCCAGGTCTGGAAAAACGGGGTCCAGTCGATGTAGCGCGCGATTTCCGCCAGGTCCCACTCCTCGACAACCCGCGGACCGGTGAAGCGCGGCGCGGGCACCTTGTAGTCCGTCCAGTCGATCTTCATCGCATTGGCGCGAGCGGCCTCCAGCGGCAGGCGCTGCTTGGCGCGTTCGGCGCGTTCGTGACGCTCCGCCACTTCGTTGTATTCGGCGCGGATGCCTTCGATATAGGGCTCTTTCTGCGTCTTGCTCAGCAGGGCCGACACCACACCGACCGCGCGGCTGGCGTCGGTGACATAGATCGCCTGGCTGCGGGCATAGCGCGGCGAGATCTTGACCGCCGTATGCACCTTGGAGGTCGTCGCCCCGCCGATCAGCAGCGGCACGTCGAACCCTTCGCGCTCCAGCTCGCTCGCCACATGGGCCATTTCGTCCAGCGAGGGGGTGATCAACCCCGAGAGGCCGATGATATCGACCTCCTGCGCCCGGGCCTCTTCCAGGATCTTCTGCGGCGAGACCATGACGCCCAGGTCGATGATCTCGTAATTGTTGCAGGCCAGGACGACGCCGACGATGTTCTTGCCGATGTCATGCACATCGCCCTTCACCGTCGCCATGAGGACACGTCCCGCGCTTTCGCGTTTGCCCTCCTTCTCGGCCTCCATATAGGGCAGCAGGACACCCACGGCCTGTTTCATCACGCGGGCGGATTTGACCACCTGGGGCAGGAACATCTTGCCCGCGCCAAAGAGATCGCCAACCACGTTCATCCCGGCCATCAGCGGCCCCTCGATCACGTCGAGCGGTTTTTCGGCGGCCTGGCGCGCGGCCTCGGTATCCTCTTCGACAAATTCGGTGATGCCGTTGACCAGCGCATGTTCCAGCCGCTTTTCCACCGGCCAGTCACGCCATTTCAGATCGCGTTTCTTCTCTTCGCGCTTGTCGCCCTTGTAGCGTTCGGCGATCTCCAGCAGGTTTTCCGTCGCATTGCCGCCATTGGCGGGGGTGCGGTTCAGGACCACGTCCTCGCAGGCTTCGCGCAGTTCCGCGTCGATCTGGTCGTAGACGGCCAGCTGACCGGCGTTGACGATCCCCATGTCCATGCCGACCTTGATGGCGTGGTAAAGGAAGACCGCATGCATTGCCTCGCGCACGGGTTCGTTGCCGCGGAAGCTGAAGGACAGGTTCGAAACCCCGCCGGAGATATGGCAGTGCGGCAGGTTTTCCCGGATCCACTTCGTCGCCTCGATGAAGTCGACGCCGTAGTTGTCGTGCTCCTCGATCCCGGTGGCGACGGCAAAGACGTTCGGATCAAAGATGATGTCCTCGGGCGGGAAACCGACCTTTTCGGTCAGCACCTTGTAGGCCCGTTCGCAGATCTCGATCTTGCGCTGGAAACTGTCGGCCTGCCCGTCCTCGTCAAAGGCCATGACCACGACGGCCGCCCCATAGGCGAGGCAGAGCGAGGCGTGGTGGATGAACGCCTCCTCACCTTCCTTCAGCGAGATGGAGTTCACCACCGGCTTGCCCTGCACGCATTTCAGCCCGGCCTCGATCACCTCCCATTTGGAGCTGTCGATCATGATGGGCACGCGCGCGATATCGGGCTCGGCGGCGACGAGGTTGAGGAAGTCGATCATCGCCTGTTTGCTGTCGATCAGACCCTCGTCCATGTTGACGTCGATGATCTGCGCACCGTTCTCCACCTGGTCGCGGGCGACCTCCAGCGCGGTGGCATAGTCCCGGTTGGTGATCAGTTTGCGGAACTTGGCGGAGCCGGTGACGTTCGTCCGCTCGCCCACGTTCACGAAGGGGATGTCCCTGGTCAGGACAAAGGGTTCCAGGCCGGAAAGGCGCAGCAGCGGATCAGACATGGGCCAGCCCCCGGGCCTTGCGCGGCGCGTAGCCCGCGACACGGTCGGCGATGGCGCGGATATGGTCGGGCGTCGTGCCGCAACAGCCGCCCGCGATATTGATCAGCCCCTCCTTGGCAAAGACCTCCACCAGCGCGGCGGTCTGGTCCGGCGTCTCGTCGTATTCGCCAAAGGCATTTGGCAGGCCGGCGTTCGGATAGGCGCAGATCATCGTCTCGGCCACGCCCGAAAGCTCGGTCAGATGCGGGCGCATCGCGTCCGCGCCCAGGGCACAGTTCAGCCCTACGGTGAAAGGCCGCGCATGGCGCACCGAATGCCAGAATGCGGTCGGCGTCTGGCCCGAGAGCGTCCGCCCCGAGGCATCGGTGATCGTGCCCGAGATCATGAGCGGCAGGCGCTTGCCCGCCCGGGCGAAACTTTCGAAGGCGGCAAAGATCGCCGCCTTGGCATTCAGCGTGTCAAAGATTGTCTCGATCAGGATCAGGTCCGACCCGCCTTCGATCAGCCCGTCGATCTGCTGCCCATAGGCGAGGCGCAGGTCATCGAAACTGACCGCGCGATAGCCGGGGTCGTTCACATCCGGGCTGATGGAGGCCGTCCGGTTTGTCGGCCCGACCGCGCCCGCGACATAGCGGGGCCTGCCGTCCTGCGCCTGCGCCCGATCCGCCGCGCGCCGCGCCACCCTGGCGCCCGCCACGTTCAGATCATGCACCGCGCTTTCCAGCCCGTAATCCGCCTGGGCGATGGTGGTGGAGGAAAAAGTGTTGGTCTCCAGAATATCCGCCCCGGCGAGGGCAAATTCCAGTTGCAGATCCTCCACCGCCTGGGGCTGGGTCAGCACCAGCAGGTCGTTGTTGCCCTTCTGCGGGTGGTCGGAATGATGCCGGCAGCCGGGGCCGTGGATATGGCCGTTCGCGGTGAAATCCTCCTCGCTCAGGTTCAGCGTCTGGATCATCGTCCCCATGGCGCCGTCGAGGATCAGGATCCTCTCGCGCGCGGCGCGGGTGATGTCGGCAAGGCTTTCGATGGCGGGCAGCTTGAAATTGATCATGACGGTCCTGTTTTGTCGGACCCTGCAGTAGAGGAGCTGCTTCCGGGTAGCAAATTCATATCCTGCGACAGGATTATGAATTTCGCTCATGTTGAGGAGGGGGGGCCGGTATTGCCCGAATGGCGATCCCTTGAGGACTCGAACCCCAAACCTGCTGATTAGAAGTCAGCTGCTCTATCCAGTTGAGCTAAGGGACCGCTGATCGGGGTTTTGTGGCATTTGCCGGGGTTTGGCAAGCGGCGCGGCCGACGGGGGCGCTGCCCCCGGACCCCCGAGGTATTGGTGACCAGACGAAGCGCCGCGCTCAGTGCGTCCAGACCTGGCGGCGGTTGGTGGCGAAGTTGTCGCCATAGCCGCCGGGGCGGACGTTGGGCTTGCGGCTCTGGGGGTCGATCACCACCGCGTCGATGCCGTGATCCTTGGCGTAGTCCAGCGCCGCTTCCTTGGTCGGAAAGCGCAGTCGGACCTGGGCCTGGGTGTCCTCGTTCGAGGTCCAGCCCATCAGCGGGTCGACCTCGCGCGCTGTCTCGGACACATAGTCCAGCACCCAGTCGCGCGTCTTGGCCGTGCCGGACTGCATGGCGTTGCGGGCGGGGCGGTAGATACGTGCGGACATGGGGTTCTCCGGTTCTGACGATCTGCTTATGGGATATCCGGCTTTTACAGGCAAGGGGGAAGGGCACAGCAGCGGCCGCGAGACCTTCTCCTGACAGGCTTTGTCAGCAGCCGGGGTTGAACGGGAACAAAATGAGATCAAATCTGTGGCAACCGGAGAATCGCCCATGACCCTCACCACAACCACCGCCATGCCCGAAACCATGGACCAGGTCCGTTCCCGCCCCAAGCTGGAGGGGGGACGGAAACTGGTCATGAAGACCGACTTTTCCCCCGCGGGCGACCAGCCCACGGCGATCACGGAACTGGCGGGCGGCATCAATGGCGGCGAACGGGATCAGGTGCTTCTGGGGGCCACGGGGACGGGCAAGACCTTTACCATGGCCAAGGTGATCGAGGAGACGCAGCGCCCCGCCATCATCCTCGCCCCGAACAAGACGCTGGCGGCGCAACTCTACGGTGAATTCAAGGGGTTCTTCCCGGACAACGCGGTTGAGTATTTCGTAAGCTATTACGATTACTACCAGCCCGAGGCCTATGTGCCGCGCTCTGACACCTATATCGAGAAGGAAAGCCAGATCAACGAACAGATCGACCGGATGCGCCACTCGGCCACCCGGGCGCTCTTGGAACGGGATGACGTGGTGATCGTCGCCTCGGTCTCCTGCATCTACGGCATCGGCTCGGTCGAGACCTACGGTGCGATGACGCAGGATCTGAAGGCCGGGGGCAGTTATGACCAGCGGCAGGTGATTGCGGACCTCGTGGCGCAGCAATACCGGCGCAATGACCAGGCGTTCCAGCGCGGGTCGTTCCGGGTGCGCGGGGATTCGCTGGAAATCTGGCCCGCCCACCTGGAGGACCGCGCCTGGCGGCTCTCGTTCTTCGGCGAGGAACTGGAGGGCATTCAGGAATTCGACCCGCTCACCGGGCAGAAGACCGACACCTTCGACCAGATCCGGGTCTATGCGAACAGCCACTATGTGACGCCCAAGCCGACGATGCAGCAGGCCGTGGTGAACATCAAAAAGGAGCTGAAGCAGCGCCTGGATCAGCTGGTCGGCGAGGGCAAGCTGCTGGAGGCGCAGCGGCTGGAGCAGCGCACCAACTTCGATCTGGAGATGTTGGAGGCCACCGGCGTCTGCAACGGGATCGAGAACTACTCGCGCTACCTCACGGGCCGCGCGCCCGGCGAACCGCCCCCCACCCTCTTCGAGTTCATCCCCGACAATGCCATTGTTTTCGCGGATGAATCCCATGTCAGCATCCCCCAGATCGGCGGCATGTACCGGGGCGACTACCGGCGCAAGTTCACCCTGGCCGAACATGGCTTCCGCCTGCCGTCCTGCATGGACAACCGCCCGCTCAAGTTCGAGGAATGGGACGCGATGCGGCCGCAGTCGATCTACGTCTCCGCCACCCCCGGCAATTGGGAGATGGAGCAGACCGGCGGCGTCTTCACCGAACAGGTCATCCGGCCCACGGGGCTGCTGGATCCGCAGGTCGAAATCCGGCCCGTCGAGATGCAGGTGGACGATCTGCTGGACGAGGTTCGCCGCGTCACGGAGCGTGGCTATCGCACCCTGGTCACCACGCTGACCAAACGGATGGCAGAGGATCTGACCGAATATCTGCATGAACAGGGGATCAAGGTCCGCTACATGCATTCCGACATCGACACGATCGAACGTATTGAAATCCTTCGGGATCTGCGGCTCGGGGCCTTTGATGTGCTGGTCGGGATCAACCTGCTGCGCGAGGGGCTGGATATTCCGGAATGCGGCCTCGTCGCGATCCTGGATGCGGACAAGGAGGGCTTCCTGCGCTCCGAAACCTCGCTGATCCAGACCATCGGCCGCGCCGCGCGGAACGCCGATGGGCGGGTCATCATGTATGCCGACCGGGTGACCGGCTCGATGGAGCGCGCCCTGGCCGAGACGGAGCGGCGGCGCGAAAAGCAGATCGCCTACAACGAAGAGCACGGGATCACGCCGGAGACGGTGAAGAAGAACGTCGATGACATCCTCGCCGGGCTCTACCAGGGCGACGTGGACATGAACCGCGTCACCGCCCAGGTCGAAAAACCCATGGCAGGCGCAAACCTGCAGGCCCATCTCGACGGACTGCGCGACCAGATGCGCAAGGCGGCGGAGAACCTCGAATTCGAAGAGGCCGCTCGCCTGCGCGACGAGATCAAGCGGCTGGAGGCCGTGGACCTCGCCGTCGCCGACGACCCGATGGCGCGGCAACAGGCGGTGGAGAAAGCGGCGGAGGCGGCCGTGGGGTCTCGCGGGCGGTCGACGGCGGGACGTCCGGGCCAGCGCGGGGGGAATGTGCAAAGGCGGAAGAAGGGGCGGTAGAGGGCATTTTCAATTCAACACAGAGTTTCCGGCACTTGCGCCTCGCTCTCTTGATTTAGTCGACACGGGCACGCATGTTAACTTCGGTTAATAAATCGTTAATGCGAGTCCGAAATGCGCCTCAGGTCTATTTGCGCCTTTTCATGTGCCATACTTGGCGCAATTGGGAGCGCCCCAGCCTTTGCGCAGACCGCGACTCCACCAATTCAGACTGTACAAGCCTGCGACCCAAATTACGCCGGAGCCTGCGTTCCGATCGCGTCCGACGTCGATTGCGCGGGCGGCTCCGGTAACGGCCCTGCTTATGTGCGTGGCCCTGTCAGGGTCGTAGGACGTGATATTTACGGCCTGGACAGAGACAAAAACGGGATTGGTTGCGAGTAAAGTTCTGCGGACCGGAGTGGAAATACCTCCAGTTCTGATCAACTACATTCCTCAACACGCCGCAACGGACCCGGGCCGGGACCCGGGACATAGATCTTTGCGACATGCTGGTGGACCACGGAAGAAGATAGGGTAATCCGCATCCTCTCGCGCGCGTGATTGCGGTTGACCCGCCAGCCCCGCCACCCCAACCCTCAATCGAAATCAAAGATCTCCGACAGGATCGACTTGCGCTTCTTGTACTTCGGACGCTTGTAGTAGCCGCCGTCCTGGTACTTGCGCCGCCCCTCCTCGCGGTAGCGCGGCTCTTCGTAATAGCTGTCCCGCGCCGGTTCGCGGACGGGGCGGTTCTGACGGGGGACGCTGGCTGTCTCGGCGTTCTGGCGGTCGATGATCTTGTCCAGTTCCCCCCGGTCCAGCCAGACGCCCCGGCATTTCGGGCAATAGTCGATCTCGACCCCCTGCCGCGCCGTCATCATCAGATCTGCTCCGTCCACAGGACATTTCATCAACCGTCTCCTTTTCTGTTTGGGACTATGTGGGGTCGCGGTCGGTGTGGGGCAAGTTCTGGCGAGGGCGTTGGCGTGGGTCGGTTTTCCGGGGCTCCTCTGCCATCGGCTGGCAGCGATCTGCGGCACGACGATCCTGAGTCCCGCCCTCAGCAAGTGGACCTGACCTGCAGGCGCGGCAAGACGTGAAAGAGTTAACTTCCCCGCACACCCCATTAACCAAACCCCTCGAAACACACCGCTTTTATCCTTTCGGCTAGGTCACAGCCCCGGGCCCTCGGGGTATATCCGGGCCATCGGCGGCAGAAGGTCGTCCCCTCCTCAACAATTCAGACAACGGTGTGGGCCGGCATGGCCCGCCCCGGTCCGCATTGCCCGCCCCTGCCTCAAGCAAAGGCCCGGCGCGATGCGACTTCTTTTGACCGACACCACCTGGAACATGGCCATTCTGGCGCGCGAACTGCGCGGCGCGGGCTTCTTCGTGACCGAGGCGCCGGATGCGGCGGATCTGATGGAATATGTCCTGAACGGGCAACAGGATGCGATCCTGATCGACCCGGATCTGCCCGATGGCGAGGCGCTGGAGCTGATCGGCCGGATCCGCGCGGTGAAGGGCCATATCCCGATCTGCCTCTTTGCCCGCAAGGTGGACAATGACCTGACCACCCGCGCCCTGGCGCGTGGCGCGGATGACGTGATCCGCTGGCCCGACCACGGTATCGGCGACATCATGGCGCGGCTGCGCGCCTATATCCGCCGCGCCGCAGGCTTTGCCACGTCGGAGGTCGAGTTCGGCGGGCTCTATGTGGATCTGGAGCGGCAGCAGGTGCGCTATGGCGACATGCCGGTGCATCTGACCCGCCTGGAATATGAGCTGGTGGAGACGATGGCACTGCGCCGGGGCGCGCTGATCACGCGGGAGGAGATCATGCTGCAGCTCTACGCCTGGCAGGACGAGCCGGATGTGAAGATCATCGACGTCTACATCTGCCGCATCCGCGCCAAGCTGGCGGCGGCCGGGGCGCTGGAGGATGTGATCGCCACCTCCTTTTCCCAGGGCTACCGCCTCTGCACCCTTCCCATGGACGTCCACAGCCTGGCCGCCTGAGCGGCCTCGCTGTCCCTCCGAAGACGCCCGCCGGTCTCTCTCTCCCGGCGGGCGTCTTTTTGGTGGGCGGATCGCAATCGCCGTAGGGCGGGGGTCCCCCGCCGGTGTCCAAACCCCGCAAACAGCGCCCGCCGCCCCGTCACCTTGTGATCCCCGACCGCCCCGACTAGCGTCACGCCATGACCGACCCGATCCGACCGACCGATGACGAGGCCCGCCGCCTGGCGCGTGACCTGCTGGATGCGGCGACCTTCGCCGCGCTTGGCGTGATTGATCCCGAAACCGGCGCGCCCTTTCTCAGCCGCGTCGCGCTGGCCTGCGATGCCGAGGGCACGCCGGTCAGTCTGATCTCCTCGCTTTCGGCCCATGCGACGGCGCTGCGCGCCAATCCCGAGGCCTCGCTTCTGGTCGGAGAGCCGGAGGACCGGGGTGATCCGCTGACCCATCCCCGGCTGACGGTGCAGGCCCGGGCGGTGAGTATCGCGCGCGACGATCCCGCCTTTGCCGCCCTGCGCGACCATTACCTGGCGCTGCGTCCGAAATCGAAGCTCTACATCGACTTCGGCGATTTCTACTTCATCCGGTTCGAGGTGCAGCGCGGCTTTCTCAACGGCGGCTTCGGCAAGGCCTTTCGCCTGACGCCCGGGGATCTGACCCGCTGATCATAGCGGGTTGTCCATCCGGACCTTGGCCTGAATGGTGCCCTTGACCTCGGTCTCCCATCTCAGGGTGATGCGGTCGCGCGCCGATCCCTGCTCCGTCCGGACATGCGGCATGCCGAATTTCTTGACGTTGCCTGCAGTGGTGACGCCGTTCTTCACGATCACCGACTCCACTGTCTGCGCCCAGCCGCCAAAGGGCAGTTGCGGGCCGCAGTCGACGGTCCAGGTCAGCGCCGGGCTGCTCTGGCCATGCTCCAGGAACACTGGGTTCACCGTCGTCTCGTCGACCTGGTTATAGGCATTGTCGGCAAAGGTGATGTTCTTCATCCGGCTCATGTCCATCGCGGCGAAGGAGGTGTCGATCCGCTCCACCCGGTCGGTATGGCCGCCGACGATACGGAAGAGGTTCCCGGTCACCGAGAGGCCATTGACGAAGTGACCCGGCCCATGGGGGCGCAGCGTCAGGAAGGTGAACCAGGGCGCAACATGGCTGGCCAGGAAGATATTGCCGGAGATATTCATGGCGGAGAAGGACAGTTCCGACCCGAATTCCGGCGCGGGGTCGTGTTCATTGGCCCATTCGATATGGCAGTTGTCGACGTAATTGCCGGTGAATGTCATGCGGGCCGAGATCTCCGTCAGGATCACCCCGGCGGTGCGGATCGCATTGGTCGCCCCGTCGCCCTGGAAGAAATGGTTACCGGTGAACAGCGAATTGGCCCCGCCGACCACGGCGAAATGGCGCAGATGCTGGGCGCGGTTGTCGCGGATCTTGATGTCGTTGGCATTGGTGTTGAACCCGATGGAGACCCGGTCCTGCCCCAGCTTGGCGGCCTCATCCGACAGAAACTGACAACGGTCGATCAGCAGGCCCTGACAGCCCGTCCCGTGCGAGGTGATGCCGCGATCCCGGGGCCGGGTGATGAAGCAGTCACGCAGGTGAAAGACCACACCGGTCGGGGGCAGCAGGATGGCGGAACAATCGCCCCAGCACTGGAACTCGATATTCGACAGGGCCATCTTGTCGACCCGGGAAAAGCCGCTGAAATCCAACAGATATTTAAACCTCTGAAAGGTGAAATTCTGCGTCCCCGCCGCATCGTAGAGCGGCTTGGAGAGCGTCACCTCCTGCGCGCCGATATTGGTGTCGCGGACATAGACCTCGCGCCCCACCCCATGGGCGGTGACCAGGGAGCCGACGGGAATATTGGCGACATTGGTGACATTGGTCAGCTTGTAGGCATTGCCCGGCGTATAGGTCGCCTGGGAGGTGACGGTGGTCGTGTCCCAGGCCGGGCCGTCGATGCATTCAAACTGGCCGTTATGGATCAGGCGCCGGGTCTGATAGCTCTGCTTGTTGGCCACCGCGGCCTGCATGTCGATCGGGGCGGTCACCCCGATGCGCCGCCCGCCCAGGTCGAGGCTTTCGTGATCGGTGTTGTTCAGCAGCGCCTGAAAGGCCTTGCGAAAGGCCAGCTCCTCGTCCCCGAAGGCGTCGATATAGGCGGGCAGGTCGAAATCCTTGGTCAGCGAGAGGATCTTGTCCGTCGGCATGGTCACCGTACCCTCGAACCGGATGCGGTTGCGGATCACGATGCTCTCGGCCAGGTGATAGACCCCGCCCGGCACCATGACCATCCGCCCGTTGGCGGCGTCATCGGCGGCGGCAAAGGCAGCGTGGTCATCAGTGACACCGTCGCCTCGGGCACCGAAATCGCGCACGTCGACCCAGGACATCATGTCCCGCAGGAAGACCGATGTGATGTCCTCGATCACGATGTCGTCGATGCGCACCGTGCCGCCATTGGCCCCGGTCAGGTCCAGCCCGAAATAGCCGTACTCCGGCGCCTGCCCCCAGGGCATGTCCACGCCGGGGCGGTACCCGGTGCCGACGATGGCCTGGATCTCCACCACCTCGCCATAGCTCTGCAGGGTCACCGAGGGCCCGGTTTCGGTCAGCCCGCCGACATGGGTGTCATTGTCCCTCCCGGCCCAGCCCGCGATCCGGACCGAGGGCAGCGCGCCGCTGACCGCCTTGACCCGCGCGGTCACGCGCAGGTAGCAGCCGGGCAGGATCGGCGTCTGCCCCATATAGCGCAGTTTCTGTGTCGTCGATGATTTCAGGATTTCCAGACATCCCGAAAAATCCTGATCCGCCGGGACATAGGCCGCATTGGCGGAGCCGTCGTAGGTGTCCGATCCGGCCGTCCCGTCGCCGCTGGACCAGACCTCCAGCCCCTCCGAAAATGCCGTCGGCATGAACTGGATGCCCTCGGTGATCGCCTTGTTCATCGTCTTCCCCTTCTGTCCCGGTTGCTGGCGGGGGCCATGGCCCGCGCGGGTTGGGGAGAAAGCTATGAACAGATGATTAACGAAGCCTTTGGCCACCGCGCGGTGGCCTGCGCCGCGTCGGATCAGACCGACATGGGCGGCCCTTTGACATAGCGCACGCCGTTGATCTTCCAGCCGTTTTCGGTCCGGATCACCTCGTAGTCAAAGAGATGCGGCAGGCCGTTGCCGTCAAAGACCGTCAGCCGCTGGATCAGCCGCCCGCCCTCCTCTCGCAGCTCCTGCAGGGTCACCTCGCCGGGCTCGCGGATCTGCGGATACCCCTGTTCGACCATGCGGCCGAACCGATCGGGCGTCTGGAAATAGCCCTGAATCATCGGGCTGGCATGGGAAAAGGCGCGGGGCAGGTCATCGGCGCGGAAGGCCTGGAACTGGTCGCGGATCACCGATCCGGGGCCGTCCTGGGCCTGCAGCGGGCCCGCCAACAGGATGGTCAGGACAAGTAGCAAGATTGCACGCATGGCGCCCTCCTCTGGTCATGATACCAGAGATACGGGCGAGGACGCCCTTCAGTTTCTTTTTGCCACAAATATCTCCGCCGGAGGCCACGGCCCGCAGGGGCGTCCCCTAGCGCAGCAACTGGCGAAAGGCGTGGCGCAGCCGCGGGACGGCATCCTCTTCGTAGGGTCTGCCATGGGCCATGATGACCTTCTCCGGCCCCTGCCCGATCATCCACTCGATATGCGCGCGCACCTCGGGCTTCGCCTTGCGAAAGGTCGCTGCGATATCCGGGGGCGTGCGCCCGTCTGGTGTCACGATGCCGGCCAGCCGGGTGACCGCCGACATCCACCAAGGCAGGTGTTCGGGGGCGAAATTCTCGATCAGGTCAGTGAGGATCAGGGTCCGGCTCGCCCCGTGAAAGAAGACGACCTCGGAATGCACCGGGCTGCCGGTGACATGGCGGAAGGGGATCTCGTCCGACCAGTCCGGGGCGGCGTCGTTGGTCACCTCCGTATCGATGCGGATCGGGACGTCATGCTTTTTGGCCCGCGCGGCGACGCCGGGGGCGGCCCATGTCGGCGCCTCCGGCCAGCCCTCCTGCCACTGGTACACGCTGGCGTAATGGATCCAGTTCGGCGCGACGAGGTGGCGGACGGGGCCGAGCGCGGCGATCTCCGCCTGCAGGGCCTCGTCCAGCGCGATCGGGGAATGCAGCCAGAGCCCGCCGTCGCGCAGGCGCACCACGGTCATACGGGTCGGAAAGGGCATGCCGTAGAAGCGGATGTTCGGACCGTCGACGATCCAGATGTCCGGACCGAAGGGTTTCAGCTGGCCGAGCGGTTCATATCCCGTCCGGCCCGCCATCTCAGCCCAACTCGCCCGCGAGGCCCTTGTCGATCAGGGCCACGGTGTTTTCCACCCCGTAAAGCGCGATGAACCCGCCAAAGCGCGGCCCCTGCGAGGCGCCCAGAAGCACCTCGTAGAGCGCCTTGAACCAGTTGCGCATCGGGTCGAACCGGTCGCGGCCCACGTCGAAGACCACCTGTTGCAGGGCGTCGCCATCGACCGCGCCGTCATAGGCCTTCAGCGCGTCGCGCAGCGCCTCCAGAGCCTCGCGTTCCTGATCGGTCGGGGCGCGGAAGACCTTCTCCGGCTTCACGAAGTCGTTGTAATAGCGCACCGCGTAACCGGCTGCGGCGTCCAGCTGCGGGTTCGCCTCCGGTGTCGCTTCGGGCGCGTAGCGGCGGATGAAGCCCCAGAGGGTTTCGGTGTCTTCGGCCCCGGCCACGGAGGCGAGGTTAAGCAGCATCGAGAAGGGCACGACCATGTCCGACGCGGGCACATCGCCGTTGTGGATGTGGAAGACCGGGTTCGCCACCTGCTGTTCCACCGTCTGGTCCGGGTAGGCGCGCAGTTGCTGGTGGTATTCGTCCATCGCCTTGGGGATGACGTCGAAATACAGCCGCTTGGCCGTCTTGGGCTTGGCGAACATGAAGTAGGACAGGCTCTCGGTCGAGGCGTAGGTCAGCCATTCGTCGATGGAGATGCCGTTGCCCGAAGACTTGGAGATCTTCTGCCCCTTGTCGTCCAGGAACAGCTCATAGGTGAAATGCTCGGGCTTTTGCCCGCCGAGGATCTCGCAGATGCGGTCGTAGATCGGCGTGTTGGTGGAATGGTCCTTGCCGTACATCTCGAAATCGACATCCAGCGCGGCCCAACGGGCGCCGAAATCCGGCTTCCACTGCAGCTTCACGTTGCCCCCGGTGACGGGCAGCGTCCACTCGCGGCCGTCCTCGTCGTCGAAGGTGATGGTGTAGTCGTCCTTGTTCACCGATTTCATCGGGACATAGAGCACCCGCCCCGTTTCCGGGTGGATCGGCAGGAAGATGGAATAGGTCTGCTGGCGCTCCTCACGCAGCGACTTGAGCATGACCTTCATGACGTCGTCATAGCGCTCGACTGCCCGCTTCAACACCTCGTCGAACTGGCCGGACTTGTAGAATTCGGTGGCCGAATAGAACTCATACTCGAACCCGAAGGTGTCGAGGAACCGGCGCAGCATGGCGTTGTTGTGGTGGCCAAAGCTCTCGTGCGTTTCGAACGGGTCGTAGACGGAGGTCAGCGGCTTCTGGATGTCTTCGCGCAGCCGCTCCTGGTTCGGCACGTTGCCGGGGATCTTGCGCATGCCGTCCATGTCGTCGGAAAAACAGATTAGACGGGTCGGGATGTCGGAGATCACTTCGAAGGCGCGGCGGATCATGGTGGTCCGCAGCACCTCGCCGAAGGTGCCGATATGGGGCAGGCCCGACGGCCCATAGCCGGTTTCGAACAGCACATAGCCCTTTTCGGGCGGCTTATTCTCGTACCGTTTGAGCAGCACGCGCGCCTCTTCGAAGGGCCAGGCCTTGGACGTCATCCCCGCGTCGCGCAGATCGCTCATCTTGCTCTCCATCTCCATCATGCCGGAATGCTGTCCGGTCAAGGTCACCTCCTTATTGCCCAGCCTGCCAAGGGTCAATATTCTGCACCGCAACACTCACACCCGGAGGATCGTGATGAGCGACTCAATTCCGCACCCGCTGACACCGCAGGATTGCCTTGTCATGCTGATGATCGCCGTGTCCGCCTCGGACCAGACCATCCGCACATCGGAGCTGATCAAGATCGAGAACCAGGTGAACACCCTGCCGATCTTCGGCGCCTTCGACATCGACCGGATCACGGTGCTGTCCAAGACGGTCTATGACCTGTTCGCGGTGGAGGACGGACTGGATGCGCTGTTTGGCCTGGTGCGGGACAACATGCCGGACAAGCTGAATGAAACCGCCTATGCGCTGGCCTGCGATGTGGCGGCGGCGGACGGGGCGATCCGCGAGGGCGAGCTGCGCCTGCTGGAGGAGATCCGGGACGAGTTGAACATCGACCGCCTGCATGCCGGCGCGATCGAACGCGGCGCCCGGGCGCGGCACATGACGATCTGAGGGGGACTGGGTAGAAATTCTTCTGCTCGACACCGATCATTGGTTCGGCCCGGCGGCACGCCGGGCTGCGCCGACCCGCCCCCGTCGCACCTGAGGTGCGCCAACAATGCTGGCACGCCTTTGGCGTGACGGGCGGCGCATTTGCGCCACCCCGCGGGTCAGCGCTGCCCTCCACAAGGACCAGCTACCCTCGCATGCAGATCAGAACTGCCCCCTACCCCCCACGCGAAAACCCGCCGCCCCGCGCCGCTACACGCGCCTGTGAATTGTGCGGCGCAACGCCACCCGCCACCTTGGCCTCAATCAAAAACAAAAGGATGAGGCCAATGTCGAAATCGCTGTTTATCGCCCTGGGCGTGGCGCTGCTTTGCGCGCTGCCAATCGTCGGGACGGTCCAATCCACGGACACGCCGGGGCACAGGACCGCCCGTCAGGAGGCGCCGAAGGGATCAATCGGCGTGTATAAGGCTCCACCGTTGCAACAGCGCGTGCTGCAGAAGCTTTGACCGGCGGTTCCAGGTCCGTCCCCCCGAGGGGCGTTCGCGTTCCGCCTTGCTCAGCGCGTCGCGCCGGTCGGTGTCGGCGGTGAGGATGGCAAAGGCCAGATCCGTACCGTCCGGCATCCGCGCATAGCCCGCAAGGGTGCTGACGAAATTCAGGGTGCCGGTCTTGGCGACCACCTCCAGCGGGTGGCTGCGCATCACCGTGTACTCCTCGTTCCGCATCGGGATGGATTTCAGCAGCGGGCGCAACCCGTTGCGGGCCAGCGGGTTGTTCATTGCGCGGATCAGATCGCCGGCGGAGGTGCGCGAGGCATCGCCCAGACCGGAGTGATCGACCATGGCGGTGTCACGCAGGCCGAATCGCTCGCGTGCCCAGTCGCTCATCGAGCGGGCGGAGCGGGCCAGGGTCTGGGGGCTGCCCAGGCGGCGGACGGTGGCGGCCATGCCGACCATCTCGGCCGTGATGTTGGTGGAGTAGAGGAGCATGTCCTCCAGGATGCCCGACAACGGCGGGCTGTTCCGGGCGGCGATCAGCGTGGCGCCGGGCATTTGGGCGGTGATCTGCGGGTCCTTCAGCACGATGCCATGGGCGCGCATCATCGTGTGAAAGACCTCGCCCGCGTACAGTTCGGGCTTGCGCACGGGCAGCCAGCGCGAGCCCCCCTTGCCCAGCGCCGACAGCGCCACGGTCCAGTCATCGCGCCCGCCCTGATCGGCATAGGTATAGACCGGTGCCGCCCGGTTCACGATCTGCATCCGCGCCATCGACACGGCGGGCCGGTAGCGGTCCGACCTTGCATCCATGGTGACGCCCCAATTGCCGCCCTCGCGCTTCCATTCGAAATGGACGCGGTTGTAGTTCAGCGCGAGGCCCGAGATCGCCGGATTGTAACCGACGTGATCCGGTTGCAGCCGGTCGATGACCGGCTCGTATTGCAGCGCCCCGCCCCAGACCAGGAACTTGCCGCGCACCTCCCGCAGGCCGGTGTCCTTCACCTTGCTCGCCAGATCGGCGAGATCGTTCGTCTGCAACGTCGGATCGCCGCCCCCGGCGAGGATCAGATCGCCCTTGAGCACACCGTTCTCCACCGGCCCGGTGCCGAAAACGCGGGTTTCGAACCGGTGATCGGGCCCAAGAATATCCAGCGCATAAAGGGCCGTCAGGCTTTTGGCGACGCTGGCGGGCGGCAGAGCGCGGGTCGGATCGCGCGCCTCCAGCGGGCGGCCGGAGTTGAGGTCGAATACGGAAAAGCTGATCTCGCCGCTCAGATTGGCGCGCTCCAGCAGCGTGTCGGAGGTGACCGCCAGGGGCTTCGCCGATCCGGGGCGGGCCTGGGGGCGCAGGGATGTCCGGGGAATATCCGCCAGACCGGCGGATGGCAGGGCCAGGGCCGCGGCGGCCAGGGTCAGAAATCTGCGTCGCTCGAAATGCCGTGTCATGGCGCAAGGTTAAGCAGGCTTGCGCCGCGCCCTCAAGTGGGATCAGGCGTCTTTGTCCCGCGTCGGCGCGCTCTGGCCCCAGTCGCCCCGTTTGCGCAGCATTGTTGACGAGAGCGAGACCATGGGAACGTTGACGAAGCACCAGGCCGGCGGCGTGCTGCGCCCCAGCAGGCGCGAGGCCCCGGCGGGCAGGCGGGCATGGGCGTAGACCCGCGCCGCGCGCGACACCCGGGCCGAAATCCGGTCGCCCGGGCGGGCCAGAACGCCCACCGGCACGTTGTCCATGATCCAGCGCCAGTCCTGCCATTGATCGAACTGCGCCAGGTTGTCCGCCCCCATCAGCCAGACAAAGCGCACCCCGGGATAGCGGCGGCGCAGCGCGCGCAGGGTTTCGGCGGTATAGCGGGTGCCCAGCTGCGCCTCGATCCCGGTGATTGTCACGCGGGGGTGCTGCATCTCGGCCCTGGCGCGGGCGATGCGGGTGGCCAGGGGGGCCGGCGGATTGGGTTTGAGCGGATTTCCCGGGCTGACCAGCCACCAGACGTGGGTCAGGCCGAAACGGCGCATTGCCTCAAGGGTGATATGGACATGGCCATCGTGGGCGGGGTCGAAGGACCCCCCCAGAAGACCGATCACCATGCCGGGCGTGCCCATGGGAAAGTCGTGACGCATTCCATGGCCTTACCCGAGTTTTCAGCCGGACCCAAGAGGGGGCGCCTGCCCCCCGCGGCGCCCCGTGCGATCCGGCTCCGGCCCGCTGAGGAACATACCCGCAGCGGTCAGCGCCGGAACATGGTCGCAGACCACCTTGACCATGACGAGGAACGGCACCGCCATCAGCGCCCCCGCCACGCCCCAGAGCCAGGCCCAGAAGATCACCGCGACAAAGACCGCGGCGGCATTCAGGCTCAGGTGTCGCCCGACCAGCACCGGCGTCACCACCTGCCCCTCCAGCGAGGTCAGCAGAAGGTAGACCAGGGGCGGGACGATCATCTGCCCGGTCGTGTCGAAGGTGATGAGGGAGGTCGCCGTGATCGCCGCCACGCCGATCATCGCCCCGAGATAGGGCATGAAGTTCAGCGCGAAGGCCGCCACGCCCCAGACATAGGGATAGGGCATGCCCAGCAGCCAGAGCGCCGCCGCCACCGACACGCCAAGCCCCGCGTTGATCACCGTGATCGCGCCCAGGTAGCGCGAGATCTGCCGTTCGACATCCCGGCTGATCCGCAGGGCGCGTTTCTTGTCCTGGAACCTTGGGAAACTGCGCACCAGCTTCTGCTGGAACATATCGCCCGAGGCCAGCAGGAACATCGCGAGGATCAGCGCGATGACCAGCGTCGTTCCCACACCGGCCAACGAGGACAGCGCCGTTTCGACGATGTTCGGGCCGTCGATGAGGATACGTTCCTTTTCCTCGCCGTCACCCCCGCTGGCAAGCTCCTGCACCTGCTCTTCGGCCTCCTGCATCTGCGCCATCCTGTGCCGCAGATGGACCAGTTTGCTCTCTGCCGCCGCGCGCATTTCGGGGACGGACTCGACGAGGGAGGAGGCCGGCCCGCTCATCAGGTAGAGACCCGTGGCCGAGCCGCCCCCGATCGTGACGATCACGGCGACGGCGGCAATGCTGGTCGGCAGGCCGGACCGGGTCAGCCAGCGCACCAGCGGCGACAGCGTCAGCGTGAAGAGAACACCCAGAACGAGCGGGAAGATCACGACCTTCGCCGCCCATATCGACCAGAAGACCATCAGGATCAGGATCGCCAGCAGAAGGTACTGGATCCGGTCCAGCACCTCAATCCCGGGCAGGGTGGCCCGGGGGGCGTCATCCGGTCCGTCGCCGGGTCGGGTCACCTGTCGCTCCACGATGTCTGATCCGATCACTTCGTCTGTCGTCGAAAGGACAAACGACCCGGCCCGCCCCGTGGTTCCCCGGCCCGTCGCGCAGGGCTGCGGATTTTTTATGCCGACCCGATTGTCCCCGCGGGTCCGGACGCGTATCTGAGGGCAAGTCTGCAAGCGGAGGAACGCAATGGCCGCCTATCAATACGTCTACCACATGTCCGGAGTGTCCAAGACCTATCCGGGCGGCAAGAAGTGTTTCGAGAACATCAACCTGAACTTCCTGCCCGGCGTGAAGATCGGTGTCGTCGGGGTCAACGGCGCGGGTAAATCCACGCTGCTCAAGATCATGGCGGGATGGGACAAGGATTTCTCCGGCGAGGCCTGGCATGCCGAGGGCGCCAGGGTCGGCTATCTGCCGCAGGAGCCGGAGCTGGACCCCGCACTGGACGTGCGCGGCAACGTCATGCTGGGCGTGGCCGCGAAGAAGGCCAAGCTGGACCGGTTCAACGAGCTGGCGATGAACTATTCCGACGAAACTGCGGACGAGATGGCGCAGCTGCAGGACGAGATCGACAGCCAGAACCTCTGGGACCTCGACGCGCAGATCGACATCTCGATGGAGGCGCTGCGCTGCCCGCCGGACGATGCCGATGTCTCCACCCTGTCGGGCGGTGAAAAGCGCCGGGTCGCGCTGTGCAAGCTGCTGCTGGAACAGCCGGAGATGCTGCTGCTCGACGAACCGACCAACCACCTGGACGCGGAGACGATCGCCTGGCTGCAGCAGCACCTGATCGACTACAAGGGCACGATCCTGATCGTCACCCACGACCGCTATTTCCTGGACGACATCACCGGCTGGATCCTCGAATTGGACCGCGGCCGCGGCATCCCCTACGAGGGCAACTATTCGTCGTGGCTGGAGCAGAAGGCCAAGCGGCTGGAGCATGAGGCCAAGGAAGACAAGGCCAAGCAGAAGACGCTGGCACGCGAACTGGAATGGATGCGGCAGGGCGCCAAGGCCCGGCAGGCGAAATCCAAGGCGCGTATCCAGGCCTATGAGGATCTGGCGAACCAGTCCGAGCGCGAGAAGATCACCCGGGCACAGATCGTCATTCCGGCGGGCCAGCGGCTGGGCGGCAAGGTGATCGAGGTCGAGGGCCTGAAGAAGCACATGGGCGACAAGCTGTTGATCGAGGATCTGTCGTTCTCGCTGCCGCCGGGCGGCATCGTGGGCGTGATTGGGCCGAACGGCGCGGGCAAATCGACGCTCTTCAAGATGCTGACGGGGCAGGAAAAACCCGACGAAGGCTCGATCGAGCTGGGCGATACGGTGGAGCTGAGCTACGTCGACCAATCGCGCGACGACCTGGCCGATGGCGACACTGTCTGGGAGGCGATCACCGGCGGGGCGGAGATCATCCAGCTGGGCGACGCCCAGGTGAACTCCCGCGCCTATTGCTCGTCCTTCAACTTCAAGGGCGGCGATCAGCAGAAGAAGGTGAACCTGCTGTCGGGTGGTGAGCGGAACCGGGTCCATATGGCACGGCTGCTGAAATCGGGGGGCAATGTCCTGCTGCTCGACGAACCAACGAACGACCTGGATGTGGAGACGCTGCGGGCACTGGAAGACGCGCTGACCGAGTTCGCGGGCTGTGCCGTGGTGATCTCCCACGACCGCTTCTTCCTCGACCGGATCTGTACACATATCCTGGCGTTCGAAGGCGACGCGCATGTGGAGTGGTTCGAGGGGAACTTCGAGGATTACGAAGAAGACAAGAAGCGGCGGCTGGGGCCGGATGCCGTCGAACCAAAACGGTTGAAACACAAGAAATTCGTCCGCTAGGACGGGTTTCTTGGGGTTCGCGGCGCGGTTCGACGCGTGCGCGGCAGCGGTTTGCGGATGCAGACCGCGGGAGCGGCACCCGGTTGAGCATCGCGATGGTGCGTCGGCGTAAAAGATGGGTCGGGACGACCCATCCTACGCACAAGCGCATCATGTGCCTCACGCGTAGGATGGGTGCTCCGCACCCATCATGAGCCGTCGTCGCCCCCCTATTCCCCAAACTGCCCGTCCGGCACATGCCCCGCCCATTCCGGCGCAACCCAGCCCTCCCTGATGTCCCGATGAATCGAAGAATACGGCCAGTCGCAGGCCCGCGCCGCGAGCCCGTGTTTGACCGGATTTCCCCAACAGTATCTTATGTGGGCGTCGTAATCCGCATCATCCCGGATCGCGTGTTCCCAGAAGCGCCGCTGCCAGAGGCCCCGTTCCCCCTTGCGCTGGAGCGAGGCACGACGCTGCCCCCGGGGCAAAGCGGCGCTGAAACGGGCCTTGATTAGGCGCCATCGGGTTGAGAAATCCGTGTCCCCCTCCGGCAGTGTCCAGATACAGTGGAGGTGGTCCGGAAGAATGACGATGGCGTCCACATGGGCGGGACGCTCCGACAAAGTCTGGAAGAAGGCGTGGCGCAACTGGTCGACCCGCGACGTGAGGGCGGTCGATCTCCTGTCCTGCAGGGCAAGCGTGAAAAAGTAGGTCCCGCCCGGATGGCGCAGGCGTCGATAGGCTGTCATGCCGGATCGTGGCCTGATCACGGTTAACATCCCGTTGACGGTGGATTTGGGGAGATGGGTGCAGAGCACCCATCCTACGGGTCAACGAAACACCTGAACAACCCGGTGTCACCCCTCCCCGCACCCCCCTCCCGCGCCCCGGGCAGAGGGGCCACAGGGTGGCGCGAACTTGCCGCCTTTCCGCGAATCACCTTCACGGATGACGCGAAATATGCGACACAGAAAGAGCTATACGACCTCTACCGACTACCTGTTTCCCTACCCGGTAACAGTCCTCGCTAGATTTAGGACAGCCGGGCCGTCGCACTTCCGCGGGCGGCAACAGAAACAGGAGACCACGGATATGGCCACTGGCACCGTGAAATGGTTCAACACCACCAAAGGCTACGGCTTCATCGAGCCCGAAGGCGGCAGCAAGGACGTTTTCGTCCATATCTCCGCTGTCGAGCGTTCGGGCCTGACCGGCCTGCAGGACGGCGCGAAGGTCAGCTTTGACCTCGAAGCCGGGCGCGACGGCCGCGAAAGCGCGACCAACCTCGCCCTGCTCTAAGCCCAGGCTTAGCGAATTCGGACGCCCGCGGACCCCCGCGGGCGTTTTTCTTGCGCGCCTCACCGGAAAGTGAACGGATAGCGTGACCCGGGCGACACAAGCGGGGGTCGGGCGGGAAAAGGTCAGGGTTTCCTGCCGTTACAATTCCTTCGGCGCGTGGCAAGATTTTCGCAACATCGCAATACGAGGTTGCCCGCATGATCACCCGCCGCTCCTTCCTGACAACCGCCGCAGCGGCGACCGCCCTGCCCCTGCCCGCGCTGGCTTATACGCCGCCGAAACACCTGCTGCCGACGCGGGTCCGGATCGCCGCGCGGTTCCAGCCGGGGGAGATCGTGATCCTGCCGCGCAGCTTCTTCCTCTATCACGTCACCGGCCCGAAAGAGGCGCTGCGCTATGGTATCGCGGTCGCGCGCCCGGGGCTGGGCTACACCGGCACCGCGACGATCAAGCGCAAGGTGGAATGGCCGACCTGGCGCCCGACGGACGAGATGATCGCGCGGGACCCGGGGGCCTATGGCAAGTACAAGGACAACCAGGACCGGATGCCGGGCGGGCCGGGCAATCCGCTCGGGGCGCGGGCGATGTACCTCTACGAGGGGAACAAGGACACCTATGTCCGCATCCACGGCACGATCGAACCGCGGTCCATCGGGCACATGGCCTCTTCGGGCTGCTTCCGGATGTTGAACGACCATGTGATCGACCTCTATAAAAAGGTGCCGATCGGAACGAAGGTCACAGTCCTGCAGACGTGACCCTTAGAGATCCTGCGCCCAGTCGATGATCGCGGTCGAGGGCATGGCGCCGGACTTGCGCTTTTTCTCCTGACCGCCGGCGAAGGCGATCATCGTTGGGATGCCGCGGATGCCGTAGGTCTGGACGGACTTCGGATTGTCCTGCGTGTTCAGCTTGACCAGCCGTGCCTTGCCCGCAAGCGCCTGTGCCGCCTTGGAAAACTCCGGCGCCATACTCCGGCAGGGGCCGCACCAGGGGGCCCAGAAATCCACCACAACGGGGAGGTCATCGGTGCGGGCGGCTTTCTGCAGGGTCTTCAGATCGACCTCCGCCGCCTTGCCGCCGATCAGCCTTGCGCCGCAGGTACCGCATTTCGGCCCCGACATGAGCTTGTCTTCGGGGACGCGGTTCACCTGTCCGCAGTTAAAACACGTCAGTTTCTTGCCGCTCATGACGGGTCCTCCATTCACATTCGGCAAAGTATATATGTTCGCGACACAGCCCTGTGAAGGGGGCAATGCGGGCTGGCGAATCCCGTGTCGCGGCCTATGCTCGGCCCCGCTGCCCCGGTCGGATATTCATGCGTAACCTCTTCATCCTGGTATTTCTGGCGCTCGCCGCCTGTTCCACACTTCCGCCGCCCCAGAAGGTCGAGGGCGTCAACCCGGTGGTGCACGACGGCAAGGCCGAGCGCGGGGTGGGCACGGCCATCGTTCTGATCCCCGGCGCGATGGCCTCGATCGAGCTTTTTGCGCCAGTGCTGGAGTGGGACATTCCCGACAGCGCGGTCATGGCCTACCGGTTTCCGGGTGTGGACGGGCTGGAGCTGAACCACCGGGTGGACATCGTGGATTCCGGCGCGCTGATCGCAGGGCATCTGAACGACATCGGGGCGGAGCGGGTCTATCTGATCGGCTATTCCACCGGCGGGCCGATCGCACTGGAAGCCGCGCGACGGGTCACCGGGGCGGAGGTGCAGGTGGCGCTGCTGTCGTCTGCCAGCGACAGCCCCGCGGCGCTGATCGCCTCCGCCCGGGGGGCGGTGGATGTGGTCAAGGCGCTGTTCCGCAGCAAAGAGGGGCTGGATGAGGCCCTGTTGGAGAACTACCGCACGCTGCTTTACGGGCGGCGGCATTTCTCGGAAGCGGAACTGGCGGAGCAGAGCCGCCGCCTGGCCGCGCTGCAGCGGGGCTATATCACCACGCCGCCGCGCAAGATGACGCTGGCCCATACGACGGACCTGATGACCTGGTACCTCGACGCGCCGGAGGATGTGCACGATCTGCGCATCGGGGTCTTCCATGGCTCGGAGGATTCGGTTTTTTCCGAGAGGCTGACCTGGCGCTACGCCAAACGGTTGCAGGCGGAGACCTTCCGAAGCTATCAGGGCCAAGGTCATCTGCTGTTCGTCACCGAACCGCGGATCTGGGACGACATCCGCGCCTTTTTCGGGCTGTAGCCGGGGATTTTATGGAACACTACGACGTGATCGTGATCGGCGGCGGCCCTGCCGGTGGATCGGCGGCCCATGTGGCCGCGCAGGCGGGTCTGCGGGTGGCGCTGGTGGATCGCCATGCCTTCCCGCGCGAAAAGCTTTGCGGCGGCGGGTTCACCGGGCGCAGCTATCGCTATTACGAGGAGATCTTCGGCGCACCGATTCCGGCGGACATCATCCTGACCAAGACCTCGGTCGAATTTCATGCCCACGGGCAGGAGCTGGCTCGGATCGACGATATCCCGCCCATTCACATGACAATGCGGCGCGACATGGACAACTCCATCGTTGCTCATGCGCTGGCCAGCGGGGCGGAGGATTACTGCGGCGCCGGGGTCGATGAGATCGACCTGGAGACGCGGCGCGTGGTGCTGAAGGACGGGCGGGAGCTGGGCTATGCCGTGCTGATCGGGGCGGATGGCGCGAATTCCGGCGTGGCGCGGGCGCTTTATGGGCAGGCCTTCGATCACGACCGCATCGGCTTTGGTCTGGAGATCGAGGCCCCGACCCCGGCGGCGGATGCCCCGGTGCGGATCGACTTTGGCGCGGCGGAATGGGGCTATGGCTGGAACTTTCCCAAGGCCGGATCGGCGACCATCGGGATCGGCGGTGTGCATTCGAAGAACCCCGAGATGAAGGCCGCGATGGAGCGGTATTGCGAGATCTTCGAGGTCGCCGGACAGCACAAGGTCAAGGGCGCCTTCCTGCCCTTCGGCGACGTGCGGCGCTGGCCCGGGCGGCGCGAGGTGCTGCTGGCGGGCGATGCGGCGGGTCTGGTCGACCCGATCACCGGCGAGGGGATCGCCTATGCGATGCAATCGGGCGCCATGGCCGGCGCGGCAGCGGTGGAGGCCGTGCGGGCCAACCATCCGGCCCGTGCGCTGACGCTCTACAAGATGAAGCTCCGGCCCATTCACCGGGCGATGTTCCATGCCCGATGGATCCGGCAGATCATCTTTGGGCGGGCGTTCCGCAATACCTTTGTCCGGGCGTTCCGGGGGTCGGGCACGGTGCGGTATCAGTACCTGCGGCTCATGGCCGGGGAGATCGAATACCCGGCGCTGGCCTGGGCGACCTTCAAGAAGGTGCCGGGGTTTGTCGTGCGGAGCGTGACCGGGCGGTGAGATTTGTTCGGTTCCGGGGGATGACCCCCTCTCCCTAGCCCTCTCCCCCGAGGGGAGAGGGGACCTGTTGTGCTGGTGGCATCGGGAGCGACCAGTCGGCAGAGCAGCCGTCAGCCTCGGGCTTGACCCGAGGACCTCCGGTCGTCGTGTGTCGTTGGGGGTGCCTGTAGGGACACGAGGCGCTGCCCCCTCTCCCTAACCCTCTCCCCCGGGGGGAGAGGGGACTTGTCGCGCCAAGGCTTGCAACCGCGTAGGGCGGGGTTCACCCCGCCACCGGCCCTAATCCCCGACCCGCTCGATCAGTTCCTCGACCCTCGGGCCAACCTGCTCGACGATGCGCGCGACGCCCTCCGCGGCGGGGTGGATCCCGTCGGGCTGCATGAACCTGAGGGATTCCGACGGATCGCCGTTCTCCCCCATCAGACCCGCGAAGAAGTTCGGCTCATACAGCGCGCCATAGCTCTCCGCCAGCTCGGGGTACATGGCGTCAAAGGCCTGTTTGTAGTCGGCGCCGTAATTCTGCGCGGCGGAGAGGCCGATCACCAGCATCTCGACCCCCTTGGCCTGACCGGCGGCGAGAATGCCGTCGAGGTTGCGGCGGCTCTCCACCGGGTCGAGGCCGCGCAGCACGTCATTGCCGCCCAGGGCGACGATCATCGCGTCGATCTCGGGCCTCAGGGACCAGTCGACGCGCGCCAGGCCGCCGCGGGTGGTGTCGCCGGAGACACCGCCGTTGACCAGGGTGACCTCATGGCCACGATCCCGCAGCCACGCCTCCAGTTGCGGCACGAAGCCTTCCTCAGCGGGCAGGCCGTAGCCCTGGGTCAGGCTGTCGCCGAAGGCGAGGATCGTGGTCTCCGCCTGCACCGGCAGGGCAACCAGACCGGCAACAATCACCGAAACCGCCTTGCCCCTGAGGGCGCGGCCCCCATATGTCACCAGACGCCGCAATGCAGAGAGTTTGCCCATGACCGATCCCGTCCTCACCCTAGACGACACGCGGCTGACGCTGGACGGCAATGCCGGTCCGGTGGAGATCCTGCGGGGCATCACGCTGAAGGTGAAACGGGGCGAAACGCTCGGGCTGATCGGGCCTTCGGGGTCGGGCAAGTCATCTCTCCTCATGCTCATGGGCGGTCTGGAACGCGCCACGGGGGGCCGGATCAGCGCCTTGGGTCAGGATCTGACCACGATGGACGAAGACGCGCTGGCCCGGTTCCGCAGGGATCATATGGGGGTGGTGTTCCAATCCTTCCACCTTATTCCGACGATGACGGCGCTGGAAAACGTCGCGACCCCGCTGGAGCTGGCCGGGGTGGCGGACGCCTTTGACCGCGCGGCGGAGGAGCTGAAGGCCGTCGGGCTGGCCTCCCGCGCGGATCACTACCCGGCGCAGATGTCGGGCGGGGAACAGCAGCGGGTGGCGCTGGCCCGGGCCTCGGCGCCCAGGCCGGATATCCTGCTGGCGGATGAGCCGACGGGCAACCTGGACGGGCCGAACGGTCAGGCGATCATGGATCTGCTCTTCGGTCTGCGTGACCGGCACGGGGCGACGCTGGTGCTGGTGACCCATGCGCCGGACCTGGCGGCGCGGTGTGACCGGGTGGTGCGGCTGCGCGACGGGTCGCTGGATCTGGACGAGGCCGCAGCGTGAGCCTGTCAACTGATGCACGGCTGGCGGCCCGGTTTGCCGCCCGGGAGCTGCGCGGCGGTCTGGCGGGGTTCCGTATCCTGCTGGCCTGTCTGGCGCTTGGCGTGGCGGCGATTGCCGGGGTCGGATCGGTGCGGTCGGCCATCGAGGCGGGGCTGGCGGAGGAAGGCACCGCGCTGCTTGGCGGCGATGCGGAGGTCTCCTTCACCTACCGCTTTGCCAATGAGGACGAACGCGCCTGGATGGAGGACACTGCCCTCGCGGTGTCGGAGATCGCCGATTTCCGGTCGATGGCCGTGGTGGAGCGGGACGGGGTAACCGAACGCGCCCTCACCCAGATCAAGGCGGTCGACGCGGCCTATCCGCTGGTCGGCACGGTTGATCTGGCGGGGGGCATGACGCTCTCGGAGGCCTTTGCCTGCACGCCCGCGCCCTGTCTGGTGGCCGAGGCGCTGCTGACCGACCGTCTGGGGCTGGAGCCGGGCGATCGGGTCAAGCTGGGCGCCAAGGACTACACCCTCGCCGCCGTGCTGGAGCGCGAACCGGACAGCGCCACGGCGGGCTTTGCCTTCGGGCCCCGGATCATCGTGCAGCGCGCGGATCTGGAGGGGTCAGAGCTGCTGCAACCGGGCACGCTGTTCGACAGCCATTACCGGATGCTGCTGCCCGAGGATGTGCCGCTGGATCAGGTCAAGGCGGAGGCCGAGGCGCAGTTTGCCGACAGCGGGCTGCGCTGGCGGGACGCCCGCAATGGCGCGCCGGGGGTGGCGCGGTTTGTCGACCGTCTGGGCGCCTTTTTGATCCTCGTGGGGCTGTCGGGGCTGGCCGTGGGCGGCGTGGGCGTTTCCGCAGCCGTGCGGGCCTATCTGGCGCGCAAGACCTCTGTCATCGCGACGCTCAGGACTCTCGGGGCGACACGCCGGGTGATCTTCCTGACCTATTTCATCCAGATCGGGGTTCTGGCCGTGCTGGGCATCACCATCGGGCTGATGCTGGGGGCACTGGTGCCCATGGCGTTCGGCCCGCTGATCTCGGCGCAGCTGCCGGTGCCCGCGCGCTTCGGCATCTTCCCCGGCACGCTGGCGGAGGCGGCGCTCTATGGCGTGCTGACGGCGCTGATCTTCACCCTCTGGCCGCTTGCGCGGACGGGGGAGATCCGGGCCGCGACGCTTTTCCGTGATGCGCTGTCGGCGGGGCGGGTGTTGCCCTCCTTGCCCTATCTGGTGGTGATTGTCGCTCTGCTGGCGCTGCTGGTGGCGGTGGCGGCGCTGTTCAGCGGGACCTGGGCGCTGACCCTCTGGACGGCGGGCGGCATCCTCTTTGCGCTGGTCCTGCTGGCCTTGGCGGGGGTCGGATTGCGAGCCCTGGCACGACGCGGGCAGCGGGCAGCGCGCGGGGCGGCGGCGCTGAGGTGGGCGCTGTCGGCCATCGGCGGGCCGCGCAGCGAGGTGTTGCCGGTGGTGCTGTCGCTTGGCCTCGGCCTGTCGGTGCTGGCGGCGGTCGGGCAGATCGACGGCAACCTGCGCGGCGCGATCACCCGGCAGTTGCCGGAGCGGGCGCCGTCGTTTTTCTTCGTCGACATCCAGAAGGACCAGATCGACGGGTTCCTGGAGCGTGTCGAGGGCGACGCAGCCGTCAGCCGGATCGAATACGCCCCGATGCTGCGCGGGATCATCACCCAGATAAACGGCCGCCCGGCGAGGGAGGTCGCGGGCGAGCACTGGGTCATCCGGGGCGACCGGGGGATCACCTATGCGGGCGCCATGCCGGAGACGACGAAGGTCACCGCCGGGGAGTGGTGGCCGGAGGATTATTCCGGCGAACCGCTGATCTCCTTCGCCGCCGAAGAGGGTGCGGAAATGGGGCTGTCGCTTGGCGACACGATGACGATCAACGTGCTGGGGCGCGACATCACCGGGACGATCGCGTCCTTCCGGGAGGTCGATTTCTCCACCGCCGGGATGGGGTTCATCCTGGCGATGAACGAGGCCGCGCTGGCCGGAGCCCCGCATAGTTTCATCGCCACGGTCTATGCCGAGGAAGAGGCGGAGGCGGCCATCCTGCGCGACATCGGACGCGACGCGCCGAACGTGACGGCGATCCGGGTGCGGGATGCGATCGACCAGGTCGCGCTGCTGTTGTCGGGGATTGCCTCGGCCACCTCCTGGGGCGCGGCGGCAACCTTGCTGACCGGGTTCCTCGTGCTGATCGGCGCGGCGCTCTCGGGTGAGCGGGAGCGGATCTACGAGGCGGCGGTGCTGAAGACGCTCGGTGCCTCGCGACGGCGGATATTGCAGAGCCTTGCGCTGCGCTCGGCGCTCATGGGCGCGGGGGCGGGCACCGTGGCGCTGGCGGCGGGGATCGCCGGGGGCTGGGCGGTCTGTTTCTTCGTGCTGGAGACGGAGTTTTCGGTGATCTGGGGCAATGCCCTGGCGGTGGTGCTGGGCGGGTTGCTGGCCAACCTGCTGGCGGGGCTGGCCTTTGCCTGGCGGCCGCTGTCGGCACGGCCGGGACGGGTGCTCAGGGCGCAGGAATAAGCGGGGGGTAGATGGGTGCGGAGCACCCATCCTACGGCTGGGGGCCTTTGGCTCGGTGCAGGCGTCGGTCGTATCGCCGGGCGCGACAGTTACCACCGTTCCTCTATCCCGCCGCAACGTAGGATGGGTGCTCCGCACCCATCACACCAAGCCCGTCCCGCCTACTCTGCCGCCTCCGCGTAATCGCTCATCGGCGGACAAGTGCAGGTCAGGTTGCGGTCGCCCCAGACATTGTCGACCCTGTTGACCGGGGGCCAGTATTTGTCCACCCGGAAGGCGCCCGGGGGGAAACAGCCCTCTTCGCGGGAATAGGCGCGGTCCCAGTCGCCGACCAGATCCTCGACCGTATGCGGCGCATGGGCCAGCGGCGAGGCCTCGTGGCTGATCTTGCCCGCCTCGATATCCGTGATCTCCTCGCGGATGGCGAGCATGGCGTCGCAGAAACGGTCCAGCTCGGCCTTGGTCTCGCTCTCCGTCGGTTCGACCATCAGCGTGCCGGCAATCGGCCAGCTCATCGTGGGGGCGTGGAAGCCGCAATCCATCAGGCGCTTGGCGATGTCATCCACGGTCACCCCGACCTCGGCAAAGGGGCGGGTGTCGAGGATGCATTCATGCGCCACATGGCCCAGGGGCCCCTTGTAGAGGATCGGGTAGGCGTCCTTGAGCCGCGCGGCGATGTAGTTGGCGTTCAGGATCGCCACGCGGGTCGCCTGTGTCAGCCCCTCGCCGCCCATCATCAGGCAGTAGGCCCAGGAAATCGGCAGGATCGAGGGCGAGCCGAAGGGTGCGGCCGAAACCGCGTGGTCGGTGCCATGCGCCACGTGGCCCGGCAGATGCGGCACCAGATGCGCCTGCACGCCGATCGGGCCCATACCGGGGCCACCGCCGCCATGCGGGATGCAGAAGGTCTTGTGCAGGTTGAGGTGGCTGACATCGCCGCCCAGATCGCCGGGGCGCGAGAGGCCGACCATGGCGTTGAGGTTGGCGCCGTCGATATAGACCTGCCCGCCGTGCTGATGGGCGATCTTGCAGACCTCGGTCACGGTTTCCTCGAACACCCCGTGGGTGGAGGGATAGGTGATCATCACCGCCGCCAGTTTCGCGCTGTGCTCCTGTGCCTTGGCCTCGAAATCCTGAAGGTCGATGTCGCCGTTGGCCGCTGATTTGATCGGCACGACCTTCCAGCCGACCATCTGAGCGGAGGCGGGGTTGGTGCCATGGGCGGACATGGGGATGAGGCAGACGTCGCGGTCCCCTTCGCCATTGGCGATATGGTAGTTCCGGATCGTCAGGAGGCCCGCATATTCGCCCTGCGCGCCGGAGTTCGGCTGCATCGAGAAGGCGTTGTAGCCGGTGATGGCGCAGAGCTTGGCCGAGAGGTCGGTGATGATCTCCGCATAGCCCTGGGCCTGATCGGCGGGGACGAAGGGATGCAGGCTGCTGATCTCGTCCCAGCTGACGGGGATCATCTCCGCCGCGGCGTTCAGCTTCATCGTGCAGGAGCCAAGCGGGATCATCGCCCGGTCCAGCGCAAGATCGCGGTCGGCGAGGCGGCGCATATAGCGCATCATCTCGGTCTCCGCCCGGTTCATGTGGAAGATCTCGTGGGTGAGGTAGGGGGTGTCGCGCACCAGCTTTTCGGGCAGGTCGAAGGTGGTGCTGTCGGGCACGGCGTCCTTGATGCCGAAGGCCCGCCAGACGGCGGCGATGGTCTCGGGCGTCGTGACTTCGTCCAGCGTGATGCCGATGCGGGTGGTGCCGACCTTGCGCAGGTTCAGCCCCTCCTCCACCGCCGACTTGAGGATCGCGCCCTGGAACGGGCCGACATCGACTGTGATCGTGTCGAAGACCTTTTTCGGAAAAACGTCAAAGCCCGCGTCGCGCAGCCCCTCGGCCATGGTGACGGTGCGGGCGTGGATGCCCTGGGCGATGGCCTTGAGGCCCGCAGGCCCGTGAAAGACCGCGTACATCGAGGCCATGACCGCCAGCAGGGCCTGGGCGGTGCAGACGTTCGACGTCGCCTTTTCGCGGCGGATGTGCTGTTCGCGGGTCTGCAGCGACAGGCGGTAGGCGCGGTTGCCGCGCGCGTCGATGGAGACGCCGACGATCCGGCCGGGCATCGACCGTTTCAGCGCATCCTTGCAGGCCATGTAGGCGGCGTGGGGGCCACCATAGCCAAGCGGCACGCCGAAGCGCTGTGTCGAGCCGACGGCGATGTCGGCACCCATGGCCCCCGGCTCCTTCAGCAGGCAGAGCGCCATGGGGTCGGCGATGACGATGCCGACGGCCTTGTTGGCGTGCAGCGCCTCCATCTGTTCGGTGAAGTCGCGCAGCACGCCGTTGGTGCCGGGGTACTGGAAGATCGCGCCAAAGACCTCATCCGCTTTCAGGTCCGACGGGCGGCCCAGCACGACCTCGATCCCGAGGGGTTCGGCGCGGGTGCGGATGACGTCGATGTTCTGGGGATGGCAGGCCTCGTCCACGAAGAAGGTCATGGATTTCGACTTGGCCGAGCGCTGCGCCATGGTCATCGCCTCGGCCGCCGCCGTCGCCTCGTCCAGCAGGGAGGCATTGGCGATGTCGAGGCCGGTAAGGTCGCAGATCATCGTCTGGTAGTTCAGCAGCGCCTCCAGACGGCCCTGGCTGATCTCGGGCTGGTAGGGGGTGTAGGCAGTGTACCAGGCGGGGTTTTCAAAGATGTTCCGCTTGATCGCCGGGGGTGTGATCGTATTGTGGTAGCCCTGCCCGATCAGGCTGGTCAGGACTTTGTTCTTCTCCGCCGTCTCCCGCATCTTCTGCAGCAGTTCGGATTCCGACAGGGGCGCCCCGAAATCCAGCGGTTCGGCCTGGCGGATCGCCTTGGGGACCGTCTGGTCGATCAGCTGATCGAGGGATGTGACGCCGATGGTCGCCAGCATCTCCTCCATCTCGGCCGGAGAGGGGCCGATGTGGCGGCGGTTGGCGAAGTCATAGGCGTCGTAGTCGGTCGGGGTGAAGGTCATGTGGGGTCCTTCCGGTCAGGCATCGGGGCGGAGCGGTGGCGGGGCGGTGGCATACTCGGGCGCGGCCCGAGGGCCTGTCTGTCCCGCCCCGGTGGTCGACCCGTCTTCCCCGGGGTTGATACGGGGATGACGCGGGGCCGGGCGGCAGAAGCGG
Source organism: Pseudooceanicola sp. (assembly GCF_041987405.1). GTDB lineage: Bacteria > Pseudomonadota > Alphaproteobacteria > Rhodobacterales > Rhodobacteraceae > Pseudooceanicola. Next base: position 150,715 of record NZ_JBHIWR010000005.1, read on the forward strand.
AGACAGGCGCCCGTTCAGGAGATCAGGTCGTTGTATTCCGCCTCGGAGAGGTAGTCGTCCATCTGCGAGGGATCGGCGGGCTTGATCTTGAAGAACCAGGCGTCACCCATGGGGTCCTCGTTGATCTTGCCGGGGTCGTCCACCAGGGCTTCGTTCACCTCGGTGATCTCGCCATCCAGCGGGGCCAGGATGTCGGAGGCAGCCTTGACGCTCTCGATTACCACGCATTCGTCGTCCTTGGACACTTCGGTCCCGGCCTCGGGCAGCTCGACAAAGACGATGTCGCCCAGTTGTTCGGCGGCGTGTTCTGTGATGCCGACGACGATCTCATCGCCTTCGGGGCGCAGCCATTCGTGTTCTTCGGTGAATTTCATGTGGTCCTCGTCAGCTCTCAGCGTTTGAAATTGGCAGGGGTGAAGGGCAGCGGGGCGACCTCTACGGGCGCGCGTTTGCCGCGCAGTTCGGCGGATATGATGGTCCCAGGCGCGGCCATGTCAATCGGGACATACCCCATGGAGACAGGCGCCTGCACGGTCGGGCCGAAAGCGCCGGAGGTGATGGTGCCGATCTGGTAGGTCACCTCGTCGGAGGCGAATAGCGGGACCCCCTCCCGCATCGGGGCGCGGCCCTGCGGCGCAAGGCCGACACGCTTGCGGGGCGCGCCCTCGGCCAGTTCGCGCAGGATACGGTCGGCGCCAGGGAAGCCCCCTTCGCGGTCACCGCCGGTGCGGCGGACCTTCTGGATGGCCCATTGCAGCCCGGCCTCGACCGGCGAGGTCGTGGTGTCGATGTCGTGGCCATAGAGGCAGAGCCCGGCTTCCAGCCGCAGGCTGTCGCGCGCGCCGAGGCCGATCGGCAGGGTGTCCTCGTGATCCAGCAGGGCGCGGGCGAGCGTGTCGGCGGCGCCTTCAGGGACGGAGATTTCATAGCCATCCTCGCCGGTGTAGCCGGAACGGGAGACCCAGCATTCCGCCCCGCAGAGAGTGACGGTGCGGACGTCCATGAATTTCATGTCGGCGACTTCGGGGGAAAGCGTCGCCAGCACGGCCTCGGCTTTCGGCCCCTGCAGGGCGAGCAGGCAGCGGTCGGTGATTTCTTCCACCTCCACGCCCGTCAGGTTGGCGCGCATATGGGCAAGGTCCGCGGTCTTGCAGGCGGCATTGACAACGACAAAGAGGTGGTCGCCACGGTTGGCGAACATCAGGTCATCGAGGATGCCGCCCTCGTCATTCGTAAAGACCCCGTAGCGCTGGCGACCTTCCTTGAGGCCCAGCACATCGACCGGCACCAGCGCCTCGAAGGCGCGGGCCACATCGTCGCCGCGCAGGATCACCTGGCCCATATGGGAGACATCGAAAAGACCGGCAGCGGCGCGGGTGTGGAGGTGTTCCTTCATCACCCCGGCGGCATATTGCACGGGCATCTCGTACCCGGCGAAGGGCACCATCTTGGCGCCCAGTTCCACGTGAAGATCATGCAGCGGCAGGCTGTGCAGGTCGTTCATCCCGGTCCTTCCCGACCCGGAGAGCGCCGGGCATCGCGAGGCGCGTCACGCGCCACGATGCCCCCTCTGTCCTTGCGCCTGAGATCGCTATCCCTTCGGCGGGCGCCTTTCGCGCCACTCTCCAGAGTTCGTCAACGGCAGGTCCCTTGGGCCTGAGAGTTTCCGGGGCGGTTGCTCCTTCGGCACCGGTGGATGACCGGTTCTCCCTGTCCGTGGGGTCTGGTTAGCGCGGCGGCGCGGCCCGCGCAAGGGGTCAGGCGTGCAGGCTGCGCTGCGGACAGGTGACAGGCAGGGTCAGGATCGCATCCAGCTGATTATTGTCGCAGACCAGATCGGCCAGGGTCACATCATCCATCGAGGCATAGAAGGCCTCCGTCGCCCGGGCGATGACATGGCGCAGGCGGCATGCGTCGATCAGCGGGCAGGTGTTGTCCTCAGCGTCGAAGCATTCGGTGATCGGCACGGAGGCCTCGGTGGCGCGCATGACCTCCCCGACGCGGATATCCTCCATCGCGCGGGACAGCCGCATCCCCCCGTTGCGGCCGCGCTGCGTGTGCAGGAAACCAAGCTGGGCCAGGCGGTTGATGACCTGGGCGAGGTGGTTTTCGGAGGTATTGCAGGCTTCGGCGATTTCCGCTTTCGTGACCAGGGTGTGTCTGTTCACGCCGCAATGCATCAGAACCCGCATCGAGATGTTGGAACGCTTGGTCATTCGCATGGTGGTTCTCCCCCCTTGCTCCGGCCGGGCAGGCCGGGCTGCCGGGCCCGTCGACCGCGGCTTTCCTAAGATGTGACTTGCATGCATCATCAGGGATCGCGGAAAACGCGTATATGACATGGATCAAACAGGAGCCGGAATTGCCCCACGACCCTTTTTTCTTTGGATATGGCAGCCTCGTGAACACCGCGACCCATGTTTATGACCGCCATCACCGGGCGCGTCTGGACGGCTGGCGGCGGGTCTGGCGGCATACGCCGTTCCGGGAAATGGCGTTCCTGACGGCGGAGCCTTTCGAGGGCAGCTATATCGACGGGCTGATCGCCGCCGTGCCCGGGGCAGACTGGGCGGCGCTGGACCTGCGCGAGACCGGCTATGACCGGGTGCCGCTGGACCGCGGGATCAGCCATGAGGCCGTGCAGGCGGGCGAGATCGCGGTCTATCATATCCCGGAGGGCAAACATGGCCCCGCCGACGGGGACCGGCCCATCCTGATGAGTTATCTCGACGTGGTGGTGCAGGGCTATCTGCAGGTCTTCGGCGCGGAGGGCGGGCAGCATTTCTTTGACACGACCGCCGGATGGGACGGGCCGATCCTGAACGACCGGGCCCAACCGCTCTACCCCCGCGCGCAGTTGCTGCGGGAGGAGGAGACGAGCTTTGTCGACCGGGCGCTGGCGAAGATGGGCGCGAGGATTGTGGAGGCGGAGGGTTAGGGGGCGAGGCAGATCTGAATTAGTTCCTATAGGTCGATCTTCATAATCGAGGGCTGCGCCGACCCGCGGGGTGGCGCAATTGCGCCGCCCCAGGGGGGCGGGTCGGCGCAGCCCGGCGTTGCCGCCGGGCGGGACATTTGATCAAAGCTCCAAGGCAATGCACGGATGTACATCCCGGCTGCTGCAGGCCGACCCAAGCTTAAACCCCGCCGACAGCCCGCCTCACCACACCACCAACCAACCCATCCTCAAAACCACTGCCCCGGCTCCATCAGCCCCAGCTTCAGCAACTGACTGGAGGTCCAGTCGAAGGGGGCGGAGTTGTGCCAGCGGAAGGTGTCGATCTCGTAGGTTGATCCCGGGTTCCGCTTCAGCGCCTTGGCCGCCCGGAAGGAGCAGACCGTCGCCGTCAGGTTGTTGTGCCATTTGCAGGCGTAGGTGTTGTACTCTTCGTCGTTGAAGGTGAAATCCGGGTTCATCCGCAGCCCCTGACGGGCGCGGAAGAGGGAAATCCGGTCGATGCGGCGGCGATCCGGGGGCACGTGTTCCTCGAACCGCCATTTCAGCCCGCCGTAGAAATCCAGCTGCCGTTCCTTGGGGTACCCGTGGTTGCCCGGGTCCTTGCGGGCGAGCGCGTAGTAGCCGGACTTGTCCAGCCAGGCGTCGTCCAGTGCCACCGCATTCGGCGCTTGGTCGAGATCGCCGGCGTAGAGGTCGACGACATAGGTCAGCATGGCGTCGCGCCGCTCTTCGCCGTGGAAGGTCAGCATTTCGCCAACCGTGCGGTGTTCGCAGAAGGGATGCAGCAGGTATTCGGCGTTGTAGCAGTAGTAGAGCCAGGCGCCGACGGCGATATTGGCGGCGCGGGTCACCGCCTCTTCGATCCGGTCGCCGCGGTTGAGGTCGTAGTCCACGCGGGTGGTCCAGGGCTGGACGTCGCGGGCGATGCGAAAACTCGGCGGGGCCAGCAGGATGACGGATTTGAACCCGGCCTTGTGGTGGTGGCGCAGGGTGCTGTCGATCTCCACCTCGTCCTCGGCAAAGATCATCGCCGAGGGGCCCTTGGTGAACTCTGGCGGCCGGGCGTTCAGAAACGCGTCGAGGCTATTGAACTGCATCCCCTGTCCCGTCCGATCTGCATTGTGCCTGTGGCCCGAAGGTCCAGCCTTTTGGCCCGCATTGCAAGACCCGGTGGTTTGGGCTAGTCAGACGCCCTGATCCCCTGCCCTATTCGAGATCCGCGATGACCCAGCCCAAGAAGCTTTTCATCAAGACCTACGGCTGCCAGATGAACGTCTATGACAGCGAACGCATGGCCGAGGCCCTGGGCGGCAATGGCTATGTCGAGGTCGGCTCGCCGGACGAGGCGGACATGATCCTGCTGAATACCTGTCACATCCGGGAAAAGGCAGCGGAGAAGGTCTATTCGGAACTGGGCCGGTTCAAGGGGCTGAAGTCGGAAAAGCCGGACTTGAAGATCGGCGTGGCGGGCTGTGTCGCGCAGGCCGAGGGCGAGGAGATCATGCGCCGCCAGCCCATGGTCGATCTGGTTGTCGGCCCGCAGAGCTACCATCGCCTGCCGGAGATGGAGGCCAAGGCGGGCGCGGAGAAGGTGATCGACACCGACTTCCCCGAGGAAGACAAGTTCGAGAAGTTGAAAAGCCGCCCCAAGGCAAAACGCGGGCCGACCGCGTTCCTGACCGTTCAGGAGGGCTGCGACAAGTTCTGCGCCTTCTGCGTCGTGCCCTATACCCGGGGGGCGGAGGTATCGCGCCCGGTGGAGCGGGTGCTGGCCGAGGCACGCGATCTGGTGGACCGCGGGGTGCGGGAGATCACCTTGCTGGGCCAGAACGTCAACGCCTACCACGGCGCAGGGCCGGATGGCGGGGACTGGTCGCTGGCCCGGCTGATCCGGGAGTTGGCGGAGATCGACGATCTGGCGCGCATCCGGTTCACCACGTCGCATCCCAACGACATGGACGACGATCTGATCGCGGCGCATGGCGATTGCGAGAAACTGATGCCCTATCTGCATCTGCCGGTGCAGTCGGGGTCGGACAAGATCCTCAAGCGGATGAACCGCAGCCATGATCGCGACAGTTACCTGCGCCTGATCGAGCGGATCCGAACGGCGCGGCCCGATATCCTGATCTCCGGCGACTTCATCGTCGGCTTCCCGGAGGAGACGGACGAGGATTTCCGCGACACGATGCGGCTGATCGAAGAGGTGAATTACGGTCAGGCCTTTTCGTTCAAGTATTCGACCCGACCCGGCACGCCCGCGGCGGAACGGTCGCAGGTGCCGGAGGATGTGAAATCCGACCGGCTGCAGGAGCTGCAGGCACTGATCACCCGCCAGCAACGCGCGGTGCAGGATGCCATGGTCGGCCGCGAGGTCGGCGTGCTGATCGAACGGCCGGGGCGGATGCCGGGGCAGATGGTCGGCAAGTCCGACCATCTGCATGCGGTGCATATCCAGTGCGATCTGGCCCCCGGGTCGCTGGCGCGCGTCCGGATCGTCGAAAGCGGGCCGAATTCCCTGGGCGGCGAGCTGCTCTGACGCGAGCTTGACCCGGGGTGATTCCCGGCACCGCTGCAGGGTGCACCCGTAGCCGACGACAGCGCCAACAACCGGGGCACGACCGCTATAATTCGTGCTGCCCGTCGCCGGAATAGCTATATTTCGGTATCATTTCCTCGGATTGAATCTTCACAAGTGCCCGCAAACCGCTAAAGTGTGGGCAGATAAAATGCTTGGGTCTCACCTGCTGCCAATCCGGGGGACCCTTGGGGGATGCAGAGGGAAATAAGTGGTGAAGCTGGATATCAGATCAGCCGGAACGATGCTGAAGGGGCTGTTTGCAGCCGCCCTCTGCGTCGTGACGGTTTCCGCCGGTCCGGCCCTGGCACAGGGCAAGGGCTACAACGAAAGATACGTCCCGACGATCTGGGTCGATCCAGATGGCTGCGAACACTGGGCCATGGATGACGGCTTGGAAGGCTACATGAGCCCGCATCTGACGCGTCAGGGCCTGCCGGTCTGCCACCGCAAGAACGTTTGCGGCGTGATGCAGACGGACCAGTTCTTCGCGACGGACAAATACTACATCAGCCCCAGCAACCAGAAGCGTCTGGCGGAGTTCTTCCAGAAATCCACCGCGACGGCCTTCATTATCGCGGGTCACACCGACAGCCGCGCCTCGGACGAATACAACATGCGCCTGTCCTACAACCGCGCCAATTCCGTGGCCAAGGTCGGCGCCGCTGTCGGGGCCAATATCGTGGACGTGCGCGGATATGGCGAACGGATGCCGGTCGCGGCGAACAATTCCGCTGCGGGCATGGCCCAGAACCGCCGCGTCGAAATCATCTGCATTCAATGAGCGGAAGGACTGTCATGACACTCAAGAAGCTCATTCTCGGATGCGCCATGATCGGGGGCGTTGCCGCCTGTGGCCACCCCAGCCCGACACCGGATTTCAAGGGTGTGGACCGTGGCTTCGGCCGCAAGCACCTGAGCCAGCTGCAGGCGGGGATCTGGATCGACCCGAATGGCTGTGACCACTGGATCATCGACGATGGCGCCGAAGGCTACCTGTCCACGCGCCTCGATCCCTACGGCAAACCGGTCTGTTCCGGCACCGCGCCGCCGAACACGGCGACGGGCGGGTTCAAACGCGGCGGGCAAATCGGTGACCCGCGCACCGCGACAGTCTCGGGATAAGCGGCGGACCGGGATGCACATCGGACCCGCATATCAAGCAAAGAGATGCCGCAGGTTCACGCCTGCGGCATTTTTGATTTCCGGCCCGGCCCGGACTGCCCTACCCTATGGATACCAACATTAGGAGATCTGCTTGGCTGCCACATTGCTGCCCCCCCGCGAGACCAACGCCGACACCCTGGCCGAGGTCGCTGTCGAATTCCCCGACAACTTCCTGCTGATCGAACTGTGTGGTGAGTTCGATCGCAACCTGGCCGAGATCGAACAGAAGCTGTCCGTTCAAATCCTGCGCCGTGGAAACCACCTGGTGGCCATGGGCGAAAAACCCGCGGCGGAGGAAGCGGTGCAGGTCCTGCGCAAGCTGTATGCGCGGCTGGAGGCCGGACGGCCCGTCGGCCCCGGCGATATCGACCGCGAGCTGCGGATGCCCGATGCAAACCTTGACCGGGGCAAGAGCCGGGACGGCAAGCAGATCGAGATGTTCAAGGGCGGCCCGGTGGAGATCAAGACCCGCAAGAAGGTGGTGGAGCCGCGGACGGAGGCGCAAAAGGCCTATGTCCAGAACCTGTTCCAGCACGAGATGGCGTTTGGCATCGGGCCTGCGGGCACCGGCAAGACCTATCTCGCCGTGGCGGTTGGCGTGTCGATGTTCATCGACGGGCTGGTAGACAAGATCATCCTGTCGCGTCCGGCCGTGGAGGCGGGCGAGAAGCTGGGTTATCTGCCCGGCGACATGAAGGACAAGGTCGATCCCTACATGCAGCCGCTCTATGACGCGCTGAACGATTTCCTTCCCGGCAAGCAACTCGCCAAGATGATGGAGGAAAAGGTGATCGAGATCGCGCCGCTGGCCTTCATGCGGGGACGGACGCTGTCAAACGCCTTTGTCGTGCTGGACGAGGCGCAGAACGCCACGACCATGCAGATGAAGATGTTCCTGACCCGCCTGGGCGAAGGGTCGCGCATGGTGATCACCGGCGACCGCAGCCAGGTGGACCTGCCGCGCGGGATGCCGTCGGGGCTGAAGGATGCGGAGGGTTTGCTGAAGGGGATCGACAAGATCAGCTTTAACTACTTTACCGCCAAGGACGTGGTGCGGCATCCGCTGGTCGCCAGGATCATCGAGGCCTACGAGGCGGCAGAGGGTAAGAGTTGAGAAACGGGGGTGAGGCGCGAGGCCAATCAGGCCTCGGACGCCTCGTCCTTTTTCGCCGGTCTGAACGCGCCTGTGTCCAGATCGTCGACGTTCAGCGGTTTCATGTACCAGGCGGTGCCGCAGGGCAGCCATGGGACTGTATCCCGATCGAAGGTGGACAGGACGATGATCGGCAACTGCGCCACCTTCAGTCCGCTGGCCAGATGTTCGCAGACCGCTTCCGGCTTGTGAATGTCGAGAATCACGCCTGAAAATCGCCCATGACCGGCCTGGATCGCCGAGGACACCCCCGAATAGCCAGTGAATTGCGTCGAATATCCCTGCGCATTCAAGCTCATCTCGAGATCAAGTGACAGCAGCGGGTCGTCGCTGACGATCAGCACATCCTTCGCCTCAGAGGCGAGCGCGCCGTTTGATTTCAATTGTCCGATGATTCTTTCCATGCACCGGACATAGGCGCGTTAACTAGTTTTTTCAATGTTTTTCAGATACTTAGTTTGTAATTTTGCACCCTATACTAGAGATTGTCACTTTACTTATTTTGCTCATAATACATATGGGTCAACTGACGGTTATTGCAAAAAGAAACGCCAAACACAGATAGAACGCTACAGATCGAGACGGATCATCGAGATGAAACAGGACCCATCAAAAAGGCTTGAACGGCTCCAGATCATGTTGACGGATGATGAACTGCGCGCGGTGGATGACTGGCGGTTCAAGTTGCATATGCCCAGTCGGTCCGCAGCGGTCCGCGAACTACTGCGGCGCGGTCTTGCGGCCGAAGGGTATTACGGGCAGGCGGAAAGCGGCTCCCCCTCCTCGAAGTTCGGCGTTCTGGATGATCCTGACAAGAACGTGCCCTGACGAAGGGGCGCCACCCCTCCATCACAGCCTGCGCGCCGCCTGTTCGAGTTTGGCCAGCGTCTCGTAGCCCTTCTCCAGCGCCCCGAATTGCATGGCCTCCGCAGCTGCCATGTCGGCCAGGGTCATGCGCATGGTCACGCGGGTGCCCCCCGCCTCCTCCGTGAACTCCACCACCACGTCCGCATGATGCCGCATGTCGTCGAAGCCGCTCAGTCGGTAGGTCAGGCGGCGCTCCTTCTCCATCTCGCCGAAGTCGTGCAGGTTGGGATGGCGTTGCCCCTCGCCGATCATGGTGAACCGCCAGTGGCCGCCAGGACGCAGGTCGATGCTCTCGGTCTCGCAGTGATACCCCTCCGGCCCCCACCATTTCGGCAGCAATTCGGGATCGGTCCAGGCCTTCCAGGCGAGGGCCACAGGCGCGTCTATCCGGCGGGTCAGCAGGAGTTCACGGTCAGGCGCAGGGCCGGCCATGGCGGAGGCGGCGACGCCGAGCTGATCGGCCACGGTGCCCCAGCCCTCGAAGAAGCCCATCTTCTCGTGATTGTCCCGCGCCTCGGTCGAGGCATGACGGACCAGCACGTCATAGGTCGTGCCCCCGCCTTCGGCGTCCGAGAATGTCAGGATTGCAGTCATGAAGGGGCTGGGATTCATGATCCAGCCGGGGGAATAGGCATCGGTGAAGACCAGGCGGCGGGTTGGGTCGGCCTCCAGAATGACGCCGGGGCTGTCCATGATGTTGCCGTCCACATTCATCTTCGTGCGGAAGATGCCGCCGGGGCGCAGGTCGATCTCGGCCTCTTCGACCGTGTGGGGGGCGGGCATGAACCATTTGGGCAGCAGCGCCGGGTCGGTCCAGCAGGCCCAGACTAGATCGCGCGGGGCGTTGAGGGTCCGGGTGAAGGCGAGGTCGGTGTCGGGGTTCGGTGACAGGGTCATTCGGTCTGATCCTTGGCAAGTTGGGTAACAAAGGCGTCGAAACGATCGAGGCGGGCCTCCCACAGGTCACGCTGCGCGGTCAGCCAGTCCTTTGCCGGGGCAAAGGCACCGGGCACCAGGGCGCAGGTGCGGACACGCCCATCCTTTTCGGAGGAGATCATCCCCGCCGCCTCCAGTTTCTTCAGGTGGCCCATGAAGGAGGGCATGGCCATGTCGAAGGGCGCCGCAAGCTCGGAGACCGAGGCGGGCCCACGTGAGAGCCGTTCAAGGATCGCGCGCCGGGTCGGATCGCCGAGGGCGGTGAAAACGGTATCGAGGGAGAGATCATACTTAGCCATGACCCTAACTATTCACGGATGTGGAGTCGGCGCAAGTGAAAACTTAGGCCTATCCCTAAGTTTCTGTCATCTTGCCGGGCGGGCGCGCAGGCATTAGCTGGACTGGATGAGCGTGGACATCATCTATGAGGACGACCGCTGGCAGTCAGCGGGGCTGGAGCCGCTTGCCGAGGCCGCCACTGCGGCAGCGCTGTCCCATCTTGGGCTGGATGCGGAGGAATGGGAAGTGTCCCTTCTGGCCTGCGACGACGCGCGGATTGCCACGCTGAACGCGGAGTTTCGCGGCAAACCGGTGCCGACCAATGTGCTGTCCTGGCCGTCCGAGGAACGGGGGGCGGAGACACCCGGCGCGCGGCCCGATCTGCCCGAGCCTGGCTTCGATCCGGAGCTGGGGGATATCGCCATCGCCTATGACACCTGCGCGCGTGAGGCCGCGGAAGGCGGCAAACCGCTGGCGGACTATGTGACGCATCTGATCGTTCACGCAGTGTTGCATCTTCTCGGCTATGATCACGAAAATGACCCGGATGCGGCCCTGATGGAGGGATTGGAGACGGAAATACTTGGCAAAATGGGTCTGCCGGACCCATATGGGGCATGATAGGGGGTGTTCCCCGGCACCGGACCGATTCGGCTAGCGGATCGGACAGGCGCATTATGGTAAGGATAGATGGGCGACAAAACCGACGGGTCTTCTAACGCAGCGCAGGGCGCGCTGCCTGAGGGCAAGACGACATCCAAGGACGCAGAGAGTGCCCCGAGGCGGGGTTTCTGGGCGCGTCTGTTTGGTGGGGGACCGACCCCGCAAGTTTCCACTCCGCAACCTCCGAGGGCCGAGGGCACGCCACAGCGGCAGACCCATGGCATGATCAACCTGCGCCGGATGCGGGTTGAGGATGTTGCGATTCCCAAGGCTGAAATCGTTGCCGTGCCGGTGACGATCACGCGCGAGGATCTGGTGAAGGTCTTTCGCGACAGCGGCATGACGCGCCTGCCGGTGTTCCAGGACACGCTGGATACGCCGGTCGGGCTGGTGCACCTCAAGGACTTTGCTCTGCGCCACGGGTTCAACGGCAAGCAGACGCGCTTTTCGATGAAGGCGATGCTGCGGCCGCTGCTGTTCGTCCCGCCCTCGATGCCGATTGGCGTGCTGCTGCAGAAGATGCAGACCGAACGGCGGCACATGGCGCTGGTGATCGACGAATACGGCGGCGTGGACGGGCTGGTGACGATCGAGGACCTGATCGAACAGGTGATCGGCCAGATCGAGGACGAGCATGATGTCGAGGAGGGCAAGCTCTGGACGCGGGAGGCCGACGACAGCTATCTCGCCCTGGCCAAGACCCCGCTGGCAGAATTCGGCAATGAGACGGGCGTCGACCTGACGGCAGACGACAGCGTCGACGAAGAAGAGATCGACACGCTTGGTGGGCTGGTCTTCATGCTGTCGGGCCGTGTGCCCGCGCGGGGGGAGGTCGTGCCCCACCCCGCCGGCCATGAGTTCGAGGTGGTCGATGCGGACCCCCGCCGGATCAAGCGGCTGCGGGTGCGGCTGCGCCCCGAGGGCGCCCCGGCCCTGAGCGACCCCGAAGAGACCCCTGCGGAGATGGCCGCCCAATGAGCGACCGGCCGTCGGTCGGCGCGCACCTGGCCCGGCTGGATCGTCTGACGCCACGGCGGCGGCTGCTCTGGGCCTTTGTCGCCGGGGGCGGTGCCGCATTCGGCCACGCCCCCTGGAGCCTCTGGCCCCTGACGATATTCGGCCTGGCCCTGGTCTTTGCCCTGTCACGCCCGCTGGTGCGGTCGCGCGAAGTGGCGAAGGTATGGTGGGCCGCGGGCACCGGCTATTTCGGCGTCGCGCTCAGCTGGATCATCGAACCTTTTCTGGTGGACATCGAGGTGCATGGGTGGATGGCCCCCTTCGCTCTGGTCTTTATGGCCGGGGGGCTGGCGCTCTTCTGGGGTCTGGCAGGCGGGGCGGTGCGGCGGATCAGCCGGGGCCATGGCGCCGGGCTGGCGGTGGCGACCGGGCTGGCGCTTGTGCTCGCGGGATGGGCGCGCGGGCTGGTCTTCACGGGCTTTCCCTGGGCCCTGCCCGGTCATGTGCTGATCGCCTCTCCGGCGCTGCAACTCGCACAATTGGGCGGGGCGATGCTGCTGTCGCTGGTGGTGGTGGGGCTGGCCCTGTCGCTCTTCTTCGCGCTCGCCCGTCCCTGGCCCGGGCTGGTGATCTGGGGTGCGGCGGCAGCACTGCCATTTGCCCTTGGCGCGGCCCTTATGCCGCCGCCGGGAGAGACACAGGGCAGGCCGATTGTCCGGCTGGTGCAGCCGAACATCCCGCAGGCGGAGAAATGGGACCCGGTCAAGGCGCCGCAGCATTTCGACCGGCTGCTGGCGCTGAGCGCGGAACCGGGGGAACCGGACCTCGTGGTCTGGCCCGAAACCGCCGTGCCCGCCTGGCTGGAGGAGGTGCCGCATCTGCTGCCCGTCTTGTCGGAGGCTGCGGGGCAGAGGCCCCTGGTCTTCGGCATCAACCGTGTCGAGGGGCAGCGGATCTATAACGCACTGGTGCTGCTTTCGCCCGGTGGCGAGGTCGCGGAGGTCTATGACAAGCACCACCTGGTTCCCTTTGGCGAATACATCCCCTTAGGCGATCTCCTGGGCCGGTTCGGGCTGCGCGGGCTGGCGCAGCGCGACGGCGGCGGGTTTTCCCCCGGGCCGGGTGCGCGGCTGATTGATCTGCCGGGGATCGGGCCGACCCTGCCGCTGATCTGCTACGAGGGGATCTTTCCCGGCGATATCGCGGCCAGCCCGGCGCGGCCGGAGGTGCTGCTGCTGATCACCAATGACGCCTGGTTCGGCACGGTCTCCGGCCCCTATCAGCATCTGGCGCAGGCGCGCTTGCGATCGGTGGAACAGGGGCTGCCGATGGTGCGGGTGGCCAATACGGGCGTGTCGGCCGTGATCGACCCGGCCGGGCGGCTCAGCGGCGAGATGCCGCTTGGCACGGCAGGGATCCGGGATGTGCCCCTGCCCCCGCCCCTTGGTCCGACGCTTTACTCCCGCAGTGGCGACTGGCCCTGGGCGTTGCTGATGATGCTGGGGCTGGTGGTGCTGGCCCTCCGCAGCCGGAAAAATCCTACCGATAAGGGCGTTGACGCCCCCGGCGGCGGGGTCTAATGCGATAGGACTGCTGCTCCAACGGCTTCCTGACGGAGCGGTCTAACACCTATCGGAGCACTTTTCATGACCCGCAAGAACTATATCTTCACCTCGGAATCCGTTTCCGAGGGGCATCCGGACAAGGTTTGTGACCGGATTTCCGATGCCGTCCTCGATGCGCTTCTGTCGGAAGAGCCGCAGGCGCGCGTCGCCTGTGAAACCTTTGCCACCACCAACCGCGTCGTGATCGGTGGCGAAGTGGGCCTCGCGGATCAGGAAAAGCTGCAGGATTACATGGGCCGGATCGACCAGATCGCCCGCGCCTGCATCAAGGACATCGGCTACGAGCAGGACAAGTTCCACCACGAGACGGTGGAGGTGACCAACCTGCTGCACGAGCAATCCGCCCATATCGCCCAGGGCGTCGATGCCGGCGACAACAAGGACGAAGGCGCCGGCGATCAGGGCATCATGTTCGGCTATGCCACGACCGAGACCGATGATCTGATGCCCGCGCCGATCCAGTTCGCGCACCGGATCCTCCGCCGTCTGGCCGAGGTGCGCAAGGATGGAACCGAACCGACCCTGGGGCCGGATGCGAAATCCCAGGTCTCCTTGCGGTATGAAGACGGTCGCCCGGTGGAGGTCACGCAGCTGGTTCTTTCGACCCAGCACAATGACGCGAACCAGACCTCGGAGGATATCCGCGAAATCGTCATGCCCTACATCCGCGAGGTCATCCCGACCGAGTGGCTGACCGCCAATACCGAATACTGGATCAACCCGACCGGCAAGTTCGTCATCGGCGGTCCCGATGGCGACGCGGGTCTGACCGGGCGCAAGATCATCGTGGATACCTACGGCGGCGCGGCGCCGCACGGTGGCGGCGCGTTTTCGGGCAAGGATCCGACCAAGGTCGACCGCTCTGCCGCCTATGCGGCGCGCTATCTGGCGAAGAACGTCGTTGCGGCGGGCATGGCCGAGAAGTGCACCATCCAGCTGTCCTATGCGATCGGGATTTCCCGGCCGCTGTCGATCTACGCCGACACCTACGGCACCGGCCAGGTCGACGAGGCCGAGATTGAACGCGCCGTGGCGCAGGTAATGGACCTGACCCCCCGCGGCATTCGCGAGCATCTGGAGCTGAACAAACCGATCTACCAGCGCACCGCGGCCTACGGGCATTTCGGCCGCAAGCCGGAGGCAGACGGCGGGTTCTCCTGGGAGAAGACGGATCTGGTCGAGGCGCTGAAAAAAGCGGTCTGAGCGCGACCGGACAGTGAAACGGATGTGCCCCGGCCTTGCGCCGGGGCCTTCTTGTTTGCGACCCGATACTGCCGCGGCCAGGTCCAGGCACCACCCACGCCCCGGCCTCGTGCCGGGGCCGTTCAGTATCATGACGTCAGCACGAGCGAGGCCCCGGCGCGGGGGCAGGGGCATGTTTCTCACTCCGCCGGAGAGGCAGCACCACGGCTGGCTTATCGAGCCGTGTACCCGCCATCGAGTGGATAAACCCCGCCGGTCGCAAACCCCGCATCCTCGGACAGGAGAAAGGCCACAAGGGCCGCGACTTCCTGCCTGCGCGCCATCCGTCCGAGGGGGTGCATGGCGGCCAGGGCAGCGTGCTCTTCTTCGGGCATGGCCTTCATTGCGGGTGTATCCACGAAGCCGGGCGCGACGGCGTTCACCCGGATACCTCTCTTGGCGCAGTCCAACGCAGCTTCGCGGGTCAGCCCGATCACCCCGTGTTTCGCGGCCGTGTAATCCGCCATGCCTCCAAAGCCGACCAACCCGTTTGCCGCGGCCATGTTGACGATCGCCCCGCCCCCGCTCGCCTCGATGGCGGGTATCTCGTGCTTGAGGCAGAGGAAACAGCCGGTCAGGTTTGTCGCAATCACCGCACTCCATGTATCGGCTGATTTATCTGTCAGCGGGATCGGGCCTTCCGCAGGCCCGCCCGCATTGTTGACCGCAAGATGCAGGCCGCCAAAGCGGTCGCAGACCGCCTTGACCATCCACATCACGGCATCTTCGTCAGTCACATCACAGGCCATGCCGAAAGACCGCGCCCCTGTCGGGTCCAACCGGTCTGCGGTGGTCCGGGCGTCGTCTTCGTCCCTGCTGCACAGGGCCACGTTGGCGCCGAGGTTGAACAGATGCGCCGCGATCGCTTCGCCATTTCCGCGCGTACCGCCGGTGACCAGCGCCGTTTTCCCTGTCAGCTTCATACCCTGTTCTCCGCCTGCTCCGTGATTGCGGAATGGTCAGTCGAAGCACAGTCGAGATCAAGTCTGTGGCGAGCAGGCTGTTGACAGCGTGGTGTCAGGAGGCGTGCTATTTCGGAGCGCAGAGACACACGTCCGCCCCGCCTCAGGGCGGGACGGAGCGAGCGAGGGCGCAGGGCCTTCGGATGTAGAAAGTGCGGGTGCTATTCCGCCGGGACAGCGGCACCGCGCTTGTCGACGGACAGGGCGCCGGGGCCGAAGGCGACGACCATCAGCATGCCGCCCGCGATGGTGACGTTCTTCATGAAGCTAATCACTTCGCCCTGTGCGGCCATTCCTTCCATGCCGAAGGAGGGCACGAGGTGGAACAGCAGGCCGGAGACGAGCGAGAAGCCCGCCAGGAGGAAGGCCGCGGGGCGGGCCTGCCAGCCGATGAGCAGGGCGATGCCGCCGACGACCTCGACCAGGATGACGATCGGCAGAAGTGCGCCGGGGACGCCCATCATCTCCATGTAGCCCTGGGTCCCGGAATAGCCGGAGATCTTTTGCAGACCGGAGAGGATGAACATGAAGGAAAGAAGAAGACGGCCAAGCGGCGCGGCATAGTTGAGCATTTGAGACATGGTAGGTTCCTTGGGTTTCACTGCCCTTGCGGGTATGGCGGGTGTATGCCAGTTGCGCGTGATCGCCGATATTCCAATAAATTCGACAGCCCTTGTGCGCAGATGCGCAGAGACGCCCGCCTCGTCTCAACTGGTCACCCCTCAGGCTGGCGTAAGATGGTGCCCGCGGCGGTGTCGGCCCGCACCCGTCGAGCCGCGGTTGATCCGGCCCCGCGCCGGAGCTATGGGGACGGGATGAGCACTCAGCACCCCTCCGGCGCCCCCTGGCGCAACTTCTACGGCCGGTTCAAGGGCAAGGGCCTGCGCAAGTCGCAGGAGGCCTACCTCGACGAGGACCTCGACGCGCTGTCCCCTGGCCCGGTTGGCTGGGACGTGAACCCCGACCGAAACCCGCTGGACCTGGAGGCGCTCTTCGGCGAGCGGGATGTCTGGCTGGAGGTCGGCTTTGGCGGCGGCGAGCATCTGGTGCACCAGGCCGCGCAGAACCCGCAGGTCGGGATCATCGGGGCCGAGCCCTATATCAACGGCGTGGCGATGCTGTTGGGTAAGATCCGCGAGGCCGGTGTCGAAAACCTGCGGGTGCATCCCGGGGATGCGCGCGATCTGTTTGACGTGCTGCCGAACGGGTCGCTGTCGCGGGCCTTTCTGCTGTACCCCGATCCCTGGCCGAAGAAGCGCCACCACCGCCGCCGTTTTGTCACCCCGGAACATCTGGAGCCGCTGGCGGCCAAGCTGAAGCCCGGGTCGATCTTTCGCGTGGCGACCGATATCCCCGATTACGTCCGCCAGACGCTGGAACAGGTGCCGCGCCACGGGTTCGAGTGGCTGGCCGAAGGGCCCGCGGACTGGCGCGAACCCTGGGACGACTGGATCTCCACCCGCTACGAGCAGAAGGCGCTACGCGAGGGTCGTGTGCCGCATTACCTGACTTTCCGACGGCGCTGAGACTGGACGGAGGGCGGGTTCGGCCCCTAGGGTCGTGCCGCGAGGTGCCCCATGTCCGACCAGAAGACACAACCGACCGATGTCACGCCCGAGGCCTTTCTGTCCGGGGTGCAGCCGCCCCGACGGCAGGCGCAGGGACAGGAGTTGCTGGAGCTTTTCGGTCAGGTCACTGGCTGGCCGGCGCGGATGTGGGGGCCCAGCATCGTCGGCTATGGCGTCTATGACTACACGTACAAGAGCGGACGGACCGGCACCTGGATGGCGACGGGGTTTTCCCCGCGCAAGGCGGCTTTGTCCGTCTATATCATGCCGGGTTACCAGAATTACGGCGCGATCCTCGACCGGCTCGGCCCGCACAAGATGGGGAAATCCTGTCTCTACATCACCCGGCTCGATGCGGTGGACAAGGGGGTGCTGGCCGAGCTGATCGGCACCGGGATCGACGATCTGGCAAAAATCTGGCCGGTGCGGGCGCAATAGCCCCCGCAAGATGGACATTTCCGCCGGTTTGTGACAAAGCCCCCGGGCACTCAGGAGCCCAGCATGACCGTCACCCGTTTCGCCCCCTCGCCGACCGGCTTTATCCACGTCGGCAATCTGCGCACCGCGCTCTTCAACTTCCTGATCGCCCGCAAGCAGGGTGGCACTTTCATCCTGCGGATCGACGACACCGATCCGGAGCGATCGAAGGAGGAATATGTCGACGCGATCAAGCAGGATCTGGAGTGGCTGGGCCTGCACTGGGACCGGGTGGAGCGGCAGTCGGAACGGCTGGACCGCTATGCCGAAGCCGCAGACAAGTATCGAGAGATGGGCCGCTTCTACGAGGCCTTCGAGACGCCGACCGAGCTGGACCTGAAACGGAAGAAACAGCTGAACATGGGCAAGCCGCCGGTCTATGACCGCGCCGCGCTGGCGCTGTCGGAGGACGAAAAGGCCAAATTGCGCGCTGAGCGGGGCGATGGCGTCTGGCGGTTCAAGCTGGATCAGGAGCGGATCGAATGGACCGACGGCATCCTCGGCGATCTGTCGATCGACGCGGCCTCGGTGTCTGACCCGGTGCTGATCCGGGCAGATGGTCAGGTGCTCTATACGCTGGCCTCTGTCGTGGATGATACGGATATGGGCGTGACCCATGTCGTGCGCGGCTCGGACCATGTGACCAATACGGCGACGCAGATCCAGATGATCGCGGCCCTTGGCGGCACCGCGCCCGACTTCGCGCATCACTCGCTGCTGACCGGCCCGCAGGGCGAGGCGCTGTCGAAACGTCTGGGCACCCTGTCGATCCGTGACCTGCGCGCGCGGGGGATCGCCCCGATGGCGCTGCTGTCGCTGATGGCGCGGCTCGGGTCGTCGCAGCCGGTGGAGCTGCGGTCGTCCATCGACGAGTTGGTCGAGGGGTTCGATCTGACCACCTTCGGTTCGGCCCCGACGAAGTTCGACGAAAACGACCTGCTGCCGCTGACGGCGCATGTGCTGCAGGCGACGCCCTTTGACGCGGTGAAGGACCGGATCGCCGCCGCCGGTGTGCCCGATGACAGGGCCGAGGCCTTCTGGGCCGTGGTGCGCGACAATATCTCCGTTCTGGACGAGGTCGACGGGTGGTGGGCCCTGATGCGCGACGGGGCGGAGCCGCTGGTAGAGGCGGAGGACGAGGCCTTCATCCGCGAAGCGATGGCGATGCTGCCCGCTGAAGTCGATGGCGAGACTTGGGGCCAGTGGACCGCCGCCGTGAAGGAGGCGACGGGCCGCAAGGGCAAAGGGCTCTTCATGCCGCTGCGCAAGGCGGTGACGGGGCGGACGAATGGGCCGGACATGGCGTCCTTGCTGCCGCTTTTGCAGGTGATCCCGGCGCGGGAATTCTGATCCTAGCGGTGCGTGCAAGCACGCACCCTACGGGCGGGATGTAGGGTGCGTGCAAGCACGCACCCTACGGGCGGGATGTAGGGTGCGTGCTTGCACGCACCGCCATGCACGCAGTTAAAGGTTCTCCGGCTGCGGCATCCCCAGCACGTGGTAGCCGCCGTCGACGCGGATGATCTCTCCGCTGGTGAAGGCGCCGGCATCCGAGGCCAGATAGACCGCCGTCCCGCCGACTGCCTCCAGCGTCGCATTGGCGCGGAGGGGGGAGTTCGACTCGGTCTGGCGGAAGGTCTTGCGCGCGCCGGAAATCGCGGCGCCGGCCAGGGTCTTCATCGGGCCGGGGGAGATGGCGTTGACGCGGATGCCATCGGGGCCCAGGTCGTTGGCCAGATACCGAACTGCGGATTCCAGCGCCGCCTTGGCCACGCCCATGACGTTGTAATAGGGCGTCACGCGAGTGGAGCCCTGGTAGGTCAGGGTCAGGATCGTGCCGCCCTCCTTCATCAGGGGGGCCGCGCGGCGCGAGACGTCGATCAGGGAATAACAGGAAATATCCAGCGAATTCTTGAAGTTCTCGCGGCTGGTGTTGATGAACCGACCCGCCAGTTCGTCCTTGTTGGAAAAGGCGATGGCATGGACGAGGAAGTCGATCCTGGGCCATTTGGCTTTCAGTTCGGCAAAGCCCCGGTCCATTGCGGCGTCGTCGGTTACATCCATGTCGACCATGAAGTCGGAGCCTAGCGACTGGGCCAGCGGCAGGACGCGTTTGCCAAAGGCCTCGCCCTGGTAGCTGAAAGCCAGCTCGGCCCCGGCCGCGGCCATTTCCTTTGCGATGCCCCAGGCGATCGACCGCTCGTTGGCGACCCCCATGATGAGCCCGCGCTTGCCTTCGAGAAGTCCTGCCATCTGTCTACCCGTCTTACCCGTTATAGCGGCTCAGCAGCATGGACCCGTTGGTCCCGCCGAAGCCGAAGCTGTTGGTCATCACCGTATCGAGGCCCGCGTTTTCGACAAGGGCGGTCGCGATCTCTTCGGGCTTCAGCTCGGGATCGAGGGTTTCGACATTGATCGAGGGTGTGATGAAATCGTCCTTCAGCATGAGCAGGCAGAAGATCGCCTCCAACGCGCCGGCCGCGCCTTGGGCGTGGCCCGTCATCGACTTGGTAGAGCTGATCGGCGGGGTCTGCCCCTCGCCGAAGACGCGGCGCACGGCCTGCACTTCGCCCACATCGCCGACGGGGGTGGAGGTGCCGTGGGCGTTGATATAGCCGACCTTGCGGCCCTCGGGCAGCGTGTCGAGGGCAAGGCGCATGGCACGTTCACCGCCCTCACCCGAGGGGGCAACCATGTCGTGGCCATCGGAGGTCGCGGCATAGCCGGTGACCTCGGCATAGATCTTCGCCCCGCGCGCCAGGGCGTGGTCCAGATCCTCCAGCACCACGATGCCGCCGCCGCCGGAGATGACAAAGCCGTCGCGGCTTTCGTCGAAGGCGCGGGACGCCTTGTCGGGCGTGTCGTTGTATTTGGAGGACATGGCGCCCATGGCGTCGAAGAGGCAGGACAGCGTCCAGTCCAGTTCCTCGCCGCCGCCGGCAAACATCATGTCCTGCTTGCCCAGCATGATCTGTTCCGCCGCATTGCCGATGCAGTGCAGCGAGGTCGAGCAGGCGGAGGTGATGGAGTAGTTGATGCCCTTGATCTTGAAGGCCGTCGCGAGGTTGGCCGAGACTGTGGAGGACATGCATTTCGGCACGGCGAAGGGGCCGATCCGCTTGGTCGCGCCGGATTTCAGCACGGTCTGATGGGCGGCCAGCATGGCGGAGGTGGACGGCCCGCCGGACCCGGCCACGAGGCCGGTGCGCGGGCTGGTGATGTGGCTTTCATCCAGGCCCGCATCCTCGATCGCCTGTTGCATGGCGATATAGGCATAGGCGGCACCCGGCCCCATGAAGCGCAGGGTTCGCTTGTCGATATGGTCTGCCGGGTCGATCTTGAGCGTCCCGGCAATCTGGCTGCGGAACCCGTGTTCCGCCATTTCGGGGGAGGCCACGATGCCGGATTTTCCGGCCTTGAGCGAGGCGGTGACCTCTTCGGCAGTGTTGCCGATGCTGGAGACGATCCCCAGACCGGTTACGACGACTCGGCGCATGTCATATCCCTAGTTGTGTTGGCAGTCTGTGTAGGACATGGGGACGGTCGGGCGCAAGGACGAGAGGCAGCGGCGCGCGAATGTCGCGATCCGCCGACGCGGGGGCCTTTCCGGACGAGGCGTGACGTGCCGAGGCGCGACGATATCACTTGCCGGCGCGGAGGATCCGAGGCTTAGCTGATCCGTCACTCAGAGGCGCTTCCATGGACAAATCGGACTTTGCCACCCTCGTCGCGAACGAGATCCTGCCGGAGGGCCGCATGGGCCACGCGCTGGACATCCACCGAAACCCGCCGGGGCGGGGTGTGTCGGCCGAGCGGCGTGCCATGGCGGCCTGGCTCAGCGCGTTGACGGAGGAGGACCGCGCCCGGA
This sequence comes from Pseudooceanicola sp., assembly GCF_041987405.1. GTDB lineage: Bacteria > Pseudomonadota > Alphaproteobacteria > Rhodobacterales > Rhodobacteraceae > Pseudooceanicola. The sequence continues at coordinate 172,016 of NZ_JBHIWR010000005.1, forward strand.
TCGAACACCTGATGGCAGATGCGCGGGAGGCGGCGGTCTTCGGCATGCTGGTGCTGCTGGATGACGCCACCCAATATCGCGACGGCGAGGAGGTCGGCGAACTGCGGCTGGAATATCGCGACCGGGATGGCGGTGTGACTCATCTGAACGCCCCGCGCGGCGAGGACCTTCACGATCTGTTCAAATGGGCGCTGAAGGACCGGGAGACTAACCGGACACCTTCTTGACGAACTGCGACTTCAACCCGATCTGGCCGATGCCGGGGATCTTGCAGTCGATGTCATGATCGCCGGGGACGAGGCGGATATTCTGGACCTTGGTGCCGACCTTCACGGTCTGCGAGGTGCCCTTGAGCTTGAGGTCCTTGATCACCGTCACCGTGTCGCCATCGCTGAGGACGTTGCCGACACTGTCGCGGATCACCTCTTCTACCGTCGCCGCAGCGGACCACTCATGCCCGCATTCGGGACAGACGAGCAGCGCATCCATCGCGTAGGTGAAGGCAGAGGCGCAGTCGGGGCATGGCGGCAGGGTTTCGGTCATGCGCCCGCTATGATCAGCGGAAGGCACCCCCGCCAGCGCAACAAGGTCGCAGGCTTAGCTTTCCGACAGCGCGACCTTCATGTCCTTCACGACGTAGATCTCTTCTCCATCGGCCTCGACCCGGCCGTCGGCGACGCCCATGGTCAGGCGGCGGGTCTGGATCGCCTTGGTGAAGTCGACGTAGTAGGTCAGCATCTTGCGTTCGGGACGGACCATTCCGGTCAGCTTTACCTCGCCCACGCCGAGGGCATAGCCCCGCCCCTGCCAGCCGCGCCAGCCGAGGTTGAAACCGGTCAGCTGCCAAAGGCCGTCGAGGCCGAGGCAGCCGGGCATGATCGGGTTGCCGGGGAAGTGGCATTCGAAAAACCACAGGTTGGGCGTGATGTCGAATTCGGCCCGGACATGGCCCTTTCCGTGCAGGCCGCCGTCACCGGAGATATCGGTGATCCGGTCCATCATCAGCATCGGCGGCGCCGGAAGCTGCGCATTGCCGGGGCCGAAAAGCTCGCCCCGCGCACATTTCAGAAGATCTTCCTTGTCGAAGCTGGACGGATAGTCGGCCATGCAGTCGGACCCTTTCCCCTTGGGCTGAACATTGCCCCCTCTATCACCCGGGTCGCGCGCCATGCAAGGGGCGGGGCCGGGGCGCGGCAATCGGACCCTTGCGTGGTGCATTGAAACCGGGGGCATAGACGGGCTATAGTGCGGGCCGAGCAAGGGATTGAGACCAATGTCCGGTAGCGAACACGCAATTGTAACGGATTGGCTGGCAGGCGGCGGGCTGCGCCCGACGCGGCAGCGGGTTGCGCTGGCAGAATTGCTGGTCGGCGATGGCAAGCATCGGCATGTCACGGCCGAAAGCCTCTATGCCGCGGCGCAGACCGGCGGGCAGTCGGTGTCGCTTGCAACGGTCTACAACACGCTCAAGGCCTTCTGCGAGGCCGGTCTGATCCAGGAAATCACCGTCGACGGGTCGAAAAGCTATTTCGACACCAACATGCATGACCACCCGCATTTCTTCTGGGAAGACACCGGGCAGTTGACGGATGCGCCCGCAGATCAGCTGGAAATCACCCGCCTGCCGGATCTGCCGGAGGGCGCGGAACTAGCCAAGGTTGACGTCGTTATCCGCCTGCGCCGGGGCTGATCGCGGCGGCGTACCGATCTCCTGCATCCTGCGCCGGGCGATCTTGAGCCCTTCGGCATAGGCCTCCCCGTCGCCGTATTCCATGAACTGATCGTAGTGCCGGTGGCGTCCCTGAACGCGGGCGGCGTGTTTGATGGGGCACCAGTAAGCCTCTGTCCGGCCCGCAATTTCGGCGACATAGGCGATCAGCCCGTTGACGTAGCCGCAGTAGAAACAGTTCACCTTCTGGATGGAGTTCAGATAGGCCAGGTGGTGCCGATCGAACCGGATATACTCGGCGCGCCGGACCCTTGGGATGCCATAGGCCCGGAAACAGATCGCTTGGTAGAGGCTGACGAAAAGATCCAGCAGCGCGAAGGGCACGATCAGGGAATAGATCACCGGCGCCGTCAGCAGGTGGCGCGGAGGGCTCTTGACCAAATAGGGGGCAAGCCGGGCGCGCAGGTTTCGATGACGACGACGCACACCCTCCTCCCAGACGACGCGGTTGTTGTCCAACCGATAGCGCATCGCGGACCGGGCGCTTTCGAATTCCGCCTCCAGCTGGTCCTGAAGCTGACCTATTCTTTCGCGTAGGGATTCGACGGTGTTGGACATGGCGGTCTCCGGATTACGGCTCCAAAAATAAGGTCTCTCGCAGCTTTGTCACCTGCTGCGCCGCCCCGCGCTTATGACAAATTTCACACAGGCCCCCTTCCCCCCCGGCGAGCGCGACCGTAACCTTGCCGCAGGGGGTGACCAAATGCCGATAACGACCTGTGTTTTTGATGCCTATGGCACCCTCTTCGACGTCAGCGCTGCGGCCCGGCTGGCGGCGCAGGAGCCGGATATGCAGCCGCTGGCCGAATGCTGGGCCGCGCTGGCGGAGGATTGGCGGCGCAAGCAGCTGGAGTATTCCTGGCTGCGCGCGGTCACGGGGGTGCATTGCGACTTCTGGCAGGTGACGCAGGACGGTCTGAACTGGGCGATGGAGGCGCGGGGGATCACCGACGCGCCGATCCGGGACCGCCTGCTGCAGCTTTATCGCGAACTTGCCGCCTATCCGGAGGTGCCGGGGATGCTGGCGCAGCTCAAGCAGATGGGGCAATCCACGGCGATCCTGTCCAACGGCTCGCCGGGCATGCTGGCGGATGCGGTGGCCTCGGCCGGGGTGGGCGATCTGCTGGATGACGTGCTGTCCGTCGAACGTGTGGGCATCTTCAAGCCCGCCGCCCAGGTTTATGATCTGGTGGAGGAGCGGTTCGGGACACGGGCCGATCAGGTGCTCTTTGTCTCCTCCAATGGCTGGGATGCGGCCTCGGCCAAGGCCTACGGCTTCACGGTGGCCTGGGTGAACCGGCGCGGCGATCCCGTGGACAGGCTGCCGGGACGTCCGGATCATGTGCTGTCCGATCTTTCAGGAATTACGGAATTGAAGGTTTTCTGAGTGCCCCATTTCACGACTGCGGACGGGGTCCGCATCTACTACGAGGACGAGGGCGCGGGACTTCCCCTGTTGTGCCTCGCCGGTCTGACACGCAACGCCCGCGATTTCGATTTCGTCGCCCCGCATCTGGATGGGGTGCGGATGATCCGCATCGACAGCCGGGGGCGCGGGAAGTCGGGCTGGGCCGATTACAAGACCTACGAAGTGGTGCAGGAGGCGCGGGATGCGCTGGCACTGCTCGATCACCTGGGGGTCGCAAAGGCGGCGGTTCTGGGCACCTCGCGCGGCGGGCTGATGGCGATGCTTCTGGCGGCGACGGCCAAGGAGCGGCTGCTTGGCGTGGCGCTGAACGATGTGGGTCCGGTGATCGAAACCGCGGGGCTGAACGCGATCAAAGGCTACCTGGGCAAGGCCCCGCCCTTCGCCACGCTGGCCGAGGCGGCGGAGGACAAGATGGCCCATGACCCGCGGTTCGCCAATGTGCCGAAGGCGCGCTGGATCACCTTTCTCTCGCATGTCTACGACGAGACGCCCGAGGGGCTGACGATCACCTATGACCCCAAGCTCTATGACGCCGTCGCACCCGGGCTGGAGCAGCCCGCGATGGAGGCCTGGCCGCTGTTCGACGCGATGGCCGGGCTGCCCGTCGCGGTGATCCACGGGGCCAATTCGGATCTGCTGAGCGCGGCGACCGTCGCGCAGATGCAGGACCGGCATCCGGGGTTGATCGTCGCCCAAGTGCCGGATCGCGGGCATATCCCGTTTCTGGACGAACCTGCGGCACTGGCGGCCCTGGCGGAATGGAAAGGACTGATGGCATGAATATCGAGATGATCGAGGCCGCGCGGCGGCGGCTTAACGGCCATCTGCGGCAGACGCCCCTGCTGAGCTCGCCCTTTCTAGACGAGATCGCGGGGCGGAAGGTCTATATCAAGCCGGAGTGTCTGCAGCATACCGGCAGCTTCAAGGCGCGCGGCGCCTGGTCGGCCATCTCCGCGATGGAGCCTGCGGTGCGCGAGGCCGGGGTGATGGCCTATTCCTCCGGCAACCATGCGCAAGGCGTGGCCTGGGCCGCGGCGCAGCACGGGGTGCCCTCGGTCATTCTGATGCCAAGCGATGCGCCGGCCCTGAAACGCGCCAACACCCAGGCGCTTGGCGCGCGGGTGGTCCTTTATGACAGGGAAACGGAGGATCGCGAGGCGAAGGGCGAGGAACTGGCGCGAGATCTGAACCTCACCCTCGTGCGCCCCTATGACGAGCCGCAGGTAATCGCCGGTCAGGCCAGCGTCGGGCTGGAGATCGCGGAACAGGCGGCGGAGGCGGGGATCAGCCGGGCCGACGTGCTGGTCTGTTGCGGCGGCGGCGGTCTGACCTCCGGCATCGCCCTGGCGCTGGAGGCCCATGCCCCGGGGCTGCGCGCGCGGCCGGTGGAGCCCGAGGGGTTCGAGGATGTCGCGCGGTCGCTGGACCGGGGCGAGATCGCCCGCAATTCCAGGATGGGCGGATCGATCTGCGATGCCATCGTGACACCGCAGCCGGGCAATCTGACCTTTCCGATCATGCAGCGTCTTTGCGGGCCGGGGCTGGTGGTGAGCGATGACGAGGCGCTCTATGCCATGGCGCAGGCGTTCCTTCGGCTGAAGCTGGTGGCGGAACCCGGCGGGGCCGTCGCCCTGGCGGCGGCGCTGTGCCGCAAGGACCAGATCGAGGCGGAGGCGGTGATCGCCGTGATCTCCGGCGGGAACGTGGACCCGGTGATGTTCACCCGGTCGCTGATCACCCATGCGGAAGCGGTCTGATGTTCTTTGAAGATTTCGAGGTGGGGTTCCAATTCACGACCCCGACCCGCAGCCTGAGCGAGGCGGAGATCATGGAGTACGCTCGCGTCTATGATCCGCAGCCCTTCCACATCGACCCGGGGGCGGCGGCGCGGTCGATCTACGGCGGGATCATCGCCAGCGGGTTGCAGACCTGCGCCGTGGCATTTGCCCAGACGCTGAAGGCCAATGTGCTGAACGAAAGCTCCCTCGGCTCGCCGGGCATGGACAAAATCCGCTGGCTGAAACCCGTGCGGCCCGGCGACGAGATCGGGGTGACCGGTACTGTGCGCGAGGTCACCCCCTCCGCCACGCGCCCCAGGGGCCGGGTGGTGATCGACTATGAGGTCACGAACCAGGCGGGAGAAGTCGTGCTCAGCTATTCGATCACTCATATGCAGCGGCGGCGCAGCGAAAAGTAGTTGTCATTGATAACTATCTGAGTCACATTTGCCCCGGACGCGGCCGGATCCGGCCTGCACGGGAGAGAGTGACATGCGCACACAGGTCGTCATCGTCGGCGGCGGGCCATCGGGCCTGCTGCTGTCACAGCTGCTTCTGAAATCCGGGATCGAGTCGATCGTGCTGGAGCGCAAGACCAAGGACTATGTCCTGTCCCGCATCCGCGCAGGCATCCTGGAACAGGGGTTCGTCAACCTCATGCGCGAGGCGGGCGTGTCGGAGCGGATGGATGCCGAGGGCTTCAACCATGACGGCACATTGATCGCGGCGGAAAACGCGACCTTCCGTATTGATTTCGTCAAACACACCGGCACGCCGGTGATGGTCTATGGCCAGACCGAGGTGACCCGCGACCTTTACGCCGCGCGCGAGGCGGCGGGCGGCAAGATCGTCTATGAAACCGAAAATGTGATCATCCATGACGCCAAGACCGACGCGCCCTATGTCACCTTCACCACCGGCGGGCAGGCGCAGCGGATCGACTGTGATTACGTGGCGGGCTGTGATGGCTTCCATGGTGTCAGCCGCCGGACCATCCCGACGGATGTGCGCCGCGAATACGAAAAGGTCTATCCCTTTGGCTGGCTCGGCATCCTGTCGGAAACACCGCCGGTGGATGACGAGCTGATCTATGCCTCGTCAGAGCGCGGGTTTGCCCTGTGTTCCATGCGGAATGCGTCGCTGTCGCGCTACTATGTGCAGTGCCCGTTGACCGACAAGGTCGAGGACTGGTCGGATCAGGCCTTCTGGGACGAGCTGAAGCGCCGTATCCCGGACGAGGCGGCGGACAAGCTGATCACTGGCCCCTCGATCGAGAAGAGCATCGCGCCGCTGCGCAGTTTCGTGACGGAGCCGATGCAGTGGGGGCGCCTGTTCCTGTGCGGCGACGCGGCCCATATCGTGCCGCCGACCGGGGCCAAGGGGCTGAATACGGCTGCATCGGATATCCATTACCTCTATCATGCACTACGGGATCATTATCTCGACAAGTCCGACGAGGGGATCGCGCGCTATTCCGCAAAGGCCCTGGCGCGGGTCTGGAAGGCCGAACGGTTCAGCTGGTGGATGACCACCCTGCTGCACCATTTCCCGGATCAGACGGAGTTCGATCTCAAGATGCAGCAGGCCGATATCGCCTTCCTGCGCGACAATGAGGCCGCGCAGAAGGCCATGGCCGAGAATTACGTGGGGCTGCCCTACTGATGCAGATTGCCGATCTGGACGGGTTTCGGGTGCACTACCGGGTCGATGGCGATCCGGAGGGGCCGCCGGTGGTCTTTGCCAATTCGCTCGGCACCGACCTGCGGCTCTGGGACAAGGTGATCCCGCTGCTGCCTGCGGGTCCGCGCTATATCCGCTATGACAAGCGCGGGCACGGGCTGACCGATGCGACACCGCAGCCCTATGCCATGGGAACGCTGGTGCGCGATGCGGAGGCGCTGCTGGATCATCTGGGCGTGCGGGATGCGTTGTTTGTCGGCCTGTCGATTGGCGGGATGATCGGACAGGGGCTGGCGGTCAAGCGGCTGGATCAGGTGCGGGCGCTGGTGATCTCCAATTCCGCCGCCAAGATCGGCGTGCCCGCGATGTGGCAGGAACGGATCGAGACGGTGAACCGCGACGGGATCGCGGCGCTGGCGGATGCGGTGATGGAACGGTGGTTCGGACGCGCCTTCCGTCAGACGGCGGAGCTGGCAGCCTGGCGCAACATGCTGATCCGGCAGCCGGTGGAGGGTTATGCGGGCTGTTCCGCCGCCATCTCCGGCACGGATTTCTACACGCCGACCTCCGGCCTGCGCCTGCCGGTGCTGGGCATCGCAGGAAGCGAGGACGGATCGACCCCGCCGGATCTGGTGCGCGAAACGACCGAATTGGTTCCCGGGTCACGCTTCGCGCTGATCCGGGGGGCCGGGCATCTGCCCTGCGTGGACCAGCCCGAAGCCTATGCCAATGTGCTGACTGACTTCATGCGCGAGACCGGGCACATCTGATCGCGTCGGTTCGCCCGGTTACATCGGGCGTCACAGCCACGCGCCCTGTCCCGACTGATTGCGTTGCCGCCCCACCCTCGTCACTATGCTGGAGGCGGCCGCCGGGGCGCGGCTCATTCATGCAGCAACAGGACCCTCATGACCCAATTCATTCTCGTTCACGGAGCCTGCCACGGGGCGTGGTGCTGGCGCGATGTGGTTCCCGCATTGGAAGCCTTGGGTCATCAGGCCAAGGCAATCGACCTGCCGGGGCGCGGCGGCGGCATCGCCGGGCTGAGCCTGGCCGATCAAGCAGAGGCGATCCTGTCGGCCTATGAGGGCGAGGCGGTGCTGGTCGGACATTCCGCCGGAGGGTTCGCCATCTCCGCCGCCGCCGAGGACGCGCCCGAGCGGGTTTCGCGGTTGATCTATGTCGCCGCGCTGGCGCCGCGGGATGGCGATGTGCTGGGCCGGGTCATGCAGGGGCTGACCGGGCCGCGTGCCGATCTGCCGCTGGTGGTGGCCGAGGACCGGCTGTCCTATTGCTTCGATCTGGCGGGCGCGGGGCCGGTTCTGTACAACGGGGCGTCGCAGGAAGTGATCGACTGGGCCTTGCCGCAGATCACCTTTGAGCCCTCCGCCCCGCATCGCGAGGCGATCCGCCTGGGTGCGGCGTTTGCCGGTGTGGCGAAATCCTATGTGGTTTGCACCGAGGACCGGATGATCCCCGAAGAGGATCAGCAGCGGATGGCGGCGGGAATGGCAGAAATCGCAGCCATCGACACCGGCCATTCCCCCTTCCTGTCGGAACCGGACGCCCTGGCCCGAGATCTGGTGCATCTGGCCGTGACGTGAGAAAAATCATCTGCAGCCAATACGTTACCGCTATCATTCGCTATTTATCAACCAATTTGCCGCGCCACTCCTCCTGACGTAACGGAAAATCATTCCGACATGTGGAATATCTTTCCGCGCTTGCCTATGGTGCGCGCAACGAGTCACGCTTCATTGGATACGGGAGGTCCATATGCAAACAATTCGCGCCGCGGTATGTCGGGAAAACAACGCACCGCTCACCATCGAGGAGGTCCAGCTTCGCGCCCCGGAAACGGGTGAGGTCGAAGTGGAGATCGAGGCGGTCGCCATCTGTCATTCCGACATTTCCTTCTGGCAAGGCGGGTTCGGCGGGTCCCTTCCGGCGGTCTATGGACACGAAGCGGCCGGAACCGTGACCAAGGTGGGCGATGGCGTGGTGGGCATCAAGGAAGGCGACAGCGTCTGCGTCACCCTGATCCACGCCTGCGGCCATTGCACCACCTGCCAGTCCGGCAAGCCGACGATCTGCGAAACCCCGGTGGACAATGTCGCGACCTCTCCGATCTCGGACGCCGAGGGCGCGCCGGTTTACAAGGCCATGGCCACCGGTGCCTTTGCCGAAAAGGTCGTCGTGGACCAGTCGCAGCTTTGCGTGATCCCGGCGGACATGGCCAAGGACGTGGCTTCGCTGATCTCTTGCGGGGTGATCACGGGTGTGGGCGCGGCGGTCTTTGCCGCGGATATCGAGGTTGGCCAGGACGTCGTCGTGATCGGCGCGGGGGGCGTTGGCCTGAACGCCATACAGGGGGCCAAGATCGCCGGTGCACGGCGGGTCGTGGCCGTCGACATGCTGCCCGAGAAACTGGAAGTGGCCAAGGAATTCGGCGCAACCGACGTGGTGCTGGCCGAGGGCAAGCCCTGGGCTGAGGTCAAGAAGATCCTCGGTGGCGGGGCCGATGCGGTGCTGGTCACCGTCGGCGTCGCGCAGGTCTATGACCAGGCGCCGCGCTACCTGGGCTGGGGCGGCAAGGTCGTGATGGTCGGGATGCCCCATGGCGACAAGACCTCCTCCTACTCGCCGCTGATCATGGCCAACCAGGGTCAGGGCATCGTCGGGTCCAAGATGGGCGACATGGTGATCAAGCGGGACATCCCCTGGATCATCGACATGTACCAGCAGGGGCGACTGAAGCTGGATGAGCTGATCTCGGGCCGCTGGACGCTGGATCAGATCAACGAAGCAATGGAAGACACGAAGTCGGGCGCGGCCCGGCGCAATGTCATCATGATGAAGTAGGTGCGGCTCGAGAGCTGCGATATCATCGTGACCGCCCCGCCCGCTCCGGGCTGGGGCGGTCGCTACTGGATCCTGGTCAAGCTGACGACCGACACCGGGATCACGGGCTGGGGCGAATGCTATGCCGCCTCCGTCGGGCCCGAGGCGATGCGGGCGGTGATCGCCGATCTCTTCGACCGGCATATGGCCGGCGAAAACCCTGAAAATATCGAGCTGATGTTCCGCCGCGCCTATTCAGCGGGGTTCACGCAGCGGCCCGACCTGACGGTGATGGGCGCGTTCTCGGGGCTGGAGATCGCCTGTTGGGACATCCTGGGCAAGCACCGTGACCGGCCTGTCTGGGCGCTTCTGGGCGGGAAGATGAACGAGAGGCTGCGCGCCTATTCCTACCTCTATCCCCTGCCCTCCCATGACATTTCCGCATTCTGGACCGCGCCGGAGATGGCCGCCGAAAGCGCCGCCGATCTGGTGGCGCGCGGCTATACGGCGGTCAAGTTCGACCCGGCGGGGCCTTACACGATCCGCGGCGGACATATGCCCGCGCTGAGCGACATCGACCTCTCGGCGCGGGTCTGCGCGGCGGTGCGCGGGGCGGTCGGGACAAAGGCCGATCTGCTCTTCGGGACGCATGGGCAGTTTACGCCCGACGGGGCGATCCGGCTGGCGCAGGCGATTGCCCCGCATGATCCGCTGTGGTTCGAGGAACCGGTGCCACCGGACGATATGGCGGCCATGGCGGCGGTCGCACGTGCCACCACGATCCCAGTGGCGGCGGGCGAGCGGCTGACCACAAAGGCGGAGTTTGCGGCGCTGCTGCGCGCCGGGGTGCGCATCCTGCAACCGGCGCTCGGTCGCGCCGGCGGCATCTGGGAGGGCAAGAAGATCGCCACCCTGGCGGAGGCGTCTAGCGCGCAGATCGCCCCGCATCTCTACGCCGGGCCGGTGGAATGGGCGGCCAATATACAGCTCGCAGCGACCTGCCCGAACCTGCTGATGATCGAAACCATCGAAACGCCCTTCCACAGCGATCTGATCCGCGGCGCAATCACGGTGGAGGATGGCCATGTCCGCCCCTCCGACCGCCCCGGCCTGGGTATCGAGGTGGACGAAGACCTGGCCCGCGCCCATCCCTACACCGGGACCGCCCTGCATCTGGAGATGCAGGAGGCACCCTGCGACTACGCATCGGGCAATGCCTTTCAGGGCGGGGCCCCGCGCGACTGAGCGAGTTCTCGCCAAGGGCGCGGCGACATGATAAACCCGCCAAAACGGATCAAGGACCCGACGTTTGGCCGAGTTGCAGACCCCCGTTCCGCCGCAGGAAATGGCGGAAAACGCCCAAGGCGCCGCCGCCTTTCTCAAGACCCTCGCGCATGAAGGTCGCCTGATGATCCTGTGTCACCTGGGCAGCGGCGAAAAGTCGGTCGGCGAGCTGGAGGAGCTGCTGGACATGCGTCAGGCGGCGGTCAGCCAAATGCTGGCGCGGCTGCGGGAAGAGGGGTTCGTCTCCACCCGGCGGGAGGGCAAGACGGTCTACTATCGCCTCGCCAATGAGAATACGCAGGAGGTCATCGGCCTGCTGCACCGCCTGTTCTGCAAGGTGCCGGAATGAGCGCCGCCCTGCCCGCCCCGGGCCTGTCTCATGTCTGCGACCTGCATGTCGAACTGGACCCGATCCGCGAAATGGGCCAGGGCCGCGCCGGTCATCGCCGGATCATCCCGATCATCGGCGGCACGGTGACGGGGCCGCGGCTCAACGGGCGGCTGCTGAACCTGGGCGCGGACTGGCAGACGATCTGGCCGAATGACGTGGCAGAACTGGATACGCGCTATGCGATGGAGACCGAGGATGGCGCGGTAATCGAGATCATCAATTACGGTTACCGCCACGGCCCGCCAGAGGTGCTGGCCAAGCTCATGGCCGGAGAGATCGTGCCCGCCGATCAGTATTACATGCGGACGCAGGCAAGGCTGGAAACCGGCGATCCGCGCTATGACTGGGTGAACCGGACGTTGTTCCTCGGCACCGGGACCCGCCAGAAGCTGGGTGTGACGGTCTCTCTCTACGCGGTGGAGTAAGAGGGAGCGCTATCGCGGGATATTTTCAGCAAAAAGAAGGGCCTTGCTTTCTTTTTGCCTCAAATATCTCCGCCGGAGGCCACGCGGCGGAGCCGCGTCAGTCGAAGCGCGCCTTCAGGGCCGAAACCTCGCGCATCAGCGACGAGATATCGGTGCCGATGGCCGTGAAACCTGCGCCGAGGGTGCCGAGGTGTTTCGCGAAGTCCTCGTTCAGCGTCAGGATGCCGGAGGGCACGCCGATCTTGTCGAGGCGGCGAAACGCGTCCTCGATCGCGGCGACCACATCGGGATGGGCCTGATTGCCCGGGTGACCCATGGAGCCTGACAGATCCGCCGGGCCGATGAAGACGGCATCCACACCATCCACCGTCGCGATCTCTTCCAACCGGCCCAGGGCGTCGATGGTTTCGACCTGCACGATCAGGCAGAGCTCTTCCTCCGCCCGTTTCAGGTAGTCCTTGACGAGGCCGAAGCGCGAGGCGCGGGAGCCGCCTGCCATGCCGCGGATGCCGTGCGGCGGGTAGCGCATCGCGGTGACGGCGGCGCGGGCTTCCTCCGCGGTCTGGACATAGGGGATCATCAGGGTCTGTGCGCCCATGTCGAGGTAGCGCTTGATATAGGCCGCGTCGTTGGAGACAGGGCGCACCACGGCGGAGGTTTCGGGATAGGCGGCGATGGCCTGTAGCGAGGCATGGACCTGGAAGGCTTCGGTCGTGGTGTGTTCGGTGTCGACCACGATCCAGTCGAAACCCAGGGTGGCCAGGGCCTCTGGCACGATCGGGCCCGCGATGGTGTTCCAGAAGCCAAGCTGGTGACGGCCTTCCTTCAGCGCGGCCTTGAAGCGGTTCTTGGGCAGGTCCATGGGTCAGTCCTTCAGCAGGGTGGCGATACGGTGCAGGGCCAGCGCGTAGCCCTGGGTGCCACAGCCCGCGATGACCGCGTCGGCGCGGGTGGAAACGTAGGAGTGGTGGCGGAAGGCTTCGCGCTTGTGGACGTTGGAGAAATGCACCTCGATCACCGGGCCGTCGAAGGCATTAAGCGCGTCGAGGATGGCAACGGAGGTGTGGGTATAGGCGGCGGGGTTGATGACGATGGCGGCGGCCTCGTCCCGGGCGCGGTGGATCTGATCGACGATCTCGCCCTCGTGGTTGGACTGGTGGAAGGTCGTCTGCAGGCCGAGCGCGGCTGCGGCATCGGCGCAGAGGGTTTCGACATCGGCGAGCGTTTCGCGGCCGTAGATCTCCGGCTGGCGCTTGCCGAGGAGGTTGAGGTTCGGGCCGTTCAGGATGGTGACGGTCTTGGTCATTCGGGGTCTCCGCTGCCGCGTGGTGATGCGGTGATAGCATAGAAATTGCGGTCTGCCATGGGGTTGGGTGTTATGGATGGGGGCGCCGTCCCCCCTCACCCTAGCCCTCTCCCCCGGGGGGAGAGGGGATCCGTCGAGTGGGTGGCGGGCGTCATCCTCGGACTCGATCCATACGGCGGCCTGCTACTCCCCCCAAGGTCTCTCTCAACACCCGCATCCAGTTGCGCCAGAGCAGCTTCTCCATCAGCGCCTCGCCGATACCATGAGCTACCAGCGCGTCGCGCAGCGGGGCGAGACCGGAGACGTCCTTCATCCAGTTCGGCAGGATCGCGCCGTCGAAGTCCGAGCCGAAGGCCACGCCATCTTCGCCCATGATCGACAGCAGGTGGTCGAGGTGGCGCAACAGATAGTCGACCGGGCAGTCGGAGATGAACCGGCCGTCGGGCCTCAGGAAGCAGGTGCCATAGTTGATGCCGACCACGCCGCCCGTCGCCGCGATGATGCGCAATTCGTCATCGGTCAGGCAGCGGGCGGAGGGGGTGACAACCCAGGCGTTGGAATGCGTGGCCACCAGCGGCGCGTCGGAGATCGCGGCGACATCCTCCAGCCCCTTCATGTTGAGGTGGCTGAGGTCGATCATGATCCGGCGGCGGTTGCAGTCGCGCACCAGCGCCTTGCCCGCCTCGGTCAGGCCCGGGCCGATGTCGGAGGTGGAGGGGAAGCGGAAGGGGACGCCGTGGCCAAAGATGGTCGAACGGCTCCAGACCGGGCCGATGGAGCGCAGACCGGCGGCGTAAAGTTCGTCCAGTTCGGCAAGGTCCGGCCCGATGGCCTCCGCCCCCTCCATATGCAGGACGGCGGCAAGGGTGGGGCCGTGCAGCGCCTCTTCGACCTGGGCGGCGGTGGTGCAGGGGGTGATCACGCCAAGCTCCGCCAGGCGGTTGAAATGGGTGATCCCCTCGCGGACACCCGCCATCGCCGTTGGCTGATCCACTTCCGGCGGCAGGGGCAGGTCGTAGCTCTCCTGACGCATGGCGGCCATGTTCAGGCCCGGCGCGCCGGGGGTGGGCACGAAGAGGGCGAAGAAGCCGCCGCCAAGCCCCCCTGCCCTTGCGCGCGGCAGGTCGATCTGGCCCTTGCCGTGACCGTCGCGGACGTCCTCCGCCGTCACGCCACGCAGGGTCATCTTCAACAGGAGGTCGTTATGGCCGTCGAAGAAGGGTGTCATTTTCCATCCCGGATTTCGGACAGTGTCTTGCCGATGGTCAGCGCCTCGGGATCGAGGAAGCAGTGCAGCAGGGCGGGCTTGCCGCTGGCCCGGGCGCGGTCGAAGGCGGCGGGGAAGTCATTGCTGTCGCGCAGGGTTTCCGCGTGGCAGCCCATGGCAGCCGCCATGGCGGCGAAGTCGGGGTTCCTGAGGTCCGTGGCGGAAAGGCGGCCGGGATATTCCCTCTCCTGATGCATGCGGATGGTGCCGAACATCCCGTTGTCGATCACCAGGACGATCAGGGGGATGTCGAATTGCACCGCCGTGGCCAGTTCCTGCACCGTCATCATGATATCGCCGTCGCCCGCCACGCAGATCACGTCGCGCTCCGGCCGGTGGCGTTTCGCCATCACGGCGGCGGGCAGGCCGTAGCCCATGGAGCCGGAGGTCGGCGCCAGTTGCGAGGCGTGGTCGCGGAAGTGGTAGTGGCGGTTGATCCAGGTGGCGAAGTTGCCCGCGCCGTTGGTGATTGCCGCATCCGGGCCCAGGGTGTCGCGCAGCCAGCTGATCACCTCTCCCATCTGGAAGCCGCCGGGCAGCGGCAGGGGATCGGTGGACCAGTCGAGATAGGCCTGGCGCAGGGTGTCGACCCATTCACTTTGCCGGTTCGGGCCGGGCAGATCCGCCACGGCCTCGGCAAAGCCGCCTGCCGTGCCGATCAGGCCCAAGCCAGGCTGATAGACGCGGCCGATCTCCTCCGGATCGGGGTAAAGGTGAACAAGCCGGTCGTCGCCCGGGCCGATGTCGAGCAGGGTGTAGTTCTGCGACGGCATCTCCGACATGCGGCCACCGAGCATGAGGACCAGGTCCGCATCCTTGATCGCCGTCACGAGCTTCGGGTTCGCGCCGATGGACAGATCGCCGACATAGTTCGGATGATCCGCTGGAAAGCTGCCGCCGCGGCGGAACTCGACGCAGACCGGCAGGGCATGACGTTCGGCGAAGGCGATCATGCGCTCGCGGGTCTCCCCGCGCCACCCGCCGCCGCCGAGGATGGCGAGGGGGCGCTCTGCGCGGTCGAGGCGGTCCGCTAGGGCGGCGATGCCGCTGGCCGAAGGGGCCATCTCGATCGGCTCGGCCTTCGGGGCATCGGGCACATCGGCGGTGTCGACCAGCATGTCTTCGGGCAGGGCAATGACGACGGGGCCGGGGCGGCCCTGGGTCGCCACGCGGAAGGCGCGGGCGATCAGTTCGGGGATCCGGGCGGCATCGTCGATCTCCACCGCCCATTTGGCGATGGTCCCGAAGACGGCAGAATAATCGAGCTCCTGAAAGGCCTCGCGATGTTTCATGCTGCGCGCGACCTGGCCGACGAAGAGGATCATCGGCGTGCTGTCCTGCGCCGCGACATGAACGCCCGCCGCGGCATTGGTCGCGCCGGGGCCGCGCGTGACGAAGCAGATGCCGGGCCTGCCGCTCATCTTGCCATAGGCCTCCGCCATCATGGCCGCCCCGCCCTCCTGACGGCAGGTGAGCAGATCGACGCCGGAGCCGATCAGCGCATCGAGCACGGCGAGATAGCTTTCGCCAGGCACGCAGGTGGCGCGCTCGACCCCCTGAATAACCAGTTGATCCACAAGAATACGTGCGCCCGTTCGGTCCATGGTCCCCTCCGTCTTTGGCGCACATTGACGGCTTTGACGCGGATTGGCCAGAGAGGTCGATCGCGATGGCCGGGCGGTACGGAGGCGGCGGGGGTTCAGCGCAACCGAACTGCCGTTCCTCTGCGGATCGCGTGGTGACCCCGACAGGATTCGAACCTGTAACCTGCCCCTTAGGAGGGGGCTGCTCTATCCAGTTGAGCCACGGGGCCACGCGCGGCGTGTTTAGCTGAGCAGGTCGGGCTTGTCATGCCCGTCCGGGGCGGTCCGGACCGGAAAGTCGCGGGTTTGTGGCAAATCCTCGGGAAAATCTGCGGTGGTGAAGGCTGTTATTAAGAAGTTTGCGGTCAAAGTCGCGACGAGCCGTGCGGAATCGATGCGGCACTCCTGTCATGTGGGGCTGCGCCTCATGCCAAACGGATAAAGGTGAACTTCATGGCCGCTTCCGCGTCGACCGTTCCTGATCATACCCCCGGCATCCTGCGGCTGATGTCACCGCTGCACTGGCTGTCCAACATGCGACTGGCGGTGAAATTGCCGCTGATCATCTCGGCTCTGGGGGCGCTTGTCGCGACGGTCCTGTCCGTCTCCTCCTACTTGAATGCGGAGAAGATCCTGTCGGCGGAGATCGAGCAGAAGTTCACCTCGGCCCTGAAGTCCCGGACCACTCAGCTTGCCCAGGCGATGTATGCGACGGAAGAGGACCTGCTGACCCAGGTCAACAACCCGACCACCCATCTTGCCTTGGGCAGTTTTTCCCTGGCGTGGCGCACCTTTGGCGAGGGGCAGACGCGCGAGTTGCAGTCCGCCTACATCGAGGGCAATACCCACCCCGCCGATCAACGAGAGGCGTTGACAAACGCCGGGACGGGCAGCCAGTACGATGCCTTCCACGCGAAATTTCATCCCTATTTCCGGCGGGTTCTGAAGGCACGGCATTACAATGACATTCTGCTGGTCGATCCCAATGGCAACGTGGTCTACAGCACCGCCAAGGGCCAGGATTTCGCGACAAATCTGATCAGCGGCCCCTGGCGCGACACGCCGCTGGCCGCGATCTATCACCAGGCACGCGAGGCGCAGGCGGGAACGGCGGCATTCTCCGATTACCAGGCCTACGCCCCGAAAGACGGCGCCCCGGCCGCTTTCCTGGCCGCCACCGTGAAGGTCGGGGATGAGTTGCGGGGTGTGCTGATCTATCATCTGCGGACAGGCGGGATCAACGCAGTGCTGAACGATGCTTCCGGTCTGGGCGACACCGGGGAAAGTTACGCGGTCAGCAGCGGTTATGAAATGCGCTCTGATAGCCGGTTCGAAGGCCGCCCTCCCATGTTGGGCAAGGTGACGGAAACCCCCTTCCTCGCCGCGGTTTTCGATGGTGCGCCGCCGTCGTTTACCTCGATCACTTCCGAAACGGGGAACCCGGCCCATGTGATGGCAGATCTGATCAAGTATCGCGATGTGACCTGGGCGGTCGTGATCACGCAGGCCGACAGCGAGTTGATGGCGCCGGTCATCAAACTGCGCAACAGTCTCGCGTTGCAGCTTGGCGCATTGGTTGGGGTCCTGCTGATCATTGGCTGGCTGGTCGGGCGGGGTATTGCGCGACCGATCCAGCGGATCAACGAAAGCCTGCGCGGGGTAGCCGAGGGCGATCTGACCTCGCCGATCCCGATGACCGGGCGTCGTGAGGACGTGGGCGATCTGGCGCGGAACCTCGACAACCTGCGGGTCAAGCTGGGCGATGCAGAGGCTGACAGGTTGGTCGCCGATCAACGGGCCCGGGATCAGCAGGTGGTTGTTGAACATCTGACCGCCAGCATTCGGCATCTGGCCGATGGCGATCTGACCGCCCGGATCGACGTGGATTTCGCGGCCGATTACGAGACCCTGCGCACCGCTTATAACTCCGCGGTCGAGCAGTTGCACGATACGGTGTCTTCGCTGCTCAGCGCGGCGCAGGAAATCGACGGGAATGCGCGGGATGTGGAGAATGCCTCCAACGATCTGAGCCAGAAGGCCATCGAACAGGCCGCCAGCCTCGAAGAAACCGCGGCCGCGATCACCCAGCTTTCGGCCTCGGTCAAGTCAACTGCCGACTCCGCGGGGGATGCGGATACGGTCATGAACCGGGCCAAGGCGGATGCGCAGGAAAGCGGCCAGGTCGTGACCCGCGCCATGGGGGCGATGGACAAGATCTCCTCCTCCTCGCAGAAGATCACCCAGGTGACCTCGGTGATCGAGGATCTGGCCTTCCAGACCAACCTCCTGGCGCTCAACGCGGGGGTCGAAGCCGCCCGGGCAGGCGAGGCCGGGCGCGGCTTTGCCGTGGTCGCCTCCGAAGTTCGGGCGCTGGCACAGAGGTCGTCTGAAGCCGCGAAGGAGATCAATTCGCTGATCCAGGAAAGCGCGGAGAACGTCGTCAGCGGGGTGGAGCTGGTGGAGCGGGCCGGCGCCTCCTTCGACAATCTGATCGGGGAGTTCGACAAGGTCTCCGTCTCCGTCTCCGTCTCTGCCATCGCTTCCGCCGCGCGGGAACAATCGGTCGGTATCCAGGAAATCAGCACCGCGGTCGATCAGCTCGACGGTGTCACGCAGAAGAACGCGGCCGTAGCGACGCAGGTCCATGGCACCGGCAAGGTCATGGTCAACGAGGCGGCGCGGCTGATGCAGGTCTCCTCCGCCTTCCGGGTGGACGGATCGAAACCGCCTGCCGCGGCGGTCCGCCCTCCGGTGACGGCTGGCGGCCAGACAAAGGTGCGGCAGTTGGCCAATGGTCCGATTGCCACCGCCGATGACATGTCGGACGAGTCCTGGTCGGAATTCTGAGGTTAAGGGGCTGAATCAGTGCGCTGAGGCCGAGGCACGGGCCTTGCCGCTTGATCGCTGCAGGGCCTCTCTGTAACACTCGGGGCATTCACTCAGGACGATAGACAGTGCCCCCATCAGACCGACGACCGCTCACCCTTCGCGATGTTTCCGAAGCCTCGGGGGTGTCAGAAATGACGGTCAGCCGGGTCTTGCGTAATCGCGGCGATGTCTCTGCCGCGACACGGGAAAAGGTGTTGGAGGCGGCGAAACGCCTGGGCTACGTGCCCAACAAGATCGCGGGCGCCCTGGCGAGCCAGCAGGTCAACCTGGTGGCGGTGATCATCCCTTCAGTCGCGAACATGGTCTTTCCGGAGGTGCTGGCGGGGATCAGCCGCGCGCTGGATGATACAGAGCTGCAGCCGGTTGTCGGGGTCACGGATTACTTGCCGGAGAAAGAGCAATCCGTGCTCTACGAAATGTTGTCCTGGCGGCCGTCGGGCGTGATCATCGCCGGGCTGGAGCATACGGATGCCTCGCGCGCCATGCTGGCCGCCGCAGGTATTCCTGTGGTCGAGATCATGGATACGGACGGCGACCCTGTCGATGCGGCCGTGGGAATTTCGCATCGGCGCGCCGGGCGGGAAATGGGCAAGGCGATCCTGGATGCCGGGTATCGCAAGATCGGCTACATGGGCACGAAACTGGGCCTGGACCGCCGCGCGCGCAAAAGGTTCGAAGGCTTCACCGAAGCGCTCGCCAAGGGCGGGGTGGAGATCGCGGATCAGGAGTTCTATTCCGACGGCTCGGCGCTCGCCAAGGGGCGCGAGATGACCAAGAACATGATGGAACGCTCGCCCGACCTGGATTTTCTGTACTATTCCAACGACATGATCGGTGCGGGCGGCCTGCTCTGGCTGACCGAGATGGGCTATGACGTGCCCGGAACGGTCGGCTGCGCGGGGTTCAACGACGTGCAACTGCTACAGGGTCTGCCGCGCAAGCTGGCCACGATGGACAGCTGCCGCCGCGAGATCGGCAGCCGGGCGGCGGAGATCATCCTGGCCCGGCTGGCGGGGGAGCAGGCGCCCACTGGCAAGGTGGAACTGACCCCGACGATCAATCCCGGCGACACGCTGCGCCAGCGGTAACCCATGGCGCGGCCGGTGCTCGACAATCGTGCCGCGCGACGGCTGTTCCTACATCGCCACCTGTTGGGCGACGCGCCTAAGGGCCCGGGCAAGGGGACGGACCTGTTGGGCGTGATCCGGGACCTCGGCTTTGTCCAGGTGGACAGCGTGAACACGCTGGAACGCGCCCACCACATGATCCTGTTTGCCCGGCGTCCGGCCTATCGGCCCGCTGCCCTGCACCGGCTGATCGAAAAGGACCGGGTGCTTTTCGAACACTGGACGCATGATGCCTCCGTCATCCCGACGGAGTTCTACCGCTACTGGCACCTGCCTTTCGACCGGGCGCGGGCCCGGCTGACGGAGCGGTGGAAGGACTGGCAGGGCGCGGCTTATCTGGGTGAGCTGGACCGGGTGCTGACCCATGTGGCGGATCACGGGCCGGTCCGGTCGTCCGACCTGATCGCGGAGGAGCACAGGGGCCAGTCGGGCGGCTGGTGGAACTGGCATCCCTCCAAGGCGGCTTTGGAGTACCTATGGCGGACCGGGGCGCTGGTGATTTCGGGGCGGCGCGGGTTTCAGAAGCTCTATGACCTGCCGGAGCGGGCCTATCCCCTGCCCTGCGCGGAGGCCCGGCCGGAGCCGGAGGAGGCGGTGGAGTGGTTCTGCCAGGCGGCGATGGCGCGGCTTGGCTTTGCCACCAGCGGCGAGATCGCGGCCTTCTGGGATCACGTCACCCCGGCGGAGGCCAAGGCCTGGGTCGCGCGGGGGCTGGCGGCGGGCGCGTTGCAGGAGATTGACGTGCTGGGCCATGACGGGAAGGCCCGACGCTGCGTCGCGCGCCCCGGCGTGGTGGAGGAGGCCGCGGCGCTGCCCGAAGCCCCGGCGCGCGTGCGGGTCTTGTCGCCCTTCGATCCGGCCCTGCGCGACCGCAAACGGGCGGAGCGGCTGTTCGGGTTCTTCTACCGGATCGAGATATTTGTTCCGGCGGAGAAGCGGCAATACGGCTATTACGTCTTCCCCCTGCTGGAGGGGGAGCGGCTGATCGGGCGGATCGACATGAAGGCAGATCGCGAGGCCGGGGTGCTGGAGGTCAGCAAGCTGTGGCTGGAGCCGGGGGTGCGGCCTGCCAAGGGACGGCTGGCCAGGCTGGAGGCGGAGCTGGAGCGGATGGCGCGGCTGGCAGATGTCGGCGCGGTGCGGATCGCGCCGGACTGGGTGCAATAGACGCCCGCCATGACATGAGGGGCGCTGCCCCTCACACTCCCCGGGATATTTCCGGCAAAAAGAAAGAGGGGCCGCATGGGCCCCTCTCGCACTGGTCTTCCGGAGTGGTTTACTGGCAGCCCGCGACGGCGCGGCCGGTGAGCACCTTGGTCAGATGCGCGCGGTACTCCGCACTGCCGTGCAGGTCGGAGATCATGTCGTCGGACGGCACGCTCAGCCCCGAAATGGCATCGGCGGAGAAGGTGCCCGCCAACGCCTCTTCGGCCTCTTTCCAGCGGAAGACACCGTCGTTGGAGGCCCCGGTCACGCCCACGCCGACACGGTCGCCGTATTTCGCTACGAAGACCCCGGTGAGGGGGAAGCGGGACGCGGGCTGTTCGAACTTGATGTAGCAGGCCGCCTCGGGGATCGGGAACCTGACCGCGGTGACGATCTCGCCCTCGTCCAGCGCGGTGGCGAACATCCCCTGGAAATAGTCGTCCGCCGCGATTTCACGCGTGTTGGTGACGATGGTCGCCTGACAGGCCATGGCCGCCGCCGGGTAGCAGGCGGAGGGGTCGTTGTTGGCCAGCGAACCGCCGATCGTACCCCGGTTGCGGACCGCCGGGTCGCCGATCCTCGATGCCAGATAGGCAAGCGCCGGGAAGGAGGAGGCTGCCTCCTTCATGACGGTGGCATGGTTGGTCGCGCCCTTGATGGTGAGCGTGCCACCCTCGGCGGAGACACCGACCAGATCGGCGATGCCAAGCAGGCTGACCAGCGTGCCGGGCTGGTTCAGGCGCTGTTTCATCGTGGGGATCAGGGTCTGACCGCCCGCCAGTGCCTGGGCATCCTCATTGGCGAGGGCCTTGACGGCCTCGTCCAGGGTCGAGGGTTTGACGAATTCGAAATTATACATCTTTTCAACTTCCTATTGGGGTGCGCCGCCCTTTCGGGGCAGCGTAAATCATTTGTTCATGGCGGACCAGACACGGGACGGCGACAGCGGCATGTCGATATGCGCAATGTCATGGCCGTTCCGGTTCAGCGCATCCAGCACCGCATTGACCAGCGCCGGCGGCGAGCCGATCGCCCCGGCCTCGCCACAGCCCTTCACGCCAAGCGGGTTGTGCGTGCAGGGGGTCTGGCAGGAGTGGTCGACCGTGATCATCGGCAGATCGGACGCGCGCGGCATGGCGTAATCCATGTAGGAGGCCGAGAGGAGCTGACCGTCGTCGTTGTAGACGCAGCTTTCCAACATGGCCTGACCGATCCCCTGACCGACGCCGCCATGGACCTGGCCCTCGACGATCATCGGGTTCACCACATTGCCGAAGTCATCGGCGGCGGTGAATCTCAGGACCTCGACCTTGCCGGTGCCCTCGTCGACCTCGACCTCGCAGACATAGGTGCCGGCGGGATAGGTGAAGTTGGCCGGGTCGTAGAAGGCCGTCTCCTCCAGCCCCGGTTCGATCTGGTCGAGCGGGTAGTTGTGCGGCACATAGGCGGCCAGGGTCACATCGCCCCAGGCGAGGGATTTGTCGGTGCCTGCGACAGTGAATTGCCCGTCCTTCAGCTCGATGTCCGACTCGGAGGCTTCCATGATATGGGCCGCGATCTTCTTGGCCTTGTTGATGATCTTTTCCGTCGCCCGGAACATGGCAGAGCCGCCGACGGCGAGGGAACGCGACCCGTAGGTGCCCATACCCATGGGGGTGTTGGCGGTGTCGCCGTGGACGATTTCCACCTGATCCGCGCTGATCCCGATCATGTCGGCGATCACCTGCGGGAAGGTGGTTTCATGCCCCTGCCCGTGGGAGTGTGAGCCGGTCATGACCACGATGCCGCCGGTCGCATTGACCCGCACGGTCGCGGATTCGTAGAGGCCCGCGCGGGCGCCCAACTGGCCGACGAGGTTGGAGGGCGCGATGCCGCAGGCCTCGATATAGTTGGCGATGCCGAGGCCGCGGAGCTTGCCGTTCTTCTTCGATTCGGCCGCGCGGGCTTCGAACCCGTCCACGTCGGCCAGCTCCAGCGCCTTGTCCATCGTGGCGTCGTAGTTGCCGGTGTCGTATTCCACCGCGACCGGGGTCGCATAGGGGAACTGGTCGGGCTTGATGAAGTTCTGGCGGCGCAGTTCCACCGGGCTGACCTTGAGCTCGCGGGCCGCCTGGTCGATCAGGCGTTCCAGCTGAAAGGTCGCCTCGGGTCGGCCTGCACCGCGATAGGCATCGACCGGCACGGTGTTGGTGAAGACGGCCTTCACGTTCACGTAGATCACCGGCGTCTTGTAGTTGCCGGCCATCAGCGTGCCATGCAGCCAGGTCGGAACCGAAGGCGCGAAGGTCGAGAGATAGGCCCCCATGTTCGCGTAGGTCTCCGTCCGGATCGCGGTGAAGTTGTTGTCGCCGTCCAGCGCCAGTTCGATCTTGGTCACGTGGTCGCGGCCATGGGCGTCGGACATGAAGGCCTCGGACCGGGTGGAGGTCCATTTGACCGGGCGCTTCAGCTGTTTGGCCGCGAAGGTGCAGAAGGCTTCTTCGGCATAGTGGAAGATCTTCGTGCCAAAGCCGCCGCCCACGTCCGGGGCCACGACGCGCAGCTTGTGTTCCGGAATGCCCAGGACGAAGGCGCCCATGAGCAGGCGGATGACATGCGGGTTCTGCGAGGTGGTGTAGAGCGTGCTCTCGTCGTTGTGGGCCGAATAATCGCCCACGGCCACGCGCGGTTCCATCGGGTTGGCGACGAGGCGGTTGTTCACCAGTTCCAGCGTGGTGACATGGGCGGCGTTGGAGAAAGCCTCGTCCACGGCGGCCTTGTTTTCCTCTACGAAGCCCCAGTCGTAGCAGAGGTTGGAGGTCAGGTCGTCATGCACCTTGGTGCTGCTGTCGGACACGGCCTTCTTCATGTCGATGACGGCCGGAAGCTCGGTCAGGTCCAGCTCGATCGCCTCGGCGGCGTCGCGGGCCTGTTCCAGCGTTTCCGCTACGACCCCGGCGATGATCTCGCCGACATGGCGGATCTTGCCCTCGGCCAGGATCGGGTGCTTCGGCTCCTGCATGGGTTGGCCGTGCTTGTCCGTCACCTGCCAGCCGCAGGGCAGGCCGCCGATGGCTTCGAAATCCTTGGCGGTGAAGATGCGGACGACGCCGGGCATGCCCTCGGCCGATGTGGTTTCGATGCCGTTGATCGTCGCGTGGGCCACGTCGGAGCGCAGGAAATGCACGTGGAACTGGCCGTTGAGATTGATGTCATCCGTGTACCGACCGGTACCGGTCAGGAAACGCAGGTCTTCGCGCCGCTTTGTGCTGGCGCCGATGCCGTCTTTGGGCATGGTATCCTCCCTTGGGTGAGGGTGTCCTCCTCCGACACCCGTCTCGTCTCGCGGCGCACCGCTGCGCCGGGATGATGCGCTTTGGGTCGCTTATTCGGCGGCGACCGCCGGGACCTCTTGCCCGGAGGCTGCCAGCACGGCCTTGACGATATTGTGGTAGCCCGTGCAGCGGCAGATATTGCCTTCGAGGTGATGGCGGATCTCGGCCTCGGTCGGCTTGGGGTTCTGTTCCAGAAGCGACGTCGCCGCCATCACCATGCCGGGAGTACAGAAACCGCACTGAAGCCCGTGATGGTCCTGGAAGGCCTGCTGCACTTTGGACAGGGTGCCGTCGGCATTGGCCATGCCTTCGATCGTGGCGACCGTGGCGCCGTCGGCCTCGGCCGCGAACATGGTGCAGGATTTGATCTGCTTGCCGTCGACATGGACCGTGCAGGCGCCGCACTGGCTGGTGTCACAGCCGATGTGGGTGCCGGTCAGGCCCAATTCCTCGCGCAGGAAAGTCGACAGGAGCGTGCGCCCCTCGGCCTCTCCGGACATTGTCTTGCCGTTGACCGTCATTGAAATTTTCATGTGTTCCTCCCGATGCTTGCTTTTGTCTGCTGGCGGATGGGTCAGCTTGTCAGGCGCTTGAACCAGCCCTTCTTGGGCTGATCGCCCGGCCCTTCCTCTGCCGCCTCTTCGTCCTTCGGACCTTCGACGGCATTTGCGAAATTCTCAAAAAACTGGTCCGCCATCTTCTTGGCGAAACCGTCGATGATGCGGCTGCCGAGCTGGGCAAGCTTGCCGCCGACCTTGGCCTCGACCTCGTAGTGCAGGCGCGTGCCGCCCTCAATCTCTTCCAGTCTGACGTCCGCGCCGCCCTTGGCAAACCCGGCCGCGCCGCCCTTGCCTTCCCCGGCGAGGGTCAGGCTTTCGGGTTCGTTCATGTTGGTCAGGGTGACATCGCCCTTGAAGGTGGCTTTCACCGGGCCGACCTTCTGAACCACGGTGGCCTGGAACCCCTCTTCGGGGGTGCCGGTCAACTCCTGACATCCGGGGACGCATTGTTTCAGCACCTCGGGCGAAAGCAATGCCGCATAGACGGTTTCCCGATCCGCAGAGATGTCGCGTGAATCAGTCAGTTGCATTTGATGTCTCCCTTTCGAGGGAGAGTAACGCCTCGCGCTTGGGCTGCAAATGGAAAGCACCACGGAATGTCGGCCCGATCTGTCTCAAGGCTGAGACAGGTCATCGGTCGGCGGCCGGGCGCCAGTAGTTCCCGACAGGAGAGGCAAACGGTCCTACGACACGGAATGCGACCAAAAAGCTTGCGAAACCGCCATCTCCTTCATTGCGCCTTCATGGAATCACCCGTATATCCGGCAGCGGGACACCCCTCCCCAACGAGGGGCGTATGACTGGAAGGTTACTACCAATGGCGAACAACGCACCGGCATCGCGGCCGGCCAATCCGCGATTCTCCTCTGGCCCCTGTGCCAAAATCCCCACTTTTGAATTGACCAAACTCTCCGACGCCGCTCTGGGCCGGTCGCACCGCGCCGCCATCGGCAAAGAGAAGCTGAAGACCGCGATCGAAGAGACACGCGAGATCCTGGGCATCCCCTCCGAGTACAAAATCGGCATCGTGCCCGCGTCGGATACCGGCGCCGTGGAAATGGCGATGTGGTCGATGCTGGGTGCCCGCAAGGCGACGATGCTGGCCTGGGAAAGCTTCGGGTCGGGCTGGGTCACCGATGTGGTGAAGCAGCTGAAGATCGACGCCGAGGTGAAAGAAGCCGGATATGGCGAGATCGTCGATTTCGCGGAGGTCGATTTCAACACCGATGTCGTCTTCACTTGGAACGGCACGACCTCCGGTGTGCGGGTGCCGAACGGCGATGCGATCCCCGCGGATCGTGAGGGGCTGACCATCTGCGACGCGACCTCTGCCGCGTTTGCGCAGGATCTGCCGTGGGACAAGCTGGATGTCGTGACCTTCTCCTGGCAGAAGGTGATGGGCGGCGAAGCGGCGCATGGGATGCTGATCCTGTCCCCGCGCGCGGTGGAACGACTGGAGGCCTACACCCCCGCCTGGCCGCTGCCGAAGATCTTTCGCATGACCAAGGGCGGCAAGCTGATCGAGGGCATTTTCAAGGGTGAAACGATCAACACGCCGTCGATGCTGGCGGTCGAGGATTACTTGGTGGCGCTGGATTGGGCGCGGTCCGTCGGTGGCCTGAAGGGTCTGATGGCGCGGGCGGATGCCAATGCCAAGGTGATCTGGGATTTCTGCGAGGCCAACGGCTGGATCGCCAACCTCGCCGTAGATCCGGCGACGCGGTCGAATACCTCCGTCTGTCTGAAATTCACGGACGACCGGATAAAGGATGGTGCCACCTTTGCCAAGGCCGTGGCCAAGCGGCTGGAGAAGGAAGGCGTGGCGCTGGACATCGGGGCCTATCGGGATGCCCCCGCCGGTCTGCGGATCTGGTGCGGCGCGACAGTCGAGACCTCGGATCTTGAGGCGTTGATGCCCTGGCTGGCTTGGGCGTTCGAGGCCGAGATCGAGGCGCAGTCCGAGACCGCGTAGCACAGATGGGTGCAGAGCACCCATCCTACGCCCCCCTTATCCAAACTCGTAGGATGGGTGCTCTGCACCCATCTTCCCCACCCCATCCAAGGAGCGCCAAAATGGCCCCCAAAGTACTCGTTTCCGACAAACTCAGCGAAACCGCCGTGCAGATCTTCCGCGATCGCGGCATCGACGTTGATTTCATGCCCGACCTGGGCAAGGACAAGGACAAATTGGCCGAGGTGATCGGCCAGTATGACGGTCTCGCCATCCGGTCCGCCACCAAGGTCACACCGTCCCTTCTGGAGCACGCCACGAACCTCAAGGTCGTCGGCCGCGCCGGGATCGGCACCGACAACGTCGACAAGGACGCCGCCTCCAAGAAGGGCGTGATCGTCATGAACACCCCCTTCGGCAACATGATCACCACCGCCGAACATGCCATCGCGATGATGTTCGCCGTGGCACGTCAGATCCCCGAGGCCTCGGCCTCGACCCATGCGGGCAAGTGGGAGAAGTCGAAGTTCATGGGGGTCGAGCTGACCGGCAAGACCCTGGGCGTGATCGGGGCCGGCAATATCGGCGGCATCGTCTGCGACCGCGCCCGTGGGCTGAAGATGAAAGTCGTGGCCTATGACCCCTATCTGGGTGAGGAGAAAGCCGACAAGATGGGCGTCGAGAAGGTCGAGCTGGAGGAGCTGCTCACCCGTGCCGACTTCATCACCCTGCATGTCCCGCTGACCGATGCGACGCGCAATATCCTCAGCAAGGAAAACCTGGCCAAGACCAAGAAGGGCGTGCGGATCATCAACTGTGCCCGCGGCGGTCTGGTGGACGAGGCGGCGCTGGCAGAGATGCTGAAATCCGGCCATGTCGCCGGGGCGGCCTTCGACGTCTTTGCCGAAGAGCCGGCGAAGGACAACGTCCTCTTCAACCTGCCGAACGTCGTCTGCACCCCGCACTTGGGCGCCTCGACCTCGGAGGCGCAGGAAAACGTCGCGCTTCAGGTGGCCGAGCAGATGTCGAACTATCTGATCGACGGCGCGGTGGAGAACGCGCTGAACATGCCCTCGATGACCGCCGAAGAGGCAAAGGTCATGGGCCCCTGGGTCAAGCTGGCCGGGCATCTGGGCGCCTTCATCGGCCAGATGACGGATGAACCGGTCAAGGCGATCAATATACTCTACGACGGGACGGTCGCGGATATGAACCTGGCGGCGCTGAACTGCTCGGTCATTGCCGGGATCATGAAGCGGGCCAACCCGGATGTTAACCTCGTCTCCGCGCCTGTCGTGGCGAAGGAGCGGGGCATCCAGATTTCCACCACCAACCAGGACAAATCGGGCGCATTCGACGGTTATATCAAGGTGACCGTGGTGACCGAAAAGCGCGAACGCTCCATCGCCGGCACCGTCTTCTCCGACGGCAAGCCGCGGTTCATCCAGATCAAGGGTATCAACATCGACGCCGAGGTGGGCGAGCATATGCTCTACACCACCAACGAGGACGTGCCGGGCATCATCGGCACCCTCGGTGCGACCATGGGCAAGGGCGGCGTGAACATCGCCAACTTTACCCTGGGCCGGGCCAATGCCGGCGGTGAGGCGATTGCGCTGCTCTACCTCGATGAGGCGCCGAATGCGGCGGTTCTGAAGGAGCTGGAGGGCACCGGCCTCTTCCGTCAGATCAAGCCGCTGGAATTCGATCTGGCCTGATCCGGATCGATCCGGCATCAACAACATCAGGCGCCGCCCGGTCTGTCGGGCGGCGTTTTGATTGGACAGGCAAGGTGAGACGATGACGATCTATGCGGTTGGCGACATTCACGGGCATAGGGCATTGCTGGACGACGTCATTGCCCGGATCGACCGGGATGGCGGCACCAAGGCGGAGGTCGTCTTCATCGGCGATTACATCGACCGCGGGCCGGACAGTCGCGGCGTGATCGAGACGCTGATCCGGGGTCAGCAGGAGGGGCGGCGCTGGACCTGCCTGCTGGGCAATCATGACCGGATGTTCGGAAATTTCCTCGACAGCGGCACCATCTCACACCCCAGCATCAAGAGCGGGCTGGGATGGACGCACGACAGGCTGGGCGGGCTGGAGACGCTGGCCAGTTATGGCCTCGACGCGGGTGCGGGGCGGGACATCCTGGCCCTCTGGTCCGAGGCGGCAGAGGCCGTGCCGCAGGCGCATCGCGATTTCCTGGGCTCCTGTCCGTTATTTGCGGAACGCGACGGGCTGCTCTTCGTTCATGCGGGGATCCGGCCGGGTGTCGCCCTGGCAGATCAGTTGGAGGAGGATCTGATCTGGATTCGCGACGATTTCCTGATGCACCGGGCGGCGCATGACTGGATGGTCGTGCATGGGCATACCGCCGTGCAGGGTGCCGATCATCGGGGCAACCGGGTCAATCTGGATGGCGGGGCGGGTTATGGCCGACCGCTGCGCGTGGCGGCCTTCGAGGCGGGCGAAGTGTTTGAACTGACGCCACAGGGGCGAGAGAAGCTGACCCCGGGAAGCTGGGGCGCCGCGCCCGACTGGGCCGCCTGAGAATGCGCCTGCGACAGGTCGCCCCCGCCCTTCGCGTTGCATGTGCCGGGTGAAAGGGGAATAACACTGCCAACTGCGCCGGGGACAGCCCCCGCGCCCGAACGGGAGGTTTCCATGGAAGATATCGTCATTCTCAGCGGTGCTCGGACTGCGATCGGCACATTCGGCGGCAGCCTGGCTGCCCTGCCCCCGATCGAAACCGGCACCGCCGTCGCCAAGGCCGCTCTGGACCGCGCCGGGGTCGAAGGCGCGCAGATCGGCCATGTCGCCTATGGCCATGTCATTAACACCGAGCCGCGCGACATGTACCTGTCCCGCGTGGCGGCCATGCAGGCTGGCATTCCCGACAGTACGCCGGCGATGAACGTCAACAGGCTGTGTGGGTCCGGCGCGCAGGCCATCGTGTCGGTGGTTCAGTCGCTGATGCTGGGCGATGCGGACTTTGGCCTGGCCGGCGGGGCGGAGGCGATGTCGCGCTCGCCCTATATCGTGCAGGACCAGAGGTGGGGCGCCAAGATGGGCGACATCCGCACGCTGGACATGATGCTGGGCGCGCTGAACTGCCCATTCGGCACCGGGCATATGGGGATCACGGCGGAGAATGTCTCGGCCGAGCATGACGTGAGCCGCGCCTCCCAGGACGCCTTCGCGCTGGAGAGCCAGCAGCGGGCAGCCAAGGCCATCGAAGAGGGCCGCTTCAAGGAGCAGATCGTGCCCGTCACCATCAAGGTGAAGCGGCAGGAGGTGGATTTTGACACCGACGAACACGTGAAGCCCGGCACCACGCTGGAAGGGCTGGCCGGCCTGCGCCCCGCCTTCCAGAAGGACGGGACGGTCACGGCGGGCAATGCCTCCGGC
Organism: Pseudooceanicola sp.; assembly: GCF_041987405.1. Taxonomy (GTDB): domain Bacteria; phylum Pseudomonadota; class Alphaproteobacteria; order Rhodobacterales; family Rhodobacteraceae; genus Pseudooceanicola. The sequence continues at coordinate 202,190 of NZ_JBHIWR010000005.1, forward strand.
ATCAATGACGGGGCGGCGGCGCTGGTGCTGGCGCGGGCCTCGGCGGCGGAGAAGGCGGGGCTGAAACCGCGGGCGCGGGTGCTGGGCTATGCCCATGCCGGCGTGCGCCCCGAGGTCATGGGCATCGGCCCGGTGCCGGCGGTGGAAATGCTGCTGAAACGCACCGGCCTGTCGGTCGAGGATTTCGACGTGATCGAGTCGAACGAGGCTTTCGCGGCGCAGGCACTTGCCGTGAACGCGGGTCTGGGGCTGGATGCGGCCAAGGTGAACCCGAACGGCGGCGCGATTGCCCTTGGTCACCCGGTCGGGGCGACCGGCGCGATCATCACGGTCAAGGCGATGTACGAGCTGGAGCGGATCGGCGGGTCCAAGGCGCTGATCACCATGTGCATCGGCGGCGGCCAGGGGATTGCGCTGGCGATTGAGCGGATCTGACCGGCGGTCGGATAGGGCTTTGGCGGGCGTCCTTCGGGGCGCCCGTTTTGGTTTGGGGGGCGATGACGGCAGCCCATCAAAGGCGCGTCATCCCCGGGCTTGACCCGGAGATTTCCGGCCAGTGGCGCTTGGGGTGGGAGGTCCTCTGATCAAGTCAGAGGATGACGCCGCTCCCACGCATGTCGCGCCTCACCCCACCACGGCTTACTCCAGCACAACCTCCACCCGCGCGGACCGCCCCGCCCCGTCGATCACCGCGATCTCGGTGAACCCCCGCCCGAGACCCTGCAACAGCAGCTCCCGTCCACGCGCGCCGGTCTGCATCGGGCGACCGTTGACGAGCCATGTGAACGGCGCCACCCCGTCGCGGACCCGCACCGGCACCACGCCGGCCGCGGCCAGCACCGCGCCATCGGGCGGGAAGGCGACCTGGGGCAGGTCTCGGTCTTCCACCACGCCGCGCGGACGGAAGCGTTTCAGCGGTTCCGGCAGGAGGGTCGCACCGACCAGCAGGGTTTCCGGGGGCGGCGGCGGCGGTGTCTCCAGCGTGGGCTTCAGGCGACCGAAGGCCTCGAAAAGGATCGGCGCGGCGAGGTCCCCGCCGAAGGCGCCGGGCACGGGCGTCCCGTCCGGGCGGCCCATCCAGACGCCGATCACATGCGCCCCGTCATAGCCGATGGCCCAGGCATCGCGGTGGCCGTAGCTGGTGCCGGTCTTGTAGGCCAGCCGGTTGGCGGGCGCGCCGGGCGGCGGGGCGAGACCGGCGAGGATATGTCCGACCTGCCAGGCCGAGGCGCGGGAGATCAGGCGCGGCGCGTCCACCTCCGCCACCGCGCGCCAGTGCAGGGGCCGGGTCACACCGCCATTGGCGAGGCTGGCATACAGCTGCGTCAGATCGGTGAGGGTCAGCCCCACCCCGCCCAGGGCCACGGCGAGGCCGGGCTTTCCGGTAAGGTCCGGGCGCGTGCCGGCGCGGCGCAGCGCAGCCATGAGGTTTTGCGGGCCAAGTGCTTCGGTCAGTTGCACGGCGGGCAGGTTGAGCGACAGGCGCAGGGCGTCGGCGATGCGGACCTCGCCCCGGAATTCGCCATCGAAGTTCTGCGGCGCGTAGCCGTCGAACTCCATCGGGCGGTCGGCGATCAGGGTTTCGGGATGGGCCAGACCCTGATCGAAGGCGAGGCCGTAGATCAGCGGCTTCAGGGTCGAGCCGGGCGAGCGCAGGGCTTGGGTCATGTCGACAAAGCCCTGCCCCCGGTCGGTCAGCCCGGCAGAGCCGACGGAGGCCAGGATCTCTCCGTTACGGTGATCGGCCACAAGGATCGCGATGGATAGCCGGTCAGAGCGATTGCGCAGGCTGCGGGTGGCGAGGTCTTCGAGGCTGGCTTGCAGGGTGGCGTCGAGGGTCAGGGTCTGGAGCGGCGCATCGGGGGCTTCGGACAGTGCGCGGTCGGTCAGATGCGGGGCCAGCGCGGGGAACGGGCGGCGCGCACGGGGGGCGGTGTCTGTCATGGCGGCCCGGGCTTCGGCGGGAGTCAGGATATTTTCGGTGACCATACGCGCCAGGACGCGGTCGCGTGCAGCGGCGGCCTGCAGCGGGTGACGGTCGGGACGCCGGGCCTCGGGCGATTGCGGCAGGGCGACCAGCAGCGCGGCCTCGGCCGGGGTCAGGCGTTTCGGTTCCTTGCCGAAATAGGCGAGGGTCGCGGCGCGGATGCCTTCCAGGTTGCCGCCCATGGGGGCGAGGTGGAGGTAGAGGGTCAGGATCTCCGCCTTGGTCATCCGCCGTTCGAGGGCGAGGGCCAGGCGGATCTGGCGCAGTTTGCCGGACCAGCTGCCGGTGCCGCTGTCCTCCAGCAGGCGGGCAGTCTGCATCGTCAGGGTAGAGCCACCGGAGACGATGCGCCCGGCCCAGAGCGACTGCCAGGCGGCACGGGCCATGGCGTAGGGATCGACGCCGGGGTGGGTCAGAAAGCGGCGGTCCTCGTAGGCCATGAGCATGGCGAGGTAGAGGGGGTCGACGCCCTTTGACGTGATCGGAGCAGGTTGATTGCGGTTGTCGTCAAGGGCTGCGCCGTCCCGCGGGGTGGCGCATATGCGCCGCCCCAGGGGGGCGGGACGGCGCAGCCCGGCCTGCGGCCGGGCGGAACACTCTATCAAAGGTGCACCAAGAACTTTTCCTGGCCGGAGGTTTGCCATCGAACCCGCCCCGACCCGCAACCGCCAGCGTCCATCCGCCACCGTATAGACACGCAGCAGATCGCCGTCCCGATCGCGCACCTCGGCTGAGGTATCCAACAGAAGCGGCGGCAGGTCCGTCCGGTCGATCCACAGATCGACCCGGTCCCGCGTCAGCGCCCCGGCCCAAAGGACCAGGACAAGGGCCAGCAGCGCCCGTGTCATTCGCTGATCGTCACGCGGCCCGCGTCGGTCCGGGCGCGGTAGCGCGGGCGGTACATGTCCTCGACCGTGGCGGCGGGGTGGTGGTAGCTGCCCGGCGTGATGGCGCGGACGATATAGGCCAGTTGGAAGGGCTCGTCGGACCGCCATTCGATTGCCGTCAGGAACCGGTCGGAGCGGAATTCGCTATGCTCGCCCTCCTGCGGTTTCAGCCAGTCGAGGGCGCGGATGTCGCCCGCGCGCAGCAGGTTGGGGTTGTCGATCTCGAACCCGGCCGGCAGCGGGTCGTCCACCATCAGCCGCGCGCCGGTCTTCTCGAAGGGCACCACGGTCAGGACGGTGACCAGACGATCCCCCTGCGCCACCTGCGCGGGATCGACCCTGTCACCCTCGGTCGTGAAATATTCGCGTTTGATCGCATAGCCATAGCCCCCCGCCTCGACCGGGGTGGCGGTTACGCCGATGGTGGTCAGGGTGACATCTGTCTGCGCGCTCCCCTCGTTGCGGATCGCCATGGGGGTAAAGGCCTGCGCCGCGGTCGTGCGGACGAAGGGGCCGGTGACCGGCGCGCCGTTGAGCGAGAGGTTCGCTGCGACCGGATCGTCGATCAGGGCCTTGGCGGCCAGCAGGGTCCAGGCGCTTTCCTGCGTGGACATCGGGCCGTCGCGGCTGACCACCCGCGAGATCAGGGATTGCCGGTCAATGGCGGTGGAGCCGGATTCGACGGCGAGCGAAAGAACCCCGGCCGTGTCGCGCAGGTTGGTTCCATAGTCAGCGCGGAACACCCGCTCCTCCGGCGTTTCCTGGCGTTTGGCCAACATTTTGCCCGCGATGGCGAACATGGCATCGGCGCGGGTCTGGTCGCCATACATGGCAAGCGCCGCGCCAAGCTGGGCGGCGGCGAGCGGCGTGGCAAAATCTTCGCCCTTCACGTCGGAATAATAGCGCAGGTCGCCCATATTGGCCGCCCCTTCGCGGGCGAGGACCATGAGGGCATAGGCCACGTCCTCTCCGCCGCCGTTGGTGGAGGCGTCGAAATCCGGGGCATAGTTGACCCGGTTGCGCAGGTTGTCCACCGCCATCTGGAAGGCGAGCGGGTTGACCCCGTGCCCCTCGGCGCGGGCGCGCGACAGGAAGTCGGTCACATAGGCATCCAGCCAGAAATCACCTGACGCCGCGCGCCAGAGACCGAAGGCGCCATTGGTCGCCTGCCGGGTCAGGATACGGTCGACGGCCTGGCTGATCCGTTCCTCCACCTGGCCGGGCTGGGCGAGGCCCATGGCCTGGGCCACCGACGACAAGTAGAGCAGCGGCATGGCCTTTGACGTAATCTGCTCCGTGCAGCCGTAGGGATAGCGGCTGAGCGTGGCCAGCAGCGCGGGCGCATCGACCCGGGCGAGCGGCCCGGCGGAAACCACCGCCTCCCCCGTCCCGGCGCGGTACCCGGCGAAGACATTGCTGTCGAGGGTGAAGGTATCCCCTGCCGCAAGGGTGAAGCGGCGGGTTGTCGCGACCTCCGGATCGTTGACGCGGACCGGCATGGTCAGCGTCTTGGTCAGCTGTTTGCCCGCCGGTGTGGTCAGGGCCACGGTGATTGCGTGATCCCCGGTGTCGGTCGCAGTAAAGGGGATGCGATAGCTCTGCTTGGCCTTCTCGCCGAGGTCGAAGCCGGAGGGCACAGCGCCGGTCAGGGTCACCCCATTGGCCGCCACGTCCAGCCCCATGCGTCCCGTCGGTCCGGTGGCATGGACGATCTCCAGCAACATGGATGATTGATCGCCCGGCTGCAGGAAGCGCGGGAGCGAGGCGGTGACGACCACCGGGTCGCGGACCAGCACATCGGCCTCCGCCGCGCCGACGCCGGATTTGCTCCAGGCGACGGCCATCAGGCGGACGGTGCCGTTGAATTCGGGCATGTCGAAGGTGACCTGCGCCGTGCCGTCAGGGCCGATGGTCAGCGGGCCGGTGAAATAGGCGACGAGGTCCTCGGTCGGCGGGGGAGACTGCAACCCGGCCGAAGAGGCCGCGTCGCCGCCGGAGCGGACCCGGCCCATGGCGCCCTGGGTGCTGTCGATCAACCGGCCATAGAGGTCGCGGATATCCATTCCGAGCCGCTGCTGGCCGAAGTAATGGCCCTGCGGATCGGGCGTTTCAAAGCCGGTGAGGTTGAGGATACCGACGTCGACGGCGGCGACCGTGACATAGGCCTCTTCACCCGAAGTGATGCCATTGACCTGGACCGTGGCGGTCAGCGGTTCACGCGGGTCAGAGGTTTCAGATGTTTCGAAACTGACAGACAGCGCCTTCTCCGCCGGGTCTACCTTGGCATGGCTCAGCCCCATGGCGCGGGTCGGCATCTGGCCTGCGGGCGCATCCATCGGACGCATGACGGAGGCGGTGACATAAGCGCCGGTGCCCCAGTCCTCGGTCACGGGAAGGTCGATCAGGTTTTCGCCCTCGACGACCTCGACCGCCTTCATGTCGATCAGCCTGTTGGCGACGACCGTCACCAGCGCGGTCCCCGCATGACGCGGCACGAGGCGAAGCTGCGCGGTGTCGCCCTGTCGGTACTCCTCGGCGTCCAGAGACAGCTCCAGCATATCCGGCGTGGTCGTGGCGTCGGCGGGGGCGTACCAGCCGGCGTGGAAATCCTCGCTCGCAGCAATGTAGGTGCCAGCGGAGCTCTCCACGACGATCTCGTAACGGCCCCAGTCCGTGGGGGCTTCGACTTCCACCGGGTCGGTGCCGAGCGTGACGGTGCCGGAGGCGACCTCGGCCCGCGTCGTGTAGGGCTCCCACTGCCAGTTACCGTATTGGCGATACCATTGGTAGCGGGTGGTGACGCGGTTGACGGTCCAGGTGACCAGCATCTCCTGCGGGGCGAGTGCGGCGTTCAGCGCGATGAGCGAGAAGCGGGCCGTTTCACCCTCCGGCAGGCCGCCGTCGAACAGGGGTTTGATGCCGATGGCGGGGCCATCGGGGCCGATGACGCGGGTGATCTGGCGTTCGACGGGGCGACCGGAGCCTTCCTTGACGCGGACCGTGGCGGTCAGGTCGAAGGGGGTGCCAAGCGTCTCCTCCGGGAACTCAGGGTCCATGGCCAGCGTCGCCTTGCCTGCCGCATCCGTCGTGCCGCCGACAAAGGCGGTGCGGGCATAGCCGCGCGCGTCGTGACGTCCGAAGACATAGCCAGGGAAGCTGGAAAGACGGCGCGCCTTGGACAGGCGGATCTCGCCCTCGACATCGAGATCGGCCCCGGGCGCGCCAAAGAGGTAATCGGCCTGCACATCCAGCAACGGCAGGTCTGCCACAGCCAGCGGACCCTCGGGCAGATCAAGCGTGACGTCGATGCGTTCGGGTAGGAAATCCTCCACCAGCACCTTGGTCGTGGCCAGGGCGGGCGCGTCGAGATCGGCCTTGATGTCGATCCGCCAGCTGCCGCGCGGTACGGTCTGGCCAAGCGGCATGGCAAAGACATGGCCCCCGGCCGCATCGCGGGTTGAGGTCATGCGGGCATATTCCACCCCGTCCGGGCGGGTCAGGATGGCGGTGACCGGCAGGCCGTCGATGGCCGTCGCGGTGCCATCGCGGGCGAGCGTGGTCAGGTGGATCGTCTCCCCCGCCCGGTAGGCGCCCCGGTCGGTGGTTAGGAAGACGTCGATCGGCGGCGCGGGTTCGCGCCCGGCAACGCCACGGTCGGACAGGTCAAAGGCCGGATCGGTCAGCGACAGGAAGGCCAGGTCATCACCCGCACGCGCCGTCACCATGGCCGGGGCCGATCCGCCGGTGCCGCGGGTCAGCCCGGCATCGAATGTCGCATAGCCCTGCGCATTAGTTGTCGTGGTGCCCAGAACGCGGTTTGCGCTGTTCAGCAGCGCGACCTCGACCCCGTCGCGCGGCTGCGCATCGCCCAGACCGCGCAGGAAGACATGCAGACCGTCGCCGCCCTGCATCGTGGTCATGCCGATGTCGGTCAGGATGAACCATTGGGTGGCCGGATCGGCCTCCTCATCCCCGGGTACGGCAGCGTTCAGCGCGTAGGCCCCCGGCGCCATGCCCTGCAGCACCTCGCCCAGGGGCAGGCGCGTGGTGAGGGTGCGGTTCAGCTCCTGCCCGGTTTCGGCGGTGCCCTCCCAGACCTTCTCGGCGATGGTCGCGGCGAAGTGTCCTTGATCCCAATTGTAGATGCGTTGTCCGAAATAGCCCTCCTGGATCGACCGCAGCAGGTTCCGGTCGGTCACGCGGTAGAGGGTCAGGTCCAGTTCTGTCAGGTTGACCGTCTCGACCGGCAAGGCGGCATCCCCGGCGGCAGGCAGGACATAGGCCCGGCCCGGGAAGTTCACCATGGGCGAGCGGTCGCGGACATAGGCGCGGATCTCGGTGTCCTTGGCCAGTTGTTCGCCGCTTTCGGCGGGCAGGCCTTCGCGGAAGGTCAGGCTGTAGCGTTCGCCATGATTGATGCCGGTGACGCAGATCCGGTTGCCCGAGGCCTCCACCGCCATGCTGCGATCGGGGAGTTTGACGTAATCGGCATAGGTCACCCCGCTGCGGGCGAGAGGTTCGTTGAATTCGGCGCAGATGCGCGGATCGGCAAGGTCGCTCTCCACCCGATGTTCGGAAATGCGTAAGCCATATTTGGCAATCGCATCCTCCAGCTTGGCGGTGATTTCCTCTCGCGGTTGCAACCGTTCGGCCAGGCGCAGGGCCGGGATCGTGTCGCGCCCACGGTCGTTGGCCAACAGCGCATCGGCCAGGGTTGTCAGGGCGTTGACCCGGGCCGGATCACTCGCGGCGCGCAGGTAGGCATTGGTCGCGGCGGTCAGGGCGCGGCGGGTGTAGCTGCGGGTGTTTTTCTTGTCCTGGGGCGCGACGATCATGAGCAGCCGGGCATATTCCGCCCAGAGGTCCGAGGCATCGGAGGCCGCGACCGCCCCGCCCGTCCAGCGCATCGCATCCACCATGTTGCCAGACGCGCGGCGGTCGCGCGCCGTGTCGATCATGGACTGGAGAGTGAATTGGCCGCCGGGATGGATCCAGCCGATCTGCCGCGCCAGATCCCGCGCGTCGGACAGGGTCCCCGTGCCCAGAAATGCCAGATCATCGGCCCGGGTCGTTGCCAGTGCCTTGGCCTCGGCCGTCACGGCGATGACGCGGGCGGATTGTGCGCCCTGATAGTCGCTGGTGCCGGTCACGCCGGTCTTGGGGAAACAGGCGTTGGAGCGGGCGTTGAAGGTGAAGGCGGTGCAGGCATCGTCGCTTTCACAGGCGGTGCGACAGGCCTCAAAGGTCGTGTCGAAAAGCTGGGCCAGATCCTGCCCCGCGAAATCCTGATCCAAGGTCACGACAATCCGCTTGTCCGGAATGGGCGGTGTCTGGGCCGCGACGCCGGTGGCGATCAGGGCGAAAACGGCGGCAAGCGTGGCGATGAAACGGGTCATGGAACTCTCCTCTGCCCCATGGGACCGGACCTGCCCGGTCTGGGGCGACATTGGGAAAGGGTGCCATGGGGTTTCCGCAACTGACAAGGATTCGCTCCGCCAGGGCCCTAACCTAAACGGATTTTTCACCAAGATGCCGGAGACTGGCCGCGCGGGTCGATGGAGAGACAGGATGAGCCTCGCCAACAAGCTTGCGGAGGAACGCCGCGCGCGGCTCGCCGCAGAGCAGCTCTTGGAACAGAAGCAGGCCGAGCTTCACGCCGCTAACCGCAAGCTGGACCGCCACGCGCGCGCCCTGTCCGAGGAGATCGTGGAAACCCGCGCCCAGGTGCAGACGGTGCGCGATGAAAACCAGCGGGTGAAGCTGGATCTGTCGGTTGCCAACCAGAAGGTCGAGGTGGCGGAGCGGCGGCTGTGGCAATCCATTCAGGCGATCGAGGACGGCTTTGCCTTTTTCGATTCCGACGGCAACATGATCGCCGCCAATGACGCCTGGATCGGCGTTTTTGACGGGATCGAGGAGGTCAGGCCCGGTGTCTCCTTTGTGCGGTTGCTGCAATTGGCGACGGAGGAGGGGATCGTCGACATCGGCACGGCCGACCCGGCGGACTGGCGCCGAGACATCATGGAGAGATGGGAGGCCCACGGGCTGGAGCCGGTCATCTTTCGCCTGTGGAACGGCGTTTGGATCAAGCTGATCGAACAACGCGGCCATGACGGCGATATCGTCTGCCTGGCGCTCAACATCACCGACACGGTGCGCTACGAAAAGGTCCTGAAGGCCGCGCGCCGGAAGGCGGAGGCGGCGAGCCGGGCGAAAAGCGCCTTCCTCGCCAATATGAGCCATGAGATCCGCACGCCGATGAACGGCGTTGTCGGCATGACGGAACTGTTGTCGGACACCCCGCTGAGCGATGAACAGCGCCTTTATGTCGAAACGATCCGCAACTCCGGCGAGGCGCTGCTGGTAATCATCAACGACGTTTTGGATTACTCCAAGATCGAGGCAGAGAAACTGGTCCTGCATCCTGAACCCTTTGATCTGGAACGATGTATTCACGAGGTCATCCTGCTGTTGCAACCCGCCGCGCGGGACAAGGGGATCGAACTGATCGTGGATTACGACCTGTTCCTGCCGACCAATTTTCACGGCGATCCCGGGCGGATCCGGCAGGTGCTGACCAACCTTCTGGGTAATGCGGTGAAATTCACGATGGAGGGGCATGTGCTGGTCCGGGTCGTCGGCCTGCCGGAGCCGGAAGAGGGGCGCGTGCATCTGCATCTGACGGTCGAAGATACTGGGATCGGCATTCCGGCGGGCAAACGGGACAGGGTGTTTTCGGATTTCGCCCAGGTCGAGGACAGCAAGAAACGCCAGTTCGAGGGGACGGGCCTGGGGCTGGCGATCTCACAACGGCTGATCCGGCTCATGGGCGGGCAGATCTGGTTCGACAGCGAGGAGGGGGTCGGCTCCTCCTTCGGGTTCCAGATCACGCTGCCGGTGGCGGAGGACGGGCCCGGCGTCGATGCGGGCGTGGCACCGGGGCAGCTTGGCCGTGTCCTGTTGGTGGACGATCACGCGGCCAATCTCGCGATCCTGGAAAAACAGATCGGCATCCTGGGGGCGGAGACCGTCTGCTGCACTTCCGGTGCCGAGGCGATGGAGCGGATCGGCGAAGGCTTTGACCTGATCCTGACCGATCACAACATGGCCGGGATGGACGGGATGGAACTGGCCGAGGCGGTGCGCGAGGCCGACTATGATGTGCCGATCGTCGTGCTCTCCTCTTCCAGCGGGTTTGCGGATTCCGACCCGGCACGCCGCCATGTGGCCGCTGTCCTGCAACGGCCCACGCCGCGCCGCGACCTCTTTGTCGCGCTGCGCGAGATCGGTTTCACCGCGGACCGGCCGCCGCAGATCGCCCCCCCTGCCGTAGCGAAAAATCGCAGCCAACCTCTTGTTCTCGCGGCGGAAGATAACGCGACCAACCGGCTCGTCCTGTCCAAGATGCTGGCGGACGAGGCCCTGACACTGGTCTTCGCCGAAGACGGGGCGGAGGCCGTCGCCCAGTGGGAGGCAGAGCACCCCGACCTGATCTTCATGGATCTCTCCATGCCGGGGATGGATGGGACCGAGGCGACCGGCCTGATCCGTGCAGCGGAGGCAGAACGCGGCCTGCCCCGCACCCCGATCATCGCCGTCACCGCCCATGTTCTGAAGGACACGGAGGAGGAGACGAAACTGGCGGGTATGGACGGATATATCGGCAAACCGATCCGCAAGTCGGCGATACTGGAGACGATCCGCGACTGGCTGCCCACGGCCTTTCCGCAGGGTCGACAGGCGTGACCGAACCGGCGGAGCTTTGCGGAAATCGCAAGCTATGCTTCCGATTCGGCAAGAATAGGGGTAGGATTGGAAACAATGACAAAGAATACAGGCCGGCGGTTCCCATGCGCATTCTTCTGACCGCGACAGCTCTGTCGCTCGGTGTCGTCACATCCTTTTCCGCAGGTGCCGCGGAACCGGTGAGCAGTTCGCTGCGCCCGGTCCTGCGCCCGACCCCGGTGGCCTATGTCAGCCCGGAAACCGGCGCGGCGGCGGCCGCTCTGGCGGCGGAAACCATGTCACAGCTGAACATCGCGGCGGAAAGCCCGGCGCCCGCACGCAGCCTGCGCCCGCGGCTGCGCCCGGCCACCCTCGGCAGCAGCACAGCCGCGCCCGTTGCCCATTCGGCCGGGTTCCAATCCTGGATCGACGCCTTCAAGCCGCGCGCCCTGGCCAAGGGGATTTCCGCCCCGGTCTTTGACAGCGTCATGGCGCGGGTGCGCTACCTGCCCGACGTGATCCGACTGGACCGCAAGCAATCGGAATTCACCAAATCCACGGGTGAATATCTGGCCAGCGCGGTGTCGGACACGCGGGTTACCAACGGGCGCAGCAAGGCGGGACAATATGACCGCACCCTGCGCGCGGTCGAGGCGAAATATGGTGTCGACCGCAATGTCGTCGCGGCGATCTGGGGGATGGAAACGAATTACGGCAGCTATCGCGGCAAGACTCATACGCCCTCGGCCCTTGCGACACTTGCGTACGACGGGCGGCGGGCCACGTTTTTCGAGGCACAGCTGATCGAGGTGCTCAAAATCCTGCAGCACGGCGACACTACGCCGGACAACATGACAGGAAGCTGGGCCGGCGCCATGGGGCATACCCAGTTTATGCCGACCTCCTATGCCGACTATGCGGTGGATTTCACCGGCGACGGGCGGCGCGACATCTGGTCAGAGGATCCGACGGATGCGCTGGCCTCGACCGCCGCCTATCTCGACCGGATGGGCTGGCAGACTGGAATGCCCTGGGGGAAAGAGGTGGTTCTGCCCGCCGGGTTCAACTTCATGCTGGCCTCGGGCCCGATGAAACTGCCATCGGAATGGGCGCGGCTTGGCGTGCGTCCGGCGGATGGCAGCACGCTGAGGGATCATGGTGAAGCCCGCATCCTGTTGCCCGCGGGGGCCAAGGGCGCGGCCTTCCTGGTCTTCCGGAATTTCGACGTGATCAAGCGCTACAACAACTCCGACGCATATGCGATCGGGGTCGGGCACCTGGGCGACCGGATCGGTGGCGCCGGGGGGCTGCGCGGTGCCTGGCCGCCGGGGGAACGGGCGTTGAAACGGGCGGAACGGCAGGAGCTGCAGAGCCTGCTGACCCGCGCCGGGTTCGCCACCGGGGGGGTCGATGGCAAGATCGGGCCGAATACGGTCGAGGCTATCAGAGGCTATCAGAAACGCATCGGGATGGAGCCGGACGGACACCCCTCCGTGGTTCTGCTGACCCAGTTGCGGGGGTGATATCCGCGGTGGCGCCGGAGGGCGCTGCCCTCCGGACCTTCCGAAGTTTTTTCGACCAGAAGAAGGGTTTTCGGGCTCCGGGTGTTTTCAGGAGGGACTGGCCGCTTTGGATCGCAAGCTCGGGTGCCGCGATTCAGCGGGAGCGGCATAGGCCTTTTTGCTGCGATTGATTTGGGCGCCCCGGTTTACGGGCTGTGTTATAAGCTTTGGCCCGGCTGCGTGTGACGATTTCCCGGTGGTGCGGTCCTCGGGAGGTGTCAGGGCCTCTAGTCCTCCGCCACCTCCTTCTGTTGCGCGGCGATCCAGGCGGCATAGCCCGGCGTCAGCACCTCGCGCAGAAAGGCCACAGGATGGGCCTTGAGCGACAGGCGCATGGCGACGAAATCCTCCACGACCTCTTCCCCCGGGGTCATCTGCGGCAACAGGGCGGCGGGTTCGATGATCCCCTCCCCGTCCATGTCGCCGTCGAAGAGCGGCAGCGGCGCGCCGGGGCGGAGCGCCTTGGCCTCCCAGATCGCGGTGCGGCGGTCGAGGCCGATGCCCGCGAAACTGTCCGCCTCCGCCAGCCGTTCGATCAGGGAGGGGGCAACCCCGGCGCGGCGCCAGACATCGGCCACCGAATGATAGCCGTTGCCGCGGGCGGCGGTGATCCACTCTGCCTCCTCCTCACCCACGCCCTTGATCTGGCGGAAGCCCAGGCGCAGGGCGAGGCGGCTGCCCTCCCGCTCCATCGTGTTGTCCCAGTGGGAGGCGTTGATATCGACGGGGCGCACCTCCACCCCGTGTTCCCGGGCGTCGCGGACGATCTGCGCCGGGGCGTAGAAGCCCATGGGCTGAGAATTGAGCAGGGCGCAGGCGAAGATGCCCGGGTGGTGACGCTTGATCCAGGACGAAGCATAGACCAGCAGCGCGAAGGAAGCGGCGTGGCTTTCCGGAAAGCCGTAGGAGCCGAAGCCCTCGATCTGGCTGAAGCAGCGGTCGGCGAACTCTGCATCATAGCCGTTCTTCTCCATGCCCTTCATGAAGCGCGTGCGGAATTCCGACACATTGCCGTGCTTCTTGAAGGTGGCCAAAGACCGCCGCAGCCGGTCGGCCTCCTCCGGGGTGAAGCCCGCGCCGATGATCGCGATCTGCATCGCCTGCTCCTGAAAGAGCGGCACGCCCAGGGTCTTGCCCAGCACCTTGCCCAACTCGTCGGAGGGGAACTGCACCTGCTCCTCCCCGTTCCGCCTTCGGATATAGGGGTGGACCATGTCGCCCTGGATGGGACCGGGGCGGATGATCGCGACCTCGATGACGAGGTCGTAGAAACAGCGCGGCCGCATCCGGGGCAGAAAGTTCATCTGCGCACGGCTTTCCACCTGGAAGACCCCGATCGTGTCGGCCTTGCAGAGCATGTCGTAGACACGGCTGTCCTCCGGCGGGATGGTCGCCAGGTCGAGGTCCAAATTCTCGTGCCGCACCAGCAGGTCGAAGGCCTTGCGGATGCAGGTCAGCATGCCAAGCGCGAGCACGTCGACCTTGAGGATTCCAAGCGTGTCGATGTCATCCTTATCCCAGCAGATGACGGTCCGGTCCTCCATCGTTGCGTTCTCAATCGGGACGAGTTCATCAAGCCTGCCCTCGGTCATGATGAAACCGCCCACGTGCTGGGAAAGATGACGCGGAAATCCTTCGATTTCGTGAATCAGCGCCATGGTCTGTTTCAGGCGCGGATCGCTCGGGTCGAGGCCGATCTCGCGCATCCGCTGCGCGGCCATCCCGCCAGCGGCGAAAAAGCCCCAAAGCTGTGAGGACAAAGCGGAAATCGTGTCCTGCGTCAGCCCCATGGCCGCGCCGACCTCTCGGATGGCGCGCTTGCCGCGGTAGTGGATCACCGTCGCGCAGAGGCCCGCGCGATGACGGCCGTAGCGTTCGTAGATGTGCTGAATCACCTCCTCGCGCCGCTCGTGTTCGAAATCGACGTCGATATCGGGCGGCTCGTCTCGCGCCTCGGAGACGAATCGCTCAAAGACCATGGTGCCGACCTCGGGCGAAACGGAGGTGACGCCCAGGCAGTAACAGACCACGGAATTGGCCGCCGACCCCCTGCCCTGACACAGGATATTGCGCGATCTGGCAAAGGCGACGACGTCGTGAACGGTCAGGAAATAGGGTTCGTAATTCAGTTTGGCGATGAGCCTAAGCTCATGATCCAGCATGTTTTTGACGTTCTCCGGCGCGCCGTGGGGATAGCGCCACTTCAATCCCGCGCGGGCGAGGCGGGAGAGGCGGGCGGCGGGGGTTTCGCCTTGCGCGATCTCGCTAGGATATTCGTAACGAAGTTCGTCTAGGGAAAAGGTGAGGGTTTCGGCCAGGGCGATGGTCCGGTCCACCGCGCCCTCATGCGGACCGAGGATCCGACGCAGCTCGGCTTCGGAGCGGAGGCGCTGTTCACCATTGGCCAGGGCATCGCGGCCCAGGTCGTCAACGGTGCGGCCTGTCCGGATGGCGGTCATCACGTCGGCCAGCTTGCGGCGGCGCGCGTGGTGCATCATCGGCCGCGCGCTGGCCACCGTCGGCAGGCCCAGCCTGTCGGCCAGCGCCGCCTGGGCGTCAAAGCGGGCCCGGTCCTGACCGTCATAGGCGGGGGCGAGGGCCAGGGTCATCTGCGTGGCGAAGCGGCGCATCAGCCGCTGCGCCTGTTCCTGCCATGCCCGCGCGCCGTACCGGGTGGTCAGGCTGCGGGGCGGGTGCAGGATGAGGCGCAGCGCCTCCATCCCGTTTTCGATCAGATCCTCCACAGTGAGGTGGCAGGATCCTTTCTCCGCCCGCAGGCGCCCGCGGGAAATCAGGCGGCACAGCCGCGCCCATCCCAGCCGGGTTTCCGGCAGGGCGGTGATCTCCATCCCGTCCGACAGGACCAGCCGGGTGGCGGGAATCAGACGCGGGGGCCTGGGGCGCGGCGGCACATGGCCGGGCTTCAGCGGTCCCATGGGGCCATGGGTGGCCTCCCAGGCCTCGCGCTCGCGGATGGCCCGGGCGATATCGCGGGCCTTCTGATGCGCCCTGACGATCCCGGCGACGGAGTTTTCATCCGCAATGGCAATGGCTTGCATCCCCAGCTCTTCGGCGCGCAGCATATAGTCCTCGGGGTGGGAGGCCCCGGTGAGGAAGGTGAAATTCGACGTGGCGCTGAGTTCACTGAACATGGAATCGGGATTATATTCACGTTTTGTTCTCATTTGAACCGTAGCATCGGGGCATCAACCCGGGATCAGGCGGATCAGCACGAAGAAGGCAACGATGGAAGAGGAAGCAAATCTGTTACGCATAAAGAACAGGACCAGCCCGCCCAGAACGGCAGAGAACCAGTGTGCGGCAGGCGGAGGATTCGATCCGGTCGGATCCGCGCAGACCCCGGGATCCGTATGTGCACTTCTGTTGCTGCGCCGTCTGGTCGCGTCGATCGCGGCATATTTAACCGAGGGTGGCAGCAAGCGGATTGCATCGGCCGGTGATCCCTATCGGATCAGTATCGCCCTGAAGTCATTAACGTTCGTCCCAGTCGGACCGGGGGCGAAAATCTGGCCGCAAGCGTCAAAAGCCGTCCAGGCGTCGTTGCGGGCCAGCGCCTCGGCCGGGTCGACACCGGCGGCACGCATGGCGGCACAGGTCGCGCCATCGGCAAAGGCGCCGGCGTTATCCTCGCTGCCGTCGATGCCGTCGGTATCAGCGGCGAGGGCGACGATCCCCTCCATCCCCTCGATGGCCAGAGCAAAGGAGAGCAGGAATTCCGTATTGCGCCCGCCGCGGCCCTTGTGGCGCAGGGTCACCGTGGTTTCGCCGCCCGAGAGCAACAGGCAGGGCCGCGCAAAGGGACGGCCGCGCAGGGCGATCTCGCGGGCCACGGCAGCATGGGCCCGGGCGATGTCGCGGGCCTCGCCCTCCATCGCGTCCGACAGGATATGCGCCGGGATGCCCTGCGCCCGGGCCAGGGTGGCCGCGGCATCCAGCGACCGCGCGGCGGAGGCGATGACATGCACCTCGTTTCCGGCGAGCGCAGGGTCGTCCACGGAGGGCGCATCTTCGGGCGCGGTGTCGAGGTGGGCGCGGATGCGCGGTGGCAGGTCGATGTTCCAGGCCCGGATCGCGGCCAGCGCGGTGTCCCGGGTCGCAGGGCCCGGCACCGTGGGGCCGGAGGCAACCTCCGCGGGGTCATCGCCGGGCACATCCGACACGATCAGCGACACGACCCGCGCCCGCGTCGCCGCGGCAAGACGTCCGCCCTTGACCCGGCTTACCTGTTTGCGGATCGCGTTCATCGCGCCGATCGGCGCGCCGGAAGCCAAGAGCGCCTCGTTCAGCGCCCGTTCATCGGCCAGCGTCAGTCCGTCTGGCGGGGCGGCCAGCAAGGCGGAGCCGCCGCCGGTGATCAAGGCGACGACGAGGTCATCCTCCGCCAGCCCGGCGAGAAGGGTCAGGATCTCCTCGGTCGCCGCGGCGCCGGCCTCGTCGGGGACAGGATGGGCCGCTTCCAGCACCTTCAGGGCGCCGCACTCGGCGGCGTAGCCATAGCGGGTCACCACGATCCCCTCGACCGGGCCGTCCCAGGCCTCCTCGAAGGCGCGGGCCAGTTGCGCAGCACCCTTGCCTGCGCCGATCACGACGGTGCGGCCTGCGGGCGGATCAGGCAGGTGACCCTGCAGCGCCACCGCCGGATCGGCGGCGTCAACGGCGGCATCGAACAGCGCGGTCAGAAAGGCTTTGTCGTCGGGGGTCATGGTGCCAGCGTAGCGAAGCGCGGCGGGGCTGCAAGCGGGATTGCGAGAGGCCAGACAACCTGGACCAGATGGTCAAAATCCCCGTCTACCCCGATTGCCAAGCGTCGGGACCGCGCGTAGGCTCCCCCACGACCCCGGCACAAGGAGCGCAGCGATGGATGGCGAATTCCGCGACAACGACATCTCCAAGATCGTGGAGGCCGACAAGGCCCACGTCTGGCACCACCTGATCCAGCACAAGCCGTTCGAGACGGGCGAGCCGCGCATCATCACCGAGGGCAAGGGCATCCATGTCTGGGACCAGCGCGGGGTGAAGCACCTCGACGCCGTGTCGGGCGGGGTCTGGACGGTGAATGTGGGCTACGGGCGCGAAAGCATCGCCAATGCGGTGCGCGACCAGTTGATCAAGCTGAACTATTTCGCCGGTGCGGCAGGCACGATCCCCGGGGCGATCTTTGCCGAGAAGCTGATCGAGAAGATGCCGGGGCTGACCCGCGTCTATTATTGCAACTCCGGCTCGGAGGCGAATGAGAAGGCCTTCAAGATGGTCCGCCAGATCGCGCACAAGCGCTACGGCGGGAAGAAGACAAAGATCCTTTATCGCGACCGCGATTATCACGGCACGACGATCGGAACGCTGTCCGCAGGTGGTCAGGATCAGCGAAACGCGCAGTACGGCCCCTTCGCGCCGGATTTCGTGCGGGTGCCGCATTGCCTGGAATATCGCGCGGGCGATCAGGGCGCGCCGGTGGAAAACTACGGCGAATGGGCGGCGGACCAGATCGAACAGGTGATCCTGGCCGAGGGGCCGGAGACGGTCGGCGCGCTCTGCCTCGAACCGATTACGGCGGGCGGCGGCGTCATCACCCCGCCCGAGGGCTACTGGCCCCGCGTGCAGGAGATCTGCCGCAAGTACGACGTGCTGCTGCATATCGACGAGGTGGTCTGCGGTGTCGGCCGCACCGGCACCTGGTTCGGCTATCAGCATTACGGGATCGAGCCGGACTTCGTGACCATGGCCAAGGGCGTCGCCTCGGGCTACGCCGCGATTGCCTGCTGCGTGACCTCCGAGCGGGTGTTCGAGATGTTCAAGGATGATGCGGAGGATCCGCTGAACTACTTCCGCGATATTTCCACCTTCGGGGGCTGCACGGCCGGCCCGGCGGCGGCGATCGAGAACATGCGGATCATCGAGGACGAGAAGCTGCTGGAGAACACCATGGCCATGGGCGACCGGCTGATGGCGAATTTCGAGGCGCTGGCGGAGAAGCACAAGGTGGTGGGTCAGGTCCGCGGCAAGGGGCTATTCGCCGGGATCGAACTGGTCGCGGACCGGCAGACCCGGGAACCGGCGGATGAAAAGCTCTGCGCGCAGATCGTCGCGGAATGTGCCAAGCGGCAGGTCATCATCGGCGTCACCAACCGCTCCATCCCCGGTTACAACAATACGCTCACTTTCTCGCCCGCGCTGATCGCGACCGAGGGGCAGATCGACGAGATCGCCAATGTGGTGGACGAAAGCCTCGGGGCGGTTTTCGGATGATCACCGGGCGCTGTTACTGCGGGGAGTGCGCCTATGAGGCGACGGGCGGGACGTTTTTCCATGCCCAGTGCCACTGTCGGGAGTGTCAGTACATCACCGGCGGCGGGCCGAATTACTTCATGATGTGCCGGGCGGAGGATTACCGGATCACGAAGGGGTCGCCCAAGGCTTTCACCCGGTCTGATCTGGAGAGCCCCGTAACCCGGCATTTCTGCCCGACCTGCGGCACGCATCTGAACACCTATCCGCGCCCGGCCCATGTGGTGATCAAGGTCGGCACGCTGGACGATCCGACCGCCTATCCCGGACCGGAGACGGCGATCTACATGTGCGACGTGCAGCCCTTTCATCACGTGGCCGACGGTGTGACGCCCTTTGACAGGCTGCCGCCACGGGGCTGAACGGCGCGCCCTTCTTTTTGCTGGAAATATCTTCGGGGGTGAATTGGCCCGGCACGGGCCAAGAGGGGGCAGACAGCCCCCTGCCCCAAGTTATTCGGCCTTCTGCAGCATCCGGCCCAAACGCCGCCCGCCAAGTATATGCAGGTGGAAATGCGGCACCTCCTGAACGCCATCCTCACCAGCGTTGGAGATGAACCTGCAGCCCGGGCCATCATCCGCCGTCACGCCCATCTTGCGACAGACCGCAGCCACGGTACGGTGGAAATCCGCGATCTCGGCCTCCGACGCCTCGCCCG
Organism: Pseudooceanicola sp.; assembly: GCF_041987405.1. Lineage (GTDB taxonomy): Bacteria > Pseudomonadota > Alphaproteobacteria > Rhodobacterales > Rhodobacteraceae > Pseudooceanicola. The sequence continues at coordinate 221,315 of NZ_JBHIWR010000005.1, forward strand.
CGAAATGGTCGTAGGTGACATAGGGCCCCTTGGGGATGACCAGTACGTGCACCGGCGCCTGCGGTCGGATGTCTTCGAAGGCGAGGGTGTGGTCGCTCTCCATCACCGTCTTGTTGGGGATCTCGCCGCGCAGGATCTTGGCGAAGATATTCTGGTCGTCATAGCTATAGGCCATCGGGAACCTCAGTCGGAAAAAAGTTCGGGGTCTTCCGCCAGTTCATGTGCCAACTCGGCAGGAACGGCAAGGAAGTCTGTCAGCGCACGGGTGTTCTGTTCGACTGTGGCAGACTGGCGGATGCGGTGGAAATTGGCAAAGCGGGCATCATGCAGCCGGTCGCTTTCCATGGCCATGGCATTGCCGATCGTCGGGATCAGCAGGTCCATCGCCTCCGCACTGGTGTGATCGGAGGCCAGCCCGGTGCGCAGGGCATGCCCCCGCAGGTACTCGGTGTCGAAGTCGCATTCGATGTCCAGCAGGGTGGTGGTGGAGCGGTCGGCACAAAAATCCTCGATCAGGTCGAGGCTGGCCGGATCAATGCAGACGATCATCCGGTTGCTGTGGAAGTAGTCGAACAACATCCGCAACAGGGCCCGGCGATGACGCGTGCGTTTCGACAGAGAGGTCTGGATCCCCCCCAGATCGGGCAGCACTGTGGTCTCCTCATGAAACAGGTAATCCACCGAAGGTATCTTCGTCACATCCCGGATCCGGCTGACCAGACGTTTGGCGACATGCCATTTCTTGCAGATGATGATGAGCAATTCCCGGTCGCGGCCCAGGGTGGCCTCGTTTTCCCAGAACCGTGGCGCGAAGCGGTTGCCGATCCGGCCCCGTCCGGCCAGAAACTTGTAGAGCGCGCGCCCCTCGTCGGAGATCGTGAACGTGATGCTGTCGTCGTTGTAGAGCTGGCCGAGCCTTTCCTTCAGCTCGTGGGCCTCCGGGCTGACCTTGCGGGCGAAGAGAAAATCCTGGCCGAGCAGAAGGTCATAGTGGTCATTGTAGAAGGTCACCGGCATGCCATAGTCGGTGAACATCAGGAAGGTCGGGGTGCGGGTCTCGATCTCCTCCCCCGGGACCAGATGGCGGACCAGGGTCTGGAAAAAGGTCTCGTCCGGGATCCAGGTGGTCGAAAAGAACCGCATGACATCGCGGCGGCGGGCGGCGAACTCCATCACGGCCTCGACCGTGCGGCGGCGCAGACACCACCACTGGCTGCCGATCTGGACCTGCAGATCGCCGGGGATGGACCGGGCCAGGTTCAGGCGCCGCTGCCATTCGATGCTTTGATAGAACAGCCATTTGTTCGACCGTTCGTTGAAATAATGCCTGTAGATCAGGCGCTCGTCCTTGATGCCGGTCCGGATCCAGTTGCTGTCGAAAAAATCGAAACTCTCGATGTAGTCGACCTCTCTGGCGTCCAGAAAATCATGGGCATAGCGAGCCGATTTGATCGGGACGCAATCGCCGGACATCATGTAGAAATGCGTGGCGCGCGGAAAATCCTCCAGCGCCGCATTCAGCGCCTGCAGGGTGGCGGCCACCAGGGACCATTCGCCCCAGCCACAGCGCAGCCTGCGGCGCGCGAAGGTCACGTTGGCATTGTCGGCCAGTCCTTTGCGGATCTGCTGATAGGCGGCCTGTCCCGCGGTGGCGTCGAAATGGATCGAGACATAGTCCCCCGCGGCGGTCAGCCGCTCGGCCTGCGCGACGACGGCATCGGGGTCCTTGTGACACAGAAGTATATACGCAATCGTCGCCATTTCGGGAACAATAACCAGTATTTGGAGCGATTTGTCGACACCTGTTCGGGTCTTCGCCAATTGATAAGGGGGCAAATATTTGCTCTGTATGCAAGTTAATGATCGGGCGCACACAACTGGCCCGAGTATCGGAGGCAGAGCAGATGGGGTTTCCCGGTGTCTGGATGACAGAGAGCGAGAGCGTGGTGTACCGCGTGGTGCCCAAGTGCGCCTGCTCGACCATCGGACAGATCATGTACTATTCGGATCACGGGTCGTTCTACGACGGTGACATCCACGATGCGACCACGGGCCTGCACAAATGGGCGCAGGAGCACAGCCAGGGCCCGATCGAAGAAAATGTCTCCCGGCACAAGAGTTACGCGTTCACCTGCGTGCGCAATCCCTACACGCGGATCCTGAGTTCCTTCTTTGACAAGATCTGCGGCATCCAGCGCAACGGCAACCGCTATCGCGGCAATCTGGTGCCCCTGCTGGTGCAGAAATACGGGATCGAGGTTGGCGGCGACGACGGCAAGGAAGAATTCGACCAGATCAAGAGCTTCCGCCGCTTTTTGCTGTTCGCACGTGACACCATCCGCTGGCGCCGCCCGATGGAGCCGGACATTCATTGGTCCGCCATGTCTGGCCATATCTCGACCTTCGTCATCAACGGCGGACGCTACGACAAGATCTTCTGGACGGAAGAGTTCAACGAGGGGATGCAGGACTTGCTCGATCACATCGAGACGCCGCACCGGGTCGATCTCTCCGCCATCCCGCGGTTCAACGAAAGCGAGGGCCATGGCCCCAAGCGCGCCCATCCGGTCGAGGATTACTTCGACGACCTGTCGATGCATCTGGTCTACGAAATGTACAAGCGCGACTTCGACCTGTTCAAATACGATGCACAGGACCCGGCCAACAAGATGCCGATCGGCGAGATCGACCTGGACGAGGTGCACGCCAAACTGGGCGAATAGGCTCAGCGCGGCAGTTTCGGCGAGGCCCGGTCCAGCTTCAGTTCCGCGTCCGAAAAGCGGAAGGGCGCGCGGACGCCCGGCACGCCATCTGGGTCGATCCGCATCTTGCGGGCGATGACCTGCGGGTCCTCGAACACTTCGGCCATATCGTTGATCGGCCCGGCGGGGATCCCCTTGTCCTCGCATTGCGCCAGCAGCTCTGCCTTGGTGAAGCGCAGGCAGGCCTCCGACAGGCGGCGGATCATCTCCGGCCGGTTGGCGACGCGATCGGAATTGATGAGGTAGGCGGGGTCGTCCTTCATCTCCGGCAGGCCCAGCACGTCGCAGAGGCGGCGGTACTGGGCATCATTGCCGGTGGCAATGATGATATGGCCATCTGACACCTCGAAAACCTGATAAGGCGTGAGGTTCGGGTGGTAGTTGCCGGTCCGCGCCGGGGGCGTGCCGGTAGAGAGGTAGTTCATCGCCTGGTTGGCAGTGACAGAGACGGCGCAGTCCAGCAGGGCCATGTCGATATGCTGGCCCCGTCCGGTCACGCCGCGCTGGTGCAGGGCGGCGAGGATGGCGGTGGTGGAATAGACCCCGGTGAAGAGGTCGGTGATCGCAACACCCGCGCGCAGCGGTTCGCCCTCCGGCTCGCCGGTCAGCGACATCAGGCCGGACATGCCCTGGATGATGTAGTCATACCCCGCGCGATGTGCATAGGGCCCGTCCTGGCCGAACCCGGTGATGGAACAGTAGATCAGCCGCGGATTGATCGCGGCGAGGCTCTCGTAGTCCAGCCCGTATTTCTTCAGACCGCCGACCTTGAAGTTCTCGATCAGGATGTCAGCGTCCTTGACCAGGTCACGGACCTGCGCCTGCCCCTCTTCGGTGCGGAAATCACAGGTGATGCAGGTCTTGCCGCGGTTGCAGGAGTGGTAGTAGGCAGCGGTGTGATCCTCGTCCCGGTCGATGAACGGCGGGCCCCATTTGCGGGTGTCGTCGCCATCGGGGCTTTCGACCTTGATGACCTCGGCACCGAGGTCGGACAGAGTCTGACCGGCCCAGGGGCCGGCCAGGATACGGGCGAGTTCAACGACCCGAAGGCCTTGCAGTGGGGTCGTCATCAGCTCTCCAGCTTGGCGTCCAGGATGACCTTGAGATCGTCATAGGTCATGTTCGAGTGCTTCTCGCCGTCGATGAACAGCGTCGGCGTGCCGGTCACGTCATCCTCGGTCGCGTTTTCCTGGAACCAGGCGACGAGGGCGCGGGCGTTGTCCTCGTCGGAGAGGCAGGCTTCGAGTTGGTCGTTTTCGAGGCCTGCGACACGGCCGATCTTGCGCAGGCGTTCAGCGATACCCGCCGGGTCGCCGTTGCCGATCCAGGTCTTCTGCTGATCATACAGCATGTCGGAAATGCCGAAGAACCGGGTCGGTTCGCAGCGCGCGATCATCGCGGCCCAGAGGCCGAACTGATCGAAGTAGACGTCGCGGTAGATGAACTTCACCTTGCCGGTGTCGATGTAGTCCTTCTTCAGGTCCTTGAAGACGGCCTTGTGAAAGCTGGCGCAATGCGGGCAGGTGAAAGAGGCGTATTCCATCATCGTCACCGGCGCGTCGTCGCTGCCCAGGGTCATCTCGACGATCCCGGTGGTATCGGCGCCCTCGGCAGAGGCGGGGGTGATGTTGGCGATACTGGTCTGCGCGGGCTTCTGCGAAACGTACCACGCCCCGCCTGCGGCCACGATCGCGGCAGCGGCAGCGCCGGTCATGAGAGTTCTGCGGTCCATGAATGGTCCTTCCTACTTGTCGTGTTTGCTTAGAACATTCCGGGCCAGCGCCTCAAGCGCCGATCGGAGGCTGTCATCCCCCACACCATCGGCCACATCGCGCGCGCGGCTCAGCACTTCGGGCGCGGGGGGCTGTTTGGGTTGCGGGGCGGATTTCATCGTGAAGTCGACCTGACCCTCGGCAAAGCCGGTGGCGGCGGTCTGGGTCACGCGCACGCGCGAGATGGCATTGTAGCCGTAGACGGCGTTGACCTTCCCGCGCAGGGTTTCCTTCTGCATCTCGACCATCGGCGCCATGGGGCCGGTGGTCAGCAGGGTCAGCGTGGCGCCGAAACCCTGGCGACCATAGGTGACATCGACCGGGCGCGCCATCGTGGCGAGATCACCGGCGATCTCCTCCCAATGCGTCAGAAGGCGCGTCACCGCGAAGCCTCGGGTTTCCCCGGCCTGGCGGATCCGGGTTTCCAGCAGCTTGGACGCGCTCTTGAAACCATATGTCGATGTATTGCGACGGGTCATCTTTTGCCTTTCAGCGTTGCGCCCTATCCTAGTGGGATATTCGGCGGGGACCAGAGGGCCCGTTGGATCATAAACAAAGCGTGACGAGAGCGATTCAGGGGCGATATGGGCGAGGCGAGGGCAGGCGATCTTCTGGCGTGGTACGACCGGCATGCGCGCGATCTGCCCTGGCGGGTGCCGCCTGGGGCGAATGTGCGTCCCGATCCCTACCGCATCTGGCTGTCAGAGGTGATGCTGCAACAGACCACCGTTGCGGTGGTGAAGGACTATTTCACCCGGTTCACAACGCTCTGGCCGACGGTTGGCGATCTGGCCGCCGCGCCGGATGCGCGGGTGATGGGGGAATGGGCGGGCCTCGGCTATTACGCCCGGGCGCGCAACCTGCTGAAATGCGCGCGGGTCGTGGCGCATGAGTTGGGGGGCGTCTTTCCCGATACGGAGGAGGGGCTGCGCGCCCTGCCCGGCATCGGCCCCTATACGGCGGCGGCGATTGCGTCCATCGCCTTTGACCGCAGCGCTGTGGTGATGGACGGCAATGTAGAGCGGGTCATGGCGCGGTTGCATGACATCCACACCCCCCTGCCCGGTGCCAAGCCGGTGCTGAAGGCGGAGGCGGAGGCGCTGACCCCCGCCGTGCGGCCCGGGGATTACGCCCAGGCGGTCATGGACCTGGGCGCGACGATCTGCACCCCGCGCAGCCCCGCCTGCGGCATCTGCCCCTGGCGCGATCCCTGTGTGGCGCGGGCGGCGGGCACGGCGACGGAGCTGCCAAAGAAGACCCCGAAGAAGGCCAAGCCGGTGCGCCGGGGGATCGCCTATCTGGGTCGCACGCCCGAGGGGGGCTGGCTGCTGGAACGGCGGCCGGACCGCGGGCTTTTGGGCGGGATGCTGGGGTGGCCGGGCTCCGCCTGGGCCGAAGAGGTACCGGAGGAGACCCCGCCCCTGCCCGCCGATTGGCAGGACGTGGGGGCTGAGGCACGGCATACCTTCACCCATTTCCACCTGCGGCTGGCGCTGCGTGTGGCGGTCATCGACCCGGCAGCGGTGCCGGGCAACAGCGCCCTCCATGTGCTGCCGCAGTCGGAGTTCCGCCCGTCCGATCTGCCGACCGTGATGCGAAAGGCATTTGACCTCGCTCAAGGCACGGCCGACACTCTTGTCGACACTCGCCCGCATCGCGAGACGGAGTAAACCATGACCGCCAGACCTATCGCCAGTTTCAGCAGCGCCCTGCCCTTCTGGATGACGCTGGTCAATGTGCCGCTGGCAATCCTCGGCACGCTCTGGGGCGGGTGGTGGCTGCTGCTGCTTCCGGCCTACGGGCTGGTGACCGTGTCGATCCTCGACCGGCTGGCCGGGCTGAACGAGGAGAACCCGGATACCGATACCGAGGAGGCCGATCTTTTCTGGTATCGAGCGGTGACCATGGTCTGGGTGCCGGTGCAGTTCGTGCTGCTGTTCTGGATCATCGGCTATGTCGCCGCCAACCGGCACCTTGGTGTGCTGGAGGTCATCGCGCTGCTTTACGGTGTCGGCATCATGACCGGCGCGGCGGGGATCGTCTATGCGCATGAGCTGATGCACCAGAAAAGCGCGCGCGAGCGGTGGCTGGGGGACATCCTGCTGTCGATGGTGCTCTATTCGCATTTCCGGTCGGAACACCTGCTGGTCCATCACGTCCATGTCGGCACCCCGCGCGATGCGGTGACGGCGCGGTACAACGAAAGCTTCCTTCGGTTCTTCCCCCGGGTTCTTGTAGAATGCCTCGGCTCATCCTGGCGGGCAGAGGTGGCGCGGCTGAAACGCAAGGACCTCTCGGCCTTTGACCGGCGCAATCCGTTCTGGCGCTACGCGGCGCTGCAATTGGGCATGATCGCCATGGCGCTGATCGTCGGGGGGTGGTTCGGGCTGCTGTTGTTTGTCGGGCAGGCCTTCTTCGCGATCTGGCTGCTGGAGCTGACGAACTACGTCGAGCATTACGGGCTGACACGGAAATACCTTGGCAATGGCAAGTTCGAGCACGTCAAGCCGCAGCATTCCTGGAACGCGGCGCACAGGGTGTCGAACTGGATGCTGATCAACCTGCAGCGCCATTCGGACCACCACTACAAGCCCGACCGCCGCTTCCCCCTGCTGCAGACCTATGGCGAGGACGAGGCGCCACAACTGCCCCACGGCTATCCGTTGATGACCACGCTGGCGATGATGCCACCGGTTTGGCGGCGGATGATGAACCCCAAGGTTCGAAAGTGGCGGGCGATGTATTATCCGGAGATCACGGATTGGACCCCCTACAAGCGCGGGGTGCATGAGGGGCTGTGACCCCCGGGCATCGGTGCGGCCCCAAGAAAAAGCCCCGCCACTATGTGGACGGGGCATGAGTTAGGCTCCGCTGAAAGCGGTGTGTGGCGGAGCCAGGCGTTCCTTGGATCAGTTCATTTCGGCGCGGATCTGCTGACGCAGCAGGTCGATCGGGATGGTCTTGCCGTCCTTCTTGAAGTGCCAGTAAGTCCAGCCGTTGCAGGAGGGCGCGTTTTCGATATGCGCCCCGACCTGGTGGATCGACCCGTTGAAGCCGTCGGTGGCCAGCGTGCCATCGGCGCGCACTCGGGCGGCCTGGCCACGCGTGTTCACCAGCATCTCGCCCGGGCGCAGCATGCCGCGTTCGACCAGCTGGCCAAAGGGCACGCGCGGCTCGGCCCGCTTGGAGGTCGAGACCATCAGCGCCTCGCGGTCGAACTTGCGGACCTTGGCAATGCGCGCCTCGGCGACCTTGCGATAGGCCTCCTCGCGTTCGATCCCGATGAATTCGCGGCCCAGCATCTTGGCCACCGCGCCTGTCGTGCCGGTGCCGAAGAAGGGGTCAAGCACCACGTCGCCCGGGTTGGTCGAGCCGACCAGAACACGGTGCAGCAGGCTTTCAGGTTTCTGCGTCGGATGCGCCTTGTCGCCATTGGCATCCTTCAGCCGCTCGCCGCCATTGCAGATCGGCAGAACCCAGTCGGAGCGCATCTGCACGCCCTCGTTCAGGGATTTCAGTGCCTCGTAGTTGAAGGTGTATTTCGCCCCCTCGCCTTTCGACGCCCAGATCATCGTCTCATGCGCATTGGTGAACCGCTTGCCCCGGAAGTTCGGCATCGGGTTCGACTTGCGCCAGACGACGTCGTTGAGGATCCAGTAGCCCGCATCCTGCAGCGCCGCGCCAACACGGAAGATGTTGTGGTAAGAGCCGATCACCCAGATCGCGCCGTTCGGCTTCAACAGACGCCGCGCGGCGGCCAGCCAGTCGCGGGTGAAGCGGTCATAGGCGGCAAAGCTGTCGAACTGGTCCCAATGGTCATCCACCGCGTCGACCTGGGAATTGTCCGGACGATGCAGCTGACCCTTGAGCTGAAGGTTATAGGGCGGGTCGGCAAAAATGAGGTCCACGGAGGCCTCGGGGAGGGAATTCATCACCTCGATGCAGTCGCCTGCAACAATCGTATTGAGCGGCAGAAATGCCTTCGGATCGGTTCGTTTCATCCTGGTCGTGACCTTTGCTTGGGCACCGATTCTCGGGCATGTAGGCACCGTTTCTCGGTGCTCGCTGCGTTGCCCAAAGGATGATTCAAGAGTGATTCGCGGTCAATTTCTTTTTTGATTCAGTGACTTAGAAATCAGGCTTTACACAAGATATTGTGGACCGGCTTGAAGGATTTCCTATGGTGTGGGGTCACACCTAGGGATTGAAGCGCCGAAATATGGCTTTTTGACGGATACCCGGCGTTGCTGTCCCATCCGTAGCCGGGAAACTGTTGCGCCAAATCCCGCATGATCGCGTCCCGCGCCACCTTGGCCGCGATCGAGGCTGCCGAGATCGACACCGAACGCGCGTCGCCCTTGATCACGGCGGTGGCGGGGATGCTCAGGCCCCGGGGGATCAGATTGCCGTCGATCAGGCAATGGTGGGGCCGGGTCCGCAGACCGGCGATCGCGCGTTCCATCGCCAGGTGGCTGGCGCGCAGGATGTTGATCTCGTCGATCTCCTCGACCGTGGCATGGGCGACGCAGACATCCGCACTCGCCATGATCTGCTCCAGCAGGGCGAGGCGGCGTTTTTCGGTCAGCTTCTTGGAATCGTTCAGCCCTTCGGGAATGCGGGCAGGATCCAGGATCACCGCCGCCGCAGTCACCGGCCCGGCCAGGGGGCCCCGGCCCACCTCGTCGACACCGGCAATCCGCGGCATCCCTCGGGCGATCAGCCCAGCTTCGAACGAGAAATCAGGTCCATCCATGATCCCGACGTAACGGGCCACGCAGGTGTTGAAAAGCCGCCAGTTTCTTTTTGCGGCAAGTATCCCGGGGGGTCAGAAGGACGGGGCGCGCCCCCTGCGATGACAATCCCCGGGTCCACAGAAAAAGGGGGAGGGTTTCCCCTCCCCCCCTGCCCGATCCGCCGGGGTGTGGGGCCCCGGCAGGCTCAGCTCTCGCTCAGGCGTTGAAGCCGTTCCGGCGCAGGCAGTGCGGCGAATAGAAGAGGCGCGGGCCCTGGGCGTAGTTGCGGCGGACGCAATCGCTCGGCAGGGTGGCGCGGGTGGTGCGCTGTGCGCAGCGGACGGCATAGCCCTCGGTCCAGCCACGTTGACCACGCACGCTCATCAGGCACTCGCGCGACACGGTGCGGCGATGCTGCTGTTTCTTCCAGTGCGGTTTGTTGTGGTGATTGTTGCCGTAATGCTGCCGGTACCCCTGGTTATGCGGGCGGGTGGTGTAGGTGGTCACCTGGTTCTTCTTGCGCTGTTCGGCGGCGAGGGCGCTGCCGATGATGGCCAGGGCGGTGGCGCCGACGATGATGCGGGCGACATCGCGGTCTGCGGCCTGGGCGGTGCCGACGTTGACAGAGGTGACGGCGAGCGCGGCGGCGACGATGGTGGCAATCAACTTGCGGGTCATGGGGTGCTCCTTTCGGGGGCAACTTGAAATTCAGGATGAACCCGGAAGCGGGTCCGACGAGGTATGATCCAAGCCTCCCCCCGATTGCCGAAATCGGGCAATAACAGCCGCCGGTTATTCGATAACAGCCCCGCCAAGGGCCTATGGTTATTGAATGTCAGCCCTGTTGCGCGCAATGTCGCCGACATGACACGCACAGCTTTCATGACCGCACTCGCGGCCTTATTCCTTACCCTCCCAGCAGCTGCGGAGGCGGCCTGCATCGCCGAGTTCAAGGCCAAGCAGGACAATCCGCTGCGCCTGCAGCACGGGGAAATGCAGGTGTCCTCCTGCGACCGGTCCGCCGCCACCGAAGAGGTGCGCGCGAGGCTTGCGCAGCAGGGGTGGATTCTGCTCAAGATCGTGGCGTTGAAGGGATGACCATGTGAGCGCACCGACAGACAGCACGGAATTCGCCAGCGACCTGCGCCGGATCGGCACGCGGGTCGTCGCGCTTGGGATCGGGGCGATTGCCGGGCTGCTGCTGATCGGGGGCATCGTGCTGTTCCTGACCCTGCCGGATGCGGATGTCTTCAACCAGCGAGTGGAGCGGCTGTTTGTCGAGAATGACACGCTGACCGGGGATGCGGAAATTAAGCTGCTGGAGATCCTGGCCCAGTCCGGCACTGCCTTTTCCGAAACCCTGGCCAGCTACCGCATCGTGATCTTCATCCTGCTGGTCTTCGCCACCGCGATGCTGGTGGCGGCGCTGGTCTTTCTGGTGATCCTCATCACGCTGAACCGCCGCATGGCACAGATCGAACGGGCGGGGATCGAGGTGAACTCCCTGCTGATCAGCCGCGAAGAGAAGACCGTCTATCTCAACAACCACGGGTTCAAGCTGACAGATGCAGCGATGGAAACGCTGTCGATCCTGGCGGAGGCGCGGCTGGATGACGAGATGCTGTCCGGGGCGGAGATCGAGGCGATGATCTCCGGCCGACGGGTCGAGGATTGCGAGGAGGCCGCCGGGGCGACGCGGATCAAGCGGCTGCGTGATACGCTTGGCAATCAGCTGGTCAGCGAGCTGCTGGTGCGCAATATCGCGCGGCGGGGCTATATGCTGTCGGTCGGCAAGGATGTGATCCGGGTGATCTGAAACGCGGTCCGGCGTTCTGAATGGGCTGGCCAGTCCACACGCCTAAACAGTCCCTCCTCCGAGGGCTGGTCATCCGTCTGTTGCCCCCCTATGCCGTCGCCTGTCACATTGCCCGAGAGATGGAGAAGGCAGAGCGCGCATGACCGGATGGGCCGAATATGTCCTGGCTCTGGCCATCTTTGTGGCCAGCCATTTCCTGCCGCGCATCGGCGGGATGCGGGAAAGGCTGATCCGCGCGGTCGGGCGGCGGGTGTATTTCTCGGCCTATGGGGCGGTCTCGCTTGGCCTGCTGGTCTGGGTGATCGTGGCCGCGGGTCGCGCGCCCTATGTCGAGCTCTGGCCGCAGATGCCGTGGATGAGGTGGGTGCCCAACCTCGCCCTGCCCCTCGCCACCGTGCTGGTTACCTGTGGGGTGGGCCTGCCCAATCGCCATACGCTCGGCGGCCGTCGCCACGCTGCCTTCGACCCCGGCGATCCGGGTTTCGCAGCGATCACCCGCCATCCCCTGTTCCTGGCCCTCGCCCTCTGGGCCGGGGCGCATCTGGTGCCGAACGGGGATCTGGCGCATGTCGTGTTGTTCGGCAGCTTCACCGTGATGGCCCTCGCTGCCATCCCCGCCTTTGACGCCAAGGCCCGGCGCGAGTTGGGGGCGGAGGCCCCGGTGTTCTTTGCCGCCAGCGCGCTCCTGTCGCTGCGGCCGCTGACCGACAGGGGCTGGCTGGCCCGGAACGCTCGCCCGATGATGATCCGCCTCGCCATCGGACTGGCCCTGTGGGCTGCGGCGTTGCATCTGCACGGGCCGGTGATCGGCGTCTCGCCGCTGCCGGTGTGAAAGACCCAAAAGACGACGGGCTTGTAGGCGGCGCCTCATGCTCACAGCAGGATTGTCGGCTCTACATGCGCCTCAGGCCGGGATCGCCTCGTCCAGCGCGTGGCAGGCCGCCTGCCCGATCGGCGTGGTTCGGGGCTGTGGAATATCGACCCTGCAGCGGTCGAAGGCCAGCGGACAGCGCGGATGGAAGGCACAGCCCGGCGGGGGGGAAATCGGGTTGGGGATCTCGCCCTCGACCGGGCGACGGCGGCGGCCCGAGAGGGCAAGGTCCGGCACCGCATCCAGAAGCATGCGGGTGTAGGGGTGCTGCGGCTCGGAGAAGAGGCGCTTGCCCTGCGCGACCTCGACCAGACGGCCGAGGTAGAGCACACCGATCCGCGTCGCCATGTGCCGCACCACCGACAGGTCGTGGCTGATCAGAAGATAGGTCAGGCCAAACTCGTCCTGCAGGTCGCGCATCAGGTTCAGGATCTGCGCCTGGACCGACACATCGAGGGCCGAGGTCGGCTCGTCGCAGACGATGAATTCCGGCTTGGACGACAGGGCGCGCGCAATGGCGATCCGCTGTCGCTGTCCACCGGAAAACTCGTGCGGGTACTTGGTCACGTCCGAGGCCGACAGGCCCACGACCTCCAGCAGGCGCGCGGCCTCGGCGCGGGCGTCGGTGGCGTTCATCAGCCCGAAGGTGCGGATCGGTTCGGAGATGATCTCGCCCACGCGCCAGCGCGGATTGAGGCTGGCGAAGGGATCCTGGAAGATCATCTGGAACCGGCGGCGCAGGCTGCGCGGAATGCCCGCGCCCGCGTCGATCTTTTGCCCGTCGAAGGTGATCGTCCCGGCGGACGGCGGCAGCAGGCCGACCACCATCTTGGCGATCGTGGACTTGCCCGAGCCGCTTTCTCCCACAAGCGCAAAGGTCTCGCCCTTGGCGATCTCGAAACTGACATCGGCGTTGGCGGTCAGGTATTGCTTGTCGTCCCGCTCGATCACCCGGTTAAGCCAGGGTTTCGAGACGTCAAAGCGTCGGGTCAGGCCGTCTACCTTCAGAAGCGGGTCAGGCATCGTGGGTCTCTCCTGTCCGGGCGGGGTCATAGAGCCAGCAGGCGACCTCGCGTCCGCTGCCCTGGTCCATCAGGTCGGGGCGGATCTCGCGGCAGGGGGCAAAGGCCCGGTCGCAGCGGGGGTTGAAGGCACAGCCCGTCGGGATGGCATGCAGTCGGGGCATGGAGCCGGGGATCTGCACCAGGCGGTCCGTCTCTTGCGTCAGGGTCGGGATCGAGCCCATAAGGCCCGCAGTATAAGGGTGCAGCGCCTCGGTGATGACCTCGCGCACGGGGCCGACCTCGGCCATCCGTCCGGCGTAGAGGACGGCGACGCGGTCCGCGGTTTCCGCGATCACACCCATGTCATGGGTAATCAGCATGACCGCCGCGCCGCGTTCGGCGCAGATGTCCTTGAGCACCTCGATGATCTGCGACTGCACCGAAACGTCGAGGGCGGTTGTCGGCTCGTCCGCGATGACCAGCTCCGGCTCGGCGCAGAGGGCCAGCGCGATCACCACCCGCTGTCGCATCCCGCCGGAGAAATGGTGGGGATAGTCGTCGATCCGGCGGGCGGCGGCGGGAATGCCGACACGGTCGAGCAGGGCAATAGCCCGCTTGCGCGCCTCGCTTTCGGAGACGTCCATATGCGTCCGGATCGTTTCGATCAGCTGCTGCGCCACAGTGTAGAGCGGGTTGAGCGAGGTCAGCGGATCCTGGAAGACCATGCCGATCCGCCGCCCGCGCACCTTGCGCATCGCTTCGGGGCGCAGGGTGTCGATCCGTTCGCCCTTGAGCCGGATCTCGCCGCTGGCGATGCGGCCCGGCGGTTCGATCAACCCGATGATCGAGGCCCCGGTGATCGACTTGCCCGCGCCGGATTCGCCCACCATGCCCAGCACTTCACCCGGCATGATGTCGAAACTGACACGATCCAGCGCGCGCAGAACGCCGCGGCGCGTCGGAAACTCGACCACGAGATCGCGGACGGAGAGGAGGGGTTGGGTCTTTGTATCGGTCATCTTCGGTCCCCTATCGCAGCCGCGGGTTCAGCGCATCCCGCAGCCAGTCGCCCAGAAGATTGACCGACAGCGCCAGCGCCAGAAGGGTCACCGCCGGGAACAGCAGGATCCACCACTCTCCCGAGATCAGGAAGCCCTGGCCGACGCGGATCAATGTCCCGAGGCTGGGCTGGGTCGGTGGCACGCCGACGCCGAGGAAGGACAGTGTTGCCTCCGCGATGATTGCCAGCGCGAGGCTGATGGTGGCGATCACCAGTACCGGGCCCATGACATTGGGCAGGATGTGCCGGAACATGATCTTGAGCGGATGCGCCCCGATCACCTGCGCCGCCTGCACGTATTCCTTGTTCTTCTCGACCATGGAGGCGCCACGCACCACGCGGGCGAACTGTACCCAGTCGGAAAGACCGATGGCGACAATCAGCACCCAGATGGCCAGCTGGTCGCGCAGGTTGTCAGGAATGAAGCCGCGGGCAATGCCGAAGACCAAGAGCGCGATCAGGATCGCCGGGAAGGCCAGCTGTACATCGGCGATTCGCATCAGCGTGCTGTCTACCCAGCCCCCGCGCCAGCCGGCGAAAAGCCCGATGGAGATGCCCATGACCATGGCGAAGAGCACCGCCATCGCGCCGACGAACAGCGAGGTGCGCGTGCCGTACATGATGGTGGAAAGCATGTCGCGGCCCTGCCCGTCGGTCCCGAGGAGGAAGACCTCGCCGGTGAAGGCGTTCGGCTCCATCGGCGGGGTGAAGCCGTTCATCAGGTTGAGCGCGGCGGGGTTGTAGGGGTTCATCGGCGCGATCAGCGGCGCGAAGACAGAACAGAAGACCACGACCAGCACCACTAGCGTCGCCACGATGGCCACGGGCGCCGTGCGGAAGGCATAGGCCAGGTCGCTGTCCCAGGCGCGGTAGAGGCGGCCTGGGGCCTTTGTCTCGGGGATCTGCGCCTCGGGGATTTGTGTTTCGGGAGTCATGGGTGGCTCCTCAATGGCTTTGCGCTGCGCGGTCGACGCGCAGACGGGGATCGACAGCATAATAGAGCAGATCGACGATCAGGTTGATGATCACGAAGATCAGCGCGATCATCATCAGGTAGGCGGACATCACCGGCACGTCGACAAAGCGGACCGAGCTGATGAAAAGCGCCCCGACACCGGGCCAGTTGAACACGGTCTCGGTGATGATCGCGAAGGCGATGATCGACCCGAGCTGCAGCCCGGTGATGGTGATGACCGGCACCAGCGTGTTCTTCAGCGCGTGGCCGAAGTTCACCGCCCGGGCGGATAGACCCCGGGCACGGGCGAACTTGATATAGTCCGACCGCAGAACCTCCAGCAGTTCGGCCCGCACCAGCCGCATGATCAGCGTCATCTGATAGAGGCCAAGCGTGATGGCCGGCAGGATCAGCGCCAGCCGTCCGGATGTGGTGAGGAAGCCGGTCGTCCACCAGCTGCCCAGTTCCACCACCTGGCCCCGGCCGTTGGAGGGCAGCCAGCGCAACTCCACCGCGAAGACCCAGATCAGCAGGACGCCGATCAGGAAGGTGGGCAGCGACACACCGATGAGCGAGCCGGTCATGATGATGTTCGACAGCACACCCCGTCGTCGCAGCGCCGTGTAAACGCCGAGGCCAAGCCCCGTGACGAAGGCCAGCGTGCCCGAGACCAGCGCCAGTTCCAGCGTCGCAGGAAGGCGCTGCATGATCAGTTCGGTCACCGGCATCTGCAGCCGGTAAGAGATCCCGAATTCGCCCTGCAGGGCGCCGCCGATGAAACGCCCGAATTGCGTGAGGATCGGATCGTTCAGCCCGAGGCTGTCGCGCAGTGCCTGCCGGTCGTCGATCGAGGCTTCCTGACCGACCATCGAACTGATCGGATCCCCGACGAAGCGGAACAGCGCGAAGGACACCGCGGCGACGGCGACCATCACGATGATCGACTGCAGCAGGCGGCGGATGATGAAGGCTATCATTGTGCTGTCCCGTCATGTTGCGCGCGTGGCGGGGATTTGGAATTCGGGGCGGTCCTGTCCGGTCCGGGCGATCCGGACGATCGGGGAGGACTGCCGCAGGGTACCACGATTGCAAACGCCCGGCCGACGGTTATGGTCGGCCGGGCGCAGATCAAGGCTGGTCCGGTCAGTCGAAGGTGACCGTCCACATGGTCGGCGAGTTCTCGGGGTGGACCTCGATGTTGACCCCATCCTTCACCGCGTAGGCCAGCAGCTGGTTGTGCACGTTCAGGAAGACGCGGTCCTCCATCACCTGATCCCAGATCTCGCCGATGACGGCGTTGCGGGCTTCCAGATCGGTCATCGTGGCGATCTGCTCGATCTTCGCGTCAACCTCGGCGTTGGAGTATTTGCCGCCGTTGTACGCCCCGTAGGAATCCCCGCGGGTGTGCACCAGGAAGTTGAAGATATAGGCGGAGTCGAAGGTCGGCACGCCCCAGCCCAGCAGGTAGAAGTCGGTTTCCCAGTTCTCGATCAGCGGGAAGTGCAGCGAGCGCGACTGCGCGTTCAGCGACACGTCGATGCCGATCTGACCCATCATGCCCACGACGGCCTGGCAGATCGCCTCGTCGTTCAGATAGCGGTCGTTCGGGCAATCGAGCTGCACCGAGAAGCCGTCGGGATAGACCGACTTCACCAGTTCGGTCGCGCGGGCGATATCCGGCGCGTCGTAGCTGTGCATCTCTTCCGTCCAGCCGTTCACGAAGGGCGGCAGCGGCGCGGCGGAGGGCTGCGACTGACCGCGCATCACGACCTGCTGGATCGCGTCGCGGTTCAGCGCGAGCGCCATGGCTTCGCGGATTTCCGGGTGCGAGAACGGGTTGTCGTCGACATTGGAGGACCGCAGCTTTTCCGACGCCATGTCGTAGGAGAAGAAGATGTTGCGGTTCTCGGGGCCGGTGACGACTTTGACACCATCGGTCTGTTCAAGACGTGCGATGTCCTGCACCGGCACATCCTGCACGAAGTCGACTTCGCCGGACAGAAGCGCGGCAATACGCGTCGCGGCTTCGGGGATCGGCTGGTAGATCACCTCGGTCGCGGCGGGTGCGTCGCCCCAGTAGCCGTCGAATGCCTCGAGCACGGTCCGCACTTCGGGGTCGCGGGAGACCAGCTGATAGGGTCCGGTGCCGTTGGTGTTGCGGACCGCGAAGTTCTCCTCGCCCGCGGCGAAGTTCTGCGGCGCGACCACGTCGTTGGCCTCGGCCCAGTCCTTGTCGACGATGAAGAAGTTGGTCAGGTTGTTCGGATAGAGCGGTGACGGGCCGGACATCTGAACGTGCACCGTATAGTCGTCGATCGCCTCGGCGCCCTGAACGTCGGCATGGATCGCCCGGAAGCCCGAGCTTTCATGAAGCACGCGCTCGTAGGAGAAGACCACGTCCTCGGCGGTGAAGGCCGCGCCGTCCTGGAAGGTCACGCCTTCGCGCAGCTTCAGAACCCAGACCGACGGATCGTCAGGGTGGATTTCCCAGCTGGTGGCGAGGTTGGGTTCAAGCGTGCCGTCGACATTGCGCGACACGAGGGTGCTGTAGATGTGGCGCAGCAGGGCCAGGGTCGGCCCTTCGTTCTGGCTGTGCGGGTCCAGCGTCAGCGCATCGGCTACGCGGGCCCATCTGAGGGTTTCGGCCGAAGCTGTTCCGGCGGCCAAAGCCAGCGCAAGGGCCGAAGCCGAAAGGCTCAGCGCGCGTGTAAGCTTGGTCATGGTCGTCTCCTGTTGGTAATTTGTCCGTCTGTGCGGGCAATGGAATGGAGCAGACACAGGTTTGACCATCAAGTCAATTATTGCGCAAAGTAAGGCTATCTTCACGAAGCCGTGATTGCATATTTAGGGCCCGCTGCCCGCCGGTTCGCCGTCTGCTGGTCACTGACGGGATGAGGGCAGGGAACGTCTGTCGCGGAGCAGTCGCGACCTCCGGACGAATGCCCTATGGAAGAAGGAGGCACCCCTGTCGAAGAGGAATATCCTCTCGCGCGCACCGCGCGGGAAAATTGGCAATCTGTTGATTTAGTGGTGAGCCGTGCAGGATTCGAACCTGCGACCCACTGATTAAAAGTCAGTTGCTCTACCAACTGAGCTAACGGCCCACTAGAGCCGCCCTATTAGATAGGGACCGGCAGGGGGTCAACCCCGTTTTCCCGGTTTTTGGCGCGATTTTACGCGGGGTTGTCCGAGACCCGGGGGCTGGCCGTGTCGCACCGTCTTTGCTCGGGCTTTCCTCGGGCGGTCCGGGGCCTTATATGCGCGGGCATGGAACCGCGCGCGATCCCTTCTGACGGCCTTGCCTTTCGCAAGATGCATGGGGCCGGAAACGACTTTGTCATCCTCGACAGCCGGGGAATGGCCGCTGTCTGCACGCCCGCACTGGCGCGGGCCGTGGGGGACCGGCATCGCGGTGTGGGCTTTGATCAGCTGGCCGAGATCCGGAACGGGACGGATACGGATATCATCCTGGATTTCTGGAACTCCGACGGCAGCCGGGCGGGGGCCTGTGGCAATGCCACGCGCTGTGTCGCGGCGGAGTGGATGGCCGAGACCGGGCGCGATGCGGTGACGATCCGCACCACCCGGGGCGTGCTGCGGGGCGAGATGCGGGGCGAAGCTGTCTGGGTCAACATGGGCGCGCCGGTGCTGGACTGGCGGGTGATTCCCCTCGCCCGGGATGTGGAGCTGCTGCACCTGCCGATCGCGGGCGATCCGGTGGCCGTCGGCATGGGCAACCCCCATGCGGTCTTTTTCGTGGACGACATCGCGACGGTGGATGTTGCGGCGCGCGGGGCGGAGGTCGAACATAACCCGCTCTACCCCCAGGCGACGAATGTGGAGTTTGTCGAGGTCCGGTCGCGCGACGAGGTGCGGATGCGGGTCTGGGAGCGGGGCACGGGGATCACCCTGGCCTGCGGCTCCGGCGCCTGTGCGGTGGCCGTGGCGGCGCATCAGCGCGGGCTGACGGAGCGGCATATCCGCATGGAAGTCGACGGCGGGTGGCTGGAACTGGACTGGTGTGAGGATGGTGTGTGGATGACCGGGCCGGTGGCCCGGGTCTTTGACGCGCGGCTCACGCCGGAGTTTCTGGACGGGTTGTGATGAGTCAGACCCCGATCTTTGCCACGCTCGGTTGCAGGCTCAACGCCTATGAAACCGAAGCGATGAAGGAACTCGCCGCCGAGGCCGGAGTGGAGAACGCCGTCGTTGTCAACACCTGCGCCGTGACGGCGGAGGCGGTGCGCAAGGCGAGGCAGGATATCCGGCGGCTGCGGCGGGAAAACCCGCAAGCGAAGATCATCGTGACCGGCTGTGCCGCACAGACGGAGCCCGAGACCTTCGCCGCGATGTCGGAGGTCGACCATGTGGTCGGCAATTCGGAAAAGATGCAGGCGGAGACCTGGAAAGGATTTGCCCCCGACCTGATCGGCGAGACCGCGCGTGTGATTGTCGATGACATCATGTCGGTGACGGAAACCGCCGGTCACCTGATCGACGGCTTCGGGCGGCACCGGGCCTATGTGCAGGTTCAGAACGGCTGCGATCATCGCTGCACCTTCTGCATCATTCCTTATGGCCGGGGCAATTCACGCTCGGTCCCTGCCGGTGTCGTGGTCGATCAGATCAAGCGGCTGGTGGATCGTGGGTTCAACGAGGTGGTGCTGACAGGGGTCGATCTGACCTCCTGGGGGGCGGACCTGCCGAGCGCGCCGCGTCTGGGCGATCTGGTGCGCCGGATCCTCAAGCTGGTGCCGGACCTGCCGCGGCTGCGGATCTCCTCCATCGATTCGATCGAGGCGGACCCCGCGCTGATGGAGGCCATCGCGACCGAACCGCGTCTGATGCCGCATCTGCACCTGTCGCTGCAGGCGGGCGATGACATGATCCTCAAGCGGATGAAGCGGCGGCACCTGCGCGACGATGCGATCCGCTTCTGCGAGGAGGCGATATCGCTGCGGCCCGGGATGACCTTTGGCGCGGATATCATCGCGGGTTTTCCGACCGAGACGGAGGCGATGTTCGAGAACTCGCTGCGGCTGGTCGAGGACTGTCATCTGACCTGGCTGCATGTCTTCCCCTATTCGCCCCGCCCGGGCACCCCCGCCGCGCGGATGCCGCAGGTGCGCGGACCGCAGATCAAGGATAGGGCGGCGCGGTTGCGGGCGGCGGGCGAGAGCCGCGTGACGGCGCATCTGGAGTCGCAAGTCGGGACCCGGCAGGCGGTGCTGATGGAGGGGCCGCGCATGGGCCGGACCGAACAGTTCGCCGAAGTGCGGTTCGATGCGGATCAGCCCGAGGGGCAGATCATAAGCGCCGTGATTACCTCGCATGACGGAATGTCATTGCGCGCGTGATCTTTGACCGGGACAGCGCGCTTCTTCTGACCTAGCCTCGGGTCCAGTCGTCGGATGCCTCCGGCGGGAGTATTTCTGGCAAGATGAAGGGGCAAAGGCGTGCATCCCAATCCGATTTACCATGTGGGCAGTCGCGAGGATTGCCTGGGTTTCGCGCGGGAGACCGGGTTTGGCGTGCTGGCCATTTCGGACCCCGGCGGGGCGCCGCATCTGGCGCATGTGCCCTTCGTGCTGGACGGCGAGCGGGTGGAGATGCATCTGATGCGCTCCAACCCCGTGGCGCGGGCGGCGCGGGACGGGGTGGCGGCGCGGCTGGCGGTGCAGGGGCCACATGGCTACATCTCGCCCGACTGGTACGGGATGGAGGATCAGGTGCCGACCTGGAACTATGTGGCGGTGCATCTGACCGGAACGCTGTGCCCCCTGCCCCAGGAGGCGTTGCGGGGCGCGCTGGAGCGGCTGTCGGATACTTATGAGGAGCGGCTGGCCCCGAAGCCCGTCTGGAAACTGGACAAGGTGCCGGAGGAGGTGGTGGAGCGTCTGATGCGGATGATCCGGCCTTTCGAGCTGCGGGTCGAGGAGGTCGACGGCACCTGGAAGCTGGCGCAGAACAAGCCGGAAGCGGCGCGGATGGCTGCCGCCGACGGGATGGCCGCGGCGGGGCTGGGGGCGAAGACCGATGCGCTGGCCCGGTTGATGCGGGCGGCGACGGGTGTCTGAGACGGGCATCTGACAGGATGGACAGTCGCGCGGGCCGGACCTAGGGTTCGCCGCAACAGGGAGACCCATGATGAAGCTATTCTTTTCGCCCGCCTCGCCCTTTGTCCGCAAGGTTCATGTCGTGATGCATGAATGCGACCTCCTGGACCGTGTCGAGCTGATCAATACCGCGACCACGCCGATCGCAACGGACCCGGCGCTGAAGGCCTCGAACCCGCTTGGCAAATTGCCGGCGCTGGTGCGGGAGGACGGGCCGACGGTCTATGACAGCCGGGTGATCACCCGCTATCTCAACGCCGTGGCGGACGGGCCGCTGTATCCGGAGGCCAATATCTGGGACGTGCTGACCCTGGAAGCGACGGGCGACGGGATCATGGAGGCCGGCGTGCTGATGGTCTACGAGCGCCGGGTGCGGCCGGAAGACAAGGTCTTTGACGACTGGATCGAGGCGCAGTGGGGCAAGGCCATGGGCGCGGTGCAGGCGGTCAACGATCGCTGGATGGGTCATCTGAACGGCCCCGTCGACGCGGGGCAGATCGCCGTGGGCTGTGCACTTGGCTATCTGGATTTCCGGCATGGGGATCGCGACTGGCGGGCGAGCTGCCCGGAGCTGGCGGCCTGGTACGCGGCGTTCTCCGAGCGACCCTCGATGGCGGCCACCGCACCGCAGGGCTAGATCAGATTGATCGGGCGGACCGGGCTGTTGCCAGCCCGGTCGGATCAGCCAGTCACATCAGAATGTGAAGCCGACCCCGACGTTCACTGCGTTGGTGATGATCCGCGTGCTCAGGCTGCCGCCACCGGCCAGGTCGGCGGTGTTGTCGGACCAGGTGAACTGGTATTCGCCGAAGATCGACCAGTTTTCGTTCAGCTTGTAGCTGGCCCCGGCGGTCAGGCGCGCCGCGGGACCTGTCAGCTGATAGCCAAAGGTGCGGTTGGTGCCCTCGGTCACATCGACATGCGGCAGTGCGATGCCAAGGCCGCCGCTGACATAAGGGGTGACACCCACGCCCCATTTGTCGGTCCAGCGCTTGGACACATTCGCGGTGATGATGTTGTGGCCGTCGGTGAACTCCAGCCGCGTGAAACCTGCGGGCATTTCCGCGCCGGGGGCGTAGGCCTTTTCGTGGCTGAACTCGATCCCGAAGCCGATGTCGTTCGGGCGCCACCAGGTGGCGCGAACCCCATAATAGGGAGGCATAGAGAAGCTCTTGCCCTGCCAGCCGATCAGGTTGTCGAAGGGCGTGCTGCCCGAGGAGGCCCCGCGCGTCCCCGTCACACGGCTGTGCGGCGAAGTCTGGTAACCGGTATAGACACCCAGTTCGAATTCGGCGGCGGCGGGCTGTGCGCCCAGGATCACGGTGGCCAGTGCAAGGCCGGGGACAAGGTTCTTCATAGCAATCAGCACCTTCGCCTTTCAGGGTTCGGAACGCAACTGTCCCGCGCATTTCCACACCCAACTATGCATGGAATATGCCCGACACAAGCGCGACACAAGCGCACCCTTGTGCAAAGACGCCTATTGTATGCTGGACGGCACGAAAAACCGCCGTTAAACACCGGCTCGGACCGGCAGGGCCTCTCATGGCCCGGCCCCTGAGTCGTATCAGGCCACCCCGGCCGAAGAATGGAGCTTACCTCGTGTCCCACGCAGAAGATCACGCAGGCACCCGGAGGGATTTCCTCTACTACGCCACAGCAGGCGCCGGTGCCGTCGCGACCGGTGCAGCCGTCTGGCCGCTGGTGAACCAGATGAACCCCTCCGCCGATGTGTCCGCCTTGTCGTCCATCCGTGTCGACGTTTCGGGTGTCGAACCCGGCACGCAGCTGACCGTCAAATGGCTTGGCAAACCGGTGTTCATCCGCCGCCGTACCGAGGACGAAGTGGCCGCCGCCAATGATGTGGACGTGTCCAGCCTGCCCGACCCGGAGGCGCGCAACGCCAATATCGAAGCGGGTTCCCCGGCGACGGACGTGAACCGCGCCCTGAAACCCGAAGGCGAAGACACCGAGGAATGGCTGGTCATGATGGGCGTATGCACGCACCTCGGCTGCGTTCCGCTTGGTGACGGCGCCGGTGATTTCGGCGGATGGTTCTGCCCCTGCCACGGGTCGCACTACGACACCGCCGGCCGCATTCGCAAAGGCCCCGCGCCAACAAACCTGCCTGTTCCGACTGCCCGCTTCGAGGGCACCGAGATCGTTCTGGGCTGAGGGAGGTAACTGATGTCCGGCATTCCCCACGATCACTATGAACCGAAGACCAAGGGCGAGAAGTGGCTCCACTCCCGCCTGCCGATCGTCGGTCTTCTCTACGACACGCTCTTCATCCCGACACCGAAAAACCTGAACTGGTGGTGGATCTGGGGCATCGTCCTGGCCTTCTGCCTGGTGCTGCAAATCGTGACCGGTATCGTCCTGGTCATGCACTACACGCCGCATGTCGATATGGCCTTTGCCAGCGTCGAACACATCATGCGGGACGTGCGCGGCGGGCATTTCCTGCGCTACCTGCATATGAACGGCGCGTCGCTCTTCTTCCTGGCCGTCTATATCCACATCTTCCGTGGTCTCTTCTACGGGTCCTACAAGGCCCCGCGCGAAGTCACCTGGATCGTCGGCATGATTATCTACCTGCTGATGATGGCCACCGGCTTCATGGGCTATGTTCTTCCCTGGGGTCAGATGTCCTTCTGGGGGGCTACGGTGATCACCGGGTTGTTCGGCGCGATCCCGTTCATCGGCGAGACGCTGCAGACCTTCCTTCTGGGCGGGCCGGCCGTGGACAACGCCACGCTGAACCGCTTCTTCTCGCTGCACTACCTGCTGCCCTTCGTCATCGCGGCGCTGGTGATCGTGCACATCTGGGCCTTCCACACGACCGGCAACAACAACCCCACGGGTGTTGATGTCCGCAAGGGGTCCAAGGAAGAGGCCGAGAAGGACACCCTGCCCTTCTGGCCCTACTTCGTGATCAAGGATTTCGTCGGCCTGGCCATCGTGCTGCTGGTGTTCTTCGCGATCGTCGGTTTCATGCCGAACTATCTGGGCCACCCCGACAACTACATCGAGGCGAACCCGCTCTCGACCCCGGCGCATATCGTGCCCGAATGGTACTTCCTGCCGTTCTACGCGATCCTGCGGGCCTTCACGGCCGACGTCTGGGTCGTGATGCTGGCCAACTGGGTGACCGGCGGGATCATCACGGCGAAGTTCTTCGGCGTGCTGGCGATGTTCGGCGCGATCCTGGTGATGGCGCTGGTGCCCTGGCTCGACACCTCCTCGGTGCGCTCCGGTCGCTTCCGTCCGATGTTCAAATGGTGGTTCTACCTCCTCATCATCGACTTCATCGTCCTGATGTGGTGTGGCGCGATGCCGGCTGAGCCGCCCTATTCGACCATCTCGCTGATCGGGTCGGCCTACTGGTTCGCCTACTTCCTGGTGATCCTGCCGCTTCTCGGCGTGATCGAGAAACCGCTGCCGCAGCCTGCGACCATTGAAGATGACTTCAATGCGCATTACGGCCCGAAAACGCCCGCCGAATAAGAAAGGACAGAGATAATGTTCCGCAAGTTCACACTCTCTGCCCTCGCAGCACTGGCCATGACGGCCGGTGCCGCCACAGCGGCAGGCGACCAGGGTCACATCCACGACGTGGATTTCTCCTTCGAGGGGCCCTTCGGCACCTTTGACCAGAACCAATTGCAGCGCGGTCTGCAGGTCTACACCGAGGTCTGCGCGGCTTGCCACGGTCTGCGCTACGTGCCGATCCGGACGCTGGCCGACGAGGGCGGCCCGCATCTTCCCGCCGATCAGGTGCGCGCCTATGCGGCCCAGAACTTCGAAGTCTTCGATGAAGAGCTAGACGACTTCCGCCCGGCCAAGCCGCAGGATCACTTCCCGATGTCGGGACTTGAGAACGCGCCGGACCTCAGCCTGATGGCCAAGGCCCGCGCCGGGTTCCACGGCCCCTACGGCCTGGGCATCAATCAGTTCTTCCAGGGCATCGGCGGCGCCGAATACATCGTCAACATCCTGACCGGCTACACCGGTGAGGAGAAGGAAGAAGCCGGGACCACCTATTACGAGAACACCGCCTTCCCCGGCGGCTGGATCGCGATGGCGCCCCCGCTCTTCGAGGACCAGCTCGAGTTTGCCGACGGTCACTCCAATGATCCGCATCACGTGGCAGAGGATGTCGCGGCCTTCCTGATGTGGGCGGCGGAACCGAAGATGATGGCGCGCAAACATGCGGGCTTTGTCGCGGTGATCTTCCTCGTCGTGCTGGCCTCGCTTCTGTACCTGACGAACAAGAAGCTCTGGGCCCCGCACAAGGGCAAGAAACACGCCTGATCCGGCTGACGGACAGACATGGAAGACCCCGCCCTCACCGGCGGGGTTTTTTCATGTGCAGCGGCACAGCCCGAAACGATCACGCGCGCGACGCTGCCGGTCATTGAAACCATCGGGACTGGGGTCCCCTCTCCCCTCCGGGGGGAGGGACAGGGAGGGGGGCCGCCCAAGTGAAAGGCTACCCGAGGTAGTCGCGCAGCGCCTCTGTCGGGTTAGCGAAAAGGGCCCCGGTTTCCACCGGCGCGGCGGCCCGCCCCTCGGCCACGACAGAGGTCAGTCCTGCAATCCGCTGTGCGTCGCCGGGATCGTGGCTGACCATGATGAGCGTCGTACCGGTCTCCCCCGCCATCTCGGCGACGAGGTCCAGCATCTCCGCCCGCATGGCCGGACCTAGGGCAGCAAAGGGTTCATCCAGCAAGAGCAGCGGACGGTTCATCACCAGCACCCGAGCAAGGGCCGCGCGGCTTTGCTGGCCGCCGGAAAGGTTGCCGGGTTTGCGATCTGCCAGCCCCTCCAGCCCGACACGGGCCAGGGCGGCGCAGACGCGGTCGCGCTCCGCCCCGGACAGGCGCAGGTCGGGGCGCAGGCCAAGGCCCACGTTCCTTTCGATACTGAGGTGAGGAAAGAGGTTGCCGTCCTGAAACAGCATGGCGACCGGGCGTTTGCCGGGTGCGATAGGGGTGATGTCATCCTCCTGCCAGAGGATGCGGCCCCGCTCCGGCGGCAGGAAGCCCGCGATCCCGGCCAGCAAGGTGGACTTGCCCGCGCCTGACGGGCCGATCAGCGCCAGACGCGCGCCGGGGGCGAGGCTCCAGTCGGCGGTCAGCGTGAAATCCCCCTGGCGGAGGGCGAGGTGGTCAAGTCTCAGCATGGCGGCCGATCCTGTCGAAAAGGGCGAAAATCCCGAAGCTGAGCACGACCAGCAGAAGGCTGGCGGCGGCCGCCGCCTCCATCCGGTAGGCGCCCATCAGGCGGTAGATCTGCAGCGGCAGCGTCGCGCTGTCGGGCGGGGGAAAGAGGGCGATCACCCCCAGATCCCCCATGGAAAGGGCGGCGGCCAGCCCGGCGGCAAAGCCGAGCGGGCGGCGCAGGCGCGGCAGGATCAGCCAGCGCAGGCGCGACCAGCCGGTGAGGTCCAGGCTGTCGCCCAGACGGCCATAGCCTTGCTCCACCGCCGCCAGATCCGGGCCTAGACTGCGCAGGACAAAGGGCAACGCGGCCGCCGCATTGACCAGCGCCGTCAGGGCCAGGACGTGATCGCCGGGAAAGGCCACGGGGCGGATCAGCAGAAAGAGCCCCGTCCCCAGCACGAGGGGCGAAGCGGCCAGGGTCATCATTCCCAGACTGTCGGTCAGGGCATGGCGCGGCAGGGCCAGGGCAAAGCCCAGAACCACCGCGATCACGGTGGAGGCCAGCGCGACAGCGATGGAAATCCCCGCCGCCTCCCAGACCTCCGCAGGCATGAGCGGCAGGGAGGACAGCCCGCGGATCAGCAGGAGCAGGATCGGTGCCGTGACGAAGAGGCAGGCCGCGATCAGCACCGCCGCATCCATTGCCTTCAACGACAGGGTGTCGTCCCATCTCTGTACCAACCGGTCCAGCCCGGTGCCCAGCCCGTCCGACCGCGCCACCCGCAGGGCGAGAAGGGCGGCCAGGCTGACCAACGCCAGTTGCAGCAGGGCCAGGGTGGCGGCGCGGGCCAGGTCGAACTCAAACGTGAAGGCCTGGTAGATCGCCAGTTCGATGGTCGTGGCCGCCGGGCCGCCGCCCAGGACCAGAACGACCGCAAAGCTGGACAGGCAGATGGCAAAGATTACCGCCATGACGCCGGGCAGTCGCTGGCGCAGCATGGGCCATTCCAGCAGGCGGAAGACCGTAGCCGGGGGCAGGTTCATCTGCGCGGCGAGGCGGAACCGTTCGGCCGGAATGGCCCGCCAGCCCTCCAGCAACAAGCGGGTGGCCAGCGGCAGGTTGAAAAAGACATGGGCCAGCAGAACGCCATGTAGACCGAAAATCTCGATCGGCGGCAGACCGAGGGAGATGAGGCCCGCATTGATCACCCCGTTGCGCCCGAACAGCATCAGCAGACCGGTGATTGCGGCGATGACAGGCAGGATGAAGGGGGCGCCCATGGCCAGGATCAGCAACCCGCGCCCCGGAAATCGGCGGCGTGCCAGGGCGCGCGCGACGGGGATCGCCAGGATGGCACTGAAGAGGGCCGAGAGCGCGGCCTGAAGCAGGGTGAACCGAACGGCGGACCAATCACCCGGGGTCGGCCAGCCCGCCCCGCCCGCGCGCAGGAAGACCGCCGCCAGCGGCGCAAGGATCAGCGCGGCCACCAAAAGGGCCGCCGCGCCACCCGCTCTTATTGCGAAAGCGCTGCGCGCCATTCTTCCAATGCCGCGTCCCGCGCGGTCGGCACCTCCGCCTCGGGGATCAGCAGGGCGGTGTCCGGTGTCACGAGATCACCAAAGCCCTCCGGCAGACCGCCCTCCGGCAGGACAGCGGGGTACATCCAGTTGGTCGTCGGAATGACCTGCTGCGCGGCGTCGGAGGTGAGGTAGGCGAGGAAGTCCTTCGCCAATTCCGTCTGCTGCGAGCTGCCGACGACGCCCGCCACTTCGATCTGCATGTAGTGACCTTCGTCGAAGGGCAGCGCGACCTTGCTCTGATCCTCTTCGGCGATGACGTGATAGGCCGGCGAGGTGGTGTAGGACAGGACCAAGTCCGCCTCCCCGTCCAGGAACATGCCGTAGGCCTCGGACCACCCGGGGGTGACGGTGACGATATTGTCCTTCAGCCCGTCCCAGATCGACGCGGCCTCCTCTCCATAGGCCGCCTTGACCCAGAGCAGCAGGCCCAGCCCGGGGGTGGAGGAGCGCGGATCCTGGATCACGATACGCCGGTCGCTCTCGGCCAGGGCGCGGAAATCGGTCGGATGCTCTTCGCCCTTGTTGCCGACGAAGGCGAAATAGCCCCAGTCGAAAGGCACGAAGGTGTCGTCCGTCCAGTCCACGGGCAGGTCGAAGTCAGCGGTGACACCATGCTGCGCAAAAAGACCGGTGTCACGTGCGGCGGCGGTCAGGTTGGTGTCGAGGCCTAGGACCACATCGGCCTTTGTCCCCTCGCCCTCCAGTCGCAACCGCGACAGGAGCGAGGCCCCATCGCCCGCCGTGACCCATTGCAGGTCACAGCCGCAGCTCTCCTCGAACCCCTGTTCGATGGCCGGGCCCGGGCCCCATTCGGTGGCAAAGCTGTCGTAGGTGTAGATTGTGAGAACGGGTGTCTCGGCCACGGCCTGCGTGGCGAGGACAATACCCGTGGCGGTGATCAGATGTTTCATAGACATCCTCCATTGCGACGGGCGAAAGGAGGAGTGCGGATTTTGGGACCGCGTGACCTTCCCTCCGCCGGTTCTAGCCGGTTCAGGTTCAACGGGTTCGCTTGCGCATCTCAGCCCTGAGGCACCCCGAGGTGGGGCGAGTCGTAGTGCGGTGGCGGGGGGAAGGCAAGGGGCGCTATGCCTGGCCCGGCATGGGCGGCGGGCTGCGCCTCCGGCGGGAGTATTTCGGGAAAGATGAAGGGATGGCCGTGAACGCGACGCGGGGTTTGATCGGGGCGGGAGGCATCAAAGCTGGAATTGCACCTGCACAGGGGATGGGTTAGGCCCTTGCCAACAGTATTCAAAGGGCTTTGCCATGTCTCTCAACAGCTTCGGCCACCTGTTCCGCGTCGCCACCTGGGGTGAAAGCCATGGCCCCGCCCTGGGCGCGACCGTGGATGGCTGCCCCCCGGGCGTGGCGGTGGATGCGGATATGCTGCAGCGCTGGCTGGACATGCGCAAACCCGGGCAGAACCGCTATACCACGCAGCGGCAGGAACCGGACCAGGTGGAGATCCTGTCGGGCGTTTTTGAAGGCAAGACCACCGGCACGCCGGTGCAACTGATGATCCGCAACACTGACCAGCGATCAAAGGATTATTCCGAGATCGCGGAGAAATTCCGCCCCGGTCACGCCGATATCACCTACTGGCAGAAATACGGCATCCGCGACTATCGCGGCGGCGGGCGGTCTTCGGCCCGGGAAACTGCCGCGCGGGTCGCGGCGGGCGGTCTGGCCCGGGCGGCGCTGGCCGCGCTGGCGCCCGAGGTGGAGATCAAGGGCTACATGGTCCAGATGGGGCCGCACCGGATCGACCGGGACCGGTTCGACTGGGACCAGATCGACGAAAACCCCTTCTGGGTGCCGGACGCCAAGGCGGCGGAGGACTGGGCCGGGTATCTCGACGGGCTGCGCAAGTCGGGCAATTCCGTCGGCGCGGTGATCGAGGTCGTGGCCCGGGGCGTGCCCGCAGGGCTGGGTGCGCCGATCTATGGCAAACTCGACACCGACCTGGCGGCGGCGATGATGTCGATCAACGCGGTGAAGGGCGTGGAGATCGGCGAGGGCATGGCGGCGGCGGAGCTGACGGGCGAAGCCAATGCGGACGAGATCTTCATGGGGAACGACGGCAAGCCGGTCTATTCCTCGAACCATGCGGGCGGCATTCTGGGCGGGATCTCCACCGGGCAGGATGTGGTGGTGCGCTTTGCGGTGAAGCCGACCTCGTCGATCCTCAAGCCGCGGCAGACAATCACCAAGTCCGGCGAGGCAACCGAGATCGTCACCAAGGGACGGCATGACCCCTGCGTCGGCATACGCGCCGTGCCCGTGGGCGAGGCGATGATGGCCTGTGTGATCCTCGATCATCTGCTGCTGCATCGCGGGCAGATCGGGGATGCGGGCGGGCGGATCGGCTGACCCTTGCTGGACGTCCTTTCGATCACGCTGCCGGTCTTCGCGATCATCGTGGTCGGCTATCTGGTGGTGCGCTTCGGCCCGCTGACCCGGGGCACGATGAAGGCGCTTGGGGATTTCACCATGATGGTCTCCCTGCCCTGCGCGTTGTTTGTCGCCGTGGCCTCGCGCGACTTCGCCGAGGTGGTCAATGTCGATTACCTGCTCACGCTTGCCCTGGCGGGGGTCGCGACACAGACGGTCATGTGGACGATCCTGCGACTGCAGGGCACGGGGCCGAAGCGGCGGGGGCTGGCCGTGCTGGCCGCCGCCACGCCGAACACCGCCTTCATCGGCTTTCCCATATTCCTGCTGGTCATTCCGGAATACGCCGGGCCCGTGGTGGCGATGAACCTGCTGGTCGAGAATGTCGTGCTGACGCCGATCGGGCTGACCCTTCTGGGGCGGGCCGGGGCCGAGGGAGAGAAAGTGTCGCAGATCCGTCTGCTCGGGCGGATCCTGCTCTCGGTGATCCGGCGGCCGCTGATCATCGGGCTGGCCCTCGGCTTTGCCGTCGTGCTGTCGGGTCTGCCCGTGCCCGGGGAGGTGATGCGCTTTGCCGACACACTCGGTCAGGCGGCCACACCTGTTGCGCTGATCGTGATCGGCGGGTCGCTTTTCGGGCTGAACCTGCGGGGCGATCTGGGGCTGGCCAGCCAACTGGTCCTGGTCAAGCTGCTGGTGCATCCGGCGCTGGCTGTGGCGACACTGACGGCTCTGTCCGCGCTTGGTCTCGCGACGCTTGGACCGGAACTGACCATCGGCCTGATCCTGACCGGCACCCTGCCGATGTTCGCGATTTTCGTGCTCTTCGCGCAGGAAAACGGGCATGAGGGGCTGGCCTCCCTCGCGCTGATGATCGCGACCCTGCTGTCCTTCGTGACGGTCAACCTGGCCCTGCTGCTGATGCTTTGAGACCCTGGTTTGGTTGACGGTATCTTTACCTTCCTAAGCCACCCTGCCGCCGTCCCGGAGAGGAGGGCTGCGGATGCAGTATCTGGATCATCATCAATCGCTTGGGGCCGGGCTGGCCACCGTCGCTGTCTTTGCCGGGGTGCTGGCCATGGTCATGGGCTGGGTCTCCGTGCCCGTGCAGATCATGGGCGGTGCGGCACAGGATCCGCCGCCTGCGTGGTTCGCCCCGCCGCAGGCGGTCACGGTCATGCCCTTGCCGGATCGGGTGGCCGACGGATCTGACGCTCAGGTCAGGCGCTGGCCGCCGCCAGGGCGGAATCGAGCAGTTCCTTGATCTTGGCCTCACGCGTTTCGGCAACAAGGCGGCCGATCTCGGCATCGCCTTTCAGAACCACGAGGGTGGACCGGCGAGGGATGCGCAGGCGTTGCGTGAACTGGGCCTTGCGATAGGTATCCCAGTCGACATTCACGAAAGTAATGACATTCTCATAGGCCGGGTTCTCCGCCTTGAGCTTGTCGAGAACGCGTTCCTGCGCGGCGCAGGTGCTGCACCAGCTGGCCTTGAAATCGAGGAAGACGGTTTCACCGGCGTTCAGCCGCTGTTCCACCAGGCCGGGGGTGTAGTCGATGGCCATAGCGCTGGCAAAGCTGGGCAGGGTGAGGCCTGCGGCGGAAAGGGCGAGGAAAGAGCGACGGTCCATGGTGGGTCCTTTCGGTCAGAAGGTAACGGAAAGATCGATCAGCCAGGCGGGCAGTGCCTGAACGGCCCAGGCTTCGATCATGTGGTGGATACGGAAGAGGATGGCGAGGCCGGTGACAAGGAAGACCGCGCCAAGCAGCGGTCGGGAGATTTCGGCGAGGCGGCGCATCAGCGGTTGGTGGCGTTGCAGCAGGCCGCGCGCGCCATAGCCCAGGGCCAGGACGAGGGTGGCCACGCCGAGGGCGAAGGCCACCATGATCGCGGTCGCGCGGGTCAGGCTTTCGCCTTGACTGGCCAGCGAAATCGCGCCGCCAAGGGTGGGGCCGACACAGGGGCTCCACACCGCGCCGAGGAGCAGCCCGCCCAGGAACTGCCCCCGCGCGCCGGTGCTGTCGATCCGGTCGATCCGGCTGTCGGCGCTCGCGGCGATCCCGGCGGTGGCGGTGGAAAAGGCGGCGCTGAAACGGGGGACGAGAAGGATCAGGCCAAAGCCGATCATCAGCACGGCGCCGCCCTGCGCGATCTGTTCGGGATCAAGGCCCAGGGCATAGCCGAAGGCGGCCACGCCAACCCCCAGCACCACAAAGCTGAGCGCCATGCCCGCCGCCAGGGCGAGCGGCCCGCGCGGGCTGGCCTGCAGGGCCGATCCCAGGACCAGCGGCAGGACCGGCAGGACGCAGGGATTGATGAGGGTCAGCAACCCCGCAAGATATCCGAAGATCAGCTCCATGCCATCTGGATGCCGCCTGCCCCCGTTTCTGTCATCTGACGAAACCGTGAAACAGGTCACGAGCCCGCCAGAAATGTTTCACGCCGGTGCGGGTTTCACCACCTGTTTGGAGAGCTGCACGGCGAGGATGCCCACGGCGATCACGACCGCACCGGCCACGTCCAGCGGGGTGACGCCCTCGCCGAGGACGGCCCAGGCGATCATCACGCCGAAGAAGGGGTTGAGGAAGTGGAAGGTCGCGGCGCGCACGGCCCCGATGCGGTTGACGAGGACGAACCATGTCACCGTGGCCAGCAGGCCGGGGATCAGCGTGGTGTAGATGAAGGCGAGGATCATGCGCAGGGACCAGGTGACCTCCCATGTCTCCAGCAACAGCGCGGCCACGGCCAGGGCCGCCGCACCGATCAGCATCTGAAGTCCGACGATCATCAGGACATTGCCGCCCGAACTGGCCCCGCGCACCGACAGTGTGGCCACCGTCAGGGCCAGCGTGCCGATGATGCAGAGGATCAGGCCCAGCCCGTCCGCCCCGCCGCTGAGCCTGCTGCCCATGATCAGCGCCACGCCGCCAAGGCCCAGGATCAGCCCGATGATCGCCATGGGGCGCAGCCGATCGCCAAAGACGATCCAGCCGAAGAAGCCGACGAAGAGTGGCATGGCGGCGGCGATGATTGCGGCCAGCGAGGCCTCGATCCGCTGCATGGCGACGAAGAAGAGGCCAAGGTAAAGCGCGTTCTGACACAGGCCGAAGATGAAGGTCGAGCGCCACTGCACGCGGGTCAGCGTCCAGGTCTGACCCATGGCCCGGGCTACGGCGATGCCGAGCAGGCCGGAGATCAGAAATCGCAACGCCAGTGCCGTCAGAGGCGGCGCATCGGCCACGATCATTCGGGCGGAGGTGAAGGCAGAGGACCACATGAAGGCAAAGGCCAGCCCCAGTCCGATCGCGCGCAGATCCATGAGTGTCGTCTCCGGGCGGCAAAAGGAAAGGGCCGCCGTTGCGGGCGACCCTTTCGAATTCCTGTCCGGGGGGCAACCCCCGATCAGCGTAAGATCAGGAGTTCACGCTGTCCTTGAGTGCCTTGGCGATGGTCACCTTGACCACCTTGTCGGCCTCTTTCTTGATCTGCTCGTTGGTAGCGGGGTTGCGCACCATGCGCTCGGGGCGCTCACGGCAGTAGAACTTGCCCACGCCGGGGATCGCAACTGCGCCGCCGCCGGACACTTCCTTGGTGATGACGTTTGCAATGGCATCGAGAGCCGCGCTTGCAGATTTCTTGTCCGAGCCCAGTTCTTCGGCCAGAGCAGCCACCAGTTGGGTCTTGGTCATCGGTTTTGCCATTTCTGGTCTCCTTGCATGTGCCCTGTCGTTTGGGCTTGGTCTACTGAATTTAACTTGATGTAGTGGTCTCACACAAGAAATTGTAAGGCCGTTTTCCCCATGAAATGCGGGTTTTTTGCGTTTTTTCGCTCAAAGGAAGGCTGTTTCGTCGAAAGACCGCAGTTTTCGGGAGTGGATTCGCTCCAAAGGCATGTCTCTAAGGCTCTCCATGGCGCGAATCCCTATCATCAGGTGACGCGACACCTGGGTCTTGTAGAAATCGCTCGCCATGCCGGGCAGTTTGAGTTCGCCGTGCAGCGGTTTGTCGGAGACGCAGAGCAGCGTGCCATAGGGTACGCGGAAGCGGAATCCGTTGGCGGCGATAGTGGCGCTTTCCATATCCAGCGCGATGGCGCGGGATTGCGACAGACGCTGTACGGGACCGGATGTTTCGCGCAGTTCCCAGTTGCGGTTGTCGAGGGAGGCGACGGTGCCGGTGCGCATGATCCGTTTCAGGTCGTAGCCCTGCAGCGCTGTCTCGGCCTCCACCGCGTCTTCCAGCGCGACCTGGATTTCCGCCAGCGCGGGAATCGGGACCCAGACAGGCAGATCGTCGTCCAGCACCTTGTCCTCGCGCAGGTAGGCATGGGCCAGGACGAAATCGCCAAGCGACTGGGTGTTGCGCAGGCCCGCACAGTGGCCGACCATCAGCCAGGCGTGGGGCCGCAGCACCGCGATATGGTCGGTGGCGGTTTTCGCGTTGGAGGGGCCGACGCCGATATTGACCAGCGTGATCCCGGCGCTGCCCTCGCGTTTCAGGTGGTAGGTCGGCATCTGCGGCATCTTGGGCGAGGGCGGCAGATCGCCCAGGGCATCGGTGATCTCGGCGTTGCCGGTGGAGACGAAGGAGGTGTAGCCGCTGTCGGGATCGGCCAGCATGCGGCGGGCGAAGGCCTCGAACTCGCTGACGTAGAACTGGTAGTTGGTGAACAGCACGTGGTTCTGGAAGTGATCCGGGTCCGTGGCCGTGTAATGGGCGAGGCGCGCCAGTGAATAATCGACGCGCTGCGCGGTGAAGGGGGCCAGCGGCAAGGGGTCGCCCGGGGCGGTGATGTGGGTGCCGTTGACGATATCATCGTTGGTGGTGTCGAGGTCGGGCACGTCGAAGACATCGCGCAGTGTGAAGGAGGCCGCGCCTTCCTGCGGCACCGTCACCTCGCCCGACCGGGCCACGGCAAAATGCAGCGGCATGGGGGTTTCGGACGGGCCGATCACCACCGGCACGTCATGATTGCCGAGAAGCAGGCCGATCTGCTGTTCCAGGTAGTGGCGGAAGAGATCGGGCCGGGTGATCGTCGCCGCATAGGTGCCCGGCGCGGGGACATGGCCAAAGGCCAGGCGGCTGTCGACCTGGGAATAGGTCGTGGTGGTGATCCGGACCTCGGGGTAATAGGCGCGGATGCGGCCTTCGGGGCGGCCGTCTCGCAGGGCGCGGGTAAACTCGGCTTGCAGGAAGTCCGTCGCCTGATCGTAGAGCTGGTTCAACCGATCCACTGCCGCGCGCGCGTCACGAAAGGCTTCGGCAGCGGGGGCGTCGGGGGTCTGGATCTTCATGTCGGTCTCCGCTCTTTTGCCCATCTGTGGGGGAAGAGGCGGGGAAGGCAAGGGGGACGCGCCGTAAAACATGGGGTTTCCGGCGGGTTTCAGGCCCTCCGACGCGGGTTTTCGGGTCCGGACCTAGGTGCAGCGGCCAGGCGGAGGGCTGTCTGCCCCCGACCAACACTCCCAAGGCGCGAGACGGCCCCCGGGGACAGTTCAGACAAGAAGACGCCGGGTCCGGAGAAGGCTCAGATCAGCCCTTCCTTGGCGAAGAGCGTCTTCAGGTCTGCTTCGGGGCGGGCACCGTAATGCGAGATCACCTCGGCCGCGGCGACACAGCCCATGCGGCCCGAGGTCGCCAGATCCGCGCCGGTCGCCAGGCCGTAGAGGAAGCCGGCGGCAAACTGGTCGCCCGCGCCGGTGGCATCGACGGGGGTGATTTCCCGGACCGGGGCTGTGGCCTGCTCCGTCCCGCTGACCAGCACCACGTCGTTGCCCGACCGGGTGCAGACGATCAGCCCGCTGTCGCTGGCGGCCGTTTCCAGTGCGGTCGACAGATCCTCGGTCTGATAGAGGGACAGCCACTCGTGCTCGTTGCCGATCACGTAGTCGAGCTCCTTCACCAGCTTCCGGAAGTCGTCACGGTGGCGGTCGACGCAGAAGGGATCGGAGAGCGCGATGCCCGCCTTGCCTCCCGCGTTGCGGGTCAGACGTGCGGCGGTCTCGAAGGCCTGTTTGCCCTTGGGCTTGTCGTAGAGATACCCTTCGAGGAAGAGGATGCGCGCCTCATAGCAGACCTCTTCGGGCACATCGTCAGGGCCAACCTCCGAAGAGATGCCGAGATAGGTGTTCATCGAGCGTTCGCCATCGGGCGAGACAAAGATCATCGAGCGGGAGGAGGGCAGATGCCCGCCCGCCACCGGATCGTTCGGGCAATCGGTGCCGTCTGCGCGGGTGCCCTCGACATAGGCGCGGCCGATCTCGTCATCCGTGACCTTGCCGATAAAGGCGGTCCTGAGGCCCAGGTTGCCACAGCCCGCGACCGTATTGGCGACCGAGCCGCCGGGGATCTGATGATGTTCGCCCATGGCGTGATAGAGCATGTCGGAGCGGTCCAGTTCGACCAGTTGCATGATCCCCTTCTGGATCGACATTTCCGACAGAAAGAAATCATCCACCGGGGCGATCATGTCCATCACCGCATTGCCGATACCGATCACGTCATATCTCACAGGGTCTTCTCCTCGAATTCACAGAGATCGCGGATGATGCAGGCCGCGCATTTGGGTTTTCTCGCCACGCAGGTATAGCGTCCGTGCAGGATTAGCCAGTGGTGGGCATGGCGCTGGTATTCGGCCGGGACGTTGTCCTCGATGGCGCGCTCGACGGCATCCACATCCTTGCCAGGCGCGATGCCCGCACGGTTGCCGACGCGGAAGATATGCGTATCGACGGCCTGTGCCGGGTGCCCCCACCACATGTTGAGAACCACATTCGCCGTCTTGCGCCCGACCCCCGGCAGGGATTGTAGCGCCGCACGGGAGGAGGGGACCTCCCCGCCGTAGTCATCCACGAGGATGCGGGCGGTCTTCATCACGTTCTTGGCCTTCTGGCGGTAGAGGCCGATGGTCTTGATATGTTCGATCAGCCCCTCTTCGCCGAGGTCGAGCATCTTCTGCGGCGTGTCCGCGATCTTGAACAGGTCCCGCGTGGCCTTGTTCACCCCGGCGTCTGTGGCCTGCGCCGACAGCGCCACCGCCACGACGAGGGTATAGGCGTTGACGTGCTCCAGCTCTCCCTTCGGCTCGGGTTCGGCCGACTGGAAGCGGTGGAAGATCTCCTGAAGGGTCTGATAGGGCAGTTGTTTGGCCATGGACGGGGTTATGGCCGTGCAACCGGCAACCCGCAACATAAACCATTACTTGGTGATCCGGTCCGCCGCGAAGACGCTTGGATCAATGGCGGTGACAATGACCTCCGACTGACGAAGGCCGAGTTTCGTACAAAGCTTCTCCGAAGCTGTATTGCCGGGCCGGACACCCGTGCGGGCGACACGCAGGCCGTGGCGGTCGACCATCTTCGTCAGGGACATAGCACCCAGGGTCATAGCTATCCCCTGCCCGCGACGCGCCGGGTCCGTGGCGAGCATACCCCAGAAAAATGTATGTCCCATGGGACTGTCGGCACTGTAGATCCCAATGGCGGATGTACAGCCGACGATCTCCCCGTCTTTGTCGGTCGCGACGAGGCAGACGGCGGGCATGGCCTCTCCGCACAGGAAGGGGCGAATTGGCAGCAGCACTCCGCTCGCCTGGGCGAAGGTGTCGAGACGAACGATCTCTTTGTGTGGTGTGGTGGTGTCGATTTCTGTCACGGTCAGGTCGTCGGGCAAGCGGGCATGGGCAAGATGCGCTCGACAGGCCTCGATCGCATCGGTCCCGCCGCACCAGCGGTTGTTCAGGTCTATACCAAGACCGGCCGCCGTGAGCGCGGCGATGCGGGTTTCGGCCATCTCCGGCGGCACGCATTCTGCAGGGGCCACGCCCTGAATTCGTGCCAGGGAGATCTGTCGGTCAAGGCAGTCCATCGTGTTACCTGTCAGCCCCACTGACCGGCCGTAACAGTTCACATCCCGAAGATGGCCCAGCAACGTCCAGAGGTGCCAAGCCCGGCGTTGCATCGCGCGCTGTTCGTCAGATCCGAAGACGTCATGATCAAGTAGGTCCATCCCTTACAAAAGGCTTAACTCTTCGGCTCCGTCAAGATCGTTGGATTTGCCGCAGGTTCCGGGTCGCGCAGCCCCCTGCCCTGCCTTAGATTGGGCGGCGAAAGGACCACCGCCATGCTGCAAACCGATGTTGAACAGGGCTACCATTATCATGTCATCCGCCGCGCGATCGAGGAGATCGACGCAGCCGAGGCACCGCTGTCGCTCGATGCGCTGGCGGATCGCATGGGTATGAGCCCCGCACATTTCCAGAGGCTCTTTTCCACCTGGGCCGGGGTCAGTCCGAAACGGTTCCAGCAGTACCTTGCGCTCGGCCATGCCAAGGCGCTGCTGAAGGAACGGTTTTCGACATTGGAGGCCGCGGCGGGGGCGGGCCTGTCGGGGTCCGGTCGGCTGCATGACCTGTTTGTCAGATGGGAAGCGATGAGCCCGGGCGATTTTGCCAAGGGCGGGGCCGGGCTGACGATCCGCTACGGCTGGCTCGACAGCCCATTTGGCGAGGCGCTGGTCATGGGGACAGGGCGCGGCCTTTGCGGCATCGGCTTTGTCGAGGAGATGGGGCGCGCGGCGGTCTGGGACGATCTGACCGCGCGCTGGCCAGACGCCACATTGGTGGAGGACGCCCGTGCGCTGCGTCCCTGGGCCGAGGCCGCCTTTGGCCAGAGCGGCGAGGCAAGGGTGCACATGATCGGCGCGCCCTTCCAGATCAAGGTCTGGGAAGCCCTGCTGCGCATCCCCTCGGGCCATGTCTCCACCTATGGCGAGATTGCCAGGAGCATCGGGTCACCCCGCGCGGTGCGGGCGGTCGGCACGGCGGTCGGGCGCAACCCGGTCAGCTGGCTGATCCCGTGCCACCGCGCCATCCGCGCCAGCGGCGGGCTAGGCGGCTATCAC
Organism: Pseudooceanicola sp.; assembly: GCF_041987405.1. GTDB lineage: Bacteria > Pseudomonadota > Alphaproteobacteria > Rhodobacterales > Rhodobacteraceae > Pseudooceanicola. The sequence continues at coordinate 260,443 of NZ_JBHIWR010000005.1, forward strand.
TGGGGCATACCGGTCAAACGGGCGATGCTGGCCTGGGAATCCGCCCGGGCCAACGGGTTGGAGGCGGGATAGGCGACAGATCGCTTGGAACCAAATCGTGACTCAAATCGTTTTGACTTAGGCGTGGAGATCGTACTCTGTGCCATCGATTGATTGACCAACCGAGGTTCACGATGACCGCATTGACCACCGCTATCACCAACCGCAGCCGCCTGACGCGCCCGATGCTGGGCCTGACCGCAGCCGCGATGCTGTTGACCACCGCTTGTACCGAAATGAATGACGGTCGCCAGAACACCCGAGAGAACGCCGCCGGAGGTGCTGCGCTTGGCGCGGTCGCCGGGGCGATCCTGTCGCGCGACAAGGCCAAGGGCGCGGCCATTGGCGCCGCAGTCGGCGGTATCGCGGGCGCGGCCTACGGCGATTACCTCGATCGTCAGGAAGCAGCTCTGCGCGGGCAACTGGGCAACAACGTCCAGATCGTCAACACCGGCGACCGGCTGATCGTGACCATGCCGCAGGACATCCTGTTTGCCACCGACAGCGCGACCCTGCGCCCCGACCTGACCTCGGACCTGGCGGTTGTGGCCCGCAGCCTCAACGAATACCCGCGGTCCACCGTGCAAGTCATCGGGCATACCGACAACACCGGCGACGCGGCCTACAACCAGCAGCTTTCGGCGCGCCGCGCCAACGCTGTCGCCTCGATCCTCGTCAACAATGGCGTGTCCAGCGGCCGCATCCAGAGCTTTGGCCGCGGCGAGGATCAACCGCGCGCGTCCAACCTGACCCCCGAGGGGCGTCAGCAGAACCGTCGCGTGGACATCGTGATCCTGCCGACCGCCTGACGTCTCGGAACACATCAACATTCAAACGCCCCGCCCGATCCGGCGGGGCGTTTTCTTATCGACGATCGCTTCGCCCTCCCGTGCGACGCAAACCCGCCTTCGCAAGCGGCTGGCGCATTTCCCTTCGGTACGCGCACGCATGGCACTGGACACCGGCCAGCTTCGGCGTAGCCTGAGAGGACAGACGGAGGTGACCCCCATGAAAGACGACAATTTCCTCAAAGAGCATAACGCAAGGGCGCTGTGGCATCCCATGGGCGCGCCGGGCGACAGCCTGGCCACGCCTCCGACCATCATCACCCGGGCCGAGGGGTCGCGGATCTTCGACATCGACGGCCATGCCACGGTGGACGGCGTCGGCGGGCTGTGGTGCGCCAATCTGGGCTACTCCAACGATGCGGTGAAGGAGGCGATCTCCAGGCAGCTCTATGATCTGCCCTATTATTCTGCCTTTGCCGGATCGACCAACCCGACAGCGATCGAGGCCTCGGTCGCGGTGCAGGAATTCTTTGCGGAAGACGGGATCGGCCGGGTCTTCTTCACCTCCGGCGGGTCGGATTCGGTGGAAACCTGCCTGCGCCTGTCGCGGCAGTATCACCGGATCAAGGGGAAACCGCAGCGCACCAAGTTCCTGTCGCTGAAGAAGGGGTATCACGGCACGCATTTCGGCGGGGCCAGCGTAAATGGCAACGCCCGGTTCCGCACCGCCTATGAGCCGTTGCTGGCGGGCTGTTTCCACATGACGGCCCCCTACCCCTATCGCAACCCCTACGACGAGACCGATCCCGCCGCGCTGGCGCAGAAGATCGCGGCAGAGATGGTCGACGAAATCGAATTCCAGGGCGCCGACACCATCGCGGCCTTCATCATGGAGCCGATCCTGGGTGCGGGCGGCGTCATCGTGCCCGACGCTTCGTTCATGAAGCTGATGCGGGAGATCTGCACCAAATACGGCATCCTGATGATCGCGGATGAGGTGATCTGCGGTTTTGGCCGGACCGGCGACTGGTCGGGGTCGCGCCACTGGGGCGTGAAGCCGGACATGATGTCGGTGGCGAAGGGCATCACCTCGGCCTATTTCCCGGTCGGCGCGGCGCTGATTTCCGAAGAGGTGGCGGAGGTCTTTGAACAGGCCGACAGCGCCGCTGCGGGGATCTACCACGGCTACACCTATTCGGCCCACCCCGTCGGTGCCGCCGCCGTCACCGCCTGTTTGAGCGAGACGCTGCGCCTGGACACCAAGACCAATGCGGCGGCGCGCGGTACGCAGCTTTATCAAGGGTTGCTGGGGTTGAAGGAGAAATACGACATCATCGGCGATGTCCGCGGCGGGCATGGGTTGATGACGGCGATCGAGTTCGTCTCCGACCGCGCGAGCAAGACGCCGATGGATGCCGCGACCGTCAAGAAGATCCAGAAGGGCGTCTACGAGGCCGGTGCCATGGTACGCCCGGCCCCGCCCAATATCATGATGTCACCGCCGCTCATCATCACCGAGGCAGAGGTGCAGATCATGATCGACGCCTTCGACACGGCGATCGGGGCGGTGTGATCCGGGCAGGTCTTCCGGACAGGGCGGCCATCGGTGCCGCCCTTTCACGGTCCGGAACCCCGGGAACGGCGGGTGAGGCAGAGATGGGCCGAAACGCGATTTCCGCGGTGATGCGTCTCTCCGATCATCGGGAGACGGGGGGATGAGCCGGGAGGCGCCGCCAGAGACCATCGAAGTGCTCATGGCGCTCTGCCGTCAGGGGCAGTTCGCGCAGGCTGTCGAGGCGGGGGAACCCTTGGTCGAGGCGTTTCCGAAATCCTTCGCGCTATGGACAATCCTCGGCGGTGCCAGCCTCCGGATCGGGCAACTGGACCGGGCTGAAGCTGCCTTTCAAAGCGCCATAGGGATCGAACCGGGACATGCGGGAGCGCAGTACAACCTCGGCCTCGTCCTGCAGGCGGCCGGGCGTCTGCAGGAGGCGAAGACCGCTTATGCCCGGGCCCTGCGGCGCGATCCCGGTCACATCGAGGCCCACATCAACCTCGGTAATGTGCTGATCCAGCTAGGGCAGCCCGAGAAGGCCGAACAGTCTTATCGGCAGGCTTTGGCGCTGCGACCTGAGGATGCGAATACGTTGAGTAACCTGGGTGGCGCGCTGCGCGAGTTGGGGCGGCAGGCAGAGGCGCTGGAAGTCTGGACCCGCGCCTTGCAGATCGCTCCGGACCATGATGTTGCGCGGAGCCAGAAACTGCGCCTGCAATGGGAGAGCTGCGACTTCAGCGCCCATGACGACTTTCAGGCGCAAGCCGAGCGTTTGGGGATCACAGGGTCCGCCGTGCCTCCGTTCCCCTTCCTGTCCGGCGAAGATGATCCCGCACGCCAACGTTCGAGGTCGGAAAAGTGGGCGCACCAATTCATAGCGCAACCCCGCCCGAACTGGACGATCCCTGACGCGCGGCCCGCGAAACTGCGGATCGGGTATTTTTCAGGCTGTTTCCACGACCACCCCACACTGCGCCTGATGACCGGTCTGCTGCGTGAGCATGACCGCGCACGGTTCGAGGTCTTCGTCTACAGCTTCGGCCAACAGAAAGGCGGGGACCTTCGGGCGTGGCTCAGCCGGACGGTGGACGAATTCCACGACGTGGAACAGCTGTCCACCCGTCAGATCGCGACAGTGGCGCGGCAGCACAACCTGGACATAGCCATCGACCTGGACGGCCACACGCGCCAAGCGCGGGCAGAGGTCTTTGCCTGGCGCCCCGCCCCCGTCACCATCAGTTTCCTGGGCTATCCCGGCACGACCGGTGCGGCGTTCATCGACTATCTGATCGCCGATCCCGTCGTCATCCCGGATGCGGAGCGCGCGCACTACAGCGAGAGCGTGATCTACCTGCCCGACACCTACCAGCCGAACGACGACAGGCGGCCTGTGCCGCAGGTGACGGACACGCGGGCCGATCACGGCTTGCCGGACGAGGGCTTCGTCTTTTGCTGTTTCAATGCCGCGCGGAAGATCGGACCGCGCGAGTTCGATCTATGGATGCGGTTGCTTGGCCAGGTCGACGGCAGTGTGCTCTGGCTGCTGCGCGCGGGTCCGCAGATGGAGGCGAACCTGCGACGCGAAGCCGACCGGCGCGGGGTGGATCCGGATCGCCTGATCTTTGCCGACAAGGTTTCGCAGGACAGGCACCTCGCCCGCCACGCCCATGCCGGTCTGTTCCTCGACACGTTTCACTATAATGCCCATACCACCGCCAGCGATGCGCTCTGGGCCGGGCTCCCGGTCGTCACGATGGCGGGTCGGCAATTCGCCGCGCGGGTCGCGGCCAGCCTCCTGTCGGCGGCGGGGTTGCACGATCTGGTGACAGACAGCGCGGCGGAGTATGAAAGGCTGGCGCTCGACCTGGCGACGGATCCCGCCAGGCTGGTCCGGGTGCGGGAGAGGGTGCAGGCGGCACGGCAGACAAGCGCCCTGTTCAGCTCGGACCCCTTTGCCCGGAATTTCGAAGCCGCGCTCGACGCCGCATACGAAGGTCACAGGCGCGGGCAACCACCAGGGGACATCCGGCTAAAGGCCCGAAGCTTGGGCTGAGTCACCGTCCCGGAATGTCCCGCCGCTTGGTGCCCGCGCCGTCCCAGGTGTCGATGGCTTCCATCGCTTCCTCCGCCGTCTCGACAAAGCGAAACAGGTCCAGATCCTCGCGCGCGATGGTGCCCGCCTCGGCCAGGGCCTCCCAGTTGATGATCCTCTCCCAGAAGTCGCGGCCGAACAGCAGGAAGGGCACGCGTTCCATCCGGCCGGTCTGGATCAGGGTCAGCGCCTCGAAGGTTTCATCCATCGTGCCGAAGCCGCCGGGGAAGACGCAGACGGCCCGGGCGCGCATCAGGAAATGCATCTTGCGGATGGCGAAGTAGTGGAAATTGAAACACAGATCCGGCGTCACATATTCGTTCGGGGCCTGTTCATGAGGCAACACGATGTTCAGCCCGATGGACTGCCCGCCTGCGTCATCCGCCCCGCGGTTGCCGGCCTCCATCACGCCGGGTCCGCCGCCGGTCACAACGACCCATTCACGGCCATAGCTTTCCATCGAACGGGCGGTGACCGCGCGGGCCAGTTTTCGCGCCTCCTCGTAATAGCTGGACAGCGCCGCCAGCGTGGGGGTCTTGGCGCTGTCCTTCCGGGCAGGCTCCGGTATCCGCGCACCGCCGAAGAGGACGACGGTGGATTCAATCCCGCGCTCGTCCATCACCATCTGCGGTTTCAGAAGCTCCAGCTGCAGCCGCACCGGGCGCAATTCCTCCCGGCAGAGGAATTCGTCATCGGCGAAGGCCAGACGATAGGCCGGGGCCCGGGTCTGCGGCGTGTCGGGCACATGATGGGCGGTTTCGATGTCTGTATGGGCATCGCGAAAGGGCGACTGGCGATCTTGGGTCATGAATGGCGTCTCGGATGAATGGATTGAAGGGCGAGCGTTGATCGACACGTCGCAGGCGATATGGTCGGAGCCGTAGCCTGCGGAGTGCAACAAGGATGTTCAACCATGTTTTTCCCAATTCCCATTTTTCGAGCCAAGCTATTGACGGTTCTCCTGGCGCTCGGCGTGATGCTCTCACCGCTGCCGGCCCGTACTGAAATTGCCGCCTTCGCCTGGCAGGGCCGTCTGATCTACGACCCTGCGCGGGTGATCGCCCCGGGCGGCGCGACGCTTGGCCAGTTGATGGCCGAGCTGTTCGAGACCAGCCCGCAGGCGACCGAGGCGGTGATCCGGGGCCGGGTGGAATACGACCTCTCCACCCCGGTCACCACGCAGAACCCGGCCGTGGCCGCCTATCGCGATGCGGTCACCGGCATGCAGGCCATCTTCGGCGGGGCGCCGGTCATTGCGGATATTGCGCTGATCCAGGCCAATGCGGGCAGCAGCGAGGTCGGCATGCTGACCCATCCAAGCGGCGGCTTCTGCAGCGAAAAGGTACATTGCGAGGCCTTGGGTCAGAAGAACCCGAACTGGGGCAACTATGCGGGCGCGCTGAACAATTTCGACCACTTCCTGATGGATGAAACCGGCACGACCACCCTGACCGGCGACGTCATTGCCATCTTGCTGGGCCGCACGGATGCGCCGGGGGAATTCAAACCTGCGATCCAGACGCAGTCCGTCGGCGCGGTCAGTCTGGACGGGCTGGACCTGCTCTGGTTCACCGCGCCTGACCGGCAGTTCGTCGATGACCTGTCCCTACCGCATGTGAAGGTCATCGACCCGGAGGAGGTCGGCCGATCGGAGGTCTGGTTCTTCCTCGAAGGGGAGGCCCTGCCGGAACGGCTGCGGATCGAAGGGGTCGTCGACGAGATCACGGTCCTGCGCTAGTCCCTTGCGGGCGCATTCATCCGCGATTGCACGACCGGCGCGTTTGGTGTCTAACGCCCGCGATCCGGAACCGGAAAGGAGCCCCGATGTCAAACGCCCAGCTTGAGACCGCCATCGAAGCCGCCTGGGAGGCGCGCGATACCATCACCCCCGCCACCACCGGCGAGACCCGCGAGGCGATCGAGGATACGCTCAACGCGCTCGACAGCGGCGAGCTGCGTGTTGCCGAACGCGGCGCGGATGGCACCTGGCAGGTGAACCAGTGGGCCAAGAAGGCCGTGCTTCTCGGCTTCCGCCTCAAGGACATGGAAGAGCAAGCCGGCGGGCCACAGGGTGGCGGCTGGTGGGACAAGGTCGACAGCAAGTTCAAGGGCTGGGGCGACAACCAGTGGAAGGCCGCGGGCTTCCGCGCCGTGCCGAACTGCATCGTGCGCAAATCGGCCTATGTGGCGCCCGGCGTGGTGCTGATGCCCTCCTTCGTGAACCTAGGCGCTTATGTCGATGAGGGGACGATGGTCGACACCTGGGCCACCGTCGGCTCCTGCGCGCAGATCGGCAAGGGCGTGCACCTGTCCGGCGGCGTCGGCATCGGCGGCGTGCTGGAACCGATGCAGGCCAATCCGACCATCATCGAGGACAACTGCTTCATCGGCGCGCGCTCCGAGGTGGTCGAGGGCGTGATCGTGCGCGAAGGCTCCGTGCTGGGCATGGGCGTCTTCATCGGCCAGTCCACCAAGATCGTGAACCGCGAAACGGGCGAGGTCTTCTATGGCGAAGTGCCGCCCTATTCGGTCGTGGTCTCCGGCTCCATGCCGTCGAAGAACGGCGTGAACCTCTATTGCGCCGTGATCGTGAAGACGGTGGATGCGCAGACCCGGTCCAAGACTGGCATCAACGAGTTGCTGCGCGACTGACCTTCTTTTTGCCGCAAATATCCCGGGGTCCAAGGGGCAGCGCCCCTTGCCGGACATGACGTGCGGGGGGCCAATGGCCCCCCGCGCCGCTTCTTCGATGTCGGAAACCTGAGAGGCCGCGCCGGAACCAGAGGAGTGCTTTCGTCGTTGATCCCGCAATGGACACAGCAACGAAAGAGATTTGATCCCATGGAAGGACTTGGCTGGATAGCAGCGATCATCGTCGGCGCCCTCGCAGGCTGGATCGCGGAAAAGATCATGAAGGCGGACCACGGACTGCTGACCAATATCGTCCTCGGCATCCTGGGTGCGCTGGTGCTGAACTTCCTCCTGATGGCCATCGTCGGTTCGACGCTTGGCGGGTGGATCGGACAGCTGATCATCGGCATCATCGGCGCCTGCCTGCTGATCGCCGGCTACCGGGCGATACGCCGAGCCTGATCGCATCCTAGCAGATTAAAGAACGGCCGGGCGCTGTCCCGGCCGTTTTGCTGTCAGCTCTTCTTCGAGGGCTTCTCCCCGACTGGTCCGCCGGAGGCCTTCCAGCCCGAAAAGCCGTCCGAGATATGGCTGACATTCTCCAAGCCCATCTCCTGTGCCGTACGGGCCGACAGGGCCGACCGCCAGCCGGAGGCGCAGTAGAAGACGAATGTCTTGCCGCTCTGGAACTGCGGCTTGGCATAGGGGCTTTCGGGGTCGATCCAGAATTCCAGCATACCGCGCGGGCAGTGGAAAGCGCCGGGGATCATGCCCTCGCGCTCCAGCTCCCTGGGGTCGCGCAGGTCGACGAACAGCACATCGGGCGTGTCGTGCAGCGCGATCACCTCCGCTGCGGGGGCGTGGGTGACAACTGCATTGGCCTCGGCCACCATATCCTTGATCCGTTTCATGCCGCCTCCTGCTATCCGGGTCGTGCCCAGAAAACGTGGTTGCCCGGCAGAGTGCAAGGGTCGGTTTCGCCCGCGGGCTGGCGCGCAGGGCGAAGGACCGCTTTACTCGGGCCGCGGAGTCTGAAACCGATAGAGCGACGAATTTGGGGAGCCCGCCATGGCAAAAGAGAAAAAGCCCGCACGCCAGCAACAGGTGTTCACCCTGTTGGTCGAGGTGGGACGGTCGGGCGGCGACGGCCTGCCCAAGGACTGCACCGGCGCCGCGCTGATGTGCTACGCCAGCGGCGTGGACGAGGCCGAGGCGGTGCGCGAAACCGTGGCTATCCTCAAACAGGCGGAGATGGCGCCGCTGGATGTCACCGGCTACGGCACCCTGGACGAACGGTTGGCCGAGGGGCATGAGATCCCCGATGAGGAACGCGCGCTGATGGCCCGGGCTCTGGAGGAAAACGCCGTGATCGTCGCGCAGGTGACACCCTTTTTCGACGATCAGCGCGACAGCTGATCCGGCAGGGTCGCGGCCCCTCATTCGGCTGCTTCGGGGGTCAGCGCATGGTCCGACACCCGCGCATTGAATTGCGCTTTTCCGCGCCAGGGTCTAGCCAATGTGCACCCAGAGAAGGAGTGCCCGCCGTGAGCGTCGATCCCGTAGCCCTGACCGCCGATCTGATCCGCTGTCCCTCTGTCACGCCCGAGGACGGGGGGGCGCTCGTGCTCCTTGAAGAGCTGCTCGGCAAGGCGGGGTTCACCTGCACCCGGGTGGATCGCAACGGCACGCCGAACCTCTACGCCAGATGGGGCCTGCGCGGGGCGAACCGGAGCTTTGGGTTCAACGGGCACACCGATGTGGTGCCGGTCGGGGATGAGGCCGCCTGGACCGTCCCGCCCTTCGGCGCGGTGGAAAAGGACGGGATGCTTTGGGGGCGCGGGTCGACGGACATGAAATCCGGGGTGGCGGCCTTTGCGGCGGCGGCGATCGACTTTGTCACCGAAACGCCGCCCGACGGGGCGGTCATCCTGGCGATCACCGGCGACGAGGAAGGCGATGCGACCGACGGCACTGTCGCCCTGCTGGACTGGATGCGCGAGAACGGCGAGGCGATGACCGACTGCCTCGTGGGCGAGCCGACCTGCCCTAACAAGATGGGCGAGATGATGAAGATCGGGCGGCGCGGGTCGATGACCGCGTGGTTCGACGTCACCGGGGTGCAGGGCCATTCCGCCTATCCGCATCGCGCCAGGAACCCCCTGCCCGCGCTGGCGCGGCTGATGGATCGGCTGGCGTCGCACGAGTTGGATCAGGGGACAGATCATTTCGATCCTTCCACGCTGGCCATTGTGACGATGGATACGGGCAACCCAGCCACAAATGTGATCCCCGCCGCCTGTCGCGGCACAGTCAACATCCGTTTTTCCGACGCCCATTCCGGCGCCTCGCTGAGCAGCTGGCTGGAGGAGGAGGCGGCGCAGGTCGCGGAGGAGTTCGGGGTGAAGATCGCCGTCCGCATCACGATCTCGGGCGAGAGTTTCGTGACCCCGCCGGGCGCGTTGTCGGCAATGGTGGCGAAGGCCGTGTCGGCAGAAACCGGTGTCACGCCGGAGCTGTCGACCTCCGGCGGCACTTCGGACGCGCGCTTCGTCAAGGATCACTGCCCGGTGGTGGAGTTCGGCCTTGTCGGTCAGACGATGCATGCGGTGGATGAACGTGTGTCGATCGAGCAGATCCGCCAGCTCAAGACGATCTACGCCCGCATTCTGAGCGACTATTTCGCCTGATGCGCCGCCGATTGGTGGTCATGGTGAAGGAGCCGCGCGCCGGGCTGGTGAAGACCCGGCTCGGGCGGGAAATCGGCATGATCGCGGCGACCTGGTGGATGCGGCACCAGCTGCGCGCGCTGCTCCAGCGGCTGCGCGACCCGAGGTGGGATCTGTGGCTGGCGGTCTCCCCCGATACGGTGGTGGCGAGCCGGATGTTTCCCGGCGATCTTCCACGGGTGGCGCAGGGGCCGGGCGATCTGGGTGACCGGATGGGACGGGTCCTGAGGCGGAGGGCTCCGGCTGCTGGTTCGCCCGACGGACATGCCGGGCCGCGCCGATCCGCCTGCCAGGGCGGTGCGATTGTGCCACCCTCGGGTCGGACGCGACCCTCCTCGCTTCACAGCCCCGGCCCCATCTGCATCATCGGCGCGGACATCCCCGGTATCACCCGCCATCACATCTGGCGCGCCTTTCGCGCCCTCGGCCAGGCGGATGCGGTCATCGGCCCCTCGACCGACGGCGGCTATTGGCTGATCGGCACCCGCCATGCCGCGCCGCAAGGCATCTTCGACAAGGTCCGTTGGTCGACCGAACATGCGCTGGCGGATACGCTCGCCTCCCTCCCCGGTCTGCGGGTCGCGCTGGTGGATGGGCTGTCGGACGTGGACGAGGCCGCGGACCTATAGATACCCGGCCAGCCCACGCCACAGCAGATTGAGCGAGACCAGCGTCAGGATGCCGTAGCAGATGGCATAGAGCCTGCGCTGATCCAGACGCCCGTGCAGCCGCCAGCCCAGCCAGATCGCCAAAGGAACGGCCGGGGTACAGATCAGCATCAGCCAAAGCATGCCCGCATCCGGCGGCGTGATCAGCAGCCAGGGCACGACCTTGGCGATATTGCCGAAGGTGAAGACGATGGAGGTGGTCCCGGCAAATTGCGCCTTGGGCAGCCCCCGGCCCAGCAGGTAGATCGCCAGCGGCGGCCCGCCCGCATGGGCGATCATCGAGGTCGCGCCAGAGGCGGTGGCCGCCGTAAAGGCAAACACCGGCCGCGCCGCCCAGCCCCGGTCCGACATTCCCCCGGTCAACCAGTAGAGGGCGAAACCTACGCCCAGAGCGCCCATCAGCGTGGCAACGCCCCTCTCGTCCATCCCGGTCAGCAGCCAGGCCGCCAGGGCCGTCCCGATCAGTGTGCCGGGGATCAGCCAGATGACATCCGCCCGCGACCAGGTTTTGGGGGACCAATGGCGGAGGGCGAAGGCGTCCATCACCAGCAAAAGCGGGGCAAGAACTGCGCCCGCGACCAGTGGATCCATGGCGAGCGACATCAGCGGGATGCCGATCATCGCGACGCCCCCGCCAAAGGCGCCTGCAGTGTCACGTTTGAAGTGCAACGGTTTCATAGAAGACTTCGTCCGGAGTTTTGTAGCCCAGGCAGCGCCGGGGCGTCGAGTTGTAGGCCTGGATGACACGAGCAAGGTCAGCTGGACCCAAGGT
>NZ_JBHIWR010000006.1:0-251184 GCF_041987405.1 Pseudooceanicola sp.
GAACCGCTCAAAGAACGCCCACTCCTCGTCCGACATCAGGTCTCGTGCCAAGCTGGTCTCCATCGCAGATATCAGCTTGAATCACGATTAGTCCGCCCTGTGAATCCTTTTTGTCAACACTACCTAAGTGAACACAGAATGGGACTAACAGAAGCGATTGAAGACCCTGAGCGAGCGAGGCCTCGATTTCGCCGATCTTCAATACGCTGATTGGACCGAGGCCCTGACCGTCGAAGACAGCCGCGATCAATATGGTGAAATTCGCTATGTCAGCCTGGTCCCACTCGATGCGCGGCTCTGCGTGGTGGCGTGGTGTTGGCGCGGCGGGAACATGCGGATCATCAGCCTTCGGAAGGCCAATGCAAGAGAGGTACGGATATATGACCAAAGCTGAGCCATACATCGGATCGGACGGAGAGGTCCGCGAACTAGACGATGCTTTCGCCAAAAAGGCAAAACGCGGGCGTCCCGCTCTGCCCGCAAAGGACAGGAAAGTCCGAATGAACTTCATGATTGATCCGGACCTCGCCGCTGCGCTTGAAGACCATGGCAACAAGAGCGCGGTCGTGAACGACGCGCTTCGAAAGGCGCTATCCTGACGCATCCTCACCGGCAATCTAGACGGGGCGTCCAACTCCCGAGATGCAGACCGGCTCGCCGTAGCCCGCCCCCCTTCCCGCGCCCGATATGGGGGATTTTTGGGCATCTGAACCTCCAAAACCCGGCGTTTGGCAAGGAAGTTGTTGGAAATGCTCTGTTCGTAAGGGGGCGATTTTCCCTATTTTACCGCGTTTAGCGGACGTTTCGGGAAATCCCATGGTGCCCCCAAGTGTAGAAACATTGAACTCAGTGCGTGAGGTGTTGGTCGGGTGGCAACGAGTTCTCCAAGCTCTCCCGGGAGAACTGTGGAGCATGAGGGGATGAGGAAAAAGTCCAAAGTTCCTCAAGGCCTCACCGAGGTTGGCGCCGAGGCACGACAGGTCGTTTTTCCCTGAGCGGTCGTTCGATTGAGGACCGATTTTTTCGCCCTCGCGAGCGCTCGCGTCATAACTTTTTCCGTGGGAGGACGTGGCCAAAACTGATGGGGCGAGAAGTGGCTGATCGACAACGTGAGAAGATTCGCGGATCACCTTCTTCACTCATTGCTGCGCGTCGTGCGGGGGTGTGCACAGCCAGCCGGAAGAGCATCGAGCCAGTTGCAACACCTTCGCTCGGGCAAAGGTACGCTGCTGGCCCGGGGTCGCCAGGACAGTGGTGGGCAGCGTGATCTTGAGCGCTCAAAGCCGCAACAGCTGCAAGCGGTTGGGCTTGCTCGGGAGAGCCCCATCGCCCTTCCGGACCTAATCGGTTAAAAACTCGATTCCTAAGCGCGACGCTTTACGCTAACAAGTGAATGCGTTGACGACGCAAGGACAGGTTTCGGTAGAAGAATGACAGTCAACAGCACAGCGCATCTTTCTGCCCTAACGCGGCTGTTTTCAGCAACGGTATACCGTGAAATGGCGAAGAAGGGCCGATCCGGCTTGTTCCGTCGACTCATCGAGCAGACCGATCTTGTCCAACTTGTGGATTCACGGGCATCGGTCGGCGACACCTTCGATTTTGCATTCGATATCTTGAAAGTTGCGGGACACAGGGACGAATACGTCTATCGAGCCGCTATCAGTCACAAGGTGTTGATGGGAAAGCATTCATTACGAACCGCGTCGATGCTCAATGAGTTTCGTACCGGTGCCTGCAAGGCGGATCTTGTAATCCTCAATGGCACTTCAACCGTCTATGAAATTAAGTCGGAGCGGGATTCGCTCGCGCGCCTCGCAAACCAGGTCGAGAACTACAAGCGCGTGTTTGCGAAAGTAAACGTTATTGCAAGCGAGAACCATATCGACGGCGTGATGGCGACGGTTCCAGATGACGTGGGGGTGATGTGCCTCTCAAAGCGCTATCAGATCAAGACTGTGCGCGAAGCGCTTGAGTGCCCGGAGCGGATCTGCCCGGTCACTGTTCTCGAATCCCTGCGCAGCGCCGAAGCCGACGCGATCCTGAGGGCAATGGGCATCGATGTTCCCAACGTCCCCAATACTCAGCGTCACACCGCGATGCGTGGTCTCTTCGCCGCGCTTGATCCTGGAGCGCTTCATGTCGAAATGGTTCGGACCCTCAAGCGAACGCGTGATCTCGCACCACTTAGCTGTCTCGTTGATCGTCTGCCAGCATCCTTGCACGCTGCGGCACTGTCAGTATCGGTGCGGCGAGCTGACCATCAGAGACTGATCGACGCCGCCGAAACTCCGCTAAATTCGGCCTTGGCTTGGAGCTAAACGGCGTATGTACCATCCATATTTCCGCGGCAAGCAATTCGAACTGATAACGATCCGTGAAATGGCGCCTTTGCTCGCCGAGAAGAACTTCGTGCCCGTGATCGAACCGGTGCGCGAGTCTCTCGGCGGCCTGAAGAAGGCTTTGAATGCAGTATGCATCGCCGGAGGACGTGCGATCGTAATCGTGAACCCCTTCCATGGTGATCATCAGGAAGACGGGGCAAGCCTTACCGGCCTCTTTGAAAACGACTTTTGCGGCTACGACAATATTGCCGCCGGGATACTTCTGCGTAGCGACATGACCATCGAGGAAGTGATGGCTTGTTATGTCGATCATGCAGAGCATAGTCCCGTTCTGATCCACGCCGGCTTCACAGCGCCGAAGGAGCTGGTGGCGAAACTCGCAGACGATATGCCTAACCTCATAAACGTTTTCGTCGAGGATCATGCCAAGCTGCTCTATCGGAAACACTTCGTTCAAAGCACGCGTATTCTTCTACGCGACGGCTTCAAGAGGCAAAGAAATGCTGACTATCCAGTGATGGAGGAATTTTCCGATCTTCATGTCACGTATGCTGAACTCGGTATGGCCGGCTTCGGTGATTTTCTGACAGTCGGCGATGTCTATAGTGAGGGCGGAGGTCCGGCCTACGCAGTCGCGATCCATCTTACTTTTATTGATCCGGATAAAGATGAGGTTATGTATGTTTATCACTTCGTTTCGGATACAAAGGACACTCCCACCGATCCTGCCGGAAAGTTTGCCCAAGCTTTAGCGAAGCTGATCGCGAAATTGGACAGTGGAACCTCTAACATCCTTGAGACAGAAGCGATCCAAGAATTTCGTGACCTCCACGCCAAAGGCCATTTCCCGGGCCTCGGCTACATCAAGAAGCTCTCGATGAAACACCACATCGAAACGCTTGCCGACTATGTGACTTGATTCTCATGGCTCAGCGCTTTTGCTGCCCGGAGTGTTTTGATGATCGCGAATTGCGCAATCATCTCTTTCCGTCTCTCGATCCGGATCGTGGCACGTGTGATTTCTGTGGAACAACCGACACCCAACTCGTGGCTCCGGAGAAGCTTGCGGATTACTTCGAGCCGTTGGTCAATGTCTATGAACTGAGCGAAGACGGGAAGTCCCTCGTCGAGTGGATGAAGGAAGACTGGCAGCTCTTCACGCATCCACGCATGGATATGGCCAACGCTAAGGACTTGCTGGGTGAGATCCTTGACGACGGTGAGATTGTCCGTAACGACTTCGCCCCCTCGGCCACCTATTTCAGCGAAGGACTCGCGCGGTGGGACGAGCTTCGTGACGAACTGATGTACGCCAATCGATGGTTCCTTGACGTTGAGATTGACCGAGAGCGTCTCCGACAACTGCTCGAAATGCTATTGGCTCCGCCGTTGCCCTCCAAATGGTATCGAGCGCGCATTTGCGCTGAAGGTGTGGTCTTTGAGATTGAGAGTATGGGCACACCACCGAAGCGGCTGTCGTCTCATGGGCGAGCCAATCCGGCCGGTATCCCATATCTATACTTGGGGTCGTTACCCGCTACGGCGGCCGCTGAGATAAGGCCGCATACTGGTCAGCTTGCTTGCGTTGCTGACTTTGAGGTTCCCGAAATCAAAGCTGTGGACTTGCGCAACCCACGCAAACTTGTCTCTCCCTTTATCCTTAACGATCCGAGTTCGATCGGCCAGCTCCGTGCAGACTTACCGCTCCTTGAGCGATTGGGAGAGGAATTGACTCGACCAGTTCAGCCAGCGGGAGCGGCGATCGACTACATTCCGAGCCAATACCTTTGCGAGTTTATCAAAAAGAGTGGTTTCGACGGCGTGGTTTATAGTAGCTCCGTCAGCGACGGCTTCAATTTGGCGCTATTCGATCCGGATTTAGCAAACGGGGGCGCGGTGGTGCTCTACAACGTGTCCAAGGTTTCCGTTGAGGTAGCCCCAGCGCAAATATGTTGAACTCAAGCCGCGGCCAAGGGCGGCGAACGCCTTTAGGAGGTTTTGGAAGTCACATTATTCATGAGGCCATAGATATTCATGAGGCCATAGATCTACTTAGTGGTCACCAACAGCCTCAAAGCTTTGTAAGGCCGACCGAAGGTTCTCCATGATTTCCTCTGCCAGCAGCTCGGGCTCCGGCAGGTTCTCAACGTTGGTCATAGAGGCGTCGCGTAGCCAGAAAAGATCGAGGCTGGCCTTGTCACGGGCCAGTAGTTCCTCCCGGTCGTAGGGGCGCCAGCGTCCGTTAGGACTTTCTTCTGCCCACGTCGGGCGGCGCTCGTGGCGGTTGTCAGGATTGTAGCAAGATACAAATTCCGCGAGATGCGCGTATGTCAGTGGCTTCTGCTTTAAGGTGTGATGCACGTTTGTCCGATAATCATAATACCAAACCTTGGAGGTCTGCGGATCGGGGCTTGCGGCCCGGTTATCGAAGAATATCACATTCGCCTTGACGCCCTGCGCATAGAAGATTCCCGTGGGCAAGCGGAGAATAGTATGTAAGTCTGTTGTTTGCAGCAGCTTGCGTCGGATGGTTTCTCCCGCGCCGCCTTCGAAAAGAACATTGTCGGGCACGACCACGGCAGCGCGGCCGGTCGTTTTCAGCATTGTCCGGATGTGCTGAACGAAATTCAGCTGCTTGTTCGATGTAGTGGCCCAGAAATCCTGCCGATTGTAGGTCAGGTCGTCGGTTTCTTGCTCGCCTTCGGCGTTGGTGAAGCTCATGGAGCTCCTTTTACCAAAGGGTGGGTTGGCCAGAACGTAGTCGAAGGTCTCTGATGGCGGCGAAACAAGGGCGTCGGCGGGTGAAACCAGCGTATCTCCGGTCATCTCCCCGATCCCATGCAGAAACATGTTCATCAGGCAAAGGCGCCGCGTCCCAGCGACGATCTCGTTGCCGAAGAAGGTTGAGTGCTTCAGGAACGCCTTTTGGTCCTTGTCGAGCGCACGTTGGTCTGGGTCTGTCAGGAAATCGTGTGCAGCGAGGAAGAAACCGCCGGTGCCGCAAGCCGGATCGGCAATGGTTTTGCCGGGATCGGGGCGAACGCATTCGACCATGGCGCGGATAAGGGCGCGTGGGGTGAAATATTGGCCGGCGCCGGATTTGGTGTCCTCCGCGTTGCGCTCCAGCAGTCCTTCGTAGATGTCGCCTTTCACGTCAGCACCCAGCGTAACCCACTTGGTGCCGTCGACCATGTCGATCAGGCGGAACAGCTTTGCCGGGTCCGTAATCTTGTTTTGAGCCTTGGTGAAAATCTGGCCAAGCATGCCTGGCTGCTCGCCCAATTTCCGCAATAGCGTGACGTAGTGCGCTTCCAGTTCCGCCCCTCGCCGGGAGGTCAGGCCCGTCCATCCGAAACCCTCTGGGATGCCCACGTCCCGGTTGTAGGGGGGCTTGGCGTACTCGTCTGCCATCTTGAGGAAGATGAGGTAGGTCAGCTGCTCCAGGTAGTCGCCATAGCCGACGCCGTCGTCACGCAACGTGGTGCAGAAACTCCAAACCTTGGAGACGATGGGGGCAGTGTTCATTCTTCTACTCCAAGCCTTTCACGATTGACCGGCGATTACGATGTCTCATGGGATTGAATGCGCATCATACCGACTAAGTCTCGAGGCGCTTCAGCAACCAGCGTGCCGTGACGACCACAAGCTGCAGGCGGAACATAGCGTCGTGCTGCGTGGAGATCCCGGGATGCGCACCATCGGGGTGCAGAAGCTTTGCAAGACCAGGCAAGAAGGATTGCTTGTTTCCGTCCCCGAATTCATGCTTCTCACGTGACAGAAACCCGTGATCCGCAAGCAACTGTCTCTTTTGCAGGCCACTGGCCCGGCTCGCGGCCTCGGTGGGGTAGAGCTTGTCTGAGATCGCATCGGTAAGAGCCTCAAGGAACGTGCGGCACTGACTGTTTGCGGCCTCCCAGTCGGCCTGGGCGATGTTTTCCTTAGCGCTTGCCAAATGGCGCTGCGCTACCGAGAAGCCATTCCTTTCCAGAAGGATATCGACCTCGCTACCGGTCTCGGGAAGTGCCACGAAGCCCGGCATAGCCACCGTGAATCCGGTAACTGTCACCTCGTCGTTGAACATGCCTTGCTTGACGTCTTTAAGCAGAGCGAAGCCATCCAAGTTAAGATAGCGCTCCAACTTTTTCCACTGCTCTGTCCCGACATTTCTCCCGCCAAGGCGGATCGCCTCGCCGATTAAGAGTTCGGAGAGGGTCTTTTCTCCGTAGTCTGTGCGAACCATAAAGGTGGGGTTCTGAGCCGCGAAGTTCTTCAGGTTCAGAAGCGTCTTGGCGATGGAGCCGCCAGCCGGCACAAAGTCCGACAGGCCGTATTCGATCAGAATACTCTCCAAATCGACGTTGGTTTTTATCGCCCCTTCCAGGATGCCACAGGCAGAAATGACGGCGCCTCGACCAATTTTGGGATTGGATTTGGTCATGCCAAAACCCTCCGCCGTTTTGCCTTGGGAGCTTTGGCGCGGTCAGCTTTGATCCGCTCGAGCAAAACTGAGGCGGGTTCATCGTTGGGATCCTGGGTAACGAGGCGGCCGGAGAAGGCTTTTTTCAGGATGGATTGGCGCAGGGCGTCGGCGCGTGTGAGGGCCGCGTCGATCTCGGCCTCAAGCGCGGCGGCGGCTTCGAGTTTTTCGTCGAGGATGCGGACGATTTCGGTTTGTTCGGCAGAGGAGCAGATAGGCACGAGTAGTTCTTCGAGTTCCTTGGCGCTGATGTTGTTCACGCCGCTCGTAGATTTGGCTTTCGCCTCGATCTGCCCTCGAATGTTTGGCTCAATCATCAAGTAAACAAGGTTCTTGGGCAGTAGAGATGTTAAAATGGGGCGGAGCCGTATGAGGTACCCAGCGAAAAGAAAGTCTGTATCCGATCGCCCTACGAGCGCCGGTTTGCCCACTATAGAAAGACTGCCATTGGATCGGACGGTGAGAACGTCCCCTTCCATTAGGCGGTATTGCTCCACTTCGGCATCATCAAAATCAGCGGACTTGAGATCGCTCGCGTCAATTCGCTCGGAGCCGATGTTTGGAATTCTCAGCACTCCCTTCGACCCTGCTTCGTAGCCACACTTCTTCGAAGTGCCGTAGGTCGGGGCATCAATCAGCAGACCGAGCGGCAATTTCGTCCATCCAGGAATACCGATGTCAAGCGCTTCGGCTGCAATGTCCCGAGGTCGCTTCGGCTTTGCCGGTTTCTTGCCTTTCTCGCCATCGGCGCGCCATTCGGCGAAGGCGTCTTGCCAGGCGTCGAGGGCGGCTTTGTAGCGGGAGTCGCGCTCGGCTTGGATGCGGGCAAGGAGGGTTTCGGGGGTTTCCAGTTTGTCGGCGTTCTGCGCGCGCCAGTCGGCGGTGAGGCGGCCTTCGAAGGCGGATTTCAGCAGGGACTTGCGATAGAGGCCGAGGGTGGTGCGCGCCGTTTGCAGGCTCTGGATGCCGGCGTCGATCTCGTCGAACATCGCCTCGATCTTCTCCACGATGCGGCGCTGTTCGTTGATTGGAGGGACAACAACTGGCAGTTGCCCAAACCGGCCGTGCGTCAGGTTTAGGCCACTGTCGTTGATACCTGTCTTCATTGCATCAATGCGCAACTGCGTATCGTGAAGCCGAATGAAATGAGAAAGATAGCGTGCGTCCAACACCGCTGGGTGAGGCCGGAAGCGATACATCTTGCCGGACATCATCAAGCGGGGCCGGGTCTTCTCAACGAGGCATGCAACCCCGCATCGGTTGCGCGGTCCGGCACAGGTCATAAGGACATCGCCGGGCATGATCTCGATCTGAGGGCGTGGGTCCAGCTTATCAGGAAGCGCCTTGTTTTCGTGGGCCCAGAACTCACCGTGTTGGATGGCAGTGGTCTTGACCACGCCCCATTCGTTGTCATCTGCAGGGCGGCTCTCACACTGCGGACTCCAGCCTTGTTGGAAGGGCTTGCCGTTTTCTTGAGGTTCTACGAGTTCAGCAATCTCGGAGGTGATCCAACTGCTCGGGAGTTCCGTCATGCCGACAGTGCCTGATTCATCTCGGTCATGACCTCGTCCATCCCATCGCCAAATAGCGCATACATCTGCCCCATTCCGCCCTTGCCGTCAAAGGGGGCCATTTCCAGATCGTCACGCTCGATGGTAAACGACGTGGCGAGGTGGTCGCGGATCATGCGCAGCCAGTCCATCTGTTCTTCTGTGAATTTCTCGCCCGCGCCAGAGTGGCGGTTCAGAATCCAGTTCTGGAAGTTACGCCGCACCCGCTCGGAATGGCGGGTGAGCGTATCATCCAGTCCGGTAACCCGACGGATCAGCGCCACGAGGGCAGTCAGGCCGCTGGCCGGGTTGCTGCCCTTGTAGTCGTCGAGATGCGCATAGGCGCGCCAGACGGTTAGCGGGGCCAGGCGCGGGCGATCCTCGGTCAGTTTCTTCAGCACCTCCTTGATCATGGAATAGGTGACCTCAGACCGGCGGGCGGGCGTGTTGAAGTAGATCGAGAGTGCCTCGATCTCGTTGCGGTTCTCGGTCAGATACTCCTCGAACTCCTGCGCGATCTGCTTGGCGTTTTCAGCCACGTCGCCCGCCCATTCGGCGCGCAGGAGCGTGTCGAGGTTCTCATGGTCGATGGTCTGTTCGTTGTCGCGGCGGATCGTGTCCATCAGGTTGATGAGCGGGCCGGTGAAGACGTTGGCGGCGTCCTTGATCCGTCTTTCGCGCGCAGTGGTCATGGCGGCATCGTCGGGCTCGGGGTGGCCCGCAGCCTTGGCATCGGCCGCCACCTTGTCGGGGTCGATGGCGTCGAAGAGATCACGCACGATGGCGGTGAGGGAGGTGCCGGCCTCGTTCGTGATCTTCTCCTGATCCTCGGCCCCGAGCTTGTTGTCGAGTCGTGACAGGCGCGCGGCGAGCGAGCTGACGGTTTCCTCGGACCGGTCGCCCATCATCAGCCCCATGGCGAGGTCCTTGAAGGGGATCGAAGGCTTGGTGTCGAGCGGCTGGCTGGCGGTCTTGAGGGATTTGGTGACGCCCACGGCATCGACGATGACGTAATGGGTCTTGGCCTGAGCAGAGGGAGAGACCTTTTTCAGGTCGTCGGGTTTCAGGACACGTGTGCCGCGGCCCTTCATCTGCTCGAAGTAGTTCTTCGACTTCACGTCGCGCATGAAGATCAGGCATTCGAGCGGTTTGACGTCGGTGCCGGTGGCGATCATGTCCACGGTCACGGCGATGCGCGGGTAGTAGTCGTTGCGGAAGGCCGAGAGCGATGACTTCGGGTTCTTCGCGCCGTTGGTGATCTTGCGGCAGAAATCATTCCCCTCGCCGAATTCCTGCCGGACGGTCTGGATGATGTCGTCGGCGTGGCTGTCGGTCTTGGCGAAGATCAGGGTTTTTGGCAGTTCGTTGCGGCCCGGGAAGATCTCGGGCCACTTGTCATGGAAGGTGCGGATCACGGTGCGGATCTGGTCGGGATTCACGACGGAACGGTCAAGCTGTGTGGCGGCGTAGGCCTCGTCTTCGTCCTGTGTCTCCCACCGTTTAGCGCGGGTGTCGCGCTCACGTTTTTCGACCAGTTGTTCTGCCTTGAGCGTCTCACCGCCCTGGGTGATCTCGGTCTCGATCAGGTAGATTTCGTTGCCGACGTTGACCTTGTCGGCGACGGCCTTCTCGTGGGTGTACTCGCTTACGACGTTTTTCTGGAAGAACCCGTAGGTGCGGTTGTCGGGCGTGGCGGTCAGGCCGATCAGGTAGGCGTCGAAATACTCGATGACCTGACGCCAGAGGTTGTAGATCGAGCGATGGCATTCATCGATGACCACAACGTCGAAGTATTCTGGCGGCAGCTTGGCGTTGTAGACGACCGGCAGCGGTTCCTTGCGGCGCCATTTTTGCTCGGCCGGGTTTTCGTCCTCGGCGCCTTCGTTCAGCTCCTCGCCCTTGAGCGTGGCGTACATGCGCTGGATCGTCGAGATGACGACCTGGCTGTCGTTCGCGATGGAGGGCGAGGTGAGGCGCTGGACGTTGTAGAGCTCGGTGAACTTCCGGTTGTCGTCGTTCGGGATGAAGGCCATGAATTCCTGCTCGGCCTGTTCACCGAGGTTTTTGGTGTCGACGAGGAACAGGATGCGGCGCGCGCCGGCGTGTTTGAGTAGCCTGTAGACTTGCGTTATCGCCGTAAAGGTCTTGCCCGAGCCGGTGGCCATCTGGACGAGGGCGCGGGGCTTGTCGGATTTGAGCGAGGTCTCGAGGTTCGTGATCGCCTTGATCTGGCAGTCGCGCAGGCCGTCCGAGTTGAGACCCGGCAGGGCTGCGATGCCCGCGCGAAGGCTCTTTGGGGCCTGTGCCCATGACTTGAGGGTTTCGGGGCGGTGAAAGGTGAAAACCTCGCGCGATCTCGGATTGGGATCGCGTGCATTGGTAAACCGGGTGACCTGGCCTGTGCTCTCGTAGAGGAAGGGGAGCGGTTCGGCATTGGTGACCCATTTCAGCTTCGCATTGGCGTAGCCCTCGGATTGCTCCTCGACCGAGGTCAGGCGTACCCCCCAGTTGTCGGGCTTGGCTTCGACCACGCCGACAGCCTGTCTGTCCACGAAGAGGACGTAGTCGGCGGGTCCGATGTCTGTCTGATACTCGCGAACCGCCACCCCCAAGCCGGCATTAAAATCAAGCGCGTCCTTGTCCTGAACGTACCAACCGGCCGCCCTGAGACGATCATCGATCCGGTCACGGGCGAGCTGCTCGGGGGATTGATTGAGACCAAGAGACAAGTTGTCGTTCACTTCATTATTGCGGTCTTCTGGATACTGAGGGTCGAAGAAGCGGAATGCAAATTGTTGCTGATGGTGGTGTGGCCGGCCCTTCACGTCGTTGAACCCGAAGACTCAGCGACGGGGCGAAGCAATATACTCGGTCGAATACCTTCGAATTCATCGACCGCCGACGTCACCCCCCCTCAAAAAAGCTGCTGACACGAAAAAAGTTCTTCGCCTTTGCGTGGCTCGGCCAATGTTCTCCCTATCAGCACCGGGAAGACGGAGAAGAGCACACTTATAGGAGAACGCGAATACCCGAACAACCTTCGCCATGCCGCACTCATGAAGCCGAAGAATAGGCACCAAGCCGAGTTCTCGCATGAAAAGGAGGTTCCCACATGCTCAACACTTTCAACGCCAACGCCAACGCCGACCAGGCAGCCTACGACAGGATACGGGATACAGAAACGCATCTGCGTCGTCATGGCCGCGGTCTCTGCGACCTTCTCGATGCCCTCGATGCTCCCGGAGGCTTCGACGCTCTCTGCGAACTTCATGGTTTCTTCGGGACCCAGCACCCGAACGCCGACGAAATCGCTGAGGCGCTTGCCGAGATCGAACGTGCGCTGGAGGCGCAGACTGCATCCGCAGCGGACAGGATCGCACGGGACTACTGCTTCGATGCATCGTCGGCAATCCGGTGGCATGGAGCGCGGATATCGGAGCTGCGTAGGAGGTTTCAGGATGCAAAGTAAATCCGCGCCTGTATGCCGACTTCAGCTCCAGAAGCAACGTCGACTGAGCGTCTCCCCCAACCATTTCGGATTAGAACAGGACATCTGTGACATCACATTATGGCTGGTGGAAAAATTCAAGGTGCCATCAGTCCATCTCTGGGTCGATCGGCACTACGTGCACGAAGGCCGCCAGATCGCGGGTGTTACTGCGATGATGTTTCATCGAACGCCGAATCGGCTGACGCCTGCTGCGTATGACGCCTTCCGGGCGTTAGGCTACGAGATCGAAGACACCGGCGCAGACATCTACGCACATGAAATATGTGACGGCAAACATTCTCGGCATGAGGCTCTAAAGGCCTTCGGTCGGATCCAAGCGGCGCTAAGATCTTGGCCTCAAAAGACATAGATTTAAGCGCCGCGACACGAGTTGGGGGCGGTCACGGCCGCCCTCATTTCCTCGAAAGCCTGAAGCCTGCTTGACGAAACAAAGAGAGAACGCTAAGCAGGAATTGCAGCAGAAAGGCGGCGCAACGTCGCGCCTTTCACTTCAACGGCCGCAAGAGCCGTAAAACCTTTAATCTTTTGCCTACCGAACGGATATGTTCGGTTTAGGAAGGGTAGCTGCATATGTCGCAAATCGCGAGTTCACACTTCTTGCCCGATGCGGTCTCTGCGTTTCAGGGATTGGAAGCATCCGAAACACCTCATCCCACAATTCAGATCGACGTCGACCGATACCAACGGATGATAGACGATCCCAGACTGACTGCTGAGCAAAGAGAGCAAGTGGTTCTCACAATTTGGTCTCTGCTGATGGCGATGGTCGATTTTGGATTGGTCTTGGGAACTCAGCCCCACGAGTCTGAACTTGAGAGAAAGAGCTGACATTCTGAACGAAGCGATGGGAAGAGGATGACCTCTTTCCATCGTGTCTGGCAAATTTTGGAGGGTAGTTGAGTGTTTGAAATGGAGTTTTCCCAAGACATCAAGATCAAAGCAGTAATCTACTGCCGCGTGTCGTCTCGCCAACAGGTGCGCGAGGGATCTGGCCTTGATTCGCAGGAGCAGCGTTGCCGCGAATTTGCGAAGAAGGCGGGACTGGAGGTAGTTCAAGTATTTAGGGACCACAAAACCGGCGGCGGCGATTTCCTGAAGCGCCCAGGAATGCGTGACCTTCTCAGCTTTGTCGGTCAAAAAAAGAAGGAGATGTATGTCGTCATCTTCGATGATCTAAAACGGATCTCCAGGGACACCATGCACCACTGGAGGCTGCGTGAAGCTCTTGCTTCCCGAAATGCTCTACTTCGATGTCTGAATCATGTTTTCGATGATACGCCAGAAGGGCGGTTCTTCGAGACACTATTGGCAGCGCAGGGACAGCTCGAAAGAGAACAACAAGGGCGCCAGACGAACCAGAAAATGCGAGCCCGATTGGAAAGCGGGTATTGGGTTTTCAAAGCTGGGCACGGTTACAAGTATGAGAAAGCCAAGGCTGGCGGCGGAAAAGTTCTTGTTCGGGATGAGCCCCTTGCAACAATTGTCCAGACGGCTTTGCAAGGTTTTGCCTCAGGTCGGTTCGCGACTCCTGCCGACGTAAGGATTTTTTTAGAGAGCAAAGAGGAGTTCCCCAAGGCAAATGACACGGGGGACGTGCGTTACGAAGCGGTAGACCGACTGCTCCGCCGCGTTCTCTACACCGGTCATCTTGAACACGCTGATTGGGGCATCTCGCTTCGACCTGGCCATCATCCGGCCCTGATCACCTTGGCCGAGCATCAGTTGATACTCGACAAACTGGACGGAAAGAAAAGTGGTTTCACCCGCAAGGATGAACATCCGGACTTTCCTCTGCGTGGGATCGTGGCGTGCGGCGACTGTGGCAAGCCGATGACCGGCGGATGGACGACGAAACCCAACAGTAGATACGCCTATTATCGCTGCCAGACGAAAGGTTGCCCCTTCAGCGGGAAGTCTGTTCCTCGGAAAAAAATCGAGGAGGACATGTGTGATCTCTTGGAGAGGGTGACACCTTCCAAACAGCTCCTGAAGGTCGCAGAGGCGATGATCGGTGACGTCATCGAGGTCCAGGAGGCCGAGACCCTGCAAGCAGCAAGATCAGCATCAAAGGAGATGGAAAAACTTGAAGCGTCCATCTCAGCCTTGGTCGACCGGATTGCCACAACTTCGAATGCAAACTTGATCGAAGCATACGAGAGACGCTTGATTGAACTTGAGGGGCAGAAGCCGTTTTTGGCAGAGAGGATTGCTGTTCTGAAAACAAGAGAAGGGCAGCGAAGCGAAAGTATTGAACTCGCGATGGGCCTCCTGGCAAACCCTTGTGATATATACAAAAAAGGGAATCATAAGGTTAAGAGATTAGTCGCAAAACTGACTTTCGAGGGGCCAGTCGAGTACAGCAAGGATGGAGGTTATAGAACCCCAAAATTGTCCTTACCGTTCAAGGCTTTAAGCGAAAAATCTGCACCGTTGTGCGAAATGGTGCCCCCACACGGACTCGAACCGCGGACCTACTGATTACAAATCAGTTGCTCTACCAGCTGAGCTATAGGGGCATTCCATGGTGGCGCGGTCTTACGCGCTCGTCCCGGGCCAATCAAGCGGAATTCGTCTCTTGGTTGGCACGGGCCAGGAAAGCGACGGCGACGAGGCCCACGAGCATGATCAACACCGCCCCCGGGGCCGCGCGGGACAGCTGTTCCAGGCTGGCCTGTTCATGCACCCGCGTGGCCAGAGTGTCGTAGTTGAAAGGCCGCAGCAGCAGCGTCGCGGGCAGTTCCTTCACGCAGTCGACAAAGACCAGCAGCAGCGCCGAGGCCAGCGTGCCACGCACCAGCGGCGCATAAACCGCTCGCAGCACCCCGGCCCGGTTGCGGCCAAGCGAGCGCGCCGCCATGGGCAGAGAGGGCGAAACCCGACCGAACCCCGCATCCGCCGCGCCCTGGGCGATGGCGAAGAAACGCACCGAATAGGCCAGCACCAGCGCAAAGGCCGATCCGGTCAGCACCAGCCCGATGTCCACCCCGCTCAGCGCCTCGACACCATCGGCCAGCCAGTGGTCCAGCCGCGCCAGCGGGATCAGGATGCCGACGCCCAGCACCGCACCCGGCGCGGCATAGCCGATTGTCGTCACCGGCATAAGGCGCCGGGGCAGCGAGCGGCCCGACAGCCGCACCCCATAGACCAGAAAGACCGCCGCCAGCACCGTCACCAGCGCCGCGATGCCGCCAACCGTCACCGTGTGCCACAGCGCCAGCAGAAGCCCCGGATCGACCCAGGCATCCAGCGCGTGGAGCGCGTGGTGCAGGATCACCCCGGCGGGCAGGACAAAGCCCATCAGGATCGGCACGAGGCAGAGCGCGGTCGCCAGCGCCCCCGCCGCCCCGGTCAGGTCGCGTTTCAGCACCGGGCGGTGACGGCTCGACAGCATGTAGAAGCGCGAGCGGCGGCGCGAGGCCTTTTCGACCAAAACCAATGCCACGACCAGCGCCAGAACCACCCCGGCGATCTGGGCCGCCCCGGCGGCGGAGTTCGCCTCAAGCCAGGTGGTGAAGATCCCGGTCGTCAATGTCTGCACGGCGAAATAATCCACTGTCCCGAAATCATTGACCGATTCCATCATCACGATGGCCACCCCCGCGGCAATCGCAGGCCGTGCCAGCGGCAGCCCGACCCGCCAGAACCGCGCCAGCGGCCCGACGCCCAGGGACATGGCGACCTCCTCGCCCCCGCCGGACTGTTCGCGCAGGGCCGCGCGGGTCAGCAGGTAGACGTAAGGATAAAGCGCCGCCGACAGCACCAGGATCGCCGCGCCGAGCGAGCGGATCTCCGGAAACCAGTAGTCGCGCGCGGTCTGCCAGCCGAAGACCCCGCGCAGGAAGGTCTGCACCGGCCCGGCATATTCCAGGAAATCCACCAGCGCATAGGCCCCGACATAGGCGGGCACGGCCAGCGGCATCAGCAGCGCCCATTCGATCCAGCGCGCGCCCGGGAACCGGTAACGCGCGATCAGCCAAGCCGCCCCGGTGCCGACCATCGCCGTCAGCAGCCCGACACCGAACATTAACGCGACCGTGGTACGCAGGTAGCGCGGCATGGTCGTGGCCCAAAGGTGCCCCCAGACCGATGGCCCCGCGCCCGCAGTCCCCCCGGGCGCCAGCGCGATCCAGATCACGGCGATGATCGGGGCCAGAACCACGCCCGCAATGACGACCGCCCCCGCCGACCAGGGGGAGAAACCGCGCGCCCGTGCGGCGCGAGTGGAGGAGGAGACCGCGACCATGCGAAGCGTCCTGCCCGAAACAGGTTTTACTGTCCAGCAGAACCCCTATAGTCCACATCCGACCCAGTGACCGGGCAACGGAGGACCGGGGTATGAAAATCGCCCTTCACGCAGGCGCACATTGTACCGACGAAGGCCGCATCGGCCGGACCCTGCTGCGCAATCGGGAGGACCTCCTGCCGCAACGCATCTCGGTGCCGCCGCTATCCAACTACACCGTCCTGATACGCGAGGCGATCCACGCCCTGGACCGCAGCGCCCCTTCGGAAGACTCGCAGGAGGTGCTGCTGGACACCATCCTGGAGGAGGACGAGGCCGACCGGCTGGTCCTGACCAACGAGAATTTCTTTGGCACCCCACGCATGACCATGAAATACGGGCAATTTTACCCCGAGGCCGAGGACCGGATCGGCGCGCTCTGCCAGCTTTTCCCGGATTGCGAGATTGAGCTCTTTCTGGCGATCCGCGATCCCGGCACCTTCATCCCCGCGATACACACCATGGCCAACAAGGTGCCCCTTCACGCCGTGCTGAACGAAACCGATCCCGGCACCCTGCGCTGGTCACACCTGATCACCCGGCTGCGCGAGGCGGAGCCGGATGTCGCCATCACTGTCTGGTGCAACGAGGACAGTCCCCTGATCTACGGCGAGCTGATCCGGACCATGGCGGGCCTGCCCGACAACGCCAAGATCAAGGGCGCCTTCGATCTCTTGTCGGAAATCATGTCCGGCGAGGGAATGAAGCGCTTTCGCAGCTATTTTGCCGAAAACCCGACGATGACCGAGGCGCAGAAGCGCCGCGCCATGACGGCCTTCCTCAAGAAATACGCCATCGAGGAGAAGGTCGAGGAAGAGCTCGAGCTGCCGCCCTGGCCGCTGGAGGTCTTCGAGTATCTGACCGATGCCTACGAGGAAGACACCGAGGCAATCGCACAGATCCCCGGCGTCCGCATGCTGACGCCCTGAACGGCCGCGCCGCCCGGGGCCGCGCTCAGGTCATGCCGAGCGCTTCCTTGTACATCTCCAGCACCGCCTCTTCCTCGGCGATGTCGTCCTTGTCGCGCTTGCGCAGGGCCACGACCTTGCGCATGACCTTGGTGTCATACCCGCGCGCCTTGGCCTCGGCCATGACCTCTTTCTGCTGCTCCGCGATATCCTTCTTCTCGGCCTCCAGCCGTTCGAACCGTTCGATGAACTGCCGCAGCTCGCCCGCGGTCACGCGGTAATTCGCGTCGGCACCGGAATCGATCACGTCGGGATTGTCGGTCATTGGCCTTGCTCCTGCTCTGCTGCACCGCCCAAGAAGGCCCTCTGACTACCGCCCGGACCGGGACTTGGCAAGCACTCGGCAATCGCTTAGTCGGGGGTCGGCGGAACGGGGGAATACACTTATGGAAACGCTTGTCTGGATCGGTGCGGCCATCTCTGTCGCGGGGCTCTGCGGGCTGCTTTATTGCATCCTGCGCGTGTTCAAGGCCAAGAAGGCAGGGCTGGACGACGAGGCTCTGCGCGCGGCGGTGGCCAAGGTTGTTCCACTGAACCTCGGCGCGCTTTTCCTGTCGGTGATCGGGCTGATGATGGTGATCCTGGGGATCTTCCTCGGCTGAGGCGCGCGGCTCAGGCGGCGCGGACATCCGCGTCGCGGTGATCCAGATCGCGGAACTGCAGCCCGTTCACGAAGAATTCCTGCAACATCGGATGCGGCCGCCAGAGCTCCGCATCTATGGGCACGAAGGCCTTGCACAGCTCCAGCACGCTGCGCAGCCCGGTCAGATCGGCCTCGGCCATGGGGCCGCCGTGCCGACGCGGATAGCCGAAGCCGTGCAACATGACTGCGTCAATCTGCATCGGGCGGACGGCCGCGCCCTCGGCGATCAGCCGACAGCCCGTATTGGCCAAGGCCGCCGTCATCGCCCCTGCGATCTCCGTATCCGAGAGGGGCAGCGCCGCGGTTTCGATCATGTCCGCCGCCACGTAATCCAGCATCACGCTGGTCTTGCCGTCCACGACCGGCGCGATGGATTCCGTCACCACACGATGTGACAGCCCCATCCGAAGCCGCCGGTTCATCGTGCGCGCCAGATAGGCCGCGCCGTCCGCCTGCATCAGCAGGGCATATGGGCTGCGGGCGAATCCGTGATCCAGCAACGCGCGTTCGATCCGGCCCGGGGATATGCTGCAGCGCACCAGACCATCCGCCGCCGCCATCATCGTGTCGAACAGCGTCGGGATCATCATCGCCCGCCCCGCCTGGCCCCGCACCACCATCCGGTTCAGCTTCCACAGCCCAGCCTGCACCAATGCCAAGACCGGGGCCGCCGCCCCCGCTGTCACCGAAACCTCCGCCGCGCGCGCCGGGAAATCCCGGTCCGTCATGGCCAGGGCAAAGACCCGGTCCTTCAGCTCCGCGGGCACGCTCGCGCCCAGATCCGACTGCTCCGACTGGCACAGGACCGCGGCCTCTTCCGTCAGATGCGGGGCCATCTCGCGCAGCGTGGCGCGCAGGGTCTCGCCCTGCCCCAGCCCCATGACCAGCACCAGTTGCGCCCGGCCCAGAGCCTCAGGATCGGAGGTCGCCAGCAGCGCCTCTTCCGCCGCTGCCACGCGGGCCGCCCCCTTGCTGGCCAGCATCGGCCGAACCTTGGTCAACAGATCTTCGCGAACCTGCGCCACGCGATCCCCGTCCGGATCGAACAGCGTCACGCCCAGATTGCCCAGCACCCCGGCCCCGCCGACCCGCAACATGCTGGCGGACGGCCCCAGGACGGCGATCCGCGTCACATCCGGGCCCGAGAGGTCGGTCAGGCGGTTGGCGCGCTGTTCGCTGTGCCGCGACCGGCGCAGCCCCTGTGACCGGGGCGAGGCGCGCAGATCATCGAAACACTGCGCCTCCAGCGCCAGCCCCGCCTCGAAGGGCAGCAGCTGCGCGGCCTCGACCGCCTCGATGATCCGGGCGGGAAGCTCATCGCCGGGCATCCGGAGTTGCGCGCGCCGCGCCCGGATCTGGGCCTGAAAGGTCATCGGATCCAACAACCCGTCCACCCGGTCACGGGTGCGGGTCCAACCGCCGCCCTCGACCAACTCGGCCGCCAGCAACACCGCCTCGTCCAGGGGGCTGGGGCCGGTGCTGATCCGGTCGATCAGCGGCTGGCACAATTGCGAGGTCGCGGCATGTGGCTGCGCCTCCAGCAGCATCTCCAACGCCGCCCCGGCCCCGATCAGGCGCGGCAGACGCTGTGTTGCACCGCCGCCCGGTGACAGGCCCAGGCGGAAATCCGGCAGGCCCAGTTTGGCGCCCTGGGTGGCAACACGTGCATGGGCGGAGAGCGCAATCTCCAGCCCCGCGGCGGCCACATGGCCTTCCAGCAGGGCGACGACCGGCTTCGACATCATCTCGATATGCTGACAGACCTCGCCGAGGGCCGGGCGCTCGATCCCCGCCTCGACCTCGTCCAGCGGGATGCCCGAGGCAAAGAGCCGCCCGGCCCCGCAGAGCACGACACCCTGGACCTGTGCATCCGCCGCGATGTCGTCCAGGCTGGACAGGATGAGGCGCCGCATCGGCAAGGACACGGCGTTCACGGGCGGATTCACGATCCGTATGATAGCGATTCTGCTCGCGCCGGAGTCTACGACCTCAAAGGTCATGCGACGAATCCCCGATTGCCCCTCTCACCGGCCGTTGACCGACCGTTTGGCCGGGCTGTCGCGGGGATCGCATCTGCGGTCAACCGGTCGGCCCGAGCCTTGTCCGGATACTATAGATGAAACCGAATATAAATCCACGCCGAAGTCGCGGCACCGCTACAGGTATCCGAACGCAGACTTGGACAGGCCGACACGGACGGGCCCCTCACACAGCTCTCTCCACCAAGCCCCTCAAACAGGCACGTTTTCGAACCGCGCCTCCACCGCCTCGGCGGTCAGTTCTTCCAGCAGGTTGCGCAGGGTCGGCGGGCAGGCGCGTCCGGCGCGGGAATAGGCAGCCATGAGCGCGTGCAGACGGTCAAGGAAGTGATGCCGCGCGCCCGGGGCCTTGTTGGCGATCGCGGTGATCAGTTTGCGCGTTTCGAGATCCAGTTCGTCAGCAGTCATGTATCGGTCTCCTCCCGATGAAGTCCATGCAGGGTCCGCGGTCCCCCGCGCCCCTCGTCTCGGCCTCTGCCCCCCGGCAGACATGCCGACGCCGTTTCGGAACCGTCGCCTGCCTATTCCTCCCGCGGCAGGGCAACGTAGCTCAACTTTACTCAACTCAAGGCGAAAAACCAAACACGGATTCCCGTTATCCACCGTTTTCGCAGGCCTCCGCTTATTCTCACGTCAATGGTTAACAAAACGACCTCTTGTATCACATTCTAATATTGCTATATGTGTGATCGAAGCAAACAGGAGATCACCATGTCCCCCGAAGTCACAGCCTTCTTTGACGAGGCCACAAACACCATTTCCTACGTCGTCCGCGACCCGCAGGGCAGCGCCTGCGCCATTGTCGATTCCGTTCTGGATTTCGATTATTCCTCGGGCCGGACCGACACCCGGTCCGCCGATGCGATCATCGCCTTCGTGACGGAAAAGGGCTATGAGGTTCAGTGGCTTCTGGAAAGCCACGTCCACGCCGACCACCTTTCTGCCGCGCCCTATATCCAGGAAAAGCTCGGCGGTCAGATCGGCATCGGCGACAATATCAGGATCGTTCAGGACACCTTCGGAAAGGTCTTCAACGAAGGCACCGAATTCCAGCGCGACGGCTCGCAGTTCGACAGGCTTTTCGTCGAGGGGGACAGTTTCCACATCGGCCAGCTGCGCGGCAATGTGCTGCACACGCCGGGTCATACCCCGGCTTGCCTGACCTATGTCATCGGCGATGCCGCTTTTGTGGGCGATACGCTCTTCATGCCCGATTTCGGCACCGCGCGCTGCGACTTCCCCGGCGGCTCGTCCGAGATGCTCTACACCTCGATCCAGAAGATCCTCGCCCTGCCGGACGAGACACGGATCTTCGTCGGCCACGACTACAAGGCCCCGGGTCGCGATGACTACGCCTGGGAAACCACGGTCGGCGAGCAGAAGGCGCTCAACGTCCACGTGGGTCAGGGCAAATCGGCCGAGGATTTCGTCAAGATGCGCGACGCCCGCGACGCGACGCTGGCCATGCCCAAGCTGATTATCCCCTCGCTGCAGGTGAACATGCGCGCGGGCCAGATGCCCCCGGCGGATGAAAAGGGCGACGTCTATCTCAAGGTGCCCGTCAACAAACTCTGACGGAAACTTACAGCGTATATTTGGGGCCATCGCGCCCCGAACCAAGTCGTCGCGCGCCCGGCGCGGCGTGAGCAAGGATTTCAAAGGAAACGCACATGCAACCTGAATGGATCATGGGCCTGATCGGCGGCATGCTGATCGGGCTGGGCGGCGCCGTGCTGCTGCTAGGCAACGGCAAGATCATGGGGGCCTCCGGTATCATCGGCGGGCTGGTCGACGGCTCCGGCTTTGGCGACAGATGGGAGAGGATCATCTTTCTCGCCGGTGTCCTCCTGACGCCGATGGCGCTCGTCCCCTTCGTCGGCACGCCCGACACCCATGCCACCGGCAATATCGCGGTGCTCGTCGCCGCCGGTCTTCTGGTCGGCATCGGCACCCGAATCGCCAATGGCTGCACCTCGGGGCACGGGGTCTGCGGGATCTCCCGTTTTTCCTTCCGCGGTATGATTGCCACGGTCTTCTACATTCTCGCGGGCGGCCTCTCCGTGGTCCTCTTCCGCCACATCCTGGGGGTGATCTGATGAACCTGCTCATCTCTCTTGTATCTGGCGCGCTCTTCGGCGCGGGCCTCTATATCTCCGGCATGACCGACACGACCAAGGTACAGGGTTGGCTGGATGTCTTTGGCCAATGGGACCCGACCCTGGCCTTCGTGATGGGCGGCGCGATCATCCCGATGGCCGTGGCCTGGCGCCTGACCCACGCGGTGCGGCGTCCCGCGTCCGGGGGCCAATTTCCGCCCGCGCCCTTGCCGGAGCTGGATCGGCGCCTGATCGTCGGCTCGGTCCTCTTCGGGGCGGGCTGGGGCCTTGCCGGGCTCTGCCCCGGGCCCTCCATCGCCTCGCTCAGCTTCGGCGGCATGCCGGGGATTGTCTTTTTCGGGGCCATGGTGACCGGCATGTTCGTCGCCCCGCAGCTGAAAGCGCGGCTGGACAGACCGGTTCCGGCGGAATAAGCCATGCGCATGGACATCCGTCAGGTCACCCCCCGCTACTCCGTCTCGCCGCAGATCGCGCCCGAGGATATGGAGACCATCCGCGCCCACGGTTTCACCACCGTGATCTGTAACCGCCCGGACGAGGAAAACCCGCCCGCCATGCAGGCCGAGGCCATGGCCCAGGCTGCAAAGGCCGCCGGTTTGACCTTCGAGGTCATTCCGCTGACCCATCAGACCATGACGCCCGAGAATATCGCGCGTCAGGAGGCGGTGGTCGCCGCCTCTGAAGGTCCGGTGCTGGCCTACTGCGCCTCCGGTACGCGCTGCACGGTCATCTGGTCCCTTGCCCGCGCCGCCGACGGCATGGGCGCGGACGAGATCCTGGGCACCGCAGCCAAGGCGGGCTACGACCTCTCCGGTCTGCGGCCCCGGCTGGAACAGGGCTGAGCCCCGCGTAGCACGACAACGCCAGTCCGATCGTCAATCGATGATCGGGAGGGCGGCCATCGGCATCGCGCCGATATCCGGTAAATCTCCGCTCTCCTCGCCCTCCTCCGTGGTGGCGTCCAATCCCGACAGATCACCCAGATCCGGAAGATCGCCCAGCAGATCATCCTGCTGAGGCATTGGCGCCGGGGCAAAGCCCTCCTCCGTGTCCAGCGAAGTTCCCGGCATGGGCATGGACAAGCCCTCGTCGGTCGCCACCTCCATGTCGGCTGGCCCGGGCACCGCGACCTCGGGCGCCGCGAGGGCCGCCTGTCCCGGGTCCCCCTGCCCCTCGGGCGGAGTGTCCTCCGCCTCCCGCAGCCTGAAGCGCAGCGCCCGCATACCGTTCACCTGACCAAGGGTGGTCGTGCCGAGCGTCACCTCGCCGCCCACCTCGATCTCCGTCCGGGCCAGGGCCTCCCTCGGGATCGGCAGCACAGCCCCGACCTCCAGCCCGCTGACCGCCGAAAGCGGCATCGACAACCGGTGCAGCACAGCGCGCAGTTCGGTCGGCGCCTGCAGGATCTGGGCCTCCAGAGCACCCTGCCGCACTCCCTCCCCCCCGCTGGCCCCGGTGCCCGCGCCCGGCAGCTCCACCACCGGCAACATCAACAGCGCCTCCCCCTCCCGCCGGGCGGCGAGGTCGAGGGAAAACCGGATCACGTGGAAATCTGTCGCCTTCAGCGCCAGGGCCAGCATCCGCGCCGACTCCATCATCGTGCCAAAGCGATAGCCCAGGGCCCAGGGCGCCTGCCCTTCCTCCTGCAGCAGGGATTCGAACCGATGCAGCGTCTCGTCGATCAGGGGGGCGACCATGGCCGCGTCGGTCCGTGTGGCCGCCCGCGGCTCCGGCGGCAGCGTGCTGACCTGGCCGATTGTCTGCGCCTCCACCAAGCCCGAAACCACCGGAAAGGGCAGATGCGCCGCGCCCACGGCCCCCTCCGGCCCCTCCAGCAGCAGGATCAGCCCGCCCTCCGGCAGGCTGTCGACCGCGGCCTCCTGGCTTTCTTCCGTCAGGGCGATGCCGCTGGCCGCGACCGCCAGATCCCAAAGCTCATCCGCCGCGCGCGCAACAGACAGGCGCAGGGCCTTGGCTGGCGACATGGCGCGCGCCTGCCAGACCTCCTTCGCCGCATGGGCCTTGCGACGAAGCACTGAATTTGGGCTGGGACTTTCCATCGCCTCCGACACTGTGACCCGCACTTTCGGCCACACTAGGCAGGGATGGTTACTATCCTGTTGATCCGCCCGTCAGAGATACCGCTCTGCTACTGCGCCGCCATCGCCCCCGCGATCGGCAGGGTCACACGAAACGCCCCGCCCTCCTGCCCCGGCAGATAGGTGATCGACCCGCCAAGTCGCACCATGATCTCGCGGCAGATCGCCAGACCCAGACCCGCTCCGCCGGCCTGCTGTTCGCCCACGCGGCTGAATTTCTCGAAAATCATGTCCTGGGATTCAGCGGCCACCCCACTGCCGTTGTCGGTGAAGTCGATCATCAGCAACCCGTCCACCTCGCGCGAGGCGACGGTCAGCTCCGGCCGTGCCGCATCGCAGTACTTCTGCGCATTGGCGATGAGGTTGATGAAGACCTGTGCCAGCCGGTCCGCATCCGTGGTCAGCGAAATATCCTCGCTGCCCTTGCGCCGCAGCACCAGCCCGCCACGCTCCGCCCCCGTCGCCGCCACCGCGTGATCCAGGATATCGCCCAGCCGACCTCGGCCGATATTCATCCGCACCTGCCCGTTTTCCAGCACCGACAGATCCAGCAGATCATCCAGCAGTCGGGTCAGGCGTATCGCCTCGCCATGGATGATCCCGGCGTATTTGGCCTTGGCGTCCAGGTCGATCTCCTCCGTATCCCGCAGGATTTCCGAAAAAGCGCGGATGGAGGTCATCGGCGTGCGCAGCTCATGACTGATCTGGCTGAGAAAGGCGTCCTTCTGCACCGACAATGCCGTCAGCTTTTCGTTGGCCGTCCGCAACTGCCGCGCCGTGCGGGTCAGTTCGGCCGATTTCGCCTCCAGCTGGCTGGAATGCTCCATGATCTGCGCGGTTTCATCCGCCACGGCCAGCAGGTCCTCGACCGAGATATTCGCGCCCCCGGTGATCTGCGCAATCATCGCATGGGCCGTCGCCGCCCCGACCGACCCGGCCAGTTCCCGTTCCAGCAACAGCAGGAAGGTCGGCGTCGGTTCCGGCAGGTAGCCCTGCAACCCCTGCGCCTTGGCCTCGCGGCGGAACAGCTCCTGCGCCTCGGTCGCGCCCAGGATACGCTGCGCCATGATCATCAGGTCCTCGCTCTGCGCCATGCCGCCGGACCAGCCCCGCGTCGGAGCCGTATGGTCGAAGACATTGACGAACTGCGCGCCCTGCAGCCGCTCCAACGGCGTCGGAAAGGTGAAGATCGAGGCGGTCACAAAGACGACCGCATTCAGCAGCAGCGACCAGAACACCCCATGCACCAGCGGGTCGAGCCCCGATATCCCGAACAGAGCATAGGGCCGCAGCCAGCCGATGCCGAAGGGCCCCATCTCCATCACCGAGGCGGAGATCACGACATTCGGACCGAAGCTGGGCAGGAACAGGCACCACAGCCAGACCAGCCCCCCGGTCACCAACCCCGCCAGTGCGCCAAACCGGTTCGCCCCGCGCCAGAAGATCCCCCCGACCAGCGCCGGAAGGAACTGCGCCACCCCCGAAAAGGAGATCAGACCGATGGCCGCCAGCGCCGTGCTGCCCCCCGACACGCGGTAGTAAAGGTACCCCAGGGCCAGCATCGCGATGATCGACAAGCGCCGCGACAACAGGACCACGCTGCGCACATCGCCGGATACGATGGCCCCCGCAGGCTGGCGCGATAGCCAGATCGGCATGACGATATGGTTCGACACCATGGTCGACAGCGCGATGGAGGCCACGATGACCATCGAGGTGGCCGAGGAAAACCCACCCAGAAAGGACAGCAGCGCCAACCCGTTCTGCCCTTCGGCCAGCGGCACCGACAGCACGAAGAGGTCCGGGTTCGACCCCGGCGGCAGCAGGTCCAGCCCGACCACCGCGATCGGCACGACAAACAGGCTCATCAGCAGCAGGTAGAGCGGAAAGGCCCAGGAGGCGGTGCGCAGGTGCCGCTCTTCCTCGTTCTCGACCACCAGAACCTGGAACATCCGCGGCAGACAGAGGAAGGCCGCCGCCGACAGGGCCGACAAGGCCATCCAGCGATCCGGCTGCACCTGCCATTCGCCGAGCGCCGAGGCGTCGATCCGCGCCAGCGTTTGCGACACGCCCCCGCCCAGCCCCCAGACGACGAAGACCCCGACCGCCAACAGCGCAAAAAGCTTCACCACAGCCTCCACCGCGATGGCCATGACCACCCCGTGGTGCCGCTCGTTCGCATCCAGGTTCCGCGTGCCGAACAGCACGGTGAAAAAGGCCAGCCCGACCGCCACCCACAGCGCGGTGGAGTTCTGATCCCCCAGAGGTCGGACCGAGGCATCGGCGAGCGAGAAACTGGCCACCGACAGCGTGACCGACTGCAATTGCAGCGCGATATAAGGCGTGGTCCCGACCACGGCGAGGCCCGTAACCAGCACCCCCAGCAAGGTCGATTTCCCGTAGCGCGACGAGATCAGATCGGCGATGGAGGTGATGTTCTGGCTGCGTCCGATCCGCACCAGTTTGCGCACCGCCCAGAACCAGCCGACCATGACCAGCGAGGGGCCGATGTAGATCGTCAGATACTCCATCCCCGACCGCGCCGCATAGCCGACCGCCCCGTAGAAGGTCCAGGCGGTGCAGTAGATCGACAGCGACAGCGTGTAGACGATCGGCGACCGCAGCCAGGCCGCCTTCCCGCGCTTGGCGGCCCTTTCGGCGCCGAAGGCTACGAGGAACAGGACCGCCACATAGCCCAGACAGACAAAGATCAGCAGGTTGAGCGAGGCCATCAGCTGCCCCGGGCCGGATCGTCTTCGGTCTCGGCCTCCGACACGGTCGGATCAAGCCAGACCGCCAGCAGCCCCGCCGCCGCGACCAGCAGCAGCCAGCAGCCGAAGACATAGATCATCGCTGTGGAGGTCGTCGGAACATTCTCCGCCCCCTCCCGCGGCCAGAGCAGCGGCAACATCATCAACACCGCCCCCAATACCGGCAGCAACCGCGCCGCATCCGCCAGGCGGCGCTGGCGATAACTGCCGCGACCCAGGAACAGGGGGTTGCGCTTTTCGCTCATGGCCGGACCAGGTCCCGCACGGCCTCCAGCACTTCGGCATTGGAAAACGGCTTGGCCATAAAGCGGCTGGCGCCGAGGGTCTCTGCCATCTCTCGATCCTTGCTCTGCCCCCGCGCTGTCAGCATCAGCACCGGCAGATCCGCCGTCGCCTCCGCCGCGCGCAGCTCACGCAGGATGTCATAGCCAGACCGGCCCGGCAGCATCACGTCCAGGATCACCAGATCCGGTTTGCGCGCGCCCACGGCCCCGACCGCATCCACCCCGTTGGAATGGGTCGCTACCCGCCAGCCATCCCGCGACAGGATGAAGCTGATCGCCTCGATGATATTCGGCTCGTCCTCGATCAGAAGGACCGTCTTGTCCATCCCGTCTCCCCCTACGGCATAGAAACCCGGTAACCCGTGAGCGTTCAGCCTGCCCGATTAACCCTGCCAAGTCAAAGCAGTTACGCGCCGCGCGCCATGATCGACGGCTCGCGCCGCGCCGCGCAATCCTCGCGCGGGCAGATGCGGCAGCTTACCCCGACGCCGCGCGCCGCCTCCGCTTCCTCCTCGGCCGGCCAGAGCAGCATGTGACTGCGCAGGATCGGATCCTCGCCGATTTGCGGCGGCGCCTCCGCCTCCGCAATCGCGTAACAGTCGAACACCCCCTCGCTGCGCCCGGCCATCCGAACCCGCGCGCGGATCGGAAACATCGGGCGTTGCAGCGCCGAAAACAGCGGCCAGAGCGGACAGGCCGCGCCGAACCTTGGCAGGGGAAACCCGGGGATTTCCCGACGGTAGAGCAAAGTGCCCGAGGCATCCGCGATGACCAGACCGGGCCGCGCAGGCAGCAGATCCTCGACCAACTCGCCCGGCAGCGTCGCCAGCCGCCGCATCACCAGCGCCACCCCAAGGCCAAGCCGCGCGGCCAGAGCCGTGGGATCCGGCGCCTCCCCCGGCCCCATCCCGCGCAACGCCTCGATCAAGGCACCATGCGGCAGGGCCCGGGCATCCCTCGCCATCCGGGTCAGCCGGTCCCGCGCAAGCGTCACCGCGGCGGCCGAGGACAGCCCCGCCGACTGCAACACCACCTCAACTTCCGCGCCCCGCTCCAGCGCTGCAAACGCATGGGCATTGGCATCGAGAAAGGCATCCACCTCCTCCTGCGGGGAGTTCAGCGTCGCCTCCTGCCGCTGCCCCGCGTCCAATTCGTCCACCAGCCGCTGCGCACCTTCCGCCAGGCGCGCGCTGTCCTCGTGGATGTTGCGGTGGAACCTCTCCCGCCAGGCCGGTTCCAGCTCCTGCGTCTCCACCAGGATGGAAGACGAGGAATGGATCGCCGTAACGGTCGACAACACCTCGTGCAGCGAGGCGGCGAGATGGGGGTCATGGGCCAGGCGGTCGGTCAGCGCCTCCACCGATTGTTCCAGCCGTCCGATCCGTGCATGCTGTTCCGAGACCAGCCGCGCCCAGCCCGGAAATCGCCCTGCAAACTCGTCCACCGCGTCGACCTCGGCGCCTGCGCCAGGGCCCTCCGCAGCGGCCTCGCGCAGCGATCCGGTCAGCGCCGCCTCCGCCCCCTCGGCCAGCAGCGCCGCCTCGACGCCCAGCACCTGCGCGATGTCGAGCAGCAGTTTCCCGCCGATTCTGCGCCGGTTGTGTTCGATCAGATTCAGATAGGAGGCAGATATCCCCGCCCGCCGCGCCAGTTCCGCCTGCCGCAACCCCAGGATCACCCGCCGCTCGCGGATCCGGCTGCCCGTCAAAACGGTACGTGCCATCCCATTTCCTCCGCTGTTTCAAGGGGTTTCTGCACTGCGAAATAATTTATTTACCAATCCTACCACCGCATTGTGGATTTGTTTACAAAAAAATTGAACGATTAAAGCCTCTTGTTGATTTGTTTACGGCGACCTTGCGATAACTGCTTTGCACAGTAGTGCCCGCGGTCCGCACAGAGGAGGTGCGCCGCACATAAACAATCGGGAGGATACTCATGACCAAGAATCTGTCGCGTCGCGGCGTTCTGAAGACCGGCGCCATTGCAGGCGCAGGTGTCGCGCTGCCCACGATCTTTACCGCATCGTCTGCAGCCGCCTACACCAACGAGCCGACCGGCGGCACCGTAACCCTGGGCTTCAACGTGCCCCAGACCGGCCCCTATGCCGAAGAAGGCCTCGACGAACTGCGTGCACAGGAGCTCGCCGTTCAGCACCTTAACGGTGAGGGTGACGGCGGCATGATGAACACCTTCAGCTCCAAGGCGCTGAAAGGGAACGGGATCCTCGGCAAGAAGGTCGAGTTCGTCACCGGCGATACCCAGACCAAATCCGACGCAGCCCGCGCATCCGCCAAGTCGATGATCGAAAAAGACGGCGCCGTGATGATCAACGGCGGCTCGTCCTCGGGTGTGGCCGTTGCTGTGCAGGGCCTCTGCCAGGAGGCCGGCGTGATCTTCATGGCCGGTCTGACCCACTCCAACGACACGACCGGCAAGGACCGCAAGGCGAACGGGTTCCGCCACTTCTTCAACGCCTACATGTCCGCCGCCGCGCTGGCACCGGTGCTGAAGAACGAATACGGTTCCGACCGCCGTGCCTACCACCTGACCGCAGACTACAACTGGGGCTGGACGCAGCAGGAATCGATCGCGGCCGCGACCGAATCCATGGGCTGGGAAACCGTCAACAACGTGCTGACGCCGCTGGCCACCACCGACTTCTCGTCCTACATCACGCCGGTCCTGAACTCCGGTGCCGACGTGCTGGTCCTGAACCACTACGGCGGAAACATGGTGAACTCGCTCACCAACGCCATCCAGTTCGGCCTGCTCGACAAGATGGTCAACGGCAAGAAGTTCGAAATCGTCGTGCCGCTCTACTCCGAACTGATGGCCGCCGGTGCGGGTGAAAACGTGCAGGGCGTGATCGGCTCCATGAACTGGAACTGGCAGCTGCAGGACGAGGGGTCCAAAGCTTTCACCAAGTCCTTCGGCGAGAAGTACGGCCGCCCGCCGTCGAACTCCGCACATACTTGCTACGTGCAGACCCTGCTCTACGCGGACGCGGTCGAACGTGCCGGCACCTTCAACCCCTGCGGCGTGGTCGAGGCCCTCGAAGGCTTCGAATTCGACGGGATGGGCAACGGTCCGACCACCTATCGCGCCGAAGACCACCAGTGCTTCAAGGACGTGCTGGTCATGAAGGGCAAGGAGAACCCGACCAACCAGTACGACACGCTGGAAATCGTCGAAGTGACGCCGCGTGCGCAGGTCGAGTACGCGCCGGATCACCCGATGTTCGCCGGTGGTGAGCTGGGTGAGTGCAACCCGGGCGCCTAAACCAGCCAGATCGGGGTGCGTGTCTTCACGCACCCCATTCCACGCCCCGGCCGCCCAGGCCGGGTCCGTAGGGTGCGTGCCTTGCACGCACCTTCGCATGCACCTGTAGGGGAACGGGACCATGGACGTCATCATTCCGCAAATTCTCAACGGCCTCGACAAGGGGTCCGCCTATGCGCTGATCGCTCTCGGGCTGACACTCATCTTCGGCACGCTCGGCGTGGTGAACTTCGCCCACGGGGCGCTCTTCATGATCGGCGCCTTCTGCTCGGTCGCGCTGTCCAAGCTGCTCTCTGCCAGCTACGTCACCGAAGACCCCACCCAGAAGGACTTCCTGGGCAACCCGCTCAAGGTGGAGACCCCCTATGTCGAAAGCTGGTTCGGCCCCGAGCTTGGCGGCGCCATCATCGACTGGTCGGTGCCGCTGGCGATCCTCTTCTCGATCCCCATCATGATCTTCGTCGGCCTCGCCATGGAGCGCGGGCTGATCAAGCATTTCTACAAACGCCCCCACGCCGACCAGATCCTGGTGACCTTCGGCCTGGCGATCATCCTGCAGGAACTGGTGCGCGGCGTATACGGCGCCAACCCGATCCAGACGCCCGCCCCGCAGGCCTTCAAGGGCTCGATCGACTTCGGCGCGGCTTTCGGCTTTGATCCGAACGTCATCATCTATCCCTACTGGCGGATGATCTACTTCTGTTTCTCGGCCGTGGTGATCGGCGGCGTCTTTGCCTTCCTGCGCTTCACAACCTTCGGGATGGTGGTCCGCGCCGGCATGGCCGACCGCGCCACCGTCGGCCTGCTCGGCATCAACATCGACCGCCGCTTCACCATCATGTTCGCCATCGCGGCCGTGGTCGCGGGCTGGGCCGGGGTGATGTACGCGCCGATCAACGCGCCCAACTATCACATGGGCATGGACTTCCTTGTCCTCAGTTTCGTGGTCGTGGTGGTCGGCGGCATGGGCTCCCTGCCCGGCGCGGTCGCCGCGGGCTTCCTGCTCGGCATTCTGGAGAGCTTCGCCTCCATGACCGCGGTGAAGGAGCTGCTCGACGGGATCGACCAGATCATCATCTACCTCGTTGCAATTATCATTCTGCTCACACGTCCGCGTGGCCTGATGGGCAAAAAAGGCGTGATGGAGGACTAATTCATGCTGGGTCTCGACAAAAAAGATACCGGGCTCCTGCTCGTCGTGATCGCGCTAGCCCTGTTCGCGCCGGTTATCCTCAACATCTTCCCCAAGTACTCGGGCATGGCCTTCTTCAACGGCGGCTACCCCGACCTGATGCAGCGCTTTGCCATCTTCGGCATCTTCGCCATCGGCTTCAACATCCTGTTCGGCCTGACCGGCTACCTCAGCTTCGGTCACGCCGCCTTTCTTGGGGTGGGGTCCTATGCGGCGGTCTGGATGTTCAAGCTGCTCAGCTACAACATCCTGCCGGGGCTGATCCTGTCGGTCATCGTGGCCGGCCTGCTGTCGGTCGTTATCGGCTTCATCTCGCTGCGCCGGTCGGGCATCTACTTCTCGATCCTGACACTAGCCTTTGCGCAGATGATGTATGCCATCGCCTATTCCGACCTCTTCGGGCGCTGGCTGGGCCTCACGGTGACCAACGGTGAAACCGGGCTTCAGATCTACAACAATGATCCGCAGATCCTGCAGGGCAACGGCCCGAACGTGCCGCACCTCTTCGGGCTGGAAATGCGCGCCCACTACGATCTGGTCGTGGGCCCCTGGGAATTCACCTTCCCCGTCGGCTATTACCTCTGCGCCATCCTGCTGATCCTGGCCTTCTACCTGTCGATCCGCATCTTCCGCTCGCCCTTCGGGCTGATGTTGCGCGCGATCAAGTCGAACCAGACCCGGATGAGCTATACCGGCCTGAACGCCAAACCCTACACCCTGGCGGCCTTCGTCATCTCGGGCATGTATGCCGGTCTGGCAGGCGGCCTTCTGGCGGCAATGGACCCGCTGGCCGGGGCGGAGCGGATGTACTGGACCGAATCCGGCGCGGTGGTGATCATGACCATCCTCGGCGGCGTCGGCACCCTGATCGGGCCGATCCTGGGTGCGGGCACCATCAAGTACATGGAGAACATCGTCTCCAAGATGAACGAAAGCCTGCTGGAACAGTGGTTCCACATCTTCCCCGACTGGCTGGGCCATTCCATGGTCTGGGTGGCGACCTGGTTCACCGGCGAAGGCTGGCACATGACGCAGGGCCTGCTTTTTGTCCTGGTCATCATCTTCCTGCCCGGCGGGCTGGTCGAGGGTGGCAGGAAAATCACCGGTCTGTTCGGGCGCAAGCGCGCCAGGACCCAGACCAAGCCCGAACCGGCAGAATAAGGAGACGGACAGATGGGAATTCTCGAAGTCAAGAACGTGAACAAGCGGTTCGGCGGCCTCAAGGCCCTGTCCGAAGTGAACCTCAGCGTGGCCGAAAACACCGTCCACGCGATCATCGGGCCGAACGGCGCGGGCAAGTCAACCCTGCTGAACTGCCTGGTCGGCAAGCTGATCCCCGACACCGGATCGGTGATGTTCGACGGGCAGTCGGTGCTGGGCCGCACGCCCTATGAGATCAACCAGATGGGGATTTCCCGCGTATTCCAGACACCGGAAATCTTCGGCGACCTGACCGTCATGGAAAACATGATGATCGCCTGTTTCGCGAAACGCGACGGCGCCTTCTCCTTCCACGCCATCGGCGGGATGATGAAGGAGAGGGACGTGGTCGAAAAGGCGGAACAGATGCTGGAGAGCATGAACCTCGCCGACAAGCGCGAAATGCACACCGCCTCGATGTCGCGCGGCGACAAGCGCCGGATGGAAATCGCCATGTGCCTGGCCCAGGAACCGCGCCTGCTGCTGCTGGACGAACCGACCGCCGGCATGTCCCGCTCCGACACCAACAACACCATCGACCTGCTCAAGAAGATCAAGCAGGACCGCGACATCACCATCGCGATCATCGAACACGACATGCATGTCGTCTTCTCCCTGGCCGAGCGGATCACCGTGTTGGCCCAGGGCACGCCGCTGGTCGAGGATACGCCGGACAAGATCAAGGGCCATCCGAAGGTGCGCGAGGCCTACCTCGGCGAGTCGCAGGTCGCTGCGTAAAACCACGGTGCGGTGCGTGCCAGCACGCACCC
Source organism: Pseudooceanicola sp. (assembly GCF_041987405.1). Taxonomy (GTDB): domain Bacteria; phylum Pseudomonadota; class Alphaproteobacteria; order Rhodobacterales; family Rhodobacteraceae; genus Pseudooceanicola. The sequence goes on from NZ_JBHIWR010000006.1 coordinate 33,531, forward strand.
TACCCGCCCGTAGGGTGCGTGCTGGCACGCACCGTATCGAAAGGACAGAACGATGAACGTCAAACCCGACTTCTCCAAGGGCAAGAACTACGCCGAAACCGCCCCGGCCTTCCTCTCCGTCTGGAACATGGAAGCCTACTACGGCGAAAGCTACATCGTGCAGAACATCAGCTTCAACGTGCACGAGGGCGAGATTTTGGCCCTGCTCGGCCGCAACGGCGCGGGCAAGACCTCGACCCTGCGCTCGATCGCGCGGATGGACAATCCGCAGGTCACCCATGGCGAGATCTGGCTGGACCACCAGCCGCTTCACACCATGAAAAGCCACGAGGCCGCCCAGGCCGGGATCGGCCTGGTCCCCGAGGATCGCTGCATCATCCCCGGCCTCACGGTCGAAGAAAACATCCAGCTCGCCCAGATCGCCCCGCCGATCGGCTGGTCGCTGGAGCGGCTCTACGAACTCTTCCCCCGCCTCGGCGAACGCCGCAAGCAGGAGGGCGTGACCCTCTCGGGCGGCGAGCAACAGATGCTGGCCATCGCCCGCGCCCTGTCGCGGGACATCAAGGTGCTGCTGCTGGACGAACCCTACGAAGGGCTGGCACCGGTGATCGTGGACGAAATCGAAAAGACGCTGCGGATCATCAAGGAACAGGGGATCACCACGATCCTTGTCGAACAGAACGCCGTTCGGGCGCTGGAGCTTGCAGATCGCTCCGTGATCCTTGATACCGGATCCGTCGTCTTTGACGGCAGCGCGAAAGAGGTTCTCGGCAACGCCGAACTGCGCGCCGAGTATCTGGCCATCTGAGGATGGTCCCGGCCCCGCGCCGAAGAGGAGCGGCACGGGGCACCTTCCCGCCCGACCGGGCACGACATTCTGTTTCAAGACCAAGAGGATCTGTCATGACCGACCAGACCTACCCGCCCTCCGCCGAATTCGTGAAAAACGCCCATGTGGACGAAGCAAGGTACAAGGCGATGTACGAGGCCTCGCTCGCCGATCCGGACAAGTTCTGGGGCGACGAAGCCAGGACGCGGCTGGACTGGATCACCCCCTTTACCAAGGTGAAGGACACGGATTTCACCCTCGGCAATGTCTCGATCAAATGGTTCGAGGACGGGGTGCTGAACGTCGCCGCCAACTGCATCGACCGCCACCTGGCCACCCGCGGCGATCAGACCGCAATCATCTGGGAACCGGACGAGCCGGGCGACGAGGCCCTGCACATCACCTATAACGAACTGCACGAGAAAGTCTGCCGCTTTGCCAATGTCCTGCTGGCCCAGGGCGTGATGCGCGGCGACCGTGTGGTGATCTACCTGCCGATGATCCCCGAGGCCGCCTATGCCATGCTGGCCTGCGCCCGCATCGGCGCGATCCATTCGGTCGTCTTCGCCGGCTTCTCGCCCGATGCGCTGGCCAACCGGATCAACGATTCCGAGGCCAAGGTCGTCGTCACCGCCGACACCGCCCCGCGCGGTGGCAAGCGTACGGCGCTGAAGTCCAACACCGACGCCGCCCTGCTGCATTGCTCGGACAAGGTGCGCTGTCTTGTCGTCAAGCACACCGGCGACCAGACAACCTGGATCCAGGACCGCGACGTCGACGTGAAGGCCATGATGGCCGATGTCGCGCCCGATTGTCCGGCCCGCCCGATGAACGCCGAAGACCCGCTTTTCGTGCTCTACACCTCCGGCTCCACCGGCAAACCCAAGGGCGTGGTGCATTCCTCCGGCGGCTATCTGCTTTATGCGGCGATGACGCAGCAGATGACCTTCGACTACCGGGACGGCGATGTCTTCTGGTGTGGCGCGGATGTGGGGTGGGTCACCGGCCACAGCTACATCATTTACGGCCCGCTGGCGAACGGCGCGACCACGCTGATGTTCGAAGGCGTGCCGACCTATCCGGACGCGTCGCGTTTCTGGCAGGTGATCGAAAAGCACGGGGTCAACCAGTTCTACACCGCCCCGACCGCGATCCGCGCGCTGATGGGCCAGGGGGACAAGTTCGTCGACGGCTACGAGATGTCGACGCTTAAGGTGCTGGGCACCGTGGGCGAGCCGATCAACCCCGAGGCCTGGAATTGGTACAATGACAAGATCGGCAAGGGAAAATTGCCGATCGTGGACACCTGGTGGCAAACCGAAACCGGTGGCCACATGATCACCCCGCTGCCGGGCGCGATCGCGACCAAGCCCGGCTCGGCCACCCTGCCCTTCTTCGGCGTGCAGCCCGTCGTGCTCGAACCCACCTCGGGCGAGGAGATCACGGACACCAAGGCCGAGGGCGTGCTGGCCATCAAGGACAGCTGGCCCGGCCAGATGCGCACCGTCTGGGGCGATCACGAGCGGTTCGAGAAAACCTACTTCTCCGACTACACGGGCTATTACTTCGCCGGGGACGGCTGCCGCCGCGACGAAGACGGCTACTACTGGATCACCGGCCGGGTCGATGACGTCATCAACGTCTCGGGCCACCGGATGGGCACCGCCGAGGTCGAATCCGCCCTCGTCGCCCATGCCAAGGTCGCCGAGGCCGCCGTGGTCGGTTATCCGCATGACGTGAAGGGCCAGGGTATCTACTGCTACGTCACCCTGATGAACGGGATCGACCCCTCGGACGAGCTGAAGAAGGAGCTGCGCGACTGGGTCCGCACCGAAATCGGCCCGATCGCCAGCCCCGACCTGATCCAGTGGGCCCCCGGCCTGCCCAAGACACGCTCCGGCAAGATCATGCGCCGCATCCTGCGCAAGATCGCCGAAAACGACTACGGCGCGCTTGGCGATACCTCCACCCTGGCCGACCCGTCGGTGGTGGACGATCTGATCGACAACCGCATGAACCGCTGAACCACGGGTCAGAGGTCACGACATCCAAGGGCCGGTCCTTCGGGATCGGCCCTTTGCCGTTCCGGCCCCTCAGTTTGCGACTTGAAAACTCGCATGATCATCTGGTTACCCTCCAAGTTTGAAGGCCTGCGTCGCACCGGGGTCGCCATTAACCCGACGCGGGGCGCAGGGCCTGGGGGCAAATATAGTATCGACAAGCCGCCCTGTCGGAGAGGACTGTCAAAATCAGCGAACGACTATGCTTTCCTCCCCGTTTGACATCGCCTATAACCCGCCCCAGTCTGGAAACGAGCAGCCGCCGATCTGGCGCGCAACCTCTGGCGAGGACCCATATGACCAATAAGACGACCGAAGCCGACGTGGCCTTCATCAAGGCGCTGGCAGAATTGCTGCGCGAAAACGACCTGACCGAAATCCAGGTGAAACGCGACTATGGCGAGGATGACAGCATAAACGTCCGCGTCTCCAAGAAGGTGGAGGTCGCCGCCCCGGCCCCCGCGCCGGTGCACGCCCCGGTCTCCGCCCCCGTGGCCACATCGGCCCCCTCGGCCGCAGCCGCCGCCACGGACGAAGACCCCGCCCAGCACCCCGGCGCGGTGACCTCGCCCATGGTGGGCACGGTCTATCTGCAGCCCGAACCCACGGCCCCCGCCTTCGTCAAGGTGGGCGACAGTGTCTCCGAAGGGGACACGCTGCTGATCGTCGAGGCGATGAAGACCATGAACCAGATCCCCGCCCCGCGCTCCGGCACGGTCAAGCGTATCCTCGTCGAGGACAAGGCCGCCGTGGAATACGGTGCGCCCCTGATGATCATCGAATAAGGCCAGCCGATGTTCGACAAGATCTTGATCGCCAACCGGGGTGAAATCGCCCTCCGCGTCATCCGCGCGGCCCGCGAGATGGGCATTCGCTCTGTCGCGGTCCATTCGACGGCGGATGCGGATGCCATGCATGTGCGCATGGCCGACGAATCCGTCTGCATCGGCCCGCCCCCCGGCACCGACAGCTATCTGCACATCCCCGCGATCATCGCCGCCGCCGAAGTCACCGGCGCGCAGGCGATCCATCCGGGCTACGGCTTCCTGTCGGAAAACGCCGGCTTCGTGCAGATCGTCGAGGATCACGGCCTGACCTTCATAGGCCCGACCGCGGAACACATCCGTGTCATGGGAGACAAGATCACCGCCAAGGACACGATGAAGGCGCTTGGCGTGCCCTGCGTCCCCGGCTCCGACGGCGGCGTCCCCGATCTGGCCGAGGCCAAGAAGATCGGCAAGGACTTCGGCTATCCCGTCATCATCAAGGCCACGGCCGGCGGCGGCGGACGCGGCATGAAGGTTGCCAATTCCGAAGCCGAGATGGAGCGCGCCTTCCAGACCGCGCGCGCCGAGGCCAAGGCGGCCTTCGGCAATGACGAGGTCTATATCGAGAAATACCTCACCACGCCGCGCCATATCGAGATCCAGGTCTTTGGCGACGGCAAGGGCGGGGCGGTGCATCTGGGCGAACGCGACTGTTCGCTGCAGCGCCGCCACCAGAAGGTCTTTGAAGAGGCCCCCGGCCCCTGCATCACGCCAGAAGAACGTGCCGAGATCGGCAAGACCTGTGCCGAGGCGGTGGCCAAGATCAACTACGCCGGCGCCGGCACGATCGAGTTCCTCTACGAAAAGGGCGAATTCTTCTTTATCGAGATGAACACCCGCCTGCAGGTGGAACATCCCGTCACCGAGGCGATCTTCGGCGTCGATCTGGTGCGCGAACAGATCCGCGTGGCCGAAGGTTTGCCCATGTCCTTCACCCAGGACGATCTGACGATCAACGGCCATGCGATCGAGGTCCGGCTGAACGCCGAAAAGCTCCCCGAATTCGCCCCGCGCCCGGGCAAGATCACGGCCTTTCATGCGCCGGGTGGTCTCGGCGTCCGGATGGATTCGGCGCTCTATGACGGCTATGTCATCCCGCCCTATTACGACAGCCTTATCGGCAAGCTCATCGTCCACGGCCGCGACCGGCCCGAAGCCCTCGCCCGCCTCAACCGCGCGCTTGGCGAGTTGATCGTGGACGGGGTGGAAAACACCGTGCCGTTGTTCACCGCGCTGTTGCAGGAACCGGACATCCACTCCGGCGAGTACAACATCCACTGGCTGGAACACTGGCTGGCCCAGGGCAAGTTGGGGTGAGGACCGTCTCGCAAACTGTCCAGTGGACAGTTTGAGGTCCGAACGGGCGGAGCCCAGGGGTCGAGCGGCGCCTAGGAAACGCTCCAGTGGAGCGTTTCAGCCGCGAACGGGCGGAGCCCAGGGGTTGAGGACCGTCTCCCGCAATATCCACGCAACGCCATCCCCTCCCCCTTCAGGGGGAGGGTCAGGGAGGGGGTAGCCCCTCGCATTTCCCCCGCCAACATGCGAAACTGTAGGCGGAGTTGGGTGCGGGCAGAGCATGAAAGACCACGACAGTGCGGACCTCACGGCGGACCTGCTGTTGCACGCCTATACGGCGGGCATCTTTCCCATGTCCGAACACCGCGCCGATCCAGAGGTCTTCTGGGTCGAACCCCGCCGCCGCGGGATCTTTCCGCTCGACGGGTTCCGCATCTCCCGCTCCCTCGCCCGGGCGCTGCGGCGCGATGACTATCAGGTCACAATCAACCGCGATTTTATCGGCGTTCTCGACGGCTGCGCCGATCGCGAAGAAACCTGGATCAGCGGGCGGATCGCCGATCTTTACATGCAACTGCACGACAGCGGCCATGCCCACTCGCTGGAGGTCTGGGAAGGCGAGCGGCTGATCGGCGGGGTCTACGGTGTTTCGCTCGGGGCGGCGTTTTTCGGCGAAAGCATGTTCTCCCGCCGGACCGATGCGTCAAAGATCGCCCTGGCCTGGCTGGTCGTGCATCTCAATCAAAGCGGCTATCACCTGTTCGACACGCAGTTCCTGACGCCACATCTGGCCTCCCTCGGCGCCTGTGAGGTCAGTCGCGGCGCCTATCGCTCGCAATTGGCCGAAGCCCTGGCACAGCACGCGGATTTCACCTCGCACCCCCTGCCCGCCAGCGGTCACTCGGTCGTGCAGGTCAACACCCAGATATCGAACCGGAAGTGATCCAGCGCGTTCAGCGCCGGGGAAGAGGCCACCATCCAGCCGGAAAAGATCGGATCGGAGGATTTGGCCGGTTCGGTGATCGTCATGAAGGCATAGGCATCGCCTGCCTGGTTCCCCTCGGGATAGCGGCATTCCCACATGGTCACCGACAGTTTGCCCACCATCGCGGCCGACCCCGAAGGCACCGTCACATCAACCCGCTGGCCCGTCATCTTGTCGAGACCGCGCAGCACCGCGCCGGTGCCGACCTCCACGTCCTCCTGTGCCGCGACGGGGGACGCGGCCAGACCAAGAGCCAAACCTAGGGACAGCGCGAAGGACGCCAGGGACATCAAACGCATCATTCGTCCTCGCCACCCCCGGCGACGAATTTCAGCAGCAGGGAAATCAGGCTGACGGCGCCCTGCGTATCCAGCACCTCGTCCCCCGCCTCGTAGTTGAAGGGCGACCCGCCGGGCAGGATTTCCACGAAATTACCGCCAAGCAGCCCTTCGGAGGAGATCACCACCGAACTGTCGTCAGGCAATGCGACGCCATCTTTCACCGTGAAGGTTGTATTGGCCCGGAAGGTCTGCGGATCCAGGTCGATGCCCGTCACCGTGCCCACCTTGACCCCGGCCAGGCGCACATCCGTACCCAGCCCCACCCCCTCGGCCGAGCGGAAGGAGGCGGTCAGCGGATAGCCCGCGCCCGCACCGCCGACACCGGCGACCTGCCCGGCATAGACGGCAAAGCCGACCGCCAGGGCCAGAACGGCCGCGCCGACTGTGATCTCGGTCGTGCTGTGGGACATGTGACCCCTAACTCCCGGCTTATTCGGGGCTCCAGGCCTCGTAGTCCTGCCGCGCCGCCGGTTCGGGGCGCCGGATCGACCCGGCAGGCGCATAGGCCTGGGCGGTGCCCGTCAGGTTGGGAAGGTGGTCCTTCTCCCAGGGCTTGTGCGCCAGCGGCTTGTCGGAGGGCAACTCGTTGAACGTGTGATGCAGCCAGCCATGCCAATCGGCGCTGATCCGGCTCGCCTCCACCTCGCCATTGTAGATGACCCAACGTTTCTTTCCGTCATTGGCGGAATAATAGACGTTGCCCAACTCGTCTTCGCCCACCCGAGTGCCTTTGCGGCGGGTGTAGAGCAGCGTGTTCAGGGTCCCGCCCTGCCACCAGGTCACTGCACGCAGGAAGGTGTTGAGAATGCCCATGGAAGCCTCCGTCAGATATTACACCCTCTATGGCGAATGCAGCCGGGTTCGTCCAGTGGCCTGACTGACGCATTCCCGTGACCCGGCGGGACTTTTTGCAGAAAACGCCTGTTTCGCCATGGGTCCTGTGGCAAACTCCCGCAATACGAGCCCGGAACAAGTGCGAGCAGCCATGACCGACGCCCCCTATGCCGCGATATGCAAGGGCATAAAGGTGCCACCCTCCCCCTATCTGACGGAGACCCGGATCAAGCGGATCGAAGAAGCCCGGTACGAGGGCGAAGAGATCGCCGGCGCCCTCTCTGTTGTCGGGCCCGAGGACCGCGTGCTGGAGCTGGGCGCGGGCCTGGGTATCGTCGGCGCGGTCACCGCCCATAACGCCCGGCCCGAGGCCGTGCTCTCGTTCGAGGCGAACCCGGGCCTCGTGCCGCATATCCGGGCGCTTTATGCACTCAACGGATTGGACGACCGGATTGAGGTGCGTAACGAGCTGCTGATTTCCGGCCCCGACCGCCCCGAAAGCATGACCTTCCACGTCCACAACAGCTACCTCGGCTCGTCACTGATCGACCGCGCCGGGCGCAAGACGACCCCGGTGGAGGTGCCGACCAGCGCCTTTGACGCGGTGCGCGCGGAATTCGCCCCGACTGTGCTGATCATGGATATCGAGGGCGGGGAGCTGGAGTTCCTGGCCCATGCCGACCTCAGGGGCATCCGCGCCGTGGTGATCGAATTTCACCCCGGCGTCTATGGCGTGGACGGCATGAAGACCTGCAAGGACGCCCTGCGCCGCGCGGGCTTTGCCAAGGTCAAAAGCACATCCACCCGCTTTGTCTGGACCTGCACCCGCGACGACGCCGCCTTTACCGAGCCGCGCCCCGAGGGCGGCTGGACCCGGCAGATCGTCAGCATCGACAATGGGGTCGTCGTGCCGCCCGACGCACGCAGCCATGTCCAGACCACCGGCGTCCTGACCAGCACCGGCACCGCCGTGCCCCATGCCGCCCTGTGGCGCGGGCAGCGCCTGTTGACCGAACGCCCCGAGATGCCGGACACGCCTGCGAAACGCCTGCCGGGCAAATGGCTCTGGGGTGGGGTCATGTGGCGCTATTTCCCGCATTTCATCACTGAAAGCATCACCCGCCTCTGGGCGCTGGACCGGATCGACCAGTCGGACCTTTCAGGCATCCTCTTTGTCCCCAAAAGCCCGGAAAATCACGACGAGCCGCCGGGGTTTCAGCGCGATTTCTTCCGCCTCATGGGTACCGATCTGCCGCTGGTGGAGGCGCGCGAACCCCTGTCGCCCGACCTGCTGATCGTGCCGGGTCAGGGCTTTGGCTTGGGCGACATCACCCGCGGCACGCTGGAGTTTCGCGCCGCCGTCAGAAACCGCTTTGCGCTGGATGTGAGGCCCGAGGGGCCGGGCAAGCTCTATATCAGCCGCTCGCGCCTTGGCCCGCAGCGCGGCGCGCTGTTGGGGGAGACCTTCCTCGATGCTTACCTGGCGAGAGAGGGCTATGAGATCTTCCACCCCCAGGAACATCCGCTGGAGGTCCAGATTGCCCGCTACCGCGCCGCGACCCATGTGATCGCCGCCGAGGGCTCCTCGCTTCACCTTTACGCCTTTGCCGGGCGGCCCGATGCCAAGGTGGCCATGCTGCTGCGGCGCAAGTCACGGGCGACGCAGCATATCGCCACCCATATCGAAAGCTTCACAGGGGTCACCCCGCGCTGGATCGAGCATCTGCGCCAGACCTGGAAACGCGTCGACACGCCGCGCAAACGCCTGCACATCAGCGAACCGGACTTCGCCGCAATCCAGACGGACCTCCGCGCGGGCGGGTTTATCTCCGGCACCGACCCGACCTGGGCGCAGCCTTCGCAGGCCGAATTGCAGGCCCTGCTCGGGACGAATTACGAATTGGCCTGACAGCGGGGGCGACGAGGCACCCGCGCAGGGCGTTTCGGCGCCGAACTCAGCGCGCCAGAGCCGTGACCTCGATCTCGATCCGGTATTTCGGGTCGATCAGCCCGCATTCGATCATGGTCGCGGCGGGCGGGCAGTCTTCGAAGGCCTCGGCCAGGATGGGCCAGCAGGGTTCGAACTCCGTCCGGTCGGGCAGATAATAAACCACCCGCACCACATCGGAGAGCGACGAGCCCGCCTTTTCCAGCGCATCCGCGATCACGCCAAGCGCGGAGCGGCACTGCTCCTGCACCGTGTCGCCCTGCCCGACGGTACCGGCCACATGCACGAAGCCCCCGGCGACCACCGCCCGGCAATAGCCGATCTTGGCCTCGAACTCCCCGCCCGAATGAATGCGTTGAATATCCATGTCTTTCTCCACAAAAATGGGCGGGATAAACACCCGCCCATGAAACCTTGATATGTTCGCCGGATCAGCCCGCCGTCGCCGGTTCTTTCTTCTGATCCGCATAGATCATCAGCGGCTTCGCGTCGGAGGTCACAGCCTCCTCGTTCACCACCACTTCGGACACGTCGGACATGCTGGGCAGGTCGAACATCGTGTCCAGAAGGATATCTTCGAGGATCGACCGAAGACCCCGCGCGCCCGTCTTGCGTTCGATCGCACGTTTGGCAATCGCCGAGAGCGCATCCTCGGTGAAGGTCAGCTTGGCCTCTTCCAGTTCGAACAGACGCTGGTACTGCTTGACCAGAGCGTTCTTCGGTTCGGTCAGGATGGTGACCAGCGCGTCCTCGTCCAGGTCTTCCAGCGTCGCCAGAACCGGCAGACGGCCGACGAATTCCGGGATCAACCCGAATTTCAGCAGATCCTCAGGCTCAAGCTCCTTGAACAGCTCGCCCACGCCGCGATCGTCATTGTCCCGCACATCCGCGCCAAAGCCCATGGCCGAACCCTTGCCGCGCATCGCGATGATCTTGTCCAGCCCGGCGAAGGCGCCGCCACAGATGAAGAGGATGTTGGTCGTATCCACCTGCAGGAATTCCTGCTGCGGATGCTTGCGCCCGCCCTGCGGCGGAACGGAGGCCACGGTCCCCTCCATCAGCTTCAGCAGGGCCTGCTGCACGCCCTCGCCCGACACGTCGCGGGTGATCGAGGGGTTTTCCGACTTGCGGGTGATCTTGTCGACCTCGTCGATATAGACGATGCCGCGCTGCGCCTTCTCGACGTTGTATTCCGACGCCTGAAGCAGCTTGAGGATGATGTTTTCCACATCCTCGCCCACATAACCCGCTTCGGTCAGCGTGGTCGCATCCGCCATGGTGAAGGGCACATCGAGGATCCGCGCCAGCGTCTGCGCCAGCAGCGTCTTGCCGCAGCCCGTCGGGCCGATCAGCAGGATGTTGGATTTCGCCAGTTCGATATCGTTGCCCGCCTTGGCCGCGTGGTTCAGGCGTTTGTAGTGGTTGTGCACCGCGACAGAGAGGACACGTTTCGCGATCTTCTGTCCGATGACATAGTCATCCAGCACGTCACAGATTTCCTGCGGCGACGGCACCCCTTCGGAGCTTTTCAGCCCTGTGGATTTCGTCTCCTCCCGAATGATGTCCATGCACAGTTCGACACATTCGTCGCAGATGAACACCGTCGGTCCGGCAATTAGCTTGCGCACCTCGTGCTGGCTCTTTCCGCAGAAGGAGCAGTAGAGGGTGTTCTTGCTGTCACTGCCTGAGTTGTTCGCCATCTCGTACCTTTCGCCCGTCAGGGGGCTATCCCTTTGGTCCCGATCGATACACCCGCAGGCAAACATCTGGGCGGGACCGTTGTAGACAGCCTAGGGTAGGCCCCGGCTATCCACAATGTCAAAAATACTTCACGACGGGATCGTGACCAGGTCACGACACGTCACACTCGTTCCAGACGCGGCCCGCGGCCCTGTCCCGACCTCGTCGGATCCCACGCGGGCCCTGAGAGCGCGCCTTATGCTTCGCCTTCCTCGTCGCCCTTCGGCCGGGCGGCGAAAATCTCGTCGATCAGGCCCCAGTCCTTGGCCTCCTCCGCGGTCATGAAGTTGTCCCGCTCCAGCGCGTCGACAACCGCCTCGAAGGTCTGACCGGTGTGCTTGACGTAGATGTTGTTCAGCCGTTCCTTCAGCCGCTCTGTATGCTTGGCGTGGATCATGATGTCCGTCGCCTGGCCGCGATAGCCGCCGGAGGGCTGGTGCACCATGACCTCGGCATTGGGCAGCGCATAGCGCATCCCGGCCTCGCCGCCTGCCAGCAGAAGCGAGCCCATGGAGGCCGCCTGCCCGATCACCAGCGTGCCGACCTTGGGCCGGATGTACTGCATCGTGTCGTAGATCGACAGGCCGGAGGTCACGACACCACCGGGGCTGTTGATGTACATCGAAATATCCTTGGTCGGGTTCTCCGCTTCCAGGTGCAGCAGCTGCGCCACGATCAGCGAAGACATGCCGTCATGCACCGGACCGGAGACGAAGATGATCCGCTCCTTCAGCAGGCGCGAGAAGATGTCATAAGCCCGTTCGCCGCGGCTGGTCTGTTCGACCACCATCGGCACCAGCGTATTCATGTAGTTTTCGTAAAGGTCGCTCATGTCCATCCCTGCTCGTGCTACCCGTCAGATCATACCCTGTCAGGGTCTAACAGAGTCTTAGTTATGCGCTCCCCGGGCTGCAAGGGCATGCGGCGCAAAGTGTAACCTCACGGTAAATGTCCGGGCAGAAAAATGACCCGGGCAGAAATGACCGGGTGGAATGAAAGGGCCCGGCACCTGGCCGGACCCCGCTGACGTCAGCTGACGTCCTTGTAGCTGATCTCGCGCTGATCGGCCCCCTCGCCGACCTTGCCGCGCCGCACAAGCAGCCGGTTGAGCGCATGGATATAAGCCTTCACGCTGGCCACGACCGTATCGGTATCGGCGGACTGGCCGGTCACGATGCGCCCGTCCTCGTTCAGCCGCACGCTCACCGTGGCCTGGGCATCGGTCCCCTGCGTCACGGCATGAACCTGGTAAAGTTCCAGCTTGGCGCCATGGGGGAAGATCTCCTTCACCGCGTTGAAACAGGCGTCGACCGGACCGTCCCCAGTGGTTTCGGCGCGTTTTTCCGCGCCATCCACCACCATGACCATATCCGCAGACTGACCGCCGGTGCCGCAGATCACCTTCAGCTCCTTCAGTTCCAGCCGGTCCGGCGTCTCGTCCTCCGCATCGCGCACCAGCGCCCAGAGGTCGTCCTCGTAGACCTCCTTCTTCCGGTCGGCGAGATCCTTGAACCGCACGAAGAGATCGTTGAGCTGGTTCGGCCCCAGTTCGATCCCGATCGCCTCAAGCTTCGAGCGCAGCGCGGCGCGACCCGAATGCTTGCCGAGGACGATGTTGTCCTCATGCAGCCCGATGTCGGCGGGCTTCATGATCTCGAAGGTCTCGACGTTCTTCAGCACGCCATCCTGGTGGATGCCACTTTCGTGGAGGAAGGCGTTCTTGCCGACGATAGCCTTGTTGTATTGGACCGGGAAGCCCGACACCGTGGCGACACGGCGCGACAGCTTCATGATCTTTGTCGTGTCGATGCCGGTCTCGAAAGGCATGATGTCATTGCGCACGCGCAGCGCCATGACCACCTCTTCCAGCGCGGTATTGCCCGCCCGTTCGCCCAGCCCGTTGATCGTGCATTCGATCTGCCGCGCGCCTGCTTCCACGGCGGCAAGAGAGTTCGCCGTCGCCATACCGAGGTCGTTGTGACAATGGGTAGAGAAGATCACCTCATCCGCCCCTGGCACTTTCTCGATCAGCATCCGGATCAGATCGGCAGACTCGCGCGGCGCGGTATAGCCGACCGTATCGGGGATGTTGATCGTGGTCGCGCCGGCCTTGATGGCGATCTCAACCACGCGGCAGAGATAGTCGTGTTCCGTCCGGGTCGCATCCATCGGCGACCACTGGACATTGTCGCACAGGTTGCGCGCATGGGTCACCGTCTCGTGGATCTTGTCGGCCATCTCGTCCATCGTCAGGTTCGGGATGGCGCGGTGCAGCGGCGAGGTGCCGATGAAGGTGTGGATGCGGGGTTGGGCGGCATGTCGGATGGCCTCCCAATTGCGGTCGATGTCCTTGAAGTTCGCCCGCGAAAGCCCGCAGATCACGGAGTTTTTCGAGTTCTTCGCAATCTCCGACACGGCGTTGAAATCACCCTCGGAGGCGATCGGGAAACCGGCCTCGATAATGTCCACGCCCATCTCGTCGAGGGCGGCTGCGATCTCCAGCTTTTCCTCGTGAGTCATGGTGGCGCCGGGGCTTTGTTCACCGTCGCGGAGGGTCGTGTCGAAAATCAGGACGCGGTCCTGGTCACTTGTCTTGGTCATGGGGTTCTCTTTCTTAATCCTGATGCCATGGCGCGAAGCGGCTACCCTCTGAGCGGTCGCGCCGGATCGGCACGCTCAGAGGCGGATTAGGATTAGACGCAGGGCGAGAACGCGCGCGGCGCGCGTGTCGATGGTGATATGCCCGGAACGTGTCATGGGGGTTCTATAACGCGCCGCGACGGGGTTGAAAACCCGGGAAACATGCTGCGGGGCAGCATGTGCCTTTGGCGAGGATATTTAAGGCAACGAGAAAGATGGAGTGATCCGCAGGCGCGGCGCCCGGCGTATTCCGTTTATGAAAACTGCACTGATTATCGGGGAAAGCGGAGCGGTAGGCGGCGCGGTAGCCGCGCGATTGCGCAGAGATGGCGTGCAGGTCACAGGCCTGTCGCGCTCCACCGACGGGCTCGACATCACGGATGGCGCGTCTGTCGCGACGGCACTGGAGGGGCTGGGGCCCTTCGATTTCGTCCTGGTCGCGACAGGCGCCCTGGAGATTGACGGCGCCGGGCCGGAGAAATCGTTGCGCGAGATCGACGCCGAAGCCATGGCCAGACAATTCGCGCTGAATGCCATCGGTCCGGCCCTGGTGCTGCGCCAAGCGGCGAGGCTTTTGCCGCGAAAGGGGCGATCGGTTTTTGCCGTTCTGACGGCGCGGGTCGGTTCGATCGGGGACAACCGCTTGGGCGGCTGGTATTCCTACCGCGCAGCGAAGGCCGCGGCGAACCAAGTGGTGCGCACCGCCTCTGTCGAGCTTGCCCGGACGCATCGGGAGGCCGCGGTCGTTGCCCTACACCCCGGGACGGTGGAGAGCGATCTGACACGGCGCTATCTGGGGCGACACCCGGCGGTAACGCCGGAGGTGGCGGCCGAGCGCCTGATCTCGGTGGTGCGCGGGTTGCGCGTCGAGGACACGGGAGGGTTCTTTGACTGGCAGGGCAAACGCGTGGAGTGGTGAAGGCTGCCTCTCACCCAACCCTGTTCACATGCCCCATTTTCCGCCCGTCCTTTACCTCGGCCTTGCCATATAGGTGCACCGCCACGCCGCGCTCCGCCGCCAGGGCGGGGACGCGGTCCATGTCGTCGCCGATCAGGTTCTCCATCACCACATCCGCGTGGCGCGCGCCGTCACCCAGGGGCCAGCCCGCCACCGCGCGGATATGCTGTTCGAACTGATCCACCGTGCAGCCGTTCTGCGTCCAGTGGCCGGAGTTATGCACGCGCGGGGCGATCTCGTTGACGATCAGACCGGCGGGGGTGACGAAAAGCTCCACCCCCATGACGCCGACATAGTCCAGCGCGTTCAGGATCTTGGCCGCCAGCAGTACCGCATCGGTCCGGGCCGAGGCGGGCAGAGAGGCGGGGACGGTCGTGGTGCGCAGGATGCCCTCGCGGTGGACGTTTTCGCCGGGGTCATAACAGCTTACCGCGCCGTCGAGGCCGCGGGCGGCGATGATGGACACTTCGGAGGTGAACTCGACAAAGCCCTCCAGCACCGCGGGCGCGCCCTGCATCTCCGCCAGCGCGGTCTCGGCGTCTTCGGGCGACTTCAGCCGCGCCTGGCCCTTGCCGTCATAACCGAAGCGGCGGGTCTTGAGGATCGCGGGGGTGCCGATCGTCTCCATCGCCGCAGCCATCGCGGCGGCATCGGGAATATCGGCATAGGGCGCAACCTTGAGGCCCAGCTCGGTCAGAAAATCCTTCTCCGTCAGCCGGTCCTGCGAAATACGCAGCGCCTCGCGCCCCGGGCGGATCGGTTTGAGCGTTTCGAGAATATCCAGCGCGGAGGTGGGAATGTTTTCGAATTCGTAAGTAATGACGTCCACACTCTCGGCGAAACGACGCAGGGCGGCGTCGTCGGTGTACTCGGCCTGGAGGTGAAAATTGGCGACATGCGAGGCGGGGCAATCCCCGCCCGGTTCGAAAATCACGGTCTTGAAGCCAAGCCGAGCAGCGGCGACGGAGAGCATGCGGCCAAGCTGACCTCCGCCGAGGATGCCAATCGTGGCGCCTGTCGGGAGCATTTCTACGGCGTCAGTCATTTGCGGGCTCATCGGGGATGGAGGCCGACAACGCCGTACGCCAGGCGTCCAGACGCTCTGCCAGGGCGGGATCGCTGAGGGCGAGGATACCAGCGGCCATGAGGCCCGCATTGGCGGCCCCGGCACTGCCGATCGCCATGGTGGCCACGGGGAAGCCCTTGGGCATCTGCACGATGGAATAGAGGCTGTCGACACCCGACAGCGCCCGCGTCTGCACCGGCACGCCGATCACCGGCACCCGGGTCTTGGAGGCCATCATCCCCGGCAGATGCGCCGCGCCCCCGGCCCCAGCGATGATCACATGCAGGCCCCGTTCCGCCGCGCTCTTACCATAGGACCAGAGCCGGTCCGGCGTGCGATGCGCCGAGACGATCTTGGCCTCGTAGGCGATCCCCAGCTCCTCCAGGATCGTCGCAGCCTCCTTCATCGTGGGCCAGTCGGACTGGCTGCCCATGATGATGCCTACCTTGATCTCGCTCATGATGCGTCCCTCGCAGCTTGAAACATGGGTTATACGGTGTTCGCGCCCGCGTGCAATTGCAGAAGGGACACAAGGGAAAATCTGCCGTATACAGGGGCAGCGGATTGCTGTACGAGGGCGCTTTCGCGGCGCCCCCTATCGCCCCCGCACCGCCCCTGAGAGATGACTTCCACCATGATCCAGACCCTGGCCGATGCGCTCGCCGAGCGCGGATACGAGACTTTGACCCCCGTGCAGGAGGCCGTGACCAAGCCCGAACTGGGCGAGGCGGACCTGCTGGTCTCCGCCCAGACCGGATCGGGCAAGACCGTGGGCTTCGGCCTGGCCATCGCCGGAACCCTGCTGGGAGAGGAGGCGCGCTTTGGCCCGCCCGCAGCGCCCCTGGCCCTGGTCATTGCCCCGACGCGGGAACTGGCCTTTCAGGTCAACCGCGAGCTTCAGTGGCTCTATGCCAAGGCGGGGGCGCGGATGGCGACCTGCGTCGGTGGCATGGACATGCGCGACGAACGCCGCGCGCTGGAACGCGGGGCGCATATCGTCGTGGGCACGCCGGGGCGGCTGGTCGATCACATCAAACGCGGGTCGCTCGACATGTCGGACCTGCGTGCGGTGGTGCTGGACGAGGCGGACGAGATGCTGGATCTGGGCTTCCGCGAGGACCTGGAATTCATGCTGGGCGAGGCCCCGGCGGAGCGGCGAACGCTGATGTTCTCGGCCACGGTGCCGCCGATGATCGCCACCCTGGCACAGCAGTATCAGCGCGACGCCGTGCGCGTCACCACCCTGACCGACAAGGGGCAACACGCCGATATCGCCTATCAGGCCCTGCGCGTCGCGGCCCATGACGTGGAAAACGCCGTGATCAACGTGCTGCGCTATCACGAGGCGGAAAATGCCATCGTCTTTGCCAACACCCGCGCCACGGTGAACCGCCTGACCGCCCGCTTTGCCAACCGGGGGTTTTCGGTCGTCTCGCTGTCGGGCGAGTTGAGCCAGTCGGAACGCAGCCACGCCCTGCAGGCCATGCGCGACGGGCGGGCCCGGGTCTGCGTGGCCACCGACGTGGCCGCCCGGGGCATCGACCTGCCCAAGCTGGAACTGGTGGTTCATGCGGAACTGCCGTCAAATGCGGAAACGCTGCTGCACCGCTCCGGCCGGACCGGGCGCGCGGGGCGCAAGGGGATCTCCGCCCTGATCGTGCCGCCCCGCGTGGCTAAAAAGGCCGAACGCCTGCTGAAATTCGCCAAGGTCACGGCGGAGTGGACCGAAGCGCCAGGCGCGGATGAAATCCTGCAGCGGGATGAGGAGCGGCTGCTGGCCGATCCCGCCTGGACCGAAGCGCCGACCGAAGCGGAGGCGGAGTTTGCCGCCCGCCTGCTGGCCGCGCAATCGCCCGAAACCATCGCCGCCGCTTACCTGCGCCTCTACCGCGCCCGCCATTCCGCGCCCGAGGATCTGTCGCCCCCCGATGCGCGTCCCGAGAAACGGCAGGACAAGCGGCAGGAGCGGCAGGACCGCGCCGATTTCGGTCCCAGCTCCTGGTTTGCCCTTTCGGTCGGGCACGACGACCGGGCGGAGGCGCGCTGGCTCCTGCCGCTCATCCTGCGCACCACCGGAATCGAGAAATCCGCGCTTGGCGCGATCCGGGTGCAACAGGCGGAAACCTATGTGGAAATCGCCGAGGCCAGCGTAGCCGAGGTCGAAGCCGTTCTGGCCAAGGGCGGGACCCTGGAAGAGGGGGTGAGCCTGCGCAAGCTGGACGGCGCACCCGACCTGGACGCGCCGCGCGGCAAGCCGGCCGACCGGCCCGCCCGTCCCCGCCCCGGCCCGCGGCCTGATGGTGCCACGGATCGCAGGCCCGCCAAACCACGCGGCGACCGGAAACGGGCCGACACCCCGACGGAGGCAACCGCCCCGTCCGCGAAACCGGATCGCGCGCCCGCACGCGGCGAGGACAGCCCGCGCGGCGAGACCAAGCGCGTCTGGACCGACAGCCCGCGTCCCAAGTCGGACCGTGGTGGCGACACCCCCCACAAGCCCCGCAAGACCGGTGGCAAACCTGACGGGCGCGCGCCTGGAAAACCTGGCCCCAAGGCAAAGGGCCCGGGTGGAAAATCGGGGTCCAAACCCTGGGAGAAACCGTCTGGCAAGGGCGATCGCGGCCGGGCCGAGGGCGCGCCAGCGGGCAAGCCGGGCGCGAAACCGGGAGGAAAACCCCGCGCGGCCGATACGTCCAAACGCTTCACCCCTCCGGGCAAGGCCGGAATGCAGCCACCAAAGCGGCGCAAGCCCTGAGCCGGGGACGACCCGGAAGGCAGGTCAGGCGATGATATCGGGGGTCAGACGATCCTCGATCCGGGCGATCTTGTCCTTGAGGATCAGTTTCTGCTTTTTCAGCCGCTTGATGGTCAGCTGATCTGCCACGCCCCGCACATGCAGCGCCTCGATCGCGGCATCCAGATCGGCATGCTCGCGTTTGAACACCTCAAGTTCGACCTTGAGCACCTCTTCGGTCTTCATTGAGATATCGCTTTGCGCGTTCATGATGCGTGTCTCCCATGGTGACAGGCTTTTGAATATACCTGTTCTTCCTTCTTCCCGCAAAGGTCTTGCAAGGCCGTCAACAGCCCCCCATATTTCTCACGGGGTCGCCGCAACGGGGCCCTGCGACTGTCGCTTAAAGATCAAGGACGTGTCATGACCAAAATGACCCTCGGGGCGCATCCCTACATGCTGGGTTTCGAGCAGCTTGAGCGGCTGCTGGAACGTTCCGCCAAAGCCGGAAACGACGGCTACCCTCCGTTCAACATCGAACAAACCTCGGACCAGTCCTACCGGATCACCCTGGCCGTTGCCGGGTTCCGCGAAGAGGACCTCTCCATCACGCTCGAAGACAGCCAGTTGGTGATCCGCGGCCGCCAGAGCGACGACAGTGAGGGACGACATTTCCTGCACCGCGGGATCGCCGCGCGCCAGTTCCAGCGCAGCTTCGTGCTGGCCGATGGTGTCGAGGTGGGCGATGCGGTGATGGAAAACGGTCTGCTCCACGTCGATCTGTCCCGGGTGGAACCGGAGAAGGTCGTGCAGACGATCCGGATCAAGAAAGGATAAGGTCATGGATACGAAATACGATATGTACAATGACGCCGGACGGATCGTCTATGTCCGCGCCGTGAAGGTCGAGGACCTGCCGGAAGAGGTGCGCGATCAGGTCCAGGGGCTGGAACAGCTCTACGCCGTCTGCGACAGTTCCGGCGAGCGTCTGGCCTTGGTCAAGGATCGCAAGATGGCCTTTGTCCTGGCCCGCCAGAACGACATGGCCCCGGTGACCGTCCACTGACCCCACGCCGGGACCGACACGCGCGGTCCCGGCAAAGCCTGCCTGTCGGTGGTGCGTGGCCATATTTGCCCAAAGGTGCAGGCCACGCGCATTCTGTGCGCAGTCGATGGCCAATCAACCGTTGCCCATGGGCGTCGCCCGGACTAAGCAGGGCCGATCCCGACGATCCGGATGGCCATGACCTCTGACCCAGCAATTGCAATCCTGCCCTATGGTCGGCTTTTCGGGGCCGGTTACCTCGGCATTGGATGCGATGACCTCCACTGGCCCCTCGGCCAGCCGGATCGCCTGCGCGGCAAGACCCTGCGGGATATGCAGCGGACGGATCACCTGATCGTCTACCCCCGTCCTGCCCTGCACCTGCGCCCGCTCTTCGGGCTGAAGGCTCGGCTGTCGATGATGGTGCAGGAACCCCGTGTCATCCACAACGACCACCGCAGGCTCTTGCGGGTGACACACCGGCGTTTCTTTCGGGTTCTCACCCATGACCGCGCTCTGATCGGCCGTATCCCGAACGGTGTCTTCGTCCCCTTCGGCACCACCTGGGTGCCGGAGTGGCGCGATCTCGACCTCACGAAATCCCGATCCTGCTCGCTCATCGCCTCCGCCAAACGCTCGCAGGAGGGGCACCGCGTCCGCCATGCCATCGCCGATCATATCCGCGACTCGGGGCTGGATGTGGATGTGATGGGCGGCGGCTATGCCCCCTTCGAAGCGAAATCCGACGGCCTCGCCCCCTACCGCTATTCCGTCGTGATCGAGAACGCGCGCGAGCCGGATTACTTCACCGAAAAGCTGATCGACGCGATCCTCTGCTTGTCGGTCCCGATTTATTGGGGCTGTCCGAACATCGCCGAGTATTTCGACCCCGCCCCCTTTGTCATCTGCGAAACGGAGGCGGAGATCATGGCGGCCATGGATCAGATGTCGGATGCGGACTACGCGGCGCGGCTGCCCGGGTTGCAGGCGTTGCGTGATCAGGCAGCGCGGTATGGCGACCTGCATCTGCGCACGGCCGAGGCGCTGCGCGACAGCCTCTGACCGGCCAGCGGCGCATGAGGTCGCTACTACGGCCCGTAATTCGAGCGCCCGGTACGCTTCGCGGCGCTTTTATTTCGGTCGGCCTCACGGGACAGGCTACAATCCGATGCGCAGGCTATCCGCACTAACAGATGTTGCGGGAGAAATGCTGATGAAAGTGGCCGCTTTCGCGCCCGCATCGCCACCACCGGCCACCACGAATTGAATTCAAGGTACGCGAATCCTTGAATAAATGACAGATTGTGTCAGTTATGAGCAACCGAACGATTCCGGAACGATAACACGGCGCGGGGCTGCCCGCGGAAATGCCCATGCCCCTGCCCGCCCTCAGCCCCGACATTTCCGACGAGGAAATGGACCGCATCGCCAGGAACGCCTCGGAGGCCTCCAATTTCCTCAAGGCGCTGAGCCACGAAGGCCGCCTGATGATCCTGTGCCATCTCGTCACCGGCGAAAAATCTGTGACCGAGCTGGAAGAGCTGCTCTCCGCCCGTCAGGCGGCAGTGTCGCAACAGCTCTCCCGCCTGCGCCTCGAAGGGCTGGTGGTGCCCCGGCGTGACGGCAAGGCGATCTACTACAGCCTGGCCGACGACCGCCCACGGCGCATGCTGGAACTCGTCTATGACATGTTCTGCGGCAAGGACACCTGACGCCCGGTTATGGCCGCCCCGAACCTGCGTCAGAGCTGACTGCGGCGGGCCATCGCGACGCCCGTCGCCAAACGCCCCTGTCATGCGCCCGTCACATCGGTATTGGATAGACCGGGAGGGGAGATCCGATGACCTACACACGTTACGCAATCTACTACACGCCCGACCCCGGCCCCCTGGCCGACTTTGGCGCGGCCTGGCTGGGCTGGGACATCGAGACCGGACAGGAGCGGCCGCATCCCGAGATACCCGGCCTGCCCCGCCCGATCGAAGAGATCACCCGCACGCCCCGGAAGTACGGCTTCCATGGCACGATCAAGCCGCCCTTCCATCTGGCCGAGGGGTGCACGGAAGACGGGCTGCGGCAGGCCGCCCTCGCCGCCTGCGCCGTCCGCGCCCCGGTTCGTCTGGAGGGGTTGGCGCTGACCCGGATCGGCCGCTTCCTCGCTCTCACCCCTCAGGGAGAGACCGGCCCCCTCGCCGACCTCGCCGCCGCCATGGTGCGCGAGCTTGACCCCTTCCGCGCGCCCCCGGGCGAGACCGAACTGGCCCGCCGCCGCGCCCGGCGCCTCAGCCCCCGGCAGGAGGAGCTGCTGACCCAATGGGGCTATCCCTACGTGATGGAGGAGTTTCGCTTTCACCTCACCCTGACCGGGTCGCTGGACGGGTCGGTGGTGGAGCCGATCCAGGCGCGACTCATGGATGCAATTGCGCCTTTGCTGGACGGGCCGGTCGACATATCCAACCTGAGTCTCGTCGGAGAGCTGCCGGACGGGCGCCTAAGAAGCCTGCAGAGGCTGCCTCTGGGAGCCTGAATTTTTGGCGCCGCCCAAGTGGGTTAGCCCCTCTTTGGACCAGAAAGTCAAAAAAAACGCCCCAAAAACGTTAAGAATCGGTTAAAGTGCACATATAGGAATCGGCAAGCACTTTTTGACATCATGCTCCGCGGCGGCCATTGGCCGCCGCAATTCGTTTCCGGGGCGGCGATTGCCCGCCGCATCGCATTCCAGGACAGACGATTGCCCGCCGCCATGCGTCTCAGGGTCGGCCCTGTTCCGCTCGATACTTCGCAATGACCCTGGCCGCCTCCTCCGGGTCCGGGCGCGGGCCGAAGGGATGCGAGGCCGACATGCCCCCACAGACCGGCACCGCCTGCCCCGTCATGTAGGACGACATCGGCGAGGCGAGGAAGAGCGCCACCGACGCGATCTCCTCTGGCTCGCCCCCACGCTCCAGCGGCACGCGCCCGCCGATCCCCGGCACCCCGCCCACGGCGCGGTGATAGTCGTAGATCGGCCGCGTCATCTCTGTCTCGATCAGGCCCGGGCAGATGGCATTGATCCGGACCCCGGTCCCCGCCAGCGCGTAGGAGGCATTCCGCACCAGGTTGATCACCCCGGCCTTGGAGGCGCTGTAGGCCATCGGCCCCGCATTGGCCCGCATCCCCGCGACCGAGGCCGTGGCGATGATTGCCCCGCCGCCACCTTCGGCCATCTTCGGCGCGGCATGTTTCACCGCCAGGAACGGGCCGATCAGATTGACGCGCAGCACCTCGGCCCAGATCTCTGGCGTATGCTCCTCGGTGCCCCGCACGCCGCCGGTGATCCCGGCATTGGCGAAATAGACATCCAGCCGCCCGCCGATCTCCTCCGCCCGGGCAATCGCGGCGAGGACATCCTCTTCCCGTCCCGCGTCCATCTCCATCGGCGTGATCCGGTCATCCGCCACTTCCGCCACGCCGGGACTGCGGTCGCAGGCCAGGACCTGGGCCCCCGCCTCTGCAAACATCCGCGCCGAGGCCCGCCCGATCCCCGAGGCCGCGCCGGTGACGATGGCCACCTTGCCCGTCATATCCGTTGTTGGAATGGTCATGCTGTTTCCTCCTTCATGCCGAAACCATAATCGCTCGCGCACACCCCGTGAATCCGGGTCGCACCCGGCCCGGCCATGTTGCCGCGATGCGGCGGTTGTGCCGCGTGACACCGTGCCAGCCGCTTGCTATTGCTAGAAAATGACGACGCCGACTGCCTCCGCGCCCATATCGCCGCCCCCGGCCCAGACCGAACGGACCGCCCCGTCGGACCGCTTCCGCGCGAAACGGGACCGCATCCTCGACGCGGCCTCGCAGGTGATCAACGAACGCGGGCTGCGGGGTCTGACCTTCGTCAGCGTGGCCGAGGCGGTGAATATGAACACCACCTCCATCACCTACTACTTCAAGCGCAAGGAACTCCTGGCCGCCGCAACGCTGCAACGGACCATCGACAAGATGCAGGTCGGCGCCGAAATGGCCCTGCGCGAACCGACGCCGGAGGCACGGGTCAAACGGCTGCTGACCTACGTCATGGAAGAAAGTGCCGAGGAACGCATCGGCCACCGCCGCCCCCTGGCGCGCCTGTCGGATATCCGCTCGCTTCAGGAACCCCTGCGGACGGAGCTGAACAACCGCTATATGGATCTCTTCCGCATGGTGGTGAAGTTCTTTGACGATCTGCCCTCCTCGCGGCGCGATCTGAACTGGGCCCGCACCTATGTCCTGTTGGACTCCCTGCACTGGGCCCGTGTCTGGCTGAACAAATATTCCGTCGGCGACTACGAACGCGTCCACGCCCGCCTGATGGAGCTTTACCGCCACGGCTATGCCGGGGAAGGGCAGACCTGGGATCCCGCCCGACTGGACGTGCCCAACAGCGACACCGAAAGCACCGAGGTCAACCGCGAGACCTATCTGCGCGCCGCCACGATCATGATGAACGAGCGCGGCTACCGCGGCGCTTCCGTCGAACGGATTGCCGGGGCGCTGAACCTCTCCAAGGGGTCCTTCTATCATCACCTCGATGGCAAGGACGGGCTGGTCACCGACTGCTTTGATCGCTCCTATACCCGGGTCAGCCTGACACAGCGCGCCGCCATGGCGCTGGAGGGCAGCTGGTTCGACCGGCTGACCGCCGCCACCGCCGCCCTGACCGATGTGCAGTTCGAGGCGACCTTCCCCCTGCTCCGCGTCACCGCGCTCAGCGCCCTGCCGCGCGAATTGCGCCTGCCGATCCTCGAACGATCCGACCGCATTTCGCAGCGTTTCGCGGGCATGATGATCGACGGGATCACCGAAGGCTCCATTCGTGCGATTGACCCGCTGATTGCCTCTCAATGCCTGATCGCCTCGCTCAATTCGGCCTTCGATTTCCGGCTCTGGGCCGAGCATCGTCAGGACCGCGACACCGCCGTCCGGCTCTATTCCAGCGTCCTCGCCTTCGGCATGCTGGATCGCTGATTACTCCGCCGCCATCTCTACCGCATCCGGGGCGCGCTGCTCTGGCGGAAACTCCACCGCCTCGCCCTTGGAGAAGCTGAGCGAGCCGTCATCCACCGCCCCGCGTTTCAGCGTCTTGCGGTCCCAGAAATACTCCTGCTCGTGCACCCAGGGAAAGGCCGTGCCGTGTTTCGGCAGTCGGTCCCGCACCCGCAGGAAATAGCCGCTGGTGAACTTGATCGCATTGGAGATCGTGCCGAAATCCTCGGACGAGGCGCGCGGCACAACCTGGGTGTAGCCCTTGGCATCCATATGCTTGATGAGCCGCATCGCATATTCCGCCACAAGATCGACCTTCAGCGTCCAGGAGGCATTGGTGTAGCCGGTCACGTAGATTAGGTTGGGCATGTTGGAATACATGAACCCCTTGTAGACCAGCAGCTTGCCCGGGCTTACCGCCTGCCCGTCGACGCTGAAATCTGCGCCACCAAGCGTCTCCAGAACCAGCCCCGTCGCCGTCACGATGATATCCGCCTCCAGCTCCGGTCCGTCGGCCATGCGCAGCCCTGTCTCGGTGAAGGTCTCGATTTCGCCGGTGACCATGGTGGCCTTCTTCTGACGCAGCACCTCGAAGAGGTCGCCGTCCGGCACCGCACATATCCGCTGCTGTCCGGGCCAATAGGGAGGCGTGAAATGATCCTGCCAGTCCGGCAGTGCATCCTTGAGCTCCTTGCCGACCATGCCGACAAGAAGTTTCTTCATCCCCTTGATGTCACTGATGAACTTCTTGCGCCGCAGCCGCCCGGTCCAGATCACCTTCCACCGGGTCAACCAATAGCCCAGCTTGCCCGGGAACAAGGTCTTGAGGACGTTACCGACCTTGTCCTTCGAGGGTCTATTTACAACGTAAGTCGGGGTGCGCTGCACCTGCCAGACATGTTCGGCCTCCTGCGCCAGCGTCGGGGTCAGCGTGACCGCCGTGGCGCCGGAGCCGATGATGACGATCTTCTTGCCCGCGTAGTCCAGGTCTTCGGGCCAGAACTGCGGATGCACCAGCGTTCCCTTGTAGCTGTCATAGCCCGGAAACTCCGGCAGATACCCTTCGTGATGGCGGTAATAGCCCGCGCAGGACAGCACGAAGCGCGCGGTCATGGTGATCTCTTCCCCCGCGTGATCGACCGTCAGAACCCACATCTGATCGGCGGTCGAATAGTCGGCGCGCAGCACCTTGTGCTCGTACCGGACATGCGGGTCGATCCCGTAGTCGCGCGCGGTTTCCTTCACATAGTCGAGGATCGCCGGGCCGTCCGCGATCGCCTTGGCATCCTTCCACGGCTTAAAGGCGTAACCCATGGTGTGCATGTCGCTGTCCGACCGGATACCGGGATACCGAAACAGGTCCCAGGTCCCGCCCATGCGCGGCTTGGTCTCCAGCACGACAAAGCTCTTCTCCGGGCAATCGGTCTTGAGATAACGGGCCACGCCGATCCCCGACAGCCCGGCCCCGATGATGATGACGTCCCGATCCGGCTTTGCCATGTCACATACCCATTCTTCAAACTTTCACCTGTATAGCCACAGACCCCCGCCGGTTCCAATGCGAAACTTTATTTCGCGATGTGAATTTTCCCCATGTTTTCCTCTTCCGGCCCTCATCAATTCCCCCTACTCTCCGCGCCAAGGACCAGACCGGTCCCATTGGCGGCAGGAGGAGACCCAGGAATGCCCACAGCACAGGTGAACGGAATCGAGATCTGGTATGACGTGATCGGACCGGACGACGGCAAACCGATCCTTCTGATTTCCGGTGTCGGCACCCAGAGCACCCGCTGGAAGGACGATTTTGTGGCCGAGCTGACGGCCCGTGGCTATCGCGTCATCAAGATGGACAACCGCGACATCGGGCTGAGCCAGAAGTTCACAGATCACGGCATCCCGGATTTCAAGAAGGTCCTCACCGACAAGGCTATGGGCCGGACGCCCGACCTGCCTTACACCCTGTCGGACATGGCGGCCGATGGCGCGGCCCTGCTGGACCATCTGGAGATCGACAAGGCGCATATCTGCGGTTTTTCCATGGGCGGCATGATCGTGCAGCTGATGGCGATCGAACACCCCGACAAGGTCCTGTCGATGACCTCCGTCATGTCGAACACCGGCAACCCCGACCTGCCCCGCGCCACCGATGCCGCCATGGCCGCCCTCACCCGGCCCCGCCCTGATGCGCTGGTCGACCGCGAACGCGCCATCCAGTCGCGGATCGAGACCGACAGGGTCATCGGCTCCCCCGCCTATCCGATCCCGGAGGAGGAGCTGCGCGCCCATGCCGAGGCCGACCTCGACCGGTCGATCCACCCCACGGGCTTCTCCCGCCAGTATGCCGCGATCCTCGCCACCCGCGACCGCCGGGCGGAACTGCAGAAACTGACCATGCCCGTCTCGGTCATCCACGGCGTCGCCGACCCGCTGGTCCCGGTCGAGGGCGGGCGCGACACCGCCGCCAACTGCCCGACCGCCGAGCTGATCGAGATCGAGGGCATGGGCCACAACTTCCCGCGCGAGGTTTACGAACAGGTGCTGGACGGGATCGACCGCGCGGTGAATCGGGCGGGGTGATCACCGCGCTCCAAAGCGCAGAGACGCAAAAGGCGGGGTGAAACCCCGCCCTACAAATATTGTCACGTGGCTGTAGGGTGGGGTTTCACCCCACCACATCACTTCGGCAGTTTCTGCCGCGTCATGCCTTCCTGTGCCAGGGTCGCCACCAGCCGTCCGTCGCGGGTAAAGAACCGCCCGCGCGTCAAACCGCGGCCGCCCCCGGTCCATGGGCTTTCCATGCAGAAGAGCAGCCAGTCATCCACGCGGAAGTCACCGTGGATCCACATCGAATGGTCCAGCGAGGCAACGCGCATCCCGACCGTGTGGAAGTTGATCCCATGCACCGCCAGCGCCGCCCCGATCAACCCCATGTCCGAGGCATAGACCAGCGCCCCGCGATGCAGGTTCGGATCATCGGGCAGCGGCGCCTTGGTCTTGATCCAGCGGTAGGTTTCTCCCTTCACCGGCGTGTCGATGAAGGGCGGCAACGGCTGGCAGGGGCGCATTTCCACCGGGCGGTTCCAGCGCATGAAGCGGCGGAAGCTGTCCGGCAGCTCCCCCTCATAGGTCTCGACCATCTCCTTTTCGCTCATGCAGTCCTCGGGCATGGGCACATCGGCGGGCATTTCGGTCGCATGGCTGAACCCCTCTTCCTGCACCTGGAAGGAGGCCGCGAGGTTGAGGATCGGTTGTCCGTTCTGGATCGCGATGACCCGGCGGGTGGCAAAGGAATTGCCATCCATGTCCCGCTCTACCCGGTAGAGCACCGGCTTGGTCGCATCGCCCGGGCGCATGAAATAGGCGTGCAGCGAATGGTTGACCTTGCCCCCGTCGACCGTCTGGATCGCCGACATCAGCGCCTGGCCCAGCACCTGCCCGCCGAACATCCGCCCCTCGCCATTCGGGGTCTCGATCCCGCGGAAGAAATTGTCCTCGATCCGCTCGACATTGAGGATCTGGACAAGCTGGTCTGGCATCGGATGCTGGGTTTCTGCTGTGTCGGTCATCTTGGTCTCTTTGATCTGGCTCCCCGATAGGTCCCGCCAAATCGTCAGGAATGCAAGGCCATTCTGCACCTGCAAAAACCCCGACACAGGATCGCGGGCAGGCCCGCGATGGCCTTCGGCGAGGATATTTGCGGCAAAAAGAAGAGGCCCTCAGGCCTCCTCTAGATGCGGATGATGACAGGCCACAACCTGCCCGGCGGCGGCGGGCCGAAGGTCCGGCATCTCCTGCGCGCAGATCTCGCTCGCCCGAGGGCAGCGGGTGCGGAACGGGCAGCCCGAAGGCGGGTTCACCGGCGAGGGCAACTCCCCCGGGACCAGGTCCATGTGATGCGCGGGGGCATCGGGATCAGGTTCCGGCACCGCCGAGAGCAGCGTGCGGGTATAGGGATGCACCGGGTTGCGATATATCGTCTCCGCATCCGCCAACTCGCACAACCGCCCCAGATACATGACCGCCACCCGGTCGGAGACATGTTTCACCACGGCCAGATCATGGCTGATGAACAGCATCGTCAGCCCAAGCTCTTTCTTGAGCTTTTCCAGAAGGTTGAGAACCTGAGCCTGGACCGAGACATCCAGAGCCGAGACCGCCTCGTCACAGACCAGAAGATCAGGCTGCAAGACCAGCGCCCGCGCGATGGAGATCCGCTGGCATTGCCCGCCGGAGAATTCGTGCGGGCGTCGGTCCATCGCCTGTTCGGCGTTGATCCCGACCGTCTCCAGCATCTCCGCCACCCGCGCCTCGCGCTCGGCCTTGGTCCCGATCCCGGCGATTTCCAGCGGGGCGGAGACGATCTCGCGGATGGTCATGCGCGGATTGAGCGAGGCGATCGGATCCTGAAAGATCATCTGGAACCGCCGCCGCGCCTTCTGCAGGGACTTGCCCCGCAATCCGGTCAACTCCTCCCCATCCAGGTAGACCTTGCCACCTGTCGGGCGCGGCAGCTGCATCACCGCCCGCGCGGCCGAGGATTTGCCGCAGCCGGATTCCCCGACGAGACCCAGGGTTTCGCCCTTGCGCACATGGGCGGTGAACTGGGTCACCGCATGGACCTTCTTGCCGCCCCGCAGCGGGTATTCGACGGTCAGCTCTTCGATGGACAGGAAGTTGTCCGGGGCCTGCACGTTCATGCCGCGACCTCCTCGCCCAGGGGCTTGATACAGGCCCATTGATGATGCTCGCTGCCTTCGAGCATCGGTTTGCCCGCATCGCAGGCGGCCTCCGCATATTTGCAGCGCGGCGCAAAGGGGCAGCCCGGCGGCGGGTTGATGATGTCCGGCGGCCGCCCCTCGATCGCGTCGAGCTTGCGGTGCGGCGGGTCGGTGATCTTGGGGATCGAAGACAGCAGCGCGGCGGTATAGGGCATCCGCGTCTTGTGGAAGAGATCGCGCACCGGCGCCTTTTCAACGATCCGGCCCGCATACATCACGGCCACATCGTCACAGCGCCCCGCCACCACGCCCATGTCGTGGGTGATCAGGATCATGGCCATGTTCCGCTCGCGCACCATCCGGCCGAGCAGGTCCAGGATCTCCGCCTGCACCGTCACATCCAGCGCCGTGGTCGGTTCATCCGCGATCAGCAGGTCGGGCTCGCAGGCGATGGCGATGGCGATGGCCACGCGCTGGCGCATGCCGCCCGACAGCTGGTGCGGATACTGGTCCACCCGCACATCCGGCTGCGGCAGGCCAACGGCGGTCAGCAGCTCCACCGCCTTTGCCCGCGCCGGGCCGCGCTTCATGCCCATGTGGAACATGAGCACTTCCATGATCTGCTTGCCGATCGTCAGCACCGGGTTGAGCGAGGTCATCGGGTCCTGAAAGATGATCGCCACCTCCGGCCCGCGCAGCCGCCGCAACTCCTTTTCCGACATCCGGGTCAGGTCGCGGCCGTTGAGGATCACCTTGCTCTCCTCCGGCACCACGGCATTGCCCGGCAGGAGCCGCATGATCGAGCGGGACAGGACGGATTTGCCCGACCCGGATTCGCCCACGACGCCAAGCGTCTTGCCCCGTTCCAGCGTGAAGCTCACGCCATCCACCGCCTGCGCCATGCCGCGTCCTGTGAAGAAGGCGGTCTTCTGGTTGCGCACGTCGAGAATGATTTCTCCCATCTGACCCTCCCTCAGATCGCGCCTTCGCGGACATCCGCGAGACGGCGGCGGATCGCATCGCCGACAAGGTTGAAGCTGAGCACCGTCATGAACATGACGATGGTCGGATACATCGCGATATGCGGCATGGTCGACAGGACCTCCCGCCCCTCCGCGATGATCCCGCCCCAGCTAGGCGTCGGCGCCTTGACCGACAGACCGAGGAACGACAGCGAGCCTTCGATCACGATGGCGATCGGGATGTCGATCAGGATGAAGGCGATGAGCGGCCAGATGATGTTCGGAAAGACCTCCTTGCGCAGGATGCGGAAATCGGACGCGCCCATGGCCTTGGCCGCCAGCACGAACTCCCGCCCGGCATAGTTCAGCGTTGCCGCCCGGGTGATCCGCGCCGCCGTCGGAATAAAGAGCAGCCCGAGCGAGACGCAGACCATGAAAAGCGAGCCGCCGAAAACGACCGAGAATAGGAGCAGGATGACGAGGCCCGGGATAGCCAGCCAGGCATCGATCAGGATGCCGATCACCTCGTCCGCCCAACCGCGGTAATAGCCCGCGATCATGCCCAGGATCATCCCCAGACCGACCCCGATGAAGGGGGCGGCAAAGCCCACGGTCAGCGACACGCGGCCGCCGTAGATGATCCGGCTCAGCAGGTCACGGCCCAGGTTGTCGGTGCCCAGGGGATGCCCCTCCACCGGGGGCGACTGGATATAGGCCCAGTCGATTTCGTCCGCCGGTGGCAGCCCCCAGAGCGGCGCGAAGATACAGGCGATGGCCACGATGATCAGCCAGACCATGGGCACCCAGAAATAAGCCCCGAAGCGACGCGATTTCTTGTGCAGCGCAATGGCCAGCGCATTGCGGTCGATCTCGGGCTTGTCGCCCTTCTCCGACCGCTGTCCCGAAGAGGTCACGTCAGCCATGGGCGCCTCCTGTTCTCACACGCGGGTCGAGGTAGGCATAGGCGATATCGACCAGGAAGTTGGCGGTCACGAAGGCCAGCGCAAAGAAGGTCACGCAGCCCTGGATGACGATGAAGTCGCGGGTGTAGACCGCGTGGATCAACAGCCGTCCGACACCGGGAATACCGAAGATCTGCTCGATGATGATCGTGCCGCCCAGAAGGCGCGCGACCTGAAGGCCAAGCAGCGTGATCATCGAAAAGGACGAGGGCCGCAGCGCATGCACGATCAGGATGCGCAGGTTCGACATGCCCTTGGCCCGGGCCAGCGCGATGTAGTTTTCCTGCAGGACCGAAATCATCTCGGCCCGCAGTGTTCGCATCAGGATGGTCCATTCGACGAGGGCCAGCGACAGCGCCGGCAGGATCATCGGTTTGAGATTGGCCCAGAGCCCTTCTGACAGGGGTTCATATCCCGTCGCCGGCAGCCAGCCGAGGCCAAGCGCCATGACAAAGATCAGCAGGATCGCCGTCATGAAGGACGGCATGGAGACCGAAGCAAAAGCCAGGGACCCGATGATCTGATCCGCCCGCCCGTTTGGCCGGAAGGCCGATATCACCCCCGCCGGGATCGCGAGGCAAAGCGCGATGAGTTGTGCCAGCAGCATCAGTTCGAAGGACACCGGGAAACGGTCGGTCACGGCCTCCCAGACGTCTTCGTCGCTGATGAAGGACCGGCCCCAGTCGCCGACAAAGACCCCGCCAACCCATTCGAAGTACCGCAGCACCACGGGTCGGTCGAGGCCGAGGTCTTCCCGGATGGCCTGAACCTGCTCTTCCGACGAGTCCATGCCCGCCATTTCATAAGCCACATCGCCCGGCAAAACATTGACGAGCAGGAAGGTAATAAACGTCACGACCCCGAGCACGATGGCCAGACGCCTGAGCCTGTAAAGTAGATAGCGCATTGCGATCCCCGGTTGCGGACAGTGAGTGTGCCCGCCAGAAGTCAGAAGCCCCGCCGATGCACCCTCATGCACCGGCGGGGCGATGTCCGCTGGATCAGGACTGTTCGTCGATCCAGGCGCGGGTCACGTCCACGGCACCGCGGTAAGGTGCCGGGACACCTTTCACACGCGGCGTGGTAAAGGCGTAGTACTGCCCGCCGCCACGATAGAGGACGCCGCCATCGTCGTTCATCATCGAGACCATTTCACACTGCATGTTCAGACGATCCTCCATCGAGGTCGCAACACGCATCTTCTTGGCCAGCTCCGCCAGTTCCGGATTGTCGAACCCGGTCAGGTTGTAGGAGCTTCCCGGCGTGACATAGGCAAAAAGCTGCGGACCCATGTCGGCCCCGTCAGCGATCCGCCAGCCGGTGATGTCGAACTCACCCTTGAAGGTGCGCGCCACCAGGGTGGACTGGTCCACCGGTGCCAGTTCGATATTGATACCGGCCGCTTTTGCGGTCTGCTGATAGATCTCGCCCAGTTCACGCCCGCGCGGGGTGGTAGTGTGGATCATGGTCAGCGTCGGGATCTCCGTCGCGCCTGTCTCGGCCTTGTAGGCCTCAAGATACTCCTTGGCTTTTTCAATGTTGAACTCGCGGTAGTTCGCGTCACCGCAATCCTTGATCGGACCAAGCGGATGGGTCACCGCCGGACGCGTGTTCTGCCAGGAGATCTTCACCAGAGCATCCTGGTTCCACGCATGGGCCAGTGCCTTGCGCAGGTTCGCGTTCGACAGCGGTTCCTTGCGACCGTTCAGCAGGTTGATCGCCGCCCCTGCCCCGACCGTGGTCAGGGTGACAAGCTTGTCATCCTTCTGCGCCTCGACGATCGACGGGCCGCGGTCCGTCCACATCACGTCCACTTCACCGGAACGCAGCGATGCGAAACGGGTCTGGGTGTCCGGCAGGATGCGGAATGTGATCTTGTCGAGGTTGATCTCGTCCGCGTTCCAGTAATCCGGGTTGCGTTCGACGATGATCCGGTCGCCCGAGGCCCATTCGACGAACTTGAACGGCCCGGTGCCGACGGGGCTGCGGTTCTGCGTATCCGCCTCGACCGCCTCTTTCGCCGGGATCGGCCCGGACATGGAGGTCGTGGCCAGATAGGGCAGCAGCGCCATCCACGGATGCGCCAGATGGAATTCGACGGTCAGCGGGTCGACGGCGACGACCTTCTCGATGGACGCGATGAAGGACCGCGAGGCGGACTTCATCTCGGGATCGAGGATACGATTGTAATGCGCGGCCACGTCTTCGGCATCGAAATCGCTGCCGTCATGGAACTTCACGCCTTCGCGCAGCTTCAGCGTCCAGACGGTCTGGCTGTCATCGACCGACCACTCTGTCGCCAGCAGCGGCTCGAACTCGCCGGTGTCCGGATTGTAGTCGAGCAGCGGCTCCTGCATGGAGCGCATCACGATTTCACCGGTCTGGCCAAGCACGCCGCCCTTGACGGTGTCGAAGCCCCGCACATCGGTTTCGATAGCGACGGTCAGTTCACCGCCCTTCTTGGCCATTCCATGGGACTCGGCAAAAGCCGCCGTCCCCGCCAGCATGGCGAGCGCCGTCGTCGCGGCAAGTTTAAAAGGCAGACGGGTGGTCCGCATCCTGAATTCCTCCCTGAGATTTTCTCGAACCGCTCTCCAGGCGGTTGAAGGAATATTGATCGTGATTTGCCCCCCTGTGAATACCCTATCTTCAAATTTTTCCCTTTTTGCGGGGATTTGCATGACAGTGTCAGCTTTTGGCCTGCTAAACTGCGGAACTATATTGCGCTGTGCGGACATTCAGGAGAATTGCACAAAGTCGTTATTTTATATGACCTTAAAGAGATCACATTTGATCGGAACGGACCCTCAGCCCCCTACCATTCCGCATGACGGAAGGCCCGGAAATCCCGCTGCAACGCAGCGTAAACTGAATGCATACGCAGCAGAATAGCACCATACCCGATATTGGAATCCGAAATCTTGCCAGGCCGAGTCGGCCCGTGGGCGTCCCGCAAAGCGGAATGCCGGTACGATTCCAAAGGTGTTTCCAGCTCAATCGTGCTGCGGCGTCCGCCCCGACACGGCCCCATAGGGCCGGGTCACATCGCGCAACCGCGCTTGCGGCGCCTCCACCGTGATCCGGATCGCGCCATCCCCCGCAAGGGTCAGCAGCACCGCCCCGCCCGGGGCCTCCTCCGCCGCCTCGAAACTCACCGACAGCAGCGACAGAACCAGATCCTTGTCCGAACGGTCCAGGCCCAGGCTGGCCACGGACACCACATTCTCGATTGCCAGGATCGCGCGCACCCGCTCCGGCCCGTGGCGCTCGGCCCCCGCATCTTCCCATCTGAACCGGTTCAGCAGGATCGAGAACCGCCGCGCCCCCCGCTCCCAGCTCATATCGCCGACACCAAAGACCGCGTCCTGCGCCAGCGCCGAGAGGACCGTCAGATCCTCCGCATCCTCGGCCCCGAGGTTCAGGGGCGCCTCGCGCCCGTCGTCAAATCTGGCGTCGCTCATGCCCCGGTCACCCGTTCGATCTTGGCCCCGCAGGCCGAGAGTTTCTCTTCCACGCGCTCATACCCACGGTCCAGGTGATAGACACGGCTCACCACCGTCTCTCCCTCCGCCGCCAGCCCGGCCAGGATCAGGCTGACCGAGG
This sequence comes from Pseudooceanicola sp., assembly GCF_041987405.1. Lineage (GTDB taxonomy): Bacteria > Pseudomonadota > Alphaproteobacteria > Rhodobacterales > Rhodobacteraceae > Pseudooceanicola. Next base: position 68,083 of record NZ_JBHIWR010000006.1, read on the forward strand.
CCCGCAGGTCCGTTGCCATCACCGGCGCGCCCTTGAGCCGCCCGACACCGGTCACCGTCGCCGTTCCGCCATGAACGTCGATCTGCGCGCCCATCCGGATCAGTTCCGGCGCATGCATGAACCGGTTCTCGAATATCTTTTCTTCCAGCACCGACACCCCGTCCGCCGTACACAGCAGCGCCATCATCTGCGCCTGCAGGTCGGTCGGAAAGCCCGGGAACGGCTCCGTCGTGACATCCACCGCCCGCACCCGGTCGCCCCGACGCTTCACCTTCAGCCCCCCGGGCGTTTCGGTCACCTCGACATCCGCCGCGTCCAGCTTCTCGGCAAAGGCCGCCACCAGATCCATCCGGCCGCCGAGGCATTCCACCTCACCACCACAGATCGCCGGGGCCAGCATATATGTCCCCAGCTCGATCCGATCGGTCACCACCGGATGGGTCGCCCCGCCCAGGCGGTCGACGCCCTGCACCGTGATCTCCGACGTGCCGTCGCCCTCGATCTGCGCGCCCATGCGGCGCAGGCAATCCGCCAGGTCGACGATTTCCGGCTCCCGCGCGGCATTCTTGATGACCGTGGTCCCTTTGGCCAGCGTCGCCGCCATCAGCGCGTTCTCCGTCGCCCCGACCGAGACAAAGGGGAACTCGACCACCCCACCCTTCAGACCGCCGGGGGCCTTGGCGTGGACGTAGCCTTCCTTCAGCTCCAGCTCCGCCCCCAGGGCCTCCAGCGCCTTGAGATGCAGATCCACCGGCCGCGCACCGATGGCACAGCCGCCGGGCAGCGACACCACCGCATGACCGAACCGCGCCAGCATCGGCCCCAGTACAAGGATCGAGGCCCGCATCTTTCGTACGATGTCATAATCGGCCTTGTGGTTGTCGATCCCATGCGACGACATCGCCAGCACCCGCCCATCGTTCAGCGCCGTCACCTCCGCCCCAAGCGACTGCAGCAGCGTCGACATGGTGCGGATATCCGACAGGCGCGGCGCATTGGTCAGCGTCAACGGCTCTTCCGATAACAAGGTCGCCGGCATCAGCGTGAGGCAGGCATTCTTCGCCCCCGCAATGGGAATGGCGCCGTTGAGCGGGCCGTTGCCCGTGACGATGATCTGATCCATGTGACTGCCTTTCGCCTCGCCGCCCCGTCAGGGCCGCTATTTATCTGCTTTCCCCTCGCTCCCGGCGGCCCGGGCTTTCGCCTGCGCCTTGCGCCGCGCCAGGTTCGCCTTGAGCGCCGCTTTCAGCCTGTCATCGCGGCTTGCAGCAGGCTTGGCACCGGCTTTGGAGGGGGTGTTTTTCTCACTCATGGCCCCTGTGTAAATCAGTCCGGAAAAAGCGTCCAGATTGCGCTTGCATCAGGTCGCGATACCCACTAATCACCCGCCACGGCCCGGACGCCTCCGGTCAAACGGGCTGCTGTAGCTCAGAGGTAGAGCACTCCCTTGGTAAGGGAGAGGTCGAGAGTTCAATTCTCTCCAGCAGCACCATCTCTTTTTGCCAAAGGCAAAAAGCGAACGACATCAACGACAGCGCAACGTCCAGCGGCACGTGGTTCGCAGAACCACTGAGTTCCCGCGCCAAAACATTTACCCCAGGAACGCCCGGAACGAAAAAGGGCCAGCTCCCGCCAGCCCCTTCACCTTACCAGAAATACTCCCGCCGGAGGCATCGGCCCCGTTACCCCTGCGGCCGCTCCGCCCATCCGGCAAAGATCTTCTCCAGCGCAACCACGGCGTAGTAGAGAACGATCCCCAGCACCGCCAGCGCGATCAGCACCGCGAACATCAGCGGGTAGTTGGAGTTCGTCTGACCCGACAGGAACAGCGCCCCCAGCCCCCGCCCGTGGGGCGAGATAATTTCGACCAGGTTCGTACCGATAAAGGCAAGTGTGACCGAGACCTTCAGCGCTCCGAAGAATTCCGGCAGGGTCTTTGGCAGGGCGATCTTGCGGAAGATCGTCACCCGCGACGCGCCGAGGGAGCGCAGGATGTCGCGGTATTCCGGCTCCAGCGTCGACAGCCCGATCCCGACCGACACCGCGATCGGGAAGAAGGAGATCAGAAAGGCCATCAGCACCGTGTTGAAATTGTGCTGCCCGATGAAGAGTAGCGCCAGCACCGGCACCAGGGTCGCCTTAGGGATGGCGTTGAAGCCGACCAGCAGCGGATAAAGCGCATCTCGTGCGATCCGGCTGAAGCCCATGATCATGCCCAGAAGCGTGCCAAAGATCACCGCCAGCAACAGCCCCGCCACCGTGCGCCAGAGGGTTTGCCAGCTCCCTTCGAGGAACAGCCCCCAGAACCGGGTATAGGCCTGCGGCAGGTCCGAGGGTGAGGCCATGACGTAATCCGGCCAGCCGTTCACCCAGACGATGAACTCCCAGAAGGCGACGAAGGCCGCGATGGCCAGGATCGGCACCCCGATTTTCTGCAGGTTCTGCATCACTGCGCCTCCGCCGGTTGCCGCCCCTGAGCGATCTGGATCTGTTCGCGCAGCACGGCCAGCATCTCGGCGCATTCGGGGGTATAGAGCCCTTCCAGCTGCCGCAGCCCGCCGTCGCCGGGATACTTCACATCCAGCACATATTGCGTTGTGGCCGGGCGGCCCGACAGCACGATCACCTGGTCGCCCAGATAGACGCTTTCGCGCAGGTCATGGGTGATCAGCACCGCGGTAAACGGCTCCTGCGCGCGCAGGGCGTGCATGGTCTGCCACAGATCCTCGCGCGTGAAGGCATCCAGCGCGCCAAAGGGTTCATCCATGATCAGCACATCCGGCTTGTGCACGATCGACCGGCAGAGCGAGGCACGCTGGCGCATACCGCCCGACAGCTCCGACGGCCGCTTGTTCTCGAACCCATCCAGACCGACCAGCTTCAGCAGCTCCATGGCCCGGGCCGTCCGGTCCCCGCGTGGCATCGAGGGCGCGACGATTTCCAGCGGCAGGATCACGTTGTCGAGGATCGTTCGCCATTCCAGCAGCACCGGGTTCTGAAAGGCCATGCCCACGGTTTTGCGCGGGGATTTGACCAGCTCGCCATGCAGCCAGACCTCGCCGGTGTCGGGCTTCATCAGCCCCGCCACCAGCCGCGTCAGGGTGGATTTGCCACAACCCGAGGGGCCGACCACGGCGGCAAACTCGCCTTCGGGCACGTCGATGTTCAGATTGTCCAGAACCGGCAGCGGGCCGTTCGGGGTCTTGTAGGCGTGGGTCACGCCCTTGATCTCGATGAGGTTCGTCATGATGAAACGGGGGCGGCACCCTGGCGCCGCCCCCCTGCCCTTACTTCAGCATCCGGCTGCCGGCATCCGGCAGATAGCTGCTGTCGAAGTATTTGGAGGCATCCGGTTCCGACTGGAACTCGTAGACCGATTTGGTCTGTTCGATGGCCGAAGCCATCCGGTCCGCGTCGATCCCGCCCATGCCGTTCTCGGCGACGTAATCGGTCAGCACATTGGCGTCGATGGACATTTGCAGACGCTCTGTCTCCAGCCCGGCATCCGCCGCCGGGTTCCGCTTGATCAGCGCATCCACCGCCTTGGCCGGATCGGCAATGGCGGATTTCCAGCCCATGGCGACGGCCTTGAGGAAGCCGGTGACCGCCTCGGGGTTGGCTTCGGCGAAGTCGGTGTTGACGATGATCGCGTTGCCATAGAGGTCGACGCCATGGTCGGCCATCAGGATCACGCTCTGATCTTCCATCGGCACGCCGAGCCGCTTGAGATTCAGCGTGGAGGAGAAGGAGAAGCCGGTCACGGCCGCCACCTTGCCCTCGGCCAGCATCGGCTCGCGCGTCGGGAAGCCGACCGGCTCCACCGTGATCGCGCCGACATCCAGGTCGTTCTCGGCGGCAAAGATCGGGAACTGCGCCCAGGCCCCATCCGGCGGCGGGGCGCCCAGCACCTTGCCTTCCAAGTCCTTCGGTGCTTCGACGCCAAGCGACTTGCGGCCCACGACGGCGAAGGGCGGCTTGTCATAGACCATCATGACGGCCGTCACCGGCGCATCGGGGTTCTGGTCGAGGAAGCGCATCAGGCTGTTGATATCGGCAAAGCCGATCGGATAGGCACCTGTCGCGACCTTGGGAATGGCGTCGAGCGAGCCCTTGCCCTCGGAAATTTCGACCGTCAGGCCCTCGGCGGCGAAGAACCCTTCGTCAATGGCCGTGAAATAGGGGGCGGCGGGGCCTTCGAACTTCCAATCCAGCGCGAAGGGCATATCGGTCTCGGCGGCGGCCGCCCCGGCCATCCCCATGACCGAAACGGAGGCAGCAAAGGCTGCGGACATCAGTCTGTTGAACAATTCTCTCTCCTGTCTTTGAACCGCGTATATTTGCGCTGACTCATGGGGGTTGGGGAACGTGGATCACCACGCGCCCCGCCCCTTCATCGCCTAAAGAGGATGCGCTGCCTATTTAAGTAGCAGATAGCCCCGTTTTTGACCAAACGATCAATAGCCGGAACGATCAGATTTTTCGCGGTATCCGCACCATCAGGTTTTCGTACCCACGCACAAAGACGGAGAAGGTTCGCTTGGGCTCCTCCAGCACCTCGATCACCGGGAAGCGCTGCAGGATTTCCTCCCACAGGATCTGCAGCTGCATCTCCGCCACACGGTTGCCGAAGCACCGGTGGATGCCGAAGCCGAAGCTGAGATGCGACCGCACGTTCTTGCGCGTGATGTCATAGGCGTTCGGGTTCTCGAAATGCCGCTCGTCCCGGTTGCCCGACAGATACCACATTGCCACCCGGTCTCCCTTGCGGATCACCTTGTCGCGCAGTTCCACGTCCTCTTTCGCCGTCCGCGCCATATGGGCCAGCGGCGTCTGCCAACGGATGGTTTCCGACACCATCCCCGGCACCAGACCATGATCACCGCGCAGAAGGTCATACTGATCCGGATTCTGGTTCAGCGCATAGACCGACCCCGACAGCGTGTTGCGCGTCGTGTCATTGCCGCCGACGATCAGCAGGATGACATTGCCGTAGAAGATATGACGCGGCATGGAGGAGGTTTCCTCCCCCTGCGCCAGAAGCGAGATCAGGTCGAACCCGTCCTCCCGCGTCTCCCGCTCGCGCCAGAGCGCGTCGAAGGCGGCGAAACAGGCGTCCATCTCCTCCTTCTTGTGCTCCCAGCTTTTGACCGGGCCATTGCCGGGCGAGCCGGTGATCATGTCGGACCAATGGGTCAGCTGCCGACGGTCTTCGAACGGGTAGTTGAAGAGCGTGGCCAGCGTCATCGCCGTGAATTCCTTGCTGACCAGATCGACCCAGTCGAAGGGCTCACCGACCGGAAGGCTGTCCAGCAATTTGCCCGCCCGCTCGCGTAGCAGAACGGACAGTTTTTTCAGGTTCGGCGGCTGAACGACCGGCCCCACGGCCTTGCGCTGCGGGCCGTGATCGGGCTGATCCATGGTGATGAAACCGGCCCCGTCGTTGGATTGGTATCGGTTGAACTCGATCGCCTCCGCCGTGCGCAGCGTGATCGCCTCGGCCGAGGAAAACCGTTTGTGATCAAGGTCCACGGCCGCGATATCCTCGTAGCGGGTGATAGACCAATGCGGTTCGTAATTGCCGGTCTCGCACCAGTGCACCGGGTCCTCGTTGCGCAGCCGCTCAAAGAACGGGAGTTCTGCGCCGGTGGCAAACAGGGAGGCCCGGGCCGCCGTGAACTCCGCCAAAGGCGCGGCCAGCGCTTCCGCCTGGCTTTCCGACAATTGTGCGATGACATTATCCATGGCTCGACCTCCCTCCGATACGTGACGTGCGCGTAAACCATAGGAGCGTGAAGACCCGTCCCGATCAAGCCCCCCGGCAAAAGAGCGCCACGTCAATTTAACATATTTGCTAAATATCTCATTTCGGGCTAAGCAGGCCCCATGACCGATTTGACCCTTGTTACCTTCGACTGGGTCCCCGATCTGCCGCGCGGGTATGTGCGCGACCTGCGGATCAGATGGGCCCTCAATGAAGCCAACCTACCATATACCGTGGCCTCCGTCCCATTCCGCGACAGGACAGACCCCGCCTTTGAGGCCCACCCCTTTGACCAGGTCCCCTGGATCGAGGATGCGGGACGGCCCATCTTCGAAAGCGGCGCGATCCTGCTTTACCTCGGTCGCAAGAGTACCGCCCTGATGCCCGAGGATCAGGCGGGCCGCGACGCGGTCACGCAATGGGTCCTGGCCGCGCTGAATTCGGTCGAAATGGCCGTGCTGCCCTGGACCCTCTATCGCTTCGTCGGCGACAAAGAGGACACCCCGGGCCGCGCCATGCTGGAACAGTTCCTGACCGGGCGACTGACCCACATGGAACAGGTGCTGGCACATGGCGGCTGGCTGACCGGCCAGTTTACCGTGGCCGACATTCTGATGTCGGATGTTCTGCGGCTGGCGGACAGGTTCGACGCCCTCGCCGACTTTCCCGCCTGCCGCGCCTATGTCGAGAAAGCCAAAGGCCGCCCGGCATTCCAGGCGGCCCATGATGACCAGATGGCCCATTTCGCGGCGGCGGATTGACCCGCCGCCCCTTTTGATCCCGGCCTAATCCCGGATCACTCCGCCCATTGCCAGGGCCGGGTGAACTTGCCCAGAAGGGCGGTGATGGCCATCTCGTCCACCTCACCGGTCTTCCTGACCTTGGCGGTCAGGCCCAGCTTCTTGTCGTCGACCACATCGACGACCTCGGCCTCCACCATCGCTTCGGCGAGCGCGGCATTGTAGACCCGCTTGATCGCGCTCTTGCGCAGATCCGGCTTGAAGACCTTGCCAACAGCGGTCTTGGGCAGTTCGTCCATCACCTCGACATATTTCGGGAAGGCCGCGCGTTCGTGGATGTGCTTCTCGGCAAAATCCTTCAACTCTTCCGGCGTCACGCTGGCCCCGGAGACCAGTTCGACATAGGCGCAGGGCATCTCGCCCGAATGCGCATCGGGCTGCCCGATCGCACCGGCAAAGGCCACGGCATCATGACGCAGCAGCGCCTCTTCAATCTCCGCCGGGTCGATGTTGTGACCACCCCGGATGATCAGATCCTTGGCCCGCCCGGTGATGTAGAGATACCCATCCGCATCAAACCGACCAAGGTCGCCCGTGCGCAAATACTGCCGGTTGCTGCCCGGCAGCGCATGGTAGAGGTCGCGGTTCTTCGCCTCTTCGGTATAAGTCGCGTTTTCGAAGACACCGGGGTTGGAGACACAGATTTCCCCCACCTCGTCGGTGGCACATTCCCGCACCTTGCCATCTTCGTCCGTTTCCAGAATCCGCACGTCCGTGTAGGGGAAGGGAATGCCGACGGACCCGATTTTTTTGGTCCCGTCCACCGGGTTGCAGGAGACAAGGCAGGTCGCCTCGGTCAGGCCGTAGCCCTCCACGATGGTCACGCCGGTTGCCTTCTCGAACCGGTTGAACAGCTCCTGCGGCAGAGGTGCGGAGCCGGAGAAGGAGGTCTTCACGGTTGAGATATCCGCATCCACCGGGCGCTGCATCATCGCGGAAATCGCGGTCGGCACGGTGATGATGAAGGTGATCTTCCAGCGCTCGCAGAGCTTCCAGAAGTTGTCGAACACCCCGTCCCCGCGATAGCCCGAGGGCGTCGGGAAAACCACATGCGCCCCGGATTTCACCATCGACATGAAGATCACATGGCAGGCGAAGACGTGGAAGAGCGGCAACGGACAGATCACATTGTCCTCTTCGGTATAGAGCAGCTCATGCCCGATCCAGCCGTTGTAGATGATGCCGGAATTCTTGTGCTGCGCGACCTTGGGCATCCCCGTGGTGCCGCCGGTGTGGAAATAGGCCGCGACGCGGTCTTCCTTGCGGTCCTCGAAGGTCAGCGTCTTGGGCTGCTTGGCCATCTCCGCGTTGAAATTCTTGACCCGCGCGTCGTGCTCCACCGGGTTTTTCGGCCGCACCAGCGGCACGATCCAGCTTTTCGGCGGGGACAGATAGCGGTTCAGGTCGATTTCCAGCAACGTCTTGACGTTCGGCGCGAAATCCACCGCCTTGGCGGTCTTCTGTGCCACGTCGGACTGCGGGAAGCTTTTCAGCGTCACCACCACCTTGGCATTGGTTTCGCGCAGGATCGCCGAGATTTGTTCAGCATCCAGCAGCGGGTTGATCGGGTTCACGATGCCCGCGACCATGCCGCCCAGAATGGCAATCGCCGTTTCATTGCAGTTGGGAAGGATCAGCGCGACCACATCCCCCTCTTCCACCCCGAGCGAGCGGAACAGGTTCGCCGCCTGACAGGTCTGATCGTGCAACTGCTGCCAGGTCAGCGTTTCCGCCTTGTCGGTCGGCCCCGAGGTCAGCTGAAACGAGATCGCGTTGTGCGAGGGAAACTTCGCCGTGGTTCTCGCCAGCATGTCATAGACCGTGACCGGCAGATCGCGGTCCTCCCACGGCATGGCATTCTGAATGGCCAGATTGTCGGCCAGCGACGTCATTCCCATAGGCTATCCTCCCGTTGCCTGCATCGGCGCACCGATGTTGCAAGACCATGTGCGACAATCGCCTGCAACGCAAGGTTGACGGCACGTTCAAGCCCTTTTGACGCAAAGAATTTGCCCGCCGTGACCCGGAAAGCAATGGGCCGCCCCGGCCCCCCCGGTATTGGAGGGAGGATCGCTTCCGCGCTTCCGTCGCCAGCGGCGGCCCCCGAAACCAGTCAGGAGCCGCTTTGCCCCCCCGCGCCGCCTTCGGTAAATTGCAGCCTCGCCAGCCGGGCGTAAAGCCCGTCTTGCGCCACCAGTTCATCATGTCGCCCCTCGGCGACGATCCGGCCCTTTTCCATCACGACGATACGATCGGCCTTTTTCACCGTGGACAGGCGGTGCGCGATGACGATGGTTGTCCGCCCCTCCGCGACCGTTTCCACCGCCTGCTGGACCAGCCGCTCGCTCTCCGCATCCAGGGCCGAGGTCGCCTCGTCCAGCAGCAGCACCGGCGCATCCCGCAGGATCGCGCGGGCAATCGCGATGCGCTGTTTCTGCCCGCCCGACAACATCACCCCGCGTTCGCCAAGCGGGCTGTCATAGCCATCCGGCAGGGCCATGATGAACTCATGCGCCGCCGCCGCCCGGGCCGCGGCCTCCACCTCCGCATCGGAGGCATCGGGCCAGCCGAAACGGATATTGTCCCGCGCCGTCGCGGCAAAGATCACCGGGTCCTGCGGCACCAGCGCCACCGCCCGGCGGAAGGATTTGCGCGCCAGCCCGCGCAGATCGGCCCCGTCCAGCCGCACCACCCCCGTCTCCGGATCGTAGAAGCGCAGGATCATCTGGATCACCGTCGTCTTGCCCGCGCCCGACGGCCCGACCAGCGCCACCGTCTCGCCCGGCTTCACGGTGAGCGTGACATCATCCAGCGCCGCCACCCCGGGCCGCGAGGGATAGTGGAAGGTCACCCCGTCAAAAGTGATCTCGCCCCGGATCGGCTCCGGCAGGTCACCGGGCACCTCCGGATCCGTCACCGCATCCTTGACCCCCAGCAATTCGACCAGCCGTTCCGTCGCCCCGGCGGCGCGTTGCAACTCGCCCCAGATCTCCGACAGAGCCGCGACGGAGCCCGCGACCATGACCGAATAGATCACGAACTGCACCAGCGCCCCGGTCGTCATCTCGCCCTGGCGGACATCATGCGCGCCGATCCAGAGGACCCCGACAATCCCGGTGAAGATCAGGAAGATCACGATCACCGTCATCACCGCCCGCGCCGTGATCCGGCGCAGGGCGGAGCCATAGCTTTCCTCCGTCACCTCGTCGAACTGCGCCCGAGACCGGTCCTCATGGCTGAAGGCCTGCACCGTCTGCACCGACAGCAGCGCCTCCGACGCGTTGCCGGAGGACTGCGCGATCCAGTCCTGGTTCTCCCGGCTCAGCACCCGCAGCCGCCGCCCGAGCGTCAGGATCGGCACGATCACCACCGGCACGATCAGCAGGACAAGCCCCGTCAGCTTGGCCGAGGTGAAGAGCATCAGGATGAGGCCGCCGATGAAGATCAGCATGTTGCGCAATGCGATCGAGACCGAGGACCCGATCACCGACTGGATCAGCGTGGTGTCCGTGGTGATCCGGCTCAGCACCTCGCCGGTCATCACCGTCTCGAAAAAGGCGGGCGACATGTTGATGACCCGGCCGAAGACGGCCTTGCGGATATCCGCCACGACCCGTTCGCCCAGACGGGTCACCAGTGCGTAGCGCATCCCTGTGCCCAGGGCCAGCAGCGCGGCAAAGCCCACAGCCGCCCCGAAATACTTGTCCAAGAGGCCGGAGGCATCGCCACCAAAGTTGTCCACCACCCGCCGCACGGCCAGCGGCAGCATCAGCGAAACCGAGGCCGTCAGGATCAGCGCCACCACAGAGGCCAGCATCATCAGCTTGTACGGCCGCAAATAGGGCCACAGACGTGCCAGGGCGCCGATATCGCGGCTCTTTTCGCGGTCTTCCGCGCCCGGAATGGCGGTCGGCTGTCGAGCCATGGCTGTCCTTACCCCTTGCTTGGCACCGCCGATGGCGGGCCACGGCTACATGGCCGGGGCCGACGCCCGGGTCAACCCGCAGCGGGAGGACGGGGTGTCGCGGGTCGGCCCCGCCAACGAAGTGCTTCCGAGGGGCCCGGAGATGCCCCCAACCCTCTTCAGGTCCCAGATACCCGGGGGAGGCGCCGAAGGCGACGGAGGCAGCGGCCCCAGCCGTTCTGACTAATGTGGAAGGTTCCTACGCAAGCTCTTGTGCAGTCAGACGTCTATTGGGTTCAGGCTTCGAAGTTTTTGTCGCAACACTGATCAAACGCACCGCGCGGCGGCAACGCCGGGCAGCGCGACCCGCCCCGTCGCACCGGAGGTGCGCCAAAACAGGCTGGCACGCCTCTGGCGTGACGGGCGGCGCTTTCGCGCCACCCTCGGGTCGGTCGCTGCCCTCGGCAAGGACTTGATCCCGTCGAGAACCACACTAAACAGAACGGCGGGGGCAGCGCCCCCACAACCCCGGTCCGTTAGGCCCGATGCCGCCCCGCCGTCGCCCCCGCATCCACCGGCAGCACAGCCCCGGTGATCCAGCGCGCCGCGTCTGAGGCCAGGAAGGCCACCGCATGGCCCACGTCCCAACCCGTTCCCTCGACCTGCAGAAGCGACCGGTTCTTGCGGCTCTCCCGCAGATCGTCGGACATGCCACGCGTATAGACCATTGGCGTATAGACCATCCCCGGACAGATACAGTTCACCCGCACCCCGTCGCGCCCGTGATGTGTCGCCATCGCCCGGGTCATCTGCACCACCGCGCCCTTGGAGGTCGGGTACAGCAGCTTGGGATGCCCGCCGATCAGCCCCGCGACGGAGGAGATATTGACGATCGAGCCCACCCCCTTCTCGATCATGCCGGGCAGGCAGGCCCGCGCCATCAGCACCATCGACGAGACATTGACCGCCATGGCCCGGTCCCACTCCGCCATATCCACATCCAGCGCCGTGCCATCCGGCCCGCCGATGCCGACGTTATTCACCAGAATATCCGGCACGCCCAGATCGGCGGTAATCGCCGCGACTGCCTCGGTGCAGGCGGCCTCCTCGGTGATGTCGCAGATGTAACAGCGGGCCTCGCCGCCCTCCTCCACGATCATGCGGCGGGTTTCCTCCACCCACTCCGCGTTCTCGTCGATCAGCGCCACCTTGGCCCCATGCCGTGCCAGAAGGATCGAGGCCGCGCGCCCGTTTCCGATCCCGTCCGCCCGGCTGCCCGCGCCCGTGACCACCGCCACCTTGCCCGCAACCGAAAAGGCCGACGGCACCTCCGTTCCACCTGTCATGTTCTTTCTCCGCTGTCCGACCATGTCCTGATTGCCTCCCCGCCCCATAAAACGGACAGGTCTCGCCGGAAATCTGACTTACCGTTGAGTAGAATCCAAGCGAAAACACGACAGACCAAGACCAGCCCGTAGATGGGCCCGATCAGATCACCATGTCGGAAAGAAGGTCTGGAGCGGGTAGCGGGAATCGAACCCGCACGACTAGCTTGGAAGGCTAGGGCGCTACCATTACACCATACCCGCGCACCAGTGCGTGGGATATTCCACACCCGCAGGCACAGGTCAAGCAGGTGTCATGCCCCTCAGAACTCCACCTCGAGCTCCAGGATTTCCTCCGGTTCCGCCCGGGCGCCCTCAGTCCATTCCACCATCAGCGGCCAGGACAGGATCGTCTCCACATAGGCGGTCAGAGTATCGTCCAGCGCCACCGAATAGGTGCGGAAGCGGGTGCAGACCGGGGCATACATGGCATCCGCCACCGTGGGCGTCTTGCCGAACAGGAACGGCCCGCCCGAAGCATCCAGGCACTGATGCCAGATCTCCTTCACCCGTTCGATGTCGGGCCGCGCGCCGGAAAAGATCTTGAAGCTCTCATGCCGCGCCTTGAGGTTCATCGGCAGGGCCGAGCGCAGATTGTAGAACCCCGAATGCATCTCGCCCGAGACCGACCGGCAGAGCGCCCGCTCCGCCGTCTCCTTGGGGAAGAGCCCCGCGGCGGGGAAGCATTCCTCAAGATACTGCGCGATCGCCAGCGTGTCCCAGACCGCCACATCCCCGTGTTCCAGACGCGGCACCCGGACCGAAGGCGACAACAGCAGCAACTCCTGCCGGTAGGCCGCATCTTCGGGGTCGACCATCTTTTCCGTGAAGTCGAGCCCGGACATCTTGCACATCAACCAGCCCCGCAGCGACCACGAGGAATAGTTCTTCGATGAAATCGTGAGCGTCGCGTCAGACATTGGGGCCTCCTCATGCGGCATTGCAGCATTTCTGCAAATTTTTGTCGCATGGCGATTTGGTTCTGGCTAGCCTGAAACCCGAAACAGGAGGCAAGACTGCCGTGCTTTATGCAACTTATCAGGGACTTGATGATTTTTTCGCCCCTTTGCGGACCCTGGCCCGCCTCGGGATGGCCTTCAGCCCGCTGTCTGACGGTCCCTTCGCCAGCTTGCTGCGCCGCAACACGGCCCTGCTGGAAATGATCTCGCGGTTCGAGCTGACGCATACGCGGCCCTCCTTCGGCATCAAATCCGTCCGCGTCGGCAACCGCGACCTGCCGGTGAAGGAGGAGATCGCCTTTGACCTGCCCTTCGGCCAATTGGTCAAGTTCAGCCGCGACAGCGACACCCCCCTGCCCCGCATCCTGCTGACCGCGCCGCTCTCAGGCCATTTCGCCACCCTGCTGGCGGGCACGATCAGGACGCTGCTGCGCGACCATGATGTCTATATCACCGACTGGAAGAACGCCCGCGATGTGCCCCGGGATGCCGGGATCTTTGGCGTCGAGGATTATATCGAATACCTCATCCGCTTCATGGAACACATCGGCCCCGGCGGCCATATCGTCGCCGTCTGCCAGCCCTGTGTCCAGGCCCTCGCCGCCGTTGCCGTCATGGCGGAGGAGAAGAACCCCGCCACCCCTCTGACCATGACGCTGATGGCCGGCCCGATCGACGTCCGCGAAAGCCCGACGGAGGTCAACCACCTCGCCTTCGACAACCCGCTGTCGTGGTTCCAGAACAATGTGATCCACACCGTCCCCTGGCGCTTCGCCGGCGGCGGGCGGCGGGTCTATCCCGGCTTTGTTCAGCTGACGGCCTTCATGAACATGAACATGGACCGGCACCAGGCCCAGCATCAGAAGCTGTTTGACCTGCTGGCCGAGGGGAAGACGGAGGAGGCCAGGAAGATCAAGGATTTCTACGACGAATATTTCGCCGTCCTCGACCTGACCGAGGAGTTCTACATCGAAACCATCGACCGCGTCTTCCAGAAGGCGGAACTGGCCACGGGCGACTTCATGTACCGCGGCCGCAAGGTCGACCCGGGCGCGATCCGCCACACCTCCCTCCTGACGGTCGAGGGCGGCCGCGACGACATCTGCGGCCTCGGCCAGACCTCTGCTGCACACGACCTCTGCACCTCCCTCCGCCCGCACCTGAAACGCCACCACCTCCAGGCCAACGTCGGCCACTACGGGGTGTTCAACGGGTCGAAGTGGAACAACGAGATCTATCCGGTGGTACGGAATACGATATTGGCGATGGAGGGGTAGCCGATCCGGGAGCGGTTGACGTTGTCTAATAGCCCGGTTCGAGGCCAGAGTGCCGGATGCTGCGCAATAAGCAAACGGCGGTTCTAGTAGCAATCCCCCCTGATCACCCATGAATCCAAAGTCTTGAATAAGTAGAATGAACCTGAGTCAACGAAAGACATTTTGCCCTTAAACGTCGAGTCGACTTGAAAGAGAAATTGCGCATCTTTGGGCCAGTCAGAACCCTGAATCCATGTTGGCCAACCTCCAACTTTGACTGGATACCTACTGCACAGTTCAAAATATCTGTCAGACCAGTATTTGCTCTTAGAAAACCAATCATCTGCATTCGCTTGCGCAACATTTGTGGGGACTTCATCTACCATGTCTTGCCAGACTGGTTGTTCAAGAATCGTTTCACGCCAGAATATTGGAAAGGTTGGTAGGTCAGAGCTTTCCCTGTAACCGAACCCAAGAGGAACAAGGTTCTCAAAGTCGGTGTACGCCCGAACAAGAAACCCGTTCCCGTTTTCCGCTCCCCAGAAAGAGGAAGATTGCAGGTCCATCCAGATATTAATGAGTGCAAATCCTTCAAAGGCGGGCGGAATCTCTGGCAACTCATCAACACGAATTTGCAATACAGGGTGCATAATTTTACCCGACTGGTTGCAAATAGGTACGTCTTCACCCGGGGCACCTAGAAAATTACCACCCCACCAACTCGCAGCTCGGTTATCCTGTTGGGGTTTGCCTCCACCGATCTCACCGAAAATTGCAGGCTTCGCCAGTTCATCTAACCTATGCATCGCTATATTCATTTCTTTCGACGTGGCTTCGATGACCCTTGGACGAACGACTTTCGGATCGGAAGCTGTTCGGGAGAATATTGCTTTTATGAGATTAATAATTTGCATAGCATCGTTTCATCGTTTCTTCCCTTCGAACGTATATGCACAGGTGGTGAAACGATAGCCATCATTCGAGCGCTCATCATGAATGGCAGAAAGTCCGCATAGCCACCATTCCACACCATTCCCTCACCCCAACACCATCAACCACACCGGCAGCGTAAAGCACCCCAGAAACGTCGTCTGCGCGATCAGGGTCGCCACGGCCTCCCGGTCCGCGCCGAAGACCGACGCCAGCACATGCGCCGCCGCCGCCGAGGGCAGCGCGGCGAAGATCACGAGCACCGTGCGATAGGCCTCCTCCACCCCCAGCACCCCGGTCACGGCAAAGGTCACCGCTGGCAGGATCACCAGCCGGATCGCATTGATCGCCAGCGTAAACGGATCGAGCCGCGCCAGCGCCTCCAGCCGCAGCGCCGCGCCGATGGCAATCATCGCGACCGGCAGGGCCGCCTGCGACAGCCGCTCCACCGGGGCCAGCACCAGATCGGGCGGGCGCAGCCCGAGAATCGACAGGGTGATCCCGGCGAAGGACGCAAGAAAGAACGGGTTCAGCAGGATTTGACGAACCATCTGGCCAAAGGACAACCCGTTGCCCCGCGACAGCCCCGCCACGGCGAGGATATTGGCCACCGGCACCGCCAGCCCGATGGCGATGGACAGGATCGCGCGGTACTCCTCCGGGAAGCCCTGGATAGCCACGAAACCGAGCGCGGTGTTGAACCGCCACGAACACTGCCACATGCCTGCGAAATCCAGAAACCGCTCCGGCCCCAATGGCCGCGCCAGCCATGCCAGTGTCAGCCCAAGACCCATGATCGCCCAGACCCCCGGCCCGATCAGCAGCAGATCCGCCGCGGTCGGCGTGCGCCCGAGTGTCGCCAGAAAGACCAGCGCCGGGAAGAGGACGAGGTAGTTGAGCCGGTCGATCCCCTGCCAGGCCGCGACGCTCAACTGCCGTCGCAGGGCAACCCCGAGGAGGATCAGCGCGAAATCCGGCAGCAGGGCAAGAAGGACGGGGGACAAGGGCGGCTCCGCTAGATCAGGGTAATCCCCTGATGCGCCGCCCCGCCCCCCTTGGCAAGCCCGTCAGCCTAGCCGCTGTTGCGCCGGTTCCACCGCACCGAGGACCAGAGCGACATCCCGATCAGCGCCGCGCCCCCCAGCCCGGTGACCACCTCGGGGATATGGAAGAAGGACTGCACATACATGATCACCGACAGGATCAGGATCGCGTAGAAGGCCCCGTGCTCCAGAAACCGGTACTGCGCCAGCGTGCCCTTTTCGACCAGCATGATGGTCATCGAGCGCACATACATCGCCCCGATGCCCAGCCCGATCGCGATGACGAAAAGGTTCTTGGACAGGGCAAAGGCCCCGATCACCCCGTCGAAGGAAAACGACGCATCCAGCACCTCGAGGTAAAGGAAGGCGCCCAAGCCCCCCTTGGCCCCTTCGACCAGGGTTGCCTTGCGGTCGAGGATCCCGCCCAGCACCTCCACACACAGAAAGGTCACCAGCCCCCAGATCGCTGAGGACAGGAAGACGCGCGACTCCGCGTCGTCATGCATCTTGGTAAAGGCCAGCACGATCAGAAGGACCGCCGCCACCTCGATCCCGCGCACGGCGGAATAGCTGGCCATCTTGCCCTCGATCCATTGCACCCAGTGGATGTCCTTCTCATGATCGAAGAAGAACGAGAGCCCCACCATCATCAGGAAGGTCCCCCCGAAGGCCGAAATCGACAGATGGGCGCCCTCCATGATGTGGGCGTATTGCTCCGGCTCGCTCGCCGCCAGTACCAGCGCCTCCCAGGGGGAGACCTTGGCGGCCACGACGACGATCAGCAGGGGAAACAGGATGCGCATCCCGAAGACGGCGATCAGGATGCCCCAGGTCAGGAAGCGGTGCTGCCATTCCGGCGTCATCGTCTTCAGCTTGTTGGCATTCACGATGGCATTGTCGAAAGACAGGCTGATCTCCAGCACCGCGAGCACGGTGCAGATGAAGAAGATCGTCGCCATGCCTTCCAGCGTGCCGGTCTGCTGCCAACCCAGGACACCGCCCATGAGCAGGCCTGCCGCCGTCACGATGAAGGCCCATTTGAAATAGTGCATCATGCCACGCGCAGGGCCCCGCTGCGGCTCGGATCTGGTGTCGTTTGTCATCTGAAACTGCTTGGCGGCAGGTAAGCGTTCAGTGCCGACATCGCATATACGCCGCCCGAATATGCCAGAGGGGCCCGGTCACCGGTAACTTCAGCGGCCGTAGCCGCGTCGCCAATATCGGCAACCACACCCCACAGGTCAATGGGCGGACGGAGCGGCTGTTTCGAGAATGAAAACACTCTCTTTTTCATCGAATTGCGGCAGGCTCACCCTCAATACGCCACCAGTTCGCCGTAATTTCCCCTCATGTTGACCCGGAAACTTAATCCCCGGAGGTGATTCCATGATCATCACTATGTGGCGCGAAACCCTGCGCCCCCTCTGTCTCGGCCTCATCCTGTCCGCCTTTTCCCTGGGCGCGTCGGCAACACCTGCCTCCGCCGATATTGCGCAGGCCCTGTATTGCCTGTTCTACGGGTGCGACTGGGACGACGAAGAAGAGGTCGAGCATGTCGACCCCACGGGCGTGATCCATACTGTCTTCATCGTTGGCGATGCCTTCTTCCCCGAAGAAATTCACGCCAGCCCGGGTGACGAGCTGAAGTTCTACAACCTCCGCAGCTCCTCCATCCGGGTGAAGGCCGACGACGGATCCTGGACCAGCACCAACATGAGCAAGAACCAGTCCTGGTCCCTGATCCTGCAGGCGGACACTGAACTGCAATTCCGCAAGAACGGCTACAGCTCCCCCTACATGTATGGCGAAGTCTTTCTCGAAGACCCGCCTGCATCTGTGGCCTTTGGCGATCTGATCGACCCTAGCGGCAATGTCATTGGCAAAGGTGGCGAGGTCGCCTATGTCGCATCAGGTTTGGGCCGTACGCTGGCCGGTGTCTCGGGGAACGTACAGGATGTCGGTCAGGGTCTGGGCAATCTGCTGGGTCTAGGCAACTGATCGACGGCTTCCGGCCCACTTTATCCCGGGGGGCCCGGCAAAGGTCCTGATCATGTGGCCATGGGCGCGATCAGCTCCGGCCCGCTCGCCCGATTGGAATTCACCTCGGTTCCGACGCGGTACATCGCATAGACATCATCCGGCGCGGCACGCATAAGGCGGGCCGCGCCTTTTCCGTTCTCGCCCAGCCACAACGCCCAGTCCTCGGGCTCCAGCAGCACGGGAATGCGATGGTGGATCGACGCCATCTGCCCTTCCGCCTCCGTCGTGACGATGGCACAGGCAGTCAGCGCCTCGTCATCCCGCGCCCAGTCCTGCCAGATCCCGGCCATGACCATGGGCGCCCCGTCGCGGCGATGCACGAACCAGGGCAGCTTCTGGTTTCCTGCCCGGTCCCATTCGTAGAACCCGTCCATCGCGATCAGGCAGCGCCGTTCCCGGGCGGCCGCGCGAAAGGCCGGCTTCTCGGCAATGGTTTCGGCCCGGGCATTGATCAGGAGCGGGCCGTCGGTCGGGCTCTTGTACCAATGCGGGACAAAACCCCATCTCATCGCGCTCAGCCGCCGCCCGCTTTCGCCAAGCGAACAGACATTGACCAGTACGGTCGGACAGACATTGTAATTGGGCGCGGGGGCCAGATCATTGGCGGGGGCGGCATTGAACAGCTGCGCCATCGCATCGGGGGGCAGGGTGACGGCGAACCGTCCGCACATCAGCCGGTCCAGCCCTTCCGGGCCATGGCGATCCGCGCGTCCATCATGGACATCTCTTTCATGATCTCCATGCGGCGGTCCGGGTTGCCCTCGGCCGCCAGCTCTGCCCGCAGGTCTTTCAGCTTGCGCGACAGGGTCACGAACTCTGGCTCTGCGTGGTTCTCCTCCATCACCCGGCGCAGGAGGGCGTTTTCCGGGTCATCGACACGCGGCAGAGGTTTGCCCGCCCCCGGCAGGTTGTCGAAATCGCCGTTTCTTTCCGCCTCGGCGATCTTGGCCGAGATGAGGTCGAGCAGAGGATGGTCCATGACAGCAGTATATAGGCGGCCGCGCGGAATTGAAAAGTGCGCCCGCGCACCCGACAAACCCCGGCGAAAAGCGGCCCTGCGCACCATCTGTGCGGAAATAGCGGGATGCAATCCGCGCCAAACACCTCACTTTCATGCAAGCTGACCACAGGAGGATCACCATGGGCACCATCGACGTTACGAGAGAGGATCATGACACCAAGGGTCGTTACGTTGCGACAGTGGACGGTCACGAGGCCGAACTGACCTATTCGCGGATGAGCGACACGCAGATTATCGCCGACCACACCGGCGTGCCGGAGGCCTTGAAAGGGCGCGGCGTCGGTCTGGAACTGGTCAACGCCCTGGTGGCGGATGCTCGCGCCCGCGGCTTCAAGATCGTGCCGCTGTGCCCCTTCGTGCGCGCACAGCTTGCCCGTCACCCTGAATGGTCCGACGTCTTCGTCTGACAAGGCAGAGAGGAACCACACATGAGCTGGAATCCCACCCACGCCCCGGAATGCGAAAGCGACGCCGGCCTCGACGCGCTGGAAACCGTCATCGTGCCGCGCGCCCGCGATCTCGGCGGGTTCGAGGTGCGTCGCGCCCTGCCCTCCCCGGACCGTCAGATGGTCGGGCCCTTCATCTTCTTCGACCAGATGGGCCCGGCGGAATTCATCACCCAGCAGGGCATCGACGTGCGCCCGCACCCGCATATCGGCCTCGGCACGGTCACCTATCTTTACAAGGGAGAATTCGAACACCGCGACAGCCTTGGCACCCATCAGATGATCCACCCCGGAGAGGTGAACTGGATGCTGGCCGGGCGGGGTGTCACCCATTCGGAACGCACCAGCGAGGAAACCCGCAGCCGACCGCACAGTCTGCTCGGAATTCAGACATGGGTCGCCTTGCCCGAAGATCGCGAGGACATGGAGCCGGACTTCGAACACCACGGCGCAGACGCCCTGCCCTTTCTCGAAGATGGCGGGTCTTCGGCCCGTCTGATCCTCGGCACGGCATGGGGGGCCCGTGCGCCCGTCACCATGCAGTCGGAGATCTTCTACGCCGACGTGACCCTCGCCCCCGGCGGTCACCTGCCGCTGCCGGACGAGCACGAAGACCGCGGGCTCTACGTGATCGAGGGTGAGATCGAGATCGCGGGCGACCGCTACGAGGCGGGCCGCATGATGGTGTTCCGCCCCGGCGACCGGATGTCGGTCTGGGCCGGGCCGCGCGGGGCACGGCTGATGGCGCTTGGCGGCGCGACGCTGAACGGCCCGCGCTACATGTGGTGGAACTTCGTCTCCTCCTCGCCCGACCGGATCGAAGACGCCAAGACCGCGTGGAAAGCCGCCGACTGGGACAACGGCCCCTTCCGCCTGCCGCCCGGCGACACGTCGGAGTTCATCCCGATCACCGACGACATGGACCGGATGAAGATCAAACGGTGAGACTGCAAAAAAGGAAAAGGCGCGCCGAGAACGGCGCGCCCTGTGGGCTCTTGGGAACCCGGGTTACTTCTTGGAGATCCGCCCGTCCGTGTAGGGCGTGTAGGGCGCATTCGCGGCCAGGTATTCCGCCGTCACATCTGCCAGGTCCGGACCGAAGTCATAGGCATTGGGCGAGTCCTTGAACATCGCATATCCGTCACCACCATTCCGGACATAGTTGTTGGTCACGGCGAGATAGGTCTTCTCCGGGTCGATCGGCACGAAGTCCTCGCCCTCCTTGACCATTACGTCGGAGACCCGCGACCCGGCCTCTGCCGCCGCGTCGAAGGTGAACTTGAGGCCCGCGACCTGCGGGAAGCGGCCTGCGCCATCCTCGATCTGGCTCACCCCGTTCTCCAGCGCCTCGACGATTGTGGCCCCGGTGGCCTCGAAGGTGGACAGGGTGTTCTGGAACGGCAGCACCGTCAGCACCTCTCCCATGGTCACCTCGCCCGCGTCGATGGAGGCGCGCAGACCGCCGCTGTTGGCGATGGCGATCTGAACGCCCTGGTCGGCCACCCGGTCCAGCATCGCATCGGCGACCAGGTTGCCCATGGAACATTCCTGCGCGCGGCAGACGTCACGGTTGCCTTCGATCGCGTCGGAGGTTTCGGCGACGACCTTGTTGCGGATCTCGTCCAGCGGCGCGGCGGCCTCGGCGATGCGCGACTTGGTGGGCTCGTCCTCGGTCACCGCCGCATCCAAGATGATCGGCTCACCCACGGCTTCGGTGACGACGCCCTCGTCGTTGAAGGTCACGTTCAGCTCGCCCAGGAACTTGCCATAGGCATAGGCCGAAACGATGGCGGTCTCGCCCACCATGGTCGGATAAGGCCCTTCGGCCCGGTCCGAGGTGTTGCTGAGGTAAGTGTTGGTGTGACCGCCCACGATCACGTCGACCCCGGTGGTGTTTTCGGCCACGACCTTGTCCACGCCATAGCCCGAGTGCGACAGCACGATGATCTTGTTCACGCCCTCGGCGGTCAGCTTGTCGACCTCGCCCTGCACCGCGTCGGAAGGATCGGTGAAGACGATGTTCGGACCCGGCGAGGCCAGTTCATCGGTGTCCTGCGGCGTCAGTCCGATCAGGCCGATCTTCTCGCCGCCCTGCTCGATCACCGTGGATTTCATCAGCACGTCCGCCAACTGCGGTTCGCCCGAAACGTCGGCGTTGGACATCAGCACCGGGAACTCGACCGCATCCATGAAGCCGCGCAGCACTTCTGGGCCGTCGTCGAACTCGTGGTTGCCCACGGTCATCGCGGTGTAGCCCATCTTGTTCATCATCTCGGCGGCGAGCTTGCCCTTGTAATAGGTGTAGAAGAGCGTGCCCTGAAACTGGTCGCCCCCGTCCACGAGAATGGAGTTGTTGGAGCGCGCCCGCGCCTCTTCAATCGCGGTCACCAGACGGGCCGACCCGCCAAAGCATTCGCCCGCATCATTGTCCTCCGATGAACAGCCCGAATCGTATTTCGAGATCGGTTCGAACCGCGCGTGAAAGTCGTTCGTGTGCAGAATGGTCAGCGAATAATCGGCCATCGCAGTCCCGGCGGAGAGCGCCAGTGCCGCGACGGAGGAGAGAAAACGGACAGACATCGGAAACCCCTGTTGATTGTGCATAGCCGGAATGCTGCAACGCAAATGGGATCGAGTCAAAGCCGATCTGAGCGCCTCTCCGCCGTCCGGCGGCTGACCAAGGGGCAAGCGCCCGAATAGCAGCCCGCGTCCCCCTCTTGACCGCGAGACATGGCCGGGGCATGCCACGCCCATGCTGATCTACAAGATTTTCCGCGCCGATGAATGGCAGACCCTCCGCGACGATGGCGTCACCGCTGGCGCGCCCGTAGATCTGGCGGATGGGTACATCCATTTCTCCACCGCCACCCAGGCGGCGGAAACCGCGGCCAAACATTTCGCCGACGTCGAGGGGCTGGTCCTCGCCGCGATCGAGGCCGACGATCTGGGCGACGAGCTGAAGTGGGAACTCTCCCGCGGCGGCGCGCTCTTCCCCCATCTCTACCGTCGGCTCACCCTGGCGGAGGTCCTCTGGCATGCCCCCCTGCCGCTGGTCGACGGGCAGCACCAGTTCCCGGACCGGATGACATGAGCACGCTGGAACGCCTTGGCCTCGCCGCCCTGCGCCGGATCGACCCCGAAACCGCACACCGGCTCGCCCTCAAGGCCCTGCGCAGCGGCTTTGCCCCCCTGCCCGGCCCGGTCACCTCGCCCCGGTTGCGTTGCGAGGTCGCGGGCCTTGCCCTGCCCAACCCTGTCGGTCTTGCCGCCGGGTTCGACAAGAACGCCGAATGCCTCACCCCGCTGGCCAGGGCGGGCTTCGGCTTTGTCGAGGTCGGCGCCGCCACCCCGCGCCCCCAGCACGGCAATCCCCGCCCGCGCCTATTCCGCCTGCCGGAGGACGGCGCGGTCATCAACCGCTTCGGCTTCAACAACGCCGGGATGGAAGTGATCGCTGCCCGGCTGGAACAGCGCCCCCAGGGCATGATCCTGGGCCTCAACCTCGGCGCCAACAAGGACAGCGCCGACCGGGCGGAGGATTTCGCCACGGTCCTGTCGCGCTGCGGCCCGCATATCGACTTCGCCACGGTCAACGTCAGTTCGCCCAACACCGAGAACCTGCGCGACCTGCAGGGCGCCGCGGCACTGGAGGCCCTGTTGCAGGGCGTGATCGAGGCGCGCAACTGGCTGCCCCGCCGCATCCCCGTCTTCCTCAAGATCGCGCCGGATCTGACGGACGAGGAACTGGCCGATATCGCGCGCGTTGCCCTCTACCGCGGTGTCGACGCCATCGTGGCCACCAATACCACCCTCTCCCGCGAGGGGCTGACCAGCAGGCACCGCGATGAAAAGGGCGGGCTGTCCGGCACGCCGCTCTTCGCCCGCTCGACCCGGGTACTGGCCAAGTTGCACGAGATCACCGACGGCGCGATCCCGCTGATCGGCGTCGGAGGCATCTCCACAGGGGCCGACGCCTATGCCAAGATCCGCGCCGGAGCTTCTGCCGTCCAGCTCTACACGGCGCTCGCCTATCACGGCCTCACGCGGGCCGCTGAAATCGCGCGGGAGCTTGACCGGCTCCTTGACCGCGACGGTTTCGCAAATACCTCCGAGGCGGTCGGCACCGGACGAAAGGACTTCCTGTGATACTCTGGCACAATCAGCGCTGCACCAAGTCGCGCCAGACCCTCGCCCTGATCGAGGGCCGCGGCTACCAGCCCCGCATCCGCCCCTATCTGAACGATCCTCCCTCGGCAGAGGAGATCCGCGATGTCATCGCCCGCCTCGGCGTCAAACCGATCGCCATGATGCGACGGCGCGAGAAACGCTTTGCCGAACTGGGCCTGAGCCCCGACAGCCCGGACGAGACACTGATCGCCGCCATGGCAGAAAACCCGATCCTGATCGAACGGCCCATCCTGATCTACGGCGACCGCGCCGCCATCGGCCGCCCGCCCGAAGCCGTCCTGCCGCTCCTCAGCGAGTGACGCTCAGGCGCTTTCTTTTTGCCGAAAACATCCTGGGGGACGTCGCGCAGCGGCGGGGGGGCAAAGCCCCCTCTACCCCCTACGCCGCCTCCGCCGGACTGTCTGCATCCGCCTCCAGTGAAGGATAGCGCAACGCCAGGGTGATCCCCCGCGCGGCGAAGGAGATCAGCAGGGCCATCCACAGCCCGTGGTTGCCGTAGATCGGAACCAGCGCCCAGATCGCGGCGCAATAGATGACAAAGCTCACCGCCATCATGTTGCGCATGTCACGCGACCGGGCGGCGCCGATGAAGATCCCGTCGAACATCCACGACGCGCAGCCGACAAGCGGCGCGGCCACCATCCAGGGCAGGTACTCCCGCGCGGCCAGACGGACCTCGGGCGCCTTGGTCATCAGGTCGATGATCAATCCGCCCGCCAACAGGAAGACCAGCGCCAGCACAACGCAGATCGCCACGCCCCAGATGCTGGACATGACCGCCCCGCGCCGCAACCCGGCGCGGTCGCGCCGCCCCAGGGACTGGCCGACAAAGGCCTCCGCCGCAAAGGCAAAGCCATCCATCGCATAGGCGGTGATGAAGGTGAACTGCGTCAGCACCTGGTTCGCGGCCAGCTGCACATCGCCGAAATCCGAGCCGAAATAGACGAAGGAGACGAGGATGATCTCCAGCAGCAGCGACCGGATCAGGATATCCCGGTTCACCACCGCCATCCGCACCAGCCGCACCCGGTCGAACACCCGGTCCCAGTCCCGCCAGGCCGGCACGCGAAACGCCGCCCGGCAGAGCCAGAGCCCGACCAGACAGCCCGCCCATTCCGCGATGAAGGTCGCCACCGCCACCCCCGGCACGCCCCAGTCGAAGCCCAGCACGAACAGCACATCGAGCGCCATGTTCAGCCCATTCATCACCAGCTGGATCACCAGCACCGCGCCCGTACGTTCCTGCGCGATCAGCCAGCCGGTCAGCCCGAAGACCGCAATCGCCCCCGGGGCCGACCAGATGCGGATGGACATGTATTGCCGCGACAGCTCCTCCACCTCCGCCGAGGCCGGGGACAGCGCGAAGGCCGCGCCAAAGATCGGCCATTGCAACAGGATCAGCGCCAGCCCCCCCGCCATGGCGATCAGCAGCGCGCGGGTCAGCAGCGCCGCCACCTCGCCCGCCTGACCGGCGCCCAGGGCATTCGCTGTCAGCCCGGTCGTGCCCATGCGCAGAAAGCCGAACATCCAGTAGATCGCCGTCAGTGTGATCCCGCCGATGGCCACGGCCCCGATAGGCGCCGCCTCTCCCAACTGGCCCACCACGCCGGTATCCACCGCCGACAGCAGCGGAACCGTGGCATTGGACAGGACGATCGGCAGGGCGATCTTCAGCACACGCCGGTGCGTGATCGGGTCAGCCATTCTCCGGTCCGGGTCTGCGCGCGACCAGGAAGTGCCCCATGGCATGGGCAAAGGGCCGGTCGCGATTGTCCTGCCAGGCTTCGACCTGCACACTGGCGTAACGGCGGCCAGAGCGGGTGACCCGCGCCCGCGCATAAGCGTCCCGTGGCAAACCGGACCGCAAGTAATCCACGGTGAAATCAATCGTCTTGGGCAAACGCGGCAATGGCCGGCTCACCATGTCGCCGGGGTCGCGCGCGCCGTTCTCCATCTCTTCCCAGATCATCGACCAGCCCAGGCCCACGATCGCCGTAATCTCCAGAAAGCCCGCCGTCACCCCGCCATGCAACGCAGGCAGCAGCGGGTTGCCGATCAACTCGTCCTTGAAGGGCAGCACCGCGGTCAGCTCATCCCCCCTGCGGTCGAACTGCACTCCGAGGAACTGGATATAGGGCACCCCCGCCACCAGCGATTGCAGCGCCGTGTCGCGCCGCTTCTTGACGTCCTGTACCGGTTCCGGCCGGTTCCCTCCCCCCGCGCTCATGATTTCGGCGTGAAGGTAAAGGCGCCGGTGGCCGTGGCGACAGGCCGGTCGCGGTCGTCATCCAGCGCCACCGCCCGCACGAAAGCCACGCTGCGCGTCGCCTGATAGCAATGGGCCTGCGCCACGATGGTCTGCCCCGGCGTCGCCGCGCGCATGTAGTCGATCCGCAGATCCAGCGTCGCCGTCCCCCCGCCACTGTCGGGATGGGCGATCACCGCCGCCCCGGCGGCCGAGTCCAACAGCGCCGACACCGCCCCTCCGTGCAGCACCCCGGTGTCCGGATCCCCGATCAGCCGCTCGTCATAGGGCATGGAGAATTCGGCCCGCCCGCCCCCGATGGAGTTCAGCGCGATATTCAACGCCTTGGCATGGGGCAGCGCCTCCATGAACTGACGCGCGATGCGCAGCATGTCCTCGGGGCTGGTACTGGCGGATGGATCTGGGGGGGATGTCGTCGCCATGGCGTCTCCTTTTGCTCCATATGATCGGCAATATTGCCGCAGGGCAACCCGATAGCCGACGCCACGCTTGCGGTTCCCCCTCCGCCCCGCCAGAATGACCCCGCGTCACAATTGAACAGCTGAACACCACGACGGAGGTCGGCATGAGCGAGAGCCGTCTCAGTTTCAAGGAGATGTGCGAAAGGTTCGACGTAACCCCGCGCACCCTACGGTATTACGAGTATATCGAGTTGCTGAGCCCGGAACGCGAGGGCCGGTCGCGTTTCTACCATCCCCGCGATTGCGCGCGGATGAAGCTGATCCTGCGCGGCCGCAAATACGGGTTCTCCCTCGAAGCGATCCGGCAATGGCTGGACATCTACGACGAGGAAGGCTCCGACGCGCAGATGCAGACCTGGGTCGAAAGCGCAGATGCGCAACTGCTGGAACTGGAAAGCCAGCGCAGGCAGATCGACGAAACCATAGCGGAGCTGCGCGCCCTGCGCGACCGCACCGCCGCGTCCCTGGAGGCCTATGGCGAATCAACCGACGCGGTCAGTGACATCGTCGAGAAATAGCCATGCGGGTGCCCCCACGGCAGTCTACCTCGCCCGAAACGGCCGGATTTGGCGCAGCCGGCCTTTAGAAAAGTTTCACAAAACACGGCTCCGAATTGGCTGATCTTACGTCAACCTGAAAATGACGCGACGTATCGCTTACGTTAACGTCAACCTGCGTTGTAATGAGGGCCAGGATCTGATTTTTGACCACCCGATCAAAACTGATGGGCAATGGTTATGGAATCCGACCGACTGATGACGATCCGCGAGATGTGCGACACCTTCGAGGTGACCCCGCGCACCCTGCGGTTTTACGAAGCGAAGGAGCTGCTTTTTCCGATCCGCGAAGGCCAGAAACGGCTCTTCACCCGGCGTGACCGGGCGCGGCTGAAACTGATCCTGCGGGGCAAGCGGTTTGGCTTCAGCCTCGAGGAACTGCGCCAGCTGCTTGACCTCTACGACATGGGCGACCAGCAACATACCCAACTGGTCAAGACCTATGAAATAGCGGAACAGCGCCTCGCCGATATGGAAGCGCGCCGTGATGAGCTGAACGAGGCAATCGCGGAGCTGAAGGAGCAAATGGACTGGGGCGCCAGCATTATCGCGTCCCTGAACACCGAGACCAAGGCGGCCGAATAACCTCGGCCAGAACGGGAGAGAGAGATGCCGACATTCACCGCACCTGTGAAAGACATGCAGTTTGTTCTGCATGACGTGCTTCAGACGTCCACGCAGGATGTGCCGGGTTACGAAGACCTGGACCGCGATTTCACCGCCGCGATCCTGGAGGAAGCCGGCAAGATCTCTACCGATGTCTTTGCACCGCTGAACGCCGTCGGCGACCAGCAGGGTGTGACGCTGGAAAACGGTGTGGTCCGGACCCCCGAGGGCTTCAAGGCCGCGTTCGACCAGTTCCGCGAAGGCGGCTGGACCGGCCTCGACTGCGATCCGGAGTACGGCGGCCAGGGCCTGCCCTACCTGCTGTCCACGGCCACCGGTGAAATCTTCTCCGCCGCCAACATGGCCTTCATGATGTATCCGGGCCTGACCCACGGCGCCTATTCCGCCATCCACGCCCACGGCTCGGACGAGCAGAAGCAGACCTATCTGCCCAAGATGGTCACCTGCGAATGGACCGGCACCATGAACCTGACGGAACCGCACTGCGGCACCGATCTGGGCCTAATGCGCACCAAGGCCGAACCGCAGGATGACGGCAGCTACAAGATCACTGGCCAGAAGATCTTCATCTCCGCCGGCGATCACGACATGTCCGACAACGTCATCCACCTCGTGCTGGCGAAAATCCCCGGCGGCCCCGAGGGGATCAAGGGCGTTTCGCTCTTCATCGTGCCGAAGTTCATCGTGAAGGACGATAATACGCCGGGTGAGCGTAACGCGGTGTCCGTCGGCAAGATCGAGGAGAAGATGGGCATCCACGGCAATGCCACCTGCGTGATGAACTACGACGGCGCTGTCGGCTACCTCCTGGGCGAGGAGCACAAGGG
This sequence comes from Pseudooceanicola sp., assembly GCF_041987405.1. Taxonomy (GTDB): domain Bacteria; phylum Pseudomonadota; class Alphaproteobacteria; order Rhodobacterales; family Rhodobacteraceae; genus Pseudooceanicola. The sequence continues at coordinate 96,554 of NZ_JBHIWR010000006.1, forward strand.
CATGCGCGCCATGTTCACCATGATGAACGAAGCGCGTCTCGGCGTCGCGATGCAGGGTCTGAGCCAGGCCACCGTCGCCTATGAAAACGCCCTCGCTTACGCCAAGGATCGCCTGCAGGGCCGTGCCATCACCGGTGCGGAAAACCCCGACGGCCCCGCCGATCCGCTGATCGTCCACCCGGATATCCGCCGCTCGCTGATGGATCAGAAAAGCTTCATCGAGGGCGCCCGCGCCTTCGGCCTCTGGTCCGCCTCGCTGATCGACCGCTCGCATCGCAACGGTGATGCGGAGGCCGAGGGCCTCGTCTCGCTGATGACCCCGGTTCTGAAGGGCTTCCTCACCGACCAGGGCTTCGACATGACCGTGCTGGCCCAGCAGGTCTACGGCGGCCACGGCTATATCGAGGAATGGGGCATGTCGCAGTTCACCCGCGACGCCCGGATCACCATGATCTACGAAGGCGCCAACGGTGTGCAGGCCCTCGACCTCGTCGGCCGCAAACTGGCCGCTGGCGGAGGCAAACCCGCCATGGCCTTCTTCGAGGAGATCAAGAGCTTCATCAAGGCGAACTCCGATGACGAGGACCTGAAGGCCAACTTCATGGAGCCGCTGAAGACCGCCTCCAAGCAGCTGCAGGAAGCGGCCATGTTCTTCATGCAGCAAGGCATGAAGAACCCGAACGAGGCACTCGCAGGGTCCTATGACTTCATGCACCTCTTCGGCCATGTCTGCCTGGGCTACATGTGGGCCCGCATGGCCGTCGCCGCGAAATCCGCGCTGGACGGCGGGGCCGAAGACCGCGACTTCTACGAAAGCAAACTCGCGACAGGCCGCTACTACATGGCCCGCCGCCTGCCCGCCTGCGCCATGCATGTGGCCCGGATCACCTCCGGCGCCGCCCCCGTCATGGCGCTCGACGCGGCCAACTTCTGAGCCGGGACCAACCCGCGCCACGACTGCGACAGGGAGGCTTCGGCCTCCGCTCACGGACCCGGCGGCAGATGTCGCCAAGACCGGCCAGGGGTATTTCCGCGGGGATGCGGGAATACCCCATACCGGCCACCGGACCAGAGGAGGAGACATGCCCAAACGCTTCCGCCTGACCCGCCGTTTCCCGGTCGCCATGACCGAAGACGGCTACCGCCGCCTGAAACGTTTCGCGCAGGAGGCCGGGCTGGACGAGGGCGAGGCCCTGTCCTTCCTCTTCGAGAACTTCGACAGCGTCACGGATGAGGACAACCTCACGCATCGCCTGCGGCTGTTCAATTCCGAACTGGAGGACCGCAAGAGATGAGCGATCCGCGCACAGGTCAGGTCGTCACTTTGCAGTTGCGGGCGAAGGCCTCCGGCGGGAGTATTTTCGGGAAAGATGAAGTTCGGGAACACGCTCAGGTCCACCCCGTCCCTCGGGGCAACCTGGTTACCTGCGCGGGACGGGGCTTCACCTTTCACGTCCATCGGCTCTCCAGCCTGTGACGCGCCATGAGGTTTGTCGAAACCAGTAAAGGAAGGATGAACCGCCCCTTCATCTTTCCGAAAATACTCCGGGGGCGTGGGGCTGGCCCCCACGGTGAAACGGTCCAGGGAGGACACCAATGATCAAACTCTACTGCTTCGGGGAAAGTGGCAACGCCTACAAGGCCGCCCTGCCCCTCTCGCTCTCCGGTCTCGACTGGGAACCCATCAAGGTCGATTTCTTCGGCGGCGAGGCCCGCAGCCCGGAATACACCGCCCTGAACAACATGGGCGAGGTTCCGGTGCTGGTCGATGGCGACACCACGATCACCCAGTCCGGAGTGATCCAGATGTATATCTCGGAAAAGACCGGGAAATTCGGCGGCACCACCAAGGAAGAGGCGCGCGAGGTGACACGCTGGATGTTCTGGGACAATCACAAGATGTCCTCGCAATGCGGCACGCAGCGCTTCCTGATGAACTTCCTGCCGGAGGAGAAACGCCCGCAGGAGGTCATCGGCTTCATGGCCGGTCGCCTCAAGGCGGCCTTCAAGACGCTGAACGCCGCGCTCGAAGGCCGCGACTGGCTGGTCGGCTCCGGCCCGACCCATGCGGATTTCTCCTGCTGTGGCTATCTCTTTTACCCGGAACCCTTCGGCTTCGACCGCGCCGACTGGCCGAACATTGACCGGTGGCTGTCGAACATCGAAGCGCTCGACGGCTGGAAACACCCCTATGACCTGATGCCCGGTCGGCCCTCCGACCGCGGTCTTTAAGGTCGCACACCGCCTATCCCATACCCAAGGAGGCAGATATGACAGACGCCTATATCTATGACGCGGTCCGCAGCCCGCGCGGCAAGGGCCGCGCCGACGGATCGCTGCACGAGGTGACCTCGGTCGCACTTGGCAAGCAGATGCTGAACGCGATCAAGGAGCGCTCGGGCCTCGACGGTCACGCGGTCGAGGATGTGATCTGGGGCAATGCGACCCAGGCGATGGAACAGGGCGGCTGCCTGGCGCGGACCACCGTGCTGGCCTCGGACCTCGACGAACGGATCCCCGGCCTCTCGATCAACCGCTTCTGCGCCTCCGGCATGGAAGCGGTCAACCTGGCCGCCAACCAAGTCAGGGGTGGCGCGGGCCAAGCCTATATCGCGGGCGGCGTCGAATGCATGTCCCGCGTGCCCATGGGCTCGGACGGGGCGGCGGTTGCCGTCGATCCGACCGTGGCGATGGACAGCTATTTCGTCCCGCAGGGCATCTCCGCCGATATCATCGCCACCGAATACGGGTTCTCCCGCGATGACGTCGACAGCTTTGCCGTGGAAAGCCAGGCGCGCGCGGCCGCCGCTTGGGCCGACAACCGGTTCGAGAAATCCATCGTGCCGGTGCGCGATGTGAACGGGCTGACCATCCTGGACCGCGACGAATACATGCGCCCCGGGACGGATATGCAGTCGCTCGGGTCCCTGAAGGCCTCCTTCAAGGACATGGGCGAGGTCATGCCGGGCTTTGACAATGTCGCCAAGCTGAAATACCCGCATCTGGAGCGGATCAACCATGTGCACCATGCCGGCAACTCCTCCGGCATCGTCGATGGGTCTGCCGCCGTTCTGGTCGGGAACAAGGAATTCGGTGAGAAATACGGGCTGAAGCCCCGCGCCGTGATCCGCGCCACCGCCAAGATCGGCACCGATCCGACGATCATGCTGACCGGCCCTGTCCCTGCCACGCAGCGCATCCTCGAACAGTCCGGCATGTCGATCTCCGACATCGACCTTTTCGAGGTGAACGAGGCGTTTTCTTCGGTCGTACTGCGCTTCATGCAGGCCTTCGACGTGGATCATGCCAAGCTCAACGTGAACGGCGGCGCGATTGCCATGGGCCATCCGCTCGGCGCCTCGGGCGCGATCATCATCGGCACACTGCTGGATGAGCTGGAGCGCACCGGCAAAGGCACCGGCCTTGCGACGCTCTGTGTCGCGTCGGGCATGGGTGCGGCCACAATCATCGAACGCGTGTAAGGGAGGTCTTTCAAATGGCTGAATTCACGATGGAAAAAGGCGCCGATGGCGTCGCGATCATCACCTGGGACCTGCCCGGCAAATCCATGAACGTCCTGACCACGACCGGCGCGGAAGAGCTGGACGCGGCGATCACCGACGCGCTGGCGGACGATGCGGTCAAGGGGATCGTCATCACCTCTGGCAAGGATGCCTTCGCGGGCGGCATGGACCTCAATGTCCTGGCCGGCATGAAAGAAGAGGGCGCACAGGGCGTCTTCGACGGCGTCATGCAACTGCACCACATGCTGCGCAAGATCGAACGCGCGGGGATGGAGCCGAAGACCAACAAGGGCGGCAAGCCGATTGCCGCGGCGCTTCCCGGCACCGCTATGGGCATCGGGCTGGAACTGCCCCTTGCCTGCCACCGGATCTTTGTCGCCGACAATCCCAAGGCCAAGCTCGGCCTGCCCGAGATCATGGTCGGCATTTTCCCCGGCTCTGGCGGCACCACCCGTCTGGTGCGCAAGCTGGGCGTCATGGGCGCCTCGCAGTATCTTCTGCAGGGCAAGTCGGTCGATCCGAAGAAGGCCAAAAGCGCAGGGATCATCGACGAGGTGGTCGAAGATCCGGTCGCGGCTGCCAAGGAATGGGTCCTCAGCGAGCCGAAGATCGTCAAGCCGTGGGACGAAAAGGGCTACAAGATGCCCGGCGGCGCGCCCTACCATCCGGCGGGTTTCCAGACCTTCGTCGGCGCCAACGCCATGGTGAACAGCCAGACCTGGGGCGCCTTCCCGGCGGCCAAGGCGCTGCTGTCGGCCGTCTACGAGGGCGCGATGGTGCCCTTCGACACCGCGCTGAAGATCGAGGCGCGCTGGTTCACTTCCGTCATCCTCAACCCGTCCTCGGGCGCGATGATCCGGTCGCTCTTCCTCAACAAGGAAGCGCTTGAAAAAGGCGCGAACCGTCCCGAGGCCCCGGATCAGACCGTGAAAAAAGTCGGCGTCATGGGCGCAGGCATGATGGGCGCGGGGATTGCGCTCGTCTCGGCCCAGGCCGGGATTGAGGTGGTGCTGATCGACCAGAAGCAGGAGGCCGCCGACAAGGGCAAGGCCTATGTCGAGAGCTACTTCGAGAAGGGCATCAAGCGCGGTAAATCCACGCCGGAGAAGGCCGAGGCGATCCTCGCGAAGATCAACGCGACCACCGATTACGACCAGCTCAAGGATGCCGACCTGATCATCGAGGCCGTGTTTGAGGACATGGGCGTGAAGGCCGAAGTGACGAAAAACGTCGAGGCCGTGGTGCCCGAGGACTGCATCTTCGCCACCAACACCTCCACCCTGCCGATCACCGATCTTGCCAAGGCCTCCAAACGGCCGGAGCAGTTCATCGGCATCCACTTCTTCTCGCCGGTCGAGAAGATGGCGCTGGTGGAGATCATCAAGGGCCGCGAAACCGGGAACCGCGCGGTGGCCAAGGCGCTCGACTACGTGCGCCAGATCCGCAAGACGCCGATTGTCGTCAATGACGCGCGCTTCTTCTACGCCAACCGCTGCATCATCCCCTACCTCAACGAAGGCGCCCGCATGGTCGCCGAAGGGGTGGAACCGGTGCTGGTCGACAATGCCGCGCGCCTTCTGGGGATGCCCGTCGGCCCGCTGCAGCTGATCGACGAGACCTCCATCGACCTCGGGGTGAAGATCGCCAAGGCGACGAAAGAGGCGCTTGGCGACAAGTACCCCGCCGACAACAAGCCCGTCGATGACCTGATGTTCGCGCTTTATGATCAGGGTCGTCTGGGCCGCAAATCCAATGCGGGCTTCTACAGCTACGACGAGAAGGGCAAGCGGGAAGGCATCTGGGAGGGGCTCGACGCCCTCACGCCCACGCTGGACGAGCAGCCTGACGTCACCGAAGTGCAGCATCGCCTGATGTTCGCCCAGGTGCTGGAAGCCGTCCGTGCGCTGGAAGAAGGCGTGCTGGAGGACATCCGCGAAGGCGACGTCGGCGCGATCCTAGGCTGGGGCTTCGCCCCCTGGTCCGGCGGTCCGTTCAGCTGGCTCGACATCCTCGGCGCGGAATACGCGGCCGAGCGTTGCGACCAGTTGGCCCAGAAGTTCGGGCCCCGCTTCTCCTGCCCCGATCTGCTGCGGGAGATGGCCGCGAAGGGTCAGAGCTTCTACGGTCGCTTCGGCGAAGGCAAACAGGCCGCCTGACAAGCACCGACGAGTCCCGGCCACCGCGCCGGGACGCCGAGGCGGCGAGGGTCTCAAGGGGCCCGGTCGTCAATCGCAAACCGACGGGAGGCCCCGGCGCAAGGCCGGGGCAGCCTACCCGTCGCACCAAGTCCCGGCCCCGGCGCCGGGACCCCGACGTTGCGAGGTTCTCAACGGACCCGGTCGGGGATCGCAAACCAACGCGAGGCCCCGGCGCATGGCTGGGGCAGCCTTTCCGACACACCAAGTCCCGGCCCTCGCGCCGGGACCCCGGCGCGGCGAGGTTCTCAATCGACCCGTTCGGTGATCGCAAACCGACGCGAGGCCCCGGCGCAAGGCCGGGGCAGCCTACCCGTCGCATCAAGTCCCGGCCCCCGCGCCGGGACCCCGCACCGCATCCCGGCCCCACGCCAGGACCGACACATCAGCCGCCCCGTTCCCCCCGGGGCGGCACCTCTTTCCGGGAACCGCACAGCCAGCACGAACAAGGCCGCGCATGGGTCGAAGCGAGCTTGCCCAGTTGCCGCCGCGAAAGCGCGACATCGCCATGCCAGATCGCGGCGATCCGGGCGACCTTTGCCCGGACACGCACCGCATCCTGTCTCCGTCTTGCCCGCATGACTGCCTCCGTCTGCGCCGCCGGATGATCCGGCATCCGCGCAAGAGGCCTCAGTACATCGCCCGCGCGCCGTTGAGGAAGAGGAATGTGCAGATCCCGGTCAGCAGGATCGCGGAAATCCACCGCCCGGCCCCCGACATCGGCGGCTCCGTCATCCCCAGCACCGCGCGGCAGATCAGAACCCCCGGCACGTTCAGCAGCGCGAAGCCGAGTGCGCCGCCGAATATCCCGCCAAGCGATGCCCCGGCCTCTACCCCGCTGCGACCGCCGACCGCATCCAGGAAACGCCCCCCGAACTGCAGGAAGTAAAAGACGCAGGCCGTCGCAAACAGGGCCAGAAACACCGCGATGCCCGAGGACAGCAAGGTCGGCACGAACCGCCGCCCCGCCATGACCCGCATGATGAGGGCAAAGACCAGCGCGGCCTGCACGGCGATAACGATCCCCGCAATGCCGGTCCAGAGCATCCACTGGATCAGCACGATGTCCGGCAGCGGGACCCCGATGATGTACCCGATGACAAACACCAGAAGGATCACAGCCGAGGGCGCGACGACATTCCGCTGCACGTCGAGGAAGCTTTCGCCGCGGCTGCGTCCGGTCATCCGCGCATAGAACGCCGCCCCGATCCCGCCGCCGACCCCGGCCGCCAGCGCAAGGCTGAAGAGCACGCTGAAGACACCGCTCGCCCCCAGAAGCAGGAAGGCCGAGCCCAGAAAGACCAGAACCACCCAGAAGGACGCGGCCAGCATCGGAACGAACAGCGCCCGCATCGGCACCGCCTCCCCTTTCGCGCGTAACCGCCGCGCCTCAAGCGCCGCACCTGCCAGTGCGACGAACCCCGCCACCGGGGTCACCGCAAGGGCAAAGACGATGAGCGGCGCAAAGAGCAGGCCCGCAGCTGCCAGCCCGCCGCCAGCCGAACCACCACCAGCCTGATCCGGTTTCGGTCCGCTCAGGTCAAAGCGCTGCATCCGGCCCTGGCGGAACTGTTCTCGGGCAAAGGCGCCCTCACCCGAAAAGGATTTGCCCCGCAGCCCGTCCTGAAAGTTACTGTCGTGATTGTACATGTGGATCCAGCTCCATGCCCCGCGTCCGCGAGATGGCCGTAACACCACGGAATCCCTGTCAGACTGCGCATGCTAGGCGCCGCTCGGACAGGCTGGCAAGAGGCCGGACCGACACCGCGCCTTCCCTCGTGTCGCTATCCGTCCTAAACTGGCAATAAACAAACAGAAGCAGTGCCCATGACCCGTCCTATTGCCCTCCTCGCCGCGGGGCTGATCGCCCTGGCCACCCCCGCCCTCGCCGCCGATCGTCATGAGGTCTACGGGGTCGCGGAGGATGACATGCTCAAGATGCGGGCCGGGCCCGGCACCGGCTATGACGTGATCGTCGGCCTGCCGAACGGGGCCGAGGTCCTGGTGCGCGACTGTGAACGCACGGGCAGCACGGTCTGGTGCCGTGTTTCGCTCCGCCAGGCGCGCGGGCTCAAGGGCTATGTCTCCAAGGCCTACATCCGGGAAAAATAGCGCCGATCAGCGCGGCGCGACGGCAGCCCGGCACACCGTGACCGGGAAATTCCGGGATCGTGCTTAAATTAACGGCCGCAAACCAGCGAAAGGCGCCCGCCCCCTCACAAACCCCGGCCCTGCGCCGGGGTCTCTCTCCGATGCCAATAAACCACAGCCCCGGGCCAGCTATCCGCCGCCTCAATCGTCGTTCACATCCCGCTCGAAGATAGTGACCTGCCCGCGACGAACGCCGACCACACGCCGCAACACGACCCAGGCCAGCGCCGACACTAATCCAAAGACCACCAGGAGCACCGCCAAGGACCCCGAGATGGCCGTTGCCGCCGGCCCTCCGACCAGCAAGAGCACCCCGATCGCGAGCGCCCCGATGGAAAACCCGAGGAAGATGAAACCTGGCGCCAGCACCTCGATGATCCCCAGGACGAGGGCCGCCGCAATCCAGACCCACCACACCGACCAGACCATCACCGCCGCCCCTTGAGCAGATCGAAGGCATTGCCGAAGGCTTCCAGCGCCGAGGACGGAACGACAATCGTCTGCTTGCCACTGCCCTCGCCCAGGGCCACAAGCGATTCCACCTGCTTCAGCGCGACCTGATACTGCGCCGCCTCCAGCCCGTTGTCGGCAATGGCGCTGGCCACGACGCCGGTCGCATAGGCTTCGGCATCGGCCTGCACCCGCCGCGCCTCCGCAGTCTTCTGCGCGGCGTAGAGATCGGCATCCGCTTTCAACTCGATGGCCCGCTTCTTGCCTTCCGCCTCGGTCACCAGCGCCCGCCGCGCCCGTTCCGCATTCAACTGCTGCAACATGGCATCCCGGGTCGCCTGATCCAGGTTGACGTCAAGGATTTCGGCCCGCGTTACCTCAATCCCCCAGTCATCGACCGCATCCTCCACGCTGGTCTTGATCGTGCCGATCAGGGCCGCCCGGTTCGATTGCACCTCGTCCAGTTCCATCTTGCCAATCTCGGCCCGGACGATGCCGGCCACCGTCGTGGCAATAGCCCCGTCGACATCCCGGATCCGATAGACCGTCTTCTCAGGCTGCAGAATGCGGTAGAAGACAGAGGTTTCGACCTGCAACAGCACGTTGTCCGCAGTAATCGCATCCTGGCTGGCCGTGGGCAGCTGCCGCTCCAGGATGGACACCCGATGCGCGATGCGGTCGAGAAACGGGATGATGAAGTTGATCCCCGGCCCGAGTACCGCGCGCAGCCGCCCGAACCTCTCCACGACATGTTTTTCCGACTGCGGGACGATTTTGACGCCCAGCCAGATCGTCAGCAGGATGAGGATGGCCAGCAACCAGATCCAGAGGCTCGCCACATCGCCAAGGGCCATCAATACCTGTTCGAAATCGTTCACGGGTCCTACTCCTCTGAGACTGGATGCAGTATGGCCGCAAACCCGGCGGCGCGAAACAGATTTGCGTCGGCATATCACTGACCGGAGCGTGTTTCCGGCAAGGACAGGGCGCGTCCTCCAACACCGCGGGCACGCCCGGGCCTGACACCCCGGCCTGACATGGGGCCGCACCGGCGGATTGGGGTCTGGACTACACGCGGCGCTGGCCTAAAAGGACAGGCGCAGCACCAGCCAGAGGCCCGCCCCATGTCCACCGAAAAGACCCTCGTCCTGTCCAGCGATCACGCAGACATCAACCTGCGCCGCACCATCGCCGCCCATGCGGAGGCGCAGGGATGGGTGGTGACGGATATCGGACCCCAGACCAGTGAAAGCACCCATTATCCCCTGCATGGGGAGGCGGCCGCGAAAATGGTCGCCTCCGGCGCGGCGCGGCTTGGCATCGTGATCTGCGGCACCGGTCAGGGCATCATGATGGCCGCCAACAAGGTCAAGGGCATCCGCTGCGGGGTCTGCCACGACACGTTTTCCGCCCGGATGATCCGCCAGCACAACGACGCCAACATGCTCTCCATGGGCGCGCGGGTCATTGGCGAGGGTCTGGCGCTGGATATAGTCGACGCCTTTCTCAGCGCCGAATTCGAAGGGGGCCGACATGGCACCAGGGTGGATATGATCAAGGCGATGGAAGACTGACCCACTAACGGAGCCAAAAAAACGGCCACGGCGTGCACCGTGGCCTCAGGTCCCCTGACCGGAGCGGCAGGGTATGGTGGGCCGCCCGACCGGCGGCCCGGGGACAAGTGTCGATCAGGCCGCCATGGCCAGACCGCCGTCCAGCTCGTCGCGGATCGCGGAGACGAGCGCGGCATCGGTCCAGGATTTGATCGTACGGTATTCACGACCGCCTTCGGGGCGGGTCAGCATACCTTCGAGGTCGGTCCGCGCGGGGCAGATGCACATCGCGCCGGAGGCCGCGAAGACAACCTCGTCATTGTCGAATTCAAGCGTCACAACATAGGCCGGCGCATCGGGGGTCACGCGGTGGATGCCGCAGACACCTTCCAGATCCTTGGCCTGGATCAGGACGAAGGGATCGCCCAAGACGCTCTCAGCCGTATCGCTTTCGATCAGCACGGCCTGGTGCGGCAGCAGAACCATGTCCTGTGCATTGCCGATGGCCCCGGCAGGCACGAAGAGCGGCTGCATGGCGCGGGGGCAGTCGCCTTCGGCAAACCACAGCGGCTCGCGACGGACGGCACGGACCTGCTGAAGACCATTGTCGAACGTCACCACGCGGGCACCGGGTTCGATCGTCTCGATCCGCTGGAAGCCCATGGCCGTGGCGATCTTGGTCCCCTCGACCAGACCGGAGCATGCGCCAATCGCTGCGCCATCATAGGCACCGGAGATTTCGGTCATTCGGCGGGCCAGCTCTGCGCCTTTGGTGAATGCGTTGGTCATGTTCTACTCCCGTCCTCGGCGTTTTGCCGTTTCACCAATTCATTAAGAGGGCACAGAGGGGCCGGAACGGGTTGGAAATGGGGCAACTTCGGGACTTTGGCCGTATTTGAGCCACGGTCGCGACGCCTGCGGGGAATTGTCCGATCAGCAGCGACAGTCAGAGGGGATCGAAGGCATAACCGAAGCGGGTCACGTCCTCCGCACAGTCCTCCCCCAGGATCGCCGAATCGCTTTCGCTGTAAAACTGCCGGTAATCCGCGCCCATGCCGGTCACGTTTTCCCGTGGCAGCTCAAAGCGGAAGCCCAGGTGGTCGAACAGCGGCGCGGCATCCTCGGCAAAATGCTCCACCCGCAGGAACAGCGCGGGGCGCTCCTGACCCCGGGCATCGGTGACATAATGCCGGGCCGGGCTGGCGCGAAAGCTTTCGCGGATCAGCGGCTGGCTGAGAAAGGGGCTGAACGCCATCGCCTTGGCGATCCGCACCGCCGGGTGGTCGAACTCCTGCCGCCGGAGCCAGTGATAATAGCTGACCGCCCGCGCCCAGGGATTGCGCACCAGCGCGAATATCAGCAGATCGTCCAGCTCCTCCGGGCTTACCAGCCCGTCGAGATCCGCCAGTGTGGAATGCTTCCAGAGCCGCCCGCGCGTCTCGATCCCCTTGACCCGCCCCCGCCGGTTCCGCGCCTTGGGCGTGTCGCCCAGCATGATGTCATCCTTCATCGCCCGATCCTCCAGCGCCAGCGCCAGAGAGGTGCCCCCGGTCTTGGGGATATGGATGAAGAGATAACGACGGCCGCGCGACAGGATCATGCCGCGAGTTAGGCGGAAGCGGTTGGCGGAGGCAAGTGTTTCGCCAAGCGCGTAACGTCTTCCCAAGCCGCGCGAGGTCCCGGCACATGGCCGGGACAGTCCCCGCCAGGCCCCGCCCCCCGCGCCGGGGCCTCTCACAACGAGCGCAACACGCCAACCGCCCTCCACACGACATCTCCCCTCGCCACGCGAGGTCCCGGCGCAAGGCCAAGACAGCCCCCGCCATGCCCCGGCCCCCGCGCCGGGGCCTTTCACAACGAGCGCAACACGCCAACCGCCCTCCACACTACATCTCCCCTCGCCACGCAAGGTCCCGGCACAAGGCCGGGACAGCCCCCGCCAGGCCCCGGCCCCCGCGCCGGGGCCTCTCGCCACGAACGCACCCAACCACCGCCCCCCATTGCCCCCGCCCAAACCCTGCCCTACCAAGTCGCGACCGATCCAAGGACCCAAATGGACCCCACGCCCCTCCTCTTCCTCGCCGCCCTGATGGTTGGCACCGCCAAGGGCGGGCTGGCCACGATGGGATCGCTGGCGGTGCCGCTGGTCGCGCTGACGATGAACCCGGTCGTGGCCGCCGCCACGCTGCTGCCCGTCTATATCGTCACCGACTGGGTCAGCGTCTGGCTCTACCGCCGGGAGTATTCGAGGGAGAACCTGCGCCTTTTGCTCCCGGCCATGCTGCTTGGCGTGGGGATCGCGACGCTGATCGTCACCGTCGCCCCCGAGGCGCTGCTGCTGATCTTCACCGGGTTGATCGGCCTGTGGTACTGCCTGCGATCCTGGCTGCGCAGCAGCCCGGCGCAAAAGACCGAGCCCAGACCCCTCCCGGCGCTCGCCTGGGGCACTCTGGCCGGGATCGCCAGTTACCTCACCCATTCCGCCGGACCGCCGACCCAAGCCTATCTGCTGCCGCAACAGATGCCCAAGCTGATCTATGCGGGCACCGTGGCGATGATCTTTGCGGTGGTGAACCTGTCGAAACTGCCGGGCTATGCGCTGGCCGGGCAGTTCGACGGGCTCAACTGGACGCTGATCCCCTGGCTGATCGGCTTCGGGGTGCTGGGCACCGGGCTGGGGCGCTGGCTGACCGGCGTGCTGCCTCAGGCGATCTATGTCCGCGTGATCGAGATCCTGCTCCTTGCCCTGTCGGTGATCCTGCTGATCCGGGGCACGACCGCCCTGCTGCTCTGAGGGGAATTCCCTCGCCCTCATATCTGCGCTATTCCGATTGGCGGAATGACGAGGGAGGGACCGCCATGGGCTGGATGGCCGACGAAACCGGACTGGAGAAATGCGCGGCCAACTATGTGCCGCTGACGCCCCTGTCGAACCTGCGCCGCGCCGTGAAGATCTGGCCAGGGCGCGAGGCACTGGTCTACGGCAGTTTCCGCAAGACCTATGCGCAGTATTACGAACGCGTCACCCGCCTGGCCTCCGCCCTGGCGGGCATGGGCATCAAGCCGGGCGATGTCGTGGCCACGATCCTGCCCAACCTGCCGCCCCATGCAGAGGCGCATTTCGGTATCCCCGCCTGCGGCGCCATCATCAACGCGATCAACACGCGGGTGGAGCCCGATACCATCGCCTATATCCTCGATCACGGCGGGGCCAGGGTCGTGCTCTGTGACAGCCAGTTCATCCACGTCCTGGCCGAGGCGATCGAACGGATGGAAGGCCCCGCCCCCGTGATCATCGAATGTCCCGACGATCAGGCGGGCGTGCATGCCCAGACCGACCATGTCACCTATGAGGAACTGCTGACCAAGGGCGACCCCAGCTTTGACTGGATCATGCCCGAGGATGAGTGGGAAAGCATCGCGCTCAACTACACCTCCGGCACCACCGGGCGGCCCAAGGGCGTCGTCTATCACCACCGTGGCGCGCATCAGAACGGCATGGGCCAGATCCTCAGCTGGCAGATGACGCATTACCCGCGCTACCTGACCATCGTCCCGCTGTTTCACTGCAACGGCTGGTGCCACACCTGGATGATCCCGCTGCTTGGCGGCACGGTCGTCTGCTGCCGCGACATTACCGCCCCCGCTCTCTTTGCCGCCTTCGCGGACGAAGGCGTCACCCATTTCGGCGGCGCGCCGATTGTGCTGAACATGCTGGTCAACGCGCCCGAGGATCAAAGGCGCGAATTTCCCCAGACGGTGGAGGTCTTCACCGCCGGCGCCCCGCCCGCCCCCGCCACACTGGCCAAGATCGAGCCCATGGGCTTCAACGTCACGCAGGTCTACGGGCTGACAGAAACCTACGGCCCCGCCACCGAATGTACCTGGGACGACGATCTGTGGGGCGAGTTAAAAGGTGACGACCGCGCCGCGATCAAGGCGCGGCAGGGCGTGGCCATGCCCGCCTATGAACACATCACCACCATGACCTCGACCATGGAGCAGATCCCGATGGACGGCACCGCGACGGGTGAGATCATGATGCGCGGAAACGGCGTGATGAAGGGCTACTACAAGAACCCCAAGGCCACGCAGGAGTCTTTCGCGGGCGGCTATTTCCACACCGGCGACATCGCCGTGCAGCATCCCGACGGCTACATGCAGATCGCCGACCGGGCCAAGGACATCATCATCTCGGGCGGGGAAAACATCTCCTCCGTCGAGGTAGAGGGCGTGCTGATGGCGCATCCCGATGTGCTGCTCTGCGCCGTGGTTGCGAAACCGGACGAGAAATGGGGCGAGGTTCCCTGCGCCTTTGTCGAGCTGAAGGACGGCCGTACTGGCGACGAGGCGGCGTTGATCGCCTTCGCCCGCGAACGGCTGGCCGGGTTCAAGACCCCCAAGAAAATCGTCTTCCAGGAGTTGCCCAAGACCTCGACCGGCAAGATCCAGAAGTTCGAACTGCGTACGATTGCCAAGGGGTTGTGAGACGAGGCGGGCGTTCCCCAGCTGTTCTGACTAATGTGGAAGGTTCCTACGCAAGCTCTTGTACACTAGGAAGTCTTGCCGGTTCAGTCTTCGAAGACATTCTCGCAGCACCGATCAAACGCACCGCCCGGCGGCAACGCCGGGCAGCGCCGACCCGCCCCGTCGCACCGGAGGTGCGCCAGAGAAGGCTGGCACGCCTCTGGCGTGACGGGCGGCGCTTTCGCGCCACCCTCGGGTCGGTCGCTGCCCTCTGTAAGGACCTGATCCCGTCGAGAACCATACGAAACAGAACGGCTGGCGCGCATTCCCTGCCTCGCTTTGCCCTGTGGCTGACACCATGCCAGGGGGGCCGCTGCGGGCCACGCCGACCCGAGGGGCGGCGCAGGACATCGCCTACTGTGGAAAACGACCCAAGCCCAGATCCCCCGCCCGCCCTGACCGGGTCCAAACGGTCACGCGGAATTGCTCCCCCATCACCAGCGTGTTAACCTGACTTATGAGGCGGAGCAGGCCCGGACGATGACAGTGGAGACGCAGTATCAGCAGCTCGTGGCGACGGGATTGTGGCGCGAGGCGCCCGAGGTCCAGCGCCGCGAAGTCACCGTGACCATCGGCGAAGAAACCCTGATCCTGTCCGACGACCAGGCCCGCGCCCTCACCCACTGGTCCCTCCCCGCCCTGCAACGCGCCAACCCCGGCGCCTTCCCCGCCATCTACCACCCCGACGGCGACCCCGGCGAAACCCTGGAACTCGACGCCTCCGAGGCGGAGATGATCCGCGCCCTCGACCGTCTGCGCAGCGCCATCGAACGCCGCCGCCCGCATCCCGGGCGGTTGCGCCTCGTCCTGCTCAGCCTGATGCTGATCGCCGTGCTGGCGGGCGGGATATTCTGGCTGCCCGACGCGCTGCGCCGCCACGCCGTGTCGGTCGTGCCCCAGGGGAAACGGATCGAGATCGGCCTCGCCCTGAGGGAGGAGATCACCCGCGTTTCCGGCCGCCCCTGCGACTGGGCCGAAGGTCAGGAAGCGCTGAACCGCCTGGGCCTGCGCATCGCGCCCAAGGACCGGGCCCTGCGCCTGCAGGTCGTGCCCGGGGCGGTGCCGGATGCGCTGTTCCTGCCGGGTCGTGTCATCCTGCTGAACAAGACGTTGTTCGAAGACTACGACGAACCCGATGTCGCCGCCGGTTTCATCCTGGCCGAACTGCTGCGCGCCGCCTCTTCCGATCCGCTGGAGGAACTGCTGGCCTATTCCGGTGCGCGATCCTCCTTTCAGCTGCTGACCATCGGCGATCTGCCCCGTGGCGCCCTGCGGGATTATGCCGAACACCTGCTGACCGACGCCCGGCCGCGGCCGGATATCGAGGCCCTGCTGAACCGTTTCGCCACGGCGCAGGTCCGCTCCACCCCCTATGCCTATGCGTTGGATGTCACAGGCGAAAGCACCCTGCCGTTGATCGAGGCAGACCCCTATGGCGACGAGGCCCCGCCGCCCCTGCTGCCCGATGCTGACTGGCTGCGCCTGCAGGAAATCTGCGGCGGCTGACACCCGCGACATTGGCGCCCGATTTCCGGCGGCACCACGCGGGGGAATCGCCTAACCTGCCCGCATGATGTTCGACCTGCCCGATTCCCAGACCTGCTACGCCACCTTCTTCGAGGATGCCGCCGCCGCGCGCGGGCATCTCTGGGTCGGCGTCACCTCCACCGGCATCTTCTGCCGCCCCGGCTGCCCTGCGCGCCGTCCGAAACCGGAAAACTGCCGATGGTTCGGCACGATCCACGATTGCCTCGACGCCGGGTTCCGCCCCTGCAAACGCTGCCGCCCGACCGAACCGCAGGGCGCCGACCCGCTGGTCGCCCGCCTGTCCCGCGCAGTCGAAGACGCACCGGACCGCCGCTGGACCGAAGGGGATGTCAGCGCTCTGGGCATCGACCCCTCCACCGCGCGCCGCGCCTTTCGCCGCGCCCTGGGGATGACCTTCCTCGATTATGCCCGGATGCGACGCCTTCAGGCAGGGTTCAGAGAGTTGGAGCGCGGCGCCCGCGTGATAGATGCGCAGCTTGAGGCCGGGTTCGACAGCGGCTCCGGCTTCCGCTCGGCCTTCGCCCGGCTGCTCGGCCTGCCGCCCGACGCCCTGACCCGCACCAGCGCCGATGCCCTGCTGCGCGCCGACTGGATCGACACAGACCTCGGCCCGATGATCGCCGTCGCCGACGACCACAGCCTGCATCTGCTGGAATTCGCCGACCGCCCGGCCCTGCCCCGCGAACTGGCGCGCCTGCACAAGGCCGTCAAAGGGCGGCTTGGCCTCGGCCGCACCGCCCCGATCGACCAGGCCGAGGCGGAGCTCAACGCCTACCTGTCCGGCCAGAGCGCCCGGTTCGCCACCCCGCTAACCTATCACGGCACGCCCTTCACCCGAACGGTCTGGGACGCCCTGCGCGAGATACCGGCCGGACAGACCCTCAGCTACGCCGCCCTGGCCAAGCGCATCGGCCGTCCCCAGGCCACCCGCGCCGTCGCCCGCGCGAACGGGGCCAACCAGATCGCCGTGCTGATCCCCTGCCACAGGGTCATCGGATCGGACGGATCGCTCACCGGCTACGGCGGCGGCCTCTGGCGCAAGGAGCGCCTGATCGACCTGGAACGCGCCTATGGCGCCGGACACTTGGAACAGAGCGAAGCGGTTTAGCTCTGCCCGGCGCACTGCCGGACAGAGCCTCTGACCTGCCTATCAAAAGAACATCCGAGCGCACCGGCCGTCTCAGCCCGGGCAACACAACCCCATCACCGACGCGGGAAGGCCCCCGGGAACCCGGCGCGATGCGCGGCCGCCAGAGCATTGCCAAGCGCGCGGTCACTGCTGAACGGCCCCGCCATCACGACCTCGCCGCTTGCGCTGCGCCGGATCAGCACCGGCAGGCCGGTTGCGGCCAGACGCTGCGCCGTGGCCTGCGCATTGGCGGGCGTGCGGAAACTGCCGACCTGGATGAACTGCCCCGACAGCGCCACGCGCTTGACCTCGGGCGCTGCACTGCGGGTCGAGACGCTGGCGGCCGCAGCACTGGGCGGCACGATCTCCACCGGCACCAGGCGGCGCGGCACGGTCTTGGTCCAGACCATTTCCATCTGCCGCTTGCCGGCGAGGGTCTGTTCCGCACGGCGCGGATTCAGACGGTCATCCTCCCAGATCGGGCGATAGCCCTTGGGGATGGTGACATCCTGGCTCATCACCCGTTCCTTGTAGACCGGCTCCGGCAGGACGCGGGCCTGCGGGCTGATCTGATGCGTCGCCGTCGTCCGCGCCCGGATCACCCGGGTGACCGTCACCGGCGCGGCAGAGGCGGCGCGTTTTTCATAGCTGGGGACCGCGGCCACGGTGGCCGA
Source organism: Pseudooceanicola sp. (assembly GCF_041987405.1). Lineage (GTDB taxonomy): Bacteria > Pseudomonadota > Alphaproteobacteria > Rhodobacterales > Rhodobacteraceae > Pseudooceanicola. The sequence goes on from NZ_JBHIWR010000006.1 coordinate 114,305, forward strand.
AGGGGCGGCATAGCCCGGGGCCACGACGCGCGGTGCGCCCCCGATCACCTGCCCCGCCCGGGGCGCGTAATCCGCCTGCGGGCCACAGCGCACGGCATAGCCGCCATTGCCCTGGGCGACATAGCGCTGGCCGACCGGCGAGAGGGTGCTGCACAGGCTGGTGACCCGCGTTGTCGCACGCGGCGCCTCAGTGACCGGAACCACCACGCGGGGCCGGGCCTCGACCACCGGCGCGGCAGGCACCCGGATGACCGGCGCGCTGGCCTGGGGCGCGACGCGCCGGACCGGTCCCGTGACAGAGGAAGAGGTGATCACCTGCGGTGCAGGCGCAGGCGCGGGCGTCACGACGCGGGCCTGAGCGGGGGCCGGCCGCGTGGTCGGCGGCTTGCGTGCCGGGGCCACGGTCGCGGTGCGCGCCGGGGCGGCCTCCGGCGTGGCAGAGGTTTCCGGCACGGCGGCAATGATCTCGGTCGCCTGGGATCGCGACATCGGCGGTGCCGTCCGGGTCGCCCCGGCCACCTGCGTCGGCTGGAAACCGCAGACGGGGCTACGATTGCGCGCCAGACGCGGCACCCAAGTCACCTGCCCGTCAAAGCCCGCACGGATATAGACGCAACCCCGGCTGTCGACATACTGCTTGCCGGAGTAACTCGCCGGGGGATATTCCGCCGGACCATCCTTCGGACTGATGAGCTGCTGCGCCGCGGCAGGCCCGGCACATATGAGCGACAGCAAGAGCGCCGACGACAGATTTCGCGAAAACGGATTCATCCTAGCCCCCCGGGTACATGCAGCGATCCTGCATGAATCGCATCAGCGAGTAAAGGGAGCTGCGCTGATATCCGGGGCGAAACAGGGCCTATTTGGTGCCGAACATCCGGTCGCCCGCATCACCTAGTCCTGGCACGATATAGCCTTGCTCGTTCAGGCGCTCATCCAGCGCCGCCGTGACGACGGGCACATCGGGATGCGCCTCCTTCATGCGCGCCACGCCTTCGGGGGCCGCCAGAAGGCACAGGAAGCGGATGTTCTTCGCCCCGGCGTTCTTCAGCAGGTCAATCGCCGCGACCGAGGAATTGCCCGTTGCCAGCATCGGATCGACGGCGATGACCATGCGATCCTCCAGATTCTCCGGCACCTTGAAATAATATTGCACCGGCTGCAGCGTCTTCTCGTCCCGGTAGAGCCCGACAAATCCGACCCGCGCTGCAGGGATCAACTCCAGAATACCGTCCAGCAGACCGTTGCCCGCCCGCAGGATGGAGATCAGAGCCAGCTTGCGCCCCTCCAGGATCGGCGCCTGCATCTCTTCCAGCGGCGTCTTTGTGTCCTGCATGGTCAGCGGCAGATCGCGGGTGATCTCATAGGCCAGCAGCAGCGAAATCTCCCGCAGCAGTTGCCGGAAGGACTTGGTCGAGGTCGTCTCGTCCCGCATCAGGGTCAGCTTGTGCTGCACGAGGGGATGATCGACGATGGTCAGATGCTGGCTCATTCCGGGTGGTCCTTCAGTCTGTCGGCAAGGCGTGCCTTGGTATCGGCGTCACAGAAGGCCGCGTCCAGTGCATTGCGCGAGATTTCCAGAAAATCTGCCGTCCCCCAGCCAAAGGCGCGGGCCAGTTCCTCGTACTCCCGCGTCATCGTGGTGTGGAAAAACGGCGGATCATCGGTCGACACCGTGACCTTCACCCCCCGCTCGCGCAGGGCCTGGATCGGATGGCGGTCCCACTTGGGATAGAGGCCAAGTACCACATTAGACCCCGGGCAGACCTCCAGCACCACACCATCCTCGGCCAGCCTCTCGACCAGCGCCAGATCCTCGATCGCGCGCACCCCATGGCCGATCCGCTCCACCCCGATGTCATCCAGCGCCTGCCGGACCGAGGCCGGGCCGCCCCATTCGCCCGCATGGGCGGTCAGCCGCAGCCCCGCCTCCCGCGCCAGATCGAAGGACCAGGCGAAATCGCCCAGGGCGCCCTTGCCCTCATCCCCGCCGATGCCGAAACCGGTGATCCAGTCCCCCGCCGTCTCCGCCGCGCACAACGCCGAGGCCTTGGCCTTCTCCGGCCCGAAATGGCGGATGCAGGTGACGATCCCGCGCATCACGATGCCGTCCTTCGCCTCGGCCTCCGCTGCCGCCTCCTGCATGGCGTGCAGATAATCGCGCCAAGCCTCGACATCCGAGCCGCCGCAGAAATCTGGCGAGATGAACATCTCCGTGTAAATCACGCCATGGGCGGCACTTTCCTCCAGATTGGCCCGCACCAGCCGGGCGTAATCCTCCGGGCTTTTCAGGACGGAGGTCGCCGCCTCATAGACCGACAGGAAATGCACGAAATCGCGGAAATCATAGCTGCCGTCTTCCTTGAAGATCTTCGACAGGTCGACGGATTTCTCCTGCGCCAGCCCGCGGATGAAGGCAGGTGGAGCCGCGCCTTCGATGTGCAGATGAAGCTCCAGCTTCGGGAGTTCTCTCAATGTCATACCTTGTCCTTTCTATCGGGCCGCCCCTGCGGCGCGTCCCGAGCCTCCGGCGGGGATATTTGAGGCAAAAAGAACCTGCAGGTCATTCTTTTTGCGAACAATATCCCGGGTTGGCGACAAAGCCTGCTTCGTCGCAGGGGCAGCGCCCCCTCGTTCCCTCAGTCCCAATCCACTCCCAGATGCCGCGCGGCCAGATGCGCCACCCCGGTGAAGGGGATCACCCCCAATTCGCCTGCGCCCCGCCCCGCAACCAGCACCGGCACTCGTTCACGGGTGTGATCCGTGCCGGTCCAACTGGGATCATTGCCGTGATCGGCGGTCAGGATCATCATGTCCCCCGCGCCCAGTGTCGGCAGGATCGCCCCGATCCCCGCATCGAACCATTCCAGCGCCCTTGCATAGCCTGAAATATCGCGCCGGTGGCCATAGAGACTGTCGAACTCGACAAAATTGGCGAAGGTCAGGCTGCCGTCCTCGGCCTCCGCCACGGCGCGCGCGAGGTGGCCCATCAGCTCTGCATCAGAGCCTTTGACCACATCGTCGATCCCGGACATGGAGAAGATGTCCCCGATCTTGCCGATCGCATGGACCGGGTTCCCCGCCGCCTGAACCCGGTCGCAGAGCGTGGGGGCCGGCGGCGCAATGGCGAAGTCCTTGCGGTTGCCAGTGCGTTGGAAATCCTCAGGCGACGTGCCGACAAAGGGGCGGGCGATGACGCGGCCGACCTTCATCCTATGCAAACTGGGGGCAAGCGCTTTGCAAAGGTCCAGAAGACGCTGTAACCCAAAGGTTTCTTCATGCGCCGCGATCTGGAAGACGCTGTCGGCCGAGGTATAGCAGATTGGCTTCCCGCTGCGCATATGCTCTTCGCCCAGTTCGGCGACGATCGCGGTGCCCGAGGCATGGCAATTGCCCAGGATGCCGTCGACGCCGGCGATGCGGCAGACCTCTGCCACCAGATCTTCGGGGAAGGCCGGGGTTTCGTCGGGGAAGTAATGCCAGTCCCAGGGGACCGGCACGCCGGCCAGTTCCCAATGGCCCGAGGGGGTATCTTTGCCCGGGCTCACCTCCTCCGCCGCGCCCCAGGTGCCGGTCGGCTCGGCCTCCAGCCCCGGAACCTCGGCTCCCGACGCCAGGCGCACCGCCGCCCCCAGGCCAAGCGCATCGAGATGCGGCAGGTGAAGCGGGCCGCTGCGCCCCTCCTCCGCCCGGCCCTCGGCACAGGCCTGGGCGATGTGGGCGACGGTATTGGACCCGGTATCCGGCACATCCCCGTTGAAGAAGCGATCCGCATCCGGTGCCCCGCCAATGCCGACGGAATCCATCACGACCAGAAACACCCGCGCCATCAGCCGATCCCCTCATGGATCAGCGACGGCACCTCCGGCGCCTCGTCCGACAGGGTGACCGCCCCTATCACCGCCCGCACCGCCATGGTCGCGCTATCCATCCGCGTGGCATGGACCCGCCCCAAGGGCTGACCTTTGACCACCTTGGTGCCAAGCGGCAGCATGTCCGACAGGCCCACGGCGAAGTCGACCTCGTCCGTTTCGACCTTGCGCCCGCCGCCCAGGTCGACCACCGCCAGGCCAAGCGCCTGACCATCCATCGCCGCGACATAGCCATCCGCAGGCGCCGGGATCTCGCGGATCACCGTGGCCTCGGGCAGGAACCGCGAGGGGTTGTCGATGAAATGCACCGGCCCGCCCATGGCCGCCACCATGCGGCCAAATATCTCTGCCGCCTGACCGGAGGCTATGGCATCCAGGATCTTGCTCGTGCCATCGCTGACATCCTTCGCCAGCCCGGCCCCCTCCAGAACCACGCCGCCCAGCATCGCCGTCAGCTCCAGCAGTGGCCCCTTGGCCCGGCCCGACAGCACATCGCAGGAGGCCGCAACCTCCAGCGCATTTCCCAGGGCGGGCGCCAAGGGCTGGCTCATGTCCGAAATCACCGCCGCCGTCCGGCAACCCGCCTCATTCGCGGTCGTCACCAGCGCCTCGGCCAGGGATTTCGCCTCGTCCATGGTCTTCATGAAGGCGCCGGAGCCGATCTTGACGTCCAGCACCAGCCCCTCCAGCCCCGCTGCCAGCTTCTTCGACAGGATCGAGGCGGTGATCAGATCGAGGCTTTCCACCGTCGAGGTCACATCCCGCACCGCATAAAGCCGCTTGTCCGCCGGCGCGATCCCCGCCGAGGCGGAGACGATGGCGCAGCCGGTCTTGCTCACGATATCGCGGAACCGTGCCTCCTCCAGCGAGGTGACGAGACCCGGAATCGCCTCGAGCTTGTCGAGTGTCCCGCCGGTATGCCCCAGCCCCCGGCCGGAGATCATCGGCACATAGGCCCCGCAGGCGGCCAGCGCAGGGGCCAGCACGAGGCTGACGCAATCGCCCACCCCGCCGGTCGAATGTTTGTCAAGCACCGGCCCGGGCAGATCCCAGGCCAGCACATCGCCGGAATCGCGCATCGCCAGGGTCAGCGCGACGCGCCCCTCGTCGCTCATCCCGTTGAGCAGCGCGGCCATGGCAAAGGCCCCGGCCTGGGCATCCGTCACGCTGTGATCGGCCAGGCCCCGGGCGAACCATTGCAGATCCTCGCGGCTTGGCGTGGCGCCGTCCCTGAGGGTGGCGATGATACCACGGGCGTCCATCAGACCTTCTCCATATGGCCCGCGTCGAAGCGGCCCGGCAGGATCTCCGCCAGGGTGAGCGCCAGCTGCTTGCCGTCGATCGTGCCCATGGTCACGACGACTTCCGGCCCGCCGAACTCCACCAGCTTCTGTCGGCAGCCGCCACAGCAGGGCACCGGTTCGGGGCTGTCGGCGATCACCGCGACCTCGGCGATCTCTGTCTCCCCCGCCGCGCACATGGCCGCGATGGCCCCGGCCTCGGCGCAGGTGCCTTCGGGATAGGCGACGTTTTCGACATTCACCCCGACAAAGATGTTGCCCGCCGTGGTGCGGATCGCCGCCCCGACCTTGAACTTGGAATAGGGCGCATAGGCATTGCCCCAGACATCACGCGCCGCTTGCATCAGGTCCATCACTACCTCCACTTTGGGAGTCGCAGTCTTTGCCGCATGCGGCGGCATTGCAAGGGGGGACGCGGGGTCGCCCCGGGCGCGGCCCGCATCACCAGGCGGCGGAGGGCCAGAAAAGGCGAAAGTGACGGGGCGGGGTCACACGATCTTCCCCCAAGGCAGGAAATAGTTTAACGCTGAACCATCTGCGGCGGAGGAGTCGGTATGTCCACGGAACAAGGTTCGAACAGCAGGGAATCCCTGCGTCAGGCAGCGCTCACCTATCACGAGGTCCCGCGCCCCGGCAAACTCGAGATACGCGCGACCAAGCCGTTGGCCAACGGGCGCGACCTGAGCCTGGCCTATTCGCCCGGCGTCGCCGAAGCCTGCCTCGAGATCAAGGAGGATGGCACCAATGCCTCCCGCTACACCGCGCGCGGCAACCTTGTCGCGGTGGTCTCCAACGGCACCGCCGTGCTGGGGCTGGGCAATATCGGCGCGCTGGCCTCCAAACCGGTGATGGAGGGCAAGGCCGTCCTCTTCAAGAAATTCGCCGGGATCGACTGTTTTGACATCGAGGTAAACGAGCCCGACCCGGAGAAACTGGCCGACATCGTCTGCGCGCTGGAGCCGACCTTCGGAGCGATCAACCTCGAAGACATCAAGGCCCCCGATTGCTTCGTGGTGGAGAAGATCTGCCGCGAGCGGATGAACATTCCCGTCTTCCATGACGACCAGCACGGCACCGCCATCGTCGTCGGCGCGGCGGCGACCAATGCGCTGCATGTCGCGGGAAAGGACTGGGCGGACATCAAGGTCGTCTCCACCGGCGGCGGCGCGGCGGGTATCGCCTGTCTCAACATGCTGCTCAAGTTGGGGGTCAAACGCGAAAACGTCTGGCTCTGCGACATCCACGGGCTGGTCTACGAAGGCCGGGCCGAGGATATGAACCCGCAGAAGGCCGCCTATGCCCAGCCCTCCGACAAGCGCGCCCTGGACGAGGTGATCGACGGCGCGGACCTCTTCCTCGGCCTCTCCGGCCCCGGCGTGCTGAAGCCCGAGCAAGTCGCCCGCATGGCGCCCAAGCCGATCATCTTCGCCCTCGCCAACCCCACGCCGGAAATCATGCCGGACGAGGCGCGCGAGGTCGTACCGGATGCCATCATCGCCACAGGACGGTCGGATTTTCCCAATCAGGTCAACAACGTCCTCTGCTTCCCCTTCATCTTCCGTGGCGCGCTGGATGTCGGCGCGACAACGATCAACGACGAGATGAAGATCGCCTGTATCGAAGGCATCGCCGCCCTCGCCCGCGCCACCACCAGCGCCGAGGCCGCGGCGGCCTACCAGGGGGAAAAGCTGACCTTCGGCGCGGAGTATCTGATCCCGAAACCCTTCGATCCGCGCCTGTCCGCCACCGTCTCCACCGCCGTGGCAAAGGCCGCGATGGACTCGGGCGTCGCCACCCGCCCGATCGAGGAGCTGGAGGCCTACCGCGAAAAGCTCCGCTCCTCCGTCTTCAAATCGGCCCTGCTCATGCGGCCCGTCTTCGACGCCGCCCGCACCGCCTCCCGCCGGATCGTCTTTGCGGAAGGCGAGGATGAGCGCGTGCTGCGCGCCGCCCAGGCCGTGCTGGAAGAGACAACGGAACAGCCGATCCTCATCGGCCGCCCCGAGGTGATCGAACATCGTTGCAATCGCGCCGGGCTGAAGATCCGCCCCGGCACCGATTTCCACGTTGTGAACCCGGAAAACGACCCCCGCTATCGCGATTACTGGGGCAGCTATCATCAGATCATGGCCCGCCGAGGCGTCACCCCCGACCTCGCCCGCGCGATCATGCGCACCAATACCACCGCCATCGGCGCGGTCATGGTGCAGCGGGACGAGGCCGACAGCCTGATCTGCGGCACCTTCGGCGAATACAACTGGCATCTGAACTACGTCAGCCAGGTGCTGGGCAATACCGAATTGCGCCCGCATGGCGCCCTGTCGCTGATGATCCTGGAGGACGGGCCGCTCTTCCTCGCCGATACCCATATCCACGCTACCCCCTCGCCCGAACAGATCGCCGAGGCCACGATTGGCGCCGCCCGCCATGTCAAACGCTTCGGATTGACGCCTGTCGTCGCGCTGTGTGGCCGATCGCAATTCGGCAATCAGGAGACCGAAAGCGCGCAGCGCCTGCGCGCCGCGATCGACATCCTGGACAGCCGCCCGCGCGACTTCGCCTATGAGGGCGAGATGAACATCGACACCGCCCTCGATCCGGAGCTGCGCGAGCGCGCCTTCCCCGACAGCCGGATCAAGGGCACGGCGAATATCCTGATCTTCGCCAATGCCGATGCGGCCTCGGGCGTGCGCAATATCCTCAAGATGAAGGGCGGCGGGCTGGAGGTTGGACCGATCCTCATGGGGATGGGCAACCGCGCCCATATCGTCACCCCCTCGATCACGGCGCGCGGGCTGCTCAACATGGCTGCCATCGCGGGCACGCCGGTGGCGCATTACGGGTGAGCGAGCGACGAATCCGGCCCGGGCCGGGTTTGCCACGTCGCGACCCAAAATTTGCAAAGTCGCATAAGTTTCCCTGCGGAAATTCATTCCACAGGGTTCTTTGCAAAAATTTGCAGCCCCCTCTGTAAGGTTTCTGCAAACTTTCCGCGCCAAAGCGCCGCGCCCCGCACCTTGAAACTTGCGTGAAAGAAGACCTCTATCCTACCACGGCGCACGTGTCGGAGGAGGAGGACCACCATGGGATACAAGGACGTCTACGCCAAGTGGCAGAATGACCCCGAAGCCTTCTGGATGGAGGCGGCGGAAGCGATCGACTGGGACCGCAAGCCCAGCAAGGCGCTGGATGACAGCAACGCGCCCCTCTACGAGTGGTTCACCGACGGCATGGTCAACACCTGCTGGAACGCCGTGGATCGTCACGTCGAACAGGGCCGTGGCGAACAGACCGCCATCATCTACGACAGCCCGATCACCCACACCAAGCGCGAGATCTCTTACGTCGAGCTGCGCAACCGGGTCGCCACCCTGGCCGGCGCCCTGCGCGCCAAGGGCATCGAAAAGGGTGACCGCGTTATCATCTACATGCCGATGATCCCCGAGGCGCTGGAAGCCATGCTGGCCTGTGCCCGCATCGGTGCCGTGCATTCGGTCGTCTTCGGCGGCTTTGCCTCGCACGAACTGGCCGTACGCATCGACGACTGCACGCCCAAGGCCATCATCGCCGCCTCCTGCGGGCTCGAACCAGGGCGCACGGTGCATTACAAGCCGCTGCTGGACGGCGCCATCGAACAGGCCGAACACAAGCCCGATTTCTGCGTGATCTTCCAGCGCGAACAGGAGGTTGCGGAACTGACAGAAGGCCGGGACGTCAACTGGCACGGCGTCCAGTACGGCGTCGAACCCGCTGACTGCCTGCCGGTGGAGGGCAACCACCCGGCCTATATCCTCTACACCTCCGGCACCACCGGCCAGCCCAAGGGCGTTGTCCGCCCGACCGGCGGGCACCTCGTCGCGCTGAACTGGACGATGAAGAACCACTACAACGTCGATCCCGGCGACGTCTTCTGGGCGGCCTCGGACGTGGGCTGGGTGGTCGGTCACAGCTATATCTGCTACGCCCCGCTGGTCCACGGCAACACCACCGTGGTCTTCGAAGGCAAGCCCGTCGGCACCCCCGATCCCGGCACCTTCTGGCGCGTGATCTCCGAACACAACGTCCGCAGTTTCTTCACCGCCCCCACGGCCTTCCGCGCGATCAAGCGCGAGGACCCCAAGGGCGAATACGTCAGGAAATACGACCTGTCGTGCCTCCGCGCGCTCTATCTCGCGGGCGAACGCGGCGATCCGGATACGATCAACTGGGCGAAGGACATCCTCGGCGTTCCGGTGATCGATCACTGGTGGCAGACCGAACTCGGCTACCCGGCGGTCGGCAATCCCATGGGGATCGAACTGCTGCCGGTCAAGGTCGGCTCCCCCTCCGTCGCGATGCCGGGCTATGATTTCAAGGTGCTCGACGACGAGGGCAACGAACTGCCGCGCGGCGAATTGGGCGCCATCGTCACCCCCCTGCCGCTGCCGCCCGGGACCTTCCCGACGCTCTGGAATGCCGAGGACCGTTTCCGCAAAAGCTACCTCGACCACTTCCCGGGCTACTACGAAACTGGCGACGCGGGCATGGTGGACGAGGATGGATACCTCTGGATCATGGCCCGCACCGACGATGTCATCAACGTCGCCGGACACCGCCTGTCGACCGGCGGGATGGAGGAGGTTCTGGCCAACCACCCCGATGTCGCCGAATGTGCCGTCATCGGTGTGAAGGACGAACTCAAGGGCCAGCTGCCCGTTGGCTTCCTCTGCCTGACCAAGGGCGTGAACCGCCCACATGACGAGATCGTCAAGGAGGTGGCCAAGATGGTGCGCGATGCCATCGGCCCCGTCGCTGCCTTCAAGCTGGCGGTGGTGGTGGATCGCCTGCCCAAGACCCGATCGGGAAAAATCCTGCGCGCCACCATGGTCAAGATTGCCGACAGCGAAGAGTTCAAGGTGCCCGCGACTATCGACGATCCGGCCATCCTGGACGAGATCAAGGCAGCGCTGCAAACCATCGGCTACGCGAAATAAGCCTGACCCACACCCCGGCCACGCGCCGGGGACGCACATGAGAACGGGCGGGAAAATCCCGCCCGGTCCGATAACGTTATTGCGAAAGATCAGTGCCGCGCGGCAAAGTCGTCCACTTCGCGTTCGGCCTCGTCCTTGGCATAGCCGTAGCGTTCCTGCAGCTTGCCGACGAGCTTCTGATGATTGCCTTCGACCACGTCGAGGTCGTCATCGGTGAGCTTGCCCCACTGGGCCTGTGCCTCACCCTTGAATTGCTTCCAGTTGCCTTCGATCTGATCCCAGTTCATGGCTGTTCCTCCATCTGGTTTCCATATGGGAACCCAACGAAATCGCGGCGCAGAGGTTCCAAGACTTCAGCGCGCATCAGCCGGGAATCGCCGCCGCGTCTAAAGGAACTGTTCCCGGATCAGCCGCTCCTCCAGCCCATGTCCGGGATCGAACAGCAACCGGTGCACCACCTTGGGTTCCGACACGATCTCGACCGAGTGCACATTGGTCACCGAGCGGCTGTCCGCATCCGCCATGACGGGCCGCTTCTCCGGCTCCAGCACATCGAACCGCACATGGGAGGCCACCGGGATCAGCGCCCCCCGCCACCGTCGCGGCCGGAACGGCGCAATCGCAGTCAGCGCCAGCACATCCGCATCTATCGGCAGGATCGGACCGTGCGCGGAGTAGTTGTAGGCGGTCGAGCCGGCAGGCGTGGCCAGCAACGCGCCGTCGCAGACCAGCTCCTCCATCCGGATCTTGCCATCGACGGAAATTCGCAGCTTCGCCGCCTGCGGCCCCGCCCGCAGCAGCGAGACCTCGTTGATCGCCAGCGCCTCTGTCACCTTGCCATCGGCCCGCGTCGCCCGCATCGCCAGCGGGTTGATCAGCGCGTGCTCCGCCGTCTCCACGCGCTCCATCAGGTCGTCGTCGTGGTATTCGTTCATCAGAAACCCGACCGTGCCCCGGTTCATCCCGTAGACCGGCGCATGCAGATGCTGCGTGCGATGCAGGGTCGACAGCATGAATCCGTCCCCGCCGAGCGCGATGATCACATCCGCCTCATCCTCGGGCACCGATCCGTATCGCGCCGCCAGATCATCCCGCGCTTCTCGCGCCCGGGGGCCCCGGCTGGCCACAAAGGCCAGTTTCTTCACCATTCCGCCGTTCCCCTGCCGAGGTTACCGATGTCGTCCATACCCTTCCGAAACAAGCATAAAGTTCCGCCCCGTGCCAGCCCTGCCGCAATCCGGGCGCAAAGCGTCACTTTCGCCCCTTCCGCCTCTTCAGTCTTTTCGGTAAGCACCCAGCCAAAGATGCCCCCGCAACAGCGCGACAGGAGACCCGGCCATGAAGGACATCAAGGACGCAGGCTTCTTCACCGAAGCCCTCGAAACCCGCGACCCGGAAATTTTCGGCGCGATCCGCAACGAGTTGGGCCGCCAGCGCGACGAGATCGAGCTGATCGCATCGGAGAACATCGTCTCCGCCGCCGTGCTGGAAGCGCAGGGCTCGGTCATGACCAACAAATACGCCGAAGGGTATCCGGGCAAGCGCTACTACGGCGGCTGCCAGTTCGTCGACGTAGCCGAGACGCTTGCCATCGAGCGCGCCAAGGAGCTTTTCGGGGCGAACTACGCCAACGTCCAGCCCAACTCCGGCAGCCAGATGAACCAGGCGGTCTTCCTGGCGCTGCTGCAGCCCGGCGACACCTTCATGGGCCTCGACCTGAACTCCGGCGGTCACCTGACCCACGGCAGCCCCGTGAACATGTCCGGCAAATGGTTCAACGTCGTCTCCTACGGCGTGCGCCAGCAGGACGAGCTGCTGGATATGGAGGACGTCCGCGAGAAGGCGCGCGAGCACAAGCCCAAGCTCATCGTCGCAGGCGGCACCGCCTATTCCCGCGTCTGGGACTGGCAGGCCTTCAAGGACATCGCGGACGAGGTCGGCGCCTACCTCATGGTCGACATGGCCCATATCGCGGGCCTCGTCGCGGGTGGCGTCCACCCCTCGCCCATCGGCATCGCTGATGTCGTCACCACCACCACGCACAAATCGCTCCGCGGCCCGCGTGGCGGCATGGTGCTGACCAATGACGAAGCCATCGCGAAAAAGATCAACTCCGCCGTCTTCCCCGGCCTTCAGGGCGGCCCGCTGATGCATGTCATCGCCGCCAAGGCCGTCGCCTTCGGTGAAGCGCTGCGCCCGGAGTTCAAGGACTATGCCGCCCAGGTCGTCAAGAACGCCCAGGCCATGGCCGACCAGCTGATGAAGGGCGGGATCAACGTCGTCTCCGGCGGCACCGACAACCACCTTTGCCTCGCCGACCTGCGTCCCAAGAAGGTGACCGGCAAGGCGGCGGAGGCGGCACTGGGCCGTGCGCATATCACCTGCAACAAGAACGGCGTGCCCTTCGATCCGGAGAAACCCTTCGTGACCTCCGGCATCCGCCTCGGCGCACCTGCGGGCACCACCCGCGGCTTTGGTGAGGAAGAGTTCCGCCAGATCGCCGACTGGATCGTCGAGGTCGTCGATGGCCTCGCCGCCAATGGCGAGGACGGCAACGGCGAGGTCGAAGCCAAGGTGAAATCAGAGGTCTCCGCCCTCTGCGCCCGCTTCCCGCTCTACGCGGAGATGTAAGGGCAGGAAGGCAAGGCCGAGGGCGACTGCCCTGGCGTTGGCACCCAGAAACAGACGTCATCCCCGGGCTTGACCCGGGGATCTCCGGCCGCGCCGCGCCTGACGCACGAGCTTCTCGGATCAAGTCCGAGGAGGACCCGGGCCAAACCGTGAAGCCGACGGGCGGGGGCACCCAGCCGCCAGTCCGACCCCCTGCACAGCCCCCGTCAGATCAGCCCGCGCCAATGGGCAAAGGCCAGGAACAGCCCCAGAAACAAAAGCACGTTGAATACCGCCGCGGCCAGCGCGCCCAACAGCCACTGCTTGCGCAGCTCGCCGACGTCGACGGACTTCGCCCCGGCAATCAGCCGATCGAACGCGAGGTCCAGCTTTCGGCTGTCCAGCTGCTGCTGCAGTTTCGGATGGCCCGCCAGCCCCTGTGCCGACAGGATCTCTGCCCCCGCCTTACGCGCCCTCAGCGGCAACCGGCGCCCCGCCCGGGACAACGCCTGGCGCAAATCCCTGGGCGAGCCGCCAAAGGACTTCTTCAGGGCCCTCAGGGCCTCCTGAACTCGCCGGTCGAATCTGGCCTCGTCGAACATCGCGCCGCACCTCTGACATGAAACTACATGGCTGCCTCGCAGCGCTCAACTGCGCTGGCATCTCCGCCCCGCTGGAATTACGCTGTCCCCATGCTCAATACGATCCGCTTCGACGGCCCGCCCGGCTCCACCCCGCTTGTCATCGCACATGGCCTCTTTGGCTCGTCCCGCAATTTCGCCGGGGTCGCGCGCAAATTGTCTGACACCCGCACCGTCGTGACGCTGGACATGCGCAACCACGGCGACAGCCCCTTCATGGACAGCCACAGCTATTTCGACCTCGCCGACGACCTGTCCGAGGTCATCCAGAGCCTGGGCATCGCCGATCTGCTGGGCCATTCCATGGGCGGCAAGGCAGCGATGGTCCTGGCCCTGACCCGGCCGCAGGGCCTGCGCCGCCTGATCGTCGCCGACATCGCCCCGGTCGCATATGAGCACAGCCAGATCGACAAGATCGACGCGATGGAAAGCGTCGATCTGGACACCACGACCCGCCGGTCGGAGGCCGATCGCCACCTCGTTTCCCTCGGGATTTCCCCGGCCTATGCCGGGTTCTTCACCCAATCCCTCGACCTGCCGAACAAGCGGTGGCGGCTGAACCTGCCCGTCCTGCGTCGCGAGATGGACAAGCTCACCGGTTTTCCGCAGATCGACGCGACCCACGAGGGCCCGACCCTCTTCCTCTCCGGCGGCGCGTCGGATTACGTCACATCGGCGCACCGCGACAGGATCAAGGCCCTGTTCCCCAAGGCCATGCTGGCGAAACTGCCCGGCGCGGGGCATCTGCTGCATGCCGACAAGCCGGAGGAGTTCCTCGCCGCGATCTCTGCCTTCCTCGCCGCGGGGGACGATTAGGCGGAATAGATCTTCTTGGCCACCAGATAGGTCACCGGCAGCGCCGCGAGAAACCCGAGCGCCGCGCCAATGACAATCGGCCACAGCCTGTCCTGCCCGCTCACCAGGGCGACAATCACGGCGGACCCGGCAAGGGTCGTGCCGATCAGCGAATACAAGATGGATGCCAGGCGCAGCATGGCGGGACCTCCGGGTGTGGTTACACGGGGATCTGATAGCCATATCCGAATGTATCCAACCTTGATCTGGATCAGCGGTTCAAACCCATACTCGCACTCACGCTCACGCTGAGGGAGCCGACCGAACTGCCACTCGTGCTGTCGTCACCTCCCCGATAGCTATCATCGGGGTCCGGGCCGGAGACATCGCCAACCGCACCGGCGGGATATTGGCTTAACAGGTCCGCCACGGCCTCCTCCACCATGCCCTCGATCCCGGAAATCGACGGATCGCCCGCCTCGATCTCCGCCACGATGGCCCGCAGCTTCGCCTGCAGCTCCGCCTCGGGCACATGCCAAAGTTCCGGCCGGTCGATCCCGCCTCGGACATTGCGGCTGGACAGGGTTTCGCGCCGACCTTGGCCCGTGACCTCCGGATGGGGCCGCACCAGTAGCCAGCGCGGCCCGCCCATGTAGACCGCCGCGAACATGGTCTTCGCCCGCTTTTCGGCTGTCCCGCCAACGCGCAGCGCCTCATAGAACATGCGGTGCGTGTCGCGCCAGGGACGGGTGTGGAAATAGGGCGTACCCTCGTTCCCGACACCGCAATAGCTGTCATGGATCGCCGCCGCCATGGCAAAGGCCGGGTCCGTGGGCTGCCCCACCACGGCGACAAAGGCCGGCGGGATCGAGGCACCATCGGTCAGGATTCCCTGCGGCGCGACCCAGACCCGCTGCTGCCGGTCGACAAAGGTCAGATCCTGCGCCAGCGGCCGGAAAGGATAGGGCCTGCGCGGCAGCTGCACCACATCCGAGGCCAGCCGCAACGGCGCGTTGACGAAGGCACAGAAAGGGCTGGTCGCACGGGCACAGAGCCCCGCATCCGAAGCGGTCGAGAGGGTGTTTGTGGCCGCACAACCCGCGAGGAGCGGCAGCGCGGCGGAAAGACATAGGATAAAAGGCTTCATGGGCTGGGTCCAGGAGGTCATGCCGGAAATAAAGCGGCATGGTCCCACGCATGAGGGCTTCGGGCAAGTGGGCAATGTTGCGGAGGCTGCGGAGGGACTCAGGCTTCGGGTGCATTGAGGGCTGCGCCTGCCTGGGCGGGTGCAGCGCGGCGGTCAGCCGGGCGGGTCGGGCTAGTAATCTCAAGAAGATTGCGACAAAGCCTCGCGTAGGGTGCGTGCTTGCACGCACCACACCTTGAAGCAAACGCCAGCGGTGCGTGCGAGCACGCACCCTACGTAACAGCCGGTTAACCATAGCCCGACATAGTGGCGGAATGCCGAATTACCGCCGCCCGAGGCTCCCCGGGGCCACGATCTTTTTCACCGTCGCCCTGGCCGACCGGTCGAGCGACCTGCTGACCCGCCGCATCGACCTCCTCCGGTCCGCCGTCCAGACCACCCGCAGGGCCCATCCTTTCGAGATTAAGGCCTGGGTCGTTCTGCCCGAGCACATGCATTGCATCTGGCGCCTTCCCGACGGTGATGCGGATTACGCCCTGCGCTGGCGCCAGATCAAGACCCGCGTGTCCCGCGCCTGCCCCATGGGTCCGCGCCGCCCCAGCCACATCGCCCGCGCCGAACGTGGGATATGGCAACGCCGGTTCTGGGAACATCATGTGAGGTCGGAGGCGGAGGAAGCGGCTCTGACGGAGTATTGCTGGTGGAATCCGGTGAAGCACGGGCTGGTCGAACGGGCACGGGATTGGCCCTATTCATCCGTGCATCGAGACAACCGTTTCACCGACCCGTAGGGTGCGTGCTTGCACGCACCATTGGCGCGGATTGGTTAAGGTTGGGCGGTTGGTGCGTGCAAGCACGCACCCTACGGTGCCTACCGGTTAAGGGCTTTTATGGAACACTCCCAAAGGACCCGCCGACCGTGGGCCCGTGCGGAATGAGGCATATTGGGGAAAGACGACAGGCATCGATAATCTTCGCCATTCGAGTACAGTGTCATGCACTCGACGGTTTTTTCACCTGTTTCCTTGTAATGCCACTTTGGGTACTCGATACATATCTGCTCTCCCTTGATCGAAACAAGCTTGGCGTCTTGGGTGCGATAAGCGCTTCCACCTATCACTCCAAAAGCCTTGCCATCAGGTCGAAGAATTATTCCCTTGTTGGAAGAGTTCACAAAAGCGATGGAGTTTCGCCGTGAGGCCTTCAGGTATTCCGCCGGGCTTGGAATAGCCGTTGGGACATAACCCTTTGGGATTACCAGTTCCTCCTCCGCAAGAAAATGCTTGTAGCTTTGCGCAACAGCCACAGCCGGACTAAAGGTCAACGCCACAACAATGGCAGACAATCCATTTATCAACTGAAACATTCTAGCCCACCTTTTCCCAACCGAACCTAACTATCCATCTTCAACGCACTTATAAACGCTTCCTGCGGAATATCCACCTTCCCGAACTGGCGCATCTTCTTCTTCCCGGCCTTCTGCTTGTCCAGCAGCTTCCGCTTCCGCGTCGCGTCGCCGCCATAGCACTTGGCGGTCACGTCCTTGCGCAGGGCAGACAAGGTCTCCCGCGCGATCACTTTGCCGCCGATGGCCGCCTGGATCGGGATCTTGAACATGTGGCGCGGGATCAGCTCTTTCAGTTTCTCGCACATCGAGCGCCCGCGCATCTCCGCCCGGTCGCGGTGGACCATCATCGACAGCGCGTCGACCGGTTCGTCGTTCACCAGAATCGACATCTTGACGAGGTTGTCCTCGCGATAACCGATCAGCTGATAGTCGAAGGAGGCATAGCCCTTGGTCACAGACTTCAGCCGGTCGTAGAAATCAAAGACCACCTCGTTCAGCGGCAGGTCATAGACCACCATCGCCCGGCTGCCCGCATAGGTCAGCTCCATCTGGATACCGCGGCGATCCTGGCAGAGCTTGAGGATATCGCCCAAGAATTCGTCCGGCACGAGGATCGTCGCCTTGATCCGCGGCTCCTCGATCCGGTCGACATGGGTCATGTCGGGCATGTCGGCGGGGTTGTGTAGCTCGATCATCTGACCGTCGCGCATGTAGACATGGTAGATCACCGAGGGGGCGGTGGTGATCAGCTCGATGTCATATTCGCGCTCGATCCGGTCGCGGATGACTTCCAGATGCAGGAGACCCAGGAAACCGCAGCGGAAGCCGAAGCCGAGCGCGGCGGAGGTTTCCATTTCATAGGAGAAGGAGGCGTCGTTCAACGCCAGCTTCTCGATCGCGTCGCGCAGGTCCTCGAATTCGGCACTGTCCACCGGGAAGAGGCCGCAGAAGACCACCGGGACAGAGGGTTTGAAGCCGGGCAGCGGCTTTTCGCAGCCCTTCTTCTCCGTCGTGATCGTGTCGCCGACCTTGGTGTCGCGCACCTGCTTGATCTGCGCGGTGAGAAATCCGATCTCGCCCGGGCCCAGTTCGGTCACGTTCTGCATGGCGGGACGGAAGACGCCAATCCGGTCGACGGCATATTTCGCCCCGGTCTGCATCATCTTGATCTGGTCGCCCTTTTTCAGAACGCCATCCATGATCCGGACAAGCACGACAACGCCGAGATAGGGGTCATACCAGCTGTCCACCAGCATCGCCCTGAGCGGCGCGTCCCGCTCGCCCTGCGGCGCGGGCAGACGGGCGATGATCGCCTCCAGCGTTTCGGGGATGCCGACGCCGGACTTGGCGGAGACCAGCAGCGCCTCGCTGGCGTCGATGCCGATCACATCCTCGATCTGTTCCTTCACCCGCTCGGGCTCGGACGCGGGCAGGTCGATCTTGTTCAGCACCGGCACGATCTCATGATCCGCGTCGATCGCCTGATAGACGTTCGCCAGGGTCTGCGCCTCCACGCCTTGCGTCGAGTCGACCACCAGCAGCGACCCCTCGACCGCCCGCATGGAGCGCGAGACCTCGTAGGCGAAGTCCACATGTCCGGGCGTGTCGATCAGGTTCAGCACATAGGTCTCGCCATCCTGCGCGATATATTCGATGCGCACGGTGTTGGCCTTGATGGTGATCCCGCGTTCCCGCTCGATGTCCATCGCATCGAGGAGCTGTTCTTTCATCTCCCGTTCCGACACGGTATTCGTCGATTGAATCAGACGATCGGCCAGGGTGGATTTCCCGTGGTCGATATGGGCAACGATGGAGAAGTTGCGGATATGTTTGAGGTCAGTCATGAGGCGGTCAGATAGCAGAGGTTTGAGGGGCGTGGAAGATGGCTTGATAGGCCCGGAACAATTGTCCTTCCTCGGCGCCCGGCTACCTCTGCCTCAAGGAGGCAAGACATGAACATGGGGTCCTGGACAGCGATCGGGGTAGGCACCGGAACCGCCTTTGGTGTCGCCATGGACAACATCGCTATGGGGGTCGCCCTGGGGGCCGCGATCGGCGTGGCGCTTGGCCTCGCCCTCGGCGGCGGAGGGGGAAACGACGAGTGATCCCCCCGGCGATGACGCATTCGTGAAAGGCCCATCTGCGCCGCCACACTACCCTTCCCGATATCCAAACAGGGAGGGACGACCATGCCGACGAGACGCAAAGTTCTAATGTCCGGATTGATGACGGGCGCCGCAGCCGCCGGAGCCAGCCTCATCCGGCCCTATGCTGCCCTGGCCGAAAGTCACGGCGCCATGGGCGGCGATATGTTCAAGACCGCCAATGGCGAGATCGCGATCCACCCCATTTCTCACGCCTCCTTCGTGATGGAGACACCGGCGGGCGTGATCTACAACGACCCGGTCGGCGGAGCGGAGAAATACGAGGATTATCCTGCCCCGGACCTGATCCTGATCACCCACCACCACGGTGATCACTACGATCAGGCAACGCTCGACGGGCTGTGGCATGACAACGTGACGATGATCGCCAACCCGACGGTCTTTGAAAAGCTGTCCGAGGAGATGAAGGCCAAGACGACCTCCATGTCCAACGGCGACAGCGGCGAGGGCCGCGGCCTGCCGATCGAGGCGATCCCGGCCTACAACCTGACCGAGGACCGTCTGCAGTATCATCCGGAAGGGCGCGACAACGGCTATATCCTATCTGTCGACGGGCTGCGCATCTACATCGCCGGTGACACCGAAGACATCCCCGAAATGCGCGCGTTGACGGATATCGACATCGCCTTTGTCCCCTTCAACCTGCCCTACACCATGGACGAGAGCCAGGCCGCCAGCGCCGTGGCGGAATTCGCCCCCAAGGTCGTCTATCCCTACCACTACCGCGACAGCGATCCGGAGCTTTTCACCCGCCTGCTGAACGAGGCCGGGTCGGAGACAGAGGTTCGGATCGGCGGCTGGTACGGCTCCACGACCTGAAGGGGCACCGGGGGCACCCCGCCCCCGGCCTGCATTGTGGATGCCAAGGGCGACCATCGCTCTGGACAATGACCGCTCTCAAGACCCGACGATAAGTGCCCAAAGCCCGACGGCAACGCCGGGCGGTCTCCCCTCGCCCCGTCGCGACTTCCCCCAAGATCGCACCGCCAATAGGCGGACATTTGCCCGCGCCACATTGCCCCTGTGGAAAAGTTGAAAA
This sequence comes from Pseudooceanicola sp., assembly GCF_041987405.1. GTDB lineage: Bacteria > Pseudomonadota > Alphaproteobacteria > Rhodobacterales > Rhodobacteraceae > Pseudooceanicola. Next base: position 134,196 of record NZ_JBHIWR010000006.1, read on the forward strand.
ATTCGCCGGAGTCAGGCATAAGCACGGCGTTCGCCTATGGCGGACGGGCAAAGAAAACGCAGTAATGGCCGGGGCAAACCCGGTCCGGGGACACAAATCGGGACTTAGGCACGACATGCGCATTTCGATTGTAGCGGCGACCGCCGCGCTTTTCCTTACATCCATACCAGTTCAGGCCGGACCGATCAGCCGCGCCTGCATGGATTCCGACCGCAACGCCCGCAGCTATGCGCTGTGTGGCTGCCTGCAGCAGGTCGCCAACCAGACGCTGGACCGCGGCGATCAACGCCTGGCGGCCAAGATCTTCCGCAAGCCGCAGATGGCACAGGACATCAAGATGTCCGACAGCTCCTCGCATGAGGTTTTCTGGCGGAAATACCAGAACTTCGGCGCCGCCGCGACGCAGAGCTGCTCCTCCTGATCCCTCAGGACCTAAGCAGACCCTCTGCACAGGCCTCGATCAGATCGAGCGCCCCGTCGAAATCGCGCGTGTAGTAGGGGTCAGGCACGGCCTCTGCCCCGCGCTCCGGCGCGAAATCCGTGAAGAGCCGCACCGGCGTGTCCGCCCCGGCGGGCCGATGCGCCTCGACATCGCGCAGGTTGGCCGAATCCATGCAGAGGATCAGGTCGAACCGCGCGAAATCGCCCGCCGTGAATTGCCGCGCGCGCAGGTCCGAGAGGTCGTACCCGCGCCGCCCGGCCGACGCCTGCATCGGACCATAAGGCGCATCGCCCACATGCCAGCCGCCGGTGCCGCAGCTGTCCAGAACCAACCCCGGGTCACGCCCTTCGGCCATGGCCCGCATCACGCCCTCCGCCGCCGGAGAGCGGCAGATATTTCCCAGACAGACAAAGAGGATGCGTTGCGGCACGGCCATGGGCTATCCTTATCCCGGCCAGGCAACAGGAGCAAACATGGAGCAGATCGTCATCCTCACCGGCGCGGGCATCTCCGCCGAAAGCGGCATGGGCACCTTTCGCGGCGCGGGCGGCCTTTGGGAGAACCGCCGGGTGGAGGAGGTCGCAACCCCAGAAGGCTTTGCCGCCGATCCCGCCCTCGTCCACGCCTTCTACAACGCTCGCCGCCAAAAGGCCGCCCGGGTCGAAGCCAACGCTGCCCATCAGGCCATCGCCCGGCTGCAACGCGACTTTCCCGGCCTTGTCACGCTGGTGACGCAGAACGTCGATGCCCTGCATGAAAAGGGCGGCTCGGAGCAGGTGCTGCATATGCATGGCCGCCTCGCCGGGGCTCTCTGCGCGACCTGCGGTCACAGATGGGATGCCCCCGTCGAAATGCAGCCCGGCCATCCCTGCCCCGCCTGCACAGCGCCCGAAGCCCGGCCCGATGTCGTCTGGTTCGGCGAGATGCCCTATCACATGGAGGAGATCTTCGAGGCGCTGTCGGCCTGCACGATTTTCGCCGCCATCGGCACCTCCGGCAATGTCTACCCGGCGGCGGGCTTCGTGCAGGAGGCGAACCGCGCAGGGGCCCATACGGTGGAGATCAACCTGGAGCCCTCCGCCGTCGTGTCGGACTTTGCCGAAACCCGCTTCGGCCCTGCCACACAGACCGTCCCCGCATGGGTGGCGGAACTGCTGTCAAACTGACCCGCCTGCCCCGGCCCCGCGCCGGGGCCCCTCTCCGATACACGCAGAGGAGACCCGTGGGAGGTCCCGGCGCGGGGGCCGGGACACAGCCGAAGGTCTGCTCAGTTCGAGTGCTTCATCTTGGAGTGGTCCATCGACCCATGGTCCATACCGCCCTGCCGCTCCAGATCGACCGGCACCTCGACGGTGATCTCCCCGGCCTTTTCAAAGACTAGAGTGACCGGGATCGTCATGCCCTGTTCGAAGGTGGTGGTCAGCCCCATGAACATCACATGATCGCCCCCGCGTTGCAGCAGATGGGACTCTCCCGCAGCGACGACGATGCCGCCGTCGACTTCGCGCATCTTCATCACGCCATCGGCGCCTTCGATATGAGTGTGCAATTCGACCCGCTTGGCCACATCTGCGCGGGCGGCGATCAGGCGGTCGTCCTCATCCCCGGTGTTCTTGATCTCCATGAAGGCCGCACCGGCCATCGCCGTCGGACCGGAGGACCGGGCATAGGCGTCGTGGATCATGATTTCGGCCCAGGCGGCAGAGGTCAGGGCAAGGGTGGAAAGCCCGGCAAGGGCAAAAGTACGGAATGTCATGTCGTGTCCTTTGATCTGAGTGTTTCCTGCGAAAGTCAGATGACGGACGGCGGCCCCCGCGCCAGTGCCCCCGGCAGATCCAGCGAGCGTGCCGTGATGCTGATCGGCCGGGCCCGCAGGATGGAGATCGCCAGATCGACCGGCAGGGCAAGCGCCCCCGGCGTGTCCAGGGCGAGAATCAGCGATAGTGCGAAATCCGGGCAGTAGACGGGCGCGCCTGTCGGTTGCCCCTCCGCATCCACATACACCATGACCGGGCCGGAGCCGGTGCAGAGTTCCACCTGCCCGGACGGTCCGGGCGCCGCATGAGCTACGGCCGCTGCCTGTCCGGTCAGGACGATCAGCAGGCTCAGGACCCAGGCCCAGATATGACGGCGCAAAAGGCTCATGCCCCCTCGCTACGCCGCTTTGCGGGAAAAGGGAATTGCGACAAACGGAAACAGCCCCGTCCCTATACAGGAACGGGGCTGCGAAATCCGTCGCGGAAAGATCAGGCCTCGGCCTGGGTCTTTGCGATTTCTTTTTTGACTTTCAGTGCGTTGGCGGACAGCTCGCTGTCTTTCGCCTTGGCCAGGAACTTGTCCAGGCCACCGCGGTGATCCACGGTGCGCAGGGCTGCGGCGGAAATACGCAGCTTGATGTTGCGGCCAAGCGCTTCGGAGCGCAGGGACACGTCATTCAGGTTCGGCAGAAACCGGCGGCGGGTTTTGTTGTTGGCATGGCTGACATTGTTGCCAGTCATCGGGCCTTTACCGGTCAGTTCGCAGCGGCGCGACATGGGGTCACTCCTCGTCTCATCTGTCGGGGCGAAGGGTCGCGCCCACTTTCGGAAAACAAATGGGCACAGCCTTTGCGGGCGTGCCCCCAATTCAGTTCGGGCCTGATACGCGCCTTCCCGCGACTCGTCAAGACCCGCTACCGCGCTTTTGGCACCTGCTCCGGAACGGCCCCCGACCGGCCCTTTCATTTTTGTCCAAATACGCCCGGCATTACCGGTTCAGCCGGTCCAGCATCTCTTCCGAGGCCGCCGTCGCCGTCATCTCCCCGGACGCCACGGCCTCCGCCAGCCGCGCCATCTCTTCCCGCGCACCAGGGGCCTCCAGCCGGGCCAGCAACCCCTGCTTCACATCCTCGCCGAACCAGTAACGCGCCTGCTCCGCACGCCGCGCTTCAAAGAGCCCCGCCTCGCGCCGCCAGGCGGTCAGCGCCTGCATCTCCTCCCAGGCCTTGTCCAGCCCGGTTTCCTCCACCGCCGAGACGGTCATCGCCTTGGGGAACCCCTCCGGGTCCTGCGGCCGTTTGCGCAGCAGACGCAGCGCGCCCGCGTAATCCGCACAGGTCCGGGTCGCGGTGGATTTCAGCTCTCCATCCGCCTTGTTGACCAGAATCATATCCGCGATTTCCATGATCCCGCGTTTGACACCCTGCAACTCGTCGCCCCCCGCCGGGGCCAGCAGCAGCAGGAAAAGGTCCGTCATCTCGGCCACCATGGTCTCCGACTGGCCGACGCCGACGGTCTCCACCAGAACCACGTCAAACCCCGCCGCCTCGCATAGCGCCACCGCCTCGCGCGAGCGGCGCGCGACGCCGCCCAGCTGGCTTTGCGAGGGCGAGGGCCGGATATAGGCCAGCGGGTCGCGCGACAGCCGCTCCATCCGGGTCTTGTCGCCCAGGATAGAGCCGCCTGACCGGGCCGAGGAGGGATCGACCGCCAGAACCGCCACCCTCAGTCCGCGCGCGGTCAGCATCATGCCGAAGGCCTCGATAAAGGTGGATTTGCCAACCCCCGGCGTCCCGGATAGCCCGACCCGTAGCGCCTGCGGCCCGTCACGTCGCGCCAGCGTCTCCAGCAGCTCCACCGCCTGCCCCCGGTGATCGGCTCGCCCCGATTCCACCAGCGTGATCGCCCGCGCAAGGCTCCGTCGGTCACCCGATGCGATCTTGTCAGCCAGCGCTGCGATGTCCATGCGGTCCCCCGTCTGATCCGTCCCGATGTATGCCCCGCCCCCCGGCGGGCGGCAACCCGGTTGGGGGAGGGACGCTACAGGGGATGGCAGAATGAAACGTCCTTCGGCAAAACACGAATGGATCGGCGGCTACGACGAAGCACCCCTCCTTCTGACCGCTGGCTCCAACCAATGCCTTTTCGAAGCGTCGACCAAGGGTCCCGCCCGGCGGCACGCCGGGCAGCGCCGACCCGCCCCCATGGGGCGGCGCTTTCGCGCCACCCCGCGGGTCTATGCTGCCCTATGCAATACACACCAATCTTGGATCCAGATTGCGGAAGCCAATGCGCCGCCCTCAGTGCGTTCGCACGCCGCCAAAATCACATGCCTTCATTCAGCCCATCAGCCCGCAACCCATCTGGCATCCGCCCCCACAATCCCCGATAAGACCGCCATGAGCCGCACGCCCCTGCCCATTGACGACGCCCTGCCCGGGCTGATCACCGCCCTGAGCGACCATGGCCGCGCCGTCCTGCAGGCCCCGCCCGGCGCGGGCAAGACGACGCGGGTGCCACTCGCCATGCTGGAGGCCGGGCTGACCGGCAAGAAGATCGTCATGCTGGAACCCCGCCGCCTGGCCGCGCGCGCCGCCGCCGACCGGATGGCCACCACCCTGGGGGAGGAGACGGGCCAGACCGTCGGCTACCGCATCCGGGGCGAGGCCAGGACCTCCAAATCCACGCGGATCGAGGTGGTGACCGAAGGCATCCTCACCCGGATGATCCAGTCCGACCCCGAACTGACCGGCATCGGCGCGGTGATCTTCGACGAATTCCACGAACGTTCGCTCAACGCCGACCTCGGCCTTGCCCTGTCGCTGGAGATCGCCGGTGCGCTGCGCGATGACCTGCTCCTGCTGGCCATGTCCGCCACCCTCGACGCCGCGCCGGTGGCCGCGCTGATGGAGGCGCCGATCCTGACCTCGGAGGGGCGCGCCTTTCCGGTCGACATCCGCTACCTGGACCGCCCCGCGCCCAGGGACGCGCGCATCGACCAGATCACCGCCGAGGCCGTCCTCGCGGCCCTGCCGGAGACCGACGGCGGCATCCTCGTCTTCCTCCCCGGGGAGGGCGAAATCCGCCGCACCGAGGCCCGCCTCAAGGACCGCCTGCCAAAGGACACCCACCTCCACACGCTCTTCGGAGCGATGCCCCTGCCCGCGCAACGCGCCGCGATCCGCCCGGCGGAAAAGGGCCGCAAGATTGTCCTCGCCACCTCCATCGCCGAAACCTCGCTCACCATCGAGGACGTGCGCGTGGTCATCGACGCGGGCCGCGCCCGCCGCGCCCGCTTTGATCCCGGCTCCGGCATGTCGCGGCTGGTCACCGAACGCGTCTCGAAGGCCGAGGCGACACAGCGCGCGGGCCGCGCAGGCCGGGTGGCCGAGGGCACCTGCTATCGACTCTGGACGAAGGGGGAGGACGGCGCCCTGCCCGCCTTCGCCCCGCCGGAGATCGAGACGGCGGACCTCGCCCCCCTCGCCCTCGACCTCGCGCAATGGGGCGCGGGGCCGGAAGGCGTGCCGCTGCTGACCCCGCCCAACCCCGGCACCTATGCGGAGGCGCAGGCCCTGCTGACCGACCTCGGCGCGCTGGATGAGGCGGGGTTGATCACCGACCATGGCCGCGCCCTCGCCCGCCTGCCGACCCATCCCCGCCTGGCCAATATGCTGGCTCGTGCCGGAAAACAGGCGGCGCCCCTTGCCGCCCTCCTGGCCGACCGCGATCCCCTGCCGCGCAGCGCCCCCACGGATCTGACCCTGCGGATCGAGGCGCTGACCGACCTGCGCCGCTACAGCGACCGCCACCCCTGGCAGCCGGACCGCGGCGCCCTCGCCCGCATCCGCGAAGAGGCCCGGCGCCTCGCCCGCCTCGCCCCCGACGCGCCCGACATGCCGCTGGCCGAGATGGCCGCCCTCGCCTATCCCGACCGCATCGGCCAGCGCCGCAAGGGCGATCAGCCGCGCTATGTCCTGTCGGGCGGCAAGGGTGCGGTCCTGCCCGAGGGCGACACCCTGTCGGGCGCCCCCTTTCTCGTCGCCACCGACCTCGACGGCGACCCGCGCGAGGCAAGGATCCGCCAGGCCGTGCAGATCAGCGCCACTGAGATCCGCGCCGTCTTCCCCGACCGCACCGCCTGGATCGACAGTTGCGCCTGGTCGAAACGCAACCGCCGCGTCGTGGCCCGTCAGCAGGAAAGACTGGGGGCCGCCGTCCTGGACGACCGGATCTGGAAGGACGCCCCGCCGGAGGCCGTGGCCGAGGCGATGCTGGACGGGGTGCGCGATCTGGGCCTGACGATCTCCGACAAGGCGCGGCTCTTCCTCGCCCGGGCCAGGCTGGCCGGGGCCGATGCGGGTCTGCCTGCCTTTGACGATGACACGCTGATGGCAGAGCTGGAGGACTGGCTGCTGCCATACCTGCAGGGGGTGAAGGACGCGGCGGGCTGGCGGAAATTCGACATCCTGCCTGCGCTCAAGGCCCGGCTCGACTGGGGTCAGAGCCAAACACTCGACCGTCTCGCCCCCGCCTCCTTCACCACGCCCTTGGGCCGCAGGATCCCGATCGACTATGCCTCTGACCCGCCGGAAATATCGCTGCGATTACAGGAGCTTTTCGGCCAGACCACGCATCCGGTGGTGGGCCGGACGCCCCTCAAGGTCACGCTGCTGTCGCCTGCCGGGCGGCCGATCCAGACCACCGCCGACCTGCCCGGCTTCTGGGCGGGCAGCTATTCCGACGTGCGCAAGGACATGCGCGCGCAATACCCCAAACACCCCTGGCCCGAGGACCCCACACAGGCCGATCCGACGCTCAGGGCGAAACCGCGGCGGTAAACACCGCCGCGCCCCGGCCGCCGCGCCGGGGCCTCGCTGGTGCAGGGCGGGTCACCGCACCCGAATGCCCCGCTGGACCAGAGCGGCCCCGGCGCGGGGGCCGGGGCGTGGCGACCCGGACAGCGCTCCAACCGATCCGCAAGCCCCGTCCTGCCCCGGCCTCGCGCCGGGGCCTCCCCGACGTACGCCGTGTCACCACACCCGAACGCCCCGCTGGAACAAAGCGGCCCCGGCGCGGGGGCCGGGGCATGGCGGGGCTTCGGCGCCTCTAGGCCTCCAGGCACCAGCGCATCACGGCTTTCTGCGCATGGAGCCGGTTCTCAGCCTCGTCGAAGATCACCGATTGCGGGCCGTCCATGACCGACGAGGTCACCTCCTCCTCGCGATGCGCGGGCAGGCAGTGCATGAAGAGCGCGTCTTTCCCCGCCGCCTCCATCAGCCGGTCATTGACCTGGTAGGCGCGCAGCAGGTTGTGCCGCCGCTCGCGCGAGGACTGCGCGTCATGCATCGACACCCAGGTGTCCGCGACCACGAGGTCCGCGCCGTCGACCCCCCGCCAGGGGTCGCGCTGGATCGTGAAATCAACCCCGGCATCCCGCGCCATGTCCACGAACTCGCGATCCGGGTCCAGCTGCTGCGGCCCACAAAAGGTCAGCGAGAAGTCGAACTGCTGCGCTGCGTGCAGGAAGGAGGCAAAGACATTGTTGCCGTCGCCCATCCAGACCACCTTTTTGCCCTGGATCGGGCCGCGATGTTCCTCGAATGTCATGACATCCGCCATGATCTGGCAGGGGTGGGTCCGGTCGGTCAGCCCGTTGATGACGGGAACGGAGGCATACTCCGCCATCTCCTGCAGCACGGATTCATCGAAGGTCCGGATCATGATCATGTCGACATAGCGCGACAGCACCCGGGCGGTGTCTGCGATCGTTTCGCCATGGCCCAGCTGCATGTCCTGTCCGGAAAGAACCATCGTCTGGCCGCCCATCTGGCGCACACCCACGTCGAAGGACACGCGCGTCCGGGTCGAGGGTTTTTCAAAGATCAGTGCGACCATGCGGCCGTCGAGGGGCAGCTCGTCATCCGGCGCGCCCTTGGGCCGTCCGGCACGGGCGTCCTTCATCTGACGGGCGTCGTCGATCATCTGCCTGAGGTCGGATTGTGTGGTGGTGTGAATGTCGAGAAAATGGTTCATCGGTCGGTCCTGTGGCGGGTCGGGGGAGAGGGGCTCTGCCCCTCCCGCGGCCATTTGCGATGGCCGCGACCCCGGAGTATTTCTGGCAAGATGAAGATCAGCCCCTGGCGATCTGTTTCGCGGTCCTGTCGAGGCGGGCGATGGCTTCGGCGATTTCATCCTCCGAGAGCGTCAGCGCGGGCAGCAGGCGTACGACATTGTCGGCGGCGGGCACCGTGATCAATTCCTCCGCATAGCCTGCCTTGACGAAATCCGCCGGGGCCACCTTGGTTTTCAGCCCGAGGATGAAGCCCTGCCCCCGCACCTCTTCGAAGACATCGGGGTTGTCAGCGACCAGCCCTTCGAGCTTCTGACGCAGGGTCGAGGCCTTGCGCCGCACCTCGTCGAGGAAGCCTTCTTCGGTGATGGCGGAGACCACCGCCAGCCCCACGGCACAGCCAAGCGGGTTGCCGCCATAGGTCGAGCCATGTGTGCCTGCGACCATGCCCGAGGCCGCATCCTCGGTCGCCAGCACCGCGCCGAGGGGGAAGCCCCCGCCGATGCCCTTGGCCACCAACATAACGTCGGGTGTCACCCCCGCCCATTCATGGGCAAAGAGCCGCCCAGACCGCCCCATGCCGCACTGGATCTCGTCCAGGACCAGCAGCGTGCCGGTCTCGTCGCAGAGTTTGCGGATCGCCTTCATCTGATCGTCGGGCAGCACATGGATACCGCCCTCGCCCTGGATCGGTTCGATCAGGATGGCGGCGGTCTTGTCGGTCACGGCGGCCTTCAGCGCCTCCATGTCGCCGAAGGGCAGCTGTTTGAACCCCGGCAGCAGCGGCCCGAAGCCCTTGACCATCTTTTCGGTCGGTGCGGCGGCAATGGCGGCGGAGGAGCGGCCGTGAAAAGCGCCGGTGAAGGTGAGGATCTCCACCCGGTCCGGCTGGCTCTTTTCGTACCAGTACTTGCGCACCATCTTAACGCCCAGCTCGGTCGCTTCCGTGCCCGAGTTGGTGAAGAAGACCGTATCGGCAAAGGTCGCATCCACCAGCTTGTCGGCCAGCGCCTGCTGCTGCGGGATCTCGTAGAGGTTCGAGACATGCCAGAGCTTCTGCGCCTGATTGACCAGAGCATCCACCACCACCGGGTTGGAATGGCCAAGCGCGGCGACGGCGATACCGGAGCCGAGGTCGAGGAAACGACGCCCGTCCTCCTCTATCAGCCAGGAGCCTTCGCCCTTCACGAAATGAAGGGGCGCACGGGAATAGGTCGGCAGAACGGACGGGATCATCGCGTTATCCTCTTATACAGGAAGCCCTGAGGAAGCATAAGCCCCGGGGCAAAGTCAACAATCTAGGGGTATGATGCGCCCAATGGCGCGGACAGGCAGGCGGGACGTCAGGCGCGGGTGCGTCGGCGTCGGATCGAAGGGATATGGGCCAGCCTTGTCATGCGGGTCTCTTAGCGGGTTGTCGTGGCGAAGGGAAGCGGCATTTGACAGGCGGCTCGTGTAGATAAACCGCTGTCTCCAGCGGATTTACGGGCCTGGGCGACGCTAGAGACCTGTCATCCCCGGGCTTGACCTGAAGATCTCCCTGTCAAGCGCTGCTCGCTTCGGCAGGAGACCCTCGGGGCAAGCCCGAGGGTGACGGTTAAACCGCGAACGGCGTGATTGAAGGGGAACCCCCTATTCCGACGCGGCCTGCGCCCCGTCTTCGGTGGCGCCATCCTCGGTCGCCTCGCCTTCCTCGGCCCTGAGCGCCCCGTTGACCCAGTCGCCCTCTTCCTGCTCGCCCGAGACATATTTCATTACGCCCTGCCCCTGGCGGCGACCGGCCTCGAAGTAGCCTTCGTAGACATCGCCGTTGGCATAGGTCGCAACCCCCTGCCCGGTGATCTCTCCGTCTTCCCAGCCGCCGGTATAGGTGAAGCCGTCGGGCATGGTGATCGTGCCCTGCCCATGCCGCTCGCCACCGACAAAGTCGCCCTTGTAGATGGTGCCGTCGGGATAGGTCGCCTTGCCCTCGCCCTGGCGTTCGCCACCGACCCACTGGCCCTCGTACCGGTAGCCGTCGGGGTAGGTCATCACGCCGTACCCCTCGTTCTGCGCCGCCACGAACTCGCCCTCATAGGTCAGCCCGCTCGGATAGGTGGCCAGACCCTTGCCGTCGATCAAACCGTCCTTCCACTGGCCCTCGTAGGTGGCCCCGTCCGGATAGGTGATCTTGCCGATGCCGTTCGCCAGGTCATCGCGGAACTCTCCCTCATAGACCGACCCGTCCGGATAGGTCACGCGGCCCATCCCCTCGATCTTGCCGCGCACCCAGTCGCCTGCGAAAATATAGCCGTCGGTCCCGGTGAAGCGTCCCTGGCCATGGCGCATGTCATCGGCAAAATCGCCCTCGTAGACATCGCCGTTGGCATAGGTGACCTTGCCCCGGCCCTCGCGCCGCCCCTCGACCAGCGCGCCTTCGTAGACATCGCCATTGGGCTGGGTCAGCGTGCCGATCCCGTCGATCTGCCCGTTCTGCCAGGTGCCCTCGTAGATCAGCCCGTCCGGCATGGTCAGCTTGCCCTGCCCTTCGCGCGCGCCGCGCACGATCTGGCCGACATAAACGGCGCCGTCAGGATAGGTGATCGTGCCCTGGCCCTCCTTGACGCCATTGACCCATTCGCCGTCATAGACATAGCCGCCGGGCGCGGTCATCACGCCCTTGCCGTGATGCATCGCGTTGAAGAACTCGCCCTCGTAGCTGGTGCCATTGGCGTAATGCGCGACACCCCGGCCGTTGATCTTGCCCTCGTCCCAGTCGCCCTCATAGGTGCCGCCATCGGAAAAGGTGATCTTGCCCACGCCCTGCGGCTTGCCCTTGGCAAATTCGCCTTCGTAGACCGAGCCATTGGGAAACTTGGCGATGCCGCGGCCGCGGATCTCGCCCTCGACCCAGTCGCCGGTGTATTCGTAGCCATTGGGCAACGTATAGGTGCCGGTGCCATGCTGCAGCCCGTCCTTGAACGTGCCCTCATAGACGCCGCCGTCGTCATATTGCTTGGTCTGGACCTCCTGCGCCTGCGCAGCGGTCGCCAGTGCCAAGGACATTGCAAATGCCGTACCGGATAGAAGCCTTCCAAAGGACTGTCGCGTCATGGTCATGTTCTCTCCCTGCCCCGGTATCTTTGCGCACCGGGCCGCGGAAAACCTATTCGCCGACACCCCGCGCCGCAATGCCTTTCGCCCAAATCACCTTTCCCTCACGAACACGTGCCGGTAAGCAGGCGCAAGGATAGACGAAAAGGCCCCATATGACCGACCGCTTCCGCATCACGCTGGCCCAGTTGAACCCGACCGTGGGCGATATCGCGGGCAATGCCGCGAAGGCCCGCGACGCCTGGATCCGGGGCAAGGAGGCCGACGCAGATCTGGTCGCCCTGCCGGAGATGTTCATCACCGGCTACCAGACCCAGGACCTGATCGAGAAACCGATTTTTCACCAGACCGCCATCGCCGCGATCGAACAACTGGCCCAGGACTGTGCCGACGGCCCCAGCCTGGCGATCGGCGGCCCCGCGCTGGAAGGCGCCGGGCTCTACAATGCCTATTACATCCTGACCGGCGGCAAGATCGTCAGCCGGATCCTCAAGCACAACCTGCCAAACGAGACGGTCTTTGACGAGGTGCGCCTGTACGACAGTGGTCCCCTGGGCGGGCCCTATTCGGTCGGCAACACCCGCATCGGCAGCCCGATCTGCGAAGACGCCTGGCACCCGGACGTACCGGAAACCCTGGCCGAAACTGGGGCGGAGTTCCTGTTGGTGCCCAATGGATCGCCCTATTATCGTGGCAAGATGGACACCCGTTACAACCACATGGTCGCGCGGGTGGTCGAAACCGGGCTGCCGCTGATCTATCTGAACATGGTGGGCGGACAGGATGACCAGGTCTTCGACGGCGGCACCTTCGGGCTGAACCCCGGCGGCAAGATGGCCTTTCACATGCCCGTCTTCGACGCGCAGATCGCCCATATCGACCTGACCCGCAACGCCGAGGGCTGGCAGATCGAGCCGGGCGAGATGGCCCATATGCCCGACGCCTGGGAACAGGATTACCGCGCCATGGTCCAGTCCCTGCGCGACTATTGCGGCAAGACGGGCTTCGGCAAGGTGCTGCTCGGCCTGTCGGGCGGGATCGACAGCGCCATCGTGGCCACCATCGCCGCCGATGCCCTGGGGCCGGAGAACGTGCGTTGTGTCATGCTGCCGTCCGAATACACGTCCGAGCACTCGCTGGAGGACGCCAAGGCCGTGGCGGAGAACCTCGGCTGTCGCTACGACTTCGTCCCGATTTCGCAGGGGCGGCAGGCGATCACCGACACGCTCGCCCCGCTCTTCGAAGGCACGAAGCCCGATGTGACCGAGGAAAACATCCAGTCCCGCCTGCGCGGGCTACTGCTCATGGCGCTGTCGAACAAGTTCGGGGAAATGCTGCTGACCACCGGCAACAAGTCCGAGGTCGCCGTCGGATACGCCACGATCTACGGCGACATGGCGGGCGGCTACAACCCGATCAAGGATCTCTACAAGACCCGTGTCTTCGAACAATGCCGCTGGCGCAACGCCAACCACCGCGACTGGATGATGGGCCCGGCGGGAGAGGTCATCCCCGACCGCATCATCACCAAGCCCCCCTCGGCCGAACTGCGCGAGGACCAGAAGGACAGCGATTCCCTGCCCGATTATCCGGTTCTGGACGCGATCCTGGAAATCCTCGTGGACCTGGAAGGTTCGGTGGAGGACTGCGTCGCCGCAGGCTATGACCGCGCCGATGCCAAACGCGTGGAGCATCTGATTTACATCAGCGAATACAAACGCTTCCAGTCCGCCCCCGGCACCCGCCTGACCAAACGCGCCTTCTGGCTGGACCGCCGCTACCCGATCGTGAACCGCTGGCGGGACGGCTGAGCCATGCCCCGGCCCCCGCGCCGGGGCCGCCGCCCTGGCAAGCACAGCCCCGCTGTGGTCCCGGGGCCAGCCCGGGACACGGACCGGTTGCTGACATCCCCTCCCCGGACCCCTATCATCCGCCCATGCCCCGCCTTCTCATCGTTTACCACTCCTTCACCGACGGCACCCGCCAGATGGCCGAAGCCGCCCATGCCGCCGCGCAGCCCGAGGTCGACACCACCCTCCTCACCGCTGCCGAGGCCGGGCCCGACGACCTCCTTTCAAACGACGGCTATCTCTTTGCCGCACCGGAAAACCTCGCCGCCATCGCGGGCGTGATGAAGGACTTCTACGACCGCTGCTACTACCCCGCCCTCGGCCGGATCGAGGGCCGCCCCTATGCCCAGATGGTCTGCGCCGGATCCGACGGCGAAAACGCCGCCCGCCAGACCGCGCGGATCGCCCAGGGCTGGCGCTTGCGCGAAGTCCAGGCGCCGCTGATCATCTGCACCCATGCGCAGAGCCCCGAGGCGATCCTGGCGAAGAAGACGATCCCCGAAGACGACCTCGACCTTTGCCGCGAGTTGGGTGCCGCCCTTGGCGCGGGCTTGGCCATGGGGGCCTTCTGACGGGCGGTACATTGAGTGTGCCAAACCTGCGCAACGGCGGTCAGTCGCGATCTTGGCCAAACCTGCTGTTTCCGCGCGAAACTTGTCCAGAAGAGCGCCAGACTTTCATCGCCGACCTCCGCCCCCCGTGATTGTAGGACATCGCGCCGTCAATACCCCGCCGCGCCGCTTACCCTGCCGCGCCGCTGCGCGAGCGCCGCGACCCGACCGAAGCCCCGCACGCACCATCAGGGCGCGACGACGCCGAGGTAACAGGTCGCAGCCTGGCCCACATCGCCCGCTATTCCCACCACTGGTCGATCGTGGCGATATCCTCATCCGACCAGCCAAAATGATGCGCAAACTCATGCACCGTGACATGGGCGATCAGATCCTCCAGCGCCACATCGCCCCGGTCCCGCCATTCCGCCAGAATGGGACGACGAAACAGCCAGACCGTATCCGGCTCGCCCGACGGATCCCAAAGGTGCTTTTCCGTCAGGGGGATACCCTCGTAAAGCCCCGTCAACTCCAGCGGGTCCCCCATATGGAGGTCGGAGAGCACTTCCGCCTCCGGCATCTCCGCCACCAGAAGCCGCACCGCGCGCGCGTGGCGCCGGAACGGGTCGGGCAATTCCTCCACCACACGGCGGGCCACAGCCATGAAGGCATCGAGAGACTGATCTTCCATCCGCCGGATATGACCTGTCACGGGGCGGGCGACAAGCCTCGGCGATCATGCGGCTGGGCTGGATCAGAGGCGCCTACGACGGCGAACCACGCAGTCTTTAACAGGCAATGGCATTCACAGGCTCACGACATCAGACCCGGCAACGCCACGGCCTTGCGCCCTCAAATGGTCACACGCTCCCCGATGCGGTCCTGGACAAGCCCGACAAGCCGCCGAACCTGGGCCACGCTCGGCCCGTCGCAGGTTCGGTCCCGTCGCAGTGAGTCTACCGCGTCAAGCAGCACGTCATCCCGCGCCGCCCGCGCCACCCCGCTGAGGAACTGGGTCACATAGCCGACGGTCCGGTCATCCACCCCCTGCCCCAGCTTGCGCGCGATCGCGGCCATGTCATCGCGATAGGCCAGCGCATCGGGGCGCACATCCTCCGGATCGACGACCCGGGGCCCGATAGGCCGCCGGTCTTCGGGCAGTTGGCGCAAGATCTCCGACTGGAACTTGGCCAGTTTGCGGATCGGTTTGAGGAGGAACCCATCCGCCCCGGCCTCCCGCGCCGCGTCGCGCCACCTGTCCTCGCCCGACATGGCCATCAGCACATCGACCCGCGGCGTGGCGCGTGTCATTTCCGAGATCAGGTCAAGCCCCGATCCGTCTGGCAGCCCCACATCCACGATCAGCGCCGTGGGCCGGTAGACCTGCAGATGTCGTCGCGCCGAGGTGAGGCAGTCCGCACGGCGGATCCGCGCGCCCGATCGGACACACATCAGGCGCATCGCCTCGCTGGCGTAGCGGCTGTCCTCCACCACGAGGATTGTCATCCCCAATAGCGGGCGCGTCGGCGTTGGAACGTGGTCTCTTGGCAGCAGTTCCTGGTCGTCCATCCGGGTCTCCTTTCTGGAATTCATACCCCTTGCGATCAGGCTAGGCGGCGAATCTGAAAAGGACGTTAACGCACCGCGTCCCCGTGTCCCGCTTGCGCCTTGCGCCACGGCACAGCATATAACGCCAAACCAACGAGGAGAGCCGCCATGATCGGACGTCTGAACCATGTCGCCATCGCCGTCCCCGACCTCCAGGCCGCGGCGGACCAATACCGCAATGCCCTGGGCGCCAAGGTCGGAGCGCCGCAGGACGAACCCGATCACGGCGTGACCGTGATCTTCATCGAACTGCCGAACACCAAGATTGAACTGCTCTACCCGCTCGGCGAGGGCTCGCCGATCCAGGGGTTTCTGGACAAGAACCCTTCGGGCGGCATCCATCACGTCTGCTACGAGGTCGACGACATTATCGCCGCCCGCGATCACCTGAAATCCACCGGCGCGCGCGTGCTGGGCGACGGCAACCCCAAGATCGGCGCCCATGGCAAGCCGGTGCTCTTCCTGCATCCGAAGGATTTCAACGGCTGCCTCGTGGAGCTGGAGCAGGTCTGATGGGCCCCACCTCCGCCCTCGTCCTCTTTGCGGTCATCTGGTTCATGACCCTGCTCTGCGTCGCGCCGATCCGGCTCAAGACGCAGCAGGATCTGGGCAAGGTGACGCCGGGCACGCAATCCGGTTCGCCCGAGGTGCATCACCTCAAGGCGAAACTCTGGATCACCACGGGGATCTCGGTGGTGCTCTTCGTGATCATCGGCGGGATCATCGTCTCCGGCTGGATCACGGTCGAGGATCTCGACTGGTTCAATCGCATGGAAGATCGCTACCCGGACAACTGACCTGTCGCCCCCGGCGACAGGTCATCCCGGACCTGATCCGGGATCTCCCGCCCCGAGCCCATTCGCCTGCCACGGCCTCCCCGGACTTGATCCGGGGTATCCAGTCACACGAAGGAAAAAGTGTCAGGAGATCCTCGGGTCGAGCCCGAAGATGACGCCCCCCAAGCACAATAAGCCTCTATCGCCGGTCCAGCCGGTGGTAGATATGCGTGAAGGTCGCCGCGCCGATAATCGGGATCAGCAGGTTCACCAGCGGCACAGACAGCGGCATCGCCATCAGGATACCGGCCACCCAGATCGTCAGGAAATGCTTCTGCCGCAGCCGCTTGGCCCCCTCGCGCCCGACACGGCGCATGGCGGCCAGGGTGAAATACTCCCGCCCCAGGAGAAATCCGTTCATCCCCCAGAAGATGAAGAGCGCGAAGGGCGCGAAGAAGGCATAGATCACCAGGGCCAGCAGGTTGGCCACGACGATCACCCCCAGAAAACCGATCGAGTCGATCACTGCATCCCCGAAGGGTACCCGCTCCGCCGGGGGGAGCGCGGGGTAATGGCGCGCCTCCACCGCATCGGCCACGTCATCGAGAAACATCGAGGTGATCGCCGAGGCCACCGGCACCATCAGAAAGACCGACAGGATCAGCATGACGCCGAGCGAGGACCAGGTCAGTAGGTCATTCAGCCAGGTCACCTCGCCGACCAGCGGCAGGGTCGCCTCCTCTCCCACGCTCCACTGCAGGAAGCCGAGGAAGGCAGCGTAGACCGCCACAAGCAGCGCCACGGTCAGCACCAGACCAAAAAGCAGCACCCGGCGAAACCGCGGATCGCCCAACTGGCCGAGCGCCGCGAAAAAGGAGGAGAAAATTACGCCGAAAGCCACGTCGTGATCCCCTTCACATCCGGGCGCTGCCGCTCTGCCGGGGTGGAGGCGAAACTGCCGATGTGCACGATCCCGGCCACGGTTTCGCCGGGAGTCAGGCCCAGCCCCTCCTCGACAAAGCCCCGGTCGAAGGAAATCCAGCCGGTCACCCAGCCCGCCCCCCAGCCAGAGGCCAGCGCGGCATTCACCAGGCTCAGACAGACCGCGCCAGCAGACAACGATTGCTCGTAAGGCGGCACCTTGGCGGCCTCCACCGGGCTTTCCACGACGACCACCGCCAGGTTGCCCCGGTCGAACTGCCCGCGCCCCTTGGCGACGGTTTCGTCATCCTTGCCAAGGGCCCGCCCTCGCGCCTCCGCCAGATCGGCCAGCCGCGCCATCGCCGGTTTCTCAATCACCAGGAACCGCCAGGGCACCAGCCCCCCGTGATCGGGCGAGCGGGCGGCATAGGTCAGCAGTTCCTCGACCTCGTCCCGGGAAGGCACGGGCGAGGTCAGCAGCTTGGGCGGATGCGAGCGGCGGGTGGCAAGAAATTCGAGGGCGGCCTGGTTCTTCTGGGGCATGGGGTCTCCGTTTGTCCTGGCGTTATGTCGGCGCTGGCGGACGAAGGGTCAAGAGGTCCGCACCCTCGGTCGCGTAGCGCCACACCGTAGGAAAGCCGCCATTTTACGCAAAAATGTCCGGGAGAACCCAGATCATAACGCTTCGGCACCTAATCAGACGCACGATGTTCGCCGCAGGAGGAACCATGACGCCGGCCAATCCGACCCAGAGTATCGCGCACAAGCTGCGCATCACCGATGCGGACATCCGCGAACGCGAAGCGCTGCTCGGGAGGACAGCGGCGGACGAGGTCAACCTGGCCAGACACCGTCCGGCCTTTGAACCGCAGGTGGATGGCCGCGCTCGCGCCCCTCGCTCAACCGGGCCAGCCCGTGCCGAACACCTTGGCCATGCCGCCGATCAGCCCGCCGAAAAAGGCATCCATCTGCCCATTGGGCTGTCGTGCCGCCACGGTCGCCGCCATCGGGTCTTCCGCCACATGTGACGACCCGGACAACACCTCCAGCACGCGATGCCCGCAGAAGGGCACATAGGCCTCGGAGTAGCCGCCCTCATGCACCAGCAGCAGCCGCCCGTCGCAGAGCCGCTCTGCCGATCGCTTGATCTGGCGGGTCATCTCGCCAAAGGTTTCCGCCGTGCAGAGCATCCGCGCGATCGGGTCGAAGATCCCCGCGTCAAAGCCGCAGGCGACGATGATCACGTCCGGATCGAACCGCTCCAGCGTAGGTTGGATGATCCTCTCCATCACCTCCAGATAGGCGTTGTGACCCGCACCGGGCGGCAGCGGGATGTTCATGTTGAACCCCTCCCCCCGTCCGCGCCCCCGGTCGGAGGTATCGCCGGTGTCCAGCGGATAGTTCTTCTCCTGGTGCACCGAGATCGTCATCACATCGTCGCGGTCGTAATAGATGTGCTCCGTCCCGTTGCCGTGGTGCACATCCCAGTCCACCACCGCCACACGGCCCGCCAGCCCCTCGGCCTGCGCGGCCTCGATGGCGATGGCGATATTGGCCAGAAGGCAGAACCCGTTGGGCCAGTCCGGCAGGCAATGATGCCCCGGCGGGCGCGACAGGGCATAGGCGTTGTCGACCCGCCCCCGCATCACATCCAGCAGCGCCTGTTTCGCCAGCCCGGCCGACAGCGCGGCGATCTCGTAGCCATCCTTGGCAAAAGGGGTGCGCAGGCCCAACTCGCCGCCGCCCGCATCGGACATGGACTTGAACTTGTCCAGATAGGAGGCCGGGTGCACCCGCAGCAGATCCTCGCGACTGGCGGCATCGGCAGAGGTCATCATCAGATCCCGCGTGATCCCCGTGACCTCCATCAGGTTACGCAGACGACGCTTGGTTTCCGGGCTCTCCGGGATGCCGCCCGCGGCCAGGGGCTGCACCAGACCACCAAGCGGCAGGGTCAGCGCGTAATTGCCCCCCGCGTGCCAGAAACACCTCTCGTCCCAGTAGAACCCTGTCGTCATGCTTGTTCCTCCGCCTCTCCCGCGCGACAGTGGCCTGCCCGGGGACACACCGCAAGAGGACCCATGTCAAAGGATCTGCCCGATCTCAGCCACCTTGCCACGCCGGGGACGGAGATCGAGGTGCGCGTGACCCCGAAGGCCGCCCGCGACCGGATCACCCACGACGACACCGGCCTGCGCGTCTACACGACCACCGTGCCGGAGGATGGCAAGGCCAATGCGGCTGTGATCAAACTGCTGGCCAAGGCGCTCGGCCTGCCGAAAAGCCGACTGACCCTCATCCGCGGACAGACCGGCCGGGACAAGCTGTTTCGCATCCTGGGGTGAGGCAGGTCAGTCCTGTTTCGACGGGATCAGTGTATAGCTGCCTTCCGGCAGGTTCATCGCCGCCGCGAGATCGCGAAGCTGAGCCATGGACAGGGTGATCTTCTGCACATTGTCCAGACGCGCGTCGTATTGTTCCACGGTGACGCATTCCGCGAAGGCATTGATCGACACATCCTCCTGCAACGGCGCATCGCCGTCGTCGACCAGGGTGATGATGGTGGAATCAAACTCGTGCTCGATGGTGAACATGGGAGGAGCCTAGCGTGATCCCCATGAGGTGCAAGCGCCGAAGCCCGCCGCGACGTCACGGACGATGTTGCATATTGCCAGCCGCCTGCGAATGCCGATAGGTCAAAGGGCAAAGGGGTGCCAATGAACCGTTCCGTCTCTCTCAAAACGCTGCTTCTGCCGCTGCTGATCGCCTTGGCGGGCTGCGACGTCCCCGTGCCGGGCGGGACCGCCCCGGCAGACCGCACGCCGCCGCCCCTGACCACGCCCGACGCCCGGGCGGCTGCGGACCGTTTCGTCCGCGTCGCCAACCGTGTCGAACCCGCCGCCGAAAACCAGTGCCGACGCACGGCCCCCGACCTCAACTGCGATTTCAACATCGTCGTGGATGACGATCCGAACGCCCCGATCAATGCCTTTCAGCTGCGCGACAAGACCGGTCGCCCGGTGATCGTGGTGACGGTGCCGATGCTCACCTATGTCCGCAATGATGACGAAATGGCCTTTGTCCTGGCTCATGAGGCGGCACATCACATCGCCCGCCACCTGGATCGCCGCCAGCAGGCGACAGAGGCCAGCGCCCTGATCTTTGCCACCGCCGCCGCGCGGGGCGGGGCCTCGGGCGCGGCGTTGGAAACCGCCGCGCGGGTTGGCGCGGTGCTCGGCTCCCGCGTCTATGCAAAGGATTACGAGCTCGAGGCCGATGCCATCGGCGCCCGCATCGCGCGCTCCGCCGGGTTCGACGCGATCAACGGCGCGCGCTATTTCGAACGCTCGCCCGATCCCGGCAACCGCTTCCTCGGCACGCATCCGCCCAATGCCAACCGGGTCGAAGCCGTCCGCGCTGCCCTGCGCTGACCCGCAGGCCCCGGTCCTTCCCGCTACGTGCCATCGGACCGGAGTTTGATCCGGATCAAAGTCGGACTCGATTCGGCCCTGTAGGTCTTTCCTCGAACCACAACGGGCGGCACCGGCCGCAGGGAAGGATCGACAATGGCGGCATTGGGCCCGGCACTGGGTGACGTGACAGACCACCTGCAGCTAGTCCGGCGCATGGCGCGGGCCAGCGGCAGCGATCTGGCCGAAGCCATGCTGGAGGGCCAGCTGACCAGTGCCGACTGGTCGCAGATGGTCACCAATTGCCGCGCCTGCATCTCTGTCGAAAGCTGCCGCGCTCGTCTGGCGCAGCTCGAGATGACCTCAGACCGGGCGAACGCCCCGAACTATTGCGAGAACCGCGCGAGTTTTGACCGGCTGGCCCGGCACCCCGCGTAACAAAAGGACCGAACCATGGGCTTCTTCCGCCGCATCGAACAACGCGAACCGCTCTTCCGCGGGATGGCCGACCGTCTGGGCGTTGATTTCGGACGCTGGATATCGACCTGTCCGGACCATGCGGGCGACTATCGCACCGCGGTTCTCAGCTGCATGGCCTGCACTTCCGAAGGGTCCTGCCAGGACTGGCAGTCGCGAACCGACCGCGCGGCACAGGCCCCCAACTATTGCCGCAACCGCCGCATGCTGGACGCCCTGGCAAAGGCATAGGTTTCGGGACGGAATACCGGATCAGGAGACACGTGGCCGTTCGGGGGAATGGCGCCGCGTGGGGCAGTCTCCGACCCGGTCAGGCGCCGGCGCATCAAAGGGGACAATGCGTCGGCGTCTTATTTTATTGAACTCCGCTTGCGCCCCGGCCCCGCGCCGGGGCCGCTCGCATTCGAGGGCGCCGCGGGGTTGGCTGGCATGCAGCAATAACAAGGCGGTCCCGGCGCGGGGCCGGGACAGACGTTCCATCCATGCCCCGGCCCCCGTGCCGGGGCCTCTTCCAGCAAAAGCGCAAGCACCGGAAACCAAGGGGTCCCGGCGCGAGGCCGGGATATGGGCGTCGGTCAGACCCGCCGTCCCCAGAGGTCATACTCGCTGGCCTCGTCCACCTCGACCGTGACGAAATCACCCGGCGCCAGCCCCTCCGTCCGCTCGTCGATGAAGAGATTGCCGTCGATCTCCGGCGCATCCGCCTTGGTCCGGCAGATGGCCACGCCATCCTCGTCGATCTCGTCGACGATCACCTGTTGCAGCGTGCCGACCTTGGCCGCCAGCTTCGCCTCGGAGATCGCCTGGGCCTTCTCCATGAAGCGGTCCCATCTGTCCTGCTTGACCTCCGGCGCGACGTGATCGGGCAGATCGTTCGACCGTGCCCCTGCGACGTTCTCGTACTGAAAGCACCCGACGCGATCCAGCTGCGCCTCGTCCATCCAGTCAAGCAGGGTCTGAAACTCCGCCTCCGTCTCGCCGGGATAACCAACGATGAAGGTCGAGCGCAGGGTGATGTCCGGACAGATATCCCGCCACTCAGCAATCCGGTCCAGCGTCTTTTCGGCAGCCGCCGGGCGGGCCATCCGGCGCAGGGTGTCGGGATGGGCGTGTTGGAACGGAATGTCGAGATATGGTAAGATACCCCCCTCGTTCATGAGGGGTATCAGGTCTTTTACGTGCGGATATGGATAGACGTAGTGCAGCCGCACCCAGGCGCCAAGCTGCCCCAATTCGCGCGCAAGGTCGGTCACATGGGCCCGCACCTCCCGTTCTTTCCAGGGGCTGGTGTCATGCCGCCGGTCCACCCCGTAGGCCGAGGTATCTTGGCTGATCACCAGCAGTTCCTTCACACCCGCCTCGACCAGTTTCTCGGCCTCCCGCAGCACCGCGTGGACGGGGCGCGAGGCCAGCCGCCCACGCATGTCCGGAATGATGCAGAACTTGCACTTGTGATTGCAGCCTTCTGAAATCTTCAGATAGCTGTAGTGCCGCGGCGTGAGCGAGACGCCCGAGGCGGGCAGCAGGTCGATGAAGGGATCGGGCGACGGCGGCACCGCCCCGTGCACCGCGTCCAGCACCTGCTCGTATTGATGCGGTCCGGTCACCGCCAGCACCTTGGGGTGCACGCCGGTGATATACTCCGGCTCCGCCCCCAGACAGCCCGTCACGATGACCTTGCCGTTTTCCTTCAGCGCCTCGCCGATCGCCTCCAGGCTCTCGGCCTTGGCTGAATCGAGGAACCCGCAAGTGTTCACGATCACCGCCGCGGCCCCGGCATAGTCGGGCGAAATCGCATAGCCCTCGGCCCGCAGACGGGTCAGGATACGTTCACTGTCCACCAGCGCCTTGGGACAGCCAAGCGAAACCATCCCGATGGCGGGCTGCCCCTCGCGGCGCGACTCGTCGAAACGCGGGGCCGGGGCAAGATCGGGGCGAAGGGTCGGTGGATTCTGGGACATCCCGCCGCCTATACGCGCTTGCCGGTTTTTTGCAACTGTCAGAGTCGTGATCCGGGCGGCCACGCCCCACTTCTCCTTGTGGCGGCGCGGGCAGGTGCTAGGGTCGGCGCCCAAGGGCGGTCAGCCAGGCGCAGGAGGGGACATGCGGCTCATTCGGCTTCTTATCGGTGCACTTCTTGTCTTTGCCCTGCTCGTCGTGGGCGGGCTCTTCCTTCTGCCCGGTCGCCAGATCGCCAAGCTGGCGGCGGATGAGCTGACCCGCCGCACCGGCCGGGACGTGCAGATCGCCGGCGAGGCTAGGGTGACCCTCTGGCCGGATCTTGGCGTTACGGTTGACGCGCTCTCCATCGCCAATGCCGACTGGTCCGAAAACGGCCCCCTCTTCCGTGCAAACTCCGTCACTATCGGTGTCGATGCCGCCGCGCTGATCCGGCGCGATATCCGTATCCGCACCCTTCATGCCGACACGCCGCAGATCCTGCTGGAGCGCAACGCCGATGGACGCGGCAACTGGGAGCTGGCGCCCCCCGCCGCGCCCGCTGCGGACGCCCCCGCCGCCGCCCCGGCCCCTGCAGCAGCACCTGCGCGCAAGGCACCGCCGACCTTCACCCTGGACCGAGCCGAGATCACCGATGCGGCGATTTATTACCTCGACCGCAAGACCGGGACGGAGATCAACCAGCGCGGCATCGACCTGTCGCTCGCCTACCCCGAGGCCGGGGGCCCGGCCGAAATCGACCTGACGATGCGCCCGAACGGCGAACCGGTCCGGCTGTCCGGGGCGATCGGCGATCCGGTGGCCCTGGCGGGGGCCGAGATCTCCACCATCGCGCTGGATGTCACCGCCCCCGGGGCCAACGGCCGGTTCGACGGCCGCGCCTCTGTCGTGCCGGAGGCCCAGGGCCAACTCACCCTCAACATATCCGACAGCGACGCCCTCGCCCGCGCGCTTGGCCAGAGCGCACCGGGTCTGCCCGCCGGAATGGGCAGGGCGCTGACCCTCGACACCGCGATGACCCTGACCGCAGAGGGCATCCTGTCCCTGCGCGACGCGCTGATCGCCTCCGGCCCCAACCGCCTGGCTGTGGCGGCGGATCTGACCACCGGCGGCGCGCGCCCGACGCTGACGGCCAAAGTCGTCGCTGAAGCCCTGGCGCTTGCCCCGTCGGGGACAACCGGCGAAGGCACCGAAGCCGCAACAGGCTGGTCCAACGATCCCATAGACGCCTCCGCCCTGGGCCTGCTGGACGGCCAGATTTCCTTCGCCGCGAAATCCATCGACCTCGGCACCACAACGCTTGGCAAGACGCGGCTGACGATCAATATCGACCGCGCCCGCGCCGTGACGACCCTGCAGGAGGTGCAGGCCTTCGGTGGCGTGCTGACCGGCGAATTCGTCGCCAACAACCGCAACGGCCTCTCGGTCGGCGGCGACCTGAAAGCCACGGATATCGCGCTGAACACCATGCTCACCGAACTGGCGGGCATCACCCGGTTTACCGGCGAGGCCTCGGCCAGGCTGCGTTTTCTGGGCATCGGGCAGACCCAGGCCGCGATCATGAACTCCCTCTCCGGCGAGGGGCGGATCGAGACGGGGCGCGGCACGATCGACGGGATCGACCTGGACCGGCTGTTCCGCGGCGGCGATCCGACCGGCGGGACGACCATCTTCGATGCCACCACCGCGACCTTCACCATGCAGGACGGCGTGCTACGCAATGACGACCTGCTGATGAAGCTCGCCGGGATAGAGGCCAAGGGCGTCGGGACGGTCGGCTTTGGCCAGCAGCAGATCGACTACCTCTTCACCCCCGTCAGCCTGACCGCCCGCGATGGCCGGGGCCTGGCCCTGCCCGTCCGCATCCGTGGCGCCTGGGCCAGTCCGAAGATCACCGTGGATGTGGAACGCGCGATTCAGCTGAACGCGCAGGAAGAAAAGACCAAGGTCGAACAGAAGATCCGCGATGAGGTGGCGAAGAAGCTGGGGGTGGAACAGCAGGAAGGCGAAAGTACCGAAGACGCCCTCAAGCGCAAGCTGGAGGAAGAGGTCAGGGACGGGTTGCTGAAACTGCTGAAGCCATAGCGCCCTGACCCTGACGGCGGGTCAGATCCCGCCGCCGGTCAACCGCGCGGCCAGCCGTGCCCGCAGCGCCGCGTCGATCCCGATCTGGTCCAGATAGGCAACCGGCCCGCCATATACGGTATCCAGATGCTCCAGCACCCGGCGCATCGTGTCGGGCGCGCTGGCCAGGATCTGCTCCGTCCGCTCGGGCGACGCGCCCCGATCCCGGATCGCCCCGCGCAGCCGGTCCATCAGCGAGGCGCCAAGCCGTTCCGTTAGCGCATATTCCGCCACCACCACATCCCGCGCCACGCCCGCGTTGGACAAAAGCAGCGCCGCGATCAGCCCGGTCCGGTCCTTCCCGGCGGTGCAGTGGAAATAGACGCCGCCCGGCGCCGCTGCGGCGATGGTGCGCAGCACCCGGGCGATGTTGTCCTGACAGTCGTCCAGCGCCCGCACATAACGGATGCCCATGTTGAACTGTCCCCCGGCCTCTTCCGCCATCTGGTCCAGCGGGGCGAGCCCGTCGAAGAGCGGGATATTCACGTAGATCACCCGCGAATCCTCGGCCAGCGGATTGGGCGCCGAGGCGATCTCGTCATCCCGGCGCAGGTCGATCACGGTGGCCAGCCCGCGCGACAGGAGGTCCTCGTGATGCTCGGTCTCGATCCCGGTCAACGCGCAGCCACGCCAGACCGCATCGGCTTGCGTGACCTGCCCGCTGTCGGTCTCATAGCCGCCAAGGCAGCGGATATTGTGGACGCCGGGATACGGCAGGGCTTGGGTTTCAAGAATGATGCTCATCGGGACCTCCGGCGTTTGGCGGCACGGTACGGAAATCCGCCGGGATGACAAGTGTCAGGCGGCCTTCCCGTTTTGGATCAGCCGCGCCCGACCGCCCCGCGCGCCACCGCCACGGATTTCAGCACCGCATAACAGGGCTTGCCCGGCGCCAGCGCCAGCGCCTCCGCCGAACGGCGCGTGATCCTTGCCAGCAGCAGATCCTCTCCCGCGCGCAGCTGCACCATCACCCCGGGGCCCTGCCCCTGGTGCAACCCGGTGACATGGGCCGGAAGAATATTTAGCGCCGAAACCTCCTCCGGCCGGGTCAGGGCCAGCATGATGTCCTGCGCCTCGATCCGGACGCGGACCGGATCGCCCGGCTCCCCCTCCAGCGCAGGCAGCAACAGCGCGCCGCCGGAGACCGCGACCTCGGTCAGCCCATCCTCGTGCTGTTGCCGTATCTGCCCGCTCAGCAGCGCCCCCGCCGTGCGCGGGCCGAAGATCGGCGCAAGCTCCGGATCCGCAAAAAGGTCGGCCGCTGGCCCCGCGCGGACAACCCGACCCTCCTCCATCAGCACCAGCGTCGTGGCCAGGCGCGCGACCTCCTCCACCGAATGCGAGACATAGAGGATCGGCAGGCCCACCTCGTCGCGCAGACGTTCGAGATAGGGCAGGATCTCCTCCTTCCGGGCGACATCCAGCGCCGCGAGGGGTTCGTCCATGACCAGAAGCTGCGGGTCAGACAGCAGCGCCCGACCAATCGCAACCCGCTGCGCCTCACCACCCGACAGGCTTTGCGGACTACGCGACAGCAGATCGCCGATCCCCAAAAGATCGCAGACCCGTGTCAGCCCCGCATCACCCCGTGCGCCGTAAAGCAGGTTCTTCCTGACGCTCAAATGTGGGAATAGTCTAGCATCCTGAAACACATATCCGACTTTCCTCATGTGAATCGGAACAAACGTTCCGATCGCAGCATCGTTCAGGACTCGTCCATTCAGAACAATCCTTCCGTCACGCGGTTTCAGCAACCCCGCGACCGCATTCACCACACTGGTCTTGCCCGCCCCCGACCGACCGAAGAGCGCCGTCACCCCGTCCGGCGCATCGAAATCGACCTCCAGCAGGGTGTCGCCCAATTGGTGTCGAAGCGAGACCGACAGGCTCATGACCCACCCCTGCGCGTCATGGCCCGCGCCAGTGCCTCGGACGCCACCAAGGCGCCCGTGGCCACCAGCACCGACACCAGCACCAGCCGCAGCGCCGCCCCGTCCCCGCCGGGCTGTTGCAGGAAGGCATAGATGGCGGAGGGCAGGGTCCGCGTCTCGCCCGGGATATTCGACACGAAGGTGATCGTCGCCCCGAACTCGCCCATGGACTTGGCAAAGGCCAGGACCGCGCCGGCCAGAACGCCCGGAAGGATCAGCGGCAGGGTTACCGTGGCAAAGACTCGCAGGCGCGAGGCCCCGAGGGTTGCCGCCGCCTGCTCCAGCTTTGGGTCGACCGCCTCCACCGCCAGGCGGATCGCCCGCACCATCAGTGGAAACCCCATGACCGCCGCCGCCAGCGCCGCCCCGGTCCAGCGAAACGCAAAGACCACGCCGATCGCCGCCAGCGCCTCTCCAACCGGGGCGACGGGCGAAAAGGTCAGCAATAACAGATAGCCGACCACCACGGGCGGCATGACCAGCGGCAGATGCACCAGCACATTCAGCAGCCCCCGCCCCCAGAACCGCCCCCGCGCCAGCGCCATGGCCACGGCGACCCCCGGCGGCAGCGACAGAAGCGTCGCCCATATCGCCACTTTCAGCGACAGGGCGACCGCAGCCCATTCCTCGGGGCCGAGCCAGCCCATCAGGGGGCCACGGCCATGTCGAACCCGGCCTCGTCAAAAATGGCCTGCGCCTCCGGCCCGCTCAGATAGGCCAGGAAATCTTCGGCAGGCGGGCGGGCAAAGGCGATGAGCGCCCCGGGATAGGTGATCCGCGAATGCGTCTCCGGCGGGAAGATCGCGCGCCGGTTCACCTCCGGTTCCGCCCGCGCATCGGTGGTGTAGACGATCCCCCAGGGCGCTGCGCCGGTGGCGACTAGCGCCAGGGCGGCGCGGGTATTGTCCGCCTCCGCCAGCGAGTCCTTGACCTGATCCCAGAGCCCGAGCGAGGCCAGTGCCTCTCTGGCATAGATACCAGCTGGCACGGCTGTGGTCAGAGCGACCGCCAGCCGCCCGCCCTCCAGCAGTTCGCCCAGGTCCAGTTCCGGGGTCAGCGGCACCTCTTCACCCCCGTCATGAGAGATCAGCGCCAGCCGGTTTTCCCACAGATCGCGCCGCGTCTCGTTCCGGATATGGCCTAGCGCGGCCAGGTGATCCATCCAGCCCTGATTGGCCGAGAGGAAGACATCCGCCGGCGCGCCCTGTTCGATCTGCCGCGCCAGGGCGGAGCTGCCGGCGTAGGAGATGACGACCTCATGCTCCGTGGCCTCCTCGAACTTGGCCGCCGCCGCATCCAGCGGCCCGGCCAGGCTGGCGGCGGCAAAAACCAGCAGCCGGTCGGCCCGGGCCTGAAGCGGCAGGGCAAAGAGACCGGCAATCGCCAGAAAAGTGATGAGTGTTCGGACCATGACCGGCCTATGTCATCCGAGGGGGGCACCGATTTCAAGATCAAAGGCGCCTCACACTTGCGATAGGTTACCGCCGGGTGCATACCGCTTGAACCCTTTCGGAACCCCGCCATGCCCGTCACGCTGAAATCCCTCCGCGATCTGGCCGCGCTGCCCTTCGACAGCGTGATCGACGTGCGCAGCCCCTCGGAGTTCGCCGAGGACCATATGCCCGGCGCGATCTCCCTGCCGGTGATGAGCGACGCGGAACGCGCCCGCGTCGGCACCATCTACACGCAGGTCGACCCCTTCCAGGCGCGCAAGATCGGCGCCGCGCTGGTGTCGCGCAATGCCGCCCGGCACCTCGAAGGGCCGCTGTCAGAAATGCCCGGCGGGTGGCGTCCTCTGGTCTATTGCTGGAGGGGCGGCCAACGCTCCGGCTCCTTCGCGGTGATCCTCGGCCAGATCGGCTGGCGTACGGACACTGTCGAGGGCGGCTATCGCAGCTATCGCCGCCTCGTGGTGCGCCTGCTGCATGACGACCCGTTGCCGTGGAAAACTGTTCTGATCGACGGCAATACCGGCACGGGCAAGACACAGCTCCTCCATCACCTCGCGGCCCAGGGCGCGCAGGTGATCGACCTGGAGGGGCTGGCGGCGCATCGCGGGTCACTCTTCGGCGGCCTCTCCGGCCCTCAGCCTGCGCAGAAGATGTTCGAAAGCCGCCTCGCCGCCGCGTTAGTTGCGCTCGACCCGGCCCGCCCGGTCTTCATGGAGGCCGAAAGCAACAAGGTGGGCGACCTGCTGATCCCCGGCTCCGTCTGGAAGGCCATGATCGCCGCCCCGCGGATCGAGGTCACGGCGCCCCTGCCCGACCGTGCCGCGCATCTGATCGACACCTATGGTGAACTCACCGCCGATCCGGCGGCTCTGACCGCCATTCTCGACCAGTTGCGACCTTATCATTCCGCCGACCGGATCGCGCACTGGCAGGCCCTCGCCGCCGCCCGCGACTTCCACCAGCTCTGCACCGGGCTGATGCACGACCACTACGACCCGCGCTACGCCAAGAGCAGCACCCGCAAGGCCGCCGCCATCGCCCGGATCGCAATGCCCGACCTCACGCCCGCCACGCTTGAGCGGACGGCCCGCCGGATGATCGACGAACATGGCGGGTAAAACCTCAGACCAGCGTGATCCCGACCGGACCTTCCGTCATCCGCCCGATCTGCACGGCCTCAATCCCCTGCCCGGTCAGATCCGCAATCACGCCCGCCGCATCCTCCGCCCGGACAGCGGCCAGGAACCCGGCGGCGGTCTGCGGATCATGCAGCAGGGCAGCACGCGGGCTGTCGGGACCAAAGACCGGCGCATTCGCCCGGTTGGCCTCGTAAAGCGTTGATCGAACGCCCTTTTCCGACAACTCCAGCGCCCCGGAGAAGAGCGGGATCCGGTCCAGATCGACCTCCACCCCCAGCCCCGAAGCCCGGCAGATGGCCATCAGATGCCCCGCCAGGCCAAAGCCCGTGACATCCGTCAACGCATGAGCGTCGCGCAACGCCGCCACCGCGCCGGGCCCGGCGGCCATGGAGGACCAGAGCGTCGCAATATGCGCCCCCCGCGCCTTGCCCTGCATCTCACCCGCCAGCAGGACACCCGTGCCGATCCTCCCGGTCAGGATCAGCGCATCCCCCGCCTGCGCGCCTGCGACGGTTATCGGGTCCTCCGGGCACAGGCCTGTCACGGTGAAGCCGATCGTCAGCTCCGCCCCCATGGTCGAATGGCCCCCCAGGATCACCGCCCCGGCGTCGGAAAAAACCTCCCCCGCCGCCGTCATGATCTCCGCCAGCATGCGGGCCTGCAGGGCATCGCTGGCGCGCGGCAGGATAATCTGGGCCAGCGCCGATTGCGGCTTTGCCCCCATGGCGCGCACATCGCCAAGCGCATGATGCGCCGCGATCCGTGCCATCAGCCCGGGATCGTCCGTGAACGCCCGCAGGTGATCCGTCGTCAGCACCTGCCGCATATCGCCAATGCGTAACACGCCCGCGTCATCGCCCGGCCCGGTCTCCACGTCCGCGCGCGGGGGCTGCGGCAGGCCCGCGATGACCTCCGACAGGACCCCGGCCCCGACCTTGGACCCGCACCCGGCGCAGAGCGGGGCCGCCCCCATGATCGCCGCCACCCCCGGCGCCGCATCCGCCGGGATCGGCGGCGGTGCCATGACCGGCAGATCGGTCAGACGGCGCATGAACTTGCGGTCGATATGATCCTTCCAGTGCCAGACCAGGCTGCCGGCCGGAGCCAGCGGCAGGGCGGGCCATTTCTCTGCCACCGCGCGCGGCCCACCAAGCGACACAAGACGCAGGAACCGGCGCTGCGGGCGGAAGTTGCGCAGCGCCCAACCCAGAGTACGCGCCCGCAGGTTGTGCACCAAAACTTTCGCCGCCCGCACCGCATAGACCCCGGCCTTCGGGCGCGGATCATGGGTCAAATGCGCGCAATCCCCGGCCGCGAATATGTCATCATGGCCAATCACTTGCAGCGTCGGCCCCACCTTGATGAACCCCTCGTGCAACGGTAGCCCGGTGCCTTCCAGCCAGGGCTGCGGGGTTGCGCCCCCGGCCCCGACCGTCAGCGCCGACGGCATTCGACGCCCGTCGGCCAGCGCCACCTCGGTTTCGGTGACCTCCACCGCCGTGTCAGTGACGAACGCGATCCCCGCCCGGTCCAGTTCCCGCATGAGCCGCCGTTCCATCGCCGCCCCTACCCCGGCCAGTCCGGAGCGTCCAATGACCCGCACCTCCGCCCCTGCGCCAAGGCGATGTTTCATCGCCAGTGCCAGCTCCACCCCGCCCAGACCGCCGCCGATCACGGTAACCGGACCGCGCGGACCGGCGAGAAAGGCTTCCCACGCGCGGGAAAATTCGGTGAAGGGCTTCACCGGCACGCCGTGTTGGGCAAAACCCGCCACCTCCGGCAGATGCCCGGTGATGCCGATGTCCAGTGAGGCCAGGTCATAGGCAATCACGCGCCCGCCCGCGGTGATCGTCTTGGCCTGCGGATCAAGCGCCTCCGCCCGTTCCAGGATCAGCCGCGCCCCGGCAAAGCGGGCGAGCCGGACCAGATCTATCCCGATCTCATCAGCGGAATAGAGGCCCGAGACATGGCCCGGCAGCATCCCGGTATAGGGCGCGACAGGCCCCGGATCGATCAAAGTCAGCCGCACGCCGGGCACCGGGTTCATCGCCCACATCCGCAGAACCAGTGCATGGGCATGGCCTCCGCCGATCAACACAAGGTCTGTCGTCAGGGGAATCTGGCTCTGCATCGGGGACCGCGTGACATTGGATGGGCTTCCCGGTGCTACTCCGAGACGCGCCGCCAGTCCATGCGGCGCAACGGAGCGATCGGGTGGGAGGTCGAGACCATGTCTTATTTGTGAATTCCGCACTGAAGAACGAGCCAATAAATAGCGTCAAAAGTTGTAAAAGTGATATTTTTTGCCAGCTTGCATGGGATCAAATGTCGTACTTCCACAGTTTGATGGCATCACCACCTCACGACAAAAATACATCAACTTATGCTCAGAAATATCTGTAAAAACTGGATTATAATAAATACCAGGGCACAGGACGCCCAGCCCAAGCCGCCTCACACACCGACCCCAAAAACGCCCATTCCTTAGGCGATCCCAGCCATAACGATGGATTTCCACACACCGCCTGCCAAAATAATTCGCACGGCGCGACGCATCGGATTTTGCTAATCGCGAACAGCACACTAGGCTGAGGGCATGGATCAGAATCAAGTCTTCGATGAAATGTGGGGCCGCGAAGAAGAGCTTCGCCTGCCGTATAACCTCTTCAAGTCATGGTTCGACGGGGAAGAACCGAAACGGCTTCGGGCCAAACAGCGCGAGGCGGAGGAGCTGTTCCGCCTGACCGGCATTACCTTCAATGTCTACGGTCAGGCCGCCGCAGAAGAGCGGCTGATCCCCTTCGACATCGTCCCGCGGATCATATCCGGGCTGGAATGGCAGCGCCTCAGTCGCGGCATCGAACAGCGGGTCCGCGCCATCAACGCCTTCCTTTACGACATCTACCACAAGCAGGAGATCATCAAGGCCGGGCGCCTGCCCGAACGGATGATTGCCAACAACGACGCCTTCCTGCCGGAGATGATCGGCGTGGCGCCCCCGGGCGGCGTCTATACTCATATCGTCGGTATCGACCTGGTCCGCACCGACGACAACCAGTTCTATGTCCTGGAAGACAATGCCAGAACCCCCTCCGGCGTCAGCTACATGCTGGAGAACCGCGAAACCATGCTCCAGATGTTCCCGGAGCTCTTCGCCCGCAACCGCGTCCAGCGGGTGGAGAATTATCCGGCCGATCTGCGCTCCTCCCTCGCCGCCTGCGCGCCCGACCGGACCACCGGCAAGCCGACCGTCGCGGTACTTACCCCGGGCATCTACAACTCCGCCTATTTCGAACATGCCTTCCTCGCCGATCAGATGGGCGTCGAACTGGTCGAGGGGCATGACCTGCGGGTCATCGACGGCCGCGTCGCCATGCGCACGACACAAGGGTACAAGCCGATTGATGTGCTCTATCGCCGGGTGGATGACGAATTCCTCGACCCCCTGAACTTCAACCCCGACAGCGCCCTGGGCGTGCCCGGGATCATGGATGTCTACCGCGACGGCGGCATCACCATCGCCAATGCGCCAGGCACCGGCATCGCGGATGACAAGGCGATCTACAGCTACATGCCCGAGATCGTGGAATTCTACACCGGCGAACGTCCGCTCTTGGAAAACGTGCCGACCTGGCGTTGTTCGGAACCTGACAGCCTGGCCTATGTGCTCGACAACCTCTCTGACCTGGTGGTCAAGGAGGTCCACGGGTCCGGCGGTTACGGCATGCTCATCGGGCCAACGGCGACCAAGAAGGACATCGCCGAATTCCGCAAGAAGCTGGAAGCCAGGCCCAACAACTACATTGCCCAGCCCACGCTGGCCCTGTCGACGGTGCCGGTCTTTACCCGCGCCGGGCTGTCGCCGCGCCACGTCGACCTGCGGCCCTTTATTCTGGTGAGCCCGGACAAGATCAATATCACCCCGGGCGGGCTGACCCGTGTGGCCCTGAAGAAGGGCTCACTGGTCGTGAACTCCTCGCAGGGCGGGGGCACCAAAGACACCTGGGTGCTGGAGGACTGATGCTAGGCAAGACAGCAAATGGCCTTTTCTGGATGTACCGCTACCTGGAGCGGGCCGAGAACACCTCCCGTCTGATCGAAACCGGGCAGCGCATGGCGCTGACCCGGCTTGGCTCGTCCGAGGCCGAGTGGAAATCCATTCTCCAGACCGCCGGCGTCCTGCCCGGGTTCGAGGCCAGCGAAGAGGACCTGACCAAGGAGGCCGCCATCGACTGGCTGTTGCGGTCCAAGGCGAACCCCTCCTCAGTCTTGATGTCGATCGAAGGCGCGCGCCAGAACGCCCGCATGGTCCGCACCGCCCTGACCCACGAGGTCTGGGAAGCGACCAACGCCTGTTACATGCGCGCCAAGGAGCTGCTGGCCCGCAAGGTCGGCGAACGCGACCTGCCCCAGACCCTGGGTGAGTTACGCCAGCGTACGGCCCTGGTCCGCGGGGCGACCCATGGCACGATGATGCGGAACGACATCTACAACTTTGCCCGCATCGGCACCTTTCTGGAGCGCGCCGACAACACCGCGCGAATCCTCGACGTCAAGTATTACGTCCTGCTGCCTTCGGTCATGTCCGTGGGGTCTTCCATCGACAACGTGCAATGGGAAACCATCCTGCGCTCCGTCTCTGCCCGGGGCGGGTTCCGGTTGACCTACGGCAACCAGTACGACCCGGTGGATATCGCGCATTTCCTCATTCTGGACGGGCGGATGCCGCGCTCCCTCGCCTTCTGCATCCGCAAGATGCGGGACAATCTGAGCTTCCTGAACGCCACCTACGGCGAGCTCCCCGAAAGCTCGGCCAAGATCGCGGATCTGGAAGAAAAGTATCTGTCACGTGACATCGACTCCGTCTTCGATCAGGGTCTTCATGAGTATATCCAGAGCGTCCTCATGCGGATGAGCGACCTTGGCGCCCAAATCGAGAAAGACTACCGGTTCTACGAATAGCCATGCGTTTGAAGATCAGCCACACCACCCAGTACCGGTTCTCGGAACCGGTCCACAGCGGCCTGCAACAGCTGCGGATGACCCCGCTCGACCAGGCGAACCAGAAGATCATCGACTGGAACATATCGGTGGAAGGCGGCGTCAAGCAGCTGGATTTCATGGATCATTTCACCAACCACGTCGATCTGATCGCGCTGGATTCCATGACGACGCAGGTCACAATCTCCTGCAATGGCACGGTGGAGGTCGAGGACACCCATGGCGTGCTGGGCCGTCATACGGGCTGCACCCCGCTCTGGCTTTACCGCCGCGCCGCGGATCGTACGGCCATCGGCCCCGGCATTCGCCGTCTGGCGCGCCAGGTCGAGGGCGACAGAGAACTGGACCAGATGCATCACCTTATGGCGCTGGTCGGCGAAGCGGTGACCTATGCCACCGGCAGCTCCGAACCGCATTGGACCGCAGAGGAGGCTCTGGCCGAGGGCAAGGGTGTCTGCCAGGACCACGCCCATATCTTTCTGGCCTGCGCGAGAGAGCTGAAACTGCCTGCGCGCTATGTCTCCGGCTATCTGATGATGGACGACCGGACGGAGCAGGAGGCGATGCATGCCTGGGCGGAGGTGCATGTTTCCGATCTGGGATGGGTCGGCTTTGACGTCTCCAACGGTATTTCGCCGGATGCACGTTACGTCCGGGTCGCGACAGGACTGGACTATTCTGATGCCGCGCCTGTAATTGGCACGAGGCTCGGCGGCACGGATGAGGATCTGAACGTCGAGATCGAGGTAGCGCAACAACAGTAAAGGCAGGCGCCTGAAATGACATATTGCGTGGGCATGGTCCTGGACCGCGGCCTTGTCTTCATGTCCGACACCCGCACGAACGCGGGGCTCGACAATATTTCCACCTTTCGCAAGATGACCCATTGGGAGGTCGAGGGCGAACGCGTCCTGACCCTGATGACCGCCGGCAACCTGGCCACGACCCAGGCCGTCGTGTCGCTGCTGGATGAACGCACCAAGGCGCCGGATGACCGCGAACCCTCGCTGCTCAAGGCGCCGTCGATGTTCCAATGCGCCCGCATCGTCGCCGACACGCTCAAGGACGTGATTGCCAAGCATAATCAATCCGGCATGCAGGCCTCTGCCTTCAATGCGACGATCATCCTGGGCGGTCAGATCAAGGGCGGCCCGACCCGTCTGTTCCTGATCTACCCCGAAGGCAACTTTATCGAGGCCGGGGCGGACACCCCCTTCTTCCAGGTCGGGGAGATGAAATACGGCCGCCCGATCCTGGTGCGCGCCTATGAACCGGGCATGAGTTTCGAGGAGGCGATGCGACTGCTGCTCGTCAGCTTCGACTCGACGCTCAAGGCCAACCTGACAGTCGGCCTGCCCTTCGACTATCACCTCTATGCCATCGACAGCCTGAAGATCGGCCCGCATGGCCGGATCGAAAAGGAAGACGCCTATTTCGAAACGGTCTCGCAGGGGTGGGGCGACGCGCTGAAATCCGCGCTGCACAGCCTGCCGCTGTTTTCGCTGGAGGGCTCAGACGGCCTGGCGGGTTAACCCGCCAGCACCGCAGCCAGACTGGCCGACAGCTTGCCAACCAGTTCGTCGATCTGGTCCCGCGTGGAAACGAACGGCGGGGCCAGCAACACATGATCGCCCTGCTGGCCGTCAATCGTCCCGTTCATCGGATAGCAGATCAGCCCGTTCTCCATCGCCGCCGCCTTCAGCCGTGCCGCGACCCTGCGGCCGGGATCGAAGGGCGCCTTGCTCTCCCGCTCCGCAACGAACTCCAGCCCGCGGAACATGCCCTTACCCCGGATGTCGCCGACATTCGGATGCTGGCCGAACTCCGCCTCCAGCGCCTCAGCCAGATACTGCCCCATCTCGGCAGAGCGGCCGGTCAACCCGCCTTCGGTCAGCTTGGTCACCACCGCCAGGGCCGCAGCACAGGCGACGGGATGGCCCAGGTAGGTATGCCCATGCTGGAAGAAGCCCGACCCCGCCTCGATCGCCGCATATATCTCAGCGGAACAGAGCATGGCGCCGATTGGCTGATACCCCGCGCCCAAGCCCTTGGCGATGGTCACTATATCCGGGCGGACGCCATCCTGTTCGCAGGCAAAGAAGGTCCCCGTCCGTCCCATGCCGCACATGACCTCGTCCAGGATCAGCAGCACACCGTATTTGTCACAGATCTCGCGGACGCGCCGGAAATACCCCGGAACAGCCGGAACCGCCCCCGCCGTGGCGCCCACGACCGGCTCCGCCAGAAAGGCGATCACCGTCTCCGGCCCCACACGCAGCAACTCCGCCTCCAGCTCATCTGCGACGCGCTGGCCATAGGCCTCCCGGCTCTCGCCCTCCGTCCGGCCGCGGTATTCGTAGCAGGGCGCGATATGGCTGGCCGAGACCATGACCGGATCGAAGGGCTCCCGCCGCCACATATTGCCGCCTGTGCCAAGCGCGCCAAGCGTGTTGCCGTGATAGCTTTGCCGTCGGGCGATAAAGCGGGTGCGCTGCGGCTGGCCGATCTCCAGCATGTACTGCCGGGCGAGTTTCAGCGCCGCCTCCACCGCCTCGGATCCGCCGGAGACCAGATAGACCCGGTCTATCTCCTCCGGCGCATGGGCAATCAGTGCATCCGCCAGTGATTCCGCAGGCTGCGAGGTCAGGAAACCGGTATGGGCAAATTCCAGCTCCCTGAGCTGCGCATGGATCGCCGCGATGACATCGGAATCATTGTGCCCAAGGCAGGACACCGCCGCGCCGCCCGATCCATCCAGATAGGCTTTCCCATTGGAATCATAGATATAGACACCATCCCCCCGCACAGCCACGGGCAGTTGCCCCTTGGTATGGCGTCCAAACACATGCGACATGGCCTATCCGCTCCTCGTCGACCCTGACGCCACTGAAACAGCTGAAACAAACGTTGACAATAGATGAAACAATGGTGACGGTCAGGGTGATTGATGTGAGGTATTGTGTTGCGGTCGTTCGAGATGCGTCTGTCTGAAAAGTATAGCGACCTGAGCGGAACCCTCCGGCAGGCTGCCGAATACCTGGCGGAAAATCCTGTCGACACGGCCACCCGGACCCTGCGCAATGTCTCCCGCGATAGCGGCGTTTCGCCCGCGGCTTTCTCGAGACTGGCCCGGGCGCTGGATTACGACAGTTTCGAAGACCTGCGCGAGGAGATGCGCCGCAAGATCGGCCAGCGGGTCAATGGCTTTGCCTCCCGTGCCGAGCAGCTGCAGCGCGCCCATAGCGAGGACCGCGCCAGTTTTCTCGATGCCCACCTCGCGGCGTGCCAGTCGAACCTCAAGGAATTCGTCGAAACCGTGGACCGCGACGCGCTGGACAAGGCTGTGGATCAGATCGCGGCCGCGCGCAAGGTGCTGCTGGTTGGCGCCCTCGGCTCCACCGGGGTGGTCGAATACCTGTCCTATATGGCGAACTTCTGCGCCGACAACTGGACGATGGTCGGCCGCATGGGCGCCTCCATCGGCGGGGGGCTCTCCGGCCTCGACAACCGTGACGTGCTGATCGTGGTCACCAAGCCCCCCTTTGCCGACCGGGCCATCCGCGCAGCCGGGCTGGCCCGCAAGCAGAAGGTCCATGTGATCGTGATCACCGACACGCACAGCTGCCCTGCCCTGCAACATGCCGATACGCGATTCATCGTCGCGACCAACAGTCCGCATTTCTATTCCTCCTACGTCGTCACGATGTTCCTTGTGGAATCCCTCATCGGGATGCTGGTCAGCCGGTCCGGACCGGCCGCCCGCGCGAGGATTGCCGAAGTGGAGGATGCGAACCGGGTCCTGGCCGAAGTCTGGGATCTCTGACACCCAAGAACATTCAACCAAGGGAGATAAAGATGTTCGACAAACTGAAACTTGCGGCGGTGGCTGTGGCCGCTTCTGCCATGATGGCTCCGGCCGCCCATGCCGAAGAGTTCATCACCATCGGCACCGGCGGCGTGACCGGCGTCTATTATCCCACAGGTGGCGCGATCTGCCGTCTGGTGAACAAGGGCCGCCGCGACCATGGCGTCCGCTGCTCCGTCGAATCCACCGGCGGCTCGGTCTACAACATCAACACCATCCGCGAAGGCGAGCTGGAGTTCGGTGTGGCCCAATCCGACTGGCAGTACCACGCCTACAACGGCTCCTCCCGTTTTGAGGATGCAGGACCCTTCGAAGAGCTGCGGGCCGTCTTCTCGGTCCACCCCGAACCCTTCACCGTGGTCGCCCGTGCCGATAGCGGCATCAAGTCCTTCGACGACCTCAAGGGCAAGCGCGTCAATATCGGCAACCCCGGCTCCGGCCAGCGTGGCACGATGGAAGTGCTGATGGAGGCCATGGGCTGGACCAACGATGACTTCGCCCTGGCGACCGAGCTGAAGGCGGCGGAACAGTCCGCGGCGCTCTGCGACAACCAGATCGACGCCATGGTCTACACCGTCGGCCACCCCTCGGGCTCCATCCAGGAGGCCACGACCGCCTGTGATTCCGTGCTGGTCGAGGTCTCCGGCGATGTGGTTGACAGTCTGGTCGCCGACAACCCCTTCTACCGGACCGCAACCATCCCCGGTGGCATGTATCGCGGCAATGACGAAGACACGATGACCTTTGGTGTCGGCGCGACCTTCGTGACCTCCGCCGACGTCTCCGAAGACGTGGTCTACACCCTCGTCAGCTCGGTCTTCGAGAACTTCGAGGACTTCAAGGGTCTGCACCCGGCCTTCGCCAACCTCGTGCCCGAGGAAATGGCATCCGCCGGTCTGTCGGCCCCGCTGCATGACGGCGCCGCGAAGTACTACAAAGAAAAAGGCTGGATCGAATAAGCAATCCGGTGTGATCTGAAAGCGTAAAGATCGCTCGGGGGCGGCCTCCGCCCCCGATACCCGCCCAGGCCGCACAGCGCCGGGCGTCCTGGTTACGAAAACAAGGTCGGACAACCGACGGCAGGGGGACAGATGACAAGCAAGGAAAACCGCGCGCTCAGCGAACAAGAGCTGCAGGAACTGGTTGCGGCCAGCGACAGTGGCGCTCGCAGCCCGACCGGCCCGATTGGAACATTCATCGCCGCCGTCGCTCTGATCTGGTCGGTGTTTCAGGTTCTCCTGGCCTCTCCGGTCGCGCCCTATGTGCTGCCCGGAGACCTCATCAACAACTCCCGCCAGATCCACCTGGCCTTTGCGATTTTCCTCGCGGCGATGGCCTATCCGCTGTTCAAGTCCAGCCCCCGCGACCGCATTCCCCTCTACGACTGGGCCCTCGGCATCGCCGGTGCGCTGCTGGCCCTTTACGGCTATTTCTTTTACGAGAAGATCGTCGGAAATGGCGGCCTGGCCGATGACATGGATGCCTATTTTGCCCTGGCCGGTCTGATCCTGCTGTTTATCGCCTCCTACCGGGTCCTCGGACCGGTGATGGTGATCCTCGCCGTGGTCTTCCTGTGCTACGTCTTCTTCGGCTCGTCCGAGGTCGTGCCGGACCAGATCAGATGGGCCGGCGCCTCGCTGCGCAAGGCGATGAGCCATATGTGGATCACCTCCGAAGGGGTCTTCGGCATCGCGCTCGGCGTCTCGACCAAGTTCGTCTTCCTCTTCGTGCTCTTCGGGGCCCTGCTGGATAAGGCAGGCGCCGGCAACTACTTCATCAAGATGGCCTTCGGCGCCCTCGGCCACCTGCGCGGCGGCCCGGCCAAGGCGGCCGTTGTCGGCTCTGCCGCGACCGGCCTCATCTCCGGCTCCTCCATCGCCAATGTGGTCACCACCGGCACCTTCACCATCCCGCTGATGAAGCGCGTCGGCTTCTCCGCCGAAAAGGCCGGCTCGGTTGAGGTGGCGTCGTCGGTGAACGGCCAGATCATGCCGCCGGTCATGGGCGCCGCGGCCTTCCTGATGGTCGAATACGTGGGCATCTCCTACGTCGAGGTCATCACCCACGCTTTCCTGCCCGCGATCATCAGCTATATCGCGCTGGTCTACATCGTCCATCTTGAGGCGGTGAAGAACAACATGCCGACCATTGGCAACAAGGTGGTCAAGCTGCTGAACACCATCCTGGGCATGTTCGGCTTCTTCGCCGGTTTCGCGCTGCTGTGCTATGCCACGCAATACCCGGTGGCGGCGATCGTGTCGCTCTTTCCCGAAGGCTCTGGCTGGATCCTGTCGATCCTGCTGGCGCTGATCTACATCGGGCTGGTGTACCTTGCCGCGCAGACACCGGACCTGGAGCCGGACGATCCTGCGGCCGAGGTGGTCGAACTGCCGGATGTGGCCAAGATCTACAAATCCGGCCTCTACTACCTGCTGCCGATCATCGTGCTGGTCTACTTCCTGATGATCGAACGCAAATCCCCCGGCCTCTCGGCCTTCTGGGCAACCTTCCTGCTGTTTGGCATCCTGCTGACGCAGAAGACGCTCAAGGCCATGTTCCGCGGCGAGGACAACGCCATCAGCCGCCTGAAGGATGGTCTGGTCGACCTCGTCGAAGGCATGATCGACGGCGCGCGCAACATGATCGGCATCGGTCTGGCAACCGCCACGGCAGGGATCATCGTCGGCACCGTCTCGCTGACCGGGATCGGCCAGGTCATGGCAGATTTTGTCGAGTTCCTGTCGGGCGGCAACCTGATCCTGATGCTGATCTTCGTGGCGATCCTGTCGCTGATCCTCGGCATGGGCCTGCCGACCACGGCAAACTATATCGTCGTCTCCTCGCTCATGGTGGCCGTGGTGGTCGAACTGGGCGCGCAATCGGGGCTGATCGTACCCCTGATCGCGGTGCACCTCTTCGTCTTCTACTTCGGGATCATGGCAGATGTGACGCCACCTGTGGGCCTGGCCAGTTTCGCCGCGGCCGCCGTATCGGGCGGGGATGCAATCCGCACCGGCTTCACCGCCTTCTTCTACAGCCTGCGGACGGTGGCCCTGCCCTTCGTCTTCATTTTCAACACCGACCTGTTGCTGATCGACGTGACCTGGACTCAGGGCATCATCGTCTTCATCGTGGCGACCATCGGCATCCTGATCTTCACCGCCGCGACCATGGGCTGGTTCCTGACCAGGAACCGCATCTGGGAAACCGTGGCGATGCTGCTGATCGCCTTCGCCCTCTTCCGGCCCGGCTTCTTCATGAACCAGATCCAGCCCCCGTATGAGACCATCGCCCCGGCGCAATTCGCCGAAGCCGTCGGCGCGGCCAAGCCCGGCAGCCAGCTGCGCACCGTGATCTCCGGTCCGGATTTCGACACGCTCGAGGTCAAGGAGGTGACCGTTCCGGTGACCGTTCCGGATGTCGAGGGGGCCGAGGCCCGCCTCGATGCGCTTGGCTTCATGCTGGTCCCCGAGGGTGACGAGATGCGGCTGGACGAACCGATGTTCGGCTCCGATCTGGGCACGGCGCTGGAGTCCTTCGACTTCTATGGCGACGAGCCGGTTCAGATCGCCTCCGTCCAGGCGGCGGCGGATCAGATGCCGAAAGAGCTGATCTTCATCCCGGCGCTGCTATTGCTGGGCCTCATCGCCCTGCTGCAATCGCGACGGTCCAAACGTATCCCGCAAGGAGAACCGGCATGACCGACACTGTACTCTGCGCCATCGACATCAACCGCCCCGACGAGGAAGCCCAGGTCCTGACGACCGCCAAGCAGATGGCGGAGATGAAGGGCGCGACCCTGGATGTCATCACCGTGGTGCCGGATTTCGGGACCTCCATGGTCGGGGTCTATTTTCAGGACCACCAGGTCAAGACCGCCAAGGACGGCGCCGCAAAGGCCCTCAACGATTTCGTCGGCGAGGTGATCGGGGAGGAGGCGAACAGATCCGTGCGCCATCTAGTCGCCGTCGGCACCGTCTATGAAGAGGTGCTGAAGGCCGCCAAAATCTCCGGCGCAGGCCTGATCGTGATCGGCGCACATCGTCAGGACTTCAAGGACTACCTCCTCGGCCCCAATGCCGCCCGCGTGGTCCGGCATTCCAAGTGTTCGGTCTACGTGGTGCGGTAGTCAGCTGCTACCAAGCCATTTCGCATGGCGGTGTCAATTGGATGGAAATGAAAACGCGGCCGCCACGGCGCTGCTATTGAACGCCAATCCTCCGCTCTTCCTCTGGCGAAGATGGTTAATTTCTGTGCGCCCTTCTGGTATAAGCGCTGCCATGTCGGACGGAACATATTCTCAGGATGCGGCAGCACAACTCGCACTTGCCGCGGTGGATGCAGCAGCCCGACCTGAAGCGTGGCAGAACCTGTGCGATCTGGTGGCGGATCACTTGAATGCTGCCGCTTTCATGGTGTTTGCGTATGATACAGCCTCTCCCGCAGCACCGATCTTTCACGCGTCGAAGGTCGCGCAGCGCCCGGCGGTCGCATCGCTTCAGTCGGAAATGCAGAATGGGGGCGATGCGGAGGATCACGCGGCCTACTCCGCACTTGCCCGAATGCCACCCCGTGTAGCATTGCAAGAAGGTGAGCTATTCGGTTTGAAGCGCGGTGCGGACCTTCCGCCAAATTCATGGCGCGACCGGGTTCTGCAAGCGACGGATGGCCAGGCACGAAGCATCATGCGCATCAATGACCATGGCCCGTTCCTCGATGTTGCGGTCGCCCATGAGCGATCTCCATTTGATGACGCCCCTCCGGAAATGGCTCGAT
This sequence comes from Pseudooceanicola sp., assembly GCF_041987405.1. Lineage (GTDB taxonomy): Bacteria > Pseudomonadota > Alphaproteobacteria > Rhodobacterales > Rhodobacteraceae > Pseudooceanicola. The sequence continues at coordinate 177,400 of NZ_JBHIWR010000006.1, forward strand.
TGACGCCATTGTTGGGGTCGCTGTTGGCGCGTACTCTGGAATCATCCCGCGTGGTCGCCGCTCTTGCTGCAAGTCACGCGCGCCTCATGGCGCTTTTTGATCGGCTCGATTTCGGCGCGGCGTTTTGTACGCCGGACGGGAAAGTGATTACCGCGAACGCGGCGTTCCGTGAAATGGCTGATGACAACAACGGCTTGTGGCAATCTTCGGGCCGGATAGGTGCCACCGATCCTGCTGCTTCAGCGGCGCTACGCCGTGCGCTCGACGCCGCTGCGCGGCCGGAGGCGACGTCCGATCGGCTGACTTTGACGGTTCCGCGCCGCTCCGGCCAACTGCCGTTGGTCTTGCGCGCCGCCCCGGTGCGCGACAACGATCTTTCAAAAACTGTCGCGGTCCTGCTTCTCGTCATAGACCCCGAAGATGAGGCCCGTCTCTCCGTAGATGGCCTGGCCGCCTTTGGTGTGCTCAGCCCTGCGGAACTCGACGTCTGCAAATATCTCGTCCAGGGTTTTGAAACGAACGGCATAGCTGAACGGCGCGGCACCGAGATCGAAACCGCCCGCAATCAGATCAAATCTGCCACGGCAAAACTCGCCTGCCACTCGCGCCTCGACGTCGTGCGTTTGGCGATGTCAGCGAAAGCACCAATCATAAAGTGAACGGAACGCTCCATGGGTCGCGGCCCGGCGTGAAGCGTTCCGATGACGGCGACGCCGCCCCAAATGTGGTGTTAGCTACGTCCTCGCCGCATCATGCCAAGACCGCCGATCCCCGCGATGAGGAGCCAACCAGCGGCAGGCAACGGGACCGACGTCGTGTCCGCGAACGCACTGGTCAGGAACCCGGAGCCGGTTCCTTCGCGGAAGGTTGTACAAGTGGTGGTCGTCGCGCACTCGTAAAAACCACCGTTGGACGATGAGAAGAAGAGAGAGGTACCGATCGAGGACGCGCCGAGAGAGGAGGTATCAACCAACACTCTGACGCGGCCCCCGCCCGAGCTACTACTGCTATTAAAATCGATGAAATTGGCATCGAACGCGCTGAACGCGCCGATGTCAGCGGAGTCGTATGTCGAACCTGCCAAAACTGATCCGAGCGTCGTTTCAATATCAAAGGCCGTGATGGCGTTTGTGTCGGTATCCCAAGTGAAAGTACCGCTCAGGACTGCTCCGTCTTCGAAATCTGCATCGTTGAAAGAATATTCAACGAGAGCGGCCTGTGCAGAGGTCCCGAAGACAGAAGCCATGAGTAGACCGGAAAAGAGTAAGCGCTTTGGCATGATTCACCTCAAAATGTGGACGTTTAAAAGTAGACGACCGAAGCCAACCACGTCACACACGGCTCTTCATGACCCATGCGGGCTATGTCGGCATGATATTTCCTGAGATTGGTCCAGGCGAAGGCGCCACACTTGGCGGTGTCGTGACTGAGGGGCGCGATGTCATCCGAATCCCGGAGACCAGATGGAGAACCGGTCGAGCGCAGTGATCTCGAAGGGGGATGAAGCCAAGAGCTTGCCGTATTCAAATGGTGCGGTCGAGAAGACTCGAACTTCCACGGGAGTTACCCCACAGCGACCTCAACGCTGCGCGTCTACCAATTCCGCCACGACCGCACTGTCTTGACTTGGTGGCGCGCTGGATAGCCCGACTTGGGGGGGATGTGAAGGGGGAAATTGTGAAATTCGCCATTTCCCGCCACCCCCTGTCACGTCTCACGCCGCCCGCGCAGATCGCGCTGGACGCGCGCCCGGAACGCCACCAGACCGACGAGCGTCAGAACGGAGAGAAAGCCCGTCACCTGCGCCTCGCCAAACAGCGCCTCGGCCATCATCCGCCCCGGGATCAGCGTGAAGAGCCCTGCCAGACCAAGCGACCAGTAGGCCGTGGCCCGCAGGATGCCCTCGTGGGCCCGTCGATTGCCCCGGCGCAACTCCACCACGGCCCAGATCACATTGTAGAGCGTCAAGACCGACAGCAGGTGGATGGGCGAGAACGGCCCGATCAGGCGGATGCCGTTGATCCAGAAGGAACTGATGGCCGTGGTCAGCATGGCGGTAACCCAGACATAGCCCGCCACCTTGTGCACCCGGTCACGCCGTCGCCGGAACAGGGTCAGCGGCAGCAGCAAGATGGCCAGCAGCGCGGCGAGGACGTGGATCTGGATGGCAACAGATGCGGAAAGAAGCGGTGTCAGGCTCATGTCGGGTTCCTTGTCATGTCAGGGTGAAGCTGCCACTTCTCTGACAAGGCTTGTCCGGCGGGACGAGCGTGGATGCGGAAACGGAGGCGGGGACTTCGTGAACGAACAGCCCTTGCAGATCACGAAGCGCGAAATGCAACGCCTCGCCTCTTCCCGCGCGGTGTGGATCGGCCTTGTGGCGGCCGGTGTGATTCTGGGGCTCGCCGGTCCCTTCGGCACGGCGGGCGCCCTGCCCGTCCCGGCACTGATGGTCTACTGGATCACCGTGGCCGCCATCGGTTTCTTCCTCGGCACCGGGGTCGCCACCCTGACGGCGGAAAGCCTGCGCGCCTGGAATGCACCGCGCTGGCCCTCGGTGCTGCTGGCCGGGGCGGCAACCGGCCTGGTCAATCTGCTGGCACTGCTGCTGATCAATTGGCTGGTCTTCCGCCTGTCGCCCACCAATGCGGCCTATTTCTGGGCGATTGCCCCGAATGTGGTGATTATCTCCATGATCATCTCCGCCGCCTTTGTCGCGATCGAGGATCACCTCAACGCACGGGACACCCCCGGCGCCCCGCCGCGCATCCTCGACCGGCTGCCGCTGGAGAAACGTGGCGCGCTGATCTCCCTCTCGGTTCAGGACCACTATGTCGAGGTCGCCACCAACAAGGGATCTGAGTTGATCCTGCTGCGCCTCTCCGACGCCATGGCAGAGGTCGGCGACACCCCGGGCCTGCAGGTTCACCGCTCCCACTGGGTCGCACTCAAGGCCGTGCGCGCCGCCCGTCGCGACGGCGCCCGCGCCATCCTCACCCTCAGCAACGGGACGGAAATCCCGGTCAGCCGCACCTACCTGCCCGCGATCCGCGAGGCCGGGCTCCTCAAAAGCTGACCGCCGGTCCCTTGCGGGGCCCGGCGGTCATGTCTGTCCGGTGATGCTCAGGGCAGCCCCGGGGCCGCCCCACGCAGGATCACTTGCTGAGGTTGAAGGTCGGCAGGGCCGCGGGCTGCGGCGTGGCGACCGAATTGCCCCCGGCCAGCGCAGCCTTGAGCACATCCGCCCGATCCGACTGACCCGGGGCGAAGACCGGCGCCGCGCCGTTGTCCAGCGCGGTCAGCGCCATATCGTACCAACCCTTGGCCTTGGAAGGATCCGCCGCCGTGCCGAAGCCCTGGGTCATGTGATGCCCCACGGTTTCCGCATAGGGCGTCTGACCCGCACCGACCAGCAGCAGCGCCGCGCCGAGCGCCACGTCCTGCTTGTCCCGACGGTAGCCGGAATAGAGGCAGATCGCCCCGGTCGACTGCAGCTGCTCGATCGACATATTGGCCGACAGGGCGAACTTCTGAACCTGCGGCGCGACCTCGGCCGGGCTGCCGGTTTCCAGGGATGCGACGTAGGGCGCAAGCGCCGTGCCGAAGGCATCACACTGCTGATCCACCTGGGCCTCGGACATGCCGGAGACCTGCTTCATCATCTCCTCGCCGCGGGCGATCGCATAGGTCCGCGTCAGGCAGAACTGTTCGCTCAGCGCGATGGCCGGGTCCGACATGCTGGCCACGGTGACATAGCCGCCGTTGGAATTGGTCATCACGTTGACCTTGTTGCAATAGCTCGCCAGCGAGGTCTGACCGGAAGTCGACCCGCCAACCAGCGGGATCGCCGCCAGCGCGGTGACACCGCCCGAAGGCGCGGGCGCGGGCGTCGGCGTGGCCGCCGGAACCTGCGCCGCGGCCAGCATCGGGTCGTTCATCTTGCAGCCGGTGTGGTCGCACTGGAACGCCGCGGTGGTGATGTTGTTCGACCGCTGGTCGTTCAGCTTGTACATGAACTGCTTGCGCTGATACCCGTCCGCGGTCGAGGCGAAAAGAAGCGTCGTGCACTGCGTCTGGCCACACCAGAAGGACGACCCGGTGACCGAGGTGTCGATCACATAGTCGTTCTTGCCGTCCTGGTTCAGATCCGCCGTCTGGATGAACCCGGCGCGCTGCAGCAGCTGCTCGGGCGAGGGTTCGGAGCTGTCGGCGATCTCGTCCACCGCATCGGAGACCTCGATCGGCAGGCCGGCGTAGCCCATGCCGCCATGCCCGCCGGCGTACTGCGATCCCGCCTGGCCGGAATGCCAGGCCGCCAGCAGACCCTTGGTGCCGTGTTTGCTGCGCTGCAGGGCCTTGGCCACATCCGGCCCGCCAACCTGCGCGCGGTTGTAGGAGGTGACAAGGTAGTTGCGCTCGTAGGGCGTCAACTGCCCGGTCACCGGGAAGCCAAGATAGGCCTGATACTGCGAAATCGCGCTGCGCGAGCGGCTGCCAAGCACCCCGTCGGCGACCCCGGCGTTGAACCCGAAATAGTTCAGCGAGGTCTGCGTTTCGCGGTTCTGCGCCCGTGTCGCGCTGTTGTGGGAATAGGTCTTCACATAGACCTTTTTCTTGGGCTGCTGCGAATGGACGATGGCGCCACCGATGATGGCCCCGGCGATCGCCGCCCCAAGGTTGTCTGCCATGGCCGCGACTGGCGTCGTCACGAGGATGGTCGCGGCCATCAGGCCGGATAGGCGTTTCGAGGTCATCAAAAGTCTCCCAGATCAAATACACTGCGGCCAGCGTACCCCCGACCGGCCAATCGACAAAGCCAAAACTGACGCCAGAAGGGGTCAGGTTTTCCAGACCTGTTGCGCCCCCCGTCGCCCCGCCATAGACCAAGGACAGGATTACGAAGCGGGATCAACCCCATGCCCGAATGGATCATCACCCCCGGCCTGACCGACTATGAAGACGCGGTGGCGAAAATGGAGGCGCGCGCCAATGCCATCGCCGCCGGAGAGGCCGATGAACTGGTCTGGCTGGTGGAGCATCCGCCGCTCTATACCGCCGGAACCTCCGCCAAACCGCAGGATTTGACCGATCCGGATCGATTCCCGGTTCATGACACTCGGCGCGGCGGGCAATATACCTATCACGGGCCGGGTCAGCGGGTGGTCTATGTCATGCTCGACCTGAACCGGCGCGGCCGCGATGTCCGCCGGTTCGTACAGCAGCTGGAGGCCTGGGTCATCGCCACGCTGGACGAGTTCAATATCCGCGGCGAGATCCGCGAGGGTCGCGTCGGCGTCTGGGTCGCCCGCCCCGACAAGCCCCCCCTGCCCGACGGTTCCCCGCGCGAGGACAAGATCGCCGCCATCGGCATCCGCCTGCGAAAATGGGTCAGCTTTCACGGCATCTCGATCAACGTCGAACCGGAGCTGGAGCATTTCTCCGGCATCGTACCTTGCGGTATCACCGGCCATGGCGTGACCAGCCTTGTCGACCTCGGCCTGCCGGTCAGCATGGCGGATCTGGACGTTGCCCTGGCGCGACAGTTCGACCTGATTTTCGGGGCGGAGGCGACGGCGGACCTGCGACAAAACACCTGATCCGATCCCCTGTTGATGCTTCCCGGGCCGACCTATTTAATGGTCAATGAAGACTCAATCCCGAGGAAGCCAGATGACCCGTACCCTTACGATCCTAGCCACGCTCGCCGCCATGTCCGCCCCTGCCTTTGCACAGGGCGATGCGGCCCAGGGTGAGAGCGATTTCAAACGCTGCAAATCCTGCCACGCCATCGCCTCTGCCGATGAAACCATCGTCAAGGGCGGCAAGACAGGCCCGAATCTTTATGGCGTGATCGGCCGTACCGCAGGCACCGCCGAGGATTACAAATACGGCGCCGACATCGTCAAAGCCGGTGAAGCCGGTCTGGTCTGGGACGAAACCTCCCTTGCCGCCTATATCGAAGACCCCAGGGCCTTCCTGCAGGACTACCTGGACGACGGCAGCGCCAAGTCCAAGATGACTTTCAAGCTGAAGAACAACACCGCCGACATGGCCGCCTATCTGGCGACCTTCAGCGAGTGATATCGCTGCGGGGCGGTCCATGGCGGACGCTCGCCTGCCGCCCCGGCGTGTCCTGACACAGGAGGGATGGCATGACCTCTTCCCGACGCAGTTTCCTGGCGACCGCCGCCGCCGCAGTGGTGACCGCCCCGCAGGCGGGTTGGGCCAGATCCGCCGACAGGATCCATGTGCTCAAGGACGCCAATTGCGGCTGTTGCACCGCGTGGATCGACATCCTCCGCCAGGGCGGTTTTGATGTCACGGCCGAAAACAGCCTCGGCACGCGCCTCTTCCGGTTCAAGCAGGACAACGGCATTCCCCGCGACATGACCTCCTGCCACACAGCCAGGATCGACGGCTACATGATCGAGGGGCACGTCCCCGTCGCGGATATCCGCAGGCTGCTGGCCGAACGCCCGGATGCCGTGGGCCTCACCGTGCCCGGCATGCCCTATGGCTCGCCCGGCATGGGGCCGGAGGACGACCGCGACGCCTACGACGTCTACCTGATCCGCCGCGACGGCAGCACCGAGGTCTTCTCCAGCTACGACGACGCCTGACCGATCACAGCGAACTGGCCGACTTGCGTGACAGGTTGCTTGCCCCGTCACACGTCCAGCGTATGCGCCCTTTCCCATGACGAGAAATGGGCCAGGAAGCTCTGCCATTCCTGCATCTTGAGTTTGCAGAACGCGGCCGAGACCTCCTCGCCCAGCATCGCCTTCAGCACGTCATCCGCCTCGAAGGCGCGGACCGCATCCAGCAGGTTGAGCGGCAATTGCACCGCGTCCCTGGCCAGATGCCCCTCGGTATACATGTTGATGTCGAGCCGCGGGCCCGGGTCCGCTTTAGCCGCGATACCCGAGAGCCCCGCCGCGATGATCGCCGCCTGCAGCAGGTAGGGGTTGGTCGCCCCGTCGGCCAGCCGCAGTTCGAACCGCCCCGGCCCTGGCACGCGCACCATGTGGGTGCGGTTGTTGCCCGACCAGGTGACCGTGTTGGGTGCCCAGGTCGCGCCGGAGGCCGTGACCGGCGCATTGATCCGCTTGTAGCTGTTCACCGTCGGATTGGTGATCACCGTCATCGCCCGCGCATGGGCCATGATCCCGCCGAGGAACTGCATCCCCTTCTCCGACAGCCCGTTTTCGTCGCTCTCATCGGCAAAGACATTGGTCTTGCCCGCCAGATCCCAGACCGAAATATGGGCGTGGCAGCCATTGCCCGTCAGACCCTCGATCGGCTTGGGCATGAAGGTCGCACGCAGCCCATGTTTTTCGGCCACGGATTTCACCATGAACTTGAAGAAGCTATGCCGGTCGGCGGTGACCAGTGCATCATCGAACTCCCAGTTCATTTCGAACTGGCCATTCGCATCCTCGTGGTCGTTCTGATACGGGCCCCAGCCCAGTTCCAGCATGTAATCGCAGATCTCCGCGATCACGTCATAGCGGCGCATGACGGCCTGCTGGTCGTAGCAGGGTTTCTCCGCCGTGTCGGCCGGGTCGGAAATCGCGTCACCCTCCGGCGTCAGCAGAAAGAACTCCGCCTCCACCCCGGTCTTGACGCGGAGCCCCATTTCCTTGGCCTTGGCGATCATGGATGTCAGAACCGCGCGGGGCATCTGCTCGACAGGCTTGTCGTCCATGACGCCGAGGGTCGGCACCCAGGCCACGTCCGTCTTCCACGGAAGCTGGATCACAGCATCTGGGTCCGGGACCGCCAGCAGGTCGGCGTTGGCGGGCGTCATGTCGAGCCACGAGGCGAACCCGGCAAAGCCCGCGCCGCCCTCTTCCATATCCGCGATGGCCTGAGCGGGGACCAGTTTCGCCCTCTGCGCCCCGAAGAGATCGGTGTAGGAGACCATGAAGTATTTCACGCCGTTCTTTTCGGCGAATGTGGCGAGCTTGCTCATCTGTTCCGTCCTTCGCTGTCTTGGCGAGGCCGGGGGCGCTGCCCCCGGACCCCCGGAGTATTTCGGGAAAGGTGAAGCGGGGGCGCCTTCCCGTCAGAACTGTCCTTTGCCCGGCCACCAGTCTGTCCCGGCGAGGGGGACCTTGGCCATGGCTGCGGCCTCCATCGTCAGGGCGCAGAGGTCTTCTGGTTCCAAATTGTGCACATGGCTCTTGCCGCAGGCCCGCGCGATGGTCTGACACTCCAGCGTCATCACGTTGAGGTAATTGCGCAGCCGTCGGCCCGCAGCCTCGGGTTCGAGCCGTTTGGCCAGTTCCGGGTCCTGCGTGGTGATGCCCGCCGGATCGCGCCCCTCGTGCCAGTCATCATAGGCCCCGGCGGTAGTGCCAAGCGCGTTGTAGTCGGCTTCGTATTTGGGGTCGTTATCGCCAAGCGCGATGAGGGCCGCCGTCCCGATCGACACCGCGTCGGCGCCAAGCGCCAGCGCCTTGGCCACATCCGCGCCGGTACGGATACCGCCCGAGACGACCAGTTGCACCTCGCGGTGCATGCCGAGGTCCTGCAGCGCCTGAACGGCCGGGCGGATGCAGGCGAGCGTCGGCTGGCCCACGTGTTCGATAAAGACATCCTGCGTCGCCGCCGTGCCGCCCTGCATCCCGTCCAGAACCACGACATCCGCCCCGGCCTTCACCGCCAGCGCCGTATCGTAATAGGGCCGCGATCCGCCGACCTTGACGTAGATCGGCACCTGCCAGCCGGTGATCTCCCGCAGTTCGAGGATCTTGATCTCCATATCGTCCGGCCCGGTCCAGTCCGGGTGACGGCAGGCGGACCGCTGGTCGATCCCCACGGGCAGGTCGCGCATCCCCGCGACACGCTCGGTGATCTTCTGGCCCAGCAACATGCCGCCACCGCCGGGCTTGGCGCCCTGCCCCACAACAATCTCGATCGCATCGGCCCGGCGCAGGTCGCGCGGGTTCATGCCGTAGCGACTGGGCAGGTACTGGTAGACCAGCTTTTCGGAATGCCCCCGCTCCTCCTCGGTCATGCCGCCGTCGCCGGTGGTGGTCGAAGTGCCCGCCATGGTCGCCCCACGGCCCAGGGCCTCCTTCGCCTGGGCGGAGAGCGAGCCGAAGGACATGCCCGCGATGGTGATCGGGATCTTCAGCTCCACCGGCTTTTTCGCGAAACGCGTGCCGAGGGTGACGCCGGTCCCGCAGGCCTCCCGATACCCCTCCAGCGGGTAGCGCGAAATGGACGCGCCTAGAAACAGCAGATCGTCGAAATGCGGGACGCGGCGTTTCGCGCCCCCGCCGCGGATGTCGTAGATGCCGGTGGCGGCGGCGCGGCGGATTTCCGAATTCACCTCGCGGGTGAAGGTCGCGGAGTGGCGCGGGTCGGTTCGGGGGGTCTTGTCCATCAGTACTGATCCGCGTGGTCGATGTTGAAATGGTAGAGCTTGCGAGCCGAGCCGTAGCGCCGGAACTCTCCGGGCTTCGCATCCGCCCCGGCGCGGGCCAGCAGATCGGCCAGCAACTCCAGATGCTCCGGCCGCATCTCCTTTTCCTCGCAGTCCGCGCCGAGCGATTTCACCGTCCCCCGCACGAAAAGCCGCGCCTCGTAGAGTGAGTCGCCAAGCGCATCGCCCGCATCGCCCAGCACCACCAGATTGCCCTTCTGCGCCATGAAGGCGGACATATGGCCGATGTTGCCATGCACAACGATGTCGATCCCCTTCATCGAGATGCCGCAGCGCGAGGAGGCATTGCCCTTGATCACCAGCAGCCCGCCATGGCCCGTCGCACCGGCATATTGCGAGGCATCGCCGTCGATCACCACCTCCCCGGACATCATGTTCTCGGCCACGCCGGGGCCGACCGATCCGGTCACATGCACCGTCGCCTGGGCGTTCATCCCGGCGCAGTAGTAGCCCGTGGATCCCTTCACCGTGACCTCGATCGGCGCGTCGAGGCCCACGGCCACCGCATGCGCCCCGCGCGGGTTCTCGATCACCCACTGGGTCTGGTTCGTCTGCCCGGCCTCCGCCTGAAGGGTCGCGTTGACCTCGCGCAGCTCTACCCGGCTCATGTCGAGGGTCTGCATGTTCAGCGCTCCCAAAAATAGACGGTGGCGGGCTCGGGTTCCCACACCCGGGCGGCGTCGATCCCAGGCAGATCGGCGAAGGCGCGGTATTCCGATCCGAAGGCCACATAGTCGTCGGTTTCCGCCATGACGGCCGGCTTGCAGGCCACCGGATCACGCACCACGCCGAACCCGTCGCGCGTGCCGGTGACGAAGGTGAAGAAGCCGTCGAGGTCCTTCAGCGTGCCCTCCAGCGCCTCACCCAAGGACGCCCCGTCGGCAATGCGGGAGGAGATATAGGCGGCCCCGACCTCCGTGTCGTTCTCCGTCCGCGTGAAGATGCCCTTTTTCGCCAGCCGCCGCCGCATGTCGTTGTGGTTCGACAGCGAGCCATTGTGCACGAGGCACTGGTCGTCGGCAGTGGAGAAGGGATGCGCGCCAAGCGTCGTTACGGCCGACTCCGTCGCCATCCGTGTATGGCCGATCCCGTGGGTGCCGCCCATCTTCGCCAGATCGAAGCGCGCGGCCACATCGCGGGGCAGGCCGACTTCCTTGTAGATCTCCATCGCCTCGCCCACGCCCATGATCCGCAGGCCCCGCGCTTCCAGTGCCACAACCACCGCGTCACGCGCACTGGCGGGCAGGTGCAGGACGGCATGGGTGTCGACAGCCTCCATCGTCACCTGGATCCCCGCTGCGTCGGAGAGGCTGCCCTCCAGCCCGTCGAAATCCACATCCGGCGTGTCGGACTGGATCGTGATCTTCAACCCCCGCCCCGGCGCGCCATAGATGGCGATCCCGGCGCTGTCCGGGCCCCGGTCGGTCATCGTGACCAACATGCCGGTCAGCAGCGCCCCCAATCGGGGCTGCAGGTCGTCATTCTTGAGGAACAATCCAACGATGCCGCACATCGGCGCCTCCGCTTGGGTGAGATGTCTTGCCGCACACACTAAGGGGAATATTTATTTCCCCTCAAGAAACTTCGGAGTGCGTCACGCAGCGGATTGTCTGATAGGCAGGCAACTGCCCAAAAACCGGGCAATGCCCCAGGGTCAGGCGCTGGATTGCGGGTAGGTGATGACCGAGAGATAGCGGATCGGAAAGCTCAGCAGCGTCTCCGGCCCATGCGGTGCATCGGAATCAAACAGCAGCGAGTCGCCCGGCTCCAGCCGGTAATGCTGGTCGCCATGGCGGTAATCCATGACCCCTTCCAGGATGTAGAGCATCTCGATCCCTTCATGCTGAAAGGTCGGAAACCGGTCGCTTTCGCTGGTCAGGGTGATCAGATAGGGCTCCACCACCACACCGGAATTGTTCGATCCGATATGGCCCAGCAGGTGATACTGATGCCCGGCGCGCGTGCCCGCCCGGGCGATCTCGACCCCCTCGCCCGCCTTGACATGCATGCAGCCCCGCGCCTCCTCATACCCCGAGAAAAGCTGCACCAGCGGCACTTTCAACGCATGCGCCAAGGCCGAGATGGTCGAGAGGGAGGGCGAGATCACCCCGTTCTCGATCTTGGACAGCATGCCGACCGACAGGCCGGTCTGCGCCGCCAGATCCGCCCCGGTCATCCGCTGCCGATGACGCAACGCCCGCACCTCGCGCCCGATGGCGACCTCCAGGTTCTTCTCCCGCCCCTCCTGCAAGGCATGGGGGTTCTGGGCCGGAAGGGGGGGGCGTTTGTCGCTGGTCATGGGGTCCGTCTCTGACTGCCCTATACCTTTCGACAAGAGGGCGGCAGGTCAATGGGGGCGCAAAGCTAGGGCGTCGATACCAGAGGTCTACATGGAGCAGGCCTGCTGCCCGGGGGGCGAATTGCAATCCGACGTGGTGCTCTGGCTCACACTTGCAAATTGGACAAAATTTGGACACCTTCGGGGCATGAGTGCGTCAAATGCGACTCACAAATTCAACTAGTTATACTTCTTGCTTGCCAAAAAGGACTTGCAAAAATGATTTCGAACAATCGCTTTTTTCTAGCGGCTATCACGTTCGGCTCCGCAACCGCTCTGTTGACGACTACGTCAGCTGTTGAGGCAGCGACGTTCCGCACATCGACCTACTTCCAGTCGGAGACGACAGACAACGACAACGGTCTGACATGCAGTGATTTCAGTTCTGCAGGCGCACTTGTGGAATGCTCGGGCACGCAGGGATACGTCGATGGCGAGACCGGCAAATTCGAGCAAATCGAATATGGCGCAAAAGCGCAGGCGACTTCTGGAGCTCTGAAGACGGAAACCAGTTTGATGAAGGCGCCCGGTACGGATCTACCGGCCCCGCTACCCGAAGAAGAATCGGGATACACCAACTATCTCGGCCCGCAGTACGACGACTACATTGTGAAAGACGAGTACGGCTCGTGGATCGACAATGAGGTCGGCGAGGGTAGCTATGCGCTTCAGTACGACTTTCCAGAACTCAGCGCATATGGTTCGGCCTACGCTTTGGCCAGGATGGATGATGACTGGACGATCACAGGGGGAGTTGCTGGCTCGACCGGCACACTCAAACTATCCTATCACCTTGACGGTTCGGCCAATACTCAGATCTTCCCTTACGATTCTTATGACGAACAGGGGAATGTAATTAGCACCTGTTTCGGCTGTGCCGTGGCATCTTCGCAGACGCACTTGACGCTCAGGGGATATGGACAATCCGGCGAACTTGTAGGGGACGATATCGCAAGCGTGTTTGCGGATGATCTACCGGTCAGCCTCACCGACCCTCAAGAGAAAACGGTTTCTATCGACGAGACGGTGAATCTTTTCCTCGATTTCGTTTTCGGAGAGGAATTCAACATTATTGTGTCACTCTGGAGCCTGTCGGACTTCACCCTTGGGACTTACGATGGTGAATACGGGTATGACGTCGAATACGTCATTCCCGCTTTCGACACGAAGGCGAGCTTCTTCAATACCGCACTTCTCGGTGGCATCACGGTGCTGAACGATCAACAACAAGAAATAGACTTCGCACTGTCCAGCAAAAGCGGAGACCAGGTATTCGAGTCCTTCTCCACCTTGGATAATACTGGCGGCACGCCTGTGGTCCCGTTGCCGGCAGGGCTTCCCCTGATGCTGGGTGGGCTTGCATTGCTTGGCGGGCTGGCAAGACGCCGCTGAACGCTGCTCGGAAATTACCGACATGATCACAGCTCCGGCCTTTTCCAGGCCGGGGCTTTTTTTCGACGCTAGCAGCGCGGTGAAGACTGATGCAACACCGCCGACGCTCAGCACTTCGTAGACAAAACACCCTTCTCCTGAGCGCCCGCATTCGGAAATGGTGTCTACTTAGATCTGAAAGTATTGGCGCACCCATCAGGAGGGGCGCTATGTGTTCCCGTCCTACGAGTTACAGTTCCAACTGGACAGCGTCGGCCGCCATATCCATCAATGAGTTAGCGCGCCAAAGTCCAACAAATCGGAGCCCTTCACCAGCCCAATCCGATCCGCATCGCCGCGCCGACGTTTAGGGCTGCTGCTAACCTGGCCGATCCGGATCTGGGCCCTCCCCTCGCGCCGCCGCTTTCCGTGAGAGCCTCGCATAGAAATCCCTCACGGCGTCTGTGGCCCCGTAACGCTCCACATATTCCAAGAGCAGTTTTTCCAGTTCTTCTGCCAATTCGATTTCAGTCATCATGTTGTCCTGTTGCGCCTCGCGACAGCCTAGATTGAAATCGTTAGCGAAGTGTAAAGAACGGCGAATGTCTTCCAAAGCCGTCAACCGTTTTGGCAATCAGGTCACGAAACGTTGGTCACTGTCCTGAAGGGAATTTCGACTGTGCGCGGTCCTAGGTCATGTACTTTTCGGCTTCGGAAAACACATCCAGAACTTCTGCACTCGCACGGTGGCTGCTTTGAAGCGGCGTCGTGTTACGAAATTCAGTGGTGGTGTTTGCAAACTGACCATTTGAGTGCGCCGCACTCCAAACGGTCGCCAGATCAGTGGCCATTTTGCCCGCCAGTGATGCGTGGTCAGGACCCATGGACGGAAAATTGCGCCGGATTTCGTTCTCCCGCACGCAATCAGATAGGTGCCCATATGTCTGCGCTACGGTCCTTGTATCGGCATGTCCTAATTGTTTGGCGACGACTTCAAGGGAAACACCCTTGCGCACCAGTTCACTCGCGTAAGTGTGGCGCAGCCCGTGGAACACGAACCCCGGCGGAAGTTTCGCTCTTGTTACGGCACGGCGGAACAAAGGCGTGTGCTGGCGCCTCCAAACTTTTTCTCGGTCCGAAAGCAGAACGCGATCGCGCGGCGCCTTGTCACGGCAGCAGTCCAGGAAGAACGCCATTCCTTCGTCCGGCAGAAACACGAAACGGGCCGGACTGCGCTTGAACTCAGACACTCTGATCCCATACCCTTGAAAACCCACGTCCTGCACGCGGAGGTTGGCCAATTCTCCGATTCTGCATCCAGAGTACAGGGCGGCGAGAACCAGTCGTCGGAGAGCTGGCGTGCAGTTCTCGAGCAGCCTTTGGCATTCGGTACGGTTTAGAAAGATCCGCCGCGGAGAATGGATAACCGGCACTCGATTCAGGCACCGCCAGGGCCTCTCAGTTTCGATTTCGCCGTTTTCCCAAGCTTGACGGAAGGCCATCTTAAGAATGGTGACCAGAGAATTGAACGTCCGCTTCCGCTTACGAAGATCATCTGCCGACAACTCCTCTGGTCGTACCGGTTCGCGATAGTGCGAGAAGCCATGTCTGGGAGGTTCCTCCAAGACCTTGGCTGCAAGAGATCGCAGGTGCTTGGCGTTAAACTCTTCCAAGGGGATATGGGCTAGATTTGGCACCAAGTGATGGTTGATCGCCGAGAGGGTATTATAGTGGCCCCCCGGAGTTCGCGCCAATTTGGTCCATTCCGTGTAATCGCGAAGTGCATGACCGACAGAATACACTTTTCCGATCGGGCAAATGCTGACGCTTGTCGTCCGATGCCGTCGGCGCGGGCGTGACGCGTGGGTCATTACATCCGTTGACTGAAACCAATCCAACGCTGAAGCGATCGCTTTTTCGAAGGAGGCCTGATGGTCTTTTCCGACCAAGGCGGGGCCAAGACTTCGTTGCAGATATCGTTTGTCAGCGGTCAAGTAGCGCGCCGTCCAAGTGCAAACCCGCTCATGAGGTCTATAGATTCCGATATGTCGGCCTTCTAGAAGGCGCTCGAAGTACGCGCTTTCTCGAAACGGCAACTCCGCAACGATGGAGCGATCTTGAAAGCGGCACGACGCGATCCGCCTCGCCAGTTCGGGGTAGTTGTCTTTCAATTCGATGATGTCGGTCACTGTCGGCCCTCCAGTTGCTATAACAACCGTGACCCTACACGACGTGTCGTTGGTCCGAGTTGCTCACCTCGGATCGCCCCCCGCTTTGAGACCGAGGAGGACGGGGTAAATCTTTCGGCCTCAACTGCTTCCGTTGAAAACCGACCACCATCGGCTTTCAGTTAAATCAATGGGTTAGGACCGGCGGCGAAAACCGCTTCAATCCAACGGACTCGACAATTGAAGCGAAAAGGCGTCACCATTCGTAAGACCTCCAGATGCAGAGTCGAGGATATGGCAAAAGAAGCAGAACGCCGGGGAGATTTTACCTGTCATATAGAGCCTGCATCGGATGGATCAGGATACATCGGAATTTTTCGGTACAGGACAATCGACTCGGGTGCGATATCCGGTGGCAGCTCGCTAGACGTGCGATCTCAGTTCAACACTATCTGCGATATGATTGACGAAGGCGCACAGCTACGCGGTGGCGTAGTAATGACGGGCTACCACAACCAGGCCTTTCAAGGAGACGTTCTGCTTGTCGACGGCGAGGTTATTGGTTCTTGGAAAGCCGACGAGGAAGAATGGTGCTACTTCACTCCGGTCGGCGCATCGAAGCACGCAATCGAAGCTCCTTCCCCTTGGATGCTGCACGATCTCATTATCGAGGATGCGCGGAAAGCCGAATAGACACCTGCCTTCGGAGGGCAGTGTTAGAACATCCGTTCGACTTGCGTTCCCGGTAAATGCACGGTTTCGGCACGGTTCGGTGCGTTTCGTTTCCGGATATCCGCACCGAAACGGGACCGGGGCCCTAAACCGCCTGGCTGAACCGGGGCGCACTTCGTAGAGACCACCCTACCCCGCGATCCATTCCGTGAACCGCGCGCTCAGATCCTGCAGGCTGTCGGCCGTGAGAGTGCAGAGCAGCTGGTCGTGCTCGTAGACCTTGCCGATGAAGACGCCGCCGACCTCGAAGACCTCGCAACGGAAGTGGCCGGAGCGGAAGATCATCCCGCCTCGATCCGGGCGATCAGGCGGCGCTGGACGGCGACCTTCTCCGCATCGCCCTCAGCTTCATACCGCTCCAGGTTCCGGCGGTAGATCGCGAGGATCTGGTCCTTGGTTGCTGCCATCGACGACCGGCCAGTACCTGTTAGAGGCCCTTCCGCCGTCTATGGCGATGCAGGCCTCCCAAAACTATCAGACCGGATGCCAGAAGACCGACGCCGCCCGGCAAGGGAACTTGAGGGGTTACCTCGCGAAACGTCACGTCGGAGCTATACAGCCATCCGGCAGTTACATTCGATCTAAATATCGTCAGCATTGCGATCGGTCCTTGCACATGCTCCGCCGCGATAGAATTCAATTCAGAAGCGCTCGCATGATCACCACCCAGGAAAGCATCGTCTGCGAGGGCCTCCGCGACAATGTCGAACTGAAGCCAATCGGGCGACGAAGCGCCGTAATTCACTGTGTTAAGGCGAAACCGATCCCCGGTATAGGTGTGGCCGGGATTCCATGTATAGTTGAAAGTGTAAATGGGACCACCAGTTCTTCCGGAGTACGACAGCCCACCTATTGTAGCCGAGAAAGACTGAAGTTGACTTTGCGCGCGCTGCAAGTCAGCCCAGGCGTACGAATAGTTCTGGACAATCGTGTCGTCGGTATCGAAGCTCCACCGAAAGAGCATATCATAATTGCCCGGAGCCAAACCCAGCATAGACAGCTCGCCACCGTAGGCTTCTGATACTCCACGGATTTCCGCCTCAAATGTGCGGGTCACCGCTCCTGCAGTTGAAGCGATTGCAATGAAGAGCGAAGCAAATATTGTAGTGCGAAACATCTTTCCCCCCGGAAATTCCCTGCGGCATTAAAGTTCCAAGTATGACGTGCTGCGACCAAAATGGCAAATATTGGCCACGAAGATCAATCACAGCGGCGACAGTTTCCGCGTCGGCCTTGGCCGAGCTAGAGGCAGAATGTTCGGATCATCGCCGCACGGCACATGTCGTGCGCAAAAACTGAATGGGCCCGGCCGACTACGGCCAGGCCCGATTCCATGTTATTTACTGCTAAGAAACTCTCAGCGGCGGCGTGCCAACCCACCCAGCAGGCCGAGCCCACCCAGCATCAGCAGTGCCGACGCTGGTATAGGGACCACGCCGGAGTTAATCGAAGAAAAATTTTCGACCTCAGTAAATGCAGACAACTGCGTCTGGAGATCACCACCGCTGGTACTTTGAACCGTCGCTGAAACGAAACCCTGTATCATCAGTTGGTCGATTTCAAAGGTGCCGCTCTGCGCGGTGACCTGCACGTAGCCGCTGGTAAGGTTCGGTTGGTCCGACGATCCGAAGAAGAACGAGGATGTGCTGCTGGCGCCCAAGAAGGTTTTGCTACTGCTCGTCAGAACGTTCCGAGCGCTGTCTAGGATGGTGAAGCCGATTGTCGTGCCGGGATCGAGAAGGTCGGACGACAAGAACGTGAAGTTTGCTTGCTGGAACTTGATCGGACCGTCGATCGAAACGATTGGGCAGCAGGACGCCGGGGTGACATCTGCTGCCGAGAACGAAAAGGTCCCTTCGACTGGATTGCTGATAGAAACGGTGAGGGCCTGCGCGGCGCCTGCGGCGCAGAATAGCAGCGTAGCCGCTAGGACTGTGAGTTTGCGAAACATGGAGTGAACTCCTTTTCAAAAATCAAAGAATCTTCTGAATTCGCGGCGCTCCCTTCGCGCAGATCCCCGATGGTTTGTGGTCGCTGGCGAAATTGCCGACGGAGGCCGCTGGGTTATTGATCAAGCGGAGAGAACGAAGCCATGTTACGTCGGCTTTCATACTCCCAATGTGCATGACGGCACGTTCCAGCTTAAAACGCTCGCATTTCTTGCGTCAATGTTGGAATCTTCGGAAGACTGGGAATATGTATAACTGGATTACCCAGGCAATCAAAACTCAGGATCGGTGATCGCCGCCGCCCTGCCGACGCCCCCACCCTAAGACGGTTCCTCCAGCCGATACCCGATCCCGTCTGTGGCCTTCCAATCTCCCAGACTCGACAACTGACGCCGAATCGCGCCATCCTTCCCCCATTGATCTTGGGGGATTTGCAATGAAACGGATTTTGGCGGCCGCCGCGCTGGCGGTGATGGGTATGGCTGGGGCGGCCCAGGCGGTGACGGTGGTAAGCAAGGAAGTGGTTCTTGAGAAGTGCGAGGTTTTTTACTCTACTATTTTTTCAACCACGGGAAACGTTGGCGCAACGGTTTTTGAGGCAAAGATCGTAGGCGCACCGTGCAGCGGCCCACCAAACACAGATTATAAGATCGTTGCAGTTGTCGATACCCCAGGCTCCTTCGACCGCCTTACCATCAATGGCGTCCAAGCCACATTTCAAGATAACGGGACTATCTTGGAAATTTGGAGAACACCAAGAGCCCTAAGAGAGATTGACCGCACCTTCACCTTCTCCTTCAATGCCATTGCGCCCGCCGTTTTGACGTTTAGCGCCATGCAGGTTCCCCTCCCGGCTGGGGCTTGGCTGATGGTTTCAGGTATTGGCGGTTTGGCTGCGATCAGGTCGCGTCGCCGAAGTCTCGAAATACAGAAACGCGATCTGCTAGGATCAACCTAACCATTCCGCTCCGCAAACGTAGCCGCACGCCAGTAGGTCAGTGCGGCAAGCTGCGCGTCGATCTTTGAGCCCCACTCGTTCTGGGTGTAATCGACGTTGTTCAACGTCTTGCCCCAGATGCCGTAGAAGTCTGGATTGTCGTACCATTGCAGCAGGGAGCCGATGTCGAAATAGGCCCGCTGAAAGGCTATCCACTCCGACACCAGCTCCTCCATATAGGAGCTATCGAAGTAATCCTCCATCAAGGGCAGCGCGAGTTTGGCATGATCCTCGGGGTTTACCTTAGCCACCGCTCCGCTGACAGTCATTTGGTAATGTAGAATATGTGACCCACCCTCATACGCCCAAATCTGCGCTGACGGATGATATTGCACAACCTTGTTATAACTGCCTTGAACGGAGGTAATTGTGGACGCGAGGCTGGACAGGGCCGCCGCGTGAAGGTCCTCCAAAGCGCCTGCCAGATCGTCGCCATCCCTCTTGTCGATCATGGCCTGCGTGACGACGCCACTACTGCCGAAATAAGAGCTGAATGAAACGATCTCGTGGCGAGTTGCGGGAAGCGGAAACTCACTATCCACTTCAAGAAGCGCGCCAATGGTGAACAGGCCAGCATCGAGGTTCACGGCTTGGCCGGGGATGACTGTCATGAAGCGGTCGGCGTCGTCGCCCGTGAAGACAGTCTCAATCGCCTGACGCATGTCCTCCGAGTATTTCATCATCGCGTCCGGAAGCAGGCTGTAGAGCCCGAAGTAGACGTCGTATGTGCCTGTCGGTACGTCAATATCGTTGTAGCTGGCAAATGTTATGTCGTCGCCCGAGACAGAGGTTGGTTGATAAGCCGTCCCTAGCCCGCCGATCCCGACGCGCCAAGCAGTGTCTACCTCGGTGACGTTAGCGCCCTCGCCGGTCGGGAGGGTAATGGAATTTGCCCCCTCCGTAATGCTCACGTTCTGGACCCGGATGACACCGGAATACCCCTGATCATACATCCACTTGTAGAATTTGGAGAGCAACTTCTGGGCGTGCGGATAGTCATTATTCCAGTATTCATTGACCAGTTCCACAACCACGACTGTCCCGCCAGTCAGGGCGTTTTTGAGCCGCGTCATATACTCGACTATGTAGGCGCTATCCGCCAGCGTCGGCATACACACCCAAATAGAGGGAATGCCAGTCTGGTTTGCGAAATCAGCAACAACCTCCGGCGGGATAAGGGCGTTATAGCCCTGCTTGGTCGGGCCAAGAACGTCAGTGTCCGTCAGCGGCTGGAGGGCCGACGCTAGATTGTTCCCGTTGTTCATGCCATTCTGATCCATAAATCGGATGCAGTGAACAGTGGGATCGTTTTTGATTGGGTCGATGAAATCCGGAACCCAGTAATGCCCGGCGTCCAGTTCCTCTTGAAATGTCGTTCCTCGTGAAGTCGTTGTCTGGGGGATGACATTGAAATCGTCCAGCCCGAACACGTCTTCTGTGCCATCAGTTCGCCCAATGACAATGAAGCTCTCAGCCGTAGTGCTGGAGAGCGTTATGGTGGCGGACCCGTTGTAGCCATCCCATGTGTGATTTGTGACGGACGCGATATTGCCACCGACGGAGATTGTCAGCGGAACAAGGCTCTTCCACTTTACCACGTACACCAGCCCAAGGGACGGCTGGCGGTAAATGACGAAGTTGATTTCAGTCTGCCCTGACGCGGGCTGCACGGGTCGCCCGTAGGCGTCGTAGGTGAGGGACGTTGCAGCGGTGCCAGCGTCATTACGCCATTGCGAGTATTTGGAAACATCGAGATACGGCGTTACGCCCTCATTGCCCGGTTCAAGCGCGCCAAGGCCGTAGAGCATGCATCTCGGTTGCGCGCCGGAACTATTCAGGATCGTCCTGACCGTGGCTGTGTGGTTGGAAAAATCGACCATCAGATTACCTCACGCAGCGAATAGCTTTCGGCAGTGGCATCCAGACCAGTACGGCCCTGAAACTCAACGCGCACCTTGGCAGTGCTGACAGGCATAAGCAGATCTACCGACCTATCGCCGTCTGCTGTGACCGTAACCTGGGCCTGATCTAGAATATTGTTTGAGCCGTCGAGGGCTTTGAAGATTACGTAAAACCCGGCCAGTGACGTTATCGCGATATCTTCGAGCGTCAGGCGCGCCGTCTCACCAACCGCAAACGGCGACGGACTTATTGTTCGGATCGCTGCGAGGTAGTTAGAGGTCGGTTGCATGATCAGCTGCGAGCCGGAAATCGTAATGCCGCTCTGCAAATTCCAGCCGGACGTTGTGTCAAAACCTCCATCGACAGCTTCCTCCGGCCCAAGCTGATCCCCAAAGTCCAGCGTCTCATCCACGAGGATATTGGACACACCCGCCGCGTTCTCCACGCAGACCTGAAACGTTCGGACGCCATAGAGGGCTTCATCGAAGTTGATCGTGACATCAGAGCCGTCCGCTGCAAATGAGCCACTGTCGTCCGCTGCCGCTTTTGCCGCGATAAGCGCCTCGCCATCATTTGAGAAATCAGTTTCGCTGATAATCCAATGGCCTGTGCCGGGGGCAGTCGAAGAGAACTCAATCTCGCCTGTGGAGAAGACGGAAAGGTCGGCAATGATCGCGGTGATGATCTGGCCCAGGAACCCCGGCCGGACCCCATGCGCCCGGCGCCGCCCATCAGCGACGCCGAGCAGCCCGTGCTGCCGCTGGCTCATGTGGACACCGCGGTGCGGGTGAACAGGGACGAGCTGCTGTCCGCTTTCCGATAATAGACGGTCACCCCGGCCGACAGGAAAAGGCTGTCGTAGGGGCCGAGCTGGACGCCATCGAGATCGTCACCGGGCGCGCTGGCGCCGGTCGCGAGGGAAAGGGGTGTCGTCCGCTTGTTCTGCCAGACTTCATCGACCGTCAGGGTGACGCCTGCACTCCAATCGGTGGTCGCATCGGTAATGACCGTCATGGTCTTCTCCTATGTTTGAGGATGGCCGCGATCAGCGGCAGGATTTACGGATCACCAGCCGCAGTGCCTGTGACCGAATTCGTTCTCGACAGCGATCTGACGCAGGACGTCTCTGTCGGTTTCGAGGACCGCCCGGGCGGTGGCCGGGGCGAAGCGTTTCTCGCCGGGCACAACCTGGCAGAAGTCCCCGGCCGCGCAGCTAGCGAGGCCGAGAAGTGCGATTGAGCAGATCATCATCCGTTTCATTGCGGATCTCCGTGTTGATGTCCTGGACCTCCTCGCAGGTGTCGAGGCGGTCGGCTTTGTCGTGGGCGCGATCGAGCCGGACGGTCTGGATGGCGAGGGCGATGCCGAGGGCGGCGATGAGGCCCACGAGCACGCCAACAGCGGCGAGGTAGAGGCGGCTCATGGCGTCTCGATCTCCGGCAGATCCACGGTCTTGCCAACGAGCCCATGGGTGCAGTCGTTGAGGAAGCGGACCCGGCCGTTCTCGACGAAGCTGTGGCACTGCAAGGGCTCCGGCTCGACCTTCTCCCCCGCCATGATGCGAGCATGCTCGTCATCCGTGATCCGGCGCGTGCCCTTGACCAGAATGGACGGCGAGAAGGTCGGGGTGTCGGGGTTGCCATTCCACGACCACCCGCGCGATCCATCGACAGTGACATGGTGGATCATGTCGCAACCGGGACACATGAAGCCGACCACGCCGGGCCCCATGGAACGCAGGCGCTTTCCAAGGCGTGCCATCACCGGACCCCCGCCGCCCACTTCTTGATCCGCTCGCGCGCAATCCATGCCAGCGCCAGCACCGCGACGGCCAGCGCGGCCACGACGACGATCTGCGCCGTCCCGTCCAGCCCCGCGATCGCCGTCCCGCCGGCCGTACAGACTGCGGCCGCACCCGCGCCGGTCGCCTGAATCGTGCTGGACTGCGCAACACTGCTGCGGGGTTGCTTGGCGCGCCGGATCGCGATGGCGTCAGAAAGGCGGAACGCCTTCACGTTGACCTGGTCGCCCTGGTTGCCGCCGAGGACGCGCACCCTGTCGCCGACGAGGCCTGCGACGAAGCCGACGTGACCCTGCCACGACGAATTCCCGCGCGGAAAGACGATCACGTCGCCCGGCTGGATGTCCTCCGGGCTGACAGCCTCGCCCCATTTCTCATAGGACCGGGCCAGCAGCGAGCCGGTCCCCTGCACGCCCGCCTTGGCCAGCACCGCGCCGACGAAGGCTGCGCACCAGGGCACGCTGTCGTCCTTGATCTCCGGGTGCCCGGCCTCGGCATAGTAGGCCACGACGACCGGGTTATTCTCGTCGCCTGCCCATTCCCAGGTGCCCTCGTCGGCCCGGGCGATTTGCAGGATGCGATCGTTTAGTTGCATGGGCTTGGCCCTCCAAGAAAAAAGCCCGCCGAAATGGCAGGCTTGGGGAATCGGGTTTGTTTGGCGTAACGTCGAGCAGTTGAAGTTGGTGAGAGAGTTAGATGGTTGATCCAGATCGCCCGATACGGGTCGTGAAGCAGGAGGCGCTCAAGTTCTCCGGCCTTCCGAAAGGGGTTTATGTCACTGGCGGGTTGCTTCGTGCGCTTCAGCACATTGCATCCGAAGTCGATGATCGTTCACCGGAAAACGCTTGGCGCATCGAAGCGTACAAGAGGATCGCAGAAGACCTTTCCTTTCACAGCCATGCAGGCACTGGATCGGAGGCTGAGAAACAGATGCTCAACGTCTTGGGTTTGGTTGCGAAAGTCTTGGGCGTCGAGAACGTTTAGCCTTCAGCCTTGCCGGGCGGTTTTGCCAAGACGACAGGTGTGAAGGTCCAGCCGCCGCAATCAGGGCAGACGGAAAATCCAGTCGTGATGTCGTGTGCCTTGTTATTGCACATGTCGTTTCTCCCATGAGGATTAAGTCTGTCGTCAAAGGTCAGTCGGGTCGATCAGGCTCCACCCGGAACAGCTCCGAGCAATATGGGCCGAAGTGGGCGCGGGCCTGGCTCTTCAGCTCGGCGACGTAGGCAACGCAGAGACGGAATTCGCGCCTTGGCACCCAGCAATCCTTGCCGAGCCAGCTGGCCCATCCCCAGACCTTGGGGCTTTCGGTTGAGGGGCTGTAGTCGCCCGGCCCGGACCCGCCGCACAAGCGCGCGCCCCGATCATTCTCAACCCATGCCTTCCATGTCGCGTGAACCAGCGTCCGGGCATCTACGGAGTATTCGACGAAGGGCTTGCCCTCTTTCGCCGGTAGGATCTTCACCTCGGCGCTGATCCATGGGCGCGGCCGCAGGTGCTCGTCGTAGTAGCGCGCCGCCGGGTCGACCCCGAGCAGGAGGATGATCGCGAGGATTCCGCCCACGATCAGCGTCCGGAAGGCATCGGCATTCGGTGTCGTCTTCTCAGCCCTTATCATCTTCGACCTCCTTCTTGGCCAGGAAGCGTTCAAACACTGTCACGGCGATCAGGCCGGTCAGGAAGGCCACAGCGCAGAGCGTGCCGAGCTTTCCGCCCAGTTCGTCCGGGATCTTCCCGATCCACGGCTGCAGAAGGAACGGTCCCAGCTCCCCGAAGGCAAAGCTGGTGACGCCACCCACGAAGATGACCCGCAGCCCCTCCTTCCATGTGGTCCGGAGCGTCGCGGAACGCACCGCGCCACCCAGAGCACCGAAGAAGGCCAGCAGCGCCGCCCGCTCGTTGAATATCTGCCCGATCAACGACGGGTCTTTGGTCGGATCTGTCATTGCTGCTCCTCTACGGCCAATAGCTGTCGTCGGTGTAGTCGGCTGGTATCGGGTCCATGGCCTTGAGGGCGGCCGCCGCAAAGATATGCGCGCGCTCGTGCGCCGCGGCAGCTGCCCCGAAATCGAAACACTCCTGCGCGGTCATCAGCACGACGGAATTGTCGGCCGCGATCCAGCCGAAGTCGGTTTCGCCGTCCATCCACTGGTATCCGATCGGAGGAATGGGCTGCAGCAGCTTGAACCCCGCGAGCGAGGCGGCACCGGTGATCCGGGCCTTGCTCTCGGCGCTGTAATCGAACCGCTGCCCGTTCCAGAAGAAGTTCTCGGCAATGCGTCGGCTGCGCTCGTCCATAATGCCCTGCCAGTGTTCCTTGAGGCGGCTCGCATTGGACCGGTAGAGGGTCGTCATTCGATGATCGCCTCGATCACCCGGGGCAGATACGGGAACGGGAAGTGCAGCTCGATCGAATAGGTGCCGGGATCGTTGAGCGTGAAGGAGATCGTTTCGTCTTCCGTCTCGCTCGTGTAATCGAAGAGCCATTCCCCGCCGATCTGATCCGCAACCTTGACCGTCGTGCCGAGCGGGCAGTCCTCAATGGAATAGGCGCTGCCATCCACCGTCCATTGCGGCGGCGCCGGGCGCTCGACCAGCACCATGGTCGCCAGCATGGACGCCTCGAAATTGCCGGGCACCTCATAGGCACCTTCGGGGACGTAGGGGGCAGAGCCGACCGCGCTGACGGCTCCGTTCTCATCGAAAAAGACGTACCTGGCCATGGTCACCTCGCGACGTACTTGGCGGAAATGCCGATATTGCGGACATTGGTTTGCGTGGGCGTGGCAACGAGGCTGTTGTCGATGAAGACCCGGATCCTGACGTTCGGCCTGTTCGCCACGATGTGATGCGTCATGCTGAACTGCTGGAAGGTATCGAGCGCGGCGTAGGACGTGGCTTGTACGGTTTGCCAGGCATCCCAAGTGGCCCCGTTGTAATAGGCGATCTGGAAGACGTAGCGGGTCTGGTTGGGTCCCGTGGAACTCGCGCGGCGCATCTCGACAGTAATGCTGATGTGCCAGAGCTGGTCATAGGTGAATTCCCCCAGCTCCTCTTCATAGAGGACCTCGCTGTCGTTGCATGTTTGCTCGGGCAGCTCCAGGTAGCTGACCCCGTCCGACACAGCACCGTCGACCAGGCTTTCCCGCACAATCAACTGGTTGAATTCCGCGTTCCCGGCCTTGGTGATTTGCCAGCCGGAGGTCTCTGTTACGAAATCATCGCTCTGCAGCGGGCCGGAGAACACCCCCATGCCAGACGTGATTGCCCCGGTGGCGATCTTGCCCGCGACAATCGAGTTGGTGGCCAGCTCATTCGCCGTCACAGCACCCGCCGCCAGCTTTGCCGTCGTGACCGCGCCTGCGTCGATCTTTGCGGCCGTGATGGCATTCGCCGCGACCTCATTCGCAGTGACCGCGTTCGCTGCAATCTTGGCAGTGGTGACCGCCCCGGCATCGATCTTGGCCGCGGTCACTGCGTTGTCGGAGATCTGCACGCCGGTGATCTGCCCGGTCAGTTTGGCCGCATCGAGGTCCGCGATCTGGCTGTCGGTCAACTCCCCCGTGATGTCGCCAGCCTCAACGGTCGCAATCCAATCTGAGCCGTCGTGACGATAGAGCTTGTCGTCGGTCGTCAGAAAGACCATCCGGCCCTGATAGTTCCCGGTCGTCGGCAGCGTCGCGACGATTTCAACGGGGACCAGGCCGTCCGCAAAATCCGCCGTCGACGTGATCGGACGGATGTCGTCGGTGGTGACCGCCTCATAGCTCGTCCATGTCGTCGCCTGCGCCTCTGCCAGCGGCTTGATCCGCACCGAATAGCCGGTGTCCGGCAGCAACCCCTCTGACAGGATCACCTCGCCCGCGTCGGCGTCGGCCGTCGAACCCTCGATGACCAGCTCGCCCGACCGATAGACCTGCCAGGCCACGCCGGACAGGTTGTCGCTCGGAGGCGTCCATGTGATCCGGATCGCGGGCTTTTTATCGTCCGTCCCGTCGGTGATCTGATGCTTCGCCACCGCGTATGTCGTGATCGCCAGCGCGGGCGCAGGCAGGCGCGTAACGTTCGGCACGTCCTGCGCCTGGTATTCCGCAGGAACCACGGTCCAGTCGTCGTGGTCGACCTCGCGGATCGCGATCTGGAATACCCCGGTCTGCAGGTCCAGCACATAGCGGTTGATCTCGAACGACTTGTCCGAGTAGCCGAACCGGGCCGAGGTCACGTCGACGGTATCCAGCACGGTCATGCTGTCCATGTAGGGCGCCAGCGCCGGGATATGGGTCCGGCGGCGCTCCGCATCCTTGCCCCAGGCGGCGGCGAGGCGCTGCACCTGGTCCGGATATGGCACCGTGTCGAGATCGAGCGAGGCGATCAGCTGCTCGCCGTCCGCATCCACCGCATCCTGGTTGACGAAGAGCGGCGCCTCGATCGGCTCCCACTTGGCTGCGGGCGACGGGAAGGTCGCGGCGACGCAGTTGTGTTTCTCGGCCAGACCGACGAAGGGCCGATAGGTCTGATCGCGGCTGTTGAGCACATCGCCATCGTCGAAGCTGGCGACGGCCAGGCCCGGGGCCCCGACCCGGATGATCCACTGGCCGCCGAGATCCGCGACCTGCGCCGACATGGCGGGCAGCAGCTCGTCGATCGCGGTCAGCGGGTCCATACCGCCGTCGTCCGGCGTCGCGATCGGGATCTCGATCCCGGCGCGGTACTGGTCCTCGTCCCCGCCGTCCTGGTTCTCCACCTGGACCTCGCATTCGTCGAGGGCATCGTCCCACCAATCGGTCGGCAAATCCGCCTCGGCCACGCCCATACCAAAGCTCGATCCGTCCGGCAGGGCGATGCCACGCAGGACGTTCCAGCACATCAGCGCCGGGTTCACCGAATAGGCTGTCGACAGGTCGCGCGGGTCATAGAGGGGCATGCCCTGCACCTCGAAGCGGAAGGTCGGGATGCCCCGGAAGAGCTTCGTGTCGCGCTTGACGGTGACGATCGCGTAGGCGCCGCCCCGGTGCCAGCTCGTGGCCTTCCACGGCCGGTCAGGGTGCGACCCATAGGCAGCGAGGAGATACGGGTCCGCCGCCGTCTGCGTGCCGTCGTAGACCTTGAGCCAGACCTTGCCGACATAGTCGTTCCGATCGACGCCGGAGGCGACGGGCGTGCCGTAGTGCGGGTGCGCTGTCCCGGCGAGGTGCGTGCCGACGTCGAAGCGAACCCCGTCCAGGTAGAGCGCGGTCACGTCGGTGATCGCCGTGTCCGACAGGTTGATCACGAAGGTCGCGTAGTCGCCCGAGCCGATCGCGCCGAAGTTGTTGTCCCCACCCCCGGCCGCGGCGCGGCTGTGCGTGTAGTATGGCGCCATCATGTGGCCAGCGGTGGCATAGAGGCCGAGGATCATCGTCTGGGGCGAGACATCGCCCTGACCGGTGAACTTCGTGCGGATGCCCGGGGTCTGCGTTCGGTTCTGCTTCTTTTGCAGCGCCTGCGCCACGGCGGAGAAAACCAGCCCCACACCTATCTGGATCAGGGCGACCCCAAAGGCCCCGACGGCCGCCGCCCCGCCCAGGCCAGCGACAACGGCATTTACAATAAGACCGGCCATCAGACAGCGAGGCTCCTGATCATCCAGCGGCGCGGCACCACCACCAGGCCATGGTCGATCGACATCAGGTAGACGCCGCGGCCCTGGACGATGCCCGTGGCCTCCTGCCCGTCGAGATCCACGATCGCGACGTCACCCACGCGCGGCCGATCCGTCGGCGCCAGGAACGCTTCGAACACGGCGACATGCGAGGCGAAGCCCTTGGCCTGCACCTTGCGCAGGCCCTCGGATTCCGTCCGGTAGCCGCGCAGCCCGCGCGCCGGGTCCGCACCGGTCATCGTCTTGACGCAGGCGGCGGCAAAGAGCGCGCAGTCGGCCCGGCCATATTCGAACGGCCGATCCTTCCAGTTGCGGAGCTCGACGGCCAGGCGGCAGAAGCGGGAGGGGCTGCCCTGGCCTTGGCCAGTTCGTCGAGCGACAGGCCTTTGCCGTGTCGCAGCGAAATCTCGACCAGCATAAGGTCGTGCTTGGCGGGGATGCTTCCACGGCTCTTCCACGCGGCCACCGTTTGATACGGTTGACCCATCTCTTCCGAGAGGATGTGCAGTCGTGGCAGTTTCTCGAAAATATGCTCCATGCATAATCTTATGCGTGAAGAATATGCGCCCGTCAATGCCCAATGCATAGCCAGCCCTGCTAGCTATGCAGGCATGTCAGAACCTCACGACCGACTGAAAGCCGCTCGAAGCAGAGCAGGATACCGAACGGCTAGAGATGCGGCTGAAAGGCTGTCGGTGGCATATGCCACCTATGCTGGACACGAAAATGGGTCCCGCACATTCAATGCCGAAGCAGCACAAGCGTATGCTAAGGCCTTCAAGGTCACTCCTGAATGGTTGCTATATGGCGGCCTTGCAGGACTTGAAGAGAGTGCGCCGGTTGCGTTTAGCGAGGATCCCGGTTTGATCTCGGTCTTCGACATCGAAGCTCAGGCCGGTGTCGGCATGGTCCCGGCCGCCTACGAGGCTGTCGTTGATCAGATGGCGTTCCCGCCGGAATACCTGCGCTCGATCACGACGACACCGATGGACAAACTCGCCATCATTGGCGTGGTCGGGGCCAGCATGCAGCCGACGTTGAACCATGGCGACATAGTGATGGTGGACATGACGAAGACGGACATCGACTTTGACGGCATGTTCGTAATCCGGATCGGCGAGGCGCTGAAGGTCAAGCGCGTGAACTGGGGGCCGCGGCGGCAGAGCGTCGTGATCCGTTCGGACAACGCCAACAAGATCCAGTTTCCCGACGAAGAGTATTTCGAGAACGACGACGTGAATGTGATCGGTCGCGTGGTCTGGGTTGGAGCTAAACAGCCATGAATAACGGCATTTCGGGAAACAAGAAGAAGGTTGAGGAACGGCTGTTAAGCTTGGAGATAGAGTGCTTTCTTCTGCGCAAAGCACTTATGCAACTAGCTGAATTCACGATAGATCTCTCTTCCGCAACTCCCATCACAAATGAGGACGAATTCAATCGGCGAATGGAAGAGGCCAAGGCCTCTCTCCGGAAGCTTAACAAGTACACGACTGGCAAGCGCGACATTGGGGAGGATGTAGATCTCAATGAGTGAAAACATTCATGACGTCACGGGCCAAGGCCGAACCGGCGCAGATCTTCTTAAACAGATGGAGAAGATCGGCTTGCGCGGCGGCGGCGGCGGCCCATATGATCCAAGTGTGGAACAGCGCGTAGCAAACCTCGAAAAACGCATGGATCGGGTCGAAACAAAGCTCGACACGCTTAATGAGCGCGTCGCTGAGGTGAGCGGCAAAGTCAGCATGTTGCCTGGCTATCCAGGCATCGCGATCATCATGACGATAGTTGGTGGCGCTCTTCTCGTCGTCTCTCGCCTGTTCCCTGCGGGACCACCATCGCCCTGACCTAGCCACCACATTAGTTCGTCCCTGCCCGGCCATCGCGCCGGGCCATATTATGCCAGCGGAAAACCCGCCTCGACCAACTTCTGCCGCACCATCCCCTCAGCTAACCGATAGAGCATCTGGACGCTTGCACCTCGAACGCTGCGCCCGGCCGCCTTTACTGCGGCCCACCGCTCATCCTCACGTGTCATGGCAATGAAGTCGTGCCCTTGGTTCGTAATCCGGTAACTCGATCCGCCCCGTTCAATAGGCGCCATCAACCCGCCATCGACCAAAAGCTGAATGTGGAAGTGACGTTTCATGTAGTCGGACTCATGTGACAGCCCCAGTTCGCTGTAGTGCATCCACTGATCACTTGCCTCGAAGTCCAGCAGCAGCTGGCGCAGGTAGTCGTCATCTCGTTCCAATTCGAATCCCCCCAGAAACATTGCCAAGCAGTTGGGGTCATCATGGAATTCGAGCGGGCCGATGTAACCCCCTCCGTGAGCTGGATTGCTGTTCATTGGCGTTCCTACTGATGTTTTCGCGACGGTTTGACAAGGCCGGTGTAGCACAGATGATTCTACGTCGGGAAGGCGGATTGCATATTATTATGCATTACGCATTGACACAAAATTATGCATGACGCATATTGCCTCCACAACCCACAGAAGAAGCCACACGGCCGATCGCGGACACGATGGAGAGAGATGCATGCCCACCTACCACCCAGACGCCGTCACGGTCGTCACTGACCCGGCTCGGTTCGCGCATCTTCCCGCGCTCACAACCGACGCCTGGCTGCGGCTCAAGGAACAGCAGGGCGCGCCGGTGACGCCGGACCGACTGGCCCGGATCGACCGCGACCCGGCTGAGAACTTCACTCCCCTCCGCATCATTGACCTGACCACCGCGCGGGAACGGCGAGGATCCGGCGCCGAGGGTTCAGCATGACCGAGGCCCGCGCATGGGCGGACGAAATGACCTCCGCCATCAACACCTCGCTGCAGGCGATGCTGGAAGACCACCTTGAGGATCTCGAATTCGTCCCGGCGATCATGCTGGCCGAGGCCGCCACGGCCGTCGCGGAGCATCACTTCACCGAGGCCATCGCGTTGATCGACGCCTACGCCACGCGGAACCAGTCCGACCCGACGACCCCCATCCATTCACCGAAAGAGGCCGCGGCATGATCCACTACCTCGAAGAAACCTATGCGCGCAGCCAGCGGAGAGGCCCGGGGCCGACGCTTGTCGTGCTCACCATCGGCACCGCCATCTCCTCCGTCCTGCTCTTCTGCGCTGTCATGCTGATCCTTCGGCTGGCGGCGTATTTCGCGCCGATCGATCCGGCCGCACTTCTTCCGGGGGGCTTCTGATGACGGATCCCCAGAAAGCGGTGCTGGACGCAGCGGCGGAACAGATCATCAACGATGTCCTGGCCGAGGTCACCGGCGCCGAGGCCCGCGAAACGGCCCGGCGGCGGCTCATGGGCCGGATCGAGTTCTTCATGACCGGGATGCGGCAGATCGGGTTCAGCGCCTGGCTCGACACCGAACCGGGTGGACTGCTGAAGGTCACCATCGACCCGAACTCATGGGAGGCGCCGATCCCCGGCCCCAGTCGTGAAAAAGAGGAGACAGGCCAATGAGCGGCACGCCGATCATGGACATCGCCATGCAGGGCCACCACCGCCAACGGCATGCCCCGGGCACGCTTCGCTTTGAAACGACCTTGCCACCGGCCCCCGCCGATGCGGCGCAGATCGCAGCTCACATCGCCAACCTCCCCTGCGCCTGGCCCTGGACACCGGCGCGCGACCTGATGCTGGTCACCCTCCTGCGCAGCGGCATGAAGCTCGACCAAGCCGCAGCGACAATCCCCGGCGTCACCAGGTCACAGGCTTTGCAGCGCTGGAACAAGCTGATGCTCGACACCTCGATCGAGACTCAGATCGCCACCCACGCCGCACTGCGACGCCGAGCTGAGGAGGTGCCCCATGAAGCCTGATCGCAACCAGATCTTCTGGATGATCTGCCGCATGCCGTCAGGCCGTCATTCCAAGACCCAACCCAAGGTCCGGTACGAGCACCGGGACGCGGCATGGGACGACGCCGCCCGCCTCGCTCGAGAGACCGGCGAGACCTACGCCCTCCTGACAGTCGACGAGGTCGTCACTCCCTCCGCCCGCCTGACCCAAGGCCGACTGTTTTGATGGAAGGAAAGAGCATGGCCAAAAAAACGCAGGCCCGCGCGAAAGTGTCGGAGACAGTGATGACCATGAGCGTGCCCGACGGCACCGGCGGGACGATCGAAACCGGCCCCTTCACCGCTGACGATCTGAACCAAGCGCTGAAACAGACCAAGGGGCGTGCCCCGATGAAAGAGACCCCTGAAGATCGGGAGGTCAAAGATACGGCCTATCGCGTGACAGCCGGTGAACTTCGACAATTCATCGAGCGCGCGGAACGCCTCAATGCCGAAATGGCTGACATCGCGGACCAGTCCAAAGAGGTGTTCGCCGAGGCCAAGGCCCGCGGCTACGACGTCAAGACCATCAAGAAAATCATCGCCCGACGGAAACGAGACCGGGACGACATCGCCGAGGAAGAGGCGATCCTCGAACTGTATCTCGAAGCCCTTGGAGAAAACTGACCACGAACAAGCCGCCACCCCCTGACTGCCTTGGGGGACGCCTGTTCTTGGCGGCTCACTTGCCGGGGGCGCATCTGCCGCGTCCCCGGCGCTTTCCAGAGGAGACCCACATGACGCTCAGACTCGACACCTTCTGGATGGTTCAAGGCGACGGGCCTTCGACCGTCCGCCATTCATCCCCCGACGCCGCCGAGGCAGAGGCCGAACGCCTCGCCCGCAACAATCCCGGATCGGTGTTCTTCGTCATGCAGGCGGTTTCCGCTCACCGCCGGGTCGATGTCGAGCGGATCCAGCTTTCTGAATACGTGCCCTTCTGAGGAGAACCACATGACACGCGTGAACGACATCTTCGGCAACAACCTCCGCCAGCTGGTCGACCGGCGCGATATGCGTGTGGCCCCGCTCTGCCGCGATCTCGGCATCAACCGCACGCAGTTCAATCGTTACCTTTCCGGTGAGAGCCATCCCCGCCCGGACGTGCTCAAACGGATCTGCGACTTCTTCGAGGTCGACGCCCGGGTATTGCTCCAGCATCTGGCCGAGATCGAGGCCGAGATCGAAAGGGCGCGGGAGGATCTGGCGGCATGACCCTCTGGTATGTGGAAGAGCGCCGCTTCGACGGAACCTGGGCACCCGCCACCTATGCGGGTGAGCGCCCCGAGGCGAAGCGGATGAGCGGTCACCGTGTCACGTTCTGCGACGAGCCGCAGGCGGTTCCCGAGGACCTGGTCGGCAAGCCATTGGCCGAGATCGCGGAGCACTTCGCGGCCATGAAGTCCTGCGAGCCCCTGAAGTTTGAGGAGATCGAGGCCGACGGCTTCATCACCGTGGGGATGGCATCATGACCGACACCGTCGAAGAAGCATGGGCTGTTCTCTGCGCCCCGGGCCAGTCTGACAAGGACGTGGCCGAGGCCTGCCGGACGATACTGGAGCATTGCAAGGACGGCCGCCGCGCCACCGCGCAAGCCATGCTCGATGTGATCGGGGTTCCGTCATGACCGCTTTCCGCTGCCCAGAATGGGAGCGCGGCTCCTGCCATTGCCCCGGCGGCACGGTGCGCCCTGAGTGCCCCGGCCTGCGGGATGCGCAGCCCGGTGCCTGGACGCCTTGCCCGCTGCCTGACGACGACACGCGCGCCGGAGCCGGGATCGTCTGGCTGCTCATCTGCAGCGCGGTCCTGCTGATCGGGATCGGTATCGGGAGGCTGATGTGACCCGCGAAAACCTACACCGCGCCCTGACCATCTTCCTGGCCGTGCCCCTCTTCGCCGCACTCTTCGCGGTGCTGTGGGTGCTGCGGGCGACTGAACCGAGAAAGGACAGAACGTGAAGAACAAGCTCGGAGACCTGGACAATCACCTGTTCGCAGCACTGGAGCGCCTCGGCGATGAAAGCATGACGCCCGAGCAGATCGAGGCCGAGGCCAAGCGCGCCGAGGCCGTCGTGGCCGTGTCGGATCAGATCATAGGCAATGCTGGCCTCAAGCTGAAGGCCGCGAAACTGTTCGCCGACCACGGCGAGAAGATCGTCCCGCACCTGCCCCAGATCGGGAAGGCCGCAGAATGAAGGGCCGCGCGATCAAATACAGCGACGAGGAAATGGCCTGGCTCGAAGAGAACCGGCTGATGGTGATTAGCGACTATCGCCGGGCCTTTATCGACCGCTTCGGCCGGGAAGACGTCTCCGAACAGCACCTGCATGCGCTGCGCAAGCGGAAGGGCTGGAAGACCGGCCGGACCGGCTGTTTCCAGAAAGGCAGCGTGCCGCACAACAAGGGCAAGCCCTTCAACCCGCCGGGTAGCGAGAAGGGTCGGTTCAAGAAGGGCAACCTGCCCCACAACACCAAATATCTCGGACACGAGCGGATGACCCGCGACGGCTATGTCGAGGTCAGCGTGGCGGAAACCAACCCTCACACCGGCTATGAGCGCCGGTACGTCCAGAAGCACAAGCACCTCTGGGAGAAAGTCAACGGCCCGGTTCCGGAGGGGCACCGCCTCAAATGCCTGGATGGCGACAAAACCAACTGCGACCCGTCGAATTGGGATGCCATCCCCATGGCCCTGGCACCGCGCCTCAATGGCCGGTTCGGGCGCGGCTATGACGACGCCCCGGCGGAGCTGAAGCCGACGATCATGGCGACGGCCAAGCTGGAGCATGCAGCCAGGGAAGCGAGGAAGGGGAAGAGCGGATGACCGAACAGACGAGAAAACTACTTGCGGCCGCCGGCCAATTTTCAGGAGCGACAAGCGATCTGATCGAAGTTGCGAGAGAGGACAGTGTAAGGCCACACAGCAACGTCGGATCCGGCGACACCATTACGATCGCTGCAGACGGCCTGCGCTTGCTGATCGAGGCAACGGATGACACCGATGATCCAAACGCGGCGATCAACCAGCTCCATGGCGCTCTGATCAGGTTCTTGGAGGATCGGGCTTGACCCGCAAACCAAGCCCCTGCCCGATCTGCGGCACACGTCCAGACATCGACACCGGATTTTCGGACGCTCCATTCGAGCGCCCCTACATCAGTTGTCCTGCAGTCCTGCGGACCGCATCCGGCGACGATTTCTCCTGCCGCACCTATGCTGACGGGTTCGAAGCCTGGGAGCGGAAGTGTGAAATCGCGCGAGCCACACATCAACTGGCTGGGAGGGACTGACCCATGGGAGCACCGATTTTCACCGAGGCCGAGCTCCGCCGCGCCATGAAGGTTGCCGGTGAATTCGGCGCGATCGTGGAAATCTGCCCCCGCAAAGGGACGATGCGCCTTGTCCCGGCAGCGAGTGAACCGCTACCGTCGCGAGGATCGGGGGGAGTAACATGCGACGAAATATTCGGGGGCACGTCAGGTTGAAACACCTCAACGCCTCCGGCCTCTGGCCGTCTGGAAACGTCCGCTTCTACTATCGTCCGAAAGGTCAGAAGGGCATCCCCATGCCCGACCTCAAACCAGATCACCCCGATTTCCTGGCAGCCTATCTCAGCGCGTCGAACGGACAGGCTCCAGGTCCAGAGAAGGCCGTCACCGGCACCATAGCGGCCGGCGTCATGGCGTACCTGCGATCGGACGTCTATCTCGCCCTGGCGCCATCTACCCGTGGCGTCTGGCGCCGGTACCTGGACGACATTCGCGACCGGTATGGCAAGGCGACGATGGAGACCCTTCAGCCAAAACACATCCGTCAGGATCTCACCCAATTCGCCGCGCACCCTGCGAACAACCGCCTGAAGGTTTGGCGCGGGCTTTGCAAATGGTGGCTGGCTGCCGGGCTGATCGAGGACAATCCCGCGAAACACGTCGAGAGACGGAAGACCCCGCCAGCACAAGGGGCGATCCCATGGTCTAGGGCCGACATGCAGACATTTCGGGAGTATTGGCCGGTTGGGAGCCAAGAGCGCCTGGCATTCGAACTGATGTACCAGACCTGCGCCTCGATCGGGGATATGACGCGGCTCGGCCCCAACATGGTCAAGGATGGATGGCTAACCTACTCCCGACAGAAATCAGATAGCACGGCTGTATGCCCGTGGACCGCTCCGGCGCCGGACTGGTTCGAGCCCAGCGAATACCTGCATGAGTGCATCGAAGCGGCTCCGAAAGGGATTACGTTTCTCCTGACCGCCCAGAAGCGCCCACGCGGTGCCAAGGGCGCCGCCTCGTGGTTCTCCGGGATCTGCTCAACTGCGGGCCTGCCCAACCATTCGGCCCACGGGATTCGGAAAGGCCGGGCCGCGATCTTCAAGGAGAACGGCGCGACGGCCGACCAACGCATGGCAATTTTGGGCCATGAGACCGAGGAAGAAGCGCAGAACTATAGCAAGAGCGCGGACCTCGTCCGGATCATATCAGGAACGGAAAAGTTCCAACTTTTGGAACCGGTTCCAACTCCGAAGAAAAAACGCAAGCAAATCAAATAGCTTGCGACCATGTAATGGGGAAGTGGCGCACCCATCAGGATTCGAACCTGAGGCCTCTGCCTTCGGAGGGCAGCGCTCTATCCAGCTGAGCTATGGGTGCCGCACCGGGGGCTATAGGGCAAAGATCGCAGGCTCGCAATCGCAAATCCGACCGGCACCGCCAGAACCTTGATCCGGCCCCTTGGTCAGGCCGCACGGCGCCCAACGGCCAGTTTGGTCATCTCGGGGTTCATCTCCATCACCTCGACCTTGTCGAAACCGCCCTCGCCCATCTCGCTGGTCAGGGTCGCCGTATCGACCGAGCGCGCCTCCGGCGTGAAGGCCGTGTGCTGCAACTGCCAGAGCGCGGCGAGGCCCGGGCCGCTGCGGTCCGCCTCCACCATGAAGTCGTGTAGGATCAGCCGACCGCCGGGGTCCAGCGCCGCGTGGGCATCGCTGATCAGGTCGTCGTGGAACTCTCCCGGCACCCCGGAGAAGAGATAGGACATCAGCACCACGTCCTGCCCGCCCGGCCAGTCGGTCTCCAGCGCATTGCCTTCGACATAGGTGATGCGGTCCGATAGCCCCGCCTTTTCCACATACGTCCGGCCAAGCGCGGCGACATTAGGGAAATCGACGATCGTGGCTGTCAGCTCCGGAAATGTTTTGCATAGGGTGATCGCAAAGGCCCCCGTTCCCCCGCCCACATCCAGCAGCCTGCGCGCCTCGGACAGGTCGATCTTCTTCGCCAGCTGCCGCGCCGGGCCGAGCGAGCCTGCATGCTGGCTCTCGGAATAGAGCCGCGCCTGTTCGGGGTCGGAAAACCATTGCTCGTAGCTCGCCGTGGCATCCTCGGTCAGCGTGCCCTTCACCGCCCCCTCCAGCTGATTCAGTAGCGGATACATCTGCCGGCCGACCTGGAGACGCAGGTAATCGCCGAAATCATATTTCGCGCCCTTGACCAGAAAGGCCTCCGCCGCCGGGGAATTGGCAAATCTGCCCGCCTCGACCACCAGCAATCCCAGCCCTGCCAGCGCGGTCATCAGCGTCTCTGCCCGGTCGCGGTGGATCCCCGTGGCCGCGGCCATATCCTCTGCCGTCCTGGGGCCTTCCGCCAGATGCGTGAAGAGCTTGAGGTCGAGCGCGACGAACAAGGCCTTGGATCCCATGAATCCGAAGGCAATATTGGAAATCTCGTCGGCTTCGGTGGCCGGGGACATGGCATTCTCCGTCAGTGTTGAGGGTGCGGGCAGTCTAGCCGGCCCATGGCGCGGGTGCCACACTGTGGCCCACAGGCAACTTGGATCGGGGCCCAAATGCCCGCGATTGGGGCAAGTCATTAAAACCGTCGCTCAATATGGCCGGCAATGATAGGCAACATCTATCAATTCGCGCGTGGACCATCGACACTCATGATCAACAAGCTCGAAATGCTCATCGCGCTGGCCCGGGAACAGCATTTCGGACGCGCGGCGCAAAGCCTCTCGATCACCCAGCCCACCCTTTCGGCCGGGATCCGGCAGCTGGAAGACCACCTCGGGGTCAAGCTGGTGGAACGAGGATCACGTTTCGGCGGGCTGACACCCGAAGGCCAGCGCGCCCTCGTCATGGCCCGCCAGATCGTCGGCGACGCCCGCCGCCTGCGTGATGAGATGCGGGTCAAGCGCGACGGGCTGACCGGGCGGTTGCGTCTGGGCGTGATCCCCACGGCGCTGACCTGGGCCTCGCACCTCGCCGCGCGGATGACAGAACGCCACCCCGGCATCGCCTTCACGATCAGGTCAAGTTCGTCGAGCAACGTGCTGAACATGATGGAAAATCTGGAGATCGACGCCGGGATCACCTACCTCGACAACGAACCGCTCGGCCGCGTCTCCACCGTCGACCTTTACCGCGAAACCTACCGCCTGGTCTGCCACGCCCGCCACCCCTTGGCCGCCCGGTCCAGCCTGACCTGGGCGGAGGTGGCGCAGCAGAAACTCTGCCTGCTGACGCCGGAAATGCAGAACCGCCGGATCATCAACCGCAATTTCATGGAGGTCGGCACCAGCCCCACCCCGATGATCGAGGCCAATTCGACGGTCGTCCTCACCTCCACCGTGGCCCGTGGCGACTGGGTGACGATCCTGCCCGGCGATATTGCCGAATTTCTCACCTCCGGTCGCTCCCTGACGACCGTGCCGATCGAGGGCGGAACGCAGAGCTACACCGTCGGACTGATCACGGAATATCAGGAACCGCATACCCCCGTGATCGGCGCCCTGTTGAAGGAAGCGCGGGCGGCGGTCAGGTAGACCCGCTCGAGCAATAGAGATTTCCTATCAACTGACGGAAATGCTATATTGATTGGCGATGAACAATCGGGCACCGGGGGACCAAAGCCACAGGGACACGCCAATGACCGACAGCATCGCCCCTCAGCCAGAGGAAATCCGCGCCGTGATCGCCACGGAACGCCATCGGGAGGGGCCGTTGCTGCCGATCCTGCATGCGCTGCAGGCCGCCTACGGCTACATTCCCGAAACCGCTCTGCCCATCATCGCGGAAACCCTTGGCCTGACGCGGGCCGAAGTGCATGGCGTCATCAGTTTCTACCATGATTTCCGCAGTGCCCCCGCGGCGCGCCACACGGTCAAGATCTGCCGTGCGGAGGCCTGCCAGTCCGTCGGCGCAAATGCCCTGACCGAGGCTGTTCTCGACCGGTTCGGGCTGGACGCCCATGGCACCACGCCCGACGGCCAGGTGACGATAGAGCCTGTCTATTGCCTCGGCCTCTGCGCCTGCGGCCCCGCTGCCATGATCGATGGCAAGGTCCTGGGCCGCGCCGACACCGCAAGGATCACCGCAGCGCTGGAGGTCCCGGCATGAGCGAGATCACGATCTACCTGCCCCTCGATAGCGCCGCCAAGGCCCTGGGCGCGGAAGACGTGGCCACGGCCATCCTCAAGGAGGCCGCCGACCGCGACACCGACATCCGCCTGATCCGCACCGGCACACGCGGCATGATCTGGCTGGAACCCCTGGTCGAGGTGGACCGGGGCGCGGGCCGCATCGCCTATGGCCCCGTCACCCCCGCCGACATCCCCGCGATCCTCGACGGCACGGCCCAAGGGCTCGGCCCCGTCGAGGACATCCCCTTCTTCGCCCGCCAGACCCGCCTGACCTTCGCCCGCTGCGGCGTGATCGACCCGCTCTCGCTCTCCGACTATGAGGCACATGGCGGTCTAACCGGCCTGCGCCGGGCCCTGGGCATGACCTGCGCAGAGATCGTCGAGGAGACCAAGGCCTCCGGCTTGCGCGGTCGTGGCGGCGCGGGCTTCCCGACCGGCATCAAATGGGACACGGTCCGGCAGGCCCAGGCGGACCGCAAATACATCGTCTGCAACGCCGACGAGGGCGACAGCGGCACCTTCGCCGACCGCATGATCATGGAGGGCGACCCCCTCTCTCTGATCGAGGGCATGGTCATCGCGGGCCTCGGCACCGGGGCGACCAAGGGCTTCGTCTACATCCGGTCCGAATACCCCGACGCCATCGACATCATGGACCGCGCCATCCGCATTGCCCGCGAGGGCGGCGTCCTGGGGCTGGACGTACTGGGCTCCGGCTGCACCTTCGACATGGAAATCCGTGTCGGCGCAGGCGCCTATGTCTGCGGCGAGGAAACCTCGCTCCTCAACTCGCTCGAAGGCAAACGCGGCGTGGTCCGCGCCAAACCGCCCCTCCCCGCCCTCGAAGGCGCCTTCGGTAAACCCACGGTGGTCAACAACGTCCTTTCGCTCGCCACCATCCCGGTGATCTTCGAGAAGGGCGCGGCACATTACGCCGACTTCGGCCTCGGCCGGTCGCGTGGCACCATGCCGATCCAGATCGCCGGCAATGTCCGCCACGGCGGCCTCTTCGAAACCGCCTTCGGCCTGCCCCTCGGCGATCTGGTCAACGAGATCGGCGGCGGCACCGCCTCGGGACGCCCGGTCAAGGCGGTGCAGGTCGGCGGCCCCCTGGGCGCCTATTTCGCCCCGCAGCAGTTCGATACCCCCTTCGGATACGAAGAATTCGACGGCGCGGGCGGTCTGATCGGCCACGCCGGGATCACCGTCTTTGACGACACGGCCGACATGCTCGGCATGGCCCGCTTCGCCATGGAGTTTTGCGCCGTGGAAAGCTGCGGCAAATGCACCCCCTGCCGGATCGGTGCGGTGCGCGGCGTCGAAACCATCGACCGCATCGCCGCCGGTGATCCCGATGGCATCCCGCTGCTCACCGATCTCTGCGAGACGATGAAGGACGGCTCCCTCTGCGCGCTCGGGGGATTTACGCCCTACCCGGTGATGTCTGCCCTGCGGCTTTTCCCCGAGGAGTTCGGCACCGCGAAGGAGGCCGCAGAATGACGCGCAACACCCCCTCCCTATCCCTCCCCCTTCAGGGGGAGGGAGTGCGCAAGGCCCGCTCC
This sequence comes from Pseudooceanicola sp., assembly GCF_041987405.1. Classification (GTDB taxonomy): domain Bacteria; phylum Pseudomonadota; class Alphaproteobacteria; order Rhodobacterales; family Rhodobacteraceae; genus Pseudooceanicola. Next base: position 218,580 of record NZ_JBHIWR010000006.1, read on the forward strand.
GCCCCCCATTCCCGCGCCACGCCTGACGACGGCGCGTTCCCCTCCCCCTGTCAGGGGGAGGGTCAGGGAGGGGGTCACCGCGCTCGGACCGGAGCCCCGACATGACCGACAAGCCCAAAGGCCCCGCCTCCTACTTCCCCTCGATCGAGAAAAAGTACGGCCAGCCCGTAAACCACTGGCTGCAGATGGTCCGCGATCGCGCCGACCTCAAGCACATGGAAATCGTGAATTTCCTGAAAACCGAACACGGCCTCGGCCACGGCCATGCCAACGCCCTCGTCGCCCACGAACTGGCCGCCCTCAAGGATAAAGGCTGACACCATGAAAGACTTCATCCTCCCCCCGAAGGACTGGGACATGGGCACGCCCCTCCCCAAAACCGACGCCACCGTCTCGCTAAAAATCGACGGCTTCGACGTGACGGTCCCCGAAGGGACCTCCGTCATGCGCGCCGCCATGGAGGCCGGGATCAAGATCCCCAAACTCTGCGCCACCGACTCGGTCGAGGCCTTTGGCTCCTGCCGCCTATGCCTTGTCGAGATCGAAGGCCGTCGCGGCACCCCCGCCTCCTGCACCACGCCGGTCACCGACGGGATGGAGGTCCGCACCCAGACCGACAAGCTCCACAAACTCCGCAAGGGCGTGATGGAGCTCTACATCTCCGACCACCCCCTCGACTGCCTCACCTGCGCCGCAAATGGCGATTGCGAGCTTCAGGACATGGCCGGCATGACCGGCCTCCGCGACATGCGCTACGCCAAGGGCGACAACCACTACGCCCCGACCACGACCGGCTCGCTGACCATCAACGACCTGCGTGCCAAGGCGACGGACGGCGCCACCAACGCCCGCTACATCCCCAAGGATGACAGCAACCCCTATTTTACCTACGACCCGGCGAAATGCATCGTCTGCTCGCGCTGCGTCCGCGCCTGCGAAGAGGTCCAGGGGACCTTCGCCCTGACCATCGAAGGCCGTGGCTTCGACAGCCGCGTCTCCTTCGGCGCGAAATCCGACGACGCGATGCACTCCGATTGCGTCAGCTGCGGCGCCTGCGTCCAGGCCTGCCCGACCGCCACGCTTCAGGAAAAAAGCGTCGCCGAGATGGGCACCCCCGACCGGTCCGTCCTGACCACCTGCGCCTATTGCGGCGTCGGCTGTTCCTTCAAGGCCGAACTCAACGGCGACAAGCTCGTCCGCATGACGCCCTACAAGCACGGGAAGGCCAACCGGGGTCACTCCTGCGTCAAGGGCCGCTTCGCCTACGGCTACGCTGAACACCCCGACCGCATCCTCAACCCGATGATCCGCGAGAGCATCGACGAGCCTTGGCGCGAGGTCTCGTGGGAGGAGGCCATGGAGTTCACCTCCAATCGCCTCAAGGGCATCCGCGAACAATACGGCCGCAAATCCCTCGGCGTCATCACCTCCTCCCGCTGCACCAACGAGGAAACCTACCTCGTCCAGAAACTCACACGCGCGGTCTTCCAGAACAACAATACCGACACCTGCGCCCGCGTCTGCCACTCGCCGACCGGCTACGGCCTCGGCCAGACCTTCGGCACCTCCGCCGGCACGCAGGACTTCGACTCTGTCGAAGACACCGACATCGCCATCGTCATCGGCGCCAACCCGACCGACGGCCACCCCGTCTTCGCCTCCCGCCTCCGCAAGCGCCTGCGCCAAGGCGCCAAGCTGATCGTCATCGACCCCCGCCGCATCGACCTGCTGTCGACGCCGCACATGGGTGACAAATGGCACCTGCCGCTCCGCCCCGGCACCAACGTCGCGGTCGTCTCCGCCCTCGCCCACGTGATCGTCACCGAAGGGCTGTCGGACGAGGAGTTCATCCGCACCCGCTGCGACTGGGACGAATTCCAGGCCTATGCCGAATTCATCTCCGACCCGCGCCATTCCCCCGAGGCGACTGAACTCCTGACCGGCGTCCCCTCCGCCACCCTGCGCGAGGCCGCCCGCGCCTTCGCCAAAGGCGGCAACGGCGCCATCTACTACGGCCTCGGCGTGACCGAACACTCGCAGGGCTCAACCACAGTCATGGGCATTGCCAACCTCGCCATGCTGACCGGCAACATCGGTCGGCGCGGCGTCGGCGTGAACCCGCTGCGCGGTCAGAACAACGTGCAGGGCTCCTGCGACATGGGATCGTTCCCCCACGAACTCCCCGGCTATCGCCATGTGAAGAACCCCGAGGTCCGCGCGATCTTCGAAAAGGCCTGGGGCGTGGAAATCGACCCCGAGCCCGGCCTGCGCATTCCCAACATGCTCGACGCCGCGGTCGAGGGCACCTTCAAGGCCCTCTACTGTCAGGGCGAGGACATCCTGCAATCCGATCCGGATACGAAACACGTCGCAGCCGGCCTCGCCGCGATGGAATGTGTCATCGTCCACGATCTCTTCCTTAATGAGACGGCGAACTACGCCCACGTCTTCCTCCCCGGCTCCTCCTTCCTCGAAAAGGAGGGCACCTTCACCAATGCCGAGCGCCGTATCAACCGCGTCCGCGAGGTGATGAAGCCGAAGAACGGCTATGCCGACTGGGAGGTCACGCAGCTGCTGGCCAATGCCATGGGCGCCGGATGGCACTACACCCACCCCGCCCAGATCATGGAGGAAATCGCCGCCACCACCCCCGGCTTCGCCAATGTGACCTACGACTTCCTCGAAGAACGTGGCTCGGTTCAATGGCCCTGCAATGACGACGCGCCCGATGGCTCGCCGATCATGCATGTCGACGGCTTCGTCCGCGGCAAGGGGCGTTTCATCGTGACCGAATACGTGGCCACCGACGAAAAGACCGGACCGCGCTTCCCGCTGCTGCTCACCACTGGCCGCATCCTGTCGCAGTATAACGTCGGCGCCCAGACCCGGCGCACCGACAACAACGCCTGGCACGATCAGGACATGCTGGAGATCCACCCCCACGACGCCGAAAACCGCGGCATCCGCGAGGGCGACTGGATCCGGCTCGCCTCCCGCTCCGGCGAGACGACCCTGCGCGCCACGATCACTGACCGCGTGTCCCCCGGCGTCGTCTATACCACCTTCCACCACCCCGACACCCAGGCCAATGTGGTCACCACCGACTTCTCCGACTGGGCCACCAACTGCCCGGAATACAAGGTGACGGCGGTGCAGGTCGCGCCCTCCAACGGGCCTTCGGACTGGCAGGAGGGCTATGCCGCCCAGGCCGCGCAGTCGCGCCGCATCCTGCCCGCGGCCGAATGACCTCGGCCCGCGCCAAAACCCTGCGGATCGGGGGTGGTCCAATAACCCCCGTGACCCGGGCCCTGCCCGAGGAAGTGCCCGTGGCGCTGGTCTACAACGGCACGACCCAGGCGGTGATGATGGCCACCCCCTCGGATCTGGAGGACTTTGCCGTCGGCTTCTCCCTCTCCGAGGGGATCGTCACTACGCCCGAGCAGATCGAGGATCTGACCATCGAAACCCACGCCGCCGGGATCGAATGCCGGATGTGGCTGTCGGAGGATCGGGCGGAGGCCCTGCTGCACCGCCGCCGCGCCATGGCGGGGCCGGTCGGCTGCGGCCTCTGCGGGATCGACAGCCTGGATCAGGTGACCCGCCCCCTGCCCCGCGTCACCGCCGACCCCGGGCTGAGCGTCTCGCAGATCACCGGCGCGACGGAGGCCCTGCGCGCCGCCCAACCCCTGCACGACGAAACCCGCGCGGCCCATGCGGCCGGCTTTATCGACCCCCGGGGCCTGCGCCTGGCGCGCGAGGACGTCGGGCGGCACAACGCCCTCGACAAGGTGATCGGCGCCATGGCTCGTGAAGGCATCGCCCCCGCAACCGGCGCCATCGTCCTGACCTCCCGCGTCTCGATCGAACTGATCCAGAAGACAGCAATGGCGGGCTGTGGCATGCTCATCGCCGTCTCCGCCCCCACCACCCGCGCCGTCGCCACGGCGGATGAGGCCGGTCTGACCCTGATCGCCCTGGCCCGTGGCGAAGGCGCCGAAGTTTTCACCCACCCCGACCGTATCCCCGGCCTGCGCCAAGGAACCGCTCATGTCGCCTGAAAAAATGACCACGATGGCCAACCAGATCGCCACCTTCTTCGTCTCCCAACCCGGCGAGGATCAGGCCGAACGGGTCGCCGCCCATATCAACGATTTCTGGGATCCCCGGATGCGACGGCAACTTCTGGACCACCTCGAGGCAGGTGGCGACGGGCTAAAGCAACTGGTGATCGCCGCACATCCCCATATCCGCGTTCCTGCGGAAACCGCGTGACGCCTCCGGCGGGAGTATTTCGGGAAAGATGAAGACCCGCCCCTTCATTTATTCCGAAATACTCCTGAGAGCGCGAGAGGCTGGCCTCTCGCTCCCGCCCTATCCTACAGGCACCAGATGGTTGTCCCACTGCCGCCCGGCCACCGCCAGCGGCTGAACCCCCTCGCCGACCAGCGCCAGCACACCGCCCAGCCCGTCCGTCGCCATCAGCCCCGCGCCCCGCGCGGCCAGCCCGCAGACGTCCGGGCGCCGCAGCACGCCCTGAAACGCGCCATCTAGCCCGAACAGATGCACCCGCCCACCCCGTGGAGAGGTGATCCCGACCGTCCCGCCCGCCAGCGCGACCGACCCGGCATAGCCGTCCATCGCCAGCTGTTCCGCCAGCGGCGCGGCACACAGGACCGGCGCCGCCTCCCGCCGGTGCAGCCCAAGCAAAGGCGCGGAATCGGGCAGGTCGCCCTGCCATTGCATCGCAAAGGCCACCGTTTCTCCATCCGCCGCGAGATGCCGGATCGAGGCGAGGTGCAGCGCAGGGTCCAGCTCGACCAAGTCCAAAACACCCTCCAGCCCGGCATAGGCCAGATTGGGGCGCATCTCCGGGATGTTCAGCTTCTCCCGCCCGTGGTCGGGATGGGTCCGGATGCCGCCGTTGGCCACGGCCAGCACATCGCCGGGCAGCGCCAGGATCTCATGCGGCCCCACCCCGCCGGAGGGGATCTCGCCAATCCGCCGATACCCCTCGCGCCGCGACCAGAACCCGATCCGGCCTTCTCCGCTGTCGATGTGGTTTTCGGTGGTGCAGAGGATATCGCCCCCCGCGATGAAGGCCCCGTGGCCGTAAAAATGCCGCCCCTCGGGGCTGTCCAGCCGATGCGCCACCTGCCCGGTCACGCAGTCGATGACCAGAGCAAAAGTACCCGGCCGCCGGGCAAAGGCCACGGCCTCCGGCGCGCTTGGATGGGCCGTCGCCGCATGCCCGCGCCCCGGCAGCGGGATCCGAAAGACATCCGCCCCCTCCGCCGTCAGACCGAAGAGCGCATAGCGCCCTTCCGCCTCCCGCGCGGCGGCCAGATAGGCGGGGCTGCCCGCGTCCGCCCAACTCAGCCTCGGCAGGGCGGCGGAGGCCAGCAGGCTTGCCAGGAAACCGCGCCGCGTCGTCATCTCAGTCGCCATCCGCCGAATTGAAACCCTGGGTCACGCCCAGCTGCACACCGATCTCCGCCGCCACCGCATCCCGCGCGGCGCGCACGGACTGTTGAACGATCTCCACCTTCAGCCGACCGGCGGGGTCCGTGACGCTCTCGAAGACAGGATCCTGAAGGTCCTCTGCCTGCGCCAGCGCCATGTCGAAGGCCGCCTCGGTCTTGGGGATCTCCGCCTCGGCCAGATGACCGGCCAGATCGCGCAGCGCCGCGAGGGACAGCAGGACATTGCGCAGGGACCGCTCCGACCGCCGCGCCTCCGCCCGGGTCGGGCGGGGCCGCTCGAACGTGCCGAGGGGACGGCCAAGCCGTTGATCCGCCGTGAATTCCAGCCCCGCCATCAGCGCGGTGTAAAGCCGCTGATCGGCCTCCTTCGCGGTGAGATAGGTGGTATTTCCCTCCTTCCCCGCCTGCCGCATCAGATCCGCATGGTCGGCCCAATCGCGGTCGATCTCGCCCGCCATGCGCGACAGGTCGCGGGCCACCGCCCGCACCAGTCGACAGGCGTAGTCCTCCCGCCCGTAGCCCGCGTACTCCGGATCGAAAAGCAACCGTTCCAGCGCAAACAGCCCGCGCCCGGCCACGGAAACCTCCGCAAAGCCGGCCGCATCTTTTACCACGTCATCCTCATCCGCGATCAGCCCGGCAACGGTCGTGGCCACCATCCCGCGCTTGTCCGGCCAGAAGGCCACGGCCAGCGCGCGCCCCTCCTCCTCCAGCGGGCCAAACGCGAGGTGGCTGATCCCCATCCAGGCATCGAAGGCGTTGTGATAGGAGGGGCGCAGCGCCTCCGCGGTGCAATCCGCCTCCGCGTTGACCATCAGCGCCCGGCTCTGCACCGCGAAACTGTGGACACGCGGCAGGATATGATTATCCACCGCCTCCCGCACCCCCGCGGTGGCGGGGGTGGCGATCAAAAGCGCCAAGGTCATCGCTCTTATCATAGGCTCTCCAGATATCGGATCAGGTCAGCGCGGTCCTGCGGTGTCAGCCGGGTGACATGATCCCGGGCGGGCTGCGCCTCTCCACCATGCCACAGAACCGCCTCAAGTAGCGAGCGCGCGCGCCCGTCGTGCAGGTAGGTGCTGTGCCCGTTCAACTGCGGCGTCAGCCCGATCCCCCAGAGCGGCGCAGTCCGCCATTCGCGGCCCGTGGCCCGCCCCTCCGGACGGTAATCGGCCAGCCCCTCGCCCATATCGTGCAGCAGCAGATCGGTATGGGGCCAGATCAGCTGGAACGACTGCGCCGTCTGCCCGTCCAGCCGGTCGGTGACGAACTTCGGCACATGGCAGGCGGGGCAGCCGGCCTCGTAGAACACCCGCTTGCCGTTCAGTACCTCCGGCGCCTCCGCCTCGCGCCGGGTCGGCACGCCAAGGTTGCGCGCATAAAAGACCACCAGATCCAGCCCCGTCGCGTCGATCTCCTGCCCCCGCGCATCGCCATCCCCATGCGGCGCGGCCCGGCAGGCCCCCTGCGCCAGGGTGCAATCGCCCCAGGGATCGGGGACCACCGGCGAGGAAATCCCGATGTCCCCGGAGAACGCCGCCGCGCTTTGATCGCGGACTGTCGCCATGCCCGCCTTCCAGCCGAACCGGCCCAGCATCGGGCGTTTGTGACCCGCTGACCAGACCACCTGAGCCCGGCCCGAAATCCCGTCGCCATCCACATCGTCAGGGTCGGCATGGGCCAGGATATCCGCCGCCGGGATCGCCTCCAGCAAGCCCAGTCCGATCATCTGCGGCGCCACCCGGGCCGAGAGCATCGCGCCCTCCGCCAGCGGACCATAGCCCAGATCCGCCACGGCCCATGTCGGTTTGCGCAGGCTGGCGCTTTCGCCGTTCATGGCCACGGGGATTTCTTCCCAGGTGACCGACACCCGGGCTTCGGCCGCCATCCCGGCCAGGCCGAAATCCTGTATCTGGCGGCCATAGACCGGGTCCGGCCGGGTCCGCGCACCAAGCGCTCCATGCGCCTGCAGATAGGCCTCGATCTGCGTCAGTTCCGCCCCCTCCGGCGCGGGCACCGAAAGCTGCAGGACCATGGACACCGCGTCATCCTCCGCACCCTCCGGCGGATGGCCGCGCCCGTCCTTCAGATGGCACCGTTGACAGGACCGCGCGTTGTAAAGCGGGCCCAGCCCGTCGGACGCCAGGGTCGAGGAGGGCGAGGACACCCAGAGCTTTTTGAACAGCCCGTTGCCCAGTTTGAACTCCAGCTCCTCCTCGAAACTCAACGAAGCGGAGGGGAGCGAAAAGGCATCCGCATCCGTCCGGGCCCGCACTGTCGCGGCCCCCGCCGGATTGGCCTCGAACCGTTCGGCAGCGGCGAAATCCACCGTGGGCGCCACGACATCGGCAATCCGGGCGGCCTCGGCCTCTGTACGCGGGACCACCGGGAGGAAGGGTCGGCTCAGATCGCGCACCATCTCCTCCGCCACGGCCAGGACAGGCAGGGCAAGGCAGAAGAGGCTGGCAATCAGTGAAAGGCGCATGACGATCTCCGTGACGCTTGGCTGTCACGGTATCCCGAGTCTTTCAATCGGAAAAGAAGCCTCCCCTGCGACATCCCGTCATCGACAAGTCGCCCCCGCCGCGCGACACTCCGTCAAAGATACGGAGGACCCCAGATGAGCGACGCCGCCAAGATCGACGCCTTCTACGCCAAGGACCGCCAGTGGAAGGCAGAAATGCTGGCCCTGCGCGACATCCTGCGCGCCACGCCGCTGACCGAAGAGATGAAGTGGCATCAGCCGATCTACACCTACGACGGCGGCAATGTCGCCATGCCCGCCGGATTCAAGCACCGCTGCGTCCTGTCCTTCCACAAGGGCGTGCTGCTGACGGACCCCGAGGGCGTGCTGATCCCGCCCGGCGACAACAGCCGCGTCGGCCGGATCATCGAGTTTCACGCCCGCGACGACATCGCCCGGCTGAAGGACACGATCATCGCCTATATCGACGAGGCAATCGAGCTGGAGAAATCCGGCGCCAAGGTTGACCTTCCCAAGGACGACCTCGCCCCGCCCGACGAACTGATAGAGGCGCTGGAGGCCGACGACGCCTTGCGCGAGGCCTTCGACGCCCTCACCCCCGGCCGCCGCCGGTCGTGGATCCTGCATATCGGCGGGGCGAAACAGGCGGCGACGCGGGTTGCGCGCATAGAAAAGGCCCGCCCCGCGATCTTCGACGGGAAGGGCCTGAATGATCGGTAGCCGCGCAGGCGGCCACCCTTGAGCGGAAAGGCTTACTCCGCCTCGTTCGCCGGTTTGGCCTGCAGCTGGCCGTATTTCTCGGCGCCGAGCGTCTCGTAGAGCTCCAGCTGGGTTTCGAGGAAGTCGATATGCCCCTCCTCATCCGTGATCAGCTCTTCGAAGAGGTTCTTGGAGACGTAATCGCCAACCGCGTCGCAATGCTTGCGCGCCTCGATATAGAGGTTGCGCGCGTCATGTTCGCCCGCGAGGTCGGCCTCCATCGTCTCTTTCAGGGTCTCGCCGATCCGCAGCGGGTCGAGCTTCTGCAGATTCGGATGGCCGCCAAGGAAGATGATCCGTTGGATCAGCTTGTCGGCATGGTGCATCTCCTCGATGCTTTCGGCGCGCGATTTGTCGGCGACATGGCCGAAACCCCAGTCTTCCTGAAGGCGGTAATGCAGCCAGTACTGGCTGACCGCCGTCAACTCGCTGCGCAATGCGTCGTTGAGATATGCAATGACTTTTTCGTCGCCCTTCATGACATATGTCCTCTGCTAACGGGATGACATAGCATAACCACGCAGCCGGGCATGCCGCAAGGGTATTTTAGAATAATTCTAAACTATAATTACCCAAGTAAATCTGTCATTTAACAGAGAACCGCCCCCGGCCCCGGCGCATGTTCGCCAGCACCGCAGGCACGCCGAGGTTGTCGGATTTTTCCATCGTTCCAATGAAATGGTCCAGGCAGCCGCCGCAGTCGGGCTTCTTGCCAAGCGCGTGATAGACCTTGCCCGGCGTGATAATCGTATCCGGGTCCGACGCGCGCATCCAGTCGATGGCGGCGTGAATATCGCGGTCCGAAATGCTGTTGCAGTGGCAAACGATCATGGTCTGGTATCCGGTGTTGGCGCCGGGCCCTCGTCGGGCCGCGGCTGAGGCAGGGCTTACTGAAAGACCGAATTCGGATCGTCGAGGCTGTCGGAGCCTTCAAACCCGATCTGATCAAGGTTAAGGGCAGAGACCGCCCGTTCGATCGACTTGGTCTGCGACACGAGGCCATCGACCGCGGACATGATCAGCGCCTCGCCCGCGGCATTGCCGCGCGCCAGCATCTGATCGTAGGAGAACCCGCCCTCGGCCGCGGCCTTGAGCTGCCCCAGCTCGCCCATGGTGTAGTCGAGCGCCGCGCGCAGTTCCGCATCCACTTGCGGATCGGCCGCAGCGACCAGCTCCGACAGCGAAGCGCCGCTGACCATCGTGCCGTCGATCCCGACATATTCGCCGTAGTAGACATTCCGGATGCCCAGCCCGTCGTAATAGTGGCTGTTGTGGGTGTTGTCGGAGAAACAATCGTGCTCCTCCTCCGGGTCGTTCAGCATGACGCCCAGCTTCATCCGCTCGCCCGCCTGTTCGCCGTAGGACAGTGATCCCATCCCGGTCAGCATGGCGACGATCCCGGCGTCCGGGTCCGCGAGCAGCGTGGCGCGCGCCGCGCCACCTTCGCCCCACTGCGCCGCCATCCAGTCGAGGTCGGAAATCAGCAGATCGGTCGCCGCCACCAGATAGGCCGCGCGGCGGTCGCAATTGCCCCCGGTGCAGGCCTCGCCCGTGGCATAATCGGTGAAGGGACGGTTGCCCGCCCCATGATCCGTGCCGTTCAGGTCCTGCCCCCAAAGCAGGAACTCGATCGCGTGATAGCCGGTCGCGACATTGGATTCGACCTCGTCCGCCTCGTGCAGCACCTCGGCCAGGAACTCCGGCGTGATCGCGCTGGCGTCAACCTCCTCGCCCGAGAGGGTAAAGCTCGGGTTGGCCACAACGTTCAGCGCCGCATATGCGTTCTCGTCCGTCGCCCCGCCATAGCTGGCATCGACATAGTCGATCAGCCCCTCGTCCAGCGGCCAGGCGTTCACCTTGCCTTCCCAGTCGTCGACGATGGCATTACCAAAACGGAAGACCTCGGTCTGCTGATAGGGCACGCGGGCCGCGATCCAGGCGCTGCGGGCCGCCGCCAGGGTTTCGGCCGAGGGTGTGGCGATCAGCGCATCCACCGCCGCTTTCAACACCCTGGCCGAAGCCAGGCTGTCGGAATAGCCCGCCTGGGCGATATCGGCATAGGTGGTCAGGACGTCGGCCTTTTCCACGGCCAGCGCGGGGGCGGCGCACAGGGCGAGAAAGGCGGTGGCTGTTGTCAAACGGGGCATTGGCTATCCTGTTCCTTCAGTTCAATCTGCGACGCGGCACCGGGGCAGTGCGCATCAGGTCGAGGCCCAGGGTCTGGGCCAGGGAAACGGCCAGCGGCGCGACATCGGCCCGCAGCAGCAGACAGGCGATCATCATCGCCTCCTCGCGGTCGTTCACCGCCTGCGAACAGAACAGCGCAAAGACCGCCTCATCCGCGCCGACGCAAACGCAGCCCACCGAATGGCGCATCAGCGGACGGCGCGTGTGGTGCAGGATCATCGCCATGAGGTCGGTGAACCGGGCAAAGACCGCAACCGCCCCCTCGGCCCCCAAACGCCGCGCCAGCTCTTCCCGCAGGGCAGCCTGCCCGCTGTCGCCGTCGCACCACAGACGCAGTGCCCGGACCCACCAGGCCTCGCCCGCGGGCAGATCGGCCAGCTTGCCAACGGCGGAGGCGCCACGGTCAAACTGCACGACAAGACCCCCCTGACGAGGGTCGCGATTGGACGGTGGAAATGGCGCGAAAAGGCATGGTCGATTCCTCTTGCGCCATACCTGACTGTTTCACTCAAAAAAGTCAATTCCGACATATTTGATCGGAATTAAGTGTCGCACCCCACAACACCCCCCCTCGCCCCCGTTTGCTGCGACCATTGCACCGTTGCTTTCATCCCCCCGGATGCTAAAACCCCCCGGATTTGTGAGGGAGGAGAGGTGCATGTCCGGCAAAGAGGTCCTGATCGCGGGCGGCGGCATCGGCGGGTTGTCCATGGCGCTCACGCTGCATCAGATCGGCGTGCCCTGCCGGGTGTTCGAAACGGTCGAGGACCTGCGCCCCCTGGGTGTCGGCGTCAATCTGCAGCCGAACGCGGTGCGGGAACTGCTGGAGATGGGCTTCACCCGCGACGACCTGGACCGGATCGGCCTGCCCGCCCGCGAATGGGCCCTGCTCGGCCTGCGCGGACAGGAAGCCTATTCCGAACCCCGCGGTGAAGAGGCCGGCTACAACTGGCCGCAATATGCCGTGCATCGCGGGCAGCTGCAGATGCTGCTGCTTGAAAAGGTGCAGGAAAAGCTGGGGCCGGATGCCGTGACCCTGGGCGCCCGGGTTGAGGGCTACAGCCAGACCGACAGTGGCGTGACCGCCCATATCCTGCGTACCGACGGCCGCAAGGAAGACGTCACCGGCAGCCTCCTGATCGCCGCTGACGGTCTGCATTCCGCCATCCGCGCCCAGATGTACCCCGACCAGCCGCCGATCCAGTGGGGCGGCGCGGTGATGTGGCGCGGCACGGCCAAGACGCCGCCGATGCGCAGCGGCTCCTCCTTCATCGGGCTGGGTACCTCGCGCCACCGCATGGTGCTCTACCCGATCTCCGCCCCGGATGCCGACGGCCTGGTCACGATGAACTGGATCGCCGAGGTCACCTACGACAACAGCGACGGCTGGCGCTCCGGCAACTGGAACCGCAAGGTGAAGCACGAGGAATTCGTCCATCACTTCGACGGCTGGACCTTTGACTGGCTCGACGTGCCCGCCCTGCTCACCTCGACCGAGGACGTCTGGGAATACCCGATGATCGACCGCGAGCCGGTGCCCAGCTGGCAGGACGGACGCGTCGTGCTGATCGGGGATGCGGCCCATGTCATGTACCCCACAGGGTCGAACGGGGCGAGCCAGGCGATCATCGACGGCCGGGTCCTGGGTGCGAAAATGGTGGAGGCCGGGGTCACCCCCGGCGCCCTGCGCGCCTATGACGAGGCGCTCTGCGAAAAGGTCTCCGCCCTGATCCTGCGCAACCGCGGCGCCGGGCCCTTCTCTCTGCTCAACGTTATCGACGAGCGTTGTGGCGGGGAGTTCGACAATATCGACGACGTGGTCAGTCCGGAGGAGCGGGACGAGATCATGGCGGTCTACAAGAAGGCCGCGGGCTTTGCGATCCAGACCCTGAACGAGGCCCCCCCGACCATCCCGCCGGGGGCCGTGGTGCCGGAACGCGAAACCGCCTGAGGTTCAGAGCAGCCCGTCCACGAGGCCGAGCAGCGTGTCGAACTGATCGAACCGCGCATGATGCGGCAGGGCCTCGGCCGGGGCCTTGCGATAGCCCTCGGTGTAAAGCAGAAACGGCACCCCCGCCGCCTCCGCCGTCTCCGCATCAATTTCGCTGTCGCCGACAAAGATCCTCGGCCCGTCCCGTGCGGCCCTGTCATAGGCGGTCAGCAGCGGCGCCGGATCGGGCTTGCGCACCGGCAACGTATCGCCCCCGATCACCACCTCGAAAAAACCGGCGAGATCAAAGTGATCCAGCACGGCCCGCGTCGGCGCCTCGGGCTTGTTGGTACACAGCAGCAGGGTATGCCCGGCGTCGCGCAAAGCCTTCAGCGCCGCCCGCACGCCCGGATACAGCGAGGTCAGTCCGACCGCCCCCTGATACCGCGCAAGATAGGCGGCGAGCAGCCTCTCCTGCTCCGCCTCCTGAATCCCGCGAACCGCGCGCATCTGCGCCACGAAATTCGCAGCACCGCGACCGACAAAGCTGCGCGCCTCGTCAAGGGTGATCCCCTCAAGCCCCTCTGCCGCCAGCACCGCATTGGCGATGGCGTGGATGTCCGGCGCGCTGTCGATCAGCGTGCCGTCCAGGTCAAAGGCGACCAGCGCCTCAGCCACGCGCAGCCGCATAGGCAAGGAACTGATCGAAACTGTCGGGGTTCGCCATGCTGTCGCGATTCACGACCTTCGCGGCGTCATGACCCAGCAGCAGCTTCTTCACCGGCACCTCCAGCTTCTTGCCCGAGAGGGTGCGCGGGATCTCCGCCACCTCGACAATCTCGTCCGGCAGGAACCGGGCCGAAACGGCCTCGCGGATCGCCAGCTTGATCTTGTCCTGCAACGCCTCGGTCATCGGCCCCGCCTTCGGCACGACAAACAGAACCATGAAACTGTCGCGGCCCAGAAACTCCAGGTCGATCACCAGGCTGTCCATCACCTCGTCCAGCCCCTCCACCGCGCGGTAAATCTCCGACGAGCCGAGCCGCAGCCCACGCCGGTTGATCGTCGCATCGGACCGACCATAGATCACCGACCCGCCCTCCGGCGTGATCTCGATCCAGTCGCCGTGCCGCCAGATGCCCGGGTAGGTGTCGAAATAGCTGTCATGCAGGCGCGACCCGTCCTCATCCCCCCAGAAATACAGCGGCATGGAGGGCAGCGGCTCGGTACAAACCAGCTCCCCCACCTCGCCGATCAGCTCCTGCCCGTCCTCGTCATAGGCCCGGCAGGCATTGCCCAGAAGGCGACACTGCATTTCCCCCGCGCGCACCGGAAGCATCGGATTGCCGCCGACAAAGGCGCCCGCCAGATCCGTCCCGCCGGAAATCGGGGCAAGCCAGAGGTCGCCCTTCACCTCGGAATAGATCCAGTCATAGCCCTCCTGGCTCAGCGGCGAGCCGGTGGAGCCGAGAGAGCGCAGCGCGGACAGGTCAAGCTCCGACCCCGGCCGCACGCCCGCCTTCAGACAGCCTTGGAAAAACGCCGCCCCCGCGCCGAAATAGCTCAGCTTCTCCCGCGCGACCATGCGCCAGACTTCCAGCATGTCGGGATGGTTCGGCGCGCCGTCGAACATCGCGATCGTCGCCCCCTGCCCGAGGGTATTCAGCTGTGAATTCCACATGATCCAGCCCGAGGACGTCAGCCAGCAGAAGCGGTCGTCCGCCCCGATATCCTGATGCAGCGCCTGCTTCGCCCCCTCGATCAGCACACCGCCATGGCCATGCACGATCGGCTTGGGGTTGCCCGTGGTGCCCGAGGAATAGACCACCCAGATCGGGTCGGAGAACTCCACCATCTCCACCTGCGAGGCCTGCCTCTCGGCAATCGCATCGTCCCAGAGCGTCCAGCCCGCCCCGTCCCCCACCACAGGCCGCATGATCTTGTGCTCCAGCGTTGGCAGTTCCGCCGCCAGGTCGGTCAGAACGCCGGTCTTGTCATAGGTCTTGCCGCCATGGACATAGCCGTCCTGCGCGATCAGCACCTTGGGTTCGATCTGCTTGAACCGGTCGAGGATCGCAACATGGCCCATGTCCGGCGCGCATAGCGACCAGATTGCCCCCAGCCCGGCCACCGCCATGAAGGCCACCATCGACTCGGCGGTATTGGGCAGCACCGCGACCACCCGGTCGCCCTTGCCCACGCCCATGCCCCGCAACGTCGCCTGCAACGCGCCGACCTGCTGGTCCAGCTCGCGCCAGCTCAGCTCCACCCGGCCATCGGTTTCGGACTGGCTGACGATGGCCTGCGCATCGGGCTTTTCCTTCGCAAACCGAAGCAGTTGCGCGACAAGGTTCGTCTGCGCGCCGGGGAACCAGTCGGCCCCGGGCATCTTGCGCTCCGGCAGCACCTCGGTCCAGCCGCTGACGGGGAGATCACAGAAGTCGATGATCGCGGTCCAGAAGCCCTCGAGGTCGGACACCGACCACGCCCACATCGCCTGATACCCGTCGAACTCCAGCCCGCGATTGTCCTTCAGCCAGCGTTCGAAGGCGGCCATGCGGGTCGCGGCGGCGCGCTCCGCGCTCGGGGTCCAGAGAATGGGTCTGTCGTCGGGCATCTGCGCTCCTCCTCGATCGCATGCGTCGTGAATTGGTGGCAAGTTCCGGCGGAAAGGGGAAGGGGGATCGGGGGTTTTTCCCGTTCCATGGGATCACTTGCGGGGTTGCGGGCCCTCCTGGCGCGTCTGTAACGCGGGCTGCGCCGGGCGCAACACTCGGTCTATGTCCTGCTCTCACCCAAGGTCATCTGCCGACAGGATCGCCCCACCCTCCCGCAGCCTCTCCCGCACCGCCTGCGCATCAAAGACCCCGCGCGCCGTCAGCGCCGCCGCTACGCCCGCCGCCTGCCCGGTGACCATGGCCGTGCCCATCACCCGGATCGCCGCCCCGCCCCTGCGGTCCCCGTCGGCCAGCCGCCCGGCACAGAACAGGTTCGGCGTATCAACCGAGTGCAGGCAGGACAGCGGGATCTCATAGGCGCCCTTCTCCGGCGGATAGTCGAAGGTGGAGGCATAGCTTTCCCGGTCATGCCATTCCGCCCCCCAGGCACCGAGCGCGATGGTGTCATCGAACACCGCCCGCGCCTCGATATCCGCCCAGGTGAACTGACGTCGGCAGTTCAGGTGTCGGCTCTCCCGCGTCCCGATCTCCGGCCCGGTGGAGACCAGATAGGCCCCGGCACACCCCGGGATCGTCCGGATCGCATCGAGATAGGCCCAGGACTGCGCCCGCGCATCCATCTCCGCCCGGCTCAGCGACCCGGCATCGCGCGGATCATAATCGGCGGAGGCGAGGTAAAGCACCATGTCCGCCGATCCCGGCAGCCGCACGATGACGCATTTGTCCTTGGTCACCCGTCCGGGAACAAAGCCTTGCGCCGCCACGGCCTCCGCGATCTGCGGTGCCGTCACGGTGACATCCGCCGGGATGCCGCCGAACCGCGTGCCAAGCGTGCCCAGGTTCACCCCGTCCGGATTGCCATACCGGGTAGAGGCCCCGGCGGCCACCGCCAGATCCCCCTCGCCCGTGCAATCGACAAAGGCCCCGGCTGCAACCGTCGTTTCGCCCCCGTGATCGGCATAGGTGACAGCGGTGATCCGGTCGCCCTCTCGCGCCGCGCCACAGACGAAGGTGCCAAAGCGAACCTCCACGCCCGCCTCCACCACCATCTGATCCAGCACGTGTTTCATCGCCTCCGGTTCAAAGGCCGAAAACACCCCGCGAAACCGCATCGGCGGGGTCACCGCCCCGCGCGCCCGCAGCCGGTCCACCACTTCCGCCCCGATGCCGCCGACCACCATCCGCGGCTCTTCGCCAAGCGTGTAGAGCCCGCAGAGCGTCAGCACATTGCGCACCGCCGCCGCCCCGCCAAGGCAGCCGTGCCGCTCCAGCAGCAGCACCCGTGCGCCTTCCCGCGCCGCGCCCACAGCCGCCGCAACACCGGCCGTGCCACCCCCCGCAACGATCACGTCAAAACTCATGTCCGCCATCCCAGCACCCGCCGCTCGATCAGCCCGATACAGGCCGAGACGATGACGCCCAGCACCGACAGGATCACCACCCCAGCGAACAGCCGCTCGAGGTCGTAAAGCGACCCGGCCTGCAGGATATAGGCCCCGATCCCGAACTCCGCGCCCAGCATCTCCGCCGCCACCAGCAGGATGATCGCGATGGCCAGCGAAATCCGCAGCCCCGACAGGATTCCCGGCATCGCCCCCGGCAGCACGATCTTGCGCACGATGGACCACCACGACAGGCCGAACGACTGCCCCATCCGGATCAGCGTACGGTCCACATTGTCCACCGCGCCATAGGTCGCCACCACCGTCGGCGTGAACGTCCCGAACGCGATCAGCGCGTATTTTGACCCCTCGCCGATCCCGAACCAGATGACGAAGAGCGGCAGCAAGGCGATCTTAGGGATCGGAAACAGCGCCGCCACCAGCGGCACCATCCCCGCCCGGACATAAGAAAAGAGCCCGATCAGCACGCCCACGCTGACACCGACCGACACACCGATCAGCGCACCAACCGCCAACCGCGCCAGCGACGGGCCGAGGTGCTTGAACAGCATGCCGGACTGGTAAAGCTCCCCGAAGGTGGCGAGCACGTCCGAAGGCTTCGGCAGGGTCAGGGCCGAGATCCACCCCGTCCGCGTGCCCCATTCGGCAATCAGGATCAGCAGGACAAAGACGACGAAGCCGACCCATCTACGGGGGCGCGGGGCAAATCCGCCGCCGCGAAACGCCACCGGTTTGGCAGAGGCAACGGGGGCCGAGGATTTGGGCGCCACCGCCCCGGGGATCGTCGCGTCAGACATTCAGCAGCTCCGCATCCGCAGCCCGCGCCTCGTCGCGCATCAGCTGCCAGAGGTATTTCTGTTTCTCGTCCAGATCCGGATCGCCGAACTGCCGCGCCTCCAGCGGGGTGTCGATCTCCACGATCTCCTGAATGCGTCCCGGCCGCCGCGACAGCACCACGATCCTGTGCCCCAGACGCACGGCCTCTTGCAGGTTGTGCGTCACATAGACGGCGGTGAACGGCTGACGCGACCAGAGTGAGATCAGGTCGTCCATCAACAGCTCCCGCGTCTGGCTGTCCAGCGCCGAGAGCGGCTCGTCCATCAGCATCACCGCCGGGTTCACCGCAAGCGCCCGCGCGATGGCGACCCGCTGCTTCATCCCGCCCGACAGCTGCTTGGGCAGTGCCCCGGCAAAATCCGTCAGCTTCGTCCGCGCCAGCACGTCACCGATGATCGCCCGCGCCCTGGGTCCCCGGATCCCGTGGTCTTCGAGAACGAGCGAGATATTCCCCTCGACCGACCGCCAGGGCAGCAGGGCGAAATCCTGAAAGATGTAGGTCAGCGGGTTGAGGCACCCCTCCGGCGCCTCCCCGATCTGGCTGATCGTGCCCTGCCCGGGCCGTTCCAGCCCGCCGATAAAGCGTAAAAGCGTAGATTTCCCGCAGCCCGAGGGCCCGACGATGCAGACGATCCGACCCGCCGGGATATCAAGCGTGATGTCCCGCAGCACCTCGAAATCGTCATAGCTGTGGGTGATGCCGTCCAGTCTGATGTCCATTCGACCTGCCTATTAGAATCAGCGAGGGGATTTGCACCGCCTGGTGCGCGTAGCGGACCGGGCCGCGCCCGACCCGCCCCATGGGCGGGCGCGATTGCGCCCACCCCGGGTCAGTCGCGGCCCTCCGTCGGAGAGCCTCCGTAACCTCAGCTCATCACCTCGACGTAGGAGGTATCCACCAGATCCTCGAGGGTGATCGAACTGTCGACATAGCCCCCGGCCTTGAACCACTCCAGCTGATCCTCGACCGAGGCCAGGTTCAGCTTCGCCCCCTCGTTGATCCGCATGGTGCCGTTGACGATGGACGGCTTGGCCTTCTCGAACGGACGGTCGTTATAGACATACTGATGGATCAGCTTGACCATCTCGTCCACACCGGCCTCGCCGCCCGCCATGTCGATCATGGTAGAGTTGTAGTCGGTCACACCCTTGGAGAACCCGGCCAGGAAGGCCTCCGTCTTGTCGCGCTGGTTCGCGGCATTGTCGGCAGAGGTAAAGACCGTCGTCGTCTGGTAGCCCGGCAGATAGTCCTGCACCGCGCCGATGATATGCACCGCACCCGATCCGGCCAGCGGCTTGGCGATATGCGGCACGATGTTCCAGGCGTCGATCTGGCCCGACTTGATCGCACCGACCACGGCTCCGACCTTCTGCAGCGGCTTGAAGGACATGGAGATGCCTTCGGCCTGGGCGATCTTGTCCCCTACATAGTGGAAGGAGGACCCGGTCTGGGTCACCCCGTAAGCCTTGCCATCCAGCTTGGACGGATCGGTCACCCCGGCCTGATAGGCCGCGTCGGAGGCGAGGATCTGCTGACCGTCGATCCCCTCTTCCTCGATCAGCGCGCCGCCGATCACCTTGATCGCGCCCTTCTGGGCCAGGCTGATAAGCCCGCCGGAAATCGCGGTCACCGCATAGTCGATATCGCCGGAGGCAATCGCGACGGCCATCGGCTGCGCGGCCTGGAAGAACTCCAGTTCCACATCCAGCCCCGCATCCGCGAAATAGCCGCGATCTTTGGCAACGAAACTGCCGGAATGCGAGGTGAAGCGCAGCGCGCCAACCTTGATCTTTGTGTTCTGGGCAATGGCCGGGGCGGCCAGCGCCGTGGTGGCGGCAGCGCCACCGAGGATGAGCGCCTGACGGCGGTTCAGTTTGATCATGATCTCCTCCCTTTGATCACATTCGGGGCCTATGCCCCTGTCTTGAATTCTCCCGTGACCTCCTGCTCCAGCAGCGCCAGGGCAGTGTCGGTATCCCGATCCAGAACAGCCTGGACCAGCGCGCCCTGCCTGTCGCGGCGGGCGGCGAAATCGAGCATTCCTTCGCGCAGCAGAGCCAGCCGGAACCGGCGGCTCTGGTCGAAGAACTTGCGCTGCAGGTCGATCAGACGCGGACTGCCACAACCCGACATTAGCGCGGCGGAAAAGGCCCGGCAGGCCTCGTCCCATTCCAGCGCGGTCAGATCGTCCGGCGCCCCCGCCACCCGCGCCTCAGCCTTGCGCAGCGCGTGATGCGCGGCGATCACCCGCCCTTCCCAGGCGGTATCGCCCTGGCTCAGGGCGCGCGTCAGGCCGATCCGCTCGACCTCCAGCCGCACCAGACAGATATCGCGTAGATCCTCTTCGGTGGCGGAGGTGACCCGGAACCCGCGCTGCGCCGTCGACTCCACCAGCCCCTCGGCGGTGAGGATGCGCAGCGTCTCCCTCATCGAATGGTTCGACCCGCCATAGCGCTGGCGCAGGGCGTTCAACTTCAGCTTCTGGTCGGGCAACAGCGCGCCAAAGGAAATGTCACGACGCAGGGCCGAGGCCAGCATGGCCACGACCGTTTCGTCCTCGCTCTCCCCGCGCGTGAAAATCATACGCCCCCCCCAAAATGTTGGACATTTTTGGAAGCGTTGGAGGGAATTGTCAAACACTCCCCACGCGGCACCGCAGCATGAGGGGCGCCGCCCCTCGGCGCAGGCGCCTCACCCCGAGATATTTCCGGCAAAAAGAAATAGGGCGTTTTCGGTCCGAAATACACTCCGAGCCAAGTTAAGCAGACCCACCCCGCTCAGTCCCGGTCAAACGGCAGGCGCGCGGCCTTCACCGCCTGCGTCGCGGTCAGGATCGCCCGCAACTGCGCCTCCAGCCCCGGCCCCGCCCCCTTGAACACCCCGTTGAGCGCGGCAGTGCCAATAGTGAACCCCGCCGCCCCCGCGCTGCCCGCCGCCGCGATCCGGTCGCCGCTTTCGATGGAGCCCGCCACGATCACCGGCTTGCGCGCCGCCGCGCAGACCCGGGCGATCAGCGGCGGCACCTCCCCCGCGTAGCGCCAGGCCAGCAGGTCGAGGCCATGCACCCCGTCTAGCGCGGCCAGATCTGCCGCCGAGGCGACGATATCCTCCGCCGGGCCGTTCAGCACCGAAGGGTGGCCGCTCACCCGTCCGGGAAAGGGATAATAGCGCAGCCCCGATCCGGCGATGACCGGCAGCACCTCCCGCGCATGGGTCCCGCCCAGCAGCACATCCACCCCGATCTCCACCGCCGCCCGGGCCGAGGCGATTTCGCTGTCGCGATCTTCGGACACCACCTCGAGGTAGGAGGTCGCCCCCTGCCCCCGGATGCTGTCGTTGAGCGCGCGCAGGTGATCGAACGGCAGTCCGATATCCTTGAAGCCGATATGCCGGATGCCAAGGCGCTGCGCGACGGCCAGATGGTCCGCCGCATCCGCGACCGTCCGGTCATCCCGGGTCAGCATGAAGATGAAATCCAAGGGGCGCCTTTCTGCCGGTTGCGGTGATGTTAGCCCACCCGCCCCGCACGCCAAGGGATTTTGGCGCGGCCGACCAGATCGAGGGCCGCGCCTGCCCGCTCGTCAGGCGATCGGATCGGCGTCCAGCCGCACCACCCCTTCGGCCACCTGCGGATAGCGCGCCATGACCAGAGGGTCGTGACCGGGGATCACATGCGCGTCAGACGAGGCCAGCTCACGCAGGGTATCGAACCCGGCCAGCATGTCGGCCACATCCACCACGATCGGAAACGGCACACCCTGCAGGAAGTTGTCGTAGAAATGCGTCGCGTCGGAGGCCAGCACGACCCAGCCCCGCCGCGTCTTCACCCGCACCACCTGCAGCCCCCGGGAATGCCCGCCGACCCAATGCAGCGAGAGGCCCGGCGCGATCTCCCGGCTGCCATCGTGGAAACAGACCCGCCCTTCGAACACGCGCTGCACCATGTTCTGCACATCCGTGACCTCGAAGGTGTGGCGCAGGGTGGCATGGCACATGCAGGGACCGGTGGCATAGGCCATTTCCTTTTCCTGCAGGTGATAGCGGGCCCGGGGGAAGAGGTCGTGATTGCCCGCATGATCGTAATGCATATGCGTCAGCACCACATCGCTGACCTCATCCGCCTGAACGTCGAGCGTTTTCAGCCCCTCCCCCACGGGGCGCCAGATCTCGCGGCCACGGCGCGCGGCGGTCTGTTCCTCGAATCCCGTATCAATGACAAAGGTTCCGGCCTCGCCCCGCACCACCCAGACAAAGAAATCCAGCCCCATGGGACCGTCGTGGATATCTTTCGCCATGAAGAAATTCGATCGCTTCCCCTCCATCGTGCCGTATTTGACCGCGTAAACCTCATACTCCGACATCGCCATCCTCCTCTGATGCCGCCACCCTCGCCAAATCCGGGCGGCGGCACAACAGGCAAGGCTACACCAGGCTAGGCCGTCAGGTCCGGGCCAGCCCGCGCGACGCCATGCCCGGCGCGCCGCCGGTCAAAGGGGAACACCAACCGAATTGCCGGATTGCTTGACGGCATCTGCGGGAGGGCCGCGCCGGACGACCTGCGCCTGGCCCTCGGCACGCGGGAGAGCCCCGACATTCAGGGTGCGGCCCTCGCGCGGCGTCAGCGCCCCGCGTCCGCATCCCCCGGAAACTCCGACCGAAGCAGCCCCAGGCACCGCTGGAACACTGCGTAATCCGGTCCCAGGCAGCGCCGGATCCGCTCCTGATAGGCCGTGGCCATCGGCAGGAGCTCCAGCATCAGCGCCCGGCCTGCATCGGTCAGCGACAGATGCAGCAGGCGCTTGTCGTCCTCGCTCTGCCGCTTGGCGATCAGCCCCCGGCCCTCCAGCCGCGCCACCGCCCGGCTGACCTTGGATTTCTCCATCACCACCCGTTTCTCGATATCCCGGACAGAGGCGCCGTCGGAATGCGTCAGGTGCACCAGCACCCGCCAGTCCGGCACTGAAATGGCGAACCGCGCCTGATATTCCCGGGCCAGCCCGTCCGACAGGGTCTGCGCCACCACCGCGGCAAGATAGGGGGTAAACCCGTCCAGGTCGAAGGTCGGGGTCTGAAGTGTCATGTCTGTCCTTTCGCCCATGTCCTGCCCGCGGCGTGCAGCCATTCAACACCGCCCCTCCTTGCATTTGCAACATTCAACCCGCCCGGATCGGCAGCAGATTGCCGCAGGTGACGCGAGAGTTGACTCGCGCCGGGCGCGACAGATAGAACTCGTTGCAAATGCAATGACGCGCGAAAAGGACAGACCATGGCCAAGGCATTCGCATCCCAGGGCGACATGACGGAAAAGACGATCTCCTTCACCGAGGTGGGCGACGGGCTCTATGCCTTCACCGCCGAGGGCGACCCGAATTCGGGCGTGATCATCGGCGATGACAGCGTCATGATCGTCGAGGCACAGGCCACCCCGCGTCTTGCGAACAAGGTCATCGAATGCGTCCGCTCCGTCACCGACAAGCCGATCAGCCACGTCGTGCTGACCCACTACCACGCGGTCCGCGTGCTGGGCGCCTCGGCCTTCGGCGCGGATCAGATCATCATGTCCGACGTCGCCCGCGCCATGGTCGCCGAACGCGGACAGGAGGACTGGGACAGCGAATTCCAACGCTTCCCGCGCCTCTTCGAAGGGCATGAGTCGATCCCCGGCCTGACCTGGCCGACCACGACCTTCACCGATGGTATGACCGTCTTCCTCGGCAACCGCCGGGTGGACATCAAGAAGCTGGGCCGGGCCCATACCGCCGGCGATGCGGTGATTCATGTGCCGGATCAGAACGTCATGTTTACCGGCGACATCGTCGAATACCACTCCGCCTGCTATTGCGGGGACGGGCACTACTCCGACTGGGGCACCACGCTGGACGCGATCAAGGCGCACGAGGTCGACGCCATCGCACCCGGCCGTGGCGACGCCCTCGTCGGTACGGAGATGGTGAACAAGGCCATCGAGAACACCCGCGATTTCGTCGACAGCACCTATGATCCGGTGAAACGCGTCGTCGCCCGTGGCGGCACGATGAAAGAGGCCTGGGACGCCGTGCGCGAGGTCTGCGACCCCAAGTTCGCCGATTACGCCATCTACGAACACTGCCTGCCTTTCAACGTCGCCCGCGCCTATGACGAGGCCCGCGGAATCGACACGCCCCGCATCTGGACGGCACAACGGGATCTGGAAATGTGGGAGGCCCTGCAAGGCTGACCCCGTCCCGGCCTCGCGCCGGGACCCCGCACGACAAGCCTAAGTCCCGGCCCCCGCGCCGGGACCTCGGACGCCAAGATAACCCGGCCCAAAACCGGGACCCTGCGGGCAAACAAAACGCGGCCCCGGCTCAAGGCCGGGGCACGACCACCAAACGGGAGGAGGACGCCACATGCTGGACGACCGCTATCAACTGGCCTTCAAGCTCTACCCCTACGAACGCGCCACCGATCAGGACGCCCCCGCCCCCGTCCGCCATCCCGTGGTGATCATGGGCGGCGGCCCGATCGGCGTCGCCACGGCGCTGGACCTCGGCCTGCAGGGCATTCCGGTCGTCGTGCTGGACGATCACGAAGGCATCGGCATGGGCAGCCGCGCCATCTGTTTCGCCAAGCGCAGCCTGGAGATCGCCGACCGCTACGGCTGCGGCGAGGCGATGTTGCAAAAGGGCGTGGTCTGGAATGTCGGCAAGGTCTTCCACGACGACAGGAAGGTCTTTGAATTCAACCTCCTGCCCGAGGGCGGCCACCGCTTCCCCGCCTTCATCAACCTCCAGCAGCCCTATTTCGAACGCTTCCTGGTCGACCGCGTCCGCGAGGCCCAGGCCCAGGGCGCCCCGATCGAGCTGCGCGGCAAGAACCGGGTCGACAGTGTCGAGGTCAAGGACGACCACGTCACCCTGAACATCACCACCCCCGAGGGACCCTACACGATCGAAGCCGACTGGCTGATCGGCTGCGATGGCGCCGGGTCGCCTCTGCGCGGGATGATGGGCCTCGACTTCGAGGGGCGGGTCTTCGAGGACAGCTTCCTCATCGCCGACATCAAGATGCTGAACGAAAGCTTCCCGACCGAACGCTGGTTCTGGTTCGAGCCCTGGTTCAAATCCGGCGCCTCCACCCTGCTGCACAAGCAACCCGACGATGTCTGGCGGATCGACTTCCAGATCGGCTGGGACGTCGACCGCAAGGAGGAGCTGAAGGAGGAGAACATCCGCAAACGCATCGACGCCATGCTGGGCGGGGATGTGGAATACGAACTCGTCTGGTCCTCCATCTACACCTTCCAGTGCCGCCGGATGAAGCAGTTCCGCCACGGCCGCGTGATCTTTGCCGGCGACTCGGCGCATCAGGTCTCGCCCTTCGGCGCGCGTGGCGCGAATTCGGGGATGCAGGATGTCGACAACCTGGGCTGGAAGCTGGGCCTCGTCATCGACGGCAAGGCCCCCGAGAGCCTGCTGGACAGCTACAACGAGGAGCGGGTCCACGGCGCGGACGAGAATATCCTGAACTCCACCCGCGCCACCGACTTCATCACGCCGAAGTCCAAGGTCAGCCATGTCTTCCGCAATGCCGTGCTGGATCTTGCCGAACACTACCCCTTCGCCCGCCCGCTGGTAAACTCCGGCCGTCTCTCGGTGCCCTGCACCTACGACGGCCTGTCGCTGAACGGCCCCGACGCCCTGCCCGGCGGCCCCGCGCGCACCCGCGTCGGCAGTGCCTGCCCCGACGCGCCCCTCGGCAACGACTTCCTGTTGCGGGGCCTGGGCGGCGGCTTCACCCTGCTGACCATCGACGCCGAGGCGCCCGACAATCTGGAGGACGGGGGCATCCCGATCCGCCGCCTCGCGCTTTCGGCCAAGGACGACGCAACCGGCACGATCCGGGACCGCTACCTCGGCACCGCCGACAGCGCAGTCTACCTGATCCGCCCGGATCAGCATGTCGCCGCCAGATGGGAGCGTTATGACGAAACCGCCGTCCGCGCGGCCCTGCGCACAGCCTGCGGGAAGGACCGGACATGACCCTGAACCTTGATCCCAACATCCCCGATCAGGATGGCTTCTACGCCGAGTTGATCGACGCCCACGCGGGCCTGAGTGAGGACGACAGCGCCGCGCTCAATGCCCGGCTGATCCTGATCCTTGCCAACCAGATTGGCGACCGCGACGTGCTCAGCGCCGCGATCGCCACGGCCAAAAACCCCGGCGCGGCCTGACACCGCCCCGACCGCATCCAGTCACCGACGCCCGCCACTGCCGGGCCCTATCGAAGGAGACGACCAATGACCGCCCAAGACCTGCCAACCGGCATGATCCGCGCGACCGACACCAAGGGCACGCACGAGGGCTACATGCCCGGTTTCGGCAATGATTTCGAAACGGAGGCCCTGCCCGGCGCCCTGCCCCAGGGCATGAATTCGCCGCAGAAATGCAACTACGGCCTCTACGGCGAACAGCTCTCCGGCACCGCCTTCACCGCGCACCCGCCGGAACGAACCTGGACCTACCGCATCCGCCCCTCGGTCAAACACTCCACTCGCTACACCAGGCTGGACCTGCCCTACTGGAAATCCGCCCCTTGCGTGGACCCGGACGTCACCTCGCTCGGCCAGTACAGATGGGACCCGGTCGACCTGACCGGCCAGGACCTGACCTGGCTGACCGGCATGCGCACCATGACCACAGCTGGGGACGTCAACACCCAGGTCGGCATGGCCAGCCATATCTACCTCGTCACCAAGTCGATGGAAGACGCCTATTTCTACTCCGCCGACAGCGAGCTGCTGGTCGTGCCGCAGCAGGGCAAGCTGCGCTTTGCGACCGAACTGGGCATCATCGACGTCGAACCGAAGGAAATCGCCATCATCCCGCGCGGCCTCGTCTACCGGGTCGAGGTGCTGGAAGGGCCCTGCCGCGGTTTCGTCTGCGAGAACTACGGCCAGAAATTCGAACTGCCTGCCCGTGGTCCGATCGGGGCCAACGCCCTGGCCAACCCGCGCGACTTCAAGGCCCCGGTGGCGGCCTACGAGGACCGCGAGGTGCCCTCCACCCTCACTATCAAATGGTGCGGCCAGTTCCACGAGACGAAGATCAACCAGAGCCCTCTGGACGTCGTCGCCTGGCACGGCAACTATGCGCCCTACAAATACGACCTGCGCACCTATTGCCCGGTCGGCGCGATCCTCTTCGACCACCCCGACCCGTCGATCTTTACCGTCCTCACCGCCCCCTCGGGCGTACCGGGCACGGCCAACATCGACTTCGTGCTTTTCCGCGACCGCTGGATGGTGGCCGAAAACACCTTCCGCCCGCCCTGGTATCACAAGAACATCATGTCCGAGCTGATGGGCAACATTTACGGCCAGTACGACGCCAAACCGCAGGGCTTCGTCCCCGGCGGCATGTCGCTTCATAACATGATGCTGCCTCATGGCCCGGACAAGAATGCCTTTGAAGGCGCGTCCAATTCCAACCTCGGGCCGGAGAAACTGGAAAACACGATGTCCTTCATGTTCGAAACCCGCTTCCCGCAGCACCTGACCGAATTCGCCGGGAAAGAGGCGCCGCTGCAGGACGACTACATCGACTGCTGGGACGATCTGGAGAAGAAGTTCGACGGCACGCCGGGGACGAAATGAAACTCTACGGCTACTGGCGCTCGACCACCTCCTACCGGGTCCGGATCGCGCTGAACCTCAAGGGGATCGGCTATGAGCCGCTCTCCGTCAACCTCGTCGCCGGAGAGCAATCCGGCGACGCCTACACCCGCGTCAATCCCGGCCGCGGCGTCCCGGCGCTGGAGTTGGACGATGGCCGCGTGCTGACGCAGTCCATGGCAATCCTCGACTGGCTGGAGGAGGTCTATCCCGACCCGCCCCTCCTGCCCGCCGACCCGGTCGATCGGGCCCGGGTCCGCGCCGCCGCCCTGGGCATCGCCACCGACATCCACCCGGTGAACAACCTGCGCGTCGTGGGCAAGCTGAAATCCCTGGGCCATGATCAGGACACGGCAACCGCCTGGATGAACGACTGGATGACCCGTGGCTTCACCGCCTTCCAGTCCCTCATCCGCCCCGAAACGCCCTTCTGTTTCGGCGACACGCCCGGCCTCGCCGACCTCTGCCTGATACCCCAGCTTTACAACGCGCACAGATGGGGCTGCGACCTCGCCCCCTTCACACGGCTCACGGAGATTGAGGCCCGCTGCCTCGCCCTGCCCGCCTTTGCCGAGGCCCGCCCCGAAGCGCAGCCGGACGCAACCTGATCCCACCCCAATCCGAGCCCCGAAATACCGAGCCCCGATAATTCAGAGAAGGACACCACATGACCGCTCTCCTCCGCTGCTGGGTCGAAACGGCCAATTTCCCCGACACGCCCTTTCCCCTGAACAACCTGCCCTATGGCGTCTTCTCCACCGGCGACACCGCCCCGCGCTGCGGCGTGGCCATCGGCGACATGATCCTGGACGTCGCCGCACTGGAAAGCGCGGGCCTGCTCGACTTCGACGGCACGCTCGGCACGGGCACCTGGAATGCCTTCATGGCGCTTGGCCATTCCGCCTGGGGCCGCCTGCGCGCGCAGCTGACGGCGATGCTCTCCGACGGCGCGGACCAGCAGGAACAACTGGCGCCGCATCTGGTGGCCCAGGCCGACGCAACGCTGCACATGCCCTTCACCGTCAGCGAATACACCGATTTCTACGCAGGCAAACATCACGCCTTCAACGTCGGCTCGATCTTCCGCGGCCCCGAAAACGCCCTGCCGCCGAACTGGCTGCACATCCCCATCGGCTACAACGGCCGCGCCTCCTCCGTCGTGGTCTCCGGCACCCCGGTGATCCGCCCCAATGGCCAGCTCAAGGGCCCGCAGGATGACGCCCCGCGCTTCGGCCCCTCGCAGCGGTTTGACATCGAGCTGGAGATGGGCGCCATCGTCGGCCAGCCCTCCGACGGCCCGATCACCGTGGCCCAGGCCTATGAGAACATCTTCGGCTATGTCCTGCTGAACGACTGGTCCGCGCGGGACATCCAGGCCTGGGAATACCAGCCGCTCGGCCCCTTCCAGGCCAAGGCGACCGCCACCACGATCAGCCCCTGGATCGTCACCGCCGCCGCGCTGGAACCCTTCCGCACCTCCACGCCGGAGCGCGAAAAACCCCTGCTCGACTACCTGACCGAACCGGGCCCGATGCTCTATGACATCGAGCTGTCGGTCTCCCTCGCGCCCGAGGGGCAGCCCGCCACGACCCTCGCCCGCACCAACTACAGCGAGATGTATTATTCCGCCGCCCAGCAACTGGCCCATCACACCACCAGCGGCTGCCCGATGCGGGTCGGCGACCTGCTCGGCTCCGGCACCATCTCCGGCCCGACGCCCGACAGCCGCGGCTCGCTGCTGGAGATGAGCTGGGGCGGCAAGGACCCGCTGGAACTGCCCGGCGGCGAAACCCGCACCTTCATCGCCGACAACGACACCCTCGGCCTGCATGGCGCGGCGAAGGGCGACGGCTACCGGATCGGCTTCGGCGACTGTTTCGGCAAAGTGCTGCCCGCGCGGCCTGTCTGAGGGCTGTGTGGGGGAGCGCCGATCAAGAGGCGCTTTCAAAGGTTGACGTCATCCTTGGGCTCGTCCCGAGGATCTCCGCCTAGGCGCCGACAAACCGAAGACCTCCGGCTCATCCCTGGGGATAAAACGCTTTTTGACGAGGGCTGCGCCGTCCCGCGGGGTGGCGCAATTGCGCCGCCCGTCACGCCAAAGGCGTGCCAGCCTATTTTCGCGCACCTTTGGTGCGACGGGGCGGGTCGGCGCAGCCCGGCGTTGCCGCCGGGCGGGACATTCGATCTGCGTGGCGAGGCTGGTGGCGCCCCTTCACGTCACCCGCCGCCCCGAAGGCCTCCGCGCCGCCACCTTCGGCCGCGCCAGCCACGGCCCCAGCCGGATCGCCAGCAGGGCAAAGGCAAAGGTCCAGGCCAGCGCCGACAGCGTGACCCCGTCCATCCCGGGCAGCACCATCCGCCCTCCGCCAAGCCGCAAGAGCGCCGCCCCCAGCACCAGGTTGAACGCCAGCGTCAGCAGCGGCCCGGCCTCCAACTCCCGCCCCGTATGCCCCATGGTCGCCCGCATCATCACCGCCACCGTCATCCCCCCGACAGCGCCGATCCCGAAGAGATGCACGCCAAAGGCAGGCCCCGCCAGACCGAAGGCCACCAGCGCGACCCCGGCAAAGCCCAGCGGCACGAAGAAATAGGCGATATGCAGCATCAGCAGCAGCGACATGCCGAAGGTGGCTATCCCCTTCCAGCGCAGCAGCCGCACCAGATGCAGCACCGCGGCCACCGCCCCCAGCATTCCACAGGCCAGGCTTTCCGGCACCACGACCCACAGCACCAGCGTCACCGCCCCCACGGCGATCGCCACCATGTCCAGCCGGTTGAACGGCACAGGCAGCCAGCTTGACCGCCGCGCAGCCAGCCAGTTTCGGGTAAAGCTCGGCACGATCCGCCCGCCGATCAGCATGATGAGAAAGACCAGCAGCGCGATTCCCCCGCGCCGCCCGTAATCGGCCACCCCATGGGTCATCGCCTCCACATGGAACAGCACATTGCTCAGCCACAGCAGCGTGACCGGCACCAGCACCTTCAGGTTGCGCCAATTCCTGCCCGCCACGATCTCCCGCGCGATCATCGCCGCGACGGCCAGCAGGAACAGCTGATCCACCGCCAGGACCCACAGCGCCGATAGCCCCGTCAACCCGGCCATGGCCACCCGCCCGGCGACCCAGATCGCCAGCAGAACCATCAGCGGCCAGCCACGTGTCGGCATCCGCCCGGTCCAGTTCGGCACGGCCGTAAACAGAAACCCCGCCACCACCGCCGCGCCATAGCCAAAGACCATCTCATGGCTGTGCCAATCCGACGGCGCGAAGGCCGAGGCCAACCCGACATCCCCCCGCCAGACAGCCCACCACAACGGGATGGCCACCAGGGCGAACAGCACGGCCGACAGGAAAAACGGCCGGAATCCGAAGGAGAAAAGTGCGGGTCCATGATAGGTCAATTTGGGGGTCATCTGCGGGCCTATGATGAAAACGGCCGGGACGGCATGACGGGCCGCCCCGGCGCTGCTCAGCGATGCGGAACGCGGTGCATCACTGTGGTGGAGTGACGCGAAACGGCGGGAGCCAGAGAAGTTTCCGTTGTTCCATCAACATGTGTCGTTGC
This sequence comes from Pseudooceanicola sp., assembly GCF_041987405.1. Lineage (GTDB taxonomy): Bacteria > Pseudomonadota > Alphaproteobacteria > Rhodobacterales > Rhodobacteraceae > Pseudooceanicola. The sequence continues at coordinate 249,559 of NZ_JBHIWR010000006.1, forward strand.
TCAGGCGTCTGCGTATTTCGCTCGGCTCCGTTTTGGACTAGACGCAACATGTAAACGTTGTTCCTGAACAAACTCCCGGACCTTTCGTGCACAGACTGGATGAAAGCCTGCTGATCGGCCTGCCGCCGTTTTCGCTGCTGGAGCGGCCGCAGATCCGCGCGATTCTCGATCACGCGCAGACGCACCGCTACGACGAAGGCGCCACGATCTTCCGCGAGGCCGACCCGGCCGACCGCTTCTTCCTGCTGCTCGACGGTTACCTGCGCGTCGTCCGCACCACCCCCGGCGGCGACCAGATCATCGTGCTGCATATCTCCCCGGGGCAGCTCTTCGGCATCGCCCCCGCCCTGCAACGCGACACCTATCCCGCCACCTCCATCGCGGCGGCGGACTCCATCGCCCTGTCCTGGCCCGTCTCCCTCTGGCAGCGCTTCGTGACCGACTACCCCGGCTTCGCCACGGAAACCTACAAGACCCTCGGGCAACGCCTGGGCATGATCCAGGAAACCCTGACCGAACTCGCCACCCAGGCGGTGGAAAAGCGCGTGGCGGCCGCCGTGTTGCGGCTGCTCAACCAGGGCGGCCGCAAGACCGAGGCGGGCATAGAGATCGCCTTCCCCGTCACCCGTCAGAACATATCCGAGATGACAGGCACGACGCTGCACACGGTCAGCCGCCTGCTCTCGGCCTGGGAAAAGGACGGCATGGTCCAGTCCACACGCAAGCACATCACCGTCACCGACCCGCACCGCCTGCTGCTGCTCAGCGGCGCGCAGGACTGAGCACCGGCGCAAACCTGTCCCAGGCTCAGGACCCCGTTTTGCGCTGGATCAATGTCGCGCCGCCCTCATGCCCCTATCCATGTCCCGAACCAAACTGGCAACGGAATGGCATGGCGCAGCCCGTCTACAGTGCGAAGTGGCCTGCACGGCAGGATAAAACCGGCGGCCCCCCCCGCCGCCTGACCCGCTGTGCGCTCATCGCCGGGGCCTGCCTGCTGGTGCTCTCCAGCCCCGGCCTGGCCTCCGATGCCGCCACCCGCGGCCTGCCCGCCCAGGTCGACCCGGCCGAAATCCGCATCCTGATCGGCACCCTCGCGATGATCCTTGCACTCGCCCTGGCCCAGATCGTCACCCGGCGGAGAGGCCCCGACCGCGCCACCGCACGCTCCACGCGTCAATTGCGTTGAAATATCGGGGTCGTCGCAAAGCGTGTTGGTTCGCTCTGCGGACGGAGTTGCCGATCAGGTCTCAGACATCAACCGTAGCAATTGGGGCCAAAGGAGACATTAACACCTCACTCGGATTCTCCGGTCGCAGCCCGCTTTGCGGACATTCGCTGCGGATTCCCTGACATAGCGCTCTCCGATTTGGCTGGCCTATTTGGAAACCTTATGATTCCGGTTTCATTTACAAGTGTTGTTCGGCAACGTTTTGCATATCTCCTGTCGCTGTTTTCAGAGAGGTACCTTGCCACCTCAAATAGGTCGCATGTTGTAACTAGGTCATGTTGACAAAAGACGCAGCCAGAGGCGGATGGAGGTGATGTCTATGAAGCCAAGGAAGCTCTCAGCGGTCTTGTCGTAGCGGGTTGCGACCCGGCGAGCGTTCTTCAGCTTGTTGAAGC
>NZ_JBHIWR010000007.1:0-132376 GCF_041987405.1 Pseudooceanicola sp.
TTGCTCGTGTCATCCAGGCCTACAACTCGACGCCCCGGCGCTGCCTGGGCTACAAAACTCCGGACGAAGTCTTCTATGAAACCGTTGCACTTCAAACGTGACACTGCACTCCCCCGATCCGGGGGAGCGGACAGTTGCTCTGCGATTGCGACGTTTACCTTTGACCACCGACCCGGAGGCCCGCCCGGCGCTGCCCTTGGACAGGCCCGGGACCGTGGCGGAGCACATGAGCCAGACCGGCGCGCGTGGGGAAATTGGCGCCCCCCTTCTTCACCTTTCCTGAAATACTCCCGCCGGAGGCATCTGCCCTCGACGCCCGGACCGTCCGGGGGTGTCAGTCCCGCGCCCGCAGCAGGGTCATCACCGTGTCGCCGTAGGTCTTGTGTTCCAGCAGGGTGAAGCCCTCAGGGGCCACTTGCGGGCCGCGTTCTTCCCAGACGACGAGGGCGTTTTCCGCGATCCAGCCCTGGGAGTGCGCGGTCACCAACGCCCGGGGGCCGAGGTCCTTGCCGTAGGGCGGGTCGAGGAAGATCAGGCTGGCCGGGGTTTCTGCCATCGGGAGGCGGAGGGCGGAGGTGCGGAGGAGGCGGGTTCGGTCCTTGACGCCGAGGGTGGCGATATTGTCGGCCAGGAGTTTCTGCGCCGCCCGCCCGTCGTCGACAAAGGTCACATGGGCCGCGCCCCGCGACAGGGCCTCCAGCCCGAGGGCGCCGGTGCCGGCAAAGAGGTCGAGGACCCGCGCGCCGTCAACCGGATCGCCGAAGCGGCCCCCGTCCAGCATGGAAAAGAGGCTCTCGCGGACCCGGTCGGCGGTCGGGCGCAGATGCGCGCCCGCGTCGCCCTTGCCGAGGGCGGCGAGGCGGCGGCCGCGGAACTCTCCTCCGACGATGCGCATCAGCGCATGAGGGTTTTCAGGTCGATGCCGGGATCGCCCACGGCGGCGGGATCGGGGGATTTGCCCGCGGCCAGCAGACGCTTGGCCACCATAAAGGCGCGTGGGTCGTTCATCGCATCCACGGCCAGCAGACGCGCGCCCGCGTAGTACCAGTGCGAGCGCGCATCGTCGCCATCGCGGACGACGATACGGTCATAGCCGATGTTCAGCCCGGCGATCTGCAATTTGACGTCATATTGATCCGACCAGAACCAGGGTTCGGGCACATAGGTCTTGCCCGCGCCCAGCATGTTGGCGGCGACGCATTCGGCCATGTCGATGGCATTGGGCACGCTTTCCAGCCGCAGCCGCCCCGCGCCATGGGGGAAGCTGGCACAATCGCCCGCCGCCCAGATGCCGGGAACGGAGGTCTGGCCGTGCTCATCCACGGCGATCCCGTTGTCACAGGCGATCCCGGCGGGATCGGCGAGGCGGGTGTCGGGCAGGATGCCGGTGCCGGCGATGGCGAAATCGACCTCGATCACCGTACCGTCGGACAGTTCGGCCCCGGTGACGCAGGTCTCGCCCAGCAGGCGGGTGAGGCCGACGCCTTCGAGGATCTTCACCCCGTGCTGCTGATGCAGGGCGCGGAAGAAATCGGAGGTTTCGGGGGCAGCGACGCGTTGCAGGATACGGTCGGCCAGTTCAACGAGCGTGACCTCCAGCCCCTGTTTGGCGGCGACGGCCGCGGCCTCCAGCCCGATATAGCCGCCGCCGATGATCAACACGCGGCGGCCCTTGCGGACCTGGGGTTCCAGCGTGTCGATATCGGCCAGGGTGCGCACGGTGTAGAGCCCGTCGAGCGTGCCGCCGATGCTGGCGGGCAGCTGACGGGGGAGCGAGCCGGTGGTCAGGGCCAGCTGGTCATAGGACAGGGTGTCCGCGCCGAGGGAGACGGTTTTCGCCACTGGGTCGATGGCGGTGACGGCGGCGCCGGTCCGCAGGGTGATATTGCGTTCGCTGTAGAAGGTGTCGGCCCGCAGGAAGAGGCGTTCGCGCGGCATCTCGCCCAGGAGATAGGCCTTGGAGAGGGGCGGGCGCTGATAGGGCGGGGCGGTTTCGTCGCCGATCAGGGTGATGTGGCCTTCGAACCCGTCATCGCGCAGCTTGGCGGCCAGTGACGATCCGGCCTGCCCGGCCCCGATGATGATGAAATGAGACATCTCTTCCCCCTCTTTCCGCTGGCGGTGATCCGGCACAACGCTATGCTTCCCTCAGGACCAACTGGATAGCGAGAGGCGCGACTGATGGCAATTTCGAAGGGCGACACCCTGCCGGACGCAACATTGATCGAAAACACCGACGGTGGACCCAAGCAGGTTTCGCTGGCGGAGCGGCTGAAGGGCCGGAACGTGGTGATCTTTGCCCTGCCGGGGGCCTTCACCGGGACCTGCACGACGGCGCATGTGCCCAGTTTCATCCGGACGGCGGATCAGTTCCGGGCCAAGGGCGTGGACGAGATCATCTGCCTGTCGGTCAACGATCCCTTCGTCATGGGGGCCTGGGACGGGCAGACCGGCGCGGGTGAGGCCGGGATCACCATGATGGCCGATCCCTCGGCGGAATTCACCAAGGCGACGGGCATGAACTTCACCGCGCCGCCGGTCGGGCTGATCGACCGGTCCAAGCGCTATGCAATGTATGTGGTGGACGGCACGGTCGAGGTGATCCAGGCCGAAGAAAACCCCGGAGTCTGCGAGACGTCCGGCGGCGAGGCGCTGCTGGAGGCGATCTGAGACGGACGAGGCCCGCAGGTCTTCTGTCCTGCGGGCCTCAAGGTTGCGTCGCGGGGACGCGCATAAACCCTACAATCCCCCAGCCACGGTCGGCCTTCTGGCCTGTCTGCAGCAGGTCCGGTTGAATCCGGTCTTGTCGAGCGGTAGTACCGCCGGGTTATGGCGGCAACTATGTGTTGCGTCAGAATCTACGTCAAGAGTCAGCGAATCATCTTTTAACCCGCCCGAAACCCGGTGGCGGACTGCGGCCGAGTGCCTGCTGATCGGGCCCGGGACTGCGGCGGCAGGTCAGGCGAGCTGATCCATCTTGCGGGCCAGTTTGACGTCCAGCGCCGACAAGCCTCCGACGTCATGGGTCGTCAGCTCCACCGTCACGCGGTTGTAGCTGTTGGACCAGTCGGGATGGTGATCCCATTTCTCCGCATAGAGGGCGGCGCGGGTCATGAAGGCGAAGGCCTCGGGGAAGTCCTTGAACTTGAAGGATTTGACCAGGGATGTCTGATCCTCCGACAGCTCCCATCCACTGGATGTGAGCGGGGGCAGCAGCGTGTCGCGCGCCGTGTCTGATAGCAGTTCGGTCAATCCTGTTCCTCCGGTGTGTCGCGGCGGAAGGGGCCGTAGGAGGTGAGGATCTCCATTTCCTCCTCCACGGCCTCCGCCTCTGCCTCCAGGTACTGGCTGATCGCACGGGTGAAGCCGGGATCGGCGAACCAGTGCAGGGATGCGGTCGCGGCGGGCAGGTAACCGCGGGCCAGCTTGTGTTCGCCCTGGGCGCCGGCCTCGACCCGGGACTGGCCCCGGGCGATGGCGGCGTCGATGGCCTGATAGTAGCACAGTTCGAAGTGCAGACAGGGATGGTGTTCAGTACAGCCCCAGTATCGGCCAAAAAGCGTCTCGCGACCGATGAAGTTCAGCGCCCCGGCAATCGGATGGCCATCGCGCAGGGCGAGGACCAGCAGGACGTCGTCGCGCATCATCTCCTGCACCCGGTCAAAGAAATCGCGGGACAGGTAGGGGGTGCCCCATTTGCGGCTGCCTGTGTCCTGGTAGAAGGTCCAGAAGGCGTCCCAGTGCTCGGGCCGCAGATCATCGCCGGTGAGCGCGACGATCTCGCCCCCGAAGGACTGGGCCTGCCTGCGTTCCTTGCGGATGGTCTTGCGCTTGCGGGAACTGAGCGTGGCGAGGAAATCGTCGAAATCCGCGTAGCCGTCGTTGAGCCAGTGGAACTGCTGACTGGTGCGGTGCAGCAGGCCCATGGCCTTGCCCGCTGCGGCCTCGCCTTCGGTGCAGAAGGTGGCGTGGATGCCGGACAGCCCGTTGTCGGAGGCGATCTGGACGGCCCCTTCGACCAGAGCCGCCATGCCCTCCGCCTCGTGCTCCGGGCGGGTCAGGAAGCGGCGGCCGGTGGCGGGGGTGAAGGGGACGGCGATCTGGAGCTTAGGGTAATAGCGGCCGCCCGCGTTTTCATAGGCATGGGCCCAGTTGAAATCGAAGATGTATTCGCCCTGGCTGTGGGATTTGACGTAGAGAGGCGCGGCGGCGATGACCTCCTCCTCCTTGTGGACGGTCAGGTAATGCGGCTGCCAGCCGGTGCCGCGCCCGACCGATCCGCTGTCCTCCAGCGCCTTGAGAAAGCGGTAGGTGGTGAAGGGATCGCGGGGCGGGCCGCCATCCGTGGTCTCGGGACAGGCACAGGCATCCCAGTCCTGCTGGGCAATGGTGTCAAAGCTCCGATGCGCGCGGACTTCCAGCAGGGTGTCGGTGGTGTTTTCGCCGTCCATAGGGGGAGTCTGGGCCATGCTGCGGCGCAATCAAGCGGGGATTGGCGGGAGATAGCCTTCAAAGGTCACATTATCGGCAATTCGGCGGGCTTCGGCCTCCGCTTCGGGCGTGCGGATGGTCCAGCACAGGACGGGCAGGCCGCGCGCCTTGATCCGGGCGACCTCCGGACTGGCGAGGTCATTGCGGTCGTGGCTGATGAATTGCGCGCGGGAGGCGGCGAGATCGGGGATGCCCGCCAGGCGCTCGCGGCGGGCCTTGGGGACCAGGGGCCAATCCTCGGCGTTGAAATCGCAGGTGGTGAGGCCGCAGGGGATGTCCGGGGCCAGCCCGCCAAAGACGCGGACCGAATTCGGGTTGAAGGACATCACCGCCACATCGCCCCGGTAGCCATCAAGCGCCTTGGCCGCCGCCTGTTCCAACCGGCCGATGGCGGGGCCGAGGGCGCCGTCCTGATCCTTGATCTCCACCAGCAGGGGCACCTTGCCGGCGACCTCCTCCAGCACCTGGGCGAAGGTGGGGATGGGATGGGTGCCGCCGGTGAGCGGGATCCGGGTCAGTTCCGCCGCCGGGCGCATCTGGATCGGCCCCTTTTCGGCGGTCAGCCGGGCGAGGTCATAATCGTGAAAGACCATGGCCTCGCCGTCCTGCGACAGCTGCAGGTCGATCTCGATCCCATAGCCCGCCTCGACCGCGGCGCGCACCGCCTCGATCGAGTTTTCCGGGCGGCCGGTGGCGATATCGTGCAGGGCGCGATGCGCGATCGGCCGGGTCAGGAAGGCGGCGGGCAGGGGCATCAGGCGAGCTCGAAGATGCCTTCGATCTCGACCGCGACACCGAAGGGCAGGGCGCCTGCGGAGACGGCGGAGCGGGAGTGGCGCCCGGCGTCGCCCAGCACCTCGACCAGCAGGTCGGAGCAGCCGTTGACGACCTTGGGCTGGTCGCCGAAGTCCTTGGTAGAGTTGACGAACGCGGTCAGTTTCACGACCCGGTTCAGCTTGGACAGATCTCCGCCGCAGGCCGCCTTGGCCTGAGCCAGAAGCGCCAGACCGCAGAGTTTCGCGGCCGCCGCGCCCTCCTCCACCGTCATGTTGTCGCCCAGCACACCTTTGACAAAGCCGTTGGCGTCCATCGACACCTGGCCGGAGACGAAGACGAGATTGCCGCTGACCACATAGGGCACGTAGTTGGCCTGGGGGGCGGGGGTTTCGGGCAGGGTCAGGCCCAGCTCCGTCAGGCGGGATTCGATGGCGTTGGTCATGGGGGCTCCTTTCGCTTTGCCGCGACGCTAGCGGGCGGCGACGCGATTGCAAGCGAAAGGCGCGGGATCAGGTTTCGCGGAAGGCCTTGGCGAAGTAATCGGTGAAGGGCTTCATGAAATAGGCCATGGGCGTGCGGTCATAGGTCTTCACATAGGCCTCGACCGGCATGCCGGGGATCAGGGTCGAGCCTTCCGGCAGCTTCTCCCGCTCGCCCTCGTTGAGGATGATTTCCGCGCGGTAGTAGGAGACGCCCGTCGCCTCATCCACGAAAGCGTCGGCGGAAATCTGGGTGACATGGCCGTCCAGTTCCGGCGTGGTGCGCTGATCGAAGGCGGAAAAGCGCAGGATCACAGACTGGTTGACCTGTAGCTGTTCGATATGAATCGGCTCGATCCGGGCGGCGATGATCAGCGGGCGGTCCTGCGGCACGATGAAGAGCACCGGGTCGGCGGGACGCAGGACGGAGCGTTCGGCAAAGACCTGCAGGCTGTAGACCACGCCGGAGACGGGGGCGCGAATGTCCAGCCGTTCCAGCTGTTCGAGCAGGGCGTTGCGCTGTTCGCGCATCTCCAGCTCGCGGTACTGGATATCGCGCAGGCGGGTGATCGCCTCCTCCCGGCGCTGCGTGCGCAGGTTCAGGATCTGGATGTCGATCTCGGTGATGCGCCCCTCGGCCTGGGCGCGCTGCGCGGTCAGCTCGCCCCGGGCGCCCAACATCTGTGCGGCCTCGCGGCTGAGGCTGGAGACGCGGGAGGCCTGGGCCAAGCCGCGGTCCAGCAGCGATTTTTGATCCGCCAGTTCCTTTTCGATCAGGCTGATCTGCTCGTCCAGGGCGGTGCGCTGCGCGTCGATCCCCTCGATCTGGCTGTCGATCTGGCTGCTGCGTTTGCGCAGCTGTTCAATCTCGGTCGCCATGGAATCACGGCGGGCCTCGGACAGGCGGGCCTGGCCTTCCATGAGTTCGCGCGCACCCTCGTTGGTTCGCGCGACCTCGACCAGCAGCGGGTCGAAGATCACCTCTTCGCGGTTGTCGCGCTCCGCCTCCAGGCGGCCACGGCGGGCCATCAGTTCAAAAAGCTCCCCCTCGGTGATGGCGAGCTGGGAGCGCAGGGTGGTGGCGTCGAGACGGATCAGCAGTTGCCCTGCCTCCACCCGGTCGCCCTCGCGGACGAGGATTTCGGAGACAACGCCGCCGTCGAGGTGTTGCACGACCTGGCGGTTGCGGTCGACCTCCAGCTGGCCGGGCGCGATGACGGCGCCGGAGATCTGGGTGAAGACGGACCAGGTGCCGAAGCCGCCGACGAGGACGACAAGAGACAGAAGTCCGATGGTCAACGGCGCGCGGGCCGACCAGGTTTTTTCCGCGGATTTCATCGCAGACCCCCCTGTCCGCCGACGCGGACCTGTTCATGATTTTTCAGCACTTGCTGCAACACTTCGTCCCGCGGGCCATAGGCGACGCGGCTGCCACCGTCGAGCATCAGGATCATGTCGCATTCCTGAATGGCCGCCGGGCGGTGCGCCATGATGAGGGCCGATTTCCCGGCCTCCTTCATCAGGCGGATCGCCTTGTTCAGGGCCATGCTGCCCTCGTTGTCGAGGTTGGAGTTGGGTTCGTCGAGGACCAGGATCATCGGGTCGTGGTACATGGCGCGGGCCAGGCCGATCCGCTGGATCTGCCCGCCGGAGAGGCGGCCGCCGGAGGCGTCGATCTGGGTATCGTAGCCATCGGGCATCTTGAGGATCATCTCATGCGCGTCAGCCTTTTTCGCGGCCTCGACAATGGCGGCGGCGTCCGGATCGGCCTCCAGCCGGGCGATGTTGTCGGCGATCGTCCCCTCGAAAAGCTGCACGCGCTGCGGCAGGTAGCCGATGTATCGGCCCAGCACCGTGGGATCGTAGTTGTCCAGCGCCGCGCCGTCGAGCCGGACCTTGCCGCCGGCCGGGCGCCAGACGCCGGTGATGGCACGCGCGAGGGTGGATTTGCCCGCGCCGGAGGGGCCGATGACGCCGACGGCCTGGCCGGGTTCGACCTTGAACGAGAGCATCCGCAGCGAGGCGACGCTTTCGCCCGGGGGGACGACGGTGAGCTGCATCGCCTCCAGCCGCGCCTGGGGGGCGGGCAGCGGGGTTTTTTCGGCCTCGGGCGGGGTTTCGCCCAGAAGAATCGCGAGGGAGTGCCAGCCGCGCATGGCGCGCTGCACCACCGACCATTGGCCGATGATCAGTTCGATCGGGGCGAGGGCGCGGCCCAGGAGGATGGAGCCGGCGATCATGCCGCCGGGGGTCAGTTCGCCGCGCAGCACGAGGTAGGCGCCGAGGCCCAGCATGGCGGATTGGAGGAACTGCCGGAAGGTCTTGGTCGTCGTGCTGAAACCGCTGGTCAGGTCCGAGGCGGCGATCTGCGAGGTCAGGGCCTTGCCGCGCATGCCTTCCCAACGGGAGAAGGCCGCCTTGCGCATGCCCATGGCAGAGACCAGTTCGCTTTCGTTGCGGATCTGCTCGGCCAGCTTTTCGGATTGCACCATGGTCTGCATGCTCTGCGCCTGCGGGTCCTTGGTGAATATCTGGTTGAAGACCGTGACGATGATCAGGATCCCGCCGCCGCCCAGGGCCATGATGCCGAGCCAGGGGTGGAAAATGGCGATGCTGGCCAGGAAGATCGGGGTCCAGGGGATATCGTAAAGGGCGATCAGCGCGGGTGAGGACATGAAGCGCTGCACCGATTCCAGATCGCGCACCCCGGTTTGCCCGACCTCGTCCTTCTTGAGCGCGGAGCGGCGGATCACCGCGTCAAAGACCCGCTGGTCCAGCTGCGCCTGGAACCGCGCGCCCGCCCGGCTGATGATGCGGGAGCGCACGGTGTCGATGATGCCCATCATCAGAAAGAGGAAGGCGACGATGATCGACAGGCCGATCAGCGTTTCGACCGAGCGGGACCCGAGCACCCGGTCGTAGACCTGCAGCATGTAGAGCGGCCCGGTCAGCATCAGGAGGTTGGAGAACAGGCTGAAGAGGCCGACCGACCAGTAGAGGGAGCGGTTGGAACGCCGGGCCGCGCGCAATTCGCGATAGCCGTTCTGGACTTTGGAGCTGATCATCGGGGGGTACTGCCTGGACGAGAAACATTCATACGGTTTTCGTTCGTATTACTCCGTTGTCGGGGTGCTGTACATCTTTGGATGCGCCTGATGCGACACGGGATGTCGGCGTGGCGTCGCAGATATGCCACAACGGGTGGTGACAGGCTGGCATCACGGGGCATCGGGTGGTAAGGCCGAAAGGGGTGTCGGAGGCAGAGTTTTGAGCGGATCCTTTCATTCTTCGGGTCGCGGGTGCGTGCAAATCCTGGCGTTGTTTGTCGTCGTGGTTCTGGCGGGCTGTGCCCCGCGGGATGTGCCCAGTGGGATCAATGATCCCTGGGAGGCGTCCAACCGGCAAACTCATGAATTCAATAAAAAACTTGATAAATCTTTAATCCGCCCCGCCGGAAATGCCTTTGTCACGTCGATCCCGCAGCCGGTGGTCACGGGCGTGGACAATTTCGCCGACAACCTCGCCGCGCCGTCGATGGTGGTGAACAATATCCTTCAGGCCAATGTCGAGGGGGCGGTGGCCAACAGCTGGCGGTTTGCGATCAATTCGACCATCGGATTGGTCGGGATCTTTGACGTCGCCAGTGCGATGGGCATTCCCGAATACGAGACGGATTTCGGGGAAACCCTGCATGTCTGGGGGGCACAGGAAGGCCCCTATGTGGAACTGCCGGTGCTGGGCCCCTCGACGGAACGCGACACGATCGGGCGGGTGGTCGACCTGTTTACCAATCCACTGAGCTATGTGTTGCCCTCCCCGGAGAAATACGCGGGCACCGCGGCGACCGTGGCCGGGAAGCTCGGCGATCGGGGCCGGTATTCGCAAACCGTGGACAGCGTCTTATATGACAGTGCAGACAGTTATGCGCAGGGGCGCCTGACCTATCTGCAGAACCGCCGCTATCAGCTGAGCGGGGATGCGGGGCTGGGTGATCCCTATGACGATCCTTATGGCGACACAGGTGACCCCTATGACGACCCCTATCTCCAGTAAACTTTCCCGCCGCGGTCTGCTGAGTTCGGCCGCGGCCCTGGCGCTCGTGGCTCCGCTTCCGGTGCTGGCGCTGACGGATGCCTCGGCGCGGCGGCTGGTCGACGGGATCGTGGGCGAGATCAACCGGGTGATCGCCTCCGGGGCGTCGCTGGCTAGCATGATCAACAGCTTCGAGAAGATCTTTGCCAAATACGCAGATGTGCCGATCATCGCGCAATCGGTGCTGGGCGCGGATGCGCGGCGGGCGAGCCCGGCGCAGATGCAGGCCTATATCTCGGCCTTTCGCGGCTATATCGCGCGGAAGTACGGCAAGAGGTTCCAGGAATTCATCGGCGGACGGATCGAGGTAAGGAGCGTGCGCGAGGTGAAGTCCTGGCACGAGGTGATCTCCACCGCCTATCTCAAGGGGCAGTCGCCCTTTGAACTGAAGTTCCTTGTCTCCGATCGGTCGGGGAAGGAGCTGTTCTTCGACATGGTGATCGAGGGGATCTCGATGCGCCTGTCGGAGAAGACGGAGATCGGGGCGATGCTGGACCGCAACAGGGGCAGCATCGACGGTCTGATCGCCGATCTGAGGACGGCGGGCTAGCGGCGCGCCCCCCCCCCCCCGTGGCCGGTCGGCCCGGCGCCGGATGGCGCCGCGCCCGGTTCAGTTCCGAATACCGAAGATGTTCCGGATCAGCCGTTCCAGCGGGTCCTGCCGCTGCGGGTTTCTACCGGGTGAGCCGTTGTTGTTGGCCACCGGGTCCGGCGCGGGTGGCTCCGGGCGGGACATGGGCAGGGGATTGGCGGGCAGGCCTTCGTGGACGCGGACCATGACCTCGCGCCAGATTTCCGCCGGAAGGCCGGAACCGGTGACGCCGGTCAGGGGCGTGTTGTCGTCGTAGCCCATCCAGACGCCGGCGACGTAATCCGCGCTGAACCCGATGAACCAGGCGTCACGGGCGGCGGAGGTCGTGCCGGTCTTGCCCGCGACCTCGCGGTCGGGGAGGGCCGCGCGGCGGCCGGTGCCCTGGGTGACCACGTTGGTCATCATCCAGATCAGCTCGCGCGCGGCGGCTTCGCGGATCACGCGCTCGCCGATGCCGCCGGCGGCATCCATCAGCGGCTCGTCCTTGCCCTGCAGCCGCAGCTCGACCAGGCCGTAGGGGGTTACCGAAGAGCCGCCGTTGAGGATGCCTGCATAGGCGCCTGTCATCTCCACCAGGGTGGATTCCGACGCGCCGAGGGCCAGGGCGGGGCCCTGAGCCAGATCGGACTGGATGCCGAAATCCCCCGCAACCTTGCGGACGAGATCGAGGCCGACGGATTCCGCGATCTTCACCGCCGGGATATTGAGGGAGCTTTCCAGTGCCCGGGCCAGGGTGACGGTGCCGTGGAACTTGTGATCGTAGTTGTCGGGCGACCAGGGGCCGGAGCCGGGGATGTTGATGGTGTAGGGCGCGTCCTCGACCGTGTCGTACCAGTGATGTCCCAGTTCCAGCGCGGTGGCGTAGACGAAGGGTTTGAAGGCCGATCCGGTCTGGCGCAGGGCCTGGGTGGCGCGGTTGAAGGCGCCGGAGACCTTGGTCTTGCGACCGCCGACCATGCCGCGGACGGCGCCGTCCGCGCTCATCACTACGACGGCGGCCTGGGCTTCGGAGCCCTCCTTGACCTTGGTGGCGAAGACTTCCTTCAGCCCCTCCTCGGCGGCGCGCTGGATGCGCTGGTCGAGGGTGGTGCGGATCACCACGTCCTCGGTCGTCTTGCGGGTCAGGAATTCGGGGCCGGAGGACATCACCCAGTCGGCGAAATACCCGCCGGCCTTCTGTTCTGCGGCTTCGGACAGTTCGGCGGGGTTGTTGCGGGCGGCGCGGGCCTCGGCCTCTGACAGGTAGCCCTGTTCCTCCATCAGGCCGATGATGACGGCGGCCCGGTTCTGCGAGCGCGACAGGTTGGCCGTGGGGGCGTAGCGGGTCGGCGCGACGAGGAGGCCGGCCAGCATGGCGGCCTCGGCCGGGCTGACCTCGGCCGCGGACTTGCCGAAGTAGCGCTGGCTGGCGGCCTCGAACCCGCGCGCGCCGGCGCCGAGGAAGGCGCGGTTCATGTAGATGGTGAGGATGTCGTCCTTGGAATAGGCGGCCTCCAGCGCCATGGCGTAGATCGCTTCGCGCGCCTTTCGGTAGATCGTCGATTCGCGGCAGTCGGCCTCGTAGGCGGCTTCGCTCTCCCAGACCTCCGCATCATAGGGCTGCCCGAGGCAGAGCAGTTTCGCGGTCTGCTGCGTGATGGTCGAGCCGCCGTGACCGGAGAGCGGGCCGCGCCCTTCGCTCAGGTTGATGCGGATGGCGGAGGCGATGCCGCGCGGGGAGATGCCGAAGTGCCGGTAGAAGCGTTTGTCCTCGGTCGCGACGATTGCGTGTTTGAGGTGGGGCGAGACGGTTTCGGTGGTGACGACGCCGCCGAACTGATCGCCGCGCCAGGCAAAGACCTGTCCCTCGTGGTCCATCAGGGTGACGGAACCGCGGGCGCGTCCGTCCAGTTGCTCGGTCAGCGGGGGCAGGGTCGAGGCGGTATAGGCCACGGCGAGGCCGATGATGACAGCGAAGATCAGGCCGAAGCGCCAGCTCAGCCCCCAGACGATGCGGAAGACCCACGCGACGAGCCCGGTGATCCAGCCGATCGGTCCCCGACGCACCTTGCGGGGGGCTGCCTTGCGCCGGGTCTTGCCCTTGTCGGCTGCGCGCGCGGGTTTGGTCGACGCCGCCTTGCCCGAGGAGGGGCGCTTGGCCTTTTTCGAGCCATAGCGGCGATCGGCCACCAGCGGTGGTTTGCGACGTCCTGAATCACTCATGCGGTGCTGCCCGGGTTCTTGTCCTTGCGCCCCGATATACGCCGTCGGAGCGGGAATGTTGAGAAGTTTGGCAGCAAAAGACCGTTATGATGTCGCCCAAAAATTGTGCGGAATGGCGAGGATGGTGAAAAATTGTGCAAATGCGGGGGAAATAATCACCTTCTTTCCCCCCCTTCGCTTCCGGTTCGGGGATGCGGCGGTCTTATCTTTCCGTGCCAAAGGCGGGGTTCGCGCCCCGAGATACGGAAGGGAAAACTCAGTGAAACTCATCATTGCGACAATCAAGCCGTTCAAGCTGGAGGAGGTCCGCGAAGCGCTGACCGAGATCGGCGTGCGCGGTATGATGGTGACGGAGATCAAGGGCTTCGGCTCTCAGTCCGGCCATACCGAAATCTATCGCGGCGCGGAATACGCTGTGAACTTCGTACCGAAGATCAAGCTCGAGATCGCGGTGTCGACAGAAATGGCCGACCAGGTCGTCGAGACAATCACCAACACTGCCAAGACCGGGAAAATCGGCGACGGCAAGATCTTTGTTCTGGATATCCAGCAGGCGGTTCGTGTGCGGACCGGGGAAACCAACGCGGACGCGCTTTGACAGCTGCGGACAGGGAAAGGAAGTAACAATGAAAACTCTCACGAAACTGGGCCTTGCCGCTGCGATGATCGCCGCGCCGAGCCTCGGCCTTGCACAGGACGGCCCCGTTCCGGGAACCAACCCGTCCACGGATACCGTGTTCATCCTGAACTCGCTGCTGTTCCTGGTCGGCGGTTTCCTCGTCTTCTTCATGGCCTGCGGCTTTGCAATGCTGGAAGCGGGCCTGGTGCGGTCCAAGAACGTCACCATGCAGCTGACCAAGAACGTCGCGCTGTTCGGTCTGGCGTCGATCTTCTACTACCTGATCGGCTACAACCTGATGTACCCGCTCGGCACCTGGTCGATCGAGGGCGTGCTGTCCGGCGTCTGGGGCCCTGGTGTTCTTGAAGCTGTCGGCGTGACTGCGGATGCGGCCGACGACTACGGCTATGCCTCCACCGGGTCCGACTTCTTCTTCCAGCTGATGTTCTGTGCGGCAACCGCGTCCATCGTGTCCGGTACGCTGGCAGAGCGGATTAAGCTGTGGCCGTTCCTGATCTTCACGATCATCCTGACGTCCATCATCTATCCGCTGACCGCATCCTGGACCTGGGGCGGCGGCTTCATCAGCGAGGCAGGCTTCTCCGACTTCGCCGGTTCGACGATCGTGCACTCCGTGGGTGGCTGGGCCGCTCTGACCGGTGCGATCATCCTTGGCCCGCGCCTTGGCAAGTTCAAGGACGGCAAGGTGCATCCGATGCCGGGCTCCAACCTGTCGCTCGCCACTCTGGGTACGTTCATCCTGTGGCTCGGCTGGTTCGGGTTCAACGGCGGGTCGCAGCTGGCCATGGGCTCTGTCGGTGACGTTGCTGACGTGTCGCGCATCTTCTCCAACACCAACACGGCGGCTGCCGGTGGTGCGGTTGCGGCGCTGATCCTGTCGCAGATCCTCTACAAGAAGCCGGACCTCACCATGGTGCTGAACGGCGCGCTGGCCGGTCTCGTCTCGATCACGGCTGAACCTCTGGCGCCGTCCCTTGGTGGTGCAACCATCATCGGTGCGATCGGCGGTATCATCGTGGTCCTGACGGTTCCGATGCTCGACAAGCTGAAGATCGATGATGTCGTCGGTGCGATCCCGGTTCACCTGATCTGCGGCATCTGGGGCACCATCGCGGTCGTCTTCTCCAACGGCGACGCATCGCTCGGCACCCAGATCTACGGCATCATCGTGATCGGTGGCGCAACGGTCGTCATGTCCGCCATCGTCTGGTTCATCCTGAAGATGGTCATGGGCATCCGGGTGTCCGAAGAGGACGAGATCAACGGTCTCGACACCGCGGAACTGGGCATGGAAGCCTATCCGGAATTCGCCAAAGGCTGATAGCTCCTCCCATCAGCTTGAACCTGCCCCGGGCGTCCGCGCCCGGGGTTTTCTTTTTTTCGGTGCGTGTGGGTGGTGTGGTGCACGTGGTGCGGGACCAAGGCCGAAGGCCGCCGCACCATCGCCAAGCCGCCCCCTTGGCCCGTCGATTTGGCTGACATGTTCGCCTCGCGCGCAGGTCGCGCCAAAGCGGCCGGAATAAAGGGCTGCCGAAGGACCGTCGGATCGCCGCGCCGCGGCCTGTCGATGGCGCGGCTCGATCCGGAGGGCGCTCAGAGCTTCTTCAGCACGTTTTCGGCGAAGGCCTGGTCGAATTCGGCCTGTTTCTCCGGCGAGGCTTCGGTCTGGTTCTGCGCTTTCCAGTCGTCGTAGGGCATGCCGTAGAAGACCTCCCGCGCCTGGTCCTTCGTCATCTCGAAGCCGCGGTCGTTGGCGGCCTCTTGCATCCAGCGCGAGAGACAGTTCCGGCAGAAGCCCGCGAGGTTCATCATGTCGATGTTCTGTACGTCCGGACGCTCCACCATCAGGTGATTGCGCAGGGTGCGAAAGGCGGCGGCTTCGATTTCGATCTGGGTCTGGCGGTCCATCATGGTCCCTTTCCGGTTGCTTGCCGGGCAGGCTGACAGGCGGCGCGGATTTGGTCAATTGTCCGGGAATGTCATGCGGGCGTCACTTCGTGTGGCAATCGTTGCAGCGGATTGATAGCGTTCACATGACAGCCGGTTGACCGGCGCAGCAGGGGACCCGGATGAGACGGCAGCGCAATACAAAAATCGTGGCGACCCTGGGGCCGTCCTCCTCGGATTACGAGATGATCCGCAAGCTGCACGAGTGCGGCGCGGACGTCTTCCGTCTGAATATGAGCCACGGCAGGCATGACGAGATCCGCGAAAGACACCGCATTATCCGCGAGGTCGAGCGCGAGCTGGAGAGCACCATCGCCATCCTGGCCGACCTGCAGGGGCCGAAGTTGCGCGTCGGCGTCTTCGCCAATGAGGCGGAGGAACTGGAGGAGGGCGCCGCCTTCCGGCTGGATCTGGAGGATCGTCCGGGCGATGCGACCCGCGTGACCCTGCCGCATCCGGAGATTTTCGCGGTGCTGGACAAGGGGGCGAACCTGCTGGTCAACGACGGCAAGATCCGGTTGCGGGTGACGTCCTGTGGCCCGGATTTTGCCGATTGCGAGGTCATTGCGGGCGGAACGATTTCCAACCGCAAGGGGGTCAACGTGCCCGATGTGGTGCTGCCGCTGGCGGCGCTGTCCGAAAAGGACCGGGCGGATCTGGAGTTCGTCTGTCAGCTGGGGGTGGACTGGCTGGCGCTGAGTTTCGTACAGCGCCCGGAAGATGTGCAGGAGGCGCGCAAGCTGGCCGGTGGCCGCGCCGCGATCCTGTCGAAGATCGAGAAGCCCGCGGCGGTGAAGGCCTTTGACGATATCCTGGCGGTGTCGGACGGGATCATGGTGGCGCGCGGCGATCTGGGGGTGGAACTGCCGGTGCAGAACGTGCCGCCGATCCAGAAACAGCTGGTGCGGAAGTGCCGGTCGGCGGCGAAGCCGGTGATCGTGGCGACTCAGATGCTGGAATCGATGATCGAGAGCCCCATGCCGACCCGGGCGGAGGTGTCGGATGTGGCGGCGGCGATCTACGAGGGCACCGATGCGGTGATGCTGTCGGCGGAATCGGCCGCCGGCCAGTACCCGGCAGAGGCGGTGCGCACCATGGATGCCGTCGCGCGGGAGGTCGAGACGGACCCCACTTATCGCGATGTGATCGAGGCCTCGCGCCGGGTGGTGCGCTCCACCGTGGCGGACGGCATTGTCGCCGCCGCGCGAGAGATCGCCGAGACGACCGAGATTGCCGCGATCTGCACCTTCACCCACGGCGGGACGACGGCGCTGCTGACCTCGCGAGAGCGGCCGAAGGTGCCGATCCTGGCGCTGACCCCGCTGCGTGGCACGGCGCGCAAGCTGACGCTGAGCTGGGGGGTGAACTGCTACATGACGGCGGAACTGTCGCGGTTCAAGCAGGCGGTGGTCAATGCGGCCCGGACGGCGCGCAGCCACGGTTTCGCGACGGAGGCGGATCAGATCCTGGTCATGGCCGGTGTGCCCTTCAACGTCCCCGGCTCGACCAACATCCTGCGGGTCGCCCCCTGCGAGGAGCGGCTGATCTTCGCCTCGGATCCGGAGTAGGGCCAGAGGATAGCCCGAGGAGAGACAGGATAGCCGATGGATAGCGACCTGATCATGGTGGCGGGGCTGGTCCTGCTAGTCCTGGCGATCCCCTCGGCGGTGGCGGCCTTTGCGGAGGGACGGCGGCCGCTGGTCGCGCTGGCGGTGGTGCTGGCTGGTGCGGGGGTCTTTGCCTTTGGCTGGTCCGTCCGTCCGCAGCCGATGGCGCTGAGCGAGGTGCCGCATGTGATCTTCCGCGTGCTGGCGCGGGTGATCCCCTGACGCCTGACGATCCGGCGGGGCCCGCCACCGCCTCCCGACGACCGTGGCCAGGGTGATCCAGCCCCGCAGCCCTTTCCGGTCAAGGTGACGCTGCGACCGATTTCCTCTTGCCTTGCTGGCTCTGCGGCCCTATACGGCCCGCTCATCCGCGCGGCCGGTTCAAGTGGCATACCGAGTCGCGTCAATACCCGTTCAAGACCAAGGAGACGGAAATGCCCAAGATGAAGACGAAATCGAGCTGCAAGAAGCGGTTCAAGATTTCTGCCACCGGCAAGGTGATCACCGGCCAGGCTGGCAAGCGCCATGGTATGATCAAGCGCAGCAACAAGTTCATCCGCGACGCACGCGGCACGACGACCCTGTCGGAGCCCGATGCACGCATCATCAAGTCGATGATGCCTTACGACCGCTGATAGGAGGATAGAACATGTCTCGCGTTAAAGGCGGAACCGTCACCCACGCACGTCACAAGAAGGTCCTGAAGGCAGCGAAAGGCTACTACGGCCGCCGCTCCACCACCTTCAAGGTCGCGACCCAGGCGGTCGACAAGGCCAACCAGTATGCAACCCGCGACCGCAAGAACCGCAAGCGGAACTTCCGCTCGCTGTGGATCCAGCGGATCAACGCGGCCGTCCGGGCCCATGACGAGGCGCTGACGTACTCCCGCTTCATCAACGGGCTGTCGCTGGCCGGGATCGAAGTGGACCGCAAGGTTCTGGCCGATCTGGCCGTGCACGAGCCCGATGCCTTCGGTGCCATCGTGGACAAGGCGAAGTCCGCACTGGCCTGATCCACCGGATCGGATTTGAGTTCGGGGCCGTCCTGAAAGGGGCGGCCTTTTTCTGTGTTTGGGGGGGGCGAGCCGGGCGCTTTTGGGGTCACCGCGTGCCCGGGCTGGCGCGGTGTCTCAGCCCGCCATCTGGCCATTCCGGCGCGCCCGAAATCCCTGCACAGTCAACACGACCATCAGACCAAGAACGAGGAGCGTTGCGCCGTGTTTGGAAAGCGTGGCGATACCCGCCAGAGCGCCGACAGGTGGCAGCGCGGCGGGAAAGGCCAGGAGCTGGGCGAGGTTGCAGCTGTTTTCCACGACATCGCAAAGCCCGATGGCCAATGGTGCCAGGTTCAGCCGCATCCTATTGGTGCGCGCCCCGAAGGCGCGGCGGACAAGTGCCGAGATGAGCCAGGCGGCGGTCAGGGAATAGACGAGGATGAACAGGTAATCGACGGCCAGGAAGAGCAGGTAGGCCCGACGCCCCTCTGCGCCCAGGGTGGACAGATGCTGATAGGCTTCGGCGAAGGTGTAGTAGGGCAGCAGATCCAGCAATCCGACGCCTGTCTGCTCAAGCAATACGGGGTGCGAGAAGGGTGCGGGTGATGCGTTGAACAGCCAGAACCCCGCGATCGTTATTGCAAGCCCGACACATATGGTCGCGGCCCGGCTTTGGCGTGAAAGTCGCTGGCTGAGCGTATTGAGTGGATCGAGCATGGTGCCTCCGTGGTGGTGTCGAAGGCGAAACGCTACACCTTGCCCCTAGGGGACGAGTCAACGGGGTATTCGGCGTCGGTTGTCTCGTGCATGGATCCCAGGCGGTCGGTCAATGCGGCAAGGTCGCGGTCGAGCCTTTGTGCATCGGCAATCGCGGTTCGAAGCTCGGCGCGTTTGCTTTCGATCATCTGCAGAACCTTGTCGACGGGCAACATGCGAGAGCAATTTTGCGTCGTCGAAATCTCGCGGATTTCGCGCAGGCTGAACCCCAGTTTCTGTGCTTCGGTGATGACGCACAGCAATTTCTCATCGTCCTGATCGTAGACGCGATAGCTTCCCTTCCGCTTCGGCTCCGGCAGGATCCCAAGCGACTCATAGTGCCGTATCGCCTTGCGGGTTACGCCTGTCCGTCGGGCAAGTTCGCCGATGTACATGCCTTGTGTCCTTTGCCGGGCCTCGGTCGCCGTGATGCGCCAACCGGGTCCGGACCCGTGCCGCGATTGGCGCCTTACCGGTGTCGATTACTGGCAACCGGGTCTGGCGCACAAGGCCATATCCCCTGTTCGCCCGTCCCGGGTTGGGCAGAGAGGGGCATGGCGCAACGCGCATCTGGCCGTTCCAGACCGGTGCACCATCTGATGGAGAGTAACCTCAGGCCGCCTCGCCCACCACCGCGCCGTCGAGGCCGATGGCGATGTGGCGTCCGCTGGCGATGTCGTCTTCGAAAGCTTCCGCCAAGGCGCGGAGGATGCGCGTTTCGGACCAGCCGCGGCCCCAGGCATCGGGCATGACCGGGCCTAGGGTGTTGCGGGCGAGATAGCAGAAGGTGTCGCGCAACTCCTTGCGGGCGCGGCGCAGGGCAATGGTTTCGCGTCCGTCGATCCCGAAACCTTCGGTGCTGACCTCATAGAGGGCGCGCAGGATGGCGTTGCAGGTGACATCCGGATCCTCGCTCTGCTGCATCATGTCGATCAGGCCGATCCGAAAGGTCTTGGGATCGTAGTCGAGCAGGACCGCGGGGTCGGCCTCCATCGCGGAGAGGTAGCAGGCGGAATAGGCCGCGGCGCCGAGCGTCTCATTGGTTTTCGACCAGACCTTGCAGGCATAGGTGTCGAGAGATGTCTCCTCGCCGTACCACCGCGGCAGGAGGTGTTGACCGTGCACGGCATAGGGGGTGAGCGATTTGGGATCGGTGCGGGTCCAGCGCAGGGCGGCGCGGTTCAACTCGTCCTCGGTCGTGCCCTCGGCGGCGCGGACGCGGTAGTCGAGTTCCGAGAAATAGGCCGAATGCGGCGCGCGGGAGGCGATGTGATCGAGGATGGTGCGTGCCACCCGGAACCGCGCCTGGGCCGAGAAGATCGCATCTTCGAGCGCGAATTCGGTGAAATCGTTGCCGCGCCGGGCCCATCCGGTTTCCAGGTTGAACTGGGCCGCCAGGAAATGCAGCGCGGGCTGTGTGTCCGACTTGGCCAGGGCCCGGGCGAGGGGGGCGAACAGCTGCTCCGGCAGTTCGGAGGTTGTCACCGACTGGCCGCGTTCGATCATCTGACAGACCTTGGGGCCAATGATATGGCGGAAGAGCGCCTGGCCCAGAGCGGTCGCCACACGTTCACCCGAAGGCAGCGCGGCGTGGAGACTGTCGAGCCGCGCAATCCGCTGTCCGAGGTTGTCCCAGTTCTGCGTTTGCCAGTCGAGGATCGAGGGCTTCAGGTGATGTGCCAGGTCCTGCCGGTCGGGATGACCGCCGATGACGGTCAGGGTCAGGCGCTGGCTCAACTCCTCCGTCGTCATGGCGTGAACGGCGGAGTGCACATCCGGGGCCCGGTGGCGCCGCAACCGGTTTGCCAGGGCATTGGGCAGAGACATGACCATGCGCAGCGCGCCGGGACGATCGGCCCCTCGGGAATCGGCAATTTGAGCAAGCAGTCGCATTGGCGTGATCCTGAATCTGATCCAGGGATTCGACCAGAAAAACAGGGCCAATTTGGGGCAGCCATTGGACGCATGTGGCCCCTTGTGCGGGGCATGGGTTGAGGTGTGGGGCTTTGGCTCTGCCTAAGGTTGATTATCGCCGCCGTCGCTGGCCCCGTCATCCTCCGGCTTGGCCGGAGGATCTCCTGCCATCCCGCGCGCGATTGGGTGAGAGATCCGCGGGTCGCGCCCGAGGATGACGCGTGTCGGCGGGTCCGCCTAACCACCCAGCACGGGGGCGCAGCGCAGATGGGCGTTCGGCTGTCCGATATGGTGCGGGTTGAGGATCAGGATCCATTGCACCGGCCGCCCCGGGGCCTTCGTCCGCGAATAGGAGCAGCCGTCCGGCGTGGTGATCCACTGGCTGCCCGTCTGCACGGCCCCGGCCGGGATCGGCGCAGTCGTGGTGGTGCCAACCGCCAGCGCCGAGGTGCTGAAAGTGAGGGACATGATGAAAAGTCCGGTCTTGAGGAGATGCATGGCATGGCCTTTCGTGGTCGGTGTTCCGTGGTCGCGATTTCGGGATCGGGCCGCCCGGGGCGGCGATGTCCCATGGCCTCCTTCTGCCCCGGGTTGTCGGAGGCCGGGCGGCGGAATTGCGGCGTGGCCGTGACGCTTCGTTACGGTTTTACAGGGGTCGCGGGGGTGCTGCGGGGCTTCGCGCCTTGCCTCTCAGCCCCTGCTTGGGTAGCAGGTTGAGCGAAGATGACCGGAGGGACCCGGATGGACGATCTGAAAGCCAAATATCTAACCGCGATCGGCGAGGCCCGGGACGAGGCCAAACTGGAAGAGCTGCGGGTGCAGGCGGTTGGCAAGAAGGGCGAGATCAGCCTGAAGATGCGCGAGCTGGGCCGCATGACGCCCGAGGAGCGGCAGGTGGCTGGCCCCGCGCTGAACGCGCTGAAGGACGAGATCAATTCGGCCCTGGCGGCCAAGAAGGTGGCCCTGGCCGATGCGGCCCTGGACGAGCGGCTGAAGACCGAGTGGCTGGACGTGACCCTGCCCGCGCGGGACCGCCGTGTCGGCACGATCCACCCGGTCAGCCAGGTCTGGGAAGAATGCACCGCGGTCTTTGCCGATATGGGCTTCGCCGTGGCCGAGGGGCCGCAGATCGAGGATGACTGGTACAATTTCGACGCGCTGAACATCCCCTCGCACCATCCGGCGCGGGCGGAGATGGACACCTTCTACATGCACCGCGCCGAGGGCGATGATCGCCCGCCGCATGTGCTGCGCACCCATACCTCGCCGGTGCAGATCCGCGCGATGCAGGCGCAGGGCGCGCCGATCCGCACGATCTCTCCGGGCCGGGTGTACCGCGCAGACTATGACCAGACGCACACACCGATGTTCCATCAGGTCGAGGGGCTGGCGATCGACCGCGATATCTCCATGGCGAACCTGAAATGGGTGCTGGAGGAGTTCTTCACCGCCTATTTCGGCACGCCGGTGAAAACCCGCTTCCGCGCCTCGCACTTCCCCTTCACGGAACCTTCGGCCGAGATCGACATCCAGTGTTCCTGGGAAGGCGGCACGGTGAAGGTCGGCGAGGGCGACGACTGGCTGGAGGTCTTGGGCTCCGGCATGGTGCATCCCAAGGTGCTTGAGGCCGCGGGCGTTGATCCGTCGCAGTGGCAGGGCTTTGCCTTCGGCATGGGGATCGACCGGATCGCGATGCTGAAATACGGCATCCCGGATCTGCGGGCGTTTTTCGATTCAGACCTGCGGTGGCTGCGGCACTACGGGTTCCCGGCGCTGCAGGTGCCGACGATCCGGGGTGGGGTTTGAGTGCATGTTGACGCTTGGTTCGATCCGCGCCGTACAAAGGCCTGCTCCCGGCCGCGGGGGGGTGCGAAGCGCCCGCCCGGGGGGGCGGACGGGCGCTGGCCGTGCCAAGGGCACGGCCAGTCGGGCTGAGAACCTTGCTCTATTTGTCAGAGGACTGTGATGCAGGGCGTCACCTTCACCTTCGGC
Organism: Pseudooceanicola sp.; assembly: GCF_041987405.1. GTDB lineage: Bacteria > Pseudomonadota > Alphaproteobacteria > Rhodobacterales > Rhodobacteraceae > Pseudooceanicola. The sequence goes on from NZ_JBHIWR010000007.1 coordinate 22,484, forward strand.
GACAACGAAGATCTCTGTAACGAGGTCCTCGCGCTGGTGCGTGCGGGAAAGAAGACGGTGACCTGCGCGCCACTGAGCGACTTCGGGCCGGGAAAGGACCCGATGCCGGAGGTCGGGCGGCAGGATACCGCACTGGAATGGGACGGCTCACCCGGTGTTCGTTTGGAGACGGTCGAGGTGCTGACCATACCCTTCGACGAGGTGACCGAGGCGCTGGTGGCGGATATGGGAGAATTCCGTGACCGGGACGACTTCCGCGCGCAGTACCGTGCCTACTTCGAAAAGCAGGGTAAGTGGTCCGACACCATGATGCTCATGGTCGAACGCTTCCGACTGATCGAGGACCTCGCGGAGGTGACAGCATGACCCGCTCCCGCCTCTTCCGCCATGAGAACCGCGAACGCAGCCATCACACGCGGCGCGTCTATGCGGCGTTCGAACTGGCCTACACATTCGTCGATTTCAGCGCGGCGCTGTGCTTTGTCGCCGGGTCCATCTGCTTTTTCTATGAAAGCCTGATGACCCCCGGCACATGGCTGTTCCTGATCGGATCGGTGCTGTTTGCGGTCAAGCCGACCCTGCGGCTGATCCGGGAAATCAAACTGGTTTCCATGGGCGACACCGATGACGTTGCCTCCCGTCTCGACGGTTGAGGTGACGGCCACGCGGGTTTGGGTGGACGAGTGTCCTGCGGCGGATGTCTTGTGAAGGGCGTCCGCGCAGCCTTCAGCGAGCTCGCGTCAGAGGGTTAAGGAGAGGCGTGTCGGGCGGCGCCGAGAGCAGGGTTGCCGGAAGATGCAGCAAAGGAAAAGGGGCCCGAAACGGGCCCCTTTCCGATTTATCGGTCCTGAAGAAGCAGCTTAGGACTTCTTGCGGCGACGGGTCGCCGCAAGTGCGCCAAGGCCACCGATCAGCAGGAAGCCTGCTGCGGGAACGGGGACGGAAGACACGGTAACGTCAAACACCCCCCCTTCTGCGGGTGTACCCTCGAGGCCAATATAGAGCGTTTGACCTGCGAGCAGCGAGAACGAGAAGGCAGAATCAGATGTCGGGACGCCCGAGAAAGACAGAACTGTGGCCGGACCAGCATCGATCCAATAGGATACGACAATCGGATCTCCACCACCGACAACAGTAGATTCGTTGAACCCTGCGATCGCCACACCTTTATAGTTGGAAGTGGCTGTAAGTCCGTAGTCTACGTCGATAGCGTCGTAACCTCCAGCCGATGCTGAAAAGTTGACACCCAAAGCCGAACCTTCGCCTGCCGACACTGTGGGCGCGAGAAAGCCGAAAGAGGAAACCACGGTTGCAGCCGAAGCCGCCGTGCTTGCCACTGCCATCACGGCAGCAAGTCCAAGCATCTTAAGTTTATTGGTCATGAAAAAGTACTCCTTAAATCAGACCGAGGAAGTCTTATTAATTGCAGCAGAAGTGTGGCAAGGCAAGGGCGACAATTGGTTGTTGCACGTTCTAGCGCAAAATTTGACCAGAACCGGCGGCTTGTTTCGAGATCGGGAACAGTCTTGGGTGTCCGAGGGGCGTCGGCGCAACCCCTGATTGTGCTCTTCCCGCTGTTGACGCCACGTGATTCGGCGCCACGGCGGGGATCGGTGCACGCGCCCCTCTCTTGCACAGGAGGTGGTTTTTTGCCATTCCCCACGCAACATATTGCGGCAACCTGGGGATTGCAGTTCGATGAAATTCACCCTGTCCTGGCTGAAAGAGCACCTCGAGACCGAGGCGTCCCTCGATGAGATCCTCGAGACCCTGACCGACCTCGGGCTCGAGGTCGAGGGCGTCGAAGACCCGGCGGCGGCGTTGAAGGGCTTTACCATCGCCAAGGTCAGCAAGGCCGAACAGCACCCCGATGCGGACAAGCTGCGGGTCTGCATGGTGCAGACCGACGAAGGCGAGAAGCAGATCGTCTGCGGCGCGCCGAATGCGCGGGAGGGGATCACGGTCGTGCTGGCCAAGCCGGGCATGTATATCCCCGGCCTCGATATCACGATTTCGGTCGGCAAGATCCGTGGCGTCGAAAGCCACGGGATGATGGCCTCGGAACGCGAGATGGGGCTGTCGGACGAACATGACGGCATCATCGAGCTGCCCTCGGGCGAGATCGGGCAGGAGTTCGCGGACTGGCTGGCGCAGAACCGGCCCGGGGCCGTCGATCCGGTGATCGAGATCGCCATCACGCCGAACCGGCCGGACGCCCTGGGCGTGCGCGGTGTGGCGCGGGATCTGGCGGCGCGGGGGCTGGGCACGCTGAAGCCTATGCCAGACTACACGCTGGACGTGACGGGCGGGGCCTGCCCGGTGTCGGTGACGATTGCAAATAATGCCACGGATGGCTGTCATGTCTTTGCCGGGCGGCTGATCAAGGGCGTCAAGAATGGGCCCAGCCCGGCCTGGCTGCAACAGAAGCTGAAGAGCATCGGGCTGCGGCCGATCTCTGCTCTGGTGGATGTGACGAACCTTTTCACCCATGACCTGAACCGGCCGCTGCATGTCTTTGACGCGGGCAAGGTTGCGGGCGGGCTGACCGTGCACCGGGCCGACGGGGGCGAGGCTTTCACCGGGCTGGACGAAAAGGATTATGTGATCCCGGAAGGGGCGCTGGTGATCTCGGACGAGAATGGCGTGGAGAGCGTCGGCGGCATCATGGGCGGTCTGTCGACGGGCTGCACCGAGGAGACCACGGATGTCTTTCTCGAGGCGGCGTTTTGGGATTTCGTGTCTATCGCCCATGCGGGGCGGGGGCTGAAGATCAACTCCGACGCGCGCTATCGCAATGAACGCGGCATCGACCCGGGGTTCAATATGGAGGGCCTCGACCGGGCCTGCGCGCTGATTGTCGAACTGTGCGGCGGCGAGGTCAGCGAAATGGTCGTGGCGGGCGACGTGCCGGATGTGCGCCGGGCCTACCGACTGGACACGGCGCGGTGTTCCTCGCTCGTCGGGATGGAGATCCCGGCGGAGGAACAGCGCGCGACATTGGAACGGCTGGGCTTTGTCATGGAGGGCGACATGGCGCATGTGCCGTCCTGGCGGCCCGACGTGCTGGGCGAGGCGGATCTGGTGGAGGAGGTGGCGCGGATCGCGTCGCTGACCAAGCTGGAGGCGAAGCCGCTGCCGCGTGCCCAAGCGGGCGTGCCGGACCCGATCCTGACCCCGCTGCAGAAACGCGAACAGGTGGCTCGGCGGACCGCGGCGGCGCTTGGCTACAATGAATGCGTGACCTATTCCTTCATCGACCAGGCCTCCGCGGCGCTGTTCGGCGGCGGGACGGATGCGACGATGGTCGCCAACCCGATCAGCCAGGACATGAGCCATATGCGCCCGGCGCTGCTGCCCGGCCTGCTGCAGGCGGCGGCGCGCAACCAGGCGCGCGGGCAGGGTGACATGGCGCTGTTTGAACTGGGCGCGGCCTGGCATGGCGGCGAGCCGGAGGAGCAGCATCTGCTGATCTCGGGCATCTCGGTCGGCAAGACCGGGCCCAAGGATGTGCATGGCGCCTCGCGCGCGGTTGATCTCTACGATGCCAAGGCGGATGCGGAGGCGGTGCTGTCGGCCATCGGCGCGCCGGCCAAGGTGCAGATCCTGCGCGGGGCCAGCGGATGGTGGCACCCCGGGCGGCACGGGATGATCTGCCTCGGCCCGAAAAAGGTACTGGGAGTCTTCGGTGAAATTCACCCGAAGATCCTGCGCGAGATGGACGTGAAGGGGCCGGTCGTCGGCTTCACCATCTGGCCCGCCGAGGTGCCGCTGCCGCGCAAGGTGGGGGCGTCCAAGGGCGCGCTGGAGCTGCAGGACCTGCAGCCGGTCGATCGCGATTTCGCCTTTGTGGTGGATGCGGAGGTCGAGGCGCTGACGCTGGTCAATGCGGCCGTCGGGGCGGACAAGGCGATGATCGCCGATGTCCGGGTCTTTGACGAATTCATCGGTGGCGCGCTTGGCGAGGGCAAGAAATCCATCGCCGTGACCGTGCGCATCCAGCCGCAGGACAAGACACTGAAGGATGACGAGATCGAGGCGATTTCGGCCAAGGTCGTCGACAAGGTCACCAAGGCGACGGGGGGCGTGCTGAGGGGTTAAGGGCCGGGGCTCTGCCCCTGTGACGAACGGGCTTTGTCGTCCCTCCGAAGTATTTGGGACCGGAAGACAGGCGGGGGTTGCGAAGGCGGCCCCCGTTTCCTATATCCGCCTTGAGAGGTTGGCGCGGGCGAGCGCCTCGCCAACCCGGTCAGGTCCGGAAGGAAGCAGCCGTAACGAGCCCCGCTTGGGTCGTTGTCCAGCCTCTCACCCACACCCGACGGAGATTTCATGGAGCTTGTTTCCATCCTCCGGGCGGGGTCGCTGTAAGCAGCGCCTGCGCCCGTTTCGACCCTGACCGCTGCGGATACCGGAGCGGTTTCCTTGGTGTTCGTCTTCGGGACTTTCTCAAATGAACAATCTGACTTCCGCCGACCTGGGATGGTCGGCACAGGACACGCTGGCCGAGGGTGAGATCCCGGGCCGTGTCATCGCCGTGCATCGCAACCGGGTCGAGGCGTTGACGCCTGACGGTCCGGTGGATCTACCGCTCTATGACGAGCCGCTTGCCGTCGGGGACAGGATTACCCTCGCGGAGGGGCGTATCGCTTCGCTGTTGCCCCGGGCCTCCGTGCTGAAACGGCGGGCGGCGGGCGAGGCGCGCGAGGACCAGCTGATCGCGGCCAATGTGGATACGCTGGCCATCGTCACCTCCTGCAATGCCGATTTCAACGTGGCACGAATCGAGCGCTATCTGGCCATCGCGACCCAGGCGGGATGCCTGCCGCTGGTCGTTCTCACCAAGGCGGACCTTTGCGAGGACCCGCGCGAGTACCGCCGCTCGGCGGAACGGATTTCACCGCTCGTCACCGCCCTGGTGCTGGATGCGCGGGATCCGGAGGAGGCGCGGGCTCTGGATGCCTGGTGCCGAAACGGACAGGTCTTGGCTTTGGTCGGCATGTCCGGTGTCGGGAAGACCACGCTTCAGAACGCGCTGACCGGAGAGAGCGCGGCCACCGCCGGGATCCGCGAGGATGATGCGCGGGGCCGCCACACCACCACCCGGCGGGAGATGCGCCGGACCCTGGCCGGGGGCTGGCTGATCGACACGCCGGGCATGCGCGAACTGGGGCTGAGCGATGTGGCCGAGGGCATCGGCGAGGTGTTCCAGGATATCTCCGACCTCGCCGCGGACTGCCGGTTCCGGGATTGCGCCCATGAGGGCGAGCCGGGCTGTGCCGTGGCCCGGGCGGTTGCGGAGGGGCGGCTGGACGAGGATCGGGTGCGGCGCTGGAAGAAGTTGCTGCGCGAGGATCAGATCAATTCCGAAACCATCGCCGAGGGTCGGGCGCGGCGTAAGGGGTTGCAGAAGATGTACAATCAGGGCGCGGCGCGGGGGCGCTGGAAACGGGGCGACCCGGAGTGATCCCGGTCCGCGGTCACTCTGTCGCCACTCCGGACTTACTCCGAGCCGTCGGCGGGCGCCGTTGTCGGCGGCTGGATGGCCTGGGAGGCGGGTTTGGCTGGGCGATCGGGGACATGGGGCGGCTTTGACAGTTGCGCCCAGGCGATCACCCCGACGAGGGCGGCGATCAGCAGCCCCGCCATCCCCGTCGGCAGCAGGGCCAGCCATCTGATCCGCCCCGTCGCGGGCCGGATGAAGACCAGCAGCAGCCCGATGGCCCCCGCCCCGATCTGCAGGCCGAAGAAGGCCATCAGCCGGTTCAGCCCCCGGGTGAACCCGTCCCCCGTCGGGGCGAGCATGTAGGGCAGGGCGAAGGAGCCGACCCAGACCAGGGCCCAGAGGATCAGGAGCGTGACGGTCAGGCGGTGCGCGGTCATAGCTGGCGCGCCCCGAAGGTGTCGCAGGCGTCGATTTGGCCGCTCTCGTAGCCCCGGGCGAACCATCTGGCGCGCTGGTCCGATGTGCCATGGGTGAAGGTATGCGGCTGCGGGATGCGGCCCGCGTTGCGTTGCAGCGTGTCGTCGCCGATCTGGCGGGCGGCGTTCAACGCCTCTTCGATATCGCCCGGCTCCAGCAGCCCCTCGACATGCGCCGCCCAGACACCCGACAGGCAATCCGCCTGAAGCTCCAGCCGCACGGTCAGGGCATTGGCCTCGGCCTGGGTGGCGCTTTGGCGGGCCTGATGGACCTGACCGAGGATGCCCAGCTGGTTCTGCACATGATGCGCGACCTCATGGGCGATGACATAGGCGGCAGCGAAATCCCCGCGTGCGCCAAGGCGTTGCGCCAGGGTCGCAAAGAACTGCGTGTCCAGATAGGCCTTGCGGTCGGAGGGGCAGTAGAAGGGGCCGGTCGCGCCGGAGGCCCCGCCACAGGGGCTGGCGGTCTGGCCGGAGAAGAGGACCAGCACCGGCGGCACATAGGCTCGGCCGATTTGTTCCGGGAAGATCTGCGCCCAGACATCTTCGGTCGTCGCGAGGACGGAGGCGGAGAAATCCCCCGCCTGTTCTTCGGCCTGGCTCAGCTCTCGCGGGGCGCTCTGCTGCTGCTCCCCGTCCAGCAGGGGTGTCACGTCCAGGCCGGTGAAATAGCCGATGGCCAGCACAAGCAGCACGCCGCCGATGCCCAGACCGCCGATCGCCCCGCCCCGGCGACCCCCGGCCCTGCGCCGGTCTTCGATGTTGGAACTGCGCCTCACACCCCGTAACCGCATCGCGCACACTCCCGTACCCACGCGATGATTTGTACCCCAGGCGACGATCTCCGGAAAGGCCTGTGGACGCTGGCGGCTACCGGCCTTAGTTTCGGTGGACAGAGAATCCCGAGGCACACATGAGCGACGCCAAACCCGCCTATCAGGTCCTGGCCCGGAAATACCGGCCCGAAACCTTCGCCGACCTTGTCGGCCAGGACGCCATGGTGCGGACCCTGAAGAATGCCTTTGCGGCGGACCGCATCGCGCAGGCCTTCATCATGACCGGTATCCGCGGCACCGGGAAGACCACCACGGCCCGGATCATCGCCAAGGGGATGAACTGCATCGGGCCGGACGGGCAGGGCGGGCCGACAACCGACCCCTGCGGCCAGTGCGAACACTGCAAGGCGATCATGGAAGGCCGCCACGTCGACGTGATGGAGATGGACGCCGCGTCGAACACCGGGGTCGGTGACATCCGCGAGATCATCGATTCGGTGCATTACCGGGCGGCTTCGGCACGCTACAAGATCTACATCATCGACGAGGTTCACATGCTCTCGGTCAATGCGTTCAACGCGTTGCTCAAGACGCTGGAGGAGCCGCCGGAACACGTGAAGTTCATCTTCGCCACGACGGAAATCCGCAAGGTCCCGGTGACGGTGCTGTCGCGCTGTCAGCGGTTCGACCTGCGCCGGATCGAGCCGGAGGTGATGATCGAGATGCTGCGCCGGATCGCCGGGTCCGAGGGCGCGGAGATTGCCGAGGATGCGCTGGCGCTGATCACCCGGGCGGCGGAGGGATCGGCGCGGGACGCGACCTCGCTGCTGGATCAGGCGATTTCACACGGGGCGGGCGAAACGACCGTCGACCAGGTGCGCGCCATGCTGGGGCTGGCGGACCGTGGGCGGGTGCTCGACCTCTTCGAGATGGTGATGCGGGGCGATGCCGCGGCTGCGCTGACGGAACTGTCGGGCCAATATGCCGAAGGGGCCGACCCGCTGGCCGTGCTGCGCGATCTGGCCGAGATCACCCATTGGATTTCCGTGGTCAAGATCACGCCCGACGCGGCGGAGGATCCGACAATCTCGCCCTCCGAACGGGCCCGGGGCACCGACCTGGCCGGACGTCTGCCGATGCGAGCACTAACCCGGATGTGGCAGATGCTGCTCAAGGCGCTGGACGAGGTCTCGGCCGCGCCCAATGCGATGATGGCGGCGGAGATGGCGGTGATCCGGCTGACCCATGTGGCCGAACTGCCCTCGCCCGAGGACCTGGTGCGCAGGCTGAAGGATCAGCCGGTGCCGCCGGGACCGCCGGGCGGCGGCGGGGCCACGGCGGGTGCGGCGCCGGGTGGAGCGTCGGGCGGGGCGACCACGGCCCGCGGCGCGCCTGCGCCGGGGGGCCGCGTCCATGGCCCCGTGGCGCAGCTGGCGACGGAGCCGGAGGAGGCCCTGGCGCGCTATCCGACCTTTGATCATGTGGTGGAACTGATCCGCACCAACCGGGACGTGAAGCTGCTGGTGGAGGTGGAGACCTGTGTGCAACTCGTCAGCTACCGGCCCGGGCGGATCGAGTTTGTCCCGACCGACGACGCGCCGCGCGATCTGGCGCAAAAGCTGGGCAGCCGGTTGCAGGGCTGGACCGGCAACAGATGGGCGGTGATTGTCACGGCGGAGGGCGGGGCCGAAACCATCGCCGAGAAGCGGGATGCGAAGGAGCTGGCCCTGCGGAAAGAGGCCGGGGCGCATCCGATGGTGCAGGCGGTAATGGCGGCCTTTCCCAAGGCCCGGATCACCGCGATCCGCACCCCGGAGGAAGCCGCCGCCGCCGCCGCGAGCGAGGCTCTGGCCGAGGTCGAGGACGAGTGGGACCCGTTCGAGGAAGAGTGAGGGGCGGGGCAGTGGCATTGGTCATCCTCGGGCTTGACCCGAGGATCTGCTGACAGCCGGGTGCGACCTTGGCCAGAGATCCCCGGGTCAAGCCCGAGGGCGACGCCAAAAGAGACAGGTCGCGCCCTTGCCCCGGCCGGGCACGATTGCGATATACCGGACAACAAACGAGACAGGTGGAGACAAAGATGTTCAAAGGTTTGGGCGGCATGGGCGACATGGCCAAAATGCTGAAATCCGCGCAGGAGCTGCAGACCAAGGTCGTCGCGCTGCAGGAAGAGATGGACCGCATGACGGTCGAGGGGCAGTCCGGCGCGGGCCTCGTCAAGGCCGTGGCCACCTACAAGGGCGAACTGAAGTCGCTGGATATCGACCCGTCGATCTTCAATGCGGACGAGAAAGAGGTGGTCGAGGACCTGATCCTCGCCGCGATCAAGGATGCGCAGCAGAAGGCGCAGGCCGCCAATCAGGAAGAGATGGGCAAGATCACCGAAAGCCTGGGCCTGCCCGCCGATTTCAAGATGCCGTTCTGAGGCAAGGGTGAGCGCCAGCCGCGACATCGACGCGCTGATCGACATGATGGCGCGGCTTCCGGGGCTCGGGCCACGCTCGGCCCGGCGCGCGGTGCTGCACATGATCCGCAAGAAGGAACTGCTGCTGACGCCGCTGGCCGATCTCATGCATCACGTCGCGGCCTCGGTCCGGCAATGCGTGAACTGCGGCAATATCGGGTCCGAGCAGCTCTGCGACATCTGCCAGAGCGAGAAGCGCGCCACCGGAGAGCTCTGCGTGGTCGAGGATGTCGCGGACCTCTGGGCGATGGAGCGCTCTGCCGTCTTCAGGGGACGCTACCACGTGCTGGGCGGGACGCTCTCCGCCCTCGATGCCGTCGGCCCGGACGAATTGCGCATCCCCCGGCTGATCGACCGGGTGTCGGAGGAGGGGATCAGTGAGGTGATCCTCGCCCTCAACGCCACGGTCGACGGCCAGACCACCGCGCATTACATCGCCGATCAGCTGGAGGGCCGGGTCCGCCTGACCTCGCTGGCGCAGGGGGTTCCGATCGGGGGAGAGCTTGACTACCTCGACGACGGCACGATCACCGCCGCGCTGCGGGCGCGCAAGGAGATCTGACCTTCATCTTTCCCCAAATACTCCGGGGTAGCGACAAAGCCTGCTTTGTCGCAGGGGCAGCGCCCCCAGTTCCGCCACAGCTATCGCACCGCTTCCAGCAAAGCATCCGCCATCCGACAATCCCGGATCACGTCAGCGCCACAACGGCGTGGTTTCAGCTCCGTATCCAGGCAGATCCGCGCCTCCTGAATCCGGCCCTGTTTGCAGGTGATGGTGATCTCCTCCCGCTTCAGCCCCGGATTGGCCTCCAGAAAGGCCTCCTCCACCACGCTCGCGGGCAGGCGCACGTCCCGGTTCAGGGATCGCAGCGCCTCGGGCCGGGTGATCTTGCCATAGGCCAGCCGCATCAGCGCAAAGTATTGCGCCGCCTCCAGACCGGTGCAGGTGCCGTGTTTCTTCCACTGGTGCCAGGCGACGCCGGGCGCGCCCATGATATCGGCCATCTCTGCCGTCATCGCGCGGGACGGCGGGCGTTTGGGGCTGTGACAGTAGGAGGGATAGCCGTCCTCATATTGCGGCCAGAGCCCGTGCAGCACCCAGCCAAAGGCCTTGTCGTCCTCACATTGCGGCGAGTTGCGCGCGTCTCCGGTCAGGGAACACCAGGTCGGGGACCAGCTGAGCGAGAGCAGGAGATAGTCGTAATCCCCCGGTTTCTCGCCCTCCGCCTGCGCGGGCAGGGCGAGGCAGAGCAGCAGGAGGGCGGCGAACCGTCTTAACATCTTCACTCTTTCCATATGCGTTTCGGCGCACTATATAGCCGCCAAGTTCCCCGACAACGGAAACCCGCACCGCAAGGTGCCGCCTGTCCCGGCAGGCGACGGGAAAGCCTTGTCCGGGCCATTGGATTCGAGAAGGAGACACGAGATGGGCAAACCGATCATGGCCAAGGCCACCGCCGTCTGGCTGGTGGACAACACGACCATCACCTTCAAGCAGATCGCCGATTTCACCGGCATGCATGAACTGGAAGTTCAGGGGATTGCGGACGGCGACGTCGCGGCAGGGGTCAAGGGATTCGACCCGATCGCGAACAATCAGCTGACCCAGGAAGACATCGACAAGGCCGAGAAGGACCCGCTGTTCAAACTGTCGCTGAAGTTCAACCCCGCCGCCGTGGGCGAGGAAAAGCGCCGCGGGCCGCGCTACACCCCGCTTTCCAAGCGGCAGGACCGGCCGAATGCGATTCTCTGGCTGGTGAAATTCCACCCGGAACTCAGCGACGGCCAGATCTCCAAGCTGGTCGGCACCACCAAGCCGACGATCCAGTCGATCCGCGAGCGGACCCACTGGAACATCGCCAACATGCAGCCGATCGACCCGGTCGCCCTGGGCCTGTGCAAACAGACCGAGTTGGACACCGCCGTGCAGAAGGCCGCTGCCAAGAAGGCCGCCGATGGCGAGGCCATTTCCGATGACGACCGCCGCAAGCTGCTCTCGACCGAGCAGTCGCTCGGCATGGAAGCGGAGCCGCGCATTCCGACGGCGATCGAGGGGCTGGAAACCTTCTCGCTCAACGATGACGATGAGACGGAAGAAGACGACGAGAACCTCGTGGATGCGGACAGCTTCTTCAATCTGCCCAACAGTTCCGACGACGACGAGGACGAGCAGCCCTGAGCTGACGCGTCTTGGGGATGATGAAAGCGCGGGCCAATCGGTCCGCGCTTTTGATTTGCGGTCCCGCGCGTCGCCACTTCGCCCTTTCCTTTGTGTTCCATCTGCACCACCGTTGGCGGCATTGATGGAGGCACCCCATGAAATACGCGGTGATCGGCGCGGGGATGATCGGATCGGCCGCGGCGCGGCACCTGGCGGCGGCGGGGCAGGACGTGACCCTGATCGGGCCGGGCGAGCCGGAGGATATTGCTGGGCACGAGGGCGTCTTTGCCTCGCATTATGACGAGGGGCGGATCACGCGGGGGCTGGATCCGATGCCCTTCTGGTCGCGGGCCTCCCGCGCGGCCATCGGCCGATACGGCGAGATCGAGCGCGCCTCGGGCCTGCGGTTCTATTCCGAGGTCGGCTGCCTGATGGCCGGACCGGAGGGATCGGAGAAAATGCGCGCGATTGACGAGGTTGCGGCACGCGATGCCCTGTCCTGCGAAAGGATCGACGGCGCGGCGCTGCGCGACCGCTTCCCCTTCTTCGCGTTCCCCGAGGGGTCCATCGGCCGGTTCGAGGCCATGGGCGCTGGCCATATCTCGCCCCGCGCGCTGGTGCAGGCACAGATCCGGATCGCCGTGTCGCAGGGGGCGGTTCATCTGGCCGAAGAGGTGACGGGCTTTGACGAGGGCGCACAGAATGTTGCCGTCAGGACCGACAGCCGAAGCCTTGTGTTCGATCGTGTGCTGCTGGCCACCGGCGGATTCTCCGAGGCGCTGATCGGGGATGCCCTGCCGATGGAGGTCTATGGCCGGACCGTCGCGCTCTTCGCTCTGGAGGCGGCGGAGGCGGAGCGTCTGCGCGCTATGCCCTCGCTCATCTGGCAGGACCCGGAGCGGGACAACCCCTATCTCCTGCCGCCGATCCGCTATCCCGACGGGCGGATGTACCTCAAGCTGGGCTATGATCCGGAGGATGTGTTGCTGTCCGATACGGCGGCGGTAAAGCAATGGTTCCGGTCGGAAGGGACGCCGGGCGCTGGGGATCTGATTGAGGGAATGATCCGCGACCGGATGCCGGGGCTGGAGATCGCGGGGCGCCATGTCGTGACCTGCGTGACCAGTTACACGCCCAACCAGCTGCCGCATCTCAAGGCGCTGTCGGACCGGGTGTTCACGGCGATAGGCGGGTGCGGGCGTGCGGCCAAGAACTCGGACGAGCTGGGGCGGCTCGGCGCGGTGATCCTGACCGGCGGGGCGTTGCCGGATTGGGCGGCGGAGGCGGGATAGAGTGCGGGGTGAGATGGGTGCGGAGCACCCATCCTACGGGTGGGGTTTGGTGTGACGATGGGTGCATAGCACCTATCCTACGGGGAAAAGCCCGATCCCAAGGCAAGGGTTAGAGCGTAGGATGGGTGCTCGGCACCCATCACCCCGCCACCTGCAAAACGATCTTGCCGATATGCTCCGAGGTCTCCATCCGGGCATGGGCCTTCGCGGCCTCCTCGAAAGGAAACTCGCTGTCCATCACCGGCGCAATCCGGCCCGTATCCAGCAGTGGCCAGACGTTCTCGCGCAGCCCCTCGGCGATCTCGGCCTTGGCGGCATCGGATTGCGGGCGCAGGGTCGATCCCGTCAGGGTCAGGCGTTTGGCCATGACCTGGGCGAAGTTCAGCTCCGACTTGGGCCCCCCGAGGAAGGCGATAAAGACCAGCCGCCCCTCCAGCGCCAGACAGGCGACATCGCGCGGGATGTAATCGCCGCCGACCATGTCGAGGATCAGGTTGGCGCCGCCCTCTGCCTTCAGGACCTTGACGAAATCCTCCTCGCGGTAGTTGATCGCGCGTTCGGCGCCCAGTTCCTCGCATTTGGCGCATTTCTCGGCGTTGCCGGCGGTGGCGAAGACCCGCGCGCCAAAGGCATTGGCCAGCTGTATCGCGGTCGTCCCGATGCCCGAGGAGCCGCCGTGGACCAGGAACCGCTCCCCAGCTTTTAACCCGCCGCGCATGAAAACGTTGGTCCAGACGGTGAAATAGGTCTCGGGCAGGCAGGCGGCCTCCTTCAGGCCCATGCCCTTGGGAATCGGCAGGCAGTGGGCGGCCGGGGTGGCCACATATTCCGCATAGCCGCCACCGGGCAGCAGGGCGCAGACCTGATCGCCGACCCTGGGCCAGCTGACCCCCTCGCCAACCTCGACCACCTCGCCAGAGGCCTCCAGCCCCGGCAGATCGGAGGCATCTGGCGGCGGCGCGTAGTTGCCCGCGCGTTGCAGGGCGTCGGGGCGGTTCACCCCGGCATAGGCGACCTTGATCACGACCTGCCCGGCCTTGGGGTCGGGTCGCGGGCGGGTGGTCGGTTTCAGAACCTCCGGCCCGCCGGGGGTGGTGATTTCGATCGCGCGCATATCGGTCATGGGGTCCTCCTTGGATCAGGTGGACTATCCGGCGCGGCGGGGGGAATGTCTACCGGGTCAGTGGCTGCGCCCGGGCAGGTCGTCGCGCCGACGCGGCGCACGGATCATGTTCAGCAGCGAGCCAGGGGCGGTCAGAACGCGGCCGAGCGGGCCGTTCGTGACCTTGGCCTTCACCTTTTCGAACTGCATCACATCGGCGATGCGCCGGTCCAGAAATTCCCATGTCGCGGCATTGTCATAGCTGTCATCGCCCAGCCAGAAGAGCAGGGTGGAGCCGATCACGCCCGACAGGGTCATCCGCTTGGTGTACCAGTTGTAATCCTCCGACGTGTCGCCAAGCGCGGTCCAGATCCTGTCGGCGGTCTGCCAGAGCATTTTGGCCCCCTCCGGCGCGTTAAGGGGCAGGATGTTCTGTGCGGTCGCGCGGCGCAGCGCCTCCTTGTCCTCGATCGCCTCGATTCGCAGTCGGACGGCATAAGCGACCTTTTCGGAATAGCGCATTTCGCTGAGGTCGGCGGCGGCAAAGGCCTCTGCCATGCGGTCATCGCCCCGATCATGCCAGGCGCGGGCCAGATCCCGGGCGCCGCGCGGGAAAAGCCCCCGGGCCACCACCGGATCAACGCCAGTATCGGCCAGCGCAGCCTGAAAGGCCTCCTCCGACCAGCCGTCAAAGACCACATGCATGAGGATCGCGTCGATCAACTTGTCCTGGGTTTCGGTCATATCGGCCTCCGTGCGGCATCCGTTACTGGACAGATAGGGCAAAACTGGCTATACGGCCACCTCCTGCAACTTACGCAACTCAAACTAGGAAGGTGGTGACAACCACATGCAGGTTAGTGTTCGCGACAACAATGTCGATCAGGCGCTCCGTGCCCTGAAGAAAAAGCTCCAGCGCGAAGGCGTGTTCCGTGAAATGAAGCTCAAGCAACATTTCGAGAAACCGTCCGTCAAGAAAGCGCGCGAGAAAGCCGAAGCGATCCGCCGTGCCCGCAAGCTGGCACGCAAAAAAGCGCAACGCGAAGGTCTTCTCTGAGGGCTTTGACGAACGCAAGTTCAAGCGACCCCCGTGGCCTGGCCCCGGGGGTTTGTTTTTGTCAGGAGGTCCGCCCGTGTCCCATAACGTCGTGTCCCGAAAATCCGATATCCGGTTCCTGCGCCTGACCGAGGTCGCGGGATGGAGATTGCCCTGCTGGGTGCGTTGAACCGCCTGGGCGCGGTTGCCACGGGCGAGATGGAGATCGACGAGGCGCGGTTCCTGAAGTTCCGGCTGGAGATGGCGGGCCCAGAGACTGGTCCGGTGGCCGCGGCCTGACAGGTGAAAGGCCGGAGCGGGGACAGTCGCTCCGGCCTTGCTGCTCTGTCAGGGTCTTGTGCGCCTGATGATCGGGATGCCCTGCCTCGGGACAGATCAATAGCTGTAGACGATGACCTTATGATGACCGTGGCGGGTCGAAACATGGCGCGGCGGGGTCGGTGTGTATCCGGAGACATGGCCGTGGGAGCGATGGTCGCGCGGCGTGTGCAGGCTGATCTCCTCGACATAGGCTTTGCCCGAGGTAAGGAAACTGTCTTGCGGGATCTTGCCCCAGTGCTTCAGCTCCTTCACCACGTGCTCCTTGCCGTGCGGCACCTTGCCCGCAACAACCGCGTAATAGCCGTTGGCAGCGCGGAAGATCGCGGCGTGGCCAAAGCCCTTCTTCTTCATCTGCCAGGCCTTGGCGCGGGCGTCGTCGACATAGGCCATGGAATAGACCTGGAGGAACCGGGACCCGTGCCAGTTGGTGGCCTGGGCGGTGTTGCCGACGAGGGCCGCCGTCAGGGTGACGGCAGCGGCGAGGGCGGTGATGGTGCGGCGGATGGTAATACGTGCCATTATGTCAATCCTTTCAATTCGGTGCCGGTGAACGGCAAACCGGGGTCCCTCCGGTCCCGCGGGTCTGGCGGATCCGGCTGGTGTTTGAGATGCGGGTCGTGAACGTCTGGGAATGACTTTAGCGGACGGCGCCGCGGGGGCCGAATGAACTATCCTGTCATGAAAGGCTTTGGGGGTCAGGTATTCCTGACCATCCAGCGGGTCGTGGCCTCTGCCAGGCGTTTGCCAAAGAGCGCGGCAGAGGCTTCGCAGCCCTCGGTCAGCCCCTTGGTATTGGCATTGACGGCGAGGCCCAGGAAGGTGCCCGAGAGGTTCAGCCCCTCGTTCTCCTTGAAGACGGGGGCGCCGATGACCTCCTGCCCGACCCAGATCATGCCGTGCTGCATGGCAAAGACATTGAGCGATTGCAGCGCGGCCAGCTTGTCGCCTGCGGTGTTGACCCCGGCGGTGAACGCCGCCGCGATCTTGTCGCGCCATTTCCGGTCCAGCCAGATGTCGTCGCCGGTCGCATCCATGAAGGCTTTGAACCCCGCCGCCGGCCCGCCCATGTAGGTGGGCGTGCCAAAGAGGATCGCATCGGCCCGTTCCAGCGTCGCCCAGTCCTCCGCCGTCATTTCCATGACGTCGATCATCGCGACCTCCTGCCCGGCCTGCTGCGCGGCGTCCGCGATCAGCGTGGTGCTGCGGGCGATGGCGCCGGAGCCGGAGAAATAGGCGATGGCGATCATGGGCGGTGCTCTCTCGTGATCAGATCGGCGGCTTTTTCGGCGATCATGATGGTGGGCGCGTTGGTGTTGCCGCTGGTGATCCTCGGCATGACAGAGGCATCGACCACCCGCAACCCGTCGATCCCCCGCATCCTGAGCGTCGGGTCCAGCGGCGCGGCCTCATCCGTGCCCATGCGCACCGTCCCTGTGGGATGGAAGATCGTCGTGCCGATGTCGCCGGCGGCCTGGGCCAGCTCCGCATCGCTCTGCGCGGTGATGCCCGGCTTCATCTCCTGCGGCTGGTAATGGGCGAGGGCAGGCTGGGCCATGATGTCCCGCACCTGTCGGATCGCGTCGATGGCGGTGCGCCGGTCCCCTTCGGTTGACAGATAGTTGGGGGCGATGCGCGGCGCCTCCCCCGGATCGGCGGAGGCGATATCGACCCGCCCCCGGCTCTCGGGCCGCAGGTTGCAGACCGAGGCGGTGATCGCCGGATACCGGTGCAGTGGCTGGCCGAATGCCTCCAGCGACAGGGGCTGCACGTGGTATTCCAGATCCGGCGTGGCGACATCCGGGCGCGACCGGGTGAAGGCCCCCAGTTGCGAGGGCGCCATCGACATCGGCCCCCGCCGACGAAAAGTGTAATCCATCCCGATCCGCATCTTGCCAAACAGCGTATTGGCCAGGGTGTTGAGCGTCTTCGCCCCGGTCAGCCGCCATGCACAGCGCAGTTGCAGGTGATCCTGCAGGTTGCCGCCGATCTCGGGCATGTCCGCCACGACCTCGATCCCATGCTCCCGCAGCAGCTCCGCCGGGCCAAGGCCGGAGAGTTGCAGGATCTGTGGCGAATTCACCGCCCCCGCCGACAGGATCACCTCGCGCCGCGCAGTAACCTGATGCAGCTGACCGTTGCGCCGGTATTCCACGCCGGTCACCCGGCGCCCCTCCATCAGCAGGCGGGTTGTGTGGGCATGGGTCTCCACCCGCAGGTTCGGGCCGGAATAGGTCCGGAGGAAGGCCTTCGCGGTGTTCATCCGCCAGCCGCCGCGCTGGTTCACCCGGAAATAGCCGACGCCCTCGTTATCCCCGGTGTTGAAGTCATCCGTCCGGGGCACCCCTGCCTGTTCCGCCGCCGAAATCCAGTCATCCAGCAGATCCCAATGCAGCCGCTGGTTCTCCACCCGCCATTCGCCGCCTACGCCATGCGCCTCCGACGGGCCCTCGACGTAATCCTCGGACTTTTTGAAGAAGGGCAGCACATCGTCCCAGCCCCATCCGGTCAGCCCCATCTGTCGCCAGCCGTCGTAATCCGCCGCCTGACCCCGCAGGTAGAGCATCCCGTTGATCGAGGAACAGCCGCCCAGCACCTTGCCGCGCGGATAAAGGATCGCGCGGCCGTTCAGCCCCGGCTCTTCGGCGGTGCGGTACATCCAGTCGGTGCGCGGGTTGCCGATGCAGTAGAGGTAACCCATGGGGATATGGACCCAGTGGTAATTGTCCCGCCCTCCGGCCTCCAGGATCAGGGTGCGGAACCCGGCCTCGGCCAGCCGTTTGGCCAGAACCCCCCCGGCGCTTCCCGCGCCCACGATGATGAAATCCCACTCCATGACAGTCCTCCCAGCCCCAACCTAGACCGGAAGCGCGGTGGTCTTGAAGACCGTGCGCAGGGCAAAGCTAGACTGCATCTGCTGTACGCCGGGCAGGCGGCTGAGGTGCTGGCGGTGGATGCGGGCGAAATCCTCGGTGCTGTCGGCCACGACCTTGAGGATGTAGTCGGCGGTCCCGGCCATCAGGTGGCATTCCAGGATCTCTGGCACGCGCTTCACCTCCGCCTCGAAAGCGTCGAGGATCTCATCCGCCTGGCCCTGCAGCTTGATCTCGACAAAGATGGTGGAAGGCAGGCCGATCTTGCGCGCATCCAAGAGCGCCACGTAATCCTTCACGATCCCCTCGGCCTCCAGCCGCTGCACCCGGCGGTGACAGGCGGAGGGCGAGAGGGCGACCTTCTCGCTCAGGTCGGCGTTGGAAATCCGGCCCTTCTTCTGGATCACGCGCAGGATCTTGCGGTCGATATCATCAAGGGTCATCGGGGTCCTCCCGGCCGTGGTCTGGCCGGAAGGATATTCGACAAACCCGCCTCATGGCGAGAGGATCCTGCGGCTATTCCCGGTCAGCTGCCGGATTTCAGTGAATCGCGGATCTCCAGCAGGACGTCCAGTTCGGTCGGGCCTGCCGGGGCCTCCTCCGCCGGAACGTCCTTGGGTTTTTCCATCTGCGATTTCACCTTGTTGACGTAGCGCACCAGCATGAAGACCACGAAGGCGATGATCAGGAAGTTGAAGACCGCCATGATGAAGGAGCCATAGGCAAAAACCGCCGCCCCGGCCTCGCGCGCGGCCTCCAGACTTTCGTAGGTCGACGCATCGCCGGAGAGCACCACGAAGTTGTTGGTGAAATCGACGCCGCCGGTAAAGAGGCCGACAATCGGGTTGATCAGGTCATCAACCATGGATTTCACGATGGCCGTGAAGGCCGCGCCGATGATGATACCAACAGCCATGTCCATGACATTGCCCTTGGCTATGAAGGCCTTGAATTCACTCAGCATTGCTTGCTTGTCCCTTACCTGTTCGTTACCGCGGCGCTTTGTGCGTCCGTGCATGTCCAATACCATGAATGCGCGCAGAAGCAGGACTGTTTTCTAAGGTGCCCCAAGGGTAAGCTTCCCCCAGTCCAACAGGAGTTTACCCATGTTCCCCGATGATTTCCCGATCACCAAACGCTGGCCCGCCAAGGACCCCTCGGTCATCCAGCTTTATGCCTTCCCGACACCGAACGGGGTGAAGGCCTCGATCATGCTCGAAGAAACCGGGCTGGCTTATGAGCCGCATCTCGTCACCCTGTCGGATGCGGATGTGAAAAGCCCCGAGTTCCTCTCGCTCAACCCCAACAACAAGATCCCCGCGATCATCGACCCGAACGGGCCGGATGGCGCGCCGATCGGCCTGTTTGAAAGCGGGGCTATCCTGATCTATCTAGCTGAAAAGTCAGGCAAGTTCCTGGGCACCAACGCCACAGACCGGGCCCGGATCATCCAGTGGCTGATGTTCCAGATGGGCGGAGTGGGGCCGATGTTCGGCCAGCTCGGCTTCTTCTACAAATTCGCCGGGGCGGATATCGAAGACCCCCGCCCGCGCGAGCGTTACATCAACGAGGCCAAGCGCCTGCTGGCCGTGCTGGACGGCGAGCTGGAGGGCAAGGAGTGGATCGCGGGCAACTATTCCATCGCCGATATCGCGCTCTGCCCCTGGATCAACGCGCTCGGGTTCTACGGCGCGAAGGATGTCGTCGGATACAACGACCTCAAGAACGTGCCCGCCTGGATCGAACGGTTCTACGCCCGCCCCGCGGTAGAGAAGGGCAAGAACATCCCCGACCGCAACGGCTGATCCTCAGCCTGGCAGCTGTCCTGTCAGCACATAGCGCAGGATATCCGCCACCTGCTGCGGCGTTTCGGTCACCGCCAGCGCCGCAGCATCGACCTCCTTCAGCGCGTGCTGATGGTCGGCCCCGTGCATCACGATCAGCGACTTGCCAAGCGCTGCGGCATAGCCCGCGTCAAAGGCCGCGTTCCACTGTTTGTACTTCTCGCCAAACCGCACGACGACCACATCCGCCACCTCGATGGCGTTGCGGGTGCGGATGGCGTTGACCTTGGCGCCCTTGTGGTCGTGCCAGAACTTGTCGGGCTCCGCGCCCAGGATCGCGACACCGCAATCGTCGCTGGCCGCGTGATCGGTCACCGGCGCGTCAAAGACCACGTTCAGCCCCTCGCAGGCTGCCTCGATCTCGTCGCGCCAGGCGGTGTGAATTTCGCCGGACAGATAGACCCGCATCGCATTCCTCCTTCAAAACGACAGGGGGCGACGCGCGCCCCCTGCTTCATCTTTCCAAAAATACTCGCGCCGCAGGCAGGCGCAACCGCTCCGCCCGCGCGCCGTTACAGCGTAATGCGATAGAGCGCGAAGCCGCCCTCACCCTCGCCCGCAGGCTCGATCGTCACCCCCGGCACGGACCCGGCATATTGCTTGCCGCCCGGCCCGGTTTCGAACAGCACCGTGGTGCCGTCCATCGGCGCAAAGGTCCAGTTGCCGTCGGCGGCCGGGCTGATCGTGCCCTTCTCGACGATGTAGCGGACGATGATGTCGCGGTTGGTGTCCGGCCCTTCAAAGATCACCGTGTCGCCCATGGCCCCGGGGAAGGCCCCGCCGCCGGAGGCCCGGTAATTGTTGGTGGCCACGACGAAATCCATGTCGTCGGTCACCGGCTTGCCGTCGAACATCAGGTCCACGATCCGGCTCTCGTCGCTGATCTTCTCGCCGTCGCGGTTGAACATCATCGGTTTGGAGAGGTCGATCTTGTAGCTCACCCCATCCATGACGTCGAAGTTGTAGGACGGGAACTCGGGGTTCAGCAGCACCGCATCGGTCGCGCCGGGCTCCACCTGGTTGAACATGCCGGCCGAGCGATCGAGCCAGCCACGCAGCTGCGCGCCGTTGATCTTCACGGCGCGGATCGTGTTGGGGTAGAGGTAAAGGTCGGCGACGTTCTTGATCGCGACCGGGCCGACCGGCACTTCGGTGTAATACTCCGGACCACCCCGGCCCCCGGCCTTGAAGGGCGCCCCGGCCGAAAGGATCGGCAGGGCTTCCCATTCGGTGCCCTTCATCATCTCTTCGATGTACCACTTCTGCGCATTGGTCACGACCTGGACCGAGGGGTCGTCGGCCACCAGCGCGAAATAAGAGTGCAGCGGCGTGTCGGTGTTGCCGACGGCGGTGCGCACGTAGTTCAGCGTCTCCTCATGCTCTTTCTGCACGGCGGCCAGGACGGTCGGCACGCTCTCGACCAGGGCGGTGATCGACCGGTCCTCGTTCCGCTTGGAGATCGGGCGGGTGGCGGCCTCATGCATCAGCACGCGCCATTCCGACCCGTCCTTCTCCAGCATCAGGTCGATCACGCCCAGGTGCGACCCCCAGAAACCGCCCATGACGGCGGGCTTACCGTGGATCGTGCCCTTCTCGGCGTCGACACCGGCGTAATCGGCGTATTTGGCCGAAGGAAAGACCAGATGCGAATGGCCGGTCATCAGCGCGTCGATTCCCTCGACCTCCGCCAGCGGGACGGAGGCGTTTTCCATCCCGTCTTCGGCCTTCGCCGACCCGATGCCGGAGTGCGAGAGCGCGATGATGATGTCGGCCCCCGCTTCCTTCATCTGGGGCACCCAGGCCTTGGCGGTCTCGACGATATCCCGCGCCTCGACATTGCCTTCCAGGTGCTTGCGGTCCCAGTTCATGACCTGCGGCGGCACGAAGCCGATGATGCCAACCTTGATCGGATGTTCGACACCGTCGCCATCCGTGACCACGCGGTCCAGCAGGACATAGGGTTTCAGCAGGGTCTCGTCCTTGGTCGGATCGGCGCCCTTTGTCTTGGCGATATTGGCCGAGACAACGGGGAAGGTCGCACCGGCCAGCGATTTCTCCAGAAAGCTCAGACCGTAGTTGAATTCGTGGTTGCCAAGGGTCGAGGCGTCGAAGCCAAGCGTGTTCATCGCCGCGATCACCGGGTGCATGTCGCCCTCCTTCATGCCCCGCTCATAGGCGATGTAGTCGCCCATGGGGTTGCCCTGCAGGAAGTCGCCGTTGTCGATCAGCATCGAGTTTGACGCCTCCGCCCGGATGTCGGCGATATGGGCGGCGGTCCGGGCCAGGCCGACGGTGTCGTCCTCGCGGTCCGAATAGTAGTTGTAGGGGAAGACATGGACGTGCAGGTCCGTGGTTTCCATGATCCGCAGGTGCACCTGGCTGCCCGCCGCGCGGGCCGAGAAGGGGTGCAGCGCGATGAGGGACGCGCCTGCGGTTCCGGCAAGAAAATGTCGGCGGGACAAAGTGATGGGGGACTTGGGGGTCATGGTCTTCTCCTGATTCTATCGGGGGGGACGGTGTCATCTTACCATGACAGTTGCGCTACAGTTCGCGCCCGTCACGACCTGATCTTGCGTCATCCGCGACGCGATGCGGCGCCGGGACGGCGGCGGGCGAAGGGCATTGCGCTGGCGGCGGTCCCGGGGCAGGTTCCCCCGGATGACACGAGAGGGAGGCGGCGGATCATGCGCCATGCGGAAGAGGTGACATTCGGGGGATCGGGGCTGGACCGTGCGGCGGAGCTGCGCGACCAGGAAGAGGTGCTGCAGGCCGCGCGCCGCGATCCGACCTCGGACTGTCTGCTTCTGTGGCGCGGCTTCTTGCTGATGGCGGGGGAAAATGCGCTGGCCCGTCTGCCGATGGATCATCCGGTGCTGCAGGGGCGGGACAAGCTGCCGGTCCTGCTGGGCCGCGAGGCGGAGGGTCTGGTCTTTGCGCAGGACATCTCCGAATGGAATCCGCCGGATGCGGTCGCGGACATGGGACCCGGCCGTCCGCAACAGGCCCCCCTGCCGAAACACCCTGAGGTGGAGGACGCCTATCATTTCGGCGATCTGCGCGGGGTGATGGGGCGGCTGAACCGGCGGGATGCGGAACTCGCCGCCTCGGCCCGGGCGCTCTACAGCTGGCATGCCACGCATCAGTTCTGCTCCCGCTGCGGCAAGCCGAGCGAGGTGAGCATGGCCGGCTGGCAGCGCACCTGCCCCAGTTGCGGCGGACAGCATTTCCCGCGCACGGACCCGGTGGTGATCATGCTGGTCACCCATGGCAACGACCTGTTGCTGGGCCGTTCGCCCGGCTGGCCCGACCGGATGTGGTCGCTGCTGGCCGGCTTTGTCGAGCCGGGCGAGACGATCGAGGCCGCGGTGCGCCGCGAGGTGATGGAGGAAACCCGGGTGCCCGTCGGGCCGGTAGAGTACCTGTCGAGCCAGCCCTGGGCCTTCCCGAACTCGCTGATGTTCGGCTGCTGGGGCGAGGCGACGGGCCGCGACATCGTCATCGACCCGAAGGAGCTTGACGGGGCGATGTGGGTCTCGCGCGAGGATATGGTGGATGTGCTGGCAGGCACCCATCCCGATATCCGCCCGCTGCGGCAGGGCGCGATTGCCGAATTCCTCATCCGGAACTGGGTTGCGGATACACTTGATTGAGATTTCCTTGTAGATTGTCTGCGAGGGTCACCCGAGGGGCCGGGTGCGGGCAGGAAAACGGATAAAGGGCAGGTATCATGAAATTCTCCACGCGCAGCGACGTCGACGCGCCGATCGGTCATGTCTTTGATCAGGTGACGGATTTCGCCAGTTTCGAACGCGCGGCCATGCGGCGGGGGGCCAAGGTGCGGCGGGTGGATACGCAGGATCTGCGCGGCCCCGGCATGTGCTGGGAAGCCAGCTTCCCCTTCCGCGGCAAGACCCGCGAATTCCAGATCGACCTGGAGGATTACGAAGCGCCCACGCACCTTGCCGCTGCGGCCAAGAGCAGCGGGGTCTCCGTCTTCTGCGATGTCGAACTGATCGAACTCTCGCCCAGAAAGACCCGGATGCGGATCAGTATCGACGTGAAGCCCAAGACCCTGTCGGCCCGGGTGCTGGTCCAGTCGATGAAGCTGGCGAAGGGCACGATCGAACGGCGGTTCTCGGCCCGCGTGGCGGACTATGCCAAGGATCTGAGCGAGGGCTACGCAAAGGCCGCGCGGGCCTGACTTTGGGCCTGAGCCCGGGGGTCAGTGCCTTTGGGCGGCGGCCGGGTAGACGCCCAGTATCTCGAACATCGAGGTGAAGAAGCGCAGCTCCTCAAAGGCCAGCTTGACGTTCGGATCCTCCGGGTGCCCCTCGATATCGGCGTAGAACTGCGTCGCGGTGAAGCGGCCGCCGACCATGTAGCTTTCCAGCTTGGTCATGTTCACGCCGTTGGTCGCAAAGCCGCCCATGGCCTTATACAACGCGGCGGGGATATTTCGGACCTCGAAGACGAAGGTGGTGATCATGCCGTCGTCGCCGCCCCGGCGCTTGTGGTTAGGTTCGCGCGACATGACGAGGAAACGGGTGGTGTTGTGGCCGTGATCCTCGATGTCGCGGGCCAGGACGTTCAGCCCGTGGATCTCCGCCGCGATTTCGCTGGCCAGGACGCCCTCATCGCGGTGGCCGCTTTCCGACAGCTCCAGCGCCGCGCCCGCGCTGTCGGCGGCACTTTCGGCCTTGATCGCATGTTTTTTCAGAAATTCCGCCGCCTGCGGGATCAGGACCAGATGCGCGCGGACCTTGCCGATGTCCTTCAGCTTGACGCCGGGCAGGGCCATCAGGCTGATGCGGACGCGCACGAAGGCTTCGTCAATGATGTGCAACCCGCTTTTGGGCAGCAGCGAATGGATGTCGGCAACCCGGCCGTAGGTCGAATTTTCCACTGGCAGCATGGCCAGTTCCGCCGTGCCGTCCAGCACCGCGTCGATGCATTCCTCGAAGGTGCGGCAGGGCAGCGGATCGTGATCCGGGCGGGCCTCGCGGCATGCTTCGTGGGAATAGGCGCCAAGTTCGCCCTGGAACGCGATCAGCGGTTTCGACATGCTCTTTCCTTCCGCGCCCGGGGGATCGGGCGAATGGTCGCGGTAAGTACACCTTGCGTAGGGGGAGGGGAAGCATATAGATACGCGCCGAACAAGTGACGAAACATCAGGGACGCGGCATCTTATGTTCGATACCATGACCATCACCAAGGCTGGCGGGGCGCTGTGCGGCGCGCTCCTGATTTTCTTGCTGGGCAACTGGGTTGCCGAAACGCTCTACGCCACCGGCGGGGGCCATGGCGAAGATCATGCGCAGGCCTATGTGATCGACACGGGCGAGTCGGAAGATGCCGGCGCGGCCGAGGAAGAGGGCCCGGATTTCGCGACGCTTCTGGCCAGCGCCAATGTCGACGACGGCTCCAAGGTCTTTGGCAAGTGCAAGGCCTGCCACAAAATCGACGGCTCCAACGCGACCGGCCCGCACCTCGACGGTGTGGTGGACCGGGCCGTGGGCGCTGTGGACGGCTACTCCTACTCCGGTGCGATGGCCGCTGTCTTCGAAACCTGGACACCGGAAAACCTGAACGCCTTCCTGGAAAACCCCAAAGGTGCGGCGCCGGGCACGAAGATGTCCTTCTCCGGCCTCAAGAAGGCAGAGGACCGCGCCAACCTGGTCGCCTATCTCCAGTCGCTCGGCGGCTGAGGGGACACCGGACGGATTACCAGAGGGCCGCGGTCGATGGACCGCGGCCCTTTTCCTTTGCGTGAGGGGGTCTTCACGCAGGTTTCACGCATTCTCAACTTGAACATGGTCACGGCGGACAAGTAGCCTATTTCGACAAGGACAGCCTTGCATCCGATTACAGGAGAACCGAATGCGCCGCGCAGCTTCCCGCAGTCACAGTCACACCATCGCCCGGACCCGGCCTTTCAGGCAGGCGGGGGCGCTGGCGCTTGGCGTGCTGATCGTCGCCGCCGGGGCGACCCTGGCGCGGGGCGAAAGCCACGGCGAGATGACCAAGGGCGAGGCCATCATCAAGTCCCACGGCTTCAACTACTATGGCGAGCTGGACTACCCCCCGGGGTTCGAGCGGATGGCCTATGTGAACCCGGATGCGCCCAAGGGCGGCACCTTTGCCATCGACGCCTCCGGCACCTTCGACAGCATGAACCCCTACAGCCGCAAGGGCCGGGCCGGGGCGCTGTCCTCGATGATGTATGAATCGCTGCTGGATCCGAATGCGCCGGCCGATGAATACGGGTCGCAATACTGCCTGCTGTGCGAAAGCCTGGAATATGACGAGGGCAAGACCTGGGTCATCTTCCACATGCGCAAGGATGCCAAGTTCTCCGACGGCACGCCCGTGACCGCGCATGACGTGGTCTTCTCTCACGAGTTGCTGCTGGAACAGGGGCTGCCCTCCTACGCCCGCGCGGTCAGCCAGCGGATCACCGGGGCCGAGGTGATCGACGATTACACGGTGAAATTCACCTTTGCCGAAGACATCCCGCGCCGGTCGCTGATCGACCAGGCGGGCGGCGTCTCGGTCTGGTCGAAGAAGTGGTTCGAGGAAACCGGCGCCCGTCTGGACGAGCCGCGGATGGAAACCTCGCCCGGCTCCGGCCCCTACGTGATTGACAGCTACGACATCAACCGCCGCATCACCTACAAGCGGAACCCGGAGTATTGGGGCAAGGACCTGCCTATCAACACCGGTCGCCATAACTACGACGAGATCCGGGTGGAATATTTCGCCGATGAAACCGCCGCCTTCGAGGCCTTCAAGGCGGGCGAATACACCTTCCGCGAGGAAACGAATTCCAAGCAATGGGCGACGGGATACAATTTCCCGGCCGTCGACAAGGGCCATGTGAAGCTGGAGTCGATCCCCGACGGCAACCCCCCGACCAACGTCGGCTTTGTC
This sequence comes from Pseudooceanicola sp., assembly GCF_041987405.1. Taxonomy (GTDB): domain Bacteria; phylum Pseudomonadota; class Alphaproteobacteria; order Rhodobacterales; family Rhodobacteraceae; genus Pseudooceanicola. The sequence continues at coordinate 49,217 of NZ_JBHIWR010000007.1, forward strand.
TTCAACCTTGGCCGCGAGGTGCTGCAGGACAAGCGCGTGCGCGAGGCGCTGGCCCTGGGCTACAACTTCGAATGGACGAACGAGAGCCTGCAGTTCGGCCTCTTTGAGCAGCGCCACTCCTTCTTTCAGGACACCGTGCAGGAGGCCAAGGGCTTGCCCGAGGGGCGCGAGCTGGAGATCCTGAAATCCCTGGGCGATCTGGTGCCCGAGGCCGTGCTGACCGAACCGGCGCGCATGGCGCATTCCAGTTCGCCGACCCGGGTGCTGGACCGCGGCAACCTGCGCGCGGCGATGAAGCTGCTGGACGAGGCGGGCTGGGCTGTCGGATCGGACGGGGTGCGCCGGAACGACGCGGGCGAGACGCTGGATATCGTCATCCCGATCAATTCCTCCGGCTCGCCGACCCTGGAAAGCATGGTGCAGACCTATGTCCAGAACCTGCAGCAGATGGGCGTCCGGGCGGAAATGCAAAAGGTCGACCCCAGCCAGTACACCCTGCGGCAGCGCGAACGGGATTACGACATCCTCTTCTCCGGCTACCGGACCTTTGTCGGAGCGGGCACGGGTCTTTATCAGCTCTACGGATCCGAGAACGCGGATGTCAGCCTGTTCAACCCCGCCGGCCTTGCCAGCCCGCTGGTCGATGCGCTGATCCAGACAGCGCTGGAGGCCGAGGAGACGGAAACCGAAACCGCCGCCCTGACCGCGCTGGACCGGGTTCTGCGGCATGAATTCTTCATGGCCCCCGCCTATTACAAGGCGGACAACTGGCTGGCCTATTTCGACATGTACCGCCACCCGGAGGAAATGCCCCCCTTCGCCGTGGGCCAGATGGATTTCTGGTGGGCCGACGCCGAGAGGGAAGCGGAGTTGAAAGCCGCCGGGGCCTTGAGGTAAGCCGCCCCCATGGGAGCTTATATTCTTCGACGCCTTCTGCTGGTGATCCCGACTCTTCTGGGGATCATGGTGATCAACTTCGCCCTTGTGCAATTCGTGCCGGGCGGCCCGATCGAGCAGATCATCGCGCAGCAGCAGGGGCAGGGGGATGTCTTCGGCTCCTTCGCCGGGTCGGGAAGCGATATGGGGCTGGAAAGCAATACCGGCGCCGCCGCGAACGAGGCCTATGCCGGGGCGCGGGGCCTGCCGCCCGAATTCATCGAACAGCTGGAGCGGGAGTTCGGCTTCGACAAGCCCCCGGTCGAACGCTTCCTCGTCATGATGGGCAACTATCTGACGCTGGATTTCGGCGAGAGCTATTTCCGCAAGGCCGACGTCATCGACCTGGTGATCGAACGCCTGCCGGTCTCGATCTCGCTTGGCCTCTGGTCGACGCTGATAGCCTATCTCATTTCCATCCCGCTCGGCATCCGCAAGGCGGTGCGCGACGGCTCGCGGTTTGACACATGGACCTCCGGGTTGATCATCGCGGCCTATGCGATCCCCGGGTTCCTCTTCGCGATCCTGCTGCTGGTGCTTTTTGCCGGCGGCTCCTACTGGCGGATCTTCCCGCTGCGCGGCCTGACCTCGGACAATTTCGATCAGCTGACGCTTCTGGGCCAGATCAAGGATTACATCTGGCACATCACCCTGCCGGTTCTGGCCTCGACCATCTCCTCCTTCGCGACGCTGACCCTGCTGACCAAGAACAGCTTCCTTGACGAGATCAAGAAACACTACGTGATGACCGCGCGGGCCAAGGGCCTGTCGGAACGCCGGGTCCTCTATGGCCATGTCTTCCGCAATGCCATGCTGATCGTCATCGCGGGCTTCCCGGCGGTCTTCATCGGCGTCTTCTTCGGCGGGTCGATCATCATCGAAACGCTCTTCTCTCTCGAAGGGCTGGGGCGGCTCGGTTACGAGGCCGCAGTGGCGCGGGATTATCCGATCATCTTCGGCTCGCTCTTCGTCTTCGGCCTGATCGGGCTGGTCGTCGGCATCCTGTCCGACCTGATGTATGTCTTCGTCGATCCGCGCATCGACTTTGAGCGGCGGGAGGGCTGACATGTCCGACAAGGACCCGATCGACGACGGCAACAGCCGAAACCCGACCGGCCGCCCGGATCGCGGGCGTGCGCCCGAACCCGAGGCGGGCTACGAGGACCACAATTCGCTCTGGCTGACAGGGCGTTTGGGGGGGGAGCCCGGGGCAACGATTGCGGGCAAGCAGGGCTATCTCTCGCCGCTCAACCAGCGCCGCTGGCGCAACTTCCGCCGCAACGGGCGCGCCTACTGGTCGCTGGTGATCTTTGCCATTCTCTTCGGCCTGTCGCTGTTCGCCGAATTCATCGCCAACGACAAACCGATGCTGGTGAAGTACCAGGGCGAATATTATTTCCCGGTATTCAAATTCTATCCCGAAACCACCTTTGGCGGGGATTTCCGGACAGAGGCGATCTATCGCGATCCGGAGGTCAAATGCCTGATCGAAACCGGCGGGCTGGACCTGTGTTTCGATGATCCAGAAGGCTATTTCGAGGACGCCCAGGACGGCGTGATCGAGGGCGAGGAGATCCAGAAGGGCTGGTCGCTCTGGCCCATCATCCCCTATTCCTACGACACCCCGGTGGAGCTGTCGGGCGCCGCCCCTCTGCCGCCGAATGTGCTGGGCAGCTACGTGGGCGAGGATGGCGAAAGCCACTGGGGCCTGCTGCCGGAGGATCAGCGCGGCTACAACCTGCTGGGCACCGACGACACCAAACGCGATGTGCTGGCCCGGGCGATCTACGGCTTCCGCCTGTCGATCCTCTTCACCATCCTGGTCACCACCTGCGCCTCGCTCATCGGCATTTTCGCGGGGGCGATCCAGGGGTTCTTCGGCGGGCTTTTGGACCTGATCTTCCAGCGGATCATCGAGATCTGGCAGGGCGTGCCGCAGCTTTACGTCATCATCATTCTCTTCGCGATCCTCGGGCGGGGCTTCTGGCTCCTGGTCTTCCTCATGATCGCCTTCGGCTGGACGGCCCTTGTCGGCGTGGTGCGCGCGGAATTCCTACGCGCGCGCAACCTCGAATACGTCCGCGCCGCCCGTGCGCTCGGCGTGTCGAACATGACCATCATGTTCCGCCACATGCTGCCGAACGCCATGGTCGCGACCCTCACCATGCTGCCCTTCATCGTGACCGGCACGATCGGCGCGCTCGCCTCGCTCGACTTCCTGGGCTACGGGCTGCCCTCCTCGGCTCCGTCCTTGGGCGAGATGACCCTTCAGGCCAAACAGAACCTTCAGGCGCCCTGGCTTGGCTTCACCGCCTTCTTCGTCTTCGCCCTGATGCTGTCGCTGCTGGTCTTCATCTTCGAAGGGGTGCGCGATGCCTTTGACCCGAGGAAGACGTTCCAATGATGCTGGATGTGAAAAACCTCAAGGTCTCCTTCAAACAGGACGGCCAGTTGATCCCGGCGGTCAAGGGCGTCTCCTTCCAGGTCGACAAGGGGGAAACCGTCGCGCTGGTCGGTGAATCCGGCTCTGGCAAATCCGTCTCCGCCCTCTCGACCGTGCAGCTCCTGGGCGACAATGCGCAGGTCGAAGGGTCGGTCACCTTCAAGGGGCAGGAGATGATCGGCGTCTCCCGCGCCCGGCTGCGCCAGGTCCGGGGCAACGACATCTCCTTCATCTTCCAGGAGCCGATGACCTCGCTCAACCCGCTCCACACGCTGGAAAAACAGCTGGCGGAGTCGATCGAACTGCACCAAGGCCTGCGCGGCGACGCGGTGCGCCAACGGATCGTCGAACTGCTGACCAGGGTCGGCATCCGCGACCCCGAAAGCCGCCTCGGCTCCTATCCGCATCAGCTGTCGGGCGGGCAGCGGCAGCGCGTGATGATCGCCATGGCGCTCGCCAACCGGCCCGAGCTGCTGATCGCGGACGAACCGACCACCGCGCTCGACGTCACGATCCAGGCGCAGATCCTCGACCTGCTGGCCGAACTGAAGGCGAGCGAGGGGATGGGGATGCTCTTCATCACCCACGACCTGAACATCGTGCGCCGCATCGCCGATAGGGTCTGCGTGATGAAGGACGGCGAGATCGTCGAGACCGGCGAGACAAAGGCGATCTTCGACAACCCGCAGCACCCCTACACGCAGACGCTCCTCGCCGCCCATGCCGCAGGCTCCCCCGACCCGGCGGCCGCGGACGCCCCCGTGGTGGCCGAAACCGACAAGCTGCGCATCTGGTTCCCGATCCAGCGCGGCCTCTTCAAGCGCACCGTCGGCCATGTGAAAGCCGTGAACGAGGCGACGATCCAGGTCCGCGCGGGCGAAACCCTCGGCATCGTGGGCGAATCGGGCTCGGGCAAGACGACCCTGGCCCTGGCGATCATGCGGCTGATCCGCTCCGAAGGTCAGGTGCAGTTCAACGGCGAAGACGTGCACGCCTGGTCCACCCGCGAATTGCGCAACAAACGCTCGGAGATGCAGATCGTCTTCCAGGATCCCTTCGGCTCCCTCTCCCCCCGGATGACGGCGATGCAGATCATCGCGGAGGGGCTGACGGTGCACAAACTGCCCTCCGATAAACCGGTGCGCGATCTGGTGGCGGAGGTGATGACAGAGGTCGGGCTGGACCCGGTGACCATGGACCGCTACCCGCATGAATTCTCCGGCGGCCAGCGTCAGCGTATCGCCATCGCCCGCGCCATGATCCTGCGGCCGAAGCTGGTGGTGCTGGACGAACCGACCTCCGCGCTGGACATGACGGTGCAGGTGCAGATCGTCGATCTGCTGCGTGATCTGCAAAAGAAATACGGGCTGGCCTACCTGTTTATCAGCCACGATCTCAACGTGGTTCGCGCCATGTCGCACCGCGTGATGGTGATGAAACAGGGCGATGTGGTGGAAATCGGCACGGCAGAGCAGATCTTCGACGCGCCGAGCCACCCCTATACGCAACAGCTGTTGTCAGCGGCGACGATGCACGCCTGACGGAAAAGGGCCCCCGAAAGGCCCCTCTTCATCTTTCCAGAAATACTCTCGCCGAAGGCGACATCAGAAGAACGCCTGCAGCCCGGTCTGGGCGCGGCCCAGGATCAGGGCGTGGACGTCATGCGTCCCCTCGTAGGTGTTCACCGTCTCAAGGTTCGCGGCGTGGCGCATCACCTTGTATTCGATCTGGATGCCGTTGCCGCCGTGCATGTCCCGCGCAGTGCGCGCGATATCCAGCGCCTTGCCGCAGTTGTTGCGCTTGATCAGCGACACCATCTCCGGCGCGGCCTTGGCTTCGTCGAACAGCCGCCCGACCCGCAGCGCGGCCTGGAGGCCAAGCGTGATCTCGGTCTGCATGTCCGCCAGCTTCTTCTGGTACAGCTGAGTGCCGGCCAGCGGCTTGTTGAACTGCTTGCGGTCCAGCCCGTACTGGCGCGCCTGGAACCAGCAATCCTCCGCCGCGCCCATCACGCCCCAGGCAATGCCATAGCGCGCGCGGTTGAGGCAGCCGAAGGGACCCTTGAGGCCCGACACATGCGGCAGCAGCGCGTCCTCGCCGACCTCGACGTTGTCCAGCACGATCTCGCCGGTGATCGAGGCGCGCAGGCTGAGCTTGCCGCCGATCTTCGGCGCGCTCAGGCCCTTCATGCCCTTGTCCAGAACGAAACCCCGGATCGCGCCGTCATGCGCATCCGACTTGGCCCAGACGACAAAGACATCGGCGATCGGCGCGTTGGAGATCCACATCTTCGCGCCGTTGAGCACATAACCGCCCTCGGTCTTCTTCGCACGGGTCTTCATCCCCGCCGGGTCGGACCCCGCATCGGGTTCGGTCAGGCCGAAACAGCCGATCCATTCGCCGGAGGCGAGTTTGGGCAGGTACTTCTTGCGCTGCTCTTCCGAGCCATAGGCGTAGATCGGGTACATCACCAGCGACGACTGAACCGAGCACATCGACCGGAAACCGCTGTCGATCCGCTCGACCTCACGCGCGACCAGACCGTAGGAGACATAGCCGGAGCCCAGCCCGCCGTATTGTTCCGGAACGGTGACGCCCAGCATGCCGACCTCGCCCATTTCGGCGAAAATCTCCGGGTCGACACCCTCTTCGAGGTACATTTTCTCGACCCGAGGGGCGAGGCGCTCCTGACAGAAGGTGCGGGCGGACTCGCCGATCATGCGTTCGTCTTCGTCGAGCTGTTCATTCAGAAGGAACGGGTCCTCCCAGGCGAAGCTCGACATGTTCGGGCGGTCCTTGTCCTTGATGAGGGGGCGGTTTTCGGCGTCCATGGTTCTCTCCCTATGAGTTTGATGAGTGTTTAGCCTGTTGAGGCCGCCGTGCATAACGAGTTATCGTCCGGAGTTGATGATGTTTTCGCATAGTTGATCTGATCATGCGCCATGCCTACACCCCTTCGGTCGCCGAGTTGGAGGCCTTTTGCGCCTGTGCTCGGGGCGGCACGACGATCCAGGCCGCGCAACAGCTTGGCCGGACGCAAAGCGCGGTCAGCCGCTCCATCGCGGGGCTGGAGGCCAAGCTGGGCGTCGCACTATTCATCCGCGCCCGGCAGCGCCTGACCCTCTCGGATGCGGGCCGGGCGCTCCTGCGCGAGGCGGCACCGCTGCTCGACCGGCTGGATGACGCGGCGATGACGGTGATGGCCTTTGGCGGGCAGGCGCGGGTGCTGCGGATCGCGGTGCTGCCGACCTTCGGGCGGCTCTGGCTGATCCCCCGGCTGCGCGCCTTTCAGGCCACCATGCCGGACATGTCCATCGACATGGCGGCGCAGCTGACCCCGGTGGATTTCGAAGCGGAGCCTTTTGACCTGGCGATCCAGCGCAGTTCGCATCGCGCGCCGGGGGTCCAGCATCTGCATCTTCTGGACGAGGAGCTGACCGTGGTCGCCGCCCCCTCCCTCCTCCGCGGGTCACTGCGGACCGAGGATGTCCTGCGCCTGCCGCTTTTGCAGCAATCGACGCGCCCGACGCTCTGGCCCGACTGGTGCCGCGCCATGGGGCTGGACCCGCGCCACGCGCTGCGGGGGGCGCGGTTCGATCATTTCGACATGGTGCTGGATGCGGCCATCGGCGGGCTGGGCGTGGCGCTGGTGCCGGAGATCCTGGCCCGCGCCGCGCTGGACCGGGGCGAGCTGATCCGCGCCCTCCCGGGGGATTTTGCCACCGGTCAGGCCTATACGCTGATCTACCCCGATCACAGCGCCGATCTGCCGCATTTCGCGCGGTTCCGCGACTGGCTGCGGGCGGAGATTGCGGGCATCTGGGCCTGACGTCATTTCCTGCCGCACCGACAAAATACCGACGTTGCACCGACGTGATATCGACGTCATACCGACGTTGCGGAACAGTGCCATCCGGGCCACCATTCCCCGCAAGAAGGAGCCGCCCATGACACCCGAAGACATTGCCAAACTGCCCTACCGCCCCTGCGTCGGCGTCATGCTCGCCAACCGCGACGGCCACGTCTTTGTTGGCCAGCGGATCGACAACCCCGGCCCCGCCTGGCAGATGCCCCAGGGCGGCGTGGACAAGGGCGAAGAGCCGCGCGAGGCCGCCCTGCGGGAGCTTTGGGAAGAAACCGGCGTCACCCCTGACAAGGTTGAAATCATTGGCGAAACGGCGGGATGGGTGCCCTATGACCTGCCGCATGATCTGGTCCCGCGCCTGTGGAAGGGGCGGTTCCGGGGGCAGGAACAAAAGTGGTTCCTGATGCGTTTCATGGGCGAGGATGCGGATGTGAATGTCGAAACGGAGCATCCCGAATTCTCACGCTGGCGCTGGCTCCCGCCGGAAGAGTTGGTCGACGCCATCGTCCCCTTCAAGCGCGCGGTCTACGAGGCCGTGCTGGCAGAGCTCGGAAAACATATATGAAATTGCTCCTCACCGCCCCGCTCGCCCTCTCCCTCACCCTCGCCAGCAGCCCCGCGAACGCGCTCTCCTGCCTGCGCCCGGAGGTGCTGCGCAGCTATCAGGAGGCCGCCGAGGCGAAAGAGACCTATGTGGTTGTGTCCGGTGTGATTTCCCATGACGTCGCCGCCGTTCCGGAGGCGCGGAATGCCGACAGCCCGCGGATCGCATTCACCGCCCGTCTGGCCGGGGCGTCCCTGACCCATGACGGCTTCACGGCGCCCTTCGATGCGCCGGTGGAGGTGACGTTGAATTGTGTCTCGGCATGGTGCGCGCCACTTCCGCCGCAACACGCCTCGGTCCTCGCTTTTGTGCAAAAGACGGAAGATGGCTACAGCCTCGACATGCAGCCCTGCCAGCAGTGGCTGTTCGAAAATCCCGAGCCTGAACAGATGGTTGCGCTGGTCGACTGCCATACCTCCGGCAATTGCAGCGCCGACTAGGCCTCTCTGAAATCAAAGAAGCCGTCGCCCACTTGGGACAGCAGATCCACGGCCATGGCGCGCCCCAGCTCCGCCCCATCCTCGATCGGGGCGCTGCGGTCGTCGGACAGGCTCTCCGATCCGTCGGGGCGCAGGATTTCGCCGCGCAGCCGCAGGGTGCCGCCGTCCAGTTCCGCCAGCCCTGCAATCGGCGTCTCGCAGGAGCCGTCCAGCGCGGCGAGGAACGCGCGTTCGGCCGCCAGGCGCTGTGCCGTCGGGTGGTCGTGGATGGCCTCCAGCATCGTGGCTGTGGCGGTATCATCCTCGCGCCGCTCGATCCCGATAGCGCCCTGCGCGACGGCGGGCAGCATCTCTTCGGGGTCGAGGGCGGATTGCGCGATCTCCGGCCGGCCCAGACGGTTCAGGCCGGCCATTGCCAGGAAGGTCGCATCGGCCACCCCTTCGGTCAGCTTGCGCAGCCGGGTCTGCACGTTGCCCCGAAACTCCACCACCTTCAGATCGGGGCGCCGCACCAGAATTTGCGCGCGGCGACGGAGGGATGAAGTCCCCATGGTCGCGCCTTCGGGCACATCCGCCAGACGCTTGAAGTCTTTGGAAACAAAGGCATCCCGCACATCTTCGCGCGGCAGATAGCAGTCCAGCACCAGCCCCTCGGGCTGCAGCACCGGCATGTCCTTCATCGAATGCACGGCGATGTCGATCTGGCCGGTCAGCATGGCGTGTTCGATCTCGCGCGTGAACAGGCCCTTGCCGCCGATCTCCTTCAGCGGCCGGTCCTGAACGCGGTCGCCGGTGGTCTGGATCACGCAAACCTCGAAGGCCTCGGGCGGCAGGTCAAAGGCCCGGGCCAGCCGGTCGCGCGTCTCATGCGCCTGGGCCAGGGCGAGCGGGGAGCCACGGGTGCCGATCTTCAGCGGGCGAGCGGGGGAGGGCAGGTCCTTCGTCATGGGCACGGTCTAGACGCGGCATAGGGTCCCCGCAAGTGGGGTCTGCTTGACTTCGTCCCCTGTCGCGGCGACGAGGGGGCGGACGGAGGATGCGATGACCGAGACCAAGACCGACAAGACGATCCTGAAAGCGCTGCGCGGAGAGGTGCAGGAGGTGCCGCCGATCTGGATGATGCGGCAGGCCGGTCGCTATCTGCCGGAATACCGCGCCACCCGGGCCCAGGCGGGGGATTTCCTGTCGCTGTGCTACAATCCGGAGCTGGCGGCGGAGGTGACGCTACAGCCGATCCGGCGTTATGGTTTTGATGCCGCGATCCTCTTTGCCGATATTCTGCTGTTGCCGCAGGCACTTGGTGCAGACCTCTGGTTCGTCACCGGCGAGGGGCCGCGCCTGTCGACCCTGACCAGCCGGGCGGAGTTCGACGCGCTGAAACCGGCCTCCGACGTGCATGAGGTGCTGTCGCCGATCTACGAAACCGTCTCCATCCTGTCGCGGGAGTTGCCGCGCGAGACGACGCTGATCGGCTTTGCCGGGGCGCCCTGGACCGTGGCGACCTATATGGTCGCCGGTCGTGGCACGCCGGATCAGGGGCCGGCCCATGCGCTGATCGCCGAGGACCGTGCGCTTTTCTCCGCGCTGATCGACCGGCTGACGGAGGGGACGGTGGAATACCTCTCCCGCCAGATTGAGGCCGGGGCCGAGGTGGTGAAGCTCTTCGACAGCTGGGCCGGGTCGCTCAAGGGGCAGGATTTCGACGACTTCTCCCTGGCGCCCGCAAAGCGGATCATTGCGGAGTTGAAGGCGCGTCACCCCGGCATTCCCGTCATCGCCTTCCCGCGAGAGGCCGGGGATCGCTATATCGGTTTCGCCAGGGCGACCGGAGCCGATTGCGTTGCGGTGGACAATTCGGTGTCGGCCCAGTGGGCGGCGGAGCATGTGCAGGTGGATGGCTGCGTGCAGGGCAACCTGGCGTCGCGCCACATGGTGACCGGTGGTCAGGCGCTGGTGGATGAGACGCGCGACATCGTCCGGGCGTTCTCCGGCGGGCCGCATATCTTCAACCTCGGCCACGGGATCACGCCGGATGCGGACCCGGACAATGTGCAGCGCATGATCGACGCGGTGCGGGGCGGCTGAGGCTTCCATCGCCTCCAGCCCTCAGGTCGGTCGCGGCCCTGCGTAGGTTGCTCCGGCCGATTGGTGGCGCAATCTGCACCACGCCACCGGTCTCAGCGCCCTACGACACATCGGCCCTCTGCAAAGCCCGCGCGCGGGAGAGGTGCAGGTTCACCTCCGCCCCGAGCAGCACGAGGAAGGCGCTGATATACAGCCAGATCAGCATGGCGATTGCGGCCCCGATCGACCCGTAGACCTGATTGTAATTGGCGAAATTCGTCAGGTAGAGCGAGAAGGCATAAGAGGCCCCCGCCCAGAGCACCACGACCAGAAAGGCGCCTGGGGTGATCCAGTGCAGCCGTTCGCCGCGGTTGTTCGGCCCGAACCGGTAGATCACGGCAAGCGCGGCCAACAGCACGAAAATCGCCGCGATCCAGCGAAAGAGCTCGACCAGAAGGGCGGTCATCGGACCAAGGGGGACAATGGAGAAGACGATCGGCACCACGACCACCGCCGACATGGTCACCATGGACACCGCCAACAGCGCCAGGGTCAGCAGTAGCGAAATCAGGTAATGCCGGATGTTGCCCCGGTTCAGGCGGCCGTGGATCGTGTTCAGCCCCAGCATCAGCGAGGCAACACCGGACCGTGCCGACCAGATCGCAAAGAGCGTGGAGATCAGACCGGCCAGGCCCAGACGTTCGCCACTGGCATTCGAGAGGGCGTTGATCTGCGCCGCGATCAGGCGGACGACATCCGGCGGCAGGATCGATTCGATCGCGTCCAGCTGGTCGATCAGGACATGCGGGTCGGACAGAAGGCCCCAGATCGCGATCAGCGCGGCGATGCCGGGGAAAATCGCCAGCATTCCGTAAAAGGCCACCCCGGCGGCGATGAGGCCCAGGTTCTTGTCCCCGACGTCCTGCAGGGTTCCGGTTATGACCTGTTTCGCGGTCTGGTACATGCCTGTAAGTTTGGTGTTCCAGGCGCGTTGGTCAAATCCATTTCGCCATTGGGGGCAGGCTCATCAGCACCGCGTTGGCGTCGTGGCCGGTGGCCAGACCGAACTTTGTGCCCCGGTCATAGACCAGATTGTACTCGGCATAGAGCCCGCGATGCACCAGCTGCGCCTCCTTGTCGGCCTCGGTCCAGTCGATGCCGCGCCGCTTTTCGATCAGCGGCAGATAGGCGGGCAGGAAGGCGCGGCCGATGTCCTGGATGAAGGCAAAGTCAGCCTCCCAATCGCCGGTGCAGTGATCGTCCAGGAAAATGCCGCCGACCCCCCGGGCCCGATGGCGGTGCGGGATGTAGAAGTATTCGTCCGCCCAGGCCTTGAGCCGGTCGTATTGCCCCGCTCCATGCGGATCGCAATGGGCCTTTTGCACGGCGTGGAAATGCGCCGTGTCCTCGGCGTATTCCAGGCAGGGGTTCAGGTCGGAACCGCCACCGAACCACCAGCCATGCGGGGTCCAGAACATGCGGGTGTTCATGTGCACGGCGGGGCAGTGCGGGTTCTGCATATGCGCGACGAGCGAGATACCGGAGGCCCAGAAACGCGGGTCCTCCTTCATGCCCGGCAGGCCCTTGCGCGCCGCCATGGCGGCCTGTGCCTCCGGCCCCAGTTCACCATAGACGGTGGAGATGTTCACGCCGACCTTTTCAAAGACGCGCCCGCCCCGCAGGACGCTCATCAATCCGCCACCCGCATCACCGCCGTCCGGCGCGGCGCGGGTGGTTTCACTCACGTCAAATCGCCCGGCGGGCCTGTCGGACAGCGGCCCCTCGGTCTGGGTCTCTTCCAGGTTTTCGAAGGCGGCGACGATTTCGTCCCGCAGGGACCGGAACCAGTCTGCGGCCCGCGTCTTTTCCGCCAGCATCTCCTGGGTCATTCCGTCCTGCCTTTCATCTTTCCCGAAATACTCCCGCCGGAGGCGGTGGCCCTTGTGGTGCATCAATGCGCCGGGGCGGCCACCGGATCCAGCAGGGTGCGGCCGCCGTCGACGGTAAGCACCTGCCCGGTCATGAAGCCAGAGGCATCGCAGGCCAGGTATTGCGCTGCTTCGGCCAGTTCCGCTGCGGCGGCGATACGGTTGAGCGGCGTGTGTCCTTCGATATCTGTACGGATGTCGTCATCGTCCTTCAGGGCGGACATTAGGCTGGCGCTCATCACCGAGCCGAAGGCCAGGGCGTTCACCCTGATGCGGTGCGGGGCCAGGGCCACGGCGAGCGAGCGTGTCATCTGATCCAGCGCCGCGCAGGAGACGGAATAGGCCAGCAGATCGGGATGGGTGCGCCGCGCGGCGATGGAGGAGAGGTTGACGATGGAACCGGACGGGCCATCGCCATCCTCTTCCGCCTGTTTGATCATGCGCTTGGCCACCGTCTGGCTGACCCGCAGGGCGGTCATCAGATTGGTGTCCAGCAGGGTTTCCATCGCGTCGTCATCGGGGTTCAGCGGGTCGGAGGCGACGATCTGACGGGCGGCGTTGACCAGGATATCCACCCGGTCGAAGGCGTCGATCGTGGCCGACAGCAGGTTGGCGATGGTCAGCTTTTCGCGCAGGTCCCCGGCGAAATGGCGGATGTTCTCCTCGGTCTCCGGGGGGTTGCCCAGTTCGCGGATCAACGCCTCTTCGTCCATGTCGGTGAACATCACGTTCGCGCCGCGGCTGGCGAAATGGCGGCCGATGGCCAGACCGATGCCGTTCCCGCCACCGGTGACGATGGCTGTCTTGCCTGCGATAGAAAAGGACATGCGTGGTTCCCTTTGGTTGGGCCGTCCGGTCAGCCTAGCCGATCCCGCCGGGTGAGGCGAGGCGTCTTGGCCGTGCGGGGGGCGCTGGCGCGCAGGACCTTGAAGGCCCCGGTTCCGGCGACCTCTGTATGGTCTGCGAAACAGGCCTCGATCTGCGCTTCGTAGGGCAGGTGCCGGTTGGCCACCATCCAGAGCACCCCCTGCGGTTTCAGGCAGGCGGCGGCGGTGCGGATGAAGGCGCGACCGAGGTCGGGTTGGGCCTTGCGTCCGGTGTGGAAGGGCGGGTTCATGACCACGGCGTCGGCTTTCGTATCCGGCATCCAGCGGGTGGCGTCCTGCCAGTGGAACCGGGCGCAGGGGGCGGTGACATTCTGGCGGGCACAGTCGAGCGCGGTGTGTTCGGCCTCCACCAGATCCATGCGGGTCAGCCCGGGTTTCTGAGCGATCTGCGACGACAGATAGCCCCAGCCCGCGCCCAGGTCGATCACATGGGCGCCGAGGGTGGCGGGCAGGGTGGCGGCCAGCAGGGCGGAGGCTGGGTCGATTCCGTCGGCGGAGAAGACGCCGGGCGCGGTGACATGGCCGTCGGGGCCCTGGGTCGCCCGGGCCTCCCAGTCGGTGAATTCACCGCCCTCCATCCAGAAGAGCTTGCCATGGGCCTTGTTGATCGGGCCTTGCACGGGGGTGCGCTTGCGGCAGTCCTTCAACAGGCTTTCGACGCCGTCCTCCTTGTTGCCATCGACGATGACCGGGCCGGAGGTCACGGCGCGGGCGCGGGCGATCCAGCTACGGGCCAGCGCCTTGGCGCGGGGCAGGATCACCAGCGCGGCGGCGTAGGGGCCTTCGGGGGCGAGGCGGCAGGTATAGCCCAGTTGCTCGAAATACTGGTGGTCGGGGAAAAAGGTCGCGATGATCTCGACCCGGTCCCTGGGCAGCGGGTCCAGCGATTGCCCTTCGCGCGGGCCGAATACGGCGATCCGGCCCTCGGGCAGGGTCAGCCCGCCGGGGGCGAGCGCCAGGTCAAGACGTGGATGCCCGGTCAAGGGGCGCCTATTCCTTTTCCATCGTGCATTGCAGCGGATGCTGATGCTGACGGGCGAAATCCATGACCTGTGCCACCTTGGTTTCCGCGATCTCGTGACTGAAGACACCAACGACGGCCACGCCCTTCTTGTGGACGGTCAGCATGATCTCGAACGCCTGGGCGTGGTTCATGCCGAAGAACCGCTCCAGCACCGCGACGACGAACTCCATCGGGGTGTAGTCGTCGTTCAGCAGCAGCACCTTGTAGAGCGGCGGGCGTTTTGTCCGGGATTTGGTGTCGACCACGACCGAGGTGCCGCCATCATCGTCCGAAGACAGGATAATGGACGTCGCAAGGGGACGGGAATTTTCCGGCGTCAGGCTCATCGTGTTTCCGCAAGACCGTCGTCGTGGGGGTTTCGGGAATAGGCCCTTCTATATAACGTCACCTGTGAAAGTTGGAAGGGGTCGGCGGCGGCCTTGGGCGAAAAGCTGGGAGAAAATGGCGCAGAATCTCACAACAGTCGGTTTCGATGCCGATGACACTCTCTGGCACAACGAGCGGTTTTTCCAGCTGACCCAGGCCCGGTTCGCCGAGTTGCTGGCCGATCACGCCGCGCCCGACCACCTGGCCGAGCGGCTGCTGGCGGCGGAGCGGCGCAACATCGGGCACTACGGATTCGGAATCAAGGGCTTTGTCCTGTCGATGATCGAAACCGCGCTGGAGGTGACCGACAACCGGGTCCCTGGCGACGTGATTGCAGAGCTGATCGCCGCCGGGCAGGAGATGCTGTCGCACCCGATCGAACTGATGCCCCATGCGCAGGCGGCGGTCGAAGCGGCGGCGGAGACGCATCGCGTGCTGCTGATCACCAAGGGCGATCTGCTGGATCAGGAACGCAAGCTGGCGCAATCGGGTCTGGGAGAGCTGTTTCACGGCGTGGAGATCGTGTCGGACAAGACGCCCCGCGTCTATGCGGAGATCTTTGCGCGCCCCGGCGCGGGGGCGGATCGCGGGCTGATGGTGGGCAATTCGATGAAATCCGATGTCGTGCCGATGATCCGGGCCGGAGGCTGGGGCGTGTTCCTGCCCGGCAGCCTGAGCTGGGCGTTGGAACATGCCGAAGCCCCGCAGGAAAGCCCGCGCTTCCGCGAAATCCCCGATCTGTCCGGCCTGGCGCCTGTTCTTGAGGCGATCGGCTGAAGTCCGGGCAGGGGCAGATGCCCAAAACGCGCGCTTTTTGCACCGATCCCGCCTTGATGGGCTTGTTCGACGCCTGCGAATGGGCGGGTTTCGCGATGACCTGGCCAAATTGTGCGCCTCGCGTGAAATCCTTGTGAATTAGGTGTTTCACGAAGGGGTCAGTCTGTGTTAGCCTGATCGCAATCAAAATAAGGTTAGCTGAAAAATCAGCGACCAGAGGCAGTAGTGAGAGGCAAGATGGAGCGGCAAAAGCCGACCCGTGGGCGGGCACTCGTATTTCTTTTTTTCTGGGCAATTGCGCTGGTTCTGGGCGGGCCGGGTCTTCGATCTGTGGAGGCGGCGCCCTATGCGGCCTATGTGATGGACGCGCGAACCGGTGAGGTTCTGCATTCGACCAATGCGGATACACGTCTGCATCCGGCTTCGCTGACCAAGATGATGACCCTCTATATCGCCTTCGAGGCGATCAAGAACGGTGAGATCACGCTGGATACGCCGGTGCGCATCTCCAAGAACGCCTCGGCCGAACCGCCGTCGAAACTGGGCCTCGTCGCGGGACAGAAGATCAAGCTGCGCTATCTGATCCGGGCCTCCGCCGTGAAGTCCGCCAATGACGCCGCCACCGCGATCGGCGAGGCCATCGAGGGCAGCGAGGCGAAGTTCGCGCGTCGGATGAACCGCACGGCCAAGGCGCTTGGCATGACGCGGACGACTTTCAAGAACGCACATGGCCTGACGGAAAGCGGGCATCTGTCGACCGCGCGGGACATGTCGATCCTGGGGCGGCATCTGCTGTATGACTATCCGCAGTATTACAACCTCTTCTCCCGCACGCAGACCGATGCGGGGATGAAGACGGTGCTGAACACCAACCGCCGCCTTCTGGCCAGCTATCGTGGCGCGGACGGGATCAAGACGGGCTATACCCGCGCGGCCGGGTTCAACCTCGTCGCCTCCGCCGAACGTGGGCAGGAGCGGGTGATCGCGACGGTCTTCGGCGGCCGGTCCTCGGCCTCGCGCAATGCCAAGGTGGCGGAACTGCTGGATCTGGGCTTCAAGCGCGCGCCGTCGAGCGCGCCGCTCAAGGCGCCCTCCGCACCGGTCTATGCCGCTGTGGAAACAGTAAAGCATGCCGATGGCGCGACCCGCACGGCGGGCAAGGTCATCCGACTGAACACCGCCGTGAAACGCAGCCTGCGGCCCCTGGCGCGTCCGGGCAGCGAGGCGGCGCCGGTGGCGGTGGCCATGGCGGATGTGATCGACCAGGTGGTGGCCGACGTGGCCCAGAAGGCGAGCCTGATGCCGGAGAGCGTGACGACAGCCGCGGCAGAACCGGCGGCCGCCCCGGCGGAGATCAAGACCGCCTCGGCCGCAACCAGCCTCGTGACGCCTGTGGCGCGTCCGGTCGGCCTGTTCCAGAAGGTGCTGGGGGCGGAGCCCGAACCGGAGCCTGCGGAGCCGCGGGTCGTCACCCGGGTCTCGACCTCGGGCGGGCGTCACTGGGGCATCAATATCGGGCGCTACAAATCGCATAACGCGGCGGAACGCATCCTGCTCCAGACCGCACTCAAGGAAACCGGAACGCTGGACGGGGCGCTGCGCAAGGTCGTGCGTCGCCCGACGGGATTCGATGCGAATTTCCTGGGGATGGAACGTGAAACGGCGGACCTGGCCTGCCGCAGGCTGCAGGCCCGCAACCAGACCTGTTTCATGATCGGGCCGAGCTGACCTGAGAGATGGACCAAATCGAAAGAGCCGCCGGGGGCGATCCGGCGGCTCTTTTCGTTGCGAGCGGGGTCAGCGTTTCGGGTGGTCGTCGTATTCGTCCGACAGGATCCGGCGGGCATCGCCTTCGGGGTCGTCATACTGGTTCGACTTCAGCGTGTAGATGAACCCGGCAAGGCCGATGCCGCCAAGGATCAGGGAAATCGGGATGAGCCAGACAAGGACGTCCATGGTTACCTCAGGCGCAATGCGTTCAGAGAAACGGTGATGGAGGAGGTCGACATGGCCAGCGCGGCGATCAGTGGCGTGGCCAGCCCGGCCACCGCCAGCGGCACGGCGATCACGTTGTAGAGCGTGGCGATGCGAAAGTTCTCTCGGATGCGCCGGGTGGCACGGTCGGCGGTGACAAGGGCCTCGGGGATGGGCGACAGATCGGTGCCGAGCAGCACGATGTCGGAGGCAACCCGCGCGGCATCCAGGGCGGAGGCGGGGGAGATGGAGACATTGGCGGCACTCAGCGCGGCGGTATCGTTCAACCCGTCCCCGACCATGAGGACCGTCGCGCCCTCCTCCTGCAGGGTGGCGACGCGCGTGGCCTTGTCGCCGGGCAGGGCGCTGGCGGTCCAGTCCTCGATCCCCAGGCGGTCCGCCAGTGTGGACACGGCGCTTTCCGTATCGCCGGAGATCAGGATGACCCTATGACCGGCGGCTTTTAGACCGGCGACGGCCTCTTCCGCGCCGGCGCGCAGGCTGTCCTCGAAGGTGAAGAGCCGCGGCGCCTCGCCTTCCGCGCTGAGCCATGCGGAGGTGCCGTTGCCCTCGGGCGCGCCGACCCAGTTGGCCCGGCCGAGGCGGATGCGCTGGCCGTTCAGATGCGCCTCGGTGCCGTAACCGGGCACCTCGGTCAGGTCGGCGATGGCGGCGGGCGCGACGCCGCGCGCCCGGATCGCGGTGGCAAGGGCCTGCGAGAGCGGGTGCGACGATCCTTCGGCCAGGGCGAGCGTCAGGGCCAGGGTGGCCTCGTCATGGGTGTCGATATTGGTTGCGGTCGGCGTGCCGGTGGTCAGGGTGCCGGTCTTGTCGAAGACGACCGTGTCCACCTTGGACAGTCGTTCCAGCGCGGTTTCGTGTTTCACCAGCATGCCGCGTTTGAACAGCCGACCAGAGGCGGCGGTGGTCACGGCGGGCACGGCAAGACCCAGGGCGCAAGGGCAGGTGATGATGAGAACCGCCGCCGCAATGTTGAGCGCGGTGCGCATGTCGAAGGTGTAGAGATACCACCCGAGGAAGGCGAAGGCCGAGAGGATATGCACGCCGGGTGCGTAGAGTTTCGCGGCACTGTCGGCGAGGGAGGTGTAACGCGAGCGCCCGCTTTCGGCGATGGCGACCAGATCGGCCATGCGGTGAAGCGAGGTGTCCTGTCCGACGGCGGTGGCGCGCAGGGTCAGGGGGCCGGTCAGGTTGACCTCCCCCGCGCTGACGGCGGTGCCGGGGCTGGCGGGGACGGGCAGGGTTTCGCCGGTCAGAAGCGAACGGTCCAGTTCCGAGGTCCCGTCCACGATCTCGCCGTCCACCGGCATTCGGGCGCCGGGACGGACGCGGATCAGATCGCCGATGACAAGGTCCGACACCTGGGCCTGCACCTCTTCGCCGTCCACGATCTTCCACGCGCGGGGCACTTCGAGGGCGGTCAGTTCCTCCGCCGCCGATCGGGCGATGGCGCGGGTGCGGTGGTCCAGATAGCGGCCCGCGAGCAGGAAGAAGGTCAGGGTGAGCGCCGCGTCGAAATAGGCATGTTCGCCCGACAGCATGGTCTCCCAGAGCGAGGTCGCCAGCGCCAGCAGGATCGCCAGCACGATCGGCACATCCATGTTCAACCGGCGGGCCGAGAGCGCGGCCCAGGCGTTGCGGAAGAAGGGCTGGCCGGAAAAGGCGATGGTTGGCAGGGTGATGAAGGCCGATATCCAGTGGAAGAGGTCGCGGGTCGCATCTTCCGCCCCGGACCAGACCGAGACCGACAGAAGCATCACGTTCATCGAGGCAAAGCCCGCCACCGCCAGCCGCATCAGCAGATCGCGCCCGGCCTTGTCGGTCGCCGTCACCGCGGCGCTGCCGGGGTCCAGCTCATGCGCCTCATATCCAACGGTTTTCAGCGCGGCGATCAACTCCTCTGCCGAGACGACGGCGTCCACCTCCACCTGCGCCCGTTTCAGCGTCAGGTTCACCCGCGCGCCCGTGACGCCCGGGTGGGCGTTGAGCGTCCGCTCCACCGTCGAGATGCAGGCGGAACAATGGATCGTCGGCAGCGACAGGGTCAGCTTGACGTCCCTGAGCGCGCCTCGCTCCGCCAGCGCCTCGGCAGAGGGGGCGGCGTTGCAGGCCGGGCAGGCGGATATGGTGGCGGTCGTCATCTCAGCTTTTGACGTGCAGGATCACGCGCTGGATGAATTCGGTGCCGTCCTCGGCGATGGCCGTCATGCGGATGTTCCAGTTGCCGGGGCCCAGCTCCACGGGGGCCTCGTAGGTGGTGCCGTTGAAGGCGAAGACGGGTTCGACGTCGTCGGCCTTCTGGGTGGCGCGTCCGACGATGGCCTGCAGGTGTTTGACCCGGACCGGGCCGCTGTCATCGGTAATCGACAAATGCACCATGCCGTCGCGCCAGTCGGCGTAGATATCCCAGCCCAGAGCCTCCTGCGCCTGCAGGCGGGTGTTGAACTCCTGGCTGGCGACGTAGGAATTCTTGACTTCCAGCCCGGGGAAGGTGCGGATGGCCTGGGTCGCCATGACCAGGTTCACCGCGATGATGATCCCGAAGGCCCCGACGAAACCGGCCAGGACATGCCAGCCCTTGAGGCGGAAGCCGGTGCCCGTTTCAATGTTTGGGTCAGTCATCAGTTTGCTCTCCCGTTGAAGACGCTGTCCTTGTAGGCGCGGTCGCCGTTGCTGATATCCTCGACCCAGAAGCGGAACTCGGTCCGTTCCGCCTCTGCCGGGGCGGAGCCGCGCGGGGCGGTGACGTAGACCCTTTGCAGACTGGCCGAGTCGGCGGGCACTGTCACGGTCGGATATGGGGACCCTTCGACCGAGATGTTGAGCGCGAGGTCGCCCTTGACCGACAGGCGGAAGGGCCGTTCCTCGCCATGCTTGTTGCGCAGGCGGATATCGTAGGTGTTGCGGATCGACCCGTCAGACAGGGTGACGAAGGTCGGGTTGCGGACCGGGGCGACGGTCATGTCGAGGTCGGGCCGGATGAAGAGGGCAAAGACCAGCCCGATGCCGACCAGCGACCAGAGCGCGGTATACATGATCGTGCGGGGGCGCAGGATGTGTTTCCAGATATTGCGCGGCGCAGCCCCGGCGCGTTCGCGTTCCTCGTCTGTCAGGGCCATGTAGTCGATCAACCCGCGCGGCTTGCCGATCTTGTCCATGATCTCGTCACAGGCGTCGATGCAGAGCGCGCAGGTGATGCAGGCCATCTGCTGCCCGTCGCGGATGTCGATGCCCATGGGGCAGACGTTGACGCAGGCGTTGCAGTCGATGCAATCGCCCAGCTCCTGCACGGGCGGCTTGCCAACGCCGGAGGGCATGCCGGGCATGGGGATCTTGGGGGAGGTGCCGCCGTGTTTTTCCCCGGCGGCATAGCTGGTGGCTTCGGCCGTCTCGGCAGCAACCGCGCGCCGTTTGCCCTTGCCGCGCGGCTCGCCCCGCCATTCGCGGTAGGCGACGGTGATGGTTTCCTCGTCCATCATGGCGGCCTGGATGCGGGGCCAGGGGCAGGCGTAGATGCAGATCTGTTCCCGGGCGAAGCCGCCGAAGATGAAGGTCGTCAGCGTCAGGATCAGGATCGTCGTATAGGCGACGGGGTGCGCGTTCAGCGTGACCAGATCCCACAACAGGGTCGGCGCATCGGCGAAATAGAAGACCCAGGCCCCGCCGGTCGCGACGGCGATCAGCAGCCAGGTGACCCATTTGGTCAGCCGCAGCCGCGCCTTGCGCAGATCCCATTTCTTCTGCCGTTGCAGGCGGATGCGGGCGTTGCGGTCGCCCTCGATCCAGCGTTCGACCAAGATGAAGAGGTCGGTCCAGACGGTCTGCGGGCAGGTATAGCCGCACCAGACCCGGCCCAGGGCCGAGGTGAAGAGGAACAGGCCCAGCCCCGCCATGACCAGCAGGCCTGCGACAAAATAGAACTCATGCGGCCAGATCTCGATCCACATGAAGAAAAAGCGCCGGTTGGCCAGATCGACCAGCACCGCCTGATCCGGCAGATTCGGTCCGCGGTCCCATCTAAGCCAGGGTGTCAGATAGTAGATGCCGAGCGTGACGACCATGATCAGCCATTTGAACGACCGGAACCGCCCCTTGACCCGCTTGGGAAAAATGGGTTCGCGCGCGGCGTAGAGACTTTCGGGCTGTTGGTCGGTGGCGGACAAGGGGACAGGCTCCCGTTTGCATAGCTATTTTGGAATGCTTCTCGCAGGGAGAGGTTTCCGTAACTTTGACCTGCATCAAATGCGACATTTTTGGCTTATCATTTTTTCGGGGGCAGGTCAGTCTTCGCCTCCGACAGGATCCATTGGTAGAGAGCGCGCGCCGTGGGCCGCAGGGTGCCGGGCCTGTGGATCAGGAAATACCCCTTCTTGCGGTCGTCTTCGAAGAGGATGCGCAACCGGCCCGCCGCGACATCCGCCGCAACGAAGGACCCGGCGGAGACCATGATCCCCTGACCGGCCCGGGCGGCTTCGATCATCAGGTTCCCGGGCAGCGATGTCAGCCCCCGCGCCTTGTCGAGGACCGCCCCGAAGCGGGCCAGGTATTCCGAGGCCTCGTTGGTGCCAAGCTCCTGCAGCCAGTGGAATTTCGTCAGCTCCGCGGGGGTGAAGTAGTCCTGGTCGCCAATCAGGGACGGCGCGGCGGCGATCACGATCGGTGTCTCGACCACCAGCTGCGCGTCGAGGCCCTGCCATTTGCCGGTGCCATAGCGCACGGCCATGTCCATGCCGCCGGGTTGCAGGCTGCGCAGTTCTGGCGAAGGGTCGATCATCAGGGATATCTGCGGGTGCCGTGCGCGAAAGGTGGCGAGTCGCGGCATCAGCCAGGCTGCGGCGAAGGAGGGGGTCGTCGATATCTGCACGGGCCGGTCTGCATTGCGCCCCGTCAGTTCGGCGCAGAGATCGGCAATATCCGCGAACCCGCCAAGCGCCGCATCGGCCAGGGCGCGCCCGTCCGGTGTCAGCGCGCCGGCCCCGCGCTGCCGATCCAGCAGCGTCAGGCCCAGATGATCCTCCAAGGCCCTGATTTGCTGACTGATTGCCGCGTGCGAGACATTCAGCCGCGCGCCGGCCTCGGCCATGGCGCCGGTATCGGCATAGGCCGCAAAGGCCCGCAGCGCGGTCAGGGGCGGCAGTGTGTTCCACTCCATCCGTGTAACCTCAGCTTACATATGGCTTGAATTCCTGATTAGCCTTTCTGGCCGCCAAGGTCCATGCAGGTTGCATCAGGAAACGCCAAGTCAGGAGGTTATCATGCTTGGAATCTACGCAAATACTTTCATGACTGCGACCGGTCTCAATGATCGCAAGATCCGTCCGATCGAAAAGACATCGCGCCGGTGGCGCCCGTCCCGCCTCTGGATCGACGCGTCGAAGGCATTCTAACGCAGGGCCCGTCCCTTCAGAATCGCGTCAGGGCCGAACCGTTTGCGGATCTCATCCGTGGCGCGTTCGGCCTGTCCCCGGCGCGTGGCATCCGGATCGAGCAGATCGCCCGTGATGGCCCCGTTTGTCTCGGGCAGGAGGTCCGCGATGCCGACCCCGATCAGTCGATAGGGACCCTCGTCCCCGACTGCATCGAACAGACCCCGCGCAGTCCGATAGATAATGTCGGCCAGCTGCGCGGGGTCGCGCAGGGACACCCGGCGGCTGATCTGGGTGAAATCCGCACGTTTCAACTTCAGCGTCACGACCCGCCCCGCCAGCCCCCTGGCCTTGGCGCGGTCCGCCACCTTCTCCGCCAGCCGCCAGAGATGGCCGTCCAGCAGATCGGCATCGCCGGTATCCTCGAAGAATGTCGTTTCGTTGGAGATGGATTTCATCGGCGCATTGGCCGAGACCCGGCGACGGTCCTGCCCCCGGGCCAGGTGCCACAGCCGGTCGCCCATGCTGCCGAAACGCGCGGTCAGGTCGGTGCGGTCCCATCTCAGCAGATCAGTGAAAGTGCGGATGCCGGCCTTCTCCAGCGAGGCCTGTGTCGCCGCGCCGACGCCCCAGATCATGCGCACCGGCTTGTCCTTCAGGAACGCCGCCGTCTCCGCCGCGCCGATCACCGCAAACCCGTGTGGCTTGTCCAGATCGGAGGCGACCTTGGCCAGAAACTTGTTGTGCGACAGCCCGATGGAGCCGGTCAGCCCCAGCTCCCTCTTCATCCGCCGCACCAGCCGGGCCAGCATGTAGGCGGGCGGATGGCCGTGCAGCCGGGCCGTGCCCGACAGATCGAGAAAGGCCTCGTCCAGCGACAGCGGTTCGATACCGGGCGTCATCTCCTCCATCATCGCGCGGATCGCCTTGGAGGCTTCGACATAGGCGGACATCCGGGGTTTGATCACCACCGCCTCGGGGCAGAGCTTCAGTGCCTGGAACATCGGCATGGCCGAGCGGACCCCCTTGATCCGCGCGATATAGCAGGCGGTGGAGACGACGCCGCGTTTGCCGCCACCGATGATCACCGGCTTGGTTGCTAATTCGGGGTTGTCCCTCTTTTCAACAGAGGCATAGAAGGCGTCGCAGTCCATATGGGCGATGGTCAGGCTGAACAGTTCGGCATGCGCGATGCAGCGCGGGCTGCGGCAGGCCGGGCATCGCAGGGGGCGGCCGGGCCTGGTTTCGAAGGCCTCAAGGCAATCGCGGCAAAGAGCGTCCATCGGTCATTCCCCGGGGGCGTCGTCAAGCCGACGCGGGGTGAGTATAGAGGGTGCCATGGCGACAGACCACATCTCCTTCGGTGGCGCAAAGCTGATCCTGCTGATCGGCGGAAAACTCCTGGTGATCCGGCGGGATGACCGGCCGGATATCCCATGGCCCGATCACTTCGACTTCCCCGGCGGCGGGCGCGAGGGCGACGAAAGCCCCGAAATCTGCGTGCTGCGCGAAACCTTCGAGGAGATCGGCCTGTGCCTCTCGGCCTCTGATCTGGTCTGGCGGGTGCAGGTGCCGGGACCGAATGGGTTGTCGGTCTTCTTCGCGGCGGAGTTCGGGCCGGACGTCGTCCGGAACATCACTCTGGGCCGCGAAGGGCAGGGGTGGGAGCTCATGCCGCCCTACGAGTATATCAACCACCCCCGCGCGATCCCGCATTTCGCCGACCGCCTGGCCGATTACCTGGTGATCCGCAGCGACGACCGGTAAGTCACGCCTCTTGCGTTTGTGCACAAAAACCGCTTCCTTGGCGTGGCAAAGTTCCTCAACGCGCAGAGATCATGGATAATTGGGATGAAATCCGCACCGCTTTTCAGGTCGCCCGCCTGGGCACCGTCTCCGGCGCGGCGGAGGTGCTGGGCGTTCACCATGCCACGGTGATCCGTCACATCGACGCGCTGGAGGGCCGTCTGGGGGTCAAGCTGTTCCAGCGCCACGCCCGAGGCTACACCGCGACCGAAGCGGGGCAGGATCTGCTGCGCGTGGCCCAGGCGACCGACGATCAGTTCAGCCAGCTGGCGGGGCGGATCAAGGGACGCGGCAACGATGTGTCGGGCGAATTGGTGGTGACGACGATCGACGGGCTGGCCGATCTGATGATGCCGGTCCTGACGAAGTTCCAGGAGGATCATCCGGACGTGATCCTGCGCTACCTGACCTCGGCGCGGCTGTTCCGTCTGGAATATGGCGAGGCGCATGTCGCCATCCGCGCCGGCAGCCCGCCGAGCCAGCCGGACAATGTGGTGCAGCCCTTCCTCAAGCTGCAGTTCGCAATCTACGGCAGCCAAAGCTATATCGACCGGCACGGCATGCCGGAGATCCCCGGAAACCTGGAGGGGCACCGGTTCGTCGGCGCGGACGACGTGGCGAGCCGCGCACCCTACATGCGCTGGATGCGCGAGATGATACCCGAACGCCAGGTGGTCTTCCGGTCCGGCGATCCGCTGGCGATGCGGCAGGCGATCTTCAGCGGGGTCGGCCTGGGGTTCCTGCGCACCTATGAATGCGAGACACATGACCTTGTCGAGGTGCAGCCGCCGCTGGAGGACTGGGACAGCCGGTTGTGGCTGGTCACCCATATGGACCTGCACCGGACGAACAAGGTGCAGACCTTCCTGCGCTACCTGAAGGAGCACACCAAGCATTACCGGGACGACGAATGAACCGCGAGATGCGCGGCCATCTGGCGATGCTGCTGTTCTCCTGCCTCGTCGCCGGGTCCTTCTCTCTCGGCGTGCTGGCGGCGCCGCATATTGCGCCTGCCGCGCTCAACACCGTCCGCTTCCTGATCGCGGCGGTGATCGTCGGGGTGGCCGCGCTGCTCACCACCGGGATCTCCGGCAGCGCCTTTCGCGCGCCCTGGCGCTATTTCGTGCTGGGCGGTGTCTTCGGCACCTACTTCGTCCTGATGTTCGAGGGGCTCAAGACGGCCGATCCCGTCTCCGCCTCCGCCGTCTTCACCCTTGTTCCGGTCATGGCGGCGGGCTTTGGCTGGCTGCTGCTGCGCCAGGTGACCACCAGGTGGATGGCCCTGGCACTGACCGTCGGGGCGACCGGCGCGGTCTGGGTGATTTTCCGCGCCGATATGGCGGCGCTGCTGCAGTTCGAGATCGGGCGGGGCGAGTGGATCTATTTCTGGGGCTGCGTGGCGCATGCGCTCTACACGCCGCTGGTGCCGACCCTGAACCGGGGCGAGCCGCCGGTGGTCTTCACCTTCGGCATGCTCTGCGCCGCCTGTATCACGGTCGGTCTCTACGGGGCGGGGGATATCCTGGCGACCGACTGGCTGGCGCTGCCGGGGATCGTCTGGGTGACGATCCTCTACGTGGCGATCTTCGCCTCGGCGATGACCTTCGTGCTTATGCAATATGCGGCGCTGCGCCTGCCCTCGGCCAAGGTGATGGCCTATACCTACCTCGTGCCAAGCTGGGTCATCCTGTGGGAGGCCGCCTGGGGCAACGGTCTGCCGCCGGTGGCGGTGCTCTTCGGGGTGGCGTTGACGGTGCTGTCGCTGCTGATGCTGCTGCGGGCCGACCGGGGTCAGCCCTCCTGATCGCGCAGCTCCACCTCCAGGAACCGCTCGAAGGCATCCAGGTTCACCGGCTCGAACTGTCCGAACCCCTGCATCCAGACCGAGGCCTGCCTCAGGGCGTCGGGCTCCAGCTTGCACCATTTGACCCGCCCGCGCTTCTCCTGGCTGATCAGTCCGGCCCTGCTGAGGATCGTCAGATGTTTGGAAATCGCCGCCAGCGACATCTCGAAAGGCTCGGCCACATCGGTGACCGCCATGTCATCCTCCAGCAGCATCGACAGGATCGCCCGACGGGTCGGGTCGGCGAGGGCTGCGAATACGGTGTCGAGGTGGTCTGCCATGGCGCATATCTGCGCAGGCCCGGGCGGAACGGTCAACCGGATGGTTAAGGGTGTGAAGGTGGTCCGCGCGGCAGATTCAACCGCCAAGTTGAATATGCCTCAGCCCCTCCTCATGGCGCCACCCTCGGGCGGAGGCGCGAGGCTCCCCTCTTCATCTTTCAAAAAATACTCAGTTAAACAACAACTTGTCCTGTGCGGGCCGCGGCGATGACTCGCCTTGACTAAATCCGCCCGTCCACTTAGCAAAGCCTCAACTTTTCCAAGGGGGAACAGGTGTCCGATCCCGATCCGAAGCGGCAGATGGCCGAGCTCGAACAGCGGATCGCAGCGGCCAAACAGGCCCAGGCACCGAAACCCCGCGGGGACGAGCACTATTCGGCGGCGAACCTCGCCTGGCGCATGGTGATCGAGCTTGTGGCCGGTCTGGGGATCGGCTTCGGCATGGGATACGGGCTGGACACGCTGTTCGGCACCACACCGTTCCTGATGCTGGTGTTTACATTGCTGGGCCTGGCGGCGGGCATCAAGACGATGATGCGCAGCGCCAAAGAGTTCGGCGGGAATGATGCGGCCGGGGACGCCCCGGCGGATCGCGAAGGGGACCGAGATGGCGACTGAAACGGCAGCAGCACAGGGCGAAGAGGGTGGTCTTGTCTTCCACCCGATGGACCAGTTCATCGTCAAACCGCTGTTCGGCGGGGACGAGATCCACTGGTACACGATCACCAATGTGACGCTGTGGATGGCCCTTGCGATTGTCGCGATCTTCGGCTTGATGGTCCTGGCCACCTCGCGCCGGGCGACGATCCCGTCGAAGGGTCAGTCGATCGCCGAGCTGGCCTATGGCTTCGTCTACAAGATGGTCGAGGATGTGGCAGGCAAGGATGCCGTGGGCTTCTTCCCCTATGTCATGACGCTGTTCATGTTCATCGTCTTCGCCAACTTCCTTGGTCTGATCCCGATGTCCTTCACCACGACGTCCCATTTCGCGGTGACGGTGGTGCTGGCGCTGGCGGTCTTCCTGACGGTGACGATCTACGGCTTTATCAAGAACGGCTCCAAGTTCCTCGGTCTCTTCTGGGTCTCGTCCGCTCCGCTGGCGCTGCGCCCGATCCTGGCCATCATCGAACTGATTTCCTACTTCGTCCGTCCGGTCAGCCACTCCATCCGTCTTGCGGGTAACGTCATGGCCGGCCACGCGGTGATCAAGGTGTTCGCGGGCTTTGCCGCCATCGCCGTGATCAGCCCGGTGTCCGTTGTCGCGATCACCGCGATGTACGGTCTCGAAGTTCTCGTGGCCTTCATCCAGGCCTACGTGTTCACCATTCTGACCTGTGTGTACCTGAAGGATGCGCTGCATCCGGGCCACTAAGGTTCGAACCCCCAAATCGAAACTTCCAATCGTAAGGAGATACATCATGGAAGGCGATCTCGCACACATCGGCGCAGGCCTCGCAGCAATCGGTTCCGGCGCAGCCGCAATCGGTGTGGGCAACGTGGCTGGCAACTTCCTGTCCGGCGCACTGCGCAACCCCTCCGCCGCTGCATCGCAGACGGCCACCCTCTTCATCGGCATCGCCTTTGCAGAAGCGCTCGGGATCTTCTCGTTCCTGGTCGCTCTGCTGCTGATGTTCGCCGTCTGATACTCTGACGCGCATCCTTACGCAGGGGCGGAGCTGCGGCTCCGCCCATTGCGAGGCCCCGGACCGGCCCCCAGACCCTGGGACAGGTCCTGACCCTCGGGAAAGACCGACCGAATTAAACCGACGTTCCCACGGAGGACGACATGGCCACCGCAACCACAGAAGCTGCCGGGCACGCTGCCGAAGCCGCGTCCGCGCCGGGCATGCCGCAGCTCGACTTCTCGACCTGGGGCAACCAGATCTTCTGGCTGATTGTCACGCTGGTCGTGATCTACCTTATCCTCAGCCGTGTCGCGCTGCCGCGGATTTCCGCGGTTCTGGCCGAACGGGCGGGGACGATCACCAATGACATCGCCGCTGCCGAAGACCTGAAGCGCAAGGCAAGCGAAGCCGAGGCCGCCTATGACAAGGCCCTGGCCGATGCCCGCGTCGAAGCGAACCGGATCGTCGCCGAAACCCGCGCCGAGATTCAGGCAGACCTGGACAAAGCCACCGCAAAGGCGGACGCCGAGATTGCTGCGAAGGCCGCCGAGGGCGAAAAGGCCATCGCGGAAATCCGCGCCAACGCGCTGGAGAATATCGAGGTCGTCGCCAAGGACGCCGCCGCCGCCGTGGTGTCGAGCCTGGGCTTCACCGCCGATGCAAAAGCGGTCGAAAAGGCCGTGTCCACCCGGATGAAAGGCTGACCGATGCGTATTCTTGCCACCCTCGCAGCCAGTGTCGCGGCCTCCCCGGCCGTCGCCGCCTCGGGACCGTTCTTTTCGCTGCACAACACGGACTTCATCGTCCTTCTGGCCTTCCTGCTGTTCATCGCCGTGCTCTTCTACTTCGGCGTGCCGAAGATGCTGGGCGGAATGCTGGACAAGCGGGCCGATCAGATCAAATCCGAACTGGACGAAGCCAAGTCGCTGCGGGAAGAGGCGCAGGCGCTGCTTGCCTCCTACGAGCGCAAGCAAAAGGACGTGCAGGCGCAGGCCGACCGGATCGTGGAAACCGCGAAGTCCGAAGCCTCCGACGCGGCCAAGCAGGCCAAGCTCGATCTCGAAGCCTCCATTGCGCGCCGTCTGGCGGCAGCCGAGGATCAGATCGCCTCTGCCGAAGCCTCTGCCGTGAAAGAGGTCAAGAACCGCGCCGTCGCGATTGCCATTGATGCCGCGCGCGAAGTGATCGCCGCGCAGATGAAGGCGGCCGACGCCAACAAGATGATCGACGACTCCATCGCGACGGTCGAGCAGAAGCTGCACTGAGCTTTCGCGACCTAGAGACGTGAACGGCCCGGAGTGATCTCCGGGCCGTTTTCGTTTTGGGGCGCCGTACCCGTTCTGAGGGCAGCGCTTCGCCTTGGCTGATTGTCACGCTGCCAATGGGGCCGAATGATCAGCATTCCCGTGTCGCCGGGCGCTAACGAAACATTAACCCTGATTGCGGAAGCTCGGGGGATGATGACGCTTCGGTTTGCTCCGCTTCTCCTGTTCATGCTGGCCGCCTGCGATGCGCCGACCCCGGGGTTTCGCGGGGCGGAGGTCAGCCGCCATGTGATCGACGGCTCGGCCTTCACCGTCCACGTCAAGGGCGGCATGGCGCAGGCCGTCCGCACCAACCGCCAGTTTGCCCCACGGATCGGCCCTCTGGCCGGGCGGGCGGCCGTGGCGATGCAGCAGGCCAGCGGTTGCCGGGTCACGCGTATTGCCGGGGATGCGGCGGTGCTGGTGGCGCGGCTGTCCTGCGGAAAGGGGCAAGGGCGCGCCTGCGAGGTGGATGCCGTGCTGGCCGGACGGCGCGGACTGCGCGTGCCGGTGGTGCGGCACTGCACGTAACCGGGGTGGCTAGAGGTCGCGCTGGTAGGTCACGCTGGTCGGTCTGTCATAGCCGAGGTGCGCGGTGCGCCCGGTTTCGCGAAAGCCGAGGTGGGTGAAGGTGGCCTGATTTTCGGTCAGCTCGACCCGGGTCTGCAGTTGCAACTGTGGCAGCCCAAGGGCCCGGGCGCGCATGGCCGCAAGGTCAATCATCCGGCGGGCAAGGCCCTGTCCCCGCGCCGCCTCGTCAACGGCGAGTTTCCCGATATAGAGGTGATCCGACGCGGGTGTCAGCAGCACACAGGCCAGCGGACCGGGGATGATCCAGAGTTCCTTCTCCGCCGCTTCTTCCCCCAGCCTCTCAACCGTCAGGCGGGTGAGGGAGGAGGGAGGGTCGATCCGCCCTTCCATATAGGCGAAGGCGCGGGTCATCAGGGCATGGGTGGCCGCGATCTCCGGCGCGTCGGGGGTGAGGCGGCGGGGGGTGAAGTTGTCCAAGGGATGGCCTCAGGCCGCGGGGGTGGCGAGGTCGGGCAGGGTCTTTTCCATGAAGACCGAGGTGCCATTCTCCTCATAGCTGCCAAAGGGGTCGCGGCGGGCATATCCCGCACCCTCATACAGCCGGATGGCCGCGCCCAGCTTGTCGGCGGTTTCCAGTCGCAGGCAAGTCAGCCCCTCGTCGCGCGCCTGATCCTCGATCTGGCGCAACAGGGCGCCGCCGATGCCGCGCCCCCGGGCGGCGTCGGTGACGAAGAAACTCTTCACCTCGCCATAGCCCTCACAGAGCTTCAGCGCCGCACAGCCCAGGATCTCCTCGCCGATGCGCGCGATGAAGAAACGGACGTCGGGCTGCGCCAGGGCGTCATGCGACAGGAAATGGTTCTCCTCCGGCGAGAAGAGCCTGCGCATCAGCGACTGGCTCGCATCCAGCAGGGCGGAGGCGCCGGGCGTCAGGGGGGAGGAGGGTTCGACAATGATCATGTTCTGGGTCTTTCGGGCGGTGGTGCGCGAGTGTCCTGCCGGAACGAGGGAGGGTCAAGGCAAGCGCGGGTCTGCAGGGGCGGATTCCCGGGATATCTATGCCGGGTGTCGATATCTTGTGGGTAAGTGGCGGGATGCCGCGATATAAGGGGGTATTCCGTTGACTCAATCCCGGGCACGGCCCAGCATGTCGTGATAGGCGGAATCATCCCGGACCCTTGTCTTGCGCTTCTCGAAACTCAGACTGACCGGCTTCAAGAGCTTCGTCGATCCGACGGAGCTGCTGATCCATGACGGGTTGACCGGCGTGGTGGGACCGAACGGCTGTGGCAAATCCAATCTGCTGGAGGCGCTGAGATGGGTCATGGGCGAAAGCCGCCCGACCGCGATGCGCGGTGGCGGGATGGAGGACGTGATCTTTGCCGGTGCCGCCTCGCGCCCGGCGCGGAACTTTGCTGAGGTGGGCCTGCATCTGGACAATTCGGAACGTCTGGCCCCCGCTGGTTTCAACGATCAGGACCAGATCGAGATCGTGCGCCGGATCACCCGCGACGTCGGCTCGGCCTACAAGGCGAATGGCAAGGACGTGCGCGCGCGGGATGTGCAGATGCTCTTTGCCGATGCCTCCACCGGGGCGCAGTCGCCCGCGCTGGTCCGGCAGGGACAGATCGCCGAATTGATCAACGCCAAGCCCAAGGCGCGGCGGCGGGTGCTGGAGGAGGCGGCGGGGATTTCCGGCCTGTACCAGCGGCGCCACGAGGCGGAGCTGAAGCTGAAGGCGGCGGAACAGAACCTCGCCCGGGTCGATGACGTGATCGAGACGCTGGCGCAGCAACTCGCAACGCTGGAACGGCAGGCCCGGCAGGCGCAGCGCTACCGCTCCATCGGGGCGGAGTTGCGGCGGGCCGAGGGGATGCTGCTCTATCGGCGCTGGCGCGAGGCGGACGAGGCGCGTTCGGCGGCGCTGGAGGAGTTGCGCGGCCGGGTAACGGCGGCGGCCCAGGCGGAGCAGGCGGCGGTTCAGGCCGCCAAGGCGCGCGGCACGGCCGAAGAGGCACTGCCCCCCCTGCGCGAGGAGGAGGCGGTCGCCGGGGCGATCCTGCAACGGTTGTCGGTGCAGCGCGACGCGCTGGCCGAAGAAGAGAGGCGCGCGGAGGAGGCGATTGCCACCCTGACTGCCCGGATCGACCAACTGTCGAAGGACCGCGAACGGGAACAGGGCCTGAACCGCGACGCGGGCGAGACGATCGAGCGGCTGGAATGGGAAAGCCGCGAGCTGGCCAAGGCGGGCGAGGGGCACGAGGGGGCGCTGGCCGACCTCGCTGAACAGGCGCGGCAGGCGGCGGCAGTGCTGACCGAACGCGAAGGCGACCTGTCACAGCTGACCGAGGATGTGGCCCGTTTGGCGGCCCGGCATCAGTCGGCGCAGCGGCTGCTGGATGACAGCCTGCGCAATCGCGCGCGGGCGGAGTCGGAGGCGGAAAAGGCCCGCGTGGCCGTGGCGGAGGCGCGCAAGGTGCTGGCGTCTTCGGATACGGAACGGGGTCAGGCGGAGGCCGATCTGAAGACCGCGCAGCGGACGGCGCAGAACGCGGAAGAAACCTTGACCGCGACCGAAACCGCCCGGGCCGAGGCGCAAACGCGCGAGGCGGATGCCCGCGCGGCGCGCTCCTCCGCCGAGGGTGAGGTCAATGCGCTGAGCGCGGAGACGACGGCGCTGGCCCGGCTGGTGCAGCGCGAGGCGGCGGAAAGCGGGCAGGTGCTGGATGTCGTACGCGTCGCGCCCGGCTATGAAAAGGCGCTCGGCGCGGCGCTGGCGGACGACCTGCGCGCGCCCGTGGTGGAGGGCGACGGACCCTCGGGCTGGGTCGCTCTGCCGGACTATGCCGATGCGCCGGGCCTGCCCTCCGGGGTGATGTCCCTGGCCGAGGTGGTGACCGTGCCCGATGTGCTGCGCCGCCGGATCGGCCAGATCGGCCTGATCGACGCGGAGGAGGCGGCACGCCTGCAGCCGCTTCTGCGCCCCGGTCAGCGACTGGTGTCGATCGAGGGCGACCTCTGGAGATGGGACGGCTATCGCGCCTGGGCCGAAGATGCACCCTCCGCCGCGGCCTTGCGGTTGCAGCAGTTGAACCGACTGGAGGAGCTCAAGCAGGAGCTGGAGCGGGTTTCGGCCCAGGCCGACGGGGCCCGCGCGGCGCATGAGGCGCTGTCGAAGCGGCTGGCCGATCTGAGCGATGCCGACCGCCGCGCCCGCGAAGCGCGCCGTCAGGCGGATGGTCTGGTGGCCGAGGCCGCCCGGCGGCTTAACCGCGCGGAATCCGATCACTCCATGGCGGAAACGCGGCTGGACAACCTGGGCCTGTCGGTCAGCCGGTTCGAGGAAGAAACCCTGTCGGCCTCCGCCCAGTTGAAGGAGGCGGAGAAGGCCGTCGCGGACCTGCCCGATCTGGCCACGGCCCGGGGGGCGGTGGACGATGTGAAGATGGCGGTGGAGGCCTCCCGCGTGACCATGATGTCGCGGCGTGCCGCGCATGACGAGTTGCGCCGCGAGGGCGAGGCCCGGGTGCGGCGCAGCCAGGAGGTGGTCAAGGAAATCAGCGGCTGGCGGCTGCGGCTGGAGACGGCGGACAAGCGGATCGCCGAACTGGACACGCGCCGCGCCGAGAGTGAGGCGGAGCTGAAGACCGCCCGATCCGTCCCGGCGGAGTTGGCGGAAAAGCGGGCGGAGTTGGACGATGCCATCGCCAAGGCGGAGGCGCGCCGGGCCAAGGCGGCGGATGTGCTGGCCCTGGCGGAAACCGCGCTGCGCGAGGCGGTGACGGCAGAACGCGATGCGGAACGCGCCGCCTCCGAAGCGCGCGAGGCGCGGGCGCGGGTCGAAGCCAAGGCGGATGCGGCGCGGGAGACGGTCAGCCGCGCCGCAGAGCGGATCGCCGAAGAGCAGGAGATGACCCCGAAGCAGCTGCTGGAGAGCCTCGCCGCGGATGTGGAGAACATGCCCTCCTCCGACGCGATCGAGAACGACCTGAACCGGCTGCGTCGTCAGCGCGACGCGCTTGGCGCGGTGAACCTGCGGGCGGAAGAGGATGCCAAGGACATCTCGACCGAGCATCTGAACCTGGTCCGCGACAAGGACGACCTGACGGAGGCGATCGCCACCCTGCGCGGCGGCATCGCCGGGCTGAACCGCGAGGGGCGCGACCGGCTGCTGCAGGCCTTCACGCAGGTGAACCGCAACTTCGGGATGCTGTTCCGGCATCTGTTCGGTGGCGGCGAGGCCAACCTTGTTCTGGTGGAAAGCGACGATCCGCTGGAAGCCGGGCTGGAGATCATGTGCCAGCCGCCGGGCAAGAAGCTGTCGGTCCTGTCGCTGCTGTCGGGCGGGGAACAGACGCTGACCGCCATGGCCCTCATCTTTGCGGTCTTTCTGACCAATCCCGCGCCGATCTGCGTGCTGGATGAGGTCGACGCGCCGCTGGACGATGCCAATGTCACCCGCTTCTGCGACATGCTGGACGAGATGGTCCGCCGCGCCGACACCCGGTTCCTGATCATCACGCACCACGCGGTGACCATGGCGCGGATGGACCGGCTGTTCGGTGTGACGATGCAGGAAAAGGGCGTGTCGCAGCTGGTCTCGGTCGACCTCAAGAAGGCCGAGGCGCTGGTCGCCTAGATCAGCGTCTGCAGGACGACATTGGTCTCGTATCCTGCGATTTCCTCCAGCCGGAAATGGCGTTCGGCGAAATCGGCGTAATCCTCCATCGCGCGGCATTCGAGGATCAGGACCAGATCGGCCCCGCCGGTGACATGGTAGAGGTGCTTCACCTCCGGCAGCTTGCCGAAATACTCGCGAAACCGCGCCCGCATGTCGGGGCGGCCACGGTTGAGCGGCAGGGTCACGATCAGGGTGACGCGCTGGCCGGTGACCGCGTCGGAGAGGACGGCAACCTCCCGTTCGATGGCCCCGATCCTGCGCAGGCGTTGCAGGCGGCGCAGGCAGGCGGCGGCGGAGAGGCCGACGGCCTCGGCCAGCTCCGTTCCGGTGCGGCGGGCGTCCTGCTGCATGAGGTCGAGGATCTGGTGGTCGAAGGAGTCGAGGTCCATGAGGGGGTCTCGCATTTGGTGCGGAAGAATTGCGTATTGGCGGGTCAATTTGCGGAGCACTATCATATTGCGCGACAGATTGCGATCCGGGCGCAGATTTTCGCGGCAGATTGGGCAGGCAATGACAGGAGCTCGCCATGTTCACCATTCGCCTGATCCAGACCGCCGGTCGACCCGGCCGCCCCTCCCTCCTGCGGCTCTTGCTGGCCGCAATGCGGGAACATCGCCGCCTGAAACGCGATGCAGCGGCGTTGCGCCGGTTGCCGGACTATCTGCTGGACGACATCGGTTTGACCCGGGACGGCCGCCGCCGCTGAGTCCCGCGATTTCAACACCCGATTAACCAAGTCGACATAGCCTCGCCCCGTCGCGACACTTCGCGACGTAAGGAGGTGATTTCACTGAAAGAAGGTAATTATCGAAGATGGATGGTCGCCATCGGGATCGGAACATTGATCCTGGCGGCCCTCCGCCTCTGGATCGGCCGATAGGCTGAGACGGAGTGGCCCGGCAGAGTAGCACCTCTGCCGGGCCTTTTGGAGATGATCTGAAAGATCAGCAATTATCGATAAGTCGTTTTATACCACAGCCCCTAACACCCGGTAAAGAAGCGCGCTCAAAGACGGTTAAGAAGCGCCGCGGTCGGCCAGGCATCCGCGGGCAAGCCAAGTTCCTGCTGCACCTGCCGCACGGCCTCCCGCGATTTTGCGCCCAGGATGCCGTCCACATCGCCCACGTCATAGCCACGCGCCGCCAGCTTGCGCTGCAGCTCCTTCATCTGCTGGCCCGAGAGGCCCGGATCGGGATTGCCCGCGTCGAAAACCGGCGCGCCGGTCAGGCGGGTGGCGAAATAGGCGGCGGTGAGGACGTAGGTAAAGCTCTGGTTCCACTCGAAATAGACGTTGAAATTCGGGTAGGCGAGGAAGGCCGGCCCCTTGCGCCCCTGCGGAATGATGACGGAGGCGGGCAGGTTTGCCTCCCATTGGCCCGAACGCGGCTGGACGCCCATGGCCTGCCATTGCTGCGGGGTCAGTGTGGTGCCGATGCCTGTCTTGGACCAGTCCATTTCGGCCGGGACGCGGACTTCCTGCAGCCACGGCTCGCCCGCGCGCCAGCCGAGGTGGCTGAGCATCTTGGCCCCGGACATCAGCGCGTCAGGCGCGGAGGTCTTGAGCTGCACGTGCCCGTCGCCGTCGCCGTCGACGCCGTTCTCGATGATGTCGCGGGGCAGCATCTGGACCATGCCGATTTCCCCGGCCCAGGCGCCGGTCGTGCGGGCGGGGTCGAAATCGCCGTTTTCATACAGCTCCAGCGCGGCGAAGACCTGTGGGCGGAAAATCTCAGGCCGACGGCAGTCATGCGCCAGGGTGGTCAGGGCGTTCAGCGTATTGAAATCGCCCTGGAAAGCGCCGTAATCCGTCTCGAAGGCCCAGAAGGCGAGGAGCACGCCGCGCGACACCCCGTACTCCTGCTCGATCCGGTCGAAGACGCTGTCGTATTTCTTGCCGTTGGACACGCCCGCGTTGATCCGGTGCTGCGAGATCAGGCGGCGGGCGAAAGTGGTGAAATCCAGTTGAAAGACCCCCTGTGCCCGG
The DNA here is from genome assembly GCF_041987405.1 of Pseudooceanicola sp. Taxonomy (GTDB): domain Bacteria; phylum Pseudomonadota; class Alphaproteobacteria; order Rhodobacterales; family Rhodobacteraceae; genus Pseudooceanicola. The sequence continues at coordinate 85,967 of NZ_JBHIWR010000007.1, forward strand.
TCGGCCTTGAGGACCGCGCCATCCTGACGGACCCCGGCGAAGAACCGGTCCACGGTGGCGGGCGCATGTCCCTTTGACACGGCTTCGGCTTTCAGGTCCGCGACAAAACTGCCGAAGCTGCCGCCGCAGGCGGAGAGCGCGGGGCTGGCTGTCAGGGCCATGACGAGAAGGGCAAACAGGGAACGGAGCATCGGGATCCTCATGCTGGTCTGGGCGGGGGCAGCCTAGCAGGTCAGGCCCGCGCGGCAATGGGGATCAGAGGAGGGCGAGGAGGGTGGAAAGCAGCAGCATCAGCGCCCAGGCGCGCCAGATCATTGTCGTGGCCCGGTCGATATCCCCGGGTGTTGCGGCCCGACGGCCATCGGCGTTCACCCAGGGCAGGGGCTGGACCTTGCCGTCATAGCTGCGCGGGCCGGACAGGGCGACGCCCAGAGCGCGGGCCATGGCGGCCTCGGGCCAGCCGGCATTGGGCGAGCGGTGCAGCCGCGCGTCCGCCCGGACCGCCTGCCAATCCGGCCAGTGCCCGGCGGCAAAGGCCAGCAGCAGCGCAGTTAGCCGGGCGGGGATCAGGTTGAGCAGATCGTCGGTGCGGGCGGAGGCCCAGCCAAAGGCCTCGTGCCGGGGTGTGCGGTAGCCGACCATGCTGTCGGCGGTGTTGATCGCCTTGTAGGCCAGCATGCCCGGCAGGCCGCCGACGAGGAACCAGAAGGCCGGGGCGATGACGCCGTCGGAGAGGTTTTCGGCGGCGCTCTCGATGGCGGCGCGGGCGATGGCGGGATCGGACATCTGGCCCGTGTCGCGCCCAACGATGCGGGCCACGGCGAGCCGTCCGGAGGCGGTGGAGACACGCAGGGCGTCGGCCACCGCGCGGACGTGATCGGCGAGGGAGCGTTGCGCGAGCAGCACGGCGGCGACGATGATCTCGGGCAGGGTGCCGAGGGCGGAGATCACCGCGCCGAGGGACAGGCCTCCGCAGATCAGGGCCAGGGCGAGAGCCGTGCCCTTTGCCTGTCGCGCGGGGCCGGTGTTGAACCGCTGATCTGCCCAACCGATGGCGCGTCCGATCAGGACGGCGGGATGCGGGACGCGGTCCCAGAGCCAGCGGGGTTCGCCTAGCGCGGCATCGAGGAGCAGGGCGAGGATCAAGCTCATCGCGGCTCTGCCAGCGCGGCGAGGACGCGGGGCCAGTCCTCCGATCCCGGCAGGCCCAGGCGGATCGCCGTGGGGGACCAGGGGAAGAGGCGGGTCCAGATGTGCCGTTCGGCCAGGTGCCGGTGCAGGGCGGCGGCCTGTGGGTGATCGTAGAGGCGGAAGAGGGGTGTGCCGCCGGTCAGCGTGGCGCCGGTCGCCAGCACTGCGGTGTCGAGCCGGTCGGCCTCGGCGGTCAAGAGTTCGCGGGTGTCGTCGGCCCAGTTGACAGCTGTCAACGCCCGCGCCCCGATCGAAAGGGCGGGGCCGGAGACGGGCCAGGGGCCCAGACGCTCGGCCAGGGCTTGGACGAGCTGCGCGTCGCCGATCACCGCGCCCAGACGCAGCCCGGCGAGGCCCCAGAATTTGCCGAAGCTCTTGAGGATCAGGGTGCCGGGGCGGGTGGCCCGGTCGATCAGGGAGTGCTCCGGCGCGGTGTCGCAGAAGCTCTCGTCGATGATCGACAGGGGGGCGTCGATGTCCGCGGGGTCGGTCCAGCGGCCGTCGGGGTTGTTCGGATGCACGACGGTATGGGCGTCAGCGGGGGTGTCGGTGGTGCGGGGCCAACCGGCGGCGAGAAAGGCGGCGGCGTGTTCGTTGTAGGTGGGATCGTCGATGCGGAAGCGACCGGGGGGGCGGAGGTAAGGGATCTGCGCGATCGCGGCGGACAGGCCGGGCACGGGGAGGAGTGCAGCCCCCTCGGGCACGGACCAGAAGCGGCGGGCGGCGGTGCAAAAGGCCGTGGTCGCGCCCTCGTCCGGCAGGTCGGTCCAGGCGGCTGCCGGGATCGGGCCGATCGGATAGGGCTGCGGGTTGATCCCGGTCGAGAGGTCGATCCACTGATCGCGCGTGCCGCCATAGCGGGCGACGGCCGCATCGAGGCGCCCGCCGTGGTCGCGTTGGCTTTGCATCCTGTCGGCCATTGGTGCCGTCCCCGTCTTGGCCCGGGGGCAGGTCCCCGAGGCGCTGACCGGGTTTCATCCGATTTCGGCGGTTTTGGCAATCGCCGCGTTTATGCCCCTCCGGGCGGAGCGCGATCAGCCGCGCCCGTGCCGCGCGGTGAAATCCAGCACCGGGCCGATCGGGATGATGCGGTTCGGGTTGATGTGCTCGTGGCTGTAGTAATAGTGCCGCGCGATGTGATCGAGGTGCACCGTTCCGGCCACGCCGGGCTGCTGGTAGAGGTCGCGCAGGTAACCCCACATGTTGGGGTAGTCGACGATCCGGGCGCGGTTGCATTTGAAATGCGTGTGATAGACCGTGTCGAACCGCACCAGCGTGGTGAAGAGCCGCCAGTCGGCCTCGGTTATCGTCGGGCCGGTCAGGTAGCGGTTCTGCGCCAGCAATTCCTCCAGCCAGTCGAGGCTGTCGAAGAGCGCGGTCACAGCCTCGTCATAGGCCGATTGCGAGCTGGCGAAGCCGGATTTGTAGACCCCGTTGTTGACGGTGTCATAGACCCGGTCGTTGATCTCGTCGATGCGGGGGCGCAGGTCTTCGGGGTAGAAGTCGAGCGTATTGCCGGTGATCCCGTCGAAGGCGGTGTTGAACATGCGGATGATCTCGGCCGATTCATTCGACACGATGGTCTGGCGCTGCTTGTCCCAGAGGACCGGCACGGTGACGCGGGTCGTCGCGGCGGGATCGGCGGCGGTGTAGACCTCGTGCAGGTGGCCCTTTTCCAGAAGCGTGTCGCCGGTGGCGCCGGGGAAATCGGTGTCGAAGCTCCACCCCTGATCCAGCATGTCGGGATGCACGACGGAGACGGTGATGTGATCCTCCAGCCCCTTGAGAGCACGGAATATCAGCGTGCGATGTGCCCAAGGGCAGGCGTAGGAGACATAGAGGTGATAGCGGCCGCTTTCTGCCGGGAAGCCGCCCTCGCCGGAGGGGCCGGGGTTTCCGTCCGCGGTGATCCAGTTGCGCCAGGAGGATGCCTTGCGCTTGAACTCGCCGCTCTTCGAGAGACTGGCGAGGGTTTCGGTCTGCCACTCTCCGTCGATCAATTGACCCATGTTCGGTCCTCCTTGTGCCCGCTGACGTGTGCCCTATACCTAAGCCATCCAGTCGCCGCGGCCATGGCCGTGACCGCGCAGGTGAAGTGCGGGGGCGCACATTAATCAGGCAAGTCGCGCTTTTTCCGGGCAAATGCGGGCGGGTTGATTGCCGCCGGGCGGATCCGATGGCTACAACAGAGGCCGATGTCCCCCTGGGGGCCTCCCCGTCGTCAGCAAAGGAATGACCATGCGTTTCGCCCTCGCCGCCCTGATCGCCCTCATCGTCGGACCCGCCGCCGCCCATGTCGGCCATATCGGCGAGGTCGCGGGGCATGGGCACTGGCTGGGTGCGGCGGCGATCGGTGCGGCGATTGCGATTGGTCTGTGGCAGGGGCTGCGTGGCCGCTCCGGCGAGGCTGCGGCGGAGGGGGACGACGCGGCCGCCGAGGACGAGCCGCAGGAGGCCTGATCCCACCCCTGACTTTTTGCATGGAGCCGCTGTTCCTGGCCCCCGTCCGGTGACATTCTGTGATGGGCTGTCGTCGTGCAGCCCGTGACAGGTGGCAACAGCCGGGGGCAGGGATGACGACACCATGGTTGCATATCGTCGGGATCGGTGAGGACGGGCTGGAGGGGTTGACGCCCGCGACACGGGCGGTGATCGAGGCGGCGGAGGTGATCATCGGCGGGGACCGCCATGACAGCCTGCCCGGGACAGTGCGCGCCGAACGGGTGGACTGGCCGCATCCCTTCGACGCGCTGATCGAGGTCCTGCAGGGCTATGCGGGGCGGCGTGTGGTGGTGCTGGCCACCGGTGATCCGCTGTGGTTTTCCGTCGGGGCCCGGATCGGGCGGGCGATTGACCCGGGCGACATCGTCTATCACCCGCAGCTGTCGGCGTTTCAGCTGGCCTCGGCCCGGATGGGCTGGTCCATGGCGGATCTGGAGACGCTGACCGTGCATGGTCGGCCGGTGGAACAGATGATCGCCTTCATCCAGCCAGATGCGCGACTGGTGATCCTGACCACGGGCGAGGATACGCCGGAACGGATCGCGCGCTTTCTGAGCGAGCGCGGCTTTGGACGGTCGCGGATGACGGTCTTCGCTAGTATGGGCGGCGCGGAGGAGCAACGTTTCGACGGTGCGGCGGAGAGCTGGGCGCACCGGGTGCCCGCCTTCAACACTCTGGCGGTGGAGTGCATCGCCGCGCCAGAGGCCGCGCTCTTGCCGCGCGTCCCGGGGTTGGCGGATGACCTGTTCGAAGCGGACGACACGATGACCCGGCGCGAGGTGCGGGCGGTCACGCTGGCCAAGCTGATGCCGATGCGCGGGGCGCTCCTGTGGGATATCGGGGCGGGCTGCGGTTCTGTCTCGGTCGAATGGATGCGGGGCGCGCGCTATGCCCGGGCGGTCGGGGTCGAACCCCGGGCGGACCGTCGGGCGATGGCGGCGGCCAATGCTTTGGCGCTTGGGGTACCGGGGCTGCGCCTGATCGACGGCGAGGCGCCCGCGGCGCTGGCGGAACTGGACCGGCCCGACGCGATCTTTGTCGGTGGCGGGCTGAGTGATGCGGTCTTCGAGGCCTGCTGGGCGGCGCTGAAACCCCTCGGCCGGTTCGTCGCCAATGCCGAGACGGCGGAATGCGAGGCGGTGATGCTGCGGCTTCAGTCGCGGGTCGGGGGCGAGCTGTGCAAAGTCCAGGTCACGCGGGTCGAGGGGTCCGGGCCCCCGTCCGAATGGCGCGCGGAGGCGCCGGTTACCCAGTGGAGCCTGGTGAAGCGGTAGTTTCCAAAACGCCGCTATTGCCCTGTGGGGCGGGAACACCACCTTTTCGGGAAACGGTTTGGTGCGGCGGTTTAACTTGACCGTTACGTAAGCTGGGGCATCCTGATGGCGGAGGGCTGATCATGACGACGTATCTGTCAAAGGAAATCCAGGACGGGCTTGCCGCTGCGCGGGCCAGGGCCCTGCGCAAGTCGAAGCGTCTTCGGGTGATGGTCGATGGTGTCGCCTATCCGATCCTGCGGCTGGAGGAGCATGGCTTTGTCGTCCCGCTGGAGGATATGCCGCGGCTGCGGGGTCTGGTCGATGTCTACGATGGCGCGCGGCACCTGTGGCAGTGCCTGATCGTGGCCTCCGCCGAGGAGGGCGGGGAGATGGCCTATGAGTTCAAGCGCCAGACCGCCGCGCTGGACGGTCCGGCCGCGGATTTCGAACGGGATCCGGACGCGCCGAAGGCTTTGATTCCCCGATTCTGACTGTGCATTCGTATAGTGATTCGCCGTTGGAAACGTTCGTTCCGGCGGATTTTCCCGATCCGGAGTTCCCCGGAACAGGGAAATTTATGTGACATTGCAAATTGTTTCCTTGGAAAATAACTCCCGGTGCGTCTCTGGGTTTGACAGACCCTTGTTGTAGCGTCATCTTTTTGCAACGCGGCGCCCGGTGCCGCTGTGATCGGAACCCGGAAAACGGGTCTTGGGGCGGAACGCTCCGGGTCGACCGCACGGGGCGTCCATTGATGACGGGAGGATCAAATGTCATTCATGAAAACCGCAATCCGCGGTCTTGCCGCTGCGACCCTGCTTGCCGGGACCAGCACCCTTGCGATGGCCCAGGAGGTCACGCTGAAGATGCACCAGTTTCTGCCTGCGCAGGCATCGGTGCCGCGTCTTGTCCTGGACGTCTGGGCGGACAAGATCGAGGCCGAGTCCGATGGTCGCATCAAGATCGACCGCTACCCGGCCATGCAACTGGGCGGCAAGCCGCCGGAACTGGTCGACCAGGTGATGGACGGCGTGGCCGATATCATCTGGACCGTGACCGGCTACACGCCGGGCCGTTTCCCGCGCTCCGAAGCCTTCGAGATGCCCTTCACCATGACGACCGGCGAGGCGACCAGCCGGGCCTACTGGCAGTACGCCGAGAAGCACATGCTGGACGCGGACTTCAAGGATCTCAAGATGATCGCCGTCTGGGTGCATGGCCCGGGTCTCATCCACTCCAAGAAGCCGATCACGACCGTCGCTGACCTGAACGGTGTCAAGCTGCGCGCCCCGACCCGTGTGACCAACAAGATGTTCACCGACATGGGCGCCACCACCGTCGGCATGCCGGTTCCGGCCGTGACCGAGGCGCTGTCCAAGGGCGTGATCGACGCGACCGTGATCCCGTGGGAAGTGACCACCGCGCTGAAAGTGCCGGAACTGGTCGAGAACCACACGACCTTCCCGGGTCAGGGCCTTTACACCACGACCTTCATCTTCGCGATGAACAAGCAGAAGTACGAGGCGCTGCCTGACGATCTGAAAGCCGTCATCGACGCCAACTCCGGCGAGGAATTCTCGGCCTTCGCGGGCAAGGAGATGCAGGCGGCCGACGATCCGGCGCACAAGGTCGCGATGGAGCGCGGCAACAACATCATCGCCTTGACCGACGAACAGCAGCAGGAATGGAAAGATGCGGCGGCGCCGATCGAAACCTGGTGGATCGAAGAGATGAGCTCCAACGGGATCGACGGGCAGGCCCTGCTTGACGAAGCCAAGGCGCTGATCGAGAAAAACTCCATGTGAGTTCGGGGGGCCGCGCCAAAGGTGCGGCCCCGTCGCGCCGGGCCTTCGGGCCCGGCGTCTTCTTTTCGGGTGGGGAGCAGACCGGAATGGCACAGATATTTCTGAAACTGGCGCGGTTCGCTGCGATCCTCGGGGGGATCGTGCTGAGCGCCCTGATCCTGCTGACCGTCTTCTCGGTCTCGGGGCGCGGGTTGAATACATTCGGGCATTTCCTGCTGGACAACGGCCTGATGACCGGGATGGCGCAGAGCATGCTGGATGCCGGTGTCGGTCCGGTTCTGGGCGATTTCGAGCTGGTCGAGGCCGGGGTGGCCTTCTGCATCTTTGCTTTCCTGCCGCTGGCGCAGATCACCGGTGCCCATGCGACCGTCGATATCTTCACCTCGCAAATGTCGCCCAGGGTCAATCGCATCCTGACCATGCTGTGGGACGTGCTGTTCTGCGTCGTCCTCATCGTCATTGCCTGGAAGCTCTACGAGGGGATGGCGGGCAAGATGCGGTACAATGAAACGACGATGCTGCTGCAGTTCCCGGTCTGGTGGTCCTATGCGATTTCGCTGGCTGCCGCTGTCGTCGCGGCGCTCGTCTCCGTCTATGTCGCCGGGGCGCGGATCGCCGAAGTGGTCACCGGGCGCACCTATCTGATCATCCAAGGGGGGGCGCATTGATGAGCAACTTCGACGCCGGTCTGCTTTCGTTTGCCATTCTGCTGCTGCTGATCTTCCTTCGGATGCCGATCGGTCTTGCCATGTTCTCGGTCGGGATGGGGGGGCTCTTCTATGTCACGGGCGGGACGGTGGTCGCGCTGGCGCGGTTGAAATCGGAAACCTTCTCGACCTTCTCCTCCTATTCCCTGTCAATCGTGCCGATGTTCCTGCTCATGGGGCAGTTCGCCACCCTCGGCGGAATGAGCAAGGCGCTGTTCAAGGCGGCGGAAAGCTGGCTGGGCCATCTGCGGGGCGGTGTGGCCATCGCCGCGATCGGCGCCTGTGCGGGCTTTGGCTCGATCTGCGGGTCGTCGCTGGCGACGGCGGCCACCATGGGGCAGGTCGCCCTGCCCGAGATGAAGCGCTACGGCTATTCCGGGGGCTTTTCCTCGGCCACGCTGGCGGCGGGCGGGACGCTCGGCATTCTCATTCCGCCCTCGGTGATCCTGGTGATCTACGCGATCCTGGCGGAACAGAATATCGCCAAGCTGTTCCTTGCGGCCTTCATTCCCGGCATCCTGGCTGCGGTCGGCTACATGATCACCATCGCAATCTATGTGCGGCTGAACCCCGACAGCGCAGGCACCCGGCCGCCGGTGCCGATGGCGGAGCGGATCTCCTCCATGGTGGACGTCCTGCCGGTGGTGATCGTCTTCGTGACCGTGGTGGGCGGCATCTACATGGGCCTCTTCACGCCGACCGAAGGTGCGGCCGTCGGGGCTGCTGGCACGGGGCTGATCGCGCTGTTCAATGGTGGGCTGCGTGGGCGGGCCTGGCTGGACAGTTTCTATGCCACGGCCAAAAGCACGGCGATGATCTTTTTCATCGTGCTGGGGGCGGCGGTCTACAACGGGTTTCTCGCGCTGACGCAGGTGCCGCAGGAACTGGCCGCCTGGGTGGCCGACAGCGGGTTCAACCCCTGGATGGTCCTGGTGATGATCCTGATGCTCTATCTGATTTTCGGCTGCGTGATGGACAGCCTGTCCATGATCCTGCTGACGATCCCGATCTTCTTCCCGATCGTGTCCGGCCTGGACTTCGGCCTGTCGGCAGAGGAATTCGCGATCTGGTTCGGGATCATCGTGCTGATCGTGGTCGAGGTGGGGCTGATCACGCCGCCCGTGGGGATGAACCTGTTCGTCATCAACTCCATGGATCGGGAGACGCCGATCGTGCAGACCTACAAGGCGGTGATCTACTTCGTCACTTCCGACCTGCTGCGGGTCGTGCTGCTGGTGCTCTTCCCCGGCATTTCGCTGGTGCTTCTGCGGATCCTCAATTGATCCTCGGGTGATCTTGCCGAGCGGAAAGCGGCGGGCCATTGGCCCGCCGCTTCCAAGTCGGGATCAGGCCGCGGCAGAGGCGGCGGTGTCGAGGTGCGCCAGGGCGTCCTCGGGGGTGATCCAGTCGAGGCCCTGTGCCTCCGCCACCGGCGGGCAGGTGACCTTGCCGCCCGCGACGTTGAGACCGGCGCGCAGGTGCGGGTCCCGCTCCAGCGCCTGTTTCACACCCAGATCGGCGATGCGCAGAAGATGCGGCAGCGTCGCGTTGTTGAGCGCATAGGTCGAGGTGCGCGCCACACCGCCGGGCATGTTCGCCACGCAGTAATGGATGATCCCGTCGACCTCGTAGATCGGGTCGGCGTGGGTGGTCGGGTGGGAGGTTTCAAAGCAGCCGCCCTGGTCAATCGCCACATCCACCATCACGGCACCGGGCTGCATGTCCGAGAGCATGGCGCGGGTGACAAGCTTGGGCGCGGCGGCCCCGGGGATGAGGACGGCACCGATGATCAGGTCGGCGGTGCGGGAGAGGTCTGCCAGGGCGGTGGCGGTGGAATAGACGGTGTGGACGCGACCGGCGAACTGGCGGTCGATATCTTCCAGCACGTCATGGGAACGGTCCAGCACGGTAACATCCGCGCCCATCCCGACGGCCATTTGCGCCGCGTTGCGTCCCACGACGCCGCCGCCGATCACGAGAACCCGCGCCGGGGCCACCCCGGGCACGCCGCCAAGCAGCACGCCCCGCCCGCCCTGCGCCTTTTCCAGCGCATGGGCCCCGGCCTGGACCGAGAGGCGGCCGGCCACCTGGCTCATCGGGCGGAGGAGGGGGAGGCCGCCGCCGGGGCCGGTCACGGTTTCATAGGCGATGCAGGTCGCGCCGCTGTCCATCAGATCGCGGGTCTGTTCGGGATCGGGCGCGAGGTGGAGATAGGTGTAAAGCGTCTGGCCGGGGCGGAGCCGCTGGCGTTCGACGGCCTGGGGTTCCTTGACCTTCACGATGGTGTCGACCTGGGTGAAGAGCGTGTCGACATCGGTGATGGTGGCGCCCGCCGCCTCATAGGCCGCGTCTTCCGCGCCGATCCCGTTGCCCGCGCCGGCCTCGATCCACACGTCGTGACCGTGTGCGACCAGTTCGGCCACGCTTTCGGGCGTCAGACCGACGCGATATTCATGGTTCTTGATTTCCTTGGGGCATCCGATACGCATCCTGATCCTCCGGTTGCGAGTGGGCGTTTGCTGTGTGCGTTCAGCGAAACATGGCTGGCGCGCAAATGTATCGGGAAATTACCGGCCCGGGATGGGTTTCGGGGGAGGATTCGGCGCTACTTGACCAGGTACTCGAAGATTTCACCGGATTTCCAGATATGTCGTGAATGCTGTCCCTTTTCCTTGGAGACCTTCATTCCACCGCCGAAACCAAAGGGGCGCCCCGAAGGACGCCCCAGAAGTCCGGCACAAAAGGGCCGGATGGGGGGAGCGATTACCCAGCTTGACCGCCCGGCAGGATCACGCGGTCGATCACGTGCACAACCCCGTTGGACTGGTCCACATCGGCGGTGGTGACGGTGGCGACGCGGCCGTTTTCGTCTTTCAGCTTCAGCTCGCCGCCTTCCATGTAAGCTTCGAGCGAGCAGCCACCGACCGTCGGCACGACATGCATGCCGCCATCATCGGCAATCATGCCCGCGATGTCGGTGGAGAAGGCTTCGGTTGCGACAACGTGGCAGGTCAGGATCTGCTGCAGCTGTGCCTTGTTGCCTTCTTCCAGCAGCGCGTTCAGCGAGGCTTCGGAAATCATGCCGAAGGCGTCGTTCGTCGGGGCGAAGACGGTGAAGGGTCCGTCGCTCATCAGGGTTTCGGCCAGACCGGCGGCTTTCACGGCCGCGACCAGTGTGGTCAGGTTCGGGGCGGCGGATGCGTTCTCGGCGATGGTCATGTCAGCCATCATCGGCGCGCCACCGACCGTGGGGTTTTCGGCAGCAAAGGCTGCGGTTGCAATGCCTGCGGCGGCGAGGGCGGTAAACAGTTTGGTTTTCATCATCTTTCCTCCGTTTATGCGATCGGGAAGTCATCGTCCCGTTCATGCCCAGAGGTACGGCCTGAGGCGGAGGGTGGTTTCAAATCAGACCGGATTTTTTGCTCACGGATTGGTGAGGGTCCGTTAGTGCACTGTAATCTCTCGCTGATTTTCTTTCATCTCTGACCGGAAAATCTCCGCCAGCAGGAACCGCGCGTCCCGCATCCTGAGGACCGGCGCGGCGTGTTTCATCTCCTGCCGCGCTTTGAGGAGGATGGGGTTGCGCTCCATCTCCCGCCTCTGGGCCGGGGGCAGGGCACAGAGCGCCTGCGGACCGGGGAAGAAGGTTTCGGCGGCGACCCCGTTGGCGCGGATCACCGCGTGGGTCTGGCACATGAAATGCACGTAGGTGACATGCGGCGCGGTCCGGTCGATGCGGCCGAGCGTGCCGACGAAGGCGGCGGCGGGCAGCAAGACGCGGTGCGATCCGAAGTAGAACTCTGCCAGCCTGTGCCGGAAGTGGATCAGATGGTTGCGCGACACGATCAGGTTGCCCCCCACGCCCCGGCGACTGACCCCATCGGCGGGCAGGACCACCGGGGCGATGGTCGATCGGGCGCGGGGACCGAAGACCGAGAGGTCGATCACGCGGGAGGATGTCCAGATGATCTGGTGGGGCACGCCGTGGATGTCCTCGATCAGGTCACCGGCCCTGAGATCCCGCGCGGGTCGTCGGCCGCCGGGGACGGAGATCATGGTGTCGGCTTCGAAGCAGACGGGAGTGAACAGCGGATAGGGGGTCGCATCCATGTCGACCACCAGCGCCACAGCCCCGAGCAGGTTCGGGTCACCGGCGGGGTAATGGAAGTATATCTGCCCGTTGGCCTCGAAAGAGACGACGTCGACAGCCGTGCCGGTGGCGACGATACCGACACCGGGCACAAAAACACCCGGTGTCGCAGTTCCTGAGCCGACGTAGGTCAACGCCTGCCCCTCGAAAGTGGCGATACCGTCATCTGACGGCCCCAGGGTTCCGTCGTCATCCACAAGGGTACCTGAACTCGGGGCTCCGAAATCGCCCAGAACGATCGTCTGGGGGCCGGAGATCAGCTGAACCGTCAGAAGCGCCCCGTCATAGGGCACGACGTCTATCGTAACACTTCCCATGTAACCACTCACTCATTACAGACCAAAATACTCGGTACGCGACGGAGGGTTGATGGCGGGGCCATTCCGGACCAACGGGTCCGGCCCTCACTTGTCTTCAGGGCAACGGCCCTGTCCCTTCACGATGGTTGATAACCATGCCGAAAACGCGGCGATATTCGTCCGCTCTGCGGAAAACTTCATGCTGCTGTGCGGCAAGATAATGAATTTAAATAAAATTATTTCCGTCGAATTTGGGTGGCTGGAGTGGAAAGATACCAGGGCGGATGTGTTCCGTTGGGAAATTTCGCTGGTTTATTCTGTTGAGATTCAACGATATTTCACCAAGACGAAAAGTGACCAAAAAATGGTTAACATCCGCAACCATTGCATTTTCCTGCCTTGTTTCCGCTTTGCCTTCGCCTCGTTTCGCAGATGCGGAAAAATTGCAGGAATGTCGGAAATCGTCAGATTCTCTGTCCCTGTCTGAGATTTATTCTTGGATTCAATAAGTTGTCATCGTGATCCGCCGAAATATACATCGGCAGATCACCATTGAAACGTTTACGAAGACTCAGCCAAGGAGGCGGCGGGCGATCACCTGGGCCTGAATTTCGGCCGCTCCTTCGAAAATATTGAGGATCCGCGCGTCGCAGAGCAGGCGGCTGACCACATACTCAAGAGCGAATCCATTGCCGCCGTGAATCTGCAGCGCGTTGTCGGCGCAGGCCCAGGCGACTCGCGCGCCGAGGAGCTTGGCCATACCGGCCTCCAGGTCGCAGCGGCGGTCGTTGTCCTTTTCATAGGCGGAGAAATAGGTGAGCTGCCGGGCCACGGCGATTTCCACCGCCATCATCGCCAGCTTGCCTGAGACGCGGGGGAAATTGGCAAGCGGCTGGTCGAAGGCCTTGCGGTCCAGCGCGTATTGCAACCCGACGTCCAGGGCCGCCTGGGCGACACCGATGGCGCGGGCGGCGGTCTGGATGCGCGCGGCCTCGAAGGTGCGCATCAGCTGGCGGAAGCCCTGGCCTTCTGTTCCGCCGAGGAGGTTTTCACCCTTCACGTGGAAATTGTCGAAGCCGAGCTCGTATTCCTTCATGCCGCGATAGCCGAGGACCTCGATCTCGCCGCCGGTCATGCCTTCGGTCGGGAAGGGGTCTTCGTCGGTGCCGGGGGTCTTTTCGGCCAGGAACATGGACAGGCCATTGTGGTCGGTCGAGTTCGGATCGGTCCGGGCCAGGACGGTCATCACATGGGTCCGGGCGGCATGGGTGATCCAGGTCTTGTTGCCGGTCAGCTTGTAATCGCCGTTCTCGTCCTTCGTCGCGCGGGTGCGCAGCGAGGCAAGGTCGGAGCCGGTGTTGGGTTCGGTGAAGACGGCCGTGGGCAGGATCTCTCCGCTGGCGATCTTGGGCACCCAGTAGGATTTCTGCTCGTCGGTGCCGCCGCCGAGGATCAGTTCGGCCGCGATTTCCGACCGGGTGGCGAGGGAGCCGACACCGATGTAACCGCGCGACAGCTCTTCGGAGACAACAACCATGGAGGCCTTGGAGAGCCCGAACCCGCCGAGGTTTTCGGGGATCGTCAGGCCGAAGACACCCATTTCGGACAGCTCCTCGATGATCTCCATCGGGATCAGTTGGTCCTTGAGGTGCCATTCATGGGCATGGGGTTCGACCTTTTCCACGGCGTAGCGGCGGAACTGGTCGCGGATCATCTCCAGCTCCTCGTCGAGGCCGGAGGCGCCGAACATGGTGGCGCCCTGCTGTTCCACCATCAGCGCGGCGAGGCGGGAGCGGGCGGCCTGGGTGTTGCCGGACTGGCAAAGCGTCATCACCGCGTCGACCATCAGGCCACGCTGGTCATCCTGGCTGAGGCCCATGTCCTGCAGGCGGACGATTTCGTTCTGGGACATCTGGATGCCGCCGTAGATCTGCCAGAGGTATTCGCCAAAGGCGATCTGGTGGATCAGCTGCTCCAACTCGCCGAATTTGCCCTCGCCGGAGAGCTTGTCGGCCCATTTCTGCATCTGGCGCAGCGACTCGACATAGGTCGCCAGCCAGGCGAGGCCATGGGTCGCGGTCTGGTGGCGTTCGACCGCCGGGGTGGTGATCTTTTCGCCGCCGTCCAGGACCATGGCGCGCACGCTGGCCCGGGCCTTTTCCATCAGCCCCTCCGCCGGTGCGATGGCTGCGCCGGTCAGTTTGAGAAGTTCGGGAAGCACCGTATTGCCCGCCCCGGTCATGTCCTGTCCATCATGTGCCATGAATCATCCCTTGTCTGCTTACTCTGGGCCATACCTACTTTGCAGGTGCAGCGCAACTTATATGCGCCCGCAGCGCACGTGGCGACCTAATATTGCGCGGTTGATTTTCCAGTGGCAGAGCGTCGCAGGGCCGCGTATCGGGTTGGAATGGATTTTCTGACCGATCTCGTCGCGCCGTCCGCATTGATCGCCTGCCTCTGTGTCGGCCTTGTCGCCGGTGTCATAAAGGGCATGGTGGGCTTTGCCATGCCGATGATCATGATCTCGGGCATGGGGAGTTTCGTGTCGCCGGAGCTGGCGCTGGCAGGGCTGATCCTGCCGACCCTGACGACCAACGGCTGGCAGGCGCTGCGGCAGGGCGGGCGGGCCGCCTGGGCGACGGTGGTGCGATTCCGCAGTTTCCTGATCGTCGGGTTCGTAGCACTGGTGATTTCGGCGCAGTTGGTGCGGGTGCTGCCGGCGCAGTTGATGCTGCTGATGATCGGGGTGCCGATCGTGCTGTTCGCAGTGACGCAGCTGATGGGCAAGGCGCTGACGCTTGGCGACAACCCGCCGCGCTGGATCGAACTGGCGATTGCGGGGTTTGCCGGGTTGATCGGCGGGTTCTCCGGCGTCTGGGGGCCGCCGACGGTGGCCTATCTGACGGCGCTGAACGTGCCGAAAGTGGATCACGTCCGGGCGCAGGGGGTGATCTATGGGCTGGGGGCGGCGGCGCTGTTCGGGGCGCATGTGGGCAGCGGCGTGATCAATGCGCGGACTTTGCCGTTTTCGGCGCTGCTGGTGATCCCGGCGCTGATCGGCATGTGGATCGGGTTCAAGGTGCAGGACCGGATTGACCAGAGCGCGTTCCGCAAGGCGACACTGCTGGTCCTGCTGATTGCTGGCGGGAACCTGGTGCGGCGCGGGGTGATGGGGTGAGTGCGTTGCAAAGAGTGTTGCGACCAAATTGACCATTCGTTGGGCCGCGCACTGGTCCGTACTTCAAATACTATCGACGCGCCGATGTCCTGGACCTCAGGATGTCAGCCCCTCGGTCGGGCATTGGTCCAGGATCTTGCGCGCTGCCGCTCCGCCGTGGACGGTGAAATCCTGCCGGACGATCATCCGGTCCTCCAGCCAGACCTCCATCGACCAGAGGCCAGGGGCGAGTTCATAGTCGAACTCGAAATAGAAATAGCGCGCGGAATAGATGCCGCCGGTCAGCTCGGAAGGCCAGCTTTCCGTATCCCTGTAACCCGGACCGAAGGAGGGGTGGCGGGTGACCATGGTGACGATCCGTTCGCCCATCTCCTCCTCGGCGAGCATGCGGATGCCGAAAGCGGTGCCAAGCAGGGCGGGCACCTGGTCGGTCGCGATGTCGAAGGTGATGGGATCGCCGCCGCGCCGGATGCGGCCGGCGTTGGTATCGGGCGCCTCGACGTCCACGCCCTGGGGCCGGTAATCGCAGATCACGCCGAATTCGAGGGCCACGATCGGGGCGGCGGTCATGTTCTCCGACGCGAGGGCGGTCGTGCCACAGAAAAGCGCCCCGCCGATGAGGGCGAGGCGCTGAAGGACTGTCGCAAGCCCGGTCATCAGCCGATAGCCGCGGCTTTCACGTCGTCGTCGATATAGGGCAGGTACTGGGCGAAGTTCTCGGAGAACATGTTGACCAGTTTCTTCGCCTGCCCGTCGTAGGCGGCCTTGTCTTCCCAGGTCGCGCGCGGGTCGAGCAGGGTGGCGTCGACGCCGGGCACGGTGACCGGCACTTCGAAGCCGAAATTCGGATCCTTGCGGAAGGTCGCGTCGTTGAGCGATCCGTCCAGCGCGGCGGTCAGCAGGGCGCGGGTCGCCTTGATCGGCATGCGCGACCCCTGACCGAAGGCGCCGCCGGTCCAGCCGGTGTTCACCAGCCAGCAGGTCGCGCCGTGCTTGGCGATCTTTTCGCGCAGCAGGTTGCCGTAGGCTTCCGGACGGCGCGGCATGAAGGGCGCGCCGAAGCAGGTGGAGAAGGTGGGCTCGGGCTCGACCACGCCGCGTTCGGTGCCGGGGGTCTTGGAGGTGAAGCCGGAGAGGAAGTGGTACATCGCCTGCGCGGGCGTGAGACGCGAGATCGGGGGCAGGACCCCGTAGGCGTCGCAGGTCAGCAGGATGATGTTCTTGGGATGGCCACCAAGCGCGGTGTCCGAGGCGTTGGAGATATAGTCCAGCGGGTAGGCGCAGCGCATGTTCTCGGTCAGGGAGCTGTCTTCGAAGTCGAGCTCGAAGGTCTCCTCGTCGTAGACCATGTTCTCGATCACCGTGCCGAACATGGAGCAGGTCGCGTAGATCTCCGGCTCGGCCTCGGCGCTGAGGTTGATCGTCTTGGCGTAGCAGCCGCCTTCGAAGTTGAAGGTGCCGCGATCGGACCAGCCGTGTTCGTCATCGCCGATGAGCGTGCGGTTCGGATCGGCGGAGAGGGTCGTCTTGCCGGTGCCCGACAGACCGAAGAAGATCGCGGTATCGACCGGGTTGTCCTTGGCATGGTTGGCCGAGCAATGCATCGGCATCACGCCCTTGTCCGGCAGGATGTAGTTGAGCAGGGTGAAGACGGATTTCTTGTTCTCGCCCGCATATTCGGTGCCGCCGATGAGGATGAGCTTCTTGTCGAAGTTCATCGCGATCACGGTCTCGGTTCGGCAGTTGTGACGCGCCGGATCGGCGTTGAAGGAGGGGCAGTTGATGACGGTGTATTCCGCCAGGAAGCTGTCCAGCGCCGCGCGCTCGGGGCGGCGCAGCATGTGGCGGATGAAGAGGTTGTGCCAGGCCAGTTCGGTGACCATGCGCACGTTGATCGAATAGGCCGGATCGGAGCCTCCGACGAGGTCCTGGACATACATGTCCCGGCCCTTCATGTGCTCCAGCATGTCGGCATAGAGGTTGTCGAACCCTTCGGGCGACATCTCCTTGTTGTTTTCCCACCAGATGGTGTCGGCGACGTTGTCGGTGCGCACGACGTGCTTGTCCTTGGGGGAGCGACCGGTGAACTTGCCGGTGGAGACCAGGAAGCTGCCGCCCTGGCCCAGGTTGCCTTCGCCGTTTTCAAGCGCGGCCTTGATCAGCGCAGGTTCCATTAGGTTGTAATAGACATTGCCCAGCCCCTCGATCCCTTGATCCTCGAGGCGGAATTGGGGGTTCACCCGTCCAAATGTCATGTGGCAAGCTCCTGTCGCTACGCTGATACGGTGCCTCCTCTGCCGGGGGCTCGCAGGGGCGAGGCGGTCACGGCACACCGATGGCGGCGCTCTTAACATGTCGTTTGCGGGGATGAACAGGACGCTTTGACTCAGTTAGCGCCACCACGTAACATTTAGCGCAATCACCAGCTTTTCCGCCTGACGCCGGGTCCGGTTCCGGAGACAATTCAGGCAATTCTAAGACATTTTCGCCACAATCAAACCGAGAGCGCGAGGGCGATTCGCGTTTTAGGATTGATTGTAAAGGCTGAAAACGCGATGAAGGAGGAAAAACAAGCCAGAACGCTGAGCAGCATAAGGAAAAAATGCGATGTCTAAGATCGCCCTGGTCGACGACGACAGGAATATTCTGACGTCCGTCGCGATTACCCTTGAGGCAGAGGGATTTGAAGTCGAAACCTACAACGACGGCCAGGCCGCGTTGGATGCTTTCAACAAGAAACTACCCGATATGGCCGTGCTGGACATCAAGATGCCCCGCATGGATGGCATGGACCTGTTGCAACGCCTGCGGCAGAAGACCTCCATGCCGGTGATCTTTCTGACGTCCAAGGACGACGAGATCGACGAGGTTCTCGGCCTGCGCATGGGCGCGGACGATTACGTCAAGAAACCCTTCAGCCAGCGCCTGCTGGTCGAACGTATCCGCGCGCTGCTGCGTCGGCAGGATGCGATCGGTGGCGAAGTCGTGCCCGAGACCGAAGAAACCAAGGTCATGGAACGCGGCAACCTGCGGATGGATCCGCTGCGCCACGCGGTGGCCTGGAAGGGGATGGACGTGTCGTTGACCGTCACCGAATTCCTGCTGCTGCAGGCCCTGGCGCAGCGCCCCGGCTTCGTGAAATCGCGCGATCAGCTAATGGATGTGGCCTATGACGATCAGGTCTATGTCGATGACCGCACAATCGACAGCCACATCAAGCGGCTGCGCAAGAAGATGCGGTCGGTCGATCCGGAATTCTCGGCGATTGAGACGCTGTATGGTATCGGATACAGATACAACGAAGAGTGATGGCACTCGCCGAGGGGATCAGCTTGCGCGACGGCACGCCTGACAAAGGCGGGGACGTGGTGCTTGGCGACGACTTCGTCGCGCCGAACGCCACCGTCGCCGAAGAGCTCCGCCAGCGGCGGGAGCGGCGGGGGCTTTTCTCGTTAAAAGCCTCCCCTCTGACGCGCAAGATCATCATCTTCAACCTTATCGCGCTCAACGTGCTGGTGGCGGGGATCCTCTATCTCTCCGCCTCCCGCGACAGCCTGGTGACACAACGCGCCGCCAGCCTGGTGAGCGAGGCGGACCTGCTGGCCGATGTCTTCGAGGTCCGGCAACCGGGTGGCGCGACGGGCTTTGGCCCCGGCGAGACCGGCGTTGTCGTGTCGACGCTGGACGGGGTGAGCCTGCGCAAGGGGGTCGATGCCTATATCTTCGATGCCGGTGGCGCGCTGATCGGGCGGAAATCCGGCACGGTGGAAAACACCGTCGCCCGGGCGGTCGACCCGGCGGATGACAACACGATCATCATAGATTTCCTGACCATGCTTTGGAACGGCATGACCTCGGTCTTTTCCTCCGGCAAGCGGGAGGCGCCGCAGGTGCCGGTAGAGGTGCAGGCGCAGGAGCTGGTGCAATCCACCCTGGGCGGCAAGACCCAGATCAGCATCGGGCGCGGTGACAGGGGTAGTTTCCTGGCCGTGGCCTCGCCCATCATGGTGAACGGGCAGGCGGTCGGTGTCGTGGCGCTTGCCTCCTCCGCGGGGGAGATCGACGCGGTAGTGCGCGCCGAACGGGAACGCGTGCTGGAGATGTTCGTGATCGCGACGCTGGTGTCCATCGGGCTGAGCCTCGTACTGGCCTCGACCATCGCCAACCCGCTGGCCGATCTGGCGGCGGCGGCGGAGGTCGGGCGCGACAAGGAGAACAAGAAGGTGACCCCGGCGCGGGTGCGCATCCCCGACCTGACGGCGCGGCCGGACGAGATTGGGCGGCTTTCGGGCGCGTTACGCGGCATGGTTTCGGCGCTGTATGAACGGATCGACGCCAACGAACAATTCGCCGCGGATGTGGCGCATGAGATCAAGAACCCGCTGGCCTCTCTGCGCTCGGCGGTGGTGACCCTGCGCCTGGCCAAGCGCGACGATCAGCGGACGCAGTTGCTGGACGTGATCGACCATGACGTGCGGCGTCTGGACCGGCTGGTCAGCGACATCTCCAACGCCTCGCGCCTGGACAGCGAGTTGGTCAAGGAAGAGCAGGAAGCCTTCGATCTGGTGATGATGCTGAGGAACCTCAGCGAATATCTGGGTCAGCAGGCCTCGGACAAGGGGATCGACTTCATCTCCGACCTGCCGGGTGAATCCATCGTGCTGCGCGGGCTGGAGGCCCGGCTGGCGCAGGTCTTCGTCAACCTGATCACCAATGCGATCAGCTTTTGCGAGGATGGTGACGCGATCCGGGTCTGGGTGCGGCGGCGCGAAAACCGCGTGCTGGTGGTGGTCGAAGATACCGGGCCCGGTATTCCCGACAATGCGCTGCAGAAGATCTTCAAGCGGTTCTATTCGCATCGTCCGGCCAATGATTTCGGCAATAACTCCGGCCTCGGGCTGGCGATCTCCAAGCAGATCGTCGAGGCGCATGGCGGCGTCATCTGGGCCGAGAACATTCGCCCGACAGATGCCGACATCACCTCCGATCCGCTCGGCGCGCGGTTCGTCGTCGGCCTGCCGATCTGAGGGGCGGTCGGGTGGCTCCTCCTCCCGATCAGATGACGGTTCATGCCAGCGCGGTCACGGTTGCGGGGCGCGCGGTTCTGATCATGGGCGCCTCCGGCTCGGGCAAGTCGGGGCTGGCGCTGACGCTGCTGGCCTATGGGGCGCAACTGGTGGCGGATGACCGGGTTATCCTGACGCGCGTCGGGGAGGGGCTGCGCGCCACTGCGCCAGCGGCGATCCGCGGCGGAATCGAGGCGCGGGGCGTGGGTCTGCTGCGGGCCGAGGTGGCGGAGGACAGTCCTGTCGCGCTGGTCGTGATTATGGACGAAATGGAAACAGACCGTCTCCCGCCGCGCCGCAGCAAGAAACTTCTGGGGATTTCGCTCCCCTTGCTTCACAATACTGGCAATGCGCTTTTCGCACCTGCCATCCTGCAATATCTCAAAGCCGGGATATTCACCGACCAGAGAGAACCATGGGGAAGCTGAGCCGCATCCTGGACGCCCAGTCCGCCGACCGCCGGGTCCTTGTGACCGGGCCGTCCGGTGCCGGGCGGACGACGGCGATCCATGCGCTGGAAGACCTGGGGTTCGAGGCGATCGACAATATCCCGCTGTCGCTGGTGCCGAGGCTGCTGGAAGGCACGCCGGGGGCACGGCCCATGGCGCTTGGCATCGACGTGCGGAACCGGGATTTCTCGACCACCGCACTGGTCGAGGTCATTGATACCTGGGGCGCGGACCGGACCCGGCCTTTGGAAGTGCTTTACCTGGATTGTGATGCGGATGTGCTGGTCAACCGGTTTTCGGAAACGCGGCGTCGGCATCCCATGGCCCCGGCCGAAACCCCGCGCGATGGCATCGACCGGGAGATGGACCTGCTGGCCCCGATCCGCAACCGGGCGGATATCCTGATCGACACCACAGGCCTTTCGCCGCATGACCTGCGCGCGGAGATGGGGCAGTGGTTCAGCGCCGACGAGGGCCGGACCCTGTCGGTCTCGGTCCAGAGTTTCAGCTACAAGCGCGGGCTGCCCCGGGGGTTGGACATGGTGTTCGACACCCGGTTCCTGAACAACCCCTACTGGGAAGAAAGCCTGCGCGGCTTCACCGGTCTGGATACGGAGGTTCAGGGCTACGTGACGTCAGATCCACGGTTCGCGGAGTTCTTTGGCAGGGTCAGTGACCTGATGATGATGCTTCTGCCCGCCTATGTCGAAGAAGGCAAAAGCTATTTTGCCATTGGCTTCGGGTGTACCGGGGGGCAACACCGTTCCGTTACAATGGCGGAACGTCTGGCGAAGGGCCTTGCAGAAGGTGGCTGGCAAGTGTCAATTAGGCATCGAGAGCTCGAACGCCGCGGTGCGGCACGAGCCTGAGGGTTGGGGATGGGAAAGAGCAGCGCGCTACTTGCCAAGGATCAGCAACGGGACAGCGTCCTGCCCGCGATCGGTATCGTGATCGTGGCGCATGGGGGCTTGGCCCGCGAATACCTGTCGGCGGTCGAACACGTCGTGGGACCGCAGGACGGGGTGCGTACCGTCTCCATAGACGCCAATCATGACAGGCCTGCGAAACAGGCGGAGATTTGTGCCGCGGCGGATTCCGTCGATCTGGGCGGCGGGGTCGTGGTGGTGGTGGACATGTTCGGCGGGTCACCTTCGAACCTGGCGCTGATGGCCTGTCGGCCGGATGACCGCCGGATCCTCTACGGGGCGAACCTGCCGCTGCTGATCAAGCTGGCGAAATGCCGCCACAAGCCCCTGGCAGATGCGGTGCGTGCCGCGACCGAGGCCGGGCGCAAATACATCGACAGCCAGAACGTCAGTATCCAGTAAGACCATGTCCCAGACCGTGCGCCGTGTGTTGAACATCGTGAATGAAAAAGGCCTGCATGCGCGGGCCTCGGCCAAGCTGGTCGAAGTGGTGGAAGCCTTTGATGCGCGGGCGGAGATCTGCCGTGACGGCATGACGGCGGGTGGCGATAGTATCATGGGCCTTTTGATGTTGGCAGCGTCCAAGGGAACCTCTATTGAGGTCGAAACCTCCGGCCCGGATGCGGATGCGCTGGCCGATGCGCTGGAGGCTCTCGTGGCCGACAGGTTCGGCGAAGACATGTAGACCCGGGGACCGAGGGTCCCGGGCAGGTAGGCGAGGGGGCCACAGGTGGTAGACAGCTCTCAGAACCGGACGGATTTCGCGCAACGTGATCGTTCCCGTGACGAGGTGTCCGAGGATAACCTGACCTTCACCAAGTATGATCGTCGGTCGCTGACCTATTCGACCTCGTTCGAGGACCCCTGGCGGCGCAATGTCATTCGCGCCATCGAATGGATGACCGGCAAGGTTTCGATCATCCGGATGATCCGCAAGTTCGAAAAGCGCGGCGCGCCGCAGGGCCAGGCCTTCTGGCGGGCGACGCTGGACGTGATGGGGATCGACCTGCTGACCCCACAGGCGCAGCTGGACAAGATCCCGAAAGACGGCCCGGTTGTCGTTGTGGCCAATCATCCGCATGGCATGGTCGACGGGATGATCTTTGCCGATCTGATCGGGCGGGTGCGGAACGACTACAAGATCCTGACGCGGCAGCTGCTGACAGGGATCGACGAGGTCGCGTCGAGCTATATGATCCCAGTGCCCTTTCCCCATGATGCCGATGCACAGCGCAAGTCGGTGGAGATGCGGGCCAGGGCCATGGCGCATCTGAAGGAGGGCGGGATCGTCGCGCTCTTCCCGTCGGGTGTGGTTGCGGCCTCCAAGACGATGTTCGGCCCGGCGATCGAGGCGGAGTGGAATGTCTTTACCGCGCAGCTGATCCGCCGCTCCGGCGCGCGGGTGGTGCCGATCTTCTTTCCCGGGGCGAACAGCCGCTGGTACCAGATGGCCAACCAGATCAGCCCGATCCTGCGGCAGGCCTTTCTGCTGCACGAGATCGTGCACAGCTGCAACAAGCCGCAGGCCCCGATCGTGGGCGACCCGATCAGCGAAGAGCGGATGGAGATGCTCACCTCCGATCCGCGCGGCTTCATGGCCTGGTTGAGGGAGCATACGCTGGCGCTTGGCGGTGCTGTGCGGGCGTGACGGGCTGATCCGGATCGGGATTAACAGTCGATCAAGGGCTTTGGACGTTAAATATGGGTCTTGCCCGGCGGCACGCCGGGCTGCGCTGACCTGCTCCCCTGGGGCGGCGTTGCCCTTGGTCTAGATAGGCACCCTCGAAGTTGTGGCAACGGCCGTCAGTGTTCGTACAGACGGCCCCAATGCTGCTTGCAGTCCGCTTCGTGCGGTTAGGCCACTCAACTCGCCCGGATCGCCCGGAAGGCGGCGGAGGCCAGCCAGCCCGCGGCGATCGCGATGGCGAGCGAGAGCAGGCCATAGACCAGCGGTTGTCTGCGCGACAGCGTGTAGAGCCAGCGTTCCAGCCCCACCTTGCGGACGTCGAGGTTCGTGTCGAAGCGCGACACCACATCCCCGTCGCGCAGCAGGAAGACACGGGCGTCATAGCTGCCTTCGGTCAGATCGGAGGGCAAGGTGATCCGGGTGCGGAACAGCGTCTGCTCGGCCACGCCCACAGTGTTTTCCAGCAGCTGGTAATGATCCTTTTCACTGCGGATGCGGATCAGCGCGTCGATATAGGCTGCGGGATGTTCGGTCATGGAGGCCGCGCCAACCGTGCGGATGGCGCGGGGAATGGTGATGGAATGGCGCAGATCCTCGGTCTGGCTGAGGATCTCGTTCAGCGGACCCGAACTGGCCACGGCGTAGAAGCTGGGGGCGGCGGGCAGGCGGACGGTTTCGGCATTGACCCAGATGCCAAGGCGGCGGGCCTTGTGGTGCAATGTGACCGGGGTCGAGGGGCCCGCGACGGTGACGATCACCTCCAGCGGCGGGTCGATGATCGGACTTTCGCGTTTGACGGCGCCAAAGATCAGCAGATCGGAGCCGTCGAAATTGGTGGTGATCCGGACCCGGTCCTGGCTGAGGCCGAGGACGATCCCCTCTTGCGCAGCGACCGGCGCGGCGAGGAGGAGGATGATCAGGGCGGCCAGACGTCTCATGCCGTGGTTCCGATCTCGTAGAGTTCGGCCGGCGGCAGCAGCAGGTCCAGGGCCAGCTTGCCGCAGACTGCCAGGACCAGCAGGGCGAGCAGGATGCGCAGCTGTTCGGCCTTCATCCGGGCGCCGATGCCGGTGCCGAACTGCGCCCCGATCACACCGCCCAGCAATAGGACGACGGCCAGGGCGATATCCACGGTCTGGTTGGTCACCGCATGGGCCAGGGTGGTGAAGCCCGTGACAAAGATGATCTGGAAGAGCGAGGTGCCGATCACGACCTTGGTCGGCATATGCAGCAGGTAGATCATGGCGGGCACCATGATGAAGCCGCCGCCGACCCCCATGATGGCCGAGAGCACGCCGACAAACATGCCGACCAGCAGCGGCGGGATCACGGAGATATAGAGGCCCGAGGTGCGGAAGCGGACCTTGAGCGGCAGGATGTAGATCCAGCCCCGTTGTCCGCGCGGCTTGCGCGGGGCGACGGTGCCGGGGGACCGTTTGGCGCGGCGCAGCGCGCGCAGGCTTTCGATGAACATCAGCCCGCCGACCGTGCCCAGGAAGATCACGTAACAGAGGTTCACCAGCAGATCGACCTGGCCCTCGCTGCGCAGGTAGTTGAAGACCACGACGCCCAGGGCCGAGCCGACCAACCCGCCGGACAGCAACACAGTGCCCATCTTCAGGTCCACAGTCTTGCGCCTGAGATGGGCCAGCACGGCAGAGATGGAGGAGGCGACGATCTGGTTGGCGGAGGTGGCGACCGCGACGGCGGGGGGAATGCCCACGAAGAACAGCAGCGGGGTGATCAGAAACCCGCCGCCCACGCCGAACATGCCCGACAGGATGCCCACGATGCCGCCGATCCCGAAAAGGAGAAAGACGTTCACCGAGACCTCGGCTATCGGCAGGTAGAGTTGCATGTCCCTACCTAAGCTCTCCGGCCGCACTGCCGCAAGCGGACAGTGCGTGTCAGCTCAGCGTTCCTTTACATAGGCTTGACCGCCGGCCTTTGGCGGAATGGCCTTGCCGACGAAGCCCGCGAGGATGACGACCGTCAGGATATAGGGCAGCGCATCCAGCAGCTGGACCTGGACCTTCACGCCGACGGTGTTCTCGATCAGGTCGGGGCGCAGGGCCACGGCCTGAAGGAAGCCAAAGAGCAGGGTGGACATCAGCGCGTACCATGGCCGCCATTTGGCAAAGATCAGCGCGGCGAGGGCAATGAAGCCCCGACCGGCCGACATGTCCTTGACGAAGCCCGCCTGCAGCGCCGTGGCGAGGTAAGCCCCGGCGATGCCACAGAGAACCCCGCAGATCGCCACGGCGGCATAGCGCAGCCCGACGACGGAGACGCCGGCGGTGTCCACGGCGGCGGGGTTTTCGCCCACGGCCCGCAGGCGCAGGCCGAAACGCGTGCGGTAGAGGGTCCACCACGTCGCGGGGACGGCAAAGATGGCGAGATATACGAGGATCGAATGGCCCGAGATCAGTTCGGAGTAGATCTGCATCAGCGGACCGGCTTCCTGAATGTCGCGGATGCGGGTCAGGGCGCCGGGCCATGTGATCCCCTCGAACCGGGCCGCGCCAGAAAGGGACGGCGTGCGCCCACCCTGGCTGAACCAGTCCTGCGCGATCAGCACGGTCATCCCCGCTGCGAGGAAGTTAATCGCCACACCGGAGATCAACTGATTGCCCCGGAAGGTGATGGAGGCGACGCCGTGCAAGGCGGAGAGGATCATCGAGGAGCCGATCCCAGCCAGCAGCCCGATCCAGACCGACCCGGACATATAGGCGATGGCGGCGGAGAAGAAGGCGGCGGCGAGCATCTTGCCCTCAAGCCCGATGTCGAAAATACCTGCGCGTTCCGAGAAGAGCCCGGCAAGGCAGGCCAGCAGCAGCGGCGTGGCGAGGCGGACGGTCGAGTCGAGGACCTGGATGATTGTGAGAAAGTCCATGGCTCAGCCCTCCTTCCGGCGCATGGCGAGGAAGAGGCGCTCCAGCGGCATCCTCACCATATTGTCGAGCGCCCCGGTGAAGAGGATCACCAGTGCCTGGATTACCACGATCAGCTCGCGCGGGATCGAGGTCCAGAGGGCCAGTTCCGCGCCGCCCTGATAGAGGAAGCCGAAGAGGATCGCGGCCAGTAGCACGCCAAAGGGGTGGTTGCGGCCCATCAGGGCCACGGCGATACCGATGAAGCCCGCGCCCTCGGTCATGTTGAGGATCAGCCGCTCGGCCTCGCCCTGGGTGGTGTTCACCGCCATCATCCCGGCCAGCCCGCCGGAGATCAGCATGGCGACGATGATGATCTTGGTGCCGGAGATGCCCGCGTAGTTCGCCCCGGTCTGGGACCAGCCATAGGCGCGGATCTCATAGCCCAGCTTGGTGCGCCAGATCAGCAGCCAGACAAGCACGCAGGCCAGCAGGGCCAAGAAGAAGCTGACATTCGCCGGCGCGCCGCGGAAGAGCGGCATGGCGGCGGTGGAGAACATGTCCTGGAAGGTGGGCAGATGCGTCGGTTCGGCGAATTTGGCGGTGGCCGGGTCCATGGCGCCGACCGGGCGCAGAATATTGACCAGAATGTAGTTCAGCAGGGCGGCGGCGATGAAGTTGAACATGATCGTGGTGATCACGATATGGCTGCCGCGCTTGGCCTGCAGATAGGCCGGGATCAGCGCCCAGGCCGCCCCGAAGAGCGCCGCGCCGATGGAGGAGCCGAGGATCGCCAGAGACCAGTGCGGCCAGGGGATGTAGAGGCAGGCCAGCGCCACGCCGAGCCCGCCGAGCATCGCCTGACCCTCGCCGCCGATGTTGAACATCCGGGCGTGGAAGGCGACGGCCACTGCGAGGCCGGTGAAGATGAAGTTCGTCGCATAATAGAGCGTGTAACCCCAGCCCGAGGAGCGCATCAGCGCCCCGTCGACCATCAGCTTGAAGGCGTCGATCGGGTTTTCCCCGATGGCGACGATGACCAGGGCCGACAGGACCGCCGCCAGCAGGAGCGAGATCAGCGGGATCAGGACCACATCGGCCCATGCGGGCATCTTATCCATGTTTCGGCGCCTCCCCGTGTTCGATCGCGTCGAGGTTTTCGTCGACGGCCTTGATGTCGGGCACGTCCGGTTCCTCGGAAATCCCGGCCATCAGCAGGCCCAACTCGCGTTCGTCTGCGGTGGCCGGATCGCGTTCGCCCATGATCTGACCGTCGAACATTACCGCGATGCGGTCCGACATCGAGCGGATCTCGTCCAGTTCGACGGAGACGAGGAGGATCGCCTTGCCCTCGTCGCGCAGGCGGATGATCTCCTGATGGATGAATTCGATGGCCCCGATGTCGACGCCGCGCGTCGGCTGCCCGACCAGCAGGAGGTCGGGGTTGTTCTCGATCTCCCGGGCGAGGACGATCTTCTGCTGGTTGCCGCCGGAGAAGTTCTTGGCCTTGAGCGCGGGGATCGGGGGGCGGACGTCGAACCGCTCCATCTTGCCCTCGGCTTCCTTGATGATCGCGGCGTTGTTCATCAACAGCCCGGTGCCCCATTCGGGGTTGCGGTGGTAGCCGAAGACCATGTTTTCCCAGGCGGTGTAATCGAGGATCAGCCCCTCGTCATGCCGGTCCTCGGGGACATGGCCGATGCCACGGGCGCGCCGCGACTGGCCGTCGGAATATTTGCCGGTCAGGTCGATCGCTTCGCCGTTCATGGTGATGGTGCCGGTGCCCGGCCGCATGCCGCCCAGCACCTCCATCAGTTCCGACTGGCCGTTTCCGGCGACCCCGGCGATGCCGTAGATCTCGCCCGCGCGGATGTCGAAGGAGACGCCCTTGACCCGTTCCACCCCCGCGCTGTCAGTGACGCGCAGATCCTTGACGGACAGAACGACTTCGCCGGGCGTGGCGGGTTTCTTGTCGACGCGCAGCAGGACCTTGCGGCCCACCATCAGTTCGGCCAGTTCCTCGGGGCTCGTCTCGGCGGTCTTGACGGTGGCGGTCATCTCGCCCCGCCGCATGACGCTGACGGTGTCGGTGTAGTCCATGATCTCCCGCAGTTTGTGGGTGATCAGGATGATCGTCTTGCCCTCTTTGCGCAGGTTATCGAGGATGCGGAAGAGGTGGTCGGCCTCGGCCGGGGTCAGCACGCCCGTCGGTTCGTCCAGGATCAGGATGTCGGCCTGGCGGTAGAGCGCCTTGAGGATCTCGACCCGCTGCTGGTGCCCGACCGAGAGGTCCTCGACCTTGGCATCGGGGTCGACGTTCAACTCGTATTCTTCGGCCAGCTGTTTCAGCGACTTGCGCGCCTTGGCGATCGAGGGCTGGAGCATCGCGCCATCCTCGGCGCCGAGGATCACGTTCTCGATGACGGTGAAATTCTCGACCAGCTTGAAATGCTGGAAGACCATGCCGATGCCCGCCGCGATGGCGGCCTGGCTGTCGGGGATTTCGGTCTTGTTGCCGTTGACGAAGATCTCGCCCTTGTCGGCCTTGTAGAAGCCATAAAGGATCGACATCAGCGTCGACTTGCCCGCGCCGTTTTCGCCGATAATGCCGTGGATCGTACCCGGCATGACGCGGATGGAGATGTCCTTGTTGGCCTGAACCGGTCCGAAGGCCTTGGATATGCCCTTGAGTTCAATGGCGGGTGCGGTCCCGGTCATCTGGTGCCCCTCGTTCATCAAAACAGGCCGCACCCCCGAAGGGCGCGGCCTGAAAACAACGTTGCCGGATCAGAAGTCCAGCGCCGGGCAGGTGTTGTCCGACATGTAGTCGTGAACCGTCAGTTCGCCGCTGGCGATCTTGGCCTTTGCGTCGTCGACGGTGGCCTTCATCTCGTCCGATACGAGGGTCGCGTTGTGTTCGTCCATGGCGTAGTCGATGCCGCCATTGGCGATGCCCATGACGTTGAACCCGGTTTCCATTTCGGGACCGGCCGACATCGCCTCGTAGACGGCGTTGTCCACGCGCTTGAGCATGGAGGTCAGGACCTTGCCCGGGTGCAGGTAGTTCTGGTTGCTGTCCACGCCGATCGACAGGATGCCTTCGTCGGCCGCGGTCTGCAGGACGCCAACGCCGGTGCCGCCGGCGGCCGCATAGACCACGTCAGCGCCCTGGCTGATCTGCGCCTTGGTCAGTTCGGAGCCCTTCACCGGGTCGTTCCATGCGGCCGGGGTGGTGCCGGTCATGTTGGCGACGACCTTTGCGTCGGGGTTCTGGGCCATGACGCCCTGGGCGTAGCCGCAGGCGAACTTGCGGATCAGCGGGATGTCCATGCCGCCGATGAAGCCGACGGTATCGGATTCCGACGCCATCGCGGCCATCATGCCGACGAGGTAGGAGCCTTCATGTTCGTTGAAGACGACCGAGCGGACGTTCGGCGCGTCGACGACCATGTCGATGATCGCGAACTTGGTGTCAGGGTAATCGGGCGCCACTTCGGACAGGACGTTGCCGAAGGCGAAGCCGGTCATGACGATCGGGTTGGCGCCGGCATCGGCGAAGCGGCGGAGCGCCTGTTCACGCTGCGCTTCGGACTGCAGCTCGATCTCGCGGAACTCGCCGCCGGTTTCTTCGGCCCAACGGGTGGCACCGGCAAAGGCGGCCTCGTTGAAGGACTTGTCGAACTTGCCGCCGAGGTCGAAGATCAGTGCGGGTTCGGCCAGTGCGGCACCGGCGCTGAGCGCGACGGTGGCGGCGGCTCCGAGGAATTTGGTCATGAGGGTCATTCGTATTCTCCCAGTTGGCAGGGGGCGGTTGATCCCACCCCGCGTACGGCAGATCGTTGTTGATCAGATCGGATTAAGGCCCCGCGCCGGGGTACGGGTCAAGGGTGAATCCGGCTTGAACATCTTGCAAAAGCTGAATCTTGCGTCACGTCATGCAAGCGGTTTGCCGAGGATTTGGGCATCCACCCGGCTGCCGTCCGGCGCGCGGTAATAGCCGGGCCGCTTGCCGGAGATTGTCCAGCCGTTTCCGAGGTATAGCGCAATCGCGGCGGCGTTGTTCGCGGCTACCTCGAGAAAGGCCTGGCGGGCGTTTCTGGCGCGGGCGGCGGTGTCGAACCCCGTCAGACAGGCGCGTCCCAGCCCACGACGGCGCAGGCTCGGCGGGGTGGCGATTGTCAGCAGTTCTGCCTCATCGGCGATCACGCGGCCCAGGGCGAAGGCCCCAGCCTGCGTGACAAGGAAGCAATGGGGGTCCGACAGGAGGCTGGCGAATTCCGCCTCGCTCCAGGGGCGAGGGGTGGTGAAGGCGGCGGCGTGGAGGGCGGCCAGCTCAGCCGGGGTCACGGTACGATCACCGGCGGAATATCGCGGGCGGGGGCGGCATCGGCCGGGCGGAGGTAGACAGGTGCGGGCGGGGCGGCGGTGTTGGCGTCCGCGTCGCGGGCGATAGAGGCGATGGCCGCGGCCCAGACCTCCGGCTCCGGCGGGAAGGTCGGGGCTTCGACGCTGGCCAGGGGGACAAGGTTAGGGGTCGCCGCGCCCGGGGTCAGGACATAGGCCATGTCGCGCGGGGCGAGGACGGTGGCCGTGGCCCCCGGCGCGCCGTGATGGATCGCGGCAAAGCTGGTGACCCCGATCACTGGGCAGTTCAGCGACAGGCCAAGGCCGCGCGCGGCGCTGATGGCGATGCGGATGCCGGTGAAGTTGCCCGGGCCGGTGCCGACGCCGATACGGTCGATGTCCTGCCAGGTCTTGCCGGTCTGGCTCAGCAGGTCTTTCAGCAGGGGAAAGAGCGCCTCGGCCTGGCCGCGGGTCATGCTTTGCGCTGCCGTGGCCAGGATGTGATCGCCGGACAGCAAAGCGGCCGCGCAATGCGCGGCCGATGTGTCAAAGGCGAGGATCAGCGGGTCTTCGGACATGGGGTCTGCGGTCGCTCAGACGGCGACGGGGCGAACCTCTGTCACCTCGGGGATATAGTGGCGTAGCAGGTTCTCGATGCCCATCTTCAGCGTCAGGGTCGAGGAGGGGCAGCCGGCACAGGCGCCCTGCATGTGCAGATAGACCACGCCACGGTCAAAGCCGTGGAAGGTGATGTCGCCGCCATCCTGGGCCACTGCGGGGCGCACCCGAGTGTCCAGCAGTTCCTTGATCTGCACGACGATCTCGCCGTCTTCGCCGGTATGTTCGGCATGGCCGGAATTGGGCTGGTCGCCTGCGTCCATCACCGGCTGGCCGGACTGGAAATGCTCCATGATCGCGCCGAGGAGGGCGGGTTTGATATGGTCCCATTCCACCGGGTCGGCCTTGGTCACGGTGACGAAGTCGGTGCCGAAGAACACGCCCGTTACGCCGTCGATCGCAAAGAGGCGGGTGGCGAGGGGCGATTTCCCGGCGGTGTCGGCCGTGGGGAAATCGGCGGTGCCCGCTTCCAGCACGGTTTCGCCGGGAAGGAACTTCAGCGTCGCCGGGTTCGGCGTGGATTCGGTCTGAATAAACATCTTCGGTCCCCTTTTTGGCTGACGCATCCGATATGCGCCTCCGGTCCGGGGAAGTCAAGAATTAGAACCGTTCTAAAGAAATTGTCACAGTTCCGCGATTGCCATAGCGACAGAGGACAGCCCCTCGGTGAACTCGTGTCCGCCTTTGGCGATGCTGTGGCAGCGGGCCTGCGGGAGGACGGTGGCCCATTCCTGCAGGTGATCCGGGGGGACGACCGTGTCGTCGCGGGCGTGAAACAGACGGATCGGCAGGCGGGACAGGGCGTCGGGGGCCCAGGCGGGCAGGGCGAACTCCGCGCTCTCCCACCCCGGCTGGCCCCAAAGCGGGCAGGCGAGGCCGACAAAGGCGCGGGGTTGGACGGCGGGACCCAGCTCGGCCAGGCATTTGAGGATATGCGAGCCGCCCAGGGAATGCCCGACGAGGATCGCCTGCGCCCCATGGTCACGCAGCAGCGGGGTCAGGGCGGCGGTCCAGGCCTGCGGGTCGGGCGGGCCGAGGTCGGGGGCGGTGATCCTGTAGTTCCGCCCCAAAAGATCGCGCAGGGCAGGCAGAGGGGCGTCCGTGGGCGAGGACCCGGCGCCATGGGCGTAGATGACGTGGGTCGGATGCGGCGCGCCGGGTGTGGCGGCCCTCACGTGATCGCCTCGAGCTTTTCCTTGGAGAGATCGCCAGGAACGATGGTGACCGGCACAGGGAGGGAGCCCGAGGCCTTGGCCAGCTGGCTGACGAGAGGGCCGGGGCCGGATTTCTCGGTGCCTGCGCCAAGGACGAGGACGCCGATGTCCGGGTCCTCGCGGATCTGGGCCAGGATTTCCGGCACCGGCTCGCCCTCGCGGATCACCAATTCTGGGTCGATCCCCTGGCGGTCGCGCATCCATTTGGCAAAGACCTCGTAATGCACGACGATTCGCTCGCGGGCCTCTTCGCGCATGATGTCGGCGACGCCGATCCAATGCTGGAATTCCTCCGGCGGGATGATCGACAGGATCGCCACGCCGCCACCCGTGCGCGCCGCGCGCATGGCGGCAAACCGCATGGCGTTCAGGCATTCACGGCTGTCATCCAGGATGACGAGGAACTTGCGCATCACGGGCCTCCCATTCGGGGGGATAATGGCGGAAGGGTCAGGCTGCGTCCACGGGTATCTCCGCCTGCCGCCGGGGCCGGGGATCAGGCGGGGGTCGGCGGCGGCATGGTGGGCCGGGCCAGCGCATAGGCCACCTGTATGATCCCGGCGGTCAGCCCCATGCCGACGCCCAATTGCCAGGCGAGGGTGTAGTTGCCGTTCAGATCATAGAGCCAGCCTCCGCCGAGCGCGCCGGTGAAGCTGCCGAACTGATGCGACATGAAGGCGACCCCCTGGATCATCGCCTGCCAGCGCAGGCCGAACATCTCCACCACCGACCCGGCGACGAGGGGACCAACACCGAGCCAGAGGAAGCCCATGATCGAAGCGAAGATCATGGTGGAGGCGGGGGTCGGGTCCTGCAGGAAATACCAGGCCAGCACGAAGGAGCGGGTGATGTAGATCAGCCCGAGCAGCGCCTGCTTGTTCCAGCGTCCGCCGGCCCAGCCAAAGAAGAGGCTGCCAAGGATGTTGAACCCGCCGATCAGCGCCAGCGCCGTGGCGGAGAGCATCGGGTCGAGGCCGCAGATGGCGATGTAGGCCGGGAGGTGCGTGGTGAGGAAAACAAGCTGCATGCCGCAGACGAAATAAGCCAGCGCCATGACGACGAAGCCGGGGTTTGCCAATGCACCGACCAGGGCGAGGCGGGCCGAGGCGGCCTCGGTCGCGGAGGGCGGCGGCGGCGGCACCGGGCGGCGGTCGATCCGTCCGGCGACCCAGGCGGCGGGGATCATCAGGCAGGCGAGGGCGGCAAAGGCGATCATGCCCGCCTGCCAGTCGATCGAGGTGTTCAGCCATTGCCCGATCGGCGCGGCATAAAGCGCCCCGGCGGACCCGGAGGCGGAGATGATGCCGAGATACAGGCTGCGTTTCGCCGGGGGCACGGCGCGGGAGGTGACGGACATGGTGATCGCGGTCCCGGCGCAGCCCATGGCGGGACCGATGAAGAACCCGGCAAAGATCAGCACGCCAAGCGCATCCTGGGCCAGCGACAGGCCGGTCAGTCCGATAATATAGGAGGCGGCCCCGGCCAGCATCACACCGCGAAAACCGACCCGGGGCACCAGGGCTCCGGCAATCGGTTGGAAAACACCCCAGGCGAGGTTTTGGATTGCGATGGCCAGGGTGAACTCCGCCACGTCAATGCGCAGTTCGGTGGTGATCGGTTGCATGAAAATGCCAAGGCTCTGCCGCAGCCCCATGGCGAGGCTAAGCAGCAGGGCAGAGCCCAAGACGATCAGCATGGTGTCGTTTCGCGGGGCGGTGCTGGTCATGGTCATGCGGGGCGATCCGTCCATCTGCGGACCAGAATTAGACCGATCCGTCTAGTCTTTCTCCCTCAATTCTACCGCGGGGTCAATTGTAGCCTGTGCAGGGCCGCGATTGCACGGAGTTGACTGAGGCGCACGGCAGCACTACTGCGCAGGGTGCACGGAGGGCCGGATGGCCGCGGGCGCTCGATGTGATCGAGGGTCCGAGGAAAGTCCGGACTCCACAAGGCAGCGGTGCCGGGTAATGCCCGGCGGGGGCAACCCTAGGGACAGCGCCACAGAGAACAGACCGCCCCGACCTGTCGGGGTAAGGGTGAAACGGTGCGGTAAGAGCGCACCGGGGGACGGGCAACCGGACCCGCATGGCAAGCCCCACCGGGAGCAATGCCGAATAGGGATCTCGCGCGGGGAACCGCAGGGCCGCCTTGGCCCGGAGATCCGGGTTGGCAGCTTGAGACGCCGGGCAACCGAGCGTCCAGAGGAATGGTCATCGAACCGGTACCCGGAGACGGGCCGGGGAACAGAATCCGGCTTACAGGCCCTCCGTGCATCCGCATCCACAACAGGATGGATATTTCCGATGAGTGGGAACCCGCCGTTCTGCTGCGGTGCGGCGGGCGGAAAAGCGCCCGTGGCCGAAACCGCCCACGGGAACGCCGCGGGTCGGATCGAGTTGTTCCATCACAGCAACGAGACCGACCCTGCATCACTGTCAAACCACCGCGGGGTTTGCCTTTCACATGAGGAGAGAGAAGATGAAACGCATGCTTCAAACTGTCAGCCGTGGTGCTCTGATTACGATGATCGCAGTCGCACCCGTGGCCGCTTTTGCCCAGACAGCCGAGTCGGGTGCCGAGGAAACCGAAGAGCTGCAACAGTCGGACGGCGCAGCGGCAGAGGCGAGCAGCCCGGATGCCGGTACGACCGAAGAGGTCGCCGAGGACACCGACGAAACCCAGGGCGAGGATCCTGCATCCGACGTGGCCCAGGACGACGCCACCGCATCGGACGAGCCGGCGTCGGATGTGGCCCAGGACGATGCTACGTCATCGGACGAACCGGCATCGGATGTGGCCCAGGACGAGGCGCCTGCCCAGGACGATCCGGCGGCTGACGTCGCCCAGGACGATGCGACGCCGAATGACCCGGCCTCCACCGATGTCGCGACGGATGAGGCGCCGACGATCGGGGGCGAGGAAAACTACGCCGCCGAAGAGAGCGCGAAGCCGGTTGAAGGTCAGATCACGATGCAGGACGCGAATACCGTGCTTGCCGACGACCTTCTTGGCGCAACCGTGTTCAACGTGTCGGACGAGAATGTCGGCGATATCAACGATCTGATCATCGGCCTGAATGGCGAGGTCAAGGGCGTCGTCATCGGCGTCGGCGGCTTCCTGGGGATCGGCGAGAAGGACGTTGCCGTCGAAATGGCCGCGCTCGACGTTGTCGAACTGGAGGGGCGCCCGCGTCTGATGACCTCGGCCACCAAGGCCGATCTGGAAGCCGCACCTGCCTTTGTCACCGCAGCGGACCAGGCGGCGGCCCAGCAACAGGTCGACATGCAGTCCTCCACCGACACTATGGGCGGGACCATGGGCGGCGTGACGCAGCCGACCGAATGACAGTCCTGACGGGCTTGCGTCCATTGGGCGCGCGGGGGGCGGAAAGATCCGCCCCCTGTTTCGTCGTGTTTCCGGTGTGGCTGACGCGCTTAGGCGGTTGACACGCGCGAGATTCGACGTAAAAGGCGGGCTTCATGAGATTTCGCGGGCACATCTGTGTCCGGTGCAGGAGATGAGAAAATGGCGAAGCCGACGACCATCAAGATCCGTCTGAACTCGACCGCGGGCACGGGCCATTTCTACGTGACCAAAAAGAACGCGCGCACAATGACCGAAAAGATGACCGTACGTAAGTACGATCCCGTCGCGCGGAAGCATGTCGAGTACAAGGAAGGCAAGATCAAGTAAGATCGAAAAACCTTCGAAGACATGAAAGGCCGCGCCGCAGAGCGCGGCTTTTTCTTTTCGGGCCGCCCTCTGCCTCCGCCACCTGACCCCGAGAGCCGAGGATGCCCCGATGCCCGAACTCACTTCTTCTTCCGACAGTCCCCTGTCTCCGCCCGGCGCTGATGCCGGGCTCGCCGATCTTCTGATCCGGCCTGCGATGCCTGCCGATACCGAGGGCGTCACCCGGCTGCTGGCCCGGTCCTACCGGGCGCTGCTGGCGGCGGATTATGATCCCGCCCTGCTACGCGAGGCGTTGCCGTTGATTTCTGTCGCGCGTCCCTCGCTGCTGAGTTGCGGGACCTATTTCGTAGCGGAGCACGACGACCGGATCCTCGCCGCAGGCGGCTGGACCGATCTCTCCCCACATGGTGCGCCCGGCCGCGCCGGGGTCGGGCACGTTCGGCATGTGGCGGCGGACCCGGCGCTTGTGCGCAGCGGGATCGGGTCGAGGCTCATGCGGCGTGTTCTATGCTCTGCCCGGTCGGCCGGGGTGGTGGACCTGCGGTGTCAGAGCACGCTGACGGCGGTGCCGTTCTACGAGTCGCTCGGCTTCGAGGCCCTGGGCCGGATCGACGTGCGCCTGCCGACGGGGGTGCTGTTTCCGGCGGTGCAGATGCGGCGGGAGGAGGGGTGACGAGGGCTTCTCCGGCGGCCAGGCAGTCATCTTCGGGCTTGACCCGAAGATCTTCTGCCGCAGGGCAGTTCGGTATGGCCAGAGATCCTCGGATCAAGTCCGAGGCTGACGAGGGGCGGGACAAACTATGTTGCAAAGCAAAAGGGCCGGTCAGATGACCGGCCCTTCGTTCGTTCTGATCGTCCTGCTTATTCGCGGTTGCCGAGAAGTTGCAGCAGGAACATGAACATGTTGATGAAGTCGAGGTAGAGGCGCAGGGCCCCCATGATCGCCGACTTGCCCAGCCATTCGCTGTCGCCATGGTTGGCGTGCTGCAGGTATTCGTTCTTGATCGACTGCGTGTCATAGGCAGTCAGACCGGCGAAGATCAGCACACCGATGATCGTGATCGCGAAGTGCAGCGCGCTCGACGCGATGAAGATATTGATGATCGAGGCCACGATCAGGCCGATCACGCCCATGATCAGGAAGGTGCCCATGCCGGACAGGTCCTTCTTGGTCACATAGCCGTAAAGCGACAGACCAGCGAAGGCGATGGCCGTCACGAGGAAGACCTGTGCGATCGAGAAGCCGGTGAAGGCCACGAAGATCCAGGCCATCGACAGGCCCATCACGGCCGCGAAAGCGTAGAAGAACAGCTGCGCGGCGGCGGCGGACATCCGGTTGATCATCGCGCTGAAGGCGAAGACCATGATCAGCGGTGCGAACATCACGACCCAACCGAGGATATTCGGCCGCAGGGTCGCGGGATCACGGAATACGGACAGGAGCTCCGGGCTCGTGCCGACCGCCCAGGCAACGAGGAACGTCAGCACCATGCCGACGGACATCGTGCCGTATACCTTGTTCATATGGGCGCGCAGACCTTCGTCAATGGCCGCAGAGCGTGTGCCTGCCGCAGCGCGCATTGTGTTATATTCAGCCATTCAAGCCTCCGATACGTTGAACCCGAGCTCCGTCAAGGAGCTTTCGGGTTCAATATCGGTAAGGTGCATCTTCTTTTCAAGATCAGACAGAGGTCTGATCGTGAAGAAAAATCACTTCAGCCAGCTTGCCGGGACATCCCAGATCGGGCGGGTCGCCTCGCGCCGGGCTTCGGCCTGGGTCACGCCGATGTCTTCGAGCGCGCGCGCGTCGAGGTCGGCCAGGGCCTGGCGGGACCGGGACAGGGCAAGAAGGGAGAAGGTTGCGCCGATCAGGGAGAAGGATCGGGACAGGGAAAAGGTGGGGGACTGGGACAGGGAGGACATGAGGGTTACCTTTCTAATCGGTGATGGTTCAGCCCGTGTTGATGATTTATGTTGATGCATATGCCGGAGTGTGTTCAATATTGGAAATGAATGTTTCTGACGATTATCATCACGGGAATTGATGCATGCGAAATCTGGACATGACCGCCCTGCGCAGCTTTGTGGCTGTCGCCGATCATGGCGGCGTAACCCGCGCCGCAGGCGTGCTGAACTTCACGCAATCCGCTGTGTCCATGCAGCTCAAGCGGCTGGAGGAGATGCTGGGGATCGATCTGCTGGACCGGTCGAACCGCAAGATCGCGCTGACGCCGTCGGGCGAACAGTTGCTGGGCTATGCGCGGCGTATCATCGACATGAATGATGAGGCGATGTCGCGACTGACCAGCGAGGTTTTCGAGGGGCAGGTGGTGATCGGCGTGCCGCATGACATCGTCTATCCGGTTATCCCGCGGGTGCTGCAGCGGTTCAACGCGGAGTTTCCGCGGATGAAGGTGCAGCTGATCTCCGCCTATACATCCAAGCTGAAGGCCGATTTCGCCCGGGGGCTGGCGGATGTCATTCTGACGACGGAAGCCGCGCCGGACGCTGATGCCGAGGTTCTGGATGAACGTCCCATGTGCTGGGTCGGCGCGCCGGGCGGCACCGCCTGGCGGCAGCGTCCACTGCGCTATGCCTCCGCCCGCACCTGCATTTTCCGCGCCGAAGCGATTCGCGCGCTGGAACAGGCGGGGATCGACTGGGAAAGCGCCGTGGAGACGGAGCAGGACCGCACCGTCGAGGCGACGATTTCCGCCGATCTGGCGGTCTGCGCCATGATCGAGGGGACGGAGCCGCCGCAACTGGCCAGGGTCGAGCACGGGGGCGAGTTGCCCACGCTCGGCATGCAGAAGATCTGCATGTATTCGCAGGATCGCGGCGCCGGGCAGGTGCTGGAGCGGCTGACCGGGTTGTTGCGGGCGGGGTTCACCGGGGGCGAATCCCTGAACCGTCCTGCCCTGAGAGAGGTCGGCCGGGTTACAGCGTGATCACGACCTTGCCGGTCGATGCGCGGGATTTGAGCAGATCGAGCCCTTCCTGCGCGCGCTCCAAGGGCAGGACATGGCTGATGTGCGGCTTGATCCGTCCCTCGGCGGCCCACTGGAAGAGAGTGCCCAGGCTGTCGGTCACGACCTCGGGCCGGAACTTAAGATACCCGCCCCAGTAGAATCCCAATATGTCGATGTTTTTGACAAGCAGGTGGTTCGCCGGGATCTGGGGCACATCGCCGGAGGCATGGCCGATCACCAGTATGCGGCCCTCCGGCTTCATCGCACGGAAGGCGGCGCGGAAGAGATCGCCCCCCACGGCATCATAGACAACATCTGCCCCGCCAAGCGCCTTGAGCTGTTCGCGCAGGTCCGGCACTTCGGCGTCGATAAGGTGGTCGGCCCCGGCCTTGCGCGCGACCTCCAGCTTGTCGTCGCCCCGCGCCACGGCAATGACCCTGGCCCCCATGAGGTGGCCCAGTTCGACCGCCGTCAGGCCGACACCCCCCGCCGCGCCGAGGACGACCAGCGTCTCGCCCGGTTGCAGCCGTGCCTTGTGTTCCAGGGCGACATGGCTGGTGCCATAGGCGATCTGAAGCGCGGCGGCGGTTTCGAAGTCGACAGTGTCCGGCAGGACGACCGCGCGATTGGCCGGGTAGGTGCCCATATCGGCCAGCCCGCCGGACCCGCCAAAGACGGCGACCCGCGTTCCGGGCGGCGGGCCGTCGACGTCGGGGCCGGTCGCGATGACCTCGCCGGCGACTTCCATGCCCAGGGTGAAGGGCGGTTTCGGCGTGTCCTGATACTTGCCCCGGATCATCAAAAGATCGGCGAAGTTCAGGCCGCAGGCGCGGTTCCTGACCAGCAGTTCGCCTGCCTGCGGCGTGCAATCGGGGGTTGAAACGTGCTCGGGCGCGGATCCCTCTGACAAAACCCTGAATGCGCGCATGATCCGACCTCCGTATGATTCGACGTGTTGTTACGCTGTCGAAACGAAAGGCGACAAGTGCCGGAATCGCGATCAATCGGCCTTAGAATCAAAGATTGTTTGCAAATCAGAAAGTTCAGAGTAGTTTGCCCCTACGTCAAAACAGGCAGCGGCAATCCAAATTGCTTGCTTCAATAGTTGGAAATGATAGGCTTCGGTAACCCTTCGAGGGTTGAGGGATAAGATTTTGCAACCCTTAGCTGATATTTGACGCACTGGGATGGGATCGTTTTTCCCAGATATGATTGAGTGAGGAGCAGCGGTATGACGCACCCGGTTGATGTTCATGTGGGCAAACGAATCCGCCATCGCAGGTGGCTGGTCGGGATGACCCAACAGCAACTCGCCGAGAGCGTCGGAATCAAGTTCCAGCAAATTCAGAAATACGAGACAGGTGCGAACCGTGTCTCAGCCTCGCGTCTGTGGGACATTGCCGATGCGCTGGAAGTACCGGTCAGCTTCTTCTTCGAAGGCCTGAACGAGGAGGAGGCGAAGCCCTCCACCATGGTTCCCGCCGATATCATGGGCGACAAGGAAGCGCTGGATCTGGTGCGCTCCTACTACGCCATTCCCGAAGCGCAGCGCCGCCGCCTGTTCGAACTGGCCCGGGTGTTGAGCGACGTCGCCTGAAAGCGTCAGGTCTGACGGTCCGGGGGCGCCTTGGGCGCCCTTTTCTTTTGTCCGCGCCTTGGGGTAAGTCGCAGGGGGCACAGGGGGACCGGATGGATCAGACCGAGATCATCGAGACAGCCAATGACATGGCCGATGCCGCGCGGGCGGCGATCCTGCCGTATTTCCGCCGGTTCGGGCTGGCTGCGGAAAACAAGCTGACCTCCGGCTTCGATCCGGTCACCGCCGCCGATCGCGTGGCGGAACTGGCCATGCGGGCGGTGTTGGCGCGCCGTCGGCCTATGGACGGCATCCTGGGTGAGGAACATGCGCCGGTCGAGGGGACCAGCGGGCTGACATGGGTGCTGGACCCGATTGACGGGACGCGGGGGTTCATCTCCGGCACGCCGACCTGGGGGGTGTTGATCGCCCTGTCGGACGAGAATGGCCCGGTCTTCGGCATGATCGACCAGCCCTATATCGGTGAGCGGTTTGTGGGTGGTTTCGGACAGGCCGTGCTGCACGGTCCGCATGGGGAAATGCCCTTGCGATGCCGCGGGACCAAGCGACTGGCGGAGGCCACGCTTTTCACCACCTTCCCCGAGGTTGGCACGGCGTCGGACAGGCAGGGGTTCGAAGCGGTGGCGGCGCAGGCCCGGCTGACGCGCTACGGGATGGATTGCTATGCCTATGCGTTGATTGCCCTCGGCCAGGCGGATCTTGTGATTGAAGCCGGGCTCAACGCCTATGACATTCAGGCGCCGATCGCGGTGATCGAGGCGGCGGGCGGCATTGTCACGGATTGGTCGGGCGGTCCGGCCCACCACGGCGGGCGTGCGCTTGCGGCGGCGAACAAAAGGCTCCACGCTGAGGCTCTGGAGTTGCTGCAACCCTTTGTCTGAGGTGTGACATGACAGAGATCGTGATCCGAGGGGCCGACCATCTTCTGACCATGGATGACGACCGGCGGGAGCTGTCGGGTGCTGACATCCGCATCACCGATGGTGTGATCGCCGAGATC
Source organism: Pseudooceanicola sp. (assembly GCF_041987405.1). Lineage (GTDB taxonomy): Bacteria > Pseudomonadota > Alphaproteobacteria > Rhodobacterales > Rhodobacteraceae > Pseudooceanicola. The sequence continues at coordinate 127,491 of NZ_JBHIWR010000007.1, forward strand.
GGCGAGGGGTTAGATAGCGCGGGGGAGGTGATCCGGGCCGAGGGCTGTGTTGTCACGCCGGGCCTCGTGAACACGCATCATCACCTTTATCAGACGCTGACGCGGGCTGTGCCGGGCGGGCAGGATGCGCTGCTGTTCGGCTGGTTGAAGACGCTCTATCCCATCTGGTCGCGTTTCGGGCCGGAGGAGATGCGAATTTCTGCACTGACTGGATTGGCTGAACTGGCGCTTTCCGGCTGCACGCTGACCTCGGATCATCTGTATCTTTACCCCAATGGGGCGCGGCTAGATGACACGATCCACGCGGCGCGGGAGATCGGTATGCGGTTCCATCCCACGCGCGGGGCGATGAGCATCGGCGAAAGCCAGGGCGGGCTGCCGCCGGATATGCTGGTGGAGCGGGAGGCGGCGATCCTTGAGGACTGCATCCGCGTGATCGACACCTTTCACGATGCATCCGTGGGGGCGATGACCCGGGTCGGCGTGGCCCCCTGTTCACCTTTTTCTGTATCACGTGAACTGATGCGGGATGCGGCACTTCTGGCGCGGGACAAGGGCGTGATGATGCATACGCATCTGGCCGAGAATGACGAGGATATCGCCTATTCGCTGGAGCAATTCGGCTGTCGCCCGGGGCAATATGCCGAAGATCTGGGCTGGACCGGGCCGGATGTCTGGCATGCTCATTGCGTGAAGCTGGACGGGGCGGAGATCGACCTGTTTGCCAGCAGCCGGACGGGTGTTGCGCATTGCCCCTGTTCCAACTGCCGTCTCGGGTCCGGGATCGCGCCGGTGCGGGCGATGCGGGATGCGGGGGTGAATGTTGGCCTCGGTGTGGATGGCTCGGCCTCCAACGATGCGGCCAACTTGGTGGCGGAGGCGCGGCAGGCCATGTTGTTGCAGCGGGTGTCGCGCGGCGCGGACGCCATGTCGGCCCGCGAGGCACTGGAAATCGCGACCCGGGGCGGCGCGGATGTGCTGGGCCGCCCGGATTGTGGTCGGATCGAGGTCGGCGCGCGGGCGGATGTGGCGATCTGGGATGTCTCCGGGGTGGAAAGCGCGGGGTCCTGGGACCCGGCGGCGCTGCTCATGACCGGGCCGACGCGGGTGCGGGATCTGCTGGTCGAGGGGCGGCAGGTGGTGCGTGACGGGGTCGTGACCACGATCGATTTGCCGGTGGTGGTGGAGCAGGCGAACCGGATGGCCCGGGCGTTGGCGGGGTAGGATTTTTATGGGTGCGGAGCACCCATCCTACCCAAAGGGCACATGTAGGATGGGTGCTCCGCACCCATCTTCCCATCCGGGCCGCTCCAGCATTCAAACTGCCCGGCCGCCGATCCAGGTTGCCCGCACCGCGCGGTCATCGCCCATCATGATCGTGGCAAACAGTTCTTCCCAGGCGTCCTCCGCCCGGTCAGCGCGTTGCGCGATGGCCGGGGTGGAGGAGAGATCGAGGATGGCCAGATCGGCCTCCGCCCCCTTGGCCAAGGTCCCGATCCGGTCACCCATGCGCAGCGCCTCGGCCGAGCCGGCGGTGGCCAGCCAGATCAGCTGCGCCGCATGGAGCGGCGTCCCGCGCAACTGCCCGACCTCATAGGCCGCCGCCATGGTCCGCAGCATGGAGAAGGACGAGCCGCCGCCGGTATCCGTGGCCAGGCCGACGCGCTGACCCGCGGCCTTCAGCCCGGCCATGTCGAACAGGCCGGAGCCGATGAAGGTGTTGGACGTCGGGCAATGGACCAGGGCCGCGCCGACCTCCTTCAGCCGGTCCTTTTCTCGGTCCTCGAGGTGGATGGCATGGCCGTAGAGGCCGTTCGGGCCGAGAAGCCCGTGCGCCTCGTAGGTGTCCAGATAATCCCGCGCCTCCGGGTAGAGGGATTTAACCCAGGCGATTTCGTCTGTCTGTTCAGACAGATGCGTCTGCATCAGGCAGTCCGGGTGCTCGGCCCAGAGGGCGCCCATGGCGGCCAACTGTTCTGGCGACGAGGTGGGCGAGAAGCGCGGCGTGATGGCGTAGGACAGGCGGTCCACCCCGTGCCATGCCTCCAGCAGGGCCTTGCTTTCGTCATAGGCCGTCTGCGCCGTGTCGCGCAGACCGTCGGGCGCGTTGCGATCCATGCAGGTCCTCCCGGCGACGATGCGCTGGCCGCGCTGCCGGGCCTCCTCCATCAGGGCGTCAACCGATGCGGGGTGGATGGTGCAGAAGGAACAGACGGTGGTGGTGCCGTTCGCGGCGGTCAGGTCCAGATAGCGGGATGCGATTTCCGCCGCATAGGCCGGGTCGGCGAACCGGGTCTCTTCAGGGAAAGTATAACTGTTCAGCCAGTCGATCAGGCGCTTGCCCCATGAGGCGATGATGGCGGTCTGGGGGAAATGGGCGTGGGCGTCGACAAATCCGGGGCAGATCAGGTCCCGGCCATAGGCGATTTCGGTCACCCGGGGCCAGTCGCGGCGCAGTGTGTCGGCCGGGCCTATATCCGCGATCTGCCCGCCCTCCAGCACCAGACCCCAGTCGGTTTCGATGCGCAGGGCGGACTCGGGCGCGGTTGAAAACGGGTCGGCGAGGGTCCGCAGGACGCGTCCTGTCAGCAGGGTGGGGTCGGGCATCTTAATCCTCCGGTTCCGCGTTGCAGCGTAGCCTGCGGGCGCGGGTCCGTAAACGGGGCAGGAAATGCCGCTGAGGCATTGTTTTTGGCAAGGAATGTCCTCTATGACGAAGATACGGCAAAGGAGCGCGGCATGACCGACGGAGACGACGAGTTCAAGGTGGCGGACGATCTCTCTGCGGCGGAGGCGGGGCAGGGGGACGCCTCGGACGAGGACGGCTACACCCTGGATCGGCGCACCATAGCGGCCATCCTTTATGCTGTCGATACGGGCGATCGTGACAAGCTCGTCACCCTGATGGAGCCGCTGCACGCAGCCGATATCGCCGACCTTCTGGAACAGATCAACGCCTATGACCGGCGCCGCCTCATCCTGCTCTATGACCGGGAGTTCGACGGCGAAATCCTGTCGGAACTGGGCGAGTCGATCCGGGAAGAGGTCATCGCCGTCCTCAACCCGGATGTTCTGGCCGACGCGGTCCGGGACCTCGATTCCGATGACGTTGTGGACCTTGTCGAATACCTCGACGATCCGCAGCAGGAGGCGATCCTCGACGCGCTGGAAGACAGCGACCGGGCGGCGGTGGAACAGGCGCTGTCCTATCCGGATGAATCCGCCGGCCGCCTGATGCAGCGCGAAGTTGTGGCCGTGCCGGAGTTCTGGAACGTCGGCCAGGCCATCGACTACATGCGCGAACGCGACGATCTGCCGGAGCAGTTCTACCATGTCATCCTCGTCGATCCGCGGTTCAAGCCGATCGGCCATGTGACCCTGGGCAAGCTCATGGCCTCGCGCCGGGTCACGCCGCTGGCGGAGATTACCGAGCCGTCCTTCCGCACCTTCGAGGCGACTGAGGACGAGGGCGATGTCGCCTATGCGTTCAACCAGTATCACCTGATCTCCGGCCCCGTGGTGGACGAAAACGACCGGCTGGTCGGCGTCATCACCATCGACGACGCGATGATCGTGCTGGACGAGGAGCACGACGAGGACATCCTGCGCCTCGCCGGGGTGAGCGAGGAAAGCTCGCTCACCGACCGGGTGGTGGAGACGACGAAACGGCGCTTCCCCTGGCTGGCGGTGAACCTGGTGACGGCGATCCTGGCCTCGCTGGTGATCGCGCAGTTCGAAGAGACAATCGCGCAGTTCGTGGCTCTGGCGGTGCTGATGCCGATCGTGGCCTCCATGGGCGGGAACGCGGGGACGCAATCGCTGACCGTTGCGGTGCGCTCCATCGCGACGAAGGACTTAACCGGGGCGAACGTCTGGCGGGTGATCCGGCGGGAATGCCTTGTGGGGCTGGTGAACGGGGTGATCTTTGCGGTGGTGATGGGGATCGTGGGGCTGATCTGGTTCGGATCGCCCGCGCTTGGCTATGTCATTGGCGCGGCGATGGTCATCAACCTGGTGATCGCGGGGCTTGCGGGGACGGTGATCCCGGTGGTGCTAGACCGTGTCGGGGTGGATCCGGCGCTGGCCTCCGGGGCCTTTGTGACCACGGTGACCGATATCGTCGGCTTCTTCGCCTTCCTAGGGCTGGCCGGGGTGATTCTGCTGTGATGGAGGCGGAGAAAGCCGCGGCCCGCAAGGCGGCCTTCGCCCGGCGCAAGGCGGCGCATGAAATGGATCACGGCGCCGCGTCGGGTGTGCTGTCCGAAGTATTGGCAGGCTATCGGGGAGTGCCGCTGTCGGGCTATTTGCCGATCCGGACGGAGATCGACCCCCGCCCCGCCATGGCCGAAGCGGCGGCGCATGGGGTTGTCGGGGTTCCGGTGATCGAGGGGCAGGGACAACCGCTGCAGTTTGCGACCTGGACGCCCGAGGGCGCGCTGGTGCCGGGGCCTTTCGGGGCGGAGGTGCCGGAGGCGATCCTGCCCATGGTGCCGCAGATCCTGATCGTGCCGCTGGTGGCCTTCGATCGCCGGGGCGGGCGGCTTGGCTATGGCGGGGGGTTCTATGATCGGACGCTGCAGATGCTGCGGGCGAACGGGCCGGCGATGGCCATCGGCTTTGCCTATGCCGCGCAGGAAGCGGAGGGGCTGCCGCTGGAGCCGACGGATCAGCCTCTGGACATGATCGTGACGGAGCGCGGGGTGCTGGAGGTCGGGTGATTACCCCCCTCCTTGATACTCTCGCCCCCCTCCCTCGCCCTCTGCAGAGTCACAGTTGAAGTGCAACAGCGATAAGGTGCTGTTGCGATGGGACGAAACTATGAACATCTGAGCGCGGAGGATCGCCTGTCGATCTTTCGCGGCCTCGAACTGGGTCTGACGCAGCGT
>NZ_JBHIWR010000008.1:0-28570 GCF_041987405.1 Pseudooceanicola sp.
GCTTCAACAAGCTGAAGAACGCTCGCCGGGTCGCAACCCGCTACGACAAGACCGCTGAGAGCTTCCTTGGCTTCATAGACATCACCTCCATCCGCCTCTGGCTGCGTCTTTTGTCAACATGACCTAATAAATATACACACATTTATTTTGCTTGGCAATAGGCGTGTATCGCGGGGGCTCCTACGTCGCAAAATGGCAATTCGCGCCGCGAATTGCCTCCAACGGTCCAGCCAGAACGACCTCGAACCGCAGGTATCTTGCCGAAAAGAGCATGTGCCTGCGCCGATCCGCGTCCGGCTTATTCCGCAGGCTGGACAATCCTTCCGCAGTGATGAAACCTTGCCCGGCGGCACAGGCGCCGCAGGGGAGGACGTCATGACAGAGGCAGCGCTCGATCCCGGGCGCGCGGTATTGCGCGCGATGTTGGAGCGGCATGCGGAGGAGCGCGGGGACGAGACCTTCGTTCATTTCCATGGCGGGCCGGTCTGGAGTTACGCGGAGGTGCTGGAGCGCGTGCAGCGGCGGGCGGCTGCGCTCAGGGCCGAGGGGGTCAAGCAGGGTGATCCGGTGCTGACCTTTCTGGGCAACGGGCCGGATCTGCTGGTGAGCTGGTTTGCGATCAATTACCTCGGCGCGGTCTATGTGCCGGTGAACACGGCGCTTCTTGGCGGGGCGCTGGCGCATATCCTGGCGGACGCCGGGGCGAGGGTCATGGTGGCGCGGCCGGATCTGGCGGCGCGGCTGGCGGAGGTGGAGACGGGGACCGTCGACACCGTGCTGCTGGTGGAGGGCGACGCGGTGCCCGATCTGCCGCTGGAGTGCCGGGCGCTGATGGATGGCGCGGCGGAGGCGATCCCGCTGGAGCGGCCGATCATGCCATGGGATACGCAGGCGATCATGTATACCTCCGGCACGACGGGCCGGGCCAAGGGGGTACTGTCGTCCTACACGCAGCTCTACACCATGGGTCCGGACGCCTTCGACTGCGTGGGGCCCGACGACCGCTGCATGATCTGCGGGCCGATCTTTCATTGCGGATCAACGCTGTATGTCTACGCCATGCTGGCGCGCGGGCTGTCGATCGGGATGATGGCCGAGTTCAAGACAGATCAGTTCTGGCCCGCTGTGCGCGAGACGGGGTCAACCTATGCTCTGCTTCTGGGGGTCATGGCCTCCTTCCTGCTGAAAGCGCCCGAGGATGCGGGCGATCGCGACCATCCGCTGACCCATGTCTTCATCGTGCCCTTTGGCGAGGACGGCCCGGCCTTTGCCGCGCGGTTCGGCGTCGATGTCTACACGATCTACAATATGACCGAGATTTCCTCGCCCATGCATGCGGGGCCCGGGATCACCGAAAAGGGGCTGGCCGGGGTGCTGCGCCCCTGGATGGAGGCGCGGGTCGTCGACGAGAACGACATCGAGGTGCCGCGCGGGGCGGCCGGGGAATTGGTGCTGCGCTCGTCACGGCCCTGGGCGCTGATGCAGGGCTATCTGAACCGGCCCGAGGCGACGGCGGAGGCGATGCGCAATGGCTGGTTCCATACCGGCGACAGCTTCCGGCAGGACGAGGCGGGGCGGTTCTTCTTTGTCGATCGGGCCAAGGACGTGATCCGGCGGCGGGGGGAGAACATCTCCTCCTTCGCGCTGGAGGGCGAGGTGCTGGCGCATGAGGATGTGCGCGAATGTGCCGCCGTCGCCGTGCCGTCGGAGCATACCGAAGATGACGTGCTGATCGTCGTGACGCCGGTGGAGGGCAGGGCGGTGGATCCGGCTGCGCTGATCACGTGGCTAGAGGGGCGGGTGCCGCGCTTCATGCTGCCGCAATATGTCCGGGTGATGGACGACCTGCCCAAGACGGCGAGCGGCAAGGTGCAGAAACACGTCTTGCGAAGCGAGGGCGTGACGACGGAATGCTGGGCGCGCGGGGCGCGTCGGTGATTTTCGGTATACCAATTTGAGAAAAATGGTATACCGTTGCGCAGGTCGACGATCTGCGCCTATGGTTTAATGGAGGGGCCGGTGCGACGTGCAGTCGGCCGTGGGAGGACAAGATGACACTAACCTGCAAGGGACTCGTGCTGCGTGAGCTGGAGCTTCCGGCACCTTATGCGGAGAGCCAGCCTCTCAAGCTTGAAACCGTCACGCTGGCGCCGCCAAAGCCTACGGACCTGGTGGTCAAGGTGCGCGGCGGCGGGCTGTGCCATTCGGATCTGTCGGTGATCAACGGATCACGCGGACGCATGGTGCCGATGCTCATGGGGCACGAGGGCGCGGGCGAGGTCGTGGAGATCGGCACCGGGATCGACGATGTGAAGGTCGGCGACAAGGTGGTATTCCAATTTGCCCCCTCTTGCGGCCGGTGCGAGATGTGCCAGTCCGGCCGCCCGCAGATCTGCTATGCCGCCGTCAAGGCGCGGATGGAGGGCGGGTTGCTGTCGGGCGGGACCCGGATCACCGACGAGGACGGGCAGGAGGTCTATCACCACACCGGCATCTCCTGTTTTGCGGAATATGCGGTGGTGAACCGCGGCTCTGTCGTGGTGGTGGACGACCCGATCTCCATGGTGGATGCGGCGGTTTTCGGCTGTGCGGTGATGACCGGGACCGGGGCGGTGATGAACACGGCGCGGATCCAGGCGGGCGAGACGGTGGCGATCTTTGGCCTGGGGGGCGTCGGGCTTTGCGGGGTCATGGGGGCCAAGGCTTCCGGCGCGGAGGTGGTGATCGGCGTCGATCTGGAAGAGAGCAAGCGGCAGAAGGCGCTGGACCTGGGCGCGACCCATGTCTTTGACGCCCGCGATCCGGAACTGGCGACGAAGGTCGCCGATCTGACCCGTGGCGGCGTGGATGTCGCGGTGGAACTGGCCGGGGCCATCGGCGCGATGAAGGGGGCCTATTCGGTCCTGCGGCGCGGCGGGCGGCTGGTGACGGCGGGGCTGTCGCCTGCCGGGGCGGAGTTCGGTTTTGAACATGCGGATCTGGTGTCGAATGAAAAGGCGGTGATCGGGTCCTACATGGGGTCCTCGGTGCCAGTGCGGGACATCCCGCGCTTCCTGCGGATGTTCCATGCCGGTCAGCTGCCGGTGGACAAGCTGATCGACGGCTACCTCGGCTTTGACGAGGTGAACGCCGGGTTCGACAAGCTGAACGAGGGCAAGGCCCTGCGCCAGATCCTCGCCCCCCATGGCGTGTAAGGAGATCCGATGACCGTCAAGCTCTTCACCCCGCTCACCATTCGCGGTGTCACGATCCCCAACCGGGTCGCGGTGCCGCCGATGGACATGTACTGCGCCGATGACGGGCATGCCACGGCCTTCCATCACACGCATTACGGCAAGTTCGCCTTTGGCGGGGCCGGGCTGGTCTTTGTCGAGGCGACCGGCGTGACCCGGTCGGGCCGGATCACCAACGGCTGCATGGGGATCTACTATGACAGCCATGTCGATGCGCTGCGCCCGATCACGGCGCAGATCCGCGAGATGGGGTTCAAGTCCTGCCTGCAACTGGCGCATGGCGGGCGCAAGGCCTCGACACAGCGGGCGTGGCAGGGCAACGGGCCGCTGACGCAGGAAAATATCGACGCAGGGGATGAACGGTGGCAGCCACTGGCCCCGTCTGCGCTGCCCTTCACCGACGGCTGGGAAATGCCGAAGGAGATGGACCGGAGGGACATGGACGAGGTGCGCGAGGCCTTTGTCACCGGCGCGCATCGGGCGATGGATGCGGGCTTCGACATGGTCGAGATCCACATGGCCCATGGCTACCTGCTGCAGAGCTTCCTGACCCCGATTGCCAACAAGCGAACAGATGAGTACGGCGGGTCGCTTGAAAACCGCATGCGCTATCCGCTGGAGGTGGCGCGGGCTGTCCGTGCCGCCCTGCCGGATGATGTGCCGCTGTTGACCCGTATCTCCTCCACCGACTGGATCGACGGGGGGTGGGAGCCGGAAGATTCCGTTGTGCTGGCGCGGGAGTTGAAGGCCGCGGGCGTCGATCTGGTCGATTGTTCGTCAGGCGGGAACATGCTGCACGGGGCAACGAATTCGAACCTGACGCGTGGCCCGGCCTATCAGGCACAATTTGCCAAGCTGCTGCGCGAGGAGGTGGGGATCATGACCCAGGCCGTCGGGCTGATCCGCACGCCGGAGCTGGCCGAGCAGCTGTTGCAGGAGGGGCAGGCGGATCTGATCGCCATCGGGCGGCAGGCGCTCTTCAACCCCTTCTGGGCGCATCATGCGGCGGAAAAGCTGGGGGTGACGGATTGGGAGACCTGGCCCGCGCCCTATGCCTGGTGGTTGTCGAAATGGAAGCGCGGGCTGGCCACGATGGACGAGGAACCGCTGGCATGACCGGCGGGGTCGATATCGGAGCCATCCGCGTCGACCTGGTGCCGGAGGTCCGGTACCGCCTCATGCCCAAGGGGTTCCTCTTCCCCGACCTGACCCATGACGACGCGGCGCGCAATGCCGACTGGCTGGGCCCGCGCCACCTGCACCCCGAAACGCTGGCCGTGGGCATGGCCTTTCAGGCCTACCTCATCCGGGCGCGGGGTCAGAACATCCTGGTCGACACCTGCAACGGCAATCACAAACAGCGGCCCCATGCGCCCTGGCAGCATGACATGCGGTCCCATGCCTTTCTGACCGCGCTGGCCGATCTGGGGCTGCGGCCCGAAGACATCCACATTGTCCTCTGCACGCATCTTCACACCGATCACGTCGGCTGGAACACCCGGCTGGTGAAGGGGGAATGGGTCCCGACCTTTCCCAATGCGCGCTACGTGATGAACGAGGCCGAGTTCACCTTTTTCAAGGGCCTGATCGGGACGGAGGGGACGCGCTATGCGCATCTGGAGGATTCCGTGCTGCCGGTGGTCGAGGCCGGGCAGGCGGAATTTGTCAGTGACACCGCGCAGGTGCTGACCGAGATCGGGGAGGAGGTCTTCCTCTCTCCCTCGCCGGGGCATTCTCCGGGCCATGTCTGTATCCATGCCAGGGCGCGCGGGGCGGAGGCGGTGATCTCCGGCGATGCGATCCACCATCCGGTGCAGCTGGACATGCCCGATCTGGTGATGCGGGCGGACTGGGATCCGGCCATGGCGGCGCAGTCGCGGCGGGGGATCATGGAACATTGCGCGGGGACGGGCGCGCTGCTTTGTGCCGGGCACATTCCGGACTGGTCGATCGGCCGGGTCAGCGAAGGGGGGCGAGCCTTCCGGCTGACCCCGGCGGAGGGGTAGATGGGCGCGACGTCGGATCTGGTCGGGTTTTCCTTGGGTTTGACGAACCCGCCGGAGCAGGTGTTGCGCGCCGCCACGCGCCATCTGATCGACACGCTCGGCGTGGTCGTGGCCGGGCTGGGGCAGGGGGTGGCGGCGCAGCTGGCGCCGCTGCAGCCGGAGGGGGGCCTGCCTTTGCCGGGCCGCCCCGGCGCGCGGGCGGCGGCGGATCACGCCTATCTCTGCGGGACGGCGGCGCATGGGCTGGAACTGGACGACGGCTATCGCGAGGGGTCGGTCCATTCCGGCGTGGCGGTGGTGCCTGCTTTGCTGGTGGAAGCACTGTCGCGGCCGGTCGCAGGGCGCGATCTGCTGGTGGCCATGGCGGCGGGCTATGAGACCTGCTGCGCGGTGGCGGCGACCCTGCATCCGGCGCTGCGGGACCGGGGGTTTCACCCGACATCGACGGTCGGGCCACTTGGCGCGGCGCTGGGCGTGGCGCGGTTGCGCGGGTTCGATGGGGCGCTGACGGAACGCGCGCTCGGGCTGGCGGCGTCCGAGGCCGGGGGGCTCTTCGCCTTCCTCGGCGGGGGCGGAGAGGTCAAGCGGCTGCATGGCGGATTGGCGGCGCGCGGTGGCCTGATGGCGGCGCGACTGGCCGAGGCCGGGGTCACCGCGCCGGAGGGTATTCTGGAGCGGCCCTCGGGCTATGCCCAGGCCTTCGGGGGCGTGGCGCCGGGGGCGTTTTCCCTGTCCCTGCCGCCGGTTGCGCGGTGGCGAATGACCGATTGTTACATCAAGCCCCACGCCTGCTGCCGTCACCTGCAACCGGCGATGGAGGCGATGATCGCGGCTCAAGCCAAGCTGGGCGTCACGGCGGAGGAGGTCACGGGCGTCGAGGTCGAGACCTATTCCATCGCGGCGGCCCATGCGGGAACTGGCTGGGGCGACATGGCGACGGCGCAGCTGTCCTTTCCCTATGTGCTGGCCCAAGCGCTCTACAAGGGCCGCGCGGCGCTGGCGGATTTCGGGGCTGAGGCGCGGGGAGAGGGGTTGGCGGAGGCCTTATCGCCCCGGCTGACGATCCGCGCGTCGGAGGAGATGGATGCGCTTTACCCCGGTCAGCGCCCGGCGCGGGTGACGGTGCGGGCGGGGGATCGGTCGGCGGAGGTGTTTGCGCCGGAGGCCTCGGGCAGCCCGGATATTCCGGTGACGGATGCGGCGATCGAGGAGAAGTTCCTCGGGCTCGTCGCCCCTGCCGTCGGGGATCAGGCGGCGGCGGATTGGCTGCGGGCGCTCTGGTCGATTGGCACGGCGCAGGATGCGGGGGCTGTTTTGGTCGGGCGGGTGGCTGAGCTGGGGTTGTCTGACTAGGTGCCAGCTTGGGTCAAACCCGCCGCGATGCACCAGGGCGCGGATTCAAGGGGTGTCAGCCCCGCCGCGCCATCGACGGGCCGCCCCCACGGCCCGGCGATTGGCATCCATACGTGCATCGAATGCCTGGCTCGCTGCCTTGGCCGCCATAAATCGCGCGGAACAACCGTTGGATCGCCGCGCCGCGGCCCGTCGATGGCGCGGCTTAGGGATTAGGTCGGGTTACGACTTGGCCGAGATTGCTTGGCACCTTATCGGAAACTCGGCCTTTTGAGTGGCGTCGAGACGGCGCCCTCAGTTCTTGACCGGCACCACCAGCCTGGCCCCCGGCGGCGGTTTGCGGCGGCTGCGCGGGGCGCCGTCGCTGCCGATCTCGCTGGCGACGAGGAAGCCGTTGAAGTCGGGGTTGTCGCGGGTGGCGATGCGTCCGGCCTCTATGGCGAGGTCGACCTCCTCGGTCTTCAGTTTCAGCCGCGTCGGGATGTCGTCCAGCTTGCGCTTCATCCCCGTCGGCACGTTCTTGAAGGAGATCAGGCCGACGAAGAACTTCAGGTCCTCGCAATCCCATCCGGCGGCGGTGCCGCGCAGGCGGGCGACCTCTCCGCGGGTGAGCGAACAACGGTAGTCCACCAGGTCGCGCTGCCATTTGTCGAGCTGCAGGCGCATCGCGTCAAAGCCGGTGCGGGAGGCGGCGGACATGGCAGACGACGCGATGGACATGGCGAGGTTCACCCCGCCGGGCCCGCGCAGTTTCTCGGTCCAATTGTTGTCGCGCTGCACCCCGGCGTCGGCCACGAGGAAGAGCAGGCGTTTCATCCGGACGGCCTCCTCGGCGGTGAGCGGCGCATAAGGCACCTGGGCCCGGGCGCGTTCCACCGCGAGGCCGGTGGTGCCGAAATTGTCCGTGATGCCGCCGTCCAGAAGTTTCACATATTTGACCTCCTTGGCCTGTGCATAACTTTCCAGCGCAGCCCCGTGGGCGCGCATGGCATAGGAGGCTTCGGAATTGTATCTGGCTGAAGTTAGCCATGCAGGCTCTTGATAATTACACTTTTTTTGATGTGCCTCGATCACGATTGGCGAGAATACCAGGGGAAATGCGGCCGATGCTGCGACGGCATCGGAAATTGGAAAACTTGACAAATCCGAACATAGGGCATCGAAGGTCTCGGGTGAGAAGAGGAAGGTCGTCTGGTTCGCCACATCGCTGGCATTGATCCAGGTCTTGATCCGTGAGCGCTTTCGCAGATCGCCGAAGGTTGCGCCGTGAAAGAGCGTCTCGTCCAGGAAACGGCCAAAGGTCTTGCGCCCGTTCGCGCCGCCCGAGAGGCCCTTGGCGATGGTCACCGGATTGATCGGGCTGTTGGCCATGTAGCGTTCGGCATTCTGCACGAGATAGATGTCGCGGTATCGGCTCACCCCGGCGGGGCCGTGCAGCCCGAAATAGGCAGCGGTGACCGACCCGCCGGAGACGCCGGTGACAAGCCGCACGTCCGAGAGCAATCCATGCGGATTCGCCGACGTGGCGGTGGCGGCGCGGATTTCCTCCAGCATGCCATGGGCAAAGGCGGAGGCGCGCATGCCGCCGCCGGAGAAGGCGAGGCCGACCCAGACGTCGCCGGACTCGGCGGCCACACGCTCCGTCTCCACCAGCGGGAGGTTCTGGCCCGAGGGCAGGACCTCGTTGAGCGGTCGGTTGAGCGCGGCACAGCCCGGCAGCGTGGCCAGCATTGCCAGCCAAATCAGGTGTTTGAACAAATCCCGGTCCCCCGATCAGGTGTCGGGAAGCTTAGGCCAGAGGATTTCGATTCTGAAACCTTTTTCGGTCGCGAGCAGGTCGATCCTCGCCCCATGGCGCAGCGCGATGGCCTTAACGAGGGCGAGGCCGAGGCCGTGGCCGGATTTGCCGACATCCCGTTCGGCGCGTGTGAAGAGGTCGAAGGCACGCTCGCGCAGGTCGTCCGGCACACCGGGACCGGTGTCGGCGATGGACATGCGCCAGCGGTCCCCGGCCCCCGTCAGATCAAGTCGTATGTCGTCGCCTGCATCGCAATACTTGATTGCATTGTCGATCAGGTTGGTGAGGGCCTGGGCGACCAGGTTCCTTTCCCCCAGAATCTGCGCGCCGGGGGCGATCCCGGTGGTCAGGGTCATGCCGCTGTCTTCTGCGAGGGGGGCATAGAGCTCCGCGACCTCCTCGGCCAGGGTCGAGAGGTCAATCGGGACAAGGCCAGGGCGCTGGCCGTGCGCGGCCTCGGCGGAGGAGATGTCGAGCAGGCTGTCGAAGATGCGGATGGTGGAGGCCATGTCGGCGTCGATCCGTTCGAGCGCCTCGTCGTCGCCGGTTAGGCCGCCCAGACGCTGGCGGATGCGGTTGAGGGGGGTGCGCAGCTCATGCGCGATCATGTCGGCCAGGCGGGTGCGAGCGCGGTCGAGGGTTTCGATCCGGTCGAGCATCTGGTGCACATGGGCCTCAAGCGCGCCGAATTCATCGCGGCTGCGCGGCCCGGGCAGCCGGGCGGAGAGGTCGCCTGCCGCCACCCGATCGGCCAGGGCGTTGATGCGGGCAATGCGGCCCAGTGTGGCGCTGCTGACCAGCCAGCCGGCGATGAGCGACAGGGCGACGAGGCCAAGCGCCACCTGCCATATCAATGCCCGCAGGTCGGCGAGGGTGGTCAGCGCCGGGGTCTCGGCGCGGGCGGCGAGGAAGGGGAAGCCGCCGGGCAGGATGCGCGCCACGCCACGATAGGCCACGCCGTCGATGACGTAGCTTTGCTGCGGGGCGGGGGCGAAGCCTTCGCCACTGGCGGTGATCCCCTCGGGCCAGCCGTCGGTATTGCCCGCCAGCGTGGTGCGGGCGCGGTCCTGCAGCAGGTAGATGGCGCTGCCCTCGGGCGTGGCGCTGGCGCGGAACTCCACCGCCTCGCGCAGGGCGGGGATGCGGCGCTGATCGTAGATCGTTTCGAAACTGGCGAGGTCGGCGGCCAGCAGTTCCGCCTGCCGCGTGGCGAGGGAGGCCGCGGTAACGCGGTATTGCAGGGCCATGGCGCCAAGCGCGGCGAGGATGATGACCGCCGCCACGGCGAGTGTCATCGTCACGCTGGCGCGGGCGAGGCGGGGGCGTCTAGCGGGCCGGGTCAAAGATATAGCCTTCGCCGCGAGCGGTGTGGATCGCCGGGGCGCCGAGCGCCTGTTCCAGCTTGCGGCGCAGGCGGCCGACATGGACGTCGACGACATTGGTGCCGGGGTCGAAATGCAGGTTCCATACGTTTTCCAGCAGCTGCATCCTGGTCACCGTCTCGCCCGCGTTCCGGGCGAAATAGGTGATCAGTTCGAACTCCTTGGGGCTGACGGGGATGTGCGTCTGACCGGCGTGGACGGTGCGGGCCTTCATGCGGATTTCCAGCGCGCCAAAGGCGATCAGATCGTTGTCGAGCACCTGCATAGACTGTCGGCGCAGCAGGGCGCGCAGGCGGGCGCGCAGCTCCTCCGGATCGAAGGGCTTGGCGAGGTAGTCATCGGCGCCCTTCTCCAGCCCCTCGATCTTGTTGGCGGCGCGGCCCAGGGCCGAGACGACCATGACGAGGGCCGTCGATCCCGCCGCGCGCAGCTTGGCAATGGCGTCGATCCCGTCGCCGCCGGGCAGCATCCGGTCGAAGACGATCACGGCGTATTGGCCGGTCTCCGCTTCCGCCAGACCCTCGGGATAGGTGGTGCGGGTGGTCGGCACCGCGCCGATGTCCGTGACGGCTTGCGACAGGGCCTCCAGCGCGACGGCGTCATCCTCGACAATCAGGATGCGGGGCGTTGTTTGGTCGGTCATCTTCGGCCTCAGAACAGGGTCACGTCCGGGTCCAGCGCATTGCCGCCACCAAGGGGGCGGAGACGGCGCCGGGTCGGGTCGATCAGGATATGGGTGGTGCCGCCATCGCGCCGGACGCGCAGGAGGGCGGGCAGGATCAGGCGCTGTCCGGTGAAGGCCTTCTGTCCGACGGCCTCGATCACGTCTCCTTTTGCAAGGCCTGCGGCATAGGCGGGCAGGGTGTCGTCTATCGCGATGACGCGCTGGCCGGAGAGGGTCACGCCGAAATCGCGAAGCGGCACGGGTGTGGGATGCAGCGACCGCGCAAGGGGCGTCGGCGTCGGGTGCGGGACCACCGGCGCGGGTCGCGGCAGGGCGAGGGGGATCGTGATCTCACCCGCACCGCGCCGGATCAGCAGGGGCAGGGACGATGCGGTGGCGTCAATGATCATGGCGAGGTCGCCGACCCGCACCAGCGGCCGATCTGCGGCCCTGATCAGGATGTCTCCCGGCAGAAGGCCGGCGGCCTCGGCGGGGCTGTCCGGGGTCACATCATCCAGCAGAAGGCCGGTCGGATGTTCGATCCCGAGCGCGGTGCCGAGGACCGGGGTCATCGGGCGCAGCGCCAAGCCCAGATCGGGAACGGGCGGCAGGTCACCGGCGATCAGGGCGGCGATCAGGGGGGCGGGAACGGCATAGCTGATCCCGACGTAATAGCGCGAGCCATCGGCGATGCGGGTGTTCATGCCAATCAGCTCTCCGTCCATGTTCAGCAGCGGTCCGCCGGAGGAACCGGGGTTGATCGCCGCATCATGCTGGAGAAAGCGCAGGGGCACGGCGGGCAGCACCTGCCGGTGTGCGGAGAGGATGCCGCGCGTGAGGGTGAACCCGGCCTCCAAAGGTGCACCAATGGCCAGCACGGGGGCGCCGAGGTCGGGAACGGGGGCGGCCGACAGGCCGGGGCCAAGCGAGGCGGGCAGGGCGAGCAGGGCGATATCGCGTTTGTCGTCGCGCCGGGTGACGCGGGCCACGGCGGTGCGGTTGTCGCGGGTCGTGACCTCCACCTCGCCATGACCGGCGAGGACATGGGCATTGGTGACCGCGATCTCGCCGCCGCGCCACAGAAAGGCGGACCCGAGGAACTCTGCCCCGTCCGTACTGCGCAGGATCAACGTCGCATCCAGCGCAGTTGTCATGTCACCCGCCCCTTCAGGCGCGCGCGCCGCGACCCAAAGCGCGGTGGCCAGCGTCAGGCAAAGCGCCAGCGCGGCGGTGATCCAGGGGCGAAGAGGGGTCATGCTGCTGTCCGATCTTTTTGCCCGAAGCTACCGCAGGGCGGCGGGCGCTTCATGTGACAAGTGCCGTCATCAACAGTCTGTCATGTAGATTTTGTTGGATATCCCCGGTCTCCCTTGCATTATCGCCGAAGCTGACCCGGAGGAAATCGTATGCGCTTCCAGAAATCCACCCTTTCCGCGTTGTCGCTTGCCGCGCTGATGGCCTGGCCCGTGGGCGTGCGGGCCGACAACCCCGTCCGCAACGCCGAGCTTTCGGCGCGGCTGTTCGAGGCGGCGGTCGATCTGCAGGACCCGATGCTGGCCGTGGCGGCCGCGCGCCTGCGCAAATCCGTGCTGGCGCGGCGGGTGGACATCGAACCGCAAAAGGACGGCCCGGCCCCGGAAGACCCGCGCTATGACCGGATGATGAGTTGGCAGGACATGATCGCCACGGCACTGCAGTTGGCCCCAAACGACGCGACCATCGCGCAACTTGCGGAGGATGTGAAATTCGCCGGAACCAAGGGCGTGACCGCGGGCGAAGTCTATTCCATCACAACGATCCGTGCGGGCGGCACCGATACCTATCCGGCGATGACCTATACCGGTGGGGAATACGCGGACGTCTATGTCGAGGGGGCGGAAAGCTCCGCCGATCTGAATGTTTTCGTCAAGGATGCGCAGGGGCGGCTGGTCTGTTCGGATACGGATATCTCCGCCATTGCCTATTGCGGCTGGCGGCCCGCGGCCTCCGAAGGGTTCACGGTGGTGGTGACGAACAAGGGCGGGGTGCCGACTTCGTATTCGCTGATCACGAATTGAGGGGGATTGGGCCGAGCCTGGGGATGACCGGATTGGGCGGAGATCCCGGGGCAAGCCCACGAAATACACCGTCTGAGGCGGCTGGCGGGCCGGTGACGTGCCCCTATGCCGCGGCGGTTCGGGCGGCGTGGGCGACCCCCTCGATCCCGTCGCAGCCCATCCAGTCGGACCAGAGTTCGGCGAAATCCATCGCCTCGGTGTAGTCGTCGAACCGCACCGCAAGGTCGAGCGCGAGGTCCGCCGTCATCAGGCAGACATCGAATCGCGTTCCATCCTGTAAAACCTTGATCATCATACCAACATCCGCCGCTATTACTGCTGGAGCCTAGCGGAAGGTCGTGACTGCAAGACGACGGTTTGATGCCAGAAATGAGACGGCGGGACCCTGAAGGCGCGGTGGTTCAGCCCTTCGCGACGATGCCGTTCATGAAGAGGTCGAGGAAGTGGGCCGAGACCTCCCTCGGACTCATCGCGTCGTCCTCGGTGTGCCAGCGCAGGATCCAGTTCACCGCGCCAAGAAAGAAGTTGGAGGTGATGCGGACATCGACCGGGCGCAGAGCCCCTTCCGCGATGGCCTTCTCGATCAGCATCCGGCTGTAGCGGTCCAGGTGCTTGCGCCGTTCCATCAACTCGGTCTGCTGGTCTTCGGGCAGGGCACGGATGTTGGCCATCGTGGTATAGGCGCCGCGCTCCTCCATCAGCTGTTCCATGAAGCAGCGATAGAGATGGCTGAGCTTTTCAAAGGCGGTGCCATCCATCTGTTCGGCTTCCAGACGGGCGGACTGGCCGCAGTCGTAGGTCAGCTTCAGGCATTCATAAAGAAGCTGTTCCTTGTTCTTGAAGTAGTAATAGAGCGCCGTCTTGGTCACCCCGATTTCGTCCGCGATCTCGTCGAGAGAGGTGGCGTGATAACCCTTTTCATTGAAGATGCGCGCGGCGACACGAAGGGCTGCGCGGCGCTTGAGTTCCCGCAACTCCTCGCGAGAGGCGACTGCGCCATTCCAATTTGCCACGGTACCCTCCTCGCCAGGTCACAGATACAATTCTGCTAAGCGGAATTAGGCTGGAACGCAAGTCTTTTAACTCACCGGTCAGTCTACTGTCCATTGGGTCCGATCTGATGCTGGTAAGTTTGTTGACGCATGGGTAGAAACATGGTCTTGTCCGTGCAGCGTAGCAGGTGATGGGGAGCACCTTGCGCCTGCACAGGCGGGGCCGAGGGACAAAGAACCCCAACTCGTTAAAAACGCATATCCAGGGAGGACAACATGACCAAATCTACCAATGTTAACCGCCGCGCGATGCTGCGCGGAGCAGGGATTGCCGCGCTGGCAGCCCCGGCGCTTGTCGGCAAGGGTATCGCGCAGGGCAAGGTGACCTGGCGCGTCCAGTCGCACTGGCCCAAGGCTTCGGCTTCTTTCGATGACAGCCTCGGCGTTCTGACCAACTGGGTCACCGAAAAGACCGATGGTGCGTTCCAGTTCGAACTTTTCGGTGCGGGTGAATTCGCCAAGGGCCCGGAAATCTACAACATCGTCCGCAAAGGCGTCGTCGCCATGGGGACCGCCTCGCCCTCCTATTTCCAGGAAAAGGCACAGGCCGCGTCCTTCCTCTACGGCATTCCCGGGACGCTCCGCGAAAGCTGGGAAGTGCAGTACATGGCCAAGCTTGGCGGTGTCGAGGCGATGGTCAACGAAGAGCTGAACCCCGACGGGATCATGCTGCGGTCTGACAAGGCCTACCCGACGGAGATCGTTCTGTCGAAGAAGATCACGAACGCGGATGACTTCGCCGGGCTGAAAATCCGGTCCTCCGGCACGATGCTGGACTATCTGCAGGCCGCAGGCGCTGCACCGTCCTACATCCCCGGCTCCGAACTGTATCAGTCGCTCAGCTCCGGCGTGGTCGACGGTGCGCACTGGGGTGCGGCGATCGGTGCGAAATCCATGTCCCTGTGGGAGGTCTGCAAGTACCACTACAAGCCGGCACTGGGCTTCACCACCGACAGCTTCATCTACAACCTCTCGGAGTTCGAGAAGCTGGAGCCGGAGATGCAGGACATCTTCGAAACCGCCTTCAACGTCCGCTTCTACGAGCGGTCGTCCGAGTATCAGCTTGGCGAAGCGCAGGCCCTTGCCGCGGGTGTCGCGGAGAACGGTGTCGAAGTCGTGCAGCTGCCGGACGATGTGCTGCAGGTTCTCGCCGAGGCATCGGCCAAGATCCTCGAAACCGAAGCGGCCAAAGGCGAAATCGCCGCACGTGCTGCGGACGTCTACAAGAACCTGATGAAGGACCTGGGCTACGCGTAAGCCTTGCGGTCTGAAGGTCCCGGGCGGCGCGGGGAAACACCCCCGCGCCGCCCTTCCCAAACCATCTCGGCCGTCCCGCGACGCGACCCGGTGTTTCCGGAGAGCGACCCGCGGGATTTGGTGCCGCAAGATCAAATGAGTACAAGATGAAAAACCTAGCCCGGGGCATAACGCGCCTGAACAGATTCATCGGGAAATGGGCCTCGCTGGCCGTTCTGATCCTGTTCGCCCTACTGCTGGCGGATGTGGTGATGCGCTATCTCGTCGGTCAGCCCGCGATCTGGACGGCCGAACTGGCCACCCTGATCTTCGGGGTCTACGCAATCATCGCGGGCGGCTTCCTTCTGGCCGAACGCGGACATGTGAACGTCGATATCTTCTACGGCAGTTTCAGCCGAAAACGCAAAGCCCTGGTCGATATCGTGACCTGGCCGCTGTTTTTCATCTTTGTCATCGTGCTGATGTGGCAGGGCTATGACATCGCCAAGGATGCCATCGAGGATATGGAGGTGTCGAACTCCACCTGGAAAGCCCCCCTCTGGCCGACCAAATCCCTGATCCCGGTGGCGGCGGTCCTGCTGCTGTTGCAAGGCTTTGTCCGTCTCTGGGCCGATATCCGGGTCCTGATGGACCTGCCTGTCGATGAAGAAACGTTCGGTGCGCTCGCGCCCGAGGAACGCGCGGCCGATGCGGCTGCAGCCGGGAGCATTCAAGAATGAGCGTCGAACTCCTCACCCTTCTCTTTTTCGGCGCGCTGCTGGTCTTCGTGCTGATCGGGACGCCGCTGGCCTTCGTGCTGGGCGGTGTGTCCGTCATTTTCCTCTACTTCGAGATGGGGCCGATCGGCTTCTATCTGTTGGCCTCCAAGATGTGGGAGACGATGCAATCGTCGACGCTGATGGCGGTGCCACTCTTCGTCTACATGGCGATCTTGTTGGAAAAGTCAGGCGTGGCCAATGACTTGTACGACATGATGCACCTGTGGTGGGGCGGCCTGCGTGGCGGTCTGGCCATCGGGACCGTGGCGATCTGCGTGATCTTTGCGGCCATGTCGGGCATTTCCGGCGCGGCCGTGGTGACCATGGGGACCATCGCGCTGCCCAAGATGCTGGAGCGGGGGTATGACAAGAAGCTTGCCCTCGGGGCCATCAACGCCGGCGGGGGCTGGGGCATCCTGATCCCGCCGTCGATCCTGATGGTTCTCTACTCGCTGATCACCGAGGTGTCCGTTGGCCGTCTCTTCGCGGCCGGTATCGGGCCGGGGCTTCTGCTGTTTGTGCTCGTGTCGATCTACATCGGCGTGCGCTGCTGGATTCAGCCCGAGATGGGGCCGGCCCTGCCGCCCGAGGAACGCTCCGACTGGGGTGCGAAATTCCGCGCCCTGCGCGCGGTGATCCTGCCGATCATGATCGTGGCGCTGGTGCTGGGGTCGATCTTCGGCGGGTTCGCCACCCCGACCGAGGCCGCGGCCATCGGTGTCTTCGGTGCGATGGTCGCGTCGATCGTCAACCGTCGCCTGAACTGGACCGTGCTGAGCGATGCGGCCCTGTCGACGATCAAGCTGACGGCGCTTGTGATGTGGATCCTCTTTGCGGCGCATGCCTTCTCCACCGCCTATACGGCGCTTGGGGCGCAGTCGCTGATCTCCAACCTGATGAGCTATATCCCGGGGGGCAAATGGGGCGCACTGGCGTTCATGCTCTTCGTGCTGTTCCTCTTCGGGATGGTGCTGGATCCGGTTGGCATCATGCTGATCACCCTGCCGGTCTTCCTGCCGGTGGTGCAGGCCGCGGGCTTTGATCCGATCTGGTTCGGCATCCTCTTCGTCATCATGATGGAGGTGGGGTATATGACGCCGCCCTTTGGGTTCAACCTCTTCTATCTCAAGGGGGTGGCGCCTCCGGGGGTGACCATGGGCGATATCTATGCCTCGGTCATTCCTTACGTGATCGTAACGCTGATCGGGGTGCTGCTGATCATTCTGATCCCGGACATCGCGCTCTATCTGCCAGGAGTGTTCTTCAACTAGAACCGCCTTCGCCCCGTCGCCGGAACCCGGCGGCGGGGTTTTCTCGCCGGACCTCTGTCCGCGCAAATGTTATGACATCATCTCCGGTCGGGCTGACCGCCGGTAGCGAAGGGGAGAGACCATGTCCGTCGTGCTCGACAGCGAACAACAGATGCTGAAAGACCAGATCGACAAATGGCTGGCCGCCAATGTGACACCGATGATCGCCGAGCATGAATATGCCGCGACCTTCCCCTTCGAGATCCTCGATGACCTGAAGGAGTTCGGCTACCTCGGCGGCAAGATCCCCGAGGCGGATGGCGGGTTCGATCTGCCATACATGACCTGGGCGATGATGATGGAAAGCGCGGGCTATTGCTGGGGCTCGCTGCGGACCATCGTGAATATCACCAACGGCACGATCCAGAAGCTGTCGGCCTATGGCTCGGACATGCAGAAGGAGAAATACCTTCAGCCGCTTCTGGCAAACAAGCTGAAGACCTGCACGGGCCTGACGGAGCCCAATGTCGGCTCCAACGTCCGCGGGGTGGAAACGCGCGCGGTTCTGAAGGATGGGTATTACCATATCTCCGGCCGCAAGCTGTGGATTACCAACGGGGTGAATGCGGATATCTGCCTGGTCCTGGCCAAGACCTATTCGGACACAAGCGACGGGGAGCTGTCGACTTTCATCGTCGAGAAGGACATGCCCGGATACGCCGCCCGCAAGGTCGAGAAGATGGTGCTGCGGCCCACGGGCACGGCGGAGATCGAATTTGACGACGTGAAGGTGCCGGAGGAGAACCGGGTCGGACCGGAGGGGATCGGTCTCTCTGGCACGCTTCAGGGTCTGAACACCGCGCGGGTGAATATTGCCATGGGGGCCGTGGGGCAGGCGCAGGCGGCGCTGGATCTGTCGGTGGAGTATGCCAAGACGCGCAAGCAGTTCGGCAAGCCGATCGGGTCTTTCCAGCTGGTTCAGAAGCACATCGTCGACATGACGGTGCGGGTGAAGGCGGCGCGGGCCCTGGGCTATACCGCCGCCTCCCGGCTGGATGCGGGGGAGGAGGCGCGGGAGGATTGCTCCATCGCCAAGCTCTACGCGGCGCAGGCGGCGTTCGAGGTCGCGGATATGGCGCTGCAGGTCCACGGGGGCTTGGGCTATTCCCGCGACTATCCGATCGAACGCATCTTCCGCGACACGCGGGGCGGGATGATCCCCGAGGGGACCTCGGAAATCCAGACACTTATCGCGGGCCGCGAAATCCTCGGCCTGTCGGCCATCACCTGAGGAGGCGATGATGAAGGACATGAGCACAGGCTACCAGTTCCCCGATCTGACCTATCTCTTCGCGCCCCGTTCCATGGCGGTGATCGGGGCGTCGGAGAAAGAGCATTCCATCGGCAACCACGCGATGAAGAACATCGTGGAGCATTCGAAATTCGAGGGGCGGCTTTATCCGGTGAACCCGAAGCAGGAAAACGTCATGGGGATGCCGTGTTATCCCGACGTGGCCTCCCTGCCGGAACCGGTCGACGTGATTGTCGTGGTGATCCCGGCCAAGGGCGTGCGCACGGCGGTGGAGCAGGCCGGGGAGATGGGGGTGAAATTCGCCGTCATCCTGACCTCCGGCTTTTCGGAGGCCGACGACTGGGGCAAGGCGGAAGAGGCCGCGCTGGTCGAGATATCGAAGCGCACGGGCATCCGGCTTTACGGGCCGAACTGCCCGGGGCTGGTGAACTTCAACATGCCATTGGGGATGTCGTTTTCGCCCGCCTACAAGTCCGACATCGCGCCCGGCTCCATCGGGTTGGCGACGCAAGGCGGCGGGCTGGGCCGCAACATGGTGCAGCACAAGGATCGGGGCGTCGGATTTACCAACTGGGCGTCGACGGGCAACGAATGCGATCTGCAGGTGGCGGACTTCATCCACCACATGGCGGGCGATCCGGAGGTGAAGGTGATCGGCTGTCTGGTCGAGGGCTTCAAGGACGGGCCCCGGTTCGCGGCAGCCTGCCAAAAGGCGGCGGAGATGGGGAAGCCGGTGGTGGGGCTGAAGGTCGGGCGGTCGGAATACGGGGCGCGGGCGGCGGCGTCGCATACGGCGTCAATCACCGGCTCGTCGGAGGTCAACCGGACCGTCTTCCGCGACCTCGGCGTGATCGAGGTTGACGACCTGGACGAATTGATCGACGTGGCACAGCTGCTGGTCCGCAAGATGCCGACCGGGCAGGAGAAATTGGCGATCTTCGCCTCCTCCGGCGGGGCCGGGTCGCTTTGTGCGGACAACGTGGGTGTCAGCGGATTGGAACTGGCGGAGTTCGCGCCGGAAACGCGCGAAAAGCTCGACGCGATACTGCCGACCTTCGCGGCGACGGCGAACCCGGTGGACACGACCTCCATCTCCATCTCGCATCCGGATGTCTACCGCGAGTCGCTGGTGATCACCGCGCAGGACCCGAACGTCGGGCTGGTGCTGGCGCCGCAGCCGATGGACTACGGCCAATACTCCGTCGTGAACGGCGAGTCTCTGATCGAGGCGCAGAAGGCGACCGATGTGCCGATCGTCCCGATCTGGATGTCAGAGCGTCAGGGCGCGGGCTACACCACGCTGGCCGGGGGCGGGCTGATCCCCTTCCGGTCACTCCGCAACATGCGCAAGGCGCTGCGGCGCTGGATCGACTACGGCCAATGGCAGGCGACGCGCGACCGGGGCTGGTCCCCGGCGGTGATCGGTCAGGCGACCGGGCTGGCCGACGGCGCGACCCGCAGCATGACGGAGGTCGAGGGGAAACAGGCGCTGGCGGCGGCCGGTGTGCCCGTCACGGCGCCGGAATTGGCGACATCGGCGGCCCGGGCGGCGGAGATTGTGAGGCGCATGGGCGTGCCTGTGGCGATGAAAATCGTGTCGGAGGAGA
Organism: Pseudooceanicola sp.; assembly: GCF_041987405.1. Lineage (GTDB taxonomy): Bacteria > Pseudomonadota > Alphaproteobacteria > Rhodobacterales > Rhodobacteraceae > Pseudooceanicola. Next base: position 19,730 of record NZ_JBHIWR010000008.1, read on the forward strand.
TTACCCATAAATCCGATGTCGGTGGCGTGAAATTGAATGTTTTTGCTCATGATGCAGCAGAGAATTACGATCAAATTGTTGCAAATGTGAAATCTGCCAAAGCGGACGCGACGCTCGACGGTGTGCTGATAGAGCCCATGGCGCCCGCCGGAGGGGTCGAAGCCTTTGTCGGTGTCGCCCGCGATCCGGTCTTCGGTCATGTCATGACCTTCGGCCTCGGCGGGATCTATGTCGAAATGTTCCAGGACGTCACCCGCACCATGCTGCCGGTCACAAAAGCCAAGGCCGAGGCGATGATCGGAGAGCTGCAATCCGCGCCGCTGCTGACCGGCTATCGCGGTCAGCCCAAGCGGGACATCGCGGCGCTTGCGGCACTGGTCGAGAAGGTCTCGGACTATGTCGTCGCCAATGCTGATCAGGTGGAGGAGATGGACCTCAACCCGGTCTGGGTTGGCGCGGAAGGCGAAGGGGCGATGGCGTTGGATGCGGTCATCGTGGTGCGGACATGAATGCGCCGCTCGAGGGGCTGAAGGTCGTCGATTTCTCCGAACTGCTGCCGGGGCCCTTTCTCAGCCAGTGCATGGTCGAGATGGGCGCGCGGGTGACCAAGGTCGAACGTCCGCCGGGCGGGGACGGGTTGCGCACGACATCGCCGGGCCTATTCGGGACGGTGAACCGGGGCAAAGGCTCGGTTATTCTCAACCTCAAGGAAGAGGGCGACCGGGCCAAGGCGCTGGACCTGGTGCGCGAGGCGGATGTGATGATCGAAGGGTTCCGGCCCGGGGTCATGGATCGCCTCGGTCTGGGGTGGGAGGCCGTGCAGGCTGTGAACCCCGGTTGCGTCTATATCTCCATGTCCGGCTTCGGCGCGACGGGGCCCTGGGTGAAAGCGCCGGGGCATGATCTGAACTACCTCGCGCTGGCGGGGGTCACGGCGCTTTGCGGCGAACCGGGCGGGGCGCCGGACCATACCTTTGGCCTGCCGGTGGCCGATCTGGGCGGGGCGCTCTATGGGCTCAGCTCGGTTCTTGCGGCTTTGATGCAGAAGGCGCGGACGGGCGAGGGGCAGCATATCGACCTGTCGATCACCGACTGTCTGGCGCATTGGGTGAACACGCGCCGCGCGCTCTACAACCACGGCGACGTGCGGGATTTCGAAGAACAGCGGCGCATGGCGTTGGTCCGCCCGGCCTATGGCGTCTTTGCCTGTACGGACGGCGCGGTGTCTGTCGCCTCGCTGGAGGATCACTTCTGGGCCGCGACCTGCCGGGCGCTGGATATGGGGGCGTTCGCCGATGCGGCCTACGCCCGAATTTCGGCGCGGCGACCGGTGGCGGAGGCGATCAACGCGCGCCTCGCCGAACAAATCGCGCCGATGTCGCGGGACGAGGCGATGGCGCTGTTCGAAGAGTACGACGTCCCGGCCTCGCCGGTGTTGACCCCGGACGAGGCGGCTGGTTCGGAGCATTTCGCAGCACGCGGGTTGATGGTGGAGACGGATGCGGGGCCGATCACGCCCTTTCCGGTGCGGTTGAGGGGGATGGGGGCGATTTCGCCCTCAGCGCCGGAGTTGGGTGAGGGGTAGGATGGGGGCTTGCCACCCATCACATGGCGCAAGATGGGTGCAGAGCACCCATCCTACGGGGTGAGGTAGGGTGCGTGTTCACACGCACCGCCGCCAGCCCTCACCGTCGGCCACTCACATCAATGCATTGCGCAGTGGCGAAAGATGGGTGCAGAGCACCCATCCTACGGTTTGACGTTCAGTGTAGGATGGGTGCTATGCACCCATCTCAAGCGCCCGCCGCCCGCATCCCGTCCGGGATGTCGACGGTGCTTGCGTCCTAACGCCCACCACTCACATCAATGCATTGCGCGGTGATGAAATCCGCGAGGCAGGAGGAGAAGAAGAGGACCACCCGAGCCACGTCATATTCATCAGCCAGCCGGGGCAGCGCGGTCAGGGTTTTGGATCTCGCCTCCAGCTTGTCGAAATCCGGGCGGGCCTTCAGGCGGGGGGTGGCGACGAGTGCGGGGGCAATGGCGTTGCAGGTGATGTTGAACCCGCCGGCCTCGCGCGCCAGCGCATTGGTCATGCCGACCAGCCCGGCCTTGGCAGCAGAATAGTTGGTCTGTCCCCGGTTCCCGTCCTTCGCCATGGAGGACATGTTGACGATCCGGCCCCAGTTCCGCTCCATCATCCCCGGCAGGACCGCGCGGCAGCAGTTGAAGGCGCCTTTCAGTACGACCGCATGGACGATGTCCCAGTCCTCCTCGACCATCTTGGTCATGTATTTGTCGCGGCTGAAGCCTGCGTTGTTCACCAGGATATCGACCGGACCAAGCGCCACGGCGGCCGCGTCGAAGGCGGCCGTGACAGAGGCGACGTCGGTCACGTCGCAGGCGTGAGTGAAGACCTTAGCGCCCGGCACATCCGCCTCGATTTCCGCCTTGGCGGCGGCCATTGCCTCCTCGCTGACATCCAGCAGGGCCACTGCAACCCCCTCTGCCGCCAGCATCTTTGCCGAGGCGCGGCCGATCGCGCCGCCGCCGCCGGTGATGGCCGCCGTGCGGCCCGTCAGATTCATGTCCATTCTTATATCCTCCCTTGGGTGAGTGTTTCTACCCGTTGGTCAGCAAACTGCCATCCTGCCTGCAAATGCGCAATCTTTTCTCATTGATTGATGGGGGATGAAATTCTACTCTTCGGTCAACAACGGCGAAATTGCTTTGGGAGGAGCGCCGGATGGAGCTTGAAAAACCTGATCTCTATACCCTGTCGCCCGATGGCAGAACGCTAAGTCTGCGCGCCGGACGTTGCGCCAGATGCGGGGAGCTGAGCTTCCCGCTCACCCGCTATGGCTGCCCGAAATGCGGGGCGGAGCCGGAGCATGTAAGTGAGGAGGCGATGGACGGGCGGGCAAAGCTGCTGACCTTCCTGACGCTCCACACCAAGCTGACGCCGAGCCTGCAAGTGCCGCTGGTCGTCGGAGAGGCGGAGATCGCCCCGGGCATGATCGAGGAGGTCATGCTGTTGGGGGATGAGGATCAATATGAAGACGAGATGATGCTTCAGGCCGTGCCGGTGGAGATCGCAAAGGGCGAGGAGAGGGTGATCGCCTGCCGTTTCGCCCCGGTGGAGGACCGCGCATGACCAGGTTGAGTGAAGGCCGCCCGGTCTATGTGATCGGCGTGGGGATGCACAAATATCAGTTCGTTTCGGACACGCTCTATATCGACATGGGGCTGACGGCGGTGCGCGCCGCGCTGAAGGATGCGGGGATCGCCTTTCCGGAGGTGGAGAGCGCCTATATCGGATGCACCGGCATCGGCATGGCGGCAGGGCGGATCATGTTCAATCATCTCGGCTCCACAGGGCTGGCCTGTACGCAGGTGGAAAATGCCTCCGCCTCCGGGTCTTCCGCCTTTCAGATGGCGGTGCATGAGGTGGCGCTTGGCCGCCGCGACGTGGCGCTGGCTGTCGGCGTGGACAAATACGGCGATCAGGTGCGCGCGGTCAGCAAGGAGGCTGTGAACAGCCTCTCCGACACCGCTGCGATCCCGTTGGTGAAGTATGCGATCATGGCGGAATACCTCAGCAAGGAGAAGGGTTTGACCGGCGAGGACCTGGCCCGCGTCGCGTCGAAGAACCACACGAACGCGTCCAAGAACCCCTTTGCGCAGTTCCAGAAACCGCGCACGGTAGAGCAGGTGCTGGCGGCCAACCGGGTGGCGGGGACGACGACCTCTCTCATGTGTTGCCCGCGCGGCGAGGGGGCGGCGGCAGCCATCGTCTGCTCCGAAGCGGCGATCAAGCGGCTTGGGATCACGGCGGAACCGATCCGGGTGACGGCCTCGGCCCTGCAATCCGAAAAGCCGCAGGTCGGGCGGGACATCCCCTCGGTCACCCTGGCGCAGGAGGTGACCGAAAGGGCCTATGCGGAGGCCGGGATTACCGCGGATGACTTGGATTGCGTGGAACTGCACGATGCCTTCGCCATCGAGGAAATCCTTTACACCGAGACCTTTGGCCTCGCGCCCAAGGGCGAGGGGCAGCAATTCCTGCGCGACGGCGGCTCGGCCATCGGGGGCAAGTGCTGTGTCAATTCCTCCGGCGGGCTGATTGGGCAGGGGCATCCCCTGGGCCCGACCGGGATCGGCCAGATCCATGAGATCGTGAACCAGCTTCGCGGGCGCAACGGGGAACGGCAGCAGCCCGATGCGAAGATCGGCATGGCGCATATGATCGGCCTCGGGTCGATCGCGATTGCGCATATCCTTCAGAAAGAGGTGTGAGATGTACGAGTATGAGTCCCTGCTGGTCGAACGGCGCGACAATGGCGTGGCGATCGTGACCCTGAACCGGCCCGACCGGATGAACACGATGAACCTGGCGATGAAGCCGGAGCTTGCGGATCTGTTCGGATCCAAGCTGATCGAGGACCGCGACCTGCGCTGCGTGATCCTGACCGGCGCGGGCGACAAGGCCTTTTGTGCGGGCGCGGACATCAAGGAACGCGCGACGCGCAAGCTGCCCCTGGCGGAGTATTACGCCAGGCAGAAGGCGACGCATGACATGACGCTGATGATCGAGAACTTTGAACGTCCCGTGATTGCGGCGATCAACGGCTATGCCTTGGGCGGCGGGATGGAACTGGCGCTGTCGGCGGATATCCGGTTCGCGGCGGACCATGCCAAGATGGGCCTGCCGGAGGTCAACCTCGGCGCCTTCCCGGCCGCGGGCGGCACGCAACGGATGCCGCGCCTGATCGGGGCCCCACTGGCCAAGGAGTTGATGTTCACCGGCCGCCATATCACGGCGGAGGAGGCGCTGGCCTACGGGCTGGTGAACCGTGTCGTCCCGGGGGCGGAGCTGATGGCGGCGGCGCTGGAGCTGGCGGACCAGATTGCCGAAAAACCGCCGCTGTCGGTCAGTTTCATCAAGGGGGCGGTCAATACCGGCCTACAGGTCAGCCTTGAGGCCGGATTGCAATACGAACGTCTCAACGCCGCCATCGTACTGGAGTCCGACGACCGGAAGGAGGGCATGACGGCCTTTGTCGAGAAGCGCAAACCCGTGTTCCGGGGCGTCTGACATGTCGGCGCCCCTGTTCAAGACACGCCTGACCGAGATGTACGAGGTGCCACACCCGATCATCGTGGGCGGCATGATGTGGATGTCCAAGGCCGATTTCGTCGCCTCCTGCGCGCGGGCGGGGGCGATGTCCTTCATGACGGCGAAGAGCTATCCCGACCCGGAGGCCTTCACCGCCGGGCTGGAACGCTGCATTGACCTGGCCGACGGGCATCCCTTTGGCGTCAACTTCTCGATCTCGCGCTACCGGCCGAACCATATCGTCGAGGCTGGGGTGGAGATCGCGCTGGACCGTGGCATCCGCCATTTCGAAACCGCCGGCTCGCACCCCGGCGCGCTGATCGACAGGATCCATGCGCGCGGTGGCACGGTGATCCACAAATCCACCCAGGTCCGCCATGCCGTGAAGGCGGCGAAGGACGGGGTGGATGCGCTGGTCCTCGTGGGGATGGAGGCCGGGGGGCATCCCGGCGTGAACCCGCATCCGGGGCATATCCTGCTGTCGAACCTGCTGAAGGAGGTGGATGTTCCGATCGCCCTTGGCGGCGGGATCGGCACCGGGCGGCAGGTTCTGGGCTGTCTGGCGCAGGGGGCGGATGCGGCGGTTCTGGCCACGCGGTTCCTGACCGCGACGGAGATCGACCTGCATCCGAACTATGCGCAGCGGATGGCGGCGGCGGGGATGGATGACACGATGGCCGTGCTGCACTCCATCAAGGACACCTGGCGCGTGCTGAAGAACGAGACGGCGATGAAGGTGGCGGAGATGGAGGCCTCCTTTGCCGGGCGGCCGGTGAAACACGAGGATTTCGGCGAGCTGGTGAAGGGCGATTATGCCCGGCGCAACGCTTACGTCACGGGGGATATGGACGTCGGGCTGATGTCCTGTTCGGCGGCCATCGCCCACGCCGGCCCGGGGCAGAGCGCGGGGGAGATCGTCGGCGATCTGGTTGCGGAAATGCGGGAGGCCTGGGCGGGCCTCTCGGCCATGGCCGTGTAACAGCGGCGTCGCAAAATTTTGGCATACCATTTCGCGGCATTCGTTTGACGCCCTGCCGTATATGGTTAACCTGCGGCCCCGAGGCCAGTGCCCAGAGGAGACTTCGATGACCGAGCAACGAGTAGCACGCCAGGGTCGGGTTGAGGATTATCGCCTGACCACCGGGCAGGGTCGGTATACCGACGATCTGAAGGTCGAGGGGGCGCTCTGGTCGGTCTTTGTCCGCTCTCCCTATGCCGCGGCCGCGATTGGCGCGATCGACCTCGACGATGCTCGGGACATGCCGGGCGTCGTGGCAATTTTCACCGCCGCCGATCTGGCTGCGGATGGCGTCGGCCCGGTGCAGGCGCCCATGGCGCTGGAGGGGACGGACGGCCGGAAATGGACCGCCACGGACCGCCCGCTGCTGGCCGACAAGGAAGCACGATTCGCCGGGGAACCGATTGCCATGGTTGTGGCGGAGACGCGCGAGGCGGCGATGGATGCGGCCGAGGCGGTCATGCCCGATCTGGAGGAACGCGAGGCCGTGGTGACCATGGCCGATGCCATGGCCGAAGGCGCACGTTTGGTGCATGAGGACCGGCCCGGCAACCTGGCCGCCGAATGGGGCCGTGGCGACTGGGCCGCGGCGGAGGCGGCGCTGGCGGCCTCGGCACACCGCGTGCGGATCGAGGCGCCGATCACCCGGGTCGCCGCCGCCACGTTGGAGCCGCGCAATGCCATGGGCCGCCCCGAACCGGGCGGACGGTTCGGCCTCTACGCCAGCCACCAGAACCCGCCCGCCATGCGCGCGGCGCTGGCCGGGGCCTTCAACATGGAGGCCAAGGACATTCGCGTTGTCGGCGGGGATGTCGGCGGATCGTTCGGGATGAAATCCGGGCCGGTGCGCGAGGAGATGCTGGTCTTCTGGGCCGCCAAGCAGCTAGGCCGCCCGGTGCGCTGGCGCGCGGACCGGGGTGAAGGCCTTCTGTCGGACGAAGGTGGACGCGCCGTGGATTACGTGGCCGAGCTGGGGCTGGATAACGAGGGCAACTTCACCGCGCTCAGCGTGCTGCTGCGGCTCGACATGGGCGCCTATGCCTCCGCCCGGTCGCTACCGCCGGTGCTGAATTTCGGCGGTGTGGCAGGGGTTTACACCACGCCCGTGATCGCCGGGCGGCTGGAGGGCTATCTGACCAACACCGTGCCCGTCGCACCCTATCGCGGGGCCGGGCGGCCCGAGGCGACGCTGGTGATCGAAAGCCTGATCGACAAGGCCGCGCGCGAGCTGGGCCATGACCGGATCGAACTGCGCCGCCGCAACCTGATCAGCGAAAATCAGATGCCCTGGCCCGCGAACTGGTACTTCGGTTATGACAGCGGGGCCTTTGAAAAGGTGATGGAGGCGGGCATCGCCCGGGCCAATCTGGCGGGGTACGAGGCCCGCAAAGCCGACAGCGCCGCGCGCGGCAGGGTGCGGGGCCTTGGCCTCGCCCTTTGTATCGAAACGGCCGGCGGCATGTGGGGGCGGCGCGGGGCCGACTGGACCAATGTCGAACTGCACGCCGATGGCACGATCTCTGTCGCCGCCGGGGCGTTTTCGGCGGGGCAGGGGGTGGAAACCGCGCTCATCGACCTGGCCGCCGAGGGGTTCGAGATTGCACCGGACACGATTTCTTACGCGCAGGGCGATACGGATGTCGTGGCCAAGGGCGGCGGCATGGGCGGCTCCGGCGCGATGATCAAATGCGGCTCGGCGCTGAAGGGCGCGGTGGAGACGATCCTGGCCGACGCGAAGGAGATTGCGGGCGAGGAGCTGGAGGCCGACATCGCCGATATCGAATATTCCGGCGGCAGCTTCCGCATCGCCGGGACCGACCGGGAGATCACCCTGCAGCAGGTGGCGAAGGTCGCAGGCGAAAAGGGCATCCCCCTGGCGGCACAGGGCGAGTTCTCGCCCGAGGCGCCGACCTTCCCGAACGGCTGCCACATCTGCGAGGTGGAGCTGGACCCGGACACCGGGCGGTTCGACATCCTCAGCTATTCCGCGGTCGAAGACATCGGGCGGGTGCTGCAGCCGCAGATCGCCGAGGGGCAGATCCAGGGCGGCGTGGCCCAGGCCTTGGGGCAGATCTTCATGGAGGAGGTCACCTATGACGCGCAGGATGGGCAACTGCTGACCGGCTCCTTCATGGATTACGCGATGCCGCGGGCCAAGGACCTTCCGGTCTATGACTGCGGCTTCTACGAGGTGCCGACGGGCATGAACCCCCTTGGCGTCAAGGGCGTGGGCGAGGCCGGATCGGTCGGTGGTCTGGCCGCAGGGATGAGCGCAGTGTCGGATGCGCTGGCACAGCTTGGCGTGACGGAGTTCCACATGCCCGCGACCCCGGGCCGGGTCTGGGCCGCGATCAATGCGGCGAAGGGGTAGGGTTTCGGGGGTGGTGCAGGCCCCCTCTCGCTAACCCTCTCTCCCTACGGGCTCCCTCTCCCTAGCCCTCTCCCCCGAGGGGAGAGGGGAGTATGTCGTGCTTTTCGGGGGCGACGTGCGCCCCGGGCGCAGCAGGCATTGCTTCACTTACCGCATGGCGCCACCCCAATTCCCCAGTACTACGCGACTCCCTCTCCCCTGCGGGGGGATGCAGTGTCACGTTTGAAGTGCAACGGTTTCATAGAAGACTTCGTCCGGAGTTTTGTAGCCCAGGCAGCGCCGGGGCGTCGAGTTGTAGGCCTGGATGACACGAGCAAGGTCAGCTGGACCCAAGGT
>NZ_JBHIWR010000009.1:0-12874 GCF_041987405.1 Pseudooceanicola sp.
CTTCAACAAGCTGAAGAACGCTCGCCGGGTCGCAACCCGCTACGACAAGACCGCTGAGAGCTTCCTTGGCTTCATAGACATCACCTCCATCCGCCTCTGGCTGCGTCTTTTGTCAACATGACCTAAAGGCAACTTAAATTATTGCGCCGCGACGCGCAGATGCCAGACCATCGCGCCAGGCGATGTACCATTTCTCATCACCTTGCAGTTGGGCGCACGACCCTCAGCCTTTTTCCTCCTCCCGGTCGGACCGGGTCTCCGGATCGTTATAATTCCCGGGGTCGAAGTCTTCGGGGTCGTAGCCCGTGTCGTCTTCGGCGATTGACGAGACATAGCTCGTCCCCGTCTCGTCATCGAAGACCAGACCGTAGTTCGCGCGTCCATCGGATTTGTATCGCAGGTATTCGTGGATGGCCGCATAGATGAACGCCCCTGCGAAAGGCAGTACGACAATTGCGGCGATCAGTTGTGCCGACATGACGGCAAGTCTCTCCCTTTGCTCTGGTGGATGGTTACAACAAGCCAACGCAGCCCCCCGGCCCCCGTTCCACCTGTGTGAACACGATCACGCGGATGCGGGTCACAGGGTGAGACCCGGGCGGACCAGTGTCAATTCCGCGACCTGCGGCAATTTTTGACGACCCGTCGCGCCCTCGTGCGGCCTGATCTGCGCCAGGCCCGCGGCCCTCTCTCCGCGGCCACCAAACGCTCAGATCAAGAGCCCCGCCGCCCGCTCGTGCCGCAGCAGAGCCACCTTGGTCTCCACGCCGCCCGGCGCGGAAAACCCGCCCAGCCCGTTTGCCGCCAGCACCCGGTGGCAGGGGATGATCAGCGGGATCGGGTTCTGTCCGCAGGCCTGCCCGATTGCCTGGGCAGGACGGTCCAGCGCCGTGGCCAGATCGCCGTAGGTCCGGGTTTCGCCCAAGGGGATCGCCCGCAGCTGATCGCAGACCGCCTGCACCAGCGCCCCCGCCTCGACCCGGAGCGGCAGGTCGAAACCCTCCAGCTCCCCCGCGCAATAGGCCAACACCTGGGCCTCCGCCTCGCGCAGCAGCCCGGTCGCCCCCCGGCCCGCCATCGCGCGCCACCCGGCCCGGGTTATCGCGCCCTCCGCCTCGCAGAGGTGGAACCGGCCAAAGGGTGTGTCGAAGGCATGTACCGCGTGATCCATTTGCCAAAGCTGCGCCGCCCGCGCCCGTCCTGCAAGCCCATATGACGCAACGGCCTGACCTTCGCCCCTTGGCCGATCCCGACATTCATGCTTCAAGCATTTAATTGCATTCCCGCCCCATGGGTTTCACTATGCAACCAACAACTCGTTCCCCAGGGAGGACCCGATTCATGACGCTGCCCGCGCAACTGCAAAACCTGAGACTTCCGCTGATCGGCAGCCCGCTGTTCATCATCTCCAACCCCGATCTGGTCCTGGCCCAGTGCAAGGCCGGCATCGTCGGATCCTTCCCGGCGCTGAACGCCCGCGAGGCCGAGGGCGAGGAGATCGAGCTGGAGAAATGGCTCACCCGGATGAACGAGGAGCTGGACGCCTACAACCAGGCCAATCCCGACGCGCCCGCCGCCCCCTATGCGGTCAACCAGATCGTGCATAAATCCAACGCCCGGCTGGAGCGTGACGTGGAAATCTGCGTCAAGCACAAGGTGCCGATCTGGATCACCTCGCTCGGCGCGCAGGAATGGGTGTACGAGGCCGCGCATTCTGTCGGCGCCATCGTGCTGCACGACATCATCAACGACATGTTCGCCCGCAAGGCCATTTCCAAGGGCGCCGACGGTCTGATCGCCGTCGCCGCAGGCGCGGGCGGCCATGCCGGTGCCCTGTCGCCCCTCGCCCTGATTCAGGAAATCCGCGAATGGTTCGACGGGCCGGTCTACCTCTCCGGCGCCATTGCCAAAGGCGACAGCATCCTCGCCGCCCAAGCCATGGGCGCGGATGGCGGTTATGCCGGGTCGATCTTCATCGCCACCGAAGAGGCCAACGCCCAGCCCGGCTACAAGCAGATGATCACTGAAAACGGTGCCTCGGACATCGTCTACTCCAACCTCTTCACCGGCGTCTGGGGCAACTACCTGAAACCCTCCATCGCCAATGCGGGCATGGACCCCGATGCGCTGGAACGCTCCGATCCCTCGGCCATGAACTTTGCCTCCGCAGGCGGCTCCAAGGCCAAGAAGTGGAAGGACATCTGGGGGTCCGGCCAGGGCATCGGCGTGGTCAAGGACATCCGTCCGGCGGCCGAAGTGGTCGCCCAGCTCTCCCGCGAATACGACGCCGCGCAGCAGCGCCTCGCCGCCACACTCGGCTGGCCCGGCGTCGCCAAGGCGGCGGAATGAGCCATCACCTGGGGCGGCTGATCGACCACCTGGACATCCGGGTGAGCGATCCGGCCGCCTCCCTGCCCTTCTACCGCGCGATCTTCACCGCCCTCGGGCGGGAGGTCGAAACGCTGAAAGATGCGATCAACAGCGATGAGGTCTATGTCACCGCCTCCGGCGCGACCGGGCGAGTGACGCGCGACCTGCACCTGTGCTTTCAGGCGCAAAGCCGCGCCCAGGTCGCCGCCTTCCACGCCGCGGGCCTCGCCGCCGGGGGGCGCGACAATGGCGCCCCGGGGTTGCGAGACTATCACCCCGGCTACTACGCCGCCTTCCTGCTGGACCCCGACGGCAACAATATCGAGGCCAAGCTGGACGAGAGCGTGACCGCCCGCAGCGCCGAGGCCGTGACCGTCACGACGGCGTGACCAGCCACAGGCCGCGCATCCCCCCGCGCGCCCTTTCCGCACCGTCGACAGAATGATCCCCAGACGCATGTTCCTGGCCCTGACCGGCGCCGCTACCCTGGGCGCCTGCGGGGGCGGCATCCCCCTGCCCGCGCCAAGAACCACCAGCGCCACGCCAGACGACCTGCGCCCCGTGCGCAATGCCGGGTATGACGCCTGGGTCGCCGCCTTCCGCCCCCGGGCCGAGGCCGCGGGGATCACGCGCACGACCCTCAACGCCGCTTTCCGCGATGCGGGCTTCATCCCCGGCGTCGTCACCCGCGACCGGTCGCAGCCCGAGACCTCCTACACGCTGGAGGACTACCTGCAGATCGCCGCCTCTGACGAGCGTATCGCCAAGGGCCGCGCCGCCTTCGCCCGGCAGCGCGGCACGCTGAATGCGCTGGAGGCCCGCTATGGCGTCCCGGCTGAAATCATCTGCGCCGTCTGGGGGTTGGAGAGCCAGTACGGTGAAAAGCGTGGCACGGTCCCGGTGATCGCTGCCACCTCGACGCTCGCCTTCGACGGCCGCCGCGGCGCGTTTTTCGAGAAACAGCTGATCGCCGCCCTGCGCATCCTGCAATCCGGCGATGTCACCCCCGCGCGCATGGTCGGAAGCTGGGCCGGGGCCATGGGCCATACCCAGTTCATCCCCACCTCCTACCTCGCCTATGCGGTGGATTTCACCGGCGACGGACGGCGCGACATCTGGTCGGACGATCCGACCGACGCTCTCGCCTCCACAGCCGCCTATCTGGAAAGGTCCGGCTGGACGCGGGGGCTGAAGTGGGGCGGCGAAAGCGGACAGCCCGGCACGCCCTCCGGCACGACGATCACGCCGCAGGCGGGCGGGCCCTCCTTCACGGTCACGTCGAATTTTCAGGCGATCAAACGCTACAACAACTCCGATCTTTACGCGATCGGGATCGGGCACCTGTCTGACCGGCTGGCGGGCGGCGGACCGATCCGGGGACGGTTTCCGCCGGATGCCAACGGGCTGACCCTGCGGGACCGGCAGGCGCTGCAGACAAAGCTCACCGCCCGGGGCTACGACACCGGCGGCACCTCCGGCGTGATCGGCCCGAAAAGCCGCGCCGCGATCACCGCCTATCAGAAGGACGCAGGGCTGAGTGTCACCGGCACGCCCTCGCCCGGGCTACTGGCCCGCCTCTAGGCACGCCCTGTCCCGGCCCTGCGCCGGGACCCCGCCAAACAGCTCAACACAACGCGGTCCCGGCGCGAAGCCGGGACACACGCACACCTATTTCGCCGCGTCCGATCAGAAAAGCCACTCCACTGTCCCGGCCCCGCGCCGGGACCCCGCCGAACAGCTCAACACCGCGCGGTCCCGGCGCGAGGCCGGGACACACGCACACCTATTCCGCTGCTTCCGATCAGAAAAGCCACTCTGCTGTCCCGGCCTTGCGCCGGGACCCCGCCAAACACCTCAACACCACGCGGTCCCGGCGCGGGGCCGGGACACCTATTCCGCCGCTTCGGAGCGCAGACGCCGCCCCTGACCCTCCGCATCGAAGCCCTGAAACGAGGTATTCTCCGACACCCCCCGCCGATGCGATTTCACGGCATTCGCGGCAAAGGTTTCATCCGGCCAGCCAAGCGCGACACAGGTCAGGATCACTTGATCCTCCGGGATCTCGGCACATTCGCGCACCACGGGCGACTGCATGATCCCCTGCCCGTTGATCACCGCGCCCAGCCCCTTGGCCCAGGCCGCCAAGACCAGCCCGTGCACGGCGGCACCGGCATCGAAGATGGCAATCGGCCCATGATCGTCCAGCGCCTTGTCATAGGTCACCACGACCGAGACCGGCGCGTCGAACTGGCGAAAACCGCGCATGACCCAGTCCTGCCGCCGCTCCGCATCCTCGCGGGCAATCCCCATGGCGGCGAACAGCTGCTTGGCGATCTCCACCTGGCGGTCGCGGTGCACGCCCTCGTATTTGCCGTGCGCCGCGATCTCCCGCGAGGGCGGCACACCACCCAGCATCCGCTCTGTATTGCCGCGCCGGACGTTTTCCAGCACTTCGCCCGTCAGCACGTGAAAATGCCAGGGCTGCGTGTTCATCGACGAGGGCGCCATATTCGCCGCCGCCAGCACCTCTTCCATCAATTCGCGGCTCACCGGTTCATCGGTAAAGCCCCGGATCGAGCGCCGCGCGCGCATCGCCTCAAACAGATCCATCATCTTTCTCCTGTTGCGAAAGGGCGTGACACCTGCCACGGCCCCTTCATCTTTCTCAAAATACTCCCTCCGGAGGCAACGCTCCGCCAGGAGCGTCAGGCCGCCAGACCGCCGGCCTCGCACAGCCGGTCCATGTGGAAGTCGCGGTCGCCAAAGGCGATCTCCAGCATGGTCATCCGCTTGAAGTAATGCCCGATGGCATATTCCATCGTCATGCCCACACCGCCATGCAGCTGGATCGACATCTGGCCCACCTCGCGCGAGGCGTCGCACATCTTCACCTTGGCCGCCGACAACGCGAGGTCCCGCGCCTGCGCATCGCCGTCGTCGCACATCACGCTGGCATACATCGCCATGGACTTGACCTGCTCCTTTTCCACCACGGCGCCCGCCGCGATATGCTGCAGCGCCTGGAAGGAGCCGATGGCCCGGCCGAACTGTTCGCGGCCCTTGATGTATTCGACCGTCTCCTCGATCGCCTTTTCCATGCAGCCCAGGCTTTCCGCCATGACCGCCGACAGACCGCGCGCCTCGGCCAGGGCGATCGCCTCCTCCGCGGGGATCCCGCCGGAGAGCTTCACCGCGGGCGTCTTGTCGAAGCTCAGCTCCGCCGCGCGCTTGCCGTCCTGGGTCTTGTACTCTCGCGCCTCCATGCCCGAGGCGCCGCCGTTGACCATGTAGAGGCCCAGGCCGTCCGGCCCCTTCGCCGTCACGAAGATCAGGCTGGCCTCGGCGCCAAAGCTGACAACCGTCTTGGTCCCCGAAAGCGCGCCCTCGGCGTTGGCGATGGTGGCGATATCCTCGCCCCGGTCGATCATGCCCGGCTCCAGATGCGCCCAGGTCGGGATGATCTCGCCGCCGATGATCCCCTCGGCGATCTCGCTGCGCTGGTTGTCCGACCCGGCCTGCAGCAGCGACGGTGCAATCGCCATCGCCTCCGCCCAGGGTTCGTTGGTCAGCGCATAGCCCATGGCCTGACCGACGATCATCGTCTCGACGGAGGTGCCGCCCAACCCGCCTTCATCTTCTGAAAAAGGCAGCGCGAAGATACCCAGCTCGGCAAAGCCCTGCCAGATGGCGGGATCGAAGCCGCCCTCCATCTCCATGTATTTGCGCCGTTTTTCGAAATCGTACCTGTCGGCCAGAAAGCGCGTCAAGCTGTCGGAAAGCATCCGCTGTTCGTCATTCAGTTCAAAGTTCATATGTCTGCCCTCACAGCCCGAGAATTGCCTTGGAGATGATGCCCTTCTGGACCTGGTCCGACCCGCCGTAGATGGTCGACTTCCGATAGTTGAAATAGTTCGGCGCAGCCCGTTCGACCCAGTCGTCGCCGATCCGGGCGTTGTCGCCCAGCTCGCCATCGGTCCAGGGCGCGGCCTGTTCGCCCGCCACCTCGACAAACAGCTCGGTCAGGCGCTGGATCATCTGTGCGCCCTTGATCTTGATGACGGAGGTCGCTGGATCGGGCTTGCCCGTATCCGCCCCCGCCTGCATCGAAGACAGCACGCGCATCACCGTCATTTCCAGCGCCTTCAACTCCACCTGCGCCTCGACGAACTTGTCACGGAAGCGCGGGTGATCCCACAGCGGCTTGCCCCGCACGATGCGGGTCTTCGCGATCTCCTTCAGCTCCTCCAGCTTGGCCTGCGACGCCCCGACACGCGGTGCACCGAGGCGTTCGTTGCCCAGCAGGAACTTGGCATAGGTCCAGCCCTTGTTGACCTCGCCGATCAGGTTTTCGGCCGGCACCTTCACATCCGTAAAGAAGACAGAGTTGATCTCATGCGCGCCGTCCATCGTCTGGATCGGGTGCACCTCGACGCCCGGAGATTTCATGTCGACCAGGAGGAAGGAAATGCCCTCCTGCTTCTTGCCCTCGTTCGAGGTCCGCACCAGCAGGAAGATCCAATCGGCATGCTGGGCATAGGTCGTCCAGGTCTTCTGCCCGTTGACGATCCACTGGTTGTTGGCCTCGTCAAACTCCGCCTTGCACTTGAGCGAGGCGAGGTCAGACCCCGCACCCGGCTCCGAAAAGCCCTGGCAGAACCAATAGTCCAGCGACGCGATCTTGGGCAGGAATTCCTTCTTCATCTCGTCGCTGGCGAACTGGATCAGCACCGGGCCGATCATGCCGACGTTGAAGCCCTGCGGGTCCGGGGCACCGGCGCGCTGGTTCTCCTGCTGGAAGATATACATCTGCGTGACGGACCAGCCCGGACCGCCCCATTCCGCAGGCCAGCGCGGCGTGGCCCAGCCCTTGGCGTGCAGGGTCTTGTGCCACTGCACGGTCATCTCCTTGGTCGGCGGATTGCCCCGCTTCAGGTGATCGCGCGTCTCGGCCGGGAGGTTGGCCTCGATGAACTCGCGGACCTCCTGGCGGAAGGCTTCCTCTTCGGGGGTGAATGTCAGCTCCATGCTCTTGCTCCTTACGCCGTCTCTTCGGCCGCCTTGGCCAATTCCTGTTCTTTCAGCATCTTGCGCGATGCCTTCCCGACCGCCGTGCGCGGCAGCTCGTCCCGGAATTCCAGATGACGCGGGATTTCGTGCCGCCCCAGCTTGTCCTCGAGGAACGCCTGAAGCTCCTTCAAGGTGAATTCCTTGGCGCCGGGGTTCAGCATGACAAAGGCCTTGGCGCTTTCGCCGCGATAGGCATCGGGCACGCCGATCACCATGGCCTCCAGCACATCGGGATGCTGATGGATCGCATTCTCGATGGTCAGGGGATAGACGTTGAAGCCGCCAGACAGGATCAGGTCCTTCTTGCGGTCGACGATGTAGAACCAGCCGTCCTCGTCCATGTAGCCGATGTCGCCAGTCAGGAAGTAGCCCTCGGAATTGTAGCACTCGGCGTTTTCCGCGTCGGACCGGTTCCAGTACCCCTTGGTGACATTCGGCCCCTTGATGACCATTTCCCCGGCCTCGCCCGGCGGCAGTTCCTTCTCGCAATCCTCGACATCGACGATCTTCATGTCGAGCCCCGGAACCGGCACGCCAATGGTGCCCAGTTTCTCGTCCGGCATTCCCTTGGGCACCGTCGTCCCGGCGGGAGAGGTTTCGGTCATCCCCCAGCCCCCGCGCAACTTGTGCCCGGTCAGCTGCTTGACCCGGTTGTAGACCTCCACCGGCAGCGGCGCGCCGCCCGAGGCGACATATTCCAGCGAGCTGAGATTGCGCTTGTCGATATCCGGCAGGGCCAGGATGGCGATCCAGGTGGTCGGCACCCCGCCAAGCGACACGATCCCCTTCTTTTCGATCTCGTCGATGGCGCTGGCCGCGTCGAAGCGCAGGCGCAGACACAGCGTGCCGCCCTCGCTCGCCCGTTTGATCATGCCGGAGCTGAGCCCCATGATGTGGAACAGGGGCGAGTAGCCGAGCGCCGGCTTCCCGGGCTTCTGGGATGCCTCGCCCTTGCCCATTTCCGAATACATCTGCGACGTGGTCGCAAGGTTCGAATGGGTCAATTGAGCGGCCTTGGGAATGCCAGTTGTGCCACCAGTATATTGCAAAAGTGCAAGATCATCGGGAGTGACAGGCGCCGCATCCATCGGCTCGTTGGAATGACCACCCAGCAATTCCGCCACCGAATGCGCGCCCGGGATCACCGGGCAGTCACGCCCCTGCGCCGAGACCGGATCAGGGCAGAGATAGAGCGGCGGGCAGGACCCTTCCTCGATCAGAGTGGTGAAGTGGTTGGCAAATTCCGGCGTCGTGAGCGAGATCACCATCTTCGCACCGCTGTCGGTCAGCTTGTGCTCGATCTCACGCGTGGCATCCAGCGGCGACAGATGCGTCACCACGGCCCCGTACCAAAGCGTGCCGAAGAAGAAGATCGGATGCCAGGGACAGTTCGGCAGATGCAGCGCGACGCGGTCGCCCTTTTCGATCCCCGCCGCCTTCAGCGCTCGGGCCACCTGCGACACCAGACCGTGCATCTGGGCATAGGTGTATTCCTTGCCGTAATACTCGATCATCACGGTATCCGGCCAGGTCGCGAAACTGCGCGTGATCCGGTCGTTGACCGTTTCGGGCTTGGGTTCGAAATACGGGTCTACACCTTCCGCGTACCACTTGTACCACGGACGTTCCGGTCTGCTCATCAGCCCCTCCCCTTGGACCATTCTGCAAAGCTGGAGCCCTCCTCGGCCAGCTTCTTCAACAGCGGCTTGGGTTCGAGGTTCGGATCGCCCGAAACCTCGTAATAGCCCTTCAGCCGCTCATAGACGTTAGCAACACCCTCGCCATCTGCCCAGTACATCGGCCCGCCTTTGGCCAGCGGGAAGCCGAAACCGTTGACCCAGATCACGTCCAGATCCGACGAACGGATCGCGATCCCCTCGTCCAGGATCTGCGCGCCCTCATTGATCAGCGGGAACAGCAGCCGGTCCAGGATCTCCTGCTCGGGGATCTCGCGCGGGGTGAAGCCGTGTTCGGCGCTGATTTTCTTGATCAGTTCCTCCACCATCGGGTCCGGGATCGGCGTGCGCGCGCCACCCTCGTACAGGTAGAACCCCGCGCCGGTCTTCTGGCCAAAGCGCCCCATCTCGGCCAGCGCATCGGCAATCGGCGAAACCTCGCCGCGCTCCTGCCGGACGGCATAGCCGATATCCAGCCCCGCCAGATCGTTCACCGCCAGCGGCCCCATGGCAAAGCCGAACGCCTTGGCCACGGCGTCGATATCCTGCGGCATCGCGCCTTCCAGCAACATCCGCTGCACCTGCCGCGCCCGCGCGCCGCCCATGCGGTTCCCGGCAAAGCCGTTGCAGACGCCGACCGTCACCGGGATCTTGCCCGCCTGCTTGCCGACCGTATTGGCCGTCACCAGGATATCCGGCGCGGACTTCGCCCCACGAATATTCTCCAGCAGTTTCATGATGTTCGCGGGCGAGAAGAAATGCATCCCCATGACATCCTGCGGCCGCGAGGTCGCATTGGCGATCTCGTCCACATCCAGGGTCGAGGTGTTGGAGGCCAGTACCGCCCCCGGCTTTGCCACCTTGTCCAACTCGGCAAAGATGGACTTCTTCAGCTCCAGGTTCTCGTAGACCGCCTCGATCACCATATCCGCATCCGCCGTGGCCGACAGATCCGTCGCGGTGGAGATGCGGGAGAGCGCGCCGTTCACCTCATCCTCGGTGAACCCGCCGCGCGCCTGGGTCTTGCGGTAGTTCTTTTCGATGATCCCCATGCCGCGCTCCAGCGCCTCGGGGCTCTTGTCGATCATCACCACGTCATAGCCGCCCGTGGCCATTGACATGGTAATGCCCCCGCCCATGGTGCCCGCGCCGATCACCGCGATCTTCTGCACCGGGCGCGGTGTCACATCCTTGCCCACGCCGGGAAGTTTCAGCGCCGCGCGTTCGGCGAAGAAGTGGTGCCGCTGCGCCTTGCTCTCCTCGCCCTCGCGCAGGCGATAGAAGATCTCGCGCTCGGCCTTCGACCCTTCGGCGAAATCCATGGTCAGACAGTTGCGCACCGCTTCCACGCAGGCCGCAGGGGCCTGCAGACGCTTGGTGCGGGACAGAAGCCGGGTCGCCTCCTCCTCGAACGCCGTCTGATCCGCCTTTGTCTCCGCCAGCTTGCTGTCATCCTGCGAAATCCGGACCAGCGGCTTGCCGACGACATCCCGCGCAAACGCAATCGCCCCCTCGGTCAGATCGCCCTCGATCAGCTTGTCGATCAGGCCCATCTCTGCCGCCTCGCCGCCGTGGATCGGATCACCCGTGACGATCGGCTCTAGCGCCGCCACCATGCCGATCACGCGGGGCAGCCGTTGCGTGCCGCCCGCGCCGGGGATCAGCCCAAGTTTGACCTCTGGCAGACCCAGACGCACGGAGGCCGGACCGACCCGGTAGTGACAGCCAAGCGCAATCTCGAACCCGCCCCCGAAGGTCGTGCCGAAGACCGCCGCAACCACCGGCTTCTCCGACGCCTCGATCTCGTCGATCAGCGTGGAAAGGCCCGGCTCCGTCGGCGGCTTGCCAAACTCGGTGATATCCGCGCCGCCCGAAAAGGTCCGACCCTTGCAGGCCAGGACGATCGCCTTGACCGCGTCATCGGCCTGCAATGTGTGCAGCCCGTCCCAGACGCCCTTGCGCACCGCGCCGCTCATTGCATTGACCGGCGGGTTGTCAATCTCGATGACCCCGACCTCGCCGTCCGTCCGGACGGAGACCTTATCTTCGCTCACGATATCCTCCCTGGCGCATCTTTCCGCATTGCAGAAATCAGTTTTGCACTCTTGGGCACGCTATTCCATGCTCCGGTCATGCGTCAATGGCTATTGACCGCCCGGTAGAAAACTTGAACCATGGGCCGGAACAGGGAGGAAACCGAATGATTGACCGCAGATGCGAAAGCTTCGCCGAAGCCTTTGCAGGCATCGGAGATGGCGCGCGGGTCTTGGTCGCCGGCTTTGGCGAGGCGGGACGCCCCAACATGCTGATCAAGGCGCTTTTGGATAGCGGGATCAAGGACATAGATCTGGTGTCCAACAACGCGGGCGATGGTGAAACAGGCCTCGCTGCCCTGTTCTATGCGGGCCGGGTGCGCAAGCTCACCTGCTCCTTCCCGCGCGGCGCTATGCGCGAGCTGGCGCATGAACTGGTCACCACCGGCAAGATGGAGCTGGAGGTCATGCCACAGGGCACCCTCGCTGAGCGGATCCGTGCCGGCGGCTGCGGCATTCCGGCCTTCTACACCCCCACCTCCTACGGCACGATGGTGGCCGAGGGGAAGGAAACCCGCATGTTCAACGGCCGCGGTCACGTGCTGGAAACCGCCATCACCGCCGAGATCGGGCTGGTGAAGGCGCACAAGGCCGACCGCTTCGGCAACCTGACGTTCCTCAACCTCGCCCGCAACTTCAACCCGCTGGTTGCCGCCGCCGCCAGCACCACCATCGTCGAGGCCGACGAGATCGTGGAGCTGGGCGATATCGACCCGCACGACGTCCATTCCCCGGGGATCTTCACCAACCACCTGTTCAAGACCGAAGAGGTGCCCGAGGCGAGTTGGCAGGACTGGAGGAAATCCGCATGACACCGCTGACCCGCGACGGCATCGCCGCCCGCCTTGCCCGGGATATCCAGGACGGCTGGCACGTGAACCTCGGCATCGGCATGCCGGAACTGGTAGCCAACTACCTGCCCGACGACCGTGAAATCCTGCTGCATTCGGAAAACGGCATCCTCGGCATGGGGCCCTACCCCGAGGAAAAGGACATCGACTGGACCCTGATCAACGCCGGCAAGAAGCCGATCACCACGATCAAGGGCGCCTCCTTCTTCGATCACGCCTGGTCCTTCGGGATCGTGCGCGGCGGTCATCTGCAGCTTTGCGTGCTGGGCGGCTATCAGGTCGCGCCGAACGGCGATCTGGCCAACTGGGCGCGCGATGCGGATGATCCATTGCCTGCCATCGGCGGGGCAATGGACCTGGCCGCCGGGGCGCAGCGGATCTTCGTGATGATGACCCACAACGACAAGAACGGCGGCTTCAAGGTGGTGGAGGACTGCACCTACCCCCTGACCGGGGCCGGGATCGTCAAGAAGGTCTTCACCGATCTCTGCGTGCTGGACATCCAGGACCGCAGGTTCCTCGTCACCGACATGATCGACGGGCTGAGCCGCGAGGAATTGCAGGCCCGCAGCGGGGCGAAGCTGCACTTTGCGGAAGACATGGCTGTTTTGGCAGACCGCGCCGCCGCATGAGCATATAATCGGCCGGTCCATCGTGGAGACGGCCAAGCCCCCTCACCCCAGCCCTCTCCTGCAGAGTCACAGTTGAAGTGCAACAGCGATAAGGTGCTGTTGCGATGGGACGAAACTATGAACATCTGAGCGCGGAGGATCGCCTGTCGATCTTTCGCGGCCTCGAACTGGGTCTGACGCAGCGT